>NZ_CP071502.1:275000-4242357 GCF_017354965.1 Shewanella sedimentimangrovi | reverse complement strand
TGTTATCCCCAAATAGATCGTCCAAAAGGACATGTATTCTATCGGGAGATCGCCCTGATCGCTATCCTTTAAATGGATTTATCCCCAGCGAGATCCCAAGACCTTAACCCAGGGGATCCGTCAAGATCGAAAAGGATCTTTTTTACGCCAATCCCGTGGAAATCTTGCTTTATAAAGCGATCCGGATTGATCTATAATGCGCGACCTTCGATCCGCTTGGCATTAACTGGATCCACCAGATATAGTGCCGATGCACAGACTTATCCACACTCTGTGGTGTTCTGAGCATAAGCAGTGGAAAGAAAACCGGGCTGAATTCCATTGTTGTAGGGCTTTGCTTCTTGACGGCAGACGCATCAGTGATTACAATTCGGCCTCTTTTTTGCCCTTGCCTCGATAACGAGACAAGGAATGTTCACTAACAAAGACGGATTGCCATCATGAGTAAACGTACTTTTCAACCTAGCAACCTGAAGCGCAAGCGTTCTCACGGCTTCCGCGCTCGTATGGCTACAGCAAACGGCCGTAAGGTACTGGCTCGTCGCCGTGCCAAAGGTCGCGCTCGTCTGTCTGCCTGATCCAGGGTCGACAACTAGGTGACTTGCTACACCTTTACGCGGGAGTTACGTTTGTTAACTCCCGCGCAATTTAAAGCTGTTTTTTCCAATCCCATCAAAGCGTCTTCAGCAGAAATTACCCTGCTTGCCATTCCCAATGGCACATCCCATCCCCGAATTGGACTGACCGTGGCCAAACGCTATGTAAAGCGCGCCCACGAACGCAATCGTATCAAACGTCTCATCAGAGAAAGCTTTCGTCTGAACCAGCATGAATTACCGCCGCTGGACATTGTCGTTTTGGTCAGAAATGGCGTGATGGAAATGGAAAATGCCGAACTCACGAGGCTGATAGAGAAGCTATGGCGCAAACTCAGTCGCCGTTACAATGGCTGACCATAGGCCTGGTCCGTGGTTATCAAATATTTATCAGCCCCTTGCTGGGCCCTAAGTGCCGCTTCCATCCCACCTGCTCCCACTATGCAATAGAAGCGATCCAGGTCCACGGAACGGTAAAAGGCTGTTGGTTTGCAGCCAAACGCATATTAAAATGTCACCCTTTACATCCCGGCGGGTCAGATCCCGTTCCCCCCAAAAAAGACAGGTGTAATAAATAGGCTATGGAATCTCAACGCAATATTTTGCTTGTAGGTCTGCTGTTTGTCAGCTTTTTGCTGTGGCAACAGTGGCAGGCTGACAAAGCCCCCAAACCGGTCACAACCGAAACAGTTGCGGCCTCAGTGCAGGAACAGTCAGTCAATACCGATGTTCCAACAGCCGACGCCGGTGTCCCCGCCGCAGTGGTCAACAACCAGACACTGATCAAGGTTAAGACCGATCAACTGGATGTGGCCATCAGCCCAATGGGTGGCGACATAGTGCATGCAGCCCTGATATCACACAAGTTGGAGCTGGATAAAGACGAGCCCTTTGTGTTGCTGGAGCAGCTGAAGGATTTCACCTATATCGCCCAGAGTGGTCTGATTGGTCGTGATGGTGTCGACAGTGCAGCCAAGGGCCGCGCCCAGTACAGCGCCTCTGCCAATGAATTTGTGCTGGCCGATGGTCAGGATACCCTGGAAGTGCCTCTGACCCTGACCAATGATCAGGGTGTAACGGTAACCAAGGTGTTTGTATTCCATCGTGGCAAGTTCGACATTGGTGTGGATTACCGCGTCAATAACCAATCTGCTGCGCCTTTGCAGTTACAGATGTACGGTCAGATTAAACAGACCATCAAGCCCACCGAAAGCAGCATGATGATGCCGACTTACCGTGGTGGCGCCTTCTCAACCGCCGATGTGCGTTATGAGAAGTACAATTTTGAAGACATGGCCAAGAAAGACCTGGACCAATCCACCCTGGGTGGTTGGGTTGCCATGCTGCAGCATTATTTCGTGTCTGCCTGGATCCCCAGCGCCAATGACAAGAACACCCTGTTCAGCTCCGTCAGCGCCGGTGGCCAGGCCAATATCGGCTTCAAGGGTGCGGTGCACGACATAGCACCGGGTGAATCCCAAACCATCAGCGCCCAGTTCTATGTGGGTCCGAAAGATCAGGCCGCCCTGTCTGAACTGTCAGAGAGCCTGAACCTGGTGGTGGATTATGGCTTCCTCTGGTGGCTGGCCGTGCCCATCTACAAGTTGCTGATGTTGTTCCAATCTTTGGTGAGCAATTGGGGTATTGCCATTATCCTGATCACCCTGACAGTACGTGGCCTGCTGTTCCCACTGACCAAGGCACAATACGTGTCCATGGCCAAGATGCGCAATCTGCAACCCAAGCTGGCAGATCTCAAGGAGCGCTTCGGAGATGACCGCCAGAAAATGGGTCAGGCCATGATGGAGCTGTACAAGAAGGAAAAGGTTAACCCCATGGGTGGCTGTCTGCCCATGCTGCTGCAAATGCCCATCTTCATCGCCCTGTACTGGGTACTGATGGAAAGCGTTGAGCTGCGTCATGCGCCCTTCATGCTGTGGATCCACGACCTGTCGGTGCAGGACCCTTACTATGTGCTGCCGCTGCTGATGGGTGTATCCATGTGGCTGATGCAGAAGATGCAACCAATGGCACCGACCATGGATCCCATGCAGCAAAAGATGATGCAATGGATGCCAGTGATATTCACCGTGTTCTTCCTCTGGTTCCCGGCCGGTCTGGTACTGTACTGGCTGGTGGGTAACCTGGTGGCCATCACCCAACAGAAGATTATTTATGCCGGTCTGGAGAAAAAGGGCTTAAAATAAGCGCATTTTCAGGCTAATGAATTCAAAGGCGGCCTGCGGGTCGCCTTTTTGTTTGAATTGCAAACGGAAACTGACGTGACAACTGACACTATTGTGGCCCAGGCCACAGCCCCGGGCCGAGGCGGCGTGGGCATCATCCGGATTTCGGGCAAACGGGCTGCCACTGTGGCCCAGGCTGTGCTGGGTCACCTGCCCATGACCCGTTACGCCGACTACTGCGATTTCAAGTCTGCCGACGGCACTGTGCTGGATCAGGGCATTGCCCTGTTCTTCAAGGGTCCCAACTCCTTCACCGGTGAAGACGTACTGGAATTGCAGGGCCACGGCGGCCAGGTGGTGCTGGATATGTTGATCCGCGCCGTACTTGCAGTGGAAGGCGTCCGCATCGCCCGTCCCGGTGAGTTCAGCGAACAGGCCTTTATGAATGACAAACTGGACCTGACCCAGGCCGAGGCTATTGCCGATCTTATCGACGCCACCAGCGAGCAGGCCGCCAAGAGCGCCCTGCAATCCCTGCAGGGCGAATTTTCCCGTGAGGTTCACGAGCTGGTGGACAAGGTCACCAACCTGCGTCTGTATGTGGAAGCCGCCATCGACTTTCCCGATGAAGAAGTGGACTTCCTTTCCGACGGCAAAATAGCGGCGGCCCTCTACGGCATCATAGCCAAGCTCGATGAAGTGCAAGCCAGCGCCAAGCAGGGTGCCATTATCCGCGAAGGCATGAAGGTGGTGATTGCCGGTCGTCCCAACGCCGGTAAATCCAGCCTGCTTAACGCTCTTGCCGGCAAGGAATCGGCCATAGTCACGGAAATCGCCGGCACCACCCGCGATGTGCTGCGCGAACATATACACCTCGATGGCATGCCGCTGCACATCATTGACACCGCCGGCCTTCGAGACACCACGGACACAGTGGAGCAGATAGGCATAGAGCGGGCCTGGAATGAAATAGCCAGCGCCGATCGGGTGCTGTTCATGGTCGATGGCACCACCACGGATGCCGTAGATCCCCACGATATCTGGCCTGACTTTATCGATCGTCTGCCAAAAGGACTCGGCGTCACTGTGGTGCGCAACAAGGCCGATCTCACCGGCGAAACGCTGGAAGTCACAGAGGAACAAGGCCATGCAGTGTATCGGATCTCGGCCAAAACCGGACTGGGGGTCGACAGTCTGAAGCAACACCTCAAGAGCCTGATGGGCTACCAGAGCAATCTCGAAGGTGGCTTTATCGCCCGCCGTCGCCACCTGGAAGCCCTGGCAATAGCCGCTGAACATCTGCAACAGGGCAAGGTACAACTGGAAGTCTTCCAGGCGGGAGAGCTGTTGGCCGAAGAACTGCGCATGACTCAGCAGGCGCTGTCTGAAATCACGGGTCAATTCACCTCTGACGACCTGCTGGGCAAGATTTTCAGCTCCTTCTGTATCGGCAAATGATTTGGGGCCGAGTAGCGCTTTGAATCAAACCTCTTTAAGTCCTCTCCCCGGATACCCCAACATTGGGCAAACCGGGTAGAGGACTTTATGGTTTTCAGGATTCGTTGCGGGCTTAGTTTGAGGGCTTAGGCTGCCGGCGCCTATTCGGCGGCGGCGCGACTCAACCTGTCCCAGATATCGGCCCATGAAGGCAATATTGGCGGCGCTTCAACCAAAAGCTTGTGAACTCCCTTGCCGTCCAGCGCATGGAGAGAGGCGTAAAGCGCCTGACGATAGCCTTGGTGATCGCAGGGCAGGATGAGGCGCTGCCGACAATTGATCCCCTGCAGAGAAGACGAATAAACCAGGGCGCCTGTCGTCTCTGGCTCAGCGGCCAGCGTCGCTGCAAACGTGGGGGTTGGGCATATAACCACTTTGGCATTTGGTTGATAATGCACTTTTTTATTACCGGATACCGCTTGGTGATGGCTTTGTGGCGTGATAACAGGTACCGGCAAATAGGGCTGTAAATCCTCGGCAGACAAGGGCCCGCTGCGCAAAATCTCCGCTTTATCCTCACCGACCCGCAAAATGGTTGACTCGGTACCGACGCCGCAGTTTCCGCCATCGAGTACCGCAGCTATCTTTCCATCAAGGCCACTCAGCACTTGCGCTGCGCTGGTAGGGCTGAGTTTTTGATATGGGTTTGCAGATGGCGCGGCAACGGCAATATCAAACTGCTGTAGCAATGACAACAACACCGGATGATCAGGCATTCTCACCCCTATGCTGGGCAGTCCGCCGGTTATCACATCGGAAACCGAAGGGTGACGTTCGAAGATCAGTGTCAGCGGCCCGGGCCAGAAAGCATCTGCTAGCGGCGAAACCCAATCAGGGATCTCCTTTACCCAAAGGGACAACTGGTCAATGCTGCCAATATGGGTAATCAGTGGATGATTTCTCGGCCTTTGTTTGGCAGCAAAAATCTTGGCGACGGCTTCTGGATTGCCGGCATCCGCGGCCAGCCCGTAAACGGTTTCTGTCGGTACAGCAACCAGTTCGCCGGCGGTTAACAGCTCTCCTGCACGTTGAAAATCTGCCGCAAGCAGCGCGTTAAGTATTTCGGTTTTCATGGATACACCAGGGGCAACAATAAGGGTCTAGTGCACCAGCCACTGTTGGCGCACGGCTTTGCTATTTAGACGGTGCTATGGGCTCTCTTTACGCGTCACTCCACAGCTTCCACGTGCCTCTTTCGAAAAAGGCGAGCTTTCCTTTGTCAAAACGTGCCAGATAAAGCCATTGGTTCTCGACCAAGCGTTGAACAATGGGGTGGGCGTTGATGACTGAGGTGATGGCCTGCTCTGGCGCATCGATAACCACGGTTAATCTGATGGGTTCATGACGCCAATTCCGGCCGTCATGCACAGATTGAAGCGCAAGACCTATCCGCAGATCGCCGCCATTGCCTTCAAAAACACCCAATCGGCCACCGACAACATTGTGCAGTGTTTTGTTACCTGCCCCGTAACGACGGTTATCCACAGTGGATGCGTAATACTGCATGTTAATCCAATTGGTCACGACCATAGGCGCAGTCATGATTTGCGCCAGCAGGCTTGCATCCGGATCGGCGTCACTCTGGTATTCGTGCAGGAAGGTGCGACCATCCAGCTTTATGCCACGGGTGCGTGCCCTTGGCGCTATGATAAAGGCGGCATTATTCGCCAGCCCCCACTCGGGACGAGTTTGTGCCCAATCATGAGTGCGGCGTTCCATACCTTTTTTAAGGGCATTCTGTCTGTTTACGGTTTGCAGCAGCCCCAGTTGCGGTGCACGTTCTGCCCGTGCCGCGCAGGAAGCAGCGTCCAGCGTGGCTTGCAGTGCCCTGAGTTGCTGTTGAAAGTCATCATCAAAAACCTCGGTATCGAACAGCGTCAAGGTATCCGAGGTGGTGTTATGAAGTGCTGCAACGAATTTCGTGTTATCAGGAACTTGAATGCCTCGCTGATGCAGACCTTGACGCACGGCGGGCTGATTCAGCAATTGTGCCAAAGCACGGGCATTCACCTCCCCTGTCTGGCCGCAACAGGCACCACAGTCCAACCCCGCACGCTGGGGGTTATTGGCATTCTCACTGCCGTGTCCAACCAGAAGTACCAGGGACGCGAGATCGCCTATCAGCCCCATGCCTTTCAGGACGCTTTCGGCAAGCATCACTTGTTGCTCGACGTCAGCCACAAGGGTCGGACGAAGCAGCTTGATGCCTGCACTGGATAATCCGGGTGCAGAGTCTGGTTTCCCGGCAACCGGCAGCGCGCGTTTGATCAGCTTGCCCACATACCCCAGCCCCAGCGCTTCCACCAGCGTAAAGGTCGAGGCCGGCATAGTGTTGAACAGCGACCAACCCGACTCCCGCTGCAATGCGTTTTGCCTTTTCCCGGCCAGCGAGTTGTCCAGTTCGCAGCAGCCTGCGCTGTCAGATACCGACAATACCGGCGCCAACAAGCCCGGGAGCTGAGGGCGTTTAATCTCGGTTCCAATTGGCGTGTAACTGACGGGGAGGCCAAAAAAACCCGCAAAACCGAGGGTTTTGATGTCGTCTGACTGGGCTTCAAGGTGGCGTCGGATAACTTCGGAGCGGACATCAATACAAAATACGGCCTGGACCTTGTATGACCCGTTGGCTGGCGTGACAGGCTGTGACAGTCTTTTGCTCAACTGACGCTGGTAACTGATTTCATGGGCACGCTGCCAGATAAGCCCGGCGTGTGTGAGCTCTGGATTGTATTGCTGTAAGTGTTGCTGCCATTGCTGCTGCCAACGTTGCCACACCGAGCCTGAATGACGGGCCTTGTCATCCACCAGACATTCCCAGCTCAAGCGGATAGCCAGCAAATCGATCAGGGTGTCATCCTCCTTATGTGACAGGGCCGCCTGCCATTTTTGATAAGCACACCACGCCGCCCAACCACTCACGCGATAGATCACCGCCTGCAGATAGTCTTGCCACTGCCCGGGCGCAATATTCAGCTGAGTAAGGGCCTGCCGGATTTGTGCTTTGGGCGTTGAAGCCATTTCAGCCGCCAAGGCAGGAATGTGGGGCGCTTTCATCAGCAAGGCTACGCTGTGATCATGGCGCAGGGTGTCACGCCAGCTTTGGTAAAGCCCTATATCACTACATGGGTGCCAATCGGCCTGATCCTGATCGAAATAAGCAGCACAAAATTGGGCAACCTGATGGGTGATGGTATCGCACCAGGCCGGCTCTTTGTGGAGGTTGCGTTGGCTGTCCAGGGTGTCGCACAACAAAGGTGGTGGCACCGGGGCCCCATCTTCGGCATTCAAGGCCGATATTGCAGCTTGTAGATCCCAATTCCCGAGGGGGAAATGGGATGCCAATGCCTGTGTCAAATCCTGATGGCAAATAGTGCCGTTTTCCCAATGCTTACGATAGTAGTCCAGTGGCATCGCCATGGGCGAACCGGCCAATCGCGCGAGGTGATGGGCGACCTCGTTGAAGGGTTTACCAACCCATGACCAGTAAGGGTTAACCGCAATCATTCGATCCAGCGGCCAATTGGGTGCAATGCTGTCGCAGGCGGCTTGGATGGCAGCCTCCAATAGGAGACTTGTATTGTTTTCGTCGCAAAGCAGGGCTGTCATGCGGATTCTCCAAAGGTTACTTTTTTCCGGTTAACCTGAGTTTGTGCCTGTTCGGTGCTCAGTCTCGCCGGCCAAACTTTGAATGTGAGGCGGGTGAAGGTCTCGTCCAGATAAAAACCGTTGTACGCCCATGGATAGAGGCGTTTAACCACCTTGGAGTGGGGATAGCGACGTATCACCACCTGGCCTATATAAAGCAAGGTAAAAGCCACGCAGACGAAGAAGAGCAACGCCGGATGTGTTGGCGCGGCTGCTGGCGCAATTTGCGCAAACGCGGCATGCCACACCAGATACAAGTGCAATAAGAAGCAAATCCGGATAGCGCCCAGTGCCAGCTGAGGCAGTGATGTGCCGTCATAACGCCAGAGCAAGGGCGACAATCCGAATATCAAAATGACGCCGGCAGATACAGGCAGCGAGAGTGCCGGTAACCACTGCTGCCAAAGCAGCAATATGACCGACACCAAAACAACCGAAAGCAGCAGGGCGACAAAAGTGCCTTTAATGCTGCCAATCTGCGGCAGATAATCTTTGCTTACCGTGTGTTCCACAGCATCGCCGGCGGACAGAAAGCAGTAGGCCTTATAAACTGAGTGCGCGACCAGATGAAGCAGCGCCAGTTCATACAAGCCAAGACCAATCTCCATCAACATAAAACCCATTTGCGCGCAGGTTGACCATGCCAAACGAACCTTGATACTGATCCGAGTCATCATGACCCAAGCAGCAAGCAAGGCCGTCATACTGCCAACAACGACCAGTGTGGTTTGTGCCAGCGGAGCCAGATTTATCAGGGCAGCGAGAGAAATCAGCACGAAACCGCCCATGTTTACTATGCCGGCATGGAGCAGCGCCGACACTGGGGTCGGGGCTTCCATCACCTGGATAAGCCAGCCATGCAGCGGTAATTGCGCGGTTTTGAGGATAGCAGCCAGTGCAAACAAGAAGGCCGCCAGGCTCAATGCGGGAGAGAGTGTTGTCATCTCAGTCAGCTGCTGGTTGATGCCCGGCAGGGAGAAGGTCCCTAGCGACCGGTAGATCAGGAACAGGGCGACAATCAGACACACATCCGCCATGCGGCTGACGATAAACTTCTTGTGTGCGACGATTTCAGCCGCTTTGCGATCTTGATAATGGGTGAGCAACACATGCAAACCCAAACTGCTTGCACTCCACGCCAGCGCCATCAGCAAAAGATTGTCGCTTTGCACCAGCAATGCGACAGAAAAAAGGGTGAATAACATGGCACGGACAAAACGGGGCTGACCAGAGTCACCCTCAAGATAACGGGAGGCAAAATCGACTATCACCCAGCCGAGCAATGCCACCAGTAACCCCATCACAATGGCCAGGGCCGATGGCAAGACAGGTGTTGTCATCCCTAATATTAACGGTGAGAGAACACTGACGAGCAAGGCCATGCGCGTGGCAGTGCGGGCAACCAGCCAATGATGATCTTTGGTCAACAGACTGACCAAAAAACCACCGCCGTAAACAGTGGCAAACAAATAGTCATGCAAGGTTAAAAACATCAAAGCATCCCTTTCTACAACGCGTGCTACTTCGGGAGCCTATTGTTGCTGCAGCATGAAACAGATGTAAAATATATATATACTTACAAAACGTTCTTTATATATGAACAATCACATGAGAAACCTTAATTTTCATCATCTCCACTATTTCTGGACCGTGGCCAAAGAAGGGCATTTGACCCGTGCCGCGCAAAAACTCAATGTGTCCCAATCGGCGTTATCGTCTCAGATAAAGCAGTTGGAAGGACGGCTCGGACACGATCTGTTCCACCGCCAGGGACGTGCGCTGTCGCTGACGGATGTAGGCCATTTGGTGCTTGAATACGCCGAAAGCATTTTCAACCTGAGCAATGAGTTACTTTCCATGATGGAAAGTGGCGAGCAAAGGGTGCAGCAATTACGGATTGGCGCAGTGGCAACACTTTCCCGCAACTTCCAGGAAAACTTTCTGCGGCCGGTGATAGGACTGGATAAAGTGAAGCTGGCGCTGAAATCGTCCAATTTTGATGACCTGCTGGAGCAGCTGCGGGTACACAAATTGGATCTGATCCTCTCCAACCGTCCCGTCGCATCGGATTCCACCACCCCCTGGCGCTGCAAGCTGATCGCGCAGCAAGGTGTATTTTTGGTCGGCCCCAACGACAGCGAATTTGCAACCCTGCGTTTTCCGCAGGATCTGACCCGGGTAAAGCTCCTGTTACCCGGCCCCGACAGCGATATTCGCACTCAATTTGATCTGTATTGCGAGCAGCATGGGCTGTCCGTAACTCCCTATGCGGAAGTGGATGATATGGCCATGCTGCGACTGCTTGCCCGAGACGCAGGCGCAGTGGCTGTGGTGCCTGAGGTGGTGGTTCAGGATGAGATTCAGGCCGGTATTCTGAAAAATTACGCCGCTCTGGATTCGGTCACCGAGAGCTTTTATGCCATTACCGCCAAAAGGCATGTGGACTTGCCGATCCTCAAAAGTTTGTTGAACTCTGATGCTATTGTTCCGGACAGCGCGGCAAGGGAATAAAAACACCATACGAACGGCCCTTCACAACCCTGTACCTGTAAACCCAAACCCTGAAGTTGGTCATGCAAGGCCATGAAGCAAAGACAGAAAAGCTTAGAAAGGTGGGCTTCAATCGGATTCAGTGATCAGGCTGAAGGTCGCCAATAAAGGCGCATGATCTGACCAGGTGCTTGGCGGGGCATAAGCTCTTTCCAGGTGCAGATCGCGGTAAAACAGATGATCCAGCGGGGTATTGAAACCCAATACCCTGTTATCCGGGTTGAAACTCAATTCCTTGAGCCCAAGAGCAGCCATGGTTTGCCTGAGCCAGGCACTGCGGCGATCGCCCCAGGAATTGAAATCTCCGGCGAAGATCAGCGGCCCCTGATGTTCGGCACTTGCGCTGATCAGTTCTTCAATCTGTGCCTGCCAGGCCGCTAACCCAAAATCAAAATTGATGCCGTGAAGATTGAGCGCCAGCAATTCCTGTCCATTGGATAAGGGATAAAGGCTCAACAGCGCCGACTTGGGTATCCTAATCCAGGGTTCGGTAGCCAGCCAGCCGCAAACCACAGATGTCTTGCTGCGAGCGGCACTCATTACCCCAAAACCCTGACCCCGCAACTTAAAAGCAACCATGTACTGCCAGGTATAATGTTGATCTTCAAGCGCCGACAACAGTACGGGTTCGGCCCGAACTTCCTGCAACAACAGCAGATCCGCCTTTGGCTCTGGGTCAAACCACAAGGCCCCGGGCCAGGCGCCATCCTGCTGTTTATGGATATTCCACACCAGCAGGGACAACTGCCCTCGCCTGTCGAGGCTGCCTTTTGCAGAACCGGCCCTGATGCAATTGCCCTGCTCTTCATCCCAGTTAAAGGATGTCCGCGGCAAGGATTCGCCGGCAATTTCGGGTCTCAGCAAGGCGAGCATGGTTACCATTGCCAACAGAATGATTGCAATCCAGCGTTTCACCCAGCCCTCCCGCTAATAGGCATTTACTTGATGCTAGCACAACAGTGACAACGGCGAATTCGCGGCCAAATTGGGCTAATATGGGGCACTTTCTATTGAGGAACTGATGATGGCGAAAATTGAAGTACTGGTAGGCACCACCCTGGGTGGCAGTGAATACGTGGCCGATGAATTGATGGCCAAACTGACGGAGGCCGGCCACCAATGCCAAACTTATCTGGATCCGGATCTGGCGTCACTGGATGAACAGGCCCTGTGGCTGATCGTTTCCAGCACTCACGGTGCCGGCGATCTGCCCGATAATTTGCAGCCTTTTGCCAAACAACTGCTGTTGGCCATGCCGGATCTGGGCAAGGTTCGCTTTGCCTTGTGTGCCATAGGTGACTCAAGTTACGACACCTTTTGTCAGGGACCTGAGCAGCTGATCGATCTATTAACCGATGCCGGTGCCAGACCCTTTGTGGATAAGATCCGCATTGATGTACAAAGCGATCCTGTGCCCGAAGAGCCTGCGCTGGCCTGGTTGGATGGCTGGCTGGCAAAACTTTGAGATCCATGGGTGGATCTTATTCCACCTTACTCACAGTTAGGATCCACAATATCCACATTTTAGATTTTTAAATGATAAGTTTGTGGATAAACTATTATTTTGATCTGATCATCTTTTGCATTACTCACAACTCGATCCGTACAAAGATCCCCCTTGTGGATAAAATGGCGATCTACCCACACCTTCACGGACGTTAGATCGCCAACAGATCACAGGATCGAGATCGTGCTAGTTATTGTTTTATCTATATAAAAACAGTTACACACAAGAGATCGCGATCCTAATAGTAAGAGATAATAAAGAGATCTATATAAAGATCTTAAGATCTATTTAGCGATCCCCTGCGGATCAGACAAGCCAAATAGATCGTTCACCTCTCCAGCTGCTAATGCTAAAATGTCCGGCTGGTAATCGATTCCATTTTCCCTGATAGGTAGCTCCATGCATTTTCATGAAAGGTTTGATGTCATTGTGGTCGGTGGCGGGCATGCCGGTACAGAAGCCGCATTAGCCGCAGCACGCATGGGCTGCAAGACGCTGTTACTCACCCATAACGTGGATACCTTGGGACAAATGTCCTGTAACCCGGCCATCGGCGGTATAGGTAAAGGGCATCTGGTGAAAGAGATTGATGCCCTGGGTGGCGCCATGGCAATTGCCACCGATTTCGCCGGGATCCAGTTCCGTACCCTCAACTCCAGCAAGGGCCCAGCTGTCAGGGCAACCCGAGCCCAAGCCGACAGGGCACTGTACCGGCAGAAGATCCAACAAATACTGCAAAACCAGCCTAATTTGCGTATTTTCCAGCAGGCCGTGGATGACATAGTGGTTGAAAATGACCGTGTGGTTGGGGCTGTAACCCAGATGGGACTGGCCTTTGAGGCACCGACAGTGGTGTTGACTGCCGGCACCTTTTTGAGCGGCAAGATCCACATTGGTTTGCAAAATTACAGCGGTGGTCGTGCCGGCGATCCGCCATCGATCGCCCTGGCGGATCGTTTGCGTGAATTGCCCATACGTATCGGCAGATTGAAAACCGGGACTCCCCCCAGAATTGATGCCAATACCATAGATTTTTCAAAGATGACCGAGCAGAAGGGCGATGATCCTCTGCCGGTAATGTCTTTCATCGGTGATGTGAGCCAGCACCCCAGGCAGATATCCTGCTTTATCACCCACACCAATGAGCAAACCCACGAGATTATTCGTGGCGGTTTGGACAGAAGCCCAATGTATTCCGGCGTTATCGAAGGTGTGGGTCCAAGGTATTGCCCTTCCATTGAAGACAAGATCCACAGGTTTGCCGACAAGAGCTCCCATCAGATCTTTATCGAGCCAGAGGGCCTGAACACCAACGAGATCTACCCCAACGGCATTTCCACCAGTTTGCCTTTCGATGTGCAGCTGAATCTGGTGCGTTCCATTCAAGGGATGGAACATGCGGAGATCATTCGCCCCGGCTACGCCATTGAGTATGATTATTTTGATCCGCGCGATCTTAAAAACTCATTGGAAACCAAGAATATTTCCGGCTTGTTCTTCGCGGGACAAATCAACGGCACCACGGGTTACGAAGAAGCCGGTGCCCAGGGGCTGCTCGCCGGTTTGAACGCCGCATTGCAGGTTCAAGGTAAAGACGCCTGGGCTCCCCGCCGTGATCAGGCTTATCTGGGGGTGCTGGTGGACGACCTGTCGACCCTGGGCACCAAGGAACCCTACCGCATGTTCACCAGCCGTGCCGAATACCGGCTGCTGCTGCGTGAGGACAATGCCGATCTGCGCTTGACCGAGAAGGGCCGTGAGCTGGGGCTGGTGGATGATTACCGCTGGGCCAGATTCAATGAAAAGCGTGAAGCCATTGAAACCGAGCTGCAACGGCTGCGCAGTCAGTGGATCCACGTGAATTCACCGCTGGTGAATGCCCTGAATCCGCATCTCAATACGCCTATATCCAGGGAGGCGTCCTTTGAAGATCTGCTGCGCCGTCCCGAAATGGATTACGACAAGCTGATGGCTATCGAAGGATTTGGTCCGGGATTGGCGGATCCGCTGGCGGCCGAACAGGTACAGATCCAGGTCAAATATGCCGGCTATATCCAGCGTCAGCAGGATGAAATTGCCAAGGCAGAACGCAATGAAAATACCGGATTGCCGCTGGAACTGGACTACAAGGAAGTTCCCGGCCTGTCCAACGAGGTGATCGCCAAGCTCAATGCCCACAAGCCGGAAACCATAGGTCAGGCATCGCGGATCTCCGGGGTGACACCGGCCGCCATATCGATCCTGCTGGTGCACCTGAAAAAACGCGGTTTGCTGCGTAAGAGCGCCTGAGCGCCGCACCATGGAACTGAGGGAAGCATTGAGGCTTCCCTTAGTCTTTAGCGGGCTTCATAATAGCCCCCATCCTGATTTTCCCTTGGAGTGACCGTCTGTGTTATCGGAAATATTGGCCTCGGGCCTGAAGCAGGCAGGCCTGCAGGCCAGTGCTGAACAACAACAAAAATTGTTGGATTTTGTTGGCATGCTGCACAAGTGGAACAAGGCCTATAACCTGACCTCGGTCAGGGATCCGCAACAGATGCTGGTGCGCCATGTGCTCGACAGTCTGGTGGTTTCGCCCCATTTGCAGGGTGAACGCTTTATCGATGTGGGAACCGGTCCAGGTTTACCCGGGATCCCGCTGGCGATACTGAATCCGGACAAGCAGTTTGTGCTGCTCGACAGTCTGGGCAAGCGCATTCGCTTCCAGAAGCAGGTGGCTTTTGAGCTCGGCATAAACAACATCAGCTCGGTGGAAAGCCGGGTGGAGCTGTATCAGCCGGAACAGGGTTTTGATGGCGTGCTCAGCCGGGCCTTTGCCGCTGTGGCTGACATGCTCAGCTGGTGTGCTCATCTGCCAAACGAGGGTGGCTGTTTTTATGCCCTCAAGGGGCAATTGGCAGAAGACGAAATGCAGGCCATACCCGAGGGGTTCAAGTTATTGGAATGCATTGAACTTCAGGTTCCGGGGTTGGATGAGCAGCGTCATCTGTTGAAATTGACCAAGGTCTGAACCCGGGTGTACCGAGTTGCAATTCGGTCTGACATCAAGCAACTTGTGACAGGCACTGGCCGCTGAAGCAGCAACATTACAACAACAGGACGAGATTGTGGGTAAAGTGATTGCAGTCGCCAACCAAAAAGGTGGCGTTGGAAAAACAACAACTTGTATCAATTTGGCGGCCTCTCTGGCAGCGACAAAACGCAAGGTATTGCTGATAGATCTCGATCCCCAGGGCAATGCCACCATGGGCAGCGGCATAGACAAGTACGATGCCGAGAGCACGGCCTATGAGCTGCTGGTGGAGGAAAAGCCCTTTGCCGAGGTGGTGATCCGTGACACCGCCGGCAAGTACGATCTGATCGCCGGTAACGGTGATGTGACCGCAGCCGAAATCAAGTTGATGGAGTTTTTCGCCCGTGAAGTTCGCCTGCGCAATGCCATAGCGCCGATCCGCGATCAGTACGATTACATCTTTATCGATTGCCCGCCGTCCCTGAACATGTTGACTGTGAATGCCATGTCGGCTGCGGATTCGGTGCTGGTGCCAATGCAGTGTGAATACTTTGCCCTTGAGGGACTGACCGCCCTGATAGATACCATAGGCAAGTTGGGCGCCATGGTGAATCCGGGACTTGGCATCGAGGGAATTTTGCGTACCATGTACGATCCTCGCAATCGATTGGCTAATGATGTGTCCGATCAGCTTAAGCAGCATTTTGGCGAGAAGGTGTATCGCACTGTGATCCCCCGTAATATTCGCCTGGCAGAAGCCCCCAGCTTTGGTGCCCCGGCCATGTATTACGATAAATCCAGTGCCGGCGCCAAAGCATATCTGGCGTTGGCGGGAGAAATCATCCGCCGCGCCGAGCAACACGTGAGTCAGGCAAAACAGGCGTAAGGATTAACAATGACAGTTAAAAAACGGGGTTTGGGCAAGGGACTGGAGGCGCTGCTCAGCACCAGCCATGCCGCGAGCAAGCGACTGGATCAGCTGGAAAGCCGCCCTGAACAGGAAGAGCTTATCCATCTGGATCTGGACCTGTTGCAGCCCGGCAAATATCAGCCCCGTAAAGACATGTCGCCCGAAGCCCTGGAAGAGTTGGCCGAATCCATCCGCGCCCAGGGCATCATTCAGCCCATAGTGGTGCGCAAGGTTTCCGACACCAAGTATGAGATCATTGCCGGTGAACGTCGCTGGCGCGCATCGCAGTTGGCGCGTCTCGACAAGGTCCCCTGTCTGGTAAAACAGGTACCGGACGAATCAGCGGTAGCCATAGCCCTGATTGAAAACATTCAGCGCGAAGACCTCAATGCCATGGAAGAGGCGATTGCCCTCAACCGTTTGATTGAAGAATTTGAACTGACTCACCAACAAATTGCCGATGCCGTGGGGAAATCCCGGGCGACGGTATCCAACCTCCTCCGGCTCAACAGTCTCAACGAGCCGGTCAAACGCTTGCTGGAGTATGGCGACATCGACATGGGCCACGCCCGTGCCCTGCTGGCTATCGAAGGCGAAGAGCAAACCAACCTGGCCCGTTATGTGGCCGCCAAGGAATTAACCGTTCGGGAAACTGAACGATTGATTAATAGGACCTTAAATCCCCCCAAAGAGCCTGAAAAGCAGGTAAAAGATCACGATGTTGAGCGTCTGGAGCGTGAGTTGATTGAAAGACTCGGCGCTAAAGTGGCCATAGCTCACGGTGCCAAAGGAAAGGGCAAGATTGTAATTAATTACCAAAATCTCGCTGAATTGGACGGTATTCTTAGTAGAATTCGCTGATTTAATCCGGTTAATGGATTTTCGTGTAAATTAGTAACAAATGTTAATCTTAACTTTTTAGTCTTTTGGTCGAAGATGCTGTTAAAAGTCACGATTTTCAGTATCCCAAAGTTGCAATGAAGGCCTGAACGGGTATACTTTCGCAAGCTTTTTGTACCTTGAGTTTGTTCGGGCATTTGTTGTCCGGTCATCGAAACAAAAAGTCCTTATGCGGAGAAGACGAATTGAGTAAGGTTTTAGCACGTCGTGGCCGGTGGTCTGCCTATAAATTGGTGATGATGCAGGCGGCGGTGGCTGGGGGTGCTTCAGTTCTCTTTTTCGCCGTGTGGGGAGCGCAGTATGGCTATTCTGCTTTGGCAGGGGCGGTCATTGCAGTGCTCCCTAATTTTGTATTCGCAACCCTCGCTTTTTCCCACTCGGGAGCAAGTTCAGCAGGAAAGGTTCTCAAGACCTTTTACTGGGGGGAAGCGGTAAAGTTGCTGTTAACCATTGCCTTGTTTTCTCTGGTGTTTATCAATCTTAAAGTCGTCTTTATGCCGCTTTTTGTTTGCTATGCACTGGGCCTGCTTGCGCATTGGACAGCGCCTTTATACTTCAAGCAAAGTTAAGTGGGATGAATCATGGCTGCACCTGGTGAAGCGTTAACACCGCAGGGCTATATCCAGCATCACCTTACCAACCTCACGGCTGGTGAAGGGTTCTGGACATGGCATATTGATTCGTTGCTCTTTTCGGTAGGTCTTGGTCTGTTGGTTCTGGGGATTTTCCGCAGCGTTGGCAAAAAGGCGACCACTGGCGTTCCCGGTAAGCTGCAATGCTTTATCGAGATGCTCGTCGAGTTCGTTGATACCAGCGTGAAAGAAACATTCCACGGTCGCAATGCCCTGATCGCTCCTCTTGCTCTGACCATTTTCGTTTGGGTATTCATGATGAACTTCATGGACATGGTGCCGGTTGACTGGCTGCCACACACCGCTGCTCTGCTGGGTGTGCCTTACCTGAAAGTGGTTCCGACAACTGACCTGAACATCACCTTCAGCCTCGCGCTGGGTGTGTTTGTGCTGATTATTTTCTACAGCATCAAGGTCAAGGGCGTGTCTGGTTTTGTGAAGGAACTGACGCTACAGCCGTTTAACCACTGGGCAATGATACCCGTCAACCTCCTGCTCGAGTCAGTTACCCTGATCGCCAAGCCAATTTCATTGGCTCTGCGTCTATTCGGTAACCTGTATGCGGGTGAGTTGATCTTCATCCTTATTGCGCTGATGTATGGTGCCAACTGGGCGATAGCCTCCCTGGGTGTGACCCTGCACTTGGGCTGGTTGATCTTCCATATTCTGGTAATCACACTGCAAGCGTTTATCTTCATGATGCTGACAATCGTATATCTCAGCATGGCCCATGAAGATCATTAAGGATTGCTGAAGAAATTTTTTTAAACTAAATCATCAACTAATTTAGATTTAGATACTGGAGATACAGATGGAAACTATTCTGGGCTTTACTGCAATCGCTGTTGCTCTGCTGATTGGTATGGGTGCACTGGGTACCGCTATCGGTTTCGGTCTTTTGGGTGGCAAGTTCCTGGAAGGCGCTGCGCGTCAACCAGAAATGGCTCCTATGCTGCAAGTTAAAATGTTCATCGTTGCCGGTCTGCTCGACGCCGTAACCATGATTGGTGTAGGTATTGCACTGTACATGCTGTTCACCAACCCACTGGGTGCAATGCTGTAATCAACCGCTTCTGTCTTAACTCTAAATAGGAGGCTGTTGTGAATATCAACGCTACCCTACTCGGTCAGACGGTCGCCTTTATTATCTTCGTGTGGTTCTGCATGAAGTATGTATGGCCGCCTTTGATGAATGCCATCGAAGAGCGCCAGAAAAGGATTGCTGACGGGCTTGCACATGCAGACCGCGCAGCAAAAGACCTGGAGTTGGCTCAGGCGAAAGCAACTGAACAACTGAAAGAAGCTAAGGCTACAGCTAACGAAATCATTGAGTCTGCCAACAAGCGCAAGTCTCAAATCGTTGAAGAAGCAAAAGCCGAAGCAGACGCTGAGCGTGCAAAAATCATCGCTCAGGGTAAAGCAGAAATTGAAGCTGAACGTAATCGCGTGAAAGAGGAACTGCGTAAGCAGGTCGCGGCTCTTGCCCTTGCCGGTGCCGAGAAGATCCTTGAGCGTTCGATTGATGAAGCCGCACACAGTGACATAGTTGCGAAGCTTGTCGCTGAAATTTGATAAGGGAGTGGAGTTATGGCTGAGTTAACCACCATTGCTCGTCCTTACGCAAAGGCAGCTTTTGACTTTGCCATTGAAAAACAAGCCGTGGACAGCTGGGCAGAAATGCTGAGCTTCGCCGCACTGGTCAGTGAAAACGACACCATGCGCCCACTGCTCGCTGGCTCTTTGGCCAGCACTAAACTCGCCAAACTCTTTATCGATGTTTGTGGTGAGCAAATCAATGAGCACGGTCAAAACCTTATCAAGGTAATGGCTGAAAACGGTCGCTTGGAGGTACTGCCTGCTGTATCTCAGCTTTTCGCTGAGTACCGCAATGAGTGGGCGAAGGAAGTTGAGGCCGACGTGGTTTCCGCATCCGAGCTGAGCTCTGAGCAACAACAGCAGATTAGTGTTTCTCTTGAGAAACGTCTCGCACGCAAAGTTAAGCTGAATTGCAGCATCGATGCCGGCCTGATCGCCGGTGTAATTATCAAGGCTGGTGATCTGGTCATCGACGGCTCTGTCCGCGGTAAACTAACCCGCCTGTCTGATAAGCTGCAGTCGTAATTGGGAGTTTGAGCATGCAACTGAATTCCACTGAAATCAGCGATCTGATTAAGCAGCGGATCGAGCAGTTCGACATCGTCAGTGAAGCCCGTAACGAAGGTACTATCGTTGCGGTAAGTGACGGCATCATCCGTATCCACGGCCTGGCCGATGTGATGCAAGGTGAAATGATCGAACTGCCTGGCAACCGTTTTGCAATCGCGTTGAACCTTGAACGTGATTCTGTCGGTGCTGTAGTAATGGGTCCTTATGCCGATCTGGCTGAGGGCGTAAAAGTTAAAACCACAGGCCGTATTCTGGAAGTGCCTGTTGGTCGTGGTCTGCTGGGTCGCGTTGTTAACACTCTGGGTGAGCCAATCGACGGCAAGGGCCCCATCGACAACGATGGTTTCGCTCCTGTTGAAGTGATTGCACCAGGCGTTATTGAGCGTAAGTCAGTATCGCAGCCAGTACAGACTGGTTATAAAGCGGTAGACTCTATGATCCCTATCGGCCGTGGCCAGCGTGAGCTGATCATCGGTGACCGTCAGACCGGTAAAACTGCGATGGCTATCGACGCCATCATCAACCAGAAAGATTCCGGCATCAAGTGTGTGTACGTGGCTGTGGGCCAGAAGGCTTCTACCATCGCCAACGTAGTGCGCAAGCTGGAAGAGCACGGTGCTCTGGCCAACACCATTGTTGTAGTTGCAACCGCTTCTGAAGCTGCTGCTCTGCAATACCTGGCGCCATACTCTGGTTGTACCATGGGTGAATACTTCCGCGACCGCGGTGAAGATGCTCTGATTGTATACGATGACCTGTCCAAGCAAGCAGTTGCTTACCGTCAGATCTCGTTGCTGCTGAAGCGTCCACCAGGACGTGAAGCTTACCCAGGTGACGTATTCTATTTGCACTCTCGTCTGCTGGAACGTGCTTCCCGCGTGAACGAAGAGTACGTTGAGAAGTTCACCAAGGGTGCCGTGACTGGCAAGACTGGTTCTTTGACCGCTCTGCCTATCATCGAAACCCAAGCCGGTGACGTATCTGCGTTCGTACCGACCAACGTAATTTCTATTACCGACGGTCAGATCTTCCTGGAAACCAACCTGTTCAACTCTGGCCTGCGTCCAGCGGTTAACCCAGGTATTTCGGTATCCCGTGTGGGTGGTGCAGCTCAGACCAAGATCATCAAGAAACTGTCCGGTGGTATCCGTACCGCACTGGCACAGTATCGTGAGCTTGCTGCGTTCTCTCAGTTTGCATCTGATCTGGATGATGCAACCCGTGCCCAGCTGGAGCACGGTGAGCGAGTAACCGAGCTGATGAAGCAAAAGCAATATGCTCCTATGAGCGTAGCTGCCCAGTCTGTGTCTATCTTCGCAGCTGAAAAAGGCTACCTGAAGGGCATTGAGCTGAAGAAGATCGGTGACTTCGAAGCCGCTCTGCTCTCGTTCATGAACTCCGAGCATGCCAACCTGATGAAGCTCATCAACGATACCGGTGACTACAATGCCGAGATCGAAGCTGAACTGAAGGCTGGCCTCGACAAGTTCGTGGCAACCCAAACCTGGTAAAAATCATCGAGGTGTCTTAAGGCACCTCAGGTCCAGATTGGAGAGTAGAGATGGCCGGCGCAAAAGAGATTAAAACCAAGATCGCGAGTGTGAAAAACACTCAGAAGATCACGTCCGCCATGGAAATGGTGGCCGCCAGCAAAATGCGCAGAGCGCAGGATCGCATGGCTGCCAGCCGTCCATACGCGGAAAGCATGCGTAAGGTGATCGGTCACGTTGCCCTGGGTTCTCTCGAATACAAACACCCCTATTTGGAGGTGAGAGAGGCCAAACGGGTGGGCTACATAGTAGTAGCCTCAGACCGTGGCCTTTGTGGTGGTCTGAACGTCAACCTGTTCAAGCGGGTTGTCGCAGACGTGAAAAACTGGAAACAGCAAGGTGTTGATGTGGAGTTTTGCCCCATCGGTGCCCGCTCTGTGCAGTTTTTCAAAGCCTTTGGCGGTCAGGTATCGGCCCACGCCTCAGGTCTTGGCGATGCTCCCAAGCTCGCTGACCTGATCGGGACCGTACGCGTGATGCTGCAGGCTTACAACGAAGGCAAGCTGGATCGTCTGTACGTGGTATTCAACAAGTTTGTGAACACCATGACCCAGACGCCCGTGATCGAGCAGCTGCTACCTTTGCCAAAATCCGAGGATGATGACGTCGCTCATCACTGGGACTACATCTATGAGCAGGATCCGAAGGACCTTTTGGAAACCTTGCTGGTACGTTATGTGGAATCCCAGGTGTACCAAGGTGTTGTGGAAAACATCGCGTCCGAACAAGCTGCCCGTATGGTGGCAATGAAGGCCGCGACCGACAACGCCGGTACGCTGATTGACGATCTGCAACTGGTGTACAACAAGGCCCGTCAGGCTGCGATTACGCAGGAACTGTCGGAAATTGTGTCAGGCGCCGCAGCGGTTTAAGGCTTAGGTAACGAATACAAGTTTTAGAGGATTAATCATGAGCACAGGTACTGTTGTCCAAGTAATTGGCGCGGTTGTGGACGTAGAGTTTCCACAAGATGCCGTACCTCAGGTATATGACGCTCTGAAGATCACAGGTGAAGGCACCTGTAACGGCCTGGTGCTGGAAGTTCAGCAACAGCTCGGTGGCGGTGTGGTTCGTACCATCGCCATGGGTTCTTCAGATGGTCTGCGTCGTGGTATCGAGGTTGTAAACTCAGGTGCACCTATTTCCGTTCCTGTTGGTAAGGCCACTCTGGGCCGTATCATGAACGTTCTGGGTGAGCCTGTGGATGAAGCGGGCCCAATCGGTGAAGATGAGCGTTACATCATTCACCGTGAAGCCCCTTCATACGAAGATCAATCGAACACTACAGAACTGCTGGAAACCGGTATCAAGGTTATCGACCTGGTATGTCCATTCGCCAAGGGTGGTAAAGTAGGTCTGTTCGGTGGTGCGGGCGTTGGTAAGACAGTTAACATGATGGAACTGATCAACAACATCGCCAAGGCCCACTCAGGTCTGTCTGTATTCGCCGGTGTAGGTGAGCGTACCCGTGAAGGTAACGACTTCTACTACGAGATGGAAGAATCAGGCGTTCTGGACAAGGTAGCCATGGTGTACGGTCAGATGAACGAGCCACCAGGAAACCGTCTGCGTGTGGCCCTGACCGGTCTGACCATGGCCGAGAAGTTCCGTGACGAGGGTAAAGACGTACTGTTGTTCGTAGACAACATCTACCGTTACACCCTGGCCGGTACCGAAGTATCAGCTCTGCTGGGTCGTATGCCTTCTGCCGTGGGTTACCAGCCTACTCTGGCTGAAGAGATGGGCGTTCTGCAAGAACGTATCACTTCAACCAAGACTGGTTCTATCACCTCGGTACAGGCCGTATACGTACCTGCGGACGACTTGACCGACCCAAGCCCAGCCACCACCTTCGCCCACTTGGATGCGACCGTGGTACTGTCACGTCAAATCGCTTCTCTGGGTATTTACCCAGCGGTTGACCCACTGGATTCCACCTCTCGTCAGTTGGATCCTCTGGTTGTTGGCCAGGAGCACTACGATGTGGCTAACGGCGTACAGAACGTTCTGCAGCGTTACAAAGAGCTGAAGGACATCATCGCCATCCTGGGTATGGACGAACTGTCTGACGACGACAAGATGACTGTGTCACGCGCCCGTAAGATCGAGCGTTTCCTGTCCCAGCCATTCCACGTTGCGGAAGTGTTCACCGGTTCACCTGGTAAGTACGTATCCCTGAAAGACACCATTCGTGGCTTCAAGGGTATTCTGGAAGGTGAGTTTGACCACATTCCAGAGCAGGCGTTCTACATGGTTGGTTCAATCGACGAAGCCGTTGAGAAAGCCAACAAAAAGTAATCGGGCCCCAGCCTGAGTCTTAAATGGAGAACGCTATGGCCATGACAGTACATCTTGATATCGTAAGCGCGGAAACACGCATTTTTTCCGGTCTGGTAGAACATCTGCAAGTGACCGGTGGTGAAGGTGAACTGGGTATCATGCCCGGTCACGCCCCGCTGCTGACCTTTATCAAACCTGGCATGGTGCGCATCGTTAAGCAGCATGGTAAAGAAGAGGTGTTTTACCTGTCCGGCGGTCTGCTGGAAGTACAACCCAATTCTGTGTCTGTGTTGGCTGATGTGGCTTTGCGTGCCGAAGACATTGATGAACAGGCGGCTCTGGAAGCCAAACGCCGTGCGGAAGCCCACATGGCTGACGCTGGTGCCGATTTCAACTATGCCGCAGCCGCCATTGAGCTGGCCAAGGCCATCGCGCAACTGCGCGTGGTTGAAACCATCAAGAAGAACATTGCCAGATAAGGTGAATGTGTCCAAAAAAGGCGCCCCGGGGGCGCCTTTTTTATTGCTTCTTTTAGCTGTATGCCGATGGCTGCATGCAACTCTATTTACTGCAATCAGTTCCATGGCTTGATGTAGACAACCTTCGAGACAGAGTGCTGCTTCTGAATGACTGATTTTTTTCCTTGTCTCAGGTACACTTGCGCCAGCTTAGTGAGAAGGAAACCTGCATGTCACTCAATGTTGTTATTCTCGCAGCCGGGAAAGGTACCCGGATGCGTTCCGATTTGCCCAAGGTACTGCACAGCGTTGCCCATAAGCCCATGGTGCAGCATGTGATAGACACGGCCCGTGAGCTCAACGCCGATAAGATTAATCTGGTCTACGGTTATGGTGGTGAACTCCTGAGAACCAAACTCGGTGCGCAGCCACTGAATTTCGTGCTCCAGGCCGAGCAGCTGGGTACGGGGCATGCCGTGGCCCAGGCCATTCCACACATTGATGATAATGACACTGTGCTGGTGCTCTACGGCGATGTGCCGCTCACCCGCAAAGAAACCCTCGAAGCCCTGTTGGCAGCACGTCAACCTGACGGGGTGGCAGTGCTGACCGTGCATCTGGACAATCCCACCGGCTATGGCCGCATGGTGCGTGAAGGTGGCAAGGTCGTCGGTATAGTTGAGCAGAAAGATGCCAGCCCAGAGCAGCTTATGATCACCGAGATCAACAGTGGCATCATGGCCGTGCCGGGCAAAAAGTTGAAATCCTGGTTGGGCAGACTTGAGAACAACAACGCCCAGGGCGAGTTTTACCTGACCGACATTATTGCCATGGCCCACGCCGATGGCATCGCCATTGATACCGCCCATCCCGCCAATCCCATAGAGACCGAAGGCGCCAACAACAGGGTGCAGCTGGCGGCATTGGAGCGCGCCTATCAGGCCCGCCGCGCAGAGGAGCTGATGCTTGCCGGCGCCAACCTTCGCGATCCCGCCCGCATCGATATCCGCGGTGATGTCAGCGTGGGTATGGACGTAATGATAGACGTCAATGTGATCTTTGAAGGCAAGGTCAAGCTTGGCAATAACGTCACTATTGGGGCCGGTGCCATTCTTATTGACTGTGACATTGCCGACAACGCCGAAATTAAACCCTACAGCATCATCGAAGGTGCCAAGCTCGGCGATGCCGCCAGCGCCGGCCCATTTGCACGACTGCGTCCCGGCGCCGAGCTGCATAAAGACGCTCACATAGGTAACTTTGTTGAGATGAAAAAGGCGGTATTGGGCGAAGGCTCCAAGGCAGGACACCTGGCCTATCTCGGCGATGCCGAAATAGGTAAAGGGGTAAACATAGGCGCTGGAACCATCACCTGTAACTACGATGGCGCCAACAAGCATCTGACCGTCATCGAAGATGATGTGTTTGTCGGCAGCGATACCCAGTTGGTGGCTCCTGTGGTGATCCGCAAGGGCGCGACCCTGGGTGCCGGTTCTACCATTACCCGGGAAGTGGGTGAGAATGAACTGGTGATCACCCGGGTGAAGCAACGCCATATAGAAGGTTGGCAGCGGCCGGTGAAGAAGCCTAAATAACCGATAGAAAAGCGACGCCAAGGCGTCGCTTTTCATTTGTGCCTTCCTTTCGGGGTGTCCATTTACCGGAACAGAATTTTATCTTGTTTGACTGGTATTCCTGTTTCGTTTGTATATAATTTCTTTCGTTTCGAAACTTATGCGAAAGAATGGATGACAAAACGCAACACTCAGCAGCGCCGCCGCAGCATTATCGAACTTCTGAATGCCCAGGGTGAGGTGAATGTCGACCAGCTGGCAAGCGAGTTTGCCACCTCCGAAGTGACTATTCGCAAGGACTTGGCCGAGCTGGAAAAAGCTGGGCTGCTGTTTCGTCGTTATGGTGGCGCCGTACCTTTGCCCCAGGAGCTGAACGCCCAGGCGGTCGCTATTTCGCCGGCTAAGCTCGCTATAGCCAAAGAGGCCGCCAAGCTTATCCGGGACCATAACCGCATCATCATCGACTATGGCAGCACCACACTGGGGCTTATCCCTGAGCTAGCCAATCGTCGCGGCTTGGTGGTGATGACCAATTCCTTACAGCTGGCTAATGCCATTCACGAATTGGAGCAGGAACCGACGCTGCTGATGACCGGCGGCACCTGGGATCCCCATTCCGAAAGCTTTCAAGGGCTGGTGGCCGAACAGGTGCTGCGCTCTTACGATTTCGATCAACTCTTTATCGGTGCCGATGGCATAGACCTGAGCCGCGGCACCACTACCTTCAACGAACTTGTTGGCCTGTCACGTGTGATGGCCGAGGTGTCGCGGGAGGTTATTGTCATGCTGGAGTCCGACAAGATAGGCCGACGCATTCCCAATCTCGAGTTGCCCTGGAGCCAGGTCAGCGCAGTGGTCACAGACAACCTATTGCCCAAAGAGGCAGTGGCCACCATAGAGACCTATGGAGTGAAGGTGTATCTGGCAGACGTCCAGTAACTGTTTTTTTAGACCTTACGGAAAATACAAGCATGTGTGGAATCGTTGGCGCCGTAGCGCAAAGGGACGTGGCCGAAATTTTGCTCGAGGGCCTGCGTCGTCTGGAATATCGTGGTTATGACTCTGCCGGTATGGCGGTAATCAATAATGCTGAATTGAACCGTACCCGCCGGGTAGGCAAGGTGCAGGAACTGGCAGACGCTCTGGCTGCCGCGCCCTTGAGCGGCGGCACGGGTATCGCACACACACGCTGGGCAACCCACGGTGAACCCAGTGAGCGTAATGCCCACCCACATCTGTCCGAAGGCGACATCGCCGTGGTGCACAATGGCATCATTGAAAACCATGGCAAACTGCGCGAGATGCTCAAGGGGCTGGGTTATAGCTTCAGCTCGGATACCGACACCGAAGTGATTTGCCATCTGGTTCATCATGAACTCAAGAGCCAAGACACCCTGTTGGCAGCGGTTCAGGCCACGGTGAAGCAGCTCGAAGGCGCCTACGGCACTGTGGTGATTGACCGTCGCGACCCTGAGCGCCTGGTCGTTGCCCGCAGCGGCAGCCCGCTGGTGATAGGTTTTGGGCTGGGCGAAAACTTTGTGGCCTCGGATCAGCTGGCACTCTTGCCCGTGACCCGCACCTTCGCCTTCCTCGAGGAAGGGGATGTGGCCGAAGTGACCCGCCGTTCGGTCAGTATTTTCGACAGCCTGGGTAATCCGGTCGAGCGTGAAGCCAAGGAATCGGAAATCACCCATGATGCCGGTGATAAGGGCGAATACCGCCACTATATGCTCAAGGAAATCTACGAGCAGCCGCTGGCATTGACCCGGACCCTCGAAGGGCGCATCGCCAATCGTCAGGTGCTGGACAGCGCCTTTGGCGAGAAGGCAGAAACCTTCCTGAAAGATATCAAACATGTACAGATCATCGCCTGCGGTACCAGTTACCATGCGGGCATGGCGGCCCGTTACTGGCTGGAACAGTGGGCCGGAGTATCCTGTAATGTGGAAATAGCCTCCGAGTTCCGTTATCGCAAGTCGCATCTGTTCCCCAACAGCCTGCTGGTGACCATTTCCCAGTCCGGTGAAACCGCCGATACCCTGGCGGCCATGCGTCTGGCCAAGGAAATGGGTTATAAGGCGACCCTGACCATTTGTAATGCGCCGGGTTCTTCCCTGGTACGTGAATCGGATATGGCCTACATGATGAAGGCCGGTGCCGAAATCGGTGTGGCTTCCACCAAGGCCTTTACCGTGCAGCTGGCCGGTTTACTGATGTTGACCGCCGTGCTCGGTCGTCACAATGGCATGAGCCCTGAACTGCAAGCGGCCATAGCTCAAAGTTTGCAATCCATGCCGGCCAAGGTCGAACAGGCTCTGGGGCTGGATGATGCCATTGCCCAATTGGCGGAAGACTTTGCCGACAAGCATCACGCTTTGTTCCTCGGTCGCGGAGATCAATATCCCATCGCCATGGAGGGAGCACTCAAGCTAAAAGAGATCTCTTACATCCATGCCGAAGCCTATGCCTCGGGCGAGCTGAAGCACGGCCCTCTGGCACTGATCGATGCCGATATGCCTGTAATAGTGGTGGCGCCCAATAACGAGCTGTTGGAAAAACTCAAATCCAACGTCGAGGAAGTGCGCGCCCGTGGTGGCTTGATGTATGTGTTCGCCGACAAGGATGCTGAGTTCCAATCCGACGACACCATGAAGGTGATTCCCGTGCCCCACTGCGATGAGTTTATGGCGCCGCTGATATACACCATCCCCTTGCAGTTGCTGTCCTACCATGTGGCGCTGATTAAAGGCACGGATGTGGACCAGCCACGTAACCTTGCCAAGTCAGTGACCGTCGAATAACACGGGCAAAAAATAAACCTCCCTTCGGGGAGGTTTTTGTTTTTGCCCACCTTAATCCGCAGCCTTTATTCGTAGCTTTGTGCACTTTTACTCAACCTTTGCACAGGGTTGACGGAACTTTACATCCCAGCCACTAAGATGCAGTTAACCTTTTGACACAGAATGGTGGATCCTATGGCTGGCAAGTATTTGGGGTTAATGGGCCTCTTGTCCCTTTTGTTGATGGGGTGTGCACAGCATTCCCATCCACAACCAAAGCGCTTTTATTCCGATGTTGACATAGTGGTAGAACACGATGCGCCCGATATCTTAATTATCCATTCGAGGCCTGCTGCTGGAAAACCTTGTCGGCAGCATGGCGGTCACTGGCATTGTAAGCGGGGATAGATCATGAATAAGTCACTGTTTGTCTTTATTAGTGTTCTTACCCTCACGCTGAGCGGTTGCGGGTCATCAGAGGATAATTCGCCTTCATTGGATTCAGCATCACCGGCGGCTCCAACCTTTAAACTTAAACCTGAGTCAGTCACCCAGGAGGCTTTCGCAAAGTTTGAGTTTGTTGCCGACGATGCCGTGAACTTTGAGTGTCAACTCGACGGGGGCCATGTTACCGATTGTTCCAGTCCGTTATTTCTGTATCCATTGAGCCCGCAGGAACATCAATTGTTTGTTTGGAGCTTGGATATCAATGGCAAGCGGAGCGAGGTTGCTATTGCACAATGGCGTGTCAGCAGCGTCTTCTCTGGTGGATCCGGTACCGGTGTGCACGCTGATTTGGTGGCGACCGAGGTACAGCCAACATTGGCTGCAGAAGACAGTTGGCGCGGTATTTTCAGGATCAATTGTGATTTTGCCCACGCCGGTTACCACGATCCGATAGTCTTTCCCGGACAAGCCAATGCAGGACACTTACATCGCTTCTATGGCAATACGCTGGTGGATGAAAACACCGATACAAGATTGCTGCTGACAAGCGGGGAATCCAGTTGTCAGGGCAACGAGCTCAATCGCTCCTCTTATTGGATCCCGGCGCTGCTGGCTCCAAGCTATGACTTGCAAACCGGAGAGCGAATGCTTGATGCGCAAGGGGAGCCTGCTTGGCACGTGGTTCCCGCTGTGGTTGGTAATGACGAAGAGGCACATGAGATATTTTATTATTCGGCAGGGGTTGATGATCTTGAGTCCATTCAAACTATTCCTCTGGGATTGAAGATGGTTGCCGGCAATCATATGGCGCAACCCGGCAATGAGCAGGACAGTGCGGTTGTTCGCTGGCATTGTCAGTCATGGGAGTCCACTGATGCCGGAAATCCCCGTTGGAGCACCGGGATCCCCGAATGCCGGGAACCGGATAGATTGAGGATGGATATCTTTTTCCCCAGTTGCTGGAATGGCGTGGATCTCGACTCCTATGATCACAAGAGTCACCTTGCATATCCTATCAATACCGGTGGCCCGCAGGGCAGTGTTTGCCCCGCAAGCCATCCGGTGCCGATTATTAGGGTCAGTTTTCATTATGCTTTTGGTGTCAAACCCGAAGTCTCCGACCCCGAGACCAACAGCAGCAGAGGCTGGCGTTTAGCTTCAGACAGATATGAGGTTACGCCGTTTACGCCGGGGGGAATGTCTTTACATGGTGATTGGTTTAATGCTTGGCATCCGGAAGTGTTGGAGACAGTGCTTAAGGAGTGCATACAACAAAGGCTGGACTGCCATGATGGGAACTTGGCCAACGGATTTCGCTTATCTGGTACTCGTCCCGGCACCCAATCGGAGGCAGCTGTTATTAATATGGGATTGGGATACTGACTCTGGAAACAGTTGAGATTTTTGCAGTGTGGTCGGTTAATAGGCTTCGCTAAAAGCTTGCCAAATTTATCGAACATTTAGCCAGGTTGTTTTAATACAGCCCTGTTGGATTCTATCCGCTTCCAGACTTTTTCATGGAAGTAAAACACCACGGTATTAATCGTCGGCTCAATCAGGGCAACGGCGCCACCGATAAGCAGGCTGCCGGTGAGCAAATACGTGATGCTGAAGGCCACACCAAAGTGCAGCATGGCAAAGGTCATGGTCTTTAACACAGTGGCATCCCCAATTGATGATTTGATATAGATGATAATCGTTATCATTTGCGTGTAAAGTAGAATTGTTCAATTGAGGTAAACGAGGCAGCCGATTAAGACAAAAGACGCAGCTTTAAGCTGCGTCTTTTGTGGCTCTGATTAAAGAGTTCGACAATCAATAGTGCCAGGGGAAGCGGGAATAATCCTGATCGCGCTTTTCCAAAAAGGCATCACGGCCTTCACGGGCCTCATCCGTACCATAGGCCAGGCGGGTGGCTTCACCGGCAAACAGCTGTTGACCCACCAAGCCATCGTCCGGCAGGTTAAAGCCGTACTTGAGCATGCGCATGGCGGTTGGGGATTTGGAGTTGATCTCTTTGGCCCAGCGCAGTGCTTCGGTCTCCAACTCGGCATGGGGGATGGCGCGATTCACCATGCCCATAGCAACAGCCTCCTCGGCACTGTAATTGAAGCCAAGGAAAAATATTTCCCGGGCCCGTTTTTGCCCCACCATTTTGGCGAGATAAGCACTGCCGTAGCCAGAGTCAAAGCTGGCCACGTCCGGATCGGTCTGCTTGAACACCGCGTGCTCTTTTGAGGCCAATGTCAGGTCACAGACTACATGCAGACTGTGGCCACCACCGACGGCCCAGCCGGGGACAACGGCTATCACTACCTTGGGCATAAAACGGATCAGTCGTTGTACTTCGAGGATATGTAAGCGCCCCATCCGTGCCACATCGGCACTGCCGGGTTCGGCACCTTCGTATTTATAACCGTCTTTGCCGCGAATACGCTGATCGCCGCCGGAGGAGAAGGAGTATTGTCCCTTGGCCGACGGACCGTTACCCGTCAGCAGTACGCAACCTACATCGGACCATTGCCTGGCGTGATCCAGGGCGGTATAGAGCTCGTCTACTGTCTTGGGGCGGAAGGCGTTAAGGCAATCCGGCCGGTTAAAGGCAATGCGAACGGTACCCTGATCTTTGGCCCTGTGATAGGTGATGTCTTCAAATTGAAAACCTTCGACGGGAGCCCAGAGTTCCGGGTCGAAAATATCAGAAATTTGTGTGGTCATAGGCTTACCTGATGATGGCCAAAAATAGAACTACGGCTTTGGTGTTGTAGCCCAAAGGAGCAATTATTTGCCAGAGAAAATTGTCTTTATTACAGGTGATCGCACAAATACAGCAAATTTTCGCTACTGAAAATCGGATGGGTGGCATTGGAAGAGCCACAGTATTCTTCCTTGAAGTCTTTAAGGGAATCTTCGTTAAATAGTACGGAGTTAAATTCACTCAGTTCAGAGGGGGTAAACCTATCTGCCAGCTCGCTTTTAAGCTTAGCAATATTCCTGTCGACACGAATGACTCTGGTACTGGTCATGGCATCCAGCTTGCGCTCGATTTTCTTTAATATCTCTTCGGTTTGGGCTATCGGCTCATCCAGCTTATCTGTCTCTGTGTACAGGTAATAAAGGCCTCCGGCGACCAGCGCCAGGATTATCCATCCTTTCATCTTGTGATCCATTCGAGTGAATAAGGCGGTACATTGAGGGTATAATATGCCAGTTTGTAAGCAATGATAAAGCAGTAAAGGCTGTAGATATGAATAAGGAATCCAAGCAAAAGGATTATTCCAAGGCCGAAAGAATCAAGATTCATCAGCCTGATGCTTCCAAAGCCGATCGTTTTAACCCCCGCAACCAGATTTATGTGCGGGCAGTGGATGGTTTGTGGACCAGACTCAGGCGCAGGCTGGGTTGGGTGGCCATGGCGTTTTTTCTGGTGCTGCCCTGGTTGCCCTGGGGGAACCGGCAAGCCGTCTGGTTTAATTTGGCTGAGCAAAAATTTCACGTATTCGGCCTGACCATCTGGCCACAGGATCTGACCTTATTGGCGGCGCTATTCATGATTGCCGCTTTTGCCTTGTTTTTTGTCACTACCTACCTGGGCAGGGTCTGGTGTGGTTTTACCTGTCCGCAAACCGTGTGGACTTTTATTTTCATTTGGTTTGAAGAAAAGCTTGAAGGCCCCCGTAACAAGCGCATCAAGATGGACCAGATGCCCTGGGACTTTGATAAGGTGTGGCGTAAAACAGCCAAGCACAGTGCTTGGCTGTTGATCTCTTTCATTACAGCCATGACCTTCGTGTCTTACTTTGTGCCTTCAAGGGAAGTTTATCCCGATGTCCTGATGCTTAATGCCAGTGGTGCCGTCTATTTCTGGGTTATCTTTTTTACCTTCGCTACCTATGGCAATGCCGGTTGGATGCGGGAAATCATGTGCATCCACATGTGTCCCTACGCCAGGTTCCAGGCTGCCATGTTCGACAAGAACACCTATATAGTGGGATACGACGTCAAACGTGGCGAAACCCGGGGACCTCGTTCACGTAAGGCCGATCCCAAGGAGCTTGGGTTGGGTGACTGTATCGACTGCGATCTCTGTGTGCAGGTCTGTCCTACCGGTATAGATATCAGGAACGGGTTGCAATACGAATGCATCAACTGTGGTGCCTGTATTGATGCGTGCGATCAGACCATGGACCGTATGGGGTATCCAAGAGGTCTTATCAATTACACCACCGAAAGCAAGCTCGAAGGCAAGCAAGAAAAGGTCATGAGACCCAAGCTGGTGGGTTATGGCGTCGTACTGAGCATAATGATCCTGGTGTTCATCTATGCTGCCGCAACCATTTCACCATTGCGAATCGATGTGATAAGAGATCGTAATGCCCTGTATCGCGAAAATAACCAGGGATTGATTGAAAACACCTTTACGTTAAAAATCCTCAATAAGACAGAGCAAAAGCATAACTATCTGTTGAGCGTGGAAGGTTTGAATGATTACCGTTGGTATGGTGAACAACAGGTTACCGTAGAGGCCGGTGAGGTGATGACCTTGCCCATCAGTGTTGCGGTTGACCCGGTCAATCTGTCCGGCACCATGACGGATATCAGTATCAGGATAGTCAGCCTGGATGACGCCAAGGTTGAGACCCGGCAGGAAACCCGGTTCTTTGGACCTTAACAGGGGTTGGAAGTTGTAAAAAGGGGCAAAATGCCCCTTTTTTGTGCTTTTCGTTCATGAATTGAACGTACGACTCGAAACGGACAGTTTTCTGTAAAAAAGCTCTTGCGTAAAAAGCGCGGCTGCCTATAATGCGCATCCACTGACACGGCAGGCAGCGCAAGGCGCGGCGGCAAGTGAAAGTGGTCGGAGTGAAGCTCCGGCAGCGTCGAAAAAAAGTTTGCAAAAACAGCTTGACGCGAAAACGGGGTTCTGTAGAATACGCAGCCCTGACCCGCTGAGAACTCGGTGGGATGCCCAAGCGGCACCGTTCTTTAACAAGTTATTAAGACAAGCAAATCTGTGTGGACACTCGCAGAGCTGATGACATCGACAACGATATTCATCAGTGAATGATGTCCATGCAAACATGCAGTTTGCGACTGTTTACAGTTGCAAAATCGACAGAATTCATTGAGCAGTTTGGCGTAAGCCAAACACCAAAACTTTTAATTGAAGAGTTTGATCATGGCTCAGATTGAACGCTGGCGGCAGGCCTAACACATGCAAGTCGAGCGGTAACACAAGGGAGCTTGCTCCTGAGGTGACGAGCGGCGGACGGGTGAGTAATGCCTGGGAACTTGCCCATTCGAGGGGGATAACAGTTGGAAACGACTGCTAATACCGCATACGCCCTACGGGGGAAAGCAGGGGAACTTCGGTCCTTGCGCGAATGGATAGGCCCAGGTGGGATTAGCTAGTTGGTGAGGTAAAGGCTCACCAAGGCGACGATCCCTAGCTGTTCTGAGAGGATGATCAGCCACACTGGGACTGAGACACGGCCCAGACTCCTACGGGAGGCAGCAGTGGGGAATATTGGACAATGGGCGCAAGCCTGATCCAGCCATGCCGCGTGTGTGAAGAAGGCCTTCGGGTTGTAAAGCACTTTCAGTGGGGAGGAAAGGTTGTAGGTTAATACCCTATAGCTGTGACGTTACCCACAGAAGAAGCACCGGCTAACTCCGTGCCAGCAGCCGCGGTAATACGGAGGGTGCAAGCGTTAATCGGAATTACTGGGCGTAAAGCGTGCGCAGGCGGTTTGTTAAGCGAGATGTGAAAGCCCCGGGCTCAACCTGGGAATTGCATTTCGAACTGGCAAACTAGAGTCTTGTAGAGGGGGGTAGAATTCCAGGTGTAGCGGTGAAATGCGTAGAGATCTGGAGGAATACCGGTGGCGAAGGCGGCCCCCTGGACAAAGACTGACGCTCAGGCACGAAAGCGTGGGGAGCAAACAGGATTAGATACCCTGGTAGTCCACGCCGTAAACGATGTCTACTCGGAGTTTGGTGTCTTGAACACTGGGCTCTCAAGCTAACGCATTAAGTAGACCGCCTGGGGAGTACGGCCGCAAGGTTAAAACTCAAATGAATTGACGGGGGCCCGCACAAGCGGTGGAGCATGTGGTTTAATTCGATGCAACGCGAAGAACCTTACCTACTCTTGACATCCAGAGAACTTGGCAGAGATGCCTTGGTGCCTTCGGGAACTCTGAGACAGGTGCTGCATGGCTGTCGTCAGCTCGTGTTGTGAAATGTTGGGTTAAGTCCCGCAACGAGCGCAACCCTTATCCTTACTTGCCAGCGGGTCATGCCGGGAACTTTAGGGAGACTGCCGGTGATAAACCGGAGGAAGGTGGGGACGACGTCAAGTCATCATGGCCCTTACGAGTAGGGCTACACACGTGCTACAATGGTCAGTACAGAGGGTTGCGAAGCCGCGAGGTGGAGCTAATCCCATAAAGCTGGTCGTAGTCCGGATTGGAGTCTGCAACTCGACTCCATGAAGTCGGAATCGCTAGTAATCGTGGATCAGAATGCCACGGTGAATACGTTCCCGGGCCTTGTACACACCGCCCGTCACACCATGGGAGTGGGCTGCAAAAGAAGTGGGTAGCTTAACCTTCGGGGGGGCGCTCACCACTTTGTGGTTCATGACTGGGGTGAAGTCGTAACAAGGTAGCCCTAGGGGAACCTGGGGCTGGATCACCTCCTTACCTAAGCGATGCGTCGCACTGTTGAGTGTTCACACAGATAGGTTTGTCTTAAAACCTGCATTATCGAAAGATGATGTTGCTCTTTAACAATTTGGAAAGCTGATAGTAGAAACTGGACCCTCTCTTAGAGATGGATTCAGTTAATACAAAAATTGAGTTCTCAAACACTTCAATCAAGTGTTTTGGGTATTCTTCAAGGCGGGTCCATTTCCTACCCTGGAAATGAGACCAAGTAAAACCAGCTGGTCGCAACAGCTCAAGTGAAACTCATTTGGGTTGTATGGTTAAGCGACTAAGCGTATACGGTGGATGCCTTGGCAGTCAGAGGCGATGAAGGACGTAGTAACTTGCGAAAAGCGTTGGTGAGGTAGTAACAACCGTTATAGCCAGCGATGTCCGAATGGGGGAACCCGGCAGCATAAGCTGTCATCACTACATGAATACATAGTGTAGTGAGGCGAACGAGGGGAACTGAAACATCTAAGTACCCTTAGGAAAAGAAATCAACCGAGATTCCCTAAGTAGCGGCGAGCGAACGGGGATTAGCCCTTAAGTCTTTGGGGTGTTAGTGGAATGTGTTGGAAAGCACAACGGTACAGGGTGATAGTCCCGTACACGACAACTAACCAGAGATGAAAACGAGTAAGGCGGCACACGTGATATGTTGTCTGAACATGGGGGGACCATCCTCCAAGGCTAAATACTCCTGACTGACCGATAGTGAACCAGTACCGTGAGGGAAAGGCGAAAAGAACCCCTGTGAGGGGAGTGAAATAGAACCTGAAACCGTATACGTACAAGCAGTGGGAGCGGTTCTTGAGACCGTGACTGCGTACCTTTTGTATAATGGGTCAGCGACTTACATTTAGTAGCGAGGTTAAGCGAATAGCGGAGCCGTAGGGAAACCGAGTGTTAACTGCGCGTTTAGTTGCTAGGTGTAGACCCGAAACCCGGTGATCTAGCCATGGGCAGGTTGAAGGTTGAGTAACATCAACTGGAGGACCGAACCGACTAATGTTGAAAAATTAGCGGATGACTTGTGGCTGGGGGTGAAAGGCCAATCAAACCGGGAGATATCTGGTTCTCCTCGAAAGCTATTTAGGTAGCGCCTCGGACGAACACCTTTGGGGGTAGAGCACTGTTAAGGCTAGGGGGTCATCCCGACTTACCAACCCTTTGCAAACTCCGAATACCAAAGAGTGCTATCCGGGAGACAGACGGCGGGTGCTAACGTCCGTCGTCAAAAGGGAAACAACCCAGACCGTCAGCTAAGGTCCCAAAGTAATTGCTAAGTGGGAAACGATGTGGGAAGGCTTAGACAGCTAGGATGTTGGCTTAGAAGCAGCCATCATTTAAAGAAAGCGTAATAGCTCACTAGTCGAGTCGGCCTGCGCGGAAGATGTAACGGGGCTAAGCAATTCACCGAAGCTACGGGTGTGCACGATAACGTGTACGCGGTAGAGGAGCGTTCTGTAAGCCGTTGAAGGTGAAGGGGTAACCCACACTGGAGGTATCAGAAGTGCGAATGCTGACATGAGTAACGATAAAGGGGGTGAAAAACCCCCTCGCCGAAAGACCAAGGGTTCCTGTCCAACGTTAATCGGGGCAGGGTGAGTCGACCCCTAAGGCGAGGCCGAAAGGCGTAGTCGATGGGAAACGGGTTAATATTCCCGTACTTCTGCTAACTGCGATGGAGAGACGGAGAAGGCTAGGCCAGCACGGCGTTGGTTGTCCGTGTTTAAGGTGGTAGGTGGTGTGCTTAGGCAAATCCGGGCACACATACACCGAGAGCTGATGACGAGGTGCTACGGCACTGAAGTGGTTGATGCCAGGCTTCCAGGAAAATCTTCTAAGCTTCAGGTTAGCAGGAATCGTACCCCAAACCGACACAGGTGGTCGGGTAGAGAATACCAAGGCGCTTGAGAGAACTCGGCTGAAGGAACTAGGCAAAATGGTACCGTAACTTCGGGAGAAGGTACGCTGCTGTTGGTGGAGGGACTTGCTCCCCGAGCTGACGGCAGTCGCAGATACCAGGTGGCTGCAACTGTTTATCAAAAACACAGCACTGTGCAAACTCGCAAGAGGAAGTATACGGTGTGACGCCTGCCCGGTGCCGGAAGGTTAATTGATTGGGTTATCGCAAGAGAAGCTCATGATCGAAGCCCCGGTAAACGGCGGCCGTAACTATAACGGTCCTAAGGTAGCGAAATTCCTTGTCGGGTAAGTTCCGACCTGCACGAATGGCGTAATGATGGCCACGCTGTCTCCAGCCGAGACTCAGTGAAGTTGAAATTGCGGTGAAGATGCCGTATACCCGCGGCTAGACGGAAAGACCCCGTGAACCTTTACTATAGCTTGGCACTGAACATTGACCCTACATGTGTAGGATAGGTGGGAGACTTTGAAGCGGGAACGCCAGTTCTCGTGGAGTCGTCCTTGAAATACCACCCTTGTAGTGTTGATGTTCTAACCTGGGCCCCTAATCGGGGTTAGGGACAGTGCCTGGTGGGTAGTTTGACTGGGGCGGTCTCCTCCCAAAGAGTAACGGAGGAGCACGAAGGTTGGCTAAGTACGGTCGGACATCGTACGGTTAGTGCAATGGCATAAGCCAGCTTAACTGCGAGACAGACACGTCGAGCAGGTACGAAAGTAGGTCATAGTGATCCGGTGGTTCTGAATGGAAGGGCCATCGCTCAACGGATAAAAGGTACTCCGGGGATAACAGGCTGATACCGCCCAAGAGTTCATATCGACGGCGGTGTTTGGCACCTCGATGTCGGCTCATCACATCCTGGGGCTGAAGTCGGTCCCAAGGGTATGGCTGTTCGCCATTTAAAGTGGTACGCGAGCTGGGTTCAGAACGTCGTGAGACAGTTCGGTCCCTATCTGCCGTGGGCGTTGGATGATTGAGGGGAGTTGCTCCTAGTACGAGAGGACCGGAGTGAACGAACCGCTGGTGTTCGGGTTGTCATGCCAATGGCATTGCCCGGTAGCTACGTTCGGAATCGATAACCGCTGAAAGCATCTAAGCGGGAAGCGAGCCCCAAGATGAGTCATCCCTTGGACCTAGAGTCCACATAAGAGCCGTTCGAGACCAGGACGTTGATAGGTCAGGTGTGTAAGCGTTGTGAGGCGTTGAGCTAACTGATACTAATGACTCGAGAGGCTTAACCATACAACCCAGATGGGTTTTACTGAAAATGTTCTACTTTAAAAATGCTCCAAGCATTTAAAGTATTTCCTACATCCTTGTAGGTCACCACATTTTCCAGCACTTCCTCCTTCCCTGGAGGTCGTACGTAAGAATATCCAAACTTGATTGAAGTCGAGACTCAAGGCTCGTAAGAGCAGCAGCTTTCCAAATTTAGGAACGAATTTATCAAATACATCCTTGTATTTGACCCTAACGGGCCGCGCTAAAGCGCGTTTAAAATTTGTTCCATACAATTTTATGTCTGGTGACAATAGCATTGTGGTCCCACCTGATCCCATTCCGAACTCAGAAGTGAAACGCAATCGCGCCGATGGTAGTGTGGGGTTTCCCCATGTGAGAGTAGGTCATCGCCAGACGCCTAATTTGGGCCTAGCCCAAAGGAGCGGTAGTTCAGTTGGTTAGAATACCGGCCTGTCACGCCGGGGGTCGCGGGTTCGAGTCCCGTCCGCTCCGCCAACATAAAGACGAAAGCCTCTGCAGCAATGCAGAGGCTTTTTTCGTAATGGTGTATTGCATAATCCCCCCCAACTACGTGCTTATAAGCATATCGCTAACGCGGTATTCGCCCGCCAACATCATACTTCCCTTTGCCTGCCAGAGCCTTGATAGCTGTCTGATACTCATATTGAAACAGCAACCGTGTCACAGTTGATGCTACACTGGCCTGCAGTTATCAACAGAGGTTTTATCGTGAACAGTGAGATTCAAGTTCAGCTTGCCAGCTGGCTGTCCGGGTTGGGAGTGGATGCCGATATGTCTGCAACGGCGTCGGTGTACGGCATGATGTTGCTGACACTCTTGGTTGCCTTATTGGCCTACGTTTTGGTGCGTCGAGGTGTAGTGCGCGCCATGAATTTGGTGATTAAGCGTTCCAGAGTCACCTGGGATGATGTCTTTATGCGGCATCGGGTGCTGGAGAAGTTGTCCTTACTGGTTCCCGTGTTGGTGTTGGATACTGCGGTCCCGGTAATTTTTTCCGGTCACCCCTTGTTGCTCAGTTTGGCGGGACGATTGCTGGAAGTGACCATGGTGGTGCTGTTGGTTCGTGGTGCCTATTCCGGTTTGGATGCGGTCAATGAAGTTGCCGATTTACGCGATATCAGCCGTCGGCTGCCGATAAAAAGTGTGGTGCAGCTCATCAAGTTGTTTCTGTTCTTTATCGCATTGATTGTGGCCATTTCTGTCTTGGCGGATCAATCACCCGTCTATTTCCTCAGTGGCTTGGGCGTAGCGACAGGTTTGGTGATGTTGGTGTTCAAGGACACCATTTTGGGCTTCGTTGCCGGTATCCAGTTGGCTGCCAATCGCATGGTCAGCAAGGGCGACTGGATCCAAATGGACAAATACGGTGCCGATGGCTCAGTTGAAGAGGTATCGCTGACCACGGTTAAAGTGCGTAATTGGGACAATACCATCACCATGATCCCCGCTTATGCCCTGGTTTCCGATGCTTTTCGTAATTGGCGCGGTATGTCTGAATCAGGTGGTCGCAGGATCAAACGCGCATTGCATTTGGACATCAGCAGTATACGTTTCCTCACCGAGGCTGACAGGTTAAGGCTCGGACGTATCAATCATTTGAAAGAGTATTTGTCCGGTAAGGAGCAGGAACTCGCCGAGGCCAATGCCAGCGTGGCGGATGCGGATATGCCGGTGAATGGCAGGCGGCTGACCAACGTTGGGACCCTGCGGGCCTATCTGACCGAGTACCTGCGTCGCCATGAGAAGATTCACAAGGACATGACGTTAATGGTACGCCAGTTGGCACCTACCACCGAAGGGCTGCCACTGGAGCTTTATATTTTTACCAACGATACCCGCTGGGTTTATTACGAGGGTATTCAGGCGGATATCTTTGATCATATCCTGGCCATATTGCCTGAATTTGATTTACGAGCCTTCCAGAATCCGACCGGTAACGATATCCGCAGTCTGAAGGCGGTGAGTTAGACAAATCAGCTGGGTTGTTCGAAATCGGGGATCTGTTTGGGATGACGTCCGCGGATCCCGCGATAGAAATCGAGAATTGTATTCATATCTTTTTGTATGTCACCGCTCGGCTCAAGTGGCCGGGCTATGACGATTTGCTTGCGGGAAAAGTCCAGCCCCACGGTCACTATGGGAACCTGTGCCTTACAGGCGATATGGTAGAAACCGGTTTTCCAGCGGCTCACCGGACTGCGCGTGCCTTCCGGCGCCAGAGCTAACTTAAAATTCTGATTTTCAACAAACAAGCTAGTGACTGCATCTACCAGGTTATTGTTTTTGCGCCTGTCCACCGGGCTACCGCCGATGGCGCGGAAAAACCATCCCCAAGGGGGCAGAAATAATTGATGCTTACCGAGGAAATGTATCCTTTGCCCCAAGGCGCCCCTGGCAATGACACCAATGATAAAGTCCCAGTTACTGGTGTGGGGTGCCACTGTGATGATGTACTTCTCAAGCAGCGGCAGTTCGCCGGCAACGCGCCAGCCAAGCAATTGCATCAGGCCTTGGCAAAATTTTTGAAACATGGGTTCTCTCTTGGTTCACCGGGCATCTCGCCACCGATGGGTTATAGTACAGTGTAATCAGTTCGGCGGAGAATTGTTATGTTGTTAAAGGGCTTGGCTGCATCCTTGCTGTTGGTTTGCTGTGCTGTTACGGCGGAACCCGGTGATGAGGTTATGGCCTTACTGCGACAACAGCAGGCGGCCTGGAACCAGGGAAGCATAGACGACTATATGGCGGGCTATTGGCACAGCGATAACTTGAGGGTGGTTTCCGGTGACCGTTTTCGCTATGGCTGGGAGTCTGTTCGTGCGGCTTATCGAAAACACTACCCGACCCGGGAGGCCATGGGGCAACTGACTTTCAGTCAGGTGGACATAAAAATCCTTGGCAACGATGCCGCCCTGATCGTTGGGCGTTGGTCGCTGATGCGGGAAAGGGATAACCCGTCAGGCGCATTCAGTTTGTTGTTGGAAAAGATAGATGAGCGTTGGGTGATTACCCACGATCACTCTTCAGATTGAGAGGGCATCACGAATAAATTGCTGTCGTCCCAGCTGCCTGCCCTTGCCATCAAACCTGAGTTCAATAAAACGGCTGCGTCCCTGATTATCCTGCAATATCAGGGTGGTGGAGCGGGTGCCGTATTCAGGATGGCAGATATAGATGGAAGATAAGCGCCGTTCCCACTCCAATCCCACTCCGGTATTTGGCAGCAGTGTATCGTCCGGAGTGGAGTCATCCTTCATCATTGCCAGCAAGGCTTCAATATCCGGTTCTTCCGGTCGATTGACCAGAGCCTCCAGGGCTTGTTCGCCCTTGGCCATTTTGGGCCAGCGCTCGTCGAGGGCGCCATTGCTGATGGCGTGGCAGCCGGGCGTCAGCGGTTGCAGCTGCCGTTGCAGACTGTTGTAGCAATGCAGCTGTTCCCTGTCGCCCCAAATCAGGTTGAAGGGATTGTAGTTGTCGCTATGGCCCTGCAGCCAGCTCTGGAAATTGCTCCCCTGTTGCAGTGCGGCCAAGGGTAATTCACCGCGACTGAGACGGTTGTCGCTGTGATTGGCCGGACTGCGGATATTGGTGAGGGCGGCGATTTGTCCCCTTTCATTGAGTCCCAACCAGGTTCCGCCTGCTTGCAGATCCTGTCCGGCCAGTATTTTTTCTTCCGGAGGCCAATAGTGCGCCGCTGCGGTGGCCCTGTGATGAAACTCGTCCCGGTTGGCGCAGAGGATCAGCGGATAATCCGGATGAACCCTGAAGGCAATAAAGAGAATGCACATGACTGACCCCAGCGGGCAAAGTGTCCAACCAGCCTAGCCAATTCATCTCGAATTGAACAGATCTCAGTGGTGATGGCCGTGGCTATGCTCGTGTTTATGCCCGTGTTTATGGGAATGGGCTTTGGGGCCCTGACCATGCCACAGGCGGCGCAGAAACTTCCTTGGCCCCAGGCGCAGCAAGCTGGCGGCAAACAACAGGGCGAGCAAGAGCAGCGCCAGCTCCTGGCTCCAGACTGGCCAGTTAATTGAGTCCTGGATTTGAATTTCCATCAGCGCCAGCGGCAGCAACAAGGCGCCCAGCATAGCGGTTAAAGCCAGTCGCAATCCCCAGGTCATGGCTTTGAGTTGTTGCAGGTTAAGCCAGGGCGCTGCCAGCAGGATAAAAATAACCGCCATGTTTGACCAACCGCTGAACGCCAGTGATATGGCCAGAACTGCCGCGCCCAGATTACAAAAGCGCATTGGCAGCAACAGCAGGGCCAAGATCAGCAGCTGGATAACAGGATTTTCCAGCGGTATGGATGGATGGCCTATCAGGTTGGCCAATATCAAACTGAGCAATACCCAGGGAGCACTGCGATCGACTATATGGGCGAATCCGAAGGTCAGGGCTGAATGGGGAACATTGAGATGAGGATCGACCGGCCGTTGTTTGCTCCAGGTCAGCAGCGCACCAAGCAAGAGTAAGCCAAAGATTTGCCACAGTGCAAAAGTAGTTCCAAGCAATAACAGACTGATGATCAAAGCCTCCGGCCCGGCCAGTCGTTGCAGCCACTGAACCTTGAGCCCGGCAGCCGAGGGTGTTACCCCCAGGGCGAAGCGTATGCTGGCCAGGGAATATGCCAGCAAGAGCACGGGAGCCAGCGTCAGCAACCACTGCATCAATTGTTCACTGCCGTGATCCTGATGTTGATGGGCTCCGGAGTCCATCAGCAGCAACAAAAACAACAGTGAGATACCTATCAGGCTGCCGATACCGGCTTGGTATTCAAAACGGCCATTGCTGTCGGCGTCGTGATGACCATGGGGCTGATGTATAACCACATGCAATATGGAGCCGGTGACAAAGGCCTGCAGATAAACGGTGTTGTCGAGGCTGAGCTGTTGCAACAGTTGTTCCCCGGCCATAAAGCCCGCGCCGGTCAGCAGCATCATGGCGCCGAGCACCAATATTGCCCAGCGACTGCCAACCTGGGGTTTCAGCAGCCACCAGATGGCCAGCCCAACGGGTAAACGATGCAGAATAATCCCCAGAGCCAACAGGCTCGAACCTGAATCATGCTGTGCCAGCACCATGGCGCCACCATCGGTAAGGGTGTGCAACAACAAGCCGCCTATACCCAAGCTCAGGGTCAGGTTGTGGGTGATTTCCGAATAGCGCTGGAACAGCTTCTCGCTGGCGGTGGGCCCCCAGAGTCCAAGCAAGACAAACAGGATAGACAGCAAACCGCCATGTTCCAGCAGTTCGGGCAGAATATGGATCAGCACCAAACCGCCAAGGGAGACGAAGATAAAGCCATCAAGGCCCTTTTGCAGGCCGCTACCGTTTGACAGGAAGCGGTAAAACAAGGGACCGAGCAGCAGGGCGATGCAACTGGCGATTAGATAGAGCATGGATCTCACGGCGATGCTGAAAAAACGCTGTAGTATACCAGTTGCCGGGCAAATGAGCAGTGCCACAGGCATATTTTAGGGCTGTGCCGGACAAGCCAGGGATCTGTTATCCGGATTGGGATTTTCAGCAATCTTCAACTAATTTTGCAACTATGTGTTTGTGAAAGCAGTTACAATAACGCTTCACGCCTGGTCACTTTTAAAGATGAGCCTATGGATATTTTGTCTGCAGCGGTAATGTTATTCCTGATTATGGACCCCTTGGGTAATTTGCCCATATTTGCGTCTATTTTGCGTCATATTGATCCGAAGAAGCGTCGCAGGGTGTTGATCCGGGAGCTTATCTTCGCTCTGATGATCATGTTGCTGTTTCTCTTTGCCGGAGAGTGGATCCTCAATTTCCTGAGCCTGAGGTCAGAGTCGGTCAGCATTGCCGGCGGTATTATCCTGTTCCTGATTGCGATTCGGATGATTTTCCCCCAACCGGGCGGTGTCATTGGTCTGGCGGCGGGGGAAGAACCCTTTATCGTGCCCATGGCCATCCCCTTGATGGCGGGACCTTCCATTCTCGCCGCGCTGATATTGCTGGCGCACACGGACAGCAGTCGCATGATGGACTGGACCATTGCCTTGGTGTCTGCATGGGCCGTGAGCGCGCTTATTCTGATGTTCTACAAGGTGTTTACCCGTATTTTGGGCGAGAAAGGCCTGACCGCGGTAGAACGGCTGATGGGGATGGTGTTGGTGATGATATCTGTGCAGATGTTCCTGGATGGTATAGCAAATTACCTGAATAAATCCGTCAGTTAATTCAGGGATATTTAGTTGATTGTGAACCAGGCCCGGCTTAATGCCGGGCTTTTGTTTTTGAGCCTGTTGCTGAATCCCGCCTGAACACCGGCCAAATAACATGATGGGCCCATTGAGGCACTGGTGTGACGCTGTTAAGGTGATGTTCCCAAGCTGTTGCAACCTTGGCCGTAAAATGGGGTCACACTTAAGGACTCTTTCGTATTCTGGTGAACGATAATAGATGCGAAGCGGTAAAAATGCGACGTAAGGCTGGGTTCGGCAGTCATTGGTTGAAGGAAAAAGTAGTTATGGCAAATCTCTCTATGCCGGCGGTTTCGGTCGCCTTGGCGCTTATGTTGGCCTTGGGCACGGCCGAGGCCCGGGTGGAGCCTGTTTCCGGTACACCGGCCGATGCCGGAATCGTCAACAAAGAACGGGTGCTTTACTGGTTAATCAAGCGGGGTGAATTGTCTGCCGATGCCAGTGCCGCACAGCAAGATGAGGCGGTTGCCGCATTTGTGGCCAGGGCCCAGGGCATTCCCAAGGATATGCGTGCCCAACTAGCCAGGGAGCGCGCCAGCAAAATCAGCGCACAGCGCAACAAGGCGCAATTCAGTGCAGTCGCTCCTCTCAATGCTTCTGCCATTGCCAAGACGGTGAAAGTGTTGGGTGTTTTGGTGGACTTTCCCGATCTCCCCCATGATGCCAATCGCCTCTCGCCGAGTGATACGGACATGTATTACAGCAGTTATCCGGTCAGTCATTACCGAAACCTGCTGTTTTCAACCACGGGCTTTGCCGGCCCCTCTAATCAAAACCTGATCTCCGCCAATCAGTATTACAGCCAGGTATCGGGCAGCACTTTCTCCTTTACCGGCGATGTGCTTGACTGGGTCCGCGCCGATAACAATGCCGCCTACTATGGTGGCAATGATCCCGCCAATGAAGACAATGACAAGGCCGTGCCCGAGTTGGTGCTCGAGGCCGTGACCAAGGCGGTTGCGGGTCTCAGTGCAGCCCAGTTGGCCAGCTATGATGTGGAAGACCCCTATGATTTGGATGGCGACGGTAACCTGAATGAAGCCGACGGAATTATTGATCACGTGATGCTGTTCCACTCCAGCATAGGTGAGGAGGCCGGTGGCGGTGTCTTGGGTGATGATGCCATCTGGTCCCATCGCTTTTTCGTCAATTCCGGGGGCAGTGAAACCGGTGTTGCCATTCCGGGCACCAGCAAAAGAGTGTTTGGTTATACTGTGCAGCCCATAGATGCCGCCGCGGGTGTTTGTACCCATGAATTTGGCCATGATCTGGGACTGCCGGATGAGTACGATACCAGCAATAGCGGTGATGGTTCACCCGTGGGCGCCTGGTCGTTGATGTCCGGCGGAAGCTGGACCGGGGTGCCTGCCGGCTCCAAACCATCGGGATTCAGTCCCTATGCCCGTTCTTTCCTGCAGCAGCAATATCAGGGCAACTGGCTTAATGAACAGGTCGTGACCCTCAGCAGCCTCAATTCGGCGGGCACGGACTACAACCTGGTGGAGGCTGTGAACTCGGTTGGGGTGAACCAGATATCTATTCCCTTACCTGCGGAAGATGTGCCCTTCAAGGCACCTTACTCAGGCAGCTTTCAGTACTATTCCGGCCAGGGCAATATGCTCAACCATGCCATGACATTCAGTTTGGCCTTGCCGGTTGCCGCCAGCATCACCCTGAAAATGAAAGCCAACTGGGACATAGAAACTGACTATGACTATATGCAGCTGCGTGTGGATAGCACGGCTATTGCGGGCAACCATACCAAGGCGAGCAATGGCGTAAATACCGCCAAGAATATCATTACAGGTAAATCGGCAAATATTGCCGGTGCCGAGGGGGCCGATGCCTGGGTAGAGTTGACCTATGATCTCAGCGCCTATGCCGGTATGACCAAGCAAATCAGCTTTGTTTACAAGACCGACGACTTTGTTGGTGGTTATGGCATTGCCATAGATGATATCGCCATAGTCACCGGCAGCAGTACAGTGTACAGCGATGATGCCGAAACCGACGGCAAGATGAACCTGTCCGGAGGATTCAGTCGCATCGGCAACACCCGCCCCGGCAAGGACAGACGTTATATCATTCAGCTGCGCAGCCACAATGGCGTGGACCAAGCGCTGGGCGATGCCGGTTACAGATATGATGCCGGTGTCCTGATGTGGCTGGAAGACTTCAACCAGGACGATAACAATGTCTCGGATCATCCCGGCAAGGTGCTGATTGGGGTTATCGACGCGGATCAAAACTTGATAGGCAGCTATGGTACCGAGGTGCAGATACGCGATGCCGCCTTCAGTAAATTCAATCAAACGACTTTTGCCGGAGACAGCAATCTGGCGGCCGTGACCCTGTTCGATGACAGCCTGGATTACAGCGCACCGCTGAAACCCATGGCCGGTTTGATATTGCCTCACCTGGGATTGACCATGGAGGTGATACAACAGGCTACCAACAGCAGTACCGCCACCATACGCCTGTCATTGAACGACGGTAACGTACCCGAGCCTACACCACTGACGGCGGATTTCACCAGTTCGGCATCTGGCGCAACGGTAAACTTCAGTGCCAATGTGAGCGGTGGTACAGGTAGCTACAGCTACGCCTGGGATTTCGGTGTCAGCGGGGCAACCAGCAATCTGAGGAATCCCAGCTACAGTTATGCGGCTTCCGGGACTTATACCGTGTCTCTGACCGTCAGCGACGGTGGTGGCAATAATGTCACGGTCACCCGTTCTGTGACCGTCAGCATTCCGGTTGTGGCCGCTTTCACCAGCAGCGTAAGCAGCCTGACCGCCAGCTTCAGCAATGGCAGCAGCGGCGGGAGTGGAAATCTGAGCTATGCCTGGAGTTTTGGCGATGGCCAGAGCAGTACAGCCATTAATCCAAGCCACACCTACAGCGCCGCCGGCAGCTATACAGTGACCCTGACCGTCACCGACAGCCAGGGCAGCAGCAACAGTGTCAGCCATACTGTGACAGTTACCGCCCCAACCAACCTGTCCAATGGTGGCTCGTCCGGTGGTGGCAGCTTGGGGTGGCTGAGTCTGGGCTTGCTGAGCCTGCTTGGCTGGCGCCGACGCCAATAAGGAAAACGCCCTTCGGGGCGTTTTTTTATGATTGGATTCAGTCGCTGAGGGCGGCTACAGCCGCCGGCAGGAACATTTCACACACAGTCAGCTCATCATGGCCAAAACCGAAATAACGTCGCCTGCCCCAAAGTGGACCTGTTACGGTTTGAGATAATGACGCCGCCAGCTGGGCGAGACGGCTGCAGCTGTTGAAACTGGCCACTTCGATACGTCCGGGAATAAACCTGGGATCGCTGAACAGCAGTTCCCCCAAGGGTTTGTCACCCAGTCCCATCAGCTCGGTTTGGCATTGGTTCAACAGGGAAGTTGGTACCAGAGTGCGGGCAAATACCCAGGGGATCCCACCCAGACACAACAAGACTTCCCTGACCCAGGGAGCGGACATTTGTTCGTCGCCGGCTGCGATAAAACCTTCACCCAATACCCTGACTTCAAATCCGAGTCCCAAGGCTTTGAGGCGGGCGGTGAGACTGCCCGGCGCCAATATCCAGTCTGCCATGGGGCCATCGGGCAAATATGTGACAGCATCTGGTGAAAACCACTGAATTGATTCACCATATGGAAAACTGAGACTGGTCACACTCATGGGTTGCTCGCTACAATAGAGGGGTAAAACCCAAGAAGTCTACCATGTTGCACCCTCTGTCGATAGCAGGAACGCCTGGCCTCAGGCGGAGCATTAAGGAGCCACCAAGTTGAAGAGATATTTACTGAGTATCCTGTTTATGCTGATGAGTGTCAGCAGCCTGAGCTGGGGGGCAGATGAAAAGGTCCTGGAAGACTACGCTTACTACGGCTTTGAACCCGAGATAGTCACCAACTACATCTCCAATCGAAAAAAGCTTGGTTTTGTGCGCATCAGTGTCGAACTGATGGTGAAGGATCCCAACGATTTGGTGGCCATAGAACACCATGATCCCTTGTTGCGCTCGGCCATAGTCGAAATTTTGGGTAACCAGCCGGAAGAGAAAATTAAATCCCTGACCGGCCGGGAAGAGATACGTCGTGAATGCTATGACACGGTCAATCGTCTGATAGAGCAGGAAACCGGCCGGGCTCTGGTGGTTAACCTGCTGTTTACCCGTTATTTGTACGACTGAGCCCTGCAAAGGGTTCGCAGGTTATGAGCATCAACAAAAGCCGTGCAGGTAAGCCTGGCGAGCCTAAAAGTAAGGGCCTGCATCCGCGCAACGCCCACAACAGTGGCTATGACTTTCCTGCACTGTGCTGCGCCGAGCCCGGTCTTCGGGCGTTTCTGCTTACCGCCAAGTCGGGCCAGAGCAGTATCGACTTTGCCGATCCCAGAGCCGTTAAGTGTCTCAACAAGGCCCTGCTAAAACAGCACTATGGCATTGTTGGCTGGGATATTCCCAAAGGCTATTTATGTCCACCCGTCCCCGGGCGGGTTGATTATGTGCATTATCTGGCGGACTTGTTGCCAAAAGGTGCGGCAATCCGGGTGCTGGATATAGGTACGGGTGCCAATGGCATCTATGCCCTGCTTGGTGCCAGTCTCTACCAATGGCAGCTGGTGGCCACGGACATAGAGCCCCGCTCCCTGGCCAATGTCAGAGACATACTGGCGCATAATCCCTTGCTCGCCGAGCGCATTGACCTGAGATTGCAATCCAATCCAACCCAAATCTTTGCCAATGTGGCTGCGGACGATGAGCATTTTGATGCCTGCATGTGTAACCCGCCATTCCATGGTTCACAGGCCGAGGCCAGTGCAGGCAGCAAGCGCAAATTGCAGAATCTGGCTGGCAGGCCGGTGGGACAGGTGAAACTCAATTTTGGTGGCCAGCACAATGAGCTGTGGTGCGATGGTGGCGAACGTCGTTTTCTGTTTGCCATGATTGATGAGAGTGCGGCCAGGCCACAGCTGTGTCGCTGGTTCACCTCTTTGGTTTCCAAAGGTGACAATCTGAGGCCCTGTAAACGCCGTCTGCAGGCATTGGGAGCAACTGAGGTGCGGGTGATAGAGATGACCCAGGGCAATAAGCAGACCCGGATACTTGCCTGGCGTTTTTAGCCGGTTCCGGAAATAAAAAGGGAAGCCATTTGGCTTCCCTTTTTGGTATCAGATCAGGCTTCCTTTCTGCCAAAAATCATTTTTTTAAGCCAAATCAATGGCATCAGTAATAGGAACCAAAACTTCTTCAACAGCAGCAGGGCTGCGGTCAACATGCCCGCCTTGGCCAATACCTTACCTGCGATAAGGCCACCAATGCCATAGGCCGCGACCTTGTCTATCTCTGGGTTGAATTCACTGTAAGTGTGGCCTTCGTTGAAGCTGGCCATGGCCAGCACTTCTTCGCGGCCCGCCTGGATTTCCTCCAGCTGTGACATGCCGGCCACGAAGTTCATCAACAGTACTCCCTGGCGTCCCAGAACCCGCACATTGAAGTTCAGCGTATGTTCGGTACTGTCACCGAACTGCAACTCCTTGGCCCAGTAAAGCTTGTGCTGGGCGGCATCGTAATAGGGCTGAGTCGCCCAACCAACCAGACGTATGGGCTCATAGCCCATCTCCACTCTGGCCTGGGAAGATTCGGCAATGTCTGACTGCATGGTCTTGAGCAGATCTGCATAGTCGATATCGGCTGCATCCTCGTCGGAAACATAACCCTCTTCTTCGTAATCCAGGGTCACGCCCCAGGCTGCGGCATCCACGGGGGAATACTCGGCCGGAAACAGCATGCCCAAATGCAGATCCTGGGCTGGATTGCCCCAGGCCTCTTCCAAGACCCTGCGGCTGTCTTCGGGATTCAGATAATAAAAGTTGTCCGGGACTTCCAGGGTGGCCTTGCCGCCCGGCAGGACTATGGTGCCTTTTTCCGGGGTCAGTGAGGCTACGAATTCTTCTGCCCAGGCCTGATAGGCAGCCTGCTGATCGGCTGGGGTATCTTCTGCCAGTGCAGATTGCGCAGAGAGTGACAGTAACAGAGTGGCCAGAAGGCCGCGGAGAGCTTGATGCATATAATTCATCCTTGATTGTCCAAGCCTATATGTCCGCTACGGCTTGGGATGGGGGGGTTAAGAACTCGTTATCTTAAGGTTGAATTAAGCAAAGATCATCTTATTTTATTTGGAGTTGCGCGGCGGCCCGTAAGAGCCGCCCTGGGCTTACCAGGCCAGCTCGAGGATCCTGCGGCTGATCTCCAGATTAATATCACCCCGCTCCGACAGGGTATGCATGCCGTGCTGATCCAGCGCTTGTATGACCCTGTCTATATCCGGGCGAGCGACACCGTAATCCCGTAAACGGGTTTTCAGTCCCAGGCGTTCGAAAAAGTCACGGGTGCGGGCTATGGCTTCCAGCACCTTGCTTTGTTCGTCTCCTTCATGGATGTCCCAGACCCGTTCAGCATATTGCAGCAGCTTGGCATGCTTTTGGGATTTGCGTTCGGTCCAAACGGCCGGTAGCAGTATTGCCAGGGTTTGGGCGTGATCTATGCCGAACAGGGCGGTCAATTCATGGCCTATCATATGGCTGGTCCAGTCCATGGGGACACCCACCCCCAGCATGCCATTGAGGGCACAGGTGGCGCTCCACATCAGATTGGCCCGGGCATCATAATTGTCCGGTTCTGCGACTGTTTGGGGCCCGATTTCAATCAGGGTGCGCAATATGCCCTCGGCAAACCTGTCCTGCACCCTGGCATTCACAGGGTAGGTGGCATATTGCTCCAGCACATGCACGAAGGCATCCACCACTCCGTTGGCGACCTGGATGGGTGGCAGGCTGAAGCTGAGGCTGGGATCGAGCAGCGAAAACTGGGGGAACAGCTCGGCGTGACTGAGGGAATGTTTGCCATTGTTGTGGCTGATCACGGCATAGGGGTTCATTTCGGACCCGGTGGCCGGCAGGGTGGCTATTATGCCCAGAGGCAGCACCTTGGTGGCGGGAGCCGGATTGAATCCATGGTACAGCAGAGAACTGGTATCCCCCTCAAATGGCGCAGCGACGGCAATGAATTTGGTTCCATCCATTACCGAGCCGCCCCCGACTGCCAGCAGAAAATCGATGGATTCGCGCCGTACCAGCTCCACCGCCTGCATCAGGGTGTGGTATTGGGGATTGGCCTCAATGCCACCAAACTCGAACACGGTTCTGTTACCCAGGGCATGGAGTACCCGCGCCAGGGTGCCGAAGCGTTTGACGCTGCCACCACCGTACAGCACCAGTACCCGGGCATTGGCGGGAACAAGCTTATCAAGCTCGCTCAGTCTGTCCCGGCCAAACACTATGTGGGTTGGGTTGCGATAGTTGAAATTAAACATGGGTCAGGGCTCCCAAAGTGTGGGTCTGAAAAGTGCACCAATGCTAACGACAAGCCGCCTTTTTACCTAACCGCAAGGTACCGTTTGCCGAATATTGCGCCTGCTAAAGGGTGGCGACCTTAAGTTGATTTACGGGATAGAACCAACCATGGGCGGCGATTTCCTCTATGGACACGGGGCGGCTGAACAGGTAACCCTGCAACAGATCGCATCCAAGCTCTTGCAGCAGCGCGCGCTGTTCTTCGGTTTCAATTCCTTCGGCTGTGGTCGTCATGCCAAGACTGTGGGCCATTTCTATCATGGCGTTCAGCAGGGTGCGGTCGCTGGCATTGTGGGTACAGTGGCTGATGAAGCTCTTGTCTATCTTGAGGTTGCTGACCTTGAACTCCCTTAAACTCGACAGCGATGAATAGCCGACGCCAAAGTCGTCAATGGCGAAGGCCAATTGCGGCGAGCACAGGGCATTGATGGAGTCGGCGGCCCGTTCGCTGTCGCGGATCAGTGCCGATTCGGTGATTTCGAAGGTCAATTGCTGATCTTTTGGAAACCGGGATAACAGATTGCGGCTGACATAATGGCTGAAGTTGCTGTCCACCAACTGCACCCGGGAGACGTTGATGGAGCAGCGCACTCCGGGGCCCAATGTTTGTCGTAACAGATGGCAATCCCTGGCAACGGTTTCAAAAATCCACTGCCCCAGACCGAGAATCAACCCGGATTCTTCGGCTATGGGAATGAACTTATCCGGCGACACCAGGCCCAATTTGGGGTGATGCCAGCGGATCAGGGCTTCCAGGCTTTCCAGCTTGCCGGTGGCGGCGTTGACTATCGGCTGATACAGCATGTGCATTTGATCCTGCAGCAGGGCAGCCCGCAATTCGGCTTCCAGATTGTCCCGCAGGCGCGCGGCTTCGGTCATCTCTGGGGCGTATTCCAGGCTCATGTTGCGCCCTTGCAGCTTGGCCTTGTGAGCGGCCAGGGTACAGGCCACCAGAATTTCCGCGATGCTCTGGCCATCTCTGGGCCACAGGGCCCAGCCAATGCTGGCGGTAATAAACCTGCTGCTGTCAAACAGCACAAAGGGTTGCACAGTAATCTGCTGTAATAATTTGATTAGGGCTTCCGGTTGACTCTGTTCAGTCAACTCGAAGCCCACCAGAAATTCATCGCCGGCAAGCCTGAACACAGTGCCCGCATGGCCGACCTTTTCCTTGAGCCTATGGGCCACCTGTAACAAGAGTTGGTCGCCATAGCGGATCCCCAGACTGTCGTTGATTCGATTAAGGTGATCTATATCGAATACCGCCACCAGAATATTGCTGACGTCGGCCTTCATCAGGTTGAGTTTTTCTTCGGAGAGATTGAGCAGGTAGTTCTTGTTCTTGAGGCCGGTCAGCTGGTCGACATTGGCCTGGCGCCAAATTTTGCGTTGCAGTTCCAGCTCGGCGGTAATGTCCTGCACTGTGCCTACCAGGCAGGCATCCGATTCACTCCATTGGGCGTATTCCCTCAGCCAGATGCTGCCCTGGTGCAGTTGCAGTTCGTACTCGACGCAGATGGTGTCCAAACCATGGTATTCCATAAACTTTTGGTAGTCGGCTCTGTGCGCCGGCGCAATTTGCTGCATGAGTTGGGCATGGGTCAGAGGCTGATGCAGTTGCAGGGTACGCAATCCCTGGGGTGAAAACTCCTTGTGGTCGGCATCAGGAAAATACTGCCAGCTGCCGATACTGGCGGCCTGCTGGGCCCGTTCCAGGCTTTGCTCCCGCTGACGGATTTGCACCGTTTGCTCATTGACCAATGCCAGCAGCGAGTGCTTGTGGGCCCTGAGCAGGTACAGGGCCCGACACAGTTCGGCAAACACCAGGCTGACCAAGAGTGCCAAAAACAGTTTGAGCACCAACGCCGGTGCCCACAGCGGATATTGCTGGCGGATCCCCAGCTCCCACTGCTGGTCTGCGACCGTCAATGGCAGACGTTCCGCAGCGCTAAAGTCTTCAATATTCTGGTAATTGAGCAGTGAGCGGTACTTTTGCTCCTGCTTGAGCCAGATATCGAAACTCAGCTCCCGGCCTTCTTTCGTCGTCAGGGCATCAAGTCCGAGAAACTCGGGAAACCTCAATATCACAATGGAAAAGCCCCAAAACTCATCCCCTTGATAAAGGGGCTGGCGGGCAATGATGGCCCGACCTCCCTGGTACAGTTCCCGGGGGCCATCGAGCACCACTTGGCCGGTTTTTATGGATTGCATCATGCCAGGCTGGTAATCGCGCTTGCCGTGGGTGTTGAACAGATCATGGCCTATCACGCTGTCATCCACCCCCGGCGGAAAGGCATATTGGATTATGCCCTTGGGGGCCAGCTGAACACTTTCAGAGCCATCGAAGTTTTCCAGCAGCTCCCTGGCCAGAGCGTTGAACAGGGGCTCGGATACTGTGTCGGTTGCCACTATGGCTCTGAAGATGGATGGCGTTGCCAGGGCATGGTTTATCTTTTGTTGCAACAGAGCGCCCTGGGAGCGCAACAAGAAGGTCAGCTCGGCCTGCTGGGCTTTATCCTGGCTGTGTTGCAGCTTCCAGGCAAAGGTCGTTGTGACCAGCAAAGACAGTAGCAGCACCAGCCAGCGTACCCATTGGGCCCGTATATTGAATTGTTGCTTTAACTTCTGCATTGGCCTTCGGCTGTCCGGCTCGGAGAGAAAATGTGGTCCAAAGTTTCTCAGATATAGCAGACTTTATCAGTATGATAAACGTTAAGTTGTGCAAAGTTGTAACCAGGATGTTATGGCCCGCCTGATTGTGATCCCTTTGTCCAAGGGTGACACGGATCACTTTTTGACAAAGGGATATCCGGTTTCTGCTTCAGGTTGAGATCCGGGTGCTGGGGCCCATCAGTGGATGCGGATATACTTATGCCCCGCGAAATAAATGGAGTGTTCCCTGATGTGGTTTGGCAGGCGACTGAAAGCAGAAAATCTTGCACTTAAGCAGCAATTGGCGCAACAGCAACAGCAACATGAGCAAACCTTGGCTGAACTCAGGGCTACCATAGGCGAATATGAGCAGGCACAGTTGGCGTCCAGAGAAACGGCCGACCAATTCAACCAGGTGATTGCCTGTCAAAACCAGGGCGGCGACATGCTGCAGACGGTGCGTGAGGGCCTGGCTGTCAGCGCCGAACATCTGATGCAGGAAAAGGCCGCACTGGGGGAGCTGGAACAGCTGTTTGGCCAGACCCGTACCGCAATCGAACGCCTGGGAGAGCGGGCCGAAAAGATCAACAGCGAGGCGTTGCGCAGTCGCAGTGCCGTGGAGCAATTGGATGGTACCACCTCTGCCATCAGCCGTTTTGTGGCGGCTATCCAGGGGATCTCCGAACAGACCAATCTGCTGGCACTGAACGCGGCCATTGAAGCGGCCCGCGCCGGCGAAGCCGGGCGGGGCTTTGCCGTGGTGGCGGACGAAGTCAGGCAACTGGCCAGCAAGGCACACGAAGCCAGCAGTCAGATTGAATCCCTGGTACGACAGATAGTGGAGCAGGCGGCGGGGATTAAACTGATCATCGATGAAAATCAGGCCAGCGCGGCCGAGGTGGCGACCTCTTCCACCCAGATCCATGCCGTGGTCAACGAAGTGCTGAGCAAGAGCCATCAGATGCAGGAAGTCATCCAGATGGCAGCCGACACAGCTTTTCTCAACACCACCAAGCTTGACCATGCGGTATGGAAAAACAATATCTATCGCCTGATTGAGCAACAAAAGTTCTCGGAATCCGTTAACGACCACACCAGTTGCCGCTTGGGCAAATGGTATTTTCAGGGCTTGGGGGCTGAGCAGTACCAAAACAAACCCGGTTTCCGTGAGCTGGATAGCCCGCACCGACAGGTGCACGATGCCGGACGCCAGGCGCTCAAGGCGAGAGAAAAAGGTCAACTTAAAGAAATGGTTAAGCAATTGGACAGCATGGAGCGCGCCAGTCTGCAAGTGGTGCGCTGTCTTGATCGGCTGCTTGAAAACTGAATCGCTGCACAACTTTCGTCTGAGCCGGGAACTTAGTTCCATGAAAGTTTACTAATGCAATGGTCTGCGCTTGAGGCAGGCGCTCAACAAGAGAAACCATATGCATGTCGTAAAAGCCCCGGAGGCGGCCCTTGTCGCGGTTACATCGCGCTGGTGGGTGAGCCATTTAGTCTTACCTGTATTTGCTGTGCTGTGCCTGCTGGGTGCCATTGAGCATTTTGGGGTGGATATCCAGCTGGCCCAATGGATGTTTCATCTAGAGGGCGGCGTAAATACCTGGGGACTGCGCCACTGGTGGTTTACCGACGGCGTGTTGCATACGGGAGGCCGAAATCTGGTGGGCCTGATGGGGCTGGGTTTGCTGCTGGCCCTGGGTGCCAGCCATTTCCGCGAAAGCCTGAAGCCCTATCGCCGTGGCTTTTACTACTTGTTTTTATGCGTGCTTTCCAGCGTGATGCTGGTGCGCCTGGGCAAGAATCTGACCAATGTCAGTTGTCCCTGGGATCTGCTGCAATTCGGCGGCAAGCTCCCCTATGTGCCCTTTCCCTGGAGTCTTGGTACCAGGGACGTTGGTGGTCAATGCTTTCCCGGTGGCCATTCCAGTGGCGCCTTTGCCTGGATTTGTACTTATTACTTTGCCGCTGTTTATGCTCCCCGTTATCGCAAGCTGGTATTGCAGGCCGTGTTGGGCATGGGACTGATATTTGCCCTGTGCCAGGAGTTCCGCGGTGCCCACTTCCTGTCCCACGATCTTTGGAGCCTGTTGCTCAGCTGGACCATCGCCTCTTTGTTATTTTCGGTATTTTTTCCTGCCCATATTCGCCGGCAACTGGCGGATTAATTCAGCAAAACAGCGGTAATTGAGGAATTTTACCGCTGCCGTTATGTGCGGATCTTCACTAGTATGTTCATCAAGAGATGAATTTATTGGAAGAGGTCCGCCATGTCCCAAACTCCCGGCCGCCCCAAGGGGGATTCAGACGCCCGTGTCCGGCTGATCCAGGCCGCCAGGCAGCTGTTCAGCCAGCGCAGTTTCCAGGGCGTCTCCACCCGGGAAATCGCCCGTGAGGCCGAAGTCGATGCGGCCATGATCCGCTATTACTTTGGTGGCAAATCTGGCCTGTTCGAGCAGATGGTGCGTGAAACCATGGCCCCCGTGCTGGCCCGGTTTCGGCAGTTGAGCGAGACCGATGCCCCGGGCGATCTGGCGACCCTGATGCGGGTGTACTATCAGGCCATCGGCGCCCATCCCGGCCTGCCACGTCTGGTGCTGCGGGTGCTGCGCGAAGACGAAGGCTCTGAGCCTTATCGTATACTGCTGTCCATTTTCCAGGAAGTCATTCAACTGTCCCGTCGCTGGGTAACCCAGGCGCTGGTGGATTCGGGCCAATTGCGCGAAGGCGTTGACCCCGATCTGGCGCGCCTGAGCCTGGTCAGTTTGATGGTGTTTCCCCTGCTGGCGCCGCCCGTGTTGGTGGGCCAACTGGGGGTCACCCTGAATCCCGAGGGGCTTATGGCCCTGATCCCACACCATATCAAAGTGTTACAACAGGGCATCTTGCAGCCCGTGGAGAAGTCAGAATGAGAGTCTTGTCGTTGGTTGCCTTGTTGTTGCTCAGCGCCTGCCAACAGGAAGCGCCCAGGGTATATGGCACAGTTGAGCGGGATCGCCTGACCCTGACGGCCCCGGTGGGGGAGCTGATCCGTGCCGTCCATGTGCATGAAGGAGATGAGGTCAAGGCCGGAACCTTGCTGCTGGAGCTGGATGACACTGCGGTGCAGGCCAGGCTGGCGCTGCGCCGGGCCGAACTGGCCAGGGCCGAGGCTCAATTGGCCGAGTTATTAAAGGGGGCCCGCATTGAGGCTCTGGCCCAGGCCCGCGCCAAGGTGAGTGGCGCCGAGGCCACGCTCACTGAAGCCGAGTCAAGATACGAGCGCACCGCCAGGCTCTTTAAGGATAAGGTGTTGACCCAGGCTGATCTCGACGGTGCCCGTGCCGCCAGGGACACGGCCATTGCTGCCCGCGACAGTGCCACCCAGGCACTACGTGAGCTGGAAAATGGCACCCGCAGCGAGCAGCTGGATCAAGCCAGGGCCGCTGTGGCTGCCGCCGAAGCCCAATTGGCACTGGAACAAAAAGCGCTGGCGGACCTGCATTTGGTGGCGGCCCAGGATGCCGTGGTCGACCTGCTCCCCTGGCGGGCGGGTGACAGGGTCGCCGTCGGCACCCAGCTTGTAGGCCTGCTGGCCAAGAACCGGCCCTTTGTACGGATTTATCTGCCCGCACCTTACCTCGACAAAATGCTTCCCGGCGCCGAGGTTCAGATCCGAGTGGATGGCAGGGCGGATGCCTTGACCGGCAAGGTGCGCAAGGTGCGCAGTCAGCCGGCCTACACCCCCTTCTATGCCCTTAACGAGCGCGACCGTGCCCAGTTGATGTACCTGACGGACATAGATTTGCCCCAAGGCGCTGAGTTGCCCAGCGGCCTGGCCATCGAAGTGGAGTTGCCCCAATGAACGCAGGCGAGTTTGCCGTGGAAACCCGCGGTATGAGCCGCAGCTTCGGCGCGCTCAAGGCGGTGGATGGGGTCGACCTGGCCATTCCCCGCGGCAGCATATACGGATTCCTGGGGCCCAACGGTTGCGGCAAGTCCACCTCGATCCGCATGTTGACCGGCCTGCTGCGACCCACTGAAGGCGAGATCCGGGTGCTGGGGGAAACCCTGCCCGGGGCCGAAGAAAGGCTCAGGCGTCGTATCGGCTACATGACCCAGAGGTTTTCCCTGTATGAAAACCTGACCGTGCTGGAAAACCTGCGGTTCGTGGCCCAGATCTATGGCCTGCCGCTGCGGCATGCCAGGGAGCGCATAGAGCAATTGCTGGCGCTGTACGATCTCCATGGCCGTGAAACCCAGATGGCCGGTTCCATGAGTGGCGGTCAAAAGCAGCGGTTGGCGCTGGCGGCGGCAACCATGCACGAACCCGAGCTCTTGTTCCTCGATGAACCCACCTCGGCGGTGGATCCGGAAAACCGCCGGGAATTCTGGGAACGTTTATTCGACCTTTGTGCCCTGGGCACCACCATTTTGGTGTCGACCCACTACATGGATGAGGCCGAGCGCTGCCATGGGTTGGCGATTTTGGAGCGCGGCATCAAGCGCGCCGATGGTTCTCCGCAGCAACTGATGCAGGACATGGGGGCCCGGGTGGTGGAAGTGGCCGGTGACGACTTGCGCAAGCTCAAGCAGCAGCTGCTGACGGACGATGCCGTGCTGTCGGCGGCCCAAATCGGCAGCCGTCTGCGGGTATTGGTGCGAAGTGATATCAGCGACCCCCTGAGCTGGCTGGCCCCCAAGGTCGGCGGGCGCCATATGGACGAGGTGCGGCCCAGTCTGGAAGATGTGTTTGTTACCTGTACCGGCAGCCGTGCCGCTGGAGGTCAGCATGTTTAGTCGTATCCTCGCAATCCTTATCAAGGAGTTGCGCCAGCTATCACGGGACCGCATGACCTTCGGCATGATAGTGATGATCCCCTTGGTGCAGCTAACCCTGTTCGGCTATGCCATCAACACCGATGCGCGCCATCTGCCCGCTGCCGTGGTGGATCTCAGCAATTCCAGTTACAGCCGCGCCGTGCTGCAGGCCGTGACCGCCACCCAGGTGGTGGACTTCAAAGATACCTACAACACTGTGGTGGCGGCCGAGGCGGCCATTACCGCCGGTAAGGTCAAGGCGGTGCTGGTGCTGCCAGCGGATCTCGGTGAGCGTCTGGTGCGCCATCCGGCGGCCGCTGGTGGTCATTACTTTGCCGAGCCCGTGGGCCAGTGGCTGGTGGATGGCTCGGATACAGTGGTGGCCTCGGCCATACGTTCGCTGCGGCAGATGCCGCTGGCTGAGGTCATGTTGAAGCCCCAGGCCACTACGGTACCCAGCTTTGAGGTGGTGCAGTACTTTAACCCGGAGCAGCGCACTGTGGTCAACATTGTCCCGGGCCTGCTGGGGGTGATCCTGACCATGACCATGGTGATGTTCACCTCCGCCGCCATAGTGCGGGAGCGGGAGCAGGGCAATATGGAATTTCTGATCACCACCCCGGTGAAACCGCTGGAGTTGATGCTGGGCAAGATCTTGCCCTATGTGCTGGTGGGCTTTATTCAGGTGTCCATCATTCTCAGTGCCGGTCATCTGGTGTTTGATGTGCCCATCCGCGGTGGCTTGGACTCCATAGCCCTGGCGGCCATGCTGTTTATTCTCGCCAGCCTGACTTTGGGACTGGTGATTTCCACCATAGCCAAGACCCAGTTGCAGTCGATGCAGTTGACCATCTTTATCTTGCTGCCGTCGATCCTGCTGTCCGGTTTCATGTTTCCCTATGAAGCCATGCCGGTGCCGGCCCAGTGGATTGCCGAGGCCCTGCCGGCCACCCACTTTATGCGCATGGCCCGCGCCATAGTGCTCAGGGATGCCCAAGTGATGGACCTGGGGTACGACGCGCTGTGGCTGATGGGCTTCACCCTGTTCGGTTTAACGGTCGCCAGCCTGAGGTTTAATAAACGATTGGATTAAGGGCTGTTTGCCTCTTAAAAGTCCCGCGGCTGCGGGACTTTTTTTGTCTGCGTAAAGATCCTGCATACGCCTGGGCTGGGCCGTTTTCCTGTCCGCTGCGGACAGTCGGACAGTCCGGCGGTCGCATTAACCCCTGTCCGCCGCGGACATATCTGTTGTCCAAGATAAGTAAATGCTAAATGTAATCAATCGCTTATGATTTTGGCACGGCTCTTGATATATCCAGGTAAAGCAAGACCTTAATCCCAATCAAGGAGTGACCCATGAACAAGTACAGTATCAAGAGCATCATCTTTACCGCCGGTCTGGTATTCACCAGCGTAAACGCCAACGCCAACGCCAACGCCAACGACAGCTTTGGTTTCGATCTGGCAGGCCATGGCAATGTCACCACCCATCTGGTTGCTGATGTGGGCCGTGAATTGTCCAACCAGCTGGAGGCTTCCCTGGCACGGATTGCGGCCGAAACCCGCTTGGCCATCAGCCTGGAACTGCAAAGCGCAGAGGTTGATGCACCCCGGGAACAGGCGAACAGCAGCCTGCTGAGCCAGAGGAACTAAGGGCGCAATCCTGACTATGCCATGGTAGATACTTGGTTCTACACTCAAGGTTGGCGTGAATAATCGGGAGTATCAAATGCGACAAAGCAACACTATGGGCGGTCTGGCCCTGACCGCCATGTTAAGTCTGATCATTATGTCGGTGACCGGATGCAGTACTCATCTCAGTCGGGAAGAGTGGAAAACCCAGGTAGAGGCCAAGATTGACGAGTGGCAGCTGCAGCCGGTAGATAATATCACTACCTTTCGCCTCGACAGTTGGGCCTCTCTCGGTGAATGGCACTTGATGGTGCGGACCTCACCATTCAAGGCCTATCTGCTCGCACTCGGCAGCCGCTGTCCGGATCTGACCTATTCCCAGAGCCTGTTGCTTAAGCAGCAACTTTCCACTTCCCTGATGGCCAAATTTGATTCCGTGGCCACGGTCGACACCCCTGTGCCCCAATGCCGTATCGAGCGCATTTATCCTTTGACCAGGGAACAGGACAAGGCGCTGAGGGCGCTGGACAGTGGCAGCTAAACCTTATGCAGTTCCCGGCCAGTGGCTGATATATAGCCAAACAGCGACAAACAATGGGGCAAATAACAAGGTACTGAATGCCGCCAGGACTCGCATGTGTTTAACCCCCAGCAAATCGGCGGCATACCTAAGCTTGGGGGACCAGAACAGGGATGCCAGGCTCCACAGCAAGGCCAGTACCAGCCAACCGGCCCAAATGCCGGGAGTCAGATATGGTGTTTGCTCTATAAAGCCGTGGAATGCCAATAACCCCAAGGCCATAAAACCCGCGTTGGCCAATTCCTCCAGCTTAACCCAGACCGGGCTGTCATCCTTGCCGCTGAAATAGCCAAGCAGCTTAAAAGGTAGAGGCAACACCAGTATTGCTGCCAGAATCCAGAAACTGATTTGCCATCCCATGCTTGTTCTCCCTGATTCGGCCTTAAAGGCGACTCAACTCGCGTTTCAGTTCGTAATCGGGCGCTGTGACTATGGCTTCCAGCGCCGCAATCCTTTGCTTAAGGGCCTGATTCTCTTCTCTCAGGCTGTTAATTTCGGCCGTGGCCGCCGGCCTGCGGCGCCAGTAGTTAGTCAGCACCTGGGCGCCAAAGGCCGTCATCATGATCATTGTGACTGCGGTGAGCTTATCCATAATCAATGTCCTCCAGAGTGAAAGTGCCGGGCCCGCTTAGAGCCCGAACACCACTTTTTCGCTCTTGAGCGAGCGTTCCATAAACAACAACAGCAGCAGCGACAGCAGCAGGGTACCGCCGGAGGTGACCAACAGCTGCAGCAGCGGCAGGTCCTTGCCCTTGACGAAGGCCATCAGCGCCTGTTGCTGGCCCGAAATCGGCAACCAGTAGAGCACATCCGGGGCTATGTCGTAGGCGGCTGTCATCGACAGCGCCAACGGCACTATCAGCACCATGGTCAGGTAGGACTGGGCTTCCTTGAAGGTTTTGGCCAAAAAGGACACCGCCAGTTGCAGGGTGGAGGCCAGCAGGGCTATGGGCAGACCCACCAGCAGGATCAGGGCGATGAAGGTCGGATCCAGGGTGATGGAAAAGCCCAGCTTGTGCCAGGGCACCAGGCTGTAGGCAAACTTGGACACCAGCAGGATCAGGGCCAGGCCCAGCATGGCAAAACAGGTGACCGCCATCGCCTTGGCCAGCACCAGTTGCCGGGTGCTCAGGGGGTGGCTCAGCAGCAGCGCCAGGGAGTTGCGTTCCCGCTCACCGGCGCTGGTGTCTATGGCCAGGTTCATTCCCGAGATAAACACCGAGTAGATCATGGTAAAGAGCGCCAGGCCCAGGATCATGCCGGCCTTGGAATCGGCGGTGGCTTCGTCGTGCAACTCCACCTTCAAAGGCATGACCACCCTGGGGTCTATGCCGCGGGCAATCAGTCGCAGGCTACCCATCTCGCTGCTGTAATTTTGCAGTTGGGTTTGCAGGCGGCGGATGGATTTTTGCAATTTCTCATCCGAGTTGTCGGCTTCTATGATGATTTCGGCCGGCATGCCCTTGGCCATCTGCGCCGCATATTCGTCACCTATGATCAGTCTGATAGGTTTGGCCTTGTCTTCATCCGAGTGGCTGATGCCCTGGTTTTCCAGGTAATGCACCAGGTCACGGGCGCCGTTGGCATTGTCTATATGGATAAAGAGATCGTCCGGGCTGGAGAGCTTGTTGATCAGCACCAGAAACAGGCCGCACATAATAAGCGGCGTACCTATGGCGTAATACAGGCCGGCCATCACGGAGCGCCTGTCGCGGGCAGCATCCAGTAATTCCTTGCGAAACAGGGTGATAATAGCGTTCATGCGGCAATCCCTTCGTCGGTTCCAATCAGTTTTATAAAGGCTTCTTCCAGTGAATCGTGGCCGGTGCGCTCACAGAGCTCGGCAGGGCTACCTACGGCAACCACTTCCCCGCGGGCCATAACTATGACCCGGTCACAGAGGGCGGCGACCTCGTGCATCACATGGCTGGAAAACAGCACGCAGTGGCCCTGGGCCCTGAGGGACTTGAGCATTTCCCTGAGCACCCGGGTGCTCATCACATCCAGGCCGCGGGTGGGCTCATCCAGAATAATGTTGCGCGGCTGGTGGACTATGGCCTGGGCAAGGGCGGTTTTCATTCTTTGCCCCTGGGAAAAGCCCTTGCAGCGGCGATCGGCTATCTCATCCATCTGCAATTGGCTCAGCACCCGGGCTGTAGCCTCTTTGGCGGACCGGGTATCCATGCCCGAGAGCTCGGCGAAAAAGCGCACATATTCCCTCGGGGTCAGGCGCTCATACAGGCCAAATGGGTCAGGAAACAAGCCCAGGCGCTGCTTGGCGGCCAAAGGATCCTGACTCACGTCTATGCCATCGATCTCTGCTGTACCACTGTCGGGCTTGAGCAGGCCAAAAACTGTCCGCAGGCAGGTGGTTTTACCGGCACCATTGGGGCCAAGCAGGCCGGTGATATGGCCATCTTCGGCCTGGAAGCTGAGGTTGTTCAGCGCCTGGACTGTGCCGATTTTTTTATATAAAGCGTCGACTCTGATCATGACTTATTCCTTGTTGGCGGTCAGGGGCTCGACCGTGCTGGCGTTGAGATAAAAACTGCGGCGCACATCCTTATTGAGGCAATCGCCCTGAATGTCCTTCAGGCTGCCGCTGTTGACCAATTGGGCCACCAACTTGTTACCGCAGGACTGTTGGGCCACGCCATGGGTGGCGTAGGGGGCGACCAGATGCTTGGCGTTGCCCATGTCAGCCATGGCCAGTTCGGCCCACTGGGGTGGGGTGGCGGGGTCAATTTCGCCGGACAGCAGCAACACGGGTAACTGGCTGCGTACGCCCTCAGCAAAGGCTGCATCGGCTGCGGGTACCGGCCATTGTGCACAGACTTCTTCCAGGCCCTTGATCATGTTGGCGCCATAGTAACTTTCGGACAGCTGCTTGCGCATGCCGGCATCCAGAAGCGGAATATCTTCACCACACACCACAGAGCTGTGCATACCCATGGCCAGATCCAGGCCGTCGAGCATCATGCCGTGCAGCCCAAGGATCCCCTGATAATTGCCGGCGGCGGCTTGATGAATCGCCAGCGGCAGCAGGGCGCGGACATTGGTGGCATACAGGGCGAGGCGCACCACTGAGGCAAACTTGTTACGGGTCAGCAGAAACTCGGTGGCCTCGCCGCTGCGGGGATGATTCACCATCAAGCGCACCGGAGCCTGGTCGAGCCTTTGATTGACCATGGCCAGCTCGTTACGCAGGCCTGGGAATTGGGTATGACATTGGCTGTTCTGTTCGCAGTCCGACAGCAGAAGTTCCACCGCCCTGTCTATGGCATCACCTATGGCCAGCACGCTTTGCTGCATGGGCACTACGCCGTCGAGGGTGACGGTCAGCAAAGACTCGGGATAATGCTTAAGGTACAGCTGTGCCATGCGGGTGCCGTAGGAAATTCCGTAGACATGCAACTTGTCGTAGCCCAAAGCCCGGCGCACCGCCTCGAAGTCTTCCAGCGCCGCCCGGCTGCCGTACTGAGCTATATCTGCGTCGAGATTGCTGCGACACTTGGCTGCCTCGGCGCCGCCATCGAGCTTTTCATCATCGAATGCCAGGCTCATGGCATCGGGGCCCAGGTCGCAGTTAAGCAGGTTTGATCTGCCGGTACCGCGCTGATCTATCAGCAGTATGTCGCGGCTTTGACGAATTTCGGCAAAGGTGCGCTCAAAGCCAACCGCATTGTCTATGGCCGATTGTCCCGGGCCGCCGGCGATGGCCAGAAACGCCTCATTGGGGAAGCTGGGTTTGATGGCCGGCAACACCGCATAGTGCACTTGTATTTTGCGACCTTCTGGCTTGGCGGCATTTTCCGGCACCTCCACATAGCCACACTTTGCCCTGTCGGATATGCCGGACAGATAGCAGCTTTGGGGGGCGCCCGTAGCCTGTTGCTGTACCTCGCTGGCCTGGCTTGGGTCGCAGGCCAATAACCATAGAGCGGTGGCACACGCCGCCAGGGGGGCAATCCTGGTCGGGGTCTTAATCCTTGCAATCATCTGAGCTTTCCTTTTTGCAATCCTGGCCAATTATGCTAGTTTAGTAGTGTATCGGTGTATCAATGTATTAATACAGTGTCTAAAGGCTAATGTTAGAACTCCTGCATGTCAACCCCTCCAGCGGCGAGCCCATATATCGTCAGCTGAATGATCAGATAGTCAGACTGATAGTCGGTGGTCAACTGGCCGTGGACGAGGTTCTGCCGTCTGTAAGGCAAATTGCCGAATATCTGGCGGTCAACCCCATGACGGTTTCCCGGGCCATTCAGCAGTTGGTGGATCAAGGTTGGCTGGAGCGGCGCCGTGGTCAGGCGACCCGGGTGGCTCCCCGTAAGCAGCAGGACTCGGGCACTGAACTGTTGGCGCCCCAATTGTTGGCGCTGGTGCAGCAGGCACGTCAGTTGGGGCTGGACAAAACATCGCTGCTGACACTCATTTCAGACACATGGAAGCAAGAGGCAAACGAGGATGGAAATGCAAACGGCTGAACAGCCTCTGCTCAGGGTGAGCGGACTGCGTAAGGGTTTTGACGGCAAGGTGGCGCTGGACGGCGTCGATCTGGTGCTGGAACCCGGCATGGTGGTGGGGCTGCTCGGCAAGAACGGCGCCGGCAAAACCACCCTGATGCGCTGTATTTTGGGCTTGTTAAGCCCGGACTGGGGAGAGATCAGCACCCTGGGGCAGGCACCGACGGCCATGAGTCCGGCCCTGAAGACGCGCATAGGCTATGTGCCCCAGCAACATTTCGGCTATGAAGGCTTTACCGTGGCGCGGGCATTGGCGTTGCATGCCAGTTTCTACCCCGAGTGGGACAAGCAATTGGAGCAGGCCTGGGTGCAGCGCTTTGGGCTGGATCTCAATGCGCAGGTGAACAAGCTGTCGGTGGGGCAGCGTCAATCGCTGGCCATCATCATGGCCATGGCCTATAGACCGCAATTGCTGATCCTCGACGAGCCCGTCGCCAGCCTGGATCCCTCGGCAAGGCGTCGTTTTATGGCGGATCTGTTTGAACTGGCGCTGGAATCCGGCTCTGCCGTGCTGTTCTCTTCCCATATCACCTCGGATTTGGAGCGGGTCGCCAGCCATGTGGCGCTGCTCAAGGACGGCAAGTTGCTGTTGATGCGCGACCTCGATGGCCTGCGGGAATCACTGCGGCTGCTGACCATAAAGGAAGACTGCCGCCTGCCACCGGGCCTGACTCAACTGGGCCGCAATGGTAACCGGGTGTTGGTGGAGGGATTCGATGGTGACGCCTTTGCCGGCCTGATCCACGCCGAGCCGGTGAATCTGGAACAGCTGTTTATGGAGCTGCATCCATGAGGGTTTTGAGGGGATTTGGGTCCCTGTGGTTCCGGGATCTGGGCAGTGCCAGCTTTTTGGGGATGCAGCTGCTGTTTGGATTGATATTCGTTCTGGCGGTCTTGCTGCTGGAGCGCCGCGAAGATGTCGGCATGATGTTGTCCTTTTCCCTGTCCGGCATGAGTATGGCCATCGCCTGGCAATGGAACCGGGTACACGCCAGCGAATGGGGCTTGCTGAGTCCGGGCTTTGTTGCGCTGGTGCGACGCCAGTCGCAGATCCTGATGTTGGGCTCGGTGCTGTTGTCATTGATGCTGGCGCTGCTGACCGGGATATCCGTTGGCTTTGTTGGGCTGCCGCTGCTGGCAGGTATGGCTTTCCTGTGGGCCTGCAGTCTGAAGCCGGGCAATTTTTACCTGTCACTGGTGCTATTTTTCTCCTTGTTGCTGATAAAGCCGCTGCTGGCCGCCGCTCCTGCGCTGGGATGGCTATCCGTGCTTTTGGCACTGCCCGCCATGTGGGCCATGGAACGCCGTCTGTGGGATACGTCCTGGCGCAGCGGCGCCCAGTACCTGTATCAAAACGGTATGAATACCGGCGGACTGGCCCTGCCCTCCTGGCGTCTGTTCAATAGCAGCGCCGGTTTGGTGCGTTTACTGTTTCCCCTGAGTTATTTTTCCGGCCCGGCACTTTTGGTGCTGATGCTATTGCTGCCCTTGGTGGCGGCCTTGGTGACCTCTGTGTTGTTGCTGATGCCAGTGGAGTCGACAAACAGCAAACTCTATGGTTGGCTACATCTTTGGGTACAACTTTGCGTCATGGGTTGCGCCATGGTCCATTGGATCCGGGTGATGCGCTGGCGCTCACTGGATGCCTTGCTGCTGTTACCGCTTTTTGCCGGTTTCAATGACTTCAAACGGCAATTCTTTCACGCCCAGTTGCGCTTGCTGGGGCTGATCAGCCTGATTATCTGTCTGCTGATGCTGCTGCAAACCCTGCTGCTTGGCTACCCTTGGGGTCTGTTGCCCATTACCGTGTTGGCCACTTTTTGGGGTTGTGCTCTGTCCCTGGGATTGGGGGTGCTGTGCCGTAACAGTTTGCACATCACCCTGCTGATGTTGGTGATGATACCGCCCCTGGTGATCACCGATGTGGCAGCGCGTCAGGCCCGGGAAGGTACTTTGGAGCCAACGCTGTGGCTGCTCGGCAATGGTCTCATGGCCCTGCTGGCACTGGCCGTGTTGTACCTGACTCGTAACCGCCTGCGGGGCCCCGAATAGAGATAGAGCAAAAACTCTTATCTTTGCTGTGTGATTGGGATAGAATTCCGCCAAAACGGAACAGCTGTACGCTGCAACCCAGGAAATCCCCATGTCACTTCAGCAATTTCATGTCGTGCGTCTGCTGCGTCAGCAGGCCCTGTCCCGGCCCCAGGCCATCGCCCTCGAAGGCTTTGAAATGGCGTCACCCTGGCAGCAACTCAGCTGGCAGGAATTTGAGCAACGCACCGATCGCTTGGCGATGCAGCTGATAGCCGACAAGCTGGCCATCCAGGACAAGGTGGCCATACTGTCGCACAATTGCCCCCAGTGGACTGTGGCCGACGTGGCGGCGCTCAAGGCCCGTGCCGTGGTAGTGCCGATTTATCCCACCAGTACCGCCGAGCAAGCCGCCTTTATCATCAATGATGCCGAAGCCAGCTGGTTGTTTGTCGACTGTGCCCGCAGCTACGCCCTGGCCTGTGAACTCAGGGCCCTGTGTCCCGGTTTGCAGCGAATAGTGGTATTCGATGGTGCGGTGGAACTGAGCCACAACTCGGATTGCTATTTTGACGAGCTGCTTGAACGGCCGGTTCAGGTCGAAGTGCAACAGGAGCTGGAGCAGAGAATCGATGGTGCCAACCTGGATGAACTGCTGACCCTGATTTACACCTCAGGCACCACGGGGGATCCCAAGGGGGTCATGTTGCCGCACCGGGCCTTTGCTTCCACGGTACGCCAGCACGATCAACGTCTGGCCGTCAGTTCCGGACACGTGTCCCTGGCTTTTTTGCCCCTGAGTCATGTGTTTGAGCGCGGCTGGAGTTTCTATGTCTTGTGCCGTGGCGGCCACAATGTTTACCTGTCGGATACCAACAGGGTCAAGGAGGCCATAGCCGCGGTACGGCCCCATACCCTGTGCGTGGTGCCACGTTTCCTGGAAAAGGTCTACAGCGCGGTGCAGGACAAGGTTGCCCGCGCGCCCAAGACCAGGCAAGCACTGTTTCACTGGGCCCTGGCCGTGGGACAAAACCAATTTGAGGTGGATCAGGGCCGTGCCCGGAGCTCATTGTGGCTCAAGCTTAAGGCTCGTATCGCCGATGCCCTGGTGGCCTCCAAGTTACGCCAGGTGCTGGGGGGCCGGCTGAGGTTTATGCCCTGTGGCGGTGCAGCCCTGGACCCCAAAGTGGGGGCCTTCTTCAACGCCGTGCATATTCCCGTGCTCTGTGGCTATGGCCTGACCGAAACCACGGCCACAGTCACCTGCAACACATTGGACAACAGGGTGCCCGGCTCCAATGGCCAGACACTGCCTGAGGTGGAAGTGCGCCTCGGGGCCGACGATGAGATCCTGGTGCGCGGCGATACCGTCATGAGCGGCTACTACAAGCGACCCGAGGACACTGCGGCCGCCTTTGAGGATGGCTGGCTCAGGACAGGTGATGCCGGGCGCCTGGATGCCGCAGGCAATCTCTTTATTACCGATCGCATCAAGGAACTGATGAAGACGTCCAACGGCAAATACATTGCGCCGCAGCGGGTGGAGGGGAAAGTGGGCTGTTGCCCCTTTATCGAACAGGTGGCCATCATAGCCGATGCCCGAAACTATGTGACGGCCCTGATAGTCCCCGCCTTCGAGACGTTGGAAGCCTGGGCCAGGGAGGTGGGGTTAAGTTACGAATCCAAGCTGGAACTGATACGTCACAGCCATGTGCTGGAACACTTCGAGGCGCGGCTCAAGCTGATGCAACAGGAGCTGGCGGGCTTTGAACAGATCAAGAAGTTCACCCTGTTGCCGGACGCCTTTACCATGGAGTCGGGACTGATTACCCCGACCCTCAAGCTGAAGCGCAAGATGATTTATCACAAATACGCCAGGGAAATCAGCGCCATGTACGGCGGCTAAGGCTGAATACTTGGTCACGGCGGCGCTTTGGCTTAAGATGCAAATCGCCGCCCACTATCACTAAGGAACCCAGCCATGCAGTTCGAGCTCAGCATCCAACCCAGATTCAATGAAACCGACGGACTGGGCCACATCAATAATACTGTGATCCCCGTGTGGTTCGAGGCGGCCCGTGAGCCAGTGTTCGCCATCTTCAACCCCGAGTTGGATCTCAAGCATTGGAACCTGATTGTGGCGGGCTTCAGTGTGGCCTTCAGTGCGCCCACCTATTACGGCAAGACAGTCGAAGTGGTTACCCAGATAAGCCGCATCGGCAGCTCCAGTTTTGAGGTGTTCCAGCGCGCCTTCCAGGCCGGCGTACAAACCGCCGAGGCCAAGACCACCCTGGTGCACTACGACTACGGGAATGAAAAAAGCCAGCCGATTCCGGCCGATATCCGCAGCCAGTTGGAAGCCTATCTGACCACTTCTGCCTGATTTTTCTCGCTATCTTGGCCGAGGGAGTTATTGGTCGGCTGCCGGCGCGCCCTTGTCTTCCCCGGCCTTTGTCTCTTCCGATAGGGGCTGCTTGCCAGGCAGCTCCTGGATCAGGTGCCTCAGGATCACCCTTTGCACCAGGGCTTCGGTTTCCTGCTGGGAGCAGTTGAGCACCAGACCGTAGTGGGTCAGGTTATTCTCTGCGTCTATAAATTGCTGATTCTTGATGGTGACCGGCAGCACTGTGCTGCGGCCATCCCTGTCGTCGGTGAATTTCAGGCTGTAGTGCTTGTCGACGCAGTCTTCACCCAGATCTTTGCCGATGAAGGCTCCACCGCCGATGGAGATATCGCAGATATGGCCATCGGATACCTTGTGGGTGCTGTCATTGGCCTGCAATTGCGCCGGCACATTGACTTGCAGGCGGCTGTGTTGGCGCAGCGCCAACTGTTCCAGATCCCTGGGGTACTCCAGCACTATCCATTGGTACATGGCCGACATGATGCGGCTGATGGTTGAGCGAAAGGCGAACACATGCCCGCTGGGGTCATCGCTGTTCAGCAGCCGCACTATCACGCCCCTGTCTTCCTTGATGTATGGTTTGGCCGCCAGCCAATGGCGATCGCTGCCAAACTCGAGCAATACCGCCCTGCGGGAATGTATTCCTATCAGGCGGGTGCGCAGGCGGATGGGTTGGGTGGGTGTCAGCAACTGCAGGTACACTTCGGTGTTGCAGGGAACAGAGTCAAATCGTTCAAAGTCATCGGGGGTGCTGTGTGTCATGGCGCCTGATCCCATCCGTATGGTTAAGCTGTCAGCTCAAGAATAGACCATAAATCAGTCGCCTGACGTAAGGGGTTGTTCAAATTGTGCCAACCACAGGGTCAGGAGCCCATTGAGCTGCTGTTGCTCTTTTCTGGGCAGGGAAGCCAACAGGACTTGCTGTTGGCGCACATGGGCGTCCAGTACATGTTCCACCAGGGTCAAGCCGGCATCGGTCAGCACCACTTCAACGCTGCGCCTGTCGCTTTGGCTATGTTCACGGGCAATCAGTCCTTTTTGTTCCAGACGGTCAAGGCGGTTGGTCATGGCACCCGAGGTCAGCATCATGGTCTGCAACAGGCCGGAAGGTGTGAGTCTGTGTGGGGCGCCTGCCCGGCGCAGGGTGGCGAGTACGTCAAATTCCCCCGGTTTGAGGTCGAACTCCTGATGGCAGGCGCTAAGTTGTTGTTCCAGATGCTTGGCCAAGCGACCAAGACGTCCAATGATGCCCATGGGCAAGGTGTCGAGTGCGGGTTTTTCTGCGGCCCACTGGGCCTGGATCCTGTCGATGGCGTCCATTTTTACTTCCGGCGCTGATAACTGAAATTTAATTTAACATGAAGATACTTTACCGTCAGTAATAATTCCGTTAGGCTGGTAATATGTCTTGATGTGAAGATACTTTATATGAATTTATTTTTTGCCTTGTTGACCGCCGCCTGTTGGGGCACTACCTATGCCATTACCCAGATGAGTGTGCCCGGATGGCCGCCTTTGCTCTTGGGGGCCATCCGCGCCCTGCCGGCGGGATTGCTGTTGTGGATGTTCAAACCCAGCCTACCGGCCCGGCAGCATTGGTTACCGCTGCTGGGGCTGGGGGCACTCAATATCGCCGCCTTCTTCAGCCTGATCTTTGTCATGGCCCACACTTTGCCGTCGGCCATCTCCGGGGTGGGCATGGTATCTGTGCCGCTGTTTGCCATGCTGTTCCAATTTGTGGTGCTCAGGCAGCGCCCCAGTCAGGTGCAATTGGTGGCCGGTGGTTTATTGCTGCTGCTTGGCTGGCAGCTGTTCAATCCGGCGTCGATGCAACTCAATCCCCTGGGATTGCTGGCCATGGTGGCAGCCATCGGCTGCATTATCTGCGGCAGTCGCCTGACCCAAACCCTCAGCGGTCGCCTGCATTGGTGGGATGTATTGGTGTGGCAGCTCATAGTTGGTGGCACTCTGTTGGCCCTGGCGAGCCTGGGGCATGCCTGGTTCGCGCCGCAAGCCTATCTCGACGCCTTTGCCAATCTGGACGGTCGTAACCTGGCGGGGCTGGCTTGGATAGTGCTCATCAACACTGCCCTGGCCTATGGCCTGTACGTGTGGTTGATGCAGCGCATGTCCGTGGTGGAATTTACCTTCGGCGGCATAGCCAATCCCGTGGCGGGCATCACCCTTGGCACCCTGCTGCTGAGGGAAAGTTACAGTCAGGGCCAATACCTGTTGATGGCGGGCATGATAGCCGCCTCGCTGCTGCCTGCACTGTGGCAGAGATGTCGCGAAAATCAATACTTGACATACGCATCGCAAAAAGAACAGCAAGTTACAGGCGATCCAAACCCATAAGTTGACATAAAATGAACCCATATCATGACAAATTAGAGATACATAAAGGCCCGTGAGTAGCGGGACTGAATGCAATGAATTTTTTAGTGATGTCTGTACTTTTAATGCCATTACAGCATCTTAAGGTAAGAGTGGCATTCAACCGCGATGGTAAGCCAGGTATCCAAGTATGCAAAACCTGGTAACAATGAATGCTGCGGCCAGAGTTAAAATTACACCTGTAGCCATAGTGATCTTCTACTCAGAGTCGCCTTCTAATCTATGTGGTGGCACTGGCGCAATTGATCGCTGATACTGCTTAGGAGTGATTAGCTCTACTGCTTTGAGCTGTGCACTTGGTTGGTGAAGTGATTTACCTTGACTTGGCAGTATTATTAAAATGGCCGTCATCGAATGCTGCTATAATTCAGTTGGTTAGGCTGTCACGCTGGCGAGCATGTAACCCACTTTTTTAATTGTCGGCTTGCGTTTTCAACGCGAACTTTTTACACCTTAAAATAAGTGTTGACGTTAGTGCTGTTGCCAAATTAAAGGCTGTGGATTGAAGCATAGAAAGTCTGCAAGGATTACTTAGCTGATATGTGGCATAAAAATCCGGAATTCTCACACTTGTAATGTTTGTTCAGCAACATCAAAAATAAGCCCCATCTTATATATTGTGCATGCCTAATATTTAGCAATAGATGCATTTTTCTGCATGGTCTTCAAATCTGCCATTGATCCAAGACTGCTCCCCAATAAGTTACTTTTCTGATGTTTAAACACCTAGTCACTGTTAAAACTGTGTTGCTTGATTGGTTTGGAAAAAGGTGGTTAAATCTGCGCCGGTTTCCCGTATCCAACTGGAAGCAACAAAAGAGTCATCGGATTTATTTTGCTTTGACTTGCTCTTTGGCCAAAGCTGAAATGGCGCGGCCTATAGTTAAGTGCTTGTTATTGTTTGTAAATCAAGGTGTTGTCAAGGCTTGATTTAAATGTATTGATGTTTCGCTCTCAATCTAGGGATTGCGAGTTACCGTGCTAGTAGGAGTAAAATTGGCAATGGATATGCGTAAAATGCGTAACATTATTCTTTTCTTATCAGCCTTATTTTTTTCGCTAAGTGTTTCAGCAGCTGTTACGGTAAATAACAGTGCCTCATTAACCATGGCCGAGGACGGCACACTCTCGATCTTTCCTCCTGACTACGGTGTAACTTATTCAGATACCGGGACGTCTGCTGGATCGGCAACCAATGGCACAACATCTGTTGACATGGCGGCCAACAGAGTTATTTATCGTCCTAACCAAGATTTCTGTGGCACAGATGCCTTTGTCATTACCACCTTTGTAAATTCAGATCCCGATAGTGGGCGAGGTTCAGGTGTTAATCTGGAGCAATTGAACGTCGCTGTCTCTGTAAACTGTGTTAATGACACGCCTTCAATAGCTTGGATTTCAAACCAAAGCACCAACGAAGACGTGACCAAGACGGTTAACTTCACTGTCAGCGACGTGGAAACGGCGGCAACCTCGCTGACCGTCACGCGCAGCAGCTCCAACACCAGCCTGTTGCCGCTGGCGAACGTGGTGCTTGGCGGCAGCGGCGGCAGCCGCAGTGTGACCCTGACCCCTGCAGCGAACCAGTCGGGCAGCAGCACTGTGACCCTGACGGTGTCGGATGGAAACACCAGCAGCAGCCGTAGCTTTGTGTTGACGGTGAACTCGGTCAACGATGCACCGGTGATGTCGGTCATTAGCGCCCAGAGCACCATCGAAGACGTGGCCAGGCAGGTCAACTTCACCATCAGTGACGTGGAAACGGCGACGACCTCGCTGATCCTGAGTGCCGGCAGCTCCAACACCAGCCTGTTGCCGGTGGCGAATATTGCCTTTGGCGGCAGCGGCGGCAGCCGCAGTGTGACCCTAACCCCGGCGGCCAACCAGTCGGGTAGCAGCATGGTGACCCTGACGGTGTCAGACGGTACCACTACCACCAGCCGCAACTTCCAACTCACGGTCAACGCGGTTAACGACGCGCCGGTTATCTCCAATATTACCGATCAGGTTACCAACGAAGACGTGGCCAGGCAGGTAAACTTCACCATCAGCGACGTGGAAACGGCGGCAACCTCGCTGACCGTCACGCGCAACAGCTCCAACACCAGCCTGTTGCCGCTGGCGAACGTGGTACTGGGCGGCAGCGGCGGCAGCCGCAGCGTAACCCTGACCCCGGCGGCCAACCAGTCGGGCAGCAGCACGGTGACCCTGACGGTATCCGATGGCTTGCTCACCAGCACTCAAACCTTTGTACTGACGGTCAACGCGGTCAACGATGCACCGGTGATGTCGGTCATTAGCGCCCAGAGCACCAACGAAGATGTGGCCAAGCTGGTTAACTTCACCATCAGCGACGTGGAAACGGCGGCAACCTCGCTGACCGTCACGCGCAACAGCTCCAACACCAGCCTGTTGCCGCTGGCGAACGTGGTACTGGGCGGCAGCGGCGGCAGCCGCAGCGTGACCCTGACCCCGGCGGCGAACCAGTCGGGCAGCAGCGCGGTGACCCTGACGGTATCCGATGGCTTGCTCACCAGCACTCAAACCTTTGTACTGACGGTCAATGCGGTCAACGATGCACCGGTGATATCGGTCATCACCGACCAGAACACCAATGAAGATGTGGCCAGGCTGGTTAACTTCACCATCAGCGACGTGGAAACGGCGGCAACCTCGCTGACCGTCACGCGCAACAGCTCCAACACCAGCCTGTTGCCGCTGGCGAACGTGGTACTGGGCGGCAGCGGCGGCAGCCGCAGCGTAACCCTGACCCCGGCGGCCAACCAGTCGGGCAGCAGCACGGTGACCCTGACGGTATCCGATGGCTTGCTCACCAGCACTCAAACCTTTGTACTGACGGTCAACGCGGTCAACGATGCACCGGTGATGTCGGTCATTAGCGCCCAGAGCACCAACGAAGATGTGGCCAAGCTGGTTAACTTCACCATCAGCGACGTGGAAACGGCGGCAACCTCGCTGACCGTCACGCGCAACAGCTCCAACACCAGCCTGTTGCCGCTGGCGAACGTGGTACTGGGCGGCAGCGGCGGCAGCCGCAGCGTGACCCTGACCCCGGCGGCGAACCAGTCGGGCAGCAGCGCGGTGACCCTGACGGTATCCGATGGCTTGCTCACCAGCACTCAAACCTTTGTACTGACGGTCAATGCGGTCAACGATGCACCGGTGATATCGGTCATCACCGACCAGAACACCAATGAAGATGTGGCCAAGCTGGTTAACTTCACCATCAGCGACGTGGAAACGGCGGCAACCTCGCTGACCGTCACGCGCAACAGCTCCAACACCAGCCTGTTGCCGCTGGCGAACGTGGTACTGGGCGGCAGCGGCGGCAGCCGCAGCGTAACCCTGACCCCGGCGGCCAACCAGTCGGGCAGCAGCACGGTGACCCTGACGGTATCCGATGGCTTGCTCACCAGCACTCAAACCTTTGTACTGACGGTCAACGCGGTCAACGATGCACCGGTGATGTCGGTCATTAGCGCCCAGAGCACCAACGAAGATGTGGCCAAGCTGGTTAACTTCACCATCAGCGACGTGGAAACGGCGGCAACCTCGCTGACCGTCACGCGCAACAGCTCCAACACCAGCCTGTTGCCGCTGGCGAACGTGGTACTGGGCGGCAGCGGCGGCAGCCGCAGCGTAACCCTGACCCCGGCGGCCAACCAGTCGGGCAGCAGCACGGTGACCCTGACGGTATCCGATGGCTTGCTCACCAGCACTCAAACCTTTGTACTGACGGTCAACGCGGTCAACGATGCACCGGTGATGTCGGTCATTAGCGCCCAGAGCACCAACGAAGATGTGGCCAAGCTGGTTAACTTCACCATCAGCGACGTGGAAACGGCGGCAACCTCGCTGACCGTCACGCGCAACAGCTCCAACACCAGCCTGTTGCCGCTGGCGAACGTGGTACTGGGCGGCAGCGGCGGCAGCCGCAGCGTGACCCTGACCCCGGCGGCGAACCAGTCGGGCAGCAGCGCGGTGACCCTGACGGTATCCGATGGCTTGCTCACCAGCACTCAAACCTTTGTACTGACGGTCAATGCGGTCAACGATGCACCGGTGATATCGGTCATCACCGACCAGAACACCAATGAAGATGTGGCCAGGCTGGTTAACTTCACCATCAGCGACGTGGAAACGGCGGCAACCTCGCTGACCGTCACGCGCAACAGCTCCAACACCAGCCTGTTGCCGCTGGCGAACGTGGTACTGGGCGGCAGCGGCGGCAGCCGCAGCGTAACCCTGACCCCGGCGGCCAACCAGTCGGGCAGCAGCACGGTGACCCTGACGGTATCCGATGGCTTGCTCACCAGCACTCAAACCTTTGTACTGACGGTCAACGCGGTCAACGATGCACCGGTGATGTCGGTCATTAGCGCCCAGAGCACCAACGAAGATGTGGCCAAGCTGGTTAACTTCACCATCAGCGACGTGGAAACGGCGGCAACCTCGCTGACCGTCACGCGCAACAGCTCCAACACCAGCCTGTTGCCGCTGGCGAACGTGGTACTGGGCGGCAGCGGCGGCAGCCGCAGCGTGACCCTGACCCCGGCGGCGAACCAGTCGGGCAGCAGCGCGGTGACCCTGACGGTATCCGATGGCTTGCTCACCAGCACTCAAACCTTTGTACTGACGGTCAATGCGGTCAACGATGCACCGGTGATATCGGTCATCACCGACCAGAACACCAATGAAGATGTGGCCAAGCTGGTCAACTTCACCATCAGCGACGTGGAAACGGCAGCGACCTCACTGTCCCTGAGTGCCGCCAGCGACAACACCAGCCTGTTACCGGTGGCGAATATTGCCTTTGGTGGCAGTGGCGGCAGCCGTAGCGTGACCCTGACCCCGGCGGCGAACCAGTCGGGCAGCAGTACGGTGGACCTAACTGTATCCGATGGCTTGCTCACCAGCACTCAAACTTTTGTATTGACGGTCAATGCAGTAGATGATGTTCCCAGCGTTAGTCTGAACCTGCCTGACGATATATACGAAGGCGATGCCATTTTGGTTGAAGCTGCTGCGTCAGACATAGATTCTGTAGTTTCAAAAGTAGAGTTCTCAATAGATGGTGGCAGCTGGGTCTCAGATACGACCTCTCCCTACAGCTACTCCTTTGTGGGCGTAGAGGCCGGGGATCATACCATCTCGGCGAGAGCCGAGAGCAACGGCCTTTATTCTCAAACTGCGTCTGTCTCTGTAGTGGTACAAAAAGTTGTTCAGCTCGATATTGATGACATCGCTGACGCCGGCAACAGCATACCCACAGCGGCAGCCACTGAGCTTGTCGGCGAAATTCAGGGGAATTTGATTGTAGACGGCGGCGCGGCCTCTTACGCTGTACCTATCACGCTGCCGCCAGGCAGAAGCGGTATGCAGCCGGCAATCAGTCTCAACTACTCTAGTCAGGCGGGTGAGGGCATTGCCGGTATGGGCTGGAGTTTGTCTGCTTACTCCTCAATAGCCCGATGCAGCGCTATTTACGATTTGAATCAATCTACCAAGGCACCTACCTTAAGCAGTGCAGATTTGCTGTGTTTGAATGGCAGCATGCTAGTTGCGGTTCCTGCGCCTGGCGGTACTACCCCTGGCAGTTACGGTTTTTCAGGTACCTACTATAAAACCGAGCGCAACAATGGCCAATATGTCATACAGTTGGGCGGTAATATCAATCAATCCTCAACCTATTTTGAGCTTTATGATCCCGACGGCAAGGTGCATACACTGGGCGACAGCGCCAATACCCAGTTGATTCCAAGTGGAGTCAGCGTCGCGACAGAATGGTTGCAATCCCGCTCCGAAGACCCATTTGGCAACCAGATCCACTACCTGTACAGTGAGTCCACTGTTGGCAATCGCTATCTAAGTGATATTTATTACACAGGTTTTCAGGGGACTTATGGCGACCGCCATGTAGTGTTCAACTACACCGACAAAGCGCCGGAATTCAGTTACCACTGGGGTGGTAAACGAATTTTCAACCAGCAGCTTAAGTCCATTGAGATAAAGATAGCGGACACTCTTAAGGCAGTGTGGAAACTGACCTATGAGACGCCAGATGCCAATGCGCTGAATGATGCGGCGACGTTGGAAAAGCTTGAGTACTGTGATGGCAGCGATGACAGCAATTGTTTAACCAGCAATTTTACCTGGAATCACAAGGTTTATGACCGCCATGAATTGACCAGTCATGCGGCAGATCACATTCATGACAATGACACTGTGGGTTACCAGCTGGTAAATAAGGGGGACTATGACGGTGACGGCGTTGCTGATCTCCATATTCCTTTGGAAGGCACCTATTTATCTTCCAATGGGGTCAAGGTCGGAGCATATCCACACGTCAGTTATGCTTTAAGTCACGTTGATGTAAATGGTGACGGCGTTATTTCATATAACGAACACAGCATGAATACGCTTAGCGGCACCATCGATTACGATGGCAATGGCAAAGACGATATCGCTTATATTAATGACTCGCTGAACATAGAAATTGGCTCTGTAGATACGGAAACAGGTGCCGTCTCGGTATTGGTTGATACGGGTATTAATGCGGCCTGTTTTGGCAGTACTTTGGACTTGTCCGTCGAAGTCTTCTGCCAGAGCCATTTGATAGATGTGAATGGTGACGGGAGTGCCGACCTGATAGTGGCCACCAATAAGTCGACCAGTTCCGGTATGCATACCATCACCTACAAGGTTTATCTGAATAATCCGCCATCTGGAGGATTCAGTACTACACCTAATGGCTCTTTTAATGCCTCTGCAGAAGACTCCTTACAACCCATGGATTTGGATGGTGATGGTGTTCTCGATCTGGTGCCGGGGAGTTTTGGCACCTCACTGAAATGGTACAAACTCGGCTATGACAACAGCACCGGTACAGTGACGGTTACCGAGAAGAACTATACCTTCAACGTCAATGTAAACAAAGTGGAAAGGACAAAGCCCAGTCGCTGGGTGGATCTCAATGGTGATGGCCTGCCAGATGTGCTGACTTTGAATAAGGTGAACAGCACTGACAATTTCTATACCCGCTATGTGGCGTTCAACAAAGGCAACGGGCTATTTGACACCCCGGTCGCACTGACAAATTTCAACACCGAACTTGCCTGGACCGTTGATGGTGGTTTCATCGCAACAGATCCTTCATATGATGGTCCGGAAGGTTACGTATACGAAAACTTCATACAATTTGTCGATTATAACGGTGATGGCCGTCAAGATATTCTTTACCCGGATCGCTATCGAAGAAAATACCGTTACGAATGTTGGGCGTGGAGCACCAATGAGGCCTGTGATGCTGTCGATGGCGCCTATGCCCCGAAGTTTTATAGTTATGATGTTTGGTATTGGAACGTATTGATCACCCGTCCCGACGGCAAGAGTTTTGATGAGGTGAAGCTGGATGTTTACGGTGCCCTTGCCACTATGTCACCTATGGATGTGAACGGCGATGGACGGATGGATTTAATTTCAGGCTTGGGCTATGAATTCGATGCGGTGAAGCGCAAGTGGTATTACGGCTCGAAATCGGGCACTCCGGCTGATTACCCCAGGGGTTTCGTGGTATTTGCCAATGACGAGACCCAGGATACCAGTATCAGTCAAATCGATACCGGCCTCGGCACCAAGGCCAAGCTGAATTACACCCAGTTAAAAAATGTCTATCAATGGAATAATGATGTTAAAGGCTACCCCTATGTGTATTTCAGTAACACCATGCGGGTGGTGGAGAGCTTAAGCACTCCCGATGCTGTCGGGGGCTTCAGTCAATCCTCCTTCTTCTACAAAGACGCCAAACTCCATGTGGCCGGTCGTGGATTCCAGGGCTTTGCCAGTATCACAGAAACCAACAAGGATGCCGACAATAAACACACTATAGTGACCACGACCGAGTTTGAGCAGGAGTTCCCCTGGTCGGGCATGGTGAAGAAGCGGGATGTGAAAAGTGCAGGAGAATTGATAAGCCATTATCAAGTTGATTCCAGGTACCCATCGCAGGAAGAGTACTCGGTTGGGCAGTCTTGGTGCTTTTACCCAGCAGCAACCTTGATGGAAAATTACCGCCTGCAAGCGACAGCGTTTAGTTCCGTCAGTACCATCGCGACCCAAAATGATCGCTGTCAGCCAACTCAGCAGCAGACTAAGACAAGTGATGCCACTGTCACTCACACTTCTACCGATAACCTTGTCTACACAGCGCCGTTGCCGGGCTGGAGTGTGCTTGAAAACAAAACCAGCACCCAAACTTTGGTTTACGGTGGCCATAGTCTGGTGGCCGACCCTCTGAGGGGGACAAGTTATACCACCAAGGTGGAGACCTCTCTGGTATACGACAGCCAAGGTCGGTTAGAGAGCAGTACTACCAAGGGCTTGGGAGCTACCCCCGGAACGCCAATCACCACTAGCTACAGTGATTATGATCTATATGGTCATGCCACCAAGACCACAGTGGAGGACTCCGAGGACTCTGCGAAAAATCGCTGGACCAAGGTGGCATATGACGCCGATGGCTATTTCCCGCAACAAAGCTTCAACGGGCAGTGGGGCCTTGGCGTAGTCGCATCACAGCAAAGCTTTGATGCTCTCACGGGCGCAGTGTTGACCAGCACCAATGTTCAGGGCGTGACCCAAACCAATGTCATTAACTTTATCGGCCAGATACTGGAAACCTCTGCGGCCAAGGGCAGTACCGTGGTGAGCCCCAGTGTCTATAGCAGCAGCCAATGGGTGACGGGCGAAGGCAATGCGGTATACAAGGTGATTACCCGCAGCGCCGGAGCGCCGGAGCAAGTCAACTACTATGACGGTTTGAAACGCCTTATCCGCAGTGAAACCCAGGGCTTTTCCGGTACCGTGGTAAGCGAGATGAGCTACGATGCCCGTGGTAACCTGGTCAGCGAAACCACACCAACCGGTGATTACGGCACCCAGATCAGCAAAAGCTTCACTGAGTTTGACGTCTTGGGGCGGGCGAAAACCAAAACCTTCAACGATGGCATGGTGAGTTACGTATCGACTTACCATTACGGCGTTGATGAGCTTGCAGATGATCCATTAACAACTGTGGTTGAGGTCAGCAGCCGCGATTACAACTTCAGCGTCAGTCGCAGTTATAACGCCCTGGGCCAATTGCTGCAGACCAAAGATGCCAAGGGCGGCGTCGGCTATTTTGGCTATAACGCTGCCGGCTTACCTATACTGGTGCGGGATGTACTGGGGAATGACATTACCGCCGTGTATGACGATTTGGGCCGCAAGGCCGGTTTCAGCGATCCCAATATGGGCGATTGGAGCTTTGCCTATAACCAATTTGGAGAGCTGAGCGAGCAAACCGATGCCCGGGGCATCAAAACCTCCCTGGTTTATGACAAGCTGGGGCGTCTTACCAGTAAGTCAAGTAGCCTCGCCAATCGCAGTTGGGTCTATGACACAATCGTCGGCAATGGGCTCCTGTACCAGGCCAATGTCAGCGGTCACGGCCGCACCTTTGCCTACGATACAGCCGGGCGGCCACGGCAGATGACGGTGACCACAGGCGGGCTAAACTTTGTCGAGCGCTATGCCTATGACAGCAAGTTCGGGCGCATGAAGGCGGTCCAATACGCCAGTGGCGAAACCCTGGCCTTCCGCTTCGACGATAACGGCTTTGTGTTGGATGACTTCCAGGCCTTTAACAATGGCAGTGAAAGGTTGCTGCGCCATGTGGAGGACTACAACGCCTTTGGCGCCATCAATCAGCAGCGGTTCGGCAATGGCATGGTGCAGCAGATCACCCGCAATAACGCCGGTTCGCCGCTGACCATCTGTACCGACAGCACAGGAAACTGTTCCAATATCGGCCTGCAATACCTGGATTATCAATATGACAGCATGGGCAATCTGAATTATGCCGACAATCGGGTGCGCCAATACCGCGAGGACTATGAATACGATGAGCTGATGCGGGTCAAAAGCTCACAGAAAACGGTTCAGGGCCAAAGTGTTCCCTTGGTGACCTACGACTACGATGCCGGCGGCAATATTATCCAGAAGGATGACTATGGCAGTAACTTCCTGTACGGCAACAAAGACAGGTCCCTGGGAGGTAATGCCGGTCCCAATGCGATTCGCCAGTTTATCCGTGACGGAGTGACTTACAATTTCAACTATGACGCCAACGGCAACCGCCTGAACGGTGACGGCACTGTGCTCAGCTATGACGATGAAAACAAACCGCTGCGGGTGGAGCGCAACGGAGTTGTCAGCGAGTTCAGTTACGATGCCGATGGGATGCGCTACAAGCAGGTGAAAACCCAGGGCGGCAACGTCACCACCACTTATTATGTGGGACCTGTGGAGCGGGAAATCAGCACCTCTGCCACCATAGACACCAGCTATCTGGGCGATCACAGTATTGTCAAAAAGGCTATCAGTGGCAGTTTGGGCAATCAGCAACCGCTGACCTATGTACTGCGGGACCGTCTCGGCAGTGTCGATACCCTGGTGGCGGGGGGCAGCCTGTCCGTGTTGCAATACCGTGGCTATGATGTCTTCGGTCGCCCCATGGATTTGGATGCCAGCACCTTGTTTAACCCCAATCCACTGCTGACGGATTGGCAAGGCGTTAAGCGCGGCTTTACCGACCATGAGCATTTGCAAGAGCAGCAGCTGATTCATATGAACGGGCGGATCTACGATTTCAATGTTGGCCGCTTCCTGAGTGTGGATCCTTTCTTGCAAATGCCGGAGAACAGTCAGAGTGCCAACCCTTATTCGTACATCTTGAACAATCCTATGTCTGGGACGGATCCGACGGGGTATAGATCTGTTCGAAGTGGAGGCGCAGATAGTTGGCGCACAAATGAATTGCTGGGTGATGTCAGGGGGACTGATTTTCCTTCCGAAGAAGAATTTCGAAGAATGAATGATTGGGTGAAGGGAGCCGCTCATGGTTTTGGGCTTGCTAATGGCGAAAAGAACGATGAAAAAGGTGAATCTGTTACGGGGAATAAATCGACTAAAGAGTCAGATTCTAGTACCAATCAAAGTGGCGCAGGGGGCACACCAAAACCAACAGACAGTGATGGCTGGGAATATGTAGGCCAAACTAAAGGTGTCGATACTTATCAGACTGTTTACACTCCAGACAATAGTGATAACGGCACATCAATAGGTGATGTCAACGATAATATCATCACCCCCACCGGACTCACCGCTGGTTACATTCAAAATAAAACCGAAAACACAAAGCGTAGATGGTCTGACAAATATAAAAACCACGGGAAAATTTGGGATAAGGCTAGGCTTATTGGAAATTATGCATTCCTAGTAGGAGGTGTAATTACGGCTGGCACCACTGTGTCCGACATAGTTGACATGAGGAATAGCGGGAAATCCAATGAAGATATGGTATTGAGAGGCATTGATGGTATCGCTGATATTGCGGCAGGGGCGGCCGCTTTCGCAGGGCCTGTTGGTTGGGGCGTGGCTGCAGCCTATTACGGAGCGGATTACCTCTCAGGCGGTAACTTAACGAAATTCATTTATAATAAAGTTGTAGGTCGTCGTGAGGATGAATATCACGCTACTGCTGGGGGCGCTCTATGATGAAGGGTTTGTTTTTTGGTTTATGTAAATTATTTGGAAAAAGGGATAGATTGATTTGGGCTGAACCTGCTGCGATGATGGTAACTCTCTTTCTGGCAGTGGTATTGCACACTATTTTTCTACTGTTTATTTTTGAATATGACATGACATTTTTAGTGGAAGACTATGGGGCTCCACTACTAGTAGTGAGTCTTATTACTTTCTCATGTTTATACTTTTTACTCTCAAGTAAATTCAAAAGGTACGCAAAAAGTTAGTTCGTGGTGGCGTCTTTTCTGCTTCACAGGGGTTTGACGCCCATCATCACAGTTCCAAACCTGCTTCAGCATTACTAGCAATCATCACCATCTCCAAAACATTCCCATTTTCGCAAAAAGACAGGACAGCCAAATCTTTTTGATGTTTCCCAGGACAAAAAGACCAAAAGACAGGACAGCCAAATCTTTTTGATGTTTCCCAGCCCCTCGACTAGGCTTCGAAGTACCTCTTTTGAACCAGTCGAGGCTTGCCATGACCACAGCCCGTCGCCAATTGATTGATGCTGAAAGTACGCCCTTCTACCACGTAATTAATCGTTGTGTCAGAAGGGCGTTTTTGTGTGGTGAAGATACCGTTTCTGGCCGCAGCTTTGAGCACAGACGTGGCTGGATAGTGGACAAAATCAGGCAGTTGTCGTCGATATTTTGCATTGATGTTTGTGCTTATGCAGTGATGTCGAATCACTATCATCTGGTGCTTAAAATTGACCTGACGGCTCAAAAGGCCCTGTCGCCGTTTGAAGTGATTGAGCGCTGGACAAGGCTCTTTTCTGGTAATCTGGTTGCGGCAAAATTCCTCAAGGGCGATAGCCTGTCAGACGGTGAGGCTATCATGCTGAATAGTCTGATTGCTGAGTGGCAGGAGCGGCTCGGCAGTATCAGTTGGTTTATGAGGTGCTTAAACGAAGAGATTGCCCGCAAGGCCAATCGGGAAGATGGCTGCAAGGGCGTGTTTTGGGAAGGGCGCTTTAAGTCTCAGGCGCTACTGGATGAACAGGCGTTGCTGGCATGTATGATGTATGTGGACTTAAATCCGATTCGAGCTGGTATTACGGACTCGCTGCAAGGGTCAGATTACACCTCAATTCAAGAACGTCTTGATGAGCTACACGGGAATGTTCCCAGTCTGCCCATTCAGGTATCACTCAAAACCCTATTACCTTTTGATGGGGCGGCGGTTGCTTCCGAGCAACACGGTATTCCCTTTCATTTAGCCGATTATTTGGAGCTGATTGATTGGACGGGCAGGGCTGTGCGTGAAGACAAGAGGGGGGTTATTGATTCGGCAAGACCTAAGTTGCTTACCGAGTTGGGTATTCGCGATGATGCCTGGATAACCTCTGCCAGAGAGTTCCGCCGTCAGTATGGTGGAATCAGCGGCCGCTGGGACTCCATGTGCGCCATGAAAGCCAAAAGCGGCGGGAAATGGTGCCGGGGAAAATATCAAAGCGAAGCCTTGCATCCCCGCTAATCAGGTTCTTACTGCTGTTTTCACAAAATAAAAGGGGTCAGACAGAGCCGTTTTAATTGGTCTGTGCATGCTTGGCTTGGCGTAAGTCATAACTCTTTTGTCAATCAGCCCCATTTCCCTGGGGCTTTTTCTTGCCTGAAATTGGGCAGGCTTTACCGGTAGAAGTGATCACTGTTTGCCAGCAGGGCGGGCAGTTGGTTGCAGTGCTGCCATTTGGCGACAGCAGGCAAGGCGCGAAGATGCCTGAGCTGAAAGAACACCTTAGGTTAAGGCTGCTATTACGTAGACGTCGAAACGGTTTTTCTTGGTGTCTATGACGGTGGAGGGTTTAACGCCATCGAGATCGTCTGTTGATAAAGGGGTCGGAGTGAATTAAAAAAACTGATTCATTTTTACCAGGCCAAGGTCGCCCGGGTTTGAGATGATCAAGTTTTTGATTGAGCGCGGCTTCAATGTCGGATTTAAAGCGTTCATTGCCCAAATCAAGAGGGCAGAGTTGTTGAAAGAAAAGACAGGACAGCCAAATCTTTTTCGGATTGGCTGGGGGTCAAGCGTGGCTTTACCGACCATGAGCATTTGCAAGAGCAGCAGCTGATCCACCAAAAGACAGGACAGCCAAATCTTTTTGATGTTTCCCAGCCCCTCGACTAGGCTTCGAAGTACCTCTTTTGAACCAGTCGAGGCTTGCCATGACCACAGCCCGTCGCCAATTGATTGATGCTGAAAGTACGCCCTTCTACCACGTAATTAATCGTTGTGTCAGAAGGGCGTTTTTGTGTGGTGAAGATACCGTTTCTGGCCGCAGCTTTGAGCACAGTGATAAAGGGGTCGGTGATAAGGATAAAGGGGTCGATAAGGATAAAGGGGTCGGAGTGAATTAAATAACTCATTCATTTTTACCAGACCAAGGTCGCCCGGGTTTGAGATGACCAAGTTTTCGATTGAGCGCGGCTTCAATGTCGGATTTAAAGCGTTCATTGCCCATTGGATAATTGTGGTTAAGGCAGTCGCGAAGGATGTGCAGTTGCTCGCTGGAAATGTCGCAGTTAAACAGCTCGCGGTAGGCATGTTGGCGTTCGGTATGGGTATTGCCTAGAGATAGGTAAGTTGGGTGGGGAGTCAGGCAGCGAATTGCTTTGCCTGCGCCATTAGATTGATAGCTAGACCAACGGTATTCGGATGGGTGATCCACCATCCCGGCCCGCACTGGATTGAGTTCGATATAGCGCTGACAAATCAGCAGGTACTCTTCACTGTTGATGGGACTGGACTTGTGCCGACCTTCCCAAAGTGTTCCGGTACGTCGGTAAAGGCCATTAATAGCGCGGACATAGGTGCGGCCAACGCTTTGCATAACCTTTGAAATGCCTTGTGAATCGCTGGGCGTCATCAATAGATGTACGTGATTGGTCATCAGTACAAAGGCGTGTAGCTGGACGTGAAATGTTTGCAGGGCATCGGTTAGTGCATTGATGTAGATGCCAAAGTCGCTTGATGAAAAGAAGCAGGCGGTGCGGTTATTACCGCGCTGGCAAATATGGTATGGGATATCGGGTAGGTAAAGGCGGGGTTTTCTAGGCATGGTCCCTCCTTGGGCATTGGCTAAGTTGAAGAAGTGTAGCACCTGATTGGCTGTAATTAACTCCGACCCCTTTATTCTTAGAAAGGGGCTGTCATTGGAACCTCTGATGGTTCAGGTCGTATAACTGGACCGCACTTGCATTTTGTTTTGCGGAGAAATGGTGTTAGATCAGATCCAATGGTGAATTTTTTAGACTTAGCTAAGAGGCCATAATGAAGAAGATTATAATTTTAACGATTATTTTAAGTATATCATTCTTTGTCCAATCATGTGCCAATGCAAAAAGTGCAGAGGAATTTGCGAAGCACCTCCAATCGGTTATTGCTAGTGGTGACAAAACATCTTTCCGAAAAATGTTGAGTCTTCAACGGCCGGGTGATGAAGGTCATATAGCTGAACAAGTTGACTATGTGTTTAATAGTAAATCTTCAAAAATTCGAACATTATTAATGAATAATAATACGAAAATTTTTGTGAGCCCGTTTATTAATGTTAATGGTGAGCCAACAAAAAAATTCATTATTATATATTACAATCCTAATATTATTGACTTTACAAAGCCTGTATCCATAGAACAGCTGGAGGAGCAATGGCTAAATGGTTACGTTGAAACCTCTGTTGAGTTTATAAATGATGGATGGTTTTTTGTTGACGCTGCATTTTATCAAGGCTCATCCCCTTCTTGGGGCGAAGACTATTAAACGAAAAGACAAGGATAAAGGGGTCGGAGTGAATTAAAAAACTCATTCATTTTTACCCGACCAACGAAAGACAGGGCAGTCATAACACTTTTCCAATCAGCCCCATTTCCCTGGGGCTTTTTCTTGCCTGAAATTGGGCAGGCTTTACCGGTAGAGACCTTTCCCCGAGATTAGTACCAATCCCTTGATGAGATTTTCCAGCTTATGCTGCCTGCTTGGCATACTCAACAGGCGGCGTGTAGTTCAATGAACTATGTGGGCGAACATGGTTATAGTGTTCACGCCATAGCTCGATTTCATATCTGGCTTCGTCCAAGGTTCTGAACCAGTGCTGGTTCAGACATTCGTTCCGGAATTTGCCATTCAGGCTTTCCACAAAGGCATTTTGCGTCGGCTTTCCTGGCTGGATAAAGGCCAGTGTGACGCCCGTTTCCTTACTCCAGAAGAACATTGCCTTGCTGGTAAATTCTGTCCCATTGTCGCAAGTAACCTTGTTTGGCGTGCCTCGCTCTTCCATCAACTGGTCCAAGAATCTGGCGACCTGCCTGCCACTGATGGCTACAGAGACTAATTGACCGACCATTTCCCGCGAATAATCATCCATGACATTCAGTACCCGAAAGCGCCGACCATTGCTGAGTTGGTCTGACACAAAGTCCATAGACCAAGACCTTTCCCCGAGATTAGTACCAATCCCTTGATGAGATTTTCCAGCTTATGCTGCCTGCTTGGCATACTCAACAGGCGGCGTGTAGTTCAATGAACTATGTGGGCGAACATGGTTATAGTGTTCACGCCATAGCTCGATTTCATATCTGGCTTCGTCCAAGGTTCTGAACCAGTGCTGGTTCAGACATTCGTTCCGGAATTTGCCATTCAGGCTTTCCACAAAGGCATTTTGCGTCGGCTTTCCTGGCTGGATAAAGGCCAGTGTGACGCCCGTTTCCTTACTCCAGAAGAACATTGCCTTGCTGGTAAATTCTGTCCCATTGTCGCAAGTAACCTTGTTTGGCGTGCCTCGCTCTTCCATCAACTGGTCCAAGAATCTGGCGACCTGCCTGCCACTGATGGCTACAGAGACTAATTGACCGACCATTTCCCGCGAATAATCATCCATGACATTCAGTACCCGAAAGCGCCGACCATTGCTGAGTTGGTCTGACACAAAGTCCATAGACCAACGTTGATTCGGTGCTGTCGGCACCTCCATCGGCTGCCTTGGCCGGGTTAGCTTCTTGCGCTTCTTCGTTCTGACCTGCAAGCCTTCCTCCGTGTAGAGCCGATAGGTTCGTTTGCGGTTTTTGACCCAGCCTTCGCCTCTGAGCAAACCATGCAGCATTAAATACCCATAGCGAGGATATTGCGTCGCCAGCGCCTTCAGCCGCTGTCTGAGCCCATTGTCAGCCTTTGTCCTGGGCTGATAGCGAAACGCGGTCCGGCTCAACCCAGCCAGCTTGCAGGCCACACGCTCACTGAGACTGAAACCTTCAATCAAGTGCTGGGCAACAGGCTTTTTTGCCGCTGGCGTTACCACTTTTTTGACAGCACATCCTTCATGGCTTCGACTTCCAGCATCTTGTCGGCCAGCATCTTTTTGAGCTTGTTGTTCTCGGCCTCCAACTCCCTCAGCCGCTTCGCTTCATTCACTTCGAGCCCGGCATACTTGCTGCGCCAGTTATAGAAAGTGCCCGTAGAAATGCCCATTTCACGGCAAATGTCATCGACCTTTGCCCCTGCCTCATGCTGTTTGATGGCCTTAATGATTTGTTCTTCGGTGTAGCGTTTCTTCATGTTGAGATCTCCATTGGCTCCAGTGTATTGGAAATCTCATCAATGTCATGGTCTTAAAGTTGGGGGAGAGGTCAGTAGAAGTGATCACTGTTTGCCAGCAGGGCGGGCAGTTGGTTGCAGCGCTGCCATTTGGCGACAGCAGGCAAGGCGCGAAGGTGCCTGAGCTGAAAGAACACCTCAGGTTAAGGCTGCTATTACGTAGACGTCGAAGCGGTTTTTCTTGGTGTCTATGACGGTGGAGGGTTTAACGCCATCGAGATCGTCAGCGTAGTCGGGACGTTTGACCACCACCCGCTTGCTCGCCAGCGCCAATGCCGGTGCCAGCAAGCCATCGGCATCGGTATCGGCGCCCACCAGGGACTGGAATACCCGCATTTCCTTTTTCACCAGCGCCGATTTATCCCGGTGTGGATACATGGGATCCAAATACACCACCTCGGGACGGGGTTCTATCCTGGCCAATTCTTCCAGGCTGGAACCGTGCAACAAGGTCATGCGCTCCCGCATCCAGGGGCCGATTTCGGGGTCCTGGTAGGCCCGGCGCAGGCCATCTTCCAGCAAGGCCGCCACCACTGGGTGACGCTCTATCAGGGTCATACGGCACCCCAGGCTGGCGAGCACAAAGGCGTCCCGACCAAGACCGGCGGTACCATCCACCACTGTGGGGGTGGCCCCCTGTTTCAGGCCCACCGCCTTGGCGATGGACTGGCCACGGCCGCCACCGAACTTGCGTCTGTGGGCGGCGGCGCCGCTGACAAAGTCGACGCAGATGCCACCCAGCTTGGGCTCGTCCCGCTTGAACAGGGTCAGCCTGTCTTCCACCATTTCCAACGCAAACGGGGCCCCATCGTCGGGCTTGAGCGCCCAGCGTTCGCACAGGGTATGCAGTTCGGGATTGGCAAGGTGGATGGCGATGGGATTCAAGACCGGGCTTCCGTTAATCAGGTTGGCGGCAGTATAGCCTGCCTCGCGGCGGGGCACAAAAGCATACAGGGCAAAGGATTGCAGATATAATGCCCCCATTCAGGGCCGACGGCCCGTTTGTTTCGGAAATCATTATGCTGAGTTACCGCCACGGCTTCCATGCCGGCAATTACGCCGATGTGCTCAAGCACGCGATCCTGCTTCAAACCATTGAGTTGATGCAGAAAAAAGATAAGCCATTTGTCTACATAGACACCCATGCCGGTGCCGGTGGCTATTGTCTTGATGATGAGTTTGCCCAGAAGACCGCCGAGTTCAAAGACGGCATCGGGCGCCTGTGGGGCCGTCAGGATCTGCCGGCGTCACTGGTCCATTATCTGGAGTGTGTGGCCCACTTCAACGAGGGCAATGGTGGCGCGGCCGAGGCGCTGGTCTGGTATCCGGGCTCGCCGGCGCTGGTGGATATGCAGTTGCGGGACAAGGATCGCATGGTATTGCATGAGTTGCATGGCACGGATCATCAGCTGCTGGCGGAATACTTTGATGCGGATCGCCAGACCAAGGTGGTGCGCGGTGATGGCCTCAAGGGGCTGCTCGCAGCCGTGCCTCCGCTGGAGCGTCGGGGTTTGGTGCTGATAGACCCCAGCTATGAGATCAAGAGCGATTATCGGGATGTGGCCGAAGCCATCATCAAGGCTCAGCGCAAGTTTGCCACCGGGGTGTATTTGCTCTGGTATCCCGTGGTGAACCGCGCCCAGACAGAATCCATGTTGAGTCTGCTGAAAGAAAGCGGCATACGTCGGCAGCTGCGGATCGAGCAGGCCATCAAGCCCGATTCGGACGAGTTTGGCATGACGGCCGCCGGGCTTTGGGTGATCAATCCCCCATGGCAACTGGATGAGATAGCGACCGAGATGCTGCAAAGCCTGTCAGCCCTGCTGGGGCAGCCCGGTGGGCAGGTCACTGTAAAATGGGAAGTGGGCGAGTAGGTTTAGACGCGCAAATTACGATAGCGTTTAAGCAATATGTTGACCCTTTCTATATAGGCGTGGGTTTCGGGGTAGGGCGGCACGCCACGGTAGTCCTGGACCGTGGTGGCGCCGGCGTTGTAGGCCGCCAGCGCCTGATCCAGCTTGCCATCGAAACGTTTGAGCATCTTTGCCAGGTAACGGCTGCCACCGAGTATGTTCTGCTCCGGGGCGAAGGCGTTACGCACCCCCAACTCCCTGGCCGTTTCCGGCATCAATTGCATCAGGCCCATGGCGCCGGTGCGTGACACCGCCTTGGGATTGAAACCGGATTCGGCATGGATCACAGCGCGGATCAGCGCCGGCTCAAGGGCATAGGTATTGGCCGCTTCGCGGATCTGCTTATCAAAACTGCGGTGTAACTTGATGGTGCGCCAGTCCACCTTGGAGGCGGGATCGCAGGCGAAACAGTCGTAGAGCAGGACACTGAAGCGCTGATCTGCGGGTGGTTTGTCGCTGAAGGCCATGGTGCCGTTATCCTGGCGATACTGGTACACCTTGACCTTGGGCCCCTGGGTACCCTGATCCGAATATTTGGCGCTCAGGCGCGGTTTATTGCCCTGGCTTGGCTCAGCCGGCGTGGTCACCCCGGCGGCAGAATAATCGGCCAGCCGTTTGGGCTCCTCTGCCCTGGCCTGGAGAGTCAGCAGGGGCAAGAGCAGTATGGAAAGGTACAGCCTGGCTGTCACTGGCAGAGGTTCCTGTTTTGACAATATGCCAAGAATAGCAAAGCCTTGGCACCGATATGCCGCTATTTCTGCAGATCGCAGGTGTTGACCGGAGCCTGGTCGGCCTCGCCGGCTTCATAAAAAGGCATGGGCCCTATATTGGCGAGCCTGGCGATGATGGAGCCTGGGAAGATGGCCACTGCGGTATTGAGCTCGGTGACGGCGGCATTGTAAAAGCGTCTGGCGCTGCAGAGCTGGGTTTCCAGTTCGCTGTAGGCCTGCATGGATTGCAACAGCACGCTGTCGGTGAGCAATGTGGGAGTGTTTTCCAATTGCACAAATAGCAGGCTCATTTTGCCGTGCAACTGATCCGCCGCTTGCAGATGCTGCAGCAATGCCCTGGCATCCTGTGGCTGATAGGGCCCGTCGGTTTGCTCCTGCAACTTGATGATGTCGGCCGGCAAAGGCTGCTCGTGCGCCATTTCGGTTTGCGCCCGCGCCAAAAGGGTGGTGATAAGCTGGCTGCGCTTGCTGAGCTGATGATCCACGCTCTGCAAGGCCTCACGGGCCGTGGCGCGCTTTTTCAGCAGGCTGACGTACCAGAGATAGGTCAGGATCAGCAGCAATCCCAATCCCAGCAGCAAACCTTCCATCTTGATTCCTTTTTTTATTGATTTTATTGGAACCGAACTCAAGCTCGGCCAGAAATTGGCTCACAGCTAACCATAAATCGCAGCAAATTGCACCAGCGCTCCCGCAATTTCAACCCCGCCAAAAGTGGTTGTTACTTAACCGGTAAGGTAAAAAACCTTGCCCAAGGGGACAGGTATATCGAGAGTTAATTGTCAAAAACAGCGGCTATTTGGTTCTCCCCGGCTACAGCCAAAATAACCATAGAGTTATTGGTGAAAAAGTCAGCGCATACTGAGCCGCTTACCAGTTATCAAGTTTAAGCAATTGATATATATTGGTTAAACCGACTGCTGGTTAAGTGCGTTATGGTGAATTACTGACCCCTGATCCCATCTTTATCCCGCATTTCGGCCCATGGCTTAAAATCTGAGTTGTCAAAACAGCCGATGCCGGGCGTGATTGGCGTGGAGCGCCGTTAACATCAATTTTACCTTGTTGCAGAGTGCGCGTCGGGGGCCATAAAAAAGCCCCGCAAGGCGGGGCTTTTTGGCTTTAAAAGCTCAGTCTGCTTCCGGTTCCAATTCCGGACCAGGGCCGGGCTCGGCTTCCTGTGCCTTGCGCTCGCTGCGGTTGAACAGCCGCTCCACCAACACGAAGAACAGCGGAATAAAGAAGATACCGAGGAAGGTGGAACTCATCATGCCGCCGAGCACCCCCGTGCCTATGGCGTTCTGGGCGCCTGAGCCCACGCCGCTGGAGATGGCCAGAGGCACAACGCCGAGGCCAAAGGCCAGCGAAGTCATCAGGATGGGCCGCAGCCGCACCCGCACCGCGTGCAGGGTGGCCTCCACTAGGCCGGCGCCATGCTCGTAGTATTCCTTGGCGAACTCAACTATCAGGATCGCGTTTTTGGTGGCCAGCCCCACGGTGGTCAGCAGGCCCACCTGGAAGAACACGTCATTGTCCAAGCCCCTTCCCGTCATGGCCACCAGGGCACCTATGATCCCAAGGGGCACCACCAGCACCACGGCGAAGGGCACGGACCAGCTTTCGTACAGGGCCGCGAGCACCAGGAACACCACCAGAATCGACAGGGCATAGAGGCCGGGAGCCTGATTGCCCGACAGCCGTTCCTCATAGGACAGACCGTTCCATTCGATGCCGAATCCCGGCGGCAGCTGCTTGACCATCTCCTCGAAGTCACGCATGGCGTCACCTGTGCTGTAACCCGGTGCTGTGCTGCCCTGGATGTTCATCGCCGGCAGACCGTTGAAACGCTCCAGCCTGGGGGAGCCGAATTCCCAGCTGCCGCTGGCAAAGGCCGAGAAGGGCACCATCTCGCCCTGGTTGTTGCGCACATACCAGCTGTTGACGTCCTGCGGTTGCATCCTGAATTGGGCATCACCCTGGACATAGACCTTCTTCACCCGGCCACGGTCGATAAAGTCGTTCACATAGCTGCCACCCCAGGCGGTAGCCAGTACGCTGTTGACCTGATTGATGTCCACGCCCAGGGCACGCAGCTTACTGTGATCTATGTGCAGCTGGTACATGGGAGCATCTTCCTGGCCGTTGGGGCGCACCCCCACCAGATTGGGATTTTGGGCCGCCAGTCCCAGCAGCTGGTTACGGGCCGCCACCAATTGCTCATGGCCCATGCCGTTTTTGTCCTGCAGGAACAGATCGAAGCCGTTGGCTGTGCCAAGCTCGATCACCGCCGGCGGCGCGAAGGCGAAGGCGAAAGCTTCTTTAATCTGCCACAGCACGCCCATGGCGCGGCCGGAGATGGATTCAACATCCTGGCCCGGCCCGGTGCGCTGACTCCAGTCCTTGAGGCTGACGAAGGCGACGCCCATGTTCTGACCCATACCGGCAAAGCTGAAACCGGCCACGGTAAACACCGAATTCACATTGTCTTTCTCGCCCTCAAGGAAGTGATCCGACACCTTGTCCAGCACCTTGACCGTGGATTCCTGGGTGGCATTGGTGGGCAGAATTACCTGGGAAAACAAAATGCCCTGGTCTTCATCGGGCAGGAAGGCGGTGGGCATGCGGCTGAACAGCCAACCGGTGGCCACCACCAGCATCAGATAGATGGCAGCAAAGCGCAGGCCGCGTTTGAGTATCCCGGCCACACTGCCGCAATAGCGTTGGGTGAGATTGTCAAAGGTGCGGTTGAAGGCACCGAAGAAGCCGGTCTTTTCGTGCACATGTCCCGGCTTGATGGGTTTGAGGAAAGTGGCGCACAGGGCCGGGGTCAGGATCAGGGCCACCATCACCGACAGGGCCATGGCCGAGACTATGGTGATGGAGAACTGGCGGTAGATCACCCCGGTGGAGCCCGTCATAAAGGCCATGGGTACGAATACCGCCGACAGGGTCAGGCCTATGCCCACCAGGGCGCCGGTGATCTGATCCATGGACTTGCGGGTGGCCTCAACCGCCCCCAAGCCTTCCTCCTGCATCACCCGCTCGACGTTTTCCACCACCACAATGGCATCGTCCACCAACAGGCCTATGGCCAGCACCATGGCGAACATGGTCAGGGTGTTGATGGAGAACCCCATGGCCGAGAGTATGGCGAAGGTGCCCAACAAGACCACGGGCACGGCTATGGTGGGGATCAGGGTGGCGCGGAAATTCTGCAGGAACAAGTACATGATGAGGAACACCAGCACTATGGCTTCCAGCAGGGTATGGATCACGCCCTCGATGGACTTGTCGACAAAGGGCGTGGTGTCATAGGGATAAACCACCTTCAACCCCTGGGGAAAGAAGGGGCTCATCTCATCAATCTTGGCCCGTACCGCATCGGCGGTTGCCAGGGCGTTGGCCCCAGTCGCCAGTTGGATCGCCAAACCCGCGGCCGGGCGGCCGTTGTAGAAGGATTGCACCACATAGCTCTCGGCGCCGAGCTCCACCCGGGCCACATCGCCCAGATACACCTTGGCGCCCGAGGTGTCGGACTTGAGGATGATATTGCGGAATTCTTCCTCTGTGGCCAGGCGGCTTTGGGCCGATACCGTGGCGTTGAGCTGTTGACCGGGCAAGGACGGCGCACCCCCCAGTTGACCCGCGGACACCTGGGCATTCTGCTCGCGGATGGAGCCAATCACGTCCTGGGAGGTCAGGTTGTATTGGGTCAGCTTGAGTGGGTCGAGCCAAATGCGCATGGCATAGGGCGAGCCGAACAGGGTCAGCTCACCCACGCCCGGCACCCGGCTCATGGGGTCCTGGATATTGGAGCCCACGTAATCGGCGATATCGCTCCTGTCCATGGAACCGTCTTCGGAAACGAAACCCAGCACCATCAGGAAGCCCGAGGATGCCTTGTTAACCCGGACACCCTGATTCTGCACTTCCTGGGGCAGCAGCGGCATGGCCGATTGCAGCTTGTTCTGCACCTGCACCTGGGCTATGTCGGGATCAGCATCGGCGTTGAAGGTCAGGGTAATGGTCGCATTGCCAAAGCCGTCGCTGGTGGAGTTGATGTAGCGCAGATGGTCGAGGCCCGTCATCCGCTGTTCGATCACCTGGGTGACCGAATCTTCCAGGGTCTTGGCTGAGGCGCCGGGATAAAAGGCGCTGATCACCACGTTTGGCGGCGCTATCTTGGGATACTGGGACACGGGCAGGTCACGAATGGCCAATACCCCCGCCAGCATCACTATGATGGCGATCACCCAGGCAAAGATGGGGCGATCGATAAAGAAACGTGCCATAAGCTCTGTCCCCGATTAATGTGCTGGGTCTGTGGTGGCCGCCGTGGCGCTGACAGGCGCGCCGGGTCTTATCTTCTGCAGGCCCTCGATGATCAGCTGATCACCATCCTGCAGCCCGGACGTAATGCGCCACTGGTTGTTTATCACCTCAGCTGTGGTGACCACCCTGGCCTCAACCTGGTTGTCCTGGTTGACCACCATGGCCACGGCCTGGCCCTTGGTGTTGCGGGAAATGGCCTTTTGCGGCACCAGAATGGCCGCAGGGTCCGTGCCCATATTCACCCGGGCACGCACATACATGCCGGGCAGCAACAGTTGATCCGGGTTGGGGAATTCCGCCCTCAGGATCACCGAGCCCGTGGTCTCTTCGACGTTGACTTCGGCAAATTTCAGCTGTCCCTTGTGCTCGTACAGACTGCCGTCTTCCAGCAGCAGTTCGACCTCGGCATCGTCGCTGGCCTGCAACTGGCCCTGGCGCAGCTTGGCTTTCAGTGCCAGCAGCTGGGCACTGGATTGGCTGATGTCAACGTTAATGGGATCCAGCTGTTGTATGGTGGCCAGGGTCATGGACTGATTGGCGGTGACCAGAGCGCCGGCGGTGACACTGGACTTGCCAATGCGACCGGCAATGGGGGCGCGCACCTGGGTGTAGTCCAGGTTGATTTTGGCATTGTTGACCGCGGCTTCCGCCTGAGCCACCCGTGCCTTGGCTTCCTTGAAGGAGGCATCGGCCTCATCGAAGTCCTGTTTGCTGATGGCTTTGCTGCTGAGCAGCGCCTGATAACGGGCCGCCCTGGCCTTGGCGCTGGCGAGCCCGGCGTGGGCGCTGGCCAGATCCGCTTCGGCACTTTTCAGTGCCGCAAGGAAGCTGGCATCGTCAATTTTGTACAGGGACTGGCCCTGGCTGACCAGGCCGCCCTCGGTGAAGTTGCGTTCGGTAATGATGCCCGATACCTGGGGGCGAACCTCGGCTTCCAGATAGGCGCGGCTGCGGCCCGGCAGCTCGGTCGTTATGGTTTGGGGCCCACTTTGCACCTGCACCACGCCTACGGCTGTCGGTGGGGGTGTCTGTCCCTGGGGTGTGCCTTGTTCGGCCTTGTTGTCACAGGCGCTGATCAACAAGGCCATGCTGATGGCCGAGGCAATTCCAAACAGTTGCCGCATCTGACTCTCCTTAATTTTCGGACATACACCATTACCCAAGACGGGGTAATTTGGCCCAGCCCCCAGTTATCGCACAGCCCCCACAGCAGGACAAGCGGCCTTGGGATTGAAAGTGTAAAACATTGAAAATTTCTCTGCCTATGCAAAGGTTTAGTTAAGGTTTTTCGCTGCCTTTCACCCGGGTGTTGCTCAATGTTGCAGCCCCGTTGCTGCCTGGCGCCTTAGAGGCGATTGTCGCCGACAGAGCAGGACAGAATGCGGCTCAAATGGGCCAGGGGCTTACCCGTTTGCTGCTGCCAATCGTTGAAGGTGGCCTGCACCTGGGCCAGTGTCTTTTGGGAACTGAAGCTGCCATCCACCAGCTTGTGGGCCTTGAAGTAACCCTGCACGTCTGTGCTCAGTAAAAAGGTGTCCTTGCCGGTGCCGCGCAGAAAATAGGGGCCGGTATTGCCGCCGAGCCTAGCGCCGCGGCGTTTGAGCTGTTGCCACAGTCCCGTGATATCCGCCGTGGGCCAGTCGGCGATAAAAGCCGCCAGGCTGCCGTGCTCGCGGGCGATATCGGTCACCATAATGGCATTGTCATAGATGGCCTGGGTCTTTTTAGCGTGACGGATAAGGTCCGGGTCTGCTGCCCGCGCCGCCAACTGTTCCGGCGACAGCAGCAACACCTTTAGGGGTTCGAAGCCGAAAAAGGCCTGCTCATAGGCCGGCCACTTGGCTTGCACCACCTTCCAAACGAAACCGCTCTGGAACACCTGGCGGCTGATGGCCGACAACAGCTCTGCATCTGAGTGGTTGCGGTATTCTGCTGCCGTCAGCACCTGGGGCAGCAGCTGCGCCAGTCCGGATTCACCGCCCTTGCGTTCGCAGGCGCGTTCATAGATGTGCTTGAAAGGTTCGGCTTTTTGCATGGGGACTCTCCGGCAACAAGGAGCTGACAGTGTAACCCCAAGTCGCCTTCACGTCCTCCCCGGATCAGTGGGACAGTGCCTGGCGCAGCAAAGTCTCGAGCCTGCCGGGTGTCCTGCCGAGCAGGGCCGGCAGGTGATTTTCGGCCGTCAGGTATTCGCCATTGGCAATGGCGCGGCTGTTACCTGCCAGGGCGCGGGCGAGAAATTCCGGCAATCCCATGGCGAGCAGCGTCTGCTGTTGTGCCTCAGGGCTGATGTCCACTGTCCGCAGCGCCTTGCCGCTGATGTCGGCAATGAGAGCGCTGATCCCGGCCTGGCTGAACAACTCGGGTCCCTGCAGTGTGTATGTCTGGCCCACATGACCCTGTTCGGTCAGCACCCTGGCCAAAGCCTCGGCCAGGTCATCCTTGAGTACCGGGGCAAAGCGGCCGGAACCACTGGCATTGAAGCGCTCGCCCTTCTGCAGCGCCTGTTCCAGCCCCATCAGGGTTAGCTCGGCATAAAGACCGTTACGCACCAGGGTGAAAGGCACCCCGGACAGGCATATGGCGGCCTCGGTGGCGCCGTGGCTGCGGGCAAAGTCGAAGGCCGAGTCCAGGTTAGCCAACTGGAAGCTGGTATACACCAGTTGTTCGACCCCGGCGGCCTTGGCGGCCTGTATGACCGCCAAATGTTGCCCCAGGCGCACATCGTTGGGGGCATCGCCGGAAATCAGCAGCACCTTGCTGACACCCTGCATCGCGGCTGCAAGTGACTCAGGCTCGCCAAAATCGGCATAGACGGTGTCGGCGCCGCTATGGTCCAGGCGCTCCGGCTGACGGCTCGCCAGGCGCAATTGGTTGGCGGGGACGTGTTGCAACAGGGCTTGGGTGACGCGGCGGCCCAGATCGCCGGCCGCTCCGAAAATCAGGATCATCTTGTTTTCCTCGGGTTGAATTGACGCCGTCAGTGTACGCCCGTGGCTAAAATTGATAATGAGTGGTTTACTTATAGCTTTGGTAAGTGAAATTAAACAAAAGGGACGGCTATGGACGCGGCACAACTTTATCGAATGCTGGTGTTCGCCACTGTGGTGGAGCAGGGCTCCCTGACCTCGGCTGCCGAGGTGCTGGGGATCAGCCGCTCGATGGTCAGTCAGCACCTGAAAAAATTGGAGCAGCGCACCAGCTGCCAGCTGCTGCACCGCACCACCCGCCGTATCAGCCTCACCGAAGATGGTCAGGGCTTTTATCACTACTGCGCCGAATTGCTGTTGCTGGCCAAGCAGGCCGAGGCCGTCACCCGTCCCAGCGATGAGCAGCTGTACGGCAGTCTGAGGGTCACTGCACCCGTGGGGTTGGGGGAGCGCAATCTGCTGCCGCTGATCGGTGAATTCCATCAGCGCTTTCCCCACCTGCGCCTGACCCTGTTGCTGGAAGACAACAAGCTGAACCTGTTGGAGCAGCAAATCGATGTGGCCATTCAGGCCGGGTGGCCAGCCGATTCTGAGTTCAAGGCCATCAAGCTCGGCAGTTTCGATGAGCTGCTGGTGGCGAGCCCCGAGTACATAGCCCGCCATGGCAAGCCCTTGCATCCGGACAATCTGCACAGCCATCGCTGGCTGATGCACGCCTCAAGCCATTTGCCCCGCAGCTGTGTGCTGCACAACAGCCAGGGCGAGGAATACCGGATCCGGGTAACGCCCTTTATCAGCTGCAACAGCACCAATGCCCTGTTGGCGCTGGCTTGCCAGGGGTTGGGGGTGGCGGTATTGCCGGATAATCTGCTGACGGAGCAACTGGCTCGCGGTGAGCTGGTGCGGCTGTTACCTGACTATCATCTGCGCGAGGGCGGGATCTTCGCCCTGCACCCCTACCGTGATACAACCCCGCCAAGGGTGCGGGTGCTGCTGGATTTCCTGCGGGAGCGATTGTTTCCCGGTCGGGCTGAGGCTAATCCCGGATAACCGGCAAACAATACAGCAGAAAACTGCACCCTCTGTGGCGTCTGCGGCTAAAGTTAACTTGTAGGTGGTTGCTGCAAGGCAGGTGTCATGGAGCTTTTTTATCATCCGCTGTCACGCTATTCCCAAAAGGTCCTGCTCGGTCTGTATGAGAAGCAGGCCAATTTTTTCCCCCGGGTGGTGGAGCTCCGCGATCCTGTGCAGCGGGCCGAATTTGCCCAGATTTATCCACCCTGCAAGTTGCCACTGTTGAAGACCAGCGATGGCCTGTTGTTACCCGAATCCAGCATCATCATCGAATACCTGGACCGGCAGGTGCGCGGTGGCACCCGCTTGTTGCCGGATATGCCCTCGGTGAATTTGCGGGTGCGTCTGTGGGACAGGCTGATAGACAATGATCTCAATAATCAGCTATTTGTGCTGGAGCAGCTGCTCAATGAGTCGCAGCAGGATGAGTTGAAAATCCGGCAGCTGCGCAACAGGCTTTGGCTGACCTTGCAGGAGTTGGATAACCAGCTGGCCGATAACCACTGGCTGGTGGGCGATGGCTTTACCCTGGCCGACTGCGCCCTGGTGCCTTGCCTGGATACCCTGTTCGATCTCCTGACGCCGTTCGAATTGGACAACCTGTGCCGTTACCGGCAACAGGCCAATATCCGTGGCGCCTGGGAGTTGGTGACCGACGAAATTACCCTGGCCCAGGCCGAGGAAACCGCAGGCGTGCGCAACATTCCTTGATCAGCTGTTGCGTTCCTTCTTGAGTTGCAAAAAGGCCTTCCACTGTTGTACCTCGGGCGTCAGCTCCGGGGCCTCACCCTCGAAACCCGCCTCGCGGATCAGTTCGCTGATTGGCACCTGCTTACGGTTACAAACGAATACCCCGCGCACATGCACTATGCAGTGCAGACCGCGATCGCTGACAAACCGTTGATCAATGTAGAAATATTTATCGTCCCAACCCACGACCCGGCTTTCAATGGTGAATTTTTGCAGCGGCTTGATATCGCGGATATAGGTGAATTCAGCGGCATTGACTATCGGCATCCACTTGAGTTTGAGGAAGCGCTTCAGCAGGCCCATTTCCGCCAACATAAAGGTGCGGGCGAGATCCATGAAGGCCGGATAGCGGCTGTTGGTCAGGTGCATATTGATGTCGCAGTCCGACGGCAGCGCCCGGTACTGGATCAGGCTGGTGTCGAGAAAACCTATGCTGCGGCAGTGGCGTACGCGCCAGAGGAACAACCAGATTAAGCGGAAATACAGATTCATGGGTCGGTTCTTGAGTTTTTGCTTTAAAAGCACAGGCTAACAGAGGTCATACCAGCAGGCAAGGCGCCGGGGACCGGCAGCAAAAAGGGGCGCAGTGCGCCCCTTGTCATTAAGCCAAGGCCTTTACGCTTCGATACCACTGTGCCTGAGCAGCGCCTCTATGCTGGGCTCGCGGCCCATAAAGCGCTTGAACAGGGTCATGGGCTCTTCGCTGCCACCCATCTCCAAAATATTGGTCAGGAAGTCATGACCGGTTTTGGGGTTGAAAATGCCTTCCTGCTCGAAGCGGGAGAAGGCATCGGCCGACAACACTTCGGCCCACTTGTAGCTGTAGTAGCCCGCCGCGTAACCGCCGGCAAAAATGTGCGAGAAGCTGTGCTGGAAGCGGTTGAAGGCCGGCGGGATAAGTACGGCCACCTGCTCACGCACCTCATCCAGGGTCTGCTGGATACGGGCGCCCCTGGCCGGGTCATATTCCAGGTGCAGGCGGAAGTCGAACAGCGAAAACTCCAGTTGGCGCAGCATCATCATGCCGGATTGGAAGTTTTTCGCCGCCAGCATCTTGTCGAGCATGGCCTTGGGCAGGGGCTCGCCGGTCTCGAAATGGCCGGAGATCTCCTGCAGTGCTTCCTGCTCCCAGCACCAGTTTTCCATGAACTGGCTCGGCAGCTCCACCGCATCCCAGGGCACACCATTGATACCCGACACCCCGGCCACCTCTATCCTGGTCAGCATATGGTGGATGCCGTGACCGAATTCGTGGAACAGGGTGGTGACTTCGTCATGGGTGAACAGTGCCGGTTTGCCGCCGACCGGGCCGTTGAAGTTGCAGGTCAGGTAGGCCACCGGCAGTTGCAGGCCATTGGGGCCGCGACGCCGTACCCGGCACTCGTCCATCCAGGCGCCACCGCGTTTGCCGCTGCGGGCATAGAGGTCGAGGAAGAAGCTGCCGCGCTGCTCGCCGCTGGCATCGAAGATATGGAACAGGCGCACGTCTTTGTGCCAGCGATCGAATTCTTTCTGCTCTTCAATGCGCAGGCCAAACAGACGCTCCACCGTGTGGAACAGGCCGCCAAGCACCCTGTCCTCGGGGAAATAGGGGCGCAGTTCTTCCTGGGAAATCTCGTATTTGTGCTGCTTGAGTTTTTCGGCATAGAAGCTCAAGTCCCAGGCTTCCAGCGTCGCGTCGCCATGGTGCTCGGCGGCGAAGGCCTTGAGCTCTGCCAGTTCGGTCTTGGCCTGGGCCTTGGAATGCAGTGCCAGCTCGTTGAGGAAGCTCACCACCTGGCTCGGGCTCTCGGCCATCTTGGTGGCCAGGGACTTGTGGGCGAAGCTTTCGAAGCCCAGCAACTGGGCCAGCTCGTGGCGCAGGGCGAGGATTTCTTCCATCAGCGGACCGTTGTCGAATTCGCCGGCGTTGGGACCCTGGTCCGAGGCGCGGGTGACAAAGGCGCGATAACACTCTTCCCGCAGCGCCCGGTTGTCGCAATACATCATTACCGGCAGGTAGGATGGGAAATCCAGGGTGAACAGCCAGCCATCCTGTTGCTTGTCTTCGGCCATGGCGCGGGCGGCGGCCAGGGCGGACTCGGGCAGACCCTTGAGTTCGGCCTCATCTGTCACCAGTTTGCTCCAGGCATGGGTGGCGTCGAGTACATTGTTGGAAAAACTGCTGGTCAGCTCCGACATACGCTTGACGATTTCGCCGTAGCGCGCTTTTTTAGCGGCGTCCAGACCTATGCCGGACAACTCGAAATCCCGCAGGCTGTGTTCGATAAGGGTCTGTTTCGCCCTTGGCAGGCCGGCAAATTCTGCCGAGTCATGCAATGTCTTGTAGGCCTGGTACAGACCCTCATGCTGGCCGACAAAGGTGCCGTACTCGGACAGCAGCGGCAGACAGGCATCGTGAGCCGCGCGCCAGCTGTCGGTGCTCAGTACCGAGTTCATGTGGGACACGGGGGACCAGAGCTGACCCAGCTCGTCATCGGCCTGCTCCAGCGGCGCCACCAGACCCTCGTAGCTGAAGTCGCCGGCGGCCAATACCCGATCGATTTCGGCGCGGCAATGGCTCAGTGCCTGGCTGACGGCGGGTTCTATGTGTTCGGGGCGAATGCTGGAAAAGGGCGGCAGTGTCGATGGGGACAACAGCGGGTTGCTCATAGGGGATCCTCGGAATCGGGTCTGTGTATAGGCCATAGATAAGGCCTGTGGCGGCAATTATCAAGGCGTGATCGCATTTAGCAGCTTATGTGCCCCTTAACAGTGCTGGCGATCAAATAACCGCGTACCGTATAAAGTTCAGCAGGAAAATGCTGTGCGGATCTCAAATGATATCTGTTCTCATTTAAGCCGGCGCTGAATAGGCTATGCTATGCCTGTGTTTAATGTCGGACCCCTGTAATGAAAAGTCCCTTGCCTTTATTACCGCTAATCCTGTTCACCTGTGCCAGCCAAGCCGACACCGGCTACTGGCTGGATCTGGGCTGGGACAGCCAATATGTGTCCGAGGGCCGCGACAACATAGGCCGGGGCGGTGTTTGGTGGGGCGGGGCTGCCGTTTCGGTCGACAGCTTGACGGCCTATGCCACCCTGGCCCGTGCTGACAGCGAGTTTTTCAGTGAGTGGAACATAGGGCTGGAATATGAGCTGCCGCTGGGGGATGACTGGCGTGGCAGTGTGGGTTATCAGCGGGTGGAGATAGTGGCCGACGAGCCTTTCTCCGACAATGAGTGGTTTGCCAGCCTGGCCTGGTGGCTGGAGCCGCGTTTGGTGCCTGTGGTGGCCTATACCTACAGCAGTGATTCCGCCGGTTATTTTGTCGAACTCAGTCTCTACAGCCATTGGCAGTTGACCGAGTCGCTGGAGTTAACGCCTTTCGTTACCCAGGGCCTGGACTATCAGTACATGACGGAACTCCACAGCGGCCGCAACCATTTACAGTGGGGAGTTAAGGCAATCTGGACCCTGGATGACGGTTGGTCCACAACCCTGCAACTGGCACACAGCGAGGCCCAGGGAGATGTGATCCTGGATGATGAGGAAGGCGATCTTAATTTTATTAGCCTGCACCTGAGTCGGGACTTCTGAATATCCGCTATGCTTGCCTGAATCAGGGATTGGATCCGGGACAAGGAAATGTCTGCCATAAATCGCTACCGGCTTTGGGCCGGTCTCTTGCTGTTCAGTGTTGGCGCCTTGGGTGCCGATGTGCTCAATAATCAGTATTTACCCCCCAAGGACGCAGTTCTGGACGATAAGGGCCAGCCTTTGGCCGTGCCCGAAAGCCGCCCGGCACTGGAAATTCATCTGCCGCAGGCCACACAAGCCCCCAAACGCCAATCCGGCAAAGTGAAACAGAGCAAAAAGATCAGCAAAAAGACGACCAGCAAAACCAAGGATGAGCGCCAGCTGGTGGCCAACGACCCTGCCTGTCGTTGGTTGGATGCCAGATTGGATCACCTGGAAGCTGCCGTCCGCAGCCAGGGTGCCAGCTATCAGCAGGAAGAGCTGATGGTCAGGCGCAAGGAGTGGAGTTGTCTTGATTGCAGCGGCGATGGTCCCGAGCCGGACGACTATGGTCGCTGCCAATATCGGCGCTGATTTCATTGCCGCAATATCTGTTGATTCTCCCCGGTCTCTTGCAAGCGCCGTCGCTATGGGGGCAAACTAGCACCCCTCGATAGAGACCCGCCGACCGAACATTACGGAGAATTTCATGGCCCAACATTACGACTACATCTGTCTCGGCGCCGGCAGCGGCGGCATAGCCTCTGCCAACCGCGCCGCCATTCGCGGTGCCAAAGTGCTGTTGATTGAAGCCCAGCAAGTGGGCGGCACCTGTGTCAACGTTGGTTGCGTGCCCAAAAAAGTCATGTGGTACGGCGCCCAAATAGCCGAGGCCATTCACCTGTATGCCAAGGATTACGGCTTTGATGTGGATGTGAAAAAATTCGACTGGGCGACCCTGGTCGCCAGTCGCGAGGCCTACATTGAACGGGTTCACGCCGCCTATGGTCGCGGCTTTGCCAGCAATGGTGTCACCCTGGTGCAGGGCTATGGTCGCTTTGTCGATAATCGCACCATAGAAGTCAATGGTGAGCATTACAGCGCCGACCATGTCCTGATCGCCACCGGCGGTGCGCCCACCATTCCCGATATTCCCGGCGCCGAACATGGCATAGACTCCAACGGCTTTTTCGCCCTCAACGAGCAGCCCAAGAGAGTGGCCGTAGTCGGTGCCGGTTATATTGCCGTGGAAATCGCCGGGGTACTGCACGCCCTCGGCAGTGACACCAGTTTATTTGTCCGCCGCCATGCGCCGCTGAGGGGTTTTGACCCCATGCTCAGCCAGGCGCTGGTGGATGCCATGGCGGCACAGGGTCCCACACTGCACACGGATGCCGTACCCAAGGCGGTTCACAAGCAACAGGACGGCACCCTGGTGCTGGAGCTGGAAAACGGTGAGCGCCATGAAGTGGATTGCCTTATCTGGGCCATAGGCCGCAGCCCGGCCACCGGCAACATAGGGCTGGAAAATACCGATGTACAGCTGGATGAGCAGGGCTATGTGCTGGTGGATGAACAGCAGAACACCCGTGCCAAGGGCATCTACTGCGTCGGCGACATCATGGCCGGCGGCATTGAACTGACCCCGGTGGCGGTGAAAGCAGGACGCCTGCTGTCCGAGCGCCTGTTCGGTAACATGCCAGAGGCGCGCATGGACTATTCCAATGTGCCGACCGTGGTGTTCAGTCATCCACCCATAGGCACCATGGGGCTGACCGAGCCCGAGGCCAGGGCCAAGTACGGTGAGAATAATATCAAGGTCTACAATTCGACCTTCACCTCCATGTATACCGCTGTTACCGCCCACCGCCAGTCCTGCAAGATGAAACTGGTGTGTGCCGGCCCAGAGGAAACCGTGGTCGGTATTCACGGCATAGGTTTCGGCATGGATGAAATACTCCAGGGCTTCGGCGTGGCCATCAAGATGGGGGCCACCAAGGCCGACTTCGATGCGGTCGTGGCCATACACCCCACCGGCGCAGAAGAGTTTGTCACCATGCGCTGAGAATTGCTGCAATTACCTAAGGCCGCTTTGTATTAAAGCGGCTTTTTTGTTGCGCAAGTGGGCGAGGTCTATACTTCTTGGAATAGTCTTGGGGCGGCTAACGACCCACTTCCTGATACAGCGGCAGCAAGGTGCTATGTTTTACAAATTGGAACATACCATTGGCTCCACCATTTACTTCGTCATTTGTATCCTGTTTATCCTGGTCAGCAGGGTCCCCAGAACCAATGGCGGTGCCAGGCTGTGGGCGGCAGCAATCTTCTTCGCACTGTTGGCGCGGTTGTCCTTGCTACTGCACGCGCAGCAGTCAAATCTCGAACTTACCTTAGTTAGTTATGCCGCTTTGAGTGTGCTGGAAAAAGCGCTGCTGGTGGCAGGTGTGCTGCAGTTTTATGGCTTGAAGCCCGGGCAGGTTTGGCTGTGGGCAGGTACCTTGGCGGCAGAGCTGTGGCTGTTGTTGGTGTTGCTGACCGACATACCCTTGTGGGCCGGGCGAGCCAGCTTGGTGGCCTTTAACCTGGCCTACCTTGGCTGCTTTGCATTTGTCATTGTGAAGCATAGACAAATGATGCCAATTGTCTTCATGACCGCGGCAGCTGTGACAGCCGCCTTGTTGACGCTGCACTGGCTGTCCTACCCCCTGATGTATCTGATGCCAAGCTGGCAGCTTCCGGGTTTTATGATTGGCACTGGTCTGACTCTGGTGTTGTATCTGGCACTCTTGGCGGCCATTTTGTTCAGCTTGCAAAAGCGCTTGCTGGAAGCAGAAGAAAAAGCATTGGAGCTGGCCCATCACGATCCTCTCACCGGGCTGAAAAACAAAAGGTATTTGCACAATATTTTTGAGAAAGCCGTGTTGTTGGCAAACCGGCCCCACCAATTGATGGCCATTTTTTATATCGATCTGGACAATTTCAAACCCATCAACGATAAGGCGGGCCACGGTACCGGAGATGAAGTGTTGAAGGTGGTGGCCGAGCGGCTCAGGAGCAGTACCCGAAGCACAGATATTTGTGCCCGGATCGGCGGTGATGAATTTATCATCATAGCCACGCAGTTGGAAAACCATGCCCAGGTGCAGGAGGTGGCCAATAAGTTGGTAACTCAGCTGGCTGAGGATGTTGTGATAGGCAACAAAGCTTACAGCCTGGGAGCCAGTATAGGTATCAGTCTGTACCCAGAAAACGGCAATGAATTAAAGCAATTAATAGAGCAGGCCGACGCGGCCATGTACCAAATAAAGCAAGCCGGAAAACGGGGCTATAAATTCTGCGATTCAGATCCAAGATCGCACTGAGACACCAGCAATCATAGGGCTTGAGCCTGCTTTTACATCGTCAGGGTTGGTCACTTTTTAATCAATGTTCAGCTATACTCATTCCACTGTATCGGCGCCAATGTCGAGGCTTGCTGCTATTTCCCTGTGGAAGGAGTGTAATTATGAACGCGGCCAAACGCATCGTCATCTGTTGTGACGGCACCTGGAATGCGCCGGATGATAATCCGACCAATGCGGTGAAAATGGTTCGAGCCATCAGGCCCATCGCGGCCGATGGCAAACATCAGGTGGTGTTTTACGATCAGGGGCTGGGTATCAATCCCATCAGTAGATTGATTGCCGGCACCTTGGGTTATGGCATGAAGCGCAATGTGCTCAATGCATACCGTTTTATTGTCCACAACTATCAACCGGGCGATGAGGTGTATGTTTTCGGCGCCAGCCGCGGGGCCCATACAGCCAGGGCGCTGACCGGCCTGATTGATGCGGTCGGTCTGGTGGCCAGAGAAGATTTAGGCAAGCTGTCGAAAATTTACCGCTATTACCGCACTCCGGAATACAAACGCACCGCCACCCACTATGAAGGCAATATTCGTCCCGACATACGCATGCTGGGGGTGTTTGATTCCGTTGGTGCCCGTGGTGCACCGTTGCCGTTGCTTAATCGTTTAACCCGCAGTTGGATTGGCTTTTACGATACCCAAATCAGTCCCTCGGTGAACAATGCTTTTCAGGCCCTGGCCCTGGATGAAAGGCGACACAATTATCAGCCGGATCTGTGGGCCGGCTCCCAGCTCGACAATCAGCGCATTGAGCAGTGTTGGTTTGTCGGCGCTCACGCCGATGTGACCGGCGGCTATGAAGAATCAGGGTTGTCCGATGTGCCATTGCAATGGATGGTGAACAAGGCGCAAGCCTTGGGGCTGGACTTTGATGAGAACTATTTGGCTCACCATTGCAAACCGGATCTCAAGATGACAGCCCACAACTCCTATTCCTGGAGTTATCGAATGTTGGAAAAATTGGGCGCCAAACCCGAATTGCGGCAGGTTTACGGCGATCCCCAAAGTTCACCCATCAATGTCAGTCTGCATGCCAGTGTCAAGCAGCGCATGGCCGAAGGCACATACATGCCTGACAATCCCGAATTGGTTAGCGAGTCGGAAGTGCCACAGCATGAAGAGGCCGTTGCCAAGTCAGATGTGCAAAATACCCGGGAAGCAGATCGCCGTGCTCAGGAGCGCTTCAAGGGCGGCCACATCCAGGCTATGCTGCACAAGGACAAGATGGATGCCAGTTGCCAGTTGCTGGACTTCAGCAAAGAAGGTGCCCGTATTCAGTACCAGGGCGATCTGCTGGTGGGTGACAGGCTGTCACTGGACAGTGAACTGACAGGCCCAACCCAGGCTCAGTGTGTCTGGAAAAACGGCGCCAGCTATGGTTTGAGATTTGCTGCCTGATCTACTGCTGCCCGGCCTATTGCGGTCGGGCAGCCGATGCGCATCATCCTCCTGTGCCGAGTCTCTTCAGGTGTGCTCAGCCCTATAAATGCTCGTTTTGAACTGTATTGTGATGCTATGCCTGATAATCAGGGCCAAGCCTAAGTAATGGTTATAACATCGCTGGAAAGGATTGGATGCTTTTAAAGGGGAATCTAGCTTAAGTTAAAGTGGCCATTTGAGCATGTGAAATCCTTTGATAGATAACTCTATTCATCAATGGCTTGGAAATTATTTCTAGATTGTGAATAGCTAATATTATTGAGATTTGTCTGAGTCAGGTCTTTGACTAAAGTGTTGTTTATTTAAGTGGATTTCACCTCCACTCATCGGTGTTGTCTTAACGGTTACAAATACCATTTGTGATATGTATCTCTGTTTTAATAAATTTTAAGATTGATATATTAGTGTTAAAAATTGTAAATTCAAAAGGCGACGGATTGCTGTAAGCTGGAAGTGGAGACTTCAATACCCCTCTCTTTACTGTCATATCCCGCGCAGAAGACCAAACATCAGTTTTTGTTGCTCGACCAAATACTATGGTGGAGCCCATTTTTGCAGGGAACTCAAATGAACAAAACATTGGCAGCCACAGTCTTGGCCCTCACTGTCTCTGGGTGTGCTATTACTGAGCGAAATTCTCAAGGAAAACTCGATAATAATTTGCTGAAGGGGGATACGGTCGGCGCCATAACCCTTGCCAAAGAGAAAGCTGGACTGGATGAGACGACTAGTAAACTTGCCGATCAACTCTGGGGTATGCAGGCCGGCAGTCTGCTGCGAATGAACAAGGATTATGCCGAGAGCAATAAGTATTTCGATAGCATCGAAGATGTAATGTACATGGAGGATACCGAGAATGTGCTGGAGTCTACTGGTGAGTTAATTGGCTCCACCTTGACCAATGACGCCATGCTGGACTACGAGCAGACATATTATGATGCCGTTATGGTAAACACCTATAAGGCTTTGAATTTCATCTCTATTGGAGACCTTGCCAATGCGCGTATAGAGTGGAATCGCTCCGACGAGAGGCAAAAGCGTGCTGCTGACTATTTTGCGAGCAAAATTAATAAACAAAAAGAGTCTCTCGCCAAAGAGGATGCCGCCAATGCGGATAACATCAAAAAGAGTCTGACTGAGTCAGAAAAATTACTCGCTGATCATCATATCACTGAAACCGAATGGAGTGCCTATGATGGTTACATTAATCCATTCTCGACATTCATGCATGGGCTGTTTTTCATGCTTAATGCTCAGGACAGCAGTGATATTGGCAAGGCGGTCGACAGCCTGAATCGGGTAGCTTCGATCACCAAAACCAAGGTGTCATCTGATACTTTGAAGCTGGCTGAAAAACTGCAAAGTGGTTCATCTCATGTGGCCGATCTTAAGAAGGTCTGGGTCGTATTTGAGAATGGCCAAGCAACCAAAAAAGAAGAATTGCGTGTCGATTTACCCTTGTTTTTAGTGTCTGACAATGTGGCCTACACAGGTATAGCTTTGCCAAAACTCAAGGCCTTCCCAGCGCCTTATGCCAGCGTAAAAGTTGGTGCGGTAGAAACCGAAGTTGTTGGAGATATGGATAAGATCATTCAAGCCGAATTCAAAGAGGCATTTCCGTTGATCTTGTCTAAGGAAATAAGTCGCGCAGTGATCAAAACAGTAGCCCAGAAACAGATAAAGGACCGCAATCCCTTGCTGGGTTTCGGTGCCGGATTGTTGCAGGCGGCAACAACACAGGCGGATACCCGAACCTGGAGTTTGTTACCGAAAAATTTCCAGGCAGCCATGGTCGACACCCCTGAACAAGGCAAGCTCACTTTGTCCCTCGGTGAACCGGCTGCATCCATAGATGTGGACGTGCCGACCGATAAAAACGCCATCGTTTACATTAAGGCCGCTACGGCCAATGCCTCCCCAATAATCGAAGTTATCAGCCTTTAAATAGAGAGTTTTATTATGATGAAAAAGAAAATTGTAGTAGCGGGTTTGATTAGCGCAGCCCTGCTATCAGGTTGTCAGTCGACGTCATATGTCCCTAAGAATTCGAAGGAAATTGTGACCATGGGGCTGTCACATCGGGACTTTGATGATGCCGCTAATCAAGCACTGAATGAGATCATTGCCAGCCCGCTCTTGGCGCACCCGCAGGCTGCACAGGGTGGTCGCTATATCATGGCCGTTTCGAATGTCATAAATGACACCGCTCAGCGGATAGACACTGATCAGCTCACCAAAAAAATTCGTGTTGGTTTGCTGCAAAGTGGCAAGTTTATCACCACTACCGCTGTCGGTATTAATGGTGCTGAAGATGAAATGACCTCTAAGGTCAGAGAGTTACAGAACTCCAAGTTGATGAATCAAGCGACAGTCAAGAAAAATGGTACCGTGATTTCTCCGGACTTCAGCCTCAGCGGAAAAATTATTCAACGCACAAATAAAATAGACCGTTCATCGCAACTGGTTGACTACTACTTCCAACTTACCCTGACTCAACTCGAAACTGGTTTGGCCTATTGGGAAGGGGAATACCCAATCTCTAAAAAAGGCAGCAACGATTCAGTTACTTGGTAATTCTGCATCGCCCCGCAATGGCGGGGCGTCTTACCCAATGGAATGGAGAAGTCAATATGATCCTGCCACCACAGTTCACCCGAACTCTACTGAGCTTAACCACTACCTTATTCTTATTCAGCGCAATGGCCAACAGTGAAGAGCAAGTGGTCACTGAGGCTGAAGCGCTGAGTTCAGCCCCTACCCTAACCAAGGAAGAAGTTGTCGCTGCCAAAGAGCAGGGGTTGGATGATGCATACCAGTATGTCAGCGAATTGGCTCAGGAATTTGTCACAAGCAAAATGACTCAGTTTGCCGGGCAAAATAAACAGGTCCATTTACACTTCGGTACTGCATTGGTGGCTGCCAAGCCTACGGAGGCTGGTTGGAGCGATTCGCGCATTATGGCCTACCAAGGGGCGCAGTTACAGGCTCGCGAATCGTTGCTGAAACAGTTGCATCGAGATGTCACCTCGGAGACGCTCCGAACGTCATTCAAAACCAATAAATTGCCCGAATTTACGGCCGAAGAATTACAGAGTCAAGATCGATTGGAAGCGATTCTGGATAAGGTCGTGACTTTGGTTGACGCCACTTTGGACTCGAAGCTAAATGAAATGGGCATAGATGCCGCAGAATATAGCGCTGCACCACCATCAAAGCGTAAAGTAATGATGCAAAAAGCTATTACCCGCACAGCGAAACAGAGGGCCCGTGGTGACATCAGTGGCTCACAGATAATGAAATCCTACGAAGCGACAGATAAAAACGGCAATACGGCCATTGCGGTTGTCATTGCTACATCGGTCAAGAAAAAGAACTTCCTGGCTTCATTGCGATTGAGTAAAGGCAATATTGAACCCAGCCCAGAAAAAGCCGGTGAACCCTTAAATCAATATTTGGCCAGACAAAAAAATAATTTGGTTTACCAATATGGAACCAAGTTGTTATGGGATGAGAAGGGTTATCCCATGTTGGTATCCTTTGGAATGTCAGGTAATGACTGTAACCCGAGCGATTATGAAGAATGTGTAGATAATCGTGAATTCAGTTTCGGTGATGCTGAGCTTGATGCATTGGCCCATATCGCCGAAGGGTATTCGCTGATGGGAACATTTGAGTCTGAGCGAAGTAATACGGAGCACAAGACGCGTACTGCGACTGCTACTCAGACCCAGAGCAAGGAAACTGACGTCAACGAAGATACTGTGGCGGAAATCATTAAGGAAATTTCCGAATCATCATCCATGAGATCTTCCGTAAAAGGTTTGGTGGGTGTGAAGACAGCCATGCGCTGGACCGAAAAGCACCCTATTACCAACAGAGAAGTCAATGGTGTTGTGCTGGTTTGGCACCCCAGGGCCGAGCAAGACACCCGGACCTTCAAAGAGGGGAAGATAATAGAGAAAAAGTCCAACGCTGCTAAGGCAAGCATTCGTTCAGGTGTCGGGGAGAGTGAAGAGGCTGCCAATGAAGAGTTCTAATCGTAGCCGTTTTTTGTGTTCGCTTTGGTTGCTGTGCGCCCCGTTCGCGCATGCTGCAACTGTTGATGTGGAAGTTCGTGGTTCGGGAATGAGCCGCGAGCTGGCCATTGAAAATGCTCTTATTGAGGCTGTTCGTCAGGTGAGAGGAGTCGAGATTGATCAACGCTCGATTAGGCAGTCCCTAAAGGTAAAGGTAAACCATGAGGCGGTACTGTCTTCCGAGCAGGTCAATGAAACGGCCTCCAGAACGCAGGGATACGTAGAACAGTATCAGGTATTGGAAGAAGACTGTGACGAACAGGAATGCCAGGTACTGATCACGGCCAGTATACCGGTATACAAAGGGCCGGGGATTGCGCCAGACAATCGGCGTAAGTTGGTGGTATCCAGGTTCAGCGGACGCTATGGGGAGCAGTTCAGTCAATATCTGCAGACCCAATTGGTACAAAGTCGACGTTTTGCCGTGCTGGATCGAGAGCGCAATTCGGAATTTGTCAAAGAGCGCAACCTGTTGCTGAGTTCAGAGACGGCCAGATCGGAAAAAATCCGCCTGGGCCAGGTATTGGGAATGGACTATTTGGTGTTAGGCAGCGTAGATGTTGATGGTGCAAGTTACACCAATACCCTCAGCCTGACCGGTGAGCAACAGACGGCTGAATATGGGGAGGTAAAGGTATCATATCAGCTGATTAATATAGCTACCCGTCAGATAAAATGGCAGGACGATGCCATTATTGCTTTGGATTCGGCCGATGCAGATAGTCTAAATGCCGGAGCTGCGGAGGAAGTTGCTCGAACCATTATCGAGGCTATTTATCCCATTAAGGTGTTGTCGCAAAGTGGCAATCAATTGGTGCTGAATCAAGGGGGCAAAAACCTCGCTGAAGGTTATATTTATGACGTTTATGGCCTAGGGAAAAAATTGGTAGATCCTTACACCAAAGAATCTCTGGGTCGCGAAGAAATTCATTTGGGGCAGGTGGTGATTGAGCGGGTTGCTACCAAATTGTCATATGCCAGAGTGCTCAGTGGGGACATTGGTTCCATGGCGAAAGATACCGTGCTGCGCAAAGCTCGACAGAATGACCGCTTGTTGCAAATGAATCACGAGCCAGAAGTTCATTCCAGTGTCACTCCGGCAGCGGCAGGGGGCATACTATTACCTCAACCCAAAGAGCCGACGCTACCGGTTTCGCCTGTCGGTGGTGTGGTTTTGCCCGATATTCCCTCTTCAAACTGAGCCACAGTGAAAAGACGCGGTTGTAATAAGGGTTTTCTTGAGATTGGGGCTTTTGGCAGTAACGAGATTTATTAGGTACTGCCAATAGCTTGGGAATTGAATAATTGTGGGAATGTCTTGCGGTTGTTATATGGAAATGGAGTAGACTTTTCTGCGTTGTCGATTCTTGCAATATAAGTTGAAATATAACGATAAAAGGAACTACAGATGTTGAACCGTATCGCAGCTGCTTTGCTGACAGGCGCAGCAGTATTGGGGGGCGTAGCTGCCATCCCAAGCCAGGCACAAACGCCTGTGAATGCCATGGCCAGTCAAAGCCTGGTGGGCATTAATTTGCAGGCCATGGATTTATCGAAAAAGCCCGGGGACGACTTTTATAACTATGCCAACGGCGAGTGGATGAAAACCACCAAGATCCCCGATGACCGCTCCAGCACTGGTGCCTTCCTGGTGGCCTTCCTTGAGACAGAAAAGCACAAGGCTGAGCTTATCGATGCGCTGGTCAAAGCCAAACATGCGCCCGGCAGTGATGCAGCCCGCATCGCGGATTTTTATCATGCTTATCTGGACACGACCGCCATCGATGCCGCCGGTATGAAGCCGGTGCAGGCCGATCTGGCCCGCTTTGCTGCCATCAGCAACAAGGCCGAGCTGTCGGCAGCCCTGGGCGCCAACCTGCGCGCCGATGTGGACCCACTCAATGCCACCAATTACTTCACCGAAAACCTGTTCGGGATCTTCGTGACCCAGGGCCTGTCAACGCCGGGCGAAGTCTTGCCCTACATGTTGCAGGGTGGTCTGGGTCTGCCGGAGCGGGAATACTATCTCTCCGACGCCCCCAAGATGCAGGAGATCCGCACCGCCTACCAGGCTTATATCGCCAAATTGCTGCAGACCGCGGGTATGGAGGATGCCGAGGCCCGTGCCAAACGGATTTATGCCCTGGAGCTGAAGATTGCCGAGGCCCATGTCAGCCGCGAAGACAGCGAGGACTTCAGCAAGTCCTCCGCCATCTGGAGCCGTGCCGACTTTGATGCCAAGGCACCCGGTATCGACTGGCAGACCTTTATGACGGCGGCGCAGCTGGGCAAAGAGGGGCGCTTTGCCGCCTATCACGCTCCGGCCATCACGGCCCTGTCGGCACTGGTGGCGTCCGAGCCACTGCAATCCTGGCAGGATTGGCTGGCATTCCATCAGATCAACAGCCATGCAGACGTGCTGCCTACGGCTGTGGATCAGGCCCACTTTGACTTCTATGGCACCACCCTGTCGGGTACCCCACAACAGCGCAGTCGTGACAAGCGTGCCCTCAGCGCCCTGGATGACTATTTGGGCGATGCTGTCGGCAAGGCCTATGTGGACAAGTATTTCCCTGCCTCGGCCAAGGCCAAGGTCAGCGACATGACCAAGCAGATCATCGCTGCCTTCCACAACCGGGTCGAACACATTGACTGGATGGCGCCTGCCACTAAACAGGAAGCCCTGGCCAAGGTTGCTTCCCTGGTGGTGAGTGTGGGTTATCCCGACAACTGGCGCGACTACGGCCACTATAAGGTCAAGGCCGGCAGTGCCTATGCCAACCAAATTGCCGGACAGCAGGCGGAATACGCCCATCAGCTGGCCAAGATTGGCCAACCCCAGGACAAGGGCGAATGGTGGATGACGGCTCAGATAGTGAACGCGGTCAACCTGCCGGTGCAAAACGCGCTCAACTTCCCGGCGGGCATATTGCAGTCGCCCTTCTTTGATGCCAATGCCGATGATGCCTACAACTATGGCGCCATAGGCGCGGTTATCGGCCACGAAATCAGCCACAGCTTCGACAACAACGGTGCGGCCTTCGACAGCACAGGAGCCATGCGCAACTGGTGGACCCAGGAAGATTTCGAACATTTTGCCCGGCAGGGTGATGCCCTTGCGGCACAGTTCGACGCTTACCAGCCGTTCCCGGATCTGCATGTGAACGGCAAGCTGACCCTGGGAGAGAACATTGCCGATGTAGCCGGTCTGGCAGCCGCCTACGACGCTTACCGTGCCTCCCTCAAAGGCAAGGAAGCACCGGTGATCGACGGTTTCAGCGGCGATCAGCGTTTCTTCATTGGCTATGCCCAGACTTGGGCCACCAAGATGCGCGAGCCGGCCATGCGCCAGCGTATCGCCACCGATGGCCATGCACCCGGCAACTACCGTGCCCTGACGGTGCGTAACCTGGATGCCTGGTACCAGGCCTTCAACGTCAAGCCCGGTGATGCCCTGTATCTGGCGCCCGAGGACAGGGTCAAGATTTGGTAATCCTTGGATTCACCCTTTAAAAAAGACCGCCTTGATGGCGGTCTTTTACTAGCTATCTCCTTACACATGTTTCTGCCTGTGCATGTTTGGGCCTGCACATGTTTTGGCCTGTGCATAGGGGGGGCGTTACCAGGGCAACGGCGGTGGAATCAGCCGTTTGCCCCGATAACCCGGCACTGTGCCAAAGCGCGGATCTTCGGTCAGCCACTGGGCCTGGGCTTCGGCGATTTCATCCTTGCTGTGGCCGACAAAATTCCACCAGATGCTGACCGCATCGCTTAAGGGCTCGCCACCCAAGAGCAGCAGGCGGCAACCCGGTTGCAGCTCCAGCTCGACACAGTCCCGCCCCAATCCCAGATAGGCCAGCTGATTGTCGCTGAACGCCTCATCATCGACGCTGAATTGGCCCTCCATCGGCATCAGGCCGTATTCGAATCCGGGTTGCAAAGGCAGCGACAAGCTGACCGGCGTTTCTGCCGTGGAGGGCAGATACAGATCCATACCGAGGATCGGGGAAAAGTGCAGCACGGGGGCCTGGTGTTCCAGCCATTGACCGGTCAGCAGGGTAAATTCGACCCCGGCCTCGGTCCAGCGCGGCAGTGTGGGGTAATGATCGAAGCGTGGTTGGGTATCCTTGTGGGCCAGAGGCAAGGCAATCCACAGTTGGGCCGCGTGTACCCGGCGATGACCCGGCACGGCTTCTTCGGTGTGGGCTATGCCATAGCCGGCGGTCATCAGGTTGACCTGACCCGGGCTTATAACCTGGGCGCTGCCCAGGCTGTCGTGGTGCAATATTTCCCCCTCCAGCATCCAGGTGAAGGTTTGCAGCCCTATATGGGGGTGAGGACCCACGTCCAGCGCCGGGCCATCGGTGACCGGGCCTATATGGTCGAGGAAGCACCAGGGGCCAATCAGGCGCCTGTCCTTCTGCGGTATGGCGCGGGCCACGGGAATACCACCCACATCGCCGATCCTCGGCAGGATGCGCTGAATTTGCCTGCGTCCCTCGTTACTGGGGCACTCTCTTGGGCCGCCATAAAATTGCGGGGATTGACGTTCACTCATGCTGACTCCGGTTTGACAGGGGATAACTTTAGCCTTGCTCAAAGCTGCGCTATTGGCAAATACCCGCTGGATTCAGGATTTGCTTGCCGTCCTGGCCAGAATGACCAGCAGTATGCCGCCGAGGATGGCGATGCTTGCCAGTACCAGTCTCAGGCTCAGGGATTCCCCCAGAAAAACTATGCCGCCGAGGGATGCCAGCACGGGCACGCTCAGCTGTACGCTGGCGGCGGTACTGGCTTTGAGTTCGGGCAGTACCCGGTACCAGATGGCATAGCCTATTCCTGATGCCAGGGCGCCGGAGGCCAGGGCGTATCCTATGCCGGGGTAATCCCAAGAAGTGTCGCCGGGCCAGATAAGGCTGAACAGCAGAGCGGGGACCAGGGCATAGAGAAAATTTCCGGCGTTAACCCGCAGCGGATCGCCACCTTTGCGGCCCCGCAAGGAATAGATGCCCCAGGCGATGCCCGCGCTGAGCATCAGCAGCGCGCCCACCAGTGGCGGCGCTGCCAGCCCAGGCAGCAAGAGTCCGACAAGGCCGCCAAAGGCCAGTACCAGTCCCAGCCATTGGTACAACGTCAGGCGCTCACCACGTACCAGCCCCACTCCTATCATGGTGAATTGCACCGCGCCGAACAGGATCAAGGCCCCCATGGCGGTGCTCAGTTGCAGATAAGACAGGGAAAAGCCGGCGGCATACACCCACAGTGCCAGGCCGGAAAGCCAATTGCCGCGCCCCGGGGCACCTTGCCTGTTCAGTCTGGCTATCAGTCCCAGCATCAGGGCGCCGGACATCAGCCTGAGGCTGGTAAAACTGGCGGCATCTATGCTGGTTTGACTCAGGGCGGCACGGCACAACAGCGAATTGCCGGCAAAGGCACACAGGGTCAGCAGGGTGAGCAGGGTTAAACGCAGGGACGGCATTGGGACTCCGGGATCAGGCGTCATGGGATCATGGGTAACGGTTCAAGTATAGATATTGCATCTTTGCCCAAGGTCTGCGAGGTTTGCCTGCATAATGAATTTCAACCTATTATGGCGTTGGATACCCCAGGTAAATTTTTGTTATCCAAAGGAATGAACATGATAGATCACTTAAGCAGCTATGCTACAGACTATGAAGTTACCAAGGCTTTTTATCAGGCCGCGCTGGCTCCCCTTGGCTATCCCTTGGTGCTGGAAGAGGTGGCCCATTGGAACCCCGATTGGCCTACCCAGCGCATGTGCGCTTTCGGTCCGGACGGCAGACCGGTGTTCTGGGTGATTGAAAGCAGTGAGGCTGCAACCCCCAGACATACCGCCTTTGCGGCCCGTGATCGGGCAGCCGTGAGCGACTTTTATCATGCGGCCCTGGCTGCCGGCGGTAAGGATAACGGCGCCCCAGGGCAAAGGCCCCAGTACCATCAGCACTATTTTGGCGCCTTTGTGCTTGACCCCGATGGCAATAATGTTGAGGCCGTGTGTCATTTGCCCGGCTAGTGGCGTGGCGGCACGGTTTTGTGTATATCGGGGTAAGGCCACTATTGGCAGGCAGAATCTAAAGCAAATGGGCGGGCTATGAAGTCAACGGAAGGGACGTCAGCGGCACAACTGCAGCAGTTGCTGCGGGAGTTGCAAATACTCAAGCAGCAAGAGCAGGAGCGGCATTTACAGACCGAGCTGCGCCTGGCGGCGCTGGAGGATCAGCTGGCGCAGTTACTGCTCCGGGGCGAGGACTCGGTGCCCGAGGCGCGAGCCCAGGCGATGGGCCCTGCAACCGCCTCTCCCTGGCACAAGGCAGAACCTCAGGAGGCCGCGGTATCGGCTCAGGTAACGCCAGCTCACCCGCAAACCGCGAAAAGGGCACCAGGCTGGAGTCAAAAGGCCGGGGCGGCGCTGGCCACCGGCCTTGCAGGACTCCTTGGCCCCCTGGCCGGACTCCTGGGGCAAGCGCAGGATTTTTACCGCCATTACCAGTCAAAGGGTCAGGGGCCGGTATTTCTGATGACAGTGGCCGGCATCATCGCCATGACCCTGGGCTTTGGTTATCTGTTGCAGTATTCCCTCGACAATTGGCTGTCGGATGCGGGCAAGGCGTTGCTGGGTTTTGCCTGTGCCAACGCCATCCTGGGGCTGGGTGTTTGGCTCAGGCGACGACAACCCGCGGTGGCCGATTTTGGCTCGGCCCTGGTGGGGCTGGGACTTGTCATCAATTATCTCTGCGGCTACTTTGTCGGCCCCTATTACGGGCTTATCCCCGACAGCCTGAGCTATCTGTTGTTGCTCGCTATCACCCTGGGCGGTTATTGGCTGGCGCTGCGATTGGAGGCGCGGGTCATCAGCATAGTGGCCCTCTTGGGCGGCTCATTGGCGCCGCTGATGTTATTGCCCGGCAGCCAGGCACCGCTGATGTATCTTCCTTATCTGCTGCTCCTGGGGCTGGGTTCGGTGGCCTTGTGCCAGCGGCTGCGCTGGCCGCTGTTGCTGGAAACCACGGCCGTGCTGCACATGGCCTGCATTGAAGTGCTGGGATTCTATCTCGACCTCCCCTTGGTGGCAGGTACCATGGGCTGGTTGGCCCTTTTGTGCCTGCATGGCATTTTCTATCTTTATGGCGCTTCGACCCTGTGGCTCTTTGGCCGAAATGGCTTAAGCCACAGGCTGTTGGCGCTGCCGGCGGCCTTGCTGGCCTTTATGATCTACAGTCTGGGGAGTTTCTCCGAATTTCCCGGCCAATGGCTGGCGTTCAATGGGCTGATCCTGTCCCTGGCCGGCTGGCGACTGAGGGGCTTCAGGCATCTGTGTTGGTTTGGCGCCGCCGCGTTGGCGGGTTTTGCCGCCCTCTATCTGCTCAGCGATGAACAACTGGGGCTGGTATTGCTGTTTGAGGCCCTGCTGTTGCTGTATCTCGGATGCCGTGAGCGCCAGGTATCGCTGCGACTGGAATCCATCGCCTTGCTGTTGCTGGGACTGGGCATCAATTGCCCTCCCTGGCTGGAATTGCTGGTCGGGGGCGCTTTTTCCTTTGATTTGCCGTTTATCGCCTGGTGGTTGAGCACAGCGGCCCTTTATCTTGCGGCACGCATGCTGGCGGGGCCGGCAACGCCCGGCACACTTGAAGCCCGCTTGCTGACCCTGGTCAGGGAACTGGCCAATCTGTGCTTGGTGTTGGCGCTGCTGGGAAGCGCCTATCTGCTGGTGCAGGAATACTCTGTGCTTTTGGTTATGCCCCTGGGGTTGGCACTGCTTTACCTTGCTAAACGCTGGCAATTGCGCGGCAGTGAAATGCTTGCCTGGGTGCTGCAACTTTTACCCGCCCTGGTGGTGCTGCAAGGCATAGTTGTCAGTGGCAGTGTCCATTTCAGCGCCCAGCCCCTGTATGCGCAACTGGCGCGGATCTTCCTGTTCCTTGGTCTGCTGGGCGCCTGGTATGGCTACCGGCGCCTGTATCCCAAGGGCAGGATGAAGAAGCTGGCCTGGTATGCCCGTTTGCTGACCTTGTTCCTGTTGCCCTTGCTGCCGTTACCCAAGGTGGTGGTCAGTTATGTGGCCTGGTTGGCGCCGGCACTCTGGGCTGTGGCGGCCTTGGCCCTGATCATTGGCCGTCGTTTCCGTCATCCCCTGCTCAGGCGTGAGGCCGAGGTGTTGCTATGGTTGGCCATTCTGACCACGGCGGTTGAGTGTCTGCAGCAGCGTTGGCAGGGCTTGCTGGCCCTGACCATGGGCGCTGTCTGGCTTGGCGCCCTGGTGCTCAGATTCGGCCGCCTTCCCTGGTTGTGGCAACAGGGCTGCCGCCTGGGCTGGCAATTGGCGCCCTTCTACGGCGCCCTGGTGGTGGCCGTGATTGCGCACAGCATTGAAGGCTATTACAGCCATACCATTGCCCTCAGTTCCCTGGCGGTGGCGAGCTATTTTTATTGGCTGTTGCAGGGGACTCCGGCGGCATCCCTAAGGCCCAATTACGGCCTGGCCCTGGGCGGATTTTTTGCCGCCGCTCTCTTGCCCTGGTTGGCCTGGCTCCCGGTGGATACCCGGGGTGTCGATCCCTGGTTACTCGGGCTGGCGCAACTGACTTGTCTGGCCCTGATGTGGCAGGCACAAGTTCGCAGGCTGAGAGCCTTGCGGCGCTGGCACCGGCAGTTGCCCTCCCGCTGGCGGCCCATGGGCTGGCATGGTCTGTTGCTGCTGACCTATCTGCCCCTGTCGCTGACCCTGGGAGGTGCATTGGCTGCCGGGCTCAGTGCCTTGCTGATGGTGTGCCACGGTTGTTGGCTGATGTTCCTCAGCCTCAAACCCGCCAATCAGTCGCTGTTGCGCCTGGCGGGTGGCATCTTTGCCCTGGCCTGTCTCAAGCTGCTGTTGTTGGATATGGCCTCGGCCTCCCTGTTGCAGAAAATAGTGGTGTTTATGCTGATCGGCGCCATTTTGCTGGCCGTGGCCTTCTTCTTCCAGAAAGCCCGCAATCGTGTTTTGAATCTGGAGTAAGCAATCCCGGCCGGGTGGCCGGGAATTCTCCCCTCATCCATCTTAAGTGGTTTTGTTTGTTTTCGTTTTGTCGATGTTTTCTTTTGTTTGCTTTTGTTTTATGGTGGTTGTTCCTTTGTGAAGCCGTATTCACCGTAACCCTACAAGATCTCCGAGGAAGAAAATGCCCAAGCCGTTTCCCCTTTTCGCCCTGCGCTGCCATCCCACAGCCCTGGCGCTGGCTGCCATTATGTACTGTGGCCAGGGTCTGGCAGCCCCGGTAGGGGCGCTCACAGGTGTGGAACCAGGCGTGAGTCAACTCACTCTGACCACGGATAACCGGACTAAACTGCAAATCGATGTGCTTAAACCCAGCCTGCTGCGCATTCAGGCGGGAGCCGGTGGCGAGTTGAGTGATGAAGGCAGCAAGGCCGCCGCCATAGTGGTGAAGCGCGACTACCAACCTGTGGCTTTTGAACTGAGCGATCAGGGTCAATACCAGTTATTGACGACCTCGGCGCTGGCGCTGCGGATCTACAAGCAACCGCTGCGTTTTGCCCTGTATAGGGCCGACAATCGCACCCTGATCACCGAGGAAGTGCAAAGTCTGGAGCTGAACCAGGACAGCACGGTACAAACCCTGAGTGCAGACGCTGATGAGTTTTTCTACGGTGGGGGCCAGCAGAACGGTGCCTTTGAGTTCAGGGGCAAGAGTCTGGAGATTTCCTATTCTGGCGGCTGGGAAGAGGGCGACAGGCCCAGTCCGGCGCCGTTTTTCATGTCCAGCAAGGGCTACGGTATTTTGCGCAACACCTGGAGTGATGGCAGCTATGACTTCCGTGGCGCAGATTACCTGCGCTTGGCGCACCAGGAAGGGCGTTTTGACGCCTATATCTTCGCCCCCGGCAGCATACAGCAGGTGTTGGCCGACTATACCGAACTGACCGGCCGTGCCCGCTTGATCCCCCGCTGGGCCTTCGAATATGGCGATGCCGATTGTTATAACGATGGCGACAATATCAAGAAGCCAGGCACGGTGCCCGAGGGCTGGAGTGATGGCCCAACGGGTACCACTCCGGATGTGATAGCTTCGGTCGCCAAAAAGTATCGCGAGCATGACATGCCCGGTGGTTGGATTTTGCCAAACGACGGCTATGGTTGTGGTTATACCGATCTGCCCGAGGTGGTCTCCGGCCTGGCCCAATATGGTTTCCATACCGGCCTTTGGACCGAAAATGGGGTGGACAAGATTGCCTGGGAAGTGGGTAGTGCGGGCAGTCGGGCCCAGAAACTCGACGTGGCCTGGACCGGCCAGGGCTACCAGTTTGCCCTGGATGCCAACCAGGCAGCGGCCGAAGGCATACTCAACAATTCGGATTCCCGGCCCTTCCTCTGGACCGTGATGGGCTGGGCGGGGATTCAGCGTTATGCGGTGACCTGGACCGGCGATCAGTCCGCCAGCTGGGATTATATCCGCTGGCATATTCCCACCCTGATAGGTTCGGGTCTCTCTGGTCAGGCCTACGCCACCGGTGACGTGGATGCCATTTTTGGTGGCAGTCCGGAGACCTTTACCCGGGATCTGCAGTGGAAGTCATTCACGCCTGTGCTGATGGGCATGTCCGGCTGGTCCAAGGCGGCCCGCAAACATCCCTGGTGGTATGACGAGCCCTATCGCAGCATCAACCGGGACTACCTCAAGCTCAAGATGCGCTTGATGCCCTATATGTACACCACGGCCTGGGAGACGGAGCAGACGGGGGCACCCATAGTGCGTGGCCTGATGTGGGATCACGCCACAGGCGCCGAGACCCTGACCGAGGCACACAAATATCAGTTCCTGGTGGGCAAGGATCTTTTGGTGGCGCCGGTGTTTCGCTCGCAGGTCGCCAGCAAGGGGTGGCGCGAGGATGTGTTTCTGCCAAAGGGCCAGTGGATAGATTACTGGGATGGCCGGGTGGTGGAAGCGCCCGATGAGGGGCTCAGCCTGGACTATCAGGTTGATCTCAAAACCCTGCCGCTGTTTGTCCGCGGCGGTGCCATTCTGCCCATGTATCCCGAATCCCTGTATGACGGTGAGAAGCCCAAGGATGTGCTGACCCTGGATATCTACCCCTGGGGCGAGTCCGAGTACCAAATGTATGAAGATGACGGTAGCAGCCGCCGCTATCGGGTGGGGGAATTCAGCCAGCAGCGTTTCGCGGTCAAGGCGCCCGAAGGCGTGGCCGGTGACATAGAGGTCCACATTGAAGCTGCCCAGGGCAGTTTTCAGGGGCAGGAGTCGCAGCGGGCGTACGAGCTGATGATCCACAGCCGGGTCAAGCCTGAGGCCGTAACCCTGGATGGTGCCAAACTCAAGCTGTTCAAGGATGCCAAGGCCCTGGCCAAGGCGCGCAGTGGCTGGACCTACAGCGAGGAAAAGTACGGCACTGTGCTGGTCAAAACAGACAGGGTGTCCATCCGCGACAATCTGGTGCTGCAGCTTGCCATAGACGCCGCCGCGACCCTGGCCACCACAGCCGGTTATCCTGCTGCGCCCGAACTTGGTAACGAGCTGGCTGCCGATAGCTTGTTGGTGCTGGGACGACCCGCCGAGGAGTCCGGCCATCCACTGGAGAACGCCTTTGACGGCAATCCGGATACCTGGTTCCGCACCAAGCGGGATCAGTCCCAGAAGACAGGTGCCCATGAGTTCACCCTGGCCCTGGGCGAGCGGCGGCTGATCGCCGGCTTCGAGATTGCACCTCGCAATGACAAGCATTGGGAATATGGGCAAGTGGCCGACTATGAGGTTTATCTGGGCGACAATAACGGCGAGTGGGGGGAACCTGTCGCCAAGGGACGATTGGCCAAGTCACAGCAATTGCAAAAGGTGGAATTCCCGGCCAAGCCAGGCAGTTTGTTGAGGTTCAGGGTGCTCAGTACCCAGGATCAGGCCGAAGCCGATCCCATGGTCACCGCCGCCAAGGACACCGCCAAGGCCTATAACGCTTTGCTGCCAAAACAGGTGTCACCCATCACCATTTCTGAGTTCAGGGTGTTGCAACAGTCCGAACCCAAGACGGCCAGAACCCAGTTGTTCCTTGCTGAGCAATCGCCGCTTCGCAGCGACAATGCCCTGGGGCCGGTGGAGCTTAACCTTGCCAATGGCGGGCGTAAGAGCGGTGATGGTGCCCAGATGTCAATGAATGGATTGAAGTTCAGCAAGGGATTGGGTGTGTCCCACAGCAGTCGCATCGACTATCGCCTGAGTGGCCAGTGGCAATTGCTGCGGGCCGATCTGGGGATAGATGACAGCTGTCGCAGCAAGGGCGGAATGCAGTTCCAAATTTGGGGTGATGACAGGCTGTTGTATGACTCGGGGCTGGTACAGGCCCCTGCCGTGGTCAAACCCGAGCTGGATATCCGCGGCGTGAGTCTGCTTAGCCTGCGTACTACCGGTGGCAGTCCGGGCGTGTGTGGCAACTGGGCCAACGCATCCGTATTGGGCTTTCCTGCGGTTCCCGGTCAGCTATAGGGATTGTCATTCACCACAAAAACAGCCGCCGGATGTGCGGCTGTTTTTTTGTCTGTGCCAAAGATGTGTGTCTGGCTGTGTATAACCGGACTGTAGGGCCTAGACTTGAAAAAAGGCCGGTTGCGGACGATGAATGATGAAATTGTGGTGGGCGTTGGTGGCATTGCTGGGGGTCTGTGCCCAGGTCTGGGGGGCCGACCCGGACATTGATGCCATTTCGCCGCCCAACCCTCCGGATACCCGGCCGACCTTCGTTGTCGGGGTGCAAAATTTTTATTATCCACCCCATTACTTTATGCAAAATGGGCGCTACTCGGGCTTTGGTCGCGATGTGCTCGACCTCTTTGCCCAACAGCAAAATTACCGCTTTGTGTACCTGGCCGAACCCTATATCCGCACCGTGAAAGATCTGTTCAATGGCCGGGTCGACTTTCAGTATCCGGATAATCCCCAATGGCTTATCGATATGAAGGCCGATAAAGCCCTGGTGTACAGTGCCGGGGTGGTGGGCTATGTCGATGGTATCAGCCGCCACAGCGGTGATGTGGGCAAGCCGCTGGACAGCCTCAAGCGCATGGCCATGCCCATTGGCTGGACCGCGGTGCACTATGTGCCCAGGGTAGCCAGCGGGCAATTGGAAATACTTGAGGTTTCCTCGGTGGAGGCCGTGATTGCCATGTTGCTGCGACAGCGGGTCGATGGGGTTTATCTGAATGCCGATGTGGTGCGGGCGCACTTTATGGCGCTGGGCAAGGACAAGCTAGTGCAGTTCGACCCGGCTTTACCCTACTCAAGTGGTGAATTCAGCCTGTCGACCATCAAACATCCGGCCATTATTGCCCAGTTCGATCGCTTTTTGCTGGAACAGGCCGATGCCGTAGCGGAACTCAAACGTCGTTATCAGTTCAAATATGAGCAGATCCCGGCGCCGGGGAAGGAGTCGGAAAACTAATCGGCCTGGGGCAATGGTGCCGCATCGGCTTCTGCAGCGAGTCGTGCGCGCTCGGCCTTGGAGATATAGGCCGGCTTATTGCTGCTATGCAGTTTGGCATTGGCTTTTTTGGCCTTGGCCTTGAGGGTTTGGTTGATTTTCTTTTTGCGGTTCATCTTGCCTCCGGTGTGGAGCCGGGATTATAGCAGCGGCCCAACACCGGGGTGAACTGGATTCAGTCGCGGTTCACGACCCACAGGGCATGCAATATACCGGGGATGTAAAATGCAAAGCAGAGAATGATATTGATCAGTAGATCTTTACCTGTACCGGCCTTGAGAAACACCGCCAAAGGTGGCAGGAACAAAGCAATGATAACGAGCAGTAATTTATTGGTGTCCATGGTATTTCTCCTTTTTATTGGGACCATGGCAGTAACTTGGCAGCCTTTGCGCTTTACGGCAAGCAGAATTATTGGCCGCTTTGCAATTTTGCTGACAGGGTAACAATCCTGTGCAATCTTTAACGGAATCAGCACAAAAGGTTCGGTGATGGATATTCAGGCGCAGACCCTGTTCAGGGTTATCATCTTACTTTTGGCCACGGCGTCTCTTGCCTGGACTGTTATGGCTTATCCTCTGCGAATTGCCCCCCGTGCCAGCTGGCGCTATGCCGGTTCCTATGCCCTGATGATCCTGGGGTTACTTCTTGCTGGACAGCGTCAGCCAGAGGCAAGTTATCTTTATTGGTTTTCTGCCGATGTCTTGGTACTGAGCGGGCTGTTGTGTTTGCGTTGGGGAACCCTGCAATTGTTCCATTTGGATTCGGGCATAAAGCTCGATGTCCTGGTTTTGCTGTGCATTGCCGGTTTGATGTTGCTGGTGCCGCCATCTGCCGAGTCTTTGCTGTATCTGGGCAGCCTGTTCTCCTTGGCCGCGGCCTGGTTATTGTGGCGCCTGGCGCAGGCCAATATCGAAGGTTTACGCATCAGTATGTCTTCGCTGAGAGCAATACTATTTGTCAGCCCCATCATACTGGCAAGCCTGTCGTTTGTGGTCCGGCTGGGGGTGATCCTGTGGTTCGGTCAACAGGGGGTACGCTTTGTGTCCCTGGATACTGCCGAGGCCGTACCTATGCTGTGGTTTTACCTGATTCTGACCTTGGTCATCAGCATCATTACCATAATCAACGCCATTACCCGTTTGGTGACCAAGATCCGTTACCTGGCAGACAGGGATTTGCTGACCGGCCTGTGGAACAGGCGCAGCAGTGTCGGCAAACATGAACGCCTGCACCAAGCCTGGGAAAGGGGTGAGGCCCCTGTCTACAGCCTGATCCTGATGGATCTCGACCATTTCAAGCAGGTAAACGACACCTATGGCCACCTTGCCGGTGATGAGGCGCTGCGGCAGACGGCCCTGTTATTGCAGCGCGAATGCCGCCGGGATGACGTGTTGTGTCGCTTCGGTGGTGAGGAGTTTTTATTGCTGCTGCCCAATACCGATGCCCGCCGGGTGCGCGAGCTGGCGGAGACGTTGCGCCAGGTATTGATGCAAAATCCGCTGCGCTGGAAAGATCAGCTGATCCCACTCAGCGGCAGTTTTGGTTGCGCCACCGTCCGTGGTGGCTTGATGCCGACCGAGCTGCTTGAGACCGCCGATCGTGCGCTCTATCAGGCCAAGGACGCCGGCCGCAATTGCATTGGCCCCGAGTCAAACCGGCCAATCGAGGCCGGTGGCTGAAAACCAGGCTCCCTGCAGCTGCTCGGTGACCTGTGGCAACAGAAACTCCTGCCCCTGCTCTGGGGGACAGCGAAAAAGGTAATCCGTGCCGCGGAAGTTGAAGTTGAGTTCATAGGCATGCAAATAGCCGCGATCCGCTGCCGCGCCGCCGTAGAGGCTGTCACCCAGAATCGGTACCCCCAGACTGGCCAGGGCCACCCGCAGCTGGTGGGTTTTGCCTGTCAGCGGTTTCAACAGGTATAAGCGCAGGCCCTCGGCCACTGAATGGGAAAAGAACTGGGTGATGGCAGGATTGTCCAGGGTGCGGGTCAGCTTGTATTGACTGCGACGGGACTTGGCCATGTCCCCGGCGATACGACCTTGTTTCTTCTTGGGTTTCCCTTGTGCCAGTGCCAGGTAATATTTCTGTACCCTGTGCTGGCTGAACAGCTCGGTAAAGTCGCGGGCAGCATCGGACGACTTGGCCAGCAGCAACAGGCCTGAGGTCAGGGTATCGAGTCTGTGTACCGGATACAGCTTGAGCCCCAACTGCTGTTCGGCCGTGGCCACCACCCCGGCAGTGCCGTCCTGGCTGTGGAAATGCACGCCGGCATGCTTGTTGATGACCAAAAAGTCACTTTGCTCGCTGATGACTGTGAACATTAGGCCTCTCAGGGCTGAAATTGGATTCGCACCACCAGCCCGGGATCATTGTCCAGCAGACTGATAGTGGCATTGTGGCGCGATAATATCGCTTTTACCATGGACAGACCAAGGCCCGTGCCCTGCTGATTGCGGCTGGGGTCGAGCCGGACCAGGCGTTCAAACACCCGCTCCTTGGCTTCATCGGGAATGCCGGGGCCGTTGTCGCGGATCTCCAATACCGGCCCCTGCTGGACCAGCTCAATGTGGGCGCCGTGGCCGGCATATTTAATGGCGTTGTCCACCAGATTGAACAGCGCCTGGAACAGCAGGTGTTTATCGCCGGATAACTGGTATTCCCGCCCCAGGGACAGACTCAATTGCTGCTCCTGTTCCTCCGCCAGCACTCCCGCCATTTCCACCAGATCCTGGCACAGCTGCTGCAGGCTCAGGGGCTGCAGATCCAATTGCTGCTTACCTTCTTCAATGCGGGTCAGGGACAACATGGCATCGAAGGTGGCCAGGCAGTGGTCCAGCTCTTCTATCAAACCATCACAGGCCTCGGCTCTGGCTTCGGGCTCTTGATCCTTGAGCTGTTCCAGGCCGATACGCAGGTGCGACAACGGTGTGCGCAGGTCGTGGGCTATGTTGTCCGTGACGCCGCGGACCGCATTGAGATTGTGCTCCAAGGTATCGAGTACCCGGTTGAACTGGCCCGCCAGCATGTCAAATTCGTCCTGGCGCCAACTGATGGGCAAACGGGTGTCATACTGGCCCCGCTCGATACGGATGGCCAGGCGGTTGTACTGCACCAAACGCCGCAAAATGGCCTTGGAGAACAGTAAACCCAAGGCCAGGGTCAGCACTATGGTCAGGGCCACGGCGGTAGCGGCGGCACGGATAAATTTTTTGATCAGCGCCGCCAGATGGTCGGTGCGGGTGGCGATAAGCACAGGACCGTAGGCGGTCACGGCCAGGCCGCCGGTCAGTATGTGCAGCCTGTCCGGGCCACCTGTGAGTATGGGAAAGTCCACCGTTTGCGGCAACAGCGGAATATCTTCCGGGATCAGGCTCAGGGCGCCGATAAGATCGGCACTGTTACGCCAGGCCACCAGGGCAGTGCGCGGATCCGCCGCGCGGACCTGGGCGGCAAAACTGCGCCTGTCGACATTCAGCGCCAGTTGCTGGTAGCGCTGCATTTCCCCCATCAGGCGCTGTTGCACCTGATTCTGCTGTTCGGTTACCAGTTGGCGGTAGAGGGCGAACAGCAGGATGCTGATGATTAGGGTCACCAGCACTGAGAAGGTCAAAGTAATGCCCCAGATGGAGCTTTGGTGAGGCTTAATGCCTTTGACGAAGACGATAACCGGCTCCTCTGACGGTTTCTATCAGCTCGCCGTGGCCCAGTTCTTCAAACTTGCGCCTCAACTTGGCAATGTGCACGTCGATGACATTGGTGCGGGGATCGAAGTGGTAGTCCCACACGGCCTCGAACAACAAGGTGCGGCTGATCACCTGATTGGGATGCTCCATCAGGTACTTGAGCAGCTGAAATTCCTTGGGTTGCAGCAGCAGCTCTTCGCCATCAAGGGTGACACAGCGGGCCAGCAGATCCATGGTCAGCGGGCCGCACTGCAACTGGGTTTGCAGCGGTTGGGATTGGCCGCGGGAGATCAATATTTCGCTGCGCACCAGCAACTCGGAAAAGGCGAACGGCTTGGTCATGTAATCGTCGCCACCGGCGCGCAGTCCCTTTACCCGCTCGTCCACATGGGCCAGGGCGGAGAGGATAAGCACCGGGGTTTGATTGCCTGTGGCCCGCAGTGCGGCAAGGATTTTCAGGCCATCAAGGCCCGGCAACATGCGATCGAGGATTATGAGGTCGTGATTGCCCGAGGTGGCCAGCAACAATCCCTGCTGGCCATCGTTGACGGCCTCAATATTGTGACCCTGTTCGGTGAATCCCTTGACTATGTAGTCGGCTGTGGTCAGGTCGTCCTCGACCAAGAGGATTTTCATGGCTACTCCTTGTCTTACTCCCAGGTCAGCATGGGCAGGGGTTTGAGCTTGTTGATGTCGAATGCCAGCTTGCGTTTGCCGTTCTCATCCATCAGTTTGAACTCCAGGTAGCTGATACCGAGATCGTGCTCCAGCTGCGCCTCAATCAGTTTGCCCTGTTGCTCCTGAACCGCCAGGGTGACCAAAGCCGAGAAGCTCAGCTCCTTTTGCTGCAGTAACTTGACCGCGGCCAGTTCATCCTGATCGTCGGCCTCCAGTTTGTTGACCTTTTGCAGCAACAGCTTACCGTCGCTGGCCCTAAGGGTCAGCTCGGTCAGGCTGTTTTCCGCTGGATTGATAAGGTCGAACTCATAATGCAGTTCGCCGTCATCGAAATCTATATCGAACTGGCTGATGATCCCCGACTGTTCGGTTTCGATTTCGGCCATCAGCACCAGAGGGTCCTTGGGATTTCCAGCCCCCAGGCTGTCATAAAGCGGATTGGCAGCCTGGGCCAGGCCCGATCCCAGGAATGATGCACCCAGGAATGATGCATATAGGCACAACCTCATTTTATCCTCCATCGACACCCACCCTTCGGCAGCTTGTCATTAATCTCAGACAGTGGTCCAGTATACTGGTTGGTGGCTGAAGTGCCGATGGAATTCAGATTAAGTTTTGATCATCCAATCAAGGATATGGAAGATTTGTGACTGCTTCGACGCCATATCCGTGAACCAGTGTCAGCCTCTACCGGTTCAGGACTCCAGTATGTGCAGCAAATCGGGTCTGAGGTGCACCAGAGTCTTCACCCCGGCCGACAATCCCAGACGCCGTGCCAGGTGCAGGGGCACCTCAGTTGCCAGACTGGCATCACAGCCGGAAATACTGGCCTCCAGGCGCAATGAGTCACCCAGGGGCAGGGCCGTGTCTATGCTCAGTGGCAGCTCGTTGCCCTGCGCTTTGTTATGTCCCGGCGCCAGTGCGCTGAAACGTATGCCCTGATTGGGAATAAGCCAACGCACCCGGCTGCCCTCTGCCCTGTGACTGCCGTTGGCACAAAACAGCCGCTGATCACCGAAGCCCAACCAACAGCCGTCCTTTTCATTGGCGAGTACCTGGCCATCAAAGATGTTGCGCAGTCCCAACTGACGGGCCACTGCCTCGGTTCTGGGGCGGGCAAACACCTCTTGCGGTGGCCCCTGTTGCAACAGCTGACCCTGGCTCAGCAGCAACATGCGGTCCGCCAGCAGCAGGGCTTCATTAAGGTCATGGGTCACCAGGATCACCGGAATGGCAAGCTCCTGGCGCAGGCGGGCCAGCTCCAGATACAGGCGTTCGCGGGTCTCCCTGTCCACCGCCGAGAAGGGCTCGTCGAGCAGTAGCACCGAAGGTTCCCGGGCCAGTGCGCGGGCGAGGGCCACCCTTTGCTTTTGGCCACCGGACAACTGGGCCGGCAAGCGCTTATCCAAACCCTGCAGATTGACCCGCTCCAGTGCCGCCCTGGCCCGGTGCAGCCGCTCGGCCTTGGGCAAATGGTCCAGGCCCGCCAACACATTCTCCAAGGCCGTGAGCCTGGGAAACAGGCCGAAATGCTGGGGAACATAGCCTATATGGCGTTGCTGGGGACTCAGGGCCAGCCTTTGCTCGCTGTCGAACCAGGTGCGCGGGCCATGGCAAATGCGCCCCTGCTGGGGATGGTTGAGACCGGCGATCATTCTGAGCAAGGTGCTCTTGCCGCCACCGGAGGGGCCCACCACCGCCAGCACCTCGCCGGCGCGGCAGCCGAACTCGGCTTCCAGCCTGATGCCGGTTTGTTGGGATATACGCACCTGCAAGTCGGCGATGATCTGGCTCATGGCTGTGAACTCACTCCGGCATCAGCGATGGTCGCCATCCTGGCCTCCCAGGCGCCGCGACAGGCTGGTGGTAATCGCCAGGGCGGCAATGGCAAACAGCAATAACAGCAGGGACATGATCCCGGCGGCGTCGAAATTAAAGGCCTGCACATTATCATAAATGGCGATGGAAACGGTTTTGGTTTCACCGGCAATATTGCCGCCCATCATCAATACCACCCCAAACTCGCCCAGCACGTGGGAAAAGCACAGCACCAGCGCCGTTAACAGGCCTGGGACTATCATGGGCAGCTCGATGCGCCAGAAGATCTTCAGCGCCGGCATGCCGCAGCAGGCGGCCGCGTCGCGCACCTCCTTGGGAATGGCTTCAAAGGCGCGCTGCAAGGGTTGCAGGGCAAAGGGAATATTCACCAGCACAGAGGCCAGCACCAGGCCGGAAAAATGAAAAACCAGTTCCAACCCAAACCAGTTTTTGAGCCAGCTGCCCAGCAGGCTCTGGTTACCGAAACCCACCAACAGGTAATAGCCCACTACCGTGGGTGGCAGCACCAGGGGCACCAACATCAGCGCCTCCACCATGCTGCGGCCGCGAAAGCGCGTGAAGGCCAGCCAGCGGGCGGCTAGGGTGGCCAGTGGCAGCAGGATAAGCAAGGTCACCAGCGCCAGCTTGACCGACAGTGTCAGGGCCTGCCAATCCATTAAGGCTGCTCCGGCAGGGCAAAGCCAAAGTCGGCAAAGGCGCGTCTGGCCGGCTCACTTTGCAGGTAAGCGTAAAATGTCTGTGCTCCCCGGCCTGCGCCCGGTAGCAGTACCATACGCTGGGCTAGCGGGGCGTGGCTTGAGAGCGGCAATGCCAGCACCCGGGCCCTTTGTTTGAATGCCGGTGCCTGGCTCAGGGACAGGGCCACTATGCCGCCCTGGGCCGATCCGCCAAGGGCGAACTGGGCCGCCTGGGACACGTTTTCCCCCAGCACCAGCTTGGGTTGCAGCGCTTGCCACAGGCCCTTTTGCTCAAGCAGGGTGCGGGCGCGTTCGCCATAGGGGGCCAGTTCGGGATTGGCGATGGCAAAGCGCTGTAATTGACCCGAAGTCAGCAGTTGCTTGAGTCCATCGAAATTGTCATCCAGCTGCAGCGGTGATTCCTTGGCCGCCACCAACGCCAGACGGCCATAGGCGTATATCACACCGTCATTGTCTGTGATGCCCTGTTGGCGCAGACGCAGCACATAGGCTTCATCGGCGCTGAGGAACAGTTCAAAGGGGGCACCGTGGCTGAGTTGGGTGGCGAAATTACCGGAGGAGCCAAAGCTCAGTCGCAGCTTGTGGCCCGAGCTGTGTTCAAAGTCGGTGGCTATCTGTTCCAGGGCAAACTTAAGGTTGGCGGCTGCGGCCACGGTAATGGTCTCGGCCCGCAGCGGCAGCGCCAGCAGCGTCAAACAGAGCGCCAGCCATGGCCTCATGCCTCTTTCTCCACGGAAGAGTGCTCCGAAGACGAGTGCTCCAAAGAAGAGTGCTCTGTAGATTGCTGTGCCGATGTCCAGGCTTCGGCCGCCTGGGCGTCGCTGTCCCTGGCGTCTATCCAGCGTCGTCCCTGTTGCCCTTGCTCCAGTTTCCAGAAGGGGGCGCGGGTCTTGAGAAAATCGATCAGAAATTCACAGGCATCGAAGGCGGCCTTGCGGTGGGCGCTGCTGACGCCGATAAACACGATTTGCTCACCCAGTTGCAGACTGCCGACCCTGTGGATCAGGGTCAGGCGATTGAGGGGCCAGCGGCCGCGGGCCTCCTGCGCTATCTGCTGCAGCACCTTTTCCGTCATGCCGGGATAGTGCTCCAGGGTCAGGCCCGTGACCTCTGAGCCATCGTTGAAGTCGCGCACCTTGCCGACAAAGGTCACCACGGCACCGTCGGCGGGGTCGTCCGCCAGGCGGGCATACTCATGGGCAACGCTGAAATCGCCGCTTTGCACCAGGACAAGGTCTGTGTCTGTCATCTCAGCCTCCGGTCACCGGCGGGAAGAAGGCCACTTCATCGCCATCGGTGAGCTGTGTGTTCCATTGGCACAGGGTTTGATTGACCGCCACCAACAGCTTGTCGGAGCCCAGCACCCGGGCCCACTTGTCGTCCCGCGCCGCCAGTTGTTGGCGCAATGAATCGGCGGTTTCGCCTTCCCGGGCCGGTATCTCAATCCTGTCGGTGCCGAGCAATTCCCGCACCTGCGCAAAAAATAACACTTTTATCATCATCTTATACCTTGAAATGTCCAGACTTGCCGCCGCGTTTTTCAAGCAGCCGTATCGGGCCTATCTGCATGTCCTTCTGCACCGCCTTGCACATATCGTAAATGGTGAGTGCGGCCACCGAGGCTGCGGTCAGCGCCTCCATCTCGACCCCGGTCTTGCCGGCCAGCTTGCAGCGGCTGCTGATCCTGACCCTGTTGTGCTCGGGCTCAGGCTCCAGTTCCACTTCCACCTTGGTCAGCATCAGTGGGTGGCACAGGGGAATGAGGTCGGCGGTCTTCTTGGCGGCCATGATGCCGGCGATGCGGGCAGTGGCAAACACGTCGCCCTTGTGATGGCGACCGCTGAGGATCAGCTCCAGGGTCTCGGGGGCCATGCTGATATAGGCTTCGGCCCTGGCTTCGCGCTCGCTGATATCTTTGTCGGTCACGTCCACCATGTGGGCATGGCCACTGGCGTTGATGTGGGTAAATTGGCTCATGGGTTTCCTTGCAAAAATCGGTTAGCCGCCGATGGAGGCCAGATGTTGGGTGACGCCGGTGAAGCCCTGGTGCAGCAGGTGGGTTTCCCGCTTCAGCAGCAGCTGGCGCTCCAGACGGGCGATAAGCTCCGGCCTTTGTGCGGCGCTTTGCAGCAGATCCCGCAGCTCCAGACCGCCCTCGGTGAACAGACACAGATGCAGCTTGCCCCGGGCCGAGACCCGCAGACGGTTGCAGCTGTCACAGAAGTGCTTCTCGTAGGGCATGATAAGGCCGATGCGGCCCTGGTAATCGGGATGGCTGAAGTTTTGGGCCGGACCGTCCTCGGCGCCGCGGGGATCCAGGGACCATCCTTCGGCCAGCAGACGGTCGCGTATGCTGCTGCCGGGCAGGTGGTGGGCCTGGAAATAGTCCCGGCCCAGACCGGTTTCCATCAGCTCGATAAAGCGCAGATCCAGTGGTGTGTGCTTAATCCAGTGCAGGAAGCGCGGCAGGTCTTGGTCGTTGAGGTTTTTCAGCAACACGGCGTTGATCTTGACCCGCTCGAAGCCCGCTTCCAGCGCCGCGTTAACGCCACGCATCACCTCATCGAAGCGGTTTTCGCCGGTGATCTGGTAGAACATTCTGGGGTCCAGGCTGTCCACCGACACATTGATGCGCCTCAGGCCGGCATCGAACCATTCCCGGGCATGTTTCTCCAGGCGATAACCATTGGTGGTGCAGGCTATGGTGTTGATTGTCTTGGTATCGGCGATTACACGTATGATATCGCTGAAATCCTTGCGCAGCGTGGGCTCGCCGCCGGTGATCCGCACCTTGCGGGTGCCGGCCTCGGCAAAGGCGCCCACCAGATGACTGATTTCATCCAGAGACAGAAAGCCGGGTTTACCGTCCGGGCGGTAGCCGTCGGGCAGGCAATAGCTGCACTTGAAGTTGCAGACGTCGGTCACCGACATCCGCAAATAATGAAATTTGCGGCCGAAATTATCTTGCAGTTGAGACATGGTCACCTTTCCAAGTCGTGGGAGGTAAGGGCATTTCTGCGCTTACCCTGGTGGCGAAATTGCCACGGCTTCAGGTCCATATCTGTGTTGACTTAGGACGGGAAGCTCGGAGAACCGTCACTGCCGATTATAGGCCTAAGGCCCCCCGGCTCCATACCTCTTACGTGTATTTCTTGGCCTGGATCAAAACGCCGTTAACAATTTGTGACAGTGCTCACTCTCAGGCGGAAACTGTAATACACTAGGCGGACCCGGCCCCCCTGTGCCTTGGCGCAATTTTCAGGTAAGGTGGCCACAAACATGAGAAAAACACCCGTTAGCAACGGGGGACAAGTGAAGGAAAGAGGTGAACAGATGGAACGCGAATTCATGGAGTTCGATGTTGTTATCGTCGGTGCAGGCCCTGCCGGATTGGCTGCCGCCTGTCGTTTGATGCAGATCTCCCGTGACGCAGGCAAAGAGATCACTGTGTGCGTGGTGGAAAAAGGCTCGGAAGTGGGGGCCCATATTTTATCCGGCGCCGTGTTTGAGCCCAAGGTGCTGGACGAGCTGTTCAGCGACTGGCGTGACACGGGGGCACCGCTGCTGACGCCTGTGACCGAAGATGAGATCCATCTGCTCAAGTCCGACAGTGCCTCCCGCCAGCTGCCCAATGCCCTGGTGCCCAAGACCATGCACAACCATGGCAACTACATCATCAGCGTCGGCAACCTGGCCCGCTGGCTCGCCGGCCGCGCCGAAGAGCTGGGCGTGGAAATTTTCCCCGGCTTTGCCGCCAGCGAGCTGTTGTTCCATGAAGACGGCAGCGTCAAGGGCATACTGATTGGCGACATGGGTGTCGGTGCCGATGGCCAGCCCAAAGACAGCTACATGCCCGGTATGGAGCTGCACGCTAAGTACACAGTGTTTGCCGAAGGTTGCCGTGGCCACCTGGGTAAGCAGCTGATCGCCAAGTACCACCTCGACAACGGCAAGACGCCGCAACATTACGGCATAGGTTTCAAGGAAATCTGGAAGGTGCCGGCCGACAAGCATCAGCCCGGCAAGGTGGTGCACACAGGTGGTTGGCCTCTGACCCAGGGCGCCTCCGGCGGTGGCTTCCTGTATCACATGGAAGACAACCAGGTGGTGGTGGGTCTGATCATTGACCTTAACTACCAGAACCCGCACCTGAGCCCCTTTGACGAGTTCCAGCGTTACAAGACCCATCCGCTGGTGGCTCAGTATCTGGAAGGTGGTGAGCGCCTGTGCTACGGCGCCCGCGCCATCACCAAGGGCGGTCTCAATGCCCTGCCGAAGATGAGTTTCCCCGGTGGTCTTATCATAGGTTGCGATGCCGGTACCCTGAACTTTGCCAAGATCAAGGGCACCCACACCGCCATGAAGAGCGGCATGCTGGCAGCCGAAACCCTGGCCGAGGCCCTGATGGCCGGTGTGACCGAAGGTAAGGATCTCGACTGCTTCCAGGAGCGTTTCGACCACAGCTGGCTGGCGGATGAACTGTATCGCTCGCGCAACTTCGGTCCGGCGATGCACAAGTTCGGCACCCTGCTCGGCGGCGCCTTCAACTACATAGATCAAAACTGGTTTGGCGGCCGTTGCCCCATCACCTTGCGGGACGAAAAGCCCGACTATGCCCAGATGGGTCTGGCCAGCGATTATCCCAAGATTGAGTATCCCAAGCCCGACGGTAAGCTGAGTTTTGACAAGCTGTCCTCTGTGTACCTGTCGAACACCTTCCACGAGGAAGATCAGCCCTGCCATTTGCGCCTGAAAGACGAGCGCATTCCGGTGGAGGTCAACCTGGCCAGATACGATGAGCCGGCCCAGCGTTATTGCCCGGCCGGGGTGTACGAGATAGTGGAAGAGGCGGGACAACCCAAGTTCGTGATCAACTCGCAAAACTGCATCCACTGCAAGACCTGCGATATCAAGGACCCGAGCCAAAACATTACCTGGGTGACGCCGGAAGGCAGCGGTGGTCCCAACTACCCGAACATGTAAGACTCAGCGCCGGAGCCCAAAACTCCGGCGTTTTTTTGGCTGATTTTTGGCAGCACCCAAAAAATCCACCATAATTCATCGGTCTATCACATATTTCCCGTCGGGACGGGCGGGATCTTTGTGACCCATCACGGCAGGTTGGTCCCATTGTGGCAATACTTGCAGGTTCAGGCATTGGACCAGGCGCTATCCGAGGGCAAAGCACATCATGAATTTGAACAGACTCACCATAAAACAAAAAATCCTGCTGACGGTCGCGCTGGCTATCCTCTTGTCCACCTCCCTGGTGGGGGTACTGAGCCAACGCAGCGCCCGCGACGTGGTTGAACAGCGTATGTTGGACTCGGAAATGCCCAGCCTGATGCTGAGCATACGCAACAAGCTGGAAATGGACATAGTTACCCTGATGAATGCCGCCGAGCAGCTGGCCAACAGCCGCATGTTGCTGCAATGGCTGGAGGCGGACAGGCCCGCGGCCGATGAGCCCAGGGTGGTGGCCCAGCTTAAGGATGTGACCCGCCAGTATGACCTGGTTCAGGCCTCCTATGCCGATCGTCAAACCGCCGCCTATTATACCCAGGATGGCTTTTTACGGATCCTGACCCCGAGTCAGGACGGCTGGTTCTTCGGTTACCGGGACAGCGGTCAGGAACGGATGCTGAACGTGTTTACCGAGGCCAACGGTGAGGTCAAACTCTTTATCAACTATCAGCAACCCTCGGGCCGTGGCCTGGTGGGGCTGGCCAAATCCCTCGATGATATGGTGCGGCTGCTGGCCTCGTTCAAAATAGAGCAGAGCGGCTTTGTGTATTTGGTGGATGCCAGCGGCAAGGTGCAGCTGCACCAGGACAAGAGCAAGATAGGCAAGGCCAATCTGTCCAAGCTGTATCCCGACGCCGACACCAACAAGTTGCTGACAAAAAGTGATTTCAGCCTGCTGCGGGCCGAGGTCGACGGTGAGTCGACCCTGATCGCCAGCAGTTATATTCCGTCCATGGATTGGTACCTGCTGGCCCAGGTACCCGAGGCCGAGGTGTTTGCGCTGTTGTCCGATGCCGTGCTGCACATACTGCTGTGGACCCTGGCCATCGCCGTGGGCTTCGTTATCCTGGGGTCGACCGTGGCCGGCAGCGTCAGCAAGCCCATTGCCAAGGTGGCTGACATGTTCCGCAACATAGGGGAAGGCGAGGGTGATTTACGCCAACGTCTGCCGGTGGAAGGCGAGGATGAAATTGCCGAATTGGCCAAGGGTTTCAACGCCTTTATTGCCAAGATCCAGGATTCGGTACTGGAGGTGGCGCGCACCAGCGAACAACTGGGGCAGTCGGCGCGGGACGTGTCGCGCCAGGCGGGGCAAACCCTCGACGACAGCCATGAGCAGAAAGATCGCACCATGCAGGTGGTGACCGCCATCAATGAGATGGGCGCCACTGTGAATGAGATTGCCGGCAACGCTGCCCAGGCAGCCGATGCCGCCAAGGACGCGGATACCGAATCGGTTGGAGGCCAGCGGGTGGTGACCCAAGCCAGGGATACCATCAACCAGCTGTCACGGGACGTGCAGCAGGTGGGTGAGGTGATTGAATCCCTGGCGACCCATACCAAGTCCATCGGTGGCATTTTGGATGTGATCCGCGCCATTTCTGAGCAGACCAACCTGCTGGCACTGAACGCCGCCATTGAGGCTGCCCGTGCCGGTGAGGCCGGTCGCGGTTTTGCCGTGGTGGCCGATGAGGTGCGTAATCTGGCGTCGCGCACCGCCGCCTCCACCAATGAGGTGCAGGGCATGATTGACAAGCTGCAGGCCGAGGCGACCCGTGCGGTGAATGCCATGTCCCAAAGCCGCAGTCGTTCCCAGGAAGGGGTCAAGGCCGTGGATGAGGCCAGTCAGGTGCTGAGCGGTATCAGCGAGCGCATTGGCCTTATCAGTGACATGAATATCCAGGTGGCGGCGGCCACGGAGGAGCAGTCCACAGTGGTGGAGGACATCAATCGCAACGTGACCGAAATCAACGAGATCACCCAGCGCACCGCGGAGACAGCCCAGGCGGCGGCCCGCGCCAGCCAGGATTTGACCTCTTTGGCGGGACGTCTGGACCAGTTGGTGGCCAAGTTCAAGGTGTAATAAGCGCTTTAACAATCAGCCCGGCAGAGTCCGGGCTGTTTTTTAGCTGTACGGCTTAATCTGCACATCCCGGCGCCATCGCTCCAGCGGTACCTCGCTCAGTGACAGCTCAAAACCCAGCCACTGCCCCTGATCCAACTTGCCGGCGCGGCGGAATCCCAGTTTGTTCAGCAGGTGGATCGAGTCCTGATTGTCAGCCATGGCGCGGGCGATAAGACTGTCCAGCTCAAACCTGTCCTTGGCCAACACCATGGCTGCCCGGGCTGCTTCGCCGGCCAACCCCTTACCCCAATAGGCCCGTGCCAACCGAAAGCCCAGATCTACCTGTCCATCGCCGTGCTGCTTGAGGCCGCAAAAGCCGACAAAGGTGCCATCATGCAGATGCAGGCTCCAGCGGCCAAAGCCGTGGCGCTGGTAATGGTCATAATTGCGGATAAAGGCCAGTGCGGCGGCCGGGTCGGCAAAGGGCAAGTCACCCGTGTATTGCAACACCAGCGGGTCGGCATTGAGGGCAAAAATGTCGGCGGTATCCCCGGGGGCAAAGTGGCTCAGGCTTAGCCTGGGGGTGGTGGCCACCACCACTCTGGCAGCTTGACCCATGGCAGCTTGACCCATGGCTGATTGATTCATGGATGCTTGATTCATGGATGTTTGATTCATGGATGGTTGAGTACCACGCGATCGCGGCCGCTGTCTTTGGCCTGATACAGGGCGATATCGGCGCGCTTGATGAGATTGTCGGCCGACTCCTGGTACTCAAATTGGGCGACGCCGATGCTGACCCGGATGTCGATGTCGTGGCCGTTGACCTTGAGCCGGCGGTTGGCAATGCGCTCACGCAACAACTCGGCCCGCTCACTGGCCTGCACCATGTCCTGATGGGTCAGTAACAGGAATTCCTCTCCGCCCCAGCGACAGAGTATTTCGTCATCCAGCAGTGTGTCCTGGATCAGGCTGGCGACCGTCTTGAGCACCAGATCGCCCATGCTGTGACCGTGGGTATCGTTGATCTGCTTGAAGTGATCTATGTCCAGCAGCAGTATGCTCAGGGCGCTGGAATTGGCCTTGGCCTGCAAGAGCGCCTGATCAAAATATTCCTCAAACACCTGGCGGTTGGCGGTACCGGTCAGCTTGTCGGTAGATGCCATGTGTTCCAGCCGGCGCTGGTAACGACCCAGGGTCATATTGGCGATCAGCAGTATACCCAGAGTAACCACCAGGCTCAGGCCCATATTGCCCCAGAAGGTATTGAGCAGTTCCTGCTCCCCCTGGGACTCTTCCTGTTCCACAATCAGGAACCATTTAAACTCGGGCACCAGGCGACTGTTGAGGTATACCGTTTTGCCTTCGCGTTCGTAACTGAAATTGCCGCTGGGGCTGGTGAGTATGCGGGTGGCCAGTTTATCCAAACCATAGGTGTGTTGCAGGCTTGCCTGACCCCGATAACCCGGGCCAGACAGGGTAATGTCCCCCTCGCGATCGCAGAAGTACACCACCCGGTTGTAGCGTTGCTGGTACAGCTCGATCAGGGCCTTGACCTTCTCCACCGCCAGTCCGACACCGGTGACGCCAATAAAGCGGCCTTCAAAATCAAATACCTTGTAGTTAACGAACACTGTGGTCTTGCTGCGGTCTGCGGTGTCCGCATCTATGTTGATCTCGTAGGGTTCGCTTTCGGGCAGGGAGCGGACCCGGAAATACCAGGCGTCCTGGGGATTGGTGTCCTGGATTTTTTTCAGTATGCCGCTGGAGTGGTAGTAGTTACGGCTGGCTTCGGAGACAAAGAAGCTGGTGACTGTGCCGTAACGCTCCTGGATTTCCTTGAGGTAGCGCACCAGCTTATCCGGATCCTGCTCCCTGGCCAGGGTCCAGTCACGGACAAAGGTGTCCTGGGCCATCAGCGAGGAAATAAAGATAGGCCGCAGCAAATCCTGCTGGATTTCCGAATAGATGTTGTCGCTGGTCAGCGGCAGGGTGTTCTGCTCTACCTGTTGGCTGAGCGAATCGTGGGCAACCTTGTAACTGATGCCGCTGGTGGCCAGAAAGGCGGTGACCAGTAACAAAGTCAGCAGCCAGATGAATCTGCGCTTTTCATTCAAGACCGAGTTCCCCAATTGCGCCTCCGGGGTGTTTATTGCAAACCGGTGATCTCATACTAATGCACAAAGACGCCTTGTGCATGAAATGGCAGGGTTTATAAAAAAAATCCCCGCACAGGGCGGGGTATCAAAACAAGCAAACAACTGACAAATGGGAAGGTTCAGGGAACAGCTAACCTGCGGTTGATGACCCGGAATATTAAGGCGCTGGGATTGCAGGCAGATGACATGCAGATGTCAGCTTTATGACATCACTTGCTTAGCGCGTTTGCTTGCTCGTCGAGATACTGTTGCAGCGCCGTTCCCGGGGTGGAGCTCTCACTTTCGACCGCAAACGCTGCCCAGATGGCCGCTTCGGCCATGGCGTCCACTATGGTCATGTTGCGGCACAGACCATGGATCAAGCCGGCGGCATAGGCATCACCGGCCCCCGTGGTATCCACCACCCTGGCGGGGCGGGCTGGTACCCGCCGACAGCCGTCGCCGCTGTAAACGCATGCCCCCTTGTCACCCTCGGTCACCACCAGGTAGCGCAGGCTGTCGCCGGCAATGGATTGGGCGTATTGCCACAGGGGTAGCTCGGTGCGGCCATTGAGATCCGTGGCCGAGGCCAGCAACAGGTGGCAGGGCCTTTCCCTGTCATCCTTGGCCAATTGCGCCACCACCAGGCAATGGGGCAGGGCTGTCCTGGCCCAGCTGGCGGCCCCTTCGGCGGAGGAGTTGATATAGAGGGCGTCCCAGCGTTGCCAGCGGGGCGGCGCCGGCAGCTCGAAAACCGGCCTTTGGGGGCGGATTATGGTGCGTTCACCGTCCGGCGTCATTACCAGCAGCATCTCGCAGGTATTGCCTGGGCGGCGCTGGATCATATGACAATCTATGCCCTGGGTGCTGGTTTCCGCCAGCAGCCAATCACCTATATCATCACGCCCCACCTGGCTGACCAGAGCGACCCTGTGGCCGGCCCACACCAGACCCAATCCGGTATTGGCGCCGCCACCGCCCAATCTTTGGCCACCATCCCGGTAATGAAAGCGTCCACCCGTGTGCAGCGGTTTGTCGAGCAGCAACAGGCGATCACAGTTGAGGTTGGCGACCAGGATAATGTTGGCCATGGCAAGGCTCCTAAAACAGGGACTTTGGCCATACTACTGTGCCACGGCGCCCAGGCAAGGGCTTTTGCGCCGCTTTTGGCTGCCCGTCACTGCATCCTGTGCGTTAAACCAGTGTTGCAGCTCCCGCTTCGAGGATTTTTCTCGGTCTCTGCTGTTTTTTCAGACATCAGACTTCTAGCTGACACAGTGCTTTGTTAACATCCGCTCCGCAGCTTAACAATGCTGCAACATGCTGTATTGATTCAGTTTTTGGGATTCGGTGCGGTAAACAATAAAATCAAAAGGGGTTAATACCATGAAACACTACTTGATTGGCCTGTTGGGCCTGATGTTATCGGCCCAGGCCGCTGCTGCCTGTCACCAGCACCTTGAAAAAGGCACGCCGGGGCAAAGCGATCAGCAACTGTGCCGTGACGGTTACGCCGTGGGTTACAACTACCAGAACAAGGTTGCCGACTGGGTGGCTTACCATATCACTGCCGCCAGCGTGAATGCCTTTTTCGAGCGTTCCAACAGCTTTACCACCGACAAGGAGTTGCCGGAGGCCTATCGCTCGTTGAGCTCGGACTACAGCAGCACCGGCTATGATCGCGGCCATCTGGCGCCCTCTGGCACCATGGATTTTACCGAGGAGTCCATGAAACAGAGCTTCTTGATGTCCAACATGTCACCACAGCTGCCGGGATTTAACCGCGGTGGTTGGAAGGCGCTGGAGGAAAAGGTGCGTGAATGGGCCAATACCTACGAGGAGCTGTATGTGGTTTCCGGCCCCATCTGGGATGGCAATGAGACCTATGTAGGCAACGGTGTCTATATTCCCAATGCCTTCTATAAGGTGATTTTGGATCCTTACTACAACGATGCCATTGCCTTTATCGTGCCGCACCGCAGCGTGTCTTCCAGCGAACTGCCCCAGTTCATTACCACAGTGGATGAAGTGGAGCGTCTGACCCAGCTGGACTTCTTCAGCCAGTTGCCCGACTCGGTTGAGGAGGCGGCCGAGTCCACCCTGTGGGAAATGTGGTAAGCCTCAGTCATTCCGGTAACAGTCGTCCTTGCCTGGACCTTGAGTAACGGACCCTTCAATATTCGGGAAACAGGCCCAGTGAGAAAGGCTTCTTATCCGGGATGACATCTGCCAAGGCTGAGCGCTGGTTGCGCTCAGCCTTTCTGTGCCGCAGGTCTGTGTTCAGGGCCATTCACTGGCCAGGATGGCGTATTGATACTCACTGCCCCAGGCACCCTTGAAAAACACGTTATCTATCCAGTGTGCTTCGCGACGAAAGCCGCAGCGCTCCAGCAATTGGGCCGCAGCGGCATTATGCGCATCGGTAACTGCGATAACCCTGTGTTTGCCCAGAGTATCGAACAGGTAACTCAGTATGGTGTTGACGGCTTCAGTAGCCAGTCCCTTACCTTGGGCGGCCGCCGACAGGGTAAATCCCAACTCCACCTGGGCTTCATCGATAAAATGCAGCGCCAAATCACCCAGTAATTCATCGGTATCCGGATTGGCCAAGGCTATCTGGTACCAGCACCCCGGTGTCGCAAAGGCCAACCCCTGCATCCCATCATACAGGCGCTCGGCATCGGCCAGACTGTAGCTGGACCAGCTTTGATAGCGGGCGATATCGGGTTCGGCCCGGTAGGCGGTAAAGGCGGTCAAGTCAGAGTGCTGAAAGGCCCGCAGCAGCAATCTTGGACTGCGCAGGCGGGGATAGTCAGTCATTTTCATGTCCTTATTTGAATTTCGTCCAGATGGGATCAACCCTGCTCCTGATCCGCGGCAAAGCTCCACATACTGTGGATCAGACCGGCCTTGATTTCGAACACCACCATGACCTGGCGCGGCTCATCTCCCAAACCGAAAATCAGTTCCTGATCTATGACCTTGTTGCCGGCCACCATGCGCTTGACCACCTCGGCCCTCAGCGTCGGCACATTGAAGCGCTCGCTGGCATAGAAGTGGCCAAATTCGGCTTTGCCCGAGAGTATCGGCGTTGTCGCCGGTGGTCGATACAGGCGCACATCGTCGCTGAAGAAGGTCAGAAAGCCTTCCAAATCATGGGCGTTGTAGGCATCCAGTTGACCCTGTACCAGTTGTTCCGCGCTGAGTTGCGGCATGAAAATAGTCCTTATTGCAGTGTCCTGGCAGTTGATATGGTCGTTGAATTGCCCGGATTGGGCAGTTTATAGCCAGATATAGCAATTTATCTATTGCTTATAGAAAAAAATTCCAAAAAAATATGCGGCGCAAATTTTTGGCCGATTTCGCTAACCCATTGAAATGTAATACAGCCCACTGCAAATGCCGGGCCAATTTAGTCAATCTTTTGACTGGTCAAAAAAACAGCTATTGAAACCATTGATTTTTTAAATAAAGATCAGCCCCAGATCGGCAAAAAGATCGATCGGACCCGAGTAAGAGTAACGCGAGAGTTCAAAGGATTAGTGTCATGAAACGGCAAATTTTCTACGCCATCGTCGCCTACGCGGCCTGGCTTACCTATCAGGATGTCAACGGCATGCTGGATGAGCAGCAAGGTCAGGCTTTCAAGCCGCTGCTTGAGCAGTTGATTGATGAACAAAAGGAAGAAAAGCCTGAACTGACGGCCTACGGCAGGCTCAGCATAGAAAATCAGGAACTGGTGGATGCCGACATGGCCAAACACCGCCGTGCAGCCGAGTAATATCCAGCCCTGAGTAACAATGCCCTGCCAATGCGGGGCATTTTCATTTTATGCCCTTTATCCCGCTGCCGATCCGGTTGGCTATTTCCCTTGTTTTTCTCCGTGTTTGCGCCTTGCCAAAGGGGGTAGCATACTTGAGATCCATTTACCCTAAGGAATTTACCCATGATTCAGCAAGGACATAAACTGCCGGCACTCAGCCTGAGCCAACTGACCGCCGATGGCATGGTTACCCACGATGTTGCCAGCCTGTTTGCCGGCAAGAAAGCGATTCTCTTTGCCGTACCCGGCGCCTTTACCCCCACCTGTTCCGCAGCACACCTGCCCGGTTACGTGGTCTTGGCCGATCAGTTCAAGGCCAAAGGTATTGATTTTATTGCCTGCGTGGCTATCAATGATGCCTTCGTGATGAAGGCCTGGGGAGATGCCCAGAACGCCAGCGAAATCATGATGCTGGCCGATGGTGACGGCAGCTTCACCAAGGCCATGGGGCTGGAAATGGAAACCGGTGCCTTCGGTGGCCTGCGTTCCCAGCGTTATGCCATGCTGGTGGAAGACGGTGTGGTCAAGGTGCTGAACGTGGAAGCACCCAAGGCATTTGAGGTCAGCAAGGCCGAAGTGATGCTTGCTGCCCTCTGATCCCTTATACAGCCTGGGCGCCGCCGCTCAGGCTGTCTTCTATGCGGGCCACGCTGTCGGCCACTTCGCTAGCTATAGTCTGACTCTGCCTTGAGGCCGCCAGTGACTGGGCGCGCAACGCTTCCATGGCCTGCACGAATTCATCCAGATAATTGAGCTGCAAACCGGCATTGCTGACCCCCTGCCCAGCGGTTTGGGCCATGCCGTTGGCCTGTTGCTGTACCGCTTGCGCTAACTGGAGCAATTGACCGGCACGTTGGTGCTGGCTGTCGGTGGTCTGTTCAATGCCCTCAACCGTGTGGGACAGGGCCTCGTTGGCTGTCGTCAGTTGTCCCAGGATGGCGAGGATCTCCTGCAGCGAACTTTGGGTCCGCTGTGACAGGTTACGCACCTCGTCGGCCACCACGGCAAAACCCCGTCCCTGTTCGCCGGCCCGGGCCGCCTCGATGGCGGCGTTAAGGGCCAGCAGGTTGGTCTGTTCGGCAATATTGCCTATGACATCAATGATCTTGGACACATCACTGACTGAGCCGCTCAGGCCCGCCAATGACTCATGGCAGCGCCGGACCGCGTCGTGGGAGTCCTGGGTGGCCGCCAGCACGGCTTCCGCCTGGGCCTGACTTTGGCGCATCTGCTCCATGGTGCCGCTGGCATCTTCGGCAACTTTGTGGGACGTGCTGCTGACCTCCTGGGCCAGTTCGCGCAGGGCGGCGGTGCGACTCAGAGCCTCATTCACTATCTGCTCTGTGGCCTCACTGTTTTTGGCCAGGCCGCCAATCTGGCTCACCAGCTGTCCAAGGGATTGGGAAACGTCGGAAATACGCCCGCGTTGCTGTTCATCCTGCTGTTCAAAATTGTCCAGCAGGCGATTGAAATGCTCGGCTATTTGTCCGGTTTCGCAGCGACTTTGGATCTGCAACCGCTCGCGTTGGTTGCTCTCGGTCAGGCGTCCGAATGCCAGATTGAGTCGCTTCAAGGGTTTCACCACCCGTCGCTGTTGCAACACCAGGTAGACCAGGGCAAACAGCGCCAGCACTGACACTATGGCGTAGAGTATCAGCTGCATTTCCTGTTTCAGCTTGGTGTTGCGTTGCTCCTGGCTTTCGCTCAGGGCCAGCAGCAGGGTCTCGCTGTTGGCAATGGCCTGCATCAGGTCGGCCTGGATCTGCTGGTTATTGGCCAGTAGTTGATGGGTGTTGTCTATCTCGCGTCGGTATCTTTGGCTCAGACTTAGCAGCTCGCTGCGGTACTCGGCCCCTACCTCGGTTTTTTCCGCTTCCTGCTCGCCAAGGGCAAACTCATCCACTTCCTCCACCCGGTAAATGCCGATATCGGCAAGCTGCGACAGGCTTTGGCGCCAGGCGTCCAGTTCATCGAGTTTGGTGGCCAGTATCCCCTGCAGGCGTTGATCTTTGCCAATCAGATAGCCTTCACTCAGTTGAGACAGTTGGTAAACCAGCGGGGGCAGGGTGCTGCTCAGGGCAAGGTATTTCCGGGCCAGGGGCTCGTTGATGGTCAGGCCCTGGGTACCGTAGTCCGCCAGACGACGGTTGAAGTCCAGCAGCTCGGTTTCGGCGTGGGCCAGCAGTTGCCTGGGATTGCCCGACAGCTTGCCGGCGGCGCGGTATTTGGTGTTCAGTTCATCGGCAAAGTGTTTCAGCAATTGGCTGAGCTCTGTGGCTGCCGGATTGTCCACCTCGGCTATGCTGACCTGCATCTGTTGCAGCTGGCTGCGGGCCGACTCCAGTTGGCTGGCATCGCCGCTGTCAAGGTAGTGTTCCAATTCGCGGCGTACTTCCACCAGAAAGCTGCGCTGTATCTGCTCCAGGGTTTGGCCCTGTAATTCCAGTTGCTGGCGCTGCTCACTGCTCCAGAGCACTATGCCGGCCAGGGTGGCCGCCAACACCAGTAAAATGGCGGATGCAGTCAGGGATAGGGTGGAAATCTTCATCTTGATTACGCCGTAGTCAAAGTGCCTGAGTCGGCGCCAGCATATGACGTTAAGATGACAGATTGATGACGACTAGATTGTCATTCCAGTGGCAGCCAAACCTCGGCCCGCAGGCCGCCTTCCGGCCTGTTACTCAGGCTGACCCTGCCCTGGTGCCTGTCCACTATGCGCTTGATGATGGCCAGTCCCAGACCGGAGCCGACGCTGCCACGGGCGCTGTCGCCCTGGGTGAAAGGTTGAAACAACTTGGGGATCTGCTGCTCGGGAATGCCGGGGCCATTATCTTCCACCGCAAAGCCGACCCGGCGACCGTCGAACAGGGAAGAAATCCGCACCCAACCATTGCCGTAGCGAAAGGCGTTTTCCACCAGATTTCCCAAGACCCGTTTGATGGCAATGGCCTGCATGGGGATCTCCGGGCAGTCGGTCAGTGCCAGCTCTATGGTGCCGTCGCGTTTCGACTCGGCCTGGGCCAACTCCTGGATTAAAGGGTTTAGGGGTATAAGCTCCCGCACCGCTTCCTGATCCTGGCGGATATAAGCGATAAATTGGTTGATGATGGCGTCCATGTCCTCAATGTCGGCCACAATGCCGTCCTTCAGGTAGGCGTCTTCATCGACCATCATCTCAGATGCAAGTCGGATCCGGGTCAAAGGGGTGCGCAGGTCGTGGGAAATACCGGCCATCAGCAAGGCCCTGTCCTGCTCCAATTGCTTCATGCTGTGGGACATCTGGTTGAAGGCATTGGTCACTTCAACAATTTCGCTTGAGCCGCGCAGGGCCAGCGGCTCCGGAAAATCCCCCCTCGATACCGCCATGGCGGCCTGTTGCAGGGCCTTCAGGGGTTTGTTTTGCTTGCGGGCAAATAACCAGCCACCGGCCACACTCAGGGCGCCGATCACCATCAGATACAAAGTCAGGGGAGACAGCGCCATCTCGTTGAAGCCGGTCAGTGGTACCCGGATCCACAGGGCGGGGGCCTGGGGCGGCCGGATCCAAATTTGCAGCGTCTCGCCCTGGGTAATGCGCACCTCGGCCTTGCCGCCCAGATAGTCGGACATCTGGTTTGACAGCAGACCATAGTAGGTTGCCTGCTCGACCCCGGCTTCCCGGGCCTGCTTCTGGTTATACACCTTCATGCTGTCGTCTTTGACCTTGGCATTGAGGGCATCGACAACCGTCAGGTGTTCGCGGCCCAACTCTATGCCGTCGGCAAACAGAAAACTGACCTGGCGGGCAATCAGCTGGTTAATTTGCTGATAGCTGGGTTTGATCACGTAGAGGGCGACCGAAACGTAAGACACCAATTGGTTTATCAGCAACAAACAGCCAATCAGCATCACTGTCTGGCTGAAGGCACTGCGGGGCAGCAGGCGCTGCCACCAGGAGTGATTCATCTACTGCTCCGGCTCAGCGCCGCGCCGTGCCATCGGGCACAAACACATAGCCAAGGCCCCAAACGGTCTGGATATAGCGGGGATTGGCAGGATCTTTCTCTATCAGACGTCGCAGGCGTGATACCTGCACATCGATGGAACGCTCCAGCGCCGAGTAATCCCGGCCCCGGGCCAGGTTCATCAGCTTATCCCGTGACAGGGGTTCCCTGGGGTGGGTGACCAGCACCTTGAGTACCGCAAATTCACCGCTGGTGAGGGAAATGGCCTCATCGCCATGGTACATCTCGCGGGTTGCCAGATTGAGCCTGAATTCGCCGAAGGCGATTTCCTCTTCCTGTTGCGCCGGAGCGCCGGGGATTTCCGTGGTTTGACGCCGCATTACGGCCTTGATCCGCGCCAGCAGTTCCCGCGGATTGAAGGGTTTGGGCAGGTAGTCATCGGCACCGAGTTCCAGGCCTATGATCCTGTCCACCTCGTCACCCTTGGCGGTCAGCATGACAATGGGGATGGGATTTTCCTGCTGACGCAGGCGGCGGCAGATGGACAGGCCATCTTCGCCGGGCAACATCAGATCCAGCACCAGCAGATGAAAATTCTCCCTTTCCAACAGACGGTCCATCTGCTCCGCATTGGCGGCGCTGCGCACCTGATAACCTTGCTCGACCAGATAACGCTCCAGCAGGGCCCGCAGGCGCATATCATCATCGACAACGAGAATTTTCGAGGTTTCTTGTCCCATGGCAAATCCTTGTGTCCGGCCGGGGGCCGGTAAAACCTGAACAACTGGCTGATATTGAAAGCGTTACTATAGCCGCAATTATCTGCGCCTGACCAGAGTGGCGCATTTGACGCCTGTTTGCATCCCGGGCTTGCTCCAGCTGAAAGCCGGATACAACACAATGAATTATAGTGAATTTTATTGGAAAGGCAGTGATCCTGACTCTGAAACGGTAAATTGTAACCAAGCATAAGCCGGCGGCTTTGATCCCATCCCCGGCTCTGGTATAACCTCAGGCATTGCGAATCAATTCAGAATTCTGCTGCCCCATGACAAAAAAAGCCCATCTCATTACCCGTAAGGGCTGGGAAACTCTGGACAAAGAGCTCAAGTATCTTTGGAAGGAATACCGCCCCGAGATCACCCTCAAGGTACAGGAAGCAGCCGCCCAGGGCGATCGCTCGGAAAATGCCGACTACACCTATAACAAGCGATTGCTGCGCCAGATAGACAGCCGGGTACGTTACCTGCTCAAACGTCTGGAAGAACTCAAGATAGTGGACTATTCCCCGCAGCAGGAAGGCAAGGTGTTCTTCGGTGCCTGGGTGGAGCTGGAAAACGACGAGGGCACTGTGGTGCGCTATCGTATCGTTGGCAAGGATGAAATCGACACCGAGAAGGGTTACATCACCATAGACTCCCCCATGGCGCGGGCGCTGATAGGCAAGCAGGTGGACGATGAAATCAGCGTCCAGACCCCGTCGGGGCGCAAGGAATGGTTTATTAACTGCATCCGTTACCAAGCCTTCGAACCGGAAGATTGAACCGGCCGGGGGAAGTTTTTCGTCGAAAAGCCCGGTTTTCACCGCCCAGGCATGCCCGGTCTCCCTGGCTGTGGTATCTTTGGGCCAACGCATTTGCAATGGAATTTTTAACTGATTATGTCTGATATAGCGCGGATTATTGCCGACGAACTGAGTGTTCGCGAGCAACAGGTCAATGCCACCATAGCCCTGCTGGATGAAGGCGCCACAGTGCCCTTTATCGCCCGTTACCGTAAAGAAGTGACCGGTGGCCTGGATGACACCCAGTTGCGTAACCTGTTCAGTCGCCTGGGCTATTTGCGTGAGCTGGCCGATCGCCGCCAGGTGATCCTGTCCTCCATTGAGGCCCAGGGCAAGTTGACCCCTGAACTTAAGGCCGCCATCAATGCCGCCGACAACAAGACCCGTCTTGAAGATCTGTATCTGCCCTACAAGCCCAAGCGTCGCACCAAGGGCCAGATTGCCATTGAAGCCGGTCTTGAACCTCTGGCCGATAAACTGCTGGCCGCCCGGGGCGACGTCGCTGTCGATCCCGAAGCCGAAGCCGCCGCCTTTATCCAGGCCGAGGCCGGATTTGCCGATGCCCGCGCCGTGCTTGATGGTGCCCGTTATATCCTGATGGAGCGTTTTGCCGAAGATGCCGAACTGCTGCGCAAGGTGCGTGAGCAGCTGGAACACAGCGCGGTGATCGAGAGCCGGGTGATGACGGGCAAGGAAAAGGAAGGTGCCAAGTTCCGAGATTATTTTGAGCACAGCGAGCCCATGGCCAAGGTACCGTCACACAGGGCGCTGGCCATGCTGCGGGGCCGCAACGAGGGCATACTCAGCCTGTCGATGAATGCCGATCCCGGAGCCGAGCCCGGCAGCGGCAGTTATTGCGAAGTCATTATTGCCGATCATCTTGGGCTTAAACTTGGCAGCTGCGCCGTGGATATGTGGCTCAAGTCTGTGGTGACCGCCACCTGGCGCATCAAGATTTCGCTGCAAATGGAAACCGAATTTGTATCGCGGATGCGCGAAGTGGCTGAGTTGGATGCCATCAAGGTATTCGCCCGCAACCTCGGCGATCTGCTGATGGCGGCGCCTGCAGGTTCCAAGGCCACCCTGGGGCTGGATCCCGGGCTGCGCACCGGGGTTAAGGTGGCCGTGGTCAACGACACAGGCAAACTGGTGGCCCACACCACAGTGTTCCCCCATGAGCCCCAAAACCAGTGGGACAAGTCGCTGCGCACATTGGCGAACCTGGTGACCATGTACAAGGTGGAACTGATTGCCGTGGGTAACGGCACCGCCTCCCGTGAAACCGATAAGCTGGCGGGCGAGCTTATCGCCAGCCTGCGCGACACCCATCCGGGCCTGACCAAGGTCATGGTCAGCGAGGCCGGTGCGTCCGTGTATTCGGCCTCTGAGCTGGCGGCCAATGAATTCCCGGATCTCGACGTGTCCATTCGCGGTGCCGTGTCCATCGCCCGGCGCCTGCAGGATCCTCTGGCCGAGTTGGTGAAGATTGAGCCCAAGTCCATCGGCGTGGGTCAGTATCAGCACGATGTCAGTCAGAGTCTGCTGTCGCACTCCCTGGAAGCGGTGGTGGAAGATTGTGTAAACAGCGTCGGCGTCGATCTCAACATGGCCTCGGTGCCACTGCTCAGTCAGGTGTCCGGTCTCAACAAGACCCTGGCCAAGAATCTGGTGGATTACCGTGATGAGCACGGTCAGTTTAAAAACCGCAAGGAATTGCTCAAGGTGCCGCGCCTTGGCCCCAAGGCCTTTGAACAGGCCGCCGGCTTCCTGCGGATCCGGGATGGGGATAACCCACTCGATGCCTCGGCGGTACACCCCGAGACCTATTCCCTGGTGCAGCGCATTGCCGCCGCCAAGTCCCTGGCCATCGACAGCCTGATAGGTAACACCGAGCTTATCCGTGGCATCAATCCCAAGGATTTTGTTACCGAGGAATTCGGTTTGCCGACCATCACCGACATTTTGCGGGAGTTGGATAAGCCGGGTCGCGATCCCCGGGGTGAGTTCAAGACCGCCCAGTTCAAGGACGGGGTCCATGAAATCCGCGATCTTAAGCCTGAGATGATCCTTGAAGGCGTGGTCACCAATGTCACCAACTTCGGCGCCTTTGTGGACATAGGTGTGCACCAGGATGGTCTGGTGCATATTTCGTCCCTGGCGGACAAGTTTGTCAGCGATCCCCACACAGTGGTCAAGGCCGGTGACGTGGTCAAGGTCAAGGTGATGGAAGTGGATGTGGAGCGCAAGCGTATCGGCCTGACCATGCGCCTCGACGAGAAGCCCGAGGTCAAGAGCGCCAAGCCACAACAGCACAAGGGGGGGCAGCCCAACCCGCGTGGTGGCCAGCCAAAAGGCGGTCAACGCCAGGGCAGCAAGCCGCAACCGGCCAACGCCGCCATGGGCAATGCCTTTGCCGATGCCTTCGCCAAGCTGAAAAAGTCCTGATACCTAAAGGGTATGAAAAAACGCAGCCTCGGCTGCGTTTTTACTTTTATGGCAGTTCAGATCCAGGCCGACAGCGCCGGCTCTTCCTCCGGAGCGGTGCGCCCGGCGTAGAACTCGCTTACATGGGCGGCAATGGCGCGGTAGAACTGCTCCGGCATACCGGCCTGGGGGCTGGTGCCCTGATTGGCCTTGGGCTGGGGGCTGCGGGTTTCGCTGCGCACCTTGATGTCTTTGCGTGACAGGGCCGCATGTTGTTTGGCCGGTATTTTCAGCGACCGTGGTGGCGCCTGGCGGTTTTGCTGCTGTTCACCGGCTTGGCGCTGCTGCTGTTCCTGTTGCGAGCCCTGATGTTGTTGCTGCCTTTCCTCGACCCGCTGCTGCAGCCGTGACTGGATCTGGGGCTCATCTGCGGTGCGCTCATGTTGCGGGTTAAAGGCACGCTCTTCATGGCCCTTGGTGGTTTCGCTTGGGGGGATGATGGGAGGACGCAGCTGACTGTCTACCCGAGCGGCGTCGGTCGCGGCATTGGATGTCGCGAGCGGAACCTGGGGGTAGTGACTGACAAGCAGCATAGGAAGGCGTCCTGCTAAGAATTCTGGTTAAATATTAGCCGCTTTCTTTGCCGGAATAAAGTCTGTCGAGCCAATCGGTTACACAGAGCACAAATTCATCGCCGTGGGAGATAAACGGGGCGTGTGACGCCTTGGCCAGAATCTTGTCTTCGGTGATGGAATTTGAAGGCAGCTGGCCCATCATCCTTCTGGGCACCAGGCCGTCGAGGCGGCCCCAGATCCGCAGCCAGGGCAGGTCCATGGTGGCCAGTCCCGGTCTGAGATCAACCTGCTCCAACATGCTCAGGCCCTGGGCCAACGCCGAAGCCTGGGGTAATGGCCGCGATAATACCAGTTCCTTAATGCGTTTGATGTCTTCCCTGGCGCTGTCGCTGCCCATGGCCTGGATGGCCAGGAACCTTTCAATGGTGCGGGGCAGATCCTGCTGCAATTCCGCTTCAAACTGTGCCAATACCTTGGGCGCTATGCCGGGCCAGGCTTCCTGCTCCCTGGCCATAAAGCAGGGTGAGCTGGCAATGGTGATAAGGCCCGCCAGTCGCTGCGGGTGCCTTTGTGCCGCCCGGGTGGCGACCAGGCCACCCAGAGACCAACCGGCCCACACGGCATCGGCGGGCGCCATGGCCATCAGGGCATCGACCCAGGCATCGAGATCACCTTTTATGGCGGGGCTCAAACCAAAGCCCGGCAGATCGACACAGTGCACCTTATACTTGGACAAGGCCTGTTGCAGGGGCGAAAACACCTTACCGTTCATGCCCCAGCCATGGAGCAATACCAGCGGCGGACCATCGCCAAAAATGTCGCTATGAAGGGAAGCTTGCACTGCGGCCTCTCGGGGTTCAGGGAAGAAACATGAAATTAGATACACTGCGGCGGCTGGGCGCCTGGCTCAGCGCTAGTTTACCCAACCGTTGTCTGCTCTGTCATCTGTCTATCCCGGCCGAACATACCGGGTTGTGCGATACCTGTCTCGCCAGCACCCTCTATCAGGGACCCGTATGCCTGGGTTGCGGTCGTGGTTTGCTGCAGGAATCCGGCTTCTGTGGCAGCTGTCAAAGGCTTGATACCCTGGCCGTGGTGGCACCTGCCAGCTATCACCATGGCCTGGGCAGTGTGATTGCTGCCATCAAGCACAGGCAGCAACTGGCTCCCCTGGCGGTGTTGTGTCAGCTTCTGTGGCAAAGGGCCCACAGATTGAGCCTGCTTGGGCTGATCCAATTGCCCCAGGTGTTGGTGCCCGTGCCCTTGCATCCCAAGCGGCAACGCAGCCGGGGTTTTAACCAAGCCTGGCTGATTGCCGCCGAACTGGCCCGCTACAGTGGCTTGCCCCTGGACGATAGTCTGGTGAGTCGTTGCCTGGATACCCGGCCCCAGGAAGGACTTGATGGCAAGGCCCGCAGGCGCAACCTGGCAAATGCTTTCAGTTTGAACCGGCCTTGCCCCTGGCAGCGCATTGCCCTGGTGGATGATGTGGTGACCACGGGAGCCACGGCGCGGGAAATCGCCGCCTTGTTTCGGGGCTCAGGTGTGGCGGTACAGGTCTGGTGTTTGGCCCGGGCCGAAGCGCCGGGCCTGTTGTCAGAGGTGCTGTCCGATTAATTGCCCAGGGCCACGGGCAGGAAAAACAAGGCATTGGCATAGACACGCTCGGCGCCAAGCCAGACATTGCGGAACATGAGATTATCGGCCAGGGCGACCACGGCACCTTTGCCCCGGGGTTCGGCCACCATGGTCGTGGTGCCGCCAAAGGCGCGGCCATACTCGGGAGCCAGGAAACCGTTGCGCAGCGGCGGATCCCGGTAATGGGCGGCTTCCACAAAGGGATCGCTGCTGTCCGCCAGTCCCAGCACCTGATTTTTCATCACAGGAAGGCTGGCGCTGCCAAGGCCCCAGCTCAAGGGGTGCAGGGGATCGAGTTGCCACTCAAGGATGGCGCCACCAATGGCCTGGCGAGCCTTGAAGCTTTCCCTGTCTTCCCAGCTCAGTTCCGCGGTGCTGAACTGCTGCAGGAAGAAGCGATCCTCCCTGACATCGGTGCGCAGCAGGTTACGTTTCTTAAGCCAGATCAGGGCACCCTTCTGGGCAATGATGACTCCGCCGGCGTTGACAAAGTTGGCCAGTTTGCGGCCAACATCCTCATCCAGATGCATATAGTCACCGTCGGCGAGCAGCAGATGGCTGTAGTTTTCCAGGCTGACCTTCTCCAGACGATCGCTGTCCACCAGGGGCGTGGGGATGCCAATCCGGGTGTCCAGGTATTGCCAGAGTTCGCCCACTTCTGTGGGTTCACTGCCACGGCCACTCACCAGCAGAGGTTTGATGGGGGTGAGCGGATAAAAGTCATCGCTGCCGAGATCGGCGCCGACCATGGCCTGGGCCGAGAGGCTCTGCTCCAGTGGCAGTCCAAATTGGTGCGCCAGTTGCTGCGTCAGGGCCTGTATTTCACCGGCTTCAAATCCCGGTTGTTGCAGCAGTATCAGCAGGGTGCCCGGGCCATATTCCCGGTTGCGACCCGACTGTCTCTGGGTGAAGGGTTTGGAGGCGACTCTCACTCTGACGCCCCTGGCCTGTAATTTTGCCAGCGCCGCTGCGGCGTTGCCCTGACGCCAGTCCAGCAGCAGGGCGACGGCGGCGTCGCTTGGTTCGAACCTGGGGGGCAACAGCGGCAACTCGCTCAGCTGTTCCCACTCGGGACGAAAGTCGTTTTCAACTGCCAGGTTGTAGGCCGAAGCCAGGTCCCAGGCCGACACATCGTAGAAGGTGGCATCGGCAAATTCGGTACGCTGATCGAACAGCGCAGCCAGCAGCGCCGACTGAGGTTGCTCGTCGGGAACAAACAGGCTGTCCATGGCGCGGAAGACCTTTTTGTCTTCCCTGATGTCCTGGCGCAGGTATGAGTATTGCACCTGATGTTGCCTGAGCAGTGTGGCAAGGTCATCCCTGGCGGCGCCGTCACCCCGGGTCGACAGGAGTTTGCCGCTGCGCCCCAGATTGCGTTTGCCGCGGTAGAAGGCGCGTTGGTAATCGAGCAGCTCGGCTTTCAGCGCGAGGGCGCCCTGCAGGCTGGAGACGGAGGTCGTCAGGTGATTGCCAATGGCCTGTTGCAGGCTGACGGGGCCGAAATTTGAATCCTGTATCTGGCCTCGGGCACTGGCCTGTTCAAACAGCATGCCCACGGCGCCGTTGATGTCGGGGTAGGTGGAGCCCTTGCCATAGAAAAAATCATCGAAGGACTGGCGGCTGAAATAAGGCTGTTTACGGCCGTCCAAAGCCCGGCGGTGGAAATTGGCCAGCTTATCGGTCAGTTCCTGATTGCGTTTCGAGGTCAGGGGATGGGTGCGTTCCGGTACCCCGGGTTGGAAGAAATAGCTCTGGTTGTGGCCCATTTCGTGGAAGTCGCACACCAGATGGGGTTGCCACTTGTGGAACAGGGCTATCCGGCCACGGGTTTCGGGTTGGCGCAGGAACAGCCAATCACGGTTAAGATCGGCCAGGAAATGATTGTAACGCCCACCGGGCCAGGCCTGCATATGCTCCCTGTGCTCCTCGTCGCTGACCGGATTGAGTCCGGCATTGCCGTTGGCCCAGGTGGAGAAACGATCGAAGCCATCCGGATTCTGGGTGGGTGTAATCAGCACCACCGCCTGGGTTAGCAGCTCCTGTACCCATTGCTCCCGGCTTTGCGCCAGTTGCTGGGCCAGCGCCAGGGCAGCGTGGGCCCCACTGGCCTCGTCGCCATGGATGGAATAGGCCAACCAGATTATCAACAGATCCTGCTCCGCCGTTCCTTGTTTGACCCGACTGCGATTGGCGAGGATCTGCGCCAACCTGGCCTGGTTGGTGGGTGAGGTGATGACCGCGGTCAGCTGCTCCCTGTGCTCATGGCTGAAGCCGGTGCTTTCCAGTGACACCCTGTCGCTGTTGGCAGCCAACTGCTTGAGGTAGCCGTTAATCTGGTCGTGGCGCAGATGCCAGGAGCCCAGGGGGTAGCCCAAATAGGCTTCCAGGGAGTCAGTTTTGTCCTGAGCCGCTACTAAACCCAAGGGCAGCAACAGACCACAGAGCAGCAGGACGCGACGAAACAGGCTTGAATTCATGGCGAATTTCTATTTTTGTATTTGTAATGGCTTTTAAATTAACAGCTTGGGATGGTGTATGCCAACCGCTATGTCCGGCGCTACCCAATGCGACGCGGCTGTTGGGGACTTTTTGCCCCGGCTCCGGGGCCTTGGGACTACACTCCGGCGGGCAAGGGGAGTATGATAAGCCTAATTCTTAGTAATTCACTCAGGTTTATCCTGCCGGGAGCAAGCTCTACATGATTACCATTTCCGAAGCCGCCCAGGCGCACTTTGTGAAGTTGCTGGCCGATCAGCCAGAAGGCACCAATATCCGCGTATTCGTTATCAGCCCCGGCACGGCCCATGCCGAGTGCGGTGTGTCCTACTGCCCTCCCGATGCAGTGGAAGATGATGATATTGAACTGGAGTTCAATGGTTTCAACGCCATGGTGGATGAAAAGAGCGCGCCCTTCCTCGAGGATGCCAGTATAGATTTCGTCAGCGATCAGCTGGGTTCACAGCTGACTCTCAAGGCTCCCAATGCCAAGATGCGCAAGGTGGCCGGTGATGCTCCCCTGGTTGAGCGTATTGAGTATGTGATCCAATCAGAGATCAATCCTCAACTGGCCAGCCATGGCGGTAATGTCATGCTGGTGGAAATCACCCCTGAGGGTGTGGCCGTGCTGCAATTTGGCGGTGGCTGTAACGGTTGTTCCATGGTGGACGTGACCCTCAAGGATGGTATTGAGAAACAACTGCTGGACCTGTTCCCCGGCGAACTGTCCGGTGTACGCGACGTGACAGATCACCAACACGGCGATCACTCTTACCAGTAAGAATGAACTCCATTGAAAACGCGGCCTTGGCCGCGTTTTTTTATGCCCGTTCGAAGCTGTGGCGGGTCAGCAAATAATGCCCGCCCAGGCTCAGGCTGCGGGCCAACATAAAGGCACTCAGGGCCAGCCACAGCGCCCCATTGCCCCAATCCTGACTTAACCACCAGATGGGGAAAAATACTCCGGCGCAGGCGAACAGCATGCCGTTGCGCATCACCCGCCCCTTGGAGGCGCCGATATAGACGCCATCAAACAGGAAGCAGCCGAATGCCAGCAGGGGCAGGCCAATCAACCAGGGTAGCAGCCGATTGGCCTCGGTTCTGACCTCGGTGATATCCGTCAGCAGGGCTATCATCCAGGGGCCCAGCAGCAGAAAGGTGAGAGAAAACAGCAGGGCAAACACGGCTGACCAAAAGAAGGCCAGCACCACACCTTGCTGCAGACCAGCATTGTCACGTCGGCCTATGGCGTTGCCCGTCTGCACTTCGGCGTAGTAGGCGATACCATCCAGGGCATAAGCAATCAACATCAAAAGGTTCAAGAGCACGGCATTGGCCGCCAGCTGCACATCACCCAACCCCGCACCCTTGAAGGTCATAAAAGCGAAAGCGGCCTGCAGGCACAGGCTGCGGATAAAAATATCCCGATTCAGCCGCAGCAGCTGGCCCATACCCTGCTGCAGGCTATGCCAGTTGGGGAGGGCGAGGCTGTTGATGGCCAGCAATTCCCTGCGGGTGAGGACGGCCAATAGCAAAAAGGCAAACAGGTCCGCCAGCACCGAGGCCAGGGCCGCGCCGCTTATGCCCCAATGGAATCCCAGTACAAACAACAGATCCAGGGCTATATTGGCGAGGTTGGAGACTATCAGCTGCCACATGGCGGCCTTGGAGCGACCTCGGCCCAATAACCAACCGAGCATCACCAGATTGGCCAGTGCCAGGGGTTGCGACCAGATACGAATGGCAAAGTACTGACTGCCAAAATGGCTGACCTCGGGACTGGCGTCCGCGCACCAGAGTGCCAGCTGCCACAGGGGGGATTGCAACAGCAGGATCCCAAGTCCCAGCAGGGCCGCCAGCACCAGACCCTGCCACAGGGTTTGGGCCTGGGCTTTATGGTTGTTCGCGCCCCAGGCCTGAGCTACCAGGCCCGTGGTGGCCATGCGTAAAAAACCGAGCAGCCAGACAATCAGGGTGATCACCATTGACCCAAAGGCCACGGCTCCCAAATAATAGGCGTCGCTCAAATGGCCAATGACGGCCGTATCCACCAAGCCCAGCAAGGGAACTGTGATATTGGACAGCATCATGGGCAATGCCAGGGCAAATAGCGCCTTATGTTTGGTGCTGTCCCGCCACAGGGAAGATATATTCATCATATTCAGAAGGTTACTATTCATGTTGCGGTCTTGCTTTACTGCTGTCCTGCTGCTGTTGTTGTCCATCCCGGCGCGGGCCGCCGTGATCCTGCAGTACCATCATGTTGCCGACAATACTCCGGCGGCCACCAGCGTGTCAGTGGCGCAGTTTGCCGAGCATATGGCCTATTTGGCCGCCAATGACTTCAAGGTGGTGCCCCTGAGTCGCCTGGTCGAAGCCATAAGGGAGGGCACGGTACTGCCGCCCAAAACGGTCGCCATCACCTTTGACGATGGTTACCAGAACATAGCCGACAATGCGGACCCCATACTAAAACAATACGGATTCCCCTACACCCTGTTTGTCGCCATCGAACCCATGGACAAGGGCTTTGGTGGCATGATGAGTCGCGAAACACTCAAGCGCCTGGCGGCCTCGGGGGTGGATCTGGCCAATCACAGCTATGGCCACGAGCACCTGATCCGCCGCTTGCCGGGGGAAGGTACCGCAGCCTGGTTGGCGCGTATGGAAACCAATATTCTTAACACCGAGGCCGAAATCGAGAAAATCAGCGGCAAGAGTTTGAAACTGTTCGCCTATCCCTATGGTGAATACAATGCGGACTTACAGTTATGGCTGGAAAAGCAAGGTTTTGTCGGCTTTGGTCAACAGTCGGGTGCCGCCGGCAAGTATTCATCCATGACCGCCTTGCCGCGTTTTCCCGTGGGCGGGCGCTATGGAGAACTGGGGGAGCTGAAGACCAAGTTGAGCAGCCTTAATATGCCCGTGCTTAAGCAGAACCGCAGCGATCCCCAATTGGCTGTGGACGAGCGTCGTCCCCTGCTGGAATTGACCCTGGATACCCAGGATTTCAATCCGCTGCAGATGATGTGTTATGTCTCGGGTCAGGGTCCACAAAAGCCCGAATGGCTGGATGGTCAGCGGATGCGTATTCAGGCCGCCAGGGATCTGCCCCCCGGACGCTCGCGCTACAATTGCACCGCACCCAGTCGCAGTCACAGTGGTTATTATTGGTTTTCCCAGGCCTGGGTTCGCCCCATGGACAACGGCGAGTGGCCGCAAGAGCCCTGATTGACCACGGCTAGTCGGACTTGAGCAGTTGCAACAAGCGGCCCGCCATGCGGTCCAGATGCACCTGCTCACAGGCTGCCCCCAGTTCCACCGCCGCCCCCGGCATACCCCAGACCACGCAACTGGCCTCATCCTGGGCCAGGGTGTAACCGCCCTGTTGGCGCACATTCATCAGGCCCCTGGCGCCGTCCCGGCCCATACCCGTCAGCAACACGCCGATGGCCGACTTGGCCCCGATTTCGGCCACGCTGTCGAACAGCACATCCACCGAGGGCTTGTGGCGATTGACGGGATCCGTATCCCGCAGGGCGGTGAACATATGACCCCCGCGGCGTTCGACCACCAGGTGGGCATGGCCCGGGGCAATATAGACCATGCCGGGTTTAACTATTTCGCCTCCCTGGGATTCGATAACCGTCATCCGGGCATAACTGTCCAGTCGACGGGCAAAGGAGGCGCTGAAGGCCGCTGGTATGTGCTGGGCTATCAGTATCGGCGGAAAGCTTTCCGGCAGCGGCGTCACCAGTCGTTGAATGGCCTCGGTGCCACCGGTGGACGCCCCTATGGCTACCAGCCGATTTTTGAGTTTGCCCTCGGGTGCGGTGGGGATTTGGGGTGGTGGGCTGGGTGGGTGAACCCGGCTTGATGCCGCCAGGCGTACCTTTTCCAACAATTCTTCCTGGTATTCCAACAGGGTAGTGCTGAGGTCGTGCTTGGGTTTGCAGATATAGTCCACCGCACCCAATGCCAGCGCTTCCAACGTGATGGCGGCACCTTTCTCTGTCAGGGTGGAGATCATCACCACAGGCATGGGTCTGAGTTTCATCAGGTTGCGCAGAAAGGCTATGCCATCCATTTTGGGCATTTCCACGTCCAGGGTCAGCACGTGGGGTGACAGGGCCTTGATCATTTCCCTGGCCTCATAGGGATCGCCGGCACAGCCGACCACCTGTATGTCTTCGGCCTGGGACAGCATATGGCTGAGCAGCTGCTGTACCAGCGGCGAGTCGTCCACCACCAGTACTTTAATCATCTGGCACTCCTGAGCTGCGGCTGTGCGCATTGTGCCAACCTGGGTTTGTAGATGGTTTGGCCAATCAGCTCAAACTCATCGGAAATCTGGGTCAGGGTTTCCGAATGACCAATGAAAAGGAAGCCGTCATCGCTGAGCAGCTTTCTGAACTTGCTGATGATCTTTCGCTTTGTATCCTGATCGAAGTAAATCAGCACATTGCGACAAAAGATGGCGTCAAAGGGGCCCTGCATGGGCCAGGATTCCAGCAAATTCAGTTGCCGAAAGTAAACCAGCTTTTGGATGTCATTGTGAATGCGGTACTGGTGTTGCTGGAGACTGAAATATTCCTCCCGGAACGACTCGGACAGGCTATCGAGCACTTCGGCCGGATACAGGCCAGCCTCGGCCCGGGTCAGCACATTGGTGTCCACGTCCGTGGCCAGGATCTTCAAATCCCAACCGCCGCGATTGAAATGGCGCGCCAGGGTCATGGCTATGCTGTAGGGCTCTTCACCGGAGGAGCAGGCCGAAGACCAGATCCTTAAACGCTTGCTGCTGCGTTTTTGCCACAGGGGCATTAAGTGATTTTCAAGGTATTGAAAGTGATGTCTTTCCCGAAAAAAAGACGTCAGATTGGTGGTCAGGGCATTAATAAACTGCCCCAACTCGGCTTCCTCGGTCTGCAGCAGCGCGCAATACTGGTCAAAATTCCTCAGGCCCAACAAACGTAATCGCCGGCACAGGCGGGAATAGACCATGTGTTTTTTGCGCTCCGGCAACACTATGCCCGTCTGACCGTAGGCCAACTCCCTGATAAAATTGAAGTTGGCCGTGGTCATCGGAAATTCCTTTTCTGATGTAAACACCAAGATGCCTGCCCTCCGTCATTTGCCGAGCCGGTTTAGAATTCGTGCCATTCCTCCTTGCTAGCCTTGAAACTGGCCACCGGACGCTTATCGCCGGATACCAGCGCCAGTGGCGCGGCGGCATGCTCCGCGGTTCTGAAAAAGCCCAGCTGACGTTTCATATTGCGGGCCTGCTCGGCCATGGCATCACCGGCGGCGGACACCTCCTCCACCAGGGCTGCGTTTTGTTGGGTCATTTCATCCATTTGGGCGACGGCCTTGTTAACTTCCTGGATCCCGGAAGCCTGCTGCTCGGCGGCTATGCTTATCTGGCTTATCATATCGGCCACCTTGGATACGGCCTGGACTATTTCCTGCAGGGTCGAGCCGGATTGATTCACCAGCGAGGTGCCGTCGTTGACCTTGTTCACGCTGTCGCGGATCAATTCCTTGATTTCCTTTGCGGCACCGGCACTGCGCTGGGCCAGGTTGCGTACTTCACCGGCCACCACGGCAAAACCGCGGCCCTGCTCACCGGCGCGGGCGGCTTCCACCGCGGCATTGAGCGCCAACAGGTTGGTCTGGAAGGCGATTTCATCTATGACGCTAATGATATCGGCGATGCGTTTGCTGGAGTCATTGATGGCTTCCATGGCCGACACGGCTTGCTTGACCACCTTGCCGCCGTGGTTGGCCTTGTTACTGGCCTCCTGGGCCAGCTTGTTGGCCAGGGTGGCATTTTCGGCGCTTTGCTTCACGGTCGCGGTCATCTGTTCCATGCTGGAGGCGGTTTCTTCCAGTGAGGCCGCTTGCTCTTCGGTACGCTGGCTGAGATCCGTGTTGCCCTGGGCGATTTCCTCGGCACCCGAGGTGACGGTATTGGCCGATTCGCTGATCCCCATCAAAACTTCGGTCAGGCGGGTGACTGTGGCGTTGGCGTCTGTTTTCAGCTTGCCGAATTGCCCCTGGTAGTCCCCCTGGATCTTGCGGGTCAGATCCCCCTTGGCCAGGCCGTCGAGCACATCGGCCACATCGGATATCACGTTGTCGGCTATGGTCACCAGGCTGTTGAGTCCCTTGGACAGGTTGAGGAAAAAGCCGGCCTTATCTTCGGTGGCGATGCGCTGGCTCAGATCGCCGGCACTGGCGGCCGCGATTATGCCGTCAATCTCGTGCTCTATGGCCACTTCGGCGGTTCTGTCGGACCATTCAACCACAGTGCCAATTCGCTGGCCGTTGGCGTCGTGAATGGGGTTGGCGATGATCCTGAAGGTGCGGCCACCCACCTTGAGCTGGCTGTCGTAGGTCGAACTGAGGCCGCCGAGAATGTTGCGTTGGTGGGCCGGATGTTTGTGAAACAGGTCTATGTTCTGGCCTATGAGCCTATCGGCATTGAAATTGGGCAGATCCCGGTTGATATCTTTTTGGGCGGTTTTGAACATGTTCCGCACCGCACCATTGAGATAGATGATGTTGCAGTCATTGTCGGCCACCATGGTATTGGACGACACATTGTCCAGTGCTTGCCTGATGCGGGCATTTTCTTCCGCCAGGCGCTGCTCCCGCTCCTCCCGTTGCAGTTGTTGCGTCATATCGCGCCACTCAACCACTGTCCCCGTGCGTTTGCCATTGTCGAATACCGGCGTGGCTATCAGGTTGAAGGTGAGCCCCGCCACCTTGATCCTGGCTTGGTAACTGCTGGTCAGTTTATCCAGCAGTTGTCGCTGGTGCTCAGGATGTTGATGGAAAATATCTATGTTGGCGCCCATCAGGCGGGCAACCTCAAAGCGGCTGATGGATTGCTGCAGCTGCTTCTCATTGCTGGTCAGCATCTCCACCAGGGACTTGTTGAAGTAAGTGATGTTGTAATTTTCATCGGCCATCATCACATTGGCCTGGCACACGTCCAGGGCCTGTTTGATGCGGGTAGTTTCCCTTTGTAGTTTTTCGGCCTCTTCCTGCTTGGCCAGGCTTTCGGTGAGATCCTGCCATTCGACCACAGTGGCGATGCGTTGTTGCTGCTCGTCGAACACGGGGGAGGCTATCAGGCTGAAGGTGCGGCTGCCGACCTTGATGCGGGTGGCATAGACGCTCTTCAGAGAGCTTATCAATTTGCGCTGATGGGCAGGATTGCGATGGAAGTCATCCATGTTGGCGCCGTTGAGGTGCGAGACGCTGAAATCCGGCAGCACTTGACGAATGTCCTCTTCGGCTTCGGTGAGGGTCTTTTTCAGTGACTGGTTGAAGTAGACAATTTCACCTTCCGGGGTTGCCAGCATCACGTTGGCCTGACAGATATCCAGGGCCTTAAGGGTGGCTTTGCGCTGTTGCTGTGCCTGCCACCATTGCCTGAATCTGGCTCCGAAGCTTTCCCAGCCGGGGATCTCATACTGATCCAGTTGCCCTATGCTGTCCCTGTCCAGGGCGTCGGCTATGGCCTCCAGAGCCTCGCGGACTTGAGTATGCCAGCGGCCCTGGCGGGCAATGCCAGTCAGCAACAAGGCCAGCGCCAGCGCCTGGGTGGCGACAACATAGCTGCCCGTCTGGCCGAACAGGCCCAGTAACAAAGCAATTGTCAGTGTGAATACACCTGCCAGCGTCAGGGGATGATTGCCCATCAGGGGTTTGATTCCTGCGTCCATGTTAGATCCTCTCTTGTAGGTTCAGGCACTGGCGGCCTGAGGCAGATCCAGTGAGTTCAGAATGTTGCTTAAGGTGGCGGGGTCCGGCAGCATGTCGCTGCCAAGCAAGCGGTTGATTTCCAGCAGTATCACCATCTTGTCCTGCACATTGGCCAACCCCTTGATAAATTTAAGATCGGTCTCGGCACCAAAATCGGGGGCCTGGCGGATTTCGTCCTGATCAATGCTGAAGACGTCGGACACGGCATCGACCACTATGCCAATCACCTTCTGGCTTTGCTCCAGGGCAACCTTGACCACTATCACCACTGTGGTTGCGCCGTATTCCAGGGTCTTGATACCGAACTTTTGCCGTAAATCTATGATGGGCACTATGGTGCCGCGCAGGTTAATGACCCCTTTGACATAAACGGGGGCATTGGGCAGCACGGTTGTGGCTTCCCAACCGCGGATTTCCTGCACCGACAATATATCCAGCCCGTATTCTTCCCCTGCCATGACAAAACTGAGGTACTGTTGATTGGCCTCTGTCTGTTGCTCCAGTGTGATGTCTGCCATAGTCCGCGTTCCTTATGCTGCATGTTCTTTGCCATTGCGCAGTCCGGCGAGATTCACCAGACCCGCAACATCGATGATCAGCGCTACCGTGCCATCCCCCAGTATGGTGGCACCCGAAATGCCGGGGATGCGGGTGTAGTTATCCTCCAGGCTTTTGATCACCACTTGCTGCTGGGCCAACAGTTCATCCACCAAGAGGCCCACTTTTTCATTGCTGTTGTCGACCACCATCACCAGGCCATCTTTGATTTCACGGGCCTCGGCATCATGGTTGAACACCTGATGCACCTTAACCACGGGCAGGTATTCGTCCCTTAACCGAATCAGTTCCTGATCTTCGCTCAGACGATTGATACGGCTGGGCGCGACCTGCAATGACTCATAAATCGAAACCAGTGGCACCACATAGATGTGCCGGCCTATGCGCACCAGTTGGCCGTCGAGAATGGCCAGGGTGAGTGGCAAACGTATGGTAATGCGGCTGCCCTTACCCGGCTGGGAACTCAGTTCTATGCTGCCGTTGAGTTCATGGATATTGCGTTTGACCACATCCATGCCCACACCGCGACCGGAAAGGTCTGACACTGCGTCGGCGGTGGAAAATCCCGGCTTGAATATCAGCTGGTGAATCGCCTCATCGCTGAGTTCTTCGTCGGCGCCCACCAGACCTTTTTCACGGGCCTTGGCCAGGATCTTGGCTGTGTTGAGGCCGGCACCATCATCGGTAATTTCTATGACTATGTTGCCGCCCTGATGAAAGGCATTGAGTGTGATGGTACCTGTCTCGGCCTTGCCGAACTTGCGTCTGGTTTCCGGGCTTTCCAGGCCATGATCCAGAGAGTTGCGCACCAGATGCACCATGGGGTCGACAATTTTTTCCAGCACCGTCTTGTCCAGCTCGGTGTCTTCCCCCTTGAGTACCAGCTCGACCTTTTTGTTCAGTTGCTGGCCTATGTCACGTACCAGGCGGGGGAAGCGGTTAAAGGCAAAACTGATGGGCAGCATGCGGATCTGCATTACGCTTTCCTGCAAATCCCGGGTGTGTGATGCCAGTTGTTCCAGCCCCTGTTGCAACAGCAGCATGGACTCGGGGCCTATCTCATCCTGACGGCCTATTTGGCCCAGCATGGCCTGGGTGATAACCAGTTCGCCCACCATGTTGATCAGCATGTCGATTTTTTCTGTGCTGACTCGGATGGAGCTGCTTTCATTGCCCTTGTTTTGCGGGACGGACTTTAAGTCCGGGGCTTTGACATGCGGTTTGTCGACAGCCATGTCTTCGACAATAGGGTCTTCAGTGGTCGGTTCGGCGTCAAAGAGGGGCTGATAACGAATCTGACATTCATCCTCCACCCATTCAAATACCTCCTTGACCTCATCCAGGGGGACATTGGCATGCAGCGTCAATTGCCAACTCAGATAACAGCTCTCGGGATCAAAATCATGCCATGGGGGAAGTTGTGAAGCTTGCAGCCGGACATTGAGTTCGCCCTTTTCACGCAATTCGGCGAACATCAACTGGGGATCGTTGCCACAGCGCAGAATGTCGACTCCGGCCACAAATTCAATTTGCCAACCATTTGGCTGTTCATCTGCAGGCTGCCAGGCGTCGACTTGCTTTGTTGGGCTTTTTGCTTCCTCAGCCAACAATTTGCTTAGCCGCTGCTGCAGTTGCTGGGCCTTGTCATTGTCATAGTCGCCCTTGTTCATCAGGGCATCTATCATGCCGCGCAGCAAATCCACCGACGCCAGCAAGAGATCCACATGTTCGGCGGTCATTTGCCGTTGACCATCACGGATCTGATCCAGCAGGGTTTCCAGCAGGTGGGTGAAATTGGCCACTGCAGTAAAGCCAAAGGTGGCGCTGCCGCCCTTGATAGAATGCGCCGCCCGGAAAATGGTATTGATGGTTTCGGGATCCGGCGCCGCTATATCGAGTTTCAGCAGCTCGGACTCCATGACGGCCAGTCCTTCAATGCTTTCCTCAAAGAACACCTGGCTGAATTGGCTCAGATCAATGTCCATATTGGCCTAGCTCCCTAAAAATTATCCAAGCACTTTTCGCACCGTGGCCAGCAATTGCTCGGGGTTGAAGGGTTTGACTATCCAGCCTGTGGCGCCGGCGGCACGGCCTTCCTGCTTTTTGTCACCGCCGGATTCTGTGGTGAGCATCAGCAACGGGGTAAATTTGTATGCGGGCAGATTGCGCAGATTGCGGATCAGGGTAATGCCATCCATGACGGGCATATTGACGTCGGAGATCACCAGATCGAAATCTTTGCTTTGGGCCACCTTGAGGGCCTCGTCGCCATTGGTGGCTTCTGTCACATCAAAGCCGGCAGTTTTCAGGGTAAAGCCGACCATTTGGCGCATGGATGCTGAATCATCAACGGCAAGTATCTTTTTCATAGATTGTGTCCTTTCACTGCTCGCTTCCGAGTCCCGGAATCAATATTCCCAAGGCTGCCAATTGCCCTGCCAGCTCGGGGCTGGCACCCAGCCAATGCAGGGGAATTGCTTGTTGTTGGCAATGGAGATAAGTCAGGAACAGTAGCTGAGCACCTGCGGTATCTGCTTTGATAAGGCCGGACAGATCCAGCACCAGGGGGTGATTCTGGTGTAATTTGTCGCTGAGCAGATGGTGGACATCCTGGATATTGCGTATGGTCAGTTCACTGCCAAAGCTGATAGCGTCTTCCGACATGAATATTCCTTGTGAGCCTGGTCCTTCGCCACTGTTCTCACAAAAGATAGACGCCAATTTTCAGTATTGCCGCAATACGCAAGGAATTTTTTGAATAGGCCCCGTGTTGAGCGGGGCGGGCTGAGCCTGGATTCAGTACCAGGCCATGAGTTTGCTGATGTCGGCGCTCAGGGCACTGCTGCTCAGGATTTTACCGGCCTGGGGTTTGAAAACCGCCAGACGGCGGCCCTCGGGGGAGAGCAACACCAGGCTGGCGCTGTGATCAACCTGGTAGTTTTTGCCTTCACCTACCATGGCATAGACCAAGCCCAGCTCCCGGGTCAAGGGGAGCAAGGTGGCATGGGGGCCGCTCAAACCTTTGAAGGCCGGATTGAAGAACGCCATATAGTCCTTGAGCTTGGCGGTGCTGTCACGCTCGGGATCAACCGAGAGAAACAGTACCTGGAAGGGCGCCTTGTCCACCAGGGTGGGATAAATGGCATTGAGTAAACCCATTGTGGTTGGACACACATCGGGGCAAGAGGTGTAGCCGGCAAACACCAGGCTCCATTTTCCTTGCAGTGCTTCCCGGGTAAAGGCGCTGCCATTTTGATCCGTCAGTTTGAAATCGGACAGTGTGCGTGGCTCGGGAAATACAAAACCGGTTTCCAGCTCCGGTGCCGCGCCCTTGCTGCCTGTGAGTCCCAGCAAGGCCAGACCGCCCAGACCAATAGCCAGTATCACACTGACCAGCCATCTTTTTTCCATTTGGCCTCCTATAGGTAGTGATCAACCAGCAGTAGGATAAACAGCAGCATCAGATGGTAAATAGAGAAGCGAAATACGCCCATGGCAGTGCCGGCTTGTTCATGGTACTTCAATTGCCAAGCTTTATAGATGAAGCCCAGGCTCAGCAGCGTCGAACCCACCAGATAGATGACACCGCTCATACCCACCAGCACCGGCAGTAAGCAAGCAACCGCCAGCAACAGGGTATACAGAAATATGCAGGTCTTGGTGAACTCGACCCCGTGGGTCACGGGCAACATGGGAATATCCACCTTGGCGTAATCGGCGCGGCGATGAATGGCCAGGGCCCAGAAATGCGGCGGAGTCCAGGTGAAGATGATGATCACCAACAGCAGGCCATGGCCGTGAAATTCGTTGGTGACCGAGGTCCAGCCCAGCAGGGGAGGCATGGCTCCCGCCAGGCCACCAATGACTATGTTCTGCGGTGTGGCTCGCTTGAGATAGGCTGTGTACACCAGAGCATAACCGAGCAGGCTCGCCAGGGTTAGCCAGGCGGTCAGGGCATTGACCACCAGATACAAGAGGGCGAAACCGCCCACCGCCAAACCGCCGGCAAAGGCGATGGCATGGCTCACCGGCACCTTGCCCTTGGGCAATGGCCTGTTATAGGTACGTGCCATTTGGGCATCAATACGCCGATCGATAAGGTGATTCATTGCCGCGGCTGCCCCGGCCATCATGGCAACGCCGACAAGGCCGGCAAGCAGAGGCTGTAAAGGCACTGCGCCGGGCAGTGCCAGGCACATGCCGACCAAGACGGTAAGCAGCATCAGGGCCACCACCTTGGGCTTGGTCATTTCAAGATAAGCCCGCCAATTCAGTTTCACTGATGCCTGCGGGGCTCCCAGGGGTATGGATTTGGCCATCTTGTTCTCCTTATTGATCAGGCTTTGCGCCACAGGGCGTAGTTGATAAACACCAGGGTTAACAACAGCAGTGCCGCGCCCATGTTGTGGGCCACAGCTATGGCCAAGGGCAGGTGTAAAACGACATTGGACACGCCGAGAGCCACTTGCGCTAATAACAGCAACATCAGCACCACTCCAGCCTGCCTGAGCAGGTAGGCTCTGGACTGGCGCCACAGGCGCCAACCCAGAACACCGAGGAACAGCGCCGTCACCATGGCGCCGAATCTGTGCACTACATGAATCGTCATGCGGGTATGGTAGTCCAGCACCCCGAACTCAAAACTGGGATGGTCTCCCTGGAAGGGGGAAAAGGCATCTGCCAGTTGCAGATTACCGGTCCAGTCGCCTTCACAGATGGGCAAACTGGTGCAGGCCAGAGCGGCGTAGTTGGATGAAGTCCAGCCGCCGAGCAGAATTTGCAGCACCAAAATTGCCAGGCACAGCAGGGCGAAGGGAGCCAATTGCCGCATGCGGCTGTCGCCGCCGGGGATCCGCAGCGGCCGGGTGCGCAAATACAGCAGTAACAACAGCGAGGCCAGGGTAAAACCGCCGAGCAGATGCGCCATCACCACCACGGGCATCAGCTTCATGGTCACTGTCCAGGCGCCCAGTGCTCCCTGAAACAGGATCAGCAGCAAAATCAGCAGCGGCAGGCGCCTGGGCGTGTCGTCACTTCGCAGGCACATGACCAGGATCCCAATGACCAGCAGTCCCAAACTCGCTGCGATATAGCGATGGATCATCTCCAACCATGCCTTGGCGGGCTCGACCGTCATACCGGGAAATGCCGATTCGACCCTGGCCAATTCATGATCTGCTGTGGGGACCTTGACGTGACCATAACAGCCCGGCCAATCGGGGCAACCAAGACCCGCGTCCGACAAACGGGTGTAAGCGCCCATGAAGATCACCATCAGGGTGAACACCAATGTCAGTCGCAATACATTTTTCAGCAGCATTATCCCACCCTCGACAGTTTCAGCAGTTTGCGCAGATCCGCCAGCAAGGCTTTGCCCTGCTGCAGCTGAGTTTCAGCCGTGATGAGTGCCGGGTAACGCATCACCATATTGCCCAATGGGTCGACAACCAGCAGTTGCTGTCCGGCCAAGAGTTGGCTTATTGCTGTGCTGGCTTGTGCCGTGGCAAAGGTGCGGTCTTTCAGAGCGGAGATATCACTGTCTGTATTCAGCAAAATCAATGGGATAACCCTGTCCATATCCCTGCCAAGGGCGGTGTGGCTTTGCTGTAACAAATACAGGCGCTCGCGGCAGAAATCGTCACATGTGGCGGGAAGCAGATAAAGTACCTGCCATTGCTTGGGTTTGGGGTTGTTCATACCCAGGTCGGCATAATTGGTGTCACCAGGCAACAAAGTGCCTTGGTTGGTGGCAGCTTCCTGGTACCAATGCTGACTCAATACCAGTTTGGCCAGAACCACCGGCACCACAAAGGCCAGCAGTAACAGAACCAGTGGGCGCGCACTCTTGCGTTGACGGGAGGTCATCAGTCTCTCCTCTTGCTGTTATTGTCCCGGGAACTCCCCGGTGCTTGTTAATTCCTGTGGTGGTCTGTCCTGCTTGGTGGAACGCCACCAGGCCCACAGGCTCAAGAGCAACAGGGCCGAGGCGAGCGCAAACCACTGCACTGCATAGCCCAGATGCTTGCTGGCTGCCATTGGCATGGGCAGCCATTGTCTGGGCAATTCGGCGCCAGGCAGCTTGTCTGGTTGCAATACTGCCTGTTGCAGCGGCAGCGCCAGATAACGCTCCAACTCCGCCAGTTCCAGATTCTGTATCCGGGTCACGGCGCCGATTTCGGGTCCCAATCCTGGACTGAGCGGATTGCTGTGTCTTTGATACAAGCGTCCGCTGAGGACTACAGGATCTGGCGGCACAGGCACGTCCGGCAGCAGATCCCGGGTGGCCGGCGCAGCGATAAAACCCTGTTCCACCAGAAGCTTTTTCTGTGCGCCGCTATCCAGGACCCGGTACACCAGATAGCCTACTTTGCCTTGATAGACCTGGTTATCCAACAGCAGTACAGGGCTGAGAAAGCGCCCTTCGACCTTGAGCCTGTATCCTGTCAGTTCCGATTCTGGCATCCGCTCCAGTTCCGCCAAGCTCAGTTCCCGGTCTTGCCTCTGTTCCATTTGTCGAGTCAACAGCGTCTTTTCTTCAGCCCTCGACAGTTGCCACAGTCCCAGCTTGACGAGCACCACAAACAGTCCCAGAGTAAATAACACTAACCCCAGTCGACTCGCCGAAACCGTTACAGGAAACTTCATGACACCTCTGCTGTTTAAACTCGTGCTGGTATTGCTGCTTCTGGTGGTGCTGTTCAACCTGGGGCGCGCCTTCTTTGTGATGGTCAAAGGTGAATCCACCGCACCCATGAGCCGCTATCTGGGCCGCAGGGTGTTATTTTCGGCCCTGGTCATAGTGCTGTTGCTGGTGGCCCTGGGAATGGGTTGGATCCAGCCCAATCCCAGGCCCTACTGATCCCCAGATCAGAGTACGTACACAAACAGGAACAGGCACAACCAGACCACGTCCACAAAGTGCCAATACCAACTGCCTGCTTCAAAGGCGAAGCTCTTGCCCGGAGCGAAATGGCCTTTCAGTACCCGGAAAAACAACACCAGCAGAAAGATGGTCCCCAGGGTCACGTGCATGCCGTGGAACCCGGTGAGCATAAAGAAGGTATTGCCGTAGACGCCAGATGCCAGGGTCAGGCCCATTTCCGTGTACGCATGCATATATTCCTCGGCCTGCAGCACCAGGAAGCTCAGACCCAGCAAGATGGTGATGCCCAGATACAGGGTCAGGGCGGTGCGTTTGCCTTTTTCCAGCGCCACATGGGCGAAGTGCAGGGTAAAGGAGGAAGTCAACAGCAGTATGGTGTTGATCAATGGCAAACCTTGCCATCCCATCGCCTGGGTGCTAGTGCCATCCGGTGTTTTTTCCAAAGGCCAAATAGCCTCAAAGGTGGGCCACAACACCTCGTGGGTCATGGCGTTGTTGGATGCGCCGCCGAGCCAGGGCACGGCAATCATCCGGGTGTAGAACAGGGCACCGAAGAAAGCGCCGAAGAACATGATTTCCGAGAAGATAAACCAGCTCATGCCCTGGCGGAAGGAGCGGTCCATTTGTCCCGAATAAAGCCCCGCCATGGACTCGGCAATGACGGTACGAAACCAGCCGAAAATCATGAACAGTATGACGGCGATACCGGCCAGCAGTATATAACCGCCGCCGGAGCCGTCGTTTTTGAGTTGTTGGACGTAACTGCCGGCACCGAAGGCAATTAAAAACAGCCCCAGGGCGCCAATAATGGGCCAGGCGCTTTGGGCTGGCACGTAATAGGGTTGGTGTTTGCTTGTCATTTTGCTGCTCCTGCCTTGGCAACAGCGCTGCCGCTGCGGGCGCTGATGTCGTAAAGGGTATAAGAGAGAGTCAAAGTCTGAATGTGCTCGGGCAGATCAGGATCCACGAAAAATATCAGTGGCAATTCCGCCTGCTGCTGAGCCGCCAGTGTCTGTTGGTTAAAGCAAAAACATTCGGTCTTGTTGAAATATGCGGCCCCTTGCCCCGGCGTCACGGACGGAATCGCCTGACCCACAATTTCCCTGGAAGACAGGTTGTGGACTGTGAATGCCGTGCGCACCAATTCGCCCGGATGGATCTGCATCCGTTTGACCTTGGGATCAAATGACCAGGGCATGCCCGGTTCGACCCGTGCCAGAAATTCCACCTGCACGGTCCGCTGCTGATCTACCTGCATATCGGCATACTCAACAGCGGTCGAGTTGGTCTTGCCGTTGATGCCCAGTTGCTGACACAGGACGTCATACAGGGGCACCAGAGCAAAACCGAAGCCGAACATGGCCAGTGATCCCAGGGTTAACCCCAGGATCAGCTTGCGGCTGGAAGGCTTGGGGCCGGCCATTTACTTGACCTCGGGTGGGGTGCTGAAGGAGTGGTAGGGGGCCGGGCTCGGCAGAGTCCACTCCAGGCCTTCGGCCCCTTCCCATGGCTTATCCGCTGCCTTGGCACCGCCGCGGATACATTTGAGTACCACCGCCAGGAAGATCAGTTGTGACAGGCCAAATGCAAAGCCGCCGATGGACACTATCTGATTGACGTCGGCAAACTGCACCGAGTAATCGGGGATCCTTCGTGGCATGCCGGCCAAGCCAAGGAAGTGCATGGGGAAGAACAGCACGTTCACCGAAACCACAGAGCACCAGAAATGGATCTTGGCCAGCTTTTCGTCATACATGTGCCCGGTCCACTTGGGCAGCCAGTAATAGGCTGCGGCCATGATGGAGAAGATGGCGCCCGTTACCAATACGTAGTGGAAATGAGCCACGACGAAGTAGGTGTCATGGTACTGGAAATCCACCGGCGTAATGGCCAGCATCAAGCCGGAAAAGCCCCCTATGGTGAACAGAATTATGAAAGCCAGAGCAAACAACATGGGCGTTTCATAGCTGATGGAACCACGCCACAGGGTTGCCACCCAGTTGAACACCTTCACCCCGGTTGGTACGGCGATCAGCATGGTGCAGTACATGAAAAACAGTTCGGCAAACACCGGCATACCCGTGGTAAACATGTGGTGGGCCCACACCAGGAACGACAGTATGGCGATACTGGCGGTGGCATACACCATGGAGGCATAGCCGAACAGCTTCTTGCGGGCAAAGGTGGGCACTATGGCCGAGATAATGCCGAAGGACGGCAAGATCATGATGTATACCTCGGGATGACCGAAGAACCAGAAGATGTGCTGGAACATCACAGGATCACCGCCTCCGGCTGCGTCGAAGAAACTGGTGCCGAAATATTTGTCGGTCAATACCATGGTTACAGTTCCCGCCAGCACCGGCATCACAGCGATAAGCAGGAATGCGGTGATAAGCCAGGTCCAGACAAACAGCGGTAACTTCATCCAGGTCATGCCCGGTGCCCGCAGATTGACTATGGTGACTATCACGTTGATGGCACCCATGATTGAGCTCATACCCATGATGTGCACAGAAAACACAAACAGCGCTGTGCTGTCGGGGCTGTAGGTGGTCGACAGTGGTGCGTAAAAGGTCCAGCCGAAGTTGGGTGCCCCACCTTCCATAAACAGGGAACTTAACAGGATCAGGAAAGCAAAGGGCAAGATCCAGAAACTCCAGTTATTCATCCGGGGCAGCGCCATGTCCGGCGCGCCTATCATCATAGGAATCAGCCAGTTAGCCAACCCTGTAAAGGCGGGCATAACAGCACCGAACACCATGACCAATCCATGGACTGTCGTCATCTGATTAAAGAAGTTCGGCTCGACCAACTGCAGACCGGGCTGGAACAATTCGGCACGGATCACCATGGCCATGGCGCCACCCACCAGGAACATGATGAAGCTGAACCAAAGGTAAAGCGTGCCTATGTCCTTGTGGTTGGTGGTATAAAGCCAGCGGCGTATGCCGGTGGCGGGGCCGTGATGTTCATGGGTATCGTGCTCATGATCCTGCGTCACTTCGTTGATCCCTGAGGTAAGTTCGCGGCTAATTGAATTCATGTATTCCCCCTACTGCCCATGGTTGTTGACGTCGGCGGCCTGCACCGTGTCACCCGTGTGGTTATCCCAGGCATTACGCTCATAAGTGATAACCGCGGCAATTTCCTGAGCGGTGAGCTGTTTGCCAAAGGCTTGCATAGCCGTACCCGCCTTGCCGTTAATCACAATTTCCAGGTGATTGGCGACAGGACCGGTGGCTATGGGGCTGCCATTGATCGCGGGGAATACGCCCGCCAAACCTGCACCATTGGGTTGGTGGCAGGCAGCACAACGGGCCATGTAAATTTGTTCACCCTGAGCCATGAGGTCATCCATCGACAGGGTTTGTGTCAGCGAGGCTTGGGCTTCCGCCGCTGCCTGTTGAGCAGAGGCTTTCTGGGCCACGAGCCAGTCATCAAACTGGGCTTCGGGCAAGACTTCCACCACTATGGGCATAAAGCCATGCTGCTTGCCGCATAACTCGGCGCATTGGCCCCGGTAGATGCCGGGTTTGTCGATGCGGGTCCAGGCCTCGTTGATGAAACCCGGGTTGGCGTCCTTCTTCACCGCAAAGGCAGGCACCCACCAGGAGTGGATAACGTCATCGGAGGTCATCAGGAAACGTATCTTGCGATTGGCAGGCAAGACCAGCGGTTTGTCTACTTCCAGTAAGTAGTTTTCGCCTTTGGCCTCGTTGCCTTCGATCTGCTCCATTGGCGTGGACAAGATGCTGTAAAAAGCGATGTCCTGATCGAAATAGCTGTAATGCCATTTCCATTGAGAACCTGTGACTTGCACCGTCAGATCTGCATTGGAAGGGTCTTCCATGGCGATCAGGGTTTTGGTGGCCGGTATGGCCATGGAGATAAGGATAATGAAAGGGATAATCGTCCAGGCTATTTCTACCTTGGTGCTCTCATGAAACTGAGCCGCCACAGCGCCCTTGGACTTTCGGTGGTTGATCATGGCGTAAATCATAGCGCCAAATACCACCACCCCGATGGCGCAGCAGATGTACAGAATCGTCATGTGCAGGTGATATACCCTGCCACTGATTTCTGTCACCCCCTGGGTCATATTCAGCGACATGTCTGCCGCTGCCAATTGCGGTGCCATCAGCACCAGAACACAATACAACAATCGCTTCACAAGACGTCTCCTCTGTCAATTGCGAATCGCAACTACAAAGAAGAGTCACACAGTAAGTCTCTGCTCTATGCAAACTCTTCGGTTCCCAAAAAAGCAACGATGACTTCAAAGTGCGTTGGCGGTTTATCTTGTTCTATCTGTAGCCTACTGCCTTGCTAACCACGCCTGCACCTACAGCTGAATATATCGGTCTGATACACAGAGGGCCGTGGTTAAACAGGGCTCACTGCGACGACATAATCTATCCCGGATATAACAAACTATCGTTGTTACCCTGAACTACATTACTTGCAGTTTAAATATTGATCAAGATCACTTTCTTTTCTAATTAACTGAAAAAATTATTGAAAAAAAGAGCCCCACTGGGGCTCAAGGGGATGGAAGGGGATCAGTGCAGCGGTTGAAACTGGTTGGAAAGGGTCATGGGAATAGCGGCTTGGTGGCAAGGATTTCCATGAGAGTGAGCATTTACATCCTGAAATATGACGCCCATGGCAACCGCACTCTTGGCAACCAGCTGTAAGCGGCGTTCATCTCTGGGGGCCAGGCTGCTGCTCCAGCAAAGTACCGCACTGGAAGTGCCACTGGTCAGCGCTCTTTCCATGGCCCACAGGGTTTCCACTTCATCCTTGGCATGCACCAGTAAGACCCTGTCCATACGCACGCCGGCCTGGGCCAGGAGGTCTTTGTAGCCTATATTGGGCGGACTGATCAGCACTATCCATCGACCCTGATGACTCAGCTGCGCCAATTGGGGGCACAAGTGCTTTAGTTCGTTACGGCCCTGATCGCTGGTGGTCAGCATGCTGACTTCCGTATTGGCGCCGGCATTGTCAGCAGGCAGGTCGCGCCACAGGCCGGGATGGCGGGGAGCATTACCGAGCAGCTTGTTCATAACCAGTCTCCGTTACGGATGACACCGACCGCCAGACCTTCAATGGTCAGACTTTGGCAGCTGAGATCGACTTTTATGGGGGCGTAGGCTTCGTTTTCGGCATGCAGGTAAACCACATTGCCCTTGCGTTCGAAGCGTTTGACCGTCACATCATCTTCAACCCGGGCGACCACCACCTGACCGTTACGGGCCTGCTGCATCTTGTGTACCGCCAACAGATCGCCTTCGAGTATGCCTATGTCCTTCATACTGTCACCCCGAACCCGCAGTAAAAAGTCGGCCTGGGGGCGGAACATGGCTGGATCCACCTGGTAATACTGCTCCACGTGTTCCTGGGCCAAAATAGGCTCACCGGCCGCCACCTGACCTATCAGCGGCAATCCCTGATGCTCAGCGTCTTCATGTTCGTCGCCCGCAAGACGAATACCGCGGGAGGTGCCGGGCATAATTTCAATACAGCCCTTCTTGGCCAGTGCCTTGAGATGTTCTTCGGCGGCATTGGCACTTTTGAAGCCCAAACGTGTGGCAATTTCGGCACGGGTTGGCGGCATACCGGTATCGGCGATATTGCGTTTGATCAGGTCCAGTATTTCAGCCTGGCGCGGTGTCAGCGGTCTCATACTCATTCCTGTTTTTCTATACAGTTACTGTTAGTATATACAGTATTTTAAACAGCGCAAGTATTAACCAGTGTTTAGATTATTGGCACTGTGACTGTGTGGTCTGATATTCTATGCGGCTAACGAAGTGGCCAAGATTGCTGAAGAAGAATGTCAACCCAAGACTCGCTGTGGTATAGAACCCTCCGCTGGATCCAGAAAAAACTGGTGCACACCATAGTGGTGCCCCAGGAGCCTTTTGCCGATCTTAATCTTGATGCGGCACGCCCCCTGGTTTACGTCATGAAAACCGAATCGGTCAGTGATATTGCCGCCCTGAGTGAAGTCACCGCCAAGTTTGGCTTGCCAAGCCCCTATGAGTCCCTGCACTTGAATGGTTTGAGCAGTCCGAGGGTGGTTTGCCTTGAGGGGGCGAAACCCCTGTTTGGGCAGCGTCAGGGCAATGAACCCTTCCTCAATGCTTTTATGCAGTTACTGTCTGTCCATAAGCAAAAGCCGGAGCTGGATATCCAGCTGGTCCCGGTGAGCCTTTATTGGGGCCGGACTCCGGGCAAGGAAGATGACAGCATGCGCGCGGCATTACTGGAGCGGGAAAATCCCACCTGGCTGCGCAAGTGCCTGATGATATTGTTCCTCGGTCGTCACAACTTCGTGCAGTTTTCCAATGCGGTTTCCCTGCGTTATATGGCCGATGAACACGGCACCGACAAACGCATTGCCCAGAAACTGGCCCGGGTGGCCAGGGTGCATTTCCGCCGTCAGCGCAAGGTGATGACAGGTCCGGCTTTGCCTAATCGTCAGGCCATGTTCCATGCGCTGTTGCAGTCCGATAACCTCAAAAAGGCCATTGCCGAAGAAGCGGCTGCCAAGAAGGTATCCGAGGCCAAGGCTCGCGAAACGGCTATAGGTTATCTCGACGAGATAGCGGCCGATTATTCGGACAGCCTGGTGCGGGTGGCGGAGCGCATGCTGACCTGGCTGTGGAACAAGCTCTACAGCGGTATCAATATCCGCGGTGCCGAGCAGGTTCGTCAGCTGCACCATGATGGCCATGAAATTGTCTATGTGCCCTGTCATCGCAGTCACATGGATTACCTGCTGCTGTCCTACATCCTTTATTACCAGGGCATGGTACCGCCTCATATCGCGGCCGGTATCAACCTCAACTTCTGGCCGGCGGGACCTTTGTTCCGTCGCGGCGGCGCCTTCTTTATTCGCCGCAGCTTCAATGGCAATAAGCTCTATACCGCAGTGTTCCGCGAATACCTGGATCAGCTGTTTGCCAAGGGCTATTCGGTGGAGTATTTCACCGAAGGTGGCCGTTCACGCACCGGTCGTCTGCTGGCGCCCAAAACCGGCATGCTGGCCATGACACTGAACAGTGTACTGCGTGGCATAGAGCGTCCGGTCACCCTGGTGCCCGTGTATCTGGGCTATGACCATGTGATGGAAGTGGCCACCTATCACAAGGAACTCAGCGGCAAGAAAAAACAGAAGGAATCCCTGTGGCAGGTACTGGGCATCATCCGCAAGCTGCGCAATTTCGGTCAGGGCTATGTGAATTTCGGCGAGCCCATCACCTTGCAATCTTTCCTCAGCGACCGTGTTCCCGAGTGGCGCGGTGCCCTGGATGAGGACCCGGATCAGAAACCTTCCTGGCTGACGCCGGCGGTCAATGCCCTGGCCAATCAGGTGATGACCCGAATAAATAATGCCGCGGCCGCCAGTTCGGTCACCCTCAACAGTCTGGTATTGTTGGCCTCCGAGCAAAATGCCCTGGAGCGCAGCCAGCTGGAGCGCCAGTTGGATCTGTATCTGAAGCTGCTCAAACAGGTGCCTTATACCTCCTACATCTCGGTGGCAGAAGGTAACGGCCATCAACTGGTGGAGCAGGGACTGAAACTGAACAAGTTTGTGCAGTATTCCGATGCCCTGGGTGACATCATTGCGATTGAAGAGCATCAGGCGATTTCCCTGACCTACTACCGCAATAATGTCATTCATCTGATGGTGGTTCCGTCATTAATAGCCAGCTGCCTGGTGCACCATGAAAAGATCGGCCGGGAAGAAATACAGGCCATTGTGGCCGAGTTTTATCCCCTGCTTAAGGCCGAACTCTTTATGGGCATAGAAGATGTGCCCGCCTATGTGGATGCCGTGCTGGATCAATTGATTGAAGATGGTCTGGTTACCGCTACCGACACATTGCAGGCGGTGAACGAGCGCATCAACCAGCTGTTGCTGCTGGCGGGAATTATCAGTGAAACCCTGCAGCGCTATGGCATTATCTTCAACCTGCTTGCCGCCAAACCCCACATAGAAAGGGCTGAACTGGAAAATGAAAGTCATTTGCTGGCCAGTCGCCTCGGCGCCCTGCATGGTATTACCGCGCCCGAGTTCTACGACAAAAAGCTCTATGGGACTTTGTCCAGCAAACTCAAGGAATTGGGGTATCTTGCCCAGGAGTCTCAAAGCGCAGATGTCGTCAGGATCCGCGACCATGTGAATGGCTTGCTGCGTACCACGGTTCGCCAAACCATAGTTGACACAGTGGCCAAGGAGAGCTAATGGCTAACCATATGGACGTGCATGCCCCGAAATCCCTGTTGGGTGGTGCCATGATTATTGCCGGCACCACGGTCGGGGCCGGCATGTTTTCCCTGCCCGTGGTGGGGGCTGGCATGTGGTTTGGTTATTCGCTGCTGATGATGGTCGGGGTCTGGCTGTGCATGTTGCTTTCGGGTTTGCTGCTGCTGGAAACCAACCTGCGTTTTGAGCCGGGCGCCAGCTTCGATACCCTGACCCGGGAATCGCTGGGCCGTTTTGGTCGCATAGTCAATGGCCTGTCGATTGCGTTCGTGCTCTACATACTTACCTACGCCTACATCAGCGGCGGCGGTTCCATAGTTAATCACAGCGTCGCCGGTTTGGGGCTGGAGCTGCCCCAAAGCCTGGCGGGCTTACTCTTTGCACTGGTGTTGGCGACCGTGGTGGTGATCAGCACCAAGGCGGTGGACAGGATAAGTACCCTGATGCTGGGGGCCATGATCATCAGTTTCTTCCTGGCCATAGCCCAGCTGCTGTTGGATGTGGACACCACTACCTTGTTTCAGCCCGATGGCGAGCAGCGCTTTGCACCTTTCCTGTGGGCTGCACTGCCCTTCGGGCTGGCAAGCTTCGGTTATCACGGTAATGTGCCTTCCCTGGTGAAATATTATGGCAAGGAGCCGGCAAAAGTTGCCAAGGCGCTGTTTATCGGCACCTTTATCGCGCTGGTTATCTACACCTGTTGGATGCTGGCCACCATGGGCAACCTGCCGCGCAGCCAATTCAGCGACATCATTGCCCAAGGGGGCAATATGGGGGTGTTGGTGGCGGCACTGACCCAGGTCATGTCAAATAGCTGGCTGGCAAGCATGTTGACCCTGTTTGCCCACCTGGCGGTGGCGTCTTCCTTCCTGGGGGTGACCCTGGGCCTGTTTGATTACCTGGCGGATCTGTTTGGTTTTGCCGACGATGGCAAGGGTAGGTTAAAGACAGCCTTGGTGACCTTTGTGCCACCCACAGTGCTGGGACTGCTGTTCCCCGACGGTTTCCTGGTGGCCATTGGCTTTGCTGCCCTTGCTGCCACGGTCTGGACCCTGATAGTCCCGGGTATGATGGCCCACAGGATGCGCCGTGCCGACCCAGGCTACACAGGATTCAAGGTTCCCGGCGGCAAGGCGGTGATACTGCTGGTGGTGGCCTTCGGCATACTGACAGCGGCCTGTCATTTGCTGGCCATGGCACAATGGCTGCCTGTATACGCCTGATAAGTCGAGCTCAGCGTGTCTGGGCTTGACAATGATTTTTAAATCAGTAGTTTATAACGCAGATAAACCAAGGTTATTTCGGTTCGCGGGTGTAGTTCAATGGTAGAACGGCAGCTTCCCAAGCTGCATACGAGGGTTCGATTCCCTTCACCCGCTCCAACTCCCTACGCCGGCGTTACTTCCTTATCCATTTCCGCCTTCATTACATCCGCCACCAGGTGGATTACCGCTATCCAAGCCGCTTTGACTTCGTCGGTATAGGCATCCCCCAGTCCCTGTTTCAGGGTAAATAACAGCGCATTGCCCACTGGACTGAAATGGTTGGTTTTGACCCCGTATTTCACATGGCGCCTGGCCAGGTCCTGCAATATGGGCACCAGCTTGTCCGGCGCTTCCAGCCCCTGCACCGCAGCATCCAGCATGGCCATCAGTTTGCGTCCCTGACTGCGCAGATCCTGGCGAAACAGCAGCTTCAGTTTGGGGTCTATCTCAAACAAGGTGCGGTAGAACAGCGCCGCGGCCGCATCGGCTTCGGGTTTGACCAGGGCAAATGAGTGTTTGATTAAGCGGACTTGCTGGGCTGTGACTGACATCCCTATGTCTCCATTGCACTTTATCCTGGTTACAGCATAGACAAATATTCCATCCCTGACTTTACTAAAGACTCATGGGTGAAAAAGGGAACTGCAATCATGAAGATATCAGCCTATCAATCGGGTCACCCCTGTTGGAGCGAGCTGGGTACCACGGACTGGCCAGGTGCCAAGCAGTTTTACCGGACCCTGCTGGGCTGGGAAATGGCTGACTTGGTGGCACCGGCCGGCGCCTTCTGTATGTTCACCCTGGAGGGGGACGATCTGGGGGCCATTTTTAAATTGCCGGAGGGTGAGGTCAGCCAATGGGGCGGTTATTTCGCCTGCGATAATCTTGAGGCTACCGTAGCCCGCGCCGAAGCGGCCGGTGGCAGTCTGCTGTTTGGCCCCCACGCTGTCGCCCAGGCCGGTCGTATGGCGCACATGGTCGATCCCCAGGGGGCCCGCTTCTCCCTGTGGCAGGCCGATAAACACATAGGGGCGCGCCGCTTCGGTGAATCGGGCAGCCTGTGTTGGATGGAATTGGCCTGCCGGGAGCCGTCCCGTGCCATGGATTTCTATCACCGGGTGTTCGGCTGGGATTTTCGCACTTCATCCCTGCCGGGTATGGAATACCACGAGGTACTGGCCGATGGCCGGGAATGCGGTGGCATCATGCCCATGGATTCTGAAGAGCCGGCCAATTGGCTGCTGTATTTTCAGGTGCGTGATTGCGACGCTGTCACAGGGCAAGCCCTTAGCCTGGATGGTGAAGTCTGTGTGCCGCCGACGGATATTCCCAATGTGGGCCGCTTCAGCGTGCTCAAGGATCCCCAGGGGGCGACCTTTGCTGTCATAGCCCTGGATTTCTGATTTAGTCACGGATAAAAAAGGGGCGCCCTGTGGCGCCCCTTGGCATATTAAGCCTGCTCAATATTGGCAGGCAGATTACGCCGATAGACCAACAGGTACAGGGCCGGCAGCACAAACAGCGACAGGAGCGGTGCCGTGACCATGCCGCCAATCATGGGGGCGGCAATCTTCTGCATCACATCGTTACCGGCGCCCGAGCCCCACATGATGGGCAGCAGGCCGAAGAAGATGGTCGCCACTGTCATGGCCTTGGGACGGATCCGCATCACGGCGCCTTCCATCAGCGCCGCCTTGAGATCGGCCTCGCTGTGGTACTCACCGCTGTGTTTGCGATGGCGAATGGCGTTGTTGAGATACACCAGCATCACCACCCCGAACTCGGCCGCGACCCCGGCCAGGGCTATCATGCCCACGGCAACCGCCACAGACAAATGATAACCCAGCAGATACAGCAACCAGGCACTGCCCACCAGGGCGAAGGGCAGGCTGAGCATGATGACCGCGGCCTGTAACGCCGAGCCAAAGGTCAGCATCAGCAGGATGAAGATCACCGCCAGCGCCATTGGGATCACCTGTCTGAGTTTGGCATCAACCCGCTGCATATACTCGTACTGACCGGCAAAGCTGTAGCTGTAACGGGCCGGCAGTTTCAGCTGCTGGTCGAGTGCTGCTTGGGCGGCCTCAATGTATTCGCCAATGGAAATATCACCTATGTCGACAAAGACCCAGGAGATCAGGCGGCCGTTCTCACTTTTGAGCATTGGCGGGCCATCGCTGATCTCTATCTGGGCCAGATTGCCGAGCGGCAGGTAATGGCCCGTCTTGGTGATCACCGGCAATTCCCTGAGCTTCTCGATGTTGTCTCGCAGTTCCCGCGGAAAACGCAGGTTGATGGGATAGCGCTCGGCACCCTGCACCGACTCACCTATTTGCATGCCGCCGATGGCGTAGCGCACCACGTCCTGGATATCCATCAGTGTCATACCGTAGCGGGAGGCCACTTCCAGCTTGGGGCTGATATCTATGTAGCGACCCCCGCCGACCCGTTCGGCATAGGCGGAGCGGGTGTTCGGCAACCGGGCCAATATGGCCTCGATTTCGGCGCCAATGGATTGCAGCTCGTTCACATCGGCGCCGGTGATCTTGATCCCCACCGGCGTCTTGATGCCGGTGGACAGCATGTCGATGCGGGTCTTGATCGGCTGTACCCAGGCATTGGTGAGTCCGGGCACACGTACCGTCTGTTGCAGCTGCTCGATAATGCCGTCCAGGGTCAGGCCGGCACGCCACTCACTCTTGGGCTTGAGCATTATGGTGGTTTCCAGCATGGTCAGCGGCGCTGGATCCGTGGCGGTTTCGGCCCGGCCTATCTTGCCGAACACCCGTTCCACCTCGGGCACTGTGCGGATCAGGCGGTCGGTTTGCTGCAAAATCTCGGCGGCCTTGCCGGCACTGATGCCGGGCAGGGCCGTGGGCATATACAGGAGATCCCCTTCCTCCAGTGCCGGCATAAACTCGCTGCCCATGCGGCTGGCCGGATACCAGGCGCTGGCCAGCGCAATCAGCGCCACAAGCAGGGTGATGCGCGGAAAGCGCAGCACCAGCCCCAGGGACGGACGGTAGAGGGCGATCAGTACCCGGCTGATGGGGTTGCTGCGTTCCGAGGGGATCTTGCCGCGGATGAAATAACCCATAAGCACGGGCACCAGGGTGATGGACAACAGCGCTGCAGCGCCCATGGCAAAGGTTTTGGTGTAGGCCAGGGGCGCAAACAGACGTCCCTCCTGGGCCTCCAGAGCAAATACGGGTACGAAGCTCAGGGTGATGATCAGCAGCGAGAAAAACAGTGCAGGTCCCACCTCCAGTGACGCCTCGGCGACTATGCGCCAGTGCTCCGCTGCTATGGGCTCCCTTTGTTGCTCGGCCTTGAAGTGCTCCAGATGCTTGTGCAGGTTTTCCACCATGACAATGGCGCCATCCACCACGGCACCGATGGCGATGGCAATACCGCCGAGGCTCATGATGTTGGCGTTAATGCCCATGGCATTCATGATGATGAAGGCGATGAGGATTGCCATCGGCAGGGTGATCACGGCCACCAGGGTGGAGCGGGCGTGCAGCAGGAACAGCAGGCACACCAGGCCCACCACCAGCATTTCCTCAATGACCTTGTGGACCAGGTTATCCACCGACTGGGTGATCAGGTTGGATCTGTCATAGGTGGGGATTATCTCCACGCCCTGCGGCAGACCGGTCTTGAGCTGTTCCAGCTTGGCGCGCACCGCTTCTATGGTGGCCAGGGCGTTTTCGCCGTAGCGCATCACTATGATGCCGCCGACCACTTCGCCCTCACCGTCGAGTTCGGCTATGCCGCGCCTGGAGGCCGGCCCATTGCGAACATTGGCTATATCCTTCAGTTGCAGCGGGGTGCCTGAAACACTGGTAATACCCAGGGGGATCTCGCGAAAGTCCTCCAGGGTCTGGCGATAGCCCTTGGCCCGCACCATGTATTCGGCCTCGGCCATTTCCACCACTGAGCCTCCGGCCTCACCATTGGCGCGGGAAATCGCCTGGCGTACCGTGGCTATATCCAGCTTGTAGATGGCCATCTTGTCCGGCTGCAACACTACCTGATAGGTCTGCTCCATGCCGCCGACAGTGGCCACTTCGGACACCCCGGCCACGCTTTGCAATTCCAGCTTGAGGTACCAGTCCTGCAGGCTCTTCAGTTGCGACAGGTCCAGGTTGCCGCTGCGATCCACCAGGGCATATTCATAGACCCAGCCCACACCGGAGGCGTCCGGGCCCAGGGCGGGCTGAACCCCGTCCGGCAGACGGCTGCTGACCTGGCTCAGGTATTCCAGTACCCGCGAGCGGGCCCAGTAGATGTCGGTACCATCTTCGAAGATGACATAGACATAGGAGTCACCGAACATGGAAAAGCCGCGCACCGTTTTGGCACCGGGCACCGCCAGCATGGCGGTGGACAGGGGATAGGTCACCTGCTCCTCCACCAACTTGGGAGCCTGACCCGGATAGGGAGTCTTTATGATCACCTGCACGTCGGACAGATCCGGCAGGGCATCCAGCGGCGTCTTGCGCAGCTCACCCATGCCAAAAACCGCCAGCAGCACGGTCACTATCACCAGCATCAGCCGCTGGCGTATGCTGGTTTGAATAATGTAATTGAGCATGGCGCCTCCTAGTGCTGGTGGCCGCTGCCAAGGCGCATCAAGCTGCCCTTGAGGCTGGCCTCTGAATCCAGCAGGAATTGACCTGAAGTCACTACCAGTTCACCTTCGCTGACGCCCGAGATAATCTCAGCCCGGCCCTGGCTCAGCATACCCACTGTTACTTCACGGGCAGTGAAGCTGTTGTCGCTGAGTTTGACCACCACCCGATTCTGCTTGCCGGTCTGGATCAGGGCTTCCTGGGGCAGTGCCAGCACATCGTGCTTGGGACCGCCAAACAGGGCCACCTTGGCCAGGGTCTTGGGCCTGAGTTCGAGGCTGGCGCTGTTATCCAGCACTATCCTGACCCGCAGGCTGCGGGTCAGGGGATCCAGCTCGGGATAGATGTAATCTATGGTGCCGGGCAGCTCGTTGATGCCAAGGGCCGGAATGTCTATCTCGGCGCTCTGACCCAGGGTCAACCAGCTTTGCTCGTTTTCAAACACATCGGCTATGACCCAAACCTTGGACAAGTCCGTCAGCGCCATCATCTCTGTCATGGGCTGGATGTACATGCCCTCGCGGATATTGAGCTGGGTGACCACGCCATCGGTTTTGGCATAGAAGGGCACCCGGTACTGGGTCTTGCGACTCTTGGCCAGTTGCACTATCTGATCCTGATTGAGGCCCAGCAATTCCAGGCGCAGCCCCGCCTTGCGCACCAGCTCCTGATAACGCTCGCTGTTGCCGGAACTCTTGAGGGTATCCAGCGCCAGCAGGTAATCATCCTGGGCATTGATAAGCTCGGGAGAATAGAGTTCATACAGCAGCTGGCCGCGTTTGATTCGGTCGCCAACGGCTTCTATGGTCAGCTTGTCGACCCAGCCGCTGACCCGGGCGTGTATGTGTTGCAGCTGACTTTCGTCATAGTCAATCTGACCCACGGTACGGACGTATTTCCACAGGGTCTGACGCTCCACCGGGGCGACTCGCAGTGCCAGGGCCTGCTGCATGCTGCCGGATACATCCACCTGAACTTCCTGATGTGCCTGCATCTCCACCTTTTCCAGCTGCATACCGCAAATGGGGCAAGTGCCGGGGGTATCGCTGATGATATGGGAATGCATGGGGCAAACGTATTTGACCGTGGCCTCACCGGAGAGGCTTTGCGGCAGCGGTTGTAACTTGGGCTGTTCCGCTTGCGAAGCCTGGTGTTGGTGCTCCGCTTGCTGAGCCTGATGCTGGTGCTCCGTCATGGCCTCCATCGGGGCCGGTTTGGCGTCGATGACGGCTTCTTCCTCTTCTTCCTCTTGCACTTGCTCTACCAGAAACATGTTGCACTCGGGGCAACGGCCCGGCTCATGGCTGCGCACATGGGGGTGCATGGGGCAGGCATAGACCTTGCCCTGTGGCGCCAGCGTTTCCGTTGGGGTTGCAGCCTGCAAAGACTGCCAGGGCAGAAATGCCGGCACCGACAGCGCCAGTGCGGCCAGCAGCGCGGCCTGACGCAGTTTGGCTTTGTTATTCATGTTAACTCTCCTGAACCGAGCCATCAGTGCTGGTGTGCCTGGTGTTTGGTGGGTTTCAGATGCATGCCACACTTGGGGCAGCTGTCTCCGGCCTGGCCCGTGACTTCCGGATGCATGGGGCAGGCATAGCCGGGCTCTGCCTTGACCAGGTTCATACCGCACTTGGGGCAGGTGTCGTCGGCTTTGCCTGTGACCTCTGGATGCATGGGACAGGCATGGACCTGTTCCATGGCTTCAATGGGATTGGCATGGGAAATACCGCTCAGCGCCAGGGCCAGCAGCAGGCTAATGATTATTTTCATCTTGTTCTCCTGCGGACAGGTCGCGTCGGGAAGCGGCAGCCTGTCCAAATTATTCATTAATTTAATGTGTTATGCGCCATAGCGCAAAGCAGGAGTTCAGGCGATGGGGGGTCTGAAATTGGCTTGAGGAGCCACAGGGGGAATATGGGGCTGGGCCATGGCAACGGCAGTGCGGGGCAAAGGCATGACGGGCCAGTCGGCGCTGTAGATTAGTCCCGTGGTCAGGGAAATGCTGAGGCAGTGGCCGCAATCCGGCTGACAACCCGTGTCCGAATCACAACAACCCTGGGATTGTTCCGGCGCAGTCATGGGCATATCGCAGCAATGACTTTGGGATTCATCGCAGCTGTCGCTACTCATGGTCATCTGCTCATGTTCGGGCATTCCCATGGCGTAACCATTGGCCAACACTGCCTGGCCCAAGAGGGCAAGCAGGGTATAGATGACCAGCAGTGACTGTCGCATGGTGCGTCCGATACAGAACATTGAACAGATCCTGATAAAACAGGCCCCGAGTTTAACATAAGCTCAAAAAGACGGCTTGATATATTTCACACTTGCTGAATTTACCTCTTAAGAGATAGCCAAAAAGGCTCCAGAAGTCTGGATGATTGCTCCCGGGCAGGTGACTTATCTATCAGACAGGGGCAAGAGGCAAATGCATTCAGTCAACGGCATCCAGCTCACATTTTTCACAATTATTTGCGCTGTGGTGGGCAGAGACCTTGCGGCACATGGGGGCATGGATTAGCTTTAGTTGAATGGATTTTATGTGCACTTTCAGCGGCTTTGCTGGCTTTACGCCTCAGATGCGGATTTTCTTGGCAAAGGGGCAACAGAAGGATGAAATCAGGAGCTGTATCAAGTTTCTGTCTCCAAAACTGCACTAACATGAGCCCATAACCAGACAAATAAATTACCCTTTGGAGATAGCATCATGAACTGGCGTGCCCTATTTAAACCCAGTGCGAAAATCTCGGTATTCAGCCTGCTGGTGCTGGGTATCCTGGTGGGTGTGGTTGGCTTTTTTGGCACCCAGACCGCACTGCATATGACCAGCACCGACGAATTTTGTATGACCTGCCACAGCAATCATTCCCTCAAGGATGAAGTGATGGCTTCAGCCCATGGCAACAACAAGCAAGGCATAGTGGTACAGTGCCAGCAGTGTCATATTCCCCAGGAACCCTTTGCCTACCTGAAGAAAAAGATCATCGTTTCCAAGGATGCGTTGACCTTTATGATGATCGACGGCTTCAATACCCAGGCCTGGCTGGACGCCAACCGCAAGGAGCAGGCCGACAAGGCACGTGACTTCCTGCGTTCCATAGACTCATCCACCTGTCAAAACTGCCATCAACGTATCTACGAGGATCAGCCGGATACCATGAGCAAGAAGGCGGTGCGTATGCATAAGAACAACGCCAAGAAGGCCCCGGAAAAACGCAAGACCTGTATCGACTGTCACCGTGGCGTGGCCCATCCTTATCCGAAGGAAGAAGCTGAAGGCGAAAAGGGTGAGAGCGAAGCCGAAGGCTAACCCAGTATTGAACAAAAAAGCCCTGCATTTGCAGGGCTTTTGCTATAGCTGCTCGCCACAGCGATAGAGGCGGTAGCTGACCTGGCCGGCCTGCTTGTGCTTCAGTTCCTGCCAGTGGGGGGGCACCGCTGGCGCGCCGAGTTCGGACTCGGTTTCCAGGTAGATCAGAGCGCCGGGATTCAGCCAGCCATGTGTCACCAGGGCATCGAGGCACTGCTGGGCCAGACCCTTGCGAAATGGCGGGTCGATAAAGATGATGTCAAAGCCTTGATCCGTACCGCGAGCCAACCATTGCAGGGTATCGCCCTGAAATACCTCGGCTTGGGTGCATTTGAGGCTGGCAAGGTTGGTTTTGAGCTGCTGCGCTGCACCGTTTTGCAGTTCGAAGATCCTGGCGTAGGCCGCATAACGGGACAGGGCTTCGAGCGCCAGGGCACCGCTGCCACCGAAACAGTCCAGCACCCGGGCACCGGTCAGCTCGCCCATCAGCCAGTTGAACAAGGTTTCACGCACCCTGTCTGTGGTGGGCCTGAGCCCCTCCAAGTCCTGGATGGGTAATTTACGTGAACGCCATTGGCCACCAATGATGCGCACCTGACCCGGACGGCCTGCCGTTTTGGCAGCCCCACTCCGTGACTGTGCTGAAGTATTTTTGGCCATAGTGCCCCCAAGATTTTGCCAACAGAAAGAAAGTGGTAGACTAGGCCACCTTATAAGCGCCGCCATTCTAGCGTAAACCGCGGCCAATGGGGATGGATCCTCCTCCAGAGACTTTAGCGCGGCAATGGACAGCAAGCGCAGCGCGCTATTCGAGCATCGGTATCATACATGTCAAAGAAAGGTTTTTTTTCCTGGTTCCGCCGGGACAAGGAAGACGCTGCCGCAGAGGCAGTGCAGCAAACACAACCCGAGGCGGAAGCCAAGGTAGCGGATACGGTACCGCAGGCTGCTGAGCCTGAAGTGGCCGTCGACACTCAAGCGGCTGAGGAAGCCGCAGCCCAGGCCGAAGCCGAAGCTCAAGCTCAGGCGGAAGCCAAAGCTCAGGCCAAGGCGGAAGCAGAAGCTCAGGCCCAGGCGGAAGCCGAAGCTCAAGCCAAGGCGGAAGCAGAAGCTCAAGCCAAGGCGGAAGCAGAAGCTCAAGCCAAGGCGGAAGCAGAAGCTCAAGCCAAGGCGGAAGCCGACGCTCAGGCCCGGGCGGAAGCAGAAGCAGAAGCTCAAGCCAAGGCCCGGGCGGAAGCCGAAGCTCAGGCAGAAGCCGCAGCTCAAGCGGAAGCCGCAGCTCAAGCTGAAGCCGAGGCGGCCATGGCAGCGGAAGCGGCGGCCGAGGCCGAGCAATTGCAGCCCGAGCCCCAGGAAAAGCCGGTGCGCGAGGGTTTCTTCAGCCGCCTCAAGCGCAGTCTTAAGCGCACCAGCGAAAATATCGGCAGCGGCTTTATCGGTTTGTTCCGCGGTAAGAAGATAGATGACGAGCTGTTTGAAGAGCTGGAAGAGCACCTGCTGATCGCCGATGTCGGGGTGGAAACCACCAGTCGTCTTATTGCCAAGCTGACGGATCACGCCAGTCGCAAGCAACTCAAGGACGCCGAGGCCCTGTACGAGCTGCTCCGGGAAGAAATGCACAAGACCCTGGCGCCGGTGAGCATCCCCCTGGTGCCCGAAAATGCCGAAGGCCCTTATGTGATCCTTATGGTCGGCGTCAACGGCGTCGGCAAAACCACCACCATAGGCAAGCTGGCCAAACAGTACCAGAGCCAGGGCAAGAGCGTGATGCTGGCCGCCGGCGACACCTTCCGTGCCGCCGCAGTGGAGCAGCTGCAGGTCTGGGGTCAGCGCAACAATATTCCAGTGGTGGCCCAGCACACGGGGGCCGACAGTGCCAGCGTGCTGTTTGATGCCCTGCAGGCCGCCCGTGCCCGCAAGATAGATGTGCTAATTTGCGACACTGCCGGTCGCCTGCAGAACAAGAGCCACCTGATGGAAGAACTCAAGAAGGTGGTGCGGGTGATGAAGAAGCAGGACGACAGCGCGCCCCATGAGGTGATGCTGACCCTGGATGCCAGCACAGGCCAGAATGCCATCAGTCAGGCACAGTTGTTCCAGGAGGCGGTGGGCGTCACCGGCATCACCCTCAGCAAGCTCGATGGCACCGCCAAGGGCGGGGTGATCTTTGCCATTGCCGATAAATTTGGTATTCCTATCCGTTACATAGGTGTGGGTGAGCAGATTGATGATCTGCGCGAGTTCAATGCCCGCGACTTTATCGATGCCTTATTCAGCCAGGATAAAACGGATAACTCATGATTCGATTTGAGCAGGTCAGCAAGATCTACTCCGGGGGCCAGAAGGCCCTGACCGATGTCAGCTTCCATCTGCGCAAGGGCGAGATGGCCTTCCTGACCGGTCACTCCGGGGCGGGCAAGAGCACCCTGCTCAAGCTCATTACCGTTATCGAGCGTGCCAGTGCCGGGCGGGTGTGGATCAACGGCCACGACATCGCCGGTATTGACCGCGGCCATGTGCCCTTTCTGCGCCGGGAAATCGGCATGATTTTTCAGAACCATCATCTGCTGATGGACCGCAGCGTATTTGACAACGTGGCCCTGCCGCTGGTGATCGAGGGCTTCAGCCACGGCGAGATCCGCAAGCGCGTGGCGGCGTCGCTGGACATGGTGGGCCTTTACGGCAAGGAAAGGCACAATCCCATCATGCTGTCCGGCGGTGAGCAGCAAAGGGTGGGCATTGCCCGCGCCATAGTCAACAAGCCGGCCTTGCTGCTGGCGGACGAACCCACGGGTAACCTGGACCCCAAATTGTCGATGGACATTTTGCGCCTGTTCGAGACCTTCAACGATGCCGGTACCAGTGTGCTGATCGCCACCCACGATCTGGGTCTGATAGCGCGGATGAAATACCGCACCCTGACCCTGAAACAGGGACGTATGCTGGGCGCCCAGGAATTGGCGACCGGTGGTGAACCCAACTGAGCCCCAGACGCCACGAGGAACCCCGATGGCCAATCATGCCGATTTGACCCGCAGCAAGTTGCCCATATCCGGCCGGATAGTGATGTTCTTTATCCGTCATCTGCAACAGGGCATGGCCAGCATGGGTGAGCTGTGGCGCAATCCCGTATCATCCGTAATGACCATGGCTGTGCTGGGAGTGAGCCTGAGCCTGCCGGCGGCCTTGCAGGTGCTGGTGAAAAACGCCGAGACTGTGACCCAGTCCTGGAACAGCGCCGCCGAAATCTCCCTTTTTATCGATGAAGGCCGCAGTGAGCAGGCGATCCAGAGCCTGATCTCCCGCATCAAGGTGTTTCCCGAAGTGGCCGAGGTCAACTACATAGACAGGGCCAAGGCCCTGGATGAGTTCCAGCGCCTGTCGGGCTTTGGCGAGGCCTTGGCCTACCTGGATTCCAATCCGCTGCCGGCCGTGGTGACTGTCACCCCGACGGCCCGTTATTCCAGCCCCACCGGTGCCCGGGAGCTGTTGTCGAAACTGGAGCGGGAACAGGAGGTCAGCTTTGGCCGTCTCGATATCGAATGGTTGGAGCGCTTACAGGCGGTGCTGAGGCTGCTGGAGCGCACCGTGCTGGCCATTGCCGCCCTGCTGGTGCTGGCCGTGGTGCTGGTCATAGGCAACACCATACGCCTGGCGATAATGAACCGGCGCAGTGAAATCGAGGTGATGAAGCTGGTGGGGGCCACCGAGGCCTTTATTCAACGGCCATTCCTCTACACCGGCATTTGGTACGGCATTATCGGCGGCTTGCTGGCCTGGCTCATTATCAACCTGCTGGTGTGGTATCTGGATGGCGCTCTGGCCGACCTGCTGGGGCTTTACGGCAGCAGTATGCAGATGCAATCGCTGTCGGTAAAAGAATTGTTACAACTGGTATTGCTGGCGGCCTTTCTCGGCTGGCTGGGTTCATATCTTTCAGTACGTCAACATCTTAGGGCGATTGAGCCCTCCTGAAGTCAGGGTCAAAAGTGAACTTTTATTCACTTGAACAGTCTCAAAGTCGGGGACAGAATAAGCCCCGATGGACCTGTGCCTTGACATAGAATGTCAGATATCCGATAGTTCATCAGCTCATAAGCACCCCGATACGCGGGGGCATGTGGCACAACTGAGTAGTAAACAGGAGTTCCAATGACTGAACAAACGCAATCAATGGCACTGATGGTTCCCCAGGGAAGCGGCAGCCTTGAAGCCTACATTCATTCGGTCAACAGCATGCCCATGCTGGAGGCGGAGGAAGAGTACGCGCTTGCCAAGCGTTTACAGGCAACCGGGGACCTGCAGGCGGCGAAACAGCTGATTATGTCGCATCTGCGCTTTGTGGTGCATGTGGCCAAGGGCTACGCAGGTTATGGCCTGCCCCAGGCCGATCTTATCCAGGAAGGCAACATAGGCCTGATGAAGGCCGTCAAGCGCTTCGATCCCGAAGTGGGCGTGCGCCTGGTGTCCTTTGCCGTGCACTGGATCAAAGCAGAAATTCATGAATATGTGCTGAAAAACTGGCGCATAGTTAAAGTGGCCACCACCAAGGCCCAACGTAAACTCTTCTTCAATCTGCGCAAGGCCAAGCAACGTCTGGGCTGGTTCAGCGATGAGGAGGTCACCATGGTGGCGGAGAACCTCGGGGTGTCCAAGGCGGATGTGACCGAGATGGAATCGCGCATGGCGGCCCAGGATCCGGCCTTCGATCTGCTCAACGACAGTGACGATGAGCATGATTTTGCCCCGGTGCATTATCTGGAAGACCATTCTTCCGATCTGGCTTCCCAGGTGGAAAACGACAATTGGGAAAGCAATTCCCAGGCGCGTCTGCTGTCGGCCATCAAGACCCTCGACGAGCGCAGCCAGCACATTCTGCGAGCCCGTTGGTTGGACGATGACAAGATCACCCTGCAGGAGCTGGCCGATACCTATCAGGTGTCCGCCGAGCGCATTCGCCAGTTGGAAAAGAATGCCATGAACAAGCTCAAGGCCTGCATGGAAGCCTGATCTGGAAAGCATCTAAAGAAAAACCGGCCCAGGCCGGTTTTTTTGTGCGCGCTTTTTATGACTTTTTAGGACTTGGCTTTAACCGCGGCAATCAGCGCCTTGCGGTTGGGCTTGAGCCCTGAGTCCATTAGCTCGGGCCAGGGATGGTAGCGCCGGGGGCGTTTGAAGCGTGCCAGCCGGGGGGCGAGAAAGGCATCCAGCTGCGCCTGGCTCGGCATGGTGTTTTGGCAACCTTCACTGCAACGTAGTATGGCCTGGGGCAGCAGCCCAAATTCAGCATCTTCGGCGCCGAACACCAACGCCTCTTCTATCTCCGGATGCTGCTTCAGGGCCGCCTCAACTTCTTCCGGTTGCAGGTTTTCACCGCCACAGACGAACATGTTGTCTTTGCGGCCATTCACATGCAGCCGACCTTGCTCATCGAGCCAGCCCAGATCGCCGCTGGCAAACCAGCCATCGGCGGTCAGTGGCAGGTTAATCTTATTGCCTTCCAGATAACCGAGGAACAAGCAGGGTCCCTTCAGCTGGATTTCGCCGTCGACCAGCCGCAGTTCCCGCCCCGGCAGCAAGTGACCACTGTGGCCCTCTTCATTGACCCGGCCCGTGGTGATCTGTGACGACATTTCCGTCATGCCATAGCTGCCAAAAGCGCGCACATTGAGTTTCTTAAGCCGCGTCAGCAGGTCGGGCGCCAGGGCGCTGCCACCGAGCAAAAGGGCTTTCACGCTGCCCAGGGCATCCGGGCCTTCCGCAAGCAGTTTGCGTAGCTGGGTCATCACCAGCGACAGGTGACTGATCTGAAAGCGGCTAATGTCCTTGGCAAGGCCCAGGGTCGATGGCAAAACCAGAGTAGCGCCGGCAAGGGCGCAGCGGTTAACTATTGCCAGACCGCCGATATGGAACAGTGGCAGTGACAGGAGCCAGCGATCCCCTGGTGAGAGTGGGATCAGGCTTGCGGCGCCCTCGGCACTGGCCATGTGATTGTTCAGGCAATGCAGCGCCGCCTTGGGTTTACCGCTGGATCCTGAGGTGAGGATCAGGTTCACCGGCCGCAAGGGATCGATTGGCTCGGGTGTTGGGGGCTCAAAGGCGCTGCTGGCAAAGTTTGGCAGCGGCAAGTTCGGTAAAGGAAAGCGCGGCACAGACAGGCCGTTGAGCTTGAGATCTTGCTCGGTATCAAGGCTCAGGGCGTCCAGGCGCAGCTCGGCGGCCAGTTGAGCCAGCTGGGCCTCAGGTAAACGCCAGGACAGGGGGCAAAACAGGCTGCCGGCATCGACACAGGCCCAATAGAGGATAATTTGCTCCAGGCTGTTGGGGCCTATCACCCCGAGGCGCTTAATTTGGGCTTGCTTCAGGGCCGCGGCCGTGGCCAGCACCCTATGGCTGAGTTCACCGTAGTTGAGCTGAATCTCACTGTTCTGAGTCTCACAGATCTGGGCCTTACCGTTATGGGCCTCGGCAATGACGGCTATGGCCTCAGGCTGGCGTCCCGCCATCCTGTGCAAGGGGCTGATGCCGGCTAACATTCCGCCTCCCAGGACGCCAATAGCGGCAATTGCCCGAACTCCAGGCACAGGGCCTTGCCGCTGCTGACCAGCAGATCTGCCTCAAAGGCGGCAAGCGTGTCCAGCCCCGGCGCCTCATCCGGGGTTTCCTGAGCGGCAAAGGCAGCCAAATCGCTGATGCCGAGCGAGGATTCCAGTGCCGAGCTGATAATACAGCGCAGGCCCAGTTGTTGCGCCGCGGTAATCAACCCCTGCACCTTGGTCGGGCTGCCGATCAACATGGGTTTGAGCACCAGGGCCCTGAGCCCTGCCAGTGGACTCAGCTCGAAGTCGGGGGCATTGAGGGGCGCATCCAGGGCATAGCCCAGACCCAAGGCACTGTGCAGGGCCTCGCAGTCGGCGCTTTCCCGGCAGGGGTCTTCAATAAAATCGATACTGACCCTGGGCAGACAGGCGCAAAAATCCACCGCCTGGGTGAGAGTGAAACCGCCGTTGGCATCAAGGCGTAACCTGATATCGGGGCGAGCGGTCTGCAGGGCATAGATCAGCCTAAGTTCAGCCTCAACGTCATTCTGCGCTATCTTGAGCTTGGCAAAGCGGCAATCCCTTGGCAGATTGGCCAGCCGCTGCGCCAGTTCATCGGCTGTTTCATTGGGCTGGCGATAAATCAAAGGCACAGGGGCAAGCCTTGGCTGCCTGGAGGTGAGTTCACCTTCCAGTTTCAGGGCCAGTAGTCCCAGGCCCCAGGCGAGGGAGGGCAAAGTGGTTTGCTCCGCCACCCTTTCCAGCGCCTCGGTACTGCCAAGTTGCGGCAACAAAGCGATCAACTCTTCCTGCAGCTGCCTCAGGCTTTCGCGGCTGAAGCCGTCAATGGGCTCGCCATCCATGTCGGTGCCACAAAGCGGCGCCAGCTCCACCACGGCTTCGCCTTGGTCCGTGATAGCCCGCAGCAGCAGACCATGACGCCGGTTGATGCGCTGGCGTCCCACCGGCAGGGGCGGATTGAGTGGAATTTGATAGCCATAGAGTGCCAGACGGGTTATTTCGGTCACTGTGATGAGCCCTGTTGATGAGGTTGTTGCAGTAGCTGAATCATTACGGCCGTCACCGCCTCTGGCCTGGCCAGATGGCAGTTATGCCCGGCCGCCGCAATGGGGTGCAAGTGCAGCTGGTTTATGCCCGGCTGCTGCTCCGCTTGTGCCCGCCATGCCTGGGCCAGGGCTGCAAACTTGCTGTCCCGTTCGCCATAGAGGTAATGCACGGGGCTGGGCAATTGGCCGGGCAGGACGCTCAGGTCCTGTTGCAGTCCAAGGGAGCAGGCCAGCAGGCAGTTTGCCAGCGCTGCCGGGTTCTGGCCTGCGCGTTTTTCGATTAATGCTGACCGTGCTTGCTCACTCAGTTCGGCAAAGGGTGGCTGGCGATACCAGGCATCCAGAAAGTCTGTCATGGGCTCATGGCGCAGCCGCTCGGCCCAGACCGCATCACTGGCGAGCCTCTCTTGCCGTTCGGATGCAGATATCAGCCCGGGATGGCTGGATTCCAGGGTCAGGCTCAGCAGGCGCTCCGGCGTCGACAGGGCCAGCTGTTTAGCCAGGTGCAGGGCTATGCGGCCGCCGAGGGAATAGCCGTAGAGGTGAAAGCTGCCCGGCTGGTCACCATGGGGTGTAATGCTGTCCAGCTGCGCCAGAATACGGGTCGCCGCAGCCTCAAGGCCCGGTGTGGGCAAGGGCTGATCTACATTCAACCCATGGCCCGGCAGTTCGGGACAGAGGCAATGAAAGTGGGGTTCAAGCAAAGGCAACAAGGGCTGCCAATCATGGCGATCGCCGAGAAAGCCATGCAGCAGCACCAGTAGCGGCTTGCTCACAGTTGCTTCACCCACTGGCCCAGGGTGGCGATTTGATCGCTGGCCTGGTGGCTGGAAACGCTGACCTCGATGACGGACGCGCCATTGTGCTCCAGCGCCGCCTCGTAGGCGCTGATAAAGTCATCCAGGCACTCGACCCTGTCATAGGGCAGGCCAAACATAGCGGCACCATAACCGAATTCCAGTCCATGACTGAGGCGGTAGAAGTCGCTGCGCAGGGCCTCGGTGGGAACGGGCAAGAGGTTGAAGATATTGCCGCCGTCATTGTTGAGCACCACTATCACCAGGGGACTGCCGAGATCCCGTGCCAGGGCCAAGGAATTGAGATCATGCAGGGCCGACAGATCCCCCAATACCAGGCTGGTGGGGCGCCCGCCATGGCGTGCCAGGCCGCAGGCGGTGGCGAGCAGGCCGTCTATGCCCGAGGCGCCGCGGTTGGTGTATGTGGTTGCTGCGCAGCAACTGATGGGAGCGTACATGTCGTACAGCCGCACCGGCAGACTGTTGCCGAGCAGGAACTGTTGTTCCGTGGTGCGTCTGGACACCATGGCGCGGACCACCTGGGCCTCGCCGAATTCGCCGCTGTCGATATGCCGGATGAAGAGTTGCTCCAGCTCCTGGTTCAGTCCCGTCAGTTCCGTGGCCCAATTGGCCGACGAGGAGCGGGGCCAGTTCAGGGCCGCCAGTTGCCCGGCATTGGCCAGCCACACCTGCTTGTTGCTGTGGTCCGGATCCAGCCGTTGCTGGCTCGGCAGCACCTGCCACAGGCTGTGCCAGTCGCGATTTTTAATGTAGGCCAGTAGCCGCTTCGACAGCAGGCGGCCACCTATCAGCAACAGCCTGTCGGCCTGCTCCAGCAGGGCCTTGGCCTTGGGCTGTTGCAACAGCTGATCTATATGGCCTATGACGGCGGGATGCTGCCTGAGCTGGCTTTGGGCATCGGTCAGCAGCGGCCAGCCCAGACTCTGGGACAGGGCAATAAGTGCGCCGGGATCCTCTTCGGGTGTCAGGCAGCCGGCCACAATCACCCCTTTGCCGTGGGCGAAGCGCAGCATGGCATCCTGGGGTGGCAGAGCCAGGGGAGAATGGTGGGCGAATTGCACCAGGGGTGTTTGTTGTTGCTGCCATGCCTCCAGCGGCCGCAAGTAATCGGCAAAACCGCTGAAATTCGCCTGGCCATCGGGATACAGGGGCTCGCGGAACATGCAGTTGATGTGCACCGGCCCTCTGGCATTGCACAGTTTCTCATCTATGGCGCTCAGCAGCGCCTGGGGCGGCAGCTGTGGGTCGGCCGGTGGCAGATTGAGCCTGTCGGCATAGCCGGCAAAGATGCCGCTCTGGTCTATGGCCTGGTTGGCGCCACAGTCCAGCAGCTCGGGAGGCCGATCGCCGCTGAGTACCACCAGGGGAACGCCGGTTAAGGAGGCTTCGATAACCGCCGGATAGAGGTTGGCGACGGCGGTGCCCGAGGTGGTGATTATGGCTACGGGGGCGGCACTGGCCTTGGCCAGTCCCAGGGCCAAAAAGCCCAGGCCACGCTCGTCGAAGTGCAGGTGGCGCTGCATTTTATCCTGGGCGGCGGCTGCCAGGGTCAGAGGTGTCGAACGGGAACCGGGCGCCATGCACAGATGCTGCACGCCAAGACGGGCCAGTTCTTCGAGGATCAGCGATCCCCAGAGCAGGTTCAGATCGGCGAGGCTGTGACTGTCAGGCTGCATGGGCTGGGCTCCGGCAAGGGTTTGCTATCCAGTGTACCCTTAATCTTTTCAGTCAGATATCTCTGCCAGCGTAAAAATGCGAGCCGCTTCAACCCTGGTTGTTAATCCACTCGCTCATGACCACATGGGTCTTGATTTTCACTATGTCTATGTGGGTGTCTATGTATTCGCGGATCTCATGCAAACGGCGCATCGAGGGGGCGTGGACATAGACCAACAGATCCATGTCACCGGAGATGCCTCGGCAGGTGATCACCTCGGGGATGGCCTGAAACACATGCACCACATCTGCACAGCGGGGGCATTTGTGCTGGATCTCGAAATAGGCCGACACCCCTTCCTTTTGGGATTCGCTCAGCAGTACCTGATAACCGCGGATAACGCCACTTTGCTCCAGCTTCTTGATCCGCTCGGCCACGGCGCTGCGGGACAGATTGACCTGCTCGGCGATGGCAGACACGCTCTGGCGGGCATCCTGGCGCAGGGCATTGATGATGGCTTGATCGAATTTGTCCAACTTGAACTCCGTTGATTTACAGCACACCGACATTTTGCCGGCATTTTAGCTGAAAACCGGCAAATTGTCGGTATTGTGTGTGACTCTGGCGGAAAAGGGCGGCAGATTGGCGGAGGCCTTGGGACTATACTTTTGCCATTCAGAGCCGGGGTAATTTAGCAGATGGAACAGATTAGCGGAACTATAGGACGTTGGCAGGGCGCGGGCCTGATGGCCACCACTTTGCTGGGCACTGGGGTGTTTATCTTGCCGCAGATGACGCTGGAGCTGGCGGGCAGCGGTGCCCTGTTGGCCTGGATCCTGCTGACCCTGGCCATTATTCCCGTCACCTTGGTGTTCGGACGCCTGGCGAGTCGCTTCCCCCATGCGGCGGGACCGGCCTTCTTCGTGGAAAAAGCCTTTGGCCGTACCCTGGGGCGAACCATAGGGCTGATCTTTTTGCTGGTGGTGCCCATGGGAGCACCGGCCGCGATCCTGATGACCTTCCAGTTTGTTAACGCCCTGATCCCCCTGGTGGGTTGGGGCCTGTTGCTGGCGCAGTTGCTGGTGATCTTCGGTCTGTGGCTCGCCAACCTCAAGGGCCTGCACCTGTCGGCCAAGGCCCAATTTGGTTTGACCCTGGGCATAGTGACAGTGGTGTTGGCGCTGTTGTCAGCCTTCGGGGTGCAAGGTGGCCAGGTTGAACTGACCTTGCCCGAGCTGAGCCTGGCGACGTCCCCCGTTATGGCGGCGGCCGGCATTGCCTTCTGGAGCTTTCTTGGGGTTGAGGCCATGACCCATCTGGCCAATGATTTTCGCGAACCACAAAAGGATATGATCCCGGCGATGATGTTGGGCACAGTGCTGGTGGGCCTTATCTACGTGGTGTGTACCGCCCTGTTGATGCTGGTGCCAAGCGAGGCCCCCGTGGCCATGATGGGGGTGTTCGATACCCTGCTGGGTGGTGGTGGCGCTAAAATTATCGGTATCTTGGGCATTGCCTCTGGCCTGGCGACGGTAAACGTCTATTCCGGCAGCGCCGCCCGCCTGCTGTGGAGCTTCAGCCGTGAGGGCATTACGCCGCGCTGGTTCGGTAAGCTTAACAGCCATGGGGTGCCGGTGCGGGCGCTGACCGGGATCCTCGGGCTGATGGCTCTGGTGCTTAGCCTGTGTTTCCTGTTTGGTCAGGAGCTGGAGCACCTTATTGCCTGGAGCAACGGCGTGTTCGTCATCATCTATCTGCTGTCGATGTTGGCGGCCTGGCGCCTGCTGGGGAGGGAATGTCGTCCCTGGATAATCCTGGGACTGCTATTCTGTTTTGGTATGGCGGCGGCCCTGGGTGAGCGCATGGCCTATGCCCTGATGCTGGTGGCCATAGTGGCGCCGATACTCTGGTGGCAAAAGTCCCACCTGGCCAAGATCCCGGCCAGTCAGGGCTGATTCAGGGCTGATAAGGAAGGGCACAGGTGACACCTGTGCCCCTTTTGCTTCAGTTTTTCTTGTCGAGGGTGAAGTCCAAACGCACCTGCTGATTGGGGGCCGCGACCGCCTTGCCGGCTTCCAATCTCGGCTTGTACTTCCATTTTTTTACCGCGGCCAGGGCCGACTTGTCGAAGATGCGGCGGGGATTGGCGTCCGCCACCTGTACATTGGTCACGGCGCCGTTGGCCTGGACATCAAAGCGTACAATCACATAACCTTCGATGCCATTCTGGGCCGCATCTATCGGGTATTGGGGCTCAATTTGTACCACGGGCATCACCTCGTAATCCGAGGTGCCGCCGGGACCATTGTCAATTACGGGTGGTTGCGGCAGCTCGGTAATTGTTGGAGTTTCAATTGTCCCATTTGGCGTGCCTGCTACAGGCGTGGTCACTCTGGGGGGGCTGATCATCTCCGGCGGTTTTGGCAACTCGCGGTTGGTTTTGGGCGGGAGCTCAACTATGGTCTGGGTGATTTCTATCGTTGGTGTCGTTACAGTAGTTGGTGGCGCCATGGGCGGCTGATAAATCAACCGCGCCATAAAGGCAAACAGCGCCAGGGTAATTAACGCGCCCATCGCTGTGATGGAAGTTTTTTGTACCAGCATATTGTTCATGGTGTTCCCCTTCCTTAATTAACTCTTCCCTGATAGAGCTAGCAGCAAAGTGTGACCGACGACAAACATTTTCTTACATTTATTCCCAATAAATGCAAAAACTTACAATACAAAAACGGTTACGTTACTGTTTGTTTACTTATTTGGATCTAAAAATTAACTAATGGGGCAAATATGAAACACAAGTGGTTGTTGGGAATTTGTGTGCTGACCAAGCTGCTGCTGATGCAGGCCCAGGCAGCAGAAAATGTTGATGCAATTGACTCGGCCATCGCCGCCAGCGAAAGACCGGCAACGGACAGGGCTAAAGATGCCAACCGTCATCCCCAGGAAATACTGCACTTTTTCGAGGTGCGGCCGGGACAACAGATATTGGATTTGTTTTCCGGAGGCGGTTACTACACGGAACTACTGGCCCGGACTGTGGGGCCCAGGGGCAAAGTTGTTGCCCACAATAACCAGGCTTACCTGCCCTTTGCCGCCGAAGACCTGAAACGTCGCAGCTACAGCGAGCGTTTGCCGAATGTGGAGTCGCTGATTGCCGAGGCCAACGACCTGAATTTTGCCGATGCCAGTTTCGACCGCATTTTCTTCGTGCTTGGCTTCCATGACACCTATTTCCATGATGACAGCTGGCCGGCCATAGACGTGGATCGCCTGACCGCCCTGTTTTACCGGGCTCTCAAGGCCGATGGTTACGTGGCCATCATAGACCATGCCACAGTGCCGGGAGCGGATGTCAGCAGTGCTGAAAAGCTGCACCGCATCGATCGCAGTGAGGTGATCCGTCGCATGGAACAGGCGGGTTTCAAACTGCTGGACAGCACTGCCGTGCTGGAGAATCCGGACGATCCATTGACCCTGTCCGTGTTCGATCCTTCGGTCCGAGGCAAAACCAGTCGTTTTGTGCTGAAATTCGGCCGAGGTCATTGAGGTTTTGGATGCTATTAGGGGCCGGCTGAGGCTGGCCAGGCTCCCTTGCCCTGAAACAAAGACGCAGGAGCGCTATTCGCCGGTTTCGGCCAGCACGCGGTTACGCAGCTGAATCACTTCACTGTGCCTGAGGTGGAGCAAATCGGCGCTTTTACGGATGATTTGCTCTTCATAACGACACAGTTTTCCATCTGCGAACGCCAGGCGCCACATGGCCAGCAGCAGGGCCTGTTTCTGCTGCAGATCGAACCTGTGGTTGAGCTTATCGGTAAATTCAAATAACGAGGTGGCGCTCTGATGGTGCAACTTGGCGTCCGCAATCAGTTGGTTGGCTGCTGTTTCATTTATCTCCAGCAGTTCCATCAGCAACTCGGGCAAGAGCCGGGATTCTGTCTGCGATAACTCGTCATCGGCCAGCACCACTTCCACCAACATGACGGCCGCGGCCAACCCAATGTCCTCTTCCGGTTGCCCGGCCTGTTGCCATTTGGCGTTAAGCAGATTTTTCAATGCGGCTATCATGCTCGGCTCTCCTGGATCTCTGGCCACTGCAATTGCCAAATCAAGGCGATTTTTGCAGCGCTTTTGCGCCCGGTCACAGCATTAGTGCTGTGCATCGGGGCGTGATATTGGGTATTCTTAGGGCCACTATAACATTGGGTCACTGCCTGCATCGACCGTTACAGGCTCGGCGCCGGATTTCTTGTTCATCAGTCATTGGAACGCACATGTCACTTTCTGCCATTTTGAGTGAAGCCTATTATTTTTTCCGCAATCATCTGGGCCAATTGGCCGTTCTGACCATGCCGTTGTTGTTACTACAGGTTGGGATCCAGGCCTGGCTTGGCCATGAACTGGCCATTGCCGACGCCACTGATCCCCAGTTCGGTGCGCCCCACTTTATCGCCGTGATGGTGCTGCTGGTCATTTTTTCTATCTTGATTGCTGCCCTGACGCTATTCCTGCAATTGCGCTCCGATGGCCATGAACTCAGCAGCGGTGCCGTGTTGAAGGCCAGCTTGCCCTTTGTGCCGCCCCTGCTGCTGGCCGCCGTGTTTTCAGGCATGGCAATTGTGGCGCCTGTGATGCTGTTTGCGGCCTTTGGCCCCTTCTGGATCATTGGCCTGTCCATCAGCTTCTACCTGTTTGCCCGTTTGGCCTATGTGAATTTTATGGTTGTGGTGGAGCACATTACACCGCTTGAGGCCATCAAGAGCAGCTTTGTGTTCAGTGGCCCCATCGCCTTCAGAACCATGGTGTTGCTGCTGCTCTATATCCCGCTGTCGCTTGTGGGGGGCACTCTGGCCCAGGCCGCCCAGTTGGTGGGCCTGACGTTGCAAATCCTGGTGGAAACCCTGTTTGCCTTTATCGGCCTGTTCGTTAACGTTGCCCTGTATCGTTTATACATGGTGCAACGGCAGCAACAGGCCGGCTGATGTCACACCCGACTCGGTAACGGGGCCATTTGGCCCCGTTTTGCTTTGGGCAAAAAAAAAGGCCCTGGAGAGGGCCAAGTGCTGCTGTTGTCATTGAGCGCTGGGGACGACAGCGCTCATCGAGGCTCAGTCAGCCGGGTCATGGTCAAAGGTGCGGCCCTGATGGGGCCTGGGTTGGAAACTGTCGTCAAATCGAAAACGCCCGAATGCGCTGCCATCATGGCTTGCTTGTCTGGCTGCCAATTTACCTTTCAGCCATTGTCTGCCGAAGGTGGCCAGCACCAGGGTGCTGATAGCCGCAGCAAGAAACAGCAAGGGCAAGAGGATCAATCCCAGCGCCAGTACCGCGATACCTGCGGCAAACATCAACAGACCGCGAGCACCGGCAAAGCGGTTGGCAAAGGGTTGATGGGCTTGGAACTGGCTGTAGATCATGGCGTTTTCCTGTATTGAACTGAGGCTTCAGTCTGCACCCCTTTGTGCCGCTGATCACGTGAATTATGGTTAATCTGAATTTAATCCGGCAGCGGGAGTTGCAGGCTGACCGAAGGCTCCGCTGACGCTTTGGCAGATAATGTCGCGGATCCATTGATGGCCGGGATCGGCATTGTTGCGCTGGTGCCACAGCAGCACATAGGCGAGGGGGATAAAGTCGAATGGCAGCGGCAATATAACCAGCGGATACAGCTTAATGGCGTGGCGGGCAAAGCTTTCCGGCAGGGTAAAGACCAGATCCGTATGGGCGCAAACGCTGGCCGCGCCGTAAAAGTCCGGTACCGTGGTGCACAGGCTGCGCTGCCGGCCCATCTCCGCCAGGTGATAATCCAGTGCCCACCAGTCGCTGCCCTCACAGCGAACCTGCACATGCTGCACCCCCAGGTAGGCGTCTATATTCCATGCACCGGCCTGATGTAGTGCCAGCAGCGGATGGCCCTGGCGCACCAGGCACACCTGGCTGTCGGTAAACAAGGTTTGGTGACAAATGCCCTCGGGCAAGTTGTCGATATGGAAATTGGACTGGGGCTGAAGATCGATACCATCTATGCCAAAGTCAATTTGCCCCAGTTGCAGGTCGCTGATGGACTTTTCGCTCCACATATAGGAGTTGATGCGCAGGTTCGGCGCCTGGGCCAGCAGCGGACCGATAAACCCCGGGATCAGGGTTTCATAGGCACTTTCTACCATGGCAAAGCTGAAGCTGCGGTTGCTGCTTGCGGGGTCAAAGCCGGGCGGCAGGGTCAATTGGTACACCTCCTGTAACAGGGGCGGCAATTTCTGTCCCAGCATCAGCGCATGGGCCGAGGGCTTGAGGCCGTGGGCGGTGCGGGAAAACAAGGGGTCGCCCAGGGTTTCCCTGAGTCGACTCAGGCTCTTGCTCAGTGCCGACTGGCTGACATTGAGCCTGGCGGCTGCCCGGGTCACGCTTTGCTCTTCCAACAGCACCTGTAAGATCACCAAGAGGTTGAGATCCAAGCGCGCCAACTTATCCAAATGCATGAGATATTCCTATATGGAAATTTGCTTTGGATTATATACCATTTCTATTCATACCATGGGTGCGGGTAACATGGGCCCATATTATCGCGGATTGTAGTTGGAAAATGCCTGTCAAGTTGCTGCCTATTTTGATGTCCCTGGTGCTGCTGAGCCCCCTGGCCATAGATATTTATCTGCCCTCCATACCCACTATGGCGCGGGACTTCAGTGTCAGCTCCGGCGCAGTGCAATCCACCCTGGTACTGTTTTTGTTCGCCATGGGCGTGGGACAAATACTCATAGGTCCGCTGGCGGATCGTTTTGGTCGCAGGCCCGTGGCCCTGTTCGGCATCTTGCTGTACGTGGCCAGCAGCTTGTTGGCGGCGGCAGCCCTTGAGTTTGAATGGTTGCAATTGGCCCGCCTGCTTCAGGGCCTGGCGGCCTGCTCTACCTCAATAGTGGCCTTCAGCGCGGTGCGCGACTGCTTCAGTCCCGCCGAAGGGGCGCGCATTTACAGTTATCTCAATGGCGCCATCTGTGTGGTACCGGCCCTGGCCCCTACCCTGGGTGGCCTGTTGGCACTGCAATTTGGCTGGCGCTCCACCTTCGCCTTTATGGCGCTCTATGGCCTGTTGATGCTGCTGGTGGTGGGATATCGCCTACCTGAAACCCGTCCGGCCAACACCGACAGTCAGGGGCGACTCTACAGCTGGGCCAGGTACAAGCCGGTATTGGCCAACAGTCACTTCATGTTTTACGCCCTGACCTGCATGGCGGCCATGGCGGCTATTCTCAGCTATGTGTCCTATTCGCCGGTATGGCTGATTGGCAAACTGGGGGTATCCGAACTGACCTTCTCCGGGCTGTTTGGTCTCAATGCCCTGGTCAACGTCATTGCCTGCTTTGCGGCGCCGGTAGTGACCAAACGTCTGGGTAACAGGCCAACGGTCATTGTCGCCCTGTGGCTGATGATCCTGGCCGCGCTGCTGGAGCTGGTGCTGCAGTTGCCTGCCTGGTCCGGTCCCTTGGCGGCCTCATTTGCCTTTATGCTGCCCATGATGCTGCTGTGTGTTGGCTTTGCTCTCTTGCTTGGACCGGCCACCAGTATGGCGCTGGCGCCTTTTGGTGAGCGGGCCGGCACGGCCACGGCCATGTTGGGCTTTATCCAGATGAGCGGGGCTTCGGTGATAGCTGCCCTGGTGCAGTTGACACCGATGCCGGCGCCGTTGGCGCTGGGATTGCCCATGGGGACCATGGCATTTTTACTGCTGGGGGTGATGGGAATGAAACATCTCAGCCATTGGCACAGGGAACCGGTCATCGACTGAGAATGATATCAGCCCAGAAGCCAGCTTCTGGGCTGATGTAGTTGGTTTCGTTAAACCAAATTAGAAACGACCGTTTAGGCCCATGTTGGCAAACATGCCGTCGCCATCGGGTTCAATCGTCTTGGCCAAGGCAAAGGTCAGGGATATGTTGTCGCTCAGACGCAACCAGTAGGCGGTTTGCAGTCCGTAGTTGTCGTAGCCGTCCTCGTCAATGCTGTAATGGCCACCGATGGACCAAGCGCGGGTCAGGTACCAATCGGCGTTCAAATTGAGCGTGCTATTGGAAGCATCAAAATACCGGCTGTTGAAACGGCTATGGTTCAGGTTCAATTGCAGATCTACACCGGCAGTGCTTTGCATTTTGATAAAGCTGCGAATTCCAAGACCATAACTATCCACACTTACACCTGAAATTGCCTGGTTTGAATCACTTTCCCGGCGACTGTAAGAAGCAAAAGCCGCCGAATGGTCGTTGAAATAGTAGCCGCCACCCAAACTGTAGGCATGGGTGTCGAAACTGGCGAAATCAGAGCCGAATTCAACCTTGTCGTAACCTGCCTGCAGGAACCACTTGTTGCCGAACACGTACTGACCATCGAGATGATAGGCATCAAGATCGGCATCGTCTACGGTCGTATAGCCGGCACCAAGGTTGGAGGTCTGGGCCAAAAAGCCGCTGAGGGCGTAGGGTTGCTGTTCCTGGGAGACCGGAGAAGCGTAGAACCTGTAGCCCAGATTCCAGCTGCCATCGCCGAAGTCGTCGGTATTGGAGCCATAACTCACAGACGCTTCATGTTGGAAGGGCACATCTGCGGCCGCATAAGACAGGCCAGATGCCAGCATCATGGCCAGGGCAAGTGGGATTTGTTTATTTGTCATGTTACTTTCCTTGTTAATTTGCATAGCTGCACAAGAAATCAGTTACCGTATATTGCTCAGTAACTTGCACTTCCTTGTCGCGCGGCCACTATAGCAGCTTACCCAGGCTTGGCAATTGGTAGCCAGGCTGGGTTAAACTTTGGTTACAAAGTTCAAGATTGGAATACGGCCTTGTCCCGGGAATATTGTCCCAAGTGTGGTTATCCCCTGGCGGTCTGTCTCTGTGCCGCCATCAGCCCAATGGCTTGTGATGTGGATATCTGGGTGTTGCAGCATCCGGATGAGGCGTCCCATGCCAAAAACACCGCCCGTTTGTTGCCCCTGGTGTTGCCGCAAACCCGGATCCTCTGTGGCGAATCCGCGGCGGATTTTGCCGGTGTGCAGGCCGAACTCACTGCCCGCGTCGGCCCCCTGTATCTGGTGTACCCGCAAGATGAGACTTCCGAGCCTGACATCGCACCATGCTCTGCGGGTGCCGGACAATCGGGCGGCAGACCTTTGCTGCTGCTTATCGATGCCACCTGGCGCAAGGCATTGAAGATGTACCATCTCAATCCCTGGCTCCATGGCTTGCCGAGGCTGAGTTTCCTGCCACAAACCGGTTCCGACTACAGGATCCGCAAGGCCGGTCGCAGTGATAGCCTATCGACCCTGGAAGCTGTGGCCCATAGTCTGCAATGCCTGCACCCCGGGCTGGATGTGGCGCCTTTGCTCGCCGCACAAGCAGCCATGGTGACCAAGCGTCTGGCGGCCATGCCGGCGCAGGTACGGGCCCGCTACCGGGAGAGCTAACTGGACCGAGTCCTCTGTGGCTGAGGTTGCCTAAAAAGCCAGGGGCGGTGACAATAAACCCCAGTCTCCAACGGAGGGAACACCATGAAATTCCTATTCACTCTGGTATTGATGCTCGCTTGTGCAGCCACTGCGACGTTTGCGGCTGACGACACTAAACCCAGGTTGGTCATGAAGGCGGAAAAGGCCCATGAACAGCAGCTGGTGACCGAGGCCGAGCAGTTGCAGAAGGCCAAGGCCGCCGCGGCCGCCACCGAGGCCCGCGAGCAAAAGTTGCTTGAGCAACAACAGCATGGTGACTGGGAAGACAGCCAGCGCCAAAAGGCTGTTCAGCAATTCAGCGAACGGGAACTCAGGGAGCAGAAGTACCTCAAACAGGCCCGGGATGCAGCCAAGCAGGAGCGCAAAATCGCTGAGCAGGAGCCAGAAAAGCTTCTGCAAGAGAGACAGAAACCCAAGCCATGAGTGCCTTTTCCTGTGCCCTTTGTGGCGGAACATCCTTATACCTGTTCGCAGAGGACAGGCGTCGTCCCTATTTTCGCTGCCGCGAATGCGCCCTGGTGCAGGTACCTGAACCCTTCTATTTGTCGGCGGCCGCTGAAAAGGCCGAGTACGACAAACACGATAACGGTGCCGATACCCCGGGTTACCGCAGCTTCCTTTCACGTACCCTGATACCTGTGCTGGCGCGTTTGACTCAGGGCGCCGAAGGGCTGGATTTCGGCTGCGGCGCCGGCGCTATACTCTCCAGGATGGCCGCCGAGCAGGGCTTTCAGTTTGCCAACTACGATCTCTATTATTATCCCGATAAAGCGGCGCTCGACAGGCGCTACGACTGCGTGACTCTGACCGAAGTGATAGAGCATGTGGCCGATGCCGCTGGCCTGATGCGTCAATTGCAGCAACTGCTTAAGCCAGGCGGTCTGTTGGCCGTCATGACCAAGAGGGTATTGAACGCCGAGGCCTTTGGCCGCTGGCATTACAAGAATGACCCCACCCATATCAATTTTTACTCCGATGAAACCTTCTCCTGGCTGGCGGCGGAACTGGGTTGGCAACTGGAGCTGGTGGACAAGGATGTGGTGTTTTTCCGACTGCCGGATTAACAACCGGCCCACAGGAGTGTAGCTTAGGGCCTCCAGATACCAATAAAAAAGGAATTCCCCATGCGCCGCTCCCTCTTGTCTCTGGCCTTGGCCAGCGCTTGTCTGACTTTACCTGCCTTGGCCGCTACTCAGGCCGATTTCGCCGCCGAGGTGACGGCCAGGGTAATTGACTGGCGCCGCGATCTGCACCAGCATCCCGAGTTGTCCAACCGCGAATTCCGTACCGCCAAGTTGGTGGCTGAACACCTGAAATCTTTGGGGATGGAGGTGCAGACGGGCATGGCGCACACCGGGGTTGTCGGACTGCTGAAGGGGGCCAAGCCCGGTCCTCTGATTGCCCTGCGAGCGGACATGGATGCATTGCCTGTCACCGAAAAAGTCGATCTCCCTTTTGCATCCAAGGCTACGGACTCCTATCGGGGCCAGACCGTGGGCGTGATGCATGCCTGCGGTCATGACACCCATGTGGCCATGTTGATGGGGGTGGCCGAGCGTTTGGCCGCGCTGCGCAATGACCTTGCCGGTGAGGTGATGTTTGTGTTCCAGCCCGCCGAGGAAGGCGCACCGGCCGGGGAGGAGGGCGGTGCCGAGCTGCTGTTGAAGCAGGGGCTGTTCAAGGATCGTAAACCCCAGGCGGTGTTCGGTATGCATGTGACCTCCAACCTGCCTGCGGGCACCATAGGTGTGCGCCCGGGCTCGGCCATGGCCAGCGAAGATTCCTTCAGCATCAAGATCAAGGGGCGTCAGACCCACGGCTCCAGACCCTGGAATGGGGTCGACCCCATAGTGGCGGCGGCCCAGGTGATCAACAGCGTCCAGACCATAGTCAGTCGTCGGGTGGATGTTACCAAGGCTCCGGCCGTGGTCAGTTTCGGTGCCATCAATGGTGGCATTCGCTCCAATATCATCCCAGATGAAGTGGAATTGATTGGCACCATTCGCAGCTTTGATCAGGACATGCGGGCCCATATCAAAACCCTGCTGGCAGATACGGCCGCCAGCAGTGCCCAGGCCCAGGGTGCCAGCGCCGAAACCAGCATAGAGCAGGGGTACCCTGTGTTGGTGAACGATCCTACCTTGGTGGCCAATATGCGCCCGGTGCTCGCGTCTGTGGTGGGCAAGGACAAGCTGGTGGAGCCGGGGCTTATTACCGGTGCCGAGGACTTTGCCTTCTATGCCCAGCAAACCCCGGGCATGTTTTTCTTCCTGGGGATCACCCCGCCGGGTAAGGACCCGGCCCAGGTGGCCAGCAACCATTCACCGCAATTCTTTGTCGATGAGTCGGCGCTTGGAACCGGCGTCGAAGCCATGACCTCGGTGGCTCTGAAGGCCCTGAATACGCTGTAATTATTGTCCTGATTACCGGCTTTTCGCCGGTATAACCTGAGGTTACAAATTCGCTCCCCTGTTCGGCTTGTGTTGCCGGCGGGGATTGCGTCTAATAACGTGTTTAACTATTTGATAACTATTCGCCAAGGAGCAGGATGCCAATGAAGCGCACACTGTCAGCCCTGGTGCTTGCCATGGGGCTGATGACAGTCCAGGGACAGAGCCAGGCCACCACTGTTGCCGATATCCAGGAATTTACCCTGAATAACGGTATGAAAATCATGGTATTGGAGGACTCCTCCATACCCAATGCCAACATGTATCTGTTCTGGAAGGTGGGTTCCCGCAACGAGGCTCCGGGGATCACTGGGATCTCCCACTTTTTTGAGCACATGATGTTCAACGGTGCCAAAAAGTACGGTCCGAAGATGTTCGACCGCACCATGGAAGCCGCCGGTGGCGCCAATAATGCCTACACCACGGAAAACACTACTGTTTATACCGACTGGTTCCCCAGCTCGGCCCTGGAAACCATTTTCGATCTCGAAGCCGATCGCATTGCCAATCTGGATATCAACGCCAAGATGGTTGAGAGCGAGCGTGGTGTGGTGGCGTCCGAACGTACCACGGGACTGGAAAACTCCAACTGGCGCACCCTGATGGAAGAGCTGAAAGGTGCCGCCTTCCGTGCTCATCCCTACAGCTGGCCCGTCATAGGCCACGAGTCGGATATTGCCGCCTGGACCCTGGACGACCTGGTGCAATATCACAAGACCTATTATGCCCCCAACAATGCCGTGGTGGTGGTGGCCGGTGACGTCAAGCTGGCCGAAGTTAAGGCCCTGGCCGACAAGTATTTCGCACCGATCCCGGCCCAGGCCCCACCTCGGGCCATCAAGACGGTGGAGCCCGAGCAAAAGGGTGAGCGTAGGGTCTATGTGCAGAAGGCCTCTGTGACCAGCCCCAATGTGATGATGGCTTACCATGTACCGGCTACCCGTCATGAAGACTATTACGCGTTGGATCTGCTGGCCTCGATTTTGAGCCAGGGCAACAGCTCGCGCCTGTACCAGGCTTTGGTGGATAAAGAGCTGGCGCTGGAAGTGGACACCTATTTCCCCATGTCCTTTGACCCCAATCTGTATTACCTCATGGGTGTCGCGGCGCCGGGTGTCAGTGCCGACCAGCTGGAAAAGGCGCTGATTGCCGAGACCAACAGGATTGCCGCCGAAGGTGTGACTCAGGAAGAGTTGGAAAAAGCCAAAAACATCAAGTTGATGGATTTTTATCGCACCATGGAAACCATAGATGGCAAGGCCAATACCCTGGGCACCTATGAACTGTTCTTTGGCAGCTTCGACAAGTTGTTCAGTGCTCCTGATGCCTACAACAAGGTGACCACGGCCGACATTCAACGTGTGGTGCAGACCTATCTGAAGCGCGCCAATCGTACCGTTGCCATTTTGGATGCCACCGAGGAGACAGATAAATGAAGTTGAGCAAGTTAAAACTCGTGGTGGCGATGGCGACTGTGATGACCCTGGGTGCCTGTGCCATGACCCAAGGCACTGGCGTCGCCACTCAAAATAACAGCCCTGCCAAGGGCTTCGTGGTGCCCGCTTACGAAAGACTGACACTGGACAACGGTCTGACCCTGTTCCTGATGCCTCAAAAGGAAGTGCCGTTGATCACTGTCAACGCCGTGGTCCGTGCCGGCAGTGTCAATGACAGTACCGCGGGCATAGCCTCCATGACGGCCCAGGGATTGCTTTTGGGTGCCGCGGGCAGCTCAAAGTCCGAGTTGGAGCAGACGGTGGATTTCCTCGGCGCCAGCTTAAGTGCCGATGCCGGCAAGGAAGGCAGCGTACTGGCGGCGGATTTCATGGCCAAGGACACAGAGGTCATGCTGCCGTTGTTTGCCAACGTGTTGATGCGCCCCGATTTCAATAGCGATGAGTTTGCCAAGCTGCAGCAGCGGGAGATTGCCGGTCTGAGCCAGGCCAAGGAAAGCCCCCGCGCCGTGATTGGCCGTTACTTCGACAAATTGGTATTTGGCCAGCATCCCTACGGTAACGCCGGTTCGGGCACCCGGGAATCCCTGGCCACCCTCAACGCGGATGCACTGCGGGCATTCCATGCCAACTATTACCTGCCGGGTAACACCGCCATCAGCGTGGTTGGTGACTTTGACCCTGCCTCCATGAAGCAGCGACTCCAAGCTCTGTTTGGCGGTTGGCACAAGGTGGAAGGCCCCAAACAGCCGGACCTCAAGGCAGGACTGCCCAAGCTCGACAAGAGCCGGGTGCTGCTGGTGGACAAGGGCGATGCCATAGAGACAACCTTCCTTATCGGCAGTCTGGGGATCAGCCGCGACAACCCCGACTATGTGGGGCTGAGCGTGGTCAACACCATACTCGGTGGCCGCTTTACCTCCTGGCTCAATGACGAGCTCAGGGTCAATGCCGGTCTGACCTATGGCGCCCACTCGGGCTTTGTGCCCTACAGCAGTGCCGGTTTGTTCCAAATCAGTACCTTTACCAAGATGGCCACCACTGAGCAGGCCATAGATCTGGCGCTCAAGACTTACGCCAGACTGTGGGAGCAGGGAATAGACAAGGCAACCCTGGATTCGGCCAAGGCCTATGTCAAAGGCCAGTTCCCGCCCAAGTTCGAGACCGCGGGGCAGCTGGCGGGTCTGCTGTCGGACATGTACCTCTACGGCTTTGATGACAGCTTCATCAATGAATTCCAGCAGCGGGTTGATGGCCTGACTCTGGCGGAGGCTCAGCGTCTGGTGGCGAGCTATTTCCCCCGTGAAAATCTGCAATTTGTGCTGATCGGCAATGCCGCTGAAATAGCACCGATTGCGGCCAAGTACGGTGAGGTCATCAAGGTCAATATCCAGGATGTGGGTTTCGGCAACTGAGCCAAAGCTTAGTTATCAGCCAAAGGCCTGCAATTGCAGGCCTTTTTCTTTATCGACTGCTGGCTGTGGGGATCTGTTCTACACTTTATTCCAGGTTTGGCGCAGTCGCCGCAAGAGCTGAAAGGACGGGCTATGACAATGGCAGATCAGAGCAACATGGAAGAAGGAATGTCGGTAGATATGTTGGAGCGGGCGCTGCTGGGTCAGGCCAACTGGGTGCATGTGCAGGAGACAGTCAAGTTGCTGTTGCTGTCCATGGCCCAAATAGAACTGACCCTGACCGACGGTGACTACAATGTTACCGGTCTGGGGCAGCAGTTTACCGATATGGCCTCCCACTTGCGCCAGGTTAATCTGCATTTGGCACAGCAGCCGGACACCCCAACTGACATTATCCGCCATGGCATCTCCCTGGAAACCGAAATCGATAAGGGAGTGGTGGCCTTCCAGTTTTACGACCGCCTGTCACAGCGGCTGCAACACGTGGTGACCGGGCTGGCACTGACGGAGGAACTGCTCTGCGATGAAGAACAAAGGCTCAGGGTTGAGGCATGGGAAAAAATACAGCAGCAGATAAAAACCACTTACTCTCTTGAATGTGAAAGAAAAATGTTCGATCTTGTGCTGCAGGGCACTCCACTTCATGAAGCCTTGGCACTCTATCGGGATGAACACCTTTACCGTAAAGACGATATCGAACTCTTTTAGCGCCCTGCTATTGTTCGGCTGTGCGCCGCTGCTGGCGGCGCCAGCTTCCTTTGGCGACTTCTGTCGCACCCTTGCCGGTCACTGGCAGGGGCCCTCCGCCCAAGCCCAGGAAACCCCAAAGACAGTTACCACAGAGGTACTTTGCTCCGCCGATGGTCGCCAGTTGGTGATTTCGGTCAGCGAAGCGGCCCGTCACAGCTTCAGTGAGACCTGGTGGTTCAGGTTACAGCAGGAAGAACAGATCTGGCTGACCTATTACGATGGCGTCGGCGAGGACAAACGTCAGCGCTTCAGCCTCTATCGCCGCGGAGATGGTTACTCGTTACTGGGAGAGGGCAAGCTGGACGACAGACCGGCGCTGATCCAACTCTTGTTTGAACCCAAAGGTCAGGGCTGGCAGTGGCTGCAACAATCACAATTCCTCGACGACGACGCCGAGCAGTACCGGTTTTACCGGGGGATTTCGCTGCAACCCGTGAAGCGCTGAGTAAGAGGGCGTCCGGGTACTCTGTTGGTATTTGAAATGCTCATCGCTATTCGGTTGAGGCTTGGTAGCCAAAGTTATTGCCCATCATCTGCGTACTGGCACTTCTCAAGATGTATTTTTTCACTCTCCTGACACCTACTCAGCAAATAATTTTCATGTATTAGCAATTTCTTAAGTTGTGGTCATATAGATGATTTCTGTCCAAACATTTTACAAGTCAGCATCCTTCGATTAGCATTTTGCGCAATTTATGGATTTTCGCTTAAGGACAAGTAATGCATCTCCTGCATCGAGCGCGATACCTCCTGCTGTCAGTTATCTCAGTTTTCATTCTCTTTTGCTTAAACATGCAGTCTGCATTGGCGGTTCTCCCATTGCCGCCTGATGTGCCAACGCTTTCAGGTTCCAAGTCAGGTACATATGTTGAGCTGAATTGGAGTATGGGTTGTGACGTGACTGCGGTAAATATTCAGGAGTCGCTGAACGGCAGCAGTTGGAGCACAGTTTATACCGGTTTGGGCAATGCCAATGACGGCAGTATGTTGATGGCAACAACGCCTTCGCCAACCAATACCACAGAGCCCGCCTCGCCCGGAATTAATGCAAATGGCAATGGTGTACCCGTGAGTGGTATGCCAGATACAGCACAAGGCAATCCCCAATCACCATCTTCGCAACCCACTAGCCAGGCTAATAATCTCGCTATCGGAGGAAGCTGTTCCGGATGGACTGCAGCACGTTTCATTGGCTTGAGTAACAGAACTCAAGCGGGTTACTACTATCGTATCAATGCCTGCAACAGCTCAGCTTGTAGCGCTTACAGTGGCAACCTGCTGCTAGGAAGTGAACCAGCTCCTGCTGTGCCGGGCAGTATTACAGTACCTGCGTCCAGCAGTGCAGGGCAGTTCAACGTCACCTGGAGTACGGTGTCAGGAGCGACCCGTTATGAGTTGCAGCAACGCTTCAATGGCGGAGCCTGGACTGCAAAGTATTCGGGCAGCGCGGCGAATTTTTCTGTCAGTGGTTTGATGTCAGGCAGTTATCAATATCAGGTCAGGGCCTGTAACAGCAGCTGCAGCGGTTGGAAGGTCTCGAGTTCTGTCACAGTTACAGTGTCTGCAAATGATTGGAAGAATTTCTCGCAGGTATCGGTGACCGATGCCAGTGGTAGTGACGTAGAACCGTCCGATAGTATTGATCTCAGTGCAGCAACCATTAAAGGACAAGCCGGTGTTTCCGGTGGCCAGGCAAGCTATCACATTCCCATCGACGTGCCACCGGGGCGTAACGGAGCGCAGCCTTCAATTTCGCTGAGTTACAACTCCCAAGGGGGTAATGGATTACTGGGAGTTGGATGGTCCATTAATGCCGGTTCGGCGATAAGTCGTTGTGGCGCTAACTATGCACAGGATGGACTGACTCGGGCCGTAACCTTTAATGCGACTAACGATAAACTATGTCTCGATGGACAGAAGCTGAAAGTAGTTAGTGGTAGTTATGGCCTCAACAATGCCCACTATCGAACAGAAATGGACTCATTGGTCGATGTTCTTCAAGTGGGGAATCTCAATGATGCCACCAGCAGCTTTATTGTAAGACGTCTCAATGGCGTGACTGCAACCTATGGGGCTGTGCCCAATAGTCGCTTTAGCCTTGCAGGTTTGACAACGGTCCTGAGCTGGAAGGTGACGCAAGAACGTTACTTGAATGAAAAAAATACCGTTGATTATGAATATGATAGCTCTGTTGCTGGCGAACATTTACTCAGCACTATTTATTATACTGGTAGTGATGGTGTGCATGGTGATCGCTCAGTGAATTTCGGATATGAATCCCGTCCGGACATAAGCAAACAATTTCAAGCTGGCGGCTATTCTGTTACAACCCGAAGATTAAAATCAATTGAAGTAGAGCTACAAGGAGTTGGTAGCCTTTTACAATACATCCTTAACTATAAGAACAGCAGTGCCAGTAATCGCAGCTTAATTACATCCGTAGATCAATGTGATGGTCAGAGTTTGGCTTGTAGTCAGTCAACCAGTTTAACTTGGCTGGACGATAAACAAACCATATCTACCAGTGAGTTGATGATTGGCGGCCAAAAGGTATACGCCGGTGAAACCGATATTGATAAAATTACCCCCCACGGTGATATTAATGGTGACGGGGCCACTGACTTCCCAGGTTATTTCACCAATGCTGAGCAGGGGTTGGTAGCGGAAAATAGTTTTACACATGAAAAGGCCTGTTATTTTGATTATGTGTCTGATGGATGGATTTGTCCTACATTTGATGCCGATAACGATGGTAAAATAGATTTATTTAAATCAATTAATAATATTCTGCATATTCAATATTCAGGCTCCGGATCAACATCCTATATTCCCACCGGCATTCCTTTTAATCCAAACCGCTTCCCCTCTCCGGACAGAATTATGGGTGCCTCAGATTTCAATGGTGATGGTTATGTGGATTTAATGGTATTTACTGTGGTTGACTCAGTAGGCTATTGGCGAGCATATTTGAATACCAAAACAACTACTCCCTTTAGTGGTTATCAGGTCATCCATTCCAGCCCAATAGACGCTGCATATGGTTCCTGGCCCAAGAGACCCAAAGTAGATGTCAACATTGCCGGTGATTTGGACGGTAATGGCATGGTGGATTTTGTTATTTCTAACCTAGGTGGCTCAGGTGCCGCTAATGCTCCTGTGCCCAGAATATTGAGTTTTGTGCTGAATAACAGCATACCACAACAATGGAGTGTGCAGTGGAAGTCGGCTCCTGATTATAGGTTTGATATTGGAGGGGGCTTTCATTTCTTCCAAAAATTAGTGGATATCAATGGTGATGGGCTGCCAGACATGATTTCCTGGCGCATGGTGGGTCCAGATAGAAAAATTGGCTATGAACTTAATCAAGGCAACGCAGTCTTTGCTGATTGGGTTGAGTTTGGTGGGAATGTATCTTTGGCGGAAAGGTCGCACTCTGTAGTTGTCACTGCAGGAGAGCCATTAGACGTTATCTATCCCAAGCATTTTGATAGCATGCAGTTGGCCGACATAGATTTGGATGGTGTGGATGAGATTTTATTGCCGGGTACCCGCTTTATCACAGGCTGTGCCTATGTCATGTTCCCCGGAGGCACATCCGGCTCAGGCATAAAAAAGACGTTATGCGGTGATGCGCTGTATGGGGATATGCCTGTCGATAGTTTCAATACTGTCCCAAGTAAACCGATAGCCACCTCTGATTTCGATGATTCAATTTATCAGTATGATGCTATTAAATTCGTACTCCAGAGTAACGGTATTTGGGCGTTGCAAAAAGAAGCTACCAATTATTATGGCTCAGCCTACGAAGTGCGTTTGATGGACATATTCGGTGACGGTTTATTGGATATGTTGACGACTTATGGCCCAAGAATCCCCGAGGCCGGTCAATATAATCAGACCTGGATCCAAAACCCACCGGCGCAATTTCCATATGGCGCCTATATCAGTCGTAACTATGGTTCCGGCAAGGGCACAACGACCGCTGATTACCAGCCTGTAGACTATCTTGAATCTGTTAATGATGGTTTCGGTAATGTCAGTCATTGGAATTATCGCCCTCTGTCAACTGGTGAGCAGAGTGGAATAGCTATAGCTCAATATTGTGAGCCACAAGAAACCCATAGTGCCAATCCTTTCTACTGTATCGATAGGGACAAAGTTAAGGACAGTTATGTCCATTTTGCCTCGAGCATGTATGTAGTGAAATCATTCTTTCAGAACAATGGTCAGGGTGGCGACAACGAGACTCAATATGCCTATAAGGGCGCCATGTATGACCTGCAAGGGCGAGGTTTTACTGGCTTCAACGAAATATGGGAGAAAGATATACAGCGAGATAAAACAATTCACAGTACGTTTACGCAAAAATTCCCGGAAATTGGTCAACTCACCAAACAAGATATCAGCGTCGGTAGTCAGACTATTTTGCAGCTCAACAATACTTGGCAGGACAATAACGCACATGCAGCAAGCGCGGTGCGGAATAAAGGGGTGTTTCTCAATCAGCTAAAAAAATCGGTACAAACCCATTTAGACTTGAACGGCGTCAAAATGTCCGTCAATGAGTCCACTGCGGACACAGTAGATCAATATGGTAACGTTGGACAGCGCACACAAAAAATTACTGACTACATTGATGGAAGCATAGGACAAGAAGGTGAGCCTAACACTTATACCACAGTGATTGTGACTGATTTTGTGGCGGATGAGGCCACTTGGTGGCTGAACAAACCCAACTCGATCAGGACCAACACAGCCTTGGCCGGTCGAGGCTGGACACACGATCCCGTTGTTGGTGACAAGGCCCAATGGCAACTGCAAACCATTAATGATTGGGATCTTGCTCACCGAAAGCCGAAAAAGACCACCTACAGTGCCAGCAATACTGCCTGTACCAGAATCGAAGAGGCGCAGTACAACCTATACGGACTACCAAACTGGATAAAGACCACAGGCCAAAACAACAGCTGTAGCAATCTAACTGCGCGATTAACTTCCTTTATTTATACCAAGGACGGCATAAATCCGTCTGGAGACGGCTACTTGCCTTACAAGGTGACCAATGCCAAGGGCCATGTGACCACGACAGAATACGATATGACGCTGGGACTGCCCACCAAGGTCACAGACCCCAATGACTTTATCACCACTACGGCTTACGACCCAATTGGTCGCCCAGTTGAGGTGAGCCAAACCGGTAAACCGACCCGGTATATTCGCTATCTGCTGGCCGAGATGGGCAGCAATGCACCGTCCATGGATAACATCGCCGTGCTACTGACGCGAACTACCGGGGCGGGCATGCCAACCACTGAAGTCTATTTTGATGCACAGGGCAGGCAGCTGCGCAGTGCAGTGGAAGGGTTTGATGGCAGCCTCCTGTACCAGGATAAAGAATATGACGCGCTGGGGCGCCAGACGGCAGACTCGCAGCAATATGAGGCGGGTGACAGCCATAGCAGCACCGAATTTGGTGACTTCGATGCCCTTGACCGTCCACAGTTCCGCATGCTGCCCAACGGCAGCAGTGGCCTGAGATCCGACTATGTTTATGAGGGCCTGACCACCAAGATCACAGTGGGTGGTCGCAGCATGTCACGCACCTATGGCTCCCAGGGTTGGTTATATGAAACAGTGGATGCCGATGGTGGCACAAATCGCTTTGCCTATGATGCTGCCGGGCGGGCCCTGGTCATCCAGGACGCCAATGGCAAAAAAATCGCTGCCAGCTATAACGGCTTTGGTTTTAAAACACAGGTGAACGATCCCAACCAGGGCATTACCACTTTCGGATACAACAGCCTGGGGGAACTGGACAAGCAAACCGATGCCAATGGCGTGGTGCAAAGTTATAGTCTGGATGTGCTCGGTCGGGTGACACAAAAGGTAACCTCGGGTGGTAACGCTCCAGGCACCGCCAGCTATACCTGGGACACCCTGAAGAAGGGTTTGCTTTCCAGTGAAAGCGAAAACGGCGTGACCCGCGCCTATGGCTATACAACAGCCTTGCAGCTCAGCCAAACTTCGGTGACTGTCGATGGTGTCACCCGCACAGTGAAACACCAGTACGACGGTTTCTACGGCCGCCCCAAGGGACTGGAATACCCCAACGGCCTGACGCTCAAATATGGTTACAACGATTTCGGTTATCTGGAGACGGTCAGTAACGCGGCCTCGGGTTATGTGTATCGTCACGTCAGCGCCATGGATGCCACAGGTCATATCACGGGTGCCGAGCTGGGTAACGGTATCATCACCGAAGCCCGAGGTTACAGCAGTGAGGGCAATATGCGTCTTGCCGAAGCCTTCAGCCCTATGGGGCAGATCCATGGCCACTATTACGATGCCTACGATGACTTTATGAACTTGCGGTCGGAGCGGGATGCCATTACCGGACTGGAGCGACGTTATGACTACGATAATCTCAATCGGTTGCAGCACTATAGTTTCTGGACCAATGCACAGGATCATGCCGATATTAACTATGCCTATGACAAGGTGGGGAACCTGCTGAAAAAGACCGACTTCAGCTTGAACAAGACTAACGCCTATCAATATGGCGGCGCGGCCGTGTGTGCTGCCGGCAGTAATGCCGGCCCCAATGCAGTGTGTCAGATAGAGAAACTCAATAATACTGCGGTGAAATTCACCTATGACAAGCGTGGCAATATGTTGACCGGTGACGGTTTAACCATGACCTATGATGCACTCGACAAGCCACTTAACATTGTTGGTGGCCGAGGGGGAGCTGCAGCGGCCAACACCCGCTTTGTCTATGGCAGTGACGGTATGCGTGCCAAACAGAGCCGTACGATATCAGGCACCACCACCACGACCTACTATGTCGACAAGTATTATGAAATTGACAACGATGGCAGTTGGCGGGCCTACCTCGATGACATAGCGGTATTGAGCTATACACCGCAGCGTCAGCACTTGTTGCACTTTACCTTAAGGGACAGGCTCGGCAGTGCCACCACCATGGCGGATCAAAACGGTAACCCAATCAGTCACCGTTACTTCGACCCCTTTGGACGAACAGCAGACGTTGGCAATAGTCATAGATTGGACATACTCAACCGCAATACCAATCTGTCCAGGCTGGCCGATTTGGATATCACCAACCGAAACCGTCGTGGTTTTACCGACCATGAGCATCTGAATGAGCAGCAGCTAATTCATATGAACGGCCGGGTGTACGATTACAACCTCGGGCGTTTCATGAGCGTCGACCCGCTGATCCAGAGCCCGACCAGTACCCAGAGCATCAACCCCTATTCCTACATCATGAACAACCCGCTGGCGGGCACAGATCCGACGGGGTATGCAGCATGTTCCGAAACAGGTAGCCATCTTAAAGGCCAGAGTGGTGTGTTCTGCTCAGCTATTGATTATGGCTCGGGTAGTGGACTGAAGAAGAAAGAGACAAAGCCTGAACCGGTAAGCAATGGTGCGCCTCAAATTATCGACGAAGCACCTGCAAATTTGGATTTAAGTCAAATTAATGGTCCCAGTGGCAAACTACAGTACATTCAGGTTGTTAAACGTGACAGTAGCGGAAATATTGTAAGGGATGATAAAGGTCGCATTGTGGATGCGGGATTAGATGGGTTAAGTAAAGAGGAAATTGATTTCTTGACTAAGCTGGACGCCTTAGTCATTGATTATAAACAGTCAATATCCAATATGAGAAATCAAGAAGCTACTGATGATTTTAATAATACTGATTGGTTCTATGACCCACAGAATCCAGAGGTGCAAGGTGAAGTCGTCGCTAGAGCGAGAAATGTTCGCGATGGAGAGAGTACCCCATATGGTAATATGTCGAGAAACCTCGTTGTTTTTGGTCGCAGAGGGATCAATATTATGAATAGAAGTGTTGATCAAGGTTGGAAGTACCATGGACAAAATTTCCATGGAGGTAAGGCGGGCATGCTTGAGGTAGTAGCCCATGAAGCTGGCCATACTATAGAAAATAATTTTTGGGAGCTTCCTCTTCCTGGAAAAGCTCCAACAACTCAATTACCAATACCTGTTTTGGAAGATAGGGCAAACTCTCATATGCGTGGTATTAAAATGGATAATCATTTTCCAGAATGGTATTACAACAGTATTTATTAGGGGGTTTCATGAAAAGTATTAGAATTGTTTTCTTACTGTTTTTATCTTTTTCACCACTTGCCGATGCCGTTGATGCTAAAGACATATATAGATATCAGGGGTTTATTGATGCAAAGTCCGACCCATCTGCGAAATATGGTATAGTCCCTTTAACCATAAACACAAAGGATTTCGTTATTAGTACGTTTGATGTTTTAGGTGATACTAGTGATTGCAGTTCGAAGAAGTTACGATTTTGTATTTATGATTCACAATTAATATTTTCTTTGCCTAAGCATTCATTGCACGAGGGTTTGAGTTGGAGTTTTATTTATAGCGAGGCTGAAGTTAGATTTTTGGTTAGGAACAGCTTTATCCTTTCACTTATGGGGGTGTCACAATCAGTTTATTTGATTGATGTTGTAGTTTCACGGAATGATGATGTCGCTTCACAAAGGCTGTATTATTCTGAGGAAAGAGGATTAGTTATGTTTACGGCTTTAAATTCTGAAGACGTTTACTATTGGTCTGCCGATTCAGTTGGGCTAGGAGTATTGAAATAGAGCGGACAGCCATAACACTTTTGCCAACTAGCCTCATTTACTTGGGGGCTTTTTCTTGTCTGTTTGTGGGCAGTTCGACCAGCACCCTGGGCAGTGCTTTCCGGTAGAAGTGGTCACTGTTTGCCAGCAGGGCGGGGAGTTGGGGGCAGCGCCGCCAAATGGTGACACCGGCAAAAATGCCTGGGATTGCTGATTTGCTTTGACTGTGCCCACCAAAATCCCTTGCCCAGTTTACTGTCGGTGCCCAAAGAGAGTGAGATTGATCGGTTTGCTTAAATCAATGGAAGGACGATATGGTGTTTTTTCTGTCGTAGTTTGTTCAGCTGTTGTACCAGATGATTTAGAGTTGGGTAGTTTCCTGGGACATGGTTCAGAAATGTACCTAATTCGGTAACAACTTGCCGGAATGGATTTCGCTGGATTAACAATAAAAGCTGCCGCTCGTCCAGCTCTGTTGATACCCAACCCATGTTTCTGAATGTCTCCAAGATGGCAGTATCTGTGCTGACCTCGTGTTTTATGATTTCATCGGACACTTCCCAGATTGTTTTGTGAAATAGACGGGCCAATGATCTATCGGCGCAGATAATGTGTTGTTGGGCATAATGCCATATTTTCAGCCAGCAAGAATGGAAGGGTTCATGCTGAAAAATGCAAGCAGCATCCGGCACAATGATAGTTCTAATGCAAGACCATATTCACTGGGCCTAGGGAAGGTGACTTCTCTGATTAGTGCCATAATAAACGCCAAAGTACTCATTTCACATTGCTTTTCTACTGCTTTAACTTCAGCCTTTCGAGGAAAGCGTCTTTCGAAAGGGTTGGCGGTGGAAGCTTTAGTCGTAAATACATGACGTTGTAATGCCAGTGGCAGTCGTTTGTAGAAGGTCGACCAATCATTGCCCGATGGCGGCTTACTAGCCATAGCTTGCCATAATGGCGAATCCCAAAAATCCCGGAGCTCTTGGCAAAACATCTCGCCTTGCGGCAGTTTCAGTATCCTTGCTGCAATCTGATTACGACTTCCCAGTGAGGGGGTCTTGCTGCCTTCAATAATGCGCTGCCACTTACTGCTGCTCCTTCTGGTAGCTTCGAAAAAATACGAAAACTCCGGGCCGGACAGGGGAATGTTCAGTCTTATGGATATGAGACGGCAATAGAGACTGCTTTGCAGCGCCTCAATGGGATCGCGCCTAGGTCTGGCCATAAATTTCGCAAGTTGTCTGTGCAAATGCGTTGAATGAAACAAAACCGGTCTCAGTCACGCTTGAACACGATTATTAGTAAGCATAGTGCGGATCGAAACCCAGGCAATTTATCCGTATTCGTTTGGTAACGTTGCCTTCAGAGTCGACTACAGTGTTATGTATGAGCGTAATAGAGCGGAATGATCATGGTCGACTCGTTTGATTCAGAGCCTATTGAGCAATTGGCAGCAGAACTGAAACAGGATTTGTTGGATCTCTACGGCCCGATGATATACGGCAAGGCATTGTATAAGTCACTTGGGTATGGCAGCGGTGATGCATTCCGTCAGGCAGTCAGTCGCAAATCGGTGCCAGTACCCGTGTTTACCATTGAAAATCGGCGTGGCAAGTTTGCGCTCACCAAAGATGTGGCATTGTGGTTGGCCAAACAACGTCTGCAACCCATTCTTGATACAGCCAGACAGGAGGAAGGAGCATGAAAATATAGAAAATGATGTGATAAGTCCGAGGCTGTGGAAACAATAAAGCCCCGAATACGTTATCCGAGGCCTTAGTGTTTAAGTCCAATCTTGCAGGATCCAGACTTAAGCCTAAGTATTGTTGCCCATCATATGCTTGTCAAGCCGGTACAGTTTTTTGAGTGCCCGCTACGACAGTGCCTGCCTCCTCGTTAACACCTGCGCCACCTCCAGACCGGAGGAGATGTGGCGTATTGCTTGAAAACAGGTGGAACTATGATGACCATAGAACTTATTCGGGAAGTTCTCAGACTGCTGTTGAATACCCGTTATTCCAACCATCACATAGCCAGAATGGTTAAGGTGGCCCCCAATACTGTACGCAGGTATCGCAGGTTATTGAAAAGTAGTCTGCTGGATTGGCAGGCAATAGATGTGATGCCTAATGATGTGCTGGATCAAACCTTCAATAAATGCCGCACCATCAGTCCCAACAAGCGTCTACCGGATTGGGCTTATGTGCATAAATTGATGCAGCAAAAGCATCAAACCTTGATGCAACTGTGGGAGGAGTATCGAAGACTGGAGCCGGACACGGCTTACTGTTTTTCTCAGTACACTTACTACTATCGGCAGTTTGTTGCCCATATCGATCTGGCCATGCGCCAAACGCATCACGCAGGCGAGAAAGTGTATGTGGACTACGCTGGACGCACGATTCCTTGGATTGATATTGCGACCGGCAAAGAGCACCAGGCACAGATCTTTATTGGTGTACTTGGCTGTTCCCAATATACCTTCGGCTGTGCTTGTAAAAGCCAAAAACTGGAAGATTTTCTGGAAGCACATAACCGTATGTTCAGTTTTTTCAATGGTGTGCCTCAGATTATTGTACCGGACAATCTAAAATCTGCGGTCACGAAGCCAGGTGTAGAACCCTTGGTGAATCGTTCATATCTTGAACTTTGCCGTTACTACGGATGCTTTGTTGAACCAGCCAGAGTAAGACGGCCAAAAGATAAGCCTTTAGCCGAAATAGGAGTACTACTGTTTACCCGCTGGGTGACTGTGATTTTGCGGCGTCGACAGTTTTTCAGTGTTGAGGAGATCAATCAGGCTATCACTGAACTTTTGCAGCAGTTGAACTTGCGACCATTCAAGCGCCTTCCTGGCTGTCGACAACAACGTTTTGAGGAAATGGATAAACCACAACTAAAGCCACTTCCTGTAAAGCCCTTTGAGATCGCCCGCTGGGTCGCAAGCCAGAAAGTCCCTTCCGACTACCATATATATGTGTACCAACACGCTTACTCAGTGCCATACCAGTATGTCGGAGAAAAAGTGGAGGCCAGGGTTACCCGCTCTGCGGTAGAAATACTGCACAACAATAAGCGCATTGCCACTCACATTCGACAAGAGCAAATTGGCGGCCATACGACTCTGGATATTCATCGACCAGAATCTCATCGTGCTTATGCCCAGCAAAGTGCTGAGCAATTCAGGCATTGGGCAGTCAAGATTGGTGAATGTGCAGGACTGCTGATTAGTGCCCAGTTCGCCGGAAAACCGGAACACAGTACTTCAGCCTATCGAGCCTGTTCTCAGCTTCAGGCATTGGCAAAACTGTATGGGCATGAGCGTTTTGAATTGGCCTGTCGATGCGCGATAGAGATTCATTCAAAGACAGTTAAAAGTGTCCGTTCTATTTTGCAGTGCAAGCTGGATCAGAAATTAAAAGAGACCCGGCCGGTACAGTCGCAGCTTCCGTTACACCATCCCAATCTGCGGGGTGCAGGCTATTACCAGGGAGGTCAATGACATGTTGCAACAACAAACATTGGCTGGATTGAGTGAGCTGAAACTGCCTGGAATGGCCAAGGCATTTCAGCAACAACTTGATAATCCTGATGCCACTTCTCTCTCATTTGAAGTCCGTTTGGCACAATTGATTGAGGCGGAACAACAGGAGCGTACTCAGCGCAAGCAAGATCGAATGATGAGAGATGCCAGGCTAAAACATGGCAGCGCCTGTATGGAGGACATTGACTATAAGGCCAACCGTGGTTTGGACAGGAGTTATCTTTCCACCTTGGCCAATTGTGAATGGATTGAGAGACATCAATTTATGTTGATCAGTGGGCCAACTGGTGTCGGCAAGACGTGGCTTGCCTGCGCTTTTGCCTGCCAAGCAGTTCGCAAGGGCTACAGTGTGTTGTACAAACGTTTTTCTCAGCTGGTCGAAGAGTTGGATATTGCCAGGAGGGATGGTTCGTTACCTAAGCTTCGTAGCCAACTTGCCAAAGCCAAACTTTTGGTGCTTGACGATTGGGCAATGGTGCCTCTGACCACTGGTAGTTTATATGAGTTGTTGGAGCTGATTGATGACAGATGTGGTATCAGTTCCTTATTGGTAACGTCCCAATTGCCGGTCAGCCAATGGCATGAATACATAGGTGAGCCCACCCTTGCCGATGCCATCATGGATCGCATCATTCATCGCGCCCATCGCCTGGAGCTGCACGGTGAATCCATGCGTAAGCTGTACAGAGCGGTTAAGGAGGACACATGATGGACACAAACCTTCATATTGACGCCTTTGAGCAGATATTGGCCTCCCCTGATGTGGATGACATCTACCTCAAACAGCTCTTCGATATTTACCATCAGCGTTTGCTGGCAAATCCCGGCGTCTGCCAAAAGCTGGCGCGGCGAGGGATAAGCATGGGCTGCATAGAAGCGCATTGGATTGGTTATTGTGACCGCACCCTGAATCGCTATGTGCCCACATCGGAACATGCCGATGGTGCCGGATGTCGTGGTGCATTGAGGCGCTTGGGATTAACCAAGGTCAATGGCCATGAGATTTTCCGGGGTTGCATTGTGGAGCCGCTGCTTGAGGGCGACAACATAGTTGCCGCCTGTGGGATAAAACTCATTTGTCCCAGCAGACCGGCACCGCGGATCATTCAATGGTACAGGCACGGTATTTATACCCGTGCTGTCAGGTTTCATATCATGATATGGGGGAGGCGCTATGTGGCTCACTAAACCTAACTCGCTAACCTTGTCGAACTGCATACAGTACTACCTGGATGTTTGCCGTGCCAAAGGCCAGAGCGAAAACACCGCGGTCAGCAAGGAGGCCTCATTGTCGCTCTTTTTACAGTGGGCCAAGGGCTACGGTATCGTGAATGCAACTCAGGTTGATATGGATGTACTGGATAGCTACCAGCAGTACCTTAATCAGTATCGCAAAGTACGCCAGGGAGGGCCTTTATGCCGTGCCACCATACGTTACCGATTGACAGCGGTGAAGGTGTTCATGAGAACGCTATTTATCAAGGAAGTGCTGCCTGTGAACAGCACCGAGCACTTTGAACTGCCAAAGAATGGCAGGCGCCTACCCAAGCCGGTTCTGAGTGAACAGGAGGTCAAGAAGGTGCTACAGCAGGCCGAGCATTATGGTCTCAAGGGGGTAAGGGACACGGCCATTATGACGACTTATTATGCTTCCGGTATTCGGCGATTTGAGCTTGGCAGATTGGCGTTGGACGATGTTGACTTTGAGCTATGCCAGCTCAGAGTCAACCAGGGAAAAGGCTTTAAGGACAGGTATGTGCCCATTGCCAAAGACACTTGCGTTTGGATTTATCGTTACCTAAAAGAAGTCAGGCCCATGCTGGCCAATGCGCATTCCGGCAAAGCCTTATTCCTGGCGAACAATGGTAAGCCATTTCGGGCTGCTCAACTGTCTGAACTGGTGGCCAAATACATTAAATTGGCCGATGTGCGAAAGTCAGGCGCGTGCAACCAGTACCGCCATGCAGCAGCAACACACATGGTGGACCACGGTGCCGATATTCGCTATGTCCAGGAGTTCCTAGGGCATGCAGACCTATCTACGACACAGGTCTATGTGCATGTAAGCATGGTCAAATTGCGGGAGGTGTATAACCGGACGCACCCGGCAGCCCAGGTTCAGGATTGACAGCCCCGTCAAAAAGGGCGAAACTATAGCCATGGTGCAGCAGACATGCGCAAGCATGACACCACGTAACCCGCAAGGGTCGAGGCAGTGGCCGGTAATGACGTTCTGAATCCAAGTCTGACTTGGCGAAGGCTCCCTCGTTGGAGCCTTTGTTATTTCTGGCCCTACACAATTATCAGAATAAATGAGCTCAAAACGCCTCTTTAATCTCGCCGACAGTGAATTCCAGTTTTGGAAGCCGTTCGATTATCTCGGAACAGAAATTCACTTTGAGCACTTGGTTGCCAGAAAACACACCTATGTTCATCCGCAAAAGAATGAGCAATACACCCTTTATATCACGTTGTCGCACCACGTTTTTACCGTCGACTCTGATAAATCCAAAGATCCTTACGGCCCGCAGATTTACCCATACAAGCCGGAAGACCCCAGAGCATTCTGCCCTACCAGATATGCCTTGTCCTTTCATTTGCCCCACATCCTTGAGACCTTACCTGAGCAGTTCTGTTATCACGGCGGCTACAGTCGTTATTGCACCTGTAAATTGGAAGACGATGATGGCAATGAGATATTCTATCAGGTCGTTTTTCGGGTGTGGAAAGAACGAGGTAAAATGCGCTTTCACGTGGAAAGCGCCTATCCATTACCCGACAGACCTTCAAAGGTAAAGAAGGTGAATTTCTGGGTGATTTGTCATAATCTGTTGAACAACAAAAAATTGCCCAAGCCTCCCTCCAAGTAAATAAAACACTGGCTTCCCTTGCTTGGCTGTTGTGGTTAAGAAGCTGCAATCAAAACGTTCTTTAACATTTAGCTCAACTATCCATTCCGATTAATTCATATGAACGGTCGGGTGTACGATTACAACCTCGGCAGGTTCATGAGTGTGGATCCGCTTATTCAGAGCCCGACCAGTACGCAGAGCATCAACCCCTATTCGTACATCATGAACAACCCGCTGGCGGGAACAGATCCGACGGGGTATGCGGCACAATGCTCGGATGATACTAACTGTGACCTGAGTTCGATTGACGTCAAGGATGTGACTAGTATTCAAGTGACCAAAGATGGCAATGCGATCATTAATACCAACAATGGTTCCTTCCAGGTGAACAGTATTGGCGGCAAGAATGTTCAGGGATCATTTAGTGCCAGCAGCATAGGTAACCTTTCGTCGGTCGCCAGTAAACCAAGTTACGGGAATGACAGTAATTTCACTAAGGGGTTTGCTGAACAATCAAACAAGAGGGACATGTCGGCGGCATTGTCGATGACGCCAGTAGGACAGGCTGTTGACAGCATCAAATCTGGCATAGAGGGTGTTGAAGCTGCGATCGACGAGTATAATGAGACAGGTTCGGTAACAGGCGCGGTAATTGCTGGAGGGGGGCTGGCAGTTGAGAGGTATGTAGAGCGTAAGCTGAAGCTTTCCCGAGCCCCTGATGTAGTGGGAGATACTCCGAAGTTTAGAGGTGGGGCACATAGGGATATGACAAAGCCTTCTGGTGATGGTTTAGATTCACACCATATGCCAGCGAGGCAATCCAATCCTGGAACTGCACCAAACGATGGCCCCGCAATCCAAATGGATCCACATGATCATCGTCTCACTAGTAGCAATGGTGCCAATGGCCGTGCAGGTGCTATCTACAGAGCTGAAGTTGCTGAAATGATAAAGTCAGGCAATATGAGGGGAGCTATGGCGCGAGAGGTATATGATGTTCGCAGAGCAGCTCTTGAAGGTTCTGGAAGTCGGACTAAATATAATCAAGCTATTGGTGAAATGCTGGATTATGCTAGATCTCAGGGCATGCTAAACAAGTAGGATGATAGAAATGAAAGTTGTTACATATATTTCTTTTGGCCCAATAAAGTTTGGTATGTCAGAAGCAGAAGTTTTTAACTCGTTGGGTAAACCAATCTGTACTCGTACTAATAATGAAAATGAGCTGGAATATCATTATAATGGATTCATTGTTAGGTTTGATGCAGTTAGTAAAAAAGTTAGAGAAGGTACTTTTCTACCTAAAGAATCGGGTATGCTTCAGGTCAATGATATTTCATTAGATTGGCAGGGCGATGTTTTAAAAGAGCTATGCCGTATTGATGGTGATCCGCATGAGTTTTACGGATATATAGTGCTTTTCAATTTAGGGGTATGTCTCACTGGATTTCATGACGGAGACGATGCCCAAAAGGCTATATCTGCTTTTAGAAAAGGGGATTGGGATCAGTTTAAGCGGGATATGGCTGCTTTCAAGTTCTAAGAAAAGTGGTCAGTAGGAATACATTCGAGCCGATAATAGATCGGACAGGCATAACTCTTTTTGTCAATAAGCCCCATTTTCTTGGGGCTTTTTCTTGCCTGAAACCGGGCAGTTCGACCAGCAGCCTGGGCAGTCGTTAGCGGTAGTAAAAGACAGGACAGCCATAACTTTTTGATGTTCTGTAGCCCCTAAATATAAAGACAGGACAGTAAAAGACAGGACAGCCATAACTTTTTGATGTTCTGTAGCCCCTTGACTAGGCTTTGAAGTAATTCTTTGAAACTAGGATAAAAAGACTAAAGACAGGACAGCCATATCTTTTTGATGTTCTGCAGCCCCTTGACTAGGCTTTGAAGTAATTCTTTGAAACTTGTCGAGGCCTGTCATGACCACAGCCCGTCGCCAGCTGATTGATGCTGAAAGTACGCCCTTCTACCACGTGATTAATCGCTGTGTCAGAAGGGCGTTTTTGTGTGGGAATAAAGGGGTCAATAAAGGGGTCGGAGTGGGGTCAATAAAGGGGTCGGAGTGAATTAAAAAAGAGGGTGGACAGGCATAGCTCTGGACCAATGCGCAGAAGACCAAAAGACAGGACAGCCATAACTTTTATAACAGCACCGAATTTGGTGACTTCGATGCCCTTGACCGTCCACAGTTCCGCATGCTGCCCAACGGTGGTAGCGGCCTGAGATCCGACTATGTTTATGAGGGCCTGACCACCAAGATCACAGTGGGTGGTCGCAGCATGTCACGCACCTATGGCTCCCTGGGTTGGTTATATGAAACAGTGGATGCCGATGGTGGCACAAATCGCTTTGCCTATGATGCTGCCGGGCGGGCCCTGGTCATCCAGGGCGCCAATAATCTCGGCTCCAAGAGTAAAATCGCTGCCAGCTATAACGGCTTTGGTTTTAAAACACAGGTGAACGATCCCAACCAGGGCATTACCACTTTCGGCTACAACAGCCTGGGGGAACTGGACAAGCAAACCGATGCCAATGGCGTGGTGCAAAGTTATAGTCTGGATGTGCTCGGTCGGGTGACACAAAAGGTAACCTCGGGTGGTAACGCCCCGGGCACCGCCAGCTATACCTGGGACACTCTGAAGAAGGGTTTGCTTTCCAGTGAAAGCGAAAACGGCGTGACCCGCACCTATGGCTATACAGCAGCCTTGCAGCTCAGCCAAACTTCGGTGACTGTCGATGGTGTCACCCGCACAGTGAAACACCAGTACGACGGTTTCTACGGCCGCCCCAAGGGACTGGAATACCCCAATGGCCTGACGCTCAAATATGGTTACAACGATTTCGGTTATCTGGAGACGGTCAGTAACGCGGCCTCGGGTTATGTGTATCGTCAAATCAGCGCCATGGATGCCACAGGTCATATCACGGGTGCCGAGCTGGGTAACGGTATCATCACCGAAGCCCGTGGTTACAGCAGTGAGGGCAATATGCGGCTTGCTGAAGCCTTCGGCCCCATGGGACAGATCCATGGCCACTATTACGATGCCTACGATGGCTTTATGAACTTGCGGTCGGAGCGGGATGCCATTACCGGACTGGAACGACGTTATGACTATGATAACCTCAATCGTTTGCAGCACTATAGTTTCTGGACCAATGCACAGGATCATGCCGATATTGACTATGCCTATGACAAGGTGGGGAACCTGCTGAAAAAGACCGACTTCAGCTTGAACAAGACTAACGCCTATCAATATGGCGGCGCGGCCGTGTGTGCTGCCGGCAGTAATGCCGGCCCCAATGCAGTGTGTCAGATAGAGAAACTCAATAATACTGCGGTGAAATTCACCTATGACAAGCGTGGCAATATGTTGACCGGTGACGGTTTAACCATGACCTATGATGCACTCGACAAGCCACTTAACATTGTTGGTGGCCGAGGGGGAGCTGCATCGGCCAACACCAGCTTTGTCTATGGCAGTGACGGTATGCGTGCCAAACAGAGCCGTACGATATCAGGCACCACCACCTCGACCTACTATGTCGACAAGTATTATGAGGCCGACAGTGACGGCAGTTGGCGGGCCTACCTCGATGACATAGCGGTATTGAGCTACACACCGCAGCGTCAGCACTTGTTGCACTTTACCTTAAGGGACAGGCTCGGCAGCGCCACCACCATGGCGGATCAAAACGGTAACCCAATCAGTCACCGTTACTTCGACCCCTTTGGACGAACAGCAGACGTTGGCAATAGTCATAGATTGGACATACTCAACCGCAATACCAATCTGTCCCGGCTGGCCGATTTGGATATCACTAACCGAAACCGTCGTGGTTTTACCGACCATGAGCATCTGAATGAGCAGCAGCTCATTCATATGAACGGTCGGGTGTACGATTACAACCTGGGGCGCTTCCTCAGTGTCGACCCGCTGATCCAGAGCCCCACTTCGACCCAGAGCATCAACCCCTATTCGTACATCATGAACAACCCGCTGGCGGGAACAGATCCGACGGGGTATTGTGCGACCACAGATAATGTTCAGGATTGTGCCGACAGTATCGAAAGTGGAACGACACAAGATATTACTGATAAAGATGGTAAAACCGTCGGTACGGTCGGCAAAGACAGTCAGGGCAATATGTACATTACCAAAGGCAATGGTGCGAGTGCCCATCAAGGGATTCAAAGTGCCATGAGCAACGCAGATAACTTGTCTGATATAGGGAGTTTGAATGAGACAGCGAAGCTAGGAAATACTGGACAGGGAAAGGATGCAAAAATTAATGCAAATGCATCAAGAGTTACCAGTGAATCTACACATATTGAAGGCGTAGCTGCGGTTACCGATACAGATATTTATCCTGAGTTTAATATTCCAGAGAAATATCGTGAACAGATACAAATTGAAAATATAAGGGAAGCGTACGACTTCATCTCAATATACAACCAAGAATCGATATTTTTTGACACTGAATATGGTGCAATTTTCGGAAAGGATGGTTCAATTCAAGTTGGAATTCCAATTGGTGATGGTCAAGTTGGATTCAGTCATGGCGGACAAAATGATGTATACTACGTAAAATCTGACGCTAAAGTAACTGGTTTCTTTTTGAGTCTTCGAGGTATTGAAGGGAAATATATGGTTCACTCGCATGGAGGATCTGGACCAAAACGAAGCTACTTTTCGAGAGATGATCAAATTATGTCCAAGGCAGGAAATATGGCAGTGTTCATGAGTAATCACAAGGGAGAGTTTAGAGTTTATTTACCTTCAATGAAGTTAATGAATACAGGAAGTCAAGGGGTGCTGCTATGCGAAAATTGTGTTCCAAACTAATCAATTTAAAATATTTGTTTGCATTTGTATTTGTCGTATTTTTTTCTAAGGTAGTTTGTTCAGAAGAATTGATAATGCGTGTCTCATTGAATAATGGAATAAGAGTTGAAGATGAAAGCGCTATATATACTTGGGACTTGAATTTTAAAATAGATGGTGCCGGTAATTTTATACAACCAATAAATTGCAGTGAGTTTGAATTGATGGTTGGTGAAATATATGGCAATGAATTTGTGAGAGTAGTTCAGCAAGCTAAGAGTATTGCATTCGGTGACATAGGTGATATTAGAAGTGTTGCACAGATCGAAGCAGTTCTAGATAAGGTTAATGAAATTATAGTATCGGAAACGAATAGAGTTACTGACACATTCTTTTATAATGATTCAGTCGAATACATTTCAAAGCGATTAAACTTCAAAAATATAGAGTGTAACTGCAGGAGGAAATGGAGTTTGGAAAATGAAGACCTTATCGTAGATGTGGTAATAATTAATGCATTGTTGAATACACAAATAAAATAGAGAAAAGACAGGACAGCCATAACACTTTTGTCAACTAGCCCCATTTCCTTGGGGCTTTTTCTTGTCTGTTTGTGGGCAGTTCGACCAGCACCCTGGGCAGTGCTTTCCGGTAGAAGTGGTCACTGTTTGCCAGCAGGGCGGGCAGTTTGGGGCAGCGCCGCCACTGTATATCTGGGGACAGTCCTGGCTCGCTCTGGTTTAAACCGCGCCGGGGTAACCCAGTTGGCGCCAGGCCTCGTAGCTGATAATGGCGACCGCGTTGGACAGGTTCAGGCTGCGGCTGCTGGCCGTCATGGGGATCCGCAAGCGCAAATCCTGCGGCGTGGCATTGATGATATCCAGCGGCAGGCCGCGGCTTTCCGGACCAAACAGCAAGACATCATCGGCTTGGTATTCCAGCTCCGAATGGGGCCGACTGCCCTTGGTGGTGCAGACGAGAATCCGCCTTCCCGCCATGGCTTCCAGGAAACTGGCATAGTCCTTGTGCCTAGTGACCCGGGTGAGATCGCCATAGTCCAGACCGGCCCGGCGCAGCTTTTTCTCTTCCAAATCAAACCCCAAAGGCTCGATCAGATGCAGCTGGCAGCCATTGTTGGCACACAGGCGGATGATGTTGCCCGTATTGGGGGCGATTTCGGGTTCATACAGAGCAATATGGAACATGGATCTTTTGGCTGGATGGAAGTGGCAGCAGTATACCCCAGACGCTTGAGCGCGCTCAAAAAAAGCAGGCCCCGGAAATCGGGGCCTGCTGTCGTTTGCCTTAAAGCGTCAGATGTTTGCTCAGTGGCAGGTCCCGGAAGCGCTCACCGCCGGCGGCGACTATGGCGTTGGTCAGTGCCGGTGCCACAGGTGGCACACCGGGCTCACCCACGCCGCCGGGGGCGGCGCCGGACGGCACCAAGATAGTGCGGATGGCGGGGCATTGGGGCAGACGCAGTAATGGGTAGTCGTGAAAGTTGGACTGCACTACCTGGCCATCCTTGAAGCCGATTTCACCCAGCATGGCCAGGCTGAGACCAAAGATGACGGCCCCTTCCTGCTGGGCGGCGACCCGGTCCGGGTTCACCACAGTGCCGGCGTCCATGGCGGAGATGGCTTCCAGCACTGTGAGTTTTTTCCCGTCCAATTTGACCTTGATGGCAACCGCCACATAACTGACAAAGCTGCGATGCACGGCAAAGCCCCAACCCTCACCGGCTTGCGCGGGTGACTGGGCCATGGCTTGTTCCACCAGGTCGATAAGCTTGAGATAGCGGCCCACGTCCACCGGATGGCGCTGGAGATCCTCGCCATAGTTGCCGTATTTCATCCCCTGATTGGCAAAGGTTTCCTGCCTGGGTTGGCCCAGCAATTCACGCCACATCTGCGGACAGGATTTGCCCGAGGCCAGCGCCAGCTCGTCGACAAAGCTGCCGATGCCAAAGGCATGCTGGATATTGCACACGGATCTGAGCCAGCCGATGCGGGTATGGGCCTCGGCCCTGACCGACTCGCAGCGCAGCGCCGGCAATGCCAGCGGCACGTCGGTGAAACCCAGCTGCAGTTCGCTGTCTGAAGGATCTTCTACGCCCTCGGTAAAGGTGCTGCTGATGGATGGAAAGCCGCTGCGGGCCAGCAGGGCTGCAACCTTGCCCTGCTCATCCAGACAGGCCCGGTAATACTGGGCACTGATGGCATGCAGGTAGCCATGTTGCAGCTCATCTTCACGGCTCCAGAACACTTTCACCGGTTTGCCGGTTTGCTTCGCCAGCCAGGCGGCTTCGGCACTGAAATCGGGTTTGGATTTACGGCCAAAGCCGCCACCCAGCAGGGTGACATGGACCTTAACCTGCTCTTCGCTTATTCCCAGCAGTTCGGCAACCGTGCCCTGGGTACTTTGGGGCGTTTGAGTGCAGGCCCAGATTTCACAGCCCTGTTCATCGACCCGGGCGGTGGCTGCCGGGGGTTCCATCATGGCGTGGGCCAGATAAGGCACTGTGTAGACTGCGCTCAGGCTGCGCTCTGTCGGCCAGTTGTCCGGCTGCTGCCCCAACTCACGGCGCACCTTACCGGGCTGTTGTACCCGTGCAACCAGGGTCTTGAGAAAACTGTCGCTGTCGTGGGATTGATTGCTGCTGTGACTCCAGTGGATTTGCAGAGCCTTGCGGCCCTCCAGCGCACTCCAGCTGTTAGTGGCGATCACTGCCAAACCACCCAGGGGCTGAAAGGCCGGGGCGCCCTTGGGTTCGGGCATGGCGACCACTTCCAATACGCCGGGGATTTTCAGGGCAGCACCGGCATCAAATTTTTCGACCTTGCTGCCGAGCACCGGAGGTCTGGCAATGACTGCGTAACGCATGCCTTCAAGGCGGGTGTCGAAACCATAGCCGGCGCCGCCGCTGAGTATGGCATCCATGTCGACTATGGTGCGGGGCTGACCAATCTGACTGAAGTTATCCGCGCTCTTGAGTTTAAGGCTATCCTCGGCCGGCAGTGGCAACGCCGCCGCTGCCATGGCCAACTCACCGAAACTCAGGGACTTGCCGCTGGGCCTGTGGTGCACTTTATGGGCCTTGGCATAGACCTCTGACAGGGGGACCTGCCAGCGGGCCGCTGCGGCCTGCTCCAGCATGTGTCTTGCCATGGCCCCCATTTGGCGCATTTTGTCGAAGCCCTTGCGAATGCTGCGGCTGCCATCTGTGTTCTGACTGCCGTAGGCCTTGTCTCCCAAAGCCTGGATCACTACCACCTTGTCCCAATCTGCTTCCAGTTCGTCGGCCAGGATTTGTGGTATGCCGGTGCGGATCCCCTGGCCCATTTCAGAGCGATGGCAGGTGAGGTAAACCTGATTGTCTTCGCCGATGGCGATAAACAGGTTCAGGCGCTGCTCCTCACCCCTGGCCAGACTCATGGGGCTCCAACTGACCCCCGAGGCGCCGAGCACCAGGGCGCCGCCGGTGGCGCCAAACAGCTTGAGGACATCGCGACGGCTGAAATTTTCAACGGCGGTGAAATGGCTCATTTGTTGGTCTCCCTGGCGTGGTCCCTGATGGCGTCGCGGATCCGGGTATAGGTGCCGCAGCGACAAAGGTTGCCCGACATGGCGCTGTCTATCTCGGCATCGCTGGGATTGGGATTCTGGCTCAGCAGTGCCGAGGCCGACATCAGCTGCCCTGTTTGGCAGTAACCGCACTGGGGCACCTTGTGCCGGCGCCAACTGTCCTTGAGTTTGTCATCCTGAAGCCCCTCAATGGTGGTGACCGACTTGCCCTCCAGGCTTTGGACACTGGTGAGGCAGGCCCGTGCCGGCTTGCCGTCCACGTGCACGGTACAGGCACCGCACAGACCGGCACCGCAACCATACTTGGTGCCAGTGAGACCAAGTATGTCCCTCAGGGCCCACAACAACGGCATCCTGGGGTCGGCATCCAGTGTATAGAGGCGACCATTAATCCTGAGTTGTGACATTTATCTCTCCTTGCTCACTGAGGCGCCTGAGGTCGGCGCGGGTGTCTATGTCGGTGGCGGCACTGTCCAGTGCCAACCAGGCGAGTTTTTTCTGTCCCTGCAGTTGGCTCAGCAGGGCTTTGGCGCCGCGATCGCCGTTGAGATTGGCGAGGGCGGCAAATTCAGCGCGGTTAAAAATCGCCGGGGCGCCCGCTTGCTGCAGGTACCAGGCGGCGCTGGTATGGCCGGACTCCTGCCAGGTGGCCAACAGCTGCTCCAAGTGCCGGGTGCTGATTAGCACCTGATCGGCGAGCGTCAGCAGCAGGGCATCCACCTGCTGTGTTGCGGCAAAGCGCGCGACCGTGGCTATGCTGTGACCCAACCCCAGCTGCCAATCCGCACTGGCAATCACGGGCGTATCCCGAGGCAACAGGGGACGCAATCTTTGATAGTGACCACCGAGGCACACATGCACCGGCAGGAGTTGGGTGCCGCAGCTGCCTTTCAGCTCCTTGAGCGTTGCGAAACTCTGTTGCAGCAAGGTGCGGCCATTGGGCAGGGATGCCGCGAGCTTGGCTCCCTGAAAGCGGCTCGATGCACCGGCGGCCAGCAGGACAGGCAGCAGCTTCATGAGCCTGACTCCCGTTGCAGCCGGATGCCCGACAGTGCCGCCTGGCAGGCGGCGACAATCGACAGGGCTATGTCTCCCGGCAGGTCACCGCCGAGGGGCAGACCTGCGGGTGTGCTCAGGGGGCAGAGGAAGTCGGCTTCTTTGAGTCCGGCCAGTGCCAACACCCGCTCGCCCCTGTGCCTGGGACCCAGCAGGGCCAGGTATTTCAAATTGACGTCCTTGAGGCGTGCCAGTACGGCGGCATCCAGTGCCAGGTTGTGGTGCATGACCACCGCCAGATCCAGGCCCTTGAGCAGGGATTGCGGCAGGGTATCGGCGTCGAATTTATGGGTGTGGCAACCGCCGAAGTCACAGCTGCGGCCGTAGGCGGTGCGCGGGTCTATCACTGTGACCTGCCATTCCAGCTGCCTGGCCATATTGGCCAGGGGGATGGCATCCATACCGCCACCGAATATGGCCAGCCTGGGACTGGGGGCCACGGGCACCACCAGCAGCTGCTTATCGAGAGTCAATTGACCGGGGCGGGGAAAATCCGTGGCCGGAAAGGGGACCTGATCCTTTGCAATGAAGTGGGCCTGGATATCCGCCGTGACCCAGGAGTTTTCTTCGGGCGGCAGGGTCAGACACCAGAAACCGCTTTCCCCCCGCTCAAGGGCTTGCTTCATGGCGTCGAAATCCAGAGCCTGGTTGCTGTTGTGCAGCGGCAGCAGCAAAATGTCCACCACGCCGCCGCACCCCAGCTGAAAGCTGGCATCGGTTTCTTCCCTTGCGTCGTAACGGCGTCTGATGGCCCGTCCTTCCTGCAACGCCCTTTGGGCCTGACGCCTGAGGTCGGCCTCCAGGCAGCCGCCGCTCAGCACCCCGAGACTGGGTCCCAGGGGATGGATCAGCATCATGGCACCCGTCTTGCGATAGGCGGAGCCCTGCACCGAATTGATCACCGCCAGCACCCACTCCGCCTGCGGATCCCGGCGCCATTGTGCCAACAGGCTATCCAGCCGGTGTGCCATCTTGGTCCCTCTGCATTTGGCAAACTCAGTTGTCCAAGCTAACAAATGCGCCCTTGCATTAGAAGGGCTTGAAGTATTGCGAAATATGTCGAAGGCAAAGACCCCGGCCTGGGCCGGGGTCTTAATCGGGGACTTGGCCTGTCAGAAAAAGCCAAGGGGGTTGGTGTCGTAACTGACCAGCAGGTTTTTGGTGTTCTGGTAGTGAGCCAACATCATCTTGTGGGTTTCGCGGCCGATGCCGGACTTCTTGTAGCCACCGAATGCGGCATGGGCCGGATAGGCGTGGTAGCAGTTGATCCACACCCTTCCTGCCTGAATGCCGCGTCCCATGCGCTGGGCCAGGTTCATGTCGCGGGTCCAGACCCCGGCACCCAGGCCGTACTGGGTATCGTTGGCTATCGCCAGGGCCTCGGCTTCGTCCTTGAAGGTGGTGATGGATACCACGGGACCGAAAATTTCCTCCTGGAACACCCGCATCTTGTTGTGACCCTTGAGCAGTGTCGGTTGGATATAGTAACCACCCTGGGCCGTGGTGGCTCTTTGGCCGCCCAGCAGCACCTGGGCGCCCTCGCTGCGGCCGACCTCCAGGTAGCTGAGGATCTTGTCGAATTGCTCCAGTGAGGCCTGGGCGCCCACCTGGGTTTCGGTGTCCAGCGGATTGCCCTGGCGTATGCCTTTGGCGCGCTCAATGACCTTTTCGATAAAGGCATCGTAAATGGACTCCTGCACCAGCACCCGGCTGGGACAGGTGCAGACCTCGCCCTGGTTGAAGAAGGCCAGCAGCAACCCCTCGACGGCCTTGTCCAGATAGCTGTCTTCGTGGTTCATCACGTCGGCAAAGTAGATGTTGGGTGACTTGCCGCCCAGCTCCACGGTTGAGGGGATAAGATTCTCGGCGGCGCACTTGAGTATGTGATTGCCCACCTCGGTGGAACCTGTGAAGGCCAGCTTGGCGATGCGCTTGCTGGTGGCCAATGCCGCGCCGGCCTCGGCGCCAAAGCCGTTGACTATGTTGAGCACCCCGGGTGGCAGCAGATCTTCTATGGCCTCGATCAGCACCAGGATGGAGACCGGGGTCTGCTCGGCGGGTTTGAGTACTATGCAGTTACCGGCCGCCAGTGCCGGGGCGATTTTCCAGGCCGCCATCAGCAAGGGGAAATTCCAGGGGATGATCTGTCCCACCACGCCGAGGGGCTCGGGGAAGTGGTAGCTGACCGTCTTGCTGTCCAAATCGGCGGCACTGCCCTCCTGGGCGCGGATGCAGCCGGCGAAGTAGCGGAAATGGTCAACAAACAACGGCAGGTCGGCATTCAGGGTCTCGCGCACCGCCTTGCCGTTTTCCCAGGTTTCCGCCACCGCCAGCCGCTCCAGCTGCTGCTCGACCCGGTCGGCGATTTTCAGCAGCAGATTGGCCCGCTCGGTCACCGAGGTTTGGCCCCAGGCTTCCCTGGCGGCGTGGGCCGCATCCAGCGCCAGCTCTATGTCGCGGCCATCGGAGCGTGCCGCCTGACAGAAGACCTCTCCCGTCACCGGGGAAATGTTGTCAAAGTACTGGCCGCCCACCGGCGGTGTCCACTTGCCGCCGATAAAGTTGTCATAGCGGGCCTTGAAGTTGGCTATGGCACCCGGGGTACCTGGAGCGCTGTAGATCATTGGCTTGTCCTTCCGTGTTATTGATTGTCTTGTTGAATGTGGCGCAACCCGCGGGTTGCTGGCCCTATAGCGCAAGGGACGGGCCAAGATGGTGCAACTTGTGGCAATGACTGGCTAACAGTATGATGAATTTCCGGTTTTTCTATGTCATTGGCCTTTGGGTGCCCAAGGTTGGGCCGGACTGTCCTGGTCGCATTGTCACTTTCCGCTACACTCAGGTGTCACGGAACGGAACACATGGAGGAGATATGAAGGCTTCGCTGCAACCCTGGCTGGCGGATTCCTGGCGCCGCAGCGCCGACGCAGGTCTGCATGAAAATCGCCCGGCCGATGGGCTGAGGCTGACGGCGGCCGATCTGGATGAACGGCTGGAAAGTCGGCGCCAATTGGTGAGCCTGGTGGAACAGCATGCCCTGCCGTTGTTTTCCAAATTGATGGCCCACAGCGACAGTCGCCTTATTCTGTCCGACAGCGATGGCTTCGTGCTCAGGCATTGGGGACTGGCGCGTTACTCGGATCGTTTGGCCAATGTGGCCCTGGATTGCGGCGTCAACTGGCTGGAGGAGCACAAGGGCACCAATGCCATAGGCACGGCCCTGAGGGCGGGGCAGGCTTTGTCTGTGGTGGGCGAGCAACATTATTTCCGCCAACACCGTTTTATGAGCTGTTCCGCCAGTCCCATTTTTGCCCCCAACGGTGAGCTTATCGGCGCCCTCGACATCACTTCCGAGCGACTCAGACACACCCAGCAAACCCTGATGCTGATCTCCAGCCTGGCCCAGCAGGTGGAGACGGCGCTGCTGTGCTCCCTGCCGGGCGGACGTTTCCGGGTGGATCTGGCGGCGAGCCGGCAGCTGTTGTCTTCCGGCTGGCAGGGGATATTGATCGCCGATGACAACGGCCGTTTGCTGGGACTCAATCCCATGGCGCGCCAATATCTGGGGCGGGCCCAACCGGGAGCGGATTTGGCCGAGCTGCTGGGTGAGGATTGGCAGCGGCAGAGCAGCCAGTGCCCTTGGGGTGAGCTGCATCTGGCCACCTCGGCCCTTGGCGACACGCCGAGCAAAAAAATCCAGGGCGCCAAGCCGGTCAAGTTCCATGACCCTAAGCTGGAGCAGGCCTGGCAACTGGCCCGCAAGGTGGTTTCAAGGCAGATCCCCCTGCTTATCCAGGGGGAAACCGGCGTTGGCAAGGAGCACTTTGTGCGCCAGCTGTACAGCGACAGCCACCGCAAGGGGCCGCTGGTGGCGGTCAATTGTGCCGCCCTGCCGGCGGAGTTGGTGGAATCCGAACTCTTCGGCTACCAGGCTGGCGCCTTCACAGGCGCCGCCCGACAGGGTTACCTGGGCAAGATACGTCAGGCCGATGGCGGCTTTCTGTTTCTGGATGAAATAGGCGAGCTGCCGCTGGCGGCACAGGGACGACTGCTGCGGGTGTTGCAGGAGCGGGAGGTGACCCCCGTGGGCAGTTTGCAGGCGGTGAAAGTGGATATTCAGGTTGTGGCCGCGACCCACATGGATTTGCAGTCCATGGTGGACGAAGGGCGTTTCCGTCAGGATTTGTATTTCAGGCTCAATGGCTTGCAGGTGATCTTGCCGCCGCTGCGCCAACGCAGCGATCGCACCCGGATTATCCACAAGCTGCACCGCAAGTATCGCAGCCAGGATCAGGGCATCTGCGCCGACTTACTGGGTTGGCTGGAGTCCTATGCCTGGCCGGGCAACCTGAGGGAACTGGACAACCTGATGCAGGTCGTCTGCCTGCTGGCCGAAGATGAACCCGAGTTGCAGCTGCAACATGTGCCTGAGGCCCTGTTGGCCCGTCTGCGGCAGGGGCGACAACATGACACAGGCCAGGCGGATGGCCATGACTGTGGTCAGGCTGATGGCAAACTTGAGCAGCGGATGCGGCAGCAAATCTTAACCACCCTGGCTGAATGTAACGGTAATGTCAGCGCCTGCGCCCGCCGTTTGGGCATCAGTCGTAATCAGATCTATCGTCGTCTGCGCCAGTCTTGTGTGAAGAGCTGAGAGATTAGCGCTGCTCGGACGAAGTGAGCGGCAGGCTGAGGCTGACACACAGGCCGCCTTCGGGACGGTTTTCAGCACGGATCTCGCCACCATGGGCCTGGACCGCTGCGGCCGTAATGGCCAGCCCCAGCCCCCAGCCGCCGCTCTCTCTTTCCCGCGAGGTGTCGGGGCGATAAAAGGGCTGGAAGATGGCGCCAAGCTCGGCCTCGGCAACCCCGGGGCCGTCGTCGCAAATTCTCAGGATGAGATTATTTTCCTGTAACTCGCTGCTCAGCCAGATGGCCCCGTTGGCATAGCGGATGGCGTTACGCAGCAGGTTTTCCACCGCCCGCGCCAGGATTTTGGGATAGTGCTGAAATTGAAACTCCTCATCCAGGCTGATGTGCAACTGTTTATTCTGTTCGCTGGCTTCAAAATCCGCATCGTCGAGCACCTGATCCAGGCTGTCTCCCAGGCTTAACAATCGCTTGGGTTCCTGGGCATTGAGTTGCAGCCGAGACAGGGTCAGCAGTTCGGCGATCAGCTGCTCCAGCTGACTCGCTTCATAGGCAATCCGGTTAATTTCCGGGGTTTCCTCACCACGTTTACGGGCCAGCGCCAGTGCCAGTTGCAACCGGGTCAGTGGCGTGCGCAATTCATGGCTGATGTCACCCATCAGCCGCTGCTGATTGCGCACCATGGTCTCGACCGCATCGGCCATGCCGTTAAAGGCCCGGGCCACCTGACCCAGTTCGTCACGGCGGCGTGCGGTTTGGCTGTCGACCCTGCTGTCCAGTTGCCCGGCGGCGAGCGTATCGGCACTGTGTTTTAGCTGGCGCAAGGGTTTGCCCAGATGCCAGGCCAGCAGGCCACACAACAAACCCGAAAGCAGCACCGCCAAACCCAGGGTCAGCATTTTGTTTTCATTGAAAAACATAAACCAGGGCCGCGGATGCTTGCCTGGCAGCCTGCCATAGAGCGCATAGCTGTCGGTGCCGGCCTGAAACCTGAAGGGGCCAAACAGCAGGTCGTCACGGTATTGGTGGCTGATGGGGTGTCCCGCATCTTCGGCCAACAGCATAAAGTTAAGCAGTTGCCGCGATGGCCTGTCGTTGAGCACCTTACCTTCGTCGTCGACCAGAATCAGTCGCACCGGCTTATCATCGCGCCGGTTCATCCGGTCCCAGTGGCGGATCCGTTCGGTCGTCATCAGCCCCGGGCGCTCGATCAGGGGCCTGGCGGCCCGTTCCAGCAGTTGTTGCAGATGGGGCGGCAGGGGCTCGGTATCCAGGCGTTGCTGCAACAAGGGCAGGCTGCCAATGGCAACAATTATTACCGAGCTGCCCAGCCAAAAGCCAAGCAACAGCTTGATAAACAGTCGATTGGGGCTCAGAGCGCCGAGCAGGGATGACAGGGATTTCATCAGGGTAACCAGATATAACCCTTGCCGCGGATGGTCTTGACCCTGGGGCGACCATCACTGCGTTCGGGCAGTTTTTTGCGCAGGTTGGACAGGTGCATGTCCAGGCTGCGATCGAAGGGCATCAGGCGCTTGCCTAGCACCTGCTCGCTGAGCCATTCCTTGGATACCAACTCACCGGCCTGGCGTGCCAGCTGCAGCAACAGACTGAATTCGGTGCCGGTTAACAGCAGTAATTGCTCATTGCAGAAGGCTTCCTGACGGGTGGTATCAAGACGCAAATCGCCAAACTCCTGTATCGGCTGGGTGTGGGCCTCCATTTTGGGAAGCTGGGCCCGTCGCAGAATGGCGCGGATCCTGGCCACCAGTTCCCTGTCGTTGAATGGTTTGGGCAGGTAGTCATCGGCACCGATTTCCAGACCGACGACCCTGTCTATCTCGTCGCCCCGGGCGGTTAACATCAGCACCGGGGTTTGCTTTTGGGTCCGCAAATGGCGCAACACTTCAAAGCCGTTGAGCTTGGGCAGCATGACATCCAGCAAAATCAGATCGAACTCCTGTTGCCGGGCCAGATCCAGCCCTGTCTGGCCGTCATGGGCCAGGGTCAGCTCGAAGCCTTCCAGTTCCAGCAGTTGCCCCAGCAACTCCGCCAGGCCCAGGTCATCGTCAATCAGCAAGATTCGGTTCATATACTACTCCGCAGCTGTACTGCGCCCGAGTATACAAGCCTTTAAGGTCAAGCGCTGTCAAGCCAGTGTAAGTCAATGTAAAGATGACGGGAAACCCTCCCTTTACACTGTTTTACGCAGGCCAGACCCACACTTACATTGACGGCCATAAACTGGGAAACGTCGATACAGCCAATCACAGAGGTGAACCATGAAGAAATCCAAATTAACTCAAGGTCTGCTGGGCCTGCTGGCTACAGCTATGTTACTCGGTGGTGCCGTCGCCGTGGCCCATGAGCATGGTGAAGACCGGGGGAGAGACAGACCCGGAATGCATCAGGGTATGCGCCATATGTTCCGCAATCTCGACCTGACCGACGAACAACAGGCACAGATTAAATCGCTGATGAAGGAACAACGCCAGGCCCGCAGCGAGCAGCAGGATGAATCGGACCGCGAGGCCCACAGGAACAAGATGCTGGCCCTGGTCAGTGCCGCTAAGTTTGATGAAAATGCGGCCCGGGCGCTGATCGCCGAGCAGCAACAGCACCATGAAGAAGGTATGCTGAATTTCATGAAGTTGCAGCAGCAGGTGTATCAATTGCTGACCCCGGAACAACAGGAAAAATTCCGGCAGCAGTTTGCGGAACACAGGGGCAGCAAACGCTGAATCAGCTGATTTTGTAATGCAAATTAGCTGCAATACCGCGTTTTAACCCTCTGTAATTTCTGCTATAAAGGGAGTCCCCGTACTAAGGCGACTCCCGTTCCATGAATGCCGATCATCACTATGATTTCTGGGTAAAACTGGCCTCACGCGCCTCCGTGGCCACTGCCTTGATCCTGATACTGATTAAGCTCCTCGCCTGGCTCTGGTCCGGCTCCGCCAGCATGCTGGCATCGCTGACCGACTCCTTTGCCGATGCGCTGGCGTCCCTGGTGAATTTTGCTGCCATCCGCTATGCCCTGATGCCGGCCGATCACGAACACAGATACGGCCATGGCAAGGCCGAGCCGCTGGCCTCCCTGGCACAATCGGCCTTTATCCTCGGCTCGGCCTTTTTGCTGCTGTTCCACGGTGGCGATCGCTTGCTCAATCCCACACCACTCTCCCACGCCAATATCGGCATTTGGGTGTCCATCATTGCCATAGTGCTGACCTTGGCCCTGGTGCTCTTGCAGCGGCGCGCGCTCAAGGAAACCGGCAGCAGTGTGGTGGCAGCGGATTCGCTGCACTACAGCTCTGACTTATTGCTCAATGGCGCAGTGCTGCTGGCATTGGTGCTGGCACAATACGGTTTTTGGTGGGCCGACGGTCTGTTTGCCTTGCTGATCGCTCTTTACATTGGCCAGCAGGCCCTGGGGCTGGGCTACGGCGCGGTGCAGACCCTGCTCGACCGTGAGCTGGATAATGACAGTCGCCTGCGTATAGTGCAGCTGGCCCAGGCCGACCCCAGGGTCAATGGCATCCATGACTTGCGTACCCGCCGGGCCGGTAAAACCACCTTTATCCAGCTGCATCTGGAATTGGATGGCAACCTGCCGCTCAGGGATGCCCACGGCATTTCCGATGACACCAGCGCCAGAATAAAGAGTGAGTTCCTTGATGCCGAAGTCATTATTCACCAGGATCCCATTTGACCCATAATGTTTTGAAAATCAGTGATAAAACGGGTATAAACGTTCAGCTGTTGTTCAGCCTGGCCGAATGACAATGCAAGCGAACATTAAACACAGAGGGATCTCAAAGAATGAAAGCAATCAAAATAGCCGCCCTGGCCGCCGTATTGGCAAGCACTTCTGCACTGGCGGAAACCGACAAGACCGGCTTCTACATAGGTGGTGCTCTTAACCAGGTCAAGGTATCCGGGGATGGCGATGGCTCACTGGACGGCATAGGTTTTGGCGCCTACGGTGGTTACAACTTCAACGAATGGTTCGGCCTGGAAAGCAACCTGTTTGCCAGCGGTGATCTGGGTGAAGATGGTGTGGATGTGGGTGCCGGTGCCTGGACCTTTACCCCCAAGTTCACAGTGCAATTCAACGATATGTTCTCCGGCTTTGCCAAGGTCGGTCTTGCTTCCATGGTTGTGACCGTGGACTCTGGTCTTGTTGATACCGATTTCACTGGCACAGGTTTTACCTGGGGCCTGGGCCTCAATGCCGCGGTAAACGAGCACCTGAACATTCGTTTGAGCTACGATCGCTCCAGCGGTGACCTGGACGGTGATTGGGCAGATGATCTGGATACCGACATTTCCCAAATTGCTCTGGGCGTGCACTACCAGTTTTAATTCCGCTGTTTGTAAAAAAGGACGCTATGGCGTCCTTTTTTATTGCTTTTATTCGGAATATTAAGCGGTTAATATTACGCCGTATCATAAGGACGGTCGCTGGTTGTGGCGACAAACCCCATAAGGAAGATTATGAAACTGAATTCATTACTTGCCGGCAGCTTGCTGCTGTCACTTGCTTCTCCCGTTTTTGCTGCCAAGGATCTGGGTTATTACCTCGGCGGTCAAATCAACCACACCAGCATGACCGACAGAATCGGTGACTTCGAAGAGTCAGCCTTGGGTCTGGGTATTTATGGTGGCTACAACTTTAACCAGAGTTTCGGTCTGGAAGCCGGCATCCACGGCACCGACAGCTATATCGATGAGGTTGACCTGCGATCTGCCGCCATCACCCTGGCACCCACTGTACGCCATGCCTACAGCGATATGGTGACTGTGTATCTCAAGGGTGGTCTGCTGTGGGAAGCCATTTACAGCAATGATGATCTGGTAACCGACGATTACCGTGGTATTGGCTGGCTCATTGGCACTGGCGTGGATCTGACCTTAAGCGAATCCATGGCTCTGCGTCTGTCCTACGAGTACAGTGAAACCGAGCCCGAGTCGAAAGATTACGACAATTACTTTGCCAGCACCCGGGTGCACCAGTTCGGCGTCGGTATGCATTACCGCTTCTAAGCCTTCGGTCGACAAATAAGGGATGCAGTGCATCCCTTTTTGTTATTCCATTTCCAGTTCTTTCAATTTGCGGGTCAGGGTATTGCGGCCCCAACCCAGGCGGCGGGCTGCCTCCTGCTTGTGACCCTGGGTGTGTTTCAAGGCGGTTTCCAGCAAGATGCGCTCAAACTCGGGTTGGACCTCGGTCAGCAGATCGCTGTCGCCATTGCCAAGTCGCACATCCACCCAGGCCCGCAGTGCCTCCTGCCAGCCGCCGGTATGTTGCTCCGGGCTGCCCTGGCCGAGTGTCAGGGGTTCCTTCAGCAGTTCCGGTGGCAGATCCTGGGGCAGGATTTCCTGGCCCGAGGCCATGACAGTCAGCCAGCGGCAGGTATTTTCCAATTGACGCACGTTGCCGGGCCAGGGCAGTTGTTGCAACTTGAGTGCGGTTTCCCGTGCCAGCACCTTGGCTTCGACGCCGATTTCCCGGGCCGCCGAGGCCAGGAAGTGACTGGCCAATTGGGGAATGTCTTCGCGCCTTTGTGCCAGGGGCGGCAAATGCACCCGGATCACGTTGAGACGGTGGAACAGATCCTCACGGAATTGACCCTTTTGCACCTGCTGTTCCAGATCCTGATGGGTGGCGGCGATAATGCGTACGTCCACCTGTACCGGTGAGTGACCTCCGACCCGGTAAAACTGACCATCGGCCAGTACCCGCAGCAGCCTGGTCTGCACGTCCAATGGCATATCGCCAATTTCATCCAGAAACAGGGTGCCGCCGTTGGCCTGTTCAAACCGGCCCTGACGTACCGCAGCCGCGCCGGTGAAGGCGCCCTTTTCATGGCCAAACAGCTCGGATTCAATCAGATCCTTGGGGATGGCCGCCATGTTGAGGGCGATAAAGGGCTTGTCCTTACGTGGGCTGTGTTTGTGCAGGGCGCCCGCCACCAACTCCTTGCCGGTACCGGACTGACCGTTGATCAGCACACTGATGGAAGAGCGTGACAGGCGGCCAATGGCGCGAAACACTTCCTGCATGGCTGGGGCTTCGCCGATGATTTCCGGGGTCTTGAGTCGTTCTTCCACCACAGGCGCCGGGCTCTGTTCATTGGCGTGGGTCAGGGCCCGCTCCACCAGGGCTATGGCCTCGTCGATATCGAAGGGTTTCGGCAGATATTCAAATGCCCCGGCCTGATAGGCGCTGACGGCACTGTCGAGATCCGAATGGGCGGTCATTATGATGACCGGAATGTTGGGATAGTGCAGCCCCAGTCGTTGTAACAGGGTTAAACCGTCGGTACCCGGCATGCGGATATCGGAAATGATTACCTGGGGCTGGGATAATTCCAGTGCCTGCCACAGGGATTCGGCCGCGGCAAAGCTGGCCGTGGTCAGCCTGGCGCCCTTGAGCGCCTTCTCCAGCACCCAGCGTATGGAGCTGTCATCGTCGAGGATCCAAACCTGTTCGCTGATACTCATGTCATCTCCTCTGTGTGGCTGCTACTTGCCGCTGATGATCGGCAAGGTAATCACAAATTCCGTGTGGCCGGGGGCCGAATGACAGTCGATACGACCGCCATGGAGCCTGGCAATATTGTGGGCTATGGACAGTCCCAGCCCCGAGCCCTGTTCCCGCCCTGTGACCATGGGATAGAACAAGGTATCCATCAACTCGGGCGGTATGCCGGGTCCGTTGTCTATCACGGACAATTCGGCCACCAGTTTGAATCTTTGGCTGCCTATGGTGACCTGATGCTGGGTCCGGGACTTGATAATGATCTCACCGCCCCGTTCTTCCAGCGCCTGCACCGCGTTTTGCACTATGTTCAGTAATGCCTGCTGCAGCTGATCCGGATCCATATTGATGTCCGGAATCGAAGGGTCATAGTCACGCTTGAGGCGGATATTCCGTGGCAGGGTCACCTCCACCAGTTTCAGCACCTTTTGCACCACCTGGTGAATATTGTGGGGACTGTGCTGGGTGGGACGCTGGGGCCCAAGCAATTTATCCACCAGGGAACGCAGCCTGTCTGCCTGCTCTATGATCAGGGCGGTGAATTCCTTCAGCGCCGGCTCTTCCAACTCCCGCGCCAGCAGCTGCGCCGCACCGCGCAGGCCACCAAGGGGATTTTTAATCTCGTGTGCCAGGTTGCGCACCAGAAATTGCGCCGCCTGTTGCTGGGCATCCTGGCTCAGTTGCTGGTGGATCCGCCGTTGTTGGTCCACCTGGCGCAGCTCCAGCAGGCTCAGCTGCTGTTGCTCCAAAGGTACCAGGGTCAGATCCACTGTGTGTTGCTGGCCATCCAGGGTGACCAGGCTGGCGGTGTTCACCGTCAGGCCCTGGCCCTGGCGCACCGCGTCTTCCAACAAACGGCGCTCCACGTCCAGCGACAGCAGGTGCTCGGTGAGCGGATGTTCTGTGAGGCGGTGGCTGCCGGCCCCCAGCAATTGCTCGGCGGCAGCGTTGGCAAAGCAGGGCCGCAAGTCACTGTCTATGACCAGTACGGCGGTAACCAAATGATTGAGCAGGTTGAGAGTATCCATCGGCCGTTCCGGAAATTGTGTTTGCACCAATATGGTGCACCAACATGGTGCAAACTGCAACCTGGAACGGGCGACTGACTACTTATAGTCTTGGTGTGTAACTAATTGTTTACCAAGAAATAAATTAATTATCCAGCTTTGGGTTGTACCGGCTGGGGCGCCTGCAGCAAGGTTGCGCGGTGCAGAAACAGGGTTCTGGTATGACTGGATGCAAGGACTTTGCCGTTTTGGGTGATCAATTGCACCTGGATGCTGTGCTCACCGCGATCTATGTTTTCCAGCTGGAAGAAGGGGCTGGTTGTGGGGTCTTGCCAGACCTTGCCGTCCAACCTTAACACCCAGAGGGCACCCTTGGGTGGTTCGGGGTCTATGCTGGCCCTGACGCTGAAGTTACCGTCGTTATTGCGGATGGTTTCCTCGTGTTCCGGGCTGAGTATGCTTAATTGATACTCGATATGGGCCGCAGGCGCCTGCTTGCCGGCGGTCAGATCCACAGGTGGCCGTACGCTGATCTGGTTTTGGGTATTTTCTTTGGGTTCAACCAGCTGGGCATCGCCCTTGGGCTCATCGCTGTAATGGACCTTGCCGTCCTTGTCGACCCATTTATACACGGCAGCCTGGCACAGGCCGGCGAGCAGCAAGAGGGTGAGGGTGAATATCCGCATAATGGCGTTCCTGGTGGCCAATTCTTTCACTAGAGTAGCCCGTTTTGACGCCGGGATCATCCACCCTCGACCAAGGGCCTTAGAGATAACTGCACAGGTATTCGGCAATCCCCTGACAGCGGATATCAAATTCAACTCCGGCCGCCAGCTCAAAGCTGTCGCCTTCCTGCAATGCGCGCCAGTCGGTTTCCCCCGGCAGGCGCACTTCTACCGGGCCGGAAGTGATGTGCATCAGCTCCGCCTGGCTGGTGTCGAACCTGTATTCTCCCGGCAACATGACTCCCAGGGTCTGGCGACTGCCGTCGGCCAGAAAGATACTGCGGCTGCTTACCCGGCCATCAAAATACAGATTGGCCTTTGTGGCTACGTTTACCTTTTCTATCAATTGCATGTCAATTCCTCAGTATTTTTAGTGAATGACTGAGAATATCGTCAATTACCCGGCCGGACTACTGAATAAAATTTGAGTTGCCCTGGCCGGTCCCGGCTTCAGCGTTTTTCTCTTTTACGCCAGATGCTCATCTCCGACAGACTGTGCTGGAACTTACGCTTGGTTTCGCGGATAACAAAGGGAATTTCCTTCACCGCCACCAGTTCAAAGCGCTCTATCAGCGCCTCGGTCAAGCCATCGAGGGAGGTGAAGTTTTCGCCGTTAATCTTGATACCACCGAGCCAGTTGGCCTTGGGCGTATATTCTTCCAGCCAGGTATAGGGTGAGGCGATCACCAGATAGCCGCCTTCGTTGAGACGTTCATGGATCCGTCCCAGGAACTGCTGTGGCTGAGCCAGGCGGTCGATGAGATTGGATGCATACACCAGATCATAACCACTGAACATGGGCTTGAGATTGCAGGCATCACCCTGGGCAAAGTGAACCTTGTGTTTCACCTGCTCGTACCCCAGAGCCGCCAGGGTGACGGTACGGTATTCCACCAGATCGCCCTCGGTGCGTATGGTGTAGCGCTTCTCGCCCTGCTCGGTCAGGGCATAGGCCTGCTGGATAAAGCGGGCCGAGAAATCGATGGCGTCCACCTGGGCAAAGTGCCTGGCCAGCTCAAAACTGGCCCGGCCCACTGAGCAGCCTATGTCCAGCGCCTTGCCATTGGGTTTGAGTTCAAGCTCTGCCAACGCCTGAGTAACACCGTTGACGCAGAAGTTGGCCACCCCGAAATACTCCCGGCCATAGTGGAATTCCAGGTATTGGGAGATGGATTCGTCCGTCTCGTACACATTCACTTTCAATCCCTCATCGGGGGCCTGGGCTGATTCCAGATATCGGAAGCCTGCATGCTGGTAAAAATGGCGCCTGAAGGCGTAACGGGACGAGGCTATGGCCTCATTGCCGGTGGAAACCCAGCTGCCGCCCTTCATCAGGTTATGCTTGCCGTCAAAGGTCGGGGTGGAAAAGTCATCGTAAAGGGGATGCACGGCAAAGCCCGGGAAACCGTCGATGGCGGTTTCGGTCCACTGCCAGACATTGCCCACTATGTCGTACAGCCGTCCCTGGCGGAAACGGTTGACCGGACAGGATGAGGCGTGGAATGCCAGCGCCAAATTGCCGGGCATCTCGCTCCAGGCCGGGGTGGCGCCTACGGCTATGCTGTCGCCCGCCAGCTCCCGGCGCATCAGGTACCATTCGGCTTCGGTGGGCAGTCGCAGCTTGCGTTCGGTTTTTTGGGATTTCCAGTTGCAAAAGGCCTTGGCCTCCAACTGGTTGACTTCGACCGGCCAGTTCAGCGGCAGGGGGATTTCCTCGGTCAGATTGCGCTGACGCCAGTTGTCGCCATCGCGGCGCCAGAAACGGGGCATTTGAGCCCCGGTAAACGCCAGCCAGCCGCGGCCTTCCTCGGTCCAATAATCGGGATTTTGATAGCCACCGTCCTCGACAAAGGCCAGATACTCGCCGTTGGAGACCAGATACTCGCTGGCCCTGAATTCTTTGAGCTTGTGGTGCTGGCGACCGTACTCATTATCCCAGCCATAGCTGGCATCTTCCTCATCCTTGCCCAGCACTATTTCGCCCCCCTGAAAGGGGATCAGTTTATTTTCGGGGGCCGGCCCCCAATCCTGGCAACCGGGCCAGTCCGGGTGCGTCCTGACCATGGTCAGCGGCAATTGGCGGATGATCACCGAGGAGGTTTCCAAATGGATGCGCTCATGTTCTATGCCCATCAGCAGCACCCAGGCCAGGCTGTCCTGGGTAATGGGCAATTGCAGCTCCATGGTATCCAGCAGGTGCTCCACCAACTGCACCACCTTGGCGCGATAGTCGCGCACTTGTGCCACGGCTGGCCAGTCATAGTGGGCCTGGTTCAGGTCGTCCCAGGACATTTCGTCGACACCTATGGCGAACATGGACTCAAAGTGTTCGTTGATGCGCTCGTCCAGGTATTTACCCAATTTGAGTTTGTTGACGAAGAACGTAGCCGTGTGGCCGTAATAAAAGATCAGCGGATGACGCAGGGGCTCCGCCTTGACGTAGAAGGCGTCGTCCGAGGTCAGCAGGCTGAACAGGGATTCATACTGACGCTGGCTGTTGCGAAAATATTGCCTGAGTTCATCACGCTTGGCCTCGGCATCCGCGCCACTGAGCAAGGGGGTTGGCAGGGCGGTGTTTTCCATGTGCTGTCACTCCTGTTGATTGGCAATCTATTTTGGGGCCTTTAAGCCTGGCAGACACTTGTGACAGCCAGGCGGGTTCAGTCGCCGCTGGAACAACTGCTGCAACCACTGTCACTGCAACCACTGTCACTGCTGCAGCCCGTGCCACAGGCTATGTGGCTGGCACAATAGCTGCCGGGGTGGCGCAGGCAATCCAGGCTATAGCTGAAGCCATCGGCTATCTGCAATTCGCGGTCCAGGGCAAACAACAGCGGCAACCGCGAAGGCCGTTTGGGGTCTATGCCCTCGGCCTTGAAGGCCAGACGCCAGCAGCGACGTATGCCCTGCTGGGCAGAGGTCTGGGACTGCATGGCTTCAGCCGGTGTGTGATGTAGAAAACGACCGAAGGCCCGTCGACAAAATTTCTGGTATAGACGGGTAAAAAGGATAAATTCGTGCCACACGCAATCCACAGCCTGTGATGGCATGGCCAGTGGTTGACGACCCGCGGTCAGGCTCAGCTGAAAATAATTGCGCAAACCTTCAAGTACCAGCAGTTGGCCCTGTTGATCCAGGTGGGGATAGCGCTCGGCCAGCCGGTGTGAAAGCTTGTCTGGGAACACCAGTTCGCGTATGTGGCGTTCACGCCTTTGTTTGCGGCGCTGGCGCCATCTGAGTACCAGCAGTAGCGGCAGGGCCGCCAGACACGCAAAAAACAGCCCGGCCATGTCAGTTCCGGTAAGGGTCATCGGCCAGCAAATAGGCCCTCAGGGCGGCCCTGTGCGGCTGTTCATCGAGCCAGGTGCGGATCCGCACCAGTTCTTCATAGGTCTCGGCGCCGAACTTTTGCCGGTACAACTCGGCCTGGTGTTGGCGGCTCTGGGCCTGGCGCAACTTGTGCTGCCATTCTTCGGTGACCAGTTGATTGAGACAATGGGCCAGGTTTTCGCGTTTGAGCCATTGCCATTCACCGCGATCCAGCCAGACACCACCGACGGCGGAACTGTAATCCAGATGATGATTGCTGTAGAGGCTGAACCTGAGTTTGCGCATCAGGGTGCCGCTGATGGGACACAGCAGGGCCTGGCGGCTTTCCTCCAGCTCTTCCACCACCACGGCCCGACCTTCCTCCAGCTCGGACGCTCCCTGTTGCTGCTTCCAGGCAACAAAGTCTTCAATCAGTACCCAGTGGCCCTCGCAATGATTGCAGCTGTGGGCCGGGAACAGACCATCCAAACGGGTGGGCATCAGGGTGCCCTTTTTGCAGCTGGTACATTTCATCTTTTTTTCCGCCAAATAAAGTGGTTAGCGCCTCGACTTACCTTAAGCCATGGGACTCTTGCGCTCAAGTGACACTTGGGTTCAATTGGCGCTGAGCGGCAGGGCGGTACGGCTGAAGGTTTGTTTCAGCACCAGGGTGGATTCGATGCCCGCTATGGCCGGCAGGCTGCCGAGGGACTTTTTCACAAAACGCTCGTAGGCCGGCAGATCCCGGGCAACAATTTTCAGCAGATAGTCGTGGGAGCCGGTGATCACCGAGCACTCCATCACCTCCGGCAATTTGGCAACCGCGGTCTCGAAGCGCTCGGCGGCGGTATCTGAGTTCTCACTCAGACGGATAGCAGCGTAAACAATGACATTAAAACCGGCCTTGTGCGGGTCCAGTTGGGCGGCGTAACCGCTGATCACCCCATCTTGCTCCAGCTTGCGGATGCGGCGAATGCAGGGGGTGTCGGACATATTCAGGCTGGCCGCCAGCTCGCTGATACTGATGCGGCCATCACGTTGCAATCTGTCTATGATGGCGAGGTCTTTCTTATCCATGGCAAACTGTTTTGGTGAATTTCGTTAAATATGTCCAATTAATTATTGAAATGCACCAATGTTGGTGGCGAAAGTGATTCTGATTGGTGAAAACCAATCTTGCCACTGTGCTAGGCTGATGGTCTCAAAAAGAGCTTTAACAAACCCTGATATAAGCGCCATGGAGAAGCCGCAATGAAACACATGACCTTGAACGTGGAAGCCTTCGATGACTGGCTGCGCACCCGTTTTGTGGAATTGAACAACAGTCTGGAAGCCCTGTACTGGTTGCAGGATGACAGGGCCAATGTTGAGGGCGTAGGCGAAGAGTACAAGCAGGCGCTGGAAAGTGAAGGCCGCACCCTGATCCTGGCGCTGCTCGACGAGGGCAATACCGATGAAGGCTTTGATGCGGCCTTTGATCTGCTGGGTAATGTCGGTCTGTATATGGCGGCCTGTCGGCGCCATGAGATAACAGAACCCAGCCGGGAGACCAGTTCTCCCCTGGTGGAAGCCTCGGCCCTGGCGATGCAGATTGGCGCCTCCATCGGCGTGACCCCCCGTTTCGCCACCGCCCATTTGACCACCCATAACCATGCCCATAACGGCCTGTACAAGCGCTTTACCGATTTGGCCGACGAGCGTCTGTTCGTGGATTACAACACCAAGGGCATTTTGGCCTATAAGCGCGCCGCCGATGCCCTGCTGAAAATCCTGCCGCTGGGTATTTCCCACCCCATCAGTGCCGATCTGCTCAAGGTGGCGCGTCAGGCGCTGCAGGATGTGATGGACTCAAACTCCACCCTGTTCAACGAGCTGGATACCGATCGTTTCTTTTATTGTGTGCGGCCTTACTACAAGCCGTATCGGGTCGGCAGTCAGGTGTACCGCGGTGCCAACGCCGGCGACTTTGCCGGCATCAATGTGATCGACTTACTGCTGGGACTGTGTTTTGCCAATGAACAGTCTTACTCGCAGATGCTGGTGGACAAGTTTCTCTACATGATGCCCGAGGATCAGGCCATACTGCGCGACTGCATGCGCCGCACCAGCCTGATGGACCAGTTCCTCAAGGCCAGCGGTGGTCACAAGGAAGCCTGGTACCAGCAGAACCTGCCGCTGTTCCTGGAGGTCTGTGAACTGCATGGTCAGACGGCTATTCAGCACCATGACCAGCTGGTGCACAAGTACATCTCTGGTCCCTCGGTCGATATGCAGCAGCAACACATGTCCAAGGTGACCGCCAGTGGTCCGCCGCTGCATGTGCTGTTGGCCTCCCTGGAAAAACTCAGGGACAGGCGCGCTGCCGCAAAGCGCAGCGATATCCGCACCCGCTGGCAGGATATACAGCGTCTGAAGGCAAGTCTGGGGTAAGTCATGGATTATAAAAATGAATTTTACCTGCCAGAGGGCGTCTACCTGCTGAATCACTCGGTGGGTCGCCCCCTTAAGGCCGCCAAGGCGGGCTTTGAGCAGGATTTCTGGCAACCCTGGCAAGACAGTGGTCGCGAACCCTGGGGCCATTGGTTGGGTGTGGTCGACAAGTTCCGCACCGCCCTGGCCAGGCTGTTTGACGGCCGGGCCGAGGACTTCTGTCCCCAGGTGAATTTGTCTTCGGCGCTGACCAAGCTGGTGATGTCCCATCCCCGGCTGAATAGTGCCGGTGCCCGTATTCTGATGAGTGAGCAGGATTTTCCCTCCATGGGCTTTGCCCTGCGTCAGGCGCTGCCCGAGGCCGAGCTGGTGTTTGTGCCGGCGGATGCCGATATTACGGATGCCAATGTCTGGGACCAATACCTGAGCGCCGATCTTGACCTCGCCTTCATCAGCCACGCCTATTCCAATACCGGCGCCCTGGCGCCCGTGGCCGAGCTGGTAGCACGCTGCCGGGACCTCGGTGTGCTCAGCCTGATTGACCTGGCCCAGTCTGCGGGTGTGGTGCCGCTGTCGCTTGCCAGGCTAAATCCGGATTTTCTGATAGGCTCGGCGGTCAAATGGCTCTGCTCCGGTCCCGGTGCCGCCTATCTTTGGGTCAATCCCGGACAATTGTCCCTGTGCCAGCCCAGGGATGTGGGCTGGTTTTCCCACGAGAATCCGTTTGAGTTTGATATCCACCAATTCCGTAATCATCCAACTGCGCTGCGCTTTTGGGGTGGTACGCCGTCGGTGGCACCCTATGCCATAGCGGCACATGCCATCGCCTGGTTCGCCGAACTGGGTTCCGATGTGCTACGTGCGCACAATCAGGCTTTGGTTTCAATGCTTTATGATGGGTTGCACCAATATGGTGCACTCCGTGTCAAGCCTGAAAATCGTAGCGGGACCGCGATCCTGGATTTTGGCCAGGACAATGAGGTGGTGCAGCAGGCGCTGGCTGCGGCAGCTATCAGCGTTGATCGACGCCGTTACGGCCTGCGGGTCTCGCCGCATCTCTATAATGATGAGGCCGATATCCGCGCCTTTATCGCCTGTGTTCAAGGGGTCCTGGCTTAGGTGAACCCAGCTCAAAATAAAAGCCCCGGCCAGAGCCGGGGCTTTTTAATGTGGCTACCGCTAATGGCCAGCTTTGCAGTTACAGCCAGCCATAAAAAAGTAGCGCCCCGGGGTTGAGCCCGGGGCGCTTTTCTTTGTCACCCTAAAACCACCTCCTATGGAGGTGGTGATCGTTCTGGTGGGGCTTTGCCCGGAGAATGCCCATGCTAAATACTCCCTCGGTTTGTTACCAGCAAATCAAGGAGTAAGTAGCATGAGCAGATATGAATCCGCGTCTCACGTATTCTATCGTTGTCAGTATCACCTCATTTGGACACCCAAGTACAGGTACAAAATCCTGAAAGGTAATCTCGGCAGAGAGCTTTATCGAAGTATCTATGTTTACTGCAACATGAAGAAATGCAGAGTCGTGGAACTAAATGTTCAGGAAGATCATGTCCATCTAGTAGTCAGAACCCCACCCAGTCTAAGCGTGTCGGATTTAATGGGTTTTGTTAAAGGGAGAACCGCGATCAGGATGTTTGCCAAATTTCCTTATTTAAGAAAGCACAAGCTCTGGGGGAATCACTTCTGGCAACGGGGTTATTTTGTGGACTCAGTAGGAGCAAACGAAGACATAATCCGTAGATATGTACGGCACCAGGAAAAGACAGCCAAAGAAGAAGAGAAACGGCAAATAGCGTTAGGGTTGGAAGGTTAGTTTTTAAGCCCCCTTTTAGGGGGCTGTGTCAAAGCCACCTGCTATGCAGGTGGATTTTTACTTTTTTTATCCGCCGGTTGCCCGGCGGTTCTGCAGGGTATTACAGGCTGTAGTACATCTCGAACTCGAGTGGGTGAGTGGTGCGGTTCACGCGCTCGGCTTCGGCTGTTTTCAGCTTGATGTAGGAATTGATGAAGTCATCGCTGAACACACCGCCCTTGGTCAGGAACTCACGGTCTGCATCCAGAGCTGCCAGAGCCACGTCCAGAGACTCGGCTACAGTTGGGATCTCGGCCGCTTCTTCGGCTGGCAGATCGTACAGGTCCTTATCCATGGCATCGCCAGGGTGGATCTTGTTCTGGATACCGTCCAGACCGGCCATCAGCAGGGCAGCAAAGCCCAGGTATGGGTTGGCAGTTGGGTCTGGGAAGCGGGTCTCGATACGACGGGCTTTCGGGCTTGGTACCACAGGGATACGGATAGAAGCAGAGCGGTTACGGGCAGAGTAGGCCAGCATCACAGGTGCTTCGAAGTGTGGAACCAGACGCTTGTAAGAGTTGGTGCTTGGGTTGGTGAAGGCGTTCAGGGCACGGGCGTGCTTGATGATACCGCCAATGTAGTACAGGGCAGTTTCAGACAGACCGCCGTACTTGTCACCGGCAAACAGGTTTACGCCATCTTTGGCCAGAGACTGGTGCACGTGCATACCAGAGCCGTTGTCACCAACGATTGGCTTGGGCATAAAGGTCGCAGTCTTACCGTAGGCGTGGGCCATGTTGTGCACCACGTACTTCAGGATTTGAATTTCGTCGGCTTTCTTGGTCAGGGTATTGAAGCGGGTAGCGATCTCGTTTTGACCGGCAGTGGCCACTTCGTGGTGATGGGCTTCAACCACTTGACCCATTTCTTCCAGCACCAGACACATGGCAGAGCGCAGGTCCTGTGAAGAGTCTACCGGAGCAACCGGGAAGTAACCGCCTTTCACGAATGGACGGTGACCAGTGTTGCCTTCTTCGTAGCTGGTGCCTGAGTTCCAGGCGGCTTCCTTGGAATCGATCTTTACGAAGGTACCGCTCATGTCGGTGCCGAAACGCACGTCGTCGAACAGGAAGAATTCTGGTTCTGGGCCTACCAGTACGGTATCGGCGATGCCGGTAGAACGCAGGTATTCTTCGGCTTTCTTGGCGATGGAGCGTGGGTCACGATCGTAGCCGGTCATGGTACCTGGCTCGAGGATGTCACAGCGGATGATGGCAGTGGTTTCTTCGGTGAAAGGATCCAGCACGAAGGTGGTCGCATCTGGCATCAGCACCATGTCGGACTCGTTGATGCCTTTCCAGCCGGCAATGGAAGAACCGTCGAACATTTTGCCGTCTTCGAAGAAATCGGCATCGATTTGATGAGCAGGGATAGACACGTGTTGCTCTTTACCCTTGGTGTCGGTAAAGCGCAGATCCACAAATTTCACTTCCAGTTCTTCAAGCTGCTTTAACACTGTTTCAACTGACATTCTCAAGTCTCCGGTAGGGTAGAGGGTGTTCCCTTAATCATCTTATCTGGCAAAGCAACAAATCCCGGTAGGTATCGCGCTTTGAAGTTGCCCATCTAAAGCGAGACTCGTGCCAGGTTGCTAAGGTTATGATGTATAAGGGGATGGTTTGAATGAGTAACGCAGAATCGCTCCGGGTTGCACTGTTTTGGTGCGCGCAATGCATTATGGTGGTGCAATCACCACGCGGATGCAGCATCTTGGTGCAGTCTTGTCGGACTATAGCTTCCATAAGCGGCCAAAAAATAATCCTGTGCGATGGGGCGCTGCTAGAGTAGAATGTCACGCTTTTTAAAGCAACCATCCGTTAGACTGACCTCATTGGGGGGTCGATAAACGGCTGGCGCCGGTGATACAAAGCAGCGACCGCAGGCACGTCTTGCCGTCATAAAACGCTGCTATGCTGTCGTCGAACCCCACAGTATTTTGATGGTAAGAGGCTAATAGTGTTAGAGAATTTACGTAACATCGCCATTATTGCGCACGTTGACCACGGTAAGACCACCCTGGTTGACAAGCTGCTGGCACAGTCAGGAACCCTGGCAACACGGGGCGAAGCCACTGAGCGGGTGATGGACTCCAACGATCTGGAAAAGGAACGTGGTATCACTATCCTGGCCAAGAACACTGCCATCAAGTGGAACGATTACCGTATCAACATCGTGGACACTCCTGGCCACGCCGACTTCGGCGGTGAGGTTGAGCGTGTACTGTCCATGGTGGATTCTGTGTTGCTGCTGGTGGATGCCGTTGACGGCCCCATGCCACAGACCCGTTTCGTAACCAAGAAGGCCTTTGCCCAAGGGCTCAAGCCAATCGTGGTTATCAACAAGATTGACCGTCCCGGTGCCCGCCCTGATTGGGTTATCGACCAGGTGTTTGACCTGTTTGACAACCTGGGTGCCACCGATGAGCAGCTGGACTTCCCTATCGTTTATGCCTCTGCCTTGAACGGCTTCGCGACCCTGGATCCCGATGACACCAGCGCCGACATGACGCCGCTGTTCCAGACCATAGTTGAGAAGGTGTCTTCTCCCGATGCCGACGCCGAAGGCGCGTTCCAGATGCAGATCTCCCAGCTGGACTACAACAGCTACGTGGGCGTTATCGGCGTGGGTCGCATCAAGCGCGGCAGCGTCAAGACCAACCAACAGGTGACTGTGGTCGGTGCCGATGGCAAAACCCGTAACGGCAAAATCGGTCAGGTACTGGGCTACATGGGCCTGGAGCGTCATGAAGTCGACGTGGCCAACGCCGGTGACATTGTGGCCATCACTGGCCTTGGCGAGCTGAAAATTTCCGATACTATCTGCGCCGCCGGTAATGTTGAGGCACTGCCTCCGCTGTCCGTTGACGAGCCTACCCTGACCATGACCTTCCAGGTAAACACTTCTCCGTTTGCCGGTAAAGAAGGTAAGTACGTGACTTCACGTAACATCCTCGAGCGTCTGCAACAGGAGCTGGTGCACAACGTGGCCCTGCGCGTGGAAGAGACCGACAGCCCGGATCGTTTCCGCGTCTCAGGTCGTGGTGAATTGCACCTGTCTATCCTGATCGAAAACATGCGCCGTGAAGGTTTCGAACTGGCGGTGTCCCGTCCTGAAGTGATCATCCGCGAAATCGACGGCGAGAAGTGCGAACCCTTCGAAACCCTGACCGTTGATGTGGAAGAAGAGCATCAAGGCACTGTTATCGAGAAGCTGGGTACCCGTAAGGCTGACATGAAAGACATGCAGCTCGACGGTAAAGGCCGCGTGCGTATCGATTTCGTGATCCCAAGTCGTGGTCTTATCGGTTTCCAAACCGAGTTTATGACCGCCACTTCAGGTACCGGTCTGCTGTACCATACCTTTGATCACTACGGTCCCTACAAGGGTGGTGAAATCGGTCAGCGTGCCAACGGCGTACTGATCTCCAACGCCACTGGTAAGGCGCTGACCTTCGCCCTGTTCGGTCTGCAAGATCGCGGTCGTCTGATGATCGGCCACGCCGCCGAAGTGTACGAAGGCCAGGTAGTGGGTATCCACAGCCGCTCCAACGACCTGACGGTAAACTGCCTCAAGGGTAAGCAGCTGACCAACATGCGTGCCTCTGGTACCGACGAGGCTCAGGTTCTGACTCCTCATATCCAGATGACTCTGGAACAGGCGCTGGAATTCATCGATGACGATGAACTGGTGGAAGTCACGCCCAAGAGCATTCGCGTGCGTAAGAAGTTCCTGACCGAAAACGATCGCAAGCGCGCCAGCCGCCAAGGCTGATAGCGTTAAATAATAAAGAAGACCCGGCCTTGCGCCGGGTTTTTTATTGCACGGAAATCACGATAAAGATCCCTGTAGTCCCATCGCTGTGCTAATTGGTTAACTGTTATCGTCGGTTTGTCTGCGCCGGAAGGGCAGAGGAGGCCATATGTGGTGGCGTTGTCGTGGTGTCTTGTTATTTGGCCTGTGTTTGCTGGCGCTGCAGTGCCCCGCCTGGGGCAAGGATGCCGTGGAGCAACAGGGGGACGTGCTGAAAATCGCCCTGCCTGCCATTGCCCTCGGTGCCACTCTGTTTTATGAAGAGGATTACGATGGCAGCATTCAATGGTTCCAGGCTTTCGTGACATCGGAAGCCACGGTTTACGCCTTGAAAAAGGTGGTAGATAAGGAACGCCCAAACGGTAATTGCTGCAGCGCATTTCCCTCAGGTCATGCGTCCATGGCCTTTATGGGGGCTGCATTTATCCAGCGCCGCTATGGCTGGGGTTATGGTGTACCGGCCTATCTTGCGGCTGCCTATGTGGGTTATACCCGAATTGAGTCCGATAAACATGACACTTTGGACGTGGCCGCCGGGGCCTTGATTGGTATTTTGAGCAGCTACTACTTCGTCGAACCCTACCAGGGCATCCAAATTACCCCTTACGCCGCCGGTGGCAGTTATGGTCTGATGTTGAGCGGTCGCTGGTAAGTCTTATGTTAAGCCGGCTTGATACAATTTTACACAGGGTGCATGGGCCGGGACTTGCTGTGGGTCTGGGTCTTAATCCCCGAGCCATGGGTAAAAATTGATTTATTAACACTATGTTATGCTTTACTCTACCCCAAAGAATCATTCCTGCTTAAGCCTGTATCGATCTCCTCGGTGCTATGCTTAGCTTTTGAACCAGAGCACATGCTATTGAGTACTGAACAATGAACGCCGGCAAGTTATTCAGGACAAAAGTAGGCATGGTTGCCTTTGTGCTGGTGTACATAATACTGGCCTATTCCACCGTTGAGTACCTGCAGCAGAGCTATCTCCGTGATGCGGAAACCGAGCGCTCCCGTGGCTTATCACAACAGTTGGCGCTGATCCGCGCCAATATTGAAGCCGAGGTCAATGCCGAAGTGTTTTTGGCCGACAGTCTGGCAACCCTAATCAGTTTTAGTCCCGAATCCACGTTTGAGCAGTGGGAACAGGTGGCCATGCAGCTGACCCGCAAGGCGGAACATATACGCAATATTGGGGTGGCGCCCAATGATGTGATTGCCTTTGTTTATCCACTGCAAGGCAATGAGCGGGCAGTGGGGCTGGATTTTCGCGACTATCCCAATCAATGGCAGACTGTGCAGCAGGCGCGTCAAGCGCAGCACATTATTATATCCGGCCCGCTGGAGTTGGTTCAGGGTGGCACGGCCATCATAGCCAGGGTGCCTATTTTCTCGGATGCGCCCCACAACAGCCAGTATTGGGGTACATGCAGCATAGTTCTGGATATTGATGCTTTGTTCCGCGATGCCGGCGTTTATGACCTTCCGGATAACGTGAGCCTGGCGATTCGAGGCCGTGACGGTACCGGTGCCGATGGCGAAGTGTTTTTTGGTGATCCGGGCGTATTTGAGGACCTGCTGCTGAGCGAGACTGTGCATCTGGTCAGTGGCAGTTGGCAAATGGGGCTGTCCCTGAAAGCATCATCTGCGGCTGTTCCTGCGTCCAATTGGGTAAAGGACAATCTGCCGCGGGTAGCGGGTTATACGGTGGCTCTGAGCCTGTTATTGAGCTTTATTTTAGTGCTCAATGCCTATCGTTTGGCCCATCAAATTTCTATGCAGGATGTGTTGACCAAGTTACCCAACCGCCGTCACGCCATGTTGATCCTGGAACAGCTGTCCCAGAAAGGCACAGCATCTGGCTTCAGCATCATCAATATCGATCTCAATCGATTCAAACAGGTCAACGACACCTATGGTCATGCCGTGGGGGACGCCCTGTTGGTGGAAGTTGCCAGGCGAATGAGGCACACCCTGAGGGGCTCGGATACCGTGGCCAGGTTGGGCGGCGATGAATTTTTGCTTATCCTGCCAAGGGTTTGCAGCCGCGAGCAACAGGATAGGGTGAAGGCTAAGTTACTCGGTGAGGTATGCGGTCAACCTTTTGATTATCAAGGGGTACACCTGGATATCAGTCTCAGTTTGGGGGTGGCCTGCTTCCCCGAACACGGCAATGCCATTTCCGAGTTGCTGCACCATGCGGACCAAGCCATGTATCAGGACAAGCAGCAACGCAAACTTAGCGCGGTGCAGGCATGAGGTGCTTAACGCTGCTGCTTTGTCTGCTATCGGCACTGGCCACGGCGGCTGAACCGACCCGGGTGACCTATGTGGATGCCACCAGTCTCAAGCACAACCCGAACAACAGTTATTTTGGGCTGTTGCTGCAATTGGCCCTGGAAAAATCCAGTGATAAATATGGCCCCTTTGAGCTTAAGGCCATAGATATTGAGATATCCCAGAAGCGCCATCTGCGGGAGTTGGAAAAGGGCACCATTGACGTGTTCTGGACCATGACCAGTTATGGCCGGGAGGTGGAGGCAAGGCCGGTGCGGGTGCCGCTGACCAAGGGCATGTACGGTATCCGCTTGTTGGCCATCAACAAGGAAGATAGCGATGCCTTCGCCAATATTACGGATTTGAAGCAGTTGGCGCAGCTGACTGCCATTCAGGGGCGGGACTGGCCCGACACCCAGGTACTCAGGCTCAATCGCCTGGACGTGAATACAGATGTAGCCGAAGTGGATCTCTATCCCTTCCTGGCCCGCCATCCGGGAAGTTATTTCCCCCGTGGTGTGACCGAAATTTTTGCCGAGACAGACAACCGGGATATGCCGACCGTGGCTGTCGACCGTCAGCTGGTGCTGGTATATCCGGCAGCCATGTATTTCTTTGTGGCCCGCGATAATGAGCTGTTGGCCAACCGGTTGGAATATGGCCTTAAACGTGCCCTGGCAGATGGCAGTTTCGACCAGCTGTTTTATGGTTTTCCCCAGCACAGGAGTGCCTTTGAGCGCGCTGACTTTGCCAAACGCCGCTTCCTGTACCTGCAGAATCCCCTGTTGCCACGTACTTCGAATGCCGATGAGATCCGCGCTATGCAGTTAGAGGTGATGCGCCGTTTCGGGGGGAAGTAGGCTAACAAAAACGGCCCCAAGGGGCCGTGTTGCTTTTTCGTTTGTTACTCGCCAGCTTCCATTGCGGCGATAAATTTATTGGACTCGGCGATGGACTTGTTCATTTCCTTGATCAGTCCCGCGATGTCCCGCTTCAGGTTGCCGAATTCACCCTTGATGGCGCCCAGGGTTTGGGCATTCAGATTGTGTTTGAGATACAGCATATTGTCCTTCATGGCGGTCAGCACCGGCGGCATCTTGCTCTCGGCCCGACGCATGCTGCGTACCATGGTCTCATAGGAGCGCTTGGTTTCCCTGAGCTTTGCCTGACTTTTGCTGCGCAGGTTGGCGCTGCTGATCTCGCCGATTTCATTCTGCCATTCTTCGAACAGCGCCTCGGCCACATCTTCCACCTTATCGATGCGACTGCTGACCTGCTCGGCGGCTTCCTGCGAGGCGTCATACTCGTCTTTGGCCTTGCCGTAAGCCCGCTCCAAATCGCCGCCACTGTGGCCAATCAGGGCCTGCATTTCCTCCAGCGCCGAGCTGAATTGTTTTTGCGCTTCTTCCTGGGATTCCTTGGCATCCTTCACCCGGTCAACCATGATGTCGCGTTTGTGATAGCCGACCTTTTCCATGGCGCCATAATAGGCACTCTGACAGCCACTGAGCAGCATCAGGGAGCAGGCCAGGGTCAGTGTCAGTAATGTCTTCATTGAGTCATTCTCCTTTGGGGCCCTCAGTCGGCCTTGAATTTGGCCGCATCTATGATGGCCCACAGATGGGCAATGCCACCAATAATGGCGGGCACCACCAGCCACCAGAGGGCGTAGCCCACCACAGTGACGACAAAGAAAACCAGGGCGGCAAGTATGCGTCCCTGCAGCAGTTGGCCGAGGCCGGGGAAAAACAGACTGGCAAGCGCGGCTATTACATTACCGGCAGAACCTTGTTGGCTCATCAATTCACTCCTTAGACTTGTCATGAACTTGTTCTAGGCTTTATTGTACGAACTTAACCGCCCATGACCACAGCCCGCAAGAGAAAAGCAGTGAAATATAAGATAGATGGGATAAAGATGGTGCATTGGTTTCGCGGCATTTGGCGTTTTGTGCTGCACCTGCGGCAGCGGCTGATCGAAGATCAAATCAACATCCGTGCCGGCCACCTGGCCTATGTCACCCTGTTGTCACTGGTACCCCTGGTGGCCGTTACCATGTCAATGTTGTCCGCCTTCCCCGTGTTCAAGGGGATCCGTGGCGAGATAGAAGCCTTTGTTTACGAGAATTTTTTGCCCGCCGCCGGTGATACGGTTCAGGTGTATATCAATGAGTTTGTCAGCAATGCCTCCAAGGGGACGGCCGTCGGTATTGGCTTTCTGGTGTTGGTGGCCATACTGCTGATTTCCGCCATCGATAAGGCCCTCAACGCCATTTGGCGTACCAAGGAAAAGCGCCGCCTGATGGTGTCTTTCTCCATGTACTGGATGGTATTGACCCTGGGGCCGGTATTGGTTGGTGCCAGCTTGGTTGCCACCTCTTATCTGGTGTCACTTAAGGTGGTCCACGAGGCGGAATTTTACGGCGTGGTACCCATGCTGGTGCAACGCTTACCGCTGCTGTTTTCCATCGCGGCATTCCTGTTGCTGTATATGGCGGTACCCAATCAGAGGGTGAGGTTTTTCCATGCGTTGTTGGGCGCTCTGGTGGCGGCGCTGTTATTTGAGGCCGGCAAGAAGGGCTTTGCCTTTTACGTGACCCACTTCCCCAGTTATCAGGCCATCTACGGCGCCCTGGCGACCATTCCCATTCTATTCGTGTGGGTCTACCTTTCATGGATGATAGTGTTGCTTGGTGCTGTCATCACGGCAGCCTTGCCCGAATACCTGGACCATGCCGAAAGTGTCGCCAGTGCGGAGCGTGTTGCAAGCACAGAGAGTGCCGAGTCCTCTGAAAATGTCGGCATCCAAGACGGGGCGGTGTCGAACGCTCAGCCAGGTGAGGAGAAGCCATGATGCATGATGCCGGCATGCCATTGCCTCTTTTGGCCAGCCACAGGCTTCCGGTTGGCGACGGTCACGAGTTGCATCTGGCCCAGTATGGCGATCCCGATGGGGTGCCTGTGCTGTATCTCCACGGTGGCCCGGGGGCAGGTTGCAACGCCGATGATACCCGCCTGTTTGCCAACTGCAGGGTGCGTTTGTTGCTGCTCGATCAACGCGGAGCAGGTCAGTCCCTGCCCAGGGGAGAGCTGAACCACAACCATCTGCAGGCGCTGTTGGCCGACCTTGAGTTGGTGCGTGAGGCCTTGGGCATAGAGGCCTGGTGCCTGGTTGGTGGGTCCTTTGGTGCGACCTTGGGGCTGATTTACAGCGGTCTGCATCCAGAGCGGGTGTTGGCACAGGTGTATTGGGGCTTGTTTGTGCCTTCCCTTACCGGGCTTTCCTGGCTTTACGGCCCGGATGGCGCGGCCCGTCTGTTTGATGAGGATTACCAAAGATTCAGCAGTGGTATTCCCATCAAGGGCTGGTTGCCCCTGCTATTCGATTATTTTCACAAGGCATTTGGACATGCCGACGATAAGATCCGCGAACCGGCGCTGCGGCGCTGGTTGGAATGGGAAATGGCGCTGGCTTTTCCGGGTAACCGGCTGTTGCAGCCCATAGGCTGGCACAGTACAGTGTTGGCCCGCACCGAATTGCATTACGCCCGTAATCACTATTTCGGCGCGCTGGAGTTGTTGCAGCGGGTGGTGACCAAGATTACCGCGCCAAGCCAGGTGTTGCAGGGTGAGCAGGATTGGGTGTGTCCCTGGTCGGTATTGCAATCTGAAATCTGGTTGCCCGAGGCCGGCACAGTGGACATCACCAAGGTGCCGGAGGGGTTTCATTCCCTGGCCGATGCCAAGATGTGCCGGGCGGTGGCTGAAGCCATTCAAACCATGGTTCAACAACAGCAAATCAACAGGTAGTAAATGTGATTGCATTGATTCAAAGGGTCAGCCGGGCGCGGGTGACAGTGGCCGGGGAAACGACCGGCGCCATAGACAAGGGCTTGCTGGTATTGCTGGGGGTAGAGCGCGGCGATGACAGGGCCAAACTGGAAAAGCTCGCCAATAAGGTCATGCAGTATCGTGTGTTTGCCGATGCCGAAGGCAAGATGAACCTCAATGTGTCCCAAGCCGGTGGTGCCCTGCTGGTGGTGTCCCAATTTACCCTGGCGGCGGATACGGGCCGCGGTCTCAGGCCGGGATTCTCCGGCGCAGGTACCCCGGAGCAGGCCGAACACTTGTATCTGGCGTTCATTGACTATTGCCGCAGCCAGGGAATGACAACGGAAACCGGCAGCTTTGGCGCCAATATGCAGGTCGAACTGGTCAACGACGGTCCGGTCACCTTTCATTTACAGGTCTAATATGTCATCCAACTTTGATGCCCTGGTGAGCGAGCTTGCCACCACCTGGCACAGCACTATTCCCGTCAGTGAATTCATGCAAATCAGGCCGCAACAGTTTGACGGCGAGCAGCTGACGGTGGCGGCACCTCTGGCGCCCAATATCAACCTGCACCAGACCATGTTTGCCGGCAGTATTTATACCTTGCTGACCCTGACGGGCTGGGGCCTGCTGTGGCTGATGCAGCGTAGTCACGAGCTACATGGGGATATAGTGCTCGCCGATGCCCACATTCGCTATCTGGCGCCCGTCACCGGGGCCCCTGTGGCCAGAGTCAGTTGGCCAGGGCAGGATCTCAGCCCCTTGGCCCGTGGTAAACGGGTTAAGGTGACGCTGGATGTGACACTCTGGTGTGCCGATAAGCTATGCGCCGAGTTCACCGGTCAGTATGTCAGCCTTCCCGGCAGCCACAAATAACACAGTGTGCGATATGTTAATTTGATGTTGCCCTGTCGTTGCAATAGAATCCCTTTTTCGATGCGACTTTTGTGCTAGCTACCTGAATTTGACTTGATGGGTTGTCGGGGCAAAGGTTGCCTTAGGATGTTCGCAACTTAACAAGGACACTCAAATGCGGATTTTCACCTGTGCGCTGACAGTCTTGCTGTGCCTGGGATTGAGCGGCTGTGCCAATACCAAACTCAGTGCTTCCAAATTGCCCAAAGGGGTCGCGGTCAACAAGGCCATCAGCCTGCCCGTCGACGTCAATGTGGCCTATTACCTGCCTCATTCACAGCTCAATAACCGCTTTTATCTGGATAAGTGGAATGTTTGGGTCGATCCGGGTAAATCCCTCACCGATGGCGTGCGTGATGCCTTTTCGGCCTATTTCAGTAATGCCCGTTTGCTCGATCGTAATGCCGACGATAACTACGGCTTGCTTATTGACATAGATCCCAAGTGGGAATTCAACGCCGGTAAGGCCGAGATGACCATGAATTTCAAGGTCTTCAACGGTGGCGAGCAGCCAATTCGTGAAGGCAGCAAATCCTACAAGGCCGATATTGGCTATGTGGGTAATGGCTCTGGTTTGTACAACGCCGCCATGCGAGCCACCCAGCTGGTGATAGTGGATGTGATAAACAGCCTGAAACCGACCGAGGCCAGCTATGGGGCTGTGCATAAGGTCAAGGATGTTGACCCCCATCTTTTGGCAAATATGGAAAAACCGGTCAGCAGTGGCACCGGTTTTTATATCAACAAGCAAGGCCAGCTGATGACCGCGGCCCATGTGCTCAAGCATTGTATGGTGACCAAGGTGCAGGTGGGTGACAAGAGCTTTGATGCCAACGTGGCCGCCAGTTCGACACTGCTGGATCTGGCTGTGATTGACACCGGCAGTCCGGTGGAACGTTTCCTGCCATTGCGAAAGGGCAGCGAGATCTTTCTGGGTGAATCCATTACCAACGTGGGTTATCCCCTGCAAGGACTGCTGGCGTCATCCCCCAATCTGACCCGTGGCAATATCAGCTCCCGTGATGCGCTCAAGGGTTCAGTGGGTCAGTTCCAGTTTTCTGCGCCCATCCAACCGGGCTCCAGCGGCGGCCCCGTGGTATCCGATGGGGGTGAATTGCTCGGGATTACAGTCAGCACACTCAACGCGGCCAAGCTGATCGAATCCGGCGCTTTGCCACAGAACGTCAACTTTGCCCTGGATGCCAAGTATGCGGCCATGTTTATGACCAAAAACAACATCCAGTTTTCCGAGGTTGAGCCCAATTTAAAGGGGGATATGCGCATCAGTAACGATGCCGCCCTGTCATCCGTGGCGCAACTGGCCTGCTATCAATAAGGAGTTAGCGATGAAAACCATGACTTCCATGATGTTGGCGGTGTTGCTGCTGGCCTCGCCCTTGGCCCAAGCGTTAGAACAAACCTTGCCGGCGGTGCTCTACATCAGCACCATAGATTCCGATGAGTTGTACAACAAACTCAAGGCGACCCCATCACTGAAACTGATGGACAAGGAAAACGTCGGTAATCCGCTGCGGTTGGTGGTGACATATAAGTATGAAACCACCGCAGGTGGCGAAGCGGCGGGCTTCACGTCAGCCCTGCTGGCGGGCAGCTCACTGGGAATACTGCCGGTTGTTACTAACAATGACCTGGTACTGACCTATGAATTACGAGTCCATGGTGAGCTGTTGACCAGTGTCAGTTACCGGGAAAACTTCACCAAGGCCCAAAACATGTATTCCAATCAGGGACTTTACACTCTGGATAAGGACTCCATGGCTTGGGTTATGACCACAGTGGATAAATTTGCCGCGGATATTCAAAGCAATACTGAATTGAAGCAGCTGATCGAGGAATATAACTATTACTTTGGTCAGTAATCTCTTGAGTTGACGTATAGGCCAGTCATTGACTGGCCTTGCTATTTTCAGAGCATTCTATTTTTTAGAAATGTTTTTCCCATTTAATCCGCTTTTTTTCTCTTTTGTGGGTCAATAGACTCATTCCCATCGAAAGGCACCTTGGGGTGCTGTGAAATTGGGAGTGAGTTATGTCAAAAGTTTTGGTGTTGAAATCCAGCATTCTTGGTGGTTATTCCCAATCGGGGAATCTGGTCAATCAGTTGTTGTCACAAATGAGCGAAGTCGAGGTGACAGTGCGGGATTTGGCCGCCGATCCTCTGCCTGTGTTGGATGGTGAGATTGCCTCCGGACTGCGTGGCGGTGATTCCCTCAGCGAACGCCAGCAGCAGGCGCTGGCATTGTCAGATAGTCTGATCGCCGAGCTGAAGGCCCACGATACCCTGGTGATTGCTGCGCCCATGTATAACTTTGGTATTCCTACCCAGCTGAAAAACTGGATTGATCTGGTGGCCCGCGCCGGTGTGACTTTTACCTATACCGAACAAGGCCCGGTGGGGCTGATCCAGGGCAAAAAAGCCATAGTGATCACCACCCGCGGTGGAGTACACAAAGATGCCGCCAGTGACCATGTGGTGCCCTACCTCAAAACCGTACTGGGTTTTATCGGTATCAGCGAGGTAGAGGTGGTGTATGCCGAGGCGCTGAATATGGGTCAAGAAGCCAGCGAACAGGGATTGTCACAGGCCCGGAACGCCATGGCAGCCCTGGCTATCTAAGCTTTAGTTTCAGCAATAAAAAAACCGCCTCCCAGGCGGTTTTTTGCTGTATGGCATAGATTGCTGTCAGCCTCTGTGGCTGAGCAGATCCTTGAGGGCCCCGGCGTTGCTGACGGCCATAAAGCCCTGTTCGCACAACAGATCGCAACCCTTTTGGGCACGAATACCTGCGCCACAGTAGAGTAACAAGGCTTGCTGTTTATCGGCCTGTTGCTGTGCCCACTGACCCAGGGAGTCCAGGGGCACATTGGTGGCTCCCTGCAGGTGACCGGCGGCAAATTCAACGGCACTGCGCACATCTATAACGGGAATCCCCTGGTCAATCAGCTGCCAGCTGGCAGCGGCGTCAAGGCACTTCACTTGTGGTTGCTCCATGGGCTTACTCTCTTTAATTAGAAAAATCTGATTGAAAATAATCTAATTGAATGTGAACTGCAATAGAGTGCACGCTTTTTGCGCAGGATCAAAGAGTGGAGGCCAGCAGTGGCTCTAGTCTGGGGATGCACTTTAAGGCACAGCATCTGGATTGGGGGCAGCCATGGAACAGCATTTTCATCCGGAACATCTTTGGCCCGAAAGGGGCACGGCTGCCGAACGTCTGACGCGGATGCACAATCATCTGAAGCAGACCATGCCACAGATAGACAGGGTTGCCTTCGCCCTCTACGATGCGGGCGATGATATGCTCAAAACCTTTATCAACAGTACCCACAGGGGCACGGCCATTCAGGCCTACCAGTATCCCCTGAGCCACAGTGAATCCCTGTCTTCCCTGGCCCATACGGGTTACTGCCGGGTGGTGGACGATATCCGCAGCAGTTTTGGTCCCCATACCCGCCACAGCCAGTGGTTGCTGGACCAGGATTATTTGTCATCCTTCACCCTGCCTTTGTACGACGAGCAGCAGCTGATAGGTTTCCTGTTTTTTGACTCCTGCCAGGCGGCGGCCTTCACCCCCAAGGTGCAGCGGGATTTACTGCTCTATTCCAACCTGATCAATATGGCCATCAGTGCCGAGTTGAGGGCTATCCGCACTGTGCTGAACTCGGCGCGGGTGGCGCGGGAATTTGCCCATCTGCGGGATTTTGAAACGGGTGCCCACCTGGAGCGCATGGCGCGCTATTCCAGGCTGATTGCCATCGAGGTCAGGGAAGCCTTCGAACTTACCGATGAACAAATAGAGCATATTGCCTTGTTTGCCCCGCTGCATGATGTGGGCAAGATAGGTATTCCTGACCGGGTATTGCTGAAACCCGGCCCCCTGGACGCCGGTGAGTGGCAGCTGATGCGCAGCCATGTGGAAAAAGGAGAGTTGTTGATCCGCAAGATCCTGGGTGACTTTGGGGTCGAGCATCTGCCGGACTCGGACATCATGCTCAATTTGGTGGCCTGTCATCACGAGTTTCTTGATGGCAGCGGCTATCCCCGGGGCCTGAAGGGCGAGGCTATCCCCAAGGTGGCCAGAATAGTAACAGTGGCGGATATCTTCGATGCCCTGACCAGCAAGCGTCCCTACAAGACGCCTTGGCCAATTGCCCAGGCGCTGGAGGAATTGGAGCGCATGGTCGCCTTGGGTAAGTTGGATGCGCTTTGTGTGGCGGCGTTGAAGCGACGCGGTCAGGAGGCCCAGGACATTATTCTGGGCTTCCCTGACGGGGATTGAGCGTCAGTAGTAGGTTTTGAGATAACCCTTGATGTGCTTACGTAAGGACTTGGACAATTTGCCGTTGGCCATGGCACGCAATTGGGCTTCGTACTCTGCCTCTCCCGAGCTGGCCAGGGCCTTTGCCATCCAGGCGTAGGTGTCCACTGATAATCTGTCATCATTCAGGTAGCTTTGCCGGGCAAGTTCCTCGGACAATAGCTTAAGTAAAAAAGGATGATGGATGGCATCGGCTGTAATGGTACGGGCCGCTTCGCGCATCAGCGCCAGATGACCACTGCGCAGGCTGTTGGCCAGGGCATTAATTCTTGGACTTAGCTGCTGATCCCAATGTGCCCGATTGTTGATGATGGGCTGCCACAACTGTTGCTGCTTGAAAATGCTGAGTGCCTCCTTGGCGTACTTGCGCAGTTTCTTGTGGTTGTGTTTGCCTGTGTATTCCTGCAACAGGCTTTGGTACTTGGAATCGCCGGAGTATCCCAGGGCGCGCATTAACCAGGCGCTGAGCTGCAGTTCCTGCTTTCCCATGGACTCCTGCGCCTGGGTCAGTTTGGCCAGTTCAGTGGCAATATTGGCAAAGATTGCCGGTTCGCCCATGCCCTCAAACTGCAGCGCGTCCGAGGCCCGCCTCACTTTATAGACATTTTGGCTACTGAATGCCTCGATAAAATCCTGCTGACTGTATTCCCGGGCACTTAAGCTCAGCGGCGCCAACAACAGTGCCAACAGCAGGGCTGGTTTGCAGATGGTATTCAGTGTCTTGCGCCACATAAGTGAAGTCCTTGTCAGTTATTCCAGCGTTTGAAAATCAGTGAAGTATTGATACCGCCGAAGGCAAAATTATTGCTCATCACATAGTCGGTATCCAACGCCCGTATCCCCGAGTGCAAGTAATCCAGTTCGCCGCATTGGGGATCGATATTGTGCAGGTTCAGGGTCGGTGCAAACCAACCGGCATTCATCATCTCAACGCTGAGCCAGGCTTCCAGGGCACCGCAGGCGCCCAAGGTGTGGCCCGTGTAGCTTTTGAGGGAGGAGATGGGCATGCGGGCACCGAATACTGCTGCCGTGGCCTGAGTTTCGGCGATATCACCCCGGTCGGTGGCGGTACCATGGGCATTGACATAGCCTATGGCGTCGGGTGCGAGGTTGGCATCTTTGAGGGCCAGGCGTATGGCCTGCTCCATGGTGTCGGCATTGGGCTGGGTCACATGAAGACCATCGGCGTTGGTGCCAAAGCCCACAACTTCCGCAAAGATCCTGGCGCCCCTGGCCTTGGCATGTTCAAGCTCTTCCAACACCAGGGTACAGGCTCCTTCACCTATGACCAGACCATCGCGATCGCGGTCGAAGGGGCGCGGCGTCAGCTGAGGGCTGTCGTTGCGGGTGCTGGTGGCGAACAGGGTATCGAATACCACGGCCTCGCTGGCACACAGCTCCTCGGCGCCGCCGGCGAGCATGGCCGTCTGGCGGCCGAACTTGATCGCCTCGTAGGCGTAGCCCAGACCCTGACTGCCCGAGGTGCAGGCGCTGCTGGTGGTGTGCACCCGGCCCTTGAGACCGAAGTAAACGCCTACGTTAACCGCCGTGGTGTGGGCCATCATACGTATATAACTGGTGGCATCTATGCCGGACATATCACCATCGGCCAGCATGCGGCCAAAGCCTATCAGGGGATCTGTGCTGCCGGTGGAGGAACCGTAGGCTATACCCATATCGCCACTGGTCAGCAGAGGGCTGTTCAGCAGACCGGCCGCTTCCAGGGCCAGCTCACTGGCTCGGGTTGCCATCAGGGACACCCGGCCCATGGAGCGGATCTTCTTGCGCGAATAGTGCGCCGGTACCACAAAGTCGGTGACCGGTGCTGCGAGACGGGTGTTCAGGCCATCAAACCTGTCCCAGTCGGACATGCGCACTACCTTGTTTTCCATGGCCTTGAGGCTGGCGGCTATGCTGTCCCAATCCTGTCCCAGACTGGAAATGGCCGCAGCACCTGTGATCACTACCCGGCGGCTCACAGCATACCTCCGTTAACCGAGATCACCTGACGGGTGATGTAAGCGGCATCGTCGGACATCAGGAAGGCGGCCAGGGCGGCAATTTCCTCCGGCTTGCCCATGCGCTTGAGCGGTACCAGTTCGTTGACTATGTCCTTGGGGAAATCGCTCACCATGTCGGTCTCAATCAACCCCGGCGCTATGCAGTTGACTGTGATCTTGCGCTTGGCCAGCTCCAGCGACAGTGCCTTGGTGGCGCCTATGATGCCGGCTTTGGACGCGGAATAATTCACCTGACCACGGTTACCGGCCAGACCGGAAACGGATGCCAGGGTGATGATGCGACCGCCCTTGCGTGTCTGCACCATGGGCATGACACAGGGGTGCAGCACGTTGTAGAAGCCATCGAGATTGGTGTGGATCACTGCATCCCACTCCTGCTCAGACATGGCGGGGAAGGCTGTGTCACGGGTGATGCCGGCATTGAGTACTACACCATAAAAGGCGCCATGGGCTGCTATATCGGCCTCGATGGCTTGACGTACCGCCTGACGATCGGCCACGTCAAATTGCAGCAGACTCACCTTGGCGCCCAGAGCGGTCAGTTCGGCGGCTGTGGCGTCGGCGGCGGCAGCATTGCTGTGATAATGCAGCCCTATATCATAGCCGGCCCCGGCCAGTCTGAGTGCTATGGCCTTGCCTATTCCACGGCTGGAACCGGTAACCAAGATCCTGTTTTTCATTATTATTCTCCTATGTCGTCCGCTTCAATCCTGACGGCTTTCGGCTATATAGGCCAGGGCATCATCCGGCTGGAATACGTTGATATTGGCACTGGCCACCACTGTCTCGTCCACCAGGATCTGACAGTCGAATACCGCCAATCCCGTGTCTTCCTGATACAGGCGCTGTACCCGGACACGATATTCATGCCCCGCCAGGAAGCAGCCTTGATGCAGTTGCAGTTTGCGGCTGCCCAGCAAAAAACCAATACGGACCGGCAGGCCGGCCAGCTTGGCCTCAATGCCTGCCAGGGCGGCAATGCTTTGGGCCATGTACTCTATGCCCACATAATTGGGCACGCCGCCTTTGAGCCCATCGAAGAAGGGGCTTTGCTCATCAATGCACACCTGAGTTTCGAGGAAGTCCTTGCGATGCTCAAGGGCCCTGTCGATAAGCACCATGGGCGCGCGGTGGGGAATAAAGGTCTCAATCGGCAGTTCCACCAAGGCTGGGGTTTGCCACACAGCATCAGTCATCGGCTTGGCTCCGGCTGAAAATCAGGCTGGCATTGCTGCCGCCAAAGGCGAAGGAATTGCTCATCACATGCTTGGGCCAGAATCTGGGCGCCTTGGCGGACACCAGCCGCAGCTTGGGGTCGGCCGGGTCGGCCACACCATCCCAGTGCTGGAGGGGCAGGCCACCCCTGCGATTCAGATCGGACAGCAAGAGGACGCAGAAGGCGGCTTCCAGGGCGCCGGCGGCACCCAGGGCATGGCCCGTCAGCGGCTTGGTGGAGCTGCACCAAGGCCTCTCTGCACCAAATATGCCGGTGACGGCCCGGCTTTCCATGGCGTCATTTTTCGGCGTTGCCGTGCCATGGAGATTGATATAGTCGATATCTGCCGCGGTCAGGCCGGCATCGGCCAGGGCTGCGCTCATGGCGGCCATGGCGCCCTCTCCCTCGGGATGGGGCGCTGAAATATGATGGGCATCGGCCGATTCCCCTATACCGCTGAGCAATATACCGTTGTCGCCGCGCTCAAGGGCAAACAGCGCCGCACCCTCGCCAATGTTGATGCCATCGCGGTTGGCGCTGAAGGGATTGCAGTGGCCCTTGGACACAGACTCCAGCGCATCGAAACCGTTAAGGGTCAGCTTGCACAGGGTATCCACGCCGCCCACAATCACCATATCCGCCAGATTGGCATCCAACAGGCGCTTGCCACTGGCAAAGACCTTGGCACTGGATGAACAGGCCGTGGACAGGGTGTAGCAGGGGCCATCAAGGTCGAAAACCCGCCGTAAAAAGTCGCTGGTGCTGCCCAGCTCCTGCTGAAAGTAATGGTACTCCGCCGGGAAGTGGCCGTTCTCGGCCCGGTATTTCAGCGCTTCTTCACCCTTGGAAATGCCTGAGGTGCTGGTCCCCAGGACCACGGCAATGCGATCGGCACCGTAGCGGGCTCGCGCCGCGGCCACGGTTGCTTGCAGCGACTTGGCAGCGGCCAGCAACAATTGGTTGTTGCGGCAATCAAAACGGGCCAGCTCGGGAGCAATCTGCGGCAGATCTGCATCCCCGACCGCACCGACGAGGGTTTGCTGTTGCAACAGCAGGTCATCACGCCAGACCATGGCAGAGGTATCTGCTGCCAGCAGGCGGTTGAGCACGGTATCCGGGTCGCTTCCCAGAGGTGTACACAGTCCGATTTGTGTAATGGCTATCTTTGTCATATTTATCAACTACCCCAAGTCCGGCGGGGTTTATCAGGAATCCAGGGGGGTCACTGTCATGCTCAGAGCCACCGCTGGAATGCGCAGGTGGATTCTTGCCTGCCAGGGATCCCTGTGGCTGTAATCTATGCTGAGGATCTGCTCTTTGCCGCCATCGGGGTACAGTACCCGGCACAGTACGGCGTGACAGGGTTCCTGCACCAGGGCACCACCCTTGAGGCTGGCATTGATGCTGTCCAGGGGCCAATACATGAGTTGCATCAAGGCCATAAGATACTCGGCCCGAAACTCATCGCCCAGCAGCAGGCTCTGTTCGCTCTGTAAGCTGACGCCATCATAATCAAGGCTGAACAGGGGTTGTCCCAAAGGGGCCAGTCCCACCAGGGTCAGGCGTTGTGGCGTCAGTACCATTTGGCCCAGCAATTCATGCTGGGTTTCACCCAGTTGCAGGTTTACTTTTTGGGTTCCACTCTGGCCGGCGGGTTGCGATGCCCCGTGGGCCTGATCCTTTGGCAACAGATCTTTATCCTGCAGCGGTAATGGAGCCAGGCAGTAATTGATGTCCGTCGCCAGGCCGACACAGGTCTGACGCAGCAGCAACTGGCTGCACCCGCCAAGGGTCAACAACATTATGAGGCTGAAAGGCCAAAGGAATAATCGCTTCATTGACTAACTCGGCTCTGGGGTGGGGCTGCTTTGTCTATCCGCGCATAATTCTACCACCATATTCAGCCGCCTTAGCGAATCTTTCACAAAGGGGTTGTCCCTGTCCCAGGCATAGCCGGCGAGAATGGAGCAGATCATTTGTTTGACCTTGGGGTTCTGATCTTCGCTGAAGATCACCTGTTGAAAGCGGCCGTCATACCAGGCTTCCACATAGGTACGGAAGGTGTCGACACCCTGAGTCAAAGGCTGGCAATAGTCCTTGTCCCAGTTAACTTCTTCACCATTGTACTTTCTTATTAAACAATCAGCAGCATATGCACTTGATTGCATAGCAATGGTGACGCCTGAGGAGAATACGGGATCAAGGAACTCACCGGCATTGCCTAAGAGGGCGAATTTGTCGGTGGCCAGGGTACTGACCCGTGCCGAGTAGCCGCCCAGTTGCGCCGCATCCCTGACCGCCCTGGCATTGGACAGCAGGCGTTTCAGTCCAGGCTCTTCATTGACCAGGGCGAACAGTTGCTGCTCCAGTGTGCCTTGCTGGTGGGCAAGACGTGCAGGTTCGGCTACAACCCCCAATGAACAGCGGCCATTGCTGAAGGGGATCAACCAGTACCAGATATCCTGGTGCTGTGGGTGGACGCTGATGAGGATCTTATTGCGATCGAAGTCGGGATCGGTAATGCCATCTTCCACATGGGTGAAAATAGCCTGCCTGGGTGGCAAGTTTGAGGGGCGCTCCAAGTCCAGCAGCCTGGGCAATACCCGGCCAAAGCCACTGGCATCCAGGACAAAGTCGGCTTGCAAGCGGTATTGCTGGCCTTGATCATCGCTGATGTCGAGAATGGGGCGCGCATTGAGGTCGATGGCAGTGACGCTGTGGCCATAGCGAATATTGACCCCCTGAGCTGCGGCGGTATCGGCCAGCAACTTGTCGAAATGTGCTCTCTCCACCTGGAAGGTAGTACCCGGGCCTTGAGTGAATTTATCTGTGAAATCAAAGCAGTTGTAATTACCGTTGCGCCGGAAGGCCGCACCGTTCTTAAACTGAAAACCGGCCTTGTTGAGGGCTTCCAACATGCCGGCAGCTTCAATGAACTGCATGCAGCAGGGCAAGAGGCTTTCGCCGATGGAAAAGCGCGGAAATTGTTGCTTTTCCAGCACCAGTACCCGGATCCCGGCTTTGTGCAGCAAGCTGGCGGCAATGGCACCGGCCGGGCCGGCTCCTATGATGGCGACCTGGGTTTCAAATTCGGGGATGGCTGACATTCAGTTCCTCTTTAATACATGCAGCAGCGGCGCCAACAGAAAGGTAAAGCCAATTCCCAGCGCCAGGGTCAGGCCAAAATAGTGAATTGCCGGGGTCTGGCTCAGGGCCAGCAAGCCAAAGGCCAGCAAAGTCGAAATGGCCGACATGCACACCGCCAGCATCACCCGCTCGCCACCCTGCCCACAGCGGGCAAAGAACAGGCTATAATCCACACCAATGCCAAAAACCAGCAACAGGGCCAGGCTGTGAAACAGGGTCAGGGGAGAGCCAAGCCAGCCCAATAATCCGAGGGTGAGTGCCGCTGCCAATGCCGGTACACTTACCATCAGCAGCGCCAGGCGCCAGCCGTGGCCACGGGAGAACAGCAGCAACGCCAGGGTCAGAGCGACGGCCAGCAACGCCAATGTCATTTGCCTTAAGTGTGCCATCAAAGCCGATATATCACCGACCTTGTCCACCAGTTGCACTTCCGGGAAGGCCGCCAGCCTTTGCTTCAATGCCGGCAGATCCCGGATACCGCCCAGCAGCACCATGGCGGCATACTGCTGACCTTGCTGAAGCCACAGGGCGCGTAATTCCCCTGATAGCTGTGATGCAAAAAAGGCCTCGGGTAATAACCAGGCGTCTTTGGCTGCGGCATATTCCCCGGCCAAAGCAGTGGCAACGTCGGTTGTGAGCCCCAAAGAGTCGGTCACAAGCTCCAATCCGCCAGCGTAGATCTGTTGCTGCAGCTGGTAATCCTGTTGCTGACGGGCAATAGAAGGCAGGTACCTGGCCGGGTTCAGGTGACTTTGCAGCTCGCCTGCCTTAACCGCGGCGTCCAAGGTGGGCTGCACTGACTCCAAGGCCTGTAACAGCTGCTGCTGCGACCCGACTCTCAGCAGCAGGAACTGGTTGTCGGTGCCGCCCGCCAGTAATTGCCTGACCCTTGATTCTTCTTGGGTTAATTGTTCGCTGCCCTGTTGCAGCTGGCGAATATCATCATTGGCCTGCAGCAGGCCCAGGCCCAACAACGCCAACAACAGCAATGCAGGCAGAGCCCAAACAGCACGGGAAGCCAGCAGCTTGTGGTACAGCTGCAGCCATTGGTGAGCCAGGGACAGTTTGGGCTCGGGCAGGGGGCGGTCGCCGAGGGCGGGAAAGCAGAGCCACAGAGTGATAAAGGCGCCACTGAGGCCCGCGGCACAGAACACGCCCACCTGTTGCATGCCCGGGAAAGGTGTCAGTGCCAAGGCCAGGTACGCCAGGGCGCTGCTGGCCAATGCCAGCGTCAGTGCCGGCAGGATCCGCGTCAGGGTTGTTCCGGCCGTTTCCTTACGTCCAAGGCGCTCCGCATGGAAATGGAAACTGTAATCTATGGCGATACCGATAAGGCTGGTGCCGAACACCAGGGTCAGCAGGTAAATTTTGCCAAACAACACCAAGGTGCAAACAAGGGCCGACAACAGGCCACCGAGCAGGGTGAGCATGGCCAGCAGCAGTGGTGTCAGGGATCTGAATGCCAACAATACCAACAACACCACACCGGCAAGGGACAGGCCACCGATAAGGCTGATTTCCCGCTTGGCACTGGCGGTGGCTTCGGCCGCATGGAACAAGGCCCCGGCCCGCAGCACTGTGATCCCCTGCGGCAAGGCGGTTGCTGCGGCGTCTATGGCCGCCAGTTGCTGTTGCTGGGCTGCGGGATTGAACACACTGCCGCGCCCCTTCAATATCAGCAGCGCTGCCCAGCCTCCTCGGGTGGGACTGAGCAATATTCCTTGATCGCTTTGCAGTTGCTGCTGGCCCGCCAGTCCCTGGACAAAAGCGGGAAACAGCAATAATGGGTCGTGCTCCACCAGAGCGCTGTGACCCAGGCTGAAGCCACTGTAGAGCTGACTGAGACTGGCCTGCAGCAGCGGATCGAGGTTGGAGGCCTCAAGCAGGCGCCTTTGTTCTTCGGTCAGCAGCCCGAATCGATGGGGAAAATAGAATCTGTACCAGGCCTGGGGGTCAAGGGTATCGGCACTGTGCACTTCCACAAAGGCCTCCGATGCCTTTGTCAGTTGGGCTAACATGGTTTTGCCCGCTTGCACAGCACCTTCCCGGGTTGGGCTTTCCAGCGCCAGGTAAGATTTGTCACCCAATTGGTGTTGTAAGCGCTCCAGAGCCTGGGTCGTTAAGGCATCCTGTTGCATGCTGGGCAACATGGCGAGAATGTCGTTCTCAATCGGGTCGCCCTGCTGCCTGGCCCCCAGATACAGCAGGCCAAACATCAGCAGGCACCATAACAAAAGGCGGCGGAATGGGCTCATGGGGTCTGGCCGGGAATAAAGGTGGCAAGTTCGGCGTCACTTAACGGGCCCGCTTCCTGAGCGCTGAAGTGGATATCGCTGCAGTCGCCATTGGCACTGAACAATTGCAGGCGCTGCACCAGCTGCCCTGCGCCTTCAACCCGGATGCGGCTGAACAGGTTGGCCAGGGCAGGATCTTTTGGCACGAGTCCCAGTTGCCACTCTGGTCCGGCTTGCAGATACAACTGGAACCGCTCCTGTAACGGCGAGATGTCGCCAGAGAGTAAGCCCTTGACCAGTAAAGGCATAATTCCCGCAGGGGAATCGGCGCCACCGGTTGGAAACTGCTGCCAGTGTCCTTGACTGTCTTGCTGCCACAGCTGATGTTGTTGCAGTAACAAACGGTTTGGAAAAGGGGTCTGCTGTTGCCATACCAGTCCCTTATCCGGGGCAAACAAAAAATATCCTTCGCTGCGCAGTGGTCGCTTCAATACCTTGAGTTGACGCAATTGTGCAAATTGGCCGCGCAGCGACTGCGCCCCGCCCATGCCGGCACTGAAGTCGTTCAGCGCGTCGCTGCCGGCGGGAGAGTCGAACAAAGTATCTTCGGCCCAGGCGCCCGTGGTCAGCAGCGCGAACAACAGAATGCCGGATATTAACTTGCCAATCAGTTGCATTGGGGGCTCTTTGTTAATCCATGTTTTCAAGTAATGGCCTGATCTTGGCCTGGAACACCTCGGGCGTAACAAAGCACAGCTCCTGGCTGTCGATGGCGACCGCGGCCTGAATCGTATATCCCTTGGTCAAGCGTGTGCCGGAGTGCGCATCTGTTATCAGATAATCAATCCTGAGGCGGTTTTCCCACTCAACCAGTGAGGCAGTCACTTTGATTTTTTGTTCAAAGCTGCTGGCACGCACATATTTGACCTGCAGATCCACAATGGGCCAGGCATAACCCGAGGCTTGCATCTGGCGATAGTTGTAGTCCAGCTTGTCGAGCAACAGGCATCTGGCCACCTCAAAATAGCGCAGGTAATTGCCGTGCCAGGTAATACCCATGGAATCTACGTCGAAAAAGGGTATCTGAATCTCGGTTTCAACGCTCAGCAGCGCCTTCATCGGCACACCTCCCATTGGCGCTGCTGAATTTTCGCCACGGTATTGCGCAGCAGGGCTTCAAGTGGCCTGTCTTCGGTCAGCAGATCACAATCGGCACTGACCTGGTGCAGGGTTTGGGCCACTGAGGCCGTGAGTGAATCCTGTTGCAATTCGCCGGCGATGATCCGCAAACGGATACCCTGGGTCATGGCCAGCAAGGAGGCTGCGCCAACCTGCTCGGTCAATTGCAGCACCCGCAGACAATCACGCGCCGCTATGGTGCCCATGCTGACCTTGTCCTGGTTATGGCACTCGGTCGAGCGGGAAAACACGCTGGCGGGCATGGTGAGTTTCAGCGCCTCGGCGGTCCAGGCAGAGACCCCAATCTGCACCGCCTTAAAGCCGTGGTTGATGGGACGTCGCTCGCCTCGGGCCGCGGACAGATTGGCCGGCAGGCCATTGTTGAACTTGGTGTCCATGACCAAAGCCATCTGCCGGTCGAGCAGATCGGCTATGTTGGCCACGGCGTTTTTCATGGCATCCATGGCAAAGGCGATATGTCCGCCGTAGAAATGGCCACCGTGCAGTATGTGCTCACCCTCGCCATCCACTATGGGGTTGTCGTTGGCGCTGTTTAGCTCGGTCTCGATAAACTGGCGCAGGAAGGGCTGGGCATCGGCCAATACCCCGATAATGTGCGGCGCACAGCGGATGGAATATCTGTCCTGCAGCCGGTCGGAATTGCGGGGGTGCTCGTGGTGATTGAGATCTTCGCGGATCCAGCTCGCCACCCGGTTTTGACCCGGGTGGGGTTTTACCGCAAACAGCAACTCATCGAAGTGGTTGGAGTTACCCTTGAGCGTTAATGACGCCATGGCGGTAATGCGGCTGGCCAAACGGCACAGGTAATCCGCCCTGTGGTAGGCCAGGCAAGCCAGGGCCGTCATCACGGCGGTGCCGTTCATCAGTGCCAGGCCTTCCTTGGGGCGCAGTTTTAGCGGTGCCAGGTCCAACTGCTGCAATACTTCGATAGCCGGTCGCCTTTGGCCTTGATAGATGACATCGCGCTCACCGACCAATATGGCCGCCAGGTATGATAAGGGGGTGAGATCGCCGCTGGCTCCCACTGAGCCTTCTTCCGGAATGGCGGGGACAACATTGAGGTTTAGCAGGGTCTCTATACGCTCCAGCAATTCATAACTGACGCCGGATTTGCCAATGGCCAGGGAGTTGAGACGGCAGGCCATGACGGCGCGGGCCTGGGGCACGCTGAGGATTTCACCCATGCCGCAGCCATGGAAGCGGGACAGGTGCAGCGGCAGCTCGTGCACCAGATCCAGGCCGACATTGACCGTACAGGAATCGCCATACCCAGTGGTAACACCGTAGACAACACCTTCTTCGTGCAGCAGGCTGTCGATAAAGCGGGCACCCTTTTGAATGTACTCACGGTAATCAGCTTCTTTACAAAGGCTTACGCTAGCACCTTCGGCGATGGCGACGACCTGTTCCAGGCTGAGTATTCTGCGGCCAACATGAACAATCTCTTCATTTGGTGTTGATGGGTTAGCGTTATTCATGAGTGTGTCTGTCCTGTGACCTATCATCGGCAGTTTTGTGTTGCTGCCAAAAATCGAAAAAATTAAACCATTGCATGGGCTGGCGCCGGGCGTAGTGCTCCAACCGTGAGGCATAACGCTTTACCGCCTGCTCTATCCCCGAGGCCCTTTCCTTGCGGGGGAGTTTCAGACTGTCGGCAAAGGGTTCGACAAATACGCGGTAGCGCCCTTCTTCCTTCAGGCAGAACATCAGGTAAACAGGGCAATCCAGCAGGCCAGCCAGGATAAAAGGGCCCTGGGGGAATGCCGCTTCATCGTCGAAAAATGGGGCCATGGTGATGCGGCTCTGATTGCCTGCCGGGGTGCGGTCCGCGGCTATGACGACCAATTCGCCGGCCGCTACTTTATCGGCCAACATGACCGAGGTAGATGGATCCAGCTCATTGATATGTATGAGGTTAAGATCGCTGTCAGGATTGAGCTGCTTCAACACCCGATTGAAGTTGGCGGCATTGGCTGTCATCACCAACACATTCACTGTCACCTTGCGTTGGTTCACTGAGATGGCGCGACATAATTCCGGATTACCCAGATGGGATGCCAGCAGTATTGCTCCCTTGCCACTGTTCAACCTGTCCAGCAAGGATTGCCGCTCGGGAAAGTCCACTTGTTCCATGCCTGAGCGCTGACACCAGGCATCAATGCGGTCGAGGGCGGCATTACCGAATTGAATGAAGTGTTTGAAGCTGTGGTACCAGCGAACCTTGGGCTGTAATTGGGGATGCTTGGGATCCTGAGCCAGCACTTTATTGAGAAACTGCTGTGAGGCCTGTCTGGCCGCGCTGCCGGTCAGAAAGAAATAACCTATTACCGGGTACATGATTGCCCGGCACAGCCAGTGGCCACCAAGGCGGTAGCTGGCAGCCAACAGGCGAATGCCCCAATAACTGCCGCGTTCGCCTATGCTGGCCCAGTGATGTTCCGGCCTGTGGCTGAGCAGTTGCGGCAGGCGCTTCAGCATGCCGAAAAATAACCGGGTATGCAGCCAGCTGATACGCAAATTGTCCTGCAGTCCCTGGAAGTGGCTGATGCCTCCCTCCGGATAAATCACCCGCGTTGGCAAGTGTAATACCGGGGTGCGGCGCCAGAACAGCCGGACCAAAACCTCTATGTCAAAGTCCATGCGTTCGCCGAGACTTTCCTCTTGAAACAGGGCTTCGGTTGCTGCCAATGGATAAATGCGGAAACCACACATGGAATCCTGAATATCGAAACTCAGGGTTTCGACCCAAACCCAGAAATGGGTAATGTAGCGGCCATAGAGGCGCCCCTTGGGAATGGAGGCATCGTATTGGGGCAGGCCGGAGATCACGGCCTCAGGATTTGCCCGGGCCAGGGCTATCATGGCCGGGATATCATCCAGATTGTGCTGCCCGTCGGCATCCACCTGCAACGCGTGGGTGAACCCGGCACGGTATGCCGCCCTGAGCCCCGTCATCACCGCGGCTCCTTTTCCCCGGTTGTAGGGATGGTGCAGCAAGGTAACCCAGGCATACTGCTGTGCCAATTGTTGCAGCACATGGCGGGTGTGATCGTTGCTGCCATCATTGATGACAAATACCGGCAGCCCAAGGGGAGCCAATCGCTCCAGAGTGGCGGACATGGCATCACTGTGATTGTAATTGGGGATCACCAAAGCAAGCCGCATCAGTGCTCTCCCTTGGCGAGCAGTACCCGACCCGAGGCAAAACGGCTGTCACCCAGTTGATAACTGAAGCTGAATTTATTCTGTCCGGGCTGATTGTTCAGTAGCAGTTCAATTTTTGTATCAGGCAGCATTAATTGTTGAAATTTGAGCACTTCCAATGTGGCCACCTCAGTATGGTAACCAAAGTAGTCACAGCCAAAGCGAATAGCCCAATCCAGCTGTGCGACGCCGGGCAATACGGGTTGTGCCGGGAAGTGCCCTTGAAAAAATGGCAGCCCGGCATCAAGCGCCAGTAACAAACGCACTTGCCGTTCTTCTACCTGACGTTCAAGCACCCGGGGCAATTGGGATTCAATCATGACTGAACAACTCCAACAGGGATTGCAGCTGTCGTTTGCCCTGGCTGTTGACCGGTAGCTGCTTGGGGTAACGCCATCGCTTTGGTAAGGTTACCCGTTCAAACTCGGTCAGCAGTTGGGCTTTGAGCAGATTATTGAGCGCCAGCTTACCTTCTTCGGCCAAGACCCTTTGTCCCTCGGCGGACAGTTCTATCACGGCGCCCAATTGGGTGCGTGATTGCTCCAATACCACCAGTGCCGCCTGGTTGACCAGGGGGTGACGGGTCAGCAGTTGTTCCATTTGCACCAGCGACAGGCGTTTCTCTTCAATTTTTACAATCCGGTCGAGGCGGCCTTCAAGCACAAAACGACCATCGGCCAGCAGCGATATCTGGTCATCGCAGCGCAGAGTGTTGGTATCGGCGAGATAGGGTGAGGTCAACAGCAGCGCACCGTCCTTGTCCTGCTTAACGCCAATTCCGGGGAAAGGTTGCCAGGGCTCATCCATATTCAGCTGCCGCCTGTAACCTATGCCACCGGTTTCTGTGCTGCCATACACTTCGATGGGCAGCTTGCCGTACACTTTGGCTATGGCCGCGGCGGCTTCCTGACTCAGTGGGCCGCCGGAGCTGAAGATCAGGCTGGGGCTGTGCTGCTGTGGTTCAAATTCCAGGGCTTCCGGCAAACGGGAGAGCTGCGCCGGGCTGCTGATAAGACAGAGGTTGGGCAGCAGTGCTGTGTAGTAGCTCAGGGTCTCGGGATACTCAATTTGTTCACTCATAAAGGGACGGCTGGCGGCCAGCGGCCAGAGGATTTTAAACAGCAGTCCATAAATATGCTGGTGGGAGACGGTTGCCAGCACGCTGCAATGGGGCAGATGATCGGCGAAGGTTCGCTCCAGGGTTGCGACCTCGGCATCCAACTGGGCCAGAGACTTGGTCACGGCCTTGGGTTCGCCGCTGGAGCCAGAGGTATACAGGGTCAGGCTGCCCAGATGTGACGGGGTCGGCCAATGGGCGTCGGCCAAGCCGTTTTCCTTGCGCAACATCAGCTGAGTGCAACCCTGCGCCAGCTCGGTATCCGCCAGAATGGCATCAAAGGCATGGCTTAAGGCCTGCAGTGTGCCCTTCTGGGTATTGGGGGGTAACACCACTTCCTTTCCCGCCAGCAGGGCGGCACATAATCCAACCGCAAACAGATCGCTGGCTTCGCAGGCCAACAGCCAGCGCTGGGCAGGCTGCTGTTGCAACTTCTGCCACCAATGGCTCACTTGTTGCGTGAAGAGACTTCCCGTCACTATGTCGTGGTGGTTGAAACTGATGAGCTGTTGCCCGGTTGGGCCCTGTTTCAGCCAGTTGATAAGGGATGCTGTCATGTTCTTTTCAACCAGAGTTTACGGTAGAGCCATTCACCACCGGCCAGCAGCCCCATCAACAGATAGGCGATCAAGCCATTGTAAAGGGTCCAGGCATCCAGGCCGGCAAACTGTGCCGTGTAAAATGCCATACCGGCATTGATAACAAACAGGCCACACCAAAGCCGGGTGACATTTCTGAGATAGGGCCTGGCTTCGGCAGGTAAATCCGGTTCCTGCAGACGGGCCAGCCGCTCCACTATGGTGGGTTCCCTGAGCAGAGAGTAACCAAATAACCCCAACATACTCAGATTGATCACTATTGGATAGTAGAGCAACCAATGCTGTTGCTTTGCCAGCAGGCTTAAGGCGCTGAGCAGCAGCCCCGCCAGCAGCGGCAGGGTCAGCAGTTTCAGCTGCTGTTTTTCCAATGCCAGTCGGAGCAGCAGCAACAGGCACAGTGCCAGTGCCAGGGTGCCCGGTGGCAAATAGTTCAATCCCAGCCACACGGCCAAAGGGTAGGCCAGTAGCAGGGCGAATGTCAGCAGCTTAACTGCCTGCATCAGGCTTTAACCAAGCCTTCGATGGCATTGATTACGTCATCGACAGTACGGACGGATTTGAATTCGTCCGGTTGGATTTTTTTGCCGGTCAGCTGTTGCAGCTTAATGACCAAATCCACCGCGTCTATGCTGTCCAGATCCAGATCCTGATACAGGGAGGCTTCGGGTGTGATAGCCGCAGCGTCGATTTCGAATTCGTCTACCAATATGCCCGTGAGCATTTCCAGAATTTGTTCGCGATTCTGCATCTTCTTGTCCCTTAAACCCGTTGTGACTCAATAAAGCTTGCCAGTGTGGCAACGCTGAAAAAATGTGCCTTGGTGGCGTCTGAGTTGGCCTCGATTTTCACATCAAAATGTTTTTTGATCGCCAGACCCAATTCCAGGGCATCGATGGAGTCCAGTCCAAGGCCGTCACCAAACAGGGGGGCTTGGGTATCAATATCGGAGACGCTTACGTCTTCCAGGTCCAGGCAGTCTATGATCAACTGCTTTATTTCATCATGTATAGTCATAAGATTACTTTAAGGTTTTGTTTATAATAATTTTCTAGTTCTCTGGTCAGAACGCGGGCCTGTTTGGCCTCACAGCCGTCCTGCCCCAGAAAGTCCCTGATTGACACTGTGTCACCGGTCTCCACCGTCATGCCTATGGTGCGTCTGGGGATTTCCCACCAGGGCTCCTGCTTGGTCAATCCCGGCGGATGGGTATGCAGCATTACAGGTAATATATCGTTGCCGGTGCGCAGGGCAATATTGGCGGCGCCCCGGGCAAAGGCATTGATTTGGCTTCCCAGGACCGTGCGTGTTCCTTCGGGGAAAATGATCAGGTTGGTGCCCCGTTCAAGTACTTCGCGACAATCATTGAGCAGTAACTCGGCGCCGCGATTGGGAATATAGCCCGCCGCGGCAACAACACCCCGCAAAAACGGATTGCGCCACAGTCCCTGTTTGACTATGCATCCGGCATTGGGCATCAGGCTGATTAACACTACCACATCGATCAGTGTCGGGTGGTTGGCAATAACCAGCACATGGTTGGCATTGCGCAGGGCATCCAGATTGCGGGTCTGTAACCGGATCACACCGGCCCAGCTCAGCATATGCACAAAACCACGAAACATGATGTGCACCGCTTTCTGAACCCGCTTGACCCTGACCTCGGGCTTGCCAGGCCAGTACTTCAGCAGCGGCAGAATTGTCAGTGAGCTCAGCAGTCCACCGAGGCCGAACGCGATATAGCAGCTGATCCCCCCCAGCCAGCGTGGCACGTAGGCCAGACCCGAGAGACGTTTGGGGGATGGCAGGGTGTTTTCAAGCATGGCTGAGCTTCCAGTCCCAGCGGGAAAGTTGTCCCTGGCAATCCTGGCCGGTTGCCAGGGCATGCAACAGGCGACCAAATCCCATGCCGGGCAGTTCGCGACTGTTTTTCAGCGTCAATTGTGGTTTACCTGTGACACCTGCGGGGGCCAATACCAGTCCCATGGCCAGTGGCAATTCATATTCACTGGTGTATTCGTCATAGACGGGCGGGACGGGATCGTCACCGAAAACCAGCAACAGTGGCTCGGGATCTTCTGCCAGCTGGGCGTAGGCTTCCACCATTGCCTGGGACAAGGTTTCGGTGCCGGCGGCGATTGAAGTGGAAGCCGCGCGGTTTTGGTGCACTATGCCGAACAGACCACTGGCGGTGTTATGCACTGACTGGCTGAATCCCATTGGGGAAAGGGGTTCATCACCGATGATGTTTTGCAGCAGATCGATAGTGCGATTGAGTTCACCGTGGCGTGAGGCGAACACGGAACGGCAATTGTCAGGGGCACAGGCTTGGTGGGCTACTTCCAGCATCATCCGGGTCAGGCGACTGAAACGACGTCTTTGCATAGCCGGCACATGCGCAAGGGCAGGTATGGCCTCATTATTGGGCGATTCCTGTTGTGCATGCCAGGCCGACCAGGCATCCCTATGTTGACAATCCGGTGACCAGGCGCCCCAGGATATTAGGCTGAAAGTAAGTTGCACTGCGTTACCTCTGGCACTGCCTCAGCTGCCGTCGTTTTCCATCACTGAAGGTCAAAATGCGGCGAGCCGAACGCCTGACTGCGGCCTGTTGAAGGCCCAGCTTTTCCCATCATCCGCTTTGAGCCGGGTATTCTAAACCGAAAATGTCACATTGAAGAAGTGGAAATAATGAGGTAGGGGTAACCAATCTGTTACCCCTTTGTGAGATCAGCGGCTTAGTTCAGCCTGTAACTTACGGATGGCGGCTTTGATCTTGCGGGTATTTTCCGGTCCCATGCGCAACATCAGCTTCTGCACTGCAGGTAAGGCTTCCAGTTTGGGATCGGCAAAGCGGTAGTTGACGCTGACGCTGGTCAATTCTATCGGCTCTTCAATGACGGGGGCTGCCAGTACTTGCTCGAATGCCTGCTGCAAGCGACTTTCAAAGCTCATGTCGCTGTAGCCCAGCTCGGCGAACGCCTCATTGAATAAGGGGGCCAGTAATTTCAGGCTGGATAACAATTGCTGCTGATCCATGGCCGCTATCAGCGTGGCGTATTTGTCGTACCGGCGAAAACTGTCGGGATTCATATATATCTTGTCGGTGATTTCACTGACGCTGAATGTTTGTTCCGGGCCTTTCACCGGGCTGGTTTTGCGTGCCAGTTCACCCTGCGCCAGATTATCAACAAACACTACAAATTGGCGCGCCAGATCTGCCTGGGCCAGCAAGGGTTGCAGTGGTTTGTCTGCGGCCAACAACAAGGCCTGCTCCTGCACCAGTGCATCGCTGTCCGCCAATGCCGGTAACGGCTCGGGCTCCGCGGGCGCCTGAGTCGCCTCAGGTGCGGCCTCGGGTTCGTCGATCTCGGTGGTTACGGGCTCGGGAGCCGGTTCAACTTCGGGCTCGGCCTGGGCTGGCGGTTGAGGTTCGGGGGCTTGCTCTACCTGCTGCTGCGGTTCCGCCGGGACTGAGGTGGGCTTGGAGAAATAGAAATACAGCCCGGCACCGATGGCGACCAGCAGCACTATGACTACTATGGCCAAACGGTTGCCACTGCCCTGGGATTCGGTGTGAGAGATCCTGTCTTCTTGATTGACTTGCATACGAGGTCCTTGACTGCACTGACAAAAGGCGTTGTTTCCCATTCTGCGCTATCCACGGGCGTTGTCCATAGCCTTGGCGGTCGGAGACCGAATTTATCAGGCCTGGACGTATTGCTCGCGGTCACCGAGCCAACGGTGAATGATGGCATCGACATTGGCCGGCGCCTGTACCATCACGTGTCTGGCGAGTTTTTGTATGTGGGGGATCAGTGCCTGATCCCGCACCAAATCCGCCACCTTCATCTGTGCCAGTCCCGTTTGACGTGTGCCCAATACTTCTCCCGGGCCGCGGATTTCCAGATCTTGCTGGGCAATAACGAACCCATCGTTGCTCTGTCTCAGTACGCCGAGGCGCTTGGTGGCGGTCTGGGATAAGGGCGCCTTGTAGAGCAGGACACAGTGACTGGCGACGGCCCCGCGTCCGACCCGGCCACGCAATTGATGTAATTGGGCCAGTCCCAATCTTTCCGGGTTTTCAATGATCATCAGGCTGGCGTTGGGGACATCCACGCCCACCTCAATTACCGTGGTCGCCACCAGCAGATCCAGGGTGCCGGCTTTGAAGGCCGCCATGATTTCCTGCTTGTCCGCCGCCTTCATCCTTCCATGTACCAGGCCGACCCTGAGTTCCGGCAAGGCGGTGATCAGCTCGTTGGCGGTATCTTCGGCCGCCTGGCACTCCAGTACCTCGGACTCTTCTATCAGGGTGCAGACCCAGTAGGCCTGGCGTTTGTCCTGCAATGCCGCCTGTCGCACCCGCTCTATGATGTCCTGGCGGCGTCCATCGGGAATGGCGACCGTTGTAATGGGTGTCCTTCCCGGCGGCAATTCGTCTATTACCGAAGTATCCAGGTCCGCATAGGCCGTCATGGCCAGGGTTCTGGGGATGGGCGTGGCCGTCATGATCAATTGATGAGGATGATAGCCCTGGCCCATGCCTTTTTCTCTCAGTCCCAGCCGCTGATGGACGCCGAACCTGTGCTGCTCGTCGATAATCACCAAGGCTAGCTGTTTGAAATTCACCTGTTCCTGGAAAATGGCGTGGGTGCCTATGACCATCTGCGCGGCGCCGGATTCGATGTCGGCCAGGGATTGTTGCCTGGCCTTGCCCTTGAGTTTGCCGGCGAGCCAACCGACCTTGAGGCCAAGCGGGGCAAACCAGCGCTCGAAATTGGCTGCGTGTTGCTCCGCCAGTAGTTCTGTGGGGGCCATCATGGCGACCTGATAGCCGTTTTCTATGGCCGCGAGTGCTGCCAGGGCGGCCACCAGAGTCTTGCCGGAGCCAACATCACCCTGAACCAGGCGCATCATGGGGGTGGGCTTGGCCAGATCTTTGTGAATGTCCTTAACCACCCTCTGCTGCGCCGCCGTGGGGCTGAAGGGCAGGGCGGCAAGAAAATCGGGGATCAGCTGCCCCGTGCTGTGCATCTGGATGGCGCTATCCTGATTACTGCGTTGCCGCAGTTTAAGCATGCTGAGGTTGTGTGCCAGTAGCTCTTCCTGTACCAATCTTTGTTGTGCCGGATGCTGCCCCAGTTCAAAGGCCAGGGGATCGGCATCGGTTGGGGGACGGTGCAAAATTCGCACCGCCTGCGCCAAGCTCAATTGATTGGGTTGCAGCGTCGTGGGCAGCAGCTCCTGCAATCCCCCTTCTTCCAGCATTTCCAAAGCCTGCTCCGTCAGCCGGATCCAGCTGGCCTGCTTTAATCCCTCAGTGGTGGGATAGATGGGAGTCAAGGTTTCGCTCAGGGCCGGGGCTTCACCCGGTGCGGTAAGCTTATATTCCGGATGAATGATCTCCAATTGGGACTGGCCACGGCGGATCTCGCCATAGGCCCTGATGGTCAATCCGGGTTGCAGGCCGTTTTTTTGCGCCATGGAGAAATTAAAGAATCTCAGGGTCAGACCGCCACTGTTGTCGCGGACGTTGCAGGTCAGCATGCGCTTGCGACCATTGACTATCTGGGCCGATACAACTTCGGCCTCAACCGTGGCGTAACTGCCGGGCGTCAATCCTGCGATGGGATAAATGCGGGTGCGATCTTCATAGCGCAGCGGCAAATGAAACAACAGATCCTGGACGGTATGTACCCCCAGTTTGGCCAGCTTTTCCGCAACCCGGGCAGCAACGCCCTTGAGCTCGGTAATTGGGACAAGATCCAGTCTCTGCACGCGGTTTGCACCGAATTACTGTGAATTTATACATATACTAACAGAGAATAACGACTGAGCAACCAAGGCTTGTATCCGGTGGGCTTGTCGGATTATTTATTTGCCGTGGGCTGTGTGCCTGATATGAAAGGGGCCTTACGGCCCCTTCAAAATCGCTATTGGAATAATTCTTCCGGCGGTGAGTCGGTGAAGATAGTGCTGCTGTCCTGGGTCTCGGTGGCATATTCTGTTGGTTCAGTACCGGCGCGGAAATATTCAAAGTCGCTGGTTTGGTCTGTTTTGCGACTCAGTTTGCCACTGGCCAGATCTATGCGCGCTGAAACTATGCCTTCGGGCGGCACTATAGCTATCTCTTCCGTTCCCTCTAACGCGTGCAGCATGAATTCGTTCCAACCTGGACCTGCTGTTTTCGCACCGGCTTCGGCGCCTGAAATCTGATCTTTGGCGCCATTGGCGTTCCAAGCTGTACGGCCAAGCTCGCGGCTGTGGTCATCAAACCCGACCCAGAAGGTGCTGACCAACTTGGGGTTGAATCCACTGAACCAGGTGTCTCGGGATTCGTTGGTGGTACCTGTCTTACCGGCAATATCATGACGTTTTATCAGCCTTGCCGCCCGCCAGGCTGTACCGTTCCAACCTGTGCCCTGACTCCAGTCACCGCCACCCCAGATCACGCTCTTGAGTGCATCACCAACCAAGAATGCGGTTTGCTTGGAAATAACCCGCTCGGCATAACGCGCATCTGTGCCGCCGCATGGCGCCTGTGGCGTGCCCGCTTCCTGCTGCATGGCATTGATTAAAGATTGCATTGCCTGATCGTCGCTTTGTGGTGGCTCACAGGCCAATGCCGGGTTCGCCTTTTCCGCCAGTGTGCCATCGGCATGCTCAATGCGATCGATAAAGTAGGGCTCCAGCAGGAAGCCACCATTGGCGAAACTGGCAAAGGCGGTCACAACCTGCAGCGGGGTAACCGAGGGGGAGCCCAGGGCCAGGGATTCGTTACGGGGCAGATCGGCAGGATCAAAGCCAAAACGGGCCAGGGTCGCTATGGTCTCGTCGAGTCCAATGTGGCGCATGGCCCGCACCGACATCACGTTGATAGACTGAGCCAGACCCACTCGAAGTCGGGTCGGCCCGCCATAGATATCCGGTGAGTTTTTGGGGCGCCAAGCGGTTCCCTGACGGATATCGGGTTTGTTGATGGGGGCGTTATTGATCAGGGTCGCCAGGGTAAAGTCTTTTTCCAGCGCAGCAGCGTAGATAAAGGGTTTGATATTGGACCCCAGCTGGCGTTTGGCCTGAGTGACCCTGTTGTACTGGCTCTGTGAGAAGCTGAAACCGCCCACCAAGGCCAAAATGGCGCCATTTTTAGGATCCAGGGTGACTGTGGCACTGGAGACTTCCGGTACTTGGGACAGTTGCCATTGCTCGCCATTATGACGGACCCAAATACGTTCGCCGGGGTTGAGCACCTCAGAGGCCTTGGTCGGCGCGGCTCCCTGACGTTTGTCGCTGATAAAGCGGCGTGCCCATTTGATGCCATCCCAATTCAGCGTCAGTCTCTCGCCGCTGCCAAGCAACACTTCTGCCGCCTGCTCAGCCACACTCAGTACCGCGGCGGGCTGTAATTCCTGAACGGCTACGGTGCGTTTGAGTGTCTTGATGATTTCCGCATCGGCAGGTGGGGTATCCTGCCACAGACGCTCTGCTGCTCCCCGATAACCGTGGCGCTCATCGTAGGCATACACGTTGTTGCGCAGCGCCTGCTGTGCCTTAAGTTGCAGGTCTGAGGAAATGGTGGTGTAAACGCTGTAGCCACCTGTGTAGGCTTCTTCCTCTCCGAATTTTTGGACCAGGTAATCGCGAGCCATTTCTGAAATATAGGGTGCGTACAGATCAATCTCTGCGCCGTGATATTTGGCGACCAGAGGTTCAGCCAGTGCTTCCTGATACTCGTTGGCGCTGATGTACCCCACTTCATTCATGCGCATCAATACCACATTGCGGCGTGCCAGAGCGCGATCGGGGGAGGTCACGGGGTTGAGTGTCGAAGGCGCTTTGGGAAGACCGGCAATAATGGCCATTTCGCCAAGGGTGAGGTCTTTCACTTCTTTACCAAAGTACACCTGTGCCGCTGCACCTACGCCATAGGCCCGCTGGCCCAGATAGATACGATTTACATAGAGTTCGAGAATTTCATCCTTTGTGAGAAGCTCCTCAATATGGAAAGAAATAAAAATCTCTTTTACTTTCCGTATGATAGTTTTATCTCTGGTGAGGAAGAAATTGCGGGCAACCTGCATGGTGATGGTACTGGCACCTTGTTTTTTCTCTCCGGTAGCCAGCATAACCAAGGCAGCTCTGACCACACCGATAGGATCGATACCGCTGTGCTCATAGAAACGGGCGTCCTCGGTGGCTAAAAAGGCCTGCAGCAAGGGTTTGGGAACTTCATCCAATTTTAGGGGAATGCGGCGTTTTTCGCCGAATTGGGAAATGAGCTTGCCATCACTGCTGTATATTTTCAGCGGAGTTTGTAATTTCACCGTTTTCAGGGTGGCGACATCCGGCAGATCGGGTAAAACATAGAAATATGCCGCTGCAATAGCACCAACACAGAGGAGAGCTAGACTAAAGAGGGCAATAAGAATACGTTTTAACCACTTCACCAGAGTTTTCCAAATTTAATCACGGGCCACACAGTATATAAGGCAGCATTGTCTTGGTGAAGTAAAATACGGCGTCAAAAAATTGCCAATTGTAAAAGCCTCAAACATTTAATACAAATAGCTATAACGAGTTGATTTTGTGCTAATCTAACTTCTGCAACCAAAACAATAAGTGACAACAGACTATGCTTTCAAACTTATGGAAGCGTCAGGCTCCGCAGATGGTGGGTGTTGATATAGGCTCCCACGAAGTTAAAGCGATACTGCTGAGCAAGACGGCTGATGGCTATAAAATAGTGAGTCATGCGGCGGTCCCCGTTAAAAAGGGGGCCGTTAACGATCATGATATTCGGGATTCTGCTGCGGTAGTTGAAAGTTTACGGCAAGTGCGGCGCGCGCTTCCCAAGACTTGCAAATTTGCCTCTGTGGCTGTTTCAGGTTCAGCGGTGATGACCAAGGTCATCTACATGGATGCAGCGCTGAGTGAATCTGAAATGGAAGCCCAAATCGAGATTGAAGCTGACAACCTGATACCCTATTCCCTGGACGAAGTCAGTATCGATTTTGAAACGCTCAGCGCCAATCCGACAGATCCCTCCAAGGTGGATGTCCTGCTGAGCGCCTGTCGTACCGAGAATATTGATGCCCGGGTAGATGCTTTGGAGGAGGTCGACCTCCAGGCAAAGGTCGTTGATATAGAAGGTTATGCTCTTGGTCGTTCTGCTGAACTGATTTATCAGCAGCTGCCGGAGGGAGCCGAACAAAAAGTCATCGCCCTGGTCGATATAGGTGCCAACATGACCACCTTTGCCGTGGTTGAGGCCGGCGAGACCGCCTTTATCCGCGAACAGGCCTTCGGTGGTGAGCAGTTCACCCAATCGATTTTGTCTTTCTATGGCATGTCCCATGAACAGGCTGAAAAAGCCAAGATTGAAGGGGATTTGCCTCGGAATTATATGTTTGAGGTGTTGTCCCCCTTCCAAACGCAGCTGCTGCAGCAGGTAAAACGTACCCTGCAGATATACTGCACCTCCAGTGGTCGCGATAAGGTGGATTACATAGTGTTGTGCGGCGGTACTTCACGACTGGAAGGCATGGCCAACTTACTGACAAATGAACTCGGTGTGCACACTATCATTGCAGATCCCTTCCAGGGGGCGCTGCATGCCGACGAACAGACTAAAAATATCCTGCAGCCCAATATCAGCAAATATATGGTTGCCTGCGGCTTGGCATTAAGGAGCTATGGTCAATGGCGAACATAAACTTATTGCCTTGGCGTGAAGAGGCCAGGGAAAAAAGTAAACGGGATTATCTTGGCGCACTTGCGGCCACTTTTCTGTTATCAGCCCTGCTGGTATATGGCGCTTTGGCGGTGCTGGATATGATGACCGAGGAACAGCGTGGCAGAAATGCTTATCTGCAAACGGAAATTCAGTTACTGGAAAAGCAGATCGCGGAAATAAAGAAGATCACCGAGCGTAAAAAGGATATTGAACGCCGCACCGAGATTATTCTCAACCTGCAAAGGTCCCGTAATCTGCCGACCCACGTGTTGGATGAGTTGGTAAAAATAGTTCCTCCAGGCATTTATCTTTCCAGTGTGGAAAAGAAAGGCAGCGTGGTGTCTATTGAAGGACGCAGTGAGTCGAACAATAACGTGGCTAACATGATGCGTAAAATGAAGGCTTCTCCTTGGCTCGATGATCCCACAATGCAGTCGATTGTGGCTCAGAGTGATGATGTCCGTCAGCTGCAAAGATTCACGCTCAAGGTGAATGTGGTTGACAAGGCAATGCTTGAGGCTGGGAAAGATAGCAAGGCTGCCGGCACCAAAGGAGCTGCAAGATGAGTCTGGATCTGAGCCAATTCAACGATATTGACTTTGAGAATGTAGGTGGATGGCCTAAACAGGTTAAGATCGTATTTGCCACTTTTTTGGCATTGCTGGTATTGGTTGCCGGCTATTTTATGTTTGTTGCGGATGCGGTTGATGTTCTCAAGGCAGAGCAGCAAAAAGAAGTGCAGTTAAGAGAGGACTTTAAGTCCAAGTATCAACTGGCTGCGAATTTAAAGCTGTATCGCGAACAGTTGCAGGAAATGGAAGCCCAGTTTGCTGAACTGCTGAAAATGTTGCCTTCAGAAAATGAAATGCCGGGTCTGCTCGATGATGTGACCTTTGTGGCAACCGATTCAGGTCTGAAAATCAACAGCTTGGATTGGGAGCCTGAGGTGCCAAGGGACTTCTACATCGAGTTCCCAATCAGAATGTCAGTGGCCGGTGATTATCATGATATGGGACATATGGTCAGTGGTGTTGCCAAGTTGCCGCGTATTGTGAGCCTGCATGACTTTGTGATAAAGCGCACTGAGAGCGGTTTGTTGACCATGGATATTTTGGCGAAAACTTACAGATTTAAAGAGGGGGCTGAATTACCCTCTGAAAAAGACGCCAAGAAAAAGGCGGGAGGAAAGTGATGATGAAATACTTGCCTCTGGTCTTAACCAGCTTATTTTTGACAGCTTGTGTTGACGATCGTAGTGATTTGGAGCTATTTGTTACTACAACCAAGGCACAACATGTGGCCAAAATTCCGCCACTGAAATCGCCACCCCAGTTCGAGCATTTTGCTTATCAAGCCGAATTAATGCGCAGTCCCTTTGTACCTCCTTCACGGGAATTAACTGAAGAGGTATTGGATAAGACCAAGGATTGTCTGCAACCAGACTTAAAACGTCGCAAGAGCCGCTTGGAAACCTATGCATTGGATAACCTTAAAATGCGAGGTACCTTGCAGGAAGGTGAACAAATTTGGGCTCTAATCCAAACCAATGATGGTGACGTGTTTAGATTGGGTGTCGGTGCATATTTAGGCATGTATCACGGTCATATCAGCAAGGTGACGCCCGTGAATGTCGAAGTCATAGAATTAATTCCGGATGGTTCGGGCTGCTGGTCTGAGCGCACCAGCAATATGGAACTCTCTGGAGAATAACCTGCGAAGGATATGGGAATGATGGAATCTTCTGCCGCTTTTATTACAGTGTCCGGCCGGATGTTTAGATTAATGCTGGGATTAAGCCTCCTGATGGGAGCAACATCCGTGGCGCAGGCAGCCAATCGTCTGGTTGATGTTAAATACCATGGCGTAGTTGATCATCAGGTTGAGCTTGACTTGCAGTTCGAGCAGCCGATATTTGAGCCTCAAATCGATTTGAATGCGACACCGGCTCAAATCAAGATGACCTTTGCCGACAGTATTTCTGGTCTGGAAAAAGACAATTTGCCCATCAATGTGGCCGGGGTAGAGTCTCTGCTATCCACACAGGAAGGCGGTGATTTGGCTTTGACCTTGAACCTCAGCCGGGTAAAGCCCTATCAGGGCCTGGTGATGGGCAACAGCTACAGACTGGTCATCAATGACGAAATTGCTGCCGAGGGCCAGGATCGTAGCAGTCCTTTTGTGAATGGTATCAAGAGTCTGGATTTTCACCGCAATGAGACGGGCGGTGGGGAATTGCTGGTTTATCTCAATAATCCGACCGTGGCCGCCAATGTTGAACAGGTAGGTGCCAAGCTGGAGATCAGTTTTTTCAATACCGATATCCAGTCCGACATGCTCTACGTCATGGATGTGCAGGATTTTGCCACGCCGGTGAAGAGCTTTGAGACCTTTAAAGAGGACATGACCACCCGGATTCAGGTGGATGTAGCGGGCAATTACGAATACAGCTACAAGCAGGAAGGTAATTTGTTCCGCGTCAGCATGAACAAGGTGGAGCGTGCCGATGCCATTAAGGAAGAGAAGAAGTACAACGGTCGTACCTTGTCTCTGAATTTCCAGAATATTTCTGTGCGTACCGTGCTGCAGATTATTGCGGATTACAACAACTTCAACCTGGTAACCAGCGATACGGTAGAAGGCAGCATCACACTGCGTCTGGATGATGTTCCCTGGGATCAGGCCCTGGATTTGATTCTGCAAACCAAAGGCCTGGACAAGCGCATTGAAGGTAACATCCTGATGGTGGCTCCGGCCGAAGAGTTGGCCATTCGCGAAAGTCAGGAGCTGAAGAATCGTCAGGAAGTGCAGGAGCTGGCACCACTCTATTCTGAATACCTGCAAATCAATTATGCCAAGGCCGCGGACATAGCCGAACTGCTCAAGGGCAAGGACACCAGTCTGTTGACCAGTCGTGGCAGCGTGGCCGTTGATGAGCGCACCAATACCCTGTTGGTCAAGGACACTGCCGAAACACTGGAAAATATTCACCGCATGGTGGATGTACTGGATATTCCTGTGCGTCAGGTATTGATTGAATCGCGCATGGTGACGGTGAAAGACAATATTGCCGAAGACCTGGGTATCCGTTGGGGTATCTCAGATAAGCAGGGCACCAAGGGCGCCTCTGGCACCATTGAAGGGGCGCAGGATATGTCCAATGGTGTGATCCCGTCGGTCAATGATCGTCTTAACGTTAACCTGCCTGTGACCTCCACCAGTGCGGCGAGCCTGGCGTTCCATGTGGCCAAATTGGCTGACGGTACCGTATTGGATATGGAGCTGAGTGCGCTGGAGCAGGAAAACAAAGGTGAAATCATCGCCAGCCCCCGTATTACCACCTCAAACCAGAAAGCGGCATATATTGAGCAAGGTGTGGAAATTCCCTATGTGCAGGCGGCATCCAGTGGTGCCACCACGGTAACCTTCAAAAAGGCGGTACTGTCTCTGCGGGTAACACCGCAAATTACGCCTGACAACCGGGTGATACTGGATTTGGAGATTACCCAGGATACTCAGGGTGACACAGTGGACACACCTACAGGTCGCGCCGTGGCCATCGATACTCAACGTATCGGTACTCAGGTGTTGGTGGATAACGGTGAAACCATAGTACTAGGTGGTATCTACCAGCAGAACCTGATCTCCAGGGTCAGCAAGGTACCTGTATTGGGCGACATCCCCTTGGTGGGCTTCCTGTTCCGCAACACCTCGGATTCCAATGAACGGCAGGAGCTGCTGATCTTCGTGACCCCGAAGATAGTGACCGAAAAGATCTGATTTTAGCGTGACACACAAAAGGCCGGCATCTTGCCGGTCTTTTTTTGTCTTCAGCTAATTCCATCATTCATGCAGGACAAACTTGCGTTTCATGGTACTGAACTGAGATAATCCCGGGTCAAGTCTCATTAGAGCAAGGTAACACATAGGTCGGCTTGAAACTAAGTCGGCATAGGCAAACTCTTCATAAGATTCAGACGTACAAGAAATGGCTGAAAAACGTAATATTTTTCTCGTAGGCCCTATGGGCGCAGGTAAAAGCACCATAGGTCGTCATCTGGCGCAAATGCTGCATTTGGAATTCCACGACTCAGATCAGGAGATCGAAAACCGTACCGGTGCTGATATCGCATGGGTGTTCGACGTTGAAGGCGAAGAGGGCTTTCGTCGCCGCGAGGCTCAGGTGATTGCTGATTTGACCGAAAAGCAAGGCATAGTGCTGGCAACCGGTGGCGGCTCAGTACAAAGCAAAGACATACGTAACTTCTTGTCTGCCCGTGGGATAGTCGTATATCTGGAAACCACAATAGACAAGCAGGTCGCCCGTACCCAACGTGATAAGCGTCGTCCGCTGCTGCAGGTGGATGATCCCCGTTCCGTGTTGGAAAATCTGGCCGAAGTCCGCAATCCTCTCTACGAGGAAATTGCCGACGTGATAGTCAAAACCGATGACCAGAGTGCCAAGGTTGTCGCCACCCAAATCGTAGAACAATTGGGATTTTAAAATGTTATGAAACAGGTCTTGGTCGATTTAGCGAGTCGTAGTTACCCCATCTATATTGGCCGGGACCTGTTTAATCATAGCGAGCTTTGGTCCGGCTATTGCCGTGGCAAAAAAGTGCTTATCGTCAGCAATGACACAGTTGCCCCCCTGTATCTCCATGAGCTGAAGCAGCAATTGGGATCCTGTGCCAGCCAGGTTCAGCAAGTGATCTTGCCCGATGGTGAGCAATACAAGACCCTGGAGCAGCTCAATACCGTCTTTACCGCCCTGCTTGAAGGCAACTTTGCCCGCGACAGCTTGCTGGTGGCTTTGGGTGGTGGTGTGATCGGTGACATGACCGGATTCGCCGCCGCTTGCTATCAGCGAGGGATCGATTTTATACAGGTTCCCACCACCTTGCTGTCCCAGGTTGATTCCTCTGTGGGAGGGAAAACCGCGGTCAACCACCCACTTGGCAAGAATATGATAGGTGCTTTCTATCAGCCCAAGTTGGTGATGATAGACACGGATTGCTTGCAAACCTTGCCTGCAAGGGAGTTTGCCGCCGGTATGGCCGAGGTTCTCAAGTACGGCATTATCTGGGATGCTGCCTTCTTTGAGTGGCTTGAAGGCCATATTGAGGCGTTGAAAGCCTTGGATGAGCAGGCGTTGCAGTATGCCATTGGCCGCTGTTGCGAGATCAAAGCCCAAATCGTCGCCGAAGATGAAACCGAGCAGGGGGTGCGCGCCTTGCTGAATCTGGGACATACCTTTGGCCATGCAATCGAGGCTGAAATGGGCTACGGCAACTGGCTCCATGGCGAAGCAGTGGCCACTGGCATGGTCCTTGCTGCGCAAACCTCGGTGGCCATGGGGCTCATGGACGCGTCAATTCTTGGACGTATCGAGGCCTTGATAGAGGCATTCGACTTGCCCACCCAGGCACCAGAATCCATGGGCTTTGACAGCTTTATTCAACATATGCGGCGCGACAAGAAAGTGCTCGCCGGCCAAATCAGATTGGTGTTGCCCCTTGGGATTGGCAGCGCCAAGGTGACAGATGCCGCCGGTGACGAGCTACTCAGAAAGGTCATCAACCGCACGTAACAGCGGGTGAGACGTGACAGATTCCACATCCATACTTCTGCCAACCCAGGAAGCGCTGCTTGAGCGTTTGCTTTACGTTGCCAGTTACAGTCCGCAGCTGCGGGTGCTTTCCGGCACCAAAGGGGTGGGAAAATCCACTTTGGTCACCGCCCTGGTGAGTGAATTGGAGGAGTACAACTCGGCGCTGGTCATATGCCCCATGCATGTCTCCGCGGCTGAAATACGCCGCAAAATACTGATCCAACTGCTCGCCGATCCCCTGTTTGATGACGAAGTGCCCCTCACGGAAACCCTTTTGCGTTTGGCGGCGGATTTCTCCAGGCCCATTCACATAGCCATAGATGATGCGCACTTTATGCCGCTGGAGCTTTGGGCCGAATGCCTGCTGCTCAGTGAAATTCGTTGTGGCGGTCGACCCATATCGGTAACGCTCACCTCAGAGCCGGATATGTTGGAATCCCTGTCGTCCTCCCTGGCGCCGGAGCAAAGGGAGCTGATATTGCAAATCAGCATTGAGTCTTTGCCCATGGCCGAACGGGAAGCGCTCTATTTTACCCTGATGAGTCGCAGCGACAGCCTGCCCTATGTGCCGCGTGAGATAGTAAAAGCCCAGTTGGAGAAGCAATCAGGCAGCCCGGCTGACGTTGTTAATCTATTGCGTAAGGCGCTCGAACCTGAAACCGCTGCCATTAAGGCTCACAAGCCCCTGTGGTGGGTGGTCGCTGCGGCGGTTGTTATGCTCACTGTCGCCATAGGATGGTTCTGGCCAGCCGACAAGCCGGCTACTCAGTGGCCAACACTCACGGGAGAAGCCATCCCCTGGGGAGAAAAGCTGTTACAGGGATACTTTGCTGAACGCCAGCAAAAAGTTGAAGATGAGCAAGAGCTTGTAAGCCATGAGCAGACGGAAGCCGAACGCGCTGAACCACAAGAGGACAATATTGTCGCAGTAGCTGATGCCGTTGAGGATGAGCAAGGCATGGCATCAGAATTACTGGCAGACGCCCAGGCGGTGGCACAAGTCCAGACGGGCGAGCTGCCGGAGGTCGAAAATGGAACCCCCGTGGTTGAGTTGATCCCCTCTTCGCCGCCACAGGAAACGGAGCAGGTCGCACAGACGCAAGAGGAGCAGGAAGTGGGGATGCCTCCTGTATTTCCTGTTGAGGGCTTTACCCTGCAACTGGCGACCGTCAGCAAGCGCAGCTCTATTCCCCGGGTACTCAAGATGCTGCCCAAGGACGTCAGCCCCATCCTGGCCCGCTACCGGCAACAAATTGTGATATTGGTGGGTCAATATGACAGTATGGAGCAGGCTAGGCAGGAAGCCGAAGCCCTATCACGTCACAATCCCAAGCTATCCCCCTGGATAAGGAACTGGCGCCATCTGGCGCAGTATCAGCCACTGGGGGAGGAAGCGCAGTGAATTTTGCTATTAAACAGAGTACAATCATTCACTTCTTTAATTGGGGCGACCTTTCCTGCAAATGACCAAGAAACAAAGAGCCTTTCTGAAATGGGCCGGTGGCAAGTTCAAATTGATGGACGAGCTGGCCAGGCATTTGCCCAAAGGTGACAGGCTGGTGGAGCCCTTTGTCGGTGCAGGTTCGGTATTTCTCAATACGGATTACCCTTCTTATCTCTTGTGTGACATCAACCAGGATCTCATAGGCCTGTACCAGATTGTCAAAGACAGGGCGGAAGAATATATAGTTGCTGCCAAGGCCTTGTTCTGTGAAGAAATGAACAACAAGGAAGCCTATTACGACGTTCGTCAGCGCTTTAACCGCAGTAAAGATCCCTTCAGTCGTGCTGTGTACTTCCTGTACCTCAATCGTCACGGTTTCAACGGCCTTTGTCGCTACAATCGCAAGGGTGCATTCAATGTGCCCTTTGGCTCCTACAAAAAGCCTTACTTTCCTGAGCAGGAAATTCGCGCTTTTTCAGTGAAGGCCAAGAAGGCCGAGTTCAAATGCATCGGCTATGAGCAGGCCTTTGAACTGGCAGGTCAGGGCGATGTCATTTATTGCGATCCCCCCTATGCGCCACTGTCGAGTACGGCCAGTTTTACCACCTATGTAGGTGCCGGCTTTACACTCGATGACCAGGCACTGCTGGCGCGTTATTCCCGCCATACTGCCATGGAGCGTGGTATTCCTGTGTTGATCAGCAACCATGATATTCCACTGACCCGGGAGTTATACCACGGGGCCAGATTGGCGACCCTACAGGTGCAGCGCAATATCAGCCAGAACGGCAGCAAGCGTAATAAAGTGGATGAATTGATGGCGCTCTATGATGAGACTTATCATCTGGAGTCCATTGACTGAGCCTGAAGCAAGTATTTTAGCTACAAGCCATTGGCCAGCTTCAGCCGAAGCTCAGGGCGCCAGCACCACAGACACCAACAGCACCAATCCCAGCACCAACCCAATGGCCAGTACCAATCCCATGATGATATATGGCATGGGGGAGGCTTGGCTGAAATCCTTACGTCGATTTTGATCGGACTGCACCCCGAAGAAGGCGGCCAGGGTGCTGAGAAAAACCTGCCAGAAAGAAGACTGCATCAGATCTCGTCGCGGGCCGAGGACGGTGATTTGTCCATGGGCTTGTCCTGATGGCCGTTAAGCAACTCCAGCAGGTCGATGAAGTGAAATTGTCCTGAGCGGCTGTTGCCGCTGAGCCAGGAGCCCCAGGTTAAATCCCGGGTTTGGGTTGCACAGCGGTTATTGGGGTGACTTGCAGGTAAGCTGTTGTTATAGCTTATTTCGCTGCTGCATGCACAAGCAACCGTGGCTGAATCATCTGCGGCCTGGATCCAGGCGCCCAAGCTGGCAAAGCATACTGCGCTCAAGCCAAGAAGCGCGGCCGACTTCACGCTGGCGAATTTCCTGAACTGATGGTTTGTGCCTTTCATTGGGCTTCCTTGGCCGAAAATGCAGATGGGCGGATTATATCAAATGCGAGCGGTTTTTGAACAATTTTCTGGGCAGACCTCCGCTCGGGTCTGGGGTTGTCGCTGTTCCGGGCACAAAAACGTGCTGTAGCAGGGGGAATTAAACCGGTTTTCGGGTAAAATAGCCGACTTCTCAACCAATGCAGTGAGTCCGCTATGCGCCCATTTTTGATTGCTCCTTCTATTTTATCCGCTGATTTTGCCCGTCTCGGTGACGATGTTAAGGCCGTGCTCGACGCCGGTGCCGACGTGGTGCATTTCGATGTTATGGACAACCACTATGTGCCCAATCTCACCATAGGCCCCATGGTGTGTAAGGCGCTGCGTGATTACGGCATCACCGCTGAGATTGATGTGCACCTGATGGTTAAACCCGTGGACCGCATCATCCCCGATTTCGCAAAGGCCGGTGCCTCCATCATCACTTTCCATCCGGAAGCCACCGAACATCTGGATCGCACCCTGCAATTGATCCGCGAGTCCGGCTGTAAGGCTGGCCTGGTGCTGAACCCCGCCACCTCGCTGCATTGTCTGGATCATGTGATGGACAAGCTGGACGTGATCCTGCTGATGTCGGTCAACCCTGGCTTCGGCGGTCAATCCTTTATTCCGTCGACCCTGGATAAGCTGCGTCAGGTGCGGGCCCGTATTGATGCCAGTGGCTATGACATTCGCCTGGAAGTGGATGGTGGGGTCAAAGAAGACAACATCGCTGAAATTGCTGCCGCCGGTGCCGACATGTTTGTGGCCGGCAGTGCCATCTTTGGCAAGCCGGATTACAAGGCCGTTATCGACCAAATGCGCGCCGAGCTGGCCAAGGTCGACGCCTGATGAGCCAAAGACTCAAGGCCATTGCCTTTGACCTTGACGGCACCCTGGTGGACAGTGTGCCGGATCTGGCCGCTGCCACCAATTGCACCCTGTCGCAGCTTGGACACAAGACGTGCAGCGAGCATGAGGTGCGCACCTGGGTGGGTAATGGCGCCAGGGTGCTGCTTTCCAGGGCCATGAGTCATGCCTTGGGGCGCGAGGTCAGCGAGGCAGAGTTGAATGCCGCCATGCCGGTATTTTTCGACTTTTATGAGCAACATCTGGAGCGCCACAGCCGCCTTTATCCGGACGTCATCGAAACCCTGACGGCATTGCGCCAGCGGGGATTAAAGCTGGCCGTGGTCACCAACAAGCCCCATCGTTTTACCTTGCCGCTGCTGCGGGCCTTCGGCCTGGAGGAGCTGTTTGAGTTGGTTCTGGGTGGGGATTCCCTGGCCAAGATGAAACCCGATCCCCTGCCTCTGGAGCATGTGCGAGCCCATTGGTCCCTGGAGAGAGACGAACTCTTGATGGTCGGTGACAGCCGCAATGACATTTTGGCCGCCAAAGCGGCCGGAATTGCCTCGTTCGGCTTGACCTACGGCTACAACTACGGTGAAGATATTGGGCTTTGCGGTCCAGAGGCCGTTTGTAACAGCTTTACAGAGATTTTGTCCCGGCTTGATGCGGGATACTGACAATTACGGAGTAAGCACTGAAATGACCAAACCCATAGTACTCAGCGGCGCGCAGCCATCGGGCGAGTTGACCATAGGCAACTACATGGGTGCCCTGCGTCAGTGGGTGGCCATGCAGGACAGCCATGATTGTCTTTATTGCGTGGTGGACTTGCATGCCATCACGGTGCGCCAGGATCCGGCCGCATTGCGCGAAGCCTGTCTTGATACCCTGGCGCTGTATCTGGCCTGTGGCGTCGACCCCAAAAAGAGCACAGTCTTTATTCAGTCCCAGGTGCCCCAGCATACCCAGTTGGGTTGGGTGCTCAACTGCTACACCCAGATGGGCGAACTGAGCCGTATGACCCAGTTCAAGGACAAGTCACAGAAGCACGCCAACAACATCAACGTGGGTCTGTTTGGCTATCCGGTGCTGATGGCGGCCGATATTTTGCTGTACCAGGCCAATGAGATCCCCGTTGGTCAGGATCAAAAGCAGCATCTGGAGCTGACCCGAGATATCGCTATCCGCTTCAACAATGCCTATGGCGATACCTTTACCGTGCCGGAGCCCTTCATTCCCGAACACGGTGCCAAGGTGATGTCGTTGCAGGACCCGACCAAGAAGATGTCCAAGTCGGATGACAACCGCAACAACGTTATTGGCCTGCTGGAAGATCCCAAGGCGGTGATGAAGAAGCTGAAAAAGGCCATGACCGACAGCGACGAGCCGCCGGTAGTGCGCTTTGACTTGGAAACCAAGCCCGGTGTATCCAACCTGCTGAGCCTGATGTCGGGCGTGACCGGCCAGAGCATCGCCAGTCTGGAAGCCGAGTTTGAAGGCAAGATGTATGGTCACCTCAAGGTGGCAGCCGGTGAAGCCGTGGTCGGCATGCTGGAACCGCTGCAGCAGCGCTTCCGCGAGTTCCGCGAAGACCGTGCTTTCCTGGATACTGTCATGCACCAAGGTGCCGAGAAGGCCCGTGCCCGCGCCGAAGTGACCCTCAAGCAGGTGTACGAGAAGATTGGCCTGCTCGCCTGAGTCGCCATTTAACAAAGGTCGCGACATAAAAAAATCAGCCCGAGTGGCTGATTTTTTATGGCTAACATTGGGCATCATTATTCGATGTATTCGAATACCTTAATGACCTTGCGAACCCCGGCGGTATTGCGCGCCACATCCACCGCCAGATCGGCTTGGCTGCGGGCAATCAGGCCCAGCAAAAACACTTCGCCATTTTCGGTGACCACCTTGATGCGGGTGATGTCCAACTCCTTTTCGCCCAACATACGCCCCTTGACCTTGGTGGTGATCCAGGTGTCATTGCTGCGGGTGGTGAAGGAGGTGGGATTGCCGATACGGATCTGGTTATGGATCTTGCCACCCAGCTGCAGACTCTGAACGATTTGCACCGCCTTGTCGCGCAGCAATGAGCTGGGCGCCTGGCCTATCAGCAGCACGTTGCCATTGACCACCACGGCGGTGATATTGGCCTGCTGCTTGAGCTCGGCATCGTTGGCAAAGGCTGTGGCAATCTTGAGATCGGCGTTGGTGTCGTCTATCTGAGTCTTGAAGGAGCGCTCGTCGTTGGCCATCACGGCCCCGCCGACGGCACCTACCATTACAGCACCGGCGCAACCGGACAGGGCTGCGCAGGCCGTCAGAGCCAGCAGCCACTGTTTCATTGCTGTTCGTCCTGGGGGAACAGGGTGCGATCTATGTTGTCGCACAGGCAGTGGATCACCAGCAGGTGCACTTCCTGAATGCGGGCCGTTACGTTGGACGGTACGCGAATTTCCACGTCACCACCACCGAGCAGACCGGCCATGGCACCACCGTCCTTGCCGGTCAGTGCCACTATGGTCATATCGCGGCTCAGTGCCGCCTCCATGGCCTTGATCACGTTGCCTGAATTACCGCTGGTGGAAATCGCCAGCAGAATGTCACCGGGTTGTCCCAGGGCCAGGATCTGCTTGGAGAACACTTCGTCATAGCTGTAATCGTTGGCGATGGCGGTCAGGGTCGAGCTGTCTGTGGTCAGGGCAATGGCCGGTAGCGGTGGACGTTCCACTTCGTAACGGTTCAGCAGCTCGGCCGAAAAGTGCTGGGCATCGCCGGCACTGCCACCGTTGCCGCAGGCGAGGATCTTATTGCCACCGAGCAGACAGTGCACCATCATTTCGGCCGCCTTGGCAATGGATTCCGGCAGGGCTTCAGCGGCATCGATCTTGGTTTGGATCGACTCGGTAAAGCTGTCTTTGATACGTTCTAACATGGATAAACCCTTACAAAATAAACTGCCGCTATCATGCCACAAAGCGGCAGGGGAGTAGAGCCGTCCCCGGCAAATTCTTGTTTAAAATGCATTCTGCAACCATTCGACCGCGCCGGCATCTATGGCCACCAGATCGAAACGGCAGGGGGCATTTATCCCCTGCAATTGCAGGAAATGGCTGGCGGCGGCACGGATGCGTCTTATTTGGGCGGCACTTAAGGCGGTCAGGGCGCCGCCAAACCGGCTGCTGCTGCGGTACTTGACCTCGACAAACACCCAGCAACCGCCCTGGCGCATCACCAGATCCAGCTCGCCGAAGGGATAGCGCACATTGGTCGCTACCGGGGTTAAGCCCTGAGCGCAGAGATAGTCCTGCGCCTGCTGCTCGGCGAATTGGCCCCAGTTCACAGTGGCCTCAAGGCGCCCCGCTGGTACTTGCCCCAGCTTAATTGACGTTTGATGACACCATCGGCACCCACCGATAGCTTGCCACCGCGGCCCTGGTACTGAAAGCCGGGGAAGGCGCGCATCTGGGCCAGGCGGCCGACAAGTTCAAAGGCGTCATAACCCATGATAAACAAGCGCTTCTGGCTATTGTTCCAGTCCGGCCACAGACCATTGATCTCGCGATTCTCAGCCCCCAGCTGCATCAACCAAGGGATGTCGCTGACGATCAGGTTGTTGAATTCGGGTGGCACCGGGGCGGTGTTGTCCTGATTGCGCGCACGGCTGGAAACGTACATGGGCACGGGCTCGGCAAACACGCTGAAACTGACGTCGATAAAGGGCTTCAGCAGGGCGATATCCTGTGGGGCCGAGATCATATAAATGGCATCTATGTCCTGGCGGGAACGGAAGTCGGCCTTGATTTTGCTGCCTAGCAGTTCCTTGATGCGGGCGATACGCTCCTGGCTGTCACTGACGCCCAGAGCCTGCTGTACCGTCAGCTTCATCTTGTCGCCGCCGTCGTAAAAGTGCACCTCGGCCCTGTCCTGGGTCAGCTGTTGCCAGGTGTGGTTAAAGGCCTCGGCCATGCGGCGACCGGTGGCATCGTTGCTCACCAGCAGCAAGGGATGGGCTATGCCGTCCTTGAACAGGTGTTCGGCGGCGTCGCTGGCTTCTTCGGCCGGTGACAGGGAGAAGAAGAATCGGTCGTTTTCGGGGCTGAAACGTTCGGCCTTATTGAGGAACAGTTGCGGAATGCCGGCGCTGAGTCCGGGCTGCAGCAGTTTCTCAATTTCACTTTGCAGCAGCGGACCTATGATGAACTCGGCTCCCTCTGCCTGTGCCTGGGTGAGCGCAGCCACTGGATCTGCCGCGCTGTCAAAGAAGCTGATGCTCATCTGACTGTCGTCCTGGGCCAGATAGCTGCTGAGAATGCCGTTGCGTATGGCGTTGGCGGCATTGGCGGCCGGGCCGCTCAGGGGCAGGAGTACCGCAACTTTCTGTGGCTTATAGGGCTTGGTATTCAGGGCATTTTGCAGATCCCCCGGCAGACGCTTGGCAGCCGGGTGGGATGGATTGGCTCGCTGCCAGTCTCCCAGATTACGCACCAGCTCGTTGGGCGACACGGCATAATGCTTGGCCAGATAGGCCAGTTGCAGCCAGCCGCTGAACAGGGACTGGCTGTTGTCATCCTGCTGCAGCTGGGTCTCGGTTTGGGCAGCCAGTATCTGCCACAGGGCATCGTGGGCTTCGTTGGCCTGTTCTTGGGGCAGGTATTGCGCGAGGGCGCTCAGCTCCCGGGCTTGCAGCATGGGTTGCTGGGTTTTATGGAATAATTGCGCCCTTTGCTGGTGAAAGGCGGCCTTTTGCCATTTGGCCACCCCGGCAGGCAACACCAGTTTGGTCAGGGCCTCATCATAACGACCTTGTTGCTCCAGCAAGCGGGCGCTTAGGGCGCTGTGCTCGGCCAGTAATTCGGCTGTGCTCAGGTTGGCTTTCAGTTTTGACAAGAGTTGCCCGGCAGCCTGTTCATTACCTTCGATTAGCAGGGCATGGGCCGCCAGCAGCCGCAGCCGGATACGGTTGTCACCGCTGCTCTGCTCCGCCTGGGCCAGGTATTGTGCCGAGCCCAACTCTACCTTGGCCAGGGAAACCTGTGCCGGGCCAGGGTCCACGGGGACGGGACGACTGCCACAGGCCGACATGAAAACGGCGAGCAGGACAACAAGAATAAACTGCAATGAAATCTGGCTTTTCAACACTTGGCTTCACTCTGGTAATATGCTGCGCTAAGTTTAACCTTCTCTTGGTCGGGGTGAAAGCCTGGGCCGCCATACTCCAGAGGTAAATATGTCACTGCCCTGCGCGCTTTATATCGTTCCCACTCCCATAGGTAATCTGGGGGACATGAGCCCAAGGGCAATCGAGGTGCTCAGCGGCGTCAGTTTGGTAGCCTGCGAAGACACCCGTCACAGTGGCAAGCTGCTGAGCCATTTTGGCATTGCGACCCGCACCACGGCGCTGCACGATCACAATGAGCGTGCCCGGGCCCAGTGGATAGTGGATAAGTTGGCCGCCGGTGAGGCTGTGGCCCTGATAAGCGATGCCGGTACGCCATTGATTTCCGATCCCGGCTATCACTTGGTGTCCCATGTGCGTCAGGCCGGATTCCAGGTGATCCCCCTGCCGGGTCCTTGCGCCGCTATTACGGCCTTGTCGGCCTCGGGGCTGCCATCGGACCGGTTTTCCTTCGAAGGCTTTTTGCCGGCCAAGGAAAAGGCGCGCCTGGATAAGTTGCAGGAGCTGAAGGAAGATCCGCGTACGCTGATTTTTTACGAGTCACCCCACAGGATTTGTTACAGCCTGGAGGCCATAGTTCAGGTCTTTGGCGCCGAGCGCCAGCTGGTGATGGCCAGGGAAGTGAGCAAGACCTTTGAAACCTTCCTCTCCGGCACGGCTGCCGAGGTCTGCGCCATGGTGGCCGCCGATGCCAACCAGCAAAAGGGCGAGATAGTGCTGATGTGCCATGGGCACAGCAGCGTTGATGACGAGGCGCTGCCCGCCAAGGCGCTCGATACGTTGAAGTTGCTGTGCGAGGAGTTACCGCTGAAAAAAGCTGCGGCCCTGGCTGCTCAAATCCACGGCCTGAAGAAGAATGCCCTCTATAAATACGGTCTGGAACAGAACTGGTAAGCGGCATCCGGGCGAAAGCCCTTGGTCTGGCCCCGTGCTTGGGCTATAATCCGCCGCGAGTTGGCCGGGCAGTCGCTGCGTTCGCAAGAACGGGGAGGAAAGTCCGGGCTCCATAGAGCAGGGTGCCAGATAACGTCTGGGCGGCGTGAGCCGACGACAAGTGCAACAGAGAACAGACCGCCTGCCTTCGGGCCGGTAAGGGTGAAACGGTGCGGTAAGAGCGCACCGCGCGACTGGCAACAGTTCGTGGCAAGGTAAACTCCACCCGGAGCAAGATCAAATAGGGTTCCACTGCTTACTTAGGTAAGTTAATGCGTGGCTCGCGTTGGAACCGGGTAGATTGCTTGAGCCTGTGAGCGATTGCAGGCCTAGAGGAATGGCTGCCGCTCCTTCGGGAGAACAGGACCCGGCTTATAGGCCAACTCGCCTCATTCAAAGAAACCCGTTTGCCGAAAGGCAAACGGGTTTCTTGTTTACCGCAGAGCCGAGTGAGCCACCTTAATCCTGAGTGCTGCTTTTAACGGACTCAGGCGCGCGCACCATCTTCACAAGCGCGGTAGTAGCCCTTGACTATGCTTTCGCTACCGAAACCTTGCTTGGTATTTTTCTCTTCAATCAAAGCTTTGGATGTGACGGCCGGACCTATGGTCATTCGTAACACGCCTTCCAGTTTCCAGTCGGGGTATTGTTCCAGCACGGCATGAACAATCTCTTGCTGAGGCACCAAAGGCTTGGCCACGCTGTGGTAGAAGGTTAGATATTCGATAGCCTCATCAAATATTTCCAATCCACCAACGGCTCCATGGCCAGGTACGACCCTGTCTATCTCAAAACGACTCTGAATATCTTCTATAGAGGCTATCCAAAGGTCGGGACGATTTAGGCCTGGACCTACGTAATAGTGGCAGCGGTTATAGCATTGATCACTGGCGATATAGGTTTTCAATTCAGGAATATAACAGGTCATCAGGTTAATGGTTTCCGATGGCAGACTGTCTATCAGTTCAATCTTGTGTCCTTCAAAATCAAACACATCGCCTTCAAAGGGCTCGACCGGGTAGAGTTCCGTCGGCAGTTCGGCATCGAATATGCCGGTCCAGCGCAGTAGCCGGGCCTTGAATTCCAGCTCCATTTCCGTGATGGCAACAGGTCTGGCATAAGCCTGGGCCTCTGGAAAAGCCTTAAGTAGCTCGACCCCTCCCCACACATGATCGGGATGACTGTGGGTCAGAATGATATGGGTGAGTGTCTTGCCGGCGTCCTGCAGGCGCTTCACGAGGGCCTTGGCATCTGTCTTGGTAAATTGTGCATCAATAAGCAGTGCCCGATCACCCGAAAACAGCAGGGTAGTATTTGACCATGGGGCCATGGTCCCGTAATAAACTTCAAGTTCCAATGTATTGGTTTGCATGATGCGCCTCCTATGGGGGCTGGCTCAAAAGGGTGGATACAGAAGGCGGTGACACGACAACTAGGGTGGTGTGACATTTCTGCATCAAACGAATGGTAATGGTGGTTACCATCTGTTTTTTAGGTTATGGTAATGATCGTTACCATGTCAAGGGGCTTTTTAAAGCAAATGAACAGGACGGGGGATATGTCTCAAAATAACAGTCGTGCCAGTAGCGAAAGTCGTCGCGAGATTATCTTGCAAGCAGCGGCAGAACTCTTCTTCGAGCAGGGTTATGCTGCAACCAGCATAGATGCCATCATCGAGCGTGTTGGGGGATCAAAACGCAATATTTACAGTGAGTTTGGTAACAAGGAAGGGCTCTTCAATGCCTTGGTCTCGGGCTGCACCGAGAAAATGACTCTGGCACTGACACTGCCTGAAACACTCGGCAAAGATCTGCGTGATACCTTGATGCTGTTGGCGTATCGAATGTTGCATTTCTATATGAGCCCCATGATGCTTGGGATCTACCGCACAACCCTGATGGAGGCGCATCGTTTTCCCGAGTGGTCCCAGACTTTCTATGACAACGGCCCTAAACAGGCCATAGACTTGTTCGCCAGGGTGTTGGGCGATGCGGCGGATCGTGGTGAGCTGAGGGGAATAGATTGCCAACTCGCTGCCGGTCACTTTATCGGCATGCTCAAGGACAACCAGTACTATCAGGTGGTGCTGGGGCTGAGGCCGCCACTCACCGAGGCTGAGTCACGTAGACAGGTGCAATCCATAGTCGACATCTTTTTGCATGGGGTGCTCGTGGATAAAAGTTGATGTTATGGGTGCTGACTGAATTGTGCATGTAAGGCTTTGATTTTTCAATCGCTAGAAATGGTTTCTGACCTGAAAACGCCATTCCCAGCTGTCCACATTTTCCCCGTCCACAAAGGGGACTGTGATATCTATGTGGGCCACATGGCCGTAGCTGGAGCGGGATGAATAGATGCGGGCCCCCAGGCCCACGGCGCCTATGGGACCCTTGATTTCATTATTGTTGGCGGCCTCGCCACCGAAGGACTGGCCCAGGTCCACAAAGGCGGCCCAGCCCAATTCGGCCAGTTGGTACAGGTTGATATTGGGATAATTGCGGATCTCGGCGCTCAGCAACCATTGGTTATCGCCATGCTGGTAGTCGTTGGGAAATCCCCGCAGGCCGGTCTCGTCGCCGAGGGCCAGTTGCTGATCGTAATAGGCATTGCGAGACGAGGTGAGTTTGAGTTTTCCGTAGGCGGTCCATTTGGGATTGATCTGGTAAAAATACTCGGCCAGCAGACTGGTCTTGAAATTGTTCGCTTGACGGGTCGCCAGTGTGGCGCTGGCATCCAGGTTAAGCAGCAGCAGATGCTCTTCGCTCATATAGCCACGACTGCTTTGCCAGCCCAGGTGATAGCCAAGGGTATTGTCCGTATCCCGGGTTTCAAAACCCAGGCGGGCGCTGTGATGCCAGCCCAGATTGTAGTCTTCGTTGTAATTAATCAGGTGCACATTACGCAGTACCCGGAAGTCATCCTGCAGGTACTCCCAGCCAACCCAGGGATAAAGAAAGTCGCGGTCCTGGGGTAGCTGGCCACCGGGATATAGGGGAGAGGGGGAAAATTCGTTGCGATCCCGGGTGAGCCCCAGGGACCAGCGTTGCAGACTGTGGCCATCGTAATAGCTCAGCCAGCCATAGTGCACATTGGCGTAATCGACACTGTGTTCAAACTCGTTGATATCCTGACCGTTCTGCCTGATGGTATCGGTGCGCAAATCATCCAGGTATTTCAAACCATAGCTTTTGTCACCGTCCAGGGTGTAAAAGGGCCGCTCGAAGTACAGATGCTTGGCCTGACCGTCGCTGTTGTCGTAAAGATCGAAGCCCACACGTCCGTGGGGCACTATAGCTAAAGGCATGTCAAAGGCCAGCTTGTATCCCGTCCTGTCTTCGTTGGACTGGTACTTGACCCGGGTGTGAATGCCTGTGCCCAGCAGGTTGTCTTCCTTGATACCAAAGGAAAAACTGCTGGCGCCACCGGTGCGGCTGGCACTGAAGGTTGGCAGCAGCGACCAGTTGTCCCAGGTCTCCACCACCACATCTTTTCCCGGGCCAGTGTCGTCGGCCTGCGGATCCGGCTCGGCAAAGTGAATCGCCGCATCCCGCAGGAAGGGCTCTGCCCTCAGCAGCCGCTGGGCTTCCTCCAGATCTTTGTTGTCGACCTCGTCCTGCTCCTTGAAGCTCAGCAGTTTGCGCACCGTCGATTCGCGGGTGTTGATGTGCAGGAAGTTGGCCCAGCGATGGATAAAGAAGGTGTCGGGATCCGACTCGTCAAAAATGGGGTGATTGATGACTATGATTCTGTTGACCGGACACTGTGGCGCCTCTCGGGCGTCCCCGGTCTGGGCTGTTTTTGCCTGCCGCTCGTCGGCCGTCAGCCAGGGGCTGAGCAGTAGTGCCGGGGTCAGCAATAACAGCCTGATCTTCACCATCATCTTTGTCCGAAATGTCTCAGCCATAGTCTAATAACATATGCCTGGGACGGCTTCGTCAAGGGCGCAGACTAAAAATAAGACGCTGGGAACAGCGGGCCAAGCCTGGCGGCCGGACCCACAAGGGTCAGAGCGTGCGCCTTGGTGGTACGGCCACGTTGGCGAAAATAAGGCCTGCGATCAGTGACATAAAGATCAGAAAAATCTGCGAGCCTATGTGGGCCTGGTTGAGCATGGTTTCGCCGGATATGAGCGCATTGAGACCGATGTAGGTCTTGCTGCCCGGCACCAGTATCACTATGCCCTGCAACAGGGCGATGGAGGCGGGGGCCTTCATCCAGCGGGCAAACAGGTTGGAATAGATACCGACCGCAAAGGCGCCGAAGAAGATACCGATGGAATCGCCCAGATAGATACCGCCGAGCATGGCCGAGAAAAAGGCCACAATACCGGCAAGCACGCCCCAGGGGGCGTCCTTCATCCGCGCCTTGAAGATGATCACCAGCGCCATGGACAATATTGGCACCGCCGACCAGACGGCAAACTTGGGCAGTGGTGCCGGCTCAACATAGAGGTGTTCGCCGAACAGGGCCCGGCCCACCACCATGCCCAGCACGGCGCCGAAATAGAGTTTGAACAGCAGCATCACGGCATCCATGATGCGCATGGTGCCGGACATGAGATCCCGCGCCGCCAGCTCCGCCAATCCCAGGGTCAAAGCCAGACCGGGAATAAAGATAATGATGCTGGAGAGGATCACCACGGGAATATTGAGGCCGGGATCGAAGCGGCTGATGGCACAGGCGCCGATGGCGCAGACTATGGCCGCCAGCGGTTCGAGCATTTCCGCCATGCGCTTGGAACGTTCGGCGCGGTACACCAGGCCATATACCAGCAGTCCCAGGATGCCGGACCAGAACACATTGGTCCAACCGCTGCCTACCAGCATGGCAAAGGCTGCCGCCGAGGAGCCGAAGGCCAGCAGGGTCAGCAGCGGGCCATAGGGATTGGGCTTGTTGGCGATTTCTTCGAGTCGCTCCATGGCTTCGGTGAGGGTGCGCTTGCCGCTGATAAGCTCGTCCACCAGTTCATCGGTGCGGGCCAGTGAGCCCAAGTCCAGCTCGCCGGGTTTCACCCTGGCCAGGTGGTTGTATTCCTGATCGGCATCGTGTTGCAGCACAAAGGTCATGGAAGTGGGGGAGATCAGGAAATAGCCTTCGATGCCGAGCATGCGCGACACATTTTGCAAATGGGTCTCCAGTCGGTACGCCGGCGTGCCAAACTTGTGCAACGCCTTACCCAACTTAATGATAAAACGCCTTTTTTCAATGAATTCCGCGTTATCCACCACTGTGTTCCATAAACTGAAAACCTGACCTTAACCGGACGGCGTCTGTTGGCCCCGGATCGGCGCGAATATTACCCTATCTTGCCTACAAAGGGTTAACGGGTTTTAATGACATTTCAAATTTTTAGCTGACCTCCGGCTCCCCGTCGGAGTCACAGTATCGAGAGTGCAGGGAGACGCCATGTCATTGGCCATTTCGGGTGTATATATCAGTCTGACGGCTGTATTGATGATAGTGCTGAGCTGGCGGGTTGTCCGTATCCGGCGCCGGGAAAAGATTGGTGTCGGCAGCGGTGGCAATCGTCAGCTGCAACTGGCTATGCGGGCCCACGGCAACTTAATGGAAAATGCGCCGCTGACCATGCTGATGCTGGTGGTGGCCGAGAGCAATGGCATGGCGCCGGCCTGGCTGCACCTGCTGGGCAGCGTCTGGCTGGCGGCGCGACTGCTGCATGCCATAGGCCTGACCCAGGGCGGTGGCGGTTACCACTTTGGCCGTTTCAACGGCACCTTGTTCACCTGGCTGGTGCTGCTGACGTTGGCGCTGTTCAATCTGTGGGCCTTTATCCAGGGCTGATCCCAGAGCTGACAATAGCCACAGCTTAATTGTGGCTACTGTCATTTGGACAAAAAAACTCGGTTTTTGGTGATTTTTTAGTCACACTTAAGGGCGACGGCCTGCTATACTCCGCGCCCTTGGAAAGGCCGCCTCCGCGCGGTCGTTTTTATCAGTGTGAGCCAGTTGTCGGGTACCAGTAATGCGCCTTGAATCCACCCTTTTCAGTTATCCCAAATATTGGGCCGAGTGTTACGGCAATGCGCCCTTTTTGCCCCTGTCCCGCGCCGAGATGGACAAGCTGGGCTGGGACAGCTGTGACATTATCCTGGTGACAGGGGATGCCTATGTGGATCACCCCAGTTTCGGCATGGCGGTTATCGGCCGTATGCTGGAGGCCCAGGGCTTCAGGGTAGGGATCATTTCCCAGCCCGACTGGTCCAGCAAAGATGCCTTTATGACCCTGGGCAAACCGAACCTGTTCTTCGGGGTCACGGCCGGCAACATGGACTCGATGATCAACCGTTACACGGCCGACAGAAAACTGCGTCACGACGATGCCTATACCCCTGGCAACGTTGGCGGCAAGCGCCCCGACCGTGCTGTGACCGTCTATACCCAGCGTTGTAAGGAAGCCTTCAAGGACGTGCCCGTGGTGATAGGCGGTATCGAGGCCAGCCTGCGCCGCATAGCCCACTACGACTATTGGTCCGATAAGGTGCGCCGCAGCGTGATCTTCGATGCCAAGGCCGACATCCTGGTCTATGGCAACGCCGAGCGCCCGCTGGCGGAAATTGCTCACCGCCTCGCCAAGGGGGAGCCCGTCAGTGAGCTGACCCAGATACGCGGTACGGCTGTGATCAGCAAGACCCCCATGCCCGAGTGGCGTGGCATGGACTCGCGCAAAATCGATCAGCTGCACAAGATTGACCCCATACCCAATCCCTATGGCGCCGACGATGTGGGCTGCCAAAACCTGTCCGGCCCCACAGACACCAAGGTCTTCAATGAAGAGACTGCCCCCGATGGCGTGACCGTGGCCAAGCCCATCAGCATTCAGCCGCCCAAGCCGCGGCCCTGGGAGCAGACCTATGTGCTGCTGCCGGCGTTCGAGCGGGTCAGTGAAGACAGATACCTGTACGCCCACGCCTCGCGCATTCTGCACCAGGAGCAAAACCCCGGTTGTGCCCGTGCCCTGTTCCAGCCACACGGCGATCGCGGCGTTTGGGTCAACCCCCCGGCCTGGCCGCTCAATACCGATGAGATGGATGCGGTGTTCGACCTGCCTTACCAGCGGGTGCCGCATCCCGTCTATGGCAAGGAGAAGATCCCGGCCTACGACATGATCAAGACCTCGATCAACATCATGCGTGGCTGCTTCGGCGGCTGTTCCTTCTGCTCGATAACCGAGCACGAGGGGCGCATCATCCAGAGCCGCTCGCAGGAATCCATAGTCAAAGAAATAAAGGATATCCAGGCTAAGGTGCCGGGTTTTACCGGGGTGATCTCCGATCTCGGTGGACCCACAGCCAACATGTACCGCCTGGGCTGCAAGAGCGAAAAGGCCGAGAAGACCTGCCGTCGCCTGTCCTGTGTATTCCCCAGCATCTGTGGCCATTTGGACACCGACCATCAGCACACCATAGATCTGTACCGCGCCGCCCGTGATGTGCCCGGTATCAAGAAGGTGCTGATTGCCTCCGGGGTGCGTTACGATCTCGCCATCGAAGACCCCCGTTACGTTAAGGAGCTGGCCAAGCACCACGTGGGCGGCTACCTGAAAATTGCTCCCGAACACACGGAAGAAGGCCCACTGTCGAAGATGATGAAGCCGGGCATGGGCACCTACGATAAGTTCAAGGAACTGTTCGACAAATATTCCAAAGAGGCGGGTAAGGAGCAGTACCTGATCCCTTACTTTATCTCCGCCCACCCGGGTACCACGGATGAGGACATGCTTAACCTGGCGCTGTGGCTCAAGGAGCGCAAGTTCAAGCTCGATCAGGTGCAGAACTTCTATCCGTCACCCATGGCCAATGCCACTACTATCTATCACACCGAGCTGAACTCGCTGAAGAACGTCAAACACAGCAGCGAGCAGGTGCCCGTGCCCAAGAAGGGCCGTCAGCGCCGCCTGCATAAGGCGCTGCTACGCTACCACGATCCCGCCGGTTGGCCGCTGATCCGCGAGGCCCTGGTGGCCATGGGCAAGGAACATTTGATTGGTACCGGTCCCCAGCATCTGGTGCCGCCCGAGGGCCGCGCCGAGGCTTGGGCCGGCAAAGGTGCCAAGGCCGAGAAAGGTCAGCAGGCCTTTACCCGCTTCAGCGGCAACCAGTTTGACGACCGCAAGGGCACCAACGCAGGAGCAGCCAAAGGTAAGGGGCGAAGTGCTGACGGCAAGGCTGCGGGTAAGGAAATGGTCAAGGCATCGGGCAAAGCGCCAAGTAAAAGCCCAGGCAAAGCCCAGGGCCAATCTCAGGGTAAAGGCAGCCCCCGCCCCGGCGCCAAGCCGGTCTTTGGAAAACCACAAGGCAAGCCGCAGGGTGCCAAGCAGGGTGGGAAACCCAAAGCCAAATAACGAAAACGCCGCTGCAAAGCGGCGTTTTTATTTCAGCCGCTTTGCTCAGGCTTGTCTGTGGAGCTTAATCGGCATAGTCTGCATTGAAGCAGAGGACAGGGAGAGAATTGTTGATGGAGCGTTATGTTTGGATAGCCATGGTCATTATTGCAGCCAACTTGGTGGCATTCTCAGCCAGAGGTGAAGCAAGTCTGAGTGACATTCAATCCGGCATGATAAATGAGGTGATTACGGCGCAGGTCCAAGAGGCTTTTGAGGCCATTCAACCGAATTTAAACAACGTCCAAATTGGATTAGCTGTGCTACCTATCAGTAGAAAATATGTTGGGGAAGGTTACAAGGAGCCTTTTTTATGTGGTTCAGGTGACTACATAATAGCGCCAAGGGTTCCTCGAATTGATTACTTACTGATATTTAAAGGTAAGCTGTCAGGTCACAGCGCCTTTTCTCCCTATGCTCGATTTGCCAGCAATGATTACTGGCAAGTTGTTTATTCCAAGTAGAGTTTAAACGCCGCATCGCGCGGCGTTTTTTATGGCGCAAACTCACCCGTTATGCCTAGGACTTTTTACTTGTACTCAGCCCCCCTGCTTTTCCTTGGTAGTGTGAACAGCGCGGCTGTTGCGGCAGGGTTCGACACAGGCTGGTGGCTATGGTCTCTGCCGCCTTGGGGTTGTCATTGGCCCGCAAGTAATCTGCTATCTCCCAAAAGCCTTCGGAATTCTTTGTATCGCGTTTTATGCCGTGCTCAATGGTCAGGGCGGTATTCTGCTCCCCCTCCGGAGTACCTTGCATGGCAAAATAAGCGCTGAGTTTTTGCAGCAGTTCCTGGCTGATTTCGGCATCGAACCCCAGACGGGCACCGAAGTCGCGGTAATGTTGCTCCAGCGCCGGAAATGGCCCGGTTTTGGTTTCATAGCCGGGTTGCCAACCATAAAAGGTCCCCCGCAAGGCAAACATCAGTGACGCATGGCGGCTGCTGCTGTGGCTCTGGTCGCTCAGGTGTGTACTGCGAAATCCCTGTGCTTGAACGGCTTGCAGGCGGGCCGTTATCTGCTCAAAGGGGTGTTGCATATGCTCACCTTCGTTTGCCAGGGTCAGGGTCAGGGGTGCCTTGGCGCTGATACTTGCATCGTCGAGTGTCGACAGTTTGCTGCTGAGCTGGCCATCATCTATGGACGGGCTGAAGGCATAATAGGCGGAGAAAGCCTGACCGTCCCTGAGCCATTCGTTCATAACAAAACGTCCCGAATTGGAGTGTCCCGACAGGATCCGCATGGACCCCGACCGGTAGTTGGCAGCGATAAGCGGCAACAGTTCATCGTTGAGAAAATGGGAATAGGGCGTCTGGGATTGAGTGTCGCTGCCGGGGAGTAAGTCGGCGCCGCTGCCCTGCACACCCACCAGGATCAGTTGCGGTATTTCATCCCCCAACAAGGCGAGGGTGGCGACTGCAGGCAAGGTATCCCATTGTCCGTGCAGCAAAAACAGTACAGGGTACTTTCTTGTCGATTCCTGGTAGCCTTCCGGGAGGTGAACATAGTAGGCTTTTTCCGAGGCCAGCGCCTTGGAGTGCAACGTGTGCTGCTCCGCATATATCAAGGGACTGGCATTGGCGCTGAAAATCCACAGCAGCAATATGAGTGTCAGCATGGGGTGTTTCATCTGTACTTCTCCGGTTGTTTTTTTGCATCCTTGCTCTGTGCCGGAATTCAGACAATAACTGCAGGCTTAGCATTTTCTTATGAATTTCTTATTGACTGTTAAATAAGGTAATTTTTTTGATTTTTACTATGGATGAATTCAGACTGGGGGACGCGGAGATAGACGTCAGGCGCTGCCGTATTACCCGGGCAGGGCAATCCCAGACCATAGAACCCAAGGTGATGGATGTGCTCTGTTACTTGTGTCACAGCCAAGGCAAGGTGGTTAGCCAGCAGGAGCTGCATGAGGCGCTGTGGCCCGGCACCACTTTCAGCAGTTCCGCCATTCAGCGCTGTATTGCGCTGGTGCGAAAAGCCCTGGGGGAAAATGCCAGGGAGCAAAACATCATCATCACCCATCCCAAGCGGGGTTATAGCCTGGGACTCACGGTGGAGCCTTTGCTGGAGCAAAGAAAATCCCGCTTACCAAGGTTTGTTTTGCTGATTGTACTGGTCGCGGCGGGAATGTTGGCACTGCTGCAGTTATTTTCCCCAAAAACCGACACCCGGCATAAACTGGGCTCCCTGACACCCTTGACCTCCAGCGGCGCCGAAGAGTATCTGCCGGTCTTGTCCCATGATGGCGCCAAGGTCGGCTTTATCAGAGAGCATGTCGACGGGCAGCAACTGGTGGTAAAAGATTTGCTCAGCGAGCAGGAAACCGTCCTGGCCAGTCGCCTGAGTCAGGTTCGGGCCCTGTCCTGGACTCTTGCCGATGACGCTCTGACCTTGGTGTTGCAAACTGCTGAAGGTGATTTGGTCCGGAAGGTTGCCATGGCAGGCGCAGCAGAGCCAGTGTTGGTCAGTCATAAAGCCATTATCGACAAGGTGGAATGGCTTTCCGGCACCGAGCTGGTTTTGCTGCGCAAGGGAGCTGGGGCCGAATATGATCTGCTGCGCTACTCGCTGCTGGACGGCAGTTATACCTTGATGCAGAAACTCAACGACGTTGAGCCGATGCGGCTGAGTTTAGCGCCGGACTTAAAGACCCTGGCGCTGGCCAGCCACGAGCGGGAGAATATCTATCGGCTGGATCTGGTCGACATCGCGACCGGCAGTATTCGGCTGCTGACCCGAATGGAAAATGGCGTGCAGGGCCTGAGTTGGGAGCCGGATGGCAAGTCATTGCTGTTATCCAGTAGGGAGACGTTGCTCACTGTGTCTTTATCCGGAGAGGTTACAACCCTGCCTCTGGCAAATTACAAGATCATCAAGCAAGCCGGCTATTCACAGGCACGCCAGGCAACGGTCATGGAGCTTGGCAGCTATGATATCGACATTCAGGAAGTGAGTCTGGGCGCTACTGAGGTCCCAATGACCCTGGTCGACAGTGATGCGCTGGATATTTTGCCCCGCTACCTAACCGGTGATGGGGTGGCTAACGACAATAAACTGGTGTTTCAAAGTCACAGACATGGTCGTGCCCAGCTGATGGTGCGCAGTGACAACACGGAGCGGGTGCTGTTCCTGAACCCGCAAGCCGAGGAGTTCTTCGGATTTGCGGTTGCCCCCGATGGTCACAGGGTGGCTTTGGCGACTCAGACCCGGCTTTACCTCTTCGATACCGCTTCAATGGCGCAACTCAGTGTTTGGTCGTTGCCGCACAGGATATACATCCGCGATTGGTACCACAGCGGTGATTCGCTCTTGGTTAAGGCTGGCAGGGGGGAGGCACAGGTGCCGGCCAAATGGGACCTGACCCTGGGCCGGATTGACTATCTAACGTCTGAGCCTGCTTCCTGCCCGGCCCTGGATGCCGGCGATAAGGTTTATTTCGCCAGGCAAGGGCAGATTTTCAGCTTGGATGCTGCGCAGTTACAGCCCCTCTGGTTGGCACCCGAAGGGGAAATACAAAACCTGGTGCTTGCAGGGCAATATCTCATTGCCGAAGTGGAAACCCGCTCGGGTAACCGTTTTTGGCAAATTGCTCTGGATTCAGGGGAGGCGCTTACTCTGCCACTGGTCGACAATGTGTCCTTGTCTGATATCAGTGCCGACGGTACCCGCCTGTTGCTGCATTCGCCATATCAAACCCACAGGGAACTTGCCTTGTTGGCAGCGGAACATCAATAGATCCCGTTATCTCTTTGACCGAGCGGCCCATATCGGCCGGGTCAGGTCAGATCCAATACCTGGGGTAATGCCGCTTGGGGTTGGAGGAGAGGTTGTTGACCAGCAGGGCGACCAGCAGCAACACCAGGGAACCGCTCAAGACCGGTGTCAGCGCATACTGATAGCCAAGGGAATGCACTGTATCGCCGCCGATCACCGCTATCAGGGCCGCGGCGCCCGCCGGGGGATGCATGGTGCGGCTCAGGTGCATGGCGGCAATGGCCAAGGACACAGCCAAAGCAGAGGCCAGCACTATATCCTTGCCACAGAGCAGGTACACGCTGACACCGATAACGGCCGAGATAAGGTTACCGAAGATCAGATTGCGCGGCTGGGAAAATTCGGCCATGGGCGCGCCATAGATCAGCACCGCCGAGGCACCGAAGGAGCCGATAATGAACATCTGCGCCAGCCCCAACATTTGGCCGAGACTGGCCACCAGAAAGATACCCACAAAGGCCCCGAGCCAGGACCAGACAATCTTTTTCAACGGCTTGCGCGGTGGGCAAGCGTCCTTGGACCGCATCCTGCGCAAATAACACTTCATCGACTGCTTCCCCCAACTCAGACTGCTGCCTCCGGGATGAGTCCCTTTGTACCGAGTGCCGCAAAAGGTAACCAGAGATGGGGTTGATATCAACCATGGGTATTGTGAGGCTTTAGTGTCGGTGACCTTTGAGCTTGCAAGTTGGGATTTGTGATCTTAGCTGTTGATTTCCTGAGCTATATTTCTGATACAACGTCTGGCGGACTCGCTGATGCCGGACAGTTGGAAGAAGCCGTGGATCACGCCAAGGTAGCGCTCACATTGGGCCTCAACGCCTTGGGCCAACAGTTGGCGATACAAGAGCTCGCCTTCGTCCCGCAGTGGGTCATATTCAGCCGTGATGATAAAGGTGGGCGGCAAGCCTGCCAAATCGGCATGCTGCAGCGGATTAAGCTCAGGATTATTCAGGGCAGCCGCGGCATCACCCATTTCTTCACCTATGTAGAAGTCGAAACCCGACAGCAGCATTTGGCGGGTGATGATGTAATCCGTGCCGTTTTGCGTATGGCTTGCTGAGCTACCTTGTGGATCGAGCATGGGGTAGATGAGTATCTGCTTTTTCGGCAGCCAGGACTGGTGTGCTTTCAAGCGCAGGGATGTGATTAGCGCTAATTGGCCGCCGGCACTGTCACCGACAAAGACCATCTGCTCCGTATCACCGCCGTATTTGTGACCCTGGGCCTTGATGCTCAATACCGCCCGATAGACATCATCATGGGCAGCTGGATATTGGTGCTCTGGCGCCAGGCGATACTGGATGCAAATGACCAGATTGCCTGAGGAGTGCGCCAGTTGCCGCAGTTGTTGCTCGTGGGTGTCAAAGCCGCCACTGATAAAGCAGCCGCCGTGAAAATACACTGTGATCGGCAGATTTTGAGCATCAATGGGCTTAAAGATCTTGACCCGGATGCCGTCGAGTTCATCGACAAACTCCTGCGCCATAGTCGGGCTCGGTCCCGCCAATACAGTGCTGGCAAGGTAACCGGCGCGCCGTTCGGCAATCGTTTGCTGCGATGGGCAGGGTTTACCCGCCGAAATAAAATCCTCAACCAGGGCCTTGATGCCCGATTCCAAATGCGATTCCAAATGCATAGCCACAATGAATTTTCCATCTCTTACAACAGGCTGCCAAGGATAGTGAAAAGCGCCGGCAAAAGCTGCTCATTTGATCTGTATCGAAGAATAAATTTGGGCCTCTGAAATTCGCATTTGCGGGGGCGCCATCCTGATTCAGGTCGAACCCCAAACCACCAAAAGACTCACAGCGCCGAATACCATCCAAGACAGATGTTTGCCTTTGGAGCCCAGGAGTGCCACCAGGAAGTGGGCCGCAAAAGTCAGTGCAATAATTTGCCCAAGCAAGGACTTATTCAGTTCCGGTTGCGCCATCACTGCCACTATCGCAGACATGCCCAACCAGGCAACGGATGTCAGATGCCACGCAAACCTCAGGGTGCGTTTGGTAAAATCGTCACTACCAAATAATTTGGGCAGATTGTCGCGCTTGAACAATCTGCACAGGATATAGCGTTCACCCAGGTATGAATGAGCGAACGCCAGTGAAATCAGTAATAACGCGGCCAAGTAAAAGATAAATTCCATTTTTCTTCCTTGTCTGTAGCAATACCGCAAGTTGGTTTTTGAGGTTTAATGATTGTGGACAGCAAGTCCCTTCAAGATCCTCTGAATACAGAGTTTGGGATCCAGGGTCCACAGGCCATAACTGATAGGCAGGACGTTAAGACCGGCCCGGTGCAGTATTTTGTAGGTGTTTATTTCAAAAAAATCCTGCCAGGGGCCAGGGAAGCCGATGAGATCCAGAGCCAGGTACTTGCCACTGTGTCGGCACAGTACATCGATTTCGGTACCGGCCAGCTCATAGCCACACCAGGTTTCGATACCTTGACCAGTCAGCGCCTCGCACAGGATGCGCTGAAAGTCATCAATATGATTATTTTGACTGTGACTGGCGATAAATTCCCGGGCAGATTTCAGATACCTTGCCAGCAGGTTGTCGGCGGGCAAATCGTCGGCGTCGACCGATATAAACAGATGCTGTTGCTCTCTGGCGCGGGTGATGGTGACATTGAACACATCTTCGCGATTCAGGTAGACGGTGGCACGTCTGGAGGCGGCATCAACGGCGAAAGACAGCAACATGATGTCCCGCTCTTCCCCCTGGAACCCGAAGGGGGTATCTGCCCTCAGCCGAAAGTTTGCCAGTTGTTGGCTGCTGAAGCTCTCAAGCAGAGCCTGATTCAGGGCATCGGCCTGGGCACGAAAAGGGGAGATAACCCCTATGGACTTATGCAGGGCGGAGGACTCCATGGCTGATATTTGTGTTTTCAACCAGCCGATTAGGGCATCTATCTCTGCCTGATTCACTCCCTGTTCGCTGCGTGAGCCCTTTATCTGGTGTAGATGCAGGTGGCCGCTGCTGGTGCAGGGACGGTGTTGCATCACCCTGAGTCTCGATTGATAAAACTGTTGATTGCTGAAGTGGATAAGCTCTGGTGCGCTGCGAAAGTGTTCATCGAGAAAGGCGATTTGCTGCTGGGAGTCCAGCCTTTCCGCCACCAGATCGAGAATGGATTGGTCGCGATAGCTGCTGACACCAGGGCTTGATGGTGAAAGATCATACTGTTGCTGCAGTGCCATCTCCTTGGCTCTGGATAAAAAGGAAACATGCCGCAACTGCTTACCGTCTCCAACCACTAAGGCGCGCTTGGCACGGAATAATGCCGGCAGGGCACTGGTAATGTTGCTCTGGGTCGCTTCATCAAATATCACAAGGTCGAACAGTTCCCGTTGCAGCGGTAATACTCTGTGCAGGGTATTGAGGCTCACCAGCCAGATTGGAAATGCCTTTTGTAACAGGCGGTAATCCAGATTTTCAAACAGCGCCTGTTGCCTTTGTGAAGTGCGTGAGCGAATTGCCTGATTGAAGGTTTTCAGCTGTTGCCGGTGGAGGTTCATGAGTTCAGAGACTCTGGCGGTTTTGCTGGTCTGCAAAAACTTCGCTGCCAGCCGCTCCTTGGTGGCTTGAGTATCACTGAAACTTTCAAGCTCGCCCCAATGATGTTCCAGCTGGCGAATGCGCCCACTCGTCAGCTGCAGATACAAGCGGTGCAGTAAGTGATGGCCTGAGCGTTCGAGCCGGTGCAGTCGCTGGCCCCGGCGAATGGCTCGGCCAAGGAACTTCAACAACCTTGCCTCCTGCTTGCTCATTTGGGTATTAAGCTGCTTGAGTTCCTTTTCCAGCGCGGTGGGTGAGTGTTTGTCAAAGGCCTGATAACCACTCAGCAAAAACTCCAGATAATCTTTGAGCTGTTTGAGAAATGCCTTTTGCCCGGCGCGCAGGCTAATGTCCTGCAGGCCAAACTGGCTGCTGAGTTTATCGTTTATCACATCGAGGGCATGTTCGTTGCCCGCAACTATCAGTACAGATTCACCCCGGGCCATGTGTTCGGCGGCGACAGCGGCAATGCTGTAACTCTTGCCGGTACCAGGCGGGCCAATTACACAGCCAAGGCTTTGATTGGCAGCAATATTGAGCACTTTTTCCTGGGCCCGTGACAGCAGGCAGGGCAGCGATTGCCCCTTGGGGGGCAGTTGCCTGGGAGCTATGATGCCGCCGGTAAGGCTTAACAGCGGTGCCGAAAGGGCTTCAACACCTTGCATGGTCGCAACTTCATGCAGGATGCCGCGGCTGGCGGCGGGGCGCTCGAGAAAGACCAGTGCTGAGGCTGAAAATAGTCCAAGGCCGGCTTTTTTATGATATCGCTGCAGCGTATGCAGCGGTGTCAGCTTCGGAAAGCCCAACAGCCCCAATACGTCTATCTGCTGCGAACTCTGACCCAGCAATCCCGTCCAGGTCTCGGGTTGCTCAGGCTTGCCGATGGCGGCAATGCTGGCGTCAGCCGAGTCTTCAGGTAGCAGTAGCTTCAGCAGCGGCTCGTTAATCTGGCTGTTGCCGTCTTTAAGGCTGACATAATAGTCGTCGCCATCCTGCTCCAGAAGGGCCTCGCGAAAGACTAATGGACTGAAAATGGGCCTTTGCTGGCCATTTTCTTCAATTTGACCCACCACAAAGTGGGAGCAATAGAGCAACACTCGCTCGCGCAGATACATGGCAATACGTGGCTGCAGGGCTTCGGCAAATTCCCGCTCCAGAGGCTGACGCGGCAAAAAACCATTCAGCAGTATCTCTTCGCCTTCGAGGAATAACCTGTCTTCCTTTTTTAGCCTGCCCAAGTGCCACAGGTTAAGGTCGACACAGTCTTCCTGGTAACAGTCGTGGTAATAGGCAAGCAGGTGTTTGGCATGTTGCATCGATTATTGGCAAAGTATCTGTAAATCATAATGTTGTAATCGCACATGCTAGCGGTTTTGCCCATAGGTTTCCATTATCATTCCTTCGGGTATGCGGGCTCCTTTCTTGGCCCCCAAGATGAGCAATGGTATTGGGGGTGTATTTGGGTTGGGAGGAAAATGGATTGTTTGCATGTTGAGCTGCGTAACATGTACCACAAGGGCCGGCCCGCTTGTGGAGATGCCTGATTAACGCCTGGTCAAGCGTCGCGGTTAATCACAGCCAGACTGAGCTCAGTGCTGTTTGTCACTGTGAGGCAGTACGTCTATACGCTCGCGTTCATCATTACCGGGCCGTTTGTCGCTGGCCCCTGGTGGGCCCATTCTGAAATCGAGTTGTACTTCCATGGCTTTGGTGGCCTTGGGCTCATACTGCCATTGATTAAGTGCCTCGATGGCGACCTTATCAAACACGCCGGCGGGTTCTGACTTGAATATGGTCACATTGGATACCCGCCCATCCTGGCCTATGTCGAACCTGGCCTGGATATAGCCTTCCACCAAGTCTTTGGCGGCCTGTGCCGGATATTTGGGCTCAACCCGCATCACAGGATGGGGGGCGGCCTGCTTTTCACCGGCTATGGCTGGCGCCTGGCTCCAGATGCCGAGCCCGGCGGTCAGCACCAGTGGCAGCAGCAGTGAGCTGCGGCTGAAGCCGTGTTGGGTCTTAAGCTGCATGAGTCTTTGTTTCATTGTGTGTTTATCTCCATAGTGGTGTGAAAGTGGTTGCCAATTCCGGGCAACCTGGGTGGCATGGCCTATCAGCGCGCGGCCATAGGCAATACGCTCTGCCTGGGTGAGACCGGCTGTTACGGCAGCGTCACAGGCGAGTTCCTGATCCTGCCGGAAACTACGGTACGCCAGCAGACAAAGGGGGTTAAACCAGCACAGGCAAACCAGGCTAATGGCCAGCAGGTTGAGGTGCAGATCGCCCCGCTGCCAATGCCCGAGTTCGTGGGCCAGGATGAGATTTTTTTCCTCGTTCGGCGTCTTGTGCATAAAGCCCGATGGCAATACCACGGTCGGGGATAGGAATCCGAGCACAAAGGGGCTGAGGGTGTCATTTGAACTGAGCAGCTTGAGTCGCCCCTCTGCCGGCAGCGGCGACGCACGGCGCAGGAGTTTGGCCAACTGAATGAGACTGCGCAGCAGTAATCCCAGGCAGGCGATGAGTCCCAGCCAATATCCGCCGCCAAGCCAGTCAATTTCACTGGCCTGTTGCGACAGTTTGCCCAAGGTGACCCGGTAGGTTTCCATGTTGGCCGTTGCCGGCAGCCCCATGGGCAGCGACAGCAAGGTCAGCAGCAGTGGCACTGTCAGCCAGAGGCCATACTGGAAACGGGCGCCGAATCGGGTCAACACCCAGGGCCTGAGCAACAATATCGTTGCCAGCAGCAGGCTCAGAGGTGGCGTGATAGCCAGCAGCCAATTAATCATGCCCTTGCTCCTTTTCCCAGGCATCGATCAGCTGCTTCAGTTCGGCCACGTCATCCTGGGTCAATTTGCTTGAGCCGGCAAAACCTGCCACCAGGGGGGCCAGCTTGCCGCCGAACACCCGCTTGATAAAGCTCTGGCTTTCCCGGCTTTGGAAGCTTTGTTGGCTCAGCAAGGGGTAGTAGTTGTAAGCGCGACCGTCTTTGTCAAAGCCCACTGCGCCCTTGTTCACCAGGCGGTTTAGCAGGGTTTTGACCGTCTTTTCGTGCCACTGATCCTTTTGGTTGAGTTGCTGCACTATGTCATTGGCATTCAAGGGGGAAGATTGCCACAGTACCTTGAGCACTTCGAGTTCGGTGGGGCTGATGTCTTTAATATCTGTGTCTGTCATGACCATACCTGCGTTATTGATTACAACTGTAATACAAAACATATTACAGTTGTAATCAATAACGCAAGCAGAAATTTTGCGCAGGTCATTTTATGTCAGTCGCAGGGGGCGATTTTGGCCGTGAGTATGTGATCTTCCCAGCGACCATTGATCTGCAGATAGCTGCGGGCAAATCCTTCCCGTTCGAAACCGAGGCGTTCCAGCAGGGCGCCGGAGCGCACATTGGCAGGCATGTAGTTGGCCATGACCCTGTGCAGCTTCAGCGTGCCGAAGGCGTACTGCAGCGCAGTTTCACACATCTGCCTGGCCTGGCCCCGCCCCTGCAATTGACGGTCAATGCCATAACCCATAAAGCAGGCCTGGAAGGGACCGCCCACTATGTTGGACAGGGCGCAGTGCCCCAGAATGTGGCGTTCATCGGCAAGTACCAGCCAGGCGCACTGGCTGCCTTCGGCCTGTATGTCACGGATGCGACTCTGCCAATTGGCCAGGCTGTGAAAACCCTCGGGCCGCAGGGGTTCCCAGGGGGCAAAATGGGCTTGGTTGCGGCGAAAATAATCGGCCATCGCATGGGCATCTGTGGCACTGAGCAGTCTGGTATGCATGGCCGGGCTCTCCTGTGGCTGGGTTTTCTGTGGGCGCCCTTGGGAACAAGCGCACAATCACTGATGTGGGTTGTGGAAATTGTTCTGGCAGTTGATTGATTTTAAAGGCTAAATGTTGCATTGCAAATATAGTTTTCAGCCCCTATTCCCTAAAGTCTCCGGCCGCTATATGCTTGTGCCGTTTTCACCCTCCTTTGGCTATTGTTTGAGCAAACGATGAAGCATCTTTTCGCCGCACTCTTGCTGTTTTTGGCAAGCCGTGTGGTGGCCGGTCAGCCCAGTGACACCCCCGATATCGCCCCAACCTGCAGTGCCCGGAATGCGGCGAAAATACTCCCTCAGTTGCAGGCCTTGCTTGGCCGTGCCGATGGCGTTTGGCCCGGCTATGAGCTGGCGGCCAAACAGCTGGTGTATCGCCAGGATGGCGAACCCTGGCTTTGGCGCAGCGGTCAGCTTGTCGGTGTTGATAACGATGTGTTGGACGGTGTCGGTGATGCCGGCAAGGGTGTCGGATTCGGCGATTACCAGGGTTGGCCGGTATTGGTGCTGGAAGGGATGGAGGATTGCGCCGCTGCGGAAGCCCAAGCCGAATCCTTGCTGATACAGACGCTGCAGGAAGCCTTTATTTTCTACGTGCAATCGGGATGGAGTGTGCTTGAGTGGCAGTCTTCGCTCAGTGGCGAAATCTATCCCTTGAATGCCGAAGTGCGGGCGGTGCGGCAGCATTTGCTGCAGGCCTTGTTACAGGCCTTGGCCGAACCGGGCGCGCGACCACAGAAGCTGGCGGAGGCCGCCTTTTGGCGTCTGCGTTGGCGTGCCCTGGCACCCCAGGAAGACCAATTGGGATTTGCGACCGAATTGACACAGGGAACCGCGGCCTATGTGGCTATCAAGGCCCGGGCCTTGGAACTGGCGAGTCACAGCGGTAAAAGCTGGCAGGAGGAAGTGGTTGCCATGCTGAAACGGCAACCGGCCGCGATGGATGCCCAGGCTCAAAGCCGCCTTATCGGGGCCTTGGCCGGCTTGCTGCTGGATATCAGTTGGGGCGCCGGCAGTTGGCAGGATGCCGCCATCCAGGGCAGTTTACCGCTGGAGCTGTTGCTGGGGCCAGTGAGTGCCGGTCGGATCAGTCCAAAATCCACCACCAAGCCTGCCGCCGATTATGTTTATTACACCCCGACCAATGGTGCGCTGACCTCCCTGGAGGCTGAGCTGCAGGATGCGGATTTGCCGCTGCTTATCGTGCCGTCCGTGGTGGAACAGAGCCATTTCGAGGATCGACATGGGGTACGCGCCGGTCCCTACATTATGGTGTTGGGGGAAACGCCATCCCAGGCCTATCTGGGACTCAATGGCGAACTTGAGGGCCTGGCGCTGAAGGATGTGGATGCCCTGGAATTGGTGGGTGAACAGGATTGTGATGGGCTGGAGACGGCCTTGCTGATCCCCCTGACCCAGGCACACACATTTAACGATGGCCAACTGTCATTGAATGGTGAGCGGCTCAAGGGCGTCATCCGCGCCGAGCTGCACCAGAGTGCCGGGCGCAGGCTTTATTGCGCCGAGCTGTAACGGGATGAAATGATGAAGAAACATCAACCTGAATTTACCTATATGCGGGGCCTGGCCATAGTGCTGATCGTCCTGGGTCACAGCATATACAACTCCAATCAGGGCTTTCCTGCCTTGTTGGAAAACCTGTTGCGGGGCGGCACCGCGCTGTTCGTGTTTATCTCGGGCTACTTCTACCACAGGGTGTTTCATCCACGATTGGTGTACCGGGAATTCATGATGGGTAAGGTGCACAACGTGCTTTATCCTTTTCTGTGGGTGTCACTGTTGGGACTGCTGGCGCTGGCGCTGCAATGGTCGCTGATGTACCACAGGCCCCTGACGGAAGTCGCTAAGGGCATCTATTACACAGTGCGCAATGGCTATGTGCTTTATCCCCACTGGTACATTCCCTTTATCATGGCTGTGTTCGCCCTGTCGCCGCTGTATTCGGCCTATATTCGCTTGTCGGCGCTCTGGCGCTGGCTGTTGTTGCTGGTTTTCTCGCTGATCGCCATTTGGATGCACAGGCCCATAGGCAACATAAACGTGGTGCAATCGGTGATTTACTTCACGCCCTTCTATTTGCTCGGGATCCAATACTCGGCCCACGAGCAGAGCCTGGTGCGGCTGAAGGTTCCCATGGTAATGCTGGCCCTGCTGGGCTTGGTGTTCACCCTGGTATTCCAGACTTATTTCACCGACCATCTGGGTAACTTCCATAAGCTCGCCTGGCAATACAAGGGCATAGATTGGCAGTTTATCCAGAAGTTTTGCCTTTGCTGGTTGGTGTTGGGGTTGTGTCAGTGGTTGGCGGCAAGGGAGCTGCCACAGAAGCTCCATAATGGGCTGGAGTCCCTGGCCGAAATGAGCTTTGCCATCTTCTTTATTCACCCACTGTTTTCTCTGTTGTTCGGGGTTATTACCGGGTTGGCTCGCTATAAGTTGCCTCCGGGCAATCCCTGGACCACGGTGGCGTTCTCGGCACTGATTTTCGCCTTTCTGATGTTGGGCAGTGTCTGGAGTGCCAGGTGGATAAAACGCCGTCTGGGGGACAGGTCGAGACGTTTCATTGGCTGGTAACGTGAAACTATTGGTTGGCAAGGTAAAACAACAAGGCGCCCTCGGGCGCCTTGTGACTTTATAAACTCAAGCCCCGGGCTTACTTGCTCTCAAAGGTGAAGGCCTGACCCGCGAGCGCGGCTTCGTACATCAGTCCGCCCTTGGCGGCGGTAAATACCGCCATGCCGTTGACATAGGCGCCGGTGGCCGCTTGTTCTCCACCGGATTGACCGGCACCGGCGGAATTGCCCGTGGTGCCGGCCTGAGCGTTGGCTCCCACATTGATGGCGACGGCCGAAGCCTGGGCTCCAAATTCAAAACTGCCGCTGGTGAACTCCTCAAATGCCTTGGCATCGCGGAAGAAAATGATTTCGCTGTAGGCCTGACCACCCAGCTGGAAGCCGATGGACAGCTGGGTCATGCTGGAGTCACCCACATAGGCACCACCACGGAATACCCGACCTTTACCGTAGGCTGCACCTATGCCAATGCCACCCTTGCCTATGGTGGGGAACAGGGCGTAACCGTATGCGGAATTGAAGAAGCTGCGGGTCTCATTGGCCTGTTTGAAGTTGGCCAGGGCATCCTGGTAGCTGTCGGCAATGGCGGGTGTCGCGGCAGACAGAGCCAACATGAGGGCTGCGCCGAGGGATACAATCAGATTTTTCATGACGTTCTCCTTTGCTGAACTTATTCCAGCATAACCGGCAGCAGCGGAATTGGAACCTCGGTACGGTAAAATCGGCTCCCGGGTCAGCCGGGGTTCAGCAATGTAATTCAGTTGTTGCTGAACTGCTTGCGCCGCTGACGATTGGAGACATTTTCCTGGGGAAGGTCGGGTACGGGGCGGCGCTCAAGCCGTAAGTGACGTATGGCCAGCAGCGGGTGTGCCAGCAACATTCGCGGTCCGGCGAAGCGCATGATGGTTTTCGCCTGCTGTCTTTGCTCTGGCTTGTAGCAGTGGATGGGGCAGCGATTGCAGGCCGGCTTCCTCTCCCCATAGGGACAGCGGTCGAGTTTTTCCCTGGCATAGTCGAGGAACTCGCTGCAATCGGGGCAGGGACCAGCTGTTGAAGTCGATTTATGGTGAGCCCGGCAATAGAGCTTAACCATGGCTTCTATGGTGGCGAACTCTTGCTGCAGTCCACCCAGGAGTATGATGTCGCTTGCCATTGTGGTGCCTCCCCCAGGTTGCCTGCCTTCATCATAAGCCCGGCAGTCGGTATCGACAGCAGCAGAGTCCGAAAAATTGAGCTGCCGCACACTATTGTTGTTCATGGGATGGCAGGGCCGCTTGATAATTTTGATGGCCGACGCCGAATCAGAGATAAATACTTGATTTTATCGGAGACAATGCGTTAATAGTAATCACTGAATGCGCCTGATTTCCCTTGGGGAGGGATGGCACGCCAAGGGCGAACTGAGTATCGCTTTTGGCTCAGAGCAGACACCGGGCCAGTGCCCGGTATACAAGGTGGAAACCATGAAAATCATTATTATCTTGTTGCTGGTCGGCATTGGCATTTATCTGTATCGCCGTGCCCAGCGACTGGCGCGGGAAGAGCAGCAACCACCAAGGCCTGCCAAACCGCTGCAACAGCAGCCCGAGCAGACCCAGTCCGAAGTTGAGGCGCCATCCGAGGCAGAGGCGCCGGAAGCGGCACCTGTTGTGGCTGAAGACCTTGCGCCCACCGCGGCCGCCAAGCCTGATATGGTGCCAGAGCCAGAGCCAGAGCCAGAGCCAGAGCCAGAGCCAGAGCCAGAGCCAGAGCCAGAGCTAGAGCCAGAGCCAGAGCCAGAGCCAGAGCCAGAGCCGAAGGCCGCAGCTAAATCCAAGTCCAAGCCCAAGCAAGCATTTGCTACGGTTGCCGCGCCCGAATGGGCCAGCGACAGCCTGAAACAGGCCCTGAAGGAATTCGCCGCCAGTAGCGATCCGCTGGTAAAACACCAAAGCCTGCTGACCGCTGTTGGAGAGTGCTATAAGCAGCGCAAAGATGGCCAATGGCTAACCTTGGGCGCCACTCTGGCCGGTGATTATCTGCTCCTGGCAGCATCCTTGCTGAACAAAGGGGAAGCAATCAAGGGCGCCGGACTGATGCAGGCATCGACCTTGCTCAGCGATGCCGGCCAATTTGAGCCGGCACTGGCCGCCTGTCGCCTGGCCATCAAACATCAACTCAGCGATGGCACTGTCACCGGCTTTGAGGGACGTTTGGTCAGGATTGAAAAAGCCCAGGCCAAGGCCGGTGCCTGAAAGCCCCAGGATAAAAGCGGTTAATTGCCACGCCCCGGCGTTGTAGAATGATCGCAGCAGAGCGGTGCGCCTTGCACCGCTTTTTTTATCCGGAGAACCGATGAACCTGCGTCCCCTGTTGTACCTGTCGCTTTTGCCGCTGGTCTTTGGTTGCACCAAGGCGCCCGACTGGACCCTGGTGTACCGCGAAGCCGTGCCGGCCTCGGCTCCCTGGCGCTTTGGCGAGATTGCCGGATACTACCCCAGCCTGGAGCAATGCCTGCTCAAGGGCAAGGGCATGCAGCATCTGGGTAAGGGCGAATTCCGCTGTGGCAGCCACTGCGAGCTGGTGGATGATGATAAGTTGGCGCCCCGGGACAGAGTCCTGCGCTGCGATTGGCAGGAGGCTGTGAATGCGCTTTAAGCAGGATTTTTTCGAGCAACTGCCCGAGTTTTACAGCCAGGTGTGGCCCGCCGGATTGCCCAATCCCCGCTGGTTGTGTTGGAGCCCGGAAGCCGCGAGTCTGATAGGTTTGCAGCAGCCCGATGAAGCCCTGCTCAAGGGACTGGCCGGCAATGAGGAAATTCCCGGTGCCAGCTATTACGCCCAGGTCTACAGTGGGCATCAGTTTGGTGGCTACAGTCCCAGACTGGGGGATGGCCGCTCCATCATACTGGGTGAAGCCTTGGGCCCCAATGGCGCCTGGGACGTGGCCCTCAAGGGTGCCGGCCCAACCCCCTATTCCCGCCACGGCGATGGGCGGGCGGTATTGCGCTCGGCGGTGCGCGAGTTTCTGGTATCCGAGGCCCTGTTTCACTTAGGGATTCCCACTACCCGTGCCCTGGCGGTGATAGGCTCGGAATTGCCGGTATGGCGCGAAAGCCTGGAATCCGGCGCCATCACTGTGCGTCTGGCCCGCAGCCATATTCGCTTCGGCCACTTTGAATATTTCTGTTACAGCGAACGCGGTGCCAAAGACAAACTGTTGCAGTTGCTGAACTTCACCCTGGCCCAGCACTACCCCCATCTGAGTCAGGACATGGCCGGTTACCGGGCCTGGTTTTTTGAAGTGGTGCGGGACACGGCCCGCATGATTGCCCACTGGCAAGCGGTCGGTTTCGCCCATGGGGTGATGAACACAGACAATATGTCTATCCTGGGGGACAGTTTCGACTTCGGACCCTTTGCCTTCCTCGACACCTTCAAGGAAGACTTTATCTGCAACCATTCGGATCCCGAGGGGCGCTACGCCTTTGGTCAGCAACCCGGGGTGGCACTTTGGAACCTGCAGCGCCTGGCCCAGGCACTGACGCCGGTCTTGGCCTCGGACGATTTGCTGGCGGCGCTCAATACCTATCAGGATGAACTGGTGCAGGCCTATCTGGCCTTGATGCGTGCCAAATTGGGCTGGGTTGCCGATGGCAGCGACGAGCAGGATCAAAGGGATCTGACGCTTATCGGGGAATTTACCCAGCTGCTGGAGGCCAATCGTTTGGACTATACCCAAAGTTTCCGTCGTTTTGCCGCCCTTGACCCCAATGATCCCAAACCCGCGCTGCGGGACGATATGATAAATCTGCAGGGGTTTGATGCCTGGTATCAAGGCTATCGTGACCGCGTGGGCCAGCCGGCCGATGTGGTCCAGTGGCAAAGGCAGCGTGCGGGCGCCAATCCCAAATATATATTGCGCAATTATCTGGCCCAGGAGGCCATAGCCGCCGCAGAGCAGGGCGACAATCAGCCGCTGCAACAGTTGTTCGAACTGCTTAAAAAGCCCTTTGATGAACAACCGGATAAAGAAGATTATGCCAAGCGGCCGCCGGATTGGGGCCAGGGGCTGATCATGTCCTGCAGCAGCTGAATTCCTTTGTGGGAGAGTGAAATGAGATTACAACAGGTGTGGCTGGATAATGACGCCGGCACATTGCAAATCCGCGGCGAAATCAACTTTGATGACTTCGCCGCCTTTGCCGAACCCTTGGTCGAGTCCCTGGATTGCCGAGTGCTGGAACGCCAGTGGGGCGCCGACCGCCACCAATGGTTGCTGGACTTTGAAGGGTGCCAACTCTGGCTCAATTATGAGTTTTATGGCGATGTGGCCTGGCTGGCCAGCGACAGGGCCGAGGATATCGAAGTCTTGGCCTTCCTGGAGCACTTGCTGCAAAGGCAGTTGGAGCAGCAACAATGACGGATGCCGCCTTCCATTACCAGGCGTTGACCCCGGATCTGATCCTCGATGCGGTGGAGTCCCTGGGAATTTATCCCGAGACCGGGTTGCTGGCGCTGAACAGCTACGAGAACCGGGTATACCAATTTCGCTGTGATAGGGGCCGGCGCTATGTGGCCAAGTTTTACCGCCCCGAGCGGTGGAGCGACGCGCAGATTTTGGAGGAGCACAGTTTTGCCTTTGAACTGGCCGAGGCCGAGGTGCCGCTGGCGACTCCGGTGTGCATCAATGGTCAAAGCCTGCATCACTTTGGCGGCTTTCGCTTTGCCCTGTTCCCCTCCATCGGTGGACGCGGCTTTGAGGTCGACAATCTGGAGCAACTGGAGGCCGTGGGCCACTTTATCGGCCGCCTGCATCAGGTGGGCAAATCCGCCGCCTTCACCAGCCGTGAGGCCCTGACGCTGAAAGGTTTTGGCGATGACTCGCTCGCCTGGCTCAGGCAATCCGGGCACGTGCCTCCTTACCTGGAGCAGGCGTTTTTCACCGTGGCAGAACAACTGCTGCAGGCTGTGAAGTCGCGTTGGTTTGAGGCAGGTACCTTAAGGCTGCACGGCGATCTGCATCCGGGCAATATTCTCTGGACCCCCGATGGGCCGGGATTCGTGGATTTGGACGACGCCCGCACTGGACCCGCGATTCAGGATCTGTGGATGATGCTCAGCGGCGATCGCAGCCAGCGGCTGCTGCAACTGGAAATCCTGCTGGAGGCCTATGAGGAATTTTGCAGTTTTGATACCCGCGAGCTGGCACTGATAGAGCCATTGCGGGCGCTGCGCATGTTGCATCACAATGCCTGGCTCAGCCGCCGTTGGGCCGATCCCGCCTTCCCCATGCACTTCCCCTGGTTCGCCGGTGACAAGTATTGGGAGCAGCAGATCCTCGCCTTCAAGGAACAGTTGGCGAGTCTGGATGAGCCGGTACTCAGCCTCATCCCCTATTGAATTGGCACCAAAAAATTGAACTCCGGGCTTGAGAAGCACTCAAAAGCCGTATTAAGGTATGGGCACACAAGTGCCCGCAATGGCCGGCATTGCCGGTATTAAGGAAAAACCAAAGATGAAAAAAGTACTTTTGATGGCTGCCCTGTTGTTCGCACCCCTGGTTTCCATGGCGGTTGAGTACAAGGAAGGGGTACATTACACAGTGATCAGCGAAGGCCCAGGCTCGGCCAAACCCGAAGTTACCGAGTTCTTCTCATTCTTCTGCCCACACTGCTACAACTTCTCCAAAACCGTACTGCCTAAGATTGCCGAGAAGCTGCCCGAAGGCGTGACCTTTAACCAATCACATGTGGATTTTATCGGCCGAGAAATGGGCCTGGAAATGTCCCGCGCTTTTGCTGTTGCCCGTCAGCTGAACGTGGAAGAGAAAATAGATAACGCCCTGTTCGAGGCTATCCATGCCAAGAAGCAGCATTTCACCAGCCGTGATGACATTCGTGCCCTGTTCGTTGCCAATGGCGTGGAAGGCAAGGCTTTCGACGCCGCCGCCAATTCCTTTATGGTCAATGCCCAGATGTCCAAAATGAAGCGCGATACCGAAAACGCCAAGATTTCCGGCGTGCCTTCGCTGGTGGTCAATGGCAAGTACCGGGTAGAGACTGGCGCCATCAAGTCCTACGATGAGCTGCTGGATATTGCCTTTTACCTGGCGACCAACAAGCCCTGAGTGATAGCCCAATAAAAAAGGAGCCTTTAGGCTCCTTTTTTATTGCCGTGGCCGGCGACAGGATAAAAAAAACCGTACTTCCTGGTCGCAAGAAGCACGGCATAGAGCCATATGGCTCAGTTTTACCCTGAGTAACGTCATCAATGTAGCAGTATGACATTTTGTTGGCAAGTGCCAAATCCTTGACTTGCTATATTAATCTGCTTGTTAAGTGAGCAATCAATTCAGTTTACGTTAACGGAAGCATGATTTTACAAAAAATGGCTTAGAAAAATGAAACTAGACTGGTACAAAGTGGGTCAAAACAGTGTACCGAAAACAACGCCAACAAAAATACAGGAGGTCGCGTGAGAGTTTTTCCTGTTTACGCTCCCAAACTGATCGTCAAACATGTCAGGATTTTCCTGACCGGGGTGATCTGGGTGAAAGACCTGGGAAGGCTGGAGTTTGAGAAGGGAAAGTTTTTGCTTCCCAGAAAAAGCCTGCCGCAGGTTAAGCAGGCCATCATGGAACTGAACGAGCTAATCGAGGCGCAAAGCCAAGAGGCGAAAACCGCTTAATCTATCTGATTATTGAGCAGACCAACCAGGCCGGTGACTTTTTCATTCCAGGAGTTGAGCTCCTGTTGCAAGAGTTGGTTCTGCTCACTTAAGCCAACACTCTTCTGTTTTTCTTCTTCCAGCTCTAATTTGAGCAATTCAATGGTTTCCAGCGCTGCCTGGATTTTGGTTTCCAGTTTGGACAGTAATTCAAGGCTCATGGGGAGTCCTATATGGTTTCCGGATGGGATTGAGATTCTAACAAGCCCGGTGGACCCAGGCATAGTCATTCTTGCCGACAGCGCAAAAAAGCGTCCGAATTGACCACGCTTTTGGGGCTTTTCTTTGCAACTCTGTTATCAGTCTGGTTATGCTGGCATTTTCTGACAAAGCCCACCCATAGCCATGGACATTTCCGCCACCCATTTACTGCCCCTGTTGCTGACCCTGATACTTGCCCTGGTGTTGCGCCGAACCCTGTTGGCCCTGGGGATTGGTGTGCTGGCCAGCGCCGCCATGCTCAGTGATTATGCACCGCTGGCCACTCTGGCCTATTTGGGGGACAGCCTGAGTGGGCAATTCTACCTTGATGGCTGGCAAAGTTGGCACCTGAATGTGTTGGCCGCCATGATGCTGCTGGGGGTGATGACCGAATTGTTGGCCCGTGGCGGTGCCGTGGCTGCTTTTGGACATTGGCTGGAGCGGCGCATTCGCGATGGTCGCAGCGCCCGCTTGGGGATCATGCTGCTGGGCTGGCTGGTCTTTATCGACGGCATTTTCAGTTGCCTGGCGGTGGGCCACATCAGCCGCCCCATTGCCGAACGTTACGGTCTGCCCAAGGGGCAGGCGGCCTACCTGGTGGATGCCAGTGCCTCGCCCCTGTGTTCACTGGTACCCTTTTCCAGTTGGGGCCCCTATGTGATGGCACTGCTGGCGGCCATCAGTTTCCTGCCGCTGCCGCCATTGGCGGCCTTTATCGAGATAGCACGCCATAACCTCTATGCCATTTGCACCCTGGTGTTGCTGGCGCTGGTTGCCTGGGGCAATTGGGGTTGGCCCGAGGCCCAGGCCTGGCCAACGGAGGGGGAGCTGCGCCGGGGCAGCCCCTGGCAACTGCTGTTGCCCTTACTGACTTTGCTGACGGCCGCCGTCATTCTGACCCTGTATTCGGGCGCTCAGCAAGGGGGGGAGCTGGCCCAGTGGCTTGCCAACGCCGACATAGGCACAGCCATGCGGGATGCGGCCTTGCTGGCATGCCTGGTGGCCTTGCTGCTGTCTGCCGTCGGGGGCCGTAAGGTCGGGCAATTGCTTGGCGATCTGCTCCATGGGCTGCGCAATATTTCCCTCGCCATCGCCATACTGCTGCTGACCTGGATGACGGGCAAGGCGATTGCGGATCTCGGGGTGGCCAAGTTGCTGGCCGAAACTGCCGAACTCTGGTTGTCGCCCCGCTTCCTGTTGCCGGGGATCTTTATGCTGTGTGCCTTGATGGCCTTCGCCACCGGCACCAGCTGGGGCACCTTTGCCATCATGATCCCCATCTGTGCCGAGATAGCCCACTCCCTGGCGCCGGAATTGCTGTTGCCGGCCCTCAGCGCCGTGATGGCCGGCTCAGTGTTCGGCGATCATTGTTCGCCGATTTCCGACACCAGTATTCTCAGTGCCACCGCCAGTGGCTGCGAAGTGCAGCAGCACGTGCTGACCCAGTTGCCCTTTGCCATGATGGCGGCATTGGCCAGTCTGGGGGGCTATGTTTTATTCAATCTGGGGCTGGGCTATGGCTGGGGGCTGTTGTTGGCCCTGGGACTCTTGCCTGTCATGCTGGCACTGCTGCGCCGGCTGACCCGCCCAAACAATAGGGTCATCGGCCAATAGCCGATGTGAAACACATTTCACTGTTTAATTTACGGGAGCAAAGCAATGACAATTCGACGTTTGGGTGTGGGCCAGCGCATGAGCAACATAGTGATCCACCAGGGTCTGGTTTATCTCTGTGGTCAGGTGGCCAAGGACAAATACCAGGGGATCACAGAGCAAACCCGCACCATGCTGGAGGAGGTGGACGCCCTGCTGCTGGAAGCCGGCAGCTCCCGTGAGCATCTGCTCAGTGCCACCCTGTATCTGAAAAACATGGGCGACTACGATGCCATGAATGCGGTGTGGGATGCCTGGGTGCCCCGTGGGCATGCCCCGGCGAGGGCCTGTGTCGAGGCCAAGATAGCCGAGCCCGAGTATCTGGTGGAAGTGTCGGTTATCGCTGCCCTGAAGCCCTAATCCCTCATCCTCAAGCAATGCTCAGGGCTGCAGTTGCAGCCGCCCAAATTCGGCACCTTCGACATCGGGAGTCAGGGCAATGATCTGATCGAGGCGGATGGAGCGGATCTGGGTGGGGGTTTCCACCACCAGCCATTCGCTCTTGTCGGCCCGGGTTTCCGTGGTCATGGCCCTGGCGTGCAGCTTGCCTTCATCCTTTAGCTCCAGCAGCAAGGGATAGCCGCGAATGCAGGCCAGTTCGATGCAATCATAGAGATCGCAGGATATAGCGCGGTAGTCTTGCATTGATTATCTCTTAATTGTTAGCCAACCCCTTCAGTTTCCTAAACTTAGCTTGTCTTGCTGAAAAAGCAATTAGTTAGCGCACGTCATTCCCTTTGTGCCAAAGGTATGCCAGCCCCGGTCTTCTGGATATGGCAGGGGGAGGGCAAGATGAAGGCATGGGTTAGGGCATGGATTTGCGGATGGCTGCTGACGGCGCCGCTGGCGCAGGCTGAACTCTTGACCAGCGGCAACCGCGGTATCCGGCTGATAGAGCTGTATACCTCCGAGGGATGCAGCAGTTGCCCACCGGCGGAGGAGTGGTTGTCGGGGTTGCAGGATCTGCCCGGTTTGTGGCGTGACACCTTTGTGCTGGCCTTTCACGTCAGTTACTGGGATTACCTGGGCTGGCGCGATCCCTATGGCAGCAAGGCCTTCAGCGCCCGTCAGTACCAACACCTGAACGCCCGCCACAGCCGCAGCGTCTATACCCCGCAATTCTTCATCAACAGCCGCGAATGGCGCGGCGGCCAATTGCCGGAACCTGCTTCCCAGTCCACAGGAGAGCTGCGAGTCGACACCAGGGGTTCGCTCATTGAGGCCAGCTTTACCCCGCTCAATGCCATGGCGGCGCCCGAGCTGCACCTGGCACTGGTGGCCATGGGATTAACATCGCAGGTGACCGCGGGGGAAAACCGCAGTCGGGTGCTTAAGCATGATTTTTGTGTGCTGCAACATCAGCAGCTCAAAGGCGAATGGCGACAGGGCGCCTGGCATTCCCAGGCCCAATGGCCGGCATTACCGGCCACGGCCGCGGGCGCCAGTCGTTTGGCACGGGTTTACTGGATTGAGTCCGGGGGCGAGGTGCAGCAGGCCCTTGGCCACTGGCTGGTCGAACCCTGACCCGGATCAGCCATTGCGGCGGGCATAGATAAACAGGTCGGTATCACCATTGGTGGAGGCTTGGCGAAACTGTTTGAAGACAGTGAATCCCTGTTGCTCCAGCAAGGCTTGCAGCTCCTGCCCCCTGTGATAGTGAATAAAGACCCTGTCACCGCTGCTGGAGGTTTGCCAACCCGAGCGCTCGGGCTCACCCTCCATGGTACTCAGATACAGCAGCCCGCCGGGCCTAATCTTGTCGTGGGCACCGGCAATAAACTGCAGGAGATCAGAGCTATCCAGATAGGGCAGGCCAAAGCCGCAGCAGCAGAGATCAAACTGGCCTTCCAAGGTGCCTATGTCGCGGCTGTCCAGCAGCAAAAATTCGCCGTCGGGAATATTACCTCTGGCCAGGGCCAACATGCCCGGCGCCAGATCCGTACCGGTAATCCGTAACTCGGGTCGTCTGCGCTTGAGGTATAGCCCCAGGCTGCCGGGACCGCAGGCCACATCCAGCAAACGCACATCGGTGACGGCCATTTCCGCCAGCAGCCACTCGTAACTTTGGGCGTAGGGGGGCCATTCGAGGAAGCGCTCCTGATAGCGTTCCGCCAGACGACTGAAGGTGTCGGCGGTGATCTGGTATTTGTCCGTTACTTCACTTTCCATAATCGCCTAAAAAAATTAGCCCGAGGAGTTCCTCAGGCTAATCAATGGGGAAGCCGATGGCAAATCAGAGTTGCTCATGGCGGGACCTTTCATGCTTGCCACGGGATTCCTGCCTTTGATGCCCCTGTTCCCTTGCCGGTTGATGTGAGCGCATGTCCTGCCCTCTGTCCTGACGTGGTTTGCTTTCCTGTCTTGGGGCTCTTTCTATCCGCTCGAACTTCTCAACTTTCGCCGGTTTGTGAGTCTCAACCCGGGCGGGCGTCTGCCTGTATTCGGCTCTGGGCTGATGGATCTCACGCTGCGGGCTGCGAACCTCGGCTTTATGGCCTGATTCATTGCTGAATTTAGGCTCATTGCGGAACTTATGTTCAGTCCGGGGCTCACTCCTGAACTTGGATTCATCGCGGGCCTTATGTTCAGTCCGGGGCTCATTCCTGTATTTGGGCTCGGCTCTCAGCTTTTGCTCGAACCCTTGCTCCCGTCTTTCCTTCACTGCGTGCCACGAGGCTTTCCCCGGAGTCAGTAGCCGAACTTCGTGTTCACGGGCCTGGTGACGTTCGAACTGACTGGGGGCGTGGCTGAAGTAGCGATGCTTCACTTCGGGTGTACGATAGGCTACGCCGTGCCTGTGGTGTGGATTGTGGTGCCAACGGCTGCCACCGTTGCTGATCGAGATCCGCGTTGCTGGTGGGCGGTGGTAGTGATGGTGATGGTTAACCACCAGATAGCGCTCGGCCCAGAAGACGCTGCCGAAGTAGAAGTTGAACGAGATCCCTATACCGCTGTGCCACCAGAAATGGCCGTGATGATGTCTGTGGTTCGGAAATACCGTCCAGTACACTGGAGGATAGGCACTCCAGCGCCAGTAACCATAGACGGTGCGCGGGTCGTAATAGGGCACGTACACCACTTCGGGCTGCGGCGCTTCAATGATGATCTGGGTATTGACCCGTTTCACCACCAGCTTATCCATGTCATCCAGGCTGTTGGCCCTGTCGGCGTCCCGGCGCAGCTGCTGAATGCTGTCGAGCACCCGCGCTTCGTCATCAAGGAAGGCATCGCCCAGTCTCTGGGTCCAGTCGAGATCTTCGCTCATTTTCTCCAGCACATTGGGGAAGGCCACCAGGGCCACCACGCTGGGATCCCAATCCTGCTTGCCCGCCTTGGACATCAAACGGTCGCTGCTGAGATTGTCGTGTTTCTTGCGCCAGCGATTCGCCTGCACCACTTCCAGCGGATAGCTGGCGGCTATCAGTATGTGGGTCAGCAGGCTGTCGGGATAAAGGGCGATGGGCGCCAGCATCTGGGCCAGCTCGGCATCGGAAAACTTCTCATTGCCCCACTCTTGTTCCCGGGCTTGGTGTTCCTGGGCTTGGGGTGCGGCCAGCGCCTGGGTCACAGGGGCGGCAAACAGGGTCATGGCACACAGTGCCAGTGTCGCTGCCTTGGTCGCTTGGGTGATTGCCTTTTTCATAGGGCCTCCGCTGAAATTTGCTGGCAGGTCGCCAGCCTTGAGACCATATTAGGACCGTCAAGATGAACATAAGCTGAAAGATTTTTTGGCCCCGCCAAGCGGGGGATTTTTATGGAAAACCCTGCGGGTTTTGTCGCTTTGCAAGCGACGTAAAGTCGAAGCCTTCCAGGCTTCACTCGGGCAGAGGGCTTTGCGCGCCCAAAGCCCTCTGCACTCCAAAGGGCGCCCGCGACGAAGTGGAAGGCCCCTCGGTCATTTGGCGTCTTTTTACTATCGCGTCAGACGCTCATCCCTGATTCGACTGACGCTGCCTCGGTATCCATACCTCGGCCACGTAACAGACGCCAATGCCCTTCGGCCACTTCGAGCGGATAAGGTGCAATCGTCAGCCGTCTCAGTCAGGGGAGTGCTGTGCCATTTTTAGGTGAGATACTATCGTTCCCATGATGTTTTACGTTACATTGGAGCCCCGTTTACAAGGAGGTTTTATGAAGTATTTTTGTTTTTTCGCTCTGTTGGCTTTTTCCTCTTTCTCATATTCAAACAATAGCTTGCCTAATAACCGTCACATTGCCGTGGTGGGTAATGCACAGGTCAGTGCCACGCCAGATATTGCCGTGATCCACCTTGAGGTTGAAAGCTTAAAAGGCAGCAGCGCCGAAGCTAAAACGGATGTCGATGATAGGGTGAACAAGCTGCTGGCGGGCCTTGGCAAATTTAAGATTGATGAGAAAAATGTCTCAGCTTCCGGCATCTCGACAGCGCCTGTTTATTCCTACAGTGAAAATGACAAGCGCGTGCTGGATGGTTACCGCGCCAGCCGCAACTTAAAAGTGACTTTGAATGAGTTGGACAGCCTGAATGCACTGATGGATTTTGCTCTCAGTGTCCAGATTGATGAAATCACACGCGTTGAGCTGAAATCCTCGAAAGAAGCCGAGCTTAAGAATGAGGCCAGTGCCTTGGCCGTCGCCAATGCCAAGGAGAAAGGGAATATGCTGGCCAGCGCTTTTGGGGCAACTCTCGGCAACGTCTATAGCATTGGATCTTCAGCCGATGACAGTTACGGCCGCTATGGCTCCAACAGTGGCATAGAACGGATTGAGGTATCGGGCAGCTTGGCAAAGCCAAGAGTGTCAGGAAAATACCTGCAAGAGAACATGGTCTTTTCCGCCTCAGTCAGTGTGGTATTTGATCTGAATGTGGAGTGATATGTGCCCCTCTTGCGGCTCTCTTGATGACGCTTATGTGCCAGTTTAGTGTGGAGGTTCTGTGGATTTTGTAGGGATATTTGCAGGTGCTTTTGCGCAAGTCTGGTTCGTCATTCCTTTGCTTGCCGTTGCCTTAATATTTCAGAGTCGCTGGTTTAAAGGTGTGTTTGGCGAGTTTTTGGTAAACAGGCAGCTATCTCAACTACCCGACTCAAACTATACGCTTGTAAAAGATGTCACATTGCCAACTGAAGATGGTACAACTCAGGTTGATCATATTCTTGTGTCCAGGTTCGGTGTTTTTGTTATTGAAACCAAGAACATGAAAGGCTGGATTTTTGGCTCTGTGAACCAAAGGCAGTGGATACAAAAAATCTATCGGTACTCTTCCCGGTTTCAGAATCCGCTTCATCAAAACTACAAACATGTAAAAACACTGGAGTCATTGTTAGGTATAGGCGTTGAGAAATTGCATTCTGTGATTGTGTTTACTGGCGACAGTACATTTAAAACGGACATGCCAGATAACGTCACCCATGCCAGTGGTTGCTTGAGATACATCAAAAAGTTTGACCAAGTTGTGTTTTCAGACACAGAGCGTTACGAAATTATTACGTTATTACAAGAGGTTAAATTAAAAAGAGGTATTGTCACAGACATTAAGCACAGACAGCACGTTAAGGACCTGCGTTCTTCCAAAAAGCAGATAAAACTATGTGCTCGTTGTGGTTCAGAAATGGTGATGCGCGAAACGAAGCGTGGTGACAATAAAGGTAAACAGTTCTGGGGGTGTTCCTCGTACCCTAAATGCAGATCCGTTGAAGGCATCAACTGATGCGTAACAATGTTGCCCGTTCATCACAGTCTGGTTTGTTTGTGTCTGCTATTGAGATGGGCGAGGGCTCCTACCTCTCTCACACAAAATACGACTCACGTTTTATTCCCCACCGAAGCTGATTTGGCTGTCGGGCTGAGAGAAAAGGGCAAGCCGAGGCTACCCTTGATTTTGATATACACGAACCTCTCTTGATAGCACCTGTAAATGCAGTCCTACGGAAGGGTACAGTATTGAGTAAATGAGTTCGCCATTCTCGTACCTACCCATAGTCTCAGTATCAAGATCGCACTTCAGACCTAACCGTTGGGAAGACTTTATCAAGTCTTCAGCAGGACAATTGGTGTGATTAAGCAGCAACAAGTCGAGAATGACGTTCTGACCACCAAACCCCGTCATGAACAGCTGTGCTACCCCGATAAAGTTAACCACAAACTCATCGCCCCTTTCCTTTAGGGATAAAGTTACGCTTTCATCTTTTACTTTCAATGATATGACTTCGGCGTCGTGCAGGGGTGGCACCACTACTTCGGCTGCATCATTCAGTACAATTTGGATTTCAGTCATTTTTCATCACCCGACAAACTCTAACTTGTCGATATTTCCTTGATACTTGACGTAAAGAGTCAGTACACCCAAAACACTTTTGCTGAAGATTGCACCAATCCCGCTTGAAGCGGCCGAGGGCGTTGCTGAAAATGGCGTGGCGAGGCATGGATGCCGAAGCAGCGCCAGTCGAATCAGGGATGAGCGTCTGGCGCGTTAGCCAATTTTCAGTATAAGGCCGAGGGGCTTTCCGCTTCGTGGCGGGCGTCCTTTGGGTTGCAAGGGGCTTTGGACGAGCAAAGTCCCTTGCCCCGGTGAAGCCTGGAAGGCTTCGACTTTCCGTCGCTTGAAAAGCGACTCACTCTCCGTCGTTTGAAAAACGACCCAACAAACTTCCCGTCGCTAAGTCAAGCGACACCCAAGTTACTGGCGGAACACCAGCTCAAACCGGGCGCCGCCGAGGGCCTCGCTACGGCCCAGGTTAAGTCGGCCCTGGTAGCTGTCGACCAGGTCGCGCACTATCGCCAGGCCTATGCCGTGGCCTTTTTCGTAGGTATCTGCGCGCATGCCGCGCTCGAAGATGCGCTCTTTCAGTTCATCTGGGATCCCCGGGCCATCATCTTCCACCACCAGGTGCAGGTTGTTGCCTTGCATCACCCCGGCGATACGCACCTGGCTTTTGGCGGCCTTGCAGGCGTTGTCGAGCAGGTTGCCGAGCAGTTCGGTCAGATCGCCGCTGTCACCCTTGAACATCAGATCCGGCGCCAGCGACTGGGTTAACTGGAGCTGGGTATCCGCATGGAGTTTGCCCAAGGTGCGCAGCAGCTTGTCGGTCACCTCGGCAATGGCTACCCCCTGATGCCAGGAGGCGGCGCCGGCACTTTGGGCCCGCTTCAGCTGATGACTGATGGAATAGCTGATGGCGTCGATTTGCTCCAGTGCCGCCGCCGGTAACTGCGGCTGACTCTTGAGCACGGCCAAGGGGGTTTTCAGACTGTGGGCCAGATCCGCCAGGGCATTGCGGTAACGGGTGCGCTGATTTTGCTCTGTGGTCAGCAGTGAATTGAGCTGGCGCACCAGGGGTTGCAGCTCCCGGGGAAAGGCATCGCCAATCAATTGTTGACGGCCGTTTTCCACCGCTTCCAGCTCCCGCTGGAAATGTTGCAAGGGTTTCAGGGTCCACAGCAGCCACAGGCCCTGAACCGCCGCCAGCAAGATGGCGGTCAGTGCCAAATAGCGCCACAGGCTGTGCCTGAAGTCGCGCATCAGCTTGTCATGGGCGGCGCGGGATTTGATGATGTGCACCGTCAGGGGGAAGTCCTGCAGCCGGCCTTGGGCGTTGCGGGTCTCGAAGCTGGCGCTGAAGCTGAGAATAAATTGCCGCTCATCGCCGAGGCTCGGTTCGCCAAAGCTCAGTTCGCCAAAGCGGCGCTCGCCCCGGGCCGGACGGGGCAGGGTAGCGGGCAGCGCCTGACTCACCAGGGAGCCCGAGCGCCACAGTACGGCACCGTCGGCGCCGCTGATGATGGCATACAGCCCGGATTTGTCGATATTGAACTGGGGTTGGGCCAAGGCGTCCGGCATCTGCAACCCGTCGCTGTCCACTTCCGCCAGGGTCAGCACCGAATACAGCAGGGCATTGAGTTCGTCGCGGGTGCCGCTGCTGGCCTGGCGCTCGAAGGCATTGTGCAGTGCCATGCCAATGGCCGGCAGCAACAACAACAGCAGCAACAGGGCGCTGAGCCGCAGCCGGGTTTTCAGTGACATGGGGCGGGGATTATCAGCCACCTTGGGCATCATCCAGTTTGTTAAGCCGGTAACCCTGGCCGCGGAGGGTTTCTATCAGGCCCAGGCTGTTGTCCGGGTCCAGTTTTTTGCGCAGCCGGCGGATAAAGACTTCAATGACGTTGGAGTCCAGATCGAAATCCTGGTCGTAGATATGCTCGGTCAGCACGGTCTTGGATTTGACCTCGCCCCGGTGCAGCATCAGGAATTGCAGCAGCTTGTATTCCGATCCCGACAGGTTGACGGACTGACCGTGGAGCAGCACCTCGCCGCTGGCACTGTTGAGGCTGAGGGGACCGTTGTTGATCACCGGGCTGGCCTTGCCGGCGGAGCGGCGGATCAGCGCCTTGAGCCTGGCGCTCAGTTCTTCCGGGTGGAAGGGTTTGGTCAGGTAGTCATCGGCACCGGCATCCAGGCCTTCTACCTTGTCCTGCCAGCTGTCCCTGGCGGTGAGGATAATCACGGGAAAATCCCTTTGGGCCTCACGCAGCGCCCGAATAAGGCTGATGCCATCGAGCTTGGGCAGGCCCACGTCTATAATGGCCGCATCGTAGTCGTATTCCTGACCCTGGAACAGGCCGATTTCGCCATCTGTGGCCAGATCCACGCTGTACAGCAGCTGTTGCAGATGGTCCCTGAGATTTTGTGCCAGGGCGGCATCGTCTTCCACCAACAAGAGTCGCATATCAATCTCTCCCTACCGAGCCCGTGACCGCATCCACGGCCACGTAAAACACCTTGCCGTCGTTGGTCACCATTTTGATGCGATAACCGGGATTGCCGTTGACCGTGCTGCGACCCACCTTGAGCACCTTGCCCGGGTAGCGCCCACTGGCCATGGACGCCGCCTGTTCCGGACTGCGGACCCTGAGCTGGACCTGTTTGCCGTCCGGTGTCATCAAGTGGCTTGGCTTCAGGGATGGCAGCATGTATGCCTCACCTGTGGCGGTGACCAGCAGCAGGCAGGTGCCCAGCAGGGTGGCGGCAAATTTCATTCTCTTGTCCTCGGCACAGTGAAAGCAGGGAGTGATTCTGCTCTCAGTGTAAAAGATCCCCTGTCCATAAGAAACAGGCTGTTGCGGCATTCCCTTGGTTGCAGTTATAGCCGCCTTAAGCTGAACATTGGCTGAAAGTGGACTTTTGCACGCGTTCAGCCAATGTTCACCTGGCGCTGGTTTTAATGGCCCCATCAACCAGTCGAAGATGAGGTCAGGATGATGAACACATTCACTCGCAGCCAAACTTGGCGACAATTGTTACTGTTACCTTCCCTGCTGTTGCCCCTGGTGGGCCAAGCCGCCGAACCTTCACAGGCATCATTGGGCCGTGGTGCCGATCACAGCCTGCCGGCCGAACGCCTGGTGGATGACGCTACCCTGGACAAGCTGAGCCCTGTGCTCAAGCAGCTGAATCAGGTGCAGGCTCTGCCGGCCACCCCCATGACCCGGGAGCAGGTGCAAAGTGAGAAGCACAAGGGGGCCAAGCTGCAACGCAGTGCCCAACTGAATTCAGGTGTCTATCACGAGTTCAGCTTCTATGACGCCTTTGCCCGCCTGTTGGAAGACAGGGACTACGACGGCTTTTACAGCAGCTTCTCGGTCACCTTTGATGCCGATGTGTATTCCAGCTATGCCGGTGAAAGTGTGCCCGTGTATGCCGAGCTGTATTTAAGCTACGAGGGGGGCGACTGGATCCGCTACTTCACCACAGAAAATTTCATCATCCAGGGACAAACGGATTTGGATGACTACGAAGTGGTGACCACCCTGGCACAGGGCTATCGGCTGGGTCATTACGATGTGCTGATCGATCTCTATGAGGTGGGCTACGGCGATGTGGTGGCCACCATCAGCTCAGACGACACAGATGGCCTGTATGCCTTGCCACTGGAGGCCGCAGCCACGGATCTGGAGTATGTCGCGGTCAGCGACGGCCATGGTGGTGGTGCCCTGGGTTGGCTCGCCCTGACGCCTCTGGCTTGGTTGGCCTGGCGCCGCAGACGCGCCTGAATGCAATTCTTGGGGGACGGCTGACCGTCCCCTTTGTCTATTGGCTTTACAGCAGCACCTTTCCCTTATTCCCCGCTCACTTGACTTTATCCCTGCTGCTCCCTAGTCTGCTTGATCAGTAATCAAGGTGGTATGCAATGGACATAAAATTTAATTTAAAACCTGCGTCAGAGCGCCGCACTGAGCCTTTTGTCCCTCAGGGTGAAGTAGGCTTTGGCCGACTCAGAACCGATCACATGTTTATGATGGATTATCAGGACGGTGAGTGGCTCGATCCACGGATTGTGCCCTATGGCCCGTTCGAAATGGCCCCCGGCGCCATGGCGCTGCACTACGGCCAGTCCATCTTCGAAGGTGCCAAGGCCTTTATGCACGAGGACGGGGAAATCTACACCTTCCGCCTCAACAAGAATGCCGAGCGCATGAACCGTTCCGCCGACATAGTCTGCATTCCCAATCTGCCCGAGGCGATGCAGCTGGAAGCCATCAATGCGCTGATCGATGTGGACAGGCTGTGGTTCCCGCGTCAGGAGGGGGCCTGCCTCTATATTCGTCCCTTTATCTTCGCCACCGAAGACCGGTTGTCGGTCAGCCCCAGCAGCAAGTACACCTTCTGCGTGGTGCTGAGCCCCAGCGGTGCCTATTATGGCAAGAATCTCAACGCCATCCGCCTGCTGATCAGCACCAAGTACCACAGGGCCGTATCCGGCGGTACCGGTGCGTCGAAGGCCGCCGGTAACTATGCCGCTTCGCTGCGGGCCGGCAAGGCCGCCGCCGAATACGGTGCCGCCCAGGTGCTGTATCTGGATGCCAGCAACAAATACATAGAGGAAGTGGGCGCCATGAACCATTTCCATATCCTCAAGGACGGCACCATAGTGATCCCCGAGTTCACCGACACTATCCTGCGTTCCATCACCTCGGAGTCAATCCTGGCCCTGAGTGAGGAGCTGGGTTGCAAGGTACGTCAGGAGCCCGTGTTGCTGGAGAAGTTTATTGCCGATATCGAGTCCGGTGAAATCGTTGAGGCCGGCGGTTTTGGTACCGCCGCCGTGGTGTCGCCAGTCGGCTCCTACATTTTTGAGGATGGCAGGGTGGTGACCGTTGGGGATGGCCAGGTCGGCCCCCATATCAGCCGCATCTACAAGGTCTTTACCGAGATCCAAAAGGGTCTGCGCCCCGGTCCCGACGGCTGGGTCAAAAAGGTCGAGCATCGCGCCGGCTAACGCCGCGCTCAAAAGATGACGGCAATAAAAAAGGCTCCCTCGGGAGCCTTTTTTAATATCGGGTTCAGCTGGGTTCCGGTACCGACAGCAGCAACTTGCCACACTCTTCGGCGCTCATGGGCTTGCCAAGCAGGAAGCCCTGTACCTCGTCACACTCTTGTTGTGCCAGGAAGTGCAACTGCTCCTCGGTTTCCACCCCTTCGGCCACCACGGTCAAATCCAGACTGTGTGCCAGGGCGATAATGGCGCTGGTGATGGCGGCATCTTCCGGGTCATTGCTGATATCGCGCACGAATTCCCGGTCAATCTTCAGGACATCGATGGGGAAACGCTTGAGGTAACTCAAGCTGGAGTAGCCGGTGCCGAAGTCATCCACCGCCAGGGTCAGTCCCAGGGCCTTGAGCTTCGACAGCACGGCCACCGACTCCTGGGGGTTTTTCATGATCATCGATTCGGTCAGTTCCAGTTGCAGGAAGTGGGCCGGCAGCCCAGCCACCGCCAGGGCAACCTCTATGGTGGACAGTATGTCGGCCTTGAGCTGACGGGCGGACAGGTTGACCGCCACGTGCATCTCCTGGCAGCCCTGCTGTTGCCATTTGGCCATCTGCTGGCAGGCCTCGTTGATCACCCAGTGCCCCACCTGATTGATGATGCCTATTTCCTCGGCCAGGGGGATAAATTCCCCGGGAGAAATGTTGCCCAGCTCAGCCGAGTGCCAGCGCAGCAGCGCCTCGAAGCCTGTGAGTTCCCCCGTGTCCACCTTGAACTTGGGCTGATACACCAGGCGGAACTCCTGACGGCTGATGGCCTGTTTTAACCCGGCCTCCAGTTCCACATGGCGCATGGCGTATTCATTGAGCTTGGCGGTGTAGAATTGGAAGTTGTTTCTGCCCAATGACTTGGCGTGATACATGGCGGTATCGGCATACTTGAGCAGTGAATCCGCATCCAGGGTATCGAGCGGATACAGGCTGATCCCTATGGAGGTGGAAATGGTCAGCACCTTGTCTTCCAGAATGAAAGGGGTTTGGAAGGCGCGGATCAGTTTCTCGGCAATCAGGGTGGCCGCCTTGGGTTTGGTCATGCCCTCAAGGATGATGGTGAACTCGTCACCGCCGAGGCGGGCAACCGTATCCCCATCGCGGATACAGGTTTGCAACCTGTGGGCCACGGATTTGAGCAGCAAATCGCCCACATGGTGCCCCAGGGAGTCGTTGATATGCTTGAAGCGGTCGAGGTCGAGGAACAGCAGCGCCACCATGGTCTCATTTCTGTGGGCCTGACTGATGGCATGGTTAAGCCTGTCCTGGAACAGGGTGCGGTTGGGCAGCTTGGTGAGCGGATCAAAACTTGCCAGCAGGCGCAGATCTTCTTCGGCCCGTTTGCGGTCCGTGATGTCGGTAAATACGGCCACAAAGTGGCTGGCTTCGCCCTTGGCATCGATCACCTGATTGATTTCCAGCCAGATCAGCAGGGTTTGATGCTGCTTGGTGCGGATCTTGAGTTCGCCGGACCAATGTTTTTGCCGCAGCAGCTTTTGCTCTATGGCTTCAAATTGCTGGCGATGCCGTCTGTCCTTGGCGAGAAACAGGAAGTGCTTGCCCAGTACCTGTTCGCCGCTGTAGCCGGTGATCAAGCTGAAGGCGGGGTTCACCGAAGCGATGCGGTAATCGAGACTGCCCACCACCACGGCCTCGTTCATGCTGGCCAATACCTGGGCCGACAGGCGCAACTCGTTTTCGGTCACCTTGCGGCTGGTGATGTCCTTATGGGTACCCACCATACGCAGCGGCTTGTTGTCCTTATCCCTTTCCACCACCTGACCGCGGTCAAGCAGCCAGATCCATTCGCCGGGACGGTTTTCGATACGGTATTCGGCTTCGTAAAAGGGTTTTTTACCGTCGATGTGGGCCTGCAGCGCCATCAATACCCGCCCCTTGTCTTCCGGGTGGATCTTGTCCAGCAAGACGGGGCCTTCGTGCTGCTGCGAGTCATGGGGATACATGCGGGTGCGGAATACCTTGCCGGCAGCGAGATCCCAGTCCCACATGCCGTCACCCGAGGCCCACAGGGCCAGTTTCAGCCGTTCTTCCGAGGTGCGGATGCTGTTTTCAAATTCACGCCTTTGTATGAGTTTTTGCCTGCGGGCATGGATTAGCCAGCCAAGCAAACTCAGCAAGACAATGATGTAGCTGAAAAAGGCCGGGGTGGTGCGATACAGGGGCGCTTTTACCGTCAGCGGAATACTGAGAATTTGATGTCCCAGGGTATTGTGATCAAGACCGTGTCTCACCCGCAGAATATATTCTCCGGGATTGAGGTTGGTGTAAGTGATATTCGGGCTGGCACGATCGCTGTGCCACTTGTTATCAAAGCCCTGCAAATAGAAGCCAAAGCGATCCCGCCCGGGATAACTGAAGTCCAGGGAGCTGACCTCGAAGTTGACCACCTTGTCGGAATAGTCCATGACTATGGCCGGAGGATGACTGAGATCCAGCACCTGATGCGAGACTGTGCCCACGGCGTACCCCGTCAGCGCCAGCCTGGCATCCGTGCGTTGCTCAGGGATCCCCAAGGGATCAAAGCGGGTAATGCCGTTAATGCCACCGAACCAGAAGAAACCATACCTGTCCCTGTGTTTGGTGGCACCGTTGTATTCCTGCTCCTGCAGGCCCTCATACTCATTGAAGGTCAGCAGGCTGTTGTCTCTGGGGTCATAGCGGCTGACACCGGCGTTGCTGCTGAACCAGATGCGTTGGCGTGAGTCTTCCAGCAAGCCATAAATGGTTTCGCTGGGCAGGGAGACCGAGTCGCCCAAATGGCGGAATTGCCATTGCCCCTCGCGCTGGGTCGCTATGTCTATGCCTCCGTGGGTGCCGAGCCAGATTTCCCCGTTGCTCAACTGCACTATGTCGCGGATACGGTTGTTGCCGAGACTGTAGGGATTATTGGCCTGGTGGAGGAAGGACTGCACTATGCCAGTGTCCATTTCCAGCCGGTGTAACCCCTCAAGGGTCCCAATCCACAGATCATCGTCTATGTGCTGTACCACCAAAACCTGACGCAATGAAACCTTTTTGCCCTGGGCATTGTGCATGATCACCTTGGTGAGCGCATTGCCGTCCGTTTGTTTCAGGTACACACCATCATCGGCCGCCAGCCACAGACGGCCCTTGCTGTCTATGTCGAGGTTACGCAGCATATTGTTGCTGAAAAGCGATTGCCCCAGCAGGCTGAATGTCCCCTCGACCGACAGTCGACCCAGACCATAATTGGAGGCAAACCAGAGGGTTCCTGCAGCGTCTTCCTTGATATCCCTGACTATAAGGGAAATGGCGTTTTCATCCAGTCCCATGGCCTGGGTAAACAGCGAGGTGCGGTATTGATAGCGGTCAGCGCCGGGTTTCAGGGTCTTTAAGCCGGCGCCTTCGGTGCCTATCCACAGGGTGCCATCGGCTGTTTGGTGCAGGGCACGCACCATGTTGATCTGCTTGGGTCTGGCCGAGCTGTTATCAAACAGGTGCTCGAAAAATTGTCGCTGGACGTTGATTTTATCCAGTCCGGAATAACTGCCACCGAGCCACAGGTTGCCGTTGGGGTCGAGCAGAATGCTCATCAGGTTATTGTCGCTGATATCGCGAATACTGCGGCTATCGTTTCTGTGGTATTGGGGTTGCCAGCCGTACTTGGCTTTTAGTTCAATCAGGCCGGCGCCGGGGGCAATTGCCCATATCTCCCCCGGGGCGTCCATGTCGAAATCACGTATGTCCCCCTGAAAGAAGCTTTCCTGCCGGCTTTCAAACAACAGTTCTGCCGCTGTCTTGTCGAGGTGATAACGCCACAGTTTTTTGCCGGCGGCAATCCAGGCATTGCTGTTATCCAAGGCGCGGATCTGATTGATGCTGTCTTTACCGGGCAGCTTAAGGCGGGTGATGCTGTTGCTGCTGACCGCATAGCCACCATCACTCCTGGTGCCGACCAACAGAAAGTCATCACCGGCACTGGCCAGGGCGGTGATCTGCGGGTTAAGGGCGTTACCCAGGGGAATGGGGCGGATCTGGCCATTTTTGAGGTTCATGGAGAACAGGCCGCTGCGGGTGCCTATCCACAGGGTTTCGGAAATGACCGCCAACCGGGTGATGCCCATCTCGGTAAGGCCCTGGGCCTCGCCAAAGCGGCTGAATTTGCCGGTGCTGAGATCGAGCCGGTTCAGGCCCTGGGTGAAGGTACCTATCCACAAATGACCTTCCCTGTCCTGAATAATATCTGTGATATAGCCTTCGGAAATACTGTCTGGGTCTTGGGGATCGTGCAGGAAGACGTTGAACTTTTGGCCGTTGTAATAGTGCAGCCCGTCCTGGGTGCCAATCCACAGCATGCCGGCGCTGTCGGTGAACAGGCGGGTGACGGTATTTTGATTCAGGCCATCGCTGCTGCTGAAATGCTCAAACTTGAGGCTGTGCTGGTATTGGGGCACAGTCACATGGGCCAAATCGGCCGAGCTTTTCCATGGGATCAAGACGATCAACAGGGCAGCAATCAATAAGCGCAAAATCCGCGTCCCCTTTTTCTAGGTGCCTTTGGTGGCTTTGTTATGACCAACATCATGATACCAATATAGTTATTTGTATAGGGCATGTTGACGTTTTGTGGTCGTTTTTGCAGGAATATGACCGCTTTTTATACCGGGCTCCGTTCGGGCAGTATAATCGCACAGCACAAGCGGGCGTTGACGCGATTAAATTCCAGCCCTGAGACCTTAATATGCCCTGGAGCCTGGGTCAAAACCTGCCTGCGCTTTCGTTCGTTGTGGCCTGCTGGCCCGGGCGTCAGCATGGCCTGCCGCAGCTGGCTATGTGTGCCACAGCAAGAGTCCCAGCAGCACTGTTGCCAGCATAGCCAAAGCCAGCAAGCAGCGTACGGTTCTGGCCCATTTGGGATGGCTGAAGACTCGCCGCAACGCACCACCTGCCAGCAACCAGCCCAAATCCACCACTATGGCACAGCCAAAACACACCATGGCCGTCAGGCCATATCGCAGATACTCCTCATCCCCCGGCAGTAAAAATTGCGAGAACAGCGCTAGGAATGCCATATAGGCCTTGGGATTGAGCAGATTGAGAATGAAGCCGTCCAGCAAGCTTGGCTTGTCCTGGCGTTGCTCGGCCGTGGGCAGTACGGGCGCGGTGGCAATGCGCCAGGCGATGCGGGCGATATAGAGGGCGGCGATGATTTGCAATGCCAGCGCCAGTTGTGGCGCCGTCTTCAGCAGGGCCGCGACGCCGAACAGGGCTCCCGCTATGGCGGCCAGCAGACCTGCGAGTATGCCGCCGAGAAAAGGCAGGCTGTTGCGCACACCAAAGGTGGCGCTGCTGGCGGCCAGTGCCAGTGGGGCCGGTCCGGGGGAACCGAGCAGCAGCACTGTGGCGCCCACCAGCAACATCAGGGATTCAAACATGATTTTCTCCAAATTCAGGTAATAGCAGCCCGCGACAGCCAAAAGCAATCGGTTTTAAGGACAGTCGGTTTTAAGGGCTATCCGTTCAAGCAAAAGAAAAGGGACCTTGCGGTCCCTTGAATATCAGAAGCTGTCGCCGGGAACCCGGACCGCGCCTTCCATCAGGATCCGCGCCGAGCGGCTCATGATGGCCTTGGTCACAGTCCACTCGCCATCCTGCAGTTTGGCTTCGGCGCCGACACGCAGGGTGCCGGAGGGATGACCGAAACGCACCGCCTGGGGCTCGCCGCCACCGGCGGCCAGGTTGACCAGGGTGCCGGGGACGGCCGCGGCCGTGCCTATGGCCACGGCGCAGGTGCCCATCATGGCGTGGTGCAACTTGCCCATGGACAGGGCCCGCACCAGCAGGTCGACATCCTCGGCCGCAATCTGCTTACCACTTGAGGCCGTGTAGGACTTGGCCGGTGCCACAAAGGCAATCTTGGGGGTGTGCTGACGGGTGGCTGCTTCGGCGACGGTTTTGATCAAACCCATGCGCAGGGCGCCCGCCACGCGGATGGCTTCAAACATCGCCAGCGCTTGCGGGTTGCCGTTGATGGCCTCCTGCAATTCCGTGCCCTGGTAGCCTATGTCGGCGGCATTGACGAACACGGTCGGGATACCGGCGGTGATCATGGTCGCCTGCAAGGTGCCGACACCCGGCACTTCCAGGCTGTCCACCAGATTACCTGTGGGGAACATGGAGGCCGGACCATCACCTTCGCCCTCGTCGGCGGGGTCGATAAACTCCAGCACGATTTCGGCGGCGGGGAAGGTCACGCCGTCCAGTTCAAAGTCACCGGTTTCCTGCACCTCGCCATTGCTGATGGGCACGTGGGCGATAATGGTCTTGTTGATGTTGGCCTGCCAAATGCGCACCGAACAGATGCCGTTGGCGGGAATGCGGGCAGGATCCACCAGACCGGCGTGGATGGCGAAGGCTCCGGCGGCGGTGGACAGGTTGCCGCAGTTGCCGCTCCAGTCCACGAAGGCCGAGTCTATGGCCACCTGGCCGTAGAGGTAGTCCACGTCGTGATTAGCGACGTTGCTCTTGTTCAGGATCACGCACTTGCTGGTGCTGGAGGTGGCGCCGCCCATGCCGTCGGTGTGTTTGGCATAGGGATCGGGGCTGCCTATGACCCGCATCAGCAGGGCATCGCGGGCCGCGCCCGGTACCCGGGCAGCTTCTGGCAGGTCTTCCAGGCGGAAGAATACGCCCTTGCTGGTGCCGCCACGCATATAGGTGGCGGGAATTTTTATCTGTGGTTTAAATGCCATGGCATTGAATCCTTTGACATGAATTTAATAACGCTAGCCATTCCTAGTTGTTGCCATTTCATGTTTTACCTGGGCCTAGGAGCGAAGATCTTGCTGCGAGGCCAAGTCGGGAGCGCGGAGTGTATCGACCGATACATGAGCACTCCCGACGCCGGGATCGCAGTAAGAGAACGCTCAAACACTGCCTTGCAAGAAGTCTTCGGCAAAGCGCTGCAATACCCCGCCTGCGTCATAGATGGACACTTCCTCGGCGGTATCCAGGCGGCAGCGCACCGGCACTTCCACCGTTTCACCGTTGCGGCGATGGATAACCAGGGTCAGCTCGGCGCCGGGGGTGCGTTCACCCTTAACGTCAAAGCTTTCGGTGCCGTCTATGCCATAGCTGTTTCTGTCGTAACCCGGCAGGAACTCCAGCGGCAGCACGCCCATACCCACCAGGTTGGTGCGATGGATACGCTCGAAGCCCTCGGCCACAATGGCTTCAACTCCGGCCAGACGTACACCCTTGGCGGCCCAGTCACGGCTGGAACCCTGACCATAGTCCTTACCGGCGATGATGATCAGCGGCTGCTTGCGCTCCATGTAGGTTTCAATGGCTTCCCACATGCGGGTGACCTTGCCCTCGGGCTCGATACGGGCCAATGAACCCTGCTTCACCTTGCCGCTTTCGTCCTTCACCATTTCGTTGAACAGCTTGGGGTTGGCGAAGGTGGCGCGCTGGGCGGTCAGGTGATCGCCCCTGTGGGTGGCGTAGGAGTTAAAGTCTTCCTCCGGCAGGCCCATCTTGGCCAGGTACTCACCGGCGGCTGAGCTGGCGAGAATGGCATTTGAAGGTGACAGGTGATCTGTGGTGATGTTGTCACCCAGCACCGCCAGCGGCAGCATGCCGCTCAGGCTGCGCTCACCGGCCAGGGCGCCTTCCCAGTAGGGCGGACGACGTATATAGGTGCTTTGTGGGCGCCAGGCATACAAAGGATCCTGGTTTTCACCGTACTCCACCGCCAGATTGAACATGGGCTCGTACACCTTGCGGAACTGCTCCGGCTTAACGCTGGATTTGACTATGTCGTCAATCTCGGCATCGGTGGGCCAGATGTCCTTGAGGGTCACGGGCTTGCCGTCGGCATCCAGGCCCAGCACGTCTTTTTCGATGTCAAAGCGCACTGTACCTGCGATGGCGTAGGCCACCACCAGCGGCGGCGAGGCCAGGAAGGCTTGCTTGGCGTAAGGATGGATACGGCCATCGAAGTTGCGGTTACCGGACAGCACGGCGGTGGCGTACAGGTCACGGTCGATCACTTCCTGCTGGATCTTGGGATCCAGGGCGCCACTCATGCCGTTACAGGTGGTACAGGCGAAGGCCACAATGCCAAAGCCCAGCTGCTCCAGGTAGGGCAGCAGGCCGGCTTCCTTGAGGTACAGTTCCACGGCCTTGGAGCCGGGGGCCAGTGAGGTCTTGACCCAGGGTTGGCGCACCAGGCCTTTCTGCACCGCGTTGCGGGCCAGCAGACCGGCGGCAATCACGTTGCGGGGGTTGCTGGTGTTGGTGCAGCTGGTGATGGCGGCGATGATCACTGCGCCGTCGGGCATTTCACCGGGTACCTGTTGCCACTTGGCGGCGATACCCTTGGCGGCCAGATCGCTGGTGGCGACCCGGGCGTGTGGGTTGGATGGACCGGCCATGTTGCGCACCACTGTGGACAGGTCGAATTCCAGCACCCGGCCGTATTCGGCGCCTGTCATGGCATCGCTCCACAGACCAGTGGTCTTGGCATAGGTTTCAACCAGTTGCACCTGCTGCTCATCGCGGCCGGTCAGACGTAGGTAGTCTATGGTCTGGTTGTCGATATAGAACATGGCGGCGGTGGCGCCGTATTCCGGGGTCATGTTGGAGATGGTGGCGCGATCGCCCAGGGTCAGGCTGGCGGCACCTTCGCCGAAGAATTCCAGGTAGGCACCCACAACTCTTTCCTTACGCAGGAACTCGGTCAGGGCCAGCACTATGTCGGTGGCTGTGATGCCGGGTTGGGCGCGACCGCTCAGCTTGACGCCGACTATGTCCGGCAGGCGCATCCAGGAAGCGCGGCCGAGCATGACGTTTTCGGCTTCCAGACCACCCACACCTATGGCGATTACGCCCAGAGCATCCACGTGTGGCGTGTGGCTGTCGGTACCGACGCAGGTGTCGGGGAAGGCCACGCCATCGCGGGTCTGGATCACCGGTGACATCTTCTCCAGGTTAATCTGGTGCATGATGCCGTTGCCGGGCGGGATCACATCCACGTTCTTGAAGGCTTTCTTGGTCCAGTTGATGAAGTGGAAGCGATCGTCGTTGCGTCTGTCTTCGATGGCGCGGTTCTTCTCGAAGGCATCCTTTTCGAAGCCGCCGTGTTCCACTGCCAGGGAGTGGTCAACGATCAGCTGGGTCGGCACCACAGGGTTTACCTTGGCAGGATCGCCACCCTTGGCGGCAATGGCGTCACGCAGACCGGCGAGATCCACCAGGGCGGTTTGGCCGAGGATATCGTGGCAGACCACGCGGGCAGGGAACCAGGGGAAGTCGAGATCCTGTTTACGCTCGATCAATTGTCCGAGGAAGGCATTCAGCTGGGTGGGATCGGCGCGGCGCAGCAGGTTTTCGGCCAGTACCTTGGAGGTGTAGGGCAGCTTGGCATAGGCGCCGGGGCACAGGGCATCGACGGCTTCCTGGACATCAAAATAGTCCAGTGTCGTGCCCGGCAGGTTTTTGCGGTGTGCAGTGTTCATAGGCTTGTCCACAAAATACAGGGAAAAAAGGCAGGCGCCTTAGCGTCCTGCCTGTGTCATTTTTGCCGTTATCAGCGCTGGGCTATCGGCGTGACCTGGCGCAGACCCACGCCCACATAATCGGCACTTGGGCGGATTATGCGGTTGTTGCTGCGCTGCTCCATCACGTGTGCGGTCCAGCCGCTGGTCCGTGAGCAGACGAAGATCGGCGTGAACAGCTTGGTGGGTATGCCCATGAAGTGATAGGCGCTGGCGTGGAAGAAGTCGGCGTTACAGAACAGCTTCTTCTGTTCCCACATCAGCGACTCACAGGCCACGGAAACGCGGTACAGGCGGTCATCGCCATATTCCTTGGACAGCTTCTCGGACCATTGCTTGATGATGGCGTTGCGTGGGTCGGACTCGCGGTAGATGGCGTGACCGAAGCCCATGATCTTTTCCTTGCGCTCCAGCATGCCCATCAGCACTTCTCGGGCGTGCTCTTCGTCGCGCATGTCCTGAATGAGTTCCATGGCGGCTTCGTTGGCGCCACCGTGCAGTGGGCCACGCAGTGAGCCAATGGCACCGGTCACGCAGGAGTGCATGTCGGACAGGGTGGAGGCGCAAACGCGGGCGGTAAAGGTGGAGGCGTTGAACTCATGCTCGGCATAGAGGATCAGCGACACGTCCATCACCCGGGCGTGCAGCTCGGAAGGCGCCTTGCCGTGCAGCAGGTGCAGGAAGTGGGCACCGATCTGCTCGTCATCGGTCTCAACCTCGATGCGCACGCCGTCGTGGCTGAAGCGATACCAGTAGCAGATGATGGAGGGGAAGGCCGCCAGCATGCGGTTGGCCACGTCGAACTGCTCGTCGAAACCTTCTTCCGGCTCCAGGTTACCCAGCATGGAGCAACCGGTACGCAGCACGTCCATGGGATGGGCGCTGGCGGGGATGCGCTCCAGCACTTCTTTCAGTGCCTGTGGCAGGCCGCGCAGGCCCTTGAGCTTGGCGCGGTAGGCGCTCAGTTCCGCTTCGGTGGGCAGTTCGCCGTAAAGGATCAGGAAGGCCACTTCCTCGAAGCTGGCGTTTTCGGCCAGGTCTTTCACATCGTAGCCACGGTAGGTCAGACCGGAACCGGACTTGCCCACTGTGCTCAGGGCGGTTTCACCTGCGCTTTGACCACGGAGGCCGGCGCCGCTCAGTTTCTTCTCAGTTGTTTCTGCCATCTTGCATTCCCTCGTTTTTTGATTCGTTTGATTCGAGTCCGGCCAAGTTACGGAGTAGAGAGTACAGAGGCCGGTGTCGGTTGCGCCTATGGCGCAATCCGGTTATTCGTAATGCGCTTATTTCTGCTCGTTGAACAGGCGATCGAGCTTGTCCTCGAAGGCGTGATAGTTCAGGAAGTCATACAGTTCCTTGCGGGTCTGCATGGTGTCCAGCACATTGCGCTGGTGGCCATCGTTCATCAGTGCCTGCATGACCTTGAGCGCGGCCTGGTTGGCGGCGCGGAAGGTACCCAGCGGATAAAGCACCATGTCGGCGCCGGCCTCGGCCAGTTGTTCCTTGTTGAACAGCTCGGTCTGACCGAATTCGGTCATGTTGGCCAGTATTGGGGCATTCACCGCGGCGCGGAAACGGCGGTACTGATCCAGCTCGGTCAGGGCCTCGGCGAAGATCATGTCGGCACCGGCCGCCAGGTAAGCCTGGGCGCGTTCGATACCGGCTTCCAGACCTTCCACCGCCACGGCGTCGGTACGGGCCATGATCACGAAGTTCTCGTCGGTGCGGGCATCGACGGCGGCCTTGATGCGGTCAACCATTTCTTCGGTGCTGACCACGGCCTTGTTGGGTCTGTGACCACAGCGCTTCTGGGATACCTGGTCTTCCATGTGCACGGCGGCCACACCCACCTTTTCAAACTCCTTGATGGTGCGGGCGATGTTGAAGGCGCCGCCCCAACCTGTGTCTATGTCCACCAGCAGTGGCAGTTCGGTGGCCGAGGTGATGCGACCGGCATCGATCAGCACGTCATTCATTGAGGTCATGCCCAGATCCGGCAGACCGTATGAGGCGTTGGCCACACCGGCACCGGACAGGTACAGGGCCTGGAAGCCGGTACGTTCCGCCATCAGGGCGAAGTAGGCGTTGGTGGTGCCAACAATTTGCAGTGGCTTGGAGCGGGCCAGGGCCTCGCGGAAACGTTTTCCTGCGCTGTGGGTCATGCTGTCTCTCCCTCTGGGTGTTTGCTGCGACCTGGCCCCATCGCATTGAACGATGCTTCGGCTTCGGCCTTGAGTTCCAACAGGCGCGCCTCGGTATTCTGGCGGCCCTTTTCGATATGACGGCGCATCAGCAGCGCCGCCAGCTCACCATCGCGGGCGGCGATGGCTTCGACTATGCGTTTGTGTTCGGCGATGGCTCGTACGGGGCGGGCACGGTTGCTGCACTGGTAACGGTACATGCGCAGCAGATGGTAGAGACCACCAATCAGGGTCTCCTGCAGGTGTTTGTTGCCGCTGGCCTGGATGATTTGGTAGTGGAAGTCGACGTCGCCCTGTTCCTGGAAATAGGTGTCGCCTTCCTTGAGGGCCGCTTCCTGGGATGCCAACAACGCTCTGAGGCGGGTCAGCTGCTCGTCGGTGATCCTCTGGGCCGCCAGCTCGCAGGCCATGGCCTCGAGGGTGCTGCGCAGGGCGTAGAGGTCATTGAGCTCTTCCACCGATAACTGGGCGACCCGGGCACCCACGTGTGGCAGGCGCACCACCAGGCGTTGCCGCTCCAGGGTCTGCAGGGCCTCGCGGGTCGGACCGCGACTGATGCCGTAGCGGGCGGCCAGGGCCTGTTCATTGATCTTGCTGCCGGGGGCCAGCTCACCCTTGATGATGGCGTTCTGGATGCTGACCAGCACCTGATCTGCCAGGGTGGTGGCGGGCTTTTCCTGCATTTCGGCAAGGTCTTTGACTGACATCTGTGCTGCCATTGTTGACATCGAATGGCTAAAAGTTAGTTGCTGGCTGGAGTTTTGTCAACAATGTGTTGACGTAGACGTAAGTCTAACTACGAGATGTTTGCTCTGTAATATATTGATATATATTGATTGTCGCTGTCTTTATTGGGTTTGCTCAATTCGATTTAAAAATTGTTCTATATCAATATTGTCGACAATCCTTGTTGTTTTCAGTCCTTTGTCGCCGATGCTTTTCTGTGGCGGCAACAGCAGTTATGCTGGATCCCAGATTGCCTGTGGGGTGGATTGAATAGCAAAGTATGCAGAAAATTCTGGTGAGTGCCTGCTTGTTGGGTGAAAAAGTGCGCTACGACGGTGGTGATAATCTGTTACAGGATGAACGTTGGCTCGGCTGGCAACGGGAGGGGCGTTTGCTGCCCCTGTGTCCGGAATGCGCCGGGGGGCTGTCAACCCCAAGGGCCGCCGCCGAGCGTGTCGGCGAAAGGGTCATCACCCGGGGCGGTATAGATGTCAGTGAAGAATTTGCCCTGGGGGCCGAGTGGGCCCTGGCATTGGCCCAGGGGGAGAAGGTCGCCATTGCGATCCTCAAGGCCCGCAGCCCTTCCTGTGGCAGCGGCCAGATTTACGATGGCAGCTTCAGCAAAAAACTTGTCGACGGCGATGGCGTCACCGCAGCCCTGCTCAAGGCCCACGGCATCAAGGTGTTCACCGAGGCGCAACTGGATGAGGCCGCGGCCGAGCTGGCGCGCCTGGAATCTACCTCCAGCATCAGCTGATTTACCGGTAAGGGGCGCATTTCCGCCCCGCAGGTCAGGCTATCAGGTTGTTGTACTCTCCGGCGGCCATCACAGGAACAAATTCTGTGATGGTGTAACTGACAGCCCCACTCTGAATAAAGGGGTCCGCATCCAGCATCTGTCTGAGTGCTTTCTCCGTATCGTGCCTGGAGATGATTATCCCACCCGTTCTGGGCACTTTACGACCACCGAACAACAGCCGATTCGATTCATACTCCTTTGCCAGATACTGCCTGTGTTGAGCCGTGAGCTCGGCAGTCAACTTATCCGGTTCGGTGAAACACATGTCTACCAAATACATAACGTCTTTACCTTTTGTTGATCTTGAACCATGATGCTACTTATTTCGTAGCAACAATAACGCTACTAATTTAGAAGCGCAAGTTGGAAGCACAAGTCTGATGAATACACCATTACCAAAAAAGACTGTAAGAGGTTCAAATTCGGGGGTCGCTATCATGGCGGTGTTCGATTTGTTGGGCCGGAAATGGAATATGAGGTTGCTGTGGGAGTTACGCAGCGGGGCATGCAGCTTCAGGTCACTGCAGGAAAGGTGTGACGGCATGTCGCCTTCGGTGATGAATTCAAGAGTCAAGCAATTGACGGAAGCCATGCTGATAGAGAAGTCCGACAATGGCTATGTGCTGACCGCACTGGGCGCCGACTTGATGGACACCCTTGATCCGTTACGGCAATGGGCGGCAGACTGGGAAAGCAAAGTTAACGGCTAGCTTGGCACGTGATTAAAACCATTGGCGCCAAGGCTTCTTGGCGCCGGGGCATTTCCAGCAAGAGTTAATGTGTTTCCTTGTGAGCTGGCTGATTAAAGGCTTTAGCGTCATTGGTTTGCATTATTTGGTCGATTTGCGTGTCCTTGGCTTCCCACAGACCATTGAGCCAGCGCTGGAACTCGGCGCGGTATTCGGGCTGCGAGAAATACCTCTTATCGTCCACCTGGGGCACAGGCAGGGCCTCGATATGCATCACTACCTTGCTGACCTTGCCCTGCATTACGCCCATGAGTATGTCCTTGGGGGCGTCGGGATACACCAGGGTGATGTTCAGCAGCTGATTGAACTGCTCGCCCATGGCCGACAGGGCGAAGGCAATGCCGCCGGCCTTGGGTTTCAGCAGGTGGCGGTAAGGTGAATTCTGCCGCGCGCGCTTCTCATCAGTGACCCGGGTGCCTTCCACGTAGTTGATGATGGACGTGGGAATATGGCGGAACTTCTCGCAGGACTTGCGGGTGGTTTCCAGATCCTTGCCCTTGAGCTTGGGATTCTTTTTCAGTTTTTCCGGACTGGTGCGGTTCATAAAGGGCATGTCCAGCGCCCAGCAGCCCAGGCCCATGATGGGTACGTAGATCAGTTCCTTCTTGAGAAAGAACTTCAGCATGGGAATGTGGTTGCGCAGGATATAGGTCTGGGCCGCGATATCAAAACCGCTCAGGTGGTTGCTGATCAGCAGGTACCAGCCATCGGGCTGCAGGTTTTCCAGCCCCCGCACGTCCCATTCTATCTTGGCTATCAGAAACAGTATGCCGCCATTGCAGCTGGCCCAGGCCCACATAAAGCGGTTCATCAGTGCCGACACCCATTTACGGCCGGTTTCGCCCGGGGTCACCAGCTTCAGCAGGCCACCGAGGCACACCAGGCTGCCCCACAGGGCGGTATTGATGATAAGCAGCGAGGCACTGAGCAGAAACAGCACCGGGCCGGGTAAAAAATTAAACATCTTGCTGCCTTGCCTCCTGTGTGGCCAATTGTTCGAAGATCTTGTCTTTCTCGACCCAGATGGCGTTGAGGCGCTCCTGGAATTGCTGCTTGAAGGCCCGGTCGTTCATATAGTCGCCGCGCAAACCGTCATCAATATTGGTGACCTGAATGTGCACCCGCACTTCATAGACCTGGCCCGAAATATAGTCCCAGAAGCTGGGCACCTTGCCGGGGTAGTGAATGGTCACATCCACCAGCTTGTGGATCTGGCTGCCCATGGCCGACAGCGCAAAGGCCATGCCTCCTGCTTTGGGTCTGAGCAGGTGATTGAAGGGAGAGCCCTGTTTCTGGTGCTTTTCGGGGCGAAAACGGGTGCCCTCGACAAAATTCATCACGCTCACCGGCTTGTGCTTGAACTTGGCACAGGCTCGACGGGTGATCTCTATATCCTTGCCCCTGAGTTTGGGATTGCGCTTGAGTTCCGCCGTGCTGTAGCGGCGCATAAAGGGGAAGTCCAGCGCCCACCAGGCCAGTCCCAGCACAGGCACATACAATAGCTGCTGCTTGAGAAAGAACTTGAGGAAGGGGATCTTGCGGTTCAGTACGCCCTGCAACACCAGAATATCGACCCAGGACTGGTGATTGGCGATCACCATGTACCATTCCCTGGTGTCCAGCGCAGCGTCGCCACTGACCTTGATCCTGATGGGGTGCCACAGGCGGGCAATCAAGCCGTTGACACTGATCCAGCCGGAGGCACAGCCATCAATGCCGTGGGACAGCAAGGTGCGCAGCGCATCTATGGGCAGCAGTTTCACCAAGCCCAGCAGCAAAATAGGCACAAACCAGAACAGGGTATTGGCCACGTAGCATAAAAATGCCAGGCAACCTCTCAGCAGCGTCAATATGGCGCCCATTGCGTCCTCCGTACGAAATTCGGAGGCCTATGTTAACCGCAGTTGCCGGAGGGCTCAATCTTAAGCTGGTGTGGGGCCCGGGTAGGCTCTGAAAGTCGTTGGAAGCGTCAATCTTAGGACTGATCAGCGCTTTAGTTTTTAGGGCTGGCACTGAGACTGGCCAGGGTCTGGCGCCATAACCGGGCCAGCCCTTGGTCAAACAGGTAAAAGGTCAATGTCAAAGCGCTGAATTCGGGCTCCAGGCAAACGCCAAGGGCAATGGTGGCGGCGTCTTGGTGGGGATAACCATAGACGCCGCAGGAGATGGCGGGCAGGGCAACACTCACACAGCCATGGGCCAGGGCCAATCGCAGCGAGCTGCGGTAGGCCGAGGCCAGATGCCCGGCGGGATCCGCATCGGCGGAGTAAATGGGGCCCACTGTGTGGATCACATAACGGGCGGCCAGTTTGCCTGCCGCCGTGATCCTGGCCTCGCCCACGGGACAGCGGATGCCATTGCGTTCGGGCAGGCTGCGGCAGGCCTCCAGCAGTGCCGGACCGGCCGCCCTGTGAATGGCGCCATCGACACCACCGCCACCCAGCAGACGGCCGTTGGCGGCATTGACAATGGCATCCACCCTGGCCCCGGTGATGTCGCCCTCGATGATCTGAATCCCCGGCATCTGCTGTCTCCCCTTACTCCTGTCGCCGACGTCCCGTGGCGATTAAGCTCAAGAGTAGCAGCCAGGGGCTGAAGGCGCCGCCGCTGCCCGATGCATCACTGCCGTCGGTGCTGCCGGCAGCCTGACTGCGACTGGGATCCAGGGGAAAGGCATCGGTCGCGTCCGGCACCCCATCGTTATCATCGTCGCTGTCGGCATTGTTGCCTATGCCGTCGCTGTCAGTGTCGAGCCACTCGGCAGCATTGAGTGGGAAGGCATCCTCGTTGTCCGTTACTCCGTCATTGTCATCGTCGCTGTCGCCATTGTTGCCTATGCCATCGCTGTCAGTGTCGAGCCACTCGGCGGCATTGAGTGGGAAGGCATCCTCGTTGTCCGTTACTCCGTCATTGTCATCGTCACTGTCGCCATTGTTGCCTATGCCATCGTTGTCTGTGTCGAGCCACTCGGCGGCATTGAGTGGGAAGGCATCCTCGTTGTCCGTTACTCCGTCATTGTCATCGTCGCTGTCGCCATTGTTGCCTATGCCATCGTTGTCTGTGTCGAGCCATTCGGCCGGATTGAAGGGGAAAGCATCTTCATTATCAGGCACGCCATCGGCATCCGTGTCGTCACTGCCATTGCCCTGGCTGTTAAAGACCTTACTGTTAAATATCAGGGCGGCTGTCATGGGGAAGTGATCCGATGCCGCTTCCGTGATGCTGTTGATCAGGCGTTGGGCTCCCAGCAGTTGTTGTCCGTTTGCAAGGTAAAGCAGCCAGTCCACGCCACTGTGATTGGACCCTTGGGCCTGGCTCCAACTGTCGGCCAGCGGCGCTGGGGTCGGATTGCCGTCAATCTGCCCAGTGCCGAGCAGGTACTCCATGGTGGCCGAGTTTTCCGTGGCATTGAGATCCCCGGCAACCACGGCAGGCACTTGCCAACTGGCACCGATTTTGGCGACAAAGTTCGCCAGCGCTCCGGCGTGCTGCAAATTGACCTCGGCGGCGCTGTAGCCGCTGGGCAGCTCAGTGGCCTGCGGGGCGCAGAAGTGGGTGTTGAAGATTAAAAACTGGCTGCCGCTTTGCTTATCCTGGAACAGGGCATAGTTGATAAAGCGCTCTGCGGTGCAGAACAGCATGTCGCCGGGAGCGCTGCTGCCGGATTGCAGCAGATGCAGCTTTTGGCTGTTGTACAGCAAGGGCATGCCGTTGCTGCCCACATCGGCCAGGGCGTAGCTTGAATTCAGCAAGGGCTGCAGCTGTTGCAGTGGGGTTGCGCCGGCCTCCTGCAGTGCCACCAGATCGGCCAGGCTGCTGTTGATGACACTGGCAATGGCTTCAGCCCGGCTGCTTTGCCAATCGGCGCCGCCTATGTTGTAGCTCATAAAGGCCAGCGCCGACGACATATTGTGGCGCCGCTCGCTGCCAAGGGTGGGGCGGTCGAATGGGAAGGTCTCGGTCGCCACCCTGGGGTCGGTCAGGGCATTGGCAAGGAAATCGGCAACGTTCTCCTGGGCGCGCTCATTGCCGGAAGCCAGCGACAGGTTGCTGTAGGGCACAGTGACACCCGGGGTGGCCGTGGGAATACCGGACTGATCTTCGTGAAACTGCTGATGGCGGTTGGCAATGCCATTGGCGGCATCGGCATTGCTGTTATAGAAGGCGATGGCATCGCGGGCATCGGTTACCCAACCCACATGCATCAGTGCCGGCCTGAGCCCCAGATTGCGCAGCGACGGCACCTTGAAGCGGCCATAATCACGGCTGTTGTCCGTGACCAGCATATGGCCTATGTCCTCAGCCGCCGGGCGCAGGCCGAGATTGTAGAAGCGGTTGTCGCTGAACAGCGGTGGCACGTGGCAGCGACCGCACAGGCTCTGGCCATCAAACAATTCCCAGCCGGCAATTTGCCTCTGGGTCATGGCCGTTGCGTCGCCTGCGATAAAGCGATCCCAGGGGGTCTGATCTGCTACCAGGGTGCGCTCATAGGTGGCAATGGCCATGGCGATCCTGGCCGGGGTAATATTGCTGTCGCCAAAGGCGGCGGCAAATAACTCGGGGTAGCTCTGGCCGGCGGCGATTGCCGGGGCTATGTCGGCGGGAATATTGCTCGCCAGTGCCAGCGGGGTTACCCGGGCCAGCTTGGTGGTGACATCGTTCCAGCTGCGATCGCTGGCCGCCATTTCGATGCTGCTGAGTATCGGCCCCACGGCCTGACTTTCCAGCGCCGCCCGGTTCGGCAAGAGTTCCAGCGACGGATTGAGGGGGTCGCTGAAGCTGGCCGAGGCGCGGCCATCCCAAAACAGCTCATTGGCAAAGGCGGCATTGATAAAGGAGGGCGTGGCCCGGCCCGTCACCTGGGGCTGAAAACCAAAGCTGGCATCGGCCACCAGGTTGAGGTTGGCGTCGTAGTGACGTATCCCGTGGGAACCGAGGGTGTCATCCTCGGTTCCAAACAGCCCATCTGGGCCCGGGTGGGCGGCGGGATTGGGATCGGCGCCGCCGGCGGCAGCCTTGTGGCAGGAGCCGCAGGCGACGGTATCGTCGCTGGACAACTGCTCGTCCCAGAACAGGATCTTGCCCAACTGGCGTTTGGATTCTGTGATGGGATTGTCTGCCGGAACTGGGACCGGCATCTGGCTCAGGGGGATATTGGCAGCCTGGGAGGCCAGGCTGGTCAGCGCTGGCAGGGCAACCAGCAGGGTTTGAACGGTTATTTTTAGTTTCATGATATTCACCTAACAATACGACCTGGTTGCGACCATTGTTGTCGGAATGTTAGACGTCGAAACTGCCCTTGGCTGCCCGGTTTACACAGCTTTACATCTCTTTACCCCGGTTGGCGTTCGCGTTACCCAAGTTGGCTTTCGCGGCAGATAAATTGACATTCTTGGGTGGATTAATGCTGCCTCAATCCCGCCAACAAGCGGTCCATGGCGCGGTAGCCCAGGGCCTGGGCCAGATGGCGGCGCTCCACCTGAATACTCTGGTCCAGGTCGGCTATGGTGCGTGCCACCCGCTGCAGGCGGTGAAAGCTGCGTACCGACAGCCCGAGGCGATTGACGCTCTGTTCCAGGAATTGCAGATCCGCAGCGGCAAAGCCCGCCTGCTGCAACTGCTTGCCGGACAGGTCACTGTTGAGCACCCCGGCCCGGGCCAGCTGGGTTTCCCTGGCCCGGCGCACCCGCTGGGCCAGTTCGGCCGAGGTGGCACCTGTGCTTGTCTGTTTGCTGAGGGTGCCGGCGGGCAGTCGCGGCACCTCGATGGACAGGTCGAATCTGTCGAGAAAGGGGCCCGACAGACGGGCCAGATAACGGTTTATCTGCTCAATACTGGCGCGGCTGTCGGCATCGCTGCTGCCACAGGGGCTGGGGTTCATGGCGGCGATCAGCTGAAAGCGGCTGGCAAAGGTGAGTTTGGCGGCGGCGCGGGAAATCACCACCTCGCCGGTCTCCATGGGTTCGCGCAGACAATCCAGTACCCGGCGGGGAAATTCCGGCAACTCGTCGAGAAACAATACGCCGCGGTGGGCGAGGGATATTTCACCGGGTCTCGGAATACTGCCGCCACCCACCAGGGATATGGCCGAACTGGTGTGATGCGGTGCCCGGAATGGCCGCTGCTGGAATTTCTGCGGCGCTATGCTCATGCCCGCCACCGAATGCAGCGCCGCCACCTCCAGCGCTTCCTCGTAGTTAAGCGGTGGCAGCAGCGACATTATCCTGCTGGCCAACATGGTCTTGCCCGTACCCGGGGGACCCAGCATCAATAAATTGTGATTTCCGGCGGCGGCAATTTCCAGCGCCTGTTTGGCCTGATACTGGCCTATGACTTCGCTGAGGCAGGGGCCCGGGTGTGGTGGCGCTTCATCCAGCCATTCGGTGCCGACACTCAGTCCCGGCAGCTGCTGCTGGCCGTGGAGAAAAGCCGTCAGCTGCGGCAATTGGCAACACAGGTGGATATGGGGGTAGCCCACCAGTTCGGCATCAAGGCGGTTATCCTGGGGCAATATCAGGCTGCGACCCGCCTGGCGGGCGGCGATGATCACAGGCAACAGCCCCTGGCAGGGACGGATTTCACCTGTGAGGGCCAGCTCGCCGACAAACTCCCGCTCCTTGAGGCTGGCAAGCGGGATCTGGCCCGAGGCGGCGAGTATGCCAAGGGCTATGGGCAAATCGTAGCGGCCACCTTGCTTGGGCAAGTCCGCCGGCGCCAGATTGACTGTGATGCGGCGCATCGGGAACTCGAAGCCAGCATTGACCAGGGCGCTGCGTACCCGCTCCCGGGCTTCCTTGACCGAGGCCTCCGGCAGGCCCACCAGATTGAATGCGGGCAAGCCATTGCCCAAATGCACCTCCACCATTACGGCCGGGGCTTCGACGCCCAAACTGGCCCGGGTGGCAACACAGGCGATCCCCATTAACAAGTCCTTTTGTCAGTCGGCATTGGCATGAGTGTAGCAGGCCCTCGACGCCGTGGTGCACTATGCTTCTTAGGCGGGAGGTCAGTATGCAAAAACTCTGGTTGTTCTGTTGCTTAGTCTTTATAACGCCGGCCTGGTGCGCGCCGGATGTGGTGTTTTTCAACCCGGGACGGGCTGATGAAAGCTTTTGGGGCGATGTGGACAGCCTGTTGCAGGAGGCCGCCGCTGAACTGCAACTGCAATTACTGACCGAACACGCCGAACGCAATCATTTCCAGATGATCAATCAGGTGCAGCGACTGGCTGCCGCTCGGGAGTTGCCCCGTTATGTCATTTTGGTGAACGAAAAGAGCACCGGCCTGAGCATGTTGGAGGCTCTATATGGCAAGCCGGTGTACGTGCAGTTTGTGCTCAACGACATCAGTCTGGGGGAGCGCAGTAAATTGCTCAAAGATCCCCATTGGCAAAGGTTTTTGTTGCCTGGACTGGTGCCGGACAATGAGGCCATAGGCAGGCAGACGGCGACAGCCTTGCTGGCGCGTGCCGCACTGTCCCGCCCCCTGGCGCTGCTGATCTCCGGTGACAGGCTGACCCCGGCCTCGGTGGAGCGTACCCGCGGCGCCGAGGCGGTACTGCAGCAGGGGGCCGAGGTAACCCAGACTATTTACGGTCTGTGGCAGGAGGAGCGCAGTTATCAGCAGTTCAAGGTGTTGTTGGTGCGCTATCCGGCATTGGCACTGGTGTGGACAGCCAATGACCATATGTTGTTCGGCGCCTTGAGGGCCGCGCAGGAAGCGGGAAAAGTACCCGGAAAAGATATCTTTTTCAGCAGCTTCAATACTTCGGCCAAGGCGTTGGCACTGCGGCGTAAAGGAGACCTCAGCGTGCTTGCCGGAGGTCACCTGCTGACCGCGGCCGTGGCGCTCGCCAGATTGAAGCGCCACAGGGACACTGGTATTTACCCCGGGGACTTGCCGCAGCTGTTTTGGTTGCTGGAGCCCGATACCCCCATGTTCAATGCCCTGGAACAGAGAGATTGGCAGGCACTGCTGACGCTGACATTGACCATGGAGACGCCATCATGAGGCGGAGTCGTAACAGCATAGGCTCCAAGATGACCTTCACCATAGTGGGGGTCAGCAGTCTGTTTGCCCTGCTGACCATCATGGTTCAGCTGTGGTGGAATTATCATTCGGCACTCGACAATGCGGTAGCCGACATCGACAGGTACACCCGCTCGCTCTTACCCAGCATGTCCCACGCCCTGTGGGATGTGGACCAGCCCTTGCTCAAGGATTTGGTCTCCGGGGTTGGCGTCTTGCCCTCGGTCAGTGGCCTTGAGCTCGCCAGCCGTGACGGGGTTTATCTCAACCTGGGGCAGGGCGTGCCCGTCGATCCCGGACATAGATATCTGCTGCTGCATTACCCGCTCAGCATTCAGGAGCAAGCCATAGCCGAGCTGACAGTGGCCCTTGACCGCCAGCAGATTTACCTGCAACTGGGGCGTGAGGTGATGGTGATAGTGTTGGGTAACGGCCTCAAGATGCTGTTGGTCATCTATGTCATCCTCACTCTGGCCAATCGTCTGATAGTTCGCCGGGTCGAGGCGCTGGCGAACTTTGCCGACGGGATAAACCTGAGCGAACTGACCAAGTTGCGGCTGGATCCCAAAGTGGCCGAATCTCGGGATGAGATAGGCTTGGTGGCTCAAGCATTTAGCCGAATGTACCAGAGGATGCGTCACGATTATGCCCTGGTGCGGCGTCAGCAGCGGGCCCTGACCCGGCACCAGCAGGAGCTGAGCCAGACAGTGGAGGAGCGCACCGCCAGGTTGCGCTGGCAGACGGACGCCAATCGGCAGCTGGCGCAGATTTCCCTCAGCTTCCTCAATGTGTCTGTGGACGATATTGCATCTTTGCTGGCACAGGTGGTGCGACAAATCGGTGAATTGCTGCAGGTGGAGCGGGTCAGTGTGGTGGAGTTTGAGGATGACCGCTTGCACTACCGGGCCTTTTGGTCCTGTATTCCCAATGCCCAATCCGCCGATGAGCAGCTGACGGATGTGGCGCGCCTGAAACGGCGATTTACCAATAACAGCATGATTATCATCGAAGATGTGGAGTCCATATCCGGGCGCTGGCCCGAAGAGTATCGGGAACTGTCAAGCTTGGGGATCCGGGGTATCGCCGGATTTGCCATCATGGACGGCGATGCTTTGGTGGGGGTGCTGGCCCTGGCTCAGGTCAGTGGCCACCTGGAGTGGAATGATGACAAATCCCAGTTGCTGACCCAATTTGCTGCCACCCTCAATGCCCTGCTGATCCGCAGGCGCAGGGAAGGGCAGATGCTGTTATTGCAAAGGCAATTGCTCAGGGCCAATGCCCGGCTGGCGAAGCAGGCGGCCACAGATGAACTGACCGGACTGGTGAACCGGCGGCCCTTCAGTGCGCGTCTGGAGCAGGCGCTCGGAACCGAGGCGCTGCTGTTGATGATGGATGTGGACTTTTTCAAACATTACAACGACAGCTATGGCCATCCGGCCGGGGATGAGGTGCTCAGACGGCTGGCCCAGGCCCTGAAACAGGCGCTGCCGGAAGATGCCCTGTTGGCCCGTATCGGTGGTGAGGAGTTTGCCGCCGTCTGTCCCGGGCAGGCGCCCGAGGTGTGCCGGCAACTGCCGCAGCGGCTGCTTGATGCCGTGCGGGAGCTGAATATTCCCCACGGTGCTTCACCCCATGGTCGGGTCAGCCTGAGTCTGGGGGTGGTGAATTTACTTGGGGTGGATTCGGTGCGCGATGCCATGGGCCGCGCCGATGCCTGCCTGTACCGGGCCAAGGCGCTGGGGCGTAATCGCGCCGAATGGGAAGAGCATTAGGTATCCGACCAGTTGGCGCCGGATGGCAGCGGGTGCAGTTTTTGGTGCGGTTCGTACATTTGCCAACGCTTGTCGTTGCGTTTGGCATAGTACATGGCGATATCGGCATGCTTGAGCAGGTATTTCTTGTCCTCACCATGCTCTGGGAAAAGTGCGATGCCGACGCTGGTACTGACCGCCAGTCTGTGACTGCCAATGATGATGTCCTGCTTGAGCAAGTCTTGCAGCATCTCAGCCAGGGCTATGGCATCCACGGCTTCACCCTTGGGCAAGAGAATGGCCAGTTCATCCCCCCCCAAACGTGCCACCAGGGCGCCCTCTGGTACATGGCTGCTGACTCGCTCTGCCACTTCCACCAGTACCAAATCCCCCACGTGGTGACCGCAGGTATCGTTGATCACCTTGAAATCATCAAGATCCATCATCAGGCAGGCAAATTGCCCCGGCTTGCTGGCCAACAGTGCGGTAATGGCGGCATAAAAAGCGTGGCGGTTGGGCAGGCCGGTGAGGTGATCGTGATTGGCCTGATAGTCTTTTTCTTCCAGGGTCCACAGCAGTTGCTTCATGGTTTGGCCGCTCAGCTCGCTGACCAGGAACACAAAGCCGCCACCGCCAAAAAAGATAAAGGCGACTATCATCTCCAGCTGGCCGGTATTCTGGGCGCTCAGCAGCCACAAAAAGCCGATATAGCCCAACACAAACAGGCATACCAAGGCCAGCAGCACATACCAGCCCTGCTGGCTGCACTCGGGCACCCGACATATCTGATAGATGCGCGGCAGGGCAAACAGCAATCCCAGCAGGCCGGCGAGCACCAGAATAAAAGCGAGAGTATTCATATCCACCAAAGGGAGGAGGCCGCAGGTGACTTGAGTATAGTCTCTGCGGCGCACAAGGGCATACAAGGGGCTGGTGGGGGCCGAAGCCCACCATTATAATGGCCGGCCGCAGCACCAGGAGTTCCCATGGCCAAAGCACCGATGACATTCAATATTGACGATCTGTCCACCTGGCAGAAGTACCGCAAAAATCTTTGCAATGATTGTCATGCCACCTGTTGCACCCTGCCGGTGGAGGTGAAGGTCAGCGATCTGGTGCGGATGGAGCTGGTGGATCCCTTCGAGGCCGATGACCTCAAGGGCATAGCCAAAAGATTGCAAAAGGCGCGCATCATTGACAGTTTCAGCCACAAGACCGGCATCTTTACCCTGGCGCGGATGGCCAATGATGATTGCCTGTATCTGGACAGGCACAGCCGCCGCTGCACCATCTATGACAAGCGACCCGAGACCTGTCGCAACCATCCCCAGATTGGCCCCAAACCCAATTATTGCCCCTATCGTCCCAGAAGCTGATTGCTTGCGGCGTGCGGGTGAATGCGTTCTCCGCAGCACATCAGACGGCTCAGCCGCAACCATCCCCCAGATAGGCCCCAAACCCAATTATTGTCTATATTGTCCCAGAGGTTGAGCCTGTGCGGGTGCATGCCTTCCCCGCAGCACATCTGACGGCTCAACCGCAACTTTCACCAGCCAGGTCTCAATCCCAACTATTGCTGTTACCACGGCTAAACAGACATAATTCCTCAGGACTCAGAGCCTTGGGGCTGGCTTTTTACACCCGGGCACAGGCAAAATGACCGGGTGGCAAAAATTTGGCCGCCCGGACACACAAGCGTCATGCTTTCCGGGCAGACTGCAGGCGCGGCCGGATGGGCACACGCCCCGGGAGGGCCCGGGGCTTTGGCAAGGTGAAACATGAGCTTTTTCGATAATGCTGTGATTATTCTGCTGCTGATTGGCGTCAGCAGTTTCTTTTCCATGTCCGAGATTGCCCTGGCGGCATCGCGCAAAATCCGTCTGCGGCAAATGGCCGACGAGGGCGACGACAGGGCCGAGCGGGTACTGGCACTGCAGGCTCATCCGGGCAGTTTTTTCACCGTGGTTCAGATAGGTCTCAATGCCGTGGCCATCATGGGCGGTATCGTCGGTGAATCGGCCTTTACGCCCCATATCAACAAGTTGATTTCGCCCTGGGTGTCGGAGGCCTGGGTCAATCAGCTGAGCTTCCTGCTGTCCTTCCTGCTGGTGACCAGCCTGTTTATTTTGCTGGCGGATCTGATGCCCAAGCGTATCGCCATGGCCCTGCCCGAGCGGGTGGCCGTGACTTTGGTGACGCCCATCGGGTTTTGCATCTCTGTGCTGCGGCCTCTGGTATGGCTGTTCAACAGTCTGGCCAATGGCCTGTTCCGCCTGTTGCAGATCCCGACGGTGCGCAACGATGAAATCACCTCCGATGATATCTATGCCGTGATGGATGCCGGAGCCGAGGCCGGGGTGCTCGACAAGGGCGAGCAGCAGATGATGGAAAACGTGTTCGAGATGCAGACAGTGCCGGTGACCTCGGCCATGACGGCCCGGGAGAGTCTGGTGTACTTCCTGCTCAGCGATTCAGAGGACGACATCAAGCAGAAGATAGCCAACGACCCCCACAACAAGTTTCTGGTCTGTGATGGTCAGCTGGATGCCATCAAGGGCTATGTGGATGCCAAGGAGCTACTGATCCGGGTGATCAACGGTCAGAGCATGAGCCTCAAGGATACTTCTTTGGTACATACCTGCCCCATCATTCCCGACACCCTGAGCCTGTCCGAGGCCCTGGATTACTTCAAAAACAACCGCGCCGATTTCGCCGTGGTGATGAACGAATACGCCCTGGTGGTCGGTATAGTGACCACCAACGATCTGCAAAGCGCAGTGATGGGTACCTGGGTGCTGGCGGAAGGTGAAGAGCAGATAGTGGCCCGGGACGCCTCTTCCTGGCTGGTGGACGGGGTTACGCCAATCACTGATGTGATGCGGGCCTTCAACATAGACCATTTCCCCAACAGTCAGAACTACGAGACCATAGCCGGTTTCATGATGTACATGCTGCGCAAGATCCCCAAGCGTACCGACTTTGTGGTCTTTAACGGCTACAAGTTTGAGGTGGTCGACATAGACGCCTACAAGGTCGACCAGCTGCTGGTAACTCGCATCGAGCCGGTCGAAGATTAAGCACCAGCCTGAGCTATTTCGCTGAGCCAATGGCCGCCAGAAAGGCGGCTATCAGGGGATCGTCCCGGCGTTTTGCCTTGCAGCAACAGCCGAGCTCGAAGGGCGGTATGGCCACTGGGCTCGGCAGCAGTGCAATCCGGTCGCGCATCGGACTGTGCTGCACAACCACTTCGGGGCTGACGCTGACCCCGCATCCCAGTGCCACCATGGACACTATGGCCTCGTGGCCCGATACCTTGGCGTAAATATTCGCCCCTATGCCCATGGCCTTGAACCAATTGTCGATGCGCTTCCGGCCCGGGCCATGCTCGGGCACGATAAAGGGCAACCTGTCCCAGGGGATCTCGCTTTCTTCCAATAACTCCCGCACCCGGCAAGGGATCTGCGGCCCTATGACGGTCAGGGGTATGGTGTCCATGGGGGCAAAATGCAGGCTGTCGGGGAAGGGATCCTGCAAAGCCGCGATGGCAATATCGGCGCGGTTTTGCTGCACTTCGGCCATGGCGTTGGCCGCATCCCCGGTATTGAGCACTATCTCCACCAGGGGGTGTTCGCGGCGGAACCTGTCCAGCAGCGCCGGCAGGTGGCTGTATGCGGCGGTCACAGAGCAATAGAGATTGAGCAAGCCCCGCAGCTGCTGCTGATTGGGATCGAGCCGGCTCCTCAGTTGCTGCCAGCCCGCCAGTGTTTCGGCGGCAAAGCGGCGGAATTCCTCGCCGCCCCGGGTCAGACGCACGCTGCGATTGTCCCGCTCCAGCAGGCGACAACCGGCCTGTTGCTCCAACCGTTGCAGGGCCCGGCTCAGGGTGGAGGGGCTCACATGCATCTGCTCTGCGGTGCGGGCGAAATGCAGGGTGTCACACAGATGCAGGTATAGCTGGATTTCGCGGATATCCATGGCCTGAACTCCCCTTGGCTGACCACTCTTATGTTGCAATTGTTTGTGTCGCAACTCTTTGTGTTGCGAAAAGTGCAACGACAAGTTTCGATTATATCATTTTAAGCAATGCTAACTCTGGACTATAGTGTTTTGCAATCACAGGCGGTTAAGGCCGCGCTGTCGTCACAGAATTGATAGATGGAAAATTCACTATGGCAAATTACTTTAACTCCTTGAATTTGCGCCAACAGCTGGCCCAGCTGAGCCAATGTCGTTTTATGGATCGCAGTGAATTTGCCAATGGCTGCGACTACATCAAGGACTGGAACATTGTCATCCTCGGTTGCGGTGCCCAGGGCCTGAACCAGGGGCTGAACATGCGTGACTCAGGGCTGAATATCTCCTATGCCCTGCGTGCCGAAGCCATTGCCGAGAAGCGTGCCTCCTGGAAAAAAGCCACAGACAACGGCTTCAAGGTTGGCAGCTTTGAAGAGCTGATTCCTGATGCCGATCTGGTGCTGAACCTGACCCCGGACAAGCAGCACACCAATGTGGTCAAGGCCGTGATGCCGCTGATGAAACAGGGCGCAACCCTGTCCTATTCCCACGGCTTCAACATTGTCGAAGAAGGCATGCAGGTGCGTCCCGACATTACCGTCATCATGGTGGCGCCCAAGTGTCCCGGTACCGAGGTGCGTGAAGAGTACAAGCGCGGCTTCGGGGTGCCGACACTGATCGCAGTGCATCCTGAGAACGATCCCAAGGGGGATGGTCTGGAGATCGCCAAGGCCTATGCCAGCGCCACCGGTGGCGATCGCGCCGGGGTACTGCACTCTTCCTTTATCGCCGAGGTGAAGTCGGATCTGATGGGCGAGCAGACCATACTCTGCGGCATGCTGCAGACCGGTGCCATCCTCGGCTATGACAAGATGGTGGCCGACGGTTTCGAGCCTGGCTATGCCGCCAAGCTGATCCAGCAGGGTTGGGAGACGGTTACCGAGGCGCTCAAGCACGGCGGTATCACCAATATGATGGATCGCCTGTCCAACCCAGCCAAGATCAAAGCCTTTGATATGGCAGAAGAATTGAAAGAAATACTGGCGCCCTTGTTTGAAAAGCACATGGACGACATCATCAGCGGCGAATTCTCCCGCACCATGATGGCGGACTGGGCCAATGACGACGCCAACCTGCTGCGCTGGCGCGCCGAGACCGCCGAAACCGGCTTTGAACGGGCACCGACCTGCAGCGAAGCCATCGACGAGCAGACCTATTTCGACAAGGGCATCTTCCTGGTGGCCATGATCAAGGCCGGGGTTGAGCTGGCGTTCGATACCATGGTGGCCGCAGGCATCATTGAAGAGTCGGCCTATTATGAGTCGCTGCACGAGACCCCGCTCATCGCCAACACCATAGCGCGCAAGCGTCTGTACGAGATGAACGTGGTGATTTCGGATACCGCCGAATACGGTTGCTACCTGTTCAATCACGCCGCCGTGCCCTTGCTGCGCGACTATGTGAACGCCATGTCGCCGGAATTTTTGGGTGCCGGCCTCAAGGACCAGGGCAATGGCGTCGACAATCGCCGCCTGATCGAGGTCAACGACGCCATCCGCAACACAGCGGTGGAATACATAGGCGCCGAGCTGCGCGGTTACATGAAAGATATGAAGCGCATCAACGCGGCCCAATAAATTTCGCCAGCCCCGGCCGGCATTGCAGTCATCGGCAGCCCGCTTTCAAGGTGAGGCTGCCAACGAAAGGCAATTGAAAAGATTGCGGAAAATTTCAGATGTTTTTTAGTTTGTGTTGCTTGCATTGTCTCGGCAGGGAAGCTGAATCTTTTTTAAGATGAAACTTTGCTGTTGTGATCCGCTGGGATCTTGTGCTAAAGCTTAAGGCTCGCCCCAAAGGCTGCAAGAATTACCGGCCCAAGAATTAAAGGAAAGTGTCAATAGTGTTGAACCTGGCTGCCAAGCTCATTCTCGTGATTATTACCGTCGTGATTATTAAATCACAGCGGGGGCGGCCCATGGCAAACTGACAGACCTTAACCAGGAAAGAAGTTGCAAGAGACCCCCCGCTCCGAAAGGACCGGGGGGTTTCTCGTTTAAGAACCAATAAAAATTCGCTGATAAATCAGGGCTCAGCCCACAAGGCAGGACAGGACGATGGAAGTACAGACGATGCGGGGAGCGGATGCGGTTATCAAGGTGTTGGCCGCCCATGGAGTCACCACGGTATTCGGTTATCCCGGCGGCGCCATCATGCCCATCTACGACGCCCTGGTGGGCCACGAGCTGGAACACATACTCTGTCGCCACGAGCAGGGCGCCGGCTTTGCCGCTGTGGGCTATGCCCGCGCCAGCGGCAAGACCGGGGTCTGCTTCGCCACCTCTGGCCCGGGTGCCACCAACCTGATCACCGCCCTGGCCGATGCCATGTTGGACTCTGTGCCCCTGGTGGCCATCACGGGCCAGGTATCCACCGCCGTCATAGGCACGGATGCCTTCCAGGAAGTGGATCTGCTGGGCATGAGCCTGTCCTGCACCAAACACAGCTTTATGGTGCAGCGCCTGGAAGATCTGGTGCCGACCCTGTACCGCGCCTTCGACATCGCCGCCTCCGGGCGCCCCGGTCCCGTGCTGGTGGACATCCCCAAAGACATACAGCTGGGACGGCTGGAATACCGCGCGCCGCTGTTGGCCCTGAGCCCTGAGCCCAAGGCGGCAGAGGCCGATATCCAGTCCGCCAGACAGCTGCTCTCGCAGTCCCGCAAGCCCATGCTGTACGTGGGCGGCGGGGTGGGCATGGCCGGCGCCGTGGAACCCCTGCGGGACTTTATCCGGGTGACCGGCATGCCCTCGGTAGCCACCCTCAAGGGGCTGGGTGCCATTGCCCACGACACGCCGGGTTATCTGGGCATGCTCGGCATGCACGGCGGCAAGGCCGCCAATCTGGCGGTGCAGGAATGTGACCTGCTGCTGGTGGTGGGAGCCCGCTTCGATGACAGGGTGACCGGCCGTCTCGACAGTTTTGCCAGCAAGGCCAAGGTGATCCATCTGGACATAGATGCCGCCGAACTCGGCAAGCTGCGCCGCCCCGATGTGGCCATGGCCGGAGAGCTGCGTTCGCTGTTGCCCAAGCTGGCACAAGCGCTGGACATAGGCTCCTGGCTGGCGGAGGTGGCCGAACTGGCCCGGGATCATCAATGGCAGTATCGCCAGGATGGCAATCTTATCTATGCCCCGGCGCTGCTCAGGCGCCTGGCATCCAAACTGCCCCAGGACAGTGTGGTCAGCTGCGATGTGGGCCAGCACCAGATGTGGGTGGCCCAGCACATGTATTTCCGCCGCCCCGAAGATCATCTGTCGAGCGCCGGCCTCGGCACCATGGGCTTTGGCCTGCCGGCGGCCATAGGCGCCCAGATGGCCCGCCCCGGCGCGACCGTGGTCACTGTGTCCGGTGACGGCTCCTTTATGATGAATGTGCAGGAGCTGACCACCATCAAGCGCCGCGGCCTGCCGGTGAAGATACTGCTGATAGACAACCAGAAGCTCGGCATGGTCAAGCAGTGGCAGCAGCTGTTTTTCGAGCAGCGCTACAGCGAAACCGACCTGTCCGATAACCCGGATTTCGTCACCCTGGCCTCGGCCTTTGATATCCCCGGCAAGACCATATTCGCCGCCGACGAGGTGGAGCAGGCCCTGGACGACATGCTGGCCAGCCCCGGCCCCTTCCTGCTGCACGTGGCGATAGACGACAGCTATAACGTTTGGCCTCTGGTGCCGCCGGGCGCCTCCAACAGCGACATGATGGAAGAGATGGAGAAAAGTACATGATCCGGCGTCTGCCAGCATGTTTAGGGCAGAGCCCCGAATTAGGCGAGCAGATTTTCAGTGTGGCAATGAATGACAGCAATAACCTTTGGCTCTGTACCGCGGTAACGCTCTGAGCCGCCAACAGTGACTTGATGGAAGAGATGGAGAAACGCACATGATCCAGCATCTGGAAGTAACCTTACAACACAGTCCCGAGGTGGTTGAGCGGGTATTGCGTGTCACCCGTCACCGCGGCTTTCGCGTGACCTGCATGAATATGCGCCTGACCGACAACAGCGTGGCCCTCGATATGGAGGTCGACAGCGAGCGTGCCATCGAACTGCTTTCAAACCAGCTCAATAAGCTGGTGGACGTCACCGGCTGCCGGGTGCTGAGTCCTGTGGCATTATCCAAGGTGGCCAGCGCCTGACTCGTGCCCGATAAACCCAATTGAATTAACAGTGAAGGAATCCCCATGGCTAAATTACGCTCCGCCACCAGTACCGAAGGCCGCAACATGGCCGGCGCCCGCGCCCTGTGGCGTGCAACAGGTGTGAAAGACTCAGATTTCGGCAAACCCATTATTGCCATTGCCAACTCTTTCACCCAGTTTGTGCCCGGTCACGTACACCTGAAGGACATGGGCGCCCTGGTGGCCTCGGCCATCGAAGAGGCGGGCGGGCTGGCCAAGGAATTCAACACCATAGCCGTGGACGACGGTATCGCCATGGGCCACGGCGGCATGCTGTATTCGCTGCCGTCGCGGGAGCTTATCGCCGACAGCGTCGAGTACATGGTCAATGCCCACTGCGCCGATGCCCTGGTGTGCATCAGCAACTGCGACAAGATCACCCCCGGCATGCTGATGGCGGCCCTGAGGCTCAATATCCCCGTGGTATTCGTCTCCGGCGGCCCCATGGAAGCGGGCAAGACCCGGTTGTCGGACAAGCTCATCAAGCTCGACCTGGTGGATGCCATGGTGGCCGCCGCCGATGCCAGCGTGTCGGATGCCGACAGCGAGCGCATCGAGCGCAGCGCCTGTCCCACCTGCGGTAGTTGCTCGGGCATGTTTACCGCCAATTCTATGAACTGCCTCACCGAGGCCCTGGGTCTGTCGCTGCCCGGCAACGGCTCCCTGCTGGCGACCCACAGCGATCGCCGCGAACTGTTTTTGGAAGCCGGGCGCAGGGTAATGCAGCTGACCAAACGTCACTATTTCGAGGACGATGCGTCGGTGCTGCCACGGGCCATAGCCAACTTCAAGGCCTTTGAAAACGCCATGGCCCTGGACGTGGCCATGGGCGGTTCCTCCAATACTGTGCTGCATCTGCTGGCCGCGGCCCAAGAGGCGGAGCTGGATTTCACCATGGCCGATATCGACCGCATCAGCCGCAAGGTGCCGCACCTGTGCAAGGTGGCGCCATCGACGCCCAAGTACCATATGGAAGACGTGCATCGCGCCGGGGGCGTGATGGCGATCCTCGGCGAGTTGGACCGTGCCGGTCTGCTGCACACTGACGTCAACCACGTGGCCTCAGAGGATGGCAGCCTCAAGTCAGTGCTGGCCCGTTATGATGTGGCCGTGACAGAGGACGCTCAGGTGCAGGAGTTCTTCCGCGCCGGCCCCGCCGGTATCCCCACCACCCGAGCCTTCAGCCAATCCTGCCGTTGGGACACCCTGGATGCGGATCGCCGTGAGGGCTGTATCCGCAGCCGCGAATTTGCCTTCAGTCAGGAAGGCGGCCTGGCGGTATTGCATGGCAACCTGGCGGAAAACGGCTGCATAGTGAAAACCGCCGGGGTGGATGAGTCCAATCTGGTGTTCAGCGGCGTTGCCCGGGTGTACGAAAGCCAGGACGAGGCGGTGGCCGGGATCCTCGGCGGTGAGGTGGTGGCCGGTGACGTAGTGGTGATCCGCTACGAGGGGCCCAAGGGCGGTCCCGGTATGCAGGAAATGCTCTATCCAACCAGTTACCTCAAGTCCCGCGGCTTGGGTAAGGCCTGCGCTCTTATCACCGACGGTCGCTTCTCCGGCGGCACCTCGGGCCTGTCCATAGGTCACGTCTCTCCGGAGGCCGCAGCTGGTGGCACCATAGCCCTGATTGAAAACGGCGATGCCATAGACATAGATATCCCCAAGCGCAGTATCCAATTGCGGGTCTCCGAGGTCGAGCTGGCGGAGCGCCGCGCCGCCATGGAGGCCAAGGGGCCGCTGGCCTGGAAACCGCTGGCACGGGTACGCCCCGTGTCCCTGGCGCTGAAAGCCTACGCCATGCTCGCCACCAGTGCCGACAAGGGCGCGGTGCGTGACAAGTCAAAACTGGAGGCCTGATATGCCCGACGTTGCCACCGTGGATTTGGCCCACAGTTATCTGCAAAAAATCCTGCTCTCGTCCGTCTATGACGTGGCCAAGGTCACGCCGCTTTCCAGCATGAACAAGCTGTCGGCCCGTCTGGGCTGCCAGGTGTTCCTTAAGCGCGAAGACATGCAGCCGGTGCACTCCTTTAAGCTGCGCGGCGCCTATAATCGCATCGCCCAGCTGTCCGCTGAGGAGTGTCGCCTCGGGGTGGTGTGCGCCTCCGCCGGCAACCATGCCCAGGGGGTGGCGCTGTCGGCCTCAAGTCGCGGTGTGGATGCCGTCATAGTCATGCCCACCACAACGCCGGATATCAAAATTGATGCGGTGCGCCGCCTCGGTGGCACTGTGCTGCTGCACGGCCAGTCCTTCGATCAGGCCAATGAACATGCCCAGCATCTGGCCCGCAGCGAGGGCCGGGTGTACATAGCCCCCTTCGATGATGAGGCGGTGATTGCCGGTCAGGGCACGGTCGCCCAGGAAATGTTGCAACAGCAGCGGGATCTGGAGCTGGTATTTGTGCCGGTGGGCGGCGGAGGCCTGGTGGCGGGCATTGCCGCCTACTACAAGGCGGTCAAACCCGGGGTGAAGATCATCGGGGTTGAGCCCGAGGATGCCGCCTGTCTCAAGGCCGCGCTGGCGGCCGGTGAACCCGTGACCCTGCCCCAGGTGGGCTTGTTTGCCGACGGGGTGGCGGTCAAGCGCATAGGCAGCGAGCCCTTCCGTCTGGCGAAGGCCTATGTGGACGAAGTGGTGACCGTCAGCTCGGATGAAATCTGCGCCGCGGTCAAGGATATCTTCGAGGATACCCGCGCCATCGCCGAACCCGCCGGGGCCCTGTCGCTGGCGGGATTGAAAAAGTATTTCGGCCTCAGCGGCCCGGGACTGGCCGAAGGCAGTCACAGGGGCGCGGGGCAAAAGGTGGCCGCCATCCTCAGCGGCGCCAATGTCAATTTCCACAGCCTGCGTTACGTGTCCGAGCGTTGTGAGCTGGGGGAGCAAAAGGAAGCCGTACTGGCGGTGCGGGTACCGGAGCAACCCGGCAGTTTCCTGCGCTTTTGCGAACTGCTGGAGCGGCGGGTGATGACTGAGTTCAACTACCGCTTCAGCAGTCGCGACAGCGCCGTGGTGTTTGCCGGTATTCGACTCAGCCAGGGCCAGCAGGAGCTGACCGACATCATAGACAGGTTGGAAAGTGCCGGTTTTGCGGTGCAGGACCTGTCCGCCGACGAGACCGCCAAGCTGCATGTGCGCTACATGGTGGGCGGCCACCCGCCGGAGCCACTTAACGAGCGCCTGTTCAGCTTCGAGTTTCCCGAGTACCCGGGGGCACTGCTGAAGTTTCTCACCACCTTGCAGAGCAAGTGGAACATCAGTTTGTTTCACTACCGCAACCATGGCGCCGCCTTCGGTCGGGTGCTGGCGGGCTTCGAGGTGCCTGAGGCGGATCACCAGGCCTTTGGCCGTTTCCTGACCGAGCTGGGTTTTGTGTGGCAGGAAGAAACCCAGAGTCCGGCCTACCGGCTGTTTCTCGGCAATAGGCCCGGCTGAGGAGTGAAAGTCAGTCCTTAGACCAAGGCAGGGGCGTTTTTCAGCGCGGCTTTGTGTTAGGGTAAATATTCCAATTTGGCCCAGTTTGCACTTTGGCCCAGATTGCACTTTTGGCCCAGATTGCACTTTTGGCACAGTTTGCACTTTTGGCACAGTTTGCACTTTTGGCCCAGTTTGCATAAGCAGCATAAGGAGAGCCCATGATAGCCGCACCCCAAGTTTCGCCCTTCACCCCACCGCGTCGGACCTTGATGGGCCCGGGGCCTTCCGATGTGTATCCCGAGGTGCTGCTGGCCCAGGCCCGTCCCACGGTCGGTCACCTGGATCCCCTGTTTGTGGCCATGATGGATGAGCTCAAGGCCCTGCTGCAATACGCTTTCCAGACCCAAAACGAGATGACACTGGCGGTGTCCGCCCCCGGCAGCGCCGGCATGGAGACCTGTTTCGTCAACCTGGTGGAACCCGGAGACAAGGTCATAGTCTGCCGCAACGGGGTCTTTGGCGAACGTATGCGCCAGAACGTGGTGCGTTGCCGGGGCGAGGCCGTGGTGCTGGATTTTGACTGGGGCAAGCCGGTGGATCCCGCCGTGGTGGAAGCGGCGCTGAAGGAACATCCCGATGCCCGCTTCCTGGCCTTTGTTCATGCCGAAACCAGCACAGGTGCCCTGTCCGATGCCCAAACCCTGTGCCGTCTGGCGCGGGAACATGATTGCCTGTCGATAGTGGATGCGGTCACCTCCCTCGGTGGCGTCGAGCTCAGGGTCGATGATTGGGGCATAGACGCCATCTATTCCGGCAGTCAGAAGTGTCTCTCCTGTGTCCCCGGTCTGTCGCCGGTATCCTTCGGGCCACGGGCAGTGGCCAAGCTCAAGGCCCGTGGCACTGAGGTGCAAAGCTGGTTTCTCGATCAGACCCTGGTGATGGGCTATTGGAGTGGTGCCGGCAAACGGGCCTACCATCACACGGCACCGGTCAATGCCCTTTATGCCCTGCACGAATCGCTGCGGCTGCTGGCCAATGAGGGCCTGGAAAATGCCTGGCAGCGCCATGCCGCCATGCATCAGGAGCTCAGGGCAGGGCTGGAACGCCTGGGGCTCGAGTTTGTGGTGGATGAGGCCCATAGGCTGCCGCAGCTGAATGCGGTTTATATCCCAACAGGCGTAGAGGATGCTGCGGTACGTAACCGTCTGTTACAAAACTATAATCTGGAGATAGGTGCCGGTTTGGGGGCTTTGGCGGGCAAGGCTTGGCGCATCGGCTTGATGGGCTATGGCGCCCGACGGGAAAATGTGGCACTGTGCCTAAAGGCTATGGAGGAAGTGCTGAGATAGGGGTGAGGATTTGCCCCCTTCTGATGTCAGCGTTTATAGTAAAAACAACGATATTTCGAAGGGTTACTATGCGCTTTATTGTTTGCGTCTGCGCCTTGTTGGTGACGCTGTCCGGGCATGCTGCCACCGAAGTGGTGATTGGCAGCGCCCTTAACCGCCCCCCCTACATACTCGAAGACAGTGAGTCGGGATTGGAGCTGGAGATAGTGCGGGCGGCGCTCAAGGCTTCGGGGTTTGATGCCAGATTCAAATTCTATTCCCAGAAGCGGCTGCAACTTTACTACATGAAAGACAGGATTGAGGCGGCCATGTCGGTCAATGCCGCTGCCGGTCTCTCAGGTTATCCTTCCGATTACTACATCTATTACCAGGACGTTGCCGTGACCCTGGCATCACGGCAACTCAAGTTCAGTGAACTCAATCAATTGCAGGGCTACAGCCTGGTGGCCTATGAAGGCGCCCAGTACATGCTGGGTGAGAAGTTCCAGCGCCTGAGCAACAAGACCATCTACCGTGAGGTGGAACCCCAGGAGCTGCAAAATCGCATGCTGTATCTGGGGCGCATTGATGTGGCCGTGGCGGACAAGTATGTGTTCCTTGCCAACAACAAGTTCGTCGGCCCGGATATCGACAGTACCCAGCCGTTGCAATTTCACGAGGTATTTCCGAGAGCTCCATACCTGGTAATGTTTCACAACTCAGTGGTGCGTGATGCCTTTAACCGTGGCCTGGCGGAAATTCGCAAAAACGGCGAATACGACCGCTTGGTGAAGCAGTTTTTAAACTAAATCAGCATGCGGAAAAGCCGGGCAGATGCCCGGCTTTCATTTTTTTCAGTCGGGCGCTCAACCCCAACGACGCCCCAGTTCTGCCAGACCGGCGCGCTGTAAATCATCCGGCGTCATCAGGATGCGAAACTGGCAGTTGGCCTTGAAGTTGAGAAAAAAGGGCTCGGCAATGGCGGGTACCGACCAAGGCTCGGCCACTTCCACCACAAACACGCCGCAGCGGAAGCCATTCTGCTCGGTAAAGTAGGCCGCCTCGGGCTTGATACTGTCCATGATATTGCCGATCAACTCACCCACCTGACCCGTGCGTACCAGGGTGTTGAAGGGCTCATGGGGAAACTCGACGGTAAGCAACATTTTCATCGCGGGACTCCAATTGTCAGCGACCCTGAGCGGGTCACAGGGAACAAAAATGCGCTGGCAATTGCTCAATACCGGCGCGGTTCAGTCTCTTAACAGTTGTAGTCCAAGGCGGCTTTGTCCAGTTGCGGCGGGAAATTCAATCCCAGTTGCTCAAAATCTTCTGCCAGGTTCAGACCAACAGACGGCCCCGAAAACCGCGGGCAGAGTAATAGGACTCGGCGCCGTTGTGGTAGACAAACACCCGGCCAAAGCGGCGATCGCCGAAGATGGCACCACCGCGATCGCGAATGTTTGCGGGGGTCGCCAGCCAGCTGGAGGTTTTCAGATCGAACTCTCCCAGGGTCTGTAACTCCTGGTACTGGGCCTCGGTTAACAGCTCAATGCCCATGGCGGCGGCCATGGCCACGGCGCTGCCGGCGGGCTTGTTTTGCTTGCGCGCTTCCAGCGCTTTGGCGTCGTAACAGAGGCTGCGCCTGCCCGTGGGGCTTTCCGGCGCACAATCACAAAAGATGAACTCAAAGCGGGTTGCATCAAAGCCGATAACATCGGGCTCGCCGCCGCTCTGTTCCATGGCGAGCAGGGCGTCAAGCTTGTCCGGACAGGTCTCCAACCTGTCCTGCACCCGCATCCAGTCGATATCCGGATGGCGTTGGGGATGTTGCTCGAAGCGGGTCTTGAGGGTTTGGATCAGTGCTTGGTGTGTGGCATCCATGTCTTTGCTCCCTGTTGCCATTTACTGATAGTTACTGGCTGCTTTTACGGTTGGAGGTGAATTGCTGCTTGTTTGAAATTCAGCCAGGTTGCCAATATTCAAAAATACCCTGTTGTGAGTCAAGCCGATTGCCGCCCGCATAGGGCGGCGGTCTGGAGCGCCGGCGTAGACTGCTCGCCGAGAAAATCCTGCAGGGCCCGCATATCCACCGGTCGTCCCGGCAAACGGCCCCAATCCACCAGGGTACCCCGGGCGAGATCCCCTGCCAGCAAGGTATGGGGCAGGTGCCGCCATAGAAGCACACCCGTGGCAAGCCATGCCACAGGTGTTTCCCAACGCCTTTGCCTTTCCCGAGGGGGCCGAAAAAGTCATGATGGCGAAAGTTATCCGCGGCTACAGTCGGGACTGAGCTGGCCCAATACCTGGGGGGCTTCCCGCCCGGCTTGGAAGGGACTTCCTTTCAGCCCTAGCTCAGCAGCTGGATATCGGCGACCTTGACCACCTTGGCGCTGACCAGGATGGTCGCTATGTCCGGGCCACTGAGTTCTAGCCGCACCTTGATTTCACTGGGGCGTCCTAAAAAGCGCCCCTGTTTGATGACGAGGTCTGGCGTATCAAGCCGCCCCTGCCGGTGCAAATAGGTGGCCACTGGACCGGCGGCACTGCCGGTCGCCACGTCCTCGGCCAGACCTTGGTTATCCCAGGTGCGGCCCTCCAGATTTACCACATCCAGCAGGTAAAGAAACTTGGCGCCCAGGGGGGCAAGCAGCGGCGTGAGATCCCGGACCTGGAAGCTGACCTTATCCAGCCCGGATTCAACCGGCAAAATGACATAGGGCAAGCCGGTGGAGATGACTTCTGCCCGCAGTGCCGGATTGCCGGGTGGCGACAGGCTGAGTGCGGCGTAAAGAGGTTCGGATTCCGCGTCCGATAAGGTGCACAGGTACTCGGGCTTGCCCTGATCCATGGTGGCGATAAATTCATTGCCCTCAAGGCGGCTGCTGAGGTGGATGGGGCGGCTTTTGGTATGCACCAGCCACTCGTGGGCATGGGTTGTGCCGTATTGCTGATGCAGATGCAAGGCGAGCCCCAGCAGGGGATGACCGGCAAAGTCCAGCTCTTCCTCGACGGTAAAAATCCGCACATGGAACCCATCCTTCCTGAGCTGCAGGAAAATGGACTCGAACTGGCGCATCTCCCTGGTCCAGGCCTGCATCTCCTCTGTTGTTAAGGCATCACAGTCGGAGAATATGGTCAGGCCGTTACCCTGAAGTTTTTCCTTGGCAAATACGTCCACCAGTTCACATTTCACTATCCCGTTCTCCGTTTGAGGGTAAAAGGGCCCCATGCCCTGTTTGTGCAGCCTTAAGGGCGGGTGCGCTAATGGCCAAATAAATAAGATAGCCACCGAGAATCATATCGACGGCACCGCAAAACTCCGGCCACCAAGCTGGTGTTCCCGGATTCAGAAACAGGAATTGGTGCAAGGCATCGTAGCCGCCGTGCAGTAGGCAGCCAAGCGCAATCAGGCTCGCTGCCAGTCTGCGGCTGGCGCGGATTGCCCACCAGACCAATGCCAGAAACACCAGGCTGGTGAGCAGCTCCAGGCCCAAGGCGGACAGATCCCGGCCATAGAGGGCAAAGGCAAAATAGTAACAGGGGAAGGAGGCCAGCAGCAGGGGATAGGCAAGGCGGCCGCGTTCCAGACCGGTTCGTTTGAAGTGCCCTATGATAAGCATGGCCGTGATTATCCCCACGGCAAAGGCATACCAGTTCATACGTCAGGTCCTGCTGTTGAGCAGTCTTGCCAACCACTCCCGTATCGCCTCCGCCGAGGCCGGGTAACCCAGCTCATTGCTCAGCAGCGCAATCGCGGCTGCATTCTCGCTGTTGGCGACTCTGATGAAGACTTCTTGCATGGGGAATCCTTGCTTAATTTTCCTAGCATTAGCCTGATGATTGTGCCTCTAACTCAGCATTTTGGATATTGAGTTTTGAACAGGCTTGAGCACAGAAAAAGCGCTAGTTGCGAAAATACAGACACTTGTTAACATCATTAAATGTTACGTTTGTATATGATCTCTCCATTTGCGAGCTTATACTCCAATAGGTCTAATTTACCAACACCATATTTAAAACACTCATGTTTCATAAGAAAGAGATTATCGTAGTCTCCTTGGAAAACAGTTTGAATTGTATCTTCTCTATGTTTTCCATCTTTCAACTCGCAAAACTTCAAAACTGTAAAAAGAAAACTGGTTAACAACGCTTCTTCTCTATCGACTCCGCTATTTTCATTGCAAACTATGCGGAGTACACCGGATGGTGTCGAGTGAATATTGGGCGCTGACTTGAAGTAACAGTAATCTAAAATGAATATCTCGCTGGGATAATTTAACCATTCATCTTCGATCTTTACAGATGAGTACCACCCGCCAACGGTATTTTCGTTAGTAGTCGTAGTTTTAAAACATAGAGCGATAAAGTTATTTATTGGGTATGGATTGACCTTTGTATATAAATTTGATTTGTCGCAAATATCAATAAAGCTACCTTTATTGAAATTAGTTTTAATTTCAATTGCACATACGACGGAATATGGCGAAACAACAACAAAATCTAGATCTTTAAACAAATACGCAGATGGGACGTTCTCGTCGACTACAATTATATCTATCTGCGGACTAATATCTTTTGATGATGGATTAAAAATGAATCCTGTTTTGACAGAAAACCTTTGTGGTAAAAAATTCTTCAAGTAGTTTGAAATAATGCTTTCATGAAATGTACCTATTGAGGGTGCATGCTTTATTAGTTCATTTAGCCTACCAAGTTTACTCAGTAGTTCTTTCGCATAGTTTTGATATAGTGCCATTACATAACCCATTGAGCCGTACGAGAGCGCTAACAGATGTATAGTATGTTTGCGCATTTAGGTTACTGAACGGCTATAAACACGCATTGCTAAGTTTTTGTATTCACTTCTGAATACGACAATTGATAAAAATACCCTTCGCGGATTTCAAACCTACTCTTATCTGGCTCGGGCTGAAGTGGTGTGCTTCGCCCCAGAGCCTATTTTTATTTCATTTAATCAGCATCTTGTCAGAGATTACCATCGTTGGGCAAGTGATAAATCGATGTACTTTTTTTCTATTTTCACCGGCAACACTTTTGCCAGAGTGGAACACCTTTAATCAAGCACTGCCGCACCAGTGGCCATTGGCGACATGGATGTCGCCGCTGAGCCTCCATGGACGGATTCACGGCGTGTCACTGGAGAGGCAGTGCGAAAGCGCACCGCAGGTGATTGGTAGCAACAAGAGGTTGATGTTGTCGCAAAGCGAAAGATAGCCGCTGTGCTAGCGGCACAAAGTCGTGGGGCTTCACCCCACACCCGAGGAAAGGGGGCAGTGTCGACTTGCCCCCTTGTCCAATCCCCCAGAGACCCCCGACCGGAGCCGAAAGCTCCTCGGGTTTATGGGCGAAACGGCCAACGCGACAGACTCGCCTCCATGCTCGACTGTCGCTACCTCGGCGTCCGGCCTCGGTTGTTGCCGTTTCTTGCCCAACACCCTCGGCGGCTCCGAAGGGGGGAACCGGTGCAACAGTTCCGCATTGGCATTCCACTGGTGCTGGCGCCATCTGGCAATTCCGGCGGTGTTGCACCACTGCTGATCTACTTGCGTGTGATCTCGTACTTGGCGAAGTGGTCCCAAGTACCGTCTTTCTCCTGGCCCTCAATGGTCAGTTTCCAGCTGTCATGTGCCTGGTCGTAGACCAGGGTGTCACGGAATACTCCGGTGGTGTAGGGGATATGGAATACCAGGCTGTTGCCGGTTACCTGCCCCGTGCCATGGGGCACAGAATACTTGCCGCCGAAGCTGTCGAGCCAGTGGGCTATGACCTTGCCTTCCTTATCGACGCTGATGAATACACGGGCCTCATACTCAGAGGGTACCTGCACATCGTTCATGTGCATTTCGGTGAAGGTGCCCTGCAGCGTGGCAAAGGCCTCCATGTCATATTGCACCGGCTTGCCCATCACATCACCCACCATGATCCACTTTCCTTCCAGGGCTTGCAGCAGTGTGGCTTGGGTCGCAGAGTTAGTTGAATTCTCTTCGGCGTAGCTGTTTGTGGCCAGGACAAAAAGGCCGGCGACAGCGGTCTTGAGGATGCGCATCTTTTTCCCGGATGCAGGCGTTAGTTCCATTTTTACAGGCATTGTTCTTAAACCGTTGAATCAAAAAATTGATGATAGTTAATGTTTTACGAAAATTTGTCCAGCTTTTTCAGGCGTGCCGTTTTCGGTGCCGACCCGCATCCGGAATTGAAATTCCTCTTGGGAAGAAATCGCCGCCTTGGCGGCGGCAAGCTCACTTTTGCCCGAAAGTGGCCCACTCAGGGGAGATCGTGTTCCTTGTCATACTTGGGCAGGGCGTCGGCAAATTCGCCGGACCATTGGGGTTTGCTGCCGTAGAAAATATGCGCCTCAACCGGCAGGTTGGGCTCCTCATCCAGGGTGCCGAGGGCGATATCGAAAGTGCCACGGCCATCGAGGAATTGGTAAAACAGGCTGGAACCGCAATGTTGGCAAAAGCCGCGCTGGGCTATCTCGGAGGAGCGGAAGGTTTTCAGGGCGTCTTCAAGCACATGGAATTGAATGTCCTGCTGCAATACCGTGCCATAGGTGGCGAAGGCGGCGCCGTGGAACTTGCGGCACATGGAGCAGTGACAGTGGGACAGATGGGGAGAAAAACGCTGGATCTTGTAACTCACCCGTTTGCAAAGGCAACTTCCTTTCATGGCAATTCCTTGTTCTGGTTGGGCCGAATATAGGCAACGAATTTGCCAAAACTAACACAGAGTGACGTCATTGAAAGGGGAGAAATGTAACCAAAAACGGCTGGTCCGAGCCGGAAAAAACAGGGCCGGCCCTTGGGCCGGCCTGAGGATTATTCACCTGAGAGGCGCTTTTCCAGTTCGTTGACCTGGGCCTGCAGGGCTTCGAGTTTCTCGCGGGTACGCAGCAGTACGTGCTGCTGGACCTCAAACTCTTCCCGGGAGACAAGATCCAGCTTAAGCAGCTGATTTTGCAATACCTGCTTGCTGCGTTCTTCGAACTCACCGGCAAATTGCTTCAGCCCGGCCGGCAAGTTATCGCTCAATTGCTTGGCCAGTTCTTCGATTTTTTTCGGGTTGATCATCACGTGTTCCACCTTTGTCTTCTATTACCGGATTGTAACTCAGGAGCCTGAGTCAAAACAAACCGCCGGGCTTGCTTCCGGGACGGTAGTCAGAGGCAATTTGTGCAAATTTTCGACCTGGATCAAGTCGCTGCGACAGCCCTTGGTCTATTGTTCAAAGAGGAGTAGCCAAGGAAATTAGCCGGAGGATAAGGATATGGATTACCAGGTACATTTTTCATTAACCATAAGAAGTTTCGACGGTAAAACCGCAGCCTTTCTGTCGAAGCAGATGAGCCTGCCCTTTGTGCCCTTTATCGGTTTGCGTCTGGCACAGGCCAATGGCGCCAGCGAACCCGTGGTCTCTGTGGCCTGGGACGAAGTCAGCCAGAGTTTCCAGTGTCATATCGACGCCCATGAGGCCGAAATGCCGGCCGCCTGTCGTTTGGGGCTGGATTATCTGGTGCAGGCCGCCAAGGACAATGGCTGGCAGGGCGCAGGCAAGATATACGAATTGGCAGCCGGTTAGCGGCTGACCCGCTGATGTCAGTCCCGCCAGCGGGCGGGGCTGTGGTTTCTTTTGTTCCTGTATTGCCCTTCACTCTGCGGTTTCCTTTCGCTCTTGCTATCGCCTCTGCGGCGCCCGGTCTGTTATGATCCCGGCCTTTGATATTGGTTGCCGAGATCCCCAACACCCATGAAGCTCAACCCCGCTCAAAACGATGCCGTTCATTATGTCTCTGGTCCCTGCCTGGTACTGGCGGGAGCAGGCAGTGGCAAGACGCGGGTAATCATCAACAAGATTGCCTACCTGGTGCAGAAATGCGGTTACCAGGCGCGCAATATTGCCGCCGTGACCTTTACCAACAAGGCGGCACGGGAGATGAAGGAGCGGGTGGCCCAGTCCATGGGACGCAAGGAGGCCCGGGGGCTGTGGATTTCCACCTTCCATACCCTGGGATTGGAGATCATCAAGCGCGAGCACAAGGTGGTGGGGCTCAAGGCCGGTTTTTCCCTGTTTGACGATCAGGACACCCTGGCGCTGCTTAAGGAACTGACCGAAAAGGAATTGCAGGAGGACAAGGATCTGCTCAAGCTGCTGGCGACCGCCATTTCCAACTGGAAAGGGGCGCTGGTGATCCCCGAGCAGGCCCGCAAGCTGGCCAGGGACGAACGGGAGCAGCTGTTTGCCCTCTTGTACCAGCGTTATGCCCAGCATATGAAGGCCTACAATGCCCTCGATTTCGACGACCTGATCCTGCTGCCAACCCTGTTGCTGCGCCACAATGCCGAGGTGCGCAGTCGCTGGCAGGCGCGCATCCAGTACCTGTTGGTGGACGAATACCAGGACACCAACACCAGCCAGTACGAGTTGGTGAAGCTGCTGGTGGGTGAACGGGCGCGCTTTACCGTGGTGGGTGACGACGACCAGTCCATCTATTCCTGGCGCGGTGCCAAACCGCAGAACCTGGTGTTGCTGGGCAAGGATTTCCCGAGCCTCAAGCTTATCAAGCTGGAGCAAAACTACCGCTCCAGCCAGCGCATCTTGCGGGCCGCCAACATACTGATTGCCAACAATCCACACGTGTACGACAAGGCGCTGTTTTCCGAGCTGCCCTACGGCGAGCCCATGCGGGTGTTGATCGCCGCCAACGAGGAGCAGGAGGCCGAGCGGGTGGTAGCGGAGATAGTGCGCCACAAGTTTGTCGGCCGCACCCAGTTTGGTGATTACGCCATTCTCTACCGCGGTAACCATCAGTCACGCTTGTTGGAGCGGGCGCTGATGACCAACCGTATCCCCTATAAGCTCAGCGGTGGCACCTCCTTCTTCGCCCGGGCGGAGATCAAGGACATCATGGCCTACCTGCGGCTGGTGGTGAATCCCGATGACGATAATGCGCTGCTGCGGATCATCAACCTGCCCAAGCGCGGTATTGGTCCGGCGACCCTGGAGCGGCTCGGCAACTTTGCCAACGAAAAGCATATTTCCATGTTTGCCGCCATTTTTGAGCCAGACCTCAACCACCATCTGGGGGCGACGGCTATGGCGACCCTGTATGAGTTCGGCCGCTTTATCGTCGACACAGGGGAAATTGCCGAGCGCGGTGAAGGGGTGGACGCGATCAAGCAATTGATCCGCAAGATCAACTACGAAGATTACCTGTACGAGACCAGCCCCAGTGCCAAGGCGGCCGAGATGCGGATGAAAAACATCTCCGAGCTGTACCGCTGGGTGACCGAAATGCTACAGGGCGACGATCTCGACCAGCCCATGACCCTGCCCGAGGTGGTGACCCGTCTGACCCTGAGGGACATGATGGAGCGCAACAACGAGGAAGAGGGCGGCGATCAGGTACAGTTGATGACCCTGCATGCCTCCAAGGGCCTGGAGTTTCCCTATGTGTTTATGGTGGGAACGGAGGAGCGCATTCTGCCGCACCAGACCAGCATAGATGAGGACAACGTCGAGGAGGAGCGGCGTCTGGCCTATGTGGGCATCACCCGGGCCCAGCGCGAACTCTGGTTTACCCTGTGCCGGGAACGGCGCCAGTTTGGTGAAACCATGCGCTGTGAACCCAGCCGCTTCCTCGACGAGCTGCCCCAGGACGATTTGCTGTGGGAACACCGCAAACCGCCCCAAAGCGCCGAGCAGCGTCAGGAAACGGGCAAGAGCAATATCGCCAACCTGCGGGCCATGCTGAAGAAATAGCGCTCAGGCGCAGTTCGGGATCCTGCCCTCGGGGTGCGTGCCGAACAGCTTGCCCTGGCCAAGAACGATCCCCAATTTCTGCAGCCTGTGCCAGCGTCTGGCATCCTCCACGCCGCTGGCGATCAGCGTCAGACCCAGGGCATTGGCTGCCGCGACCATGGCTTGCAGCAGCCGCTCCTGCTCCGGATTACCTCCACTCTGGCCCAAAGACTCGGCCAACTTCAGGCTGGAGACGGGCAGCAGCGTCAGGTTGTTAAGCGGGCTGACGCCGGTCCCAAAGCCGGAAAGCCCCAGTTTGACCCCCAGTTTGTGCAGCAAGGTCAGGCCACTGATGTGGTTTTTGGTATCCTGGACCATGGCCTTCTCATCAAAAAACAACCACAGGTCCAGCTTGCTTAGCGGCAGGGTTTTGAGACTGTTCTTCAGGCTGCGCAGCGCGTGTTTGTGTTTAAGGTGACCGCTGGCCAGTTGCAGGTGGCAGGGCAGTTCCAGCGCGGCCGCGTGTTGACTTAAATTGGCAATCAGGTGCTTGTCCAGTTCCAGTTCCAGGTTGCAGCAACGCGCCAGCTTTCTCAGCTCGTTGGCGCCCATATGACCAAAATCCCTGTGCTCCCAGGTCAATGACAGGGCCAGTGCCGAGGCAGCCTCATCTGCATTGCTGCTGACGGGGCTGAACTGCAGTTGCAGCGCGTTGGAGCCCATGGCCTGGCGCAGTTCGTTTTCCAACTCCAACTCGTGGGTCAGGGCCTCACGGGCCTTGTCATCGAACTTCACATAGCAGCCCTTGCCACGGGACTTGGCCTGATACATGGCCGCATCGGCATCCCGCAGCAGGGATTCAGCCGTGGCTATTCGCTGCTGATTGCTGATGGCTATGCCTATGCTGGCGCCTGACTGGAACTCCTGATTACCGAGCAAAAACGGGCGACTGAGCTCCGAGAGTATGCGTTCACTTACTTCTTCTGCGTCCTGTGCGTGGTTAATGGCGTCGAGCAGGATCACGAACTCATCACCGCCCAGGCGTCCCAGGGTGTCATTGTCGCGGATACAGGTTTTGAGACGGCTGGCGGTTTCTATCAGGAAACGATCCCCCTGCAGATGGCCCAAGGTATCGTTAATCAATTTGAAGCGGTCGAGATCGATAAACAGCAGGGCGAATTGGTCTTTGCCGTGGCGGCGCACATGCTTGACCGCCTGGGCCAGGCGTTCCATAAACATCGACCTGTTGGGCAGGCCCGTCAGGGCATCGTGATGGGCATCGTGGATCAGTTGCTGCTCTATCTGCTTGCGGCGCAGGATCTCCTGCTGCAGATCCTGATTGACCGCCGCCAGTGCCCGGGTACGGGCCTCGACCTTTTCTTCCAACTGTTCATAGCTGCGCTGCAAGGATTCGGCATTGAGCTTACGTTCGATGGCCGTGCCTATGTGTTGGGACACAAAGGTCAGCAACTCGAGATCCCTGAGCTGGTAATTCTGGTTGGCGCTGAGGCTGTAGATGGTCAGGGCACCGCGGACCTGATCCTGGATATACAGGGGCACACCTATCCACTGGTGCATGCTCTGGGTCTTGTTCAGTTCTGGCGCTTGGGCATAGATGTCACCTGCCTGTTCCAGGGCGCGGATATCGTCACTGTTCAATAGCAGTGGGCGCCCATGTTTGAGCAGATATTCGGTGAGTCCATCGGTCAAGGGCCGGGGCGGCGGCACATCGGCATCGATTTGCGACATATAGAAGGGGAAATGCAGCGATCTCTGCTCCTCGTCGCTGACCAAGGCGATATAACAGTTATTGGCCGGTAACAGGTGGCTGATGATAGCATGCAGACGCACGTAAAAGTCCTGCTGCTCCAGACCGCTGGCCGCCAGTTCGGCGATTTCATAGAGGGATTTCTGTAAGCGCTCCGCCCGGCGCCGCTCATACACTTCCTGTTTAAGCCGGTCGTAGGCCAGGCTCAGCTCCCGGGTGCGTTGCTCTATGGCTTGTTCCAGTTGCTCCTGATGCTTGAGACGCTCCATGACCCCAGCGATATGGTGGCTGATGAATTCCATCAGCTCCAGCTCGGTCTCGCCATAGAGGGTCGCGCCGTCATAGCTTTGCACCACTATCACACCCGTGGTCACTTCGTTATGGCGTATGGGTACACCCAACCACTGATTGCAATCGGAACCCAGGCTGACGATTTCTCCCGCGTCGATAAGCTCGGCAAAGGTGGTGGCATTGCACAGCAACGCTTTGCCGGTGCGGAATACGTAACCGGTGAGCCCCCGCATCAGCACGCCATGGAGCTGCCCATTGGGGTAACTGACGGCGGGATGGGGGTCTTTCTCATCGGCGAAGAAAGGGATTTCCAGTTGGCCGCTGAGAGCATTGAAGGTGGCGATAAAGAAGTTGTCGGCAGCGATCAGTTGCCGGATGTGATTGTGTACCCCGGAATAGAAATCTTCCGGAGTACTGACCTCGGTGGAAATATTGGAAATTTCCAACAGCGCATCGCGTATGATTTCTGCACGCTTGTATTTGCCCGCCAATCTGCGCAGGCGTTCGACCCTTTTCAGGAGTCTGTGCACCTCTTCCCCAGGCAGGGGACAGGTTTCATCCTTAAATCCATTATCCCTGAACATAGCGCTCGCCGATTTGTTGTTATGGTATTTTTCTATCTGGGAACGGCCTAGTCCCAGGACCAAAGAGTAGAATTAACATGAAATACCGTATGTGCCAAGGGGATATTCCCTTTGTACGGCGTTGTTTTTTACAGCGGTTGACTCAAAACTTGAGCAAACGGCGAAAAAATACAAATAAGCGCTGGACGGCGGAACAAATAATTCCTACTATATGCGGCGCTAACAAGGTGGGCACCCATAGCTCAGTTGGATAGAGCGCACCCCTCCGGAGGGTGAGGCCGAGGGTTCGAATCCTTCTGGGTGCGCCAGTTGGATAACACCCGGTTAGCAGGAAAAATCAGTGGTGATTGTAGCTCAGTTGGTAGAGCCCCGGATTGTGATTCCGGTTGTCGTGGGTTCGAGCCCCATCAGTCACCCCATTTCCTTTGAAGATCTAAGTCGGTGATTAGCGCAGTCCGGTAGCGCATCTGGTTTGGGACCAGAGGGTCAGAGGTTCGAATCCTCTATCACCGACCACTTCTCTCTTCTCATTTCAAAGATATTCAGATTCGGTGATTAGCGCAGTCCGGTAGCGCATCTGGTTTGGGACCAGAGGGTCAGAGGTTCGAATCCTCTATCACCGACCACTTTCCGCTTCACTTTTTCAGTTTCCCTTATCTGTTCCCGTATTCCTGTTTTTTCTGCGTCTTGAACTATTGGCTGAATGCGTGCCAATGGCGTGTTCAGCAGTAAATTTCTCTCAATAAAAAAGCGCCCTGAGGCGCTTTTTCAGTATTTCGGCCATGGCCGAATTCAGAGTTCCACCGGCGTTGGTGGCGCAATAAAGCCCTGGAAAGCGGTTGTTTTCAGCGGCAGGAAGCGGTTCAGCTGCTGCTGTTCCTGGATACCAGTGACTATGACCTTGATTTCCAATCCTCGGGCGACGTTCACCAGGGCACGGCACAGTTCGCTGTTGTGCTGGTTTTCATCGTAATAGGCGAAGGATTGGTCCAGCTTCACATAGCTGGGTCTGAGATCCTGCAGGTAAGACATGGATCCAAACTGGCGACCGAAGTGGTCAATACCGAAATGAGCGCCATTTTCGCGGATGATGTTACACAGGGTTTGGCAGGCATCGGCGGAACTGTATATGCCCGACTCGGGGATGTCGAAGCAGATCCGATTCGCCAATGGCGAGGCGCGCAGGAATTGCCTCAGCCACTCGTGGAACTTGGGATCCGACAGACTCTGGTGGGTCAGGTTGATGGCCACAGGCTCCAGGTTGCGCTCCAGCAGCTGGGCATCGTGTACCGTTTGGATCAGGCAGCGGTCGAGTGTGGCGCCCATGGACAGCAGCTCCACATAGGGCATGAACTGGCCCGCGTGTACCAGCTTGTCACCCAGCTCCAGTTGACAGTAAAGCTCACGCTGCAATACCCCTGCATTGTCATGGAGCTGAATGGGTTGCCAGCGGAATTTGAAATGCTTGGCATTGATGGCACTGGAGAGCTTTTCGCGCCATTGTTCACGGGTAAACAGCTGCTGTTCATTGGATTCAAACCAGTGGAACACCTGGCCATCTTTCAGCGCTTTTTGCAGCGCGTTATCGGCCTGGGCCAGGATGTCGGACACATTCATTGCACCTATGCGTTCGGCCACACCTATGGCGAATTGCTCATTGGGTTTACAGCCGGCCTTGGAGATTTCCTGGTTGACGGTGCGGATCAGGGTTTGCAGGTACTTACTCAGCTGCTCGCGCTCGACATCTGTGACCAGGAAAGCAAATTCAAAGGCGGCGATGCGGGCGATAACGCAGGGCGCAATTTCATTGAGTTGCTCTGTGAGCTTTTCCGACAGCAAGCGTATGGTTTCGTCCCGTACCTGGTAGCCGTATTTGCTGTGCACTTCTTCCAGCCAGTCAAAGCGTGCCATGAACAGGGCGCCACTGTTGGGCTCGCTGAGCCAGCTGGTCAGGCGGCCGACCATGTACTGGCGGTTGGGCAGACCGGAGGCATGATCCACCAGATTCTTTTTACGCAGTGCGGTCACTTCTTCGTCGAGAGAAGCGAAAATCTGTTTCAGTTGCGCCGTCATGCTGTTGAATGCCAGCACCACTTCCTTTAGTTCTTCGGTTTTTGGCAGCGGCAGTTCCGGCCCGAATTGACGCTTGGCCACGCTCTTGGCGTGCTCAGACAATTCATGCAGGGGTCTAAGTATCCAACCAAGGCCGAACCTGGCGGTGAAGATGGCAATCAGAAACAGGGCAGAAAAGACCATCACGGTATTGGTTAAAATGCGCCACAGTTCGTGGTAGCCAAAGCCGGGGTGGGCGGTGATTTCCAGGTGTGCCAGTTGCAGCCAGCCCGAGGTGATGGTGCTTTCTTTTTTGATGGCTCCAAAGATGTTCAGCTTGATAAACCATTGCGGCACATCCTGAATACGGATGGCGTTGTTCCATTCCTGCTGTTTGCCATCGACCAACCAGGTCAGTTTCACTTGCTGATAGTAGCCGCCTTCAAAGATCACATTGATCAGTGTTTCGGCGGTGGCCATATCGCCCGACTCCAGTGCCGGCACCAACAACAGTCCGAGCGAATTGCTGACGTTGTTGAGGTCTGATTCCATTTGCTTGGTCAAAAAACTTTTAGTTTCAGTAAATTGAACGTATCCAAGGCTGCAGATCACCAGCAGGAACAGGCCAAATAATAGCGAGTAAAGCTGTCGAAACAGTGTCATGTCAGTAGCTACTCCAGTCTCATACGGGGTTGACGCAGACGGTCAAGTCCCAGTCTGTGGGTAAGGTCGTTCCATTTTTCCAGTCGGGCCGATGAACCCGCCAGAACGCCTCGCCCTTTTTCTTTGTTCAACCACAGCTGCTTACCGTTGAAGCTGTACACGGGCAGCAGATCTTTACGCGCAGTGGCCGGTTTGATCGCAGGATCCAGGTTATCCAGTACCAGGGGGACCGAACCAGGCGTTTCGTAATAGGCCAGCACCATATGGTACTGGTTCACCGTTGTCGCCTTGACCATGGTAATGCGCATCTTGTCTTCCGGTACACCAAGCTGCAACAGGGTAAAGTACTTGGCGATGGAGAAGTCCTCACAATCGCCACCATTGACACCGATAAATTCCATTGGTGTGGCCCAATAGTTGGAGTCACCCCAAAGCTTGATGTCATCGACGAAGCGGAACAGATTGAAGAAGCCATTGATCTTTTCGAGCTGTTCCATCTCGGACAGGCCTTGAGCCGAAGCCACCACATTGAACCAGGCTCTGGCACGCATGCCGGCACGCTCGCCATAGCGGGATTCGAGCGTGCTGACAACTTGGGCTTCATCAAGTTGAGACACAGAGCTGGCAAACAGGCAGCTACCAAGCAGAGTCGACGCCACAATGCTCAGTTGGCAGACCCTCTTTAAAATACTTTGTGTGTGTAGCCTGCCTGCCATCTTCTGTGCTTAGTGGACGTTATTTCACTTGTTCGTCAACAGTATATATTGTCCACTTCATATCGGCAGCAGTATCTTCACCCGTCAGCTCAGCAATTACCCGGCGATTGCGGGTGTGGGCCAGCGGGGTGTCCGATGGGTCCACGGGGCGATCAAAGCTGTAACCGATTGCGGTCAGGCGCTCGGCGGCGATGCCAAACTGCTGTGACAGCACAGCGGTCACGGCATTGGCGCGGTTTTGCGACAGCTCCTGGTTATGCTCATGGGTGCCGGTACGGCTGCAGTGTCCCTCAATGGTCACCTTGGTATTGGGATACTGACGCATAAAGGCCGCCAGCTCTTCTATCTGACCATAGTACTGGGGATCCAGGTAGAAGGAGTCGTTGGCGAACAGAATTTTCAGCTCACGGCGTTCATTGATAGGCTTGATTTTGCCACAACCATAGTTATCAATGGATGCTCCGAGCACAGTGCCGGCGCAGCGTTCCCGGGCTTCAATTACGCCATCGTGATCTATGTCGTTCAGGTCATGTACCTGGTTGGTTGGGTTATCCATATTGACGGTATCGCGCATGGAGCAGGCACCGAGCATGGACATTGCCAATAATAAGTATAGGGCTTTCATTAGTTCACTCCTCCTTCGTAGTTGCGCTCACCTTTCCATGTTTCCGGACGAGTGACCCTCAAAGAGTCGAGCAAACGGCCGGTGGCATTGAGCACCCGGTACTTGGCAACGATTTCGTCAAATTCGGCCTGTAGGTAATCTTTGCGGGCTTCAAACAGTTCATTTTCTGTGTCCAGCAGATCGAGCAAGGTGCGCTGGCCCAGGTTGAATTGCTGTGAGTAAGCCACTTGCGTGTCTTTGGCAGCCACTACGTGCTCACGTATGTACTGTTTCTGCGGTGCCAGCAATTCAAAGGCATTCCAGGCCAGATTGGCACCTTCCAGTACTTCACGGTAGGCGCGTTGGCGGATTTCCTTGGCTTCGCTGATCTTGTAGGCCGCTTCTTTTTCGCGGGCCAAATCTTTGCCACCGGCGAACAGGTTGTAGCGAACTCTCACCATGGCCAGCAGGTCGTTGCTGTAGCCGTTAACGTTCTGGCTGGGGATGATGCTCTTGCCATCTTCACCGTCGAGGTCGTTGTTCCAGTTGCCGTCCAACTCCAGGGTCACCTTGGGATAGTAATTGGCCTGGGCTGAAGACCGCTCATGTTCGGCGGCATTGATGTCGGCTGCGGCAGATTTGAGTATCGGATGATTTTCCTGAGCCAATGTCACTGTGCTGGGGAGATCCGCCGGCAGCATGTCGGCATCGGGTACCGGAACAATCATATCGTCCGGCTCCATTTCCACCACTCTCAGGTATTGGGCCTTGGCGTCGTAGAAATTATTGCGGGCAGCCATCAGATTGGCGTTGGCGCGGGCCAGACGGCCGGTGATTTGAGACAAGTCGGCAATTGAGCCCAGACCAGAGTCGGTGCGCTGCTTGATTTGATCGTAAATGTCCTGGTGAGTTTTCAGGTTCTTTTCAGCCAGTTGCAATACCTGTTCGGTACGCAGGTAATTGACATAGACCTTGGATACGTCCAGTGCCATATCTTCAGCGGCAGAGAAAAGGGCCCACTGATCGGCGCTGGCTTCGAAGCTGAAACGGTCGATTTCGCTGCTGGTGTAGAAGCCATCGAACAACATTTGTTTGATGCTGATGCCAAATTCGCCACGATCCAACTCGACCTCATCCTTGCCACGGCGACGGGTGGCTGGACTATCGGTGTTCTCGTAGCCATAGCCACCTGTGATGTCTATGGTCGGCATGTAGCCGGCAATGGCCTGGTTGACTTGTTCTTCCCTGGCCTTGAAGCGATTGAATGCCACCCTCAGCTGAGGATGGGTATCCAGCGTATGGGCAACGGCCTGCTCCAGGGTATGACTGGAAGCTGTGGCCGGCAGCATCAATGCGCCAACCGCCAGTGCCAAGGCACTGCGCCTGAGCTGCAGCATAAGTTTATCGTTCATTTGAAACCCTCCCGGTTTACTGTGCCTAGCGCTCCCTGAGCGCGTTCTCTCTGGCTCTAAGTATTGGATTTAATATGTACTCAAGAATAGATCTTTGCCCTGTGATCACATCGACCGAAGTCAGCATCCCAGGGATAATTGGCATCTGTGTGCCATCCTCTTTAACTAAATTGGACTCTTCGGTCCGAACTCTGATGAGGTAGAAGCTATTGCCCTCCTCATCCTGGGTCGTATCGGCACTGATGTGCTCCACCGTCCCATTTAAACCACCATAACGGGTAAAATCGTAGGCTGTGACCTTCACCACGGCCGGCAGGCCCGGATGCAGGAAGGCAATATCCTTGGGGCTGATGCGGGCTTCAATCAGCAGTTTGTCTTCCGACGGTACTATCTCAATAATGTCCACCCCGGGCTGCACCACACCGCCCAGGGTGTTGATGTGGACGGTTTTCACCGTGCCATTGACCGGAGAGGTGATCACCGCCTTGCTGACCTTGTCCTGGGCTCCGACCTGGGCTTCATTCATCCGTGACAGGCGGGTTTGTAGCTCGCTGAGCTGGGTGCGGGCATCGCTGGCGTAGACAAACACGGCTTCGCGGCGCTTGAGTATGGCTTCATCCAAGGTGGCCTTGGCCTTGGGCTGCATAACCCGCAGTGACTTGAGTTCCCCCTGCAGATCGTTGACCGTTCTTTGCAGCTTGAGCAATTCCACTTCGGGCACTATGCCTTTTTCTGCCAGCGGCTTGGTCAGCTCCAGCTCACGGCTGATCAGCTGGAAGCTGGTGGTCAGGGTGGTGATCTTGGAGGCCAGATCTTCGGCTTCCTGTTGTCGCTGCTGGATCTGACGGGCAAGGATCTCCAGCTGGTTTTCCAGGTTCGACAAACGGCCGTTGTAATCTGCCTGCTGGCGGCTGACCAGCTCAGGCTTGTCGGCTATCAGATTGCCGGGGAAGGTCAGTGGATGTTTGGTGATCCTCACCTGTTCGCGCCAGTCCTTGGCCATGTCGGACACCTGGATGCTGTCCAGTTCGGCCTTGAGGCGAATAACAGTGGCTTGCAGGCTGTAGACTTCCTGTTCCTGCTGGGCAAAGTCCGAGCGGAAACGGGTATCGTCTATGCGGGCCAGGGGCTGGCCCTTGGTGACCATATTGCCTTCACGGACAAAGAGTTCCTGCAGTATACCGCCGTCGAGACTCTGTATGACCTGCACCTGTGACGAGGGGATCACTTTGCCACTGCCGGTGGTGACCCGGTCCAGTTCCGCAAAGTAGGCCCACAGCAAAAAGACGAAGGCAAAGGCTGCCAAAGCCCAGATGGTCAGGCGGTGGCTGGTGGGAGCATCGGCCATCATGGCGCCATAGATGTCATCCACCATCTCCAGATCCTGGGTTGTCAGATGCTTGCTCATGACTTTTGCCCCCCGGCGAGCAGACCCAGGCTGAGTTTTTCCAGCACTTCGGCCTTGGGACCATCGGCCAACACGTGGCCGCGTTCCAGCACTATGATGCGATCCACCAGTTTCAGCAGGTGCATCTTGTGGGTGATGAGCAGCAAGGTTCTGTCCTTGGAGACGTTTTCCATGGCGCGGATAAATTGCTTCTCGGCTCGGGCATCCAGACTGGCCGTTGGTTCATCCATCAACAGGATAGGCGGGTCGTTAAGCGTCGCGCGTGCCAAAGCCACGGTCTGACGCTGGCCCCGTGACAGGGCTTGACCGCCTTCACCCACCTGCTGGTCGAGCCCCTCTGACTCGAGGTTGGTGAACAGGCTGACCCCTGACAACTGCACCGCCCGTATCAACTGATGCTCTGACACCTGACGGGTACCGAACAATATGTTGTCGCGTATGCTGCCGTGGAACAGGACCACATCCTGGGGCAGGTAGCCGAAATTGCGCCTCAGATCGCTGGGGTGGATCTGGGCACTGTCCAGGCCGTCGTAACGCAGGCTGCCCTTGGTGGGCTGGTACAGTCCAACCAGCAATTTGGCCAGGGTACTTTTGCCACTGCCGTTGCGTCCAATGATGGCCACCCGCTCGCCGGGTTGGATGCTGATGCTGCAAGGGTGCAACACGGGTTTTTCCGAACCGGGGTAATTGAAGCCCACATGGTCGGCCTCAATCTTGCCGAGCAGTCTTTGCTTGCTCACCAGATGGCCCTTATTCTCGAATTCATCTTCCTGGGTCATGATGCCGTCCAGTTGACGCAGGGCGCTGGCGGTATGGTTACCGCGGGTAAGCAGGTTTGCCAGTTGTGCCATGGGGGAGATGGCGCGGCTGGAGAGCATGACCGCGGCTATGATGCCGCCCATGGAGATCTCATTCTCGGCGACCCGGTACACCCCGAGGATCACCACGCTGACCACTGTCAGTTGCACCATAAAGTTGGCGGTATTGGCCACGGCATTGGTTAACTTTTTTGACTTAAGCTGCCAGGTGGCCGTATGGCCAATCATCTGTTGCCAGGATTTCTGCACCAAGCCTTCGGCACCGTAGGCCTTGATGGATTCCAGCGCCGCCAGACTTTCGATCAGATGACCGTGCTTGAGGCTGGAGAATTTGTTGCTCTCTTCTATGGCAGCTTTGAGCTTAGGCTGGATATACAGGGTGTAGCCTATGATGATCAAGCCGCCAAACAGAGGTACCAGGGCCAGATCACCCGCTACAATGTAAATGATTAACAGGAAAAACAGCGCAAAGGGCAGGTCCACCAGGGTGGTGATGGTGGCCGAAGTAAGAATGTCTCTTATGCTGTCGAATTCGCCCAGCTGCTTGGCCATGCCACCGACACTGGGAGAGCGATTGGCCAGCGGTATCCCAATGGCTTTGGCAAACAGTCTGGATGACACTATGATGTCGACCTTTTTGCCAGCCACATCAATCAGGTAGCTCCTCAATTGCCGCATGATCAAGTCAAAGATATAGGCTATGGCAGCCCCTATCGCCAGCACCCAGAGGGATTCGAAAGCCAGGTTAGGCACAACCTTGTCATACACGTTCATGATGAACAGCGGCGACACTAAAGCAAACAGGTTGACCAAAATCGAGGCGATCAGTACGTCACGATAGATGGGCGCTGCATCCTTGAGTGTTTGCCATAACCAGTGATGCCGGGTGTCATGACGATAGACGTCGAATCCCATGTCACCACGGTACTGCTGCTTGACCAGAAACAGGTAGCCCACATACAGGGCTTCCAATGCCTCAATGGACAGGCTTTCTTCGCCACCGGTTTCAGGAAGCTGAATCACGGCAGTGTCATTTTCATGATCCAATTTGCGCAGCAAACAGGCTTTTTTGTCTTTCAGCAGCAGGATGCAGGGCAGCATGATGGCTGACACCTGATCCAGCCCCTTGCGGGTCAGACGCGCAGTCAAGCCCGCCCTGGCTGCGGCCTGGGGGAGTAAGTCAGGCGTCAACAGGGCGCCGCTGATGGGCAAGCCGGCCGCCAGCGAGTCGCTGGAACAGGGGCTTCCAAAATATTCAGTCAGGAGTACGAGACTATCGAGTAAGGGATCAACTGTGACCCGAGTGGAGGCAGAGATAGTCCATTGCTCCTGCTTTTCAGAGGCAGTGAGAGACACCTTGGGTTGTTACCTTTGTATTTTTAATGCGTTACGCTAAGTATCAACCAAGGTGAGCGATATTGCTACCGCTCACCCTGGGATTCACTTGTTAAGGTATGTAGTGACCGCTGAAGTTATGGCTTTGTTCATCCAGCGTTGAAGAACCGCTACTCACAGACTGAATACCGGGGCTATCAGAGGTGGTATCTATGATGAGTGGGCCATTGCCGTCACCGAGCAAACCATTAATGATACCTGTCTCGTTTGTTGCCTCAACACCATATTCTGCCGCCAGGTCCACACCATCGAGAACGATGCGTTGATCGACCTGACCATCCTTGTCTGCATCAATCTCTATTGTGGTGGAACCATTTTCTATGGTGAAGCTGAGGAAGCCTTCCAGGCTGTATTGATCTTCGCCCTGGAGCAGATCGCTCAGATCCAGCTTGTCCTGGCTGATGTCGAAGTCGACGATATGATCGGTACCCGTATCACCGGCTTGCCAAACGAAGGTGTCTGCACCAAGACCGCCTATCAGGGTGTCGTCACCTTGACCGCCAATTAACATGTCATCACCTGACTCACCATCCAGGTAATCGTTGCCGTCGCCACCGATCAGATCCGAGCTGGCCGAGCCACCACGAATTGATATGGAGGTGTCGGTTCCGTCCTGGATAACGATTTCCAGTCTTGGGCTGAAGCCATTTTCCAGTGGTGATTGGGTCTGTACAACCCAATCGTCAAAGGTGAATATGCCACCATTATCGGTAAAGACACTGCTGTCAATGGTCCAGGTGCCATCACCATTATCATGGATTTCCAGGCTGGCATCTTGCGCTGAATAAATCTTGGCGCCGGCGGGGAAGCCTGACAAAGTGATGCTTTGAATGCTCTCGCTGCCGTCCAGATCCGTAAATTCATAGGATGCAGTGATGGGGTACACGTAAGCCGACTGGGTAACCCCAGAAGTGGTCATGCTCAGCAGTGTGGAGCCGTTGCCCCCATTTGAACTGCCAGACAATTCAAAGCTGAATGAATTGAAGGCCACTTCACTGTGCAGCACCATGGTTTCCTGGCTGTTTTGATTACCAGAGAAGGTGTAGCTCTGCACTGTCGTGGTGCCATCAATATTGTGCATGGTAAAGGTGATAGTTTGACCTGAAGCATTCTTGAAGGTCAGAGCTATGTCTGTCAGATAGCTTGGCAAATCGATGTTCATGTAATCATCGCCATCTATCCGGAAATCACCACCGCGGCCAACACCAATACCTTGTCCGTTGCTGACACTCAGGGATTCACCTTCCCTGGTGGTAATTGTGGTGCCGTCCTCATAAACGATTTTGACAATGTCGTTGCTATGCGAACCGGTACCATTGTAGGTGGTATAGCCTGAATCAAAGTTGATCAGTACTTCAGTGACATCGCCCAATGTGACGCCAAACTCTTGTCCGGCTATATCCGCAACTGGGATCACTGTGCCTGTGACGGTAGCAGTAGCTTCGCCGCCATCGAGATCTTCGATAACGTAATCAAAGGTTACTGGGCCGCTGTAATTCGCAGTTGGGGTGAAGGTGATTTCGCCCTCAGCATTGATGAATATGGTGCCGTGATCGACCGCAATGGATTGTTCCCCGCCCGTCAGCAGGACTCCATTGATGGACTTGATGGTTAACCCTTCACCAATATCGTTCCCCAACAGGTCCAGGGCATCAGAGGTTTGATCCTCCATTACCGAGAAACTGTCGTCATTGGCAATCGCGATATCGTCTACCGGATTGACAGTGATTGAAACTGTGGCCGTATCTGTACCGCCATTACCATCGGCAACTGTGTAGGTAAAGCTAATGGGGGCGGGTTCACTGCCGTCATGGCTGTAGCTAAAACTGCCATCTTGATTAATGGTCAGTGTGCCACCTGAAATGGCTACCGTTGCTACACCATTGACGAAGTTGATCTGTTCTCCATTGATATGGGTAATGTTGAGTTCGTCACCCTCTGGGTCGCTGTCAACGCCTGTGCCTGTGTCATCTGTGATGATATTGCCTGAAACCGAATCACCTTCATCAACCGAATAGCTGTTTGCCAGTGCCACTGGCTCATCATTGTCAGGGGTGACCACTATGGTCAGGGTAGCGGTGGCACCGGTGTTGGTGGTGTAGGTCACCACCGGCACGTTGCCGTTCCAGTTGTCGTTGGGGGTGAAGCTGTAAGAACCGTCGGCATTGAGCACCAGGGTGCCGCCATCGAGCTCGACGCTGTCACCGGCGCTGTAGCTGTTGCCGTTCACTTCGAAGCTGACCACAGACAGTTCGTCATCGACGTCGCTGTCGTTGTCGAGCACGTTGCCGCTGGCCACCGTGTCTTCGGCTACGGTGTTGAAATCATTGACCGCGTTGGTGGCATCGTCCACCGGGGTGACCACGATGGTCAGGGTAGCGGTGGCACCGGTGTTGGTGGTGTAGGTCACCACCGGCACGTTGCCGTTCCAGTCTGCGTTGGGAGTGAAGCTGTAAGAGCCGTCGGCATTGAGCACCAGGGTGCCGCCGTCGAGCTCGACGCTGTCACCGGCGCTGTAGCTGTTGCCGTTCACTTCGAAGCTGACCACCGACAGCTCGCTGTCGATGTCGCTGTCGTTGTCGAGCACATTGCCGCTGGCCACCGTGTCTTCGGCTACGGTGTTGAAGTCATTGACCGCGTTGGTGGCGTCATCCACCGGCGTCACGACGATCGTCAGGGTGGCGGTGGCACCGGTGTTGGTGGTGTAGGTCACCACCGGCACGTTGCCGTTCCAGTCTGCGTTGGGAGTGAAGCTGTAAGAGCCGTCGGCATTGAGCACCAGGGTGCCGCCATCGAGCTCGACGCTGTCACCGGCGCTGTAGCTGTTGCCGTTCACTTCGAAGCTGACCACGGTCAGGTCGTCATCGACGTCGCTGTCGTTGTCGAGCACGTTGCCGCTGGCCACCGTGTCTTCGGCTACGGTGTTGAAATCATTGACCGCGTTGGTGGCATCGTCCACCGGGGTGACCACGATGGTCAGGGTAGCGGTGGCACCGGTGTTGGTGGTGTAGGTCACCACCGGCACGTTGCCGTTCCAGTCTGCGTTGGGAGTGAAGCTGTAAGAGCCGTCGGCATTGAGCACCAGGGTGCCGCCGTCGAGCTCGACGCTGTCACCGGCGCTGTAGCTGTTGCCGTTCACTTCGAAGCTGACCACCGACAGCTCGCTGTCGATGTCGCTGTCGTTGTCGAGCACATTGCCGCTGGCCACCGTGTCTTCGGCTACGGTGTTGAAGTCATTGACCGCGTTGGTGGCGTCATCCACCGGCGTCACGACGATCGTCAGGGTGGCGGTGGCACCGGTGTTGGTGGTGTAGGTCACCACCGGCACGTTGCCGTTCCAGTCTGCGTTGGGAGTGAAGCTGTAAGAGCCGTCGGCATTGAGCACCAGGGTGCCGCCATCGAGCTCGACGCTGTCACCGGCGCTGTAGCTGTTGCCATTCACTTCGAAGCTAACCACGGTCAGGTCGTCATCGACGTCGCTGTCGTTGTCGAGCACGTTGCCGCTGGCAACCGTGTCTTCAGCCACGGTGTTGAAGTCATTGACCGCGTTGGTGGCGTCATCCACCGGGGTGACCACTATGGTCAGGGTGGCGGTGGCACCGGTGTTGGTGGTGTAGGTCACCACCGGCACATTGCCGTTCCAGTCTGCGTTGGGGGTGAAGCTGTAGCTGCCGTCGGCGTTCAGCACCAGGGTGCCGCCATCGAGCTCGACGCTGTCACCGGCGCTGTAGCTGTTGCCGTTCACTTCGAAGCTGACCACAGACAGTTCGTCATCCACGTCGCTGTCGTTGTCGAGCACGTTGCCGCTGGCCACCGTGTCTTCAGCCACGGTGTTGAAATCATTGACCGCATTGGTGGCATCGTCCACCGGGGTGACCACTATCGTCAGGGTGGCGGTGGCACCGGTGTTGGTGGTGTAGGTCACCACCGGCACGTTGCCGTTCCAGTCTGCGTTGGGAGTGAAGCTGTAAGAGCCGTCGGCATTGAGCACCAGGGTGCCGCCGTCGAGCTCGACGCTGTCACCGGCGCTGTAGCTGTTGCCGTTCACTTCGAAGCTGACCACCGACAGCTCGCTGTCGATGTCGCTGTCGTTGTCGAGCACATTGCCGCTGGCCACCGTGTCTTCGGCTACGGTGTTGAAGTCATTGACCGCGTTGGTGGCGTCATCCACCGGGGTGACCACTATGGTCAGGGTGGCGGTGGCACCGGTGTTGGTGGTGTAGGTCACCACCGGCACATTGCCGTTCCAGTCTGCGTTGGGGGTGAAGCTGTAGCTGCCGTCGGCGTTCAGCACCAGGGTGCCGCCATCGAGCTCGACGCTGTCACCGGCGCTGTAGCTGTTGCCGTTCACTTCGAAGCTGACCACAGACAGTTCGTCATCCACGTCGCTGTCGTTGTCGAGCACGTTGCCGCTGGCCACCGTGTCTTCAGCCACGGTGTTGAAATCATTGACCGCGTTGGTGGCATCGTCCACCGGGGTGACCACTATGGTCAGGGTAGCGGTGGCACCGGTGTTGGTGGTGTAGGTCACCACCGGCACGTTGCCGTTCCAGTCTGCGTTGGGAGTGAAGCTGTAAGAGCCGTCGGCATTGAGCACCAGGGTGCCGCCATCGAGCTCGACGCTGTCACTGGCGCTGTAGCTGTTGCCATTCACTTCGAAGCTAACCACGGTCAGGTCGTCATCGACGTCGCTGTCGTTGTCGAGCACGTTGCCGCTGGCAACCGTGTCTTCAGCCACGGTGTTGAAGTCATTGACCGCGTTGGTGGCGTCATCCACCGGGGTGACCACTATGGTCAGGGTGGCGGTGGCACCGGTGTTGGTGGTGTAGGTCACCACCGGCACATTGCCGTTCCAGTCTGCGTTGGGGGTGAAGCTGTAGCTGCCGTCGGCGTTCAGCACCAGGGTGCCGCCATCGAGCTCGACGCTGTCACCGGCGCTGTAGCTGTTGCCGTTCACTTCGAAGCTGACCACAGACAGTTCGTCATCCACGTCGCTGTCGTTGTCGAGCACGTTGCCGCTGGCCACCGTGTCTTCAGCCACGGTGTTGAAATCATTGACCGCATTGGTGGCATCGTCCACCGGGGTGACCACTATGGTCAGGGTGGCGGTGGCACCGGTGTTGGTGGTGTAGGTCACCACCGGCACGTTGCCGTTCCAGTTGTCGTTGGGGGTGAAGCTGTAAGAGCCGTCGGCGTTCAGTACCAGGGTGCCGCCATCGAGCTCGACGCTGTCACCGGCGCTGTAGCTGTTGCCATTCACTTCGAAGCTAACCACGGTCAGGTCGTCATCGACGTCGCTGTCGTTGTCGAGCACGTTGCCGCTGGCAACCGTGTCTTCAGCCACGGTGTTGAAGTCATTGACCGCATTGGTGGCATCGTCCACCGGCGTGACAACGATCGTCAGGGTGGCGGTGGCACCGGTGTTGGTGGTGTAGGTCACCACCGGCACGTTGCCGTTCCAGTCTGCGTTGGGGGTGAAGCTGTAGCTGCCGTCGGCGTTCAGCACCAGGGTGCCGCCATCGAGCTCGACGCTGTCACCGGCGCTGTAGCTGTTGCCGTTCACTTCGAAGCTGACCACAGACAGTTCGTCATCCACGTCGCTGTCGTTGTCGAGCACGTTGCCGCTGGCCACCGTGTCTTCAGCCACGGTGTTGAAATCATTGACCGCATTGGTGGCATCGTCCACCGGGGTGACCACTATGGTCAGGGTGGCGGTGGCACCGGTGTTGGTGGTGTAGGTCACCACCGGCACGTTGCCGTTCCAGTTGTCGTTGGGGGTGAAGCTGTAAGAGCCGTCGGCGTTCAGTACCAGGGTGCCGCCATCGAGCTCGACGCTGTCACCGGCGCTGTAGCTGTTGCCATTCACTTCGAAGCTGACCACAGACAGTTCGTCATCCACGTCGCTGTCGTTGTCGAGCACGTTGCCGCTGGCCACCGTGTCTTCAGCCACGGTGTTGAAATCATTGACCGCGTTGGTGGCATCGTCCACCGGGGTGACCACTATGGTCAGGGTAGCGGTGGCACCGGTGTTGGTGGTGTAGGTCACCACCGGCACGTTGCCGTTCCAGTCTGCGTTGGGAGTGAAGCTGTAAGAGCCGTCGGCGTTCAGCACCAGGGTGCCGCCATCGAGTTCGACGCTGTCACCGGCGCTGTAGACGGTCTCATCACCGGCGATGGTGAAGCTGACCACAGACAGTTCGTCATCGACGTCGCTGTCGTTGTCGAGCACGTTGCCGCTGGCCACCGTGTCTTCGGCTACGGTGTTGAAATCATTGACCGCGTTGGTGGCGTCATCCACCGGGGTGACCACTATGGTCAGGGTAGCGGTGGCACCGGTGTTGGTGGTGTAGGTCACCACCGGCACGTTGCCGTTCCAGTCTGCGTTGGGAGTGAAGCTGTAAGAGCCGTCGGCGTTCAGCACCAGGGTGCCGCCATCGAGTTCGACGCTGTCACCGGCGCTGTAGACGGTCTCATCACCGGCGATGGTGAAGCTGACCACAGACAGTTCGTCATCCACGTCGCTGTCGTTGTCGAGCACGTTGCCGCTGGCCACCGTGTCTTCAGCCACGGTGTTGAAGTCATTGACCGCATTGGTGGCATCGTCCACCGGGGTGACCACTATGGTCAGGGTGGCGGTGGCACCGGTGTTGGTGGTGTAGGTCACCACCGGCACGTTGCCGTTCCAGTTGTCGTTGGGGGTGAAGCTGTAAGAGCCGTCGGCGTTCAGTACCAGGGTGCCGCCATCGAGCTCGACGCTGTCACCGGCGCTGTAGCTGTTGCCATTCACTTCGAAGCTGACCACAGACAGTTCGTCATCCACGTCGCTGTCGTTGTCGAGCACGTTGCCGCTGGCCACCGTGTCTTCGGCTACGGTGTTGAAATCATTGACCGCGTTGGTGGCATCGTCCACCGGAGTCACGACGATCGTCAGGGTGGCGGTGGCACCGGTGTTGGTGGTGTAGGTCACCACCGGCACGTTGCCGTTCCAGTCTGCGTTGGGGGTGAAGCTGTAGCTGCCGTCGGCGTTCAGCACCAGGGTGCCGCCGTCGAGCTCGACGCTGTCACCGGCGCTGTAGCTGTTGCCGTTCACTTCGAAGCTGACCACAGACAGTTCGTCATCGACGTCGCTGTCGTTGTCGAGCACGTTGCCGCTGGCCACCGTGTCTTCGGCTACGGTGTTGAAGTCATTGACCGCGTTGGTGGCGTCATCCACCGGGGTGACCACTATGGTCAGGGTGGCGGTGGCACCGGTGTTGGTGGTGTAGGTCACCACCGGCACATTGCCGTTCCAGTCTGCGTTGGGGGTGAAGCTGTAGCTGCCGTCGGCGTTCAGCACCAGGGTGCCGCCGTCGAGCTCGACGCTGTCACCGGCGCTGTAGCTGTTGCCGTTCACTTCGAAGCTGACCACAGACAGTTCGTCATCGACGTCGCTGTCGTTGTCGAGCACGTTGCCGCTGGCCACCGTGTCTTCAGCCACGGTGTTGAAGTCATTGACCGCGTTGGTGGCGTCATCCACCGGGGTGACCACTATGGTCAGGGTGGCGGTGGCACCGGTGTTGGTGGTGTAGGTCACCACCGGCACGTTGCCGTTCCAGTTGTCGTTGGGGGTGAAGCTGTAAGAGCCGTCGGCGTTCAGTACCAGGGTGCCGCCATCGAGCTCGACGCTGTCACCGGCGCTGTAGCTGTTGCCATTCACTTCGAAGCTGACCACAGACAGTTCGTCATCCACGTCGCTGTCGTTGTCGAGCACGTTGCCGCTGGCCACCGTGTCTTCAGCCACGGTGTTGAAATCATTGACCGCGTTGGTGGCATCGTCCACCGGGGTGACCACTATGGTCAGGGTAGCGGTGGCACCGGTGTTGGTGGTGTAGGTCACCACCGGCACGTTGCCGTTCCAGTCTGCGTTGGGAGTGAAGCTGTAAGAGCCGTCGGCGTTCAGCACCAGGGTGCCGCCATCGAGTTCGACGCTGTCACCGGCGCTGTAGACGGTCTCATCACCGGCGATGGTGAAGCTGACCACAGACAGTTCGTCATCGACGTCGCTGTCGTTGTCGAGCACGTTGCCGCTGGCCACCGTGTCTTCGGCTACGGTGTTGAAATCATTGACCGCGTTGGTGGCGTCATCCACCGGGGTGACCACTATGGTCAGGGTAGCGGTGGCACCGGTGTTGGTGGTGTAGGTCACCACCGGCACGTTGCCGTTCCAGTCTGCGTTGGGAGTGAAGCTGTAAGAGCCGTCGGCGTTCAGCACCAGGGTGCCGCCATCGAGTTCGACGCTGTCACCGGCGCTGTAGACGGTCTCATCACCGGCGATGGTGAAGCTGACCACAGACAGTTCGTCATCCACGTCGCTGTCGTTGTCGAGCACGTTGCCGCTGGCCACCGTGTCTTCAGCCACGGTGTTGAAGTCATTGACCGCATTGGTGGCATCGTCCACCGGGGTGACCACTATGGTCAGGGTGGCGGTGGCACCGGTGTTGGTGGTGTAGGTCACCACCGGCACGTTGCCGTTCCAGTTGTCGTTGGGGGTGAAGCTGTAAGAGCCGTCGGCGTTCAGTACCAGGGTGCCGCCATCGAGCTCGACGCTGTCACCGGCGCTGTAGCTGTTGCCATTCACTTCGAAGCTGACCACAGACAGTTCGTCATCCACGTCGCTGTCGTTGTCGAGCACGTTGCCGCTGGCCACCGTGTCTTCGGCTACGGTGTTGAAATCATTGACCGCGTTGGTGGCATCGTCCACCGGAGTCACGACGATCGTCAGGGTGGCGGTGGCACCGGTGTTGGTGGTGTAGGTCACCACCGGCACGTTGCCGTTCCAGTCTGCGTTGGGGGTGAAGCTGTAGCTGCCGTCGGCGTTCAGCACCAGGGTGCCGCCGTCGAGCTCGACGCTGTCACCGGCGCTGTAGCTGTTGCCGTTCACTTCGAAGCTGACCACAGACAGTTCGTCATCGACGTCGCTGTCGTTGTCGAGCACGTTGCCGCTGGCCACCGTGTCTTCGGCTACGGTGTTGAAGTCATTGACCGCGTTGGTGGCGTCATCCACCGGGGTGACCACTATGGTCAGGGTGGCGGTGGCACCGGTGTTGGTGGTGTAGGTCACCACCGGCACATTGCCGTTCCAGTCTGCGTTGGGGGTGAAGCTGTAGCTGCCGTCGGCGTTCAGCACCAGGGTGCCGCCATCGAGCTCGACGCTGTCACCGGCGCTGTAGCTGTTGCCGTTCACTTCGAAGCTGACCACAGACAGTTCGTCATCCACGTCGCTGTCGTTGTCGAGCACGTTGCCGCTGGCCACCGTGTCTTCAGCCACGGTGTTGAAATCATTGACCGCATTGGTGGCATCGTCCACCGGGGTGACCACTATCGTCAGGGTGGCGGTGGCACCGGTGTTGGTGGTGTAGGTCACCACCGGCACGTTGCCGTTCCAGTCTGCGTTGGGAGTGAAGCTGTAAGAGCCGTCGGCATTGAGCACCAGGGTGCCGCCGTCGAGCTCGACGCTGTCACCGGCGCTGTAGCTGTTGCCGTTCACTTCGAAGCTGACCACCGACAGCTCGCTGTCGATGTCGCTGTCGTTGTCGAGCACATTGCCGCTGGCCACCGTGTCTTCAGCCACGGTGTTGAAGTCATTGACCGCATTGGTGGCATCGTCCACCGGGGTGACCACTATGGTCAGGGTGGCGGTGGCACCGGTGTTGGTGGTGTAGGTCACCACCGGCACGTTGCCGTTCCAGTTGTCGTTGGGGGTGAAGCTGTAAGAGCCGTCGGCGTTCAGTACCAGGGTGCCGCCATCGAGCTCGACGCTGTCACCGGCGCTGTAGCTGTTGCCATTCACTTCGAAGCTGACCACAGACAGTTCGTCATCCACGTCGCTGTCGTTGTCGAGCACGTTGCCGCTGGCCACCGTGTCTTCGGCTACGGTGTTGAAATCATTGACCGCGTTGGTGGCATCGTCCACCGGAGTCACGACGATCGTCAGGGTGGCGGTGGCACCGGTGTTGGTGGTGTAGGTCACCACCGGCACGTTGCCGTTCCAGTCTGCGTTGGGGGTGAAGCTGTAGCTGCCGTCGGCGTTCAGCACCAGGGTGCCGCCGTCGAGCTCGACGCTGTCACCGGCGCTGTAGCTGTTGCCGTTCACTTCGAAGCTGACCACAGACAGTTCGTCATCGACGTCGCTGTCGTTGTCGAGCACGTTGCCGCTGGCCACCGTGTCTTCGGCTACGGTGTTGAAGTCATTGACCGCGTTGGTGGCGTCATCCACCGGGGTGACCACTATGGTCAGGGTGGCGGTGGCACCGGTGTTGGTGGTGTAGGTCACCACCGGCACGTTGCCGTTCCAGTTGTCGTTGGGGGTGAAGCTGTAAGAGCCGTCGGCATTGAGCACCAGGGTGCCGCCATCGAGCTCGACGCTGTCACCGGCGCTGTAGCTGTTGCCATTCACTTCGAAGCTAACCACGGTCAGGTCGTCATCGACGTCGCTGTCGTTGTCGAGCACGTTGCCGCTGGCCACCGTGTCTTCAGCCGCGGTGTTGAAATCATTGACCGCGTTGGTGGCATCGTCCACCGGGGTGACCACTATGGTCAGGGTAGCGGTGGCACCGGTGTTGGTGGTGTAGGTCACCACCGGCACGTTGCCGTTCCAGTCTGCGTTGGGAGTGAAGCTGTAAGAGCCGTCGGCGTTCAGCACCAGGGTGCCGCCATCGAGTTCGACGCTGTCACCGGCGCTGTAGACGGTCTCATCACCGGCGATGGTGAAGCTGACCACAGACAGTTCGTCATCGACGTCGCTGTCGTTGTCGAGCACGTTGCCGCTGGCCACCGTGTCTTCGGCTACGGTGTTGAAATCATTGACCGCGTTGGTGGCGTCATCCACCGGGGTGACCACTATGGTCAGGGTAGCGGTGGCACCGGTGTTGGTGGTGTAGGTCACCACCGGCACGTTGCCGTTCCAGTCTGCGTTGGGAGTGAAGCTGTAAGAGCCGTCGGCGTTCAGCACCAGGGTGCCGCCATCGAGTTCGACGCTGTCACCGGCGCTGTAGACGGTCTCATCACCGGCGATGGTGAAGCTGACCACAGACAGTTCGTCATCGACGTCGCTGTCGTTGTCGAGCACGTTGCCGCTGGCCACCGTGTCTTCGGCTACGGTGTTGAAATCATTGACCGCGTTGGTGGCGTCATCCACCGGGGTGACCACTATGGTCAGGGTGGCGGTGGCACCGGTGTTGGTGGTGTAGGTCACCACCGGCACGTTGCCGTTCCAGTTGTCGTTCGGGGTGAAACTGTAGCTGCCGTCGGCGTTCAGCACCAGGGTGCCGCCATCGAGCTCGACGCTGTCACCGGCGCTGTAGCTGTTGCCATTCACTTCGAAGCTGACCACGGTCAGGTCGTCATCGACGTCGCTGTCGTTGTCGAGCACGTTGCCGCTGGCCACCGTGTCTTCGGCTACGGTGTTGAAATCATTGACCGCGTTGGTGGCATCGTCCACCGGGGTGACCACTATGGTCAGGGTGGCGGTGGTGCCTACGTTGGTGCTGTAACTGATCACTGGCACTTCGCCGTTCCAGTTACCGGCTGGCGTAAAGATGTAAGAACCGTCGGCATTGAGTGTGAATGTGCCTGAAGTGAGAGTGATGCTGGTACCTGCGCCATACTCCACGCCGTCAATTATAAAGCTGGTGACTTCAGTTTGGCCCAGGTTGTCACTGTCATTGTCGAGCACATTGCCAGTGGCAGTAGTGTCTTCGGCAATCTGCTGCACATCATTATTGGCTATGGCAACCAGGTTGAAGCCTTCGCTGCCGCCATTTACTGCAGCGCCAGTGCTGAACAGTATGGTTTGACTGTCGTAGCCGGCGCCGGCCAGGGCTTCTGCGCCATCGCGTACCAAAGATACAAAGCCTGAATCACCCTCATTTCCTGGTGCACCACCGGCGGCAGTGGCCGGCAGATCGGCGGTCGGATCGTCACCGGCAGCAATTAAGTCCTGCAGCTGTTGAATTTCTGCATCGGATACGGATTCATTGGGAGCGGAAAACTCACCGCTATTAAAGCTGGAGCCGTCCTGTAATTGCAGCTCCAGGTTGGCATTGTCTGCCAACAGGATTTCACTACCTTGCGGCAATGCATCCCCAAGCCTGAGTTCTTGCTCGAGGCCATTGCTGACTATATATACTTTTCCATCCAGGCTCTTTACCTGACTGTTTTGTGATGTGATCAATGATTTCATAGCCAGCCCCTGCAGCAAAAACGTCCGTATTCGAAAGCAACTTTATGTACTGCAAATGTTGCAAATATAGTGTTTGTGAAACTTATGAGAGCGAATGTTAATTGAGTTATCTAGTTAAGTCAATTATTTGACGGGTGGCGGGTTTTTGCAACGTTATGAAAAGTAAGGGTAAAACCTTTTTTGGTTGAAAAATAAAACAGGAGTACGAAGGTACTCCTGTTTTTATCATGGTTTTTAAGGTAGGGGCCTGAGTTTAGGGGATGCTGTGCTCGTCCCGAATCACCACATGGTTTGGTTCCGGCAGTATGGGGGGGGCCGGTGGTTCAGTGACCAGAAGGGCGTTATCCCCCAGCAAGCCCTGAATAATGTCGGTTTCGTTGGCCGAGCCATAGATTGCCGACAGATCCGTGCCATGCAGAACTATTGTGACTGTATCCCCTCCGGGATCGGCACCGTTGCTGTCTATGGTGATTGTGGTATCACCACCACCGAAGCTGAAGCTGAAGTAATCTTCCAGGCTGCCGTTTTCTTCATTGAGCAGAATATCTGATAAATCCAAAGCATCATGATCGGGGTCGAAATGATAGACATCATCGGTACTGCCATCGGCTGAACCTGTATCCCACACCAAGATATCCCGGTCTGTGTCTATACCTGCATCCAGACTGTCACTGCCCAAGCCGCCGATGAGGTAATCGGCACCTGTGCCGCCTTCTATGGTGTCGTTTCCGCTGCCGCCCAGCAGCTCGTCGTCACCTGTCAGCCCTTTGATGATATCGTTACCTTCCCGGCCAACAATTTCATCGTTCAGATTGGCCCCTGTCAGTATGTCTCCTTCAGTGGTGCCGAAAATCAGGTTATCGACATTGTCTGTGCCCGTGACGGTAATGGCGGTATCCGGTAACAACTCGTGGGTGAAGGTCGCTTGTACAAAGCGTGCCTGGTAGGAGCCACCATCATTATCCAGATAGGTGATGGTCCAAATGTCTCCCGCGGATACCGGATTGGCTGCCAGGTATTGGGCAAGAGTGGTCGATAGATCAGATTCCATCAGTATGCTGTCGTAGGCCACACTGGCCTTCATCAGGCCTGAATCCACATCAAAGGTCCAGTCTGTCACCCCGTTTGCAGCGGCAATGACAATAAAGGTGATGCCATTGATGGTGAGCCTGACCGAGACTTCATCTTCCCTTTCCTGGCCGGTAGTACCACCAATTTCATCCCCAGGAATGGGAATGTCGAAGGGTGACTTCTGGAAGTCGGTGAAGAGATCCAGCGTACCCAAACTGGGATCGGTATTAAGTACTTCGGCGAAACCACTGCTGACGGTTAAGAAGGCATCCTGATCGTTACCCGAAGTGAGTGGCGAACTGCCGTCGCCGATCAGGACACTGTTATCGCCAAGGCTATTTTGCGGCACCGTGTGGATAACAAAGTCACCCAGTACCTGCTCTGTACCCGAATTGATGGTGAAGGTGAGTGAAATATCCAACTGACTGTCCAAATCGCCGTTGTCACCCGGCATATAAACCAGAGTGCCCAATTCAGTGGCCGACAGGTTGACCGGGTTGTCAAAATCATACGGCACTAAATCTACGGCTCCATCGGGAACGTACCAAAGCGTACCTATGTCTGCGACCACATTCTGATCCACAAAGGCCATGCTGATATTGGTAATGCTGATGACATCATTGGTATCTGTGTCTGTAGGTACGGCAATATGCAGTGGATATCCATCGTCATAGGGATTGAGCAACTCAGCCATGGAGGCCGGTACCCAGATTTCCTTGGCGAACTCACCCTCTACGGCATCGTTGGTGCCGGTGATGGTGATGGTGACATCATCATAGGCACTGCCGCCGTGACCGTCGCTGACGGTCACCCTGAAGGTCAGGGTGATGGTTTCGCCTTCGCCCAGGAAGTCGAGGTCGAGATTGCTGGCATCAAAGGTCCAGCCGGTGCTGCCCGGTGCAGCCGCATTGGTGACGCTGGCACTGAAGCCGGCTTCCAGGGCGGCCTTCAGGCCGGCATCAAGGACACCGCCGCTCCAGACGGCACCGCTTTGGAGGCTGGTCGCCACGCTCACCAGGTCATTGGTATCCACGTCATCGAAGCTGACGGTACCGCTGGCAAGGAGGCTCTGGTTGCTGGCATCGAGCGCTTCAACAAAGCCGAAGTCGGCGATGTCACTGATGGTCGGCGCATCGTTGGTGCCGGTGATGGTGATGGTGACATCATCATAGGCACTGCCGCCATGACCGTCGCTGACGGTTACCCTGAAGGTCAGGGTGATGGTTTCGCCTTGGGCCAGGAAGTCGAGGTTGAGGTTGCTGGCATCAAAGGTCCAGCCGGTGCTGCCCGGCGCAGCCACATTGGTGGCGCTGGCACTGAAGCCGGCTTCCAGGGCGGCCTTCAGGCCGGCATCAAGGACACCGCCGCTCCAGACGGCACCGCTTTGGAGGCTGGTCGCCACGCTCACCAGGTCATTGGTATCCACGTCATCGAAGCTGACGGTACCGCTGGCAAGGAGGCTCTGGTTGCTGGCATCGAGCGCTTCAACAAAGCCGAAGTCGGCGATGTCACTGATGGTCGGCGCATCGTTGGTGCCGGTGATGGTGATGGTGACATCATCATAGGCACTGCCGCCATGACCGTCGCTGACGGTCACCCTGAAGGTCAGGGTGATGGTTTCGCCTTCGCCCAGGAAGTCGAGGTTGAGATTGCTGGCGTCAAAGGTCCAGCCGGTGCTGCCCGGCGCAGCCACATTGGTGGCGCTGGCACTGAAGCCGGCTTCCAGGGCGGCCTTCAGGCCGGCATCAAGGACACCGCCGCTCCAGACGGCACCGCTTTGGAGGCTGGTCGCCACGCTCACCAGGTCATTGGTATCCACGTCATCGAAGCTGACGGTACCGCTGGCAAGGAGGCTCTGGTTGCTGGCATCGAGCGCTTCAACAAAGCCGAAGTCGGCGATGTCACTGATGGTCGGCGCATCGTTGGTGCCGGTGATGGTGATGGTGACATCATCATAGGCACTGCCGCCATGACCGTCGCTGACGGTCACCCTGAAGGTCAGGGTGATGGTTTCGCCTTCGCCCAGGAAGTCGAGGTTGAGATTGCTGGCGTCAAAGGTCCAGCCGGTGCTGCCCGGCGCAGCCACATTGGTGGCGCTGGCACTGAAGCCGGCTTCCAGGGCGGCCTTCAGGCCGGCATCAAGGACACCGCCGCTCCAGACGGCACCGCTTTGGAGGCTGGTCGCCACGCTCACCAGGTCATTGGTATCCACGTCATCGAAGCTGACGGTACCGTTGGCAAGGAGGCTCTGGTTGCTGGCATCGAGCGCTTCAACAAAGCCGAAGTCGGCGATGTCACTGATGGTCGGCGCATCGTTGGTGCCGGTGATGGTGATGGTGACATCATCATAGGCACTGCCGCCATGACCGTCGCTGACGGTCACCCTGAAGGTCAGGGTGATGGTTTCGCCTTGGGCCAGGAAGTCGAGGTTGAGATTGCTGGCGTCAAAGGTCCAGCCGGTGCTGCCCGGCGCAGCCACATTGGTGGCGCTGGCACTGAAGCCGGCTTCCAGGGCGGCCTTCAGGCCGGCATCAAGGACACCGCCGCTCCAGACGGCACCGCTTTGGAGGCTGGTCGCCACGCTCACCAGGTCATTGGTATCCACGTCATCGAAGCTGACGGTACCGTTGGCAAGGAGGCTCTGGTTGCTGGCATCGAGCGCTTCAACAAAGCCGAAGTCGGCGATGTCACTGATGGTCGGCGCATCGTTGGTGCCGGTGATGGTGATGGTGACATCATCATAGGCACTGCCGCCATGACCGTCGCTGACGGTCACCCTGAAGGTCAGGGTGATGGTTTCGCCTTGGGCCAGGAAGTCGAGGTTGAGATTGCTGGCATCAAAGGTCCAGCCGGTGCTGCCCGGCGCAGCCACATTGGTGGCGCTGGCACTGAAGCCGGCTTCCAGGGCGGCCTTCAGGCCGGCATCAAGGACACCGCCGCTCCAGACGGCACCGCTTTGGAGGCTGGTCGCCACGCTCACCAGGTCATTGGTATCCACGTCATCGAAGCTGACGGTACCGCTGGCAAGGAGGCTCTGGTTGCTGGCATCGAGCGCTTCAACAAAGCCGAAGTCGGCGATGTCACTGATGGTCGGCGCATCGTTGGTGCCGGTGATGGTGATGGTGACATCATCATAGGCACTGCCGCCATGACCGTCGCTGACGGTTACCCTGAAGGTCAGGGTGATGGTTTCGCCTTGGGCCAGGAAGTCGAGGTTGAGGTTGCTGGCATCAAAGGTCCAGCCGGTGCTGCCCGGCGCAGCCACATTGGTGGCGCTGGCACTGAAGCCGGCTTCCAGGGCGGCCTTCAGGCCGGCATCAAGGACACCGCCGCTCCAGACGGCACCGCTTTGGAGGCTGGTCGCCACGCTCACCAGGTCATTGGTATCCACGTCATCGAAGCTGACGGTACCGCTGGCAAGGAGGCTCTGGTTGCTGGCATCGAGCGCTTCAACAAAGCCGAAGTCGGCGATGTCACTGATGGTCGGCGCATCGTTGGTGCCGGTGATGGTGATGGTGACATCATCATAGGCACTGCCGCCATGACCGTCGCTGACGGTTACCCTGAAGGTCAGGGTGATGGTTTCGCCTTCGCCCAGGAAGTCGAGGTCGAGATTGCTGGCATCAAAGGTCCAGCCGGTGCTGCCCGGTGCAGCCGCATTGGTGACGCTGGCACTGAAGCCGGCTTCCAGGGCGGCCTTCAGGCCGGCATCAAGGACACCGCCGCTCCAGACGGCACCGCTTTGGAGGCTGGTCGCCACGCTCACCAGGTCATTGGTATCCACGTCATCGAAGCTGACGGTACCGCTGGCAAGGAGGCTCTGGTTGCTGGCATCGAGCGCTTCAACAAAGCCGAAGTCGGCGATGTCACTGATGGTCGGCGCATCGTTGGTGCCGGTGATGGTGATGGTGACATCATCATAGGCACTGCCGCCATGACCGTCGCTGACGGTTACCCTGAAGGTCAGGGTGATGGTTTCGCCTTGGGCCAGGAAGTCGAGGTTGAGGTTGCTGGCATCAAAGGTCCAGCCGGTGCTGCCCGGCGCAGCCACATTGGTGGCGCTGGCACTGAAGCCGGCTTCCAGGGCGGCCTTCAGGCCGGCATCAAGGACACCGCCGCTCCAGACGGCACCGCTTTGGAGGCTGGTCGCCACGCTCACCAGGTCATTGGTATCCACGTCATCGAAGCTGACGGTACCGCTGGCAAGGAGGCTCTGGTTGCTGGCATCGAGCGCTTCAACAAAGCCGAAGTCGGCGATGTCACTGATGGTCGGCGCATCGTTGGTGCCGGTGATGGTGATGGTGACATCATCATAGGCACTGCCGCCATGACCGTCGCTGACGGTTACCCTGAAGGTCAGGGTGATGGTTTCGCCTTCGCCCAGGAAGTCGAGGTCGAGATTGCTGGCATCAAAGGTCCAGCCGGTGCTGCCCGGTGCAGCCGCATTGGTGACGCTGGCACTGAAGCCGGCTTCCAGGGCGGCCTTCAGGCCGGCATCAAGGACACCGCCGCTCCAGACGGCACCGCTTTGGAGGCTGGTCGCCACGCTCACCAGGTCATTGGTATCCACGTCATCGAAGTTGACGGTACCGTTGGCAAGGAGGCTCTGGTTGCTGGCATCGAGCGCTTCAACAAAGCCGAAGTCGGCGATGTCACTGATGGTCGGTGCATCGTTGGTGCCGGTGATGGTGATGGTGACATCATCATAGGCACTGCCGCCATGACCGTCGCTGACGGTTACCCTGAAGGTCAGGGTGATGGTTTCGCCTTCGCCCAGGAAGTCGAGGTCGAGATTGCTGGCATCAAAGGTCCAGCCGGTGCTGCCCGGTGCAGCCGCATTGGTGACGCTGGCACTGAAGCCGGCTTCCAGGGCGGCCTTCAGGCCGGCATCAAGGACACCGCCGCTCCAGACGGCACCGCTTTGGAGGCTGGTCGCCACGCTCACCAGGTCATTGGTATCCACGTCATCGAAGTTGACGGTACCGTTGGCAAGGAGGCTCTGATTGCTGGCATCGAGCGCTTCAACAAAGCCGAAGTCGGCGATGTCACTGATGGTCGGTGCATCGTTGGTGCCGGTGATGGTGATATTCACCTGCTGATTATCACTGGCGCCAAATTCATCGGTTACAGTGACGGTAAAACTTAAGGTAATGGTCTCGCCGTCCGCCAGGAACTGCACCAAGCTGTTGGCAATACTGAATTCCCAACCGTCGTTGTCGGCACTGAATCCAGCCGCCAAGGCGTTAATTTCTGCCAGGGTGAGGGCACCACCGCTCCAGCTGGCATCGCCATTGTAACTGGTGCTGATCTCGTGACTGTCTCCCACGTCGACATCGGTAAAGCTGAGGGCTCCACTGTCAGACAGCATACCGGCAATGACATCGACATCTTCCATCACGCTGCCACCGTTATCCAGGGTCAATATCGGCGCATCGTTGCTGCCGACTATGGTTATGGTCACTTCCTGTGTGCTGGTTGCGCCATTTTGGTCTGTGACTGTGACCAGGAAGGTTTCTGTACGGGTTTCGCCTTCCTGCAAACTGTCGGCAGCGCTGTTGTCGATTGTAAAGGTCCAGGTGCCGGTTTCGGGATCTATGACGAAGTCACCGAACTCACCCTCGGCGTTACCACTCCAGGTCAATACGGCATCATGATCCGCATCTGTGGCCGTCAGGGTACCGGAAATTTCGGGAGAGCCGGGATTGATATTGCCGTCATCAAAGTTACCCGCTTCTATAACAGTGCCGTCGGCATCGCCTTCTTCAGGGGGATTGATGACAGGCCCGTCATTGGTGCCGTGGATGGTCAGGGTGACTACTTGGCTGTCGCTGGCGCCAAATTCATCTGTGACGGTGACAGTAAAGCTGAGGGTAATGGTTTCGCCGACGGACAGGAATTGCACCAGGCTGTTGGCGATGCTGTAATCCCAGCTGTTGCTGTCGACACTGAAACCGGCCAGCAGGGCATTGATCTGATCCTGGGTCAGACTGCCACCGCTCCAGCTGATATCGCCGTTATAGATACTGCTCATCTGATGCTCGTCGCCCAGATCCACATCGGTGAAGCTGAGGGCGCCGCTGTCAACCAGCATGCCGGCTGAGACATTTTGATCTTCGGTGACGCTGCCACTGGTCTCGGCGCTCAATATCGGCGCATCGTTGCTGCCGACTATGGTGATGGTCACTTCCTGAGTGGCAGTGGCACCAAATTCATCGGTCACAGTGACGAGGAAAGTTTCAATGCGCACCTCTCCTTCCTGCAGACTGTCGGCGGCGCTGTTATCGAGGATATAGGTCCAGGCACCTGTGGCCGCATCTATGCTGAAACTGCCGAAGGGGCTGTCAGCATTACCGCTCCAGGTCAGCACTGCACCGTTGTCCACGTCGCTGGCGCTGAGGTTACCGCTGACAGAGGGGACGCCGGGATAGAAGGAGCCATCGTCGAAGTTACCGGCTTCTATTACTGTACCCAGATCCTGGCCTTGCTCCGTGGTAATGACGGGGGCATCGTTGCTGCCGGTGATGGTTATGGTCAGAGTTTGGACACTGATATCGCCATCGGCGTCCTGTAGCACGTAGCTGAAGACCTCATTCAGGGTTTGGCCCTGAGCCAGGGCCTGCACCGCCTGCAAACCGGTATTCAATTGGTAGCTGTAACTGCCATCGCTGTTGAGTGTCAGTACGCCAAAACTGCCATTGATTTGGCTGGCCTGGCCCACACTGATGTTGGTGGCACTTCCGGCGCCGGCCGCGGTAACCTGGGCTGTATCAGCGCCCTGGGTGTCGTTGGCGAGCAGGTTGCCGATCACCGCCAGACTGGTATCTTCAGACAGACTGTTGTTGTCATTCTGGCCGCTGGGAGCATCGTCACCGACGCTGATGGTGAGGGTGCTTGAGGTGGTGACGCCAAGATTGTCGGTCAGCAGCAGCGAAAACAACTGGTTAAATATGTCCCCCTGGCTGTGATCGACCGCGGCTGTCTGGGTAAAGCTGAAGCTCATAATACCGTTTGCCAGGTCAACCCCGGAAATAGTCAGCACCCCATAAGAGGTGCTGATAGTCACAGGTCCATTGAATATGCCATCGGTCACAATGGCCACTCCGTCAATGCTGATGCTCAGTACACCGGAAGTGGCACTGAAGGCCAGGGTGCCATCTTGGGTAACCTGTTGGGCATCCGGGGTAGACCCCAGGGGTAAGGCAGCATCGGAGAAGGTGAGATTGGCATTGGCGAGGAATGGGGCTTCGGGGAGTATATCGGTCAGCAGAGGTTCTTCCTGGGCGGTCAGCGTCGTAGTGGTGAACCCTGTTGTATCCCATCCTGCACTGGCGAGGGTTTCGGCACCATCACGGCCGACACTGGTGTAGTCGAATCCACCCTCGGTTCCACCACCGCCGGCACCGGCTGCGGTTTCAGGTAAATCAGCTGTCGGATCCTGGCCTGCCAATATCTGGGCCTGCAGGGCGGCTATCTCCGCATCTGTAGCGTCAGCAGGCAGATCTGGCATCTGCGTTGAGGCTGGCGTTGTTTGTGCCTGAGACTGCATGTTCACTTCGCTCATGCGGGTGCCGTCTGCATACTCAATGACAAACTTATCATCGGAAGCAAATATCAATTGCTCCCCCTGGTGGATGATGTCACCAATATTTAATGTGCGAACGTTGCCTTGCTCATCCTTGGCCCTTAGCTGGCCAACTATCTGGGTGACAACTGCATCCTGTTGGTTGATTGCAATGCCCATGATCCTTACTCCGAGTGTCCGGCCTACCGCTGCCGGAAATGGGGGTGTCTGAGTCCACGCCAGAGGCAATGGTGCTACTTTAAGTCTGGGGAGCGGGACTGGACTGTCAAATTCATGACGCTTGACGGGTGGTTGGCACGGTTCAGGTCCGGCACGGTGGTATCAGGGGATAATCCACCTTATTCATGGGGTTAAGGCTTATTGGTTGCTGATGTATTCTGACTTAATAAAAACGCCACCTAATTGGTGGCTTTTTTAATCCTAAAAATTCTATCAATCTATGCAGGCCGCGGCCTTTTTATAACTCAGAAACGCACCGTGAGTATCGCCCAATTGCTCCTGGGCGTGGGCAAAAGCAGACCAGTGTTCGCGGGTGGGATGCAATTGACATAGCTTTTCCAGGGTATCCCGGGCCGCCTTGTTCTCGCGCAGCAGCAGTTGGACCTTGGCCAAGCTCTGAAGATAATCGCTGTCATCGGCCCAGCCGCTACCCAGTTGTTGCAGTAGCTTTATGACTTCGGTGTCGTCCACTGTCACTATCTTGGGCAGTACCACAAAGGCCGGTTCGGGATGATCTTTTTTCAGCGCCTTGCTTAGCCATTTGATGGCATCTTCATGACGTCCAAAAGCGTGCAGCCCCAGAGCATACTGACTCATGAGTTCAGAAGATGAGCGTTCCTGACGGCTCAGCCAATGCCAACACTTGTCCAGCTCCTGTTCACTGTGGGCGGCAGCATCGGTCAGCAGAGACAGGTTAATCCGGTTGCTCAGTTGGGTCAGTTGCTGCTCATCCAGCAGTTTTTGTTTGGTGATGGCGGGTAGCAGCAGTTTCAGGGCCTGCCAGTCCTGCTGTGCCAGATACAGCTCTTTTGCCAGGCGAATAATGGCGGGTTTGCTGCGACTGTTGGGATTGAATTTATCCAGCAGAATTCTGGCTTGCGCCAATTCACCCTGTTGCAGTAAATAGCGCGCCTTGGCCAGTTTAACCGCGTCCCCGTGCTGGGGATCAACCTGATCCAGTAAGGTATCCCGGGTTTCCGGCTTGCCCTGTTGATGAGCTGCTCGGGCAGCGGCCAGCAAGTTCAGCGCCGGCAACTCGCCGTTGGCGGCACCTTTGAGCATGGCTTTTTCTGCCTGGGGCCAATCTTCCTCCGCCAACGCCAGAGCGCCTTGAAGGGTGTGTTTCTTGGCAGCATTTCGGCGCCATTTTTGCGGTAGATATCGACTGCCAAGGAGCAGTGACAAGCCTTTGATAAAAGCGGACTCCGCAAGGTACAGCACAGCGTAAAACAGGATCAGCAGCAAAGAGGCGAACACCACACTGGTTTCTATCTGGTAGTCCCAGGCGGCGATATAAACGTAACCAGTGTTGCCTATCAAATAGGGACTCAGGCATAAACCCATCAACACTATCAGCAGGTAAAACAGGGAACGGATCATTGACCAGTCTCCCCAGCGCTTGACTCGGCACCCAGCAGATCACCGTATTCTTTAAACTGCTGCAACAGCTTGTCAGCCTTGAAGCTTTCAATAGTGATGGGGTCAATTCTCAGGGTTTGCAGTGCGTCCAGGGCTTCCAGCGCCGCTTGGGTTTGTTCGCTGCTCAGGCTGAAATACTGATAGATCCATTTACGGGCCATGGCGATGGATTGGCGATAATTCAGTTCATCATGGCGATGCAAGGCCAGTTGCGCCTGCAGCAGCTTATTGCGGACGTTTTGCTGCAGGTACCACTGCTGTTGGGGGGACAGCAGCGGCGCCAGATCGGTATTGCGATGGCGTATGGTAATGAATTCCTGGATAAGCGCCTGCCAGCTTTTGGCTAAATTAGTGCGCCAGTCATCTATGGATTCGGTCAGTTGCTGCTGATCTTCTGCTGCAATCGGCTCTGCTTCGGTGCGGTTGAGGGGCAGTTTATCCAGACCATTAATAATTTCATCAATGGCATAAAGGGTGCCGGCGGCATCGGTGATCTTGATGCTGCTGACACTGCTGATATCGCTTGCCAGCGCCTTGCGCAAGGGAAGCAGGGCGGGATTTTGCAGTGACTCAATGCGGCCATCGGCTTCTTTCAGTAGCGCCATCGATGTGGCGGGATCCCGCTCCAACCATAATTTGCGCCCGGCCAAACGGATCAGGTATTCGGCTTCGGCCAATACCCAATGGTTGGGGTCACGCTGGGTCAGGCTATTGATGCGCTGTGCGGTTTGTTGCTGTTGGTCTTCCAATGCCTGGAGTTTGCCTGCCAGGGTCGACTGCTGCTGCAGTTGTTGGCTGAGTGCGGATATCTGGCCGTTGGCATTATTCAGCGCCGTTTGCCATTGGTGACCCGCGCTTTGATTTTCCTGCTGTAGGGCCTGCATTTGCAAATAGAGCCAGTAGCTGCCGCCAATGGCGGTTGCCGCCGCCAGCAAAGCAAACAGTGTGAGCACCATGAAGAACCAGGGGCGGCCCTTGGGGGCATTTTCAGCGGTTGGCTGCGGGTCCATATCCTGCGGGGTGTCCGGGAGTGTGGATTCGACTTCTTGCGGTTGGTTATCCATGAAACTGTCCTGTTAACACCTGTAATGGCGGAAAGAAGAGAATTACAGTGACAGGGCGTCAAGCATGGCCTGGTGGTTGGCCGCGCCTGCATTGGTAACCCTGGTCAATCCTTTATCGCGAGCCTGGGCTTCCACCCGGCAGCTGGGCACTATGATATGACAGGAATTTAGCCAAGCAAAACACTCTTTGGGAACCAGTTTCAGCAAGTTGTCCAGCACTTCACCGCTGGTCAGCAGCAAAGTATCTATCCCAAAGGCCTGCCAGGCCGCGACAGTGGCTTGTGGATCCAGTGGTGGGCAGCCACGACGATACACCTCAAGGTAATTTACCTGGGCTCCCCGTTGGCTGAGGGTTTCGGCCAGGGTTGCACGCCCACCTTCTCCCCGGATAATGCCAATTTTGCGTTCGCTGACTTGGTCAAAGTCCGGCAATTGCAGCAGGCCTTCGGTCTGCTGGCAGTCGTCGGGTGCCCGGGTCACATTGAGGCCTAATTGTTCGAGGGCGGCGGCGGTGGCCTCACCCACGGCGTAATAACGGCTTGTTGGCCAATGGCTGCCAAAGAGAGTGGCGGCGTGGGTTACGGCTGTGGTGCTGATGAAAATGAGCATGTCGGCCTCTTTGGCCAGGCTCAGTGCCTCCGGGCTGACGGCAATGCTCTCAACACACAGGAGCGGCGTCACCATAAAAGCGACGCCGCGTTCGGTTAACGCTTGTTGCATCTGCCCATTGCGCCCCTCGGGACGAGTCAGCAGCACCTTCATCATCAAGCCTTGGCGTATACGGCATCCAGTATGGCCTTGGCGCCTTTGCCAAGCAGCTCGTCTGCCAGTTGCTGACCCAGGCTAACCGCATCGTCCGCTGCGCCTTGGATTACGCCGGTGATAATTTCAGAGCCATCGGGATTGCCCACCAGGCCGCGCAATGTCAGCTGGCCGGCATCAATTTCGGCAAAGGCACCAATGGGAACCTGACAGCCACCCTCAAGGCGGGTGTTCATGGCCCGTTCGGCCAGCACCCGCAGGCGGGTTGTTTTATGCTCCAGCGGTGCCAGCAGGGCCTTAACCCGGGCATCGTCGGTGCGGCATTCAATACCTACCGCGCCCTGGCCATTGGCCGGCAGAGATTCTTCGGCGGAAATGAAAGAGGCGATACGCTCTGACAGACCGAGGCGGATCAAGCCCGCTGCGGCCAAAATGATGGCGTCATACTCACCTGAGTCCAGCTTGGCCAGGCGGGTGCCCACGTTGCCGCGCAGATCTTTGATTTGCAGATCCGGACGACGGGCGCGCAATTGGCACTGACGACGCAGGCTGGATGTACCCACCACAGCGCCATGGGGCAGTTGCTCCAGGTTGGAATAGCTGTTGGACACGAAGGCATCACGGGGATCTTCGCGTTCACAAATCACTTCCAGCCCCAAGCCTTCAGGGAAATCCACTGGCACGTCTTTCATGGAGTGCACGGCGATGTCGGCCTTGTCTTCCAGCATGGCGACTTCCAGCTCCTTGACGAACAACCCTTTGCCACCGACCTTGGCCAGCGGCGTATCGAGGATCACATCGCCCTTGGTGCTCATGGGCAACAATTCGACCACCAAGCCTGGATGAATGCGTTCCAGTTCTGCCTTAACAAATTCAGCCTGCCACATGGCCAAAGGGCTTTTACGGGTTGCGATGCGAATGAGGTTTTGCGACATGCCGTAGATTCCATATCTGGTCTGGATAAATTGCGCCAATGCTAACATTGGCCGGTGGCGAATGTCACAAATGCCTGCAGGATCTTTGAACTAGGTCAGCTTAAGCTATTTTTAAGAATGTGACGCAGGTCTCATTTATTTGCTATGTCGTTCGGGAGTGGCTAGGATGTAACACATTGTTTCCATGGAATGGCTTGGCTATATCGGATGCTGCGCTCACAGGTCTCCCATCATGCTCCCATTGAACTGTCAGAGCGGCTGAATTGCGTGCGACAGGCAAGGGCTCTGGCCTTGCTGACGCCGTTGCAACGCCATTTGTTTCACAGTATCTCCCTGCTGCTGCATTTTCACGGCCCCAGATTGCCGGGGTATAACGGCCATGAAACCCCCTGTGGTATTGCTGATTTTGCCTTGATTGAAGAAATGCAGCAGGCCGCAAAGACCCTGTCACTGACCTTACCCAAATTGGTTCCCGAGCTGCCTGCAGCCATCGAGGGGGTTTATGCCATGGGCAGCACCGGCACCCTGGGGCAAAATCCCCGCAGTGACCTTGATATCTGGGTCATCCATGATGCGGCGATGCAAGGTTCTGAATTGTCCATGCTCAAAGATAAGTTGCACAAGTTGCACCTTTGGTACGAGGGCTATGGCTTTGAGGTCAACTTCTATCTGGTGCATCCGCAACAGTTTTCCGCCGGAAAGCCCCATGGTCAGCGTCTGGCTACGGAACACAGCGGCAGTGCCCAGCACTGGCTGTTACTGGAGGAGTTCTATCGCAGCCAGATCCGTCTGTCGGGCAGGCCCTTGGCCTGGTGGCCGCAGGCCTCCAAGTTTCCTGAATGTCTGAGTCTTGGAGACGAGCATAATCTACCGGCGAGCGAATACTTCAGTGCGTCCCTGTGGCAGTTGTACAAGGGACTGGCCAATCCCCACAAGGCCTTGCTCAAAGTTATGCTGCTGGAGACCTATGCCGTCAGCTATCCAAAGACAGTGCTGTTGACCGATAAAGTATGGCAGCACACCTGCGAAGGGGATTTTTCCAGCGCCAACGACCCTTATTTTTTGCTTTATGAGGCGGTAGAGCAGTATTTGCTGCAAAAGGAAGATTGGCACCGTCTGGAAATCGTCCGCCGTTGTTTTTATCTCAAGTGCGGGGTGCGTCTTTCCTGGGAATCACAGGCAAGGGACTGGCGTTGGCACAAGCTCAAGAAGTTGGTGGGGGATTGGGCTTGGCCTGAAAGCCTGATACAGACACTGGATGACTGTGAACATTGGCATAGCGGCCAGTTGCAATGGTTTAACGCCCAACTGAACGAATTGCTGCTGGCCAGCTATCAGACCCTGCTGCATTTTGCCTCGGCCCATGGGCTGCGGGAGGGATTGCGCATCGAAGAACTGGGTATGCTGACCCGCAAGTTGCATACTTTCTTTCGCGAAGATAAGCAGCAAATCATCAAGTTCAACCGCCTCTGGAGCCAAAGCGTGTTGGAACCTGAGTTGCTGTTACGTCGCGATTCTGATGGGGCTTTCTCCCTCTATCGTAAGCCGGAGGGAGCGGACCCTGCTACCCTGCTGTTCCAATCGGATTCACTGGCCAGGCTTATCGCCTGGGCCTGCATCAATGGTGTGTGTGACGGTCGCAGCCGTTGGACCTTGACGGGGGAATTGCCCCTGTCCGCCAAAGATGTCAGGCAACTGACCGAACGTATCTTGCCTTGGGTGGCAGGTCGCAGTCCCAAGGTATCCAAGCAGGATCTTTGTCATCCCTGGCATTACCGTAAGGCCATTGTACTGCTGAACATTGAACAGGATCCAAGCATTGCCTGGGAAGGCCAGGAAGTGATGGTCGATGTGACCCATGCCAATCTGTTTTCTCTGGGGCGCAAGCAGCGGAATGTCCTGGGCTCGATTGACCTTTTGTTGCTCAATTCCTGGGGCGAATGGCAATGCTGCCAATTCAACGGGGAAGAGGCGTTGCTCGAAGCCCTGACCTTTATGATGCCGGGACTGCGTCGTGCCGATGAAGATGTGGTAGTGGAGGTGATCAGTTGTGCTGCCAAACTGTCGGTGCAACTGGAAATTGCCTTGTCTACCCTGCTGAAGCGTTTGCTGGCCATAGGTGCCCAGGTGAAATCTTCCAGTACCCTGATGCAACCATTGCAGGTTGGGAAACGCAGATTTGGGCTGTTTTTCAATACCATGGGACTCAAGTACCAGGACCTCAGCGACGCCAAATCCCTGTATCAGCAAGTGTTTCATACCGAGTTGCTGGAATTGCCAAGGCCGGATATGGGCGACGATCCTTTCTCCAGTGCCCCTGAAGTTATCCAGCAATATGCGGCAGCTGAGGTTATTCAGTATTTTCTGCGTCCACGGGAAGAGGGTCTGGATGTGTTTATTCTGAATGCCGACAATGAGCTGAGTCATTTTATCCAGCATGGCAGTCATATTGAGGAGCTGGTCAGTAAAGTGAGTTGCCAGCACGTATTTGACGGTTTGTTTGAGGTCAAGCGGCGGTTCAATTTGCCGCAGTTTTTCCTGCTGGAGCGCTGTGAAGGCGAGCTCAGGGTGCTGCCCTTTGCCAATGCAATGGGGGCGCAGCGGGAAGAAATGGGGGCTGAGCTATAGCCCCCTCAGGCTTACCAGCTGACGTCGATACCGCTCTGACGCTTGATGGATTCACGTACAAATGACATGAACTCCAGGCCACCATTGCGCTGGTCAATCCAGTCACCGTCAATGCAGGCGAAATGGAAGCCACCGAAACGGGTCGCCATCCAGATCTCATGCAGCGGCTCCTGTTTATTGATGACTATCACTGAACCATCGTCGAATTCCAACTGCAGCGCGCCATGGCTGGCGTCCACATCCACATCGGCACCCTGGCTGTCTATGGCGTCCTCGATGGCGTTTTCTATGATGTGGAACATCTCGTCTGCTTTTTGGTGAAACTCGGAGTCTGTCATCGACATCTATTTCTGTCCTTTGCTTTCATTGGTATGGATGCGATTATAAGTCCATTAGCCATCCAGTGCACAGACGTTGAGAAAAATGAAACTGCAATTATCCCTGTTGCTTGTTAGCCTGCTGGTCGTGGGTTGTGGTCAGAAAGGCCCTTTGTATAAAACGCCGCCGGCGGCGGACAATCAGACCCAAGAACAAACAGACAAAGACAAAGCAAAACAATAAGGAATACTGTCTTGGACCACTTTAATTATCGAGGCGACACCCTGTATGCGGAAGACTGCGAGGTGGCCAAATTGGCCCGTCAGCATGGCACGCCGCTGTACATTTATTCCCGGGCGACACTGGAGCGCCATTGGCATGCCTTTGATCAGGCGGTGGCGTCCCATCCGCACCTTATCTGCTATGCAGTGAAAGCCAATTCCAACCTGGCGGTGCTGAATGTGTTGGCCCGTCTGGGCAGTGGCTTCGACATAGTCTCAGGTGGTGAGCTTGCCAGGGTGATGGCCGCGGGCGGCGATCCGGACAAGGTGGTATTTTCCGGCGTGGGCAAGAAGGTTGATGAACTGGAAATGGCGTTGGAAGTGGGCATTCACTGCTTTAACGTGGAGTCAGCTGCCGAGCTTGAACTGCTCAATGACGTGGCCGGCCGCCTGGGCAAGGTGGCGCCGATTTCACTGCGGATCAACCCCGATGTGGACGCAGGCACCCATCCTTATATCTCCACCGGTCTCAAGGAAAATAAATTCGGCATTCCCATGGGCGAGGCCGAAGCCCTGTTTTTGCGTGCCGCAAGCCTGCCCAATCTGCAGGTGAAGGGCGTGGATTGCCACATAGGTTCGCAGCTGACCGAGCTGCGGCCCTTCCTGGATGCCACGGACCGTATGCTGGCGCTGATCGATCGCCTTGCCGAAAACGGTATCGTGATTGAACACCTGGACGTGGGTGGCGGCCTGGGCGTGACCTATAACGACGAGACACCACCGCATCCGGACAAGTATGCCGAGGCGCTGTTGCAGAAAGTTGCCGGGCGGCCGCTGAAACTGATCTTTGAACCCGGCCGTGCCATCGCCGCCAATGCCGGTATCTTTGTGACCGAAGTACTGTTCCTGAAGGACAATGGCGACAAACGCTTTGTGATAGTCGACGGTGCCATGAACGATCTTATCCGTCCTTCGCTCTACAGTGCCTGGCAAAACATCATTCCCGTGAGCCCCCATGAAGGTGACTCATGCCTTTGTGACGTGGTGGGACCTGTATGTGAGACCGGGGATTTCCTTGGTAAAGACCGTCAGTTGAACGTGGTGTCCGGCGATCTGTTGGCGGTGCGTTCCGCCGGTGCCTACGGCTTTGCCATGTCATCCAACTACAACACCCGCCCCAGGGCGGCGGAAGTCATGGTGGATGGCGCAACAGCCAGTGTTGTCAGGGAAAGGGAAAAACTGACGCTGCTCTGGCATGGTGAGCAGATCCTGCCGTAAACTGACGCTATTCACGAGTTTGGATACCCGCCAAGGCGGGTGTCATGGTAAAGGGAAGCTATCTTGATCCATTTCACTAAGATGCACGGCCTGGGCAATGATTTCATGGTGGTCGATGGCGTGACCCAGAACGTGTATTTTTCCCCGGAGCAGATCCGTCGCCTTGCCGATCGCAATTTTGGGATTGGTTTCGACCAATTGCTTCTGGTGGAACCGCCTTACGATCCGGACCTGGACTTCCACTATCGCATCTTCAATGCCGATGGCAGCGAAGTTGAGCAGTGTGGCAATGGCGCCCGCTGTTTTGCCCGCTTTGTGCGCAACAAGGGCCTGACCAACAAACACAAGATCCGGGTCAGCACCAGCAGCGGCAAGATGACCCTGAGGTTGGAACGTGATGGTCAGGTGACGGTCAATATGGGCGTGCCTGTACTGGATCCGGCCCAGATCCCCTTTAAGGCCAAAAAGGCCGAGAAGACCTATCTGATTCCGACGCCAACCCAGACCTTTTTGTGCGGGGTCGTGTCCATGGGCAACCCCCACTGTGTGTTGCAAGTGGACGATGTGGACACAGCTCCTGTGGGCGAGGTGGGCTCCTTGCTGACCCGCCATGAACGCTTCCCCAAGGGCGTCAATGTGGGCTTTATGCAGGTGTTGAGCACGGAACATATTCGCCTGCGGGTCTACGAGCGCGGCGCGGCGGAAACCCTGGCCTGCGGCAGCGGCGCCTGTGCCGCCGTGGTGGTGGGGCAATTGCAGGAAAAACTGGGCACCCAGGTGCGGGTAGACCTCCCCGGCGGTACCCTGACCATCAATTGGGAAGGCGAGGGCAAGCCCCTGTGGATGACCGGTCCCGCCCAGCACGTGTACGATGGACAGATCCCGCTATGAAAGATGTGAAGCCCCTGATGACTGAACCTTTTGACGAACAGATCATCCGCGAATACCTGCTGGATAATCCTGATTTTTTCTGTCGCTATCCCGAGTTGTTGTTGGCCATGCGGATGCCCCACGGTGAACGGGGCACTGTGTCACTGGTGGAACGGCGCCAGGAATTGCTCCGCAGCCGGGTACAGCAACTGGAAGAAGAAATTACCGCCCTGATGACGATGGCCAGCCGTAATGAAAGCATCTTCCGCTTCAATAACGAGCTGTCGTTCCGCTTGTTGGAATGCGAGGACTTGGGCGAGGTGCGCCAATGCCTGTCCGAGGGGCTCAAGCAGCAATTTGGCTTCAGTCATGTACGGCTGATCACTGTCCACGATATTGACAGCGAGCTGTCGGCCATTTGGAGTAACCGCCTCGCCAAGGGGCATTATTTCGGTCGCCTCACCCAACAGGAGGCCCGCCGTCTGTTCGGTGCTGATGTGGGGTCTGTGGCCCTGACCCGCTTGTCGGAAGACTGTGGTCAGGTGGTTTTTGCCATCGCCAGCCAGGATCCAGCCCACTTCCACCCCGAGATGGATAACCTGCTGCTGGACCAGCTCAGGCGTCTGCTCGATCATCTGTTACCCAAGCTCTGAGGCCAAATGAACGATTGGCTGCAGCGCTTCGAACGTTACCTGACGAGCGAGCGACGCCTGTCAGACAAGACGGTTCGCAACTACCTGTATGAACTGAATCGGGTCAAGGCCATGGTCACCAAGGACTGGCTGGCCCTGGAGCACAGGGATTTGGCTGCGGTTATGGCCAAGCTGCATCGTCAGGGATTGAGCCCCCGTTCCCTGGCGCTGTGCCTGTCGGCACTCAAGCAATTCGGTCAGTTTCTGTTGCGCCAGGGGGTGATTGAGGTCAACCCCGCTGCGGGCCTCAGCGCCCCCAAGCAAAATAAGCCGTTACCGAAAAATCTGGATCCGGATGCCATAAGCCACCTGCTCGACATCGACGGTGATGATCCGCTGGATATTCGCGATGGCGCCATCATGGAACTGTTCTACTCCTCCGGCTTACGTCTTGCCGAGTTGGCGGGCCTGGACTGTCACGCGCTTAACCTTAAGGAACAGGAGGTGCGGGTGCTGGGTAAGGGCAATAAGGAGCGGATTTTGCCCGTGGGTTCGGTGGCTATTGCGGCCCTTAGCCGTTGGCTCGATGTTCGCCGGGGCTTGCCCTGCGAGGATGATGCCCTGTTCGTAACCGCAAGGGGCAGGCGCCTGTCCCATCGCAGCATCCAGGCGCGTATCGATAAATGGGCCAAAATCCAGGGCATGGCTGTGCATGTGCATCCCCACAAACTGAGACATTCCTTTGCCACCCACATGTTGGAGTCCAGCGGTGATTTGCGGGCGGTGCAGGAGTTGCTGGGCCATGCAAACCTGGCGACAACCCAAATCTATACCAGCCTGGATTTTCAGCATCTGGCCAAGGTGTACGACGGCGCCCACCCGCGGGCGCGGAAAAAGGAACGATAATGCAGGTCTTCCAGCGGTTGCGGCCCTTTGCTGCCATCAGTTTTGACCTTGACGATACCCTGTACGATAACGGTCCCATTATCAGGCAGGCCGAAGCCGGTCTGCTGGCCTTTTTGCATCAGGAGTATCCCAACAGCCGAAGTTGGCTCGCCAGCGATTGGCGCCATCTCAGATTGCAGCTGATGGCGGTGGAACCGACTCTGGCACACGACCCAACCGCGGCGCGGCGTCGGTGTTTGCGCCTGGGGCTGGAACGGCTGGGATATGGCTCCGAGGAAGCCCAATCGGGCAGCGAAGCCGCCATGGCGGAGTTTTTACGTTGCCGCAGTGATTTCAGGGTGAGTGACCAGGTGCTGGACTTGCTGGAACGATTGAGCCAGCGCTGGCCTTTGATTGGCCTCAGCAACGGCAATGTCAATCCAAAGCTGATAGGCCTGGGACAGGCGTTGGAATTTGTGTTGCAGGCGGGCCAGGGCGTGCGAATGAAGCCCTTTCCGGATATGTTTGAGCTGGCCTGCGAGCGGCTGGGGATATCTGTGTCACAACTGCTGCACGTGGGTGACAGCCTGAGCGCCGATGTGACCGGTGCCCGTAGGGCCGGGTGCCAGTCCGTGTGGCTGCAACTGCCTCAGGCAAGTCCGCTGGCGGCGCCTGTGCTGCCCACCATGACCATTCATGATCTGTATCAGTTGCAGGCAATGTTAACGTAGAGCTTCAATGTGGCCGCCTGTTGTATTGGGTGCTCTGAGGGGGCGTTAACTGTTGTAAGGCTTTGTTAATGGGGCGACGAGTTAGAACTTGTCAGCTTTCCGGTGGCGTCAGATGTTTGCTTTCCCGCAGTAGGCGGTTGACCTGACGGTGACTGGCGCGCATATCGGCATCACCAACCCGAAAATAGGTGCCGCCGAACGGCGAGCTGCCAAGGAATATGGGCTTCTGGGTCTTGGTGGCTTCGGGCACATGGATACGGATGAGTTTCTTGTCGGCCAGGGCCACAATCTGCACATCTCTCGGGCCCAACAGATTGCAGCTTATTCGGCTGCGATCTTCCAGGATCTGCCAGATTTGTTGCACCAAAGGTTCGGGTTGGGCAATGCCCTGGATACTGAATTGCCCTTCGTGTTCCCGCACCCCGAGAATGATTTCTCCCCCCTGGGTATTGGCAAAGGCGCTGTAGCTTTCCCAGATGGCCTCGGGTAGCTGGCCCAGGCCGTTGCGCCCCGCAGCCAGTTTGAACTCCACCCTGACAGATTCCCGCAGTCTATCGAGATCACTGAGAGCTAGTGCAGCCATGCTTTCCCTCCGAACTGACGGGGCGGTGGTTAGCCGCCCTTGTCTCAGTCATAGCATGGGAAAGCGCTGCTGGCCAGCCTTAGCAAGTCAGGGCCATAACCTTGGGAAACAGCAGGTTGTTTTCCAAATGTATGTGGCGATGCAAATCTGCCTCAAATTCTGCCAGGGTGGCATAGCAGACCCGCCAGGTGGTGCAGGCATTTTCCGGTGGCTGATAATTGCCGGTTATTTCGCGCAATTTCGCCAATATTTGCCCCGCATCGTCGTGTTCGTGCTGCATGGCGCGGATGGGGTTGCCTATATGACCAAAGCAACCGTCAACCGCTTCACCGGCCGCCATGGCGCGAATGGCCGGGAACAGCACCTGCTCTTCCTTGATCAGATGGGGCACCAGATCATCCATCAAAGCCTGTACCCAGGCTGCCAGGGGCTTGATTTCTGCAAAGTGTTCACCGTGGGCGCGCACCATTTTGGCCGTGTACTCCAGCAATAGCGGTGCTTTTTCGCGTACATAAGTGTGGTGATTGGCTTCGATGTAATCAATCAGTTCGCCCAGGGGTAATTGATTGAGGGTGTCGTCGGCTTTTCCGCTGGCGGCCATGGTTTCCAGCAGGTCGAGCAGGCGCTCGGTGGGAACTCCGGCACGCTCACAGGCCTTGGCCAAAGACCTGCCACCGCCACAACAGAAATCGATACCAAACTGACTGAAAACATGGGCGCGACGAAAGTCTTCTGCCACCAATTCGCCTACGCTGCGATCCAGTAATGATGTGGGATTCATGGGCATTCCTTAATGATGTAAAAGTAATGCATGTTAGTGTTCAGCAGTCAGGCAGGCAAGGGGCAGCAGGGCTATTTGGGCGACGGATCACAGCGAAGTTGGCAGGAGATGAGAGCAGCAAGCCGCATTAAAGCGGCAAACTCGCTTCAGAAGAATAGGGGCAATATGGAGTCGGGTTGTAATTTCAGCTCTTTTTAGAAGTAGCATTAGCAGCTGAAGCTAAGCCGGGTCTGATGGAGGCGACCCGGCTAAGTGGGTCATTCTTCGAAGGGAAAGGTGGGCCACTGGTATTGGTCAAACAGCTTGCGTATGGCGCCTGACTTTATCAGCTCACGCATCTGTTTATCGTAGATAGCCGCCAGCCGATGACCGCGCTCATTGTTGGCAAAGGCAATGAAAGTTGGCAACACTATGACCTTTTGCATCTCAAATTCAGTCGGGTCAATGTTTTCCCGTTGCATTTCCTGCTCCAGGTCATAACGGGCGTCGAGTACAAAGTCCAGCTCACCGCTTTGTAAGCGATTGATGCCGACTTTTAATTTGAGAAACTCACTGGCCACCACCTTGACCTTGAGGTAGCTGTCCAGTTGATAGCCCTTACTCCAGCCAACCCGCTTTTGTGCCAGGCTTTGCTCTCCCTGCCAGTTGGCAACCTTGCCTTTGGAATACAGCGCGTAATACTGATCTTCATCCAGGGGCAGCTTAGGATATACGGCGTCTGCAACTTCGTCTGGAGAAGCGCCGACCCAGGCATCGGCACCATTTGCCATCACCTTACTGACGCTCCTGGCGTAGGGCATAGTTTCGAAGTTGAGTTTGATGCCTTCTTGCTGATACACCAGCCGCAACATATCCCAGTAAAGACCCCGGCCACTTTTTTCGGTGGCATTAGTCCATACCTCGCTGACAACATTGATTTCGGTAATGGGTTCTTCCGCATTGGCCAGCACGGGGCAAATGACCAGAAGCAGAGTGAATAATGCGTTCTTTAACATGGTGAAAAACCTTTAGATGGGCTGCGTGAGGATTGCGGCTACCGTGGCTAAGGGCAACCGAAAAAGCATTGTCTATTTTAGTCGATTATGGAATTGCGACATGCCAAAGTGATCTCACTTTTGCGAGTGAGACAGTCGAAGCTTCCGGAGATCTGTGGGAAAGCTGCCCGGATGCGGTTCCGGGCAGAGAAAAGCTTCAGCAATTTAAGCCAAGCAATTTGTCGAGTATGGGGCGGTTGGCATCAGGAAAGGAATATTGGCTCAATTCGCTCATTGGTACCCAGGCAATTTCCTGCCCTTCTGCGCCGTGAGCGTCACCACTGAAGTCATTGACTAAGTGAATGTCCAAAAAGACCTGCTTATCCGGATAGTCGTAGGCCAGCTCCATAAAGGGGGTGCAACCATGAATTTCCAGGCCCACTTCCTCTTTTAATTCCCGTGCCAGTGCCATGGCGACGGTTTCGCCCGGTTCAACTTTGCCTCCCGGGAATTCCCATTTGCCACCTTGATGCAGGTGTCCGTGTCTTTTGGCCAGCAATATGGTGTCACCCGATTGAATGATGCCAACCGCCACGTGAATTCGCTTTAGCATTGCCTATTACTCTTTAAAGAAGTGTTCTTCGTCGAAGCCGAGTTCATCAAGCAATTGAGGATCAAACTCAGGTTTAACCGGAATGGCATGCTTTTCTGAAGCCCAGTCTCCGAGGTCAATCAATTTGCAGCGTTCGCTGCAAAATGGCTTGAACGGAAAATCACTGTTCCATTCGACGGTTTTCTTACATTGGGGGCATTGTACTGTGATGGGCATGGCTCGTAACTGCAGATCGATGGCCTGGAGGCCAATGGTATCGCCATCAAGGGCAGGTTGCCAGTTTAAACTCTATGGTTTTGTCCGAATGGCGTTGTTCCTGAAACTGAACGAAATGAATCGCAAAGCGATTTTTGTGGCCGCTGATGGTGGGGTAACAGCCTTGATTGGCGTCCAATTTCACTCGGATAAGGGATAACGGCTGGGCACTGTCGCCTTGGTAAAAGCCACCACAGGCCTGAGTGTCCTGAAACTCACCGGTACTTCTGATTAGAGACAGCAAGAGGTTGACAGGTTCCAGCAGTGGGGAGAAATGATCCACCCAGGCTCGATATTCCATTTGCCGTTGCGGCCAAGGCTTGGCCAGCCAAAAATGCAGCTGTGGCAGATCAAAATTGCAGCAGGCCCCGGGCATGCCGAATCTTTGCCGCAGGGCATTGAGAAACCTGTCCTGTTTGAGACAAGAGCCTATTCGATTCGGGGTCTGTAACGCTTCCTTGGCGGAGGTGAGTTGACTGACGAAGACTTCTATTTGGGGGGCATTGGCGTGGGGTAGCTGCTGCCATTTGGCCAGCATAAAAAGCTGCTTTTCTATCTCTTTTAAAAGATCATTACGGTAATCGCAGCGGTCGGTTAAATCGCACAGGGAGAACAGAGGGTAAAAACACCTGTGCTGGTGATCCTGCTGCAAATTATTCTCTATTTGTTGAGACAGGTATTCCAGACGCAGATAACTACGAATTCGCTCATTTAATGGTTGTTCGTATATCAGTTCTGTCATGCGCAGTTATTGCGACTGAGATAAGGTCATATACAGGCTATGCAGTTCAGCGACTTTATCTTCTATGCCGGCAACGTCTCCATTGTTATCTATGATGTCATCTGCCTTGGCCAAGCGGTCTTCCCGCGACATCTGGCTGGCTATAATATTATTGACCTGTGTTTCTGATACTTTATCCCTGGCCATGGTTCTGGCTATTTGCTTTTCAGGTGAAATATCCACCACCAAGGTCCGATTGACTAACCTATCCAAGCCGTTCTCAAATAGCAAGGGGGCAATCAAGATCACATACGGCGAGTTGGCCTTTTCGACAAGTTCCAGCATTCGCGTCCTGATCATTGGATGCAAAAGATTATTCAGCCATTCTCTATGCTGTGGATTGGCAAATACGATTTCCCGTAAAAGCCCACGATTCAAAGTGCCGTCGCCGTTAATAACCGAGTTGCCAAAGTGGGTGCGGATCTGTTCAAGGCCTGGACTACCGGGCTCGACGACTTCCCGGGCAACCATGTCCGCATCAACCAGCGTAATACCATGGTTTAAAAAGCCATTGGCAACGGTTGTCTTGCCGCTGCCTATCCCACCGGTTAAACCTACAAGGTATTTCTTCATACAAGGTATCACAGACCGGCGAGGTACCAGTCAACTATGTCTTGTCCCCAAATCAAGGCTATCCAGCCGGCTGCCGCAATATAGGGACCGAAGGGAATGGGGTTTTCACGGGAGAGTTTTTTACTCAGCATCATGGTGATTCCCACTAGGGCGCCAACAAGAGATGAGAGCAAGATAATGAGCGGCAGCATTTGCCAGCCAAGCCAAGCGCCGAACAGGGCCATCAGCTTAAAATCGCCATAGCCCATGCCTTCCTTGCCCGTGAGTATTTTGAATAACCAATATACGGACCAGAGCGACAGATAGCCGGCCATTGCGCCAATAAGGGCATCTTCAATCCCGACAAATTGATGGTTGAGATTCGCCAGCAAACCGAGCCACAACCATGGCAGTGTTATTTGGTCCGGCAACAACATTTCGTCTAAATCTATTCCGGCCATGGCTATCAAGCCAAAAGTTAACAGCGCAGCCAATAAAAACTGCCAGCTGGGGCCGAAATGCCAGGCCAGTGTTGCGACTGTAATGCCGGTTAAGGCTTCGACTATCGGATATCTGGCCGATATTGGAGTCTGGCAGTTGGCGCACTTCCCTTTAAGTAGCATCCAGCCAAGGATAGGCAAATTATGCCAGGCCTTAATGCTGCTGTGACATTTGGGACAGCGTGATGCCGGTACAATCAGATTATATTTGCTCGGGTAATTATCAATTGGCTTTTGCAGCTCAGCCGCGCCCACTTTGGCGACCAAGGCTGGATGATACTCGCTCAAATACTGATTGCACTCCTGCTGCCATTCACGCTTCAGCATCACAGGGAAGCGATGAATGACCACATTGAGAAAGCTGCCAATGCAGGCAGCGAATATAAAACTCATTACTTCAAACAGCCAAGGAGATTGGCTTAATACGTCAATAATATTATTCATTCAATCACTGTAAATTTAATTTTTACTATCCGACTACTTTACCCAAGTTAAATATGGGCAAATACATGGCTACAATGAGTCCGCCCACTATGGTGCCAATCACCACCATCATAATGGGTTCAATCAAACTGGACAGCGCATCAACGGCATCATCCACCTGCATCTCGTAGATGTTGGCGACCTTGTTCAACATGTTATCCAATGAGCCGGATTCTTCTCCGATCATCACCATCTGAATTAGCATGTCGGGAAATAAGTTGACCGTGCGCATGGCCACGTTCATTTGCATACCGGCCATGACTTCCTGGCGGATTTTGAGCAGCGCTTTTTTATAGACGGCATTACCGGAAGCGCCAGCTGCTGACTCAAGACCATCGATCAGAGGCACACCGGCGGCAAAGGTGGTGGCCAGGGTGCGGGCAAAACGGGCCATGGCGCCCTTGTGTAAAATTTCACCCACAACAGGGATTTTTAACATCAATTCGTCAATTCTGTCCCGGAACGCCTGCGAATTACGATGCAGGCGCACAAATATGAATACAAAGGCAACAATGGAAATTAAAAATATGTACCAATAATCCTGTAAAAAACGGGATATGCCGACGACCAGCTGGGTAAACGCCGGCAATTCAGCACCAAAGCCTTTGAAGACCTCTTCAAATTGCGGTACCACAAATACCAGTAGAAGAACTGTCACAGCTATGGCAACTATCACCACTGCGGCGGGATAAAACAGGGCTTTCTTGATTTTTGACTTCAGCGCTTCCGCTTTTTCCCGATAGGTGGCAATGCGGTCGAATACCGTATCAAGGGAGCCTGAGTGCTCTCCGGCGCCAACCAAGTCTACATACAAGTCATCGAAATACAGTCTGTGAGGTCTTAAGGCATCGGACAATGGGATACCGGATTGGATTTCATTAAGAATGGTTCCTAGCAATTCCCGCATTTTAGGCTTTTCATGGCCACGGCCAAGCATTTCAATGGTGGTGACCAAGGGCACACCCGCAGCCAGCATGGTGGCTATCTGACGGGTAAGCATAGCTATGTCCATGGCATTGATCTTGGCTTCGAACAGCTGTATGCCTTCGGACTTTTTCTTGACGTTCTTGGGTGATATGCCTTGAGACTTGAGAATATTTTTAATTTCGGCGACATTAGCACCACGCAGTTCGCCGCTGCTTTTTTTGCCGTCTTTGTTTAAGCCGGTCCATGTGAAGGTAAATATCTTGGGTTGGCTTTTGGCGCCTGCTTTTACCCCTTTACCGGCTCTTCTGGATGCAGTGGCTGTCGCCATGTTATTTTCCCCTTGAATGCTGTTTGGCTAAGTCAACGCTAAAAACTGGTCACCCGGTTGACCTCTGCTATGCTGGTCACACCTTGAATGACTTTAAGCAGACCCGACTGGCGCAAATCACGCATTCCCTGGCTCTTGGCCATGGACGCAATTTGCAACGAGTTGCCTCCTTCCATAATAGTTCGGGCTATCTCGTCTGACATTTTCATCACTTCATAGATACCCACACGGCCTTTATAGCCGCCGGAGCAGAGATCGCATCCGCAAGGCTTGTATAGGGTGACACCTTGGGTTATTTGCTCCTGTGAGAATCCCAGCCGTAACAACTCATGCTCGGGAATCTCTTCGGGCTCTTTGCATTCAGGGCAAAGTCTTCTGGCGAGGCGCTGCGCAATAATCAGATTCACCGAGCTGGCTATGTTGTAGCCGGGGACGCCCATGTTAATCAGTCGGGTGAGGGTCTCTGCGGCAGAATTGGTGTGCAGGGTGGATAATACCAAGTGACCCGTTTGTGCGGCCTTAATGGCAATTTCCGCCGTTTCCAGGTCACGAATCTCACCCACCATAACTACATCGGGATCCTGACGTAGAAAAGAGCGCAGTGCCGAGGCAAAGGTTAGTCCTGCCTTGAGGTTAATGTGAACCTGGTTTACCCCTTCCAGGTTTATTTCCACCGGATCTTCGGCGGTGCTGATATTGCGCTCTTCGGTATTAAGTATATTAAGGCCGGTGTACAGGGATACCGTCTTACCCGAACCTGTGGGGCCTGTAACCAGTATCATGCCCTGGGGCTTGGCTAGCATTTCCAGATAGGCGGCCTTTTGGTCTTCTTCGTAGCCCAGCTTTTCGATACCAAGCTGCGCGGAGGAAGAATCCAATATACGCATTACAATCTTTTCGCCCCACAATGTGGGCAGTGTGCTGACACGGAAGTCTATTGACTTGGTCCGCGACAGTTTCATTTTGATGCGACCGTCCTGGGGAACCCTACGCTCAGCAATATCCAGCTTGGACATCACCTTTAAGCGAGCCGAAATACGGCCGGCGAGATTAATCGGCGGTTCAGAGACTTCGTGTAAGATGCCATCAATACGAAAACGGATGCGATAACGCTTTTCGTAGGGCTCAAAGTGCAAATCCGACGCTCCCTTGCGGATGGCATCGGTCAGAATTTTATTGATATAGATAACGATTGGCGCGTCATCGCTGCTGTCACCCTGTTGATCTTCATGACGCCTATCTGTATCAGTAACTTCAATGCCGGCAAGTGAATCCTCATCAAGACCACCCAGATCCAAGGCACTGATATCTTCTTCGAGGATCTTCTCCAGAGCCTTGCCCAGCTTATCGTCTTCCACCAGGATGGCTTCGGCATGTAAACCGGCCGAAAACTGGAAGTCTTCCAGTGCGGATATATTGGTGGGATCTGAGGTGGCGATATAAAGACGGTTACCGCGGCGGAAAAGTGGCAGGCAGCGGTGCTTTTCAATCAGTTTTTTGTTGAGATGTTCTTCGGGAATGCTGGGAATATCAAATTCGGCCAGGTCCAGCAGTGGGGTGCCATATTCCTCATAGCACATCTCAGCTATTTCCCGTGCAGACATAATGCTGTCGGAAATCAGTGTTGAAACTAAGGTTTGTTTGCTTTGCCGTGACTTGGATATTGCAGTGGCCATTTGCTCTTCCGTAAGAAATCTCTTACGGATAAACAAGGTTGCGAGGCCCAAGTGCAATCCAGATGTCGGCATAGAGTGAAATACTCAAAAACGGTGTTACAAAAAGGAGAAGAAGAGCAATGCATGGCATTGCTCTTCTCTATTGGAGCTCAAGCTATTATAAGCCAGCCCCATCGGTACAAAGTTGGCCGCCAGCGGTGACTGCAAACGCTACACTGCCATCAACATCGAAAGTTGCGGTTAAAGTACAAGTATTGTCGGTCCAAGTCAGCACAGTACCTGTGTTCAGAGCGGGTGCCACTGAAGCAGCAAGTTTTGTATTATTTTGAACTTCGTTGGGTATAGCCGCACAACCAATATCAGTTTGGATACAAGCTTGGACCTTGGTGGCAAACGCGCTGAGGCCCTTCATTGCTGCGCCACCCTCGGAAGTCACTACATAATCACGGTAGGCAGGCAGCGCGATGGCGGCGAGAATACCGATAATTGCCACAACGATCATCAGTTCGATCAGGGTGAAACCCTTGGCGTTTTTCTTCAAAGTGATACCTTTCATTTCTTTCTCCGTAAATTGCTCTGCAATTTAGTTGACCAAAGTTTATTGACCCAGTTGCCCGGTCGATTCCCTGTAACCATACATCATCCGGATGTTAGATGCACAGTAGTCAACCATAAAATGTTAACCCTGTGTTAACTGCTATCCGGTTCGTCCCTGATGTCGGCACCCTGGTCGGATGACGATGGATTGTATTCGTCTGTTATTAATGTTGTCGATAACAAACTGTCCAATTTACGTTTTTATGAACAGTAAGGCATCAACCTCACCCTGATCACCCGATTCATCATCAATCCCAAAACGTCAGTGTAGCTACACCTATTTTGGCATTATGTTGAGCTCGGTGATTGTGCTTCTTTCACAATGGGACAACAGACCCAAGATGAAAGAAGCTGCCTCTTGATGTATGCATATGTTACAAGCATCGCAAGGTACGAACCGATAATGGCCCTCCCGGCTGTCTCGGTCTCACTCTCCGGTTCAAAGGAGTTTAAGTGATAAGAAAGGCGTGTTCAGTTTCTTGTCCCACACGCATTTTTTACCATCTCAGACACTTCGTCCGGACAGGCCATTACGCCTGGGGTAAAAGTTAGTATAAAGTTTGCGAAAATGAAACAGAAAATTGCACGAAAGTCGTGTCTAGTCGCTTAATTTATCTAAGATAGTTGGTTTTTTGAGACGTTGGTTCTAACAGTTCATTGACAAGTGTTCGATTGCTTGACGCTTTGGCTGAAACGTCAATTTAACGGCGGCGATTTCGGCTGTTTACCAGATTTTTGGAGGGGCATCCATTTAGGTGTGAAAGGATGCTGAAAAAACATGAATGGGTCTTTTTTGTTTGCTGAAAAACAGAAATGGAAGAGGTCACTGGCACACTGTGAAGTGTGCCAGTTTTTGTCGGCAGTCAGGCTTTCAATCTCAGGGAGAGATCCAGCGCGCGGACGTGCTTGGTTAAGGCCCCTACAGAGATAAAGTCGACACCGGTACGGGCAAATTCGGCCAGGGTTTCCAGGGTGACATTGCCCGACACTTCCAACTTGGCGCCCAAGCCTTTCTCTTTGTAGCTGTTATTAAGTTCTACCGCATCGATCATCATGGTGATATCGAAGTTATCCAGCATGATAATGTCGCTGCCGGCATCCAGGGCCTGAGTCAGCTCGTCCAGGCTTTCCACTTCTACCTCTACCGGTTTATCGGCATGCAGACTGCGCGCCTTATCTATAGCCTGTTTAATGCCGCCACAGGCCATGATGTGATTTTCTTTTATCAAAAAGGCGTCGTACAGACCGATGCGATGGTTGCTACCGCCACCACAGGTTACGGCATATTTCTGTGCCGTGCGCAGGCCCGGAATTGTCTTGCGGGTATCCAGCAGGCGACACTGAGTACCTGCCAGCTTGTCCACATAGGTCTTGGTGAGACTGGCTACACCGGACAGTGTCTGGATGAAGTTCATCGCGGTACGCTCACCGGTCAATATGGCCCGTGCCGGCCCCGACAGTTCACACAACACCTGATTTGGCAATACCAGATCGCCATCATCCACATGCCAATGCAAGGCGACTTCACCGCCGAGCTGATTGAACACCTGTTCGGCCCAGGCTTTGCCGCAGAACACCCCTTCTTCACGGGTGATCAGTGTGGCTTCGGCATATTTGTCAGCCGGGATCAATTGTGCCGTAATGTCTCCGCTGGCATCCTGATGTCCTAAATCCTCATCCAGGGCTGCCTTAACCGCGAGTCGAATATCATTTTCCAGCATTTTCATTTCCTTGATACTTGGTACCAATACTGTGGAGCAAATCGGGACTGTGGAGTGTCTTCACCCTCCGCATCTTTGGCGATGGTACCACATCCTCACCGGGCTTGGGCATAGGCGGGCACTTTAGATGCATGGCTTAATATAGCAGTTGGTTAACCAGGACTAAGTTGTTAAAGTGTTATCTATCAATGTCATAGTCTGGTGTGGTTGGCGTGGCCAATAATGAATGGCGGCAAGGTTGGTTCCTGGCTGCCCAAAGATGTGAGTCTCCCTTCTTTAATACCCGGCCCAATGGGGAAGTCAGCCTGTTGGTCATTCATAATATCAGTCTGCCCGCCGGCTGCTTTGGGACACCTTATATAGAAGACTTGTTTCTGGGAAAATTGGACTGTGCTGCCGACCCCAGTTTCGCCGATCTTAAGGGCCTGGAAGTCTCGGCGCATTTTCTTATTCGACGTGATGGTGCGGTATTGCAGTTTGTATCCTGTGATCAGCGCGCCTGGCATGCGGGCCTTTCCAGTTTTGAAGGCCGTAGCGGCTGCAATGACTTTTCCATCGGCATAGAGCTGGAGGGTACGGATGAGGTTGATTTTGAACCGGTGCAATATGAAAGGCTCACTGAGCTGACCAGCAAGCTGATGCGGCATTATCCCGGCATCAGCAGAGATCGTATCGTTGGCCACAGCGATATTGCGCCAGGAAGAAAAACCGATCCGGGTCCACACTTTGATTGGCGCTCTTACCTGGCCAGTCTGGCGGAACTTTAGCAAGGGCGCGATAGCGCAAAAGGAAGCAAATAATATGGCATTGTTCTCATTATTGGTGGCCATCCTGGTGGAGCGACTCAGGTTGCTCCCTTCAGCCTGGCAATTTGATACTTTGCTGCCCGAAGGATTGGAGCTGCTGTTTGGTAAGCCCCGGGAGGGGGCTGGTTCGGTACTGTTTAAACTGTCCGAACTGCAATTGGGGATGGCAATACTTCTGCCTGCGGCCTTGGTTTATATTGCCGGTTTGTTGGTTGCCGGAGTGGCCTGGGGCAGCCTGTCACTCTTGCTGTGGGTACTGGTGGCAATAGTCTGTTTCAGTCACGATGAGCAAAGGGCATCCTTCAAGCACTATATTCAGGCGGCCTGTCGTGGTGATGTTCAGGCCTGTTATCACCATGCCGAGCAATTGGATTGCAGTGAATGCCTGGATGCGGTCAGTGAAAAAGCGCTCGCAGCCAGGGTGGGGCAGAGTGTCGCCTGGGTCAACTACCGTTATTACGGGGCCGTGGCCTTGTACTTTATCTTGCTGGGCCCAGTCGGGGCAGTTCTCTACTGCACCGTGCGTTATTGCAGTCTGGTGCAGCAAAAGGCCAAGGCGACATTGCCTTTGGTGGATGCCTTGCAATGGGTACTCGATTGGTTGCCCAGCCGCATATTTGCGCTGTTTTATGTGCTCAGTGGTGACTTCAAGCCGGCCTTTGCCAGTTGGCGACGCCTGGCGCTGAATTCATCAGCCTCGGCGCGCAGCATTATTATAGACACCGCCGTCAGCGCCGAAGAGTTGCCTGAGCCATCGGAAGCGCCCGTATGTGTTCAACCGACACTGGCGTTATTGGCACTCACCAAGCGCAACTTTGTGCTTTTGGTGACAGCCCTGTCCTTACTGACAATTTTCGGCGTTGTCAGCTGATTCTGTGGCTTGGATCTTGTTTGATGGCAATTGGTCAGACCCCATGGCCAATATTTTGGGCTATGCTCTCTGTCCGTAAGTGATGGGGATCACTGAAGTAGACTTTAAAACTGTGATTTGATAAAGTGCCCTCACTTGCTAAAATTGGTAAGACCAATTTACAAAGGAGCTGAGGGCCAAATGGCTTATAGCAAAATCAACCAGCCGAAAATTTCAGATGTGATCATGCAGCAACTTGAGCGCATGATCCTTGAGGGTAGCTTGCAGCCGGGGCAAAAACTGCCGCCGGAGCGCGAGCTGGCCATTCAGTTCGAAGTTTCCCGTCCATCCCTGCGCGAAGCCATTCAAAAGCTGGAGGCCAAGGGCCTGTTGATGCGCCGCCAAGGCGGCGGTACCTATGTAAAGGAACAGCTCTGGCAAAGTCTTGCCGATCCTATCGTGGAGTTGATGCACAGCGATTCCGAGAGTCAATATGACCTGCTCGAGTTCCGTCATGCCACCGAAGGCATGATGGCCTATTTCGCGGCGCTGCGTGGTACAGACGCAGATATGCAGAACATCCAGAATATGATCCAGCAAGTGGAGCAGGCCCAGGGAATAGAACAACAGGCCGATGCCATTGTGCGTTTTTACCGGGCGGTGGCAGAGGCCTCACATAACGTGGCCATGCTGCACCTGGTACTCAGTTTGACTCCCGTGCTGCATAAAAATGTGGCACAAAACCTGGAACTTCTGAGCCGACGCGAAGATGCCTCCAGAATGGCCAACGAACACCGCCGGGCACTGCTCGCCGCCATCGTTCGCCGTGATCCCGAAGCGGCCCGCGAAGCCTCGAATGAGCACTTGAGCTACATCGAGGAAGTCATGCTGGCGGTAAGGGAAGAAGACAGCCGGTTGCAGCGTAGCCTGCGCCGTTTAAAGAGCGGCGCCTGAAAGCCGGGTTGGCAATTCGCCAGTTCCTCCGGAAGCCGTTAATCCACCAAAAATGTATATAAATAAGGACAGTCTCATGTCTGAACATATGCTACAAGACTTAGATCCAACCGAAACCCAGGAGTGGCTTGCAGCCCTCGAGTCCGTTGTCCGAGAAGAAGGCGTAGAGCGTGCCCAGTTCCTGTTGGAACAGGTATTGGATCGGGCCCGTCTTGACGGCGTGGATATGCCCACCGGCATTACCACCAACTACGTGAACACTATCCCGCTCACCGAAGAACCGGCTTATCCCGGTGACACCACTATCGAGCGCCGCATTCGTTCTATCATTCGTTGGAACGCCATCATGATAGTGCTGCGCGCATCCAAGAAAGATCTGGAACTGGGCGGCCACATGGCCTCATTCCAATCTTCTGCTGCTTTTTATGAAGTGGGCTTCAACCATATTTTCCGCGCCCCCAACCCGAAAGACGGCGGCGATCTGGTGTATTACCAGGGCCACATCTCCCCCGGTATCTACGCCCGCGCTTTCGTAGAGGGCCGTCTGACAGAAGACCAGCTGAACAACTTCCGTCAGGAAGTGGACGGCAAAGGTCTTCCTTCTTATCCGCATCCCAAGTTGATGCCCGAATTCTGGCAATTCCCAACCGTATCCATGGGTCTGGGCCCCATTTCTGCCATCTACCAGGCGCGCTTCCTCAAGTACCTTGATGGCCGTGGTCTGAAGGACACCTCTGAGCAGCGTGTTTATGCCTTCCTCGGCGACGGTGAGATGGACGAGCCGGAAAGCCGTGGTGCCATTTCTTTCGCCGCCCGTGAAAAGCTGGATAACCTTTGCTTCCTGATCAACTGTAACCTGCAGCGTCTCGACGGTCCTGTGATGGGTAACGGCAAGATCATTCAGGAGCTGGAAGGCCTGTTCAAGGGTGCCGGTTGGAACGTGATCAAGGTAGTTTGGGGCAGTGGCTGGGACAAGCTGCTGGCCAAGGACACCACAGGCAAGCTGTTGCAGCTGATGAACGAAACCGTTGACGGTGACTATCAGACCTTCAAGGCCAAAGACGGCGCCTTTGTGCGTGAGCACTTCTTCGGCAAGTATCCCGAGACTGCGGCCCTGGTGGCCGACATGACCGACGATGAAATCTTTGCCCTCAAGCGTGGTGGCCATGAACCGTCCAAGGTGTTTGCTGCATTCCAAAATGCCAAGCAAACCAAGGGCCGTCCGACTGTGATACTGGCCAAGACAGTTAAAGGTTACGGCATGGGTGATGCTGCCGAAGGCAAAAACATCGCTCACCAGGTCAAGAAGATGGACATGACCCACGTAAGCAAGATGCGCGATCGTCTGGGCCTGACCGATCTTATCAGCGACGAAGAGCTGGTAAACCTGCCTTACCTCAAGCTGGAAGAAGGCAGTGCCGAGCACACTTATCTGCACGCCCGCCGCCAGGCGCTGCACGGCTATACCCCCAAGCGTCTGCCCAACTTCAGCGGTGAATTCATCGCGCCCGAACTGACCGAGTTCCAGCCGCTGCTGGAAGAGCAGAAGCGCGAAATCTCCACCACAATGGGCTTTGTTCGTACCCTGAATATTCTGCTCAAAGACAAGAATATCGGTAAGAACATAGTGCCAATCATCGCCGATGAGGCCCGTACCTTCGGTATGGAAGGTCTGTTCCGCCAGATTGGTATCTATAACCCCCGTGGTCAGAACTATATTCCGGAAGACCGTGAAATTGTGTCTTACTACAAGGAAGACACTGCAGGTCAGGTATTGCAGGAAGGGATTAACGAGCTGGGCGCCATGTCTTCATGGGTTGCCGCCGCCACCTCGTACAGCACCAACAACCTGCCGATGATCCCCTTCTACATCTATTACTCCATGTTCGGTTTCCAACGTGTTGGCGATATGGCGTGGATGGCGGGCGATCAACAGGCCCGTGGCTTCCTGCTGGGCGCCACTGCCGGTCGCACCACGCTGAACGGTGAAGGTTTGCAGCACGAAGACGGCCACAGTCATATCCTGGCCGGCACTGTGCCCAACTGTATTTCCTACGATCCGACCTTTGCCTACGAAACGGCGGTCATCATTCAGGACGGTATCCGTCGCATGTATGGCGAGCAGGAGAACGTGTTCTACTACCTGACGCTGATGAACGAAAACTACGCCATGCCGGCCATGCCGGAAGGTGCCGAGGAAGGGATCCGCAAGGGTATCTACAAGCTGGAAAGCCATGCAGGCGCCAAGGCCAAGGTACAGCTGCTGAGTTCCGGTACCATCATGAACGAAGTGCGCAAGGCGGCGGTGATCCTGGCCGAGGAGTACGGCGTGGCATCGGATGTGTTCTCTGTGACCTCCTTCAACGAGCTGGCCCGCAACGGCCAGGACTGCGAGCGCTACAACATGCTGCATCCTGAAGCCGAAGCCAAGGTGCCTTACATTGCCACTGTGATGGGTGATGCGCCTGCGATTGCGGCCACAGATTACATGAAGAACTATGCCGAGCAGGTTCGTGCCTTCGTACCGGCTGCATCCTTCAAGGTGCTGGGTACCGACGGTTTCGGCCGCTCCGACAGTCGTGCCAACCTGCGTCGTCACTTCGAAGTGAACGCCGGTTACGTGGTGGTGGCGGCGCTCAATGAGCTGGCCAAGCGCGGTGAAGTGGCGAAGTCCGTGGTGGCAGATGCCATCCGTAAGTTCGACATTGACACCGAGAAGATGAACCCGCTTTACGCGTAAGAGAACAGACAATGACAATCGAAATTCACGTACCCGATATTGGCGCAGATGAAGTCGAAGTCACCGAACTCCTGGTGAAGGTGGGTGACACCGTCGCGAAAGAGCAGTCGCTGATCACAGTGGAAGGCGACAAGTCTTCCATGGAAGTGCCTGCCCCCGCCGCCGGCGTGGTCAAGGCCATCAAGATTGCCGTGGGTGACAAGGTTGCCACCGGCTCGCTGATCATGGAATTTGAGGCCGAAGCTGCGGCCGCGACTGCGGCTCCCGCACCTGCGGCTGCGCTCGTGGCCGCTGCCCCTGCTTCAGTAAATGCCACTGTGGCACTGAAAGAAGTGCACGTCCCGGACATTGGCGGTGACGAAGTGGAAGTGACCGAGATCCTGGTGGCCATCGGCGACAGCATAGCTGAAGAGCAGCCGCTGATTACCGTGGAAGGTGACAAGGCCGCCATGGAGGTGCCTGCACCTTTTGCCGGCGTGTTGAAAGAGCTCAAGGTCGCCAAGGGTGACAAGGTCGCCACAGGTTCACTTATCATGGTATTTGAGGTGGCCGGCACACCGGTGGCCGGCACTCCGGTGGCCGGCGCTCCTGCCGCCGTAGCAGCTGCTTCTGCCCCGGTCGCCGGATTGCAGGACATCAAGGTTCCTGACATCGGCGGTGATGCAGTGGAAGTGACCGAGCTGCTGGTAAAAGTGGGCGATGTGGTTGCCAAGGAGCAATCGCTGCTTTCAGTGGAAGGCGATAAGGCCGCCATGGAAGTGCCGGCTCCCGTTGCCGGCACGGTAAAAGAGATCAAGGTCGCCGTGGGTGACAAGGTGTCCACCGGCTCCCTTATCATGGTGTTTGAAGTCCAGGGTGCTGCGCCAGTTGCCGCTCCTGCTTCTGCTCCTGTGGCTCAGGCCGCTGCTCCGGCTGCCAATGCTCAGGCCAAAACAGGTGAGTTCGTGGAAAACCACGAATACGCCCATGCATCGCCCGTGGTGCGTCGTTTGGCCCGTGAATTTGGCGTCAATCTGGCCAAGGTGAAAGGCACCGGACGCAAGGGCCGGGTGCTGCGCGAAGACGTGCAGGCCTACATCAAGGATGCGCTCAAGCGTCTGGATGCCGCTGCAGCAGCGCCTGCAGGCAAGGGCGACGGTGCCGGTCTGGGACTGCTGCCTTGGCCCAAGGTGGATTTTGCCAAGTTCGGTGAGACCGAGGTACAACCTCTGTCCCGCATTAAGAAGATTTCCGGCGCCAACCTGCATCGCAACTGGGTGATGATCCCCCATGTGACTCAGTTTGATGAGGCCGATATCACCGAGCTGGAAGATTTCCGCAAAAACCAGAACGCCGAGGAAGCCAAGAAAGATACCGGCATGAAGATCACCCCGCTGGTGTTCATCATGAAGGCCGTGGCCAAGGCACTGGAGGCGTTTCCTTCTTTCAACTCGTCCCTGTCCGATGACGGTGAGAGCCTGATCCTCAAGAAGTACATCAACATTGGTATCGCAGTGGATACCCCCACAGGTCTGGTAGTGCCCGTGGTGCGTGATGTGAACAAGAAGGGCATCTATGAGTTGTCCCGCGAGCTGGCGGAAATTTCCAAGAAGGCCCGTGCCGGTAAGCTGACCGCTTCCGATATGCAGGGTGGTTGTTTCACCATCTCCAGCCTGGGTGGCCTGGGCGGTACCGCCTTCACGCCGATTGTGAATGCCCCCGAAGTGGCGATCCTCGGTGTGTCCAAATCCGAGATCAAGCCCAAGTGGAACGGCAAGGACTTTGCGCCGCGGCTGATGCTGCCCCTGTCCCTGTCCTATGACCACAGAGTGATCGATGGTGCAGAAGGTGCCCGCTTCGTCACCTTCCTGAGCGGTGTGCTGGCAGACATCCGCAAGTTGGTGTTGTAAACACTTAAGGCTGTCCTTTGCGGGACAGCCTTTTGTTTATTGAGATCCTGACCCATCGCGGGTTAAAATGCGGCCACCTTACACGCGGGCCGAATGTCGGCGAAAAAAATGTCGTCTCCCTCAGATGCTTGGCGAGTTTTTTGAACCGGCGAAATGAAAAATTCAGAGGAAAACATGAGTAATCAAATCAAAACTCAGGTAGTAGTGCTGGGCGCGGGTCCTGCAGGTTATTCAGCTGCCTTCCGCGCAGCCGACCTTGGTCTGGAGACCGTTATCGTTGAGCGCTACAGCACCCTGGGTGGTGTGTGTCTGAACGTGGGTTGTATCCCATCCAAGGCCCTGCTGCACATCGCCAAGGTCATTGAAGAAGCCAAGACCGCTGCCGAGCACGGTGTGGTATTCGGCGAGCCTTCCATAGATTTGGACAAGCTGCGCGGTTACAAAGAGAAGGTTATCGGCCAACTGACCGGTGGTTTGGGTGGCATGGCCAAGATGCGCAAGGTGCAGGTGGTCAATGGTTTCGGTAAGTTCACCGGCCCCAACAGCATTGAAGTCACCGATGGCGAAGGCAAGGTAACAGTAGTTAACTTCGACAACGCCATCATCGCCGCCGGTTCCCGTCCTATCCAGCTGCCATTTATTCCTCATGAAGATCCTCGTATCTGGACCTCTACCGAAGCTCTGGAACTCAATGAAGTGCCCGGCAAACTGCTGGTAATGGGCGGCGGTATTATCGGTCTGGAAATGGGTACCGTATACCATGCTCTGGGCAGCCAAATTGACGTGGTTGAAATGTTCGACCAAGTTATCCCAGCTGCCGACAAAGACGTGGTTAAGGTATACACCAAGAAGATCAGCAAGAAGTTCAATCTGATGCTGGAAACCAAGGTGACCGCAGTTGAAGCCAAGGAAGACGGTATTTACGTTTCTATGGAAGGCAAGAAAGCCCCCGCCGAACCTGTGCGTTACGACGCAGTGCTGGTGGCCATCGGTCGTACTCCCAATGGCAAGCTGATCGACGCCGAGAAGGCCGGCATCAATGTCGATGAGCGCGGTTTCATCAATGTTGACAAGCAACTGCGCACCAACGTGCCACACATCTTCGCCGTGGGCGACATCGTTGGTCAGCCAATGCTGGCTCACAAAGGTGTGCATGAAGGCCATGTGGCCGCCGAAGTGATCTCCGGTCTGAAGCACTTCTTCGATCCCAAGGTGATCCCATCTATTGCTTACACAGATCCTGAAGTGGCCTGGGTAGGTCTGACCGAGAAAGAAGCCAAGGAGAAGGGTATCGCTTATGAAACTGCGACCTTCCCATGGGCCGCTTCCGGTCGCGCCATTGCCTCCGACGCCAGCGATGGTATGACCAAGCTGATTTTCGACAAGGAAACCCATCGCGTGATCGGTGGCGCCATTGTCGGTGTGAACGGTGGCGAGCTGCTGGGTGAAATCGGTCTGGCCATTGAAATGGGTTGCGATGCCGAAGATATCGCACTGACCATCCATGCGCACCCAACCCTGCATGAGTCTGTGGGTCTGGCCGCCGAGATCTATGAAGGTTCCATCACGGATCTGCCAAACCCGAAAGCCAAAAAGAAAAAGTAAGCTTTTGGTATGAAAAAAAGAAGACGCCTGCGGGCGTCTTTTTTTGTCGCAGGTTGTGACATTTGTAAATTATGTGTAATTATTGTCGGGATTTAGGTCCATTTTTTAGGACCTTTCCTGCGCAGTCCCCTGAGCCGAAAATGATGATAAGAAAAGCCGTTCACCGTTTGATATTTCTCCTGCTGTGCTGCTGTGCAGGGCTGCAGTGGGCGAGTGCCGGTGAGTTGGTGCAGCGGGTTTTCGCCGCCCGGGATGGCTTGGCCAACGGGGTCGTCAATGATATCAGCTTCGATCAGTATGGTTTTACCTGGCTGGCGACCGAAGATGGCCTTTATCGGGTCAGCAATACCAAGGTCAGGCGCATAGACAAAAAAGGCCTGGAAAACCGCCTGAGCAATGCCTATGTCAATCAGGTCATCCCCCTTGACAAGGAAAACCTGTTGGTGGGGGTTAATCAGGATATCTATCGTTATCATATTCCCAGTGACAGCTTTCAACGTATCGGCAGCCCTGAGTTTATGCCCGATTACCCCGGCGGCGGCATTATGGATGCTACCCGCCTACCGGATGCCCGTTTGTTGCTGCTGACCAATGCGGGCCAATTGCTGGAGTTGGACTATCGTCATTGGCAAATCCATTCCCTGGTGCATTTACAGCAGGATAAGGACAGACCCTGGGGCAGGGTGCTCAGGTTGAATGATGGACGTATATTGCTGGCAAGCTCCTATCAGCTGCAGCTACGCAGCAGTTCCGGGGAAAAACTGGCCCAGTTGCCCTGGAATGAGACCTCGGGGCAAATTAAATCTTTATTCGCAGACAGCCAACAACGGCTGTGGATGAGCAGCAGCGAAGGGCTGTTCCGCATTGAGCTGGAAAAGCTGCAGATCACGGCCGAATCCAAGGTGCCCTATTACTGTACTCACATGGTGGAAGACGGGAGCGGACATTTCTGGATTGCCAGTCGCGCCGGGCTGCTTAAGTGGGTTCCGGGCCAGGAACCCACAACCTATAAGGATGCGCTCAAGCAAGAAGCAGACATTGAGTATATCCATGATATGGAAATAGACAGTGCCGGGCTGCTGTGGGTGGGCGGCACGGGGGAAGGACTGGCCATAGTTGCCGACACTCCCGGCTTTATAGTGGACAAGTTTGATGCCGCAGGACGGTACAAGCTGGCCAATGAAATGATCTGGTCCGTGTATGCCGAGGGCAACCGGGTGTGGCTTGGCAGTGACGCCGGCTTAATCGCATTTGAGCGTGGCAAGGACGGCTCCCGTTTATTGGTTCCGGATGATTTCGAACTTAACGACAGCGTCTATAACATTACCCCCCTTAACGGCGAATACCTGCTGCTGTCGACCACCAATGGCTTGTATGTACTCAATAAAACGAATTTCTCCAGCGAACGTTTTGCGAAGTGGAGCCAGGGTTCTGATTCCCTGAGACACAAGCTGGTGTTTTCCACCTACAGGGACCCGGCGATCCCTGGGCGGATCTGGTTCGTGACGGCCACGGGGATCTTTTTCTGGGAACCCGGTCTGTTTAATCCCGCCGTCGTCGACATTCGTACCCGCGAGGGACAATTGCTCAACCCCAGCATTCAGACTGTGCTCAGAGACAGCAGCGGCCGCGTGTGGCTTGGAGGCGAAGGGGTTTTTGGCTATCTGGATGACGAAGGCTATTTTGTCAGCCAGTTGGCGTTATTCGATGGTTTGGAGGGCACTCCCGGTGTCGGTCATCTATTGGAACCTGAGCCGGGAGTGCTGTGGATTGGCAGCGGGCAAATGGGTTTGTTGGAGTATCGGAGTAACGCTGCCCAGGTGCAGCCATTGGGACAGGATTGGCGGGTCGATTGCAGCAGCATCTTTTTCCTGCGTGATATAGGTGAGTACCGGCTTATCGGTTGTCCCCGCAGCCTTATCCGGCAACATAAACTTTCGGGTAAGGTTTCGGTTTACTCGGTGACCGATGGGCTGGTGGCCAGTGAACTGAACGAAAGCGCCGTCTATTTCCACCCGGATCAGGGCTTGTACCTTGGCACCCCCGATGGTGCCGTGTTGGTGGATGTCAACAAACTCAGCAACAGGTTCAACACTGACAAGGTCTCGTTGGAGTCGGTCACAGTTTACTTTGATGAGCATTCAGAGCTGCAATTGGTGCCGGAGCAGATGACCCGGGTCGCTCCAGGGGCACGTATGGTCAGTTTGCAGCTGACCAGTCACAACTTGTTGGATGACTCACCATTGCGGGTGAAGTATCGCTTGCGGCGGCCTGGGGATTTGGGGCAGGGCAGTTATCTGCTGCTTGATGGCCAAACCCAGATTAACCTGTCCGGCTTGACCGCCGGACTGCATTTGCTGGAAGTGCTCAGCCAAAGCAACGGCGTTTGGTCCGAGGTGCCTCTCAGCTACCGCTTACAGGTGGAACAATATTGGTGGCAGACCCCTTGGTTTAAGTGGGCATTGGTATTGCTCTCTATCATCATGGCGATAGGCGCGGCGTTCGCCCGCCAAAAACAGGTGTCCCGATTCCGGCGCATGAACCAGGCGCTGCTGGAAAGCGAGGACAGGCTCAGGCAGTCGCTCAAGGGCAGTGAATCCGATCTGTGGGAGTGGCGGGCAGACACGGATCACTTCTATCTGGATAACCGTGGCGGGGTGTTGGGCAGTCACGCCGAAATGATAGAACGTCCGGTGAAAGACATTCCCATCCATCCCGATGACAGGGAGCGGGTGGAGACCCTGTGGTCCCAGGTGGCAAAGGGGGAGCTGCCAAGATTCGAGGCCGAATACCGCTTTCAGCGTCAGGATGGTCATTGGGGCTGGCTGCGGGTGCGTGGTCGTCCAACCCGCCATAGCCGGGAAAACGGGCTTCCCGAGCAAATCTCTGGTATTTACAGTGATATTACCCAGCAGCGCCAGCTACAGGATGAGGTGGATTTGCTGGCCCAGGCCTTTGAAAACACTTCCGAGGGGGTGCTTATCCTCGACGCTGCCGAAAAGATCAAGGTGGCAAACCGCGCCGCGCAGACCATTCTGGGCGAGACGGCAGATTCCTTGTTGGGCCGCAGTTTTGTCTCACTTGTCAGTGAGCGCAGTAGCGAGCAAAGCGAGATCCGCGAGTTGCTGGGGCACGGCCAGTCATGGACCGGGGAGCGTGAGCTGCGGGTGGCAGCCGGTCAGGTCTGTCCCGTTTGGCTCAACGTTTCCGCCATGCTGGGAGCCGAAGAGAAAATCCAACATTATGTGGTGGTGTTTTCTGACATCACCGAACGCAAGCGCAGTGAAGCCGATCTGCGCCGCCTGGCCAACTACGATGTGCTGACCGGGTTGCCCAACCGCTCCCTGTTCTCGGCCCGCCTCAATCAGGCAATCCACAAGGCTACCCTTAACGATGGCAAGCTGGCACTGATGTTCCTGGATCTCGACAGGTTCAAGCACGTCAATGACTCCTTTGGTCACAGCATGGGTGATGCCTTGCTGGTGGAGGCCGCCAACCGTTTGCAGTCATGCATGGAACCCGAGCAAACCCTGTGTCGCTTTGGCGGAGATGAGTTTGTGGTCTTAATTAACCAGGGCACGGATCTGGACAGTCTCAATCATCTGGCCGAGTCCATGCTGCGTCAGATAGAAATGCCCTTCAGGCTCTATGGCCGGGAGTTTTTTATCTCGACCAGTATAGGGATTTCCATTTGGCCCGATGATGCCCGTCAGCCAGAGGCCTTGATTAAAAATGCCGACTTGGCCATGTACCATGCCAAGGATGAGGGGCGGGGTAACTTCCAGTACTATTCGGAAGAGCGCAATGCCGAGGCCCTGTATCACCTCAAACTGGAAACCGATCTGCGTAAGGCGTTGGAGCGGGAAGAGTTCGAACTCTACTATCAGCCCCAGATTGATGTGCTCAAGGATGATGCCGTGGTTGGGGTTGAGGCCCTGATCCGCTGGCGTCATCCCAAGGATGGCTTCGTCCGTCCCGATGTGTTTATCAAGGTAGCCGAGGCCTGTGGCCTGGTGATCGATATCGACAAGTGGGTGCTGCGCCGGGCCTGTCTGGATGGTGCCCGCTGGGCCAGGTTGGCCAAGGGGCCGTTCAAGGTGTCAGTCAACGTCAGTGCCATCCACTTCCGCCAGGCCGACTTTATCAGCCATCTGCAACAGACCCTGGCAGAAACCGGTATGCCGATAGCCAATCTGGCGCTGGAAATCACCGAAGGCGTACTGATGAAGGAGTTGCAAGTGGCCAGACAGCATTTACAACAACTCAAATCCATGGGAGTTGATGTGGCCATCGACGACTTCGGTACCGGTTACTCTTCGCTGGCGTACCTGCGACATTTCGATGTCAACACGCTCAAGATTGACAGGTCTTTCCTCATCGATATCGCCACCAATGAAGCCGATCAGGCCATCGTCAGCAGTATTATCGAGCTGGCCCGCAACCTGAAACTGAACGTGGTCGCCGAGGGCATAGAAACCAAGGAACAGCTTGAGCAGGTATTCAGCCGGGGCTGTCATACAATTCAGGGCTACTACTTTGCCAAACCCATGCCGCTGCCGGAGCTGGACAGCTTCATCGGATTAAATGAGAGCTAAGGAACTGGCCAATAGAATGTTTTGTTTTCTGATATCAATCCGTTTTTAACCCTTTGACTGTGAAGAATCATTCCATGATCCGTCTTGTGTCGCTTTTGCTACTGTTATCCGTCTCCCAGGCATGGGCCAGGCCGACCGTTGGTCTGGTGCTCAGTGGTGGTGGGGCCAAGGGCGCCGCCCACGTGGGGGTGCTCAAGGTGCTCGAGGCCAATCATATTCCCGTGGATTATGTGGCCGGCACCAGCATAGGTGCCTATGTGGCCGGCATGTACGCCCTGGGCTATAGCGCGGCCGAAATTGAGGCCATCATGATGAACGTGGATTGGAATGCCGGTTACTCGGATACCATTCCCAGGGAGTCGTTGGGGTACCGTGACAAGCAGCTGCGGGATCAATACAACATTCCGCTCAACCTCGGGTATGTAGATAACGAGGTAAAGACCCCCAGTGGCTTGCTGCAGGGGCAATCCATGTCGATATTGCTGCGCCAGTCAACGGACTTGGTCAGGCAATTTGACAGCTTTGACGAACTGGCCATTCCCTACCGGGCGGTGGCGACCGATCTGGAAACCAGTCAGCCGGTGATCCTGTCCCGTGGCAGCATGGTCAATGCCATGCAGGCTTCGGCCACTGTGCCCGGTGCCTTGCAGCCCATGGTTCAGGACGGCAAGTTGCTGGTGGACGGCGGCATTGCCAATAACATGCCGGTGGACGTGGTCAAGGCCATGGGAGCCGAGGTAGTGATTGCTGTCGACATAGGTTCGCCCCTGGTGGACAAGAGCCAGCTGAACAGCACCATAGCCGTGCTGAACCAGTTGTCGACCATGCTGACCAACGTCAGTACCGAGGCACAGAAAAAACTGCTGACCGACGAAGATGTGTTGATCCGTCCGGCGATTGATGATCTCAGCACCACAGACTTCAGCGTTATGGGCCGCGCCCTGCCCCTGGGGGAAGTGGCTGCCAATGAGGCTTTGACGCAGCTCAGGCACCTGAGCCTGTCCGAAGAGGAATACCTGGCCTATCGGATGGCCAAAAGGCAAAAGTCGCTGCAATGGCTGGGTGAATTTGAGCGCCCCGTGGTGCGCGTAGCCTTTGATAACCACTCCAAGGTCAGTGAGAGCCTGCTGCGGGAGACCCTCGGGATTGCACCCGGTAAGGCTGTGACCAGTGAAGAGTTGAATCAGGGCATTGAGCGGCTTTATGCCCTTAACCGCTTTGAGCGGGTGGATGCTGAGTTTGCCGATACCGCCGACGGTCGGGTGCTGACGGTCAACACCAAGGCCAAATCCTGGGGGCCGAATTACTTCCAGTTGGGATTCAATTGGGAAGATGATTTCACCCTGGATTCCGCCGTGACCCTGGATCTGGCCTACACCATGACAGATGTGAACAGCAAAGGCGCCGAGTGGCGCAACGAGCTGAAGCTCGGCTATGAGAAAATGGCTGCCACCGAGTTTTATCAGCCACTGGATGCTGACCAATCCTTCTATGGCCGCAGTCGTTATGAGTACGAAATTAAGGCCTGGGAACTGTTCGATGCCAATAACAAGCTGTTCGAGTTGACCAAGAAGACCCACAGGGCGGACCTGGGGTTGGGCTACAACTATCACCAACACGGCATCATAGAGCTGGGCTTTACCGGCGAAATTGGCACCCTCAGTAATGACGCCTTGCTGGTGTCGGATTTTGGCTTCAACTCCTATGGCGGCTATTTCAAATTCGGCTTTGATAACCTCGACAGCATCAGTTTTCCGACCTCGGGTAACCGAGTGACCCTGAATGTCTATGTGCGCAAAGAGAAATTTGATGATGTGCCGGAAGAATTGGCCTCCATTTCCTCGGTGCAGGTTGAGGCCGATTGGAAAGGGGCGCTGGGCTTTGGCAATCACGCCTTTGTCGGCAAGGTGTCGCTGTCCACAGTCAATGAAGAAGGTGAGGAAACCCTGAACCTGTCGGAGTTGGGTGGCTTCCTCAACCTCTCGGGCTATCACAAGAACTCGTTGCTGGGGGTCCATAAGCTGTTTGGCGCCTTTATCTATCAATACGATCTGGGCCGTGATGCCCTGGGGATGCAGGACTATCCCTTGTATCTGGGAGCCAGCGTTGAGGCTGGTAATGTCTGGTGGCAACGCAGTGATGTGGCTCTGAACGACCTTATTTATGCCGGTAGCCTCTACATAGGGACAGATACGGATCTGGGGCCGGCGGCGCTGGGATTTGGTCTGTCCGATGATGGTGAGCGGGCCTTCTATCTGTTTGTCGGCAAGAATTTTTAATATCCGCATGTGGATTGAGGCGCCATGGTCGCAGGCAATTGCAAATAGACATTTACAAATTGCTACTACGGCTCTGGCGCCAGTCTTGTTAGTCTTGGGCCACAAAAGCATAAACAGACCATAAAAAGGACATACGGGGACTCTTATGACAAAAGTAACCACTCTGGCACTGGGTATTGCCCTCAGCCTGGGACTGGCAGCCTGCAGCAACCAGGAAGCCAAGAACAGCACTCCCGTGGTATCGGGTATTGAATTGGCCAATTTTGATCCCGCGGTGCGTCATCAGGACGACTTCTATTACAGCGTTAACGGCAAGTGGTTGGCCAACACCCCAATCCCGGCCGACAAATCCAACTATGGCGCCTTCTCCGTGCTCTATGATGAGAGCCAAAAAGCCCTTAAAGACATAGTTGAGGCCGCAGCCGCCAAGTCAGATAAGCAAGCCGGCTCATCCGAGCAAAAGATCGGTGACTTTTACAGCAGCTACATGAATACCGATAAGTTGGAGCAACTGGGCAGCAGCCCAATTAAGGCACAGCTTGAGGCCATTGGTGCCAGCAGTAGCCACCAAGCCCTGGCTGCTCTGATGGGGGATTTGCTCACCAGCGGTATCAAGGTGCCGTTTGGTTTTTACGTCAATAATGATGCCAAAAACTCCTCTCAGTATGCGGTATACATGAGTCAAAGCGGCCTGACCCTGCCGGACCGGGATTATTACCTCAAGGACGACGCCAAATTCGTCGCCAACCGTGAGGCCCTGGCCCGCTATGTGACCGAACTGCTGGGTGCGGCAGGCTATGCCAATGCCAAGCGTGCCGCCAAGAGCGTCGCCGATATTGAGTTCTTTATCGCCCAGAACCAATGGAGCCGGGTCGAGTCCCGTGATGCCAACAAGGCATACAACAAGTACAGCCGTCAGGAGCTGACCGAGCTGTTCGGCGGTTTTGATTTGGAAGCCTTTGCCGCCAAGGCCGGTATGGATGACAAGGTTAAGGACGTGATAGTGCGCCAGCCTTCCTTCATCGAAGCACTCGGCAAGCAGTATCAGCAGTTCCCGGTCAGTGCCTGGCAGGATTACCTGGCGTTCCACCTGGTGGACGGTGCCGCTGAACTGCTCAGCGAGCAGTTTGCCAAGTTGCATTTCAACTTCCATGACAAGACCCTGGCTGGCATCGAGGAACAGGCTCCGCGCTGGAAGCGTGCCGTGGATGCGGCCGACAGCGTCATTGGTGAGCTGGTGGGCGAGCAATACGTCAAGCAGCATTTCAAGCCGGAAGCCAAGGCCCGTATGGAAGCCATGATCAAGAACCTGATCAAGGGCTTCGAGGTTAGCATCAATGATCTGGAATGGATGACACCGGACACCAAGAAGGCGGCCCAGGAAAAACTGTCCAAATTCACCTACAAGATTGGCTATCCGGACAAATGGAAGGATTACAGCGGTCTGGAAATCAAGGCCGACGATCTGGTGGGCAACTATGTGCGTTACGCCAAGTTTGAATACGCCGATATGCTGAACAAGCTTGGCAAGCCAATCGATCGCACCGAATGGCACATGACACCGCAGACGGTCAACGCTTACTACAGCCCTGTGATGAATGAAATTGTGTTTCCGGCCGCCATTTTGCAGCCGCCGTTCTTCAACATGGATGCCGATGACGCGGTGAACTACGGTGGTATCGGCGCCGTTATTGGCCACGAAATCAGCCACGGTTTTGATGACCAGGGCGCCAAGTATGACGGCGATGGCAACCTGCGTAACTGGTGGTCCGATAAAGACCGTGAAGAATTCCAGAAACGCGGTAAGCAACTGTCGGCACAATACAGCCGCTTTGAAGCTTTGCCGGGCAAGTTCGTCAACGGCGACCTGACTTTGGGTGAAAACATTGGCGATCTCGGTGGCTTGACCGTGGCACTGCGTTCCTACCATATGAGTCTCAATGGCAAGGAAGCACCTGTGATGGACGGTTTGAGCGGCGATCAACGCTTCTTTATGGGCTGGTCCCAGGTGTGGCGCCGTAATTACCGTGACGAGGAGCTGGGACGCCGTTTGATGACCGACAGCCATTCCCCAAGCCACTATCGCGCCATGGGGACACCAAGGAACATTACCGGTTTCTACCAGGCCTTTGACGTTAAAGCAGAAGACAAGATGTATCTGGCACCGGAAGAGCGGGTCAAAATTTGGTAATCTGCTGAATAACAGATAAAAAGCCAGGCAATTGCCTGGCTTTTTATTGTCCGCTGTTGCCGGCCTCAGTCTCCCGCCAGCAGCGCTGGCAGTTCAGTCAGGGTCTCGGCCCGCTCATGGGCTATGACCCAACGGGGCTGGTCGCGCTCGTGGGCCGGAGGAATTGCCAGGGTGTGCATGGTGGCGGCACGGGCGGCAATCAGGCCGTTGAATGAGTCCTCTATGGCCAAGCACAGGCGGGCCGGGACCCCGAGTTTGGTGGCACAATTGAGGTAGACCTCGGGGTGGGGCTTGCCATAGGCCAGGTGTTCGGCCGACTCCATGGCGTCGAAACAGTGCCTTATCTCAAGCTTATCCAGTACCGCATCTATGATGGTCCAGCTGGAGGAGGTCGCCAGGCCCACCTTCAGCCCCCGGGCCTTACAACACGCCAGGGCCTCGAGTACGCCCGCCATGGGGGTGCCTTCATTTTTGATATATGCGATGACGCGGTCGACAATCTGCGCCGCCACTGCGCCATTGTCGTAATTGTCCCAGGGCAGGCGTCGATACCAATAGTCCACCACCTGATCGATTCGCAGGCCCACGGTTTCCAATATGTCTTTGCGTTGCAAGGGTAATCCCAGATCTCTCAGCACCTCGTATTCGGCCTGTTGCCATACGGGTTCTGAGTCTATGAGGACGCCATCCATGTCAAAAATCACTGCCTGGATCGTGCTTGGGATCATTTCTGCTCCGGAAGTTAAAAAAGTTTTCCGCTTGAAAACGGCGCCTTCATTTTGGTCTGCAGGCAGTATTTAAATCAACTATTGTTGCTAAGTATTTGTATTGGCTGTTTTTTGGTCTTGTTTCAAACTATTGTCTAATTTCAATCGTTTAACTGCAGGAGTAACTTGCCCGTCGGTGGGGAAATTTATACCGGCTTTTCCCTGCGTAAGCTTGTGAGTCGATTCATACTTTTGCAAAGCTGTAGTATACTGCGGGCCGGAAAACCGGGTCGATCCTGTCGGACTGTCTGCTGCATGAAAACCGGGCGGACACAGCAGTGGTTGTCACCTAGCTGTCCGTCACCCCTTGGGTTCAACTGCCTTTAATGTCACTTGGAACTTGGCGAGAAGACGTGCAGTTTCGCTGTTAGAGCGCCACACAAAGAGGAATTTTGCCGTGCTAGAAGCATACCGTAAACACGTCGAAGAACGTGCTGCAGAGGGCGTAGTCCCTAAGCCACTCGATGCCCATCAAGTGGCCGAACTGGTTGAATTAGTCAAGAATCCCCCAGCAGGCGAAGAAGCCTTTATCCTGGATCTGCTGGAAAACCGTATTCCCCCAGGTGTGGATGAAGCCGCCTATGTTAAGGCCGGTTTCCTGGACGCCGTAGCCAAGGGCGACGCCAAGTCTCCAATCCTGAGTGCCGAGCGTGCCGTTGAGCTGCTGGGCACCATGCAGGGTGGTTACAACATTGAGCCGCTGATCCATCAACTGGACAACGACAAGTTGGCCCCTCTGGCCGCCAAGGCCCTGTCACACACCCTGCTGATGTTCGATTCTTTCCACGACGTGGTTGAGAAGATGAACGCCGGCAACGCCTTTGCCAAGCAAGTGGTTGAGTCCTGGGCCAACGCCGAGTGGTTCCTGAGCCGTCCTAAACTGGCGGACAAGATCTCCCTGACCGTGTTCAAGGTGACCGGTGAAACCAACACCGACGATCTGTCTCCTGCTCCCGATGCCTGGTCTCGTCCCGATATCCCGCTGCATGCCCTGGCGATGCTGAAAAACGCCCGTGACGGCATTGAGCCCGATCAACCAGGCGTGATTGGTCCGGTCAAGAAGCTGGAAGAGCTGAAGACCAAAGGCTTCCCACTGGTATACGTGGGTGACGTGGTAGGTACAGGTTCATCCCGTAAGTCTGCCACCAACTCTGTGCTGTGGTTCATGGGCGATGATATCCCCAACGTACCCAACAAGCGTGCCGGTGGTTTCTGTCTGGGTGGCAAGATTGCCCCAATTTTCTTCAACACCATGGAAGATGCCGGCGCCCTGCCAATCGAGCTGGACGTGAGCAAGATGGACATGGGTGACGTGATCGATATCTTCCCATACCAAGGTGTGGTGAAGCGTCACGGCAGCGATGAAGTGATCTCCGAATTTGAACTCAAGACCGACGTGCTGCTCGACGAAGTCCGCGCCGGTGGTCGTATTCCGCTGATCATTGGTCGTGGTCTGACCGACAAGGCCCGTGAAGTGCTGGGTCTGGACGCGTCCGCTGAATTCGTACGTCCACAGGACGTGGCCGACACCGGCAAGGGTTACACCCTGGCCCAGAAGATGGTTGGTAAGGCTTGCGGCGTAGCCGGCGTGCGTCCCGGTCAGTACTGCGAGCCCAAGATGACCTCTGTGGGTTCCCAGGACACCACAGGCCCAATGACCCGTGATGAGCTGAAAGATCTGGCCTGTCTGGGCTTCAGTGCCGACCTGACCATGCAGTCTTTCTGTCACACTGCCGCTTATCCAAAGCCAGTGGACGTGAACACTCACCACACCCTGCCTGACTTCATCATGAACCGCGGTGGTATTTCCCTGCGTCCAGGTGACGGTGTTATCCACTCTTGGCTGAACCGTATGCTGCTGCCGGATACAGTGGGTACAGGTGGTGACTCTCACACCCGTTTCCCAATCGGTATCTCTTTCCCAGCCGGTTCCGGTCTGGTGGCCTTCGCTGCGGCCACAGGTGTGATGCCACTGGATATGCCTGAGTCGGTGCTGGTGCGCTTCAAGGGCAAGATGCAACCCGGTATCACCCTGCGCGATCTGGTACATGCCATCCCGCACAAGGCCATCGAATTGGGTCTGCTGACCGTTGAGAAGAAGGGCAAGAAGAACATCTTCTCCGGCCGTATTCTCGAAATCGAAGGTCTGGAGCACCTGAAGGTAGAGCAGGCATTCGAACTGTCTGATGCCTCTGCCGAGCGCTCTGCTGCCGGTTGTACCATCAAGCTGGATAAAGATCCTATCATCGAGTATCTGAACTCCAACATTGTCATGCTCAAGTGGATGATTGCCGAAGGTTACGGTGATCGCCGTACCATAGAGCGCCGCATCAAGGGCATGGAAGAGTGGCTGAAGAATCCTGAGCTGATGGAAGCCGATAAGGATGCCGAGTACGCCGCGGTTATCGAAATCGATCTGGATGCCATCAAGGAGCCTATCCTGTGTGCCCCTAACGATCCGGACGATGCCGTGTTGCTGTCCAGCGTGGCCAACACCAAGATCGATGAAGTGTTCGTCGGCTCCTGTATGACCAACATTGGTCACTTCCGCGCAACCGGTAAGATGCTGGACAAGTTTGCCAAGACTCTGCCTACCCGTCTGTGGATTGCGCCGCCAACCAAGATGGACAAGGATCAGCTGACCGAAGAAGGTTACTACGGTATCTTCGGCCGTGTCGGTGCCCGCATCGAAATCCCGGGTTGTTCTCTGTGTATGGGTAACCAGGCTCGCGTGGCCGACGGTTCAACCGTGGTTTCTACCTCTACCCGTAACTTCCCGAACCGTCTGGGTACAGGTGCCAACGTGTATCTGGCCTCTGCGGAACTGGCCGCCGTGGCTGCCCTGCTGGGTCGTCTGCCAACTGCCGAGGAATATCAGGTATACGCCAAGGAACTCGACGCCACAGCCGCCGATACCTACCGTTACCTGAACTTCGATCAGATTGACTCCTACACAGACAAGGCGTCCAAGGTGATCTTCCAGTCTGCGGTCTAATCCCGCAGCAATTGAAAAAGCCGGCTTAAGCCGGCTTTTTTGTTGTCACCCTAAAACCACCTCCTATGGAGGTGGTGATCGTTCTGGTGGGGCTTTGCCCGGAGAATGCCCATGCTAAATACTCCCTCGGTTTGTTACCAGCAAATCAAGGAGTAAGTAGCATGAGCAGATATGAATCCGCGTCTCACGTATTCTATCGTTGTCAGTATCACCTCGTTTGGACACCCAAGTACAGGTACAAAATCCTGAAAGGTAATCTCGGCAGAGAGCTTTATCGAAGTATCTATGTTTACTGCAACATGAAGAAATGCAGAGTCGTGGAACTAAATGTTCAGGAAGATCATGTCCATCTAGTAGTCAGAACCCCACCCAGTCTAAGCGTGTCGGATTTAATGGGTTTTGTTAAAGGGAGAACCGCGATCAGGATGTTTGCCAAATTTCCTTATTTAAGAAAGCACAAGCTCTGGGGGAATCACTTCTGGCAACGGGGTTATTTTGTGGACTCAGTAGGAGCAAACGAAGACATAATCCGTAGATATGTACGGCACCAGGAAAAGACAGCCAAAGAAGAAGAGAAACGGCAAATAGCGTTAGGGTTGGAAGGTTAGTTTTTAAGCCCCCTTTTAGGGGGCTGTGTCAAAGCCACCTGCTATGCAGGTGGATTTTTACTTTCTCCAAAGCGTAAAATATGCCAATAAAAAAGGCCGGCGATGCCGACCTTAATCAGAAATTCCATATCAGGAGTGGCGGGTGTGCAGCACTTCCAGGAGCTGATCTTCCAGCTGGAAGCGGGTCTCCATGGCATCGCCGAGGCGCGACAGGTCTGAATCCAGTTGCATCAGCACCTTGTCATCCGCAGCTTCGGTGTATTTGTCATTGAAGTCCAGTGCCGCATCCGTGGTGTCATTGATCTTGGGCAGTAATTGCTGAGCCACGGCCTTGCTCGTCTGGCCATGCTTTTCACAGGCGCTGACCACCTGGTTATAGACCTCGAAATGCCCCTCGGAAACGTAGTCCACCAACATCTCACAGAAAGAACGGACGTTATCAACGGACGGTAAACTGTTGCCATTCTCATAGGGGGGTAAGCCCGCGATGCGACAGTAATGCACCAAGAGGTTTCTGCGATTATTAAGCCATTGATCAATAGCTTTATTTGCTCCGCCCCACTTTTGTTCGGCTTTTTCCAGCTCTCTTAGCATTTGTTGCCTCGTTGTCCGTCAACCTTGCCTCTACTGTAGGAGAGAAACAGGGGCGGGATCAACTGTTTTCGGCAGCAATTCCATCAGCTCAGAGCAGCAATAAAAAACCCGGTTGCAGTGACCTGCAACCGGGCGAATTATGTGTCTTTGGGCTCGATGTGACGAGCTTCTTGATTGTTCTTGCTAGCGCCCAGTTTTTATACCAAAGGGGATCTGAGGGCGCAACTTTTTTCTGTCATATAACGGGTGATGGCTCTCGAATTCAGTGCTTTTATGATCCCGGCCCCTTAATCCTGCCGCCAAGATGCCTAAGTTCACAGATTTACGTTCGGGCAGGTTTTTTTAGTCGCGTAAATGCTAAACTAGCGCCCAGTTTGCCAATAAGAACAGGAACCGAGCCAAATGGCAGAATTGAAGAATGACCGTTATTTGCGTGCCTTGCTGAAGCAACCCGTGGATATGACCCCAGTGTGGATGATGCGCCAGGCAGGCCGTTATCTGCCTGAATACCGCGCGACCCGCGCCCAGGCCGGTGATTTTATGTCACTGTGCAAAAATGCCGAACTGGCCTGTGAAGTGACACTGCAACCGCTGCGCCGCTATGAGCTGGACGCCGCGATCCTGTTCTCGGACATTCTGACCATTCCCGATGCCATGGGCCTGGGACTTTACTTTGAGACCGGTGAAGGCCCGCGCTTTGAGCGCAAGGCTGATACCCTGGAAGCCATCAAGGCGCTGCCCATCCCCGATCCCGAAGATGAGCTGGGTTACGTGATGAAGGCGGTGAGCACCATTCGCCGTGAGCTTAAGGGCGAAGTGCCGCTGATCGGTTTCTCCGGCTCTCCCTGGACCCTGGCCACCTACATGGTCGAAGGCGGTTCCAGCAAGGCCTTCGAAAAAATCAAACGTATGATGTACTCAGAGCCGATGGCGCTGCATCTGCTGCTGGATAAGCTGGCCGATTCTGTCATCCTGTACCTCAATGCCCAGATCGCCAACGGCGCCCAGTCGGTAATGATCTTCGACTCCTGGGGTGGAGCCCTGTCACACAGCGCCTATCGTGAATTCTCCCTGCGCTACATGCAGAAGATTGTCGATGGCCTGACCCGTGAAGCCGACGGTCGTAGGGTACCAGTTACCCTGTTTACCAAGGGTGGTGGCCTGTGGCTGGAGTCCATGGCCGAAACCGGCTGTGATGCCCTGGGCCTGGACTGGACAGTGGATATCGCCGATGCCCGTCGTCGCGTCGGTCACAAGGTGGCTTTGCAGGGCAACATGGATCCTTCCATGCTGTACGCGCCCATCCCACGCATCGAAGAAGAAGTGGAGCAGATCCTGGCCGGATACGGCGAGGGCACTGGCCACGTATTCAACCTGGGTCACGGTATCCATCAGCATGTGGATCCCGAGCATGCAGGCGCCTTTATCAAGGCGGTGCACGAGAAGTCGCGCAAATATCACAAATAACCCAAGAGCCCGCATCAAGCGGGCTTTTTTATGCCTGCCAATAACTTGCCAGCCGCCATCCCCTGTGCCAACTTATCCGCCAATATGGATTGAACTGAGGCATGACATGGGTGACATCAAGGGGAAAGTGATACTGCTGACCGGCGCTTCCGAAGGGATAGGCCGGGCGCTGGCCAAGGTCTTGGCCCGGGAAGGGGCCAGGTTGCTGCTCACGGCCCGTAACCAGGACAGATTGCAATCCCTGTTACTGGAGCTGCCAAAGGATTGTGGGGCCAAGATCCATGCCGCTGATCTGTCCCTGCCATTGGAATGCGAAGAGCTGGTCGATGTCTGTCTGACCCGCTTCGGCGCACTGGATATAGTGATCCACAATGCCGGCATGACCATGTGGACCCGCTTCGATGAGCTGCAAGATTTGAGCGTGCTGGAGCGGGTGATGCGGGTCAATTATTTTGGTCCCGTGTACCTGACCAAGGCCGCCTTGCCCCACCTTAAGGCCAGTCGTGGCCAGCTGGTTGCCGTGGCCTCGGTGGCCGGTCTGACCGGGGTGCCAACCCGCAGTGGCTATGCTGCCTCCAAGCATGCGCTGATGGGCTTTTTCGATTCGCTGCGCATTGAATTGATGGATGAGGGAGTGGCTGTCACCCAGATTTGTCCCGACTTCGTGGTGTCGCAGATCCATAAGCGCGCCCTGGATGCCCAGGGGCAACCCTTAGGGGAAACGCCGATGCAGGAGTCGCGCATCATCAGTGCCGAGGCCTGTGCCGAAATGATGTTACCGGCCATAGCAAACCGGCAGCGGCTGCTGATCACCTCCTGGCGTGGCCGCTTGGGCCGTTGGCTCAAGCTGCTGGCACCGGGGCTTATCGACAGGCTGGCCCTTAAGGCCATCTCCCGGGGGCATTGAGATGCTGCTGGAGGATCTACAGCTGTTTGTGCGGGTGGCCGATTGCGGCAGCATCACAGCTGCGGCGGCCGAACTGGAACTCAGCGCCGCAGCCGCCAGTGCGGCTATCAAGCGGCTTGAAAAGCAACTCGATACTCTGCTTTTTGTGCGCAGCACCCGCAATTTGCGGCTCACCGCCGCCGGTGAGCGCTATCTGATCCATTGTCGCAATGCCCTGGAGCAGTTATGCCAGGCGGAGCGGGCATTGCAGGACGAAAAGGGTGAGGTGGCCGGCACCCTGGCCATCGCCGTGTCGTCGGATTTTGGCCGCAATCTGTTTCTGCCCTGGCTGGATACATTTCTGGCGCGCCACCCCAAACTGGAAGTGCGCCTGCAGCTTGGGGATCAGCTGAGCAGCTTTTATCGCGATCAGCTGGATGTGGCGCTGCGCTATGGCAAACCCCAGGACTCCAGTGAGGTGGCCTTCAAGTTGTGCAGTTTGCGCCGGCAGCTGTGCGCCTCGGCCGACTACCTGGCTCGCCACGGCTGGCCGCAGACGCCCGGGGAGCTGAGTCTGCATGAGTGCCTGCTGTACAAGCGCGGCGAGCGCACCCATGACCTGTGGCATTTTTGGCGGGATGGGCAGGAGCATAAAGTGCGGGTGAGCGGACGTCGCAGCAGCAATGATGCCGATTTGGCCCGCCGCTGGGCCGTGGCCGGTCACGGCCTGGTGTACAAGTCCAGGCTGGATCTTGCCGAAGACATGATAGCCGGGCGCTTACTGCCGCTGCTGCCGGACTTTGACGGGGAGCCGCTGGAACTGTACATGCTGTGTCCCGGTCGCCAGCATCTGAGTCCGGCCATATTACTGCTGCGGGATTTTTTGCGGGAGCGGATTACCGAGCAGCTGGCCCGCCTGGAGACCATGCCCGGCAAGTAAAATCCGGGCAATAAAAAAAGCCGCTCAGAGAGCGGCTTTTTTGTGAAACGCATTGCTCTGCTATCAGGACTTGGCGCGCTTCATGGCGGTGAAGAATTCTTCGTTGGTCTTGGTCATGGCCAACTTGTCTATCAGGAACTCCATGGCGGCAACTTCGTCCATGGGGTTGAGGATCTTGCGCAGGATCCACATCTTCTGCAGTTCGTCCTGGGTGGTCAGCTTCTCTTCGCGGCGGGTGCCTGAACGGTTGAAGTCGATTGCCGGGAATACCCGCTTTTCGGCGGCCTTGCGCGACAGATGCAGTTCCTGGTTACCTGTACCCTTGAATTCTTCATAGATCACTTCGTCCATCTTGGAGCCTGTGTCTACCAGGGCGGTGGCGATAATGGTCAGGGAGCCGCCATTTTCAATGTTACGGGCAGCACCGAAGAAGCGCTTGGGACGGTGCAGGGCGTTGGCGTCCACACCACCTGTCAGCACCTTGCCTGATGATGGGATAACAGTGTTGTAGGCGCGGGCCAGACGGGTGATGGAGTCCAGCAGGATCACTACGTCTTTCTTGTGCTCTACCAGGCGCTTGGCCTTTTCGATCACCATTTCGGCAACCTGTACGTGACGGCTGGCCGGTTCGTCGAAGGTAGAGGCAATCACTTCGCCCTGAACCAGGCGTTGCATCTCGGTCACTTCTTCAGGACGTTCGTCAATCAGCAACACCATCAACACCACTTCGGGGTTGTTGTAGGTAATGGATTGGGCAATGTTTTGCAGCAACAAGGTCTTACCGGCTTTTGGCGGTGCCACAATCAGACCACGCTGGCCCTTACCAATGGGAGAGCACAGATCGAGGATACGGGCGGTGATATCTTCGGTAGAACCATTGCCGCGCTCCATGCGAATGCGTTCTTCGGCATGCAGGGGAGTTAGGTTTTCAAACAGGATCTTGTTGCGGGAATTTTCGGGCTTGTCAAAGTTAACTTCGTTAACTTTCAGCAGGGCAAAATAACGTTCGCCTTCTTTCGGGGGACGAATTTTACCGGTAATGGTGTCACCCGTTCGCATATTGAAGCGGCGGATTTGACTGGGGGACACATAAATATCATCTGGACCCGCTAGGTATGAACCGTCGGCACTGCGCAGGAAACCGAAACCGTCCTGAAGTATTTCCAACACCCCGCCACCGAATATGTCTTCACCGCTTTTGGCGTGGGCCTTGAGGATAGAGAAAATAATGTCCTGCTTGCGCGCACGGGCCATATTTTCCAGTTTCATGTTATCCGCCAGTGCAACCAGGTCGGAAATAGACATGTTTTTCAGTTCAGTTAAATTCATTTTTGATGGGTCTTTTTTACGCGAGAAAGCTTACCCCGCGCTCAATCCGCAATGATTAAAGGAAGTCTTGATGAGATTGAACAGCGAGAAGTGGGTTAATTAGAAAGAATCTGGTTATTAAAGTAGCACTATAGCGGCGGGGCGTCCAGATTTTTGCGGATACCCGGCACATTTAAATGGCTGGCTTGTGCCGGGTGTCACGCAATGGCGGATTGACGGCTTAGATTTGCGCGTCGATAAACTCTTTCAGTTGAGTTTTTGACAGGGCGCCCACCTTGGTGGCCACCAGCTCGCCGCCCTTGAACATCAGCAGAGTTGGAATACCACGCACGCCGTATTTGGCTGGAGAGGCATTGTTCTGATCCACGTTCAGCTTGGCCACTGTGAGCTTGCCTTCGTATTCGGTGGCAATGTCGTCCAGGATTGGAGCGATCATTTTGCAGGGACCGCACCACTCGGCCCAGAAATCAACCAGAACAGGTTGGCTGGACTTCAGTACGTCATTTTCGAAGCTGTCGTCGCTCAGGGTTACAATTTTATCGCTCATGATGTTCTCCGGTAGGTTGCCATTGCTGGTTTGTTAATGGCTTAGCGTGTATATTGGGGCTGTTTTACGGCAATTCAAGTGACCGCTTTTTGGTTGTCGCTATTTCAAACGATCGAGTATCTTATTGCAACCCTGAATGGTATGCTGGCGCTATGAGCGAAACACATTTATCCCAACAGAAATTTGCCGACCTTCCCCTGCGTGAAGAAGTAAAACAGGCACTTATCGAAAACGGCTTCGAATACTGCACCCCGATCCAGGCCTTATCTTTGCCTGTATTGTTGGCGCAAAAAGACATCGCCGGCCAGGCGCAAACTGGCACAGGCAAGACCCTGGCCTTTTTGGTGGCCACCTTTAACCATCTGCTGAATTCCCCAGTTCCTGAAAACCGTCAGCTGAATCAGCCCCGCGCCATCGTCATGGCGCCGACCCGTGAACTGGCCATCCAAATTGCCAAGGACGCCCAATTGCTGTCCAAGCACACTGGCCTCAAGGTGGCCATTGTCTATGGCGGCGAGGGCTATGAAACCCAGCGCAAGGTGCTGGACAAGGGCGTGGATATACTGATCGGCACCACTGGCCGCATCATAGATTATGTCCGTCAGGGTGTAATTAATCTGGGCGCCATTCAGGCCGTGGTACTGGATGAGGCCGATCGCATGTTCGATCTCGGCTTTATCAAGGATATCCGCTTCCTGTTCCGCCGCATGCCCGAGGCCAATCAGCGTCTGAATATGCTGTTTTCTGCCACCTTGTCGATGAAGGTGCAGGAACTGGCTTACGACCACATGAACGATCCGGTCAAGGTGGAAATTGCGCCCGAGGAAAAGACCTCCCGCAACATCAAGGAAGAGATCTTCTATCCCTCGATGGAAGACAAGCTCAAGCTGCTGCACTCCCTGATTGAAGAAGACTGGCCAGAAAAAGCCATAGTCTTTGCCAACACCAAGCACCAGTGTGAAAAACTCTGGGCCAGCCTGGAAGGCGATGGTCACAGGGTTGGCTTGCTGACCGGTGACGTGCCGCAGAAGAAGCGGATCCGCATTCTGGAACAGTTCACCAAGGGCGAGTTGGATATCCTGGTGGCGACCGATGTGGCCGCCCGTGGTTTGCATATTTCCGATGTGTCCCACGTATACAACTACGATCTGCCTGACGATTGCGAAGACTATGTGCATCGCATTGGCCGTACCGGTCGTGCGGGTCAAAAAGGGGTCTCCGTCAGCTTTGCCTGTGAGGAATACGCCCTGAACCTGCCGGATATCGAAACCTATATCCAGCACTCCATTCCGGTCAGCTCCTATGATCGCAGTGCCCTGATTGAAGACTTGCCTCCTCCGGCGCATATCCATCGTAAGCACCCTGTGGGTGCCCGTGGTGGACGCGACCGCGGCGGCAGACCATCGGGAGCCCATCGCAGCGGCGGCAGCCGTCCGCCAAGGCATGACAGGACCCGCAGACACTCTTGATGCAAGATCTTTACGCCGCCATTACCCTGGGCTCCAACAGCTTTAACATGCTGGTCGCTACCACAGTAGCCGGTCAGCCCAAGGTATTGGCGAAATACAAGCGTAAGGTGCGGTTGGCAGAGGGCATTGGCTGTGATGGTATGCTCAGCGAAGAGGTGATGGCTCGCGGGCTCGACTGTTTGGCAATGTTTGCCCAAATGCTGAAAGACCATGCCATTGCCGGCGACCGGGTTGCCGTGGTGGCCACCGCCACCTTGCGCACCATAGCCAATGCCGAGATCTTCAAGGCCCGGGCCTTGCCCATACTCGGACATCCCATAGACGTTATCTGTGGCATGCGCGAGGCTGAGCTTATCTACCGTGGCATGGTCGCCACCACCTCGGGTCAGGGGCGACGCCTGGTGATCGATATTGGTGGTGCCAGTACCGAGTTTATCGTCGGTGATGGCGACAAGCTGCTGTTCAAGACCAGCCTTCCCATAGGTTGCGTGACCTATCAACAGGCGTATTTCTCTTCTTTGCCGTTACAGCAGCTGGATTTTGACGATGCCCACGGGGCTGTCGAAGCCGCGCTCGGTGAGGATGGTGCGACCCTCAGGCGCTTGGGGTGGCATTGTGCCGTGGGTGCCTCGGGTACTGTCCAGTCCGTGGTCGAGTTGTTGGAGCACAGGCAGGAATCCGCCCTGATCACCTTGCCGGTGCTGCTGGCGCTGCAGCAGGAAATTCTTGCCGCACCCGACGCTGGCCTCAGTGGTATCAATGGCCTCTGTCCCGAGCGCGCGCCCACCTTTGCCGCCGGTGTCGCCATATTGCTGGCCCTGTTCCGCCTGCTCGGTATAGAGCAATTATCCCTTTCCGGTGGCGCCCTGCGTGAAGGTGTGCTGCTGGAACTGTCACGCCAGGCCGTTGCGCACTAACCGCTGCCGGTCGTATTCCTCCTGAACGCTTCCCTATGTCCACAAGCCTGCTCCTGCTTGTGCGGCGGCAGCCATCATAAATAAATTTCATCTTGCTTGTAACGCGCTGATCTTATAGAGAATTTTGTTTTGATTCCCGTTAAACCAAACAATTCGTGCATAATAAATAATGTATACAATATGTAATAACTGTTAAGGTTCTGCGACTTTCGGTCAAAAAGTACCCGTATCACAACAGGCCGAAAGCGACACTCAGGAAAGGGATGAGGAATCTTAACCATGTTGGAAACAAGCAATAGAGCCTTAATCGGGGCTCGCAAATCACTGGCGGCGATTGCCGTCAGCTCGGCACTGTTGTTGGCGGTCCCCCAGGCCATGGCGGTTGATGGCTCCAGTATCGTCAAGGGCCAGGTGGTTAGTGGCAATGGTGCCGCCATTGCCGATGCCACCATTACACTCAGGCACAAAACCAAGGGCTTGGTTTACAAGATAAGCACCAATGACAAGGGCGAGTATCTGCTGCGTAACGTGCCCGTGGGTGAGTATGACATTGAGATCAGCAAGGATGGCTTTGAAGCGTCCCATGAGGCATCGGTGCAGGTGGTCATAGGCCAGGCATTAATCCTGGATGGCCAACTGCTGGCATCAGGTGCCAATATGGAGCGCATCGCCGTGACCGGCAGCGTCATCCGCCGGGTGGACATGGCCTCTTCTACCTCTGGCGTGTCATTCAGCCAGGAAGATTTGCAAACCATGCCGGTTAACTCGGGCTTTGAAAGCATTGCCCTGCTGGCGCCAGGCACCGCGGCACCGGGTGGCTCATCTTTTAAGGGGGCTTCCAGTTTCGGCGGGGCCTCATCTGCTGAAAATGGCTATTATTTCAACGGTATGAATGTGACCAGCATCAGGACCGGTTTGGGCTCAATCGCCTTGCCATGGGAAGCGATTTCCCAGACCCAGGTGATGACAGGTGCCGTCAGTCCCGAGTTTGGTGGTGCCATGGGGGGCATAGTCAATGCGGTATCCAAATCCGGTGAGAATGAGTTCAAATTCGGTACCCAGGTGCGCTGGGATCCCGACAGTATGCGGGCCAATCATGACTCGATTTTCAACAGTGACGGCATAGTCAGCACCAATACCCGTCAGGACAGTTACGATTTCCGTGAACTGCAGCTGTGGGCCAGTGGCGCCATTGTTGAGGATAAACTGTTTTATTACGGCCTGTTCAATCCCCGCCGTGATGACAGCGACTGGGCCGGTCAGACGACAGCGGGTCACAGGGACAGGCAGGAAGACCGCTGGTTTGCCAAGTTGGATTGGTATATTTCCCAGGATCACTCCATCGGCCTGTCGGCACTCAATAACAAGCGCACCTATGACAGAAAAACCTTTGCCTATGATTTTGAGAGTAACAGCCTGGGTGAGCAGATTGGTCCCACCGCGCCTGGCCGGGATGGCGGCAAAGTCTACAGCATCAATTATAACGGTTACTTCAGCGATAACTTTTCGGTATCGGCCGTGGTCGGGCGCACCCAGGAGAACATAGACAATGTGGTGGCCTCGGCCAATCCATCTGTGTATGACTATCGCAATGGCGAATACCTGAGCCAGCACTCGGATTCTTCTATCTCAGAGCAGGAATTTACCCGGGATCAGGCCCGGATAGACTTCAACTGGGATCTGGAAGAGCACTCGTTGCAGTTCGGTATTGATTACACCAAGGTGCTGGTGGACTATACCTCGGCGCAAAATGGCATCGGCGATGCTCAGGGCTGGTGGTCGGTGAAAACCGCAGGTACCAACAGTGTTTCCGGGGCGGCCGATGGTGAAGATTACATCGAGCGCCGGGTCCGGACCCGCTACACGGATTCCGAGGTCAGCTCGCTGGCTTTCTATGCCAGCGATTCCTGGCAGGTTACTGACCAATTGGTGCTGAATCTGGGGCTGCGTTACAGCGGCTTTGAAAATACCGTTTCCGATGGTCGTGCCTATGTGTCCATTGATAATCAGATAGCTCCCCGAGTTCAGGCGGTTTACGATCTGCACGGAGATGGCAGTGCCAAACTGTTTGCCAGCTATGGCCGCTATTTCCAGCCCGTGTCGGCCAATATGAACATTACCCAGGGTTCTTCTTCCATCGAGTGGTTTGAGTACTTCGAGCTCGATCAGCTCGACGCCGATGGACAGCCAGTGCTGCTGGCCGATGGTTCACCCAGTCGCGGCGCCATGCTGAGGGAGCGCTATTGGCGCCAGCGCGGCATTACCGAGCCGGGATTGATTGCCTCGTCCAACCTCAAGCCCATGTACAGCGATGAGTTTACCCTGGGCTATCAGCAGGAACTGTTCGACAGCATGACCGGCGGTGTGCGCTTTATCTACCGCGATCTGGGCCGCAGCCTAGAGGACACGGATGTGGGCCCTGTGCTGGCGAAAAAGCTGGCGGAACTGGGTATCGAAGACAATGTGGGGCAGGGCTCCTACTATGTGCTCAACAACCCGGGTGAAGCCATTACCCTGTCCTATGATTTCGACGGTGATGGTCAGGTCGACAATGTCACCTTGAGTCAGGACGAGTTGCAGCTGCCCAAGGCCAAACGGCGCTACCTGGCCATGGAGTTCACCCTGGATGGCCGGGTCAACGAAGATTTGACCATCAACAGCTCCTATACCTGGTCCCACAGTTATGGCAACACCGAGGGCCTGGTGAAGACGGACAATGATCAAGCGGATCCGGGCTGGACCACCTCCTATGACTATGCGGATCTGATGGATCACGGCTATGGCAACCTGCCGAACGATCACCGTCATGCCTTCAAGGTCAGCGGAGCCTATCAATTGACCGATGCCCTGACCCTGGGACTGGTGGCAAGGGCGACCTCTGGCAGACCCCAGAACTACTTCTCCCAGCACCCTGAAGGCGTCGACAGCTGTGCCGCCGGCAGCCCGTGGGAAGACTGTATCAGCCGTTACTACGATCAGGCATCGCACTATGATGAAAATGGTAACCCGGCACCCCGTGGCAGTGTTGGCACCCTGCCTTGGGTGACCAGTGTGGATCTGTCGCTGAGCTACAGTACCGAGCTGTTTGGTGGCGATCTGACCCTCAAGGGCACTGTTTACAATCTGCTCAACAGCGATGCGGCCACCGACATCAATGAGGAGCGAAGCCGCTACGCTGATACCGCCAATGGCCTGGAGCTGAACCCTGACTATGGCATGGTGACCGGACGTCAGGAGGCCCGCTACCTGTCGCTGATTGCCCGCTACGAGTTCTAGGGCAAGGGAAAAATCAAAGGCCGGCAATTGCCGGCCTTTTTTTATGGGGATCAGCCTTTACTCAGAGGCCGAGAATGTCAACCAGGTCCTGCTCCAGTGACGTTTGTGGCCGCTCCACTATCCGGCCCAGTTCCACGCCTTGGCGCAGTACCAGGATAGTCGGAATGCGGTTGAAATCGTAGCGACCGGCCAAGCCCGCGGGATCGGTTTTGTCCCTGTCGACGCCTATGTGGCTCAGCTTGAACACTGTGCCATTGAGTTGCTCGGCAATACGAATAAGGCGCGGCACTTCACGAACGCAATCGGGACACCAGGTGCCTTGAATCACCAGCAGCTCGGTGGGCTCGCTCACCTGTTGCAAAGGTGCCAGCCCGGCAGTATCGGGCTTATAGTCCTGATAGCTGCTCCGATAGTCTTCCTGTGCCAGCAAAGTGGCCGAGTCCAGTTGACCTGTTAACATCTTGGTTCCTCCAATGTCATCGCGGCCATGGCGGCCCTATGTCCGGCATTGTGCCCCAATCGGGATGCCGTGCGAAGTGGTGCCATTAAAAAAGCCACCCTGAGGTGGCTTTCTCTTGGCTGAAGCGCTGGCGCTTATTTGGCATCCTTGAGCCACTGGGCGGCACGCTTGGCGAAATAGGTGAGGATGCCGTCGGCACCGGCGCGCTTGAAGCACAGCAATGACTCCATCACTATCGCCTTCTCCGCCAGCCAACCGTTCTGAATGGCGGCCATGTGCATGGCGTACTCGCCGCTGACCTGATAAGCAAAGGTGGGCACCGCCAGCTCGGTCTTGACCCTGTGGACTATGTCGAGATACGGCATGCCGGGCTTGACCATCACCATGTCGGCTCCTTCCTGGATGTCCAGCGCCACTTCGTGCAGTGCTTCGTCGCTGTTGGCCGGATCCATCTGGTAGCTGTGTTTGTTGCCGCCCTTAAGGTTACCGGCGGAACCGACCGCATCGCGGAATGGACCATAGTAGTTGGAAGAGTACTTGGCCGAGTAGGCCATGATCTGGGTGTTCACATGGCCGGCGGCTTCCAGGGCCTGTCGTATGGCGCCGATACGACCGTCCATCATGTCGGAGGGCGCCACTATGTCGGCACCGGCTTCGGCATGTGACAGGGCCTGCTTCACCAGGATCTCTGTGGTGATGTCATTGAGTATGTAGCCAGTGTCATCGATGATGCCATCCTGACCGTGGGTGGTGAAGGGGTCGAGGGCCACGTCTGTCATCACCCCCAGCTGGGGAAACTCACTTTTAAGTGCCCGCACGGCGCGCTGAGCCAGGGCATCCGGGTTGTAGGCTTCTTCCGCCAGCAGGGACTTCTTTTCCAGCGGAGTCACGGGGAACAGGGCAATCAGCGGAATGCCCAGCTCAACCAACTGCTCGGCTTCTTTGAGCAGCAGGTCTATGGAGTAGCGCTCAATGCCCGGCATGGACGCCACCTGCTCGCTGCGGTGGTTGCCTTCCAAAACAAACATCGGATAGATCAGGTCGTTGACCGTCAGGGTATTTTCCGCCATCAGGCGACGGCTGAACTCGTGTTTGCGCATGCGGCGCATTCTGCGTTGTGGGAAAGCACTGGTAATAATGTTCACATTCGACTCCTGTCTTAAGGGGCGGAGGATACCGCTTGCAGCGTCTGTTCCTCGTAGCGACAGACACGGTTGCGGCCCAGGTTTTTGGCTCTGTACAGGGCCTTGTCGGCCTGTTCAAGCAACAGCAGCGGGTGGCTGTCGCTGTCGATAATGGCGGTACTGACACCTATGCTGACACTCAGGGCTATGCTGTCCTGGTTCCAGCTCAGTTGTAATTGGCTGATATTTTCCCGTATGGCCTCGGCTACCGCCAGTGCGCCTTCCTCGTCCGTAGCCGGCAGAATCACGGCAAATTCCTCGCCGCCATAGCGGGCCACCATATCGGTCGGACGTTTAAGGTGTTGCAGCAGGTTGGCGGCAATAACCTTGAGGGTATGATCGCCGGCCAGGTGGCCATAACGGTCGTTGATGCGTTTGAAATGATCTATGTCCAGCATCAACAGCGCCAGCGGTGTGTGTTGCCGGCGGCTGATGCGCCCCTCGGCGGTCAGACGTTTGTCAAAGGAGGCCCGGTTCTTGACCCCGGTCAGGCTGTCAATGGTGGTTTGTTCGGTCAGCTTCTGGTTCACCTCATTGAGTTCCCTTAATGTGATTTCCAGCTCCAGGGTGCGCTCCTGCACCATTTGCTCCAGGCGTTCGTTGGATTCGGCTTCCTGCCTAAGGGATTCTTCCCTGGCCAGTCGGATGCGCTGAGCCTGTTCCAGCGCCTGCTGTTGAATTCGTTGTTTGGCCCGGCGCTCATCGCTGTAGCGGATAGCCAACACCGCCGCCATATAGACTATCTCGAAGGTCAGCCCCAGCATGGCCGGCGTTTGTGGCGGAATAAGGGTATCTACCATGCCCAGATAAATCAGGCTGCTGGCGATGGCGCTGCTGAGTAGCACTATCCACCCCAGAGAATAAAGCCGGGCAAGCTTTTGTCCCTTGAATGCCTGAATCAGGGCAAACAGCAACAGCATGGTGCTGATCCCAAGCAAGGCAATGATCTCGCTGAAAATAGCCACACCATAGCTGACCAGGGGAGACAGCAGCGCCATCAGTACGCTGAACGCGGCGCCCATGCGGCAGGCCCTGAGCATGCGGATATTGTTGTGCTTCAGCTGCAGCATTTTCTCGGCAAACATCAGTGCAAAAGCCATCACAATCGGCAGCAGCAAGGGAATGATCCATTGCTGGACTTCGGGGGTATTCGGCCACAGGAATCGAAATGCCAAACCTTGCACTGTGGCCACCAATAAGGTCATGGACAGCACGTAACCGGCATAATAGCTGTAACTGAAGGAGCCGGAGGCGAGGGCGATAAACAGGCTGAACAGGCCCAGTGCCAGCAAAATGCCCAACTGGATCCCCTGAAACAGGGTGGTGAATTCACTCACCTGGTTGTAGCGCTCCGGAGCCCAGAGGCTGATGGGCAGATAGCCACTGCCTTCGGAGTCAATTTTCAAATAAAAGCTGTGGACCTCGCCCGGGGCCAATTCAAAGGGATAAAGAAAGCTAGTGCTGCGTATGGGCCGGGAGGCGAAATCCAGCTTGTCACCCATGTGCATGACACGCACCAGATCGCCATCGACCAAATGATAGAGACTGACTTTATCCAGCAGAGGATTGTCCATTTCCAGCAGTCGGTGCATGACCCCCTGATCGCTGGTGAGACTGAAGCTCAGCCAGAGATCCTGCACTCCCAGAGCCAGAGTTTCCCTTTCCAGAGGGCGCCATAACGCGCTGTCCTGCGGCGGTAACTGTTCCAGTGAATGTGACTTTTGTGCCTGATATACCTGCAAAAAGGGCGTAAGGGCCATTTCGGTCACAGCGCTGTTAACCTGCAGCAATTGCCCATGGACCTGCCATGACAACAGGAGCACCAACCACAACACAGACCTAAGCATGGCCGGGCTCCAAATTAAAGAAGGCGAGGCTGTTGCGATAACAATTTGCTGCCAGTTCGGTTTCGGATTCGCCGCGCAACCTGGCAACTTCGACGGCAATATAGGGCAGGTATTTGGGCAGGTTCTTGCCGGATTTAGGTTTGGGACGCATGGAGCGAGGCAGCAGGTAAGGACTGTCGGTTTCCAGCAACAGGCGGTTTGCCGGTATCTCTTTGACCAGTTCCGCCAGTTCCAGGCCCCGGCGCTCATCACAGATCCAGCCGGTGATCCCAAGGTGTAAATCCAGCGCCAGGCAGTCTTGCAGCTCGGCCCGGTTGCCGGTGAAGCAATGCAGCAGGGCACCGGGCAAGGCACTGCGATATTGGCTGAGAATGGCAATAAAGTCCGAATGGGCGTCGCGCTGGTGCAGCAAAACAGGCTTACCCAGTTCTGCTGCCAGAGCCAGCTGGGCCTCGAATGCCCGGCGTTGGTCGGCTCTGGGCGAAAAATCCCGATTGTAATCGAGCCCCGCTTCGCCAACGGCGACCACCTGGGGGGCTTGGCTCAACTGTCGTAGCCGGTTTTCGGACTGGTTATTCCATTGATTGGCGTGGTGGGGATGGACCCCGGCGGTACAATAAAGTTTGCCAGGGTATAAGGCGCAGGTCTGGATAGCGGCTTCGCTTTCATCGAGGGTACTGCCTATCACCAGCAGGGGGGATACCCCCACGGCCTCGGCCTCTCTAATCACAGAGACCAAGTCCGGTTCCAGGCTGCTGCCCAGAAGATTGACGGCCACATCCAGATATGAGCTCATGCTTACTTCAGGCGTTTAACCCTGATGGTGGAGTTGCGGTCATCTGTGCCGAGAATAAAAGAGCCCAAGGCACCTTTTTCAATAAACACTGCCTGCCCTTGCTCCAATTTGTATTTTCGTCCTTCAGTTTGTTTCCAAACCTGGCCGTTGGTGAATTCAACCTTCATCATGCCATAGGGATCTTTTCCTACTGTGGCAACGGTAAGGTAAATCTTTTCCAATTCTGCGTCAGGAGCTTTCTTCTTCGCACCAAAGCTTTCTTCAGCTGATATCTGAGGCTTGGCCGCTATGGCAGGAGAAGCCGCTGCCGCAGGTGTGCTGGGGGCTGAGTGTAAGGCTGTATCAGACATGACTCCATTACTTACGGTTGCCGCCAGCTTGTCGTAGCAGATAAGGCGCTCGAGTTTGTCCTGGATGGCGGCACATTGGCCCAATTGCTGCTCCAAACCGGCATGGGCTTGCAAACTGAAAGCGGCTGCGGCAAATATCCAAATGGGGCGCATGTGTAGTTCCTTGTTGTTATCTAAAGAATGACCAGAGTGTATGCACAGGCCACGGCTTAGGTGGCCGATGATTTAAGCCTCTTCCTCGGGCTCCTGGTCGTCCTTTTTACTGTAAAACCTGGCGGCAAGCAATCCGCCCTCAAACAGTAACAGCATGGGAACCGCCAACATGGTTTGGGAGATCACATCCGGAGGGGTCAACAGCATACCGATTACAAAGGCCGCCACCACTATATAGGGACGCTTGGTCCTGAGGTCTTCCGGCGAGGTTACTCCCGCCCAACACAGCAGCACCACGGCTACCGGGATTTCAAAGGCGAGGCCGAAGGCGAAAAATAGCTTGAGGATAAAGTCGAGATAGCTGCTGATGTCGGTCGCCACCTGCACGCCCTCTGGGGCCACGCTGGTGAAGAAGCCGAATACCACGGGAAACACCACGTAGTAGGCGAAGGCGATGCCCATATAGAACAGCAGGGTACTGCTGACCAGCAAAGGGACCACCAGACGTTTTTCGTGCTTGTACAGCCCGGGTGCCACAAAGGACCAGATTTGATACAGCACATAAGGTACGGCCAGGAAAAAGCCCAATACCAGGGTCAATTTAAACGGGGCAAAGAACGGGGCCGCTACGTCGGTGGCAATCATGGTCCCGGACTCGGGCAAGGATTGCATCAGCGGAATGGCCATGTAGTGGTAAATATCATTGGCCCAGTAGACCAGGGCCACGAACAGCAGCATCACGCTGGCGATGCACTTCAGCAATACATTGCGCAGCTCCAGCAGATGACTGATCAGCGGTTGTTGGTGTGACGACATGAATTATCCGTTGGTGTGGGGCGGTTTTTCCTGCCCTGCGGCCACGCTGTCGGCTTGGGATTCCGGCGTTTTCACCTGATAGGGACGGTTAACCGATTCGGCGGCCTGTTTAAGCTGGTCAATGGACTCCTGCAATTCCGGAGACAGGTTGTTCAGACCCCGGGCTTCGGCCTTTTTGAGGTCAGCATGCAACTGCTCGATTTTCAGTTCCTGTTCCAGCTCATCTTTGACCGAGTTGGCCATGCGTTTCATGGCCCTGATCCAGCCGGTCACAGTGCGCACAGCCACAGGCAAGCGCTCCGGGCCCAACACCACCAGACCTATGATGGCGATGAGCAACAGCTCCATAAAGCCGATACCGTCAAACATAAGGGATTACACCTGTTCTTTTTTCTCGGTTTCAGACTGCTTCTCAGTGGTCTGGGTCGATTTGGCGTTGCTGTCTTCCAGAGCCTTTTTGTCTTCGTCGGCCATGGCGTTTTTGAAGCCCTTGACCGCACCACCGAGATCGCCGCCCAATGAGCGCAATTTCTTGGTGCCAAACAACAGGATGACGATTAAGGCTATGATGAGCAATTGCCAGATACTGATTCCACCCATGAAGGATTCCTCTCAATCAAATTAGTCAGTTCTATTATGAACTTCTGGTTATTTAGTGCTAGCTAAAATTTCCGATTCTTTGGCCTGGATCTCCATCCGATAAGCCACAACAACGCACCGGCTGCCAGACACCCCAGGGCGGGCACCAGTGTAACCTCTCGGTCAAACAATATTGTGCCGCAGATCAAGAAAACCGCAGAAGTGATAAGCAGGTAATTGCTTTTATGCGCTTTTTGCTGGTGTTTCAGGTAGCGATCCAGCATTTGCTGTTGGCTGCCCAGCAGCTTGCGGCCCAGTCGCAGGTTGTCATAAACCAATTCGGGGAGCTCGGGAAGTTTATCAGACCAGTAAGGCGCCGCGGATTGCAGTTTTTTGAACATTGCCTTGGGGCCCGTCTGCTGGTTCATCCATTTTTCCAGGAAGGGCTTGGCGGTTTGCCACAAATCCAGCTCGGGGTACAGCTGCCGCCCCAGACCCTCGATATAGAGCAGGGTCTTCTCCAGCAGCACCAGCTGAGGTTGCACCACTATGTCGAAGCGCCGTGCGGTGCGGAACAGTTCCAGCAGCACATGACCAAAGGAAATCTCGTTAAGCGGCTTGTTGAACATGGGTTCGCACACCAGCTTTACCGCCTGCTCGAACGCCAGTATGTCGGTATCCGCCGACACCCAACCCGACTCCACGTACAGCTGGGCTATGCGGTGATAGTCGCGGTTGAAAAAGGCGAGGAAGTTTTCCGCCAGGTAGCGTTTGTCCTCTTCGCTGAGGCTGCCCATGATGCCGCAGTCCAGGCCGATGTAAAAGGGATTGTCCGGGTGTTCGCGACTGACAAAGATATTGCCCGGATGCATGTCGGCGTGGAAGAAGTTGTCACGGAAGACCTGGGTGAAAAACAGCTCCACCCCCCGCTCGGCCAGCAGCTTGAAGTTGGTACCCTGGGCCTTGAGCGCGGCGATATCCGCCACCGGAATGCCGTCGATGCGCTCCATCACCATCAGTCGCTGGTGGCACAGCTCTTCATACACCAGGGGAATGTACAGGGCGTCGGAGTTGAGGAAGTTATTCCGCAAGCGGACGGCATTCATTGCCTCCAGCTTGAGGTTGAGTTCACCAAGTATGGTGTGTTCATAGTCCTGCACCACTTCCACCGGCCGCAGGCGATTGCCATGGCCGAGCAGGGCTTCTATTCGGGCAGCCACCTGCAACATGAGCTGCAGATCGGCGGCGATTTGTTGCTCGACCCCGGGTCTGAGCACCTTGAGTACCACCTCGGCGCCGTTGGACTTGAGTCTGGCGGTATGCACCTGGGCAATTGACGCCGAGGCCAGGGGCACATCGTCGAAATCATCAAACAGGCTTTCAATGGGGGTGCCTAGTTCGCTTTCGATGGCGGCACGGGCCAGGGCCGTATCAAAGGGCGGTACCCTGTCCTGCAGCATGGTCAGCTGCTCGGCCCAGTTGTCACTGAGCAGATCGCGCCGGGTCGACAGCATCTGGCCAAACTTGATATACACGGGGCCCAATTGCTGCAACGCCAGCTTAAGGCGCTCGCCACCGCATTTGTCCTTGTGACGGTTGCGGATCCAAAAGAGGCACAGACGTAACACCTTGAAATACCACGGTGTCAGCTTGGGGGGTAAGAGTTCATCCAAACCATAATGCAGCAGGGTGCGGACAACCTGGTATCCGCGGCGGAGACTGGCGAGCGTCATAATGAAAAACGTTCCCTCAAATGCTGCAGGCGTTGGATCTGGGCCTCGGTATCCCGGGCCAGATCTTCAATGGCATCGCACTGGGCGATAAATTCAATTCGCTGCGGGGCGAGGCGATACTCTTCGGTGGCCAACTGCGCCATATGGTCCAGGCTTTTGCCCGTGATGCGGCGCAATTCTTGACCCAGCTGGCCCAGACCGGATTGCAGTCTGTGGGTGGCACCATCACCAATCCAGCGCGACAGGGGTTCGCCGAAGTCGAAACGCTGCTCTGTCATCAGGCGGCTCAAGCCCTGCAGGGCGCTCAGATCGCCATCAAGCTCCAGCTTATCCTGCTTGATGAGTGCGCTCAGGTTTGCCCCTTGGCTCAGCTGGTACAGGCAGGCTAAATCGGCTTTGACCGCGACGCTGGGCTCGGCCTCATAGCGGCTCAGCACCAGCACAGACTGGTCGAAAATCAGGTACAGGGAGAAAGGTAACTCTTTGAGTTCAATGGCGATGACCTTGCCATTGAGGCCGTAGCTGCGCAGCTGGGCGCCGCTTTGTTTGAGCAGGCCATTGAAGGCCAGTTCAATCGCGCCGCAGGCCAGCAGCGCCAGCTCTCTTTGCAGCATCAGAACTTGTATCCCCGGTGCAGCGCCACTATGCCGTCGGTCATGTTGATGTAATCCACCTGCTCAAATCCGGCATTCTGCATCATGGCCTTGAGGGTTTCCTGGTCGGGGTGCATACGGATGGACTCGGCCAAGTACTCATAGCTGCCGGCGTCCTGGGTGATGATGTCACCCATCTTGGGCAGGATCTTGAAGCTGTACATGTCGTACACCTGACGCATCAGTTCATGCTGTGGCTTGGAAAACTCCAGTACCAGCAGTTTGCCGCCGGGCTTGAGCACCCTTTGCATGGAGCGCAGCGCTGCGTCCTTGTCGGTCACGTTACGCAGGCCAAAGGCGATGGTAATGATGTCGAAATGATTGTCGGGGAAGGGGAGGGCCTCGGCGTTGGCCTGGACATAATCCACATTGCCAACCACCCCCAGATCCCGCAGTTTGCTGCGGCCAACCTTGAGCATGGAATCATTGATGTCTGCCAGGATCACCTGGCCCTTGTCACCGACCAGCTTGGAAAATTTGGCGGTCAGATCGCCAGTGCCACCGGCCAGATCCAGCACCTTCATGCCCGGGCGGGCACCGGCGGTTTCAATGGTGAATCGCTTCCACAACCTGTGGATACCGAAGGACATTACATCGTTCATTATGTCGTACTTGGCGGCCACAGAGTGGAATACGCCCGCGACCAGATCGGCCTTCTTGTCTGCTTCAACCGTCTTGAAACCAAAATGGGTAGTGTTTGCCGAGCCCTCAGACATCTGCTGTTTCCTGTCAATCTTTCAAATTAAGTGCAAGTTTGCGCCATTGGCTGCCCAGGCTGAATCCTCCTGGGGCGGCGTTGTGATCCCTGTCACGGACAGGCCGGGGACCCTGTGACAGAGGTACTGCCACAGTCCGGAATGATTGCGCATTAGACCACAAAACAGGCCGTTATTGAATAGCGGTCACACGGGACAGAAGCTGCGCCGCCCCTGGATGTAGGCATAAATCAGCTCGGTCAGGCTCTGGCCCACCTCTCGCATTCCGGCAGCCAGGCCGGCCTCGTGGCACACGGGGGCCGCTTCCGCCAGATGCAGGTAAGCACAGGGGCTGTGGCCGGCGATATAGCTGACGTAGTGACAGGCATCCAGTAAAGGCACGCCGGCGGCGGTGCAGGCGCTTGACGGCATATTGCTGATGGCGTCGAGATCCAGCTCCAGTGCCACAGGCAAGCCTGTGGCCCGCAAGTCCTTGGCGATTTGGCGCAGGGCCTCTTCCAGGGTGATCTCGCGGCGCACCCAGATGTCCTGCAGGCTGTGCCAACTGCCACCGAAGGCGGTCAATTGTTCCAGGTTGGCTTCGCTGTTCTTGAGTTCATGCAGTCCCAGCACATGGTAGTGGTCCAGGGCGCCGCTGGCGGCGGCATAGCTGAAACCGTTGCCGCTGTGGCGACCTTCTCTGGGCCTGAAGTCCGAGTGGGGGTCGAGATTGACCGCGGCCACAGGGCGGCCATAGGCGGCCCGGGTTGCCATCAATATGCCATAAGCATTGTTATGACCTCCGCCTATGACTATGGGCTCGATTTCCGCTTCCATCAGCACAGTGCACAGGGCAATAACCCTGTCGTCCACCTCGGCGACCCGATTGCGCAGGGTTTCGGTATCCAGCTCGCCCTGGTGCAGATCGCTGCAATCGAGGGTGCCGAGCAGCAGGCAATCCTTGCCATCATAGAAGCGATTGGCCTGCAGATTGACGAACCACTTGAGGCAAGCTTCCAGGGCATTGGTGGAACCGCCGCGGCCCAAATTGGCCCGGGGGCCCAGGTCTTCGGCGATGCCCAGGATGGCGAAGCGGGCACCGTCGGCCTTGGCCTGGGCCACAATGGCCTCCAGGGTGTCGCCCTGGGGCAGCAAAAGGTTGTCACCCAGGCGGGATTCCCCGGGGCGTTTTCCAAGTAATTGTTTGAGCAGGTCCTGAGAGAAGGTGATCAGATGTCGCATAGTCTTGTGTCTGTCGAGTTCGGCCATATGCCAATTATTGTGATTATGTCTGTGCAAAAGGCAATAAAAACGCCGGCGGGGCCGGCGTTATATTGTTGAGCCTGACCCTTATTCTATATCAAGGGGCTCGGGTGACAGTATGATACCTGTGTTGTCGGCATACACATGATCACCGGGGAGGAAGGTGACGCCACCGAAATTCACCGGAATTTCCACTTCTCCGACGCCGTTGCCATCGGCACCCACCGGGATGGACGCCAGGGCTTGGATACCAATGTCGAGATCCTCCAGGGCATCCACATCGCGCACACTGCCGTAAACTATGATGCCTTCCCAATTGTTGTTGACCGCAATCTCGGCGATGCTGGCATCGATCAATGCCCGTCGCAGTGAGCCGCCGCCATCAACCAGCAATACCTTGCCTTCACCGTCTTCGGCCAACACATCGGCAATAAGACCATTGTCCTCGAAGCACTTGATGGTGCTGATGGACCCGCCGAATGAGCTACAACCACCGTAATTACTGAACATGGGCTCGACCACATCCACGACGTCCAAAAACATGTCGCATAATTCTGAGGTGTTGTATTCCATAGTGACACTCCTGTAGCGCCCGAAAATCAGGCTGTTAGGCTGGTATAAAACAAACTCTTGCCAGTATATAAGGGAATCTTCAAAAGAAAAGTGTTATCAATCACGCAATTGTCGCCCTCCCTGTTGGCCATTCGTTGTAAAATTTCAACACGGGTGACGCAAAAATCGCCAAAACATGATTGCTGTCATTATATAACGGTTTTTTATTACAACTCTGGGGGCCGATTTGCTAGCATAGCTGTTGATCCCCACTCCACAGTTATATCTGCTTTAGGGGCACGGACCCCCCATTAAGCTCAAGGAAGGCAGAGGGCCTTAAACGAGGTGCCTTATGGAAGCTCTGAATCTGATTGAAATTATAGGCTATGCCGCCTCAGTCATGGTGGCTATTTCGCTGATGATGAAGGATATCATCTGGCTGCGATGGCTTAACTTTGTCGGCTGTAGCCTGTTTGTGGTCTATGGCGTTGCCATCACCGCCTGGCCGGTGGCGGGCATGAATGCCTTTGTTGCCTGCATCAATATTTACCACCTGATCAAAATCTACCGCAACAAGCCCCAGGTTGCCGTCGCGGCCTGAGTCCAGTTCAGCGAAAAGTGTCATAAAAACTTCGGGCAGGTGTCACCTGCCCGTCACAGCCCAGAGCCAGAATCCGGAGGAACCATAGGGTTTCAGCTGGGGTACTGCCTCTGTGAAAGACAAGATTGCCGAACTGGACAAACGTGGTTATCGCCTGATAGTCGACATTAGCCGGGAGCATGGCTTGGAGCCGCTGGCCCTGCGTATCTCGGCCTCGGGTGACGGACCTCTCTATCTGTACCTGTTTGTGGGCCTGCTGTTAACCCACAGTCAGGGCCAAAGCCTGTTCAACCTGGCCCTGGTGGCCTTTCTCATCGAATTACCCCTGTACCTGCTGCTCAAACACAGCATCCGCCGTACCCGGCCCTGCCATCTGGCCATAGGCGGACATTGCCGTTTCGAACCTTCGGATAAATTCAGTCTGCCTTCGGGCCATACCGCTGCCGCTTTCGTGATGGCGGCCTCGGTGCAGCACATTTACCCGCAACTGGCGGCGCCAGCCTTCCTTTGGGCCCTGGCCGTGGGCCTGTCCCGCATTGCCCTCGGCGTGCATTTCCCACTGGATATTGGTGCCGGCGCCCTGTTGGGGCTGGGGTCTGTACTGCTGGCAAGTCATTACATCTAGCGCAAGCCCATTTAACCCGGGCCCGTCGATGTCAGGCCCACTAAATTCAGGATAAGCAATGAAAATACTCTACGGGGTTCAGGGCACTGGTAATGGTCATTTAAGTCGTGCCCGGGTCATGGCCAAGGCGTTGGCCAACAGCGATAACGAAGTGGATTTCCTGTTCAGTGGTCGCAAACGGGAGCAGTTCTTCGATATGCAGGCCTTTGGTGATTTTCAGGTCAAACAGGGGCTCACCTTTGTGACCCATGCCGGCAGCATCAGCGTGCCCAAGACCCTTAAGTACAATCTGCCCCCCAGGTTCTGGGGGGAGATCCGCGAGCTGGATCTCTCGGGTTACGATCTGGTGCTCAACGATTTTGAGCCCGTCAGCGCCTGGGCGGCGAGGCGGCAGAAGGTGCCGTCCATAGGGATCAGTCACCAGGCGGCGCTGCGTTTTCCGGTTCCCAAGGTGGGCAATACCTGGTGGAACGAGATGCTGCTCAACTACTTCGCCCCCGCCGACGTGGCTTTGGGATGCCATTGGCACCACTTCGGTTTTCCAATCCTGCCGCCCTTTGTCGATGTGGACCGGGTCCAGGCCGAGCACAGCCACGACATTCTGGTTTACCTGCCCTTTGAAGCGCCTGCGGACATAGTGGCGCTGCTGGCACCTTTCGACGGCTACCGTTTTCTGGTGTATCACGCCGCAGCACCGGCACAGACGCCGCCGGAACACATAGTCTGGCATGGTTTTAACCGCGAGGGATTCAGGGCGGACATGGCCCAATGTGGCGGCGTGATAGGCAATGCCGGGTTCGAGCTGGCCAGCGAAGCCCTGACCCTCGGCAAAAAGCTGTTGGTGAAACCGCTGATTGGCCAGTTTGAGCAGCTGTCCAATGTGGCTGCGCTGCAACTCCTGGGGGCAGCCCACAGCATGATGCATCTCAGTCAGGATGCACTGCGCCACTGGCTTAAGGCGCCCCAGCCCAGACCCGTGGCCTATCCCGGGGTGGGTGATGCGCTGGTGGACTGGCTCAAGGGTGGCAATTGGCATGACAGCCGCAGCCTTTGCGATGGACTGTGGGCTCAGGTGGACTTACCGGAAACCTGGCGCTGATGGGCTTTTTACTGGGTTTCCAGCAGGCGCTCGACAAAGTGAATGTCCGGCATCTGCTGCGCCAGCTCGGGGCTTGCCAACAAGCGCCGCTGCAAAGCTATGTTGTTGTGAATGCCTTTGATGTCCAGCTCCGCCAGCGCCTGTTGCACTCGGCATAGTGCCTGGTCCCTGTCTTCGCCCCAGGCGATAAGTTTGCCCACCAGGGAGTCGTACTGGCTGGGGATTTCATAACCAGGATACAGGTGCGAATCCCAGCGGATGCCGGGGCCGCCGGGAAGGTGAAGTCCGGTCACAGTGCCTGTGCCCGGCAATTGCCGCTCAGGATCTTCGGCATTGATGCGGCACTCTATGGCATGGCCGCTGGGCTTCAGGACTGAACGCGGTGGCTGCGGTTCACCGCGGGCGAGCTTGAGTTGCCAGGCCAGCAAATCGATTCCGGTTACCATCTCGGTGACAGTGTGCTCCACCTGGATGCGGGTATTCACCTCGATAAAAAAGAACCGCCCGTCCTGGTACAGAAACTCAAAGGTTGCCACGCCGCAATAGCCGAGCTCCACGCAGGCCTGTTCGCACAGGGCCGAAATACGGGCGCTTTCTGCGGCATCCAGCCCGGGGGCCGGAGCCTCTTCAATCAGCTTTTGATGGCGCCGCTGGGCCGAGCAGTCGCGGCTGCCCAGGCACAGTGCGGCCTTGCCATCGCACAGCAATTGAAATTCTATGTGGCGGGGAGTGGTCAGGTAGCGTTCCAGATACAGGCTGTCGTTGCCGAAACTGGCCTTGGCCTCGGCACGGGTGAGTGCCAGCGCCTGCTCCAGCTCGGCTGACTCTGATACCACTTTCATGCCGCGGCCACCGCCACCGGCACTGGCCTTGATGATCAGCGGATAACCCAGTTTCTGTGCCAGGTGCTTTGCCTGTTCCATTGAGGTGAGAGCACCGTCCGAGCCGGGGATCAGTGGCAAACCCAGCCCGGCCATGGTCTGGCGGGCGCTGAGCTTGTCGCCGAGCCGTGCCATCACGGCCGCATCCGGGCCAATAAAGGTCAGGCCCGAGCGGCACACGGCCTCGGCAAATGCGGGACTCTCGGCCAGGAAGCCATAGCCCGGGTGCACCGCATCGGCACCACCAAGGTGGGCGGCGGTCAGCAGGGCGGGGATATTGAGGTAGCTGTCTTTGGCGGCCGGGGGGCCGATACACAGGGCGCTATCGGCAAGTTGTACGTGCAGGCTGTGGCGATCGGCGCTGGAAAAAACCGCCAGGGTTTCCAATCCCAACTGGCGGCAGGCACGGATGATGCGAACCGCGATTTCACCGCGGTTGGCCACCAGTACCCGCCGGAATTGGGCCATGGCGCTATTCCCGCAAGGGCTCCAGGATAAACAGGGGCTGATCGAATTCCACAGTGGCGCCATTGTCCACCAGGATGGCGCTGACCACGCCATCACAGTCGGCGGCAATCTGGTTCAGCATCTTCATGGCTTCAATCACCGCCAGGGTATCGCCGCGGCTCACCTGGGTGCCCAGCTCCACAAAGGGTTTGGCCTCCGGGCTGGGGCCCCGGTAAAAGGTGCCCACCATGGGGGACAGTACCCGCTGCCGTCCGTCGCTCGGTTGGGGCGTCTTGGGAGCCGGTTGCTGTGCTGCCGGAATAGCAGCGGTGCCTTGGTTGCCCTGGCGCACTATGCGCACCGAAGTTTCACCCTCTTTGACCTCCAGCTCCTGAATGCCCGCCTCGGTGACCATTTCGATGAGTTTTTTGATCTTGCGGATATCCATGGTGTCAGTTCCCCGTATTAATGCGGGCGACGGCTGCCTGTAGGGCCAGTGAATAACCCTGGGGCCCAAGGCCCAAAATCACTCCCACCGCCTTATCGGAAAAATAGGAGTGGTGCCTGAAGGGCTCGCGGGCATGAATATTGGACAGGTGCACTTCAATAAAGGGGATCCCTACACCCAGAAGGGCGTCCCGCAGCGCCACGCTGCTGTGGGTAAAGGCGGCCGGGTTGATAATGATCATATCGGCATCGCTGGCATGGATCGCCTCAATCAACAGGTGCTCGGCATTGGCCTGGATATGCTGCAATTGCACACCGGCCGCCTTGGCCTCGGCCTCCAGTCCGCTGACAATTTCCGCCAGGGTCAGGCTGCCATAGATCCCGGGTTCCCGTTTGCCAAGCAAATTAAGGTTGGGGCCGTTGATAAGCAGGATTTTGGGCTCGGGTGACGAAGGCATGGGATATCCTTTTGATTATGTTGCCGGCGACCGGGCGCCGAAGGACCCAATATCGCCAATGTTCAGGGTATTTTCAACCGCCAATACCGGAATTAGGCCGCCCGGGTGCACTCAATTTTCTCATATTTACCCGAACGGCGCCGGCCCATTCAGGGATCATTGAATGCTGACATGGCCCACTGAATAGGGCGGGAATATGCTGGTGGCACTGCCTTCGCGTATGGCAAAGGTCCCGCGACTGTTGACGCCCACACCCCATTTCACTTTGACAAAGGGGGCAAAGATCTTGCCGGACAGTTTGTACAGGGCGAACACCGGGCCAAGATCGTCGTTATAGGTCAGGTGGTAGTAAAGTCCCAGGCCCTTGGCGTGATTGCTCACCTGAGAAGTCTTTGTGTCCACCGCCAATATCCGGCCGAACTGCACTGTTCCCAGCAGGCCGCCAAACAGTTGTTTTATCAGGGTGCTGTCGAGGCTCAGATCGTGGAAGTCCAGCAACTCGCCGTTGATACCGGACACATAGAGTCGGTTGTCTTCACCCGCTGCGGCATAAAAGGGCACAAAATTGTCCGGCAGTGTGATGCTTTGCCCCGGCTCCAGTCTGTCGTTGTTGATGCTTAAGAGCTGCAGCATTTCGGGAATCGCTTCGCTGGCTGTTGTGTCGTCGTCGCCAAACAGGCTGTGATACAAATCCTTGGCCTTGGTGCTGACGACCCTGAGATTGGCTCCTGCCAAGGCCCAAAAGCGGTTGGGATCCCGGGGATCGCGCTCAAGGTCCACCAACAGCGGCACTGTGGCATCTTTAAACAGCTGCAGTCGGCTATGTTCCCTTGGCTGCTGTGGATTTTCGGTATCGAGCAGCAACACCTGGTTATTGATGGCCTCCAGCACTGCGGCGCGGTGGCCGTCTTGCAGGAACAGCACATCGAGATACATCTCATTGCCCCTGTCGCCTGGCAGCGACATGCGGCTGATGACCTTGGGGGCAAGCTCATCACTCACATCCAGTATGGCCAGGTCCTTGGCACCCAGCAGTATCATCTGCTGACCATTACGGGCCACGGCCGTGGGCTGTGACTGTAACTCCAGCGGGATTTCCCTCAACAGGGCGGGTTGGCCCGGCGCTGTCAGGTCGATTATCTGCAGCAACACATGGTATTGCTTACCGGTGTCGTTGGCGGCGCGCTCCCTGCCGTCGATCCCGAACGCATACAGATAGGCATGGCTGGGAGAGATCTGGGTAAACATGGCCCGCTTCAAATCCAGGGTCATATCATAGGCCGAATCCATTTCGATAAGGCCCTTGGCCTTGGGATCGGTGCGCATAAATTGCAGCCGGTTGGCATCTGTGTCCGTCGCAATGATGTAATGGCGGCTAAAGAATTCCCACTGGGCCATGCCTTGGGCATTGCTGACACTTAAACGGTGCGCTTGGCCCGCTGCCAACTCCGCCGGCACCCTTATCAGCACGGCCTTATCCAGTTGCTGCAACTTGGTCACCACTTGGCCGTCTATCTGGATTTGCGCATCGGCCGGAATATTTCCTTCGATGGCCAGCAGCTCGCCCGGGTAAATCAGGCCATCGCTTGTGAGTTTGCTGAGTTTGGCTGTGGCTGTCGGTAATTGGCTGCCGATATCGCGCACCCTGACTATCTGGGGTTGCTGACTTTGGACTGCGGGCTTGACCTGACGCGGGGTTGAATTGCAGCCGGGCAGCAGTATTAACGCCAATGCCAGCAGGGGGGCTATTCGGTGCTTGAAATCTACATCCATGTTATTAACCATTGATTTAAAAGGCTTGCCACATTAATTTAACGGCCGAGTATAACCAGTTCCCTCGGGGAATGTAAGCAAAGCAGGCGGGGAGCAAGAGGCTGTGAACGGAAATGTGCGGCGGTTAACTTTATTCGTCTGGCTGGTAATGCTGTCCTTGCCCGGCTGCGGCAGTCTGCCGGAAAACTCCCCCTATGTTGCGCCGCAGGTGCGCCCCGTGCAATGGGCCCAGCCTTTGGCCTCTCCTGTGCTGCCCAAGGAAAGACTGGAAGGGCTCGACAATTGTTATCGCATCGATGCCCGCCTTATTCGCTGTGGCCAACCCTCGGCTGCGGATTTTGCGGTGCTGGGGGAGCAGGGGGTGAGCCGGGTGCTCAACCTGCGCCAGTACCATGATGACGGCCGGCTAACCCGGGATGCACGTCTCAGCCTGAAACGTATGCCCATGAATGCCGCCGAGGTGACACCGGCGCAGCTGCGCGAGGCGGTAGCCTATATCTCAGCCACCAATGAGCAGACCCTGGTGCATTGCTGGCATGGTTCGGATCGTACCGGCGCCGTGGTGGCGGCCTACCGGATCCTGGAGCAGGGCTGGTCCAAGGCCGACGCCATCACAGAGTTTATTCACGGCGGCTACGGCTTTCATCCCATCTATTGGAATCTGGTTCTCAGTCTGGAGCAGCTGTGACTTTTTGTTGTGTGAGCTAAACCCCGACCTTGCCCCGCATCGCCTTGGTGGCACCGCGCTGCTTCTTGCTGTCGACCCGCTTTTTCTGGCTGGAGCGGCTGGCCTTGGTGGGAATACGTTTTTTCTGCACCACATTGACCGAACGCACCAGTTCGATAAATTGCGCCAGCGCGGTCTGGCGATTGGCCTCCTGACTGCGACTGTCCTGGCACTTGATAATGATCTTGCCGCTCTGGCTGATGCGGTGATCGCTTTTGGCCAGCAGGCGCTCCTTGTAAAAGTCGGGCAGGGATGAGGCGCGGATATCGAAGATCAGCTGGGCACAGGTGGACACCTTGTTGACATTCTGGCCCCCGGCGCCGCTGGAGCGGATAAATTGCCACTCGATTTCCTGCTCCTGAATGACAACCCTTTGCGATATTGTGATCATGGACATGCTTTGCAGTTAATGGCTGACAAGGGATTTGCTATGATTGGCCGACCCGCCTAGCCATTGGCCGGCGTTTGTTTTCCCTCGGAGAGCCTCTATGTTATGCCAGATCCCGGATATTGCTAAGGGTGTTATCAGTCTTTTTGCCAGCGGCCGACTGTCGGCCCAGGATTATCGCACTAGATTGCAGCCCGCCATTAAGAGTTACCGGGAAAACTGGGGCCAGGTGTGTCTCTATATCGAGGCCGATGTGTTGCTGGAAGGTTGGGAGCAATTGTCGCTTTCCGGTCCCGGTGAGGTACAATTACCGCCGTTCGATGCCCTGGTGTTTGTCGGTGGTCCGGATTGGGTCGGCAATGCCGTGCGTTTGCTGGGCCCGTTCGTCAGCGGTGAAGTCGCCTGGTTTCCGCTGGAGCAAAAGCCCAGGGCAGTGGAATGGATTATCAAGCGTTCGGCCGTGCGTGGCTGAGGCAATGCAAAAGAATTGAAGAGGAAGCACAATGCTGAGTAAAACTTATTTCAAGCTGCTGGCCGCCGTGGCCATGGTGGCAGCCCTGGGCGCCTGTACCCCTGAAGTGGGCAGCGAAGCCTGGTGCAAGATGATGAAAGAAAAGCCAAAAGGTGACTGGACCGCCAACGAGGCGTCCGATTACGCCAAGCACTGCGTGTTCAAATAATCCGACGCAGGAATAGCAAAAAGGCACCCCAGGGTGCCTTTTGTTTTGGTCGAAGATTAACGCTTTTGTAAAAGGCGCGACGCAAGGAGCGTCCTTTTGACAAACTTGTTACGTGTTTGCACTGGAAATTGCGCCATTGCTTAAATTAATTTCGTGCACATCGCCATTAAAGTCAGTGACCTTGGCGATACCACCGTGAACCTCCATGCCTTCGGTAAATATATCTGGGCCTGAGGTACTCCAAAGCTTTTCCCCATCTTTGGAATAACAACCAATTTCAAGCTCTCCCCAAGTAAGAAGGCAGCTTCTATCATCGAGCCAAAAGACACCAAAGCATGTAGCGAAATCTACTTTTTTACACCAATTCAGTTTCAAAGCAGGAAGCGACAACGAATAGAGCGCATCACCGGCAGCTACGTATAGGCTAGTACCATTGAAGGCTAATGAGTTGTCGTTAACCCTTGTTGCACCACCCACACCCAAGAGAACGGCCGAGCCCAATATCTCTTCATTTTCGGAGACATTTATTCCATGAGCTGAAACATGCTCGTACTTATCATTACGACAATACTCATTAATATAGCTTCTGGGATTATCAGTCGAGTTTCGAGAATATGTTGGCTCATCTCTTATAGCGACTTCGTAATTTCCAAATACTTTGTTCATAGCTCTAGTACACGTAACGCTCAAAGCAGCCGCGCTGTAAGCGTCGGCAGCCTTTGTTTGTTAGTTGCTGACTAATAACGGATTGACTAAATCAAAGCTACTTTCTGGCAAAACCTCACCGGTTGATAAACCAACAATAGCTAGATCAAATCGCTCTATAAACTCGTGAAGCTGTTCGTCCGTTACTCCTGCTAGCTTTACTGCATCAAGCTCATTAAAGTGAGCTGCCACAATTGACCAAACAGACTTTTGAATACCTAAGATTCGACCAAACAGTTGTTTATCAATTTGATTTTTATCTCTTAACGCGATTGCTAGTTCCACCAGAGCTTTGTGTAATTTCCAAAATTCACTGACATTCCATTCGCAGTATTCATATAGTCTCTCAGAGAATGACCCCTCCCAATCAGGGTGGCTAGCAGAATATCTTTCAATTTCGTATAAGTTCACAGATACCTCTAGCAACTAACATTTGTATAGTGCGCATGCGCATAATCTCCCCGCGTGGCGCGTAGAACGCTTCGGCTCTCGCTAAAAATGCAAAACTGTTTGCATTTTTGCCACTTACGCGGCCGCTACCGCCCTCCGACCACTTGGCTTAGACGCTCGCAACACATTGTTTTTAAATTTGATTTATACGTTAACAAAAATCATTCTGGGTGGAAAGTGCGCATGCGCATGATTTTCGCTCGCTTTGTTTTACACATAATTTTTAATTTGCTGATTTTGAAGCCACTCTCAGAAATGTTTGCAGCGGCTATTGCCGTTCGGCAAGCGAAAATTTGATGTGCTTTTGTTTTATCGGGGGCAACACTTTAGCCTGAGAGGAACACCTTAAATCAAGCACAGCCGCACCAGTGACCATCGGCGACATGGATGTCGCCGCTGAGCCTCCATGGACGGACTCGCGGCGTGTCACGGGTGTGGCAGTGCGAAAGCGCACCGCAGGTGATTTAGTACTTCCCGGGCTTGAAGTTGCACAAAAGCACAAGATAGCCGCTGTGCCAGCGGCACAAAGTCGTGGGTCTCCAACCCACACCCGGGGAAAGGGGGCAGTGTCGACTTGCCCCCTTATCCAATCCCCCAGCGACCCCCAGCCGGAGCCGAAGGCCCCTCGGGCTTATGGGCGAAACGGCCAACGCGACAGACTCGCGTCCTGCTCGACTGTCGCTACCTCAGCATCCATGCCTCGGTTGTTGCCGTTTCTTGCCCAACACCCTCGGCGGCTCCGAAGGGGGGGAACGGTGCAACAGTCAGACTTCGCAATAATTCTTAGTTTTCTAGGCTGTTTCTCCTTAGCTGGAGAGGAACACCATTAGCCAGCACTGCCGCACCAGTGACCGTCGGCGACATCGCCACGCAAACTGGCGTGGCCTTGCCGAAGAGTCACTGGAGAAAAACTGTGTTACTCCTTGAGTAACTCCAATCCTGGGGCCGTGCGGCTGACCTGCATTTCGATGACATCAAAGCGGGCTATGCCGTAACGGAAGAAGGGGTCCTGCTGCAAAATGGCGTCGAGGCTGTCCCTGTCCTTGGCCCGGGCCAGCAGCACTCCGCCGGTGCGGGGGATCTTGCGGCCCGAGAGCACAAAGGTGCCGTCGGCATAAAACTTATCGAGAAATTCCATGTGGGCCGCCAGATGGGTGTCCACTTGATCCACCGGGACCAGATAACTCAGGGAAACGATAAACATAACTTACTCCTTAAGCTTGGGTGCTGACGCCGTTAGTCGTCCATTTCGCCGTCATAATAGTCCACCGCATCGCCGGCGCGGCTGATGTGTCTCAGGGTGCGGTTGCCCTGTTCGCCCGTCATGGCCAGTATCTTGTCCGAGTCGGGGTATTCACAGATGTCAAAGGGGTCGTTGGTGCTCAAACACAGGTAGCGCAGCGTCTCAGTGCCCGTGTTGATCAGCTGGTGGGCGACATCCCGGCCACCGGGTGGGCAGGCGATGATATCCATGGGTTTGACCTGATATTCCTCGGCACCGAAGCGCAGCGTGCCAGTGCCCGCGAGGATCAGAAACATTTCCTCGTTGATCCTGTGATTGTGAAAGGGACACACCCGTTTGCCGGGCGGCACTTCGGACAGGCTGTAACCCAGGCGTTTGGCACCGATTTTTTCGCTGATGGGGTAGTAGGTGTCGGCGTACTTGCCCCGTTCGTCGTGGAAAGACTCGCTGAGTTCATTGAGGTTGATAAGGGGTTTCATCGCTGGCTCCTCGTGGCAGGTTCCCCAACTTAGGTGCACGCCTTGGGGCTGTCAATCCTGCTTTCTGCCGAGATGATTATTTGGCACAGAAGCGGATGAAACCCGGCACAGGTATTTGCGATGCATCTTTGATCTTCAGCCCGGAATTGGTTCGGACCCTTGGGCTAAAATGGTCCAATTTTTTGATCTTTAGGCAAACCTGATGACCCCTATTCGAAGCAGCCCACCGCTGGCGGCCGATCAGCTGACCCTGTTACGGGGGTTGGGACTGGTATTGCAGTTACAGCTGACCTTTGTCGGTGCCGATGCCCTGGGGCTGACCTTGCAGCAGGGCCCCTTGCTGTATGTGTTCGCGCTGGAACTGGCGTATCTGGGGCTGACCATAGGCCTGCGGCAACAATTGCTGCGCAGCCACGCCAGCCTGTTTGCCGTGCTGCTGATGGACAGTGTGCTGTGGATAGCCTGGCTCTATTTCAGTGGTGGGGCGACCAACGCCTTTATTTCCCTGTTGCTGTTGCCCATCGCCATCGCCGCCGTGACCCTGCCGTCCTGGGCGCCCTGGAGCTTGGCGGGGCTGACGGTGCTGGCCTACAGCCTGATGTTGTTCCTGGCCTCGGGTGAGCCTCAGGGTCATCAGCATCACGGCCCGGCCCAAGGGACCTTGCTCAGCCCCCATTACCTGGGGATGTGGCTGAACTTTCTGATCTCTGCCTGGGTGCTGACCACCAGTGTTGCCCTGATCGCCCGCCGTTTACGCAGTCGCGATGCCGAGTTGGCGGCCATGCGTGAATCGCAGCTGCGCCAGGAACAGCTGTTGGCCCTGGGCACGGCATCGGCCCAGATGAGTCATCAGTTGGCCACGCCGCTTGCCAGCCTGCGCTTGCTGTTGGATGAACTCAAGGACGGCGCCCCCTTGGCAGAGGTGGTGGCGGAAATGGACCGGGCCATGGGCCGCTGCGAAGCCAGCCTAAATGACCTGCGTCAGGCCACCGAGGCCATTCGCGAGCGGCGCAAACAAAGCATGACTGTGGCGCAGTTGCTCCACGGGCTCAGGCAACAGGTGCTGCTGCAAATGCCCGGGGTCAAGCTGCATCAGGACTGTGATGCCGTGCTGGCGAAGCGGCTGTTGCAGGTGGATGTCAGCTTGCTGCCGTCCTTGTTGGCCCTGGTGGATAACGGCGCCAAGGCGTCCCAGGCCGCAGGTCAGGACGCTGGGATTTGGCTAGAAGCCAGACTGGCGGGGCCGGACAGGCTGCAATTGGATGTGCGGGATAGGGGGGCCGGAATCGACCCCGAGCGCCTGCACCAGTTGGGGGCCAAACCGGTGAAAAGTAAGGATGGTCTGGGGCTGGCCCTGCTGCTCAGCCACGCCAGCCTGGAGCGCCTGGGAGGCGAGTTGCACCTGGGCAACGCTCCCCAGGGTGGCGGCCTTGCCAGGGTGCATTTGCAATTGGAGTCCGAGGCATGAAGCTGCTGATCATTGAGGATGACAATGCCTTTGCCGGAGTGCTCGCCCGGCGCATGAGCCGCCAGGGCTTTGAATGCCACCATGCCGCCGAGCCTTCCGAGGCCCTGCTCAGTGCCAGACGTTGGTGTCCCAGCCATGTGCTGCTGGACATGAAGCTGGCCGAAAGCAATGGACTGTCGCTGATCACCCCGCTGCGGGCCAGCCTGCCGAAGGCCACCATAGTGCTGCTGACCGGCTTTGCCAGCATAGCCACAGCCGTAGAGGCGGTGAAGCTTGGCGCCGACAACTATTTGGCCAAACCCGCAGATACCCAAACCCTGCTGGCGGCCCTGTTGCCACACGCCGGTCATGCTCAAAAGCGGGCGCTGCCGGACGAGCAACCCATGAACCCAAGGCGGCTGGAGTGGGAACACCTGCAGCAGGTGCTCAGTGCCAACGAGGGCAATGTGTCGGCCACCGCCCGCCAGCTGGGGATGCACAGGCGTACCTTGCAACGCAAACTGGCGAAAAAGCCCCACTGAAACCAATGCCGCTAACTTGGCGGGAGCCTGGTTGCCGTCATTGAAATAAAAAATCCCCCGACAGGCCAGGCTGTCGGGGGGCAGGTTCAAGGCAGTGGATATCACACCCTCAGCGTGTTTCGCTGCCGCTGCGATGAAAATTGAACCTCAAGACGGATACTTCACTTACAGGCGATAGTCCGCCATCAGCCAGGCATTGAGACCCGGTTGTGGCAGGCGCTCACCCACGGGCACATCGCCACCGGCAACCCGGTTATAGCCACCGAGATGATCGGCATATTCAAGGTCAAACAGGTTGTCCACACCGGCACTCACGCGCCAGTTGTTGCCCTGCCAGCCGGCCTTGATGTCGAGGGTGAAATACCCCGGAGTCGCCTGTTCCAGCTGCACGGCGGACACCTTGTCCTGGGCCGCCACCGCCCGGCCGTGAATGCCGGCAAACCAATTCCCGCTGTTATAGACCAGGCCCAGATTGGCATTGGGTGCTGCTATGCGGTACAGATCCCCGTCCTCGTCCCGGCGCTCGCCGTGAATATAGGCGGCCGCAAGCATGAGCTGCCAGTGTTCGGTCAGCCTCAGCTCGCCCTGAAGATCCATGCCGTAGAGCAGGGCATCGGTATTGCTGAACACCAGGGTATGGGCATCACCGGCCATCAGCAGCGCCGGATCTGCCGTCGGCAGGCCCTGGATATAGTTATCGATGCGCTGCACAAACAGCCGTGGGCTCAAGAGCCATTGTTGCTGCTGCAGATCCAGCCCCAGCTCCAATTGCCAGGCGGTTTCCAGCCGCAAATCCAGTGTGCCCACATAGGTGCGTCCGTCCGCCAAACCGCCGGTGGACTGCATAGGCACCCACAGGAAGCGCTGTTGGTAACTGGCATTGGCCTGTTTGCGGGCCAGACCCACTACGGCCGCCAGATCTTCTGAAAGGGCGCGGCGGCCCTGCAGCACCAGATCCAGCCCGGTATCGCTGCCGCTGCGGTCGGCCTGGTTAAATCTGTCCATCAGGGTCTTGATGGCGGGCTTCATGGCGGCCATGGAGTGGTTGACCGCGTCGGCATCGAAACGGTAGTGCTTGACCCTGGCCCCCAGCTGCCATTGCCAGTCGGCAAGTAGGCTCTGCCACTGGCCAAACAGACTGTAGCTGTCATCCCTGACGTCGTTAAAGTTATCCACCCTTAACATGGGATTGTTGGGATCGCTAATGACCGAATTGTGCCTGGCCTGGCTGATATCCAAACCAAACTGCCAATCGCCGTCGCTCAGCTTAATGCTTGCCTGCCAGTCCTCGGTGTCGGCCTGGTTATAGCGGGCGGCCATGGTTGGCATTCGCAGCCTCAGGCTGTCGTTATCCATACCGTGGCGGCCGTTGCCATAGCCCAGCTGCCACTTGAGGCGTGCATCACCCAGGGCGTGACTGCCGTCGGTGTGGACACGGTCACTGCGGATATAGTCTATGTCCATGGGCAGGGCCGGGGTGGCGCTGTTGTCGGTTTCCAGATGGCGGGCATCCAGTCCAAGATAATCCTCATCGTTCAGGAACAGGCGGTACTTGGCGCCGAACTGGGTCTGCTGATAAATGCCCGGCAGCAATCTGTGGCCCGCGCCGCTTTGGGGGACCGTATGCCCTTGTTGCCGGTCGGCAAACAGTAGCAGTGCCTGCTGCTCTGAGCCCAGATTGGCCTTGGCGCCAAGGCGGCTTTGAGCGCCATTGGCCTGATACTGGCCCCGCAAGCCGGCCGAATACTCGTTCGCCCTAGCCTGGGACTCAACCAGGTGCAGGCTGCCACCCAGGGTATCTGTGCCGCGAGCTATGTCGGCAATGCCCCGTTCCAGTTCCAGCGCTTCGGTCAGTATGCCGCTGCCATAGCTCAAGGGGGTATCCATGGCATTGGGACCCGCGCCCGCGTGGCTATGACCATCTATGTCCTGGTGAACCCGGTCACCGAACAGGCCGCGATATTGGGCAATGCCGGACAGGGGGCCGTTACTGTTGAGACCGGCGCCGGCCATGTCCCTGAGCAGGGCGCCGAGATCGGCCTGAACCTTGTCCTTGGGGCTGCTGCTGAGGCTGTTCAATGGCCTTTGGCCGCGTACCTCCAGCACTTCGTCCATGGTTTGTGCCTGAGCCGCGGCACACAAGAGGGGCAAGATACCCAGGGAAAGCGGAGAGAGTGAAAAGCGCATCTGATTGTTTCTGCAAAGATAGGGTGGCGTGATTCTCTGCATTGTGGGAGCGGGCTGCAAAGGTTAAGGGGCAATCTGCGACAGCTTGTCGCACCCTCAAGCTCAGGCTCAAGTTCAGACTCAGACTCAGACTCAAGTTCGGGCTCAAGCCCAGGACTTTTGTGGGGAGAGGGCTCGGCCCTGATGGTTTGTGGCTGTCACCTGCCCTAGGGCGGACTTAGAGCAAGTCCTGGGGATCCCGGTCCAGGGTCCAGCGGCAGCGTTTGGCCTCGGGCAGGGCTTCTATTTCACTCAGGCGGGTATCGAATACCTGTTGCAGTCCCTGGCGGTGACGGGCCTGGAATATCAGCTGCCGTCTGTGTTTGCCTGCCTTGCGATCCATGGGCGCCGGCAGCGGGCCTATGATTTCGAAGTCTTTCTCGTTTGGCAGCAGGGCCGCCACCGCAGCGAGGAAGGCATCGGCATCCTCGGCCCTGTGAGCCTCGGCGCGGAACAGCACCATGTGCCAGGCCGGGGGCAGGGCTGCCTGTTGCCGCTCCGCCAACTGGCTGCGGGCAAACTCGCCGTAGCCCCGGTGCAGCAGATCCCGCAGCAGCGGATTGTCGCTTTGATGGGTTTGCAGCAGCACTGTGCCGGGTTTGGCGGCGCGACCGGCCCGGCCCGCCACCTGGGTATAGAGCTGACCAAAGCGTTCGGGGGCGCGGAAGTCAGCACTGAACAGGGCGCCGTCCACGTCGAGCAGGCCCACCAGGGTCACATCCGGAAAGTGATGACCCTTGGCCAGCATCTGGGTGCCGACCAGGATCTTAAAGTCACCCCTCTGAATCGCCTGCAAATGAGATTCCAGTGAGCCCTTGAGCCGGGTGGTATCCCTGTCGATACGCACCACGGGGAAGCGGGGAAACTCCTGTTTCAGCGCCTGCTCCAACTGCTCTGTGCCTATGCCCTGTCCCATCAGCATGGTGGAGCCGCACTGGTGGCACTGGCGCGGAATCGCATATTGATTGCCGCAGTGGTGGCAGCGGATTTCCCCCAGGCTCTGGTGCACTGTAAAGAAGGCATCGCAGCGATCGCACTCATGCAGGTGGCCGCATTCATGGCACAGCAGTGCCGGGGCAAAACCGCGGCGGTTGAGGAACAGCAAGACCTGATTGCCGGCCTCCAGATGCTGGCGCATCTCGTTCAGCAGTGGCTGGGACATGCCGGCCTTGAGGGGCTGGTGACGGATGTCGATGATCCCCTGACGCACCTTTTTGGCGGCGCCGGCGCGCTCCCCCAACTGCAAGTGGTGGTAACGGCCGGCGAGGGCATTTTGCAGGCTTTCCAGCGACGGGGTGGCCGAGCCCAGCAGTACCGGGATATTTTCCAGGTGGCCGCGCATCACCGCCAGATCCCGGGCGTGGTAGCCAACCCCTTCCTGTTGCTTGAAGGAGGCATCGTGCTCTTCATCAAGTATGATGATCCCCGGCCAGGCCATGGGGGTAAACAGGGCCGAGCGGGTGCCGATAATGATGGCCGCCTCACCGCTGCGTCCGGCGCGCCAGGCATCCAGGCGTTGATTGTCGGTGAGGTTGGAGTGGATCACCGCCAGCGGCACCCGGAAACGGCGCCGGAATCTGTCTATGGTTTGCGGCGTCAGGCCTATCTCGGGCACCAGGATCAACGCCTGTTTGCCGGCCTTGAGTACCTGTTCCAGCAGTGCCAGGTAGACCTCGGTCTTGCCCGAGCCGGTGATCCCCTCGAGCAAGGTGCAGTGAAAGCCTTCCCGGGTACCGATGCTGGCCACGGCCACCGCCTGTTCCTGATTCAGTCTGTGGGGTGTTTCATCGAGCGTGAGCTCAGTGCGCCAGCCAAGGTCCGGCGCTATTGTCTCTTCAACACGCGCTATCCAGCCCTTGTCTTCCAGCGCCTTAAGGGCGGCCTTGCTGAATTCCATGGCGCTGAATTCATCCAGGCTGAGAGGGCCTTGCAGCAGGCGCTCAAAGAGTTTTTTCTGGGCCGGGGCGCGCTTGAGTACAGCAGCGTCGGCCTCGTTTCCGGCGGGGCTAAGGGTCAGGGACTGGCGGGATTTTGGGGCAGCGTCGGCGCCCTTTCGCAGCGCCACCGGCAGGGCCTGGGTCAGCATTTGTCCCTGACTGCAGAGGTAATACCTTGCAGACCAGAGGGTTAGTTTATAAAGTGAATCAGGTAATACCGGCAAGTCATCCAGTAGTTCGATAACATTTTTAATCTGTGTCTCGGCCAGCGCACAGCTGTCGGTCAGTGCCACTATCAGGCCTATCAGCTGTTGCCGACCAAAGGGGACCTTGACCCTGGCACCAATAAGGGCCCGATCGGCCAAAGGCTCTGGCAGTCGATAGCTGAAGGATTGCCGCAGAGGAACGGGCAGGGCAACCTCGACAAATGTGGGCATAATCAGACACTTTGTTTTTGAATGCCGCTAGTGTACCAGAGATGACCTCCCGAACCAGACCATAGATGAGGAAAACCACCCATGCGAAGCCTGATCCCAGTTCTGCTCTGTTGTCTATTGCTGCCAGGCGCGGCCATGGCCAAGTTGTCCCATGTCAGTATCAATAAGAGCCAGTTCACCCTGGGGGAGCATCCACGGCTGCGGGTTAACATTATTGCCGAACGCAATGATCTGTCCCGACTGGAATTTGTGGTGCAACAGGGCGAAAGCGAAGAAAAATTAATGGTGCAGCCTCTGAACAGTTTTATGTTGCTGCTGACCGGGGTGGAAGAGGTGCGCGATCCCAATGCACGCTTGTTGGTACGTGAGTATGTGGTGGATCAATGGCATGAATACCGCTGGTTTCCCCTGTTTGCGGGGGCCTCGGGCAAGCTGACCGAGAATGCCGTGCCTGCCCGGGCCTCAGAACTCCGGGAAAAAGGAACCCAGGCCTCAGTGGCTGCCGCCATGCCTCGGGGTGCGCAAGCGCCGGTCCAAATTCAGGAAGCGCCGGTCAAAACTCAGGAAGCGTCAGTCGAAACCGAGGAGGCGCCCACCAAAACCGAGCTTGCGCCGCAAGTTGAGATTGCCGCAGCCATTGCTGAGCCCACAGTTGATTTAGCAAACAGATCAGCAGCAAACGAATGTGAGGTGGAGCGACAGGCTGGGGATACCCTGTGGCGCATTGCCAATCGCAATGCCGCCAAATGGCAGGTGGATGTATACAGTGCCATGCTGGCACTGTTTGATGCCAACCCCGGGGCCTTTACCCGCAATAAAATCAATGGGCTTAAAAAGGATGCCAGGCTGGAATGTCCCGGGACTGAGCTGCTTGGGCGTTACCCCGATCCCAAGGTCGCCAGCCGCGTGTACGCCGACAAAGAAGCAGGGCAGACAGTGCAATAGTTTGTTGCCCAGAAGTGTCGCTTCAGCAAGGGATCCCCGGTTGGCCCGAACCGGGGATGCTTAAGAGGAAAGGTCTGATTTGGACCTGTCGGAAATTGGCCGGGCGCTGCAATAATATACTTGTCAGTATTGGTGCTTTGCTGTAGCATTCTGCGCCCTGAACATACTGTATTAACCGCATGTGGTGTCCGACTTCGGGTTGGAAGAGCGACATGGCCTTAACTTGAGGTAATCCCAAATGAAACCAGGTATCCATCCTGAATACGCCCAGATCACTGCCACCTGTACTTGTGGTAACGTTATCAAGATCAACTCCACTGTAGGTAAAGACCTGCACCTGGACGTGTGTGGTGCTTGTCACCCATTCTACACCGGCACCCAGAAAGTAGTTGACACCGGCGGTCGTATCGACAAGTTCAACAAGCGTTTCGGTATGCTTGGCAAGAAGTAATTGCTTCGGCAATGAATTCAGAAAAAGGCGCTCATCGAGCGCCTTTTTTGCATTCAGCGCCAACGAAAATCCCCCAGGCAATGCGGCAGCAGATCATTTCCCTGAAAGGGCCATTTTTGGAATATTCTTTGGTAAGTTTCAAACAAAACCCCGCTTAATTTGCGGTTGCAGGCCGGTGTTGTGTGAATGTTTCCGTATTAAAACTACAAAGTTAACTATTGGATAGCTAATTGTTTTCTTGAGTTAACTTATGAAAATAACGCTTTCAGGTGGTTAGTCCTCTTAAGTCGGTGAAATTTGTTAATCTTGGCTATAAACGGTCGGCGGATTGGCGTATCTTATTCCTGTTTCTAAGGGGTTTTTGTTGTCGCCCGCATCTCAGCCCCAGTGGACTCGGCCGCTTTTACATAACTCTTCGTCGTATTTCAGGATTAAAAAATGGCAGACCTTCGTCAACAAGCTCTCGATTATCATGAATTTCCGGTCCCGGGTAAGATGGCGGTATGCCTGACCAAACCCGCCGCAACCAGCATGGACCTTGCCCTGGCCTATAGCCCGGGTGTGGCCGAGCCGGTGCGTGAAATTGCCTCCAATCCCAACGACGCTTACCGCTACACCAACAAGGGCAATACTGTGGCGGTGATCTCCAACGGTACCGCCATTCTGGGTCTGGGTAATCTGGGACCTTTGGCCTCCAAGCCGGTGATGGAAGGCAAGGCGCTGCTGTTCAAGCATTTCGCCAACATAGATGCCACCGACATCGAAGTAAAACACCGCACCGCGGAAGAATTTATCAATGTGGTTGAAGCCATTGCCGACACTTTCGGTGGTATCAACCTGGAAGACATCAAGGCGCCCGAGTGTTTCGAGATTGAACGCGAGCTGATTGAGCGTTGCTCTGTGCCGGTTTTCCACGACGATCAACACGGTACCGCCATTGTGACCGCCGCCGGTATGCTCAACGCGCTGGAAATCCAGGGCAAGAAGATAGAAGAAGCGGTATTTGTTTGTATGGGTGCCGGTGCCGCCGCCATCGCCTGTATGAGCATGCTGGTCAAATGTGGCGCCCAGCGTGAGAACGTATACATGCTGGACCGCAAGGGCGTGATCCATACCCGTCGCGACGATTTGAACGAGTACAAGGCACTGTTTGCCAACAACACCGACAAGCGCACCCTGCAGGACGTGATCCGGGGCGCCGACGTGTTCCTGGGCCTGTCAGGTCCCGATGTGCTCAGCGCCGAAGACGTGCTGCTGATGGCCGACAACCCGGTGATCTTCGCCTGCTCCAACCCGGATCCCGAGATCAAGCCCGAGCTGGCCCACGACATCCGTAAAGATCTGATCATGGGCACGGGTCGCAGCGACTACCCCAACCAGGTCAACAACGTGCTGTGTTTCCCCTTTATCTTCCGTGGTGCTTTGGATGTGCGCGCCTCGCGGATTAACGATGAGATGAAGCTGGCGGCAGTTTACGCCATCGCGGCCCTGGCCAAGGAGCCCGTGCCCGAGTCGGTGCTCAAGGCCTACCCCAAGGTCAGCAGCCTGAGCTTTGGTCCCGAGTACGTGCTGCCCAAGCCGATGGACCCAAGATTGCTGCCAAGAATCGCCACCGCAGTGGCCCAGGCGGCGATAGAGTCCGGGGTGGCAGCCGTGACAACCCTGCCGGAAAACTACCTCGGCTGATGTTCAGCAAAGGCAACCTTCAAGGTTGCCTTTTGTTTTTGGGTGCTCAATAATTCCGCCGGAACCCCTGTACACACCACCTTCTGGGTAGCAGGGGCAACCGCCCTGGTGGGCAACCAAATAAGAACAATAAATCCAGGACGGTATTTCCCATGCAACTGACCCGCATGCTGACCAAAAAACTCATCAGTTTCTGGATGATGTCTTTGTCCGCCGTGGCCTTTGTGTTCCTGCTCAGCGCCGTTGTCAGCTTTATCCAGCTCACCTACCGCTTTCAGCAACAAAAGGTGAACGAGCTGGAAACCATGCTGGTCAATCACTATCAGAACCACAGCGAATGGGCCCTGGACAGCTGGCTGCCGCCCTTGCTGCTGGCTTATAACACCGTGAGTTTCCGGCTGAGCGAGGCCGGAGAACCCGTGTTTGAGTATCAGGGCAATTTGGCCTCGGAGCAGGTGCTGCAGTATGACAAACAGCTGGGCAGCCAGGGGCAACTGAGGATGCAACTGGTGTTGCCGAGGCCCTTTTCCCAATACCGCCTCAGTGAGGCCGAGTTACTGGTACTGCTGATAGGCCTAGGGGCCATAGCTGCCTTTGTCCGTTTCGGTTATCGCTGGTTTTCCACCGAGTTGGAGGGCGTGGAAGCCCTGGCCCAGCGCAGTAAGCTGATCCTCGATGGCCGCCATGAAGAGGCCGCCAAAACCCCGGGCAACGGCAAGCCCAGGCTGATTAACCGGGCTCTGTCGCGCTTGCTGGCGGAACTGGCCGATGCCCAGAAGGAGCGGGCCCGCTTCGATAAATTTATCCGCTCCAACACCTTTCTCGATCCCCAGACCCGCATAGGCAACCGGCTGTTTCTCAAGAACCGCCTCGATGCCCTGTCCAGCGAGCGCGGCATGATGGCCCATGGCGTCATTTACCTGCTGGAGATGGAAGACCTGGACCTGCTGGAACAGGAACTGGGCAGCGAGCCTGTGTTGGAGCTACTGCACTCCACCATTAACGGCATTAACCTGGTGCTGCAAACCCAGGCCAACAGCATCTTTGCCCGTCGTTCCCACAATCAGTTGGCGATCGTGGTGCCACAGATCTCCCTTGCCGAAGCGGACAGCCTGGCGGACAGGTTGCTGAAAATTTGCCTCAGCCAGCCGCTGCCGCCCATTGAGACCAGGGATAACTTTTTCCATCTCGGCGGTGCCTTCTTCACCGAGGGTGACAATACCGAGCAGCTGCTGGATGAAGCCGATATGGCGCTGCGGGCGGCGCAGCTGCAGGGGGCCAGCAACTGGTTTATGTACGACAAGGGGGCGGTGGACGAGGAGTTTGCCAAGGGCTCGGTCCGTTGGCGCAGCTTTCTGGAAAACGCCTTGCTGGGGCGCCGCTTTGTGGCCTTTGCCCAACCTGTTATGGAAGGGGATGGCCTGCTGCATCACAGGGAAATTTTCACCCGCGCGCGGGATCCCCAAGGCAATCTGGTGCGTGCCAGCCTGTTTATGCCCATGGCGACCAAGTGTGGCCTGATGCCACAAATCGAGCGCCAGATAGTGGAACGTACCCTGTTCGAATTGATGGCCGACGATAATCCCGGAGTGCATCACTACAGCATTAACCTGAGTCTGGACTCGCTGCAAAGCCGCGCCTTTGTGCGTTGGTTGCAGACGACCTTGCTGGAATACCGTCATTTGGCGTCCAGGCTGATTTTCGAACTCACCGAAGATACTGTCATCAAGCACAGGCAAGCCCTGGAGCCCAGACTGGATATGCTGCGCAAGATGGGGGCGCGCCTGTGTGTCGACCACGTGGGGCAGCAAGTGGTCAGCACCCAGTACATCAAGGAATTGAAGTTTGACCTGATCAAGTTACACCGTTCCGTGGTGCGTCAAATCGATCTTCGTCCTGAAAATCAACTGTTTGTTCGCAGTCTCATCGGCAGCTTGTACCGCACCGAAGTGCAGGTGTGTGCCGAGGGCGTGGGCAGCTTTGAAGAATGGCAAACCCTGCAGATTTTGGGGGTCAGTGCCGCCCAGGGCAGCTATTTCGGCGACCCGAGTGAGACCTGAGTGGCATTTTGCTGTTGCGCACTTGTGAATGGCCGGTCATGGGCCTATCTTAGAGTGGGATTTCCCTGCATAATAAATATTATTAAAAAAGAAATAATTACTGAGTAAATCACCGGGGCGCCAGCCTTGGTGGTATCAGCTTCAGCGCGGTTTCGGGGAGGAGGGCTCAAGGCTCTTCAGGGCATCCCGAGATCGTTAATGGACAGAGGAATATCGGGCATTCACAATGGAAAACAGTTTCTTGGCACGTTTGTCCTTCTGGAAAGCCAACCAAAGCAAGCGGCCCGCCGGCCTGTTTCTTGGCGAGTCCTATGCCTGGGTCTTCCTGCCGCAACCGGGAAAAGATCCCGAAGTGCTGCAATTCCCCATTGATGACAAAGATTGGTCTGCGCTGATGGCCCCCCTGAGTCAGCGCCTGGGGCCACTGAGTCTGGCGTTGGTGCTCTGTCCCGCCCGTTATCAACTGCTGACCGTGGATAAGCCCGCTGTGCCTGAGGAAGAAGTGTCCCAGGCCCTGGTGTGGTCCATCAAGGACATGGTCAGTGAACCCCTGGATAAGCTGCAAATCGACTACTTCAGCCCTCCGGTTGCCGGCAGCAATAAGCTGACCGTGGTGTGCAGTGCCAAGCCGGAATTGCAGGCCCTGGTGAAAGCCGCCGATGACGTGGGTTGTGAGCTGATGGGGATCAGTATCGAAGAGCTGGTCAGCAGTCGTCTCTGGGGTAAGGATTCCCCGGCCAGATTGGTGGTCAGTCATGTGCCTGAGCAGGATTTGCTGCTTACCGTGGTGCGTGAGGGCGAGCTGTGGATGCAGCGGCGGGTGCGGGGATTTCGTGAACTCAACGGCCTCAGCGAGCAGGACCTGACCTACGGTGTGGCCGACAACCTCAGTCTGGAAATCCAGCGCTCCATGGATTATTTCGAGAGCCAGCTGCGCCAGGCACCGGTAGCCTCCATTGAGGTTCTGGTCGAAGGTTCGGGCAGGGCATTGAGCCGCCTGTTGGCCGCCAACTTCAATCAGAAAGTCAATTATCTGGAAACAGACTCTGTGGCCGGTACCTTTGCCCGCCTGGGACTGGCCGAATTTGCCCCGGAGGTGCTGTGAGCAAGACGCGGATAAACCTCTACGACAGGTCGCTGTTGCCACTGAGGCAACGCCTGACCCTGGCGGCGTTGGGACGCACTGTGACCCTGGTGTTGCTGCTGGGTATTGGCGCCACGGGCCTGGTGTATTGGCAGCAATTGCAGTTGCAGGGCCAGCTCAGAATGGCGGAACAACGCAAACAGCAACTCGATAGCGACAAACAGTTGCAGGAACAGGCTCTGGCGCGGCACAAGGCCGACCCTGCGCTTATCCATCAGGTGGAGCTGGAAGCGGCACAGCTGGAGCTGAAGCAACGCCTGCTCAGTGAGCTTGGCCTGCGTACCCAACTGGCGAGCCAGGGGTTTGCACCTTTGCTGCTGGAGTTGGCGGAGGCCGCCGATGGCAGCCTGTGGCTTGACGGGATCCTGGCCGAAGAAGGTCGTTACCGTTTCAGCGGTTACACCCTTAAGCCGGCTCATGTCCCCCAGTGGGTAGAGCGCCTGAAGCAGAGTAACACCCTGAGGGGCCAATCGTTTGCCGCCATGACCATGAGCCGGGGGGAAGACAAGCCCCTGGGCTTTGTGTTGACCTCTGAACCAGAGGAGGTCAAGCCATGAGTGCAGTCCGTGAACTGGCCGAAAAATACAATGGCTTGAGCCGCCGCGAGCGCGGCCTGATTGCCCTGGCAACCCTGGTGCTGCTGGCCGTGGTGCTGATGCAGCCTTTGGATGCCCTGTGGCAGCAAACCCAGGCGATGAACCTCAGGCTCAAATCCCTGGTGAAGGAAAACGAGATTTCGGTGCAGCAGCTGGAACTGTACCGCCAGCGGCTGGCACTGGATCCCAATGCCAGTTACCGGCAGCGGCTGAGCCAGCTGGCCGCTGAGCAACAACAACTGGATGCCAGGCTCGATGAGCAAATGGTGGCCATGGTACCGGCGAAATTCATGCCCGGGTTGCTCAACCGAATGTTGGAGTCCATGCCCGGACTCAAGTTGCAGGAGTTTGCTTCCATTGCCCCCGAACCCTTGCTGCAGGTGGGCGAAACCGAGAAGTTGAATCTGTACTCCCATGGCATGCGTATGAAGCTGAGTGGCGATTTTTTCTCGCTGCTGCGCTTTATGCAGGCACTGGAGTCCATGCCCACCAAGCTGTATTGGAAGCGCCTGGATTACCAGGTGAAGGATTATCCCGGGGCGGAAGTGGAGCTGCTGCTTTATACCCTGAGCATCAATGAGGACTTTATCAGTGTTGCCAAGGATTAGTGTATTGCTGTTGGGGCTGTTGCCGCTCGCTCTGACTGCGGCTCAGGATCCCACCCGCCCGGCCATGTACGCCACCGCTGGCGAAACCCACAGTCAGGGTGGGCTCAAAAGCATAGTGCGCAATGGTAAAGAGGCCTTTGCCATAGTGGGCAACCGCATAGTGGCGGTGGGGGATCAGCTCAATGGGCTGAGGATCACGGCCATTGGCGCGGATTACCTGCAGTTATCCGATGGTTCACGGCTGACCTTGTTCAAGCCGGTTACAGAGAGATAGGAAAATAACAAGATGAAGCCAGGCCTTTACCTCACCCCTCTGTTGTCCCTGTTGCTGGTGGCTTGTCAAACCACGGACAGACCCCAACCGAAAGAATCCAAAGCGGAGCTGAATCAGGCGACCCAAGCCAAAGCCGAAAAGCCCACGCCGCCTCCGGTGCAATTGCCCGCCGCTGTCATGCAGGAATTGGGGGCCGCCAAGACACAATTGGCGCCACAGCTGCCGGTCGAGCGCCGCTTCGATGTGGCTGCCAACGATGTGGATGCCAGGGTGTTTTTTCCCAGCCTGGTGAAGGGCACCCCCCTGAGTGTCGCGGTGCATCCCGATGTGCAGGGGCGCATCTCCCTGTCCCTCAAGGGTGTGACCCTGAGTGAGGCGCTGCAGGTGGTGGAAGATCTTTATGGTTATGAGATCAACCGTCAGGGCAAGGTGCTGCAGATTTTCCCTGCCGGGATGCGTACCGAGACCTTCCCGGTCAATTACCTCTTTATGGAACGTCAGGGATTGTCGCTGACCTCAGTCAGCTCGGGCCGCTTGTCGGACAATAACCGCAACAACAATAACAACAGCAATAACAGCAACAATAACAATGGCTCCGGCTCGGATAATGGCTCGGGCAATAACGGCAACAACAGCAACAATACCATCAACGGCACCTTTATCCGTTCCCAAACCAAGACGGACTTCTGGAGTGAGTTGAAACTGACCCTGGAGTCCATGGTGGGCGCGGACGGACGTCAGGTGATGGTGACCCCCCAGGCGGGCTTGGTAACTGTGCGGGCCTTCCCCGATGAGTTGCGCCAGATCCGTCATTTCCTCAGTACTGCCGAAACCCACCTGCAGCGTCAGGTGGTGCTGGAGGCCAAAATTCTTGAAGTGACCCTGTCCGATGGTTATCAGCAGGGGATCCAGTGGCAGGATGTGATGGGCACGGCCTTTGGCAATGGCAATACCCAGGTCACCTTTAACACAGGCGCTGGCGCCTTCGGGAACCAAATCACCCAGGCTTTGGGTGGCATGACCTCTCTTTCCGTCAAGGGGGCCGACTTTGGCGCCATGATCACCCTGCTCGATACCCAGGGCGACGTGGATGTGTTGTCCAGCCCGCGCGTGACCGCCTCCAATAACCAGAAAGCGGTGATCAAGGTGGGCAAGGACGAGTATTTTGTCACCGAAGTGTCTTCCACCACTGTGGTCAGCAATACCCCAGTGACCACCCCCCAGGTGGAACTGACCCCCTTCTTCTCCGGGATAGCACTGGATGTCACACCGCAAATCGATGAGCAGGGCAATGTGTTGTTGCACGTCCATCCTTCGGTGACCGATGTGACCGAACAGAACAAAAATATCCGGGTCAGCGATGCCGAGCTGGACCTGCCCCTGGCCCAAAGTGAAATCCGTGAGTCTGATACCGTTATCCGCGCCCAGTCCGGCGATGTGGTGGTTATCGGCGGCCTGATGAAGAGTGAGCAGTCCGAGCAGGTGTCCAAGGTGCCCTTGCTGGGAGATATTCCCTTCCTGGGTGAGGCCTTCACCAATCGCAGCAAACTGACCCGAAAAACCGAGCTGGTGATCCTGCTCAAGCCGACCGTGGTCGGTGCCGACACCTGGCAACAGGAGCTGGAACGGTCCAAAGCCTTGCTGGATCGCTGGTATCCCGAGGGGCAATAACCGTGTATCTGCAGCACTTTGGCTTAAGCGAAGCGCCCTTTGCGCTGACGCCAAACACCAGCTTTTTCCTCGCCATGACACCCCATGTCGAGGCCTTGCAGGTGCTGCAGACCGCATTGCAGACCGGGGAAGGCTTTATCAAGGTCACAGGCGAGGTGGGCACAGGCAAGACCTTGCTGCTGCGCAAGTTACTCAATGAATTGCCGCCACCGCTGCGCTGCGCTTACCTGCCCAATCCCTGTCTCAGCCCAAGCGAGCTGCGTTGGGCCCTGGCATCTGAGCTGGGGCTGAAATACTCGGCCAACATAGACCAGCAGCAACTGACCAGTCTGATCCAGCAGCAACTGCTGGCGCTGGCGGCCCACGGTCATGCCGTGGTCTTGATTCTCGACGAAGCCCAGGCGCTGCCGACCGACAGTCTGGAAACCCTGAGGCTGTTCACCAATCTGGAAACCGAGACCCGTAAACTGTTGCAGGTGGTGCTGTTTGGCCAACCTGAGCTGGACCAGCGACTGGCAAGTGCGGAGCTCAGGCAATTGCGGCAAAGGATCACCTTCAGCTATAGACTGCGGCCCCTGAATGAGCGCGAAACCCAGACCTATCTGAATCATCGCCTGGCCGTGGCGGGGTTTCAGGGCGCCCCCATGTTCGGTGCGGCCGAGGCCAGGCTGTTGCAGCGGGCATCCCGCGGGATCCCCAGATTATTGAATATCCTGGCCCACAAGGCCCTGATGCTGGCCTTTGGCGCAGGCGACTCCAGGCCCAGCCGCAGCCAGTTGCGGGCTGCCATTAAAGACACAGAAGATGCCACCCAGGGCCAATGGCCGTTAAGCTGGGCCGGTTGGCTGGCCTGCGGGGCGCTGCTGACCAGCCTGGTGTTCTGGTTCGGTGGCGTCGGTCAATGGGGGGCTGGTCTGTGAGCGTAATTAATCAGATGCTCAAGGATCTCGACAAGCGCCGGCAACCCCATAGCCTGAGCGCCATGCCCAAGGTCTTGCCCAATGCCATGCAGGAATCGCGGCCAAGCCGTATCCGCATGCTGTGGTGGTTGCTGCCCGCGGCCTTGTTGATGGCAGCTTGGCAGCTGTGGAGCGAAGCGGCCAAGGTACCGGCTGCTGCTCCGGCACCGGAATATGTTGCGGCCGCACAAAATCAGGTAGCTTCGGTTGAACCGGCAGTTGCCGAAACCCTGACTCCGACCTCTGATGCCGTTGATGAACCTGTCACAACCTCGCCAGCCACTGCGCCTGCTGCGTTAATTGCGACCCCGGCTTTGGCAAAGAGCGATGAACCGCATTCCGGTGAGCAGCAAGCACCGACTGAACCTGTGGCCGAACCGCTGACAACGGCGCTGCCGGTTGAGCTGGATGACCGCCGGCAAAGTGTGCCTTCACCAGCTATTGCCGACAGCGGCTCCCTCGCCATTACCGAGGTCAAGTTCAGCCCGGAGGAGCTGGCCCAAAAAAGCTATATGGAAGCCCTTGCAGCCCAGGAGCAAGGCCAAGTGGCGGAGGCGGAGCGGGCCTATCGTCGTGCCCTGGCGCAAAATTCTGCCCATCACGAAGCACGCAAGGCGCTGGTGGCGCTGCTTTTCGGCCGCAGCCAATTGGCCCAGGCCATTATGCTGCTTGATGCTGGCATAGGCCAATTTCCGGAAATCACCGAATTCAGAATCCTGCTGGCCAAGGTGCAAATGGCGCAAGGGCAGGAGGCCGCTGCGCGCCTGACCCTGGACGCCATTGCCGACAGCGACAGTCTGGCGTTGGATAAATGGCTGCAACTGGCAGAACTGGCTCGGCGCCAGAATGACCAGCGCCTGGCGGAACAGGCCTATGCTGCGCTGACCGCCTTGCAGCCGAACGAGGGCCGTTGGTGGCTGGGGTTGGCTTATGCCCAGGATGCCCAGGGACAGTATGTGCAGGCTGTAACGGCTTACCGTCGGGCTTTGGGGCTTGACGGCCTGTCCCGCGACGCGCGGGATTTTATGGAACACAGATTGATGCAGTTGGGAGAGAACCGATGAAACCGAAACTCAAGATGCGCCTTGGCGATCTTCTGGTATCCGAGCAGATAATCGGTGAGGAGCAGCTGCAACAGGCGCTGGCGGAGCAGAAGAAAACCGGCCGCAAGCTGGGTCATACCTTGATTGATTTGGGCTTTATTTCCGAGACCCAGTTGCTGACCTTCCTGTCGCACCAGCTCAATATTCCCTTTCTGGATATCAGCCGCCGCCCCGTGCCACCTGCGGTAGTTAACCTGCTGTCCGAAGTGCAGGCCAGGCGCTACCGCGCCCTGGTGCTGGAGGATTTGGGGGACGAGGTGCTGGTCGCCATGAGCGACCCTGCGGATCTGCAGGCTTTGGATAACCTGGAGTTATTGCTGGCGCCCAAGCGCATCAATGTGGCCGTGTCCCCCGAGGCCCAGCTGATGCAGGCCTTCGATAACCTGTACCGGCGCACCGATCAGATTGCCCAGATAGCCGGCAAGCTGGAGGAGGAATATGCCGCCGACGAGGTCTTTGATCTGGCGGCCCTGACCCAGGGCGACAGCGATAACGAAACCACTGTGGTCAAGTTACTGCAGTCCATTTTCGAAGACGCGGTGCAGATGCGAGCCTCGGACATTCACATTGAACCCGGTGACAAGTCGCTGCGGATCCGGCAGCGTGTCGATGGCCTGCTGCAGGAAAACGTGCTCAAAGAGGTCAATATCGCCGCGGCCCTGGTGCTCAGGCTCAAGCTGATGGCCGGACTGGATATTTCCGAGAAGCGTTTGCCCCAGGACGGCCGTTTCCATATGGAAATCAAGGGTCACAAGATAGATGTACGTATGTCCACCATGCCGATTTATCACGGTGAATCCGTGGTGATGCGTCTGCTGGACCAATCCGCCGGCCTGCTGACCCTGAATGAAACCGGTATGCCGCCCCATATCCTTGAGCGAGTCAGGCGCCAGATTAAGCGTCCCCACGGCATGCTGCTGGTCACAGGCCCAACGGGCAGCGGTAAAACCACCACGCTTTACGGCATTCTCAGCGAGCTCAATACCGCCGACCGCAAGATAATCACGGTGGAAGATCCGGTGGAATACCAGCTGCCGCGGATAAACCAGGTGCAGGTCAACCACAAGATAGGCCTGGACTTCTCCAACGTGCTGCGCACCACTCTGCGTCAGGATCCGGACATCATCATGGTGGGTGAGATGCGCGATCAGGAGACGGTGGAAATCGGTTTGCGGGGTGCGCTCACGGGTCACTTCGTCCTGTCGACGCTGCACACCAACGACGCGGTGACCTCGGCCCTGCGTCTGCTGGACATGGGCGCGGCCGCCTATTTGGTGGCCAGCGCGCTGCGGGTCATCATAGCCCAGCGTCTGGTGCGGCGGGTGTGCCAGAACTGCGCCGCCGAGCATCAGCCCTCGGCCCAGGACCGGGCCTGGCTTGCCAGCGTCAGCAAGCTGGATTTCAGCAATGCCCGCTTTCGCATGGGCAGCGGCTGCCAGAGCTGCAACGGCACAGGCTATCGCGGCCGTATAGGTATCTTTGAAATCCTGGAGCTGGATGAAGCCATGGTGGATGCCATGCGAACCGGCAATCCCCAGGCCTTTGCCCATGCTGCCTATCAGAGTCCCAATTTTACCCCGCTGGCGGAATCGGCCATGGGCTACCTGCGTGAAGGCATGACCACCATTGAAGAGGTGGCCCGTCTGGTGGAGGACATGTCAGACAGCCCACAATCCCTTGCCGAAGACATGCAGCAGTTTGAGTGGGAGTCCTGAAAATGCCCCTGTACCACTACCGTGGCCGTAATGCCCAGGGCCAACAGGTAACCGGGCAGTTGGAGGCGGCCAGCGAACACGCCGCCGCCGACCAGCTGCTGGCCCGGGCGGTGATCCCATTGGAGCTGACCGCCACTAAGTCCAGGCAAGGTTTCAGCCTGGAAAAGCTGTTTGCCCGGCAGGTGAGTCTCGACGAGCTGCAAATCTTTACCCGGCAGATGTATTCACTCACCCGCTCCGGCATTCCTATTCTGAGGGCCATTGCCGGCCTGTCCGAATCCAGCCATTCGGCCCGGATGAAGGAGGCCTTGCAGGATATTTCCGAGCAGCTCACCGCGGGGCGCAGCCTGTCATCGGCCATGAATCAACATCCCGATGTGTTTAACGCCCTGTTTGTCTCCATGGTGCACGTGGGGGAGAACACAGGTAAGTTGGAGGACATCTTCCTGCAACTGTCGGGTTATATCGAGCGGGAGCAGGAAACCCGGCGGCGGATCAAATCCGCCATGCGCTATCCGATATTTGTACTGATCGCCATCGCCATCGCCATGGTGATCCTCAATATCATGGTGATCCCCAAATTTGCCGACATGTTTTCCCGCTTTGGTGCCGATCTGCCCTGGGCCACCAAGCTGCTGATTGCTACCTCCAACCTGTTTGTTCATTACTGGTTTCTGCTGTTGCTGGGGCTGCTGGGCGTCATTATCGGCATACGTTATTGGCATGCCAGCGAACAGGGCGAGAAACAGTGGGATCAGTGGAAACTGCATATTCCGGCGGTGGGCTCCATTATCGAGCGTTCGACCCTGGCCCGCTATTGCCGCAGTTTCGCCATGATGCTCAGTGCCGGTGTGCCCATGACCCAGGCGTTGAGCCTGGTGGCCGATGCGGTCGATAACGCCTTTATGCACGACAGGATAGTGGGTATGCGCCGCGGCATAGAGGCCGGTGAGTCCGTGCTCAGGGTGTCCAATCACAGCCAGCTGTTTACCCCGCTGGTGCTGCAGATGGTGGCCGTGGGTGAGGAAACCGGGCAGATAGATCAGCTGCTCAATGATGCTGCCGATTTCTACGAGGGTGAGGTGGATTACGATCTGAAAAACCTGACCGCCAAGCTGGAACCCATTTTGATCGGCATAGTGGCCGGCATAGTCTTGATCCTGGCCCTGGGCATTTACCTGCCCATGTGGGACATGCTCAACGTGGTCAAGGGAGGCCACTGAATGCAACCCCAGCGGGAGGTGGAGGGCGAATTGATGGGGGTGTTCCGCACCCTGACGGCGCTGATCCTGCTGCTGCTGATTTTGGGGGGATTGGGCTGGCGTTATTTTTCCGGGTTGGAATCCGTTGCCGGTAATGGCCTGGCACTGCAACACAGCCGCTTGCTGAATGTGCTGGGCATGGCCCGCTCCCAGTGGCTGAGTCAGGGGCAGCCGGGGGAAGTCATGCTGCAATGGGCCGGTGACGGCGGTCGCTCTGTGGTGAAGATGTCCAAGGGCGGTTGGCCAGTGCCCGATGAGGCGAGCGCCGACGGCTGCGCCCGTTTGTGGCAAGCACTGCTGAGTGTCAAACCCGAGTCGGGTTTGGTCAGTGCCGATTACAGCGTCGAAGCGGATATTTGCTCCTTCACAACACATGATGGCGACAGGCTGGAATACGGCCTGTCGTCGGGTAAACTTCTCTTGGCCTCCCAAGAGTAATTATCTGTTATTTAAAACACTTTTAATGGTTTATTTAGCTGCTACAATGGAAAAATCGCTACGGAGGCAAGTATGAAAGCAAAGCAACAGGGTTTTTCTCTGATCGAGCTGGTCATAGTCATAGTGATCCTGGGGTTGTTGGCCGTGACGGCTATTCCCAGATTCCTCAATGTGACCGACGATGCCGAGGCTGCCAGCGTTGATGGCGTCACCGGTGGCCTGTCCACCGCCGTGGGTTTTGTCCGTGCCCAATGGGAAGTGGACGGTCGCAACAATGCCAGCGTGCTGCTTGATGGTACCAGCATTGCCCTGGATACCCGCTTTGGTTATCCCACGGGCCTGGTCAACACCTCGGCCACTTCAATGACCGATGCCAGTTGCCAGGAAGTGTTTAACACCATATTGCAAAGTGCGCCCCGTAACGTGCTGTATAACCAGGATGCCCGTAACCAGCGCTACACAGTGCGGGTGATTGATGGTTCGGGTGGCAGCGCCACGGCGCTCAATGGCACCGCGGTGGCCAACCTGGACCTGTGTGTTTATCACCAGGTTGCCTCCCTGGTGCTGGACCAAAGCAGCGGTGTGCCCACACCCGTGCCGGATCTGGCCACCACAGGTGCCCTCGGTATCACCTATAACCCGGGCACGGGGCAGGTGCTCAGCTTCACAAATTAACAGATTGAAACAGGCGAGCAGGGAACAGGTCGTGCTATAAAAACAACAATTGGGGTCAGAGGCAGGATGTTTCTGGGCCATCACACTGGAACTGGAATTTTTTATGCGTATGCAAAAACAACAAGGTTTTACCCTGATCGAATTGGTGGTGGTGATCATCATCCTCGGCATTCTGGCGGTTACCGCAGCGCCCAAGTTTATTAACCTGCAGGGCGATGCTCGCAAGGCAACCGTTGAAGGGGTTAAAGCGGCGTTACAGGGGGCCAACTCTCTGATTTACTCGAAAGCAGCCTTGGCCGGGCAGGAAAAAGCTACAGGTGCATCTGTATCTATTGGTAACAGCCTGAGTGTGACAACGGACTATGGTTATCTGGACAGTGCCACTGACTCAGCAACCGTGAAGACCAACCTTGATAAGGCTATGGAGATGACCTTCGAGGCCATCACGGGTACAGACACTGCAGTAGCTAACCAAGACTATGGTGTTATTTATGTCAGCGACTCATCCTTCATCATCGTTCCCAAAGGCAAGAAGGGTAGTGATGCTTGTCGCCTGAATTACACTCCGGCGACTTCAACGACTTTACCGCAGTACGTGTTGACGGTTACTGACTGCTAATAGTTGTTACTAATTGCTATACAAGGTTCTAAAGGCCCGCCTAGCGGGCCTTTTTCTTGTCTATTTAACATCTTGCACATCAAGTATTTGCCTATTTGCCGTCCATGTTGGAAACTTGGAAAGGACGATTTCCGGCGCGGGGCGGCCAATGTTTGGCTCTCACTTTTTTTATCGACGGCACAGACAGGGATTTACCCTGATTGAACTGGTCACCACCATACTCCTTATCGGGATACTGGCCGTGGTGGCCTTGCCGCGCCTGCTTGGTAAGAGTGACTACAGCGACCATGGGCTGCGCAGCGAGCTGATTTCCAGGTTACGGCAGGCCCAGCTGATGGCGCTCAACAATACCGATCAATGCGTGCGCATCCAGGTGTTAAGTGGCAGTGGTTACCGCCAGCAGCGCTTCGATGGTCGCAGCGGTGCTCTGTGCAGTGGCACTGAGCAATGGAGCAGTGATTGGCAGTCGCTTCAGGGGGATACCACCCTGACCCTGGTGGCCGGAGGCAGCGACACCTTCAATCTCGATTTCGACGCCTTGGGCCGCTTGCCGGGCAGCGGCTGTAACGGTCCTTGTTTGCAAACAGGAGCGCTGCAAATCGGCATCAGCCGGGAGGGCTATATCTATGCCCTGTAACTCTTTACCCCGTAACTCTATGCCCTGTACCTCTAAGCCCTGTAGCTCTTTGTCCTGTAGATATGGCTCCACAAGCGCTAAAGGAAGGGGCTTCACCCTGATTGAGTTGGTGGTCGGCATGCTGGTTATCGGCATAGCCCTGGTGATGATGTCGACCATGCTGTTTCCCCAGGCCGACCGGGCAGCCGTTAACCTTTACCGGGTACGCAGCGCCGAACTGGCCCATTCGATTCTGAATGAGATCTGGGGCAAACGCTTCGATGAGGCCAGCGCCATAGGTGGTACCCCGGCCTGTGGATCTCCTTCGGGGGCGCCATGCTCCAGCAGTCTGGGGCGGGACAGTGGTGAAGAGCGCAACGACTTTGATGATGTGGATGATTTTAACGGTCTGAATGAAACCGCCACCCTGCTCGGCAGCAGCGATACCTATGCCGACCGCTACCCGCGTTTTAAGCTGCTGGTGACCGTCAGCAACCAGCAGGCTGACCATGAGAAGCTCATTCAGGTCGACGTGACCACACCCGCCGGTGAAGTGATCACTTACCACGCGCTCAGGAGTAATTACTGATGCGCCAATTCAAGAGCAGCTTGGGCTTTACCCTGGTGGAGATGGTGACCGTCATCATCATCCTCGGGGTGCTGGTGGTGGGCGTCAGCAGCTTTATCATTTTCGGCACCCGGATTTTTGTCGAGTCCAGTGCCGTGGATCAGGTGATGGCCGAGAGTCGCTTCGCCCTGGAGCGTATGACCCGGGACGTACGCCAATCCCTGCCGGGCAGTTTGAGACTTGCCAGCGGCTCCGATGGCAGCCGCAGTTGGCAATGCCTGGAGCTGGTGCCTGTGGTCAGCAGCTCCAGCTACATAGTACTGCCGGTGTTTCCCGACTCAGCCTCCACCACGGGCACGGCGCTGTTGGATTCCGGTTCCTCCCGGGTGGCCAGCGGGCAGTGGCTGTTTGTCTATCCCCTGACGGCGGATGAGGTGTATCAGGCTGCGGCCGGGGATACGGGCAAGCGGGTCGCTTTGCAGGATGTGAGTGTCAGTGCCAACGAGCTGAACCTGACCTTTGCTTCGGCGTTCCGCTTTGTGGAGGCCTCGCCGCGGCAGCGGGTTTATTTTGCCACCACGGCCCTGAGTTACTGCTTTATCCAGACCTTGGCCAGCGGTGATATTTCCTTGTGGCATTACAGTAATTATTCCCTGCTGGCAACCCAGGCGTCTCCGGCCGACATGCTGTCCCAGGGGGCCACAGAGTCCTTGATGGCGCAGCACATTGCCACCGCCAGTCCGCTCAGTCTTTATGGCGCCACCTTACTCAATAATGCCATGGTACAGCTGGATCTGGGATTCAATGTTAATGGCCAGGTATTCAGTTACCAGCATCAAATGCAGGTGATCAATGTTCCCTAAGCCAACCGGGGCCGAACGGGCCATACAGTTTCGACGTCGCCAGCGCGGCAGCGCCCTGGTGATTGGCATCTTTGTGCTGACGGCCATGTTTCTGTTGGCGGCGGCCCTGATCAATATGGCCAGTGACAGCGACAGCGCCCTCAATCAGGAGGTCTGGGGCACCCGGGCGCTGGCGGCGGCCAACAGTGGCGCCGATGCGGCCATGGCACGCTTGTTTCCCCTGGATGGCGCCGAACCCGGTTGCTCTGCGGTTGACAGTGACTGGACGCCACCCAACGTACTGGGCTTTCACGCCTGCCAGGTGTCCCTTTCCTGTCAAGCCATCACGGGTTCGGGTATGACCCAGTACCTGCTGCAAAGCCATGCTGTGTGCGCCAGCGGCGATATCCGGGTCAGTCGTCAGGTGGAGGTCACAGCCCGTGGTTATTAACTGGAACTGGTTGCCTAATCTTTGCCGCCTAACTTGCGTTGGCCTCTCGCTTATCTTGCTGTCGCCCTCGCTGCAGGCCGTGCCACTTTGCTCGGATATTTTTACCGACCCGCCAACCGGTTCCCACAACCCCAACGGCCTGGCGCCTCCCTCGGGGCTTGAATCCAGTCGCGGTGACTTTACTTGTTACACCCATGGTCATACCCGCAGTTGCAACCGCAGCGACAGCTTTGCTGCGGGTGATTTCAACTTCAGTGATGGCAGTTTCAGCCATGGTAATTACATCAGTACCAGCGGCACCACCACCCGACTGTATTTTGATAATCTGGACCTGACACAGGCGAATATCAATGCCTCGGGTAAGCCGGAAAATCTGCTGATCTTTGTCCGTGGCAATGTGCATATCTCGGGGCAGAATTACATCAATGCCATAGTCTATGTGGCCGGTACTGCAACCTTCAGCGGCCAGGCAACAATAGATGGGGCCATGGCCAGCGGCGGCAGCCTGAGCTTCAGCGGCAACGCCTATGCCGATGTGGATTTAAGCATTATAGACAAGGCCGATTTCGGTGGCATGTGCACCGACGCCTCGGCGCTGGTGGATCACTTTGAATTCCAGCTGTCGGCCAATCCCCTGACCTGTAAGGCCGAGACTGTGACCCTCAAGGCCTGTGCCAATGGCGATTGCAGTTCCCTGATTACGGATGCGGTGCAGGCCAACCTGCTAGTCAGCGGTTCTTCCTCTGCCTATTGGGTGGGCGGCAACAGTGTCAGTTTCAGTGGTGGCTCGACCTCGCTGTCACTGCGAAGCACCACCACTGAATCCATCACCCTTGGCATCGGCTCTTCAACTCCATCTGAATTAAACAGTACCCTCTGCCGCTTGGGGGCTTTGGCGCCGAGTGTCGCGGCCTGTACCTTGAGTTTTGCCGACAGCGGTTTAGTGTTTGAGGTGCCGGATAAGCTGGCCAATAAGGCAGCGGAAGGTATCAAGGTCATGGCGGTGAAAAAAGATGACAGCAGCCAGAGCTGCGCGCCCGCCTTTGTCAGCACCACTAAGAGCCTGAGCCTGTGGAGTGACTATTTGGATCCAAATGCCACGACTCAGGCAAGCAATGCCAAGGTGACGGTCAATAACACGGCGATAGGTGCCAGTCAGGCCGATGCCACGGTTCAAAACCTCAGCTTTGATGGAGCAGGTGAGGCCACCATTCAGGTCAATTATCCCGATGCGGGCCAGTTGCAGTTGAATTTGAGTTATTCCGGTAGCGGCGAAGATGCGGAGCTGTCTATGTCGGGCTCAGACACCTTCGTCAGTTTCCCCGTGGGCCTGTGTGTCGTGCCCGAAGATCCCGGTGCTGTGTGCGCTGCAGGCGATGCCTCTTGCCCCGCCTATAAACAAGCCGGTGAGAGCTTTAATCTCAAGCTCCAGGCCATGGCCTGGGAGTCTGATAACGACAGCGATTATTGCAATAACCCGACCACGCCCAATTATGCCCAAGCCAACATAGTGCTTGGCAGTGAGTTGGTGGCGCCCAGCGGCGGTGAGCCGGGCACCCTGACCACACAAGAGTACAATCATCAGATGGCGACGGCCGGCCTCAATATCCAGAGTCAGGCCATCAGTGAAGTGGGAGTATTTAAATTTACCGCCGCGCCTCCCGCCACCTATCTCGGCTCCAACTTTTACAGCATTCCCAAGGCCAGCACTGGCTATGTGGGGCGCTTTATTCCCGCCAGGTTTGAATTGCAGGACCCCAGCGTATTAGCCGCCTGTGGGACAGGCAACTTCAGTTACCTCGATCAGCCCTTCGGCTTAAGCTTGAGCTTGCGGGCCCTGAACACAAAGGATGAGGTGACCCAAAACTATCGGGGGGAGTTTGCCAAGGGCATGGCCCTGTTGGTGCTGGAAAATAACGACGATGGTAAGGACCTGGGTGATCGCATTGCCGATCTGCCCTCCTGGGATAAGGGGGGGGTTGAATTGCCGCTGGACTTCACCACCAGCGTCGCTCGCTTACCGGCGCCGGGCGTGGATGGTCCCTTCGATGCGGCCATGCTGGGGATCAAGGTGGCGGATACGGATAAGGTCGCGCTCACGGCTGCCGATATGAATGCCGCCACCACGGGTAATTGTGCCGACACAGATGATTGTGATGCCATCGCCCTGTCCAGCCAAAGCTACTTCCATGGCCGGGTGGTGCTGGACAATACCTATGGCCCCGAGGATCAGTGGCTCACCATGGCGGGTCGGGTGCAGTATTGGAATGGGTCCGCCTGGGCGCTTAATCTCAGCGACAGTTGCAGCAGTTTTGCGCCGGCATTGGCCACTCAGGTGGATGATACTGTGTTGGGTTATGGCTTTAACCCGGCGCTGGGCGTCAATCAAGAGGTTGAGCGTTTTGTTGCGGGGCCTGGCACTATGACTGAGGCCGCCGCCGGGAACTTCAACCTGCTGTGGCGCGCCCTCACCGCTGGCACTTTGGGGGGCTATACCGGACAGGTGACGGCCCCCCTTGAGGTACCCCTGTGGTTACAGTGGTACTGGAACTGGAATGGCCTGGATGCCAATGCCCTGAGTAACCCAAGGGCCAGTGCCTATTTCGGCCGTTATCGGGGTCATGACAAGGTGATCTACTGGCGTGAGGTCTATTGACGACTGTCAACAAAACAGCGCTCCGTTGCGCTGTTTTTTTAGGCGCTAAGGCTGGTGAAATTGTTCAAAAAACCTTTGATTCAAAAAAAATCACTTCATTAGCGAATGTTAACCCCCGCGGTCTTGTGGAATCAGGGTGGCATTGATAAAGTTAGCTGATTTTCTTTCTCTGGCTCCACAGAATACAGGCTAGTTACATGTTCAAGAAGCTGCGTGGCATTTTTTCTAACGATCTGTCGATCGATTTGGGTACAGCTAACACCTTAATTTATGTTCGTGAAGAAGGCATAGTGTTGAATGAGCCTTCGGTGGTGGCGATACGTGGTGAGCGCAACAGCTCTGGCCAGAAATCCGTGGCAGCCGTGGGGACCGAGGCCAAGCAGATGCTGGGTCGTACCCCAGGCAACATCCAGGCCATACGTCCGATGAAGGACGGTGTGATTGCCGATTTCTATGTGACCGAGAAGATGCTGCAGCACTTTATCAAACAAGTGCACAACAACAGTTTTTTCCGCCCCAGCCCCCGTGTGCTGGTGTGCGTGCCTGTGGGAGCCACCCAGGTTGAGCGTCGTGCCATCCGCGAATCCGCCATGGGTGCCGGTGCCCGCGAGGTTTACCTGATTGAAGAGCCCATGGCCGCAGCCATTGGTGCCGGTCTGCCGGTTTCCGAAGCCACAGGTTCCATGGTGGTGGACATTGGTGGCGGTACCACTGAGGTGGCCATCATCTCCCTCAATGGTGTGGTTTACTCCTCTTCCGTGCGCATAGGTGGTGATAAGTTCGATGACGCCATCATCAACTACGTGCGCCGTAACTATGGCAGCCTGATTGGTGAAGCTACGGCCGAGCGCATCAAGCACACAATCGGCACAGCCTATCCCGGCGACGAAGTGCTGGAGATTGAAGTTCGCGGCCGCAACCTCGCCGAAGGTGTGCCAAGAAGCTTCACCCTCAACAGCAACGAAATTCTTGAAGCCCTGCAGGAACCCCTGTCCGGTATCGTCAGCGCCGTGATGGTGGCTCTGGAACAGTCTCCTCCGGAACTGGCATCAGACATCTCCGAGCGCGGCATGGTGCTCACCGGTGGTGGTGCACTGCTGCGTGATCTCGACCGTCTGCTGATGCAGGAAACCGGCATCCCAGTGATGGTGGCCGAAGATCCGCTCACTTGCGTGGCCCGCGGCGGCGGCAAGGCACTGGAAATGATCGACATGCACGGTGGCGATCTCTTCTCCGAAGAAAACTGATCCCTGATCAAATAAGGCGGTGAATCACCGCCTTGAGTTTCTATGAAGCCAATTTTTGTTCGCGGTGTGTCCAATCAGTTCCGATTGACACTGGCAATCATATTGTCGGTGATCCTCATCGTGGCCAATGATCGACTCGACCCCGTACGCCAATCCATGGCGACCCTGCTCAGTCCCCTGCAATACCTGGCCAATGTTCCCGGCGATATGCTGGATTCGATGGCCGAAAACCTCGCCAGCCGAGCCATGCTGCAGTCCCAGAATGCCGAATTGATGCGCCAGCAGCTGCTGATGAGTGAGCGCCTGCAACGCTTTGAACACCTGCGCCAGGAGAATGAGCGCCTGCGGGCCCTGCTTGGCTCGCCACTGCACATGGATGCCCGCAAAATGGTGGCCGAGGTGGTCGAGGTGGCCAGCGATCCCTTTCATCAGTACGTGGTGATTAACCGCGGCAGCCAACATGCGGTTTATGTGGGCCAGCCTGTGCTGGACGCCCAGGGCATAGTGGGGCAGGTGGTGCAGGTCAGTGCCATTACCAGTCGGGTGCTGCTGATGTCCGATGTCAGCCACGGCATTCCGGTGCGCATCACCCGGAACGATGTGCGTCTGGTGGCCAATGGCACAGGCGAGCTGGACGAGATTGAACTCAAGTATGTGGCCAAGAGCACCGACGTGAAGGTCGGCGATCTGCTGGTGACCTCGGGCCTGGGCAACCGTTTTCCCGAGGGTTACCCAGTCGCCAGGGTCATGCAGGTACAACGTGACGATGGTCAGAGTTATGCCCGGGTTACGGCCCAGCCGGTGGCGGCCCTGGACAGGATCCGTTATCTGCTGCTGATCTGGCCGGAAAAAGCCGTGGAGAATTCACCGGAGGCCGTGCCTCCCGCTGCCGAGGCAGACGCTGATATCAAAGGGGAGGCCCAATGACATTACAGGCTCCCCGAGGCAGGTTGGTGGTCTGGTTGACCTTACTTGCCGGATTGGTTTTTCAAATCATGCCATTGCCGGCGCTGGTTGAGGGTTGGCGCCCCGACTGGCTGCTGATGGTGATGATCTATTGGGCCATGGCCCTGCCCCACAGATACAATATCCTCACCGCCTGGCTCCTTGGGGTGGTGCTGGATGTGATGTTGGGGGCCACCTTCGGGGTTCGGGCCCTGGGATTTTCCCTGGTCACCTACGTGGTGGTGCTGCATTTTCAGCGGCTGCGCAACTTTCCCATGTGGCAGCAGGCCTTGGTGATCACCAGTCTGATAGTGCTCTATCACCTGGTGGTATTTTGGGCCGAGTATGTGCTGCAAAAAGCCCAATTCAATGTGGACGTGTTCTGGCCGGCGCTGTCGAGCCTGTTTATTTGGCCTTGGGCCTTCTGGCTGCTGCGTCGACTGCGGCGTCGTTATAAAGTCCGCTAAACAAAGGAAATTGAAATGACTTTGGTACTTGCCTCCCAATCTCCCCGTCGCCGGGAACTGCTGTTGCAAGCCGGGCTTGGACGTGCCGATTTCAGGTTCGAACGGGTCAATCCCGATATAGATGAAACCCCGTTGGCAGATGAGACCCCGGAAGCCCATGTGGAGCGTTTGGCGCGGGAAAAGGCTCTGGCCGGTCTGTCACTGGCATCAGGTTTCGAGCAGCCAGTGGTGTTGGGTTCTGACACCATAGTGGTGCTCGATGGCCGCATCCTCGGCAAACCCAGGGATGCGGAGGATGCCTGTGCTATGCTGAGCGCATTGAGCGACCGTGAACACCTGGTGATGACGGCGGTGGCCATCAGTGATGGCAACCAGACCCGCAGCACTGTGGTGCAGACCAAGGTACGCTTCAGTGTGCTGAGCGAAGATGACATCCGCCTTTACGTCGCCAGTGGTGAGCCGCTGGACAAGGCTGGTGCCTACGGGATCCAGGGCATGGGTGGTGCCTTTGTCAGCGCCATTGACGGCAGCTACAGCGCCGTGGTGGGCCTGCCGCTGGTGGAAACCCGGGCCCTGTTGCAGTCTTTTTCCCTGCTGTGATTGCGGGCTTAACCGAGATACAAAAGCAATTCCCTTGAGGGGGTGGCGGTGCAAAGTAATCGAAATTCAGGTGCAAGGCTTCCGCGCAAGATGGGATCCGAGTTGCTGATCAATGTCACGCCCACCGAGGCCCGGGTGGCCCTGGTGGAGCACGGCCTGTTACAGGAAGTCCACGTAGAGCGGCGCATGAAACGCGGCCTGGTGGGCAATATTTATAAGGGCAAGATCAGCCGGGTACTGCCGGGTATGCAGGCTGCCTTTGTCGACATTGGCCTGGACAAGGCCGCCTTCCTGCATGCTTCCGATATAGTGCCCCACACCGAGTGCGTCGCCGATGTGGAGAAAGGCAACTTTGTGGTGCGCGACATCGCGGAGCTGGTGCGCCAGGGCCAGGACATCATGGTGCAGGTGGTCAAAGATCCCCTCGGCACCAAGGGCGCCCGCCTGACCACAGACATTACCCTGCCTTCCCGCTATCTGGTGTTTATGCCGGGTTCCGCCCATGTGGGTGTATCCCAGCGCATCGAGTCCGAGGAAGAGCGCGCCCGCCTCAAAGCCATCACTCTGCCATTTGTTGATGATGACGGTGGTTTTATTATCCGCACCGCGGCCGAGAATGTCGGCGAGGAAGAGCTGTCCCAGGACGCCGCGTTCCTGCGACGGGTATGGGGCAAGGTCAGCGAGCGCCGTAAACGTAAGGGCGCGACCCTCTTGTATCAGGATCTGGCACTGCCGGTACGCATAGTGCGTGATTTTGTCGGCCAGGAGCTGGACCGGGTGCAGGTGGACTCCCGCGGTACCTTTCTGGAATTGCAGCAATTTGCCCAGGAATTCATGCCCGAGTTGGCGGACAAGATTGAACACTACCAGGGCAATGTCCCTATTTTCGACCTGTACGATGTGGAGAACGAGATCCAGCGGGCCCTGGGGCGCAAGGTGGAACTCAAGTCCGGTGGTTACCTCATCATTGACCAGACCGAGGCCATGACCACGGTCGATATCAACACCGGCGCCTTCGTCGGCCACCGCAATCTGGAAGAAACCATATTCAACACCAACCTGGAGGCAACCCAGGCCATTGCCCGGCAACTGCGGCTGCGCAATCTCGGCGGCATCATCATCATAGATTTCATCGATATGCTGAACGAGGACCACAAGCAGCGGGTGCTGGCCAGCCTGACAGCGGCGTTGGCGGCGGACAGGGTCAAGACCAATATCAGCGGTTTCTCCGGTCTGGGACTGGTGGAAATGACCCGTAAGCGCACCCGCGAGAGCTTGGAGCATGTACTCTGCGGTGAGTGCCCTGCCTGCAAGGGCACGGGATCGATGAAGACGGTGGAAACCGTCAGCTATGAGATCTTCCGCGAAATTATCCGCCTCAACAAGGCCTATGCGGCGGACGAGTTCCTGCTCTACTGTTCCCCGGCGGTGCACCACAGTCTCTCCGGCGATGAGGGACACCTGCTGGCGGAGTTGGAAGTCTACATAGGCAAACGCATTCGGGTGCAGAATGAGCCCATGTATGCCCAGAACAAATACGATGTGGTGATGGTCTAGTGTCCCTGTCCCTGCCTGCCCGTTGGGGCCGAATCTGCTTGCAAATGCTGGCACTGGCGCTGGTGCTGTTTGCCCTGGCGGTCAGCCTGATCCGCGGCCTGTTACCCCAACTGACCCAGGTACGGCAGGACTTGGTGGACTACCTCCATGAACAATACCAGGTGCAGGTGCAGCTGGGCTCCCTGTCCGCCGAATGGCAGGCCTTTGGGCCGGCGTTGACGGTCGACCATCTGGTGTTGCCGCCCCAGCCGAAATTGCCTGTGACCCTGATAGTGCAGCGCACCGAGTTCAAACTGGATTTCTGGCAAAGTCTGGTCAATCGCAGGCCGCAGATAGAAAACGTGATGTTCGATGGGGTCGAGGTGGCCATCAATCTCGACCAACTCGAGGCCGGGGATGGAGAGGTCAACCTGGATTGGCTTTATCGCCTGCTGCTGGAGCAGTTGGAGCGTTTTGCCATGGACAGGGTCAGCATTCAGCTGCTCAGCCAGAATCACACCATACGCCCCATCTTCCTCGACAAGTTGCGTTGGTTTAACACCGATGGCCGCCACAGAGCCGAGGGCTTGTTGTTCCTGCAGCAGGGGGCATCGGCGCGGGAGAGTCTCAGTCTGCAGGTGGAGCTGCGTGGCGATGGCAATGACCCCGACAGCATTCGCGGCCAGCTTTATCTGGCAGCAAAGGAGCTGGATCTCGGCGCCTGGGCTTCCCATCGCCAGCAACTGGTCAATCAAACCGATGCCCTGCCCATGAACGGTGTGGTGAATCTGCAGGCCTGGCTGGATCTTGACCGTCGTCATCTGGAATCGGCTTTGGTGCAATTTCAGCCGAGCCACCTGGAGTGGCAGTTACCCGGTGAGGACATCAGCCAACGTTTCGAGATAACCAAGGGCAAGCTGCTGTGGCTTAAAGACAAACAGCAGGGCGGTTGGCAACTGCTCAGCCAGGATCTGGCCCTGGCCAGTAATGGTCAGCCTTGGCCCGAACTTATGCTCGGGCTCAGGTATGCCGATGGCGACCTGGCCGTCCATATCAATCAGCTGGAGTTGCCCATGCTGCTGCCCCTGGCAGTTTTGGCGCCGACCGTGGGCCAGGCTCAGTTACAGCGATTGTTGCAGCTGGCGCCACAGGGACAGATTGCCGATGCCAGAGTCATTCGTAATGGGGCAGGGATGAATGCCAGTGCCTCCCTGCGCCATCTGGCCTGGCAGCCCCTTGAAGGGATCCCCGGCAGTGACGCCGCCAATTTCCGCCTGATGCTGGATACCAATGGCATCACTCTGGCGGCGCCGGCCCAGTCCTATCGACTGGATTTCGCCGGTGGTTTCAAAGCGCCGCTGGCGCTGAATGCCAGGCCCTTCAAGGCCAGGGTCGACTTTGCCGAACAGGCCTTGCTCCTTCCCGGCATCCAGCTGGACAATGCCGATATTGCCATAGACGCCGCCATGCGCCTTGGCTGGCAGGAGCGGCTCCATCTGGCGCTGGCGGCGGCAGTAGATGTTAAGCGCGCCGACCAGGCCGGTCTCTATTTTCCGCGGCAGGCCATGGGCGAGCCCCTGGCCGATTATCTGGAAGGGGCCATCAAGGCCGGCCACAGCGATGATGCCCAGATGGTTTGGCATGGCTTCCTGGGGGATTTCCCCTACGGCGAGCACCAGGGGGTGTTCCAGGCCGGATTCAGCCTGAAGCAAGGTGCCTATGCCTTCCAACCGGATTGGCCGACGGTCACCGAGTTGGAGGTACGGGCCCTCTTCGAAAATGCCCGCATGGATATCTGGGCTGACAAGGGCAAGCTGTTGAATGTCAATGCCGATGGCGCCCACGTGTACATTCCCACCATGGATGAGCACAGCCTGCTGCGGGTTGAAGCGGAGCTGGCTACCTCGGGGCCGGCGGCAACCGCAGTGTTGAAGCGCTCGCCCTTGGCCTCTTCTGTGGGTGCCACCCTGGATGTGGTGCAGGTGCTGGGGGATGTGAGTGGCAAACTGGATTTAAGCATACCTCTGTGGCACGGCGCCCGGCCCGAAATCCTCGGTGAAGTGGTGTTTGACAATACCCCTGTGTACCTCAGTCAGCCCGGTGTGAGACTCAGTCGGGTCCGTGGCAAGGTGAATTTCCATAACGACAAGGTTTGGGGAGAGGGGATAAACGCCAGGCTGTTTGGTCAACCCCTGGGCTTCAGTTTTAAAAGTGGCGATGATCAGGGTTTGTACCAGTTACAGGTGGATCTCAATGGCCACTGGAATCTGGATGCCTTGCCGGAAGAGTTGGCCAATCCCCTGACTCCTTTTTACAGTGGCGTCCTCGACTGGCAGGGCGATCTGCGACTGATGTTTGATTCCGCCGGGTTCAGGATCCAGGGCTTGGTGGAAACCGAACTGGTGGACGCCAGGCTGCAGTTGCCGCCCCCCTTTGGCAAGGGCGCCGCCGAAATCAGTGCGCTGCGGGCCGAGATCCTTGGTGACAATAAGCAGCTGAACCTGGGGATCCGCCTTGAGGACAAGGGCGAATTCTGGGGCAGCTTCGACATGGAGCAGGGAGGCACGGGCCCCGTACTGAGCCATTATGACTTGCTCCTTGGCAGGGGATTTCGCAGCGGTGACGGGCTCAGAAAGGACAATGGTCATTTGCAGTTGGCCTTGCCCAAGGTGGACTTCGCCCAGTGGCTGCCCCTGATCCGGGCCTTTGTTGAAGCTCCCGCCGCCGAAGGCCGGCCCTTGTTCCCGCCTTTGACTCGGGTCGATGCGCAAGTCGAGGCCATGGATCTCTTTGGCCAGCCCCTGAGCCACCTGAACTTTAGTGCCGAACCCAGTGACGGCCTGTGGCGACTCGATGCCGAAGCCGGCGAGTTCAAGGGCCATGTGGATTTCTTCCCCGACTGGTCAACCGGCGGCCTTAAGGTGGCTGCCGAGCGGCTGGACTTACAATTGGATGGTTCCGGCCAGCAGCTCAATGACGATGATATTCGCCAAAGTCTGCCACCGCTGGCGGTCAATGTGGCCGACCTGCAATGGCGGGGCAAATCCCTCGGCAGCCTGACGCTGCAGGGCACGCCGGATGGCAATAATTATCAGATCCAGACCCTGGAACTCACCAGTGCCGACGCCAGCCTGAGTGGCGCCGGTAGCTGGCTTAACGAGAATGGCATCAGCCAGACAGAATTGTCCCTGTCCCTCAAGGCCGACAAGTTTGACAGCGTCAGTGCCCGTTTGGGAATCGATCCCGGCATCAAGGAGGCGCCTCTGGATTTAACCGCCAAACTTGGCTGGCAGGGCGCTCCCTACGGTTTTGAGCTTGGCAGTCTCAGCGGTGAGGTTAACTTCAAGCTTGGTAAGGGGCATATGTCGCAGCTCAGCGACAAGGGGGCCCGGATCTTCTCCCTGTTCAGCCTCGACTCCCTGCTGCGCAAGCTGTCGCTGGATTTCTCCGATGTATTTGGCCAGGGTCTGTATTTCGACAGCTTTGGTGGCAATCTGTTGCTGGAGAATGGTGTGGTGAAAACCACAGATACAGTGATGGACGCCGTGGCCGGGGAAATGAAGGTGCGGGGCTATACCGACCTCACCAGTCAAAGCCTCAATTACGATATCCGCTTTGCGCCCAAGCTGGCTTCCAGCGTGCCAACAGTGGTGCTGCTCAGTACCAGTGCCTGGACCATGGGCCTGGGGGCGTTTGCCCTGACCAAGGTGCTGGAGCCTGTGATTGAGGTGATTTCCGAGATCCGCTTCCGTTTGACCGGCACCATGGATGAGCCGCTGCTGGAGGAAGTGGAGCGTAAGAGCAAGGAAATTGAGATCCCCGAGTCTGTGCTGCCACGCAGGGAAGAACCCCAGGCCGTCGAGGGGCAGGTGATTGAAGGCAAGGAGGATACGCCGGACGTGCCGGAAAAAAATGCCCCGACAGAGACCACTCCGGCCGTGACGCCGGAGCCTGAAAAAGAGCCCGAGCAGCCTGAACCCCAAGCAGTAGAACCCGTACCTGCCGTTGGTCAAGAGCCCAAAGCACTACAGGGCCAGTTGTCCGGCGCGCTACCATGGCAGTTAACCCCAGTCGTTACAGGAGTTGCAGATGCAAGTCAGTTTGCTGCAATGCCGGAGCAGCCGCGATGTGGCGGCCAATCTCGGCTTTATCGAATCGCAGCTTGAAATCCTGCCAAGGGAGGCAGGCGAGCTACAGCTGGTGGTGCTGCCCGAATGCAGCCTGCTGTTCGGTGGTCACGAGAGCCAACAGCTGGCCTGGGCCGGCGATGGTGAGGACAGCGAGCTGAAGCAGGCCTTGGCGGCACTGGCAAAACGTTTTGATGTGTATATGGTGGCCGGCACCATTCCCGCCCGCAGTGCCGATGGCCGGGTCTACAGCCGCAGCTTCCTGTTCGACAACCGAGGCGCCACCCTGGGCCAGTACGACAAGTTGCACCTGTTCGATGTGGACGTCAGCGACGGCACCCGTCACTACCGGGAAAGTGAGACCTTTTGCCCCGGCGATCACATCAGCGTGATAGACACGCCCTTTGGCCGCCTGGGATTGTCCGTGTGCTACGATCTGCGTTTTCCCGATCTGTACCGGGCCATGCGCCTGGCCGGCGCCGAACTTATCGCGGTACCCTCGGCCTTCACCAAGGTCACGGGGCAGGCACATTGGCAGGTGCTGTTGCAGGCAAGGGCCATAGAAACCCAATGTTTTATGCTGGCAGCCGCCCAGTGGGGCCAGCATAATGAGGGCAGCAGGGAAACCTGGGGCCAGAGCATGATAGTGGACCCCTGGGGCCAGATTCTGGCGCAGCTGCCGGAGGGCACGGGTTGGGTGCAGGCGCGGCTCGACAGGGAAGCCCAGGCCGATATTCGTCGCCGCATGCCGGTGATGGGCCATAATAGGTTTGAGCCACCGGCGCTTAAGCTTGTTGATTAAGCCAGGTACTTAATCTTGATGCTTAAGGCCTGAGCTGTGACTGATTCCGGTGGCACTTATTGCCCCAAGTTATCGAATTTACAACGGATCCTGAGGGATCAGAGAGAGAGTCAATGCCATTTTTAACTCAAGTCGAACACAGCCTGCTGCAGGGCGGCCTGGATCTCAACGATCTGGCCCACTACCTCAAGCTTATCCATGCCCACAAGGTCGATTTTTCCGACCTTTATTTCCAGGGCAGCCGGCATGAGACCTGGGTGCTGGAAGATGGCATCATCAAGGATGGCAGCTTTCATATTGAGCGCGGCGTTGGCGTCCGCGCCATCAGCGGCGAGAAGACCGGCTTTGCCTATGCTGATGAAATCAGCCCGGCGGCGCTGGAAGCCTCTGCCCTGGCGGCCCGCGGCATAGCCGAGAGTGGCAGCCAGTTCAAGGTACGTGCCTGGAAACGCCAGGGAGCCAAGGCCCTTTATGACAGCCTGGATCCCATTGCCGCCATGGAGGAGAGCCGCAAGATAGCCCTGCTCAAGCAGGCCGACGCCTATATCCGCAGCCTCGACAGTCGCATCATCCAGGTGGTGGTCAGTCTGTCGGCGGTGCACGAGGAAATCCTGGTGGCCGCCAGCGACGGCACCCTGGCCGCCGATGTGCGTCCCCTGGTGCGCTTCAACTGCTCGGTGATACTGGAAGAAAACGGCAAGCGTGAGCGCGGTGCCGCCGGTGGCGGTGGGCGCCATGATTTCGCCCCCCTGTTTGCCGACGATGCCACCGGTCTGCCCGAGTGCTTCGGTTTCTGCCGCGAAGCAGTGCGCCAGGCCCAGGTGAACCTGAACGCCATCGAGGCACCGGCCGGGGAAATGCCTGTGGTCCTGGGGCCGGGCTGGCCGGGGGTGCTGTTACACGAAGCCGTGGGTCACGGTCTGGAAGGGGATTTCAACCGCAAGGGCAGCAGTGCATTCAGTGGCAAGGTCGGCAAGCTGGTGGCCTCGCCTCTGGTGACAGTGGTGGATGACGGTACCCTGGCGGGCCGCCGTGGCTCGCTGACCATAGATGATGAGGGAACCCCCAGCCATCGCACCGTGCTTATCGAGAACGGCGTGCTCAAGGGCTATATGCAGGACAAGCTCAACGCCCGCCTGATGGGCGTTGCGCCCACGGGCAACGGTCGCCGTGAGTCCTATGCCCACCTGCCCATGCCACGAATGACCAACACCTATATGACCGCCGGCCAGTCGAACCCTGCGGATATTATTAAGTCGGTGGACAAGGGCATCTACGCCCCCAACTTCGGCGGCGGCCAGGTGGACATCACCTCGGGCAAGTTCGTGTTCTCGGCCTCCGAGGCCTACCTGATTGAAAAGGGTGAGATCACCAAGGCCATCAAGGGGGCGACCCTGATAGGCAATGGCCCCGAGGCCATGAGCCAGATTTCCATGGTGGGCAACGATCTTGAGCTGGATAAGGGGGTCGGCGTCTGCGGCAAGGATGGCCAGAGTGTGCCCGTGGGCGTCGGTCAGCCGACCCTGCGGCTCGACCGACTCACGGTCGGTGGCACCGCCTGAGTCGATCGCTCCTTACAATAGCTGGAAAAAAACAGGGCTCCTTTGGGAGCCCTGTTATTTTATTGTCACCCTAAAACCACCTCCTATGGAGGTGGTGATCGTTCTGGTGGGGCTTTGCCCGGAGAATGCCCATGCTAAATACTCCCTCGGTTTGTTACCAGCAAATCAAGGAGTAAGTAGCATGAGCAGATATGAATCCGCGTCTCACGTATTCTATCGTTGTCAGTATCACCTCATTTGGACACCCAAGTACAGGTACAAAATCCTGAAAGGTAATCTCGGCAGAGAGCTTTATCGAAGTATCTATGTTTACTGCAACATGAAGAAATGCAGAGTCGTGGAACTAAATGTTCAGGAAGATCATGTCCATCTAGTAGTCAGAACCCCACCCAGTCTAAGCGTGTCGGATTTAATGGGTTTTGTTAAAGGGAGAACCGCGATCAGGATGTTTGCCAAATTTCCTTATTTAAGAAAGCACAAGCTCTGGGGGAATCACTTCTGGCAACGGGGTTATTTTGTGGACTCAGTAGGAGCAAACGAAGACATAATCCGTAGATATGTACGGCACCAGGAAAAGACAGCCAAAGAAGAAGAGAAACGGCAAATAGCGTTAGGGTTGGAAGGTTAGTTTTTAAGCCCCCTTTTAGGGGGCTGTGTCAAAGCCACCTGCTATGCAGGTGGATTTTTACTGTCACCCTAAAACCACCTCCTATGGAGGTGGTGATCGTTCTGGTGGGGCTTTGCCCGGAGAATGCCCATGCTAAATACTCCCTCGGTTTGTTACCAGCAAATCAAGGAGTAAGTAGCATGAGCAGATATGAATCCGCGTCTCACGTATTCTATCGTTGTCAGTATCACCTCGTTTGGACACCCAAGTACAGGTACAAAATCCTGAAAGGTAATCTCGGCAGAGAGCTTTATCGAAGTATCTATGTTTACTGCAACATGAAGAAATGCAGAGTCGTGGAACTAAATGTTCAGGAAGATCATGTCCATCTAGTAGTCAGAACCCCACCCAGTCTAAGCGTGTCGGATTTAATGGGTTTTGTTAAAGGGAGAACCGCGATCAGGATGTTTGCCAAATTTCCTTATTTAAGAAAGCACAAGCTCTGGGGGAATCACTTCTGGCAACGGGGTTATTTTGTGGACTCAGTAGGAGCAAACGAAGACATAATCCGTAGATATGTACGGCACCAGGAAAAGACAGCCAAAGAAGAAGAGAAACGGCAAATAGCGTTAGGGTTGGAAGGTTAGTTTTTAAGCCCCCTTTTAGGGGGCTGTGTCAAAGCCACCTGCTATGCAGGTGGATTTTTACTCACCGATTTCATCTCTGAGGTACTTGAACAGTTCCCTTGATGCCTTGGAGTCCGGCCCCTTGGCCAGCTCCTTATTGGCCTGACGCACCAACTGGCGCAGCTTCTGCCGGTCCAGCTGCGGATGATCCTCCAGCAGCTGCTGGATTTCACTGTCACCCTGGGTCAGCAGACGTTCGCGGTGCTTCTCGAAAATCTGCGCCTTGGCAGCTTCGTTATTGTTCTTGTTGAGCACCCGATCCAGTGCGGCCTGGATGGGCTCCACATCGACGTTGCGCATCACTTTGCCGACGAACTGCAGCTGGCGGCGATAGGCCTCGGTGTTGACCTTGATCTTCTTGGTCGCCAGCACGGCATCGAGCACGGATTCATCCAGCTCCATCTTGTCCAGTTGGCTCTTGCTCAGGGCCACCAGTTGCTTGCCCAATTCCTGTACCGCATCGCATTCACGTTTATGCTCGGACTTGCTGACGTATTCGTCATCCCGGTCATAGGGCTGCTTGAAGTGCTCGGAATCACCCACGATATTCATTTGAAAAAACCTCTGTTTCAGCTATCCGCCAATAATACCATTGCCCGGGCAAAAGCGCCTGCGAAGAATGCGGTCAACAAGGTGCCAGGGCCAATAACAGATGTGAATCCAGCGGCCCTTTGTTATGCTAAAGCCATCTGCGAATTCAACTTAAGAGCAAGACAGTGTCGGCCAACAATATTGAACTGGAATTGAATCACCTCAAGGAAGCGGTCGCCATGGCCCTGGACTACGCCGCCAAGCTCGGTACGGGAGCCGCCGAGGTGGCTATCAGCAAGCAGCAGGGCTTGTCTGTCTCCACCCGCCTCAAGGAAGTGGAAACGGTCGAGTTCAATAAGGATGGCGCCCTGGGGATCACCCTGTTCCGCGATGGCTGCAAGGGCAGTTCGTCCACCTCAGATCTCAGCCCCGAGGCCATTCGCCAGGCGGTCAAGGCCGCCGACGATATTGCCCGCTACACCTCGGCCGATCCCTGTAACGGCCTGGCCGACAAGGCGTTGATGGCCACCGAGTTTCCCGAGTTAGACTTGTTTCATCCCTGGGAGTTGACCCCGGCGGAGCTGACCGAGCTGGCTGTGCGCGCCGAAACTGCTGCCCTCGATGCCGACCCGCGGATTAAAAATTCCGATGGCGCCAGCGCCAACGCCCACACCGGCATCAAGGTGTACGGCAACAGCCACGGTTTTCTGCACGGCTATTGCAGCTCCAGGTACAGCCTGTCCTGTGTGCTGATCGGTGAGGAAGACAACGGCGATATGCAGCGGGATTATGACTACAGTGTTTCACGGCGCTTCGGTGAATTGTGGGCCCCCGAACTGGTGGGCCAGAAGGCGGCGGCCAAGACCCTGAGCCGCCTCGGCGCCCGCAAGATTACCACGGGCAAGCTGCCGGTGCTGTTCGCCCCCGAAGTAGCCACAGGTCTTATCGGTCATTTGATTGGCGCCATCAGCGGCTCCAGCCTGTACCGCAAGTCGAGTTTTTTGCAGGATTCCATTCACACCCAGATTTTTCCTGAGTGGTTCAGTATCAAGGAGCAACCTCACCTGCAAGCGGGACTGGCAAGCGCCGCTTATGATGCCGAGGGCGTGGCCACCCGTGAGCGCGACATCATCCAGGCCGGGGTGCTGGAAACCTACCTGTTGACCGCCTATTCTGCCCGCAAATTGGGCCTGACCGACACGGGCCATGCCGGTGGCATCTATAACTGGACCCTGTCCGACAGCGGCATGGACTTTGATGAGCTGGTGCGCCAGATGGGCACGGGTCTGATAGTGACCGAGGTCATGGGTCAGGGCGTCAACAGCGTCACAGGTGATTATTCCCGCGGCGCCGCCGGTTTCTATGTGGAAAACGGTGAGATCCTCTACCCGGTGGAGGAGATAACCATAGCCGGTAACCTCAAGGACATGTACCGCAACATCCAGGCGGTCAGTTGCGATAGGGATCTGCGCTCGTCCATTCGCACCGGCGGTATCTTGCTCGGTGAGATGAAGATCGCCGGCAATTAATGCCGGCGGCAGTTGAATTGGTTCAGGAGGCCCCGCTTGCGGGGCTTTCTTTTGGCGGCGCTGTCTCAGGTGAGCCGCCAAACCAGTGGTAACCCAAGGCTTCAATCAGGCCTTCCTGTTCCATTTGCAGCAGTAGGGTCTGGAACCTGGCGGCTAAACTGTCTGCCTGAATGCGGATGGGCACATTGTCTGGCGCCAGCGGCTTGGTCGGGTCAAAGTCCGGGTTAGCCTCTTCGGCAACATGTTTGCTCTTGCGGGAGAACCCCAGATACATGGGGTGGGGCGCCTCACAACACTGGGTCTGCAGCCTGAGTCCGGGCTGTGGGTGCTGCTTCAGAAAATACCTCAGGTTGGCTTCGTCATAGACAAAAAAATCCCCTTTGCGCTCCTGCAACAGCGTCAGGGCCTTGGCGATATCCATGTCCATCAGCTGGCGGATGTTGAGCTTGGGTGGCAGACCGCCAAGATCAAAGCCTCCCAGGGAACGCAGCAATACCATGTTGTGACGCACCAGATCGTCAAGCCGGGTTATGGACGGGGCATCTTCACGGCCGATACCCACATAACGCTCCTTCAAGCCATTGGCGATAAAGTGGACTATTTTCTGCCGTTCCTCGTTGAAGCCCAGTCCTGGATAAAAGTCGATGTCACCCTTGGTCAGGCCATGCATTATGCGGTTTTTGGGTTCGCGGACCACGATCAGTTGGCAGCCCAGCCGCTGGGCGGCCAACTGATACAGTTCGAAATAGAGACCGCTGTTGTCCGGGGCTTCATGGATATAGGGCATGCGCTCACTGGTGCGATAACCCATCACCAGCTCACAGCCATGGGCCGTCAGCGATGCCATTGCCAGTCCCAGGCAGGCGATTAAGTGGATTTTTTTCATTGTTCTAGTCGTTATGGTGGAGACTTACTCGGGTACTGTTCAAACATATAGCCCTATGCTGCCCGGGGCAAATGAAAAATCTGTCCCGAAGCTGTAGATTTTTTCAGCGCCATGCCGTAGGCTGCGCCCTGAGGCGGCAGTTTGGCCGGCCTTGAATCAGGAGCTTTTTATCAGCAGCTTTTAATCAGAAGCTTTTAATCAGGAGTGCTTATGAGCAAACAAACCCAGCCCCTGGCCCATGAAACAGGCCGGGGTGAGATCAAGGACAATGCCCTCAAGGCATTGGTCACCAGCACGCTGTTCAGCGCCAGGGTGGAGAAACCGAAAAAAGGCAAAGGGTCCTACAGTCGTAAGGGCCGGAAGATGAAGGGGCAACAGGGCGTTGCCCCTTTTGATTTTTATGGGGGCAATAAAAAAGCGTGCCCCGGGCACGCTTTTTTACACTAACCGAATTGGCTTATTCCGGCAGTTGCACCAGCTCGGCCCACAGGTCGTGCTCGTCGGAATGGGTGATCACGGCACGCACCAGCATACCCGGCTCAAGTTCGGTTTCGCCGTTGATAAACACCATGCCATCGATCTCCGGGGCATCGGCGTAGGAGCGGCCAATGGCGCCTTCCTCGTCCACATCGTCGATCAATATATCCAGCTCACGGCCCACCAGGCGTGCCAGACGCTCGGCACTTATCTCGGCCTGCACCGCCATAAAGCGCTCGTACCTGTCTTCCTTCACTTCTTCGCTGATAAGCTCTGCGAGCGTGTTGGCCACGGCGCCTTCCACTTCTGAGTACTTGAAGCAGCCCACGCGGTCGAGACGCGCTTCACGCAGGAAGTCCAGCAGCAGCTCAAAGTCTTCTTCGGTCTCACCTGGGAAGCCAACGATAAAGGTAGAGCGGATCACCAGCTCGGGGCAGATTTCACGCCATTTCTTGATGGCTTCCAACTGCTTGTCGACGCGGCCCGGGCGCTTCATCATCTTCAGAACACGCGGGCTGGCGTGCTGCAGCGGCATGTCCAGGTAGGGCAAGATCAAACCTTCGGCCATCAGGGGGATCAGGTCATCAACCCAGGGGTAAGGATACACATAGTGCAGACGGATCCAGGCGCCCATCTTGCCAAGCTGACGTGCCAGGCTGACTATGTCCTGTTTCACCGGCATGCCGTTCCAGAAGTCGGTGCGGCCGCCCTTGTCCTTGCCGTAGGCCGAGGTGTCCTGGCTGACCACCAGGATCTCCTGCACGCCGCTTTCCACCAGGCGCTTGGCCTCGTCGAGTACACTGCCGGCGCCGCGGCTATCGAGATCGCCACGCAACGCCGGGATGATGCAGAAGGTGCAGCGGTTGTCGCAGCCTTCGGAGATCTTCAGATAGGCATAGTGCTTGGGCGTCAGCTTGACCCCGGTCTGGGGGATCAGCGAGGTAAAGGGGTTGTGCTCGGGCTTGGGCACGTACTTGTGTACGTGGCTGAGCACGGCTTCGTAGCTGTGGGGGCCGGTGATTTCCAGCACGTCAGGGTGCACCTCACGGATCTGGTTTTCCTTGGCACCCAGACAGCCGGTGACTATCACCTTGCCGTTTTCTTCCAGAGCTTCACGCACCGCATCCAGGGACTCTTCCACCGCGGCATCGATAAAGCCGCAGGTGTTGACTATCACCAGATCGGCATTGTCATAGCTGTTGGTCACTTCGTAGCCGTCGATACGCAGCTGGGTCAGGATCCGCTCTGAATCCACCAGGTTTTTCGGGCAGCCCAGGCTGACAAACCCAATGCGGTTACCGCCGGTCTGGCCGTCGGTCGTTGACGCCTGCTGGGCCAGGGTTTTGGCCGGGGTATCCAGGGTCGTGGTTTGCTTGGGATCAAAGGTTTCAACTGATTTATTCAAGATCTGGGTTCCGAGTGACTGTCCAAACGCGCCCCGCTGCCGAATTGGATTCAGTGTGCGGGACGAAAAAAGTGCGCGCGATTATACCTCAGCCAATAAAAAGGTACAGGCTTGCTGGTTAAAAATTACCCATCAAACTAAAACCCACAGTGAGCCAAAAAATTTTAACCCCTTTACCGACCATGGCCGTTATTAGGGGCAGTGAGAACAGCAAATCAGCAAGCCCTTGGCTTGTAACAGACTTTTGGAGAAGCCCATGAGCAACAATATATTTCTTTCCCCGCTGGCCCTGATCTTGACCGGCACCCTGGTAGCTCCCCTGGCGCTGGCGGAGGATAGCCTGCCACTGCTGGAAACCGTCGGGGTTGCCGAGTTGGAGGTGCAGCCGGACATGGCCTGGCTGGAGGTGCAGGTGGTCAGTAAGGGGCCGGACGGCGCCTATGTGAAAAAGGCATCCGACAAGGCGGTGGCCGGTTTTATCAGCCGCCTCACGGCGCTGGGGGTAAAAAAGGAAGACATAGAAAGCGCCAATTTATCCCTTCACCCCGAGTACGACTATGAAAAGGGCCGTGAAGTGCAGATCAAGGGCTTCAGTGCCAGCCGGCAAATGACGGTGGCGGTGCGGGATCTGGACAAGCTAAACGCCATTCTCGATCAGGCCCTGGGGGAGGGTATCAACAGGGTTAACCAAATCCGCTTCGCCCTCAGCGATGACAGCGGTTATCGCACCAAGGTGCGGCAACTGGCGATAGCCGATGCCCAGGCCAAGGCCAAATCCCTGGCCACGGGCTTTGGCGAAAAGCTCGATGGCGTCTGGCGCATCCGCTATTTTGAGCAGGTACCGGTGCGCCCCATGCTGTACAAGGCCGCCACCATGGAAGCCGATGCCGTGGACCAGAGCTACCAGTCATCGGCCATCACCTTGAGCGATAGGGTGGAAGTCAGTTATCGACTGAAGCAATGACACTCGTTTGCTGTAATTGTTAACGGGCCTTGGACCTAGGTCACAGGCCCTGGGAAGTGTTGGCTATACTTTGCAAACGAACGTTGCCAAGTGGTGCCTCCATGCTGAAGAAATTCCTGTTGCCTATAGCGGCCTTACTTGCCCTGACCTGTGTGCTGATTGCCTTTTGGCTGCCGGCATTTATCGAGGATGCCATGGTCAGAGCCAGCATCAAGGATGCCCAGCGGACAGTGGATCAATTCAAGGTGCTCAGGCGCTATTACACGGAAAATGTGATCGCCAAGGTCAAGGCCGCCGGCATGACGCCCCATTTTGACCATAAGTCAGAGCCCAACCGGATCCCGCTGCCGGCGACCATGATCCACGAACTCAGCCAGGAGATCAGCCACTCGGGTGCTGAACTCAAACTTTACAGTGCCTATCCCTTCCCCAACCGCGCCAACAGGCGCCTGGATGACTTTCAGCAACAGGCCTGGGACAGACTGAACAAGGCACCTGATGAGGTGTTTTCCCGCGAGGAAAATTATCAGGGCAAATCCGTACTGCGGGTGGCCGTGGCCGACACCATGCAGGCCAAGGCCTGCGTTGATTGCCACAACAGTCACCCCAATTCACCTAAAACCGATTGGCGGCTGGGGGATGTGCGCGGCGTATTGGAGGTGATAAAACCCCTGGACGAAATCCAGCAGATGACCCGGCAGACCCGTTGGCAAATTGTGGCCGTCACCCTGGTGCTGGCCTTGTGCCTGGGCGGCATACTGTGGCGCCTGTTTAATCGGGTGGTGATAGTGCGCACGCGGAAATTGCAGCAGACCTTCGCCGAGCTGGCCAGTGGTGAGGGAGATTTAACGGCGCGGCTGGATGAAGGACAGCAGGATGAACTCAGTATGGTGGCCAAGGATTTCAATCGTTTCCTGGAGACCTTCCGCAAGCTGGTCGCTGGCATTATCGATGTGTCCGGTACAGTGAACACGGCTTCGGTGGGGGCCAACCAGGCCAGCCATCAGATTGCAGCCAAGCTGGCGGAACAGGAACACAGCATGCATCAGATAGCCAGTGCAGTTACCCAGATGAGCGCCAGCATCCGGGAAATCTCCAACAACACCGAGTTGGCCTCCCACAACACCCATGAGTCCGATACCAGGCTTCGCAATTCCGCCGAGCGGATGCAGCGCAGCGTGCAGGCGATTCGTGAACTCAATCGCCGCATAGCCGACACGGGCAAGGTGATCTCCGGTCTCAGGGAGCAAAGCGACAAGATTGGCAGCGTGCTGGATGTGATCACAGGTATCGCCGAGCAGACCAATCTGTTGGCGCTCAACGCTGCCATCGAAGCCGCCAGGGCCGGTGAGCAGGGGCGCGGCTTTGCCGTGGTGGCGGACGAGGTCAGGGCCTTGGCCCACAGAACCCAGCAGTCGATCCTGGAGGTCCAAACCACGGTTGAGTCGCTGCAGCGCCTGGCGGGTAACGCCGAAAGTAGCGTCAAGCAGGGTTGTGAGCAGGCTGAGCTGGCCAGTGGTGATATAGAGGAAGTCAGTGCGGAGCTGATTTCCGCCATCGAATTGGAAAAAACTGCCACCCAGGCGATAGAAAGTGTGGCCGCCGCCATGGAAGAACAGTCGACCGTGACCCAAGAGATGGATGCCAGTGTGATCGGACTACGGGATGCGTCGGCTCAATCCCTGACAGAGATCCAGCACATAGTGGCCTTACTGGATGACATGGCCCGGGCTTCCATGGCGTTGACTCAGGCACTGGCAAAATTCAGGCTCTGATGCAGCCAGGCATTAGTCTGAGCTCGGCTGCTCAGGCGTCGGCAAAATTAATTGATACAGGGCCAGATCCAGCCAGCGACCGAATTTGAACCCCACCTGTTTAACAGTGCCGGCATGCTCAAACCCCAGTTTCTGGTGTAGGGCAATGCTGGCCTGGTTACCCGCATCTATGGCGCCCACCAACACGTGCAGCTGCTGCGCCTGCGCGGCCGCAATCAGTTCCCGCATCAGTGCCAGCCCCAGTCCCTTGCCCCTGTGCTGCGGGTGAATATATACAGAGTGCTCCACCGAATACTTGTTTACCGGAAAGCCCCGGAAGGGGCCATAGCTGGCAAAGCCCATCAGCTCCCCTTCAGTCGTTACCGCTCCTATAACCGGGTAATCCGCGGCCTGTTTGGCCTCGAACCAGGCCTGGATCCGCGCCATATCCCTGGGTTGGTACTCGTAGAGCGCGGTGGAATGGGCAATGGCATCGTTGAAGATGGCGAGAATGGCCTCGCCATGTTGCGGCAAATTACAGGGGATAAAGTGCATTACTGGCTCCTGTGGGGGACTGGCAGCAGTATGCCATAAGCTTTGCCCTGCGGGCAGAGACACTGTCAGTGAGAATCATGCCGGACCAAATGGAGGAGTGTGCCCTGTTTCCATTGCACAATTCTGGCCAGGGTGATTAGCCCCTTTGCGCTGACTGCAACCCCTGAAGCAGTGGCTTTTCTTCCGCCCTAAGGGTCAGGACTTCGCAGCCTGTCTCTGTGACCAACAGCGTGTGTTCCCACTGGGCGGAAAGCTTTTTATCGCGGGTGACCACTGTCCAGCCATCCTTGAGTAACCTCGTTCTGGCGCTGCCCTGATTCAGCATGGGTTCTATGGTAAAGCACATACCGGGGCGCAACTGCAGTCCTGTTCCGGGACGGCCAAAGTGCAGCACCTGTGGCTCCTCGTGCATTTCCCGGCCTATGCCGTGACCACAATAGTCTTCCACTACCGCATAGCCCTTGGCGCGGGCAAAGCTGTCTATGGCGTGGCCTATATCCCCTAGCCTGGCACCGGGACGCACCTGGTCTATGCCGCGCCACAGTGCCTGATAGCAGGTCTGCACCAGAGCTTTCGCCGCCGGGTTTGCATCCGGCATCATGTACATCTTGCTCGAGTCGCTGATAAAGCCATTCTTTTCCAGGGTAATGTCCAGATTCACTATGTCGGAAGCGCCGAGCACCTGACGGGTGTCGGGAACACCATGGCAGACCACCTCATTGACCGAGCTGTTCAGCACATAGGCATAGCCATACTGCCCCTTGCTGGCGGGGCGCGCCTGTAATTCATTGACGATGAAATCTTCGACCCTGTCGTTGATAGCCATGGTGGACACCCCAGGGCGCACAAAGTCGTCCAACATGGCGAATATCTGGGCGAGCAGGGCGCCTGAGTGGCGCATGGCAGCGGCTTCCGCGCGGGTTTTCAACGGCACCTGTGGCCTGGCATTGCTAGGCATCGACGCTGTGGCTCCCCGGCACTGTCACGGCTTCCTGGCGATAGAGATCCTGGATCAATTCGCCGTAAGTTTTACCGGGATTCAGCTCCGCCAGCATGCCCATCTTTATCCAGAATTCGGCCTGGGCATTGATGGAACGCGCCATCACGCCACTGGCCTTGCGCAGCTCTTCGTGCAGTTCATCGGAAATTTTGACTATACCCATAAAATACAAATCAAATATAAAACATATATGAATTGTATTTGTTTGATAGTTGTGTTGCAAGGGGCTCCTCGGCAGTAGTGCAGCCATCGGCAACCCGGTTATATCCAGAGGAGTAAGTATCAGGATTGCGTTCGGTATTGGTACAAATTTGTACAATACAATGGGTTACACGATGTTAGCTTGGTCATTCAATGCCCTAAAGCCGTAACCGGGCATGGGCTTATACCCAGCCGCTTTTTACAACCAGAGGAACGATATGCGCATCAACCAACCCGTGACCAACAGGGAAAGAACCTTTCCCCAGGACGTGAAACTCATTTCGGTAACGGATCTCAATAGCCATATCACCGACTGTAACCAGGCCTTTGTCGATATCAGTGGCTTCACCAAGGAAGAGTTGTTGGGCCAGCCCCATAATCTGGTGCGGCATCCTGACATGCCGCCGGAAGCCTTCAAGGTGATGTGGCAGCATTTGCGCGAGGGCAAGGCCTGGATGGGATTGGTTAAAAATCGCTGTAAAAACGGCGATTTCTATTGGGTGGATGCCTATGTGACCCCGGTGACCGATAAGGGCAAGGTCATAGGCTATGAGTCGGTGCGCTCCAGCCCCAAACCCGCCGACGTCAGGCGTGCCGAGGCCCTGTATCGCCGCATCAACGAGGGCCGTGCCAAGGCGGGGCCGGCATGGGGCAGCCTGGTTGGAGGCCTGTTGCCCTCGGCCGCGGCGCTGGCGGGCATAGGTTTCTGGTTTTCCGGCTGGCCAGTGGTGGCCCTGGCATGGCTCGGTGCCTGGCCGTTGCTGGTACAGGCCCTGGCGGCGGCCCGCAGTCAGCGGGTGTTCAAGGAGCTAAATACCCTGACCTCCGAGTCCTTTTCCCATCCGCTGGCGGCCGCCTCCTATACCGAGGAAAAGGGACCCCTGGGTATGCTCAAGGTGGCTGTGCTCAGCGGCAAGGCCCACCTGGGCACTGTGCTGACCCGCATAGAGAGCGTGGCGGCCGGAGTCAGTCAGGCGTCAAGCCGGGCTTTAAATCTCAGCCAGCAGGCCACGGCCAATATCCGCCAGCAACAGGTGGAAACGGATCTGGTGGCCACCGCCATGACGGAAATGACCGCCTCCATTGCCAATGTCTCCAACCACGTCAAGGACAGCGCCCAAGAGGCGGAGCAGGCGGCAACCCTGGCCGGTCAAAGCATGGAAGTGGCCGTGACCACCCGTGGCTCCATTGAGCAGCTGAACAATACAGTGTCGCAGATCAGTCAATCTGTGACCGAGCTGGCCCAGCAAACCAATCAGATAGCGGCAGCGGCCGAGATGATCGAACAGATTGCCGAGCAAACCAACCTGCTGGCGCTCAATGCCGCCATTGAAGCGGCCAGGGCCGGTGAACAGGGGCGCGGTTTTGCCGTGGTGGCCGACGAGGTTCGCCATCTGGCCCAACGTACCCAGCAATCGACCCGTGACATCTATGCCGTGGTTAATCATCTGATCCACAGCGCCAAATCCGCAGAAGAGGTGGCCAAGGTGGGTAAGGCCGAGGCCGAGGCCGGTCTGTCGCAGGTGTTTCGTAACGAACAGATGCTGCGGGGCATTGCCGAGGCGGTGGACCGCATTGCCGCCATGTCTGAGCAGATGGCCAGTGTGACCGAACAGCAGCAGAGCGTATCGGAGGAGATTAACGAGCAGGTGGTCAACATCTCGGCCAAGGCCCTCGACAGCCTGGAACAGTCGGAATTGGCCTCCAGTCAAATCCAGCAGTTGGAACGGGCCGCCAATGACCTGCATGAACTGGTGAGCCGCTTCAGGCGCTGATCCCAGGCTTGGCTTAACTCAAGCGGGCGTTCTGGATCTCTGCCGACGGTTGAGCCAGAGCCCGGCCAGGAAGGCCAGGGCGTCGCCCAGACTGGTGATGAGCCGCAGCAATAGCGCCAGTGACAGGGCGGCTCCCGGGCCGTAGGCCGGCTCAAGCAAGGTCACCATTATGGTTTCCCGTATGCCGAGGCCGGCCGGTGCCCCCGGGGTGACAAAGCCCGCCACCCATGCCAGGGCAAAACTGCCGGTCAGCAACCAGAAATTTGCCGCAGCGCCACTGCCGAGTTGCATGGCAAGCAGCCAGAGTATGGCCTATTGAAAAACAATTCACCCAATGTAACGTCAGGCAAAACAGCAAGGTTGGCGAGCACCGGCATGAACTTGCGATAGCCTGTTTCGAAGTTATGTCTCAACTTTACCGAAAGAGTTACTTGCATAGTGAGACTTGTTTTTGGGCAGCTTTGCCAACAGCCCTGTGTTTATCAAGAATTCCGTGTGGGAACTTTTAGAGTGAGCAATGAAAATAGTGGCTTTGTGCTGTTTTTCATGCTCTTCAGCTAAAATGCCGATTCCGAAATTTATAATCTGTGCTCTTAAAATATATGCGAGTCTTACTGTAGCCAATTCAATATCGACAATCTATTTATGACTGTACTCATAGTAACTTTCATACTGCCTATATGCACCTAATGCAGGTGATAAGTACACATAAAAGTCAAGCTGTGAAAGTCATAAATTCCGTCGCCAAAGATTCTGCGTTATTACAATCTAATTTAGCAGGCGTATTAAATTATTCATTCTGCCTATACAAAACAATGTTTGTTAACTACTCTGAATATTAGTATGGCTGTAAAGTATCCATGCCTACTATTTTTTGATTTTATATATTTTTTGGCATTGAAGGATATAGGATGATGATACTTGTTAATGTAGGATTGAGAGTTATCATTCCAATTATGATTATTATGGTTTTCGTTTTGATGTCACTATCTCAACCCATTAATGGTGATATTGGGTGGCTTTTCCATGCTACAACACAATGGCTTAATGGTAAGGAGCTTTATGTTGATATAATTGAAGTAAATCCTCCATTGATTTTTTATATAATGAGTCCTGCAGTTTTTTTTTCAAAAGCATTCGGTGTTAATCCGGTGTTGATGGCAAAATTATACTTATCGTTTATTACACTAGGTTTAACAGTTATTCATCTGATGCTGATGTTTAGAGTGGTGCATAAAAATTTGTTTTTCAACATGTATTTGCCTTGTATATTGCTTATTGTCTTTGTTATTCCTGGATACGACTTTTCTCAGCGAGATCATTTGGCTATACTGCTATTGTTGCCATATTTAACATGTAGATACTTAAAGTTTTTTAAGCACATTGAGTTTAATTTTTTCACTATTATATCTCTTGGTTTTCTAGCTGGTTTGAGCATTTGTCTTAAACCACACTTTATATTGCTAGTTATTTCTTGTGAGCTATTTTGGTTCGTTAAAGTTAAAAGTATAAATCTTTTGATTGATGCAATGATATATTCTATAATATTAACTTGCGCTTTATTCTATGTGTTATTGATAGTTTGTCATTACACATATATAAGCGAAATGGTACCTCTGGCATTGGCAACTTACTGGACATATGGTAAAAGCATATACTCATTTAATTTATGGAATTATTTATATTTTTACACTGTCATGATATTTATTTCTAGATTCATAGAGTCTGAATCCAATCGCATATTGATAGTTTTTTTTAACATACTAATTGCTGCTGCATTTATTAATTTTTTACTTCAGTCTCATTACTCCTATCAACTACTGCCATTTAAGACTCTATTCTATATAAACCTTTTTGTAGTGGTAACATCATTACTTGGTCAAGTTAGTGGCTTTTCTATACTGTCAAAGACATATTATTTCATTTCTTTTTTATTGTCATTTTATTATCTTTCTATGTACATGAAAGAAAACTGGCGGCTTTTTGAATATGTGTATGATTATAGGGCTTTGCCGCCATTTCATTTGATGGGGTATGAAAATCTAAGTGATGGTGTTAGTGAAATAAATAATAAATTTGATGGAGAGAATTTATATGTTCTTTCCAGTAATGTATGGCCTTCAGCTTTTATTTCCGGATATACAAAAGCTAAATGGGTATCTGGTTTCCCTGCTCTTTGGCCGTTGCCTGCAATTGACATGTATCAGCGAAATCCTGAGAAATTGACCAAGGATAAAATTGTCAGAATTTCAAATGTTGAAAAAAATGTGATTTCACGTATTTTATTGGAGATAGAAATCTATAAACCAAAGGCGATACTCATTGATGCAAGAGAAAATCCGAGTTATTTTATTGATGATTTTTCATATTTAGAATTTTTTAGAGAAGAACACATGCTATCTAAGGTATTTGATGATTATTCAGATTCTGGATATGAAATAAATGTATATAATAGGGTTAAGTTTAAAGTTTACATTAGAAATCAATAGGCTATTTTTGAAATCTTACTGCATGCTTCTGAATGAATTACCCCTGCATCATACTTAAAATGTTCGCAGAGTGAAGTGAGCATTAGCTTCCAAGGTGCACTACCATGATAGCTGTTCAAATATTGCCATTTTTGGGTCTGAATATTGGCTAAAATTAAGCCATCATTATCGGGTAGTAATACTAGTTGCCACTTACGGTAATAAACGGCTCGCTGCTTTCTGGCAATGTTATTTTGATAAGCTTCAGGTTTCATTACAGCTCGGCCATTTTCCCTTACTTCATACAGGGATGCTGTCTCGGACAGAACTTTTTTCTCGTCAATGAAACTGGCATTGACCGAACCTATTGGCAATGATGATTCTACAAATACCATTCTCTCATCTAATGCTTGATGCTTGGCTTTAGGAAGCGGCTGGCCATCAATTCTTGCAGTTTGTGGGAGTTTCATAATTGAGCGCAGAGTTGGCACTATATCAATAAGGGAGAAAAGTCCGCTTATTTGCACAGCTTTATTTACTGGTTTGCCATGACGATAGCTCAAGTGTGCAAGCAGCACTTCGGATTGTTCTTGGGCCAGCAAATTGGTTCCATGTCCCCATGCTGATACATTTAGTTTGTGTTTGCCAGGGGTGCTTGCTGTGAGTTTGTCTTCTGGAAGTTTAAAGCCTTCACCATGATCAGATAGCAATATTACCTCAGCGTTGTTGAGCATACCTTTGCTTTTTAACTGTGTAATGAAGTTATCCACCTGCATATCGACTTTTTTCAACATGGCCTTATACATGTAGTGGTTATAGTTTCCTTGCCATTGGTTGCTGTCGAGTTCGACAAAATCCTTGGAGGTGAAGGGCCAATGCAGTTGGCAAAAGTGAATGGCCAGAAAGTTGGGCGCTGTGGTTGACAGACTGGTCACGACTCTTTTGTTGAATAATTGCGGATCGTAGGTTTTGCCGTAGGCCCGATTGATATTGAGGTAGGGAAATAGATACTGGCCCACGGGGGTATTGATCAGCAGGTTAACCAGGGGTAAATCCGCCAGATTGGCAATAATGGCATCGGCCGCGCCAACCTTGGGGCCCACCACGCTATCGAATCCGTACTCTTCATCAATCTGATTAAAGCGTCGCTCATCCATGGCGTAGGTTGTCTGGTAGCCTCGTCTTGACAGTGCTTCCACCAAGGGGAAGGGTTTTTGCACCAGCTCGGGGGGGGCCAGATTAAAGCGGGCGCCATTGTTGGTGGGATATAGGCCCGACAATATGCTCATCCAGGCCACATAAGTTCGCCCCATTGGGGTGTAGGTTTTGTCATATACGCTGGCCTGAGACAGTAATGTATTTAGCTTGGGGGCTAAGCTGAAATCGGCGCCACGATAGGCCAAATGATCCGGTCTTAAAGCGTCTATACCAATGATAAATATGTTGGGCTGGTCACTGTTAACTCTGGCTTGGCCATTCGGAACGTCAAATATCCAAAAAGTTACAAGTAGCAAACACATCAACGTTGCACCTAAGATATTGGCCAGGCCCTTATATGGGAATATCAAACTCATAACCCCATATAGAAAATTACTAAACAATATCAATGACAACAGACTAATAAAGGGGATACTTACCAGCGGGCTATTGCGAAAAATGCCAAGTAGGGAGGTTGGGTAGAGAAGGGAGTTGGCAGCCAATGCCAATATCAGATGTAGAAGCAGTAGGATAAACCAGATCTGCGTGCGGACAATGTCATCGGCAATACTGAGGAACCAAGGACGACAAGATATTGTAATGATTACAGCCCATAAAGCGTGGAGGGAAAGTGTAACAATGAGGAAAAAGGCTATATCCAAAATAAAGCCCTTCTCCAATAGCTGATTCAAGTCTATATGGGTCATTGCATTGGCTATAGAAAATGCCGAATAGAATTGAATTAAGTTTTTGTAATTAAACAAGATGATCAGCAGCAGTATCATCAGTGCCAGGGTTCTGAAGAAGGTGCGCAGCAACGAGACCTGTGCCCCGGAGTGAGTAGAGTTTGATTCAGCTGTTCCTTGGCCCATTCAGTCCCCGTATGCCTAAAATTCTTCCCGGTTTGACTCGGTCAGATACGCATGCCGGTTTGCAACCGGCTCGCGGTTGTCACTCCTGCAGCGCATTTTCTGTAAGCTGTGCTTTGGGTTGGAAAGGTGCGCCAGGTGTTTTCTCTGTCATTGAGTCTTTTTGTGCAGTAGTGCTTTGAACTTTGAAATCCTCAACCTGTGCCAGCAGGTTTTCGCCATGGCCCGATGGCCAATCGCCAAGCAGAAGATAGCGTTCGGCCAATGTTGCCCCGGATTCTTCTCCGGACTGTAGCGCGAACCTTATCTGCACCACCTGCCATGCGGGCTGCACTATGGTGACCAGCAACAGCAAAATAATGAGATTTAAACTGAATTTTGCTGCCAGCATTTTGTTTTTGGACATTCGCGCTCCGTCTTTCCCCATTATTCCCAGATCGCTCAAGAGCATCCGCGTTCTGACTTTGGTCTTTAAAAAGTATAGACAGGAACCTGGCCCACGACCCGGACTTGAGCCATCAAGGACTGGTTAATCGTTGACTGCCGGCAGGAATGCACACCCTTTTACGGGTTGTTGTTGCTCACAAACTATACTAGAGCTTTAGGTGAGTGGCTGGAACCTTGTGGGAGTAATGAGTTGATGACGCTTGGCTGGGAGAGGGCGTTTCAGAGGAGAAGCGGGGGCAGGATAAGTCCCGGTCTGGTGTGCTGTGTCGCTTGTTTGCTGTCCTCATCCCTGTGGGCCGGGCAAGTTAACGTGCCTACGGCTACTGAAGGGGAGGACGGTGGCAGAGCCTCTTCCCCCGGACTGATTTGGTTCGACTATCAGGGGCCCAAGTCCCCGGCACTCAGGTTGCGAAAGCTGGCCACCGACCTCGGCATAATGCTGCCACCCTTGCCACAAACAGCCATTGAGCTGACTTCGGTCGACGAAGCCTATAGCGCTGTGTACCTGCAATTAGCCCGGAAACTCTCCCAAAACGGTGCAAGAACGCTGGTCACTAGTATTGAATCCTTGCGGCAACGGGCCGGCAATGGTGACCTGGACACCATGGTTGCTGAGCTGACGTCACCCTGGCCACAATTCCAAAATCTCAGACCCATGCTGAGTTATTACCGTGAACTAAGTCGCTATGAGTGGCCGTCATTGACGCCCTTTGAATTCAGATTGGGGCACAGGACGGCTGAGATAGCCAAATTGCGTTGGATGCTGACGCAACTGGGGGACTTGAAACCCAGGAAAACAGACAGCTATCGGGATGCGATTTATGATCCCGGTCTGAAATTGGGGTTACAACATTTCCAGGCCCGCCATGGCCTGGAACAAAGCGGCAAGCTTGATCCCCGCACCTTGGCGGCTTTGAATACGTCACCAGGGGAAAGACTGTTGCAGATACAGACTAACCTGTGGCGTGCCTTGTCTTTGCCCGTGGCTTTGCCCGAAGCCTATATCTGGATCAATTTGCCCGAGTTTCAGTTGTATGTGCTGGAGCAGGGGCAAAATGTGCTGCAGATGAGGGTTATAGTTGGCTCAGAGTCGACACCGACGCCATTATTATCGACCAGCTTGACCCATTTTACGGTGAACCCTGAGTGGAGGCCGCCTGCCAGTATTATCTATCGGGAGTTGTTGCCGAATAATGCCCGTAATCCCGGTCTGCTTGCGCGTCAGGGGTTTGCTTTACACAGTTTGTCATCCGATGGTGCTCCGTCGCTGGCATTGGGGCGGGTAGCTCCGGAACAGTTGGCCACGCTGTTAAGGCAATATCGCTTGGTACAAGCCCCCGGCCCGGCGAATGCTCTTGGGAAATTGCGCTTTTCCATCCGGAATGATGAAGCCATTTATCTGCACGATACCCCCGTCAAATCGCTGTTTTCCCAAAACGGGCGCGCCTTGAGCCACGGCTGTATTCGCCTGGAGGATCCGAAGCGCTTGCTGGCTTTTCTGCAATCCAGAGCTCCTGATCTGGATCCAAAGGCTATCTCCCGGGCTTTGAAGCTCACCGAGCCCAGGGATTTCGTGCTGACCAGCCCCATAGCAGTGATAGTCGGCTACCAGACTGCCTGGGTGAGCGCAGACGGGATACTGCAATTCAGGGAGGATATTTATGGTCTGGATCGCCAGCATTCGGTATTGGCTGAGCTGGAAGGTGTGAAAAGGCTGAGCCAGGGAAGTGCTTTATGACAAGACAGCACATTGATTTAATGAAGCTGATTCACCAGGAGAAAAACGCCAGGATGCGTCTTAGACTGCTGGCGTTGCAGCATTTTCTTGAGGGCAAGTCGCGCTATCAGATAGCGGCTTACTTGAAGGTCAGTCGAACCAGCGTCAATACCTGGATCAGTAATTACCTATCCCATGGTTTAGCCGGGCTGATGGAAAAAAGACGCCCCGGGCGCCCATCGGCATTGAGTCAAGCCCAGCTTAAGCAGCTGTTGTCACACATAGAAAGACGCCGCAACAGTGACGGCACTGAGATGAGTGGCCTGGAAATTCAATCCTATATTGCAGCCACATTTGGCGTAGACTACGAAATATCTAATATTTACCGCATCTTAGGCAGAATACTTCCATCCTGAAGATTCAGAATTATTACTGTCCTCAAGCTTTAGCTATTTGTCATTTCATATGGCATTGAGTCCGCTTGCATGCTAGGCAATGCAATCTCCACCTAAAGTCGTACTTGCGATCTTTCCATTGTGATTAATTAACTGGTCCTATTTAACCTGAATTAAACAAATAGGTGGAGATGACGATTGATTTTCAGTTTCTAATTAAAATCAACGTATTGCCCTGGTTTTTGGAGGTGTTGCCATTTATTGAGACCAAACAAGTAATACTTATATCTATTTGTTTTTAAGTGTTTAGTGTGTTTTTTGTGCTTAACCTGTCGGCCAAGCCATCCTGTGCCTCAAGCAACTTTATAGATCATTTAATTATTCAGTTAAAAATCGGATCCCCCCCTTTGCTACCTTTAATTACAGCTAAGAAGTGCTTTTTTGAGCGTCGAAGCTGGGGTGAAAGCTGAAGTTGGGAATACCATTTTCAGTTTCTCGCTAAAGGAATGGCGTAAAGAGGTAAAAGTATTTAGGGCATTGATTGAGGGGAGTGACGGGTGAAGCACTGCGTCTTCTCAGCAGCATCAACATATCAGTCGATATGTTCTGTCTGACAAGGCCTTCTTCACACAGATCTTACTGGGTACCTCATACGCGCTGTTTAATATGTGTTCGGAGGAAAGTGGAAATGAAACTTGCAAACCTGATGACTGAATTCATAGAAGATGAGAGCGGTTTGACCGCGGTGGAATATGCCATTGCCGGTGGCTTGGTGGTAGGAGGCATGATTGCTGCGTTTAATCTTTTGGGTGAAAACGCAACGGCTAAAATCGATTGTCTGGCGTCTGCCGTAAACGGCAACAGCCAGGATTGCACTCAATAAGTGTCTTTTATGTCGCTAGCTTTGAGTGCCGGCCTTGACAAGTAGTTGAGGGGGCACTCGAGACCTTTGACTGCACAGGAACGCCAGTAAGAGGAAGAGCTGCCATGAATGACACTCATCAGTTGCTTCAGACCCAATTATTGCTGCAAGTACTGTTGGCGGGCAGCTTCTTTCTCGTGGCTATAGGTCTGGATCTCTATCGGCAACGAATCCCCAACTTGTTATGTTTGGCAGCCATTTTCTGTGGTTTTGCTGTTAACGGCTACTTTGCTCAGCTTAACGGCGTGCTGTTGGCGAGCCTGGGGTTTGCATTGGCATTTGCCTTGTTGTTCCCTGTGTTTGTCTTACGGGTTCTTGGGGCCGGCGACGTGAAACTTATGATGGGTATTGGCGCACTGATGGGCCCACAATTGCTGCTTTGGAGTTTGGTATATGGGGTGGTCGCCGGCGCGGTCACCAGCCTGTTGCTTATCTACTGCAAGGTGGGGGGGCGAGGTTTGCTGCAAACCCTTAAACGCTATTGGGACTGCTTGTATTGCCAGACCTATTTTCGACCGGAACCGGGCGAGGCCGCCGGCCAAAAAGTGCCCTATGCACCGGCGTTGGCTTTGGGGTGGATATGGGCTTGTGCACTGGATCCCCAGGTTGCCAACCTGATGGCCGGTCTTCAGCAATGGATTAGCGGAGGCGTCTGATATGTTGCAATCCAATCAGGAGGAGCGGGTCGGCGTTGACAGTCTGGTTACAGCTCAGGCTCAGGGGGCAACGCTAAATACAGATGTACTGGCCAAACGTCCTACCACGGTAGCAGAAACCGGACTTTCCGAAGCCTTGCTATTGGATTTACTTGTAAAACATATATTTACTTCTGGAGTATTAACCAAGGAAGTCCTGGTCAACAAGATGGCCATCACAGGTGGCATTTTGCAATACCTGCTGGATACGGCCAAAAAACTGGCTTGGGTAGAAAATCGCCAAACCACGGCAGATGGGCAAATGCGCTATGCGTTGAGCTTGGCCGGTGAACTCCATGCCAAACAGGCTTTTGCCCGCAGTGGTTATTTGGGATTGGCACCTATCCCCTTGGCTCAATATGTTCCCATTTGCCGTAAACAATCCAGTCGCGCCAATCCTATCACCCTGGACATGCTGCAGCAGGGACTCAAGGGGTTGGTGTTACCCCGCGACCTATTGCATAAAGTTGGTCCGGCCATGAATTCCTGCCGTCCGGTACTGATCTATGGACCACCGGGAACGGGTAAAAGTTACCTCTGCCGCCATCTGAATCTTGCCTTGGGTGATGATGTCCTCATTCCCTATGCCTTGGCCATAGGCAATGAAATTATTCAGGTGTTTGACCCCGAGCTTCATCACAGCGTGGAAATGGTGGCGAATCACAATCCACTCGACTTGGCTCAGGGCCACGACCCCAGGTGGATTCGATGTCACAGGCCGCTGCGGATAACCGGTGGTGAGTTGACTGCGGAAATGCTGGAGGTTCGTTTTGATAACCACAGCCGAACCTATATGGCACCGCTGCAGTTGAAGGCCAATAACGGCATCCTGTTACTCGATGATCTTGGACGCCAGCGCATCAGTACCAAGCAGTTGTTTAATCGTTGGATTATTCCGATGGAAGAACGACGTGATTTTCTGGGACTGCAATCGGGTGAACATTTTGAGATCCCCTTTGAGCTGATTCTGCTTTTCTCTACTAACTTGGATCCCAAGGAGCTGGTGGATGAAGCCTTTCTCAGGCGTCTGGGCTACAAAATTCATTTCGATGCTTTGGATGAAGATCTTTATCGACAAATTTGGTTTCGGGTGTGTGACGAACTCAAGCTCAGCTGTACAGAGGAAGTATTCAGATATTTGTTGCGTGAATACCATCAAGGTTGCAATAAGCCGTTGATCCCCTGCTATCCCAGGGACTTGCTGGGCATCATCTCTGACCAGGTGCATTTCATGAAACTGGAACCGGTTGTAACCCAGTCTCTCATCGACTCGGCTTGGTCAATTTATTTTGTTTGATTCGGTGCAGCCCATGCGCATGCGGTTAGACAAAGGGAGCTCATTATGAACAACAAAAATGTGCTGTTTATCGTCCTGTCGCTGGTGTTCGGTGTTTTGGCCGTATACCTGGCGAAGACCTGGTTAAACACCAATACCCCAGTGGCTGCCGCGGAGACCCAAAGTGTGGTGACCCTGACGGCACAGGTTCCCATGGGGACCATTCTGGAGCGCAAACATTTGGCCTTGGCTGCGGTGCCCGAATCTGTGATACCCAAGGGGGCGGTGAGAACCATAGAGGACGCCGAAGGCAAAGTGGTGAATCAAAAGCTATACGAAGGTGAGGTGTTGAGAACCGAACGCCTGACCAAGAAAGGGGAAGGCAGTACCCTGGCCAGTTTAATCCAACCGCAAATGCGTGCAGTGACCATACGCGTCAATGATGTGGTTGGGGTAGCTGGGTTCTTGTTGCCGGGTAACCGTGTCGACGTGATCAACCTGTATAAGAGCGATGGTTTCAAGACTGACGTTGTGCTGTCCAATGTGAAGATACTGGCCATCGATCAGCGTGCGTCCAACGATGAAAATAAACCCGTGTTGGTGCGTGCCGTGACCCTTGAGCTGAGCCTTGAGCAGGCAGAAATTTTAATGATCGCCGAAGGGCGTGGTTCGCTGCAACTGGCCCTGAGAAACCCCAACGACGAGGTTCAGGTAGACATTGCCGACATTAAGAAGCCGGAGGTCATTGAAAAACCGGTGGCAGAATCCAAGCCCGTTGAGCGGGTGGTTTATGTCCCCGCGCCCAAGTCACGGGAAAAAGTCTATTTGTTGAAAGGCACAAAAGAGCAGGAAGTGAAGGTGGACAATTGACCCTTACCGAATCTGCCGTGACGGCAGGCCGCAAGGAATTGTTGGGTTGGAATTCAATAACGATAAGTTATACGGGAGTGCACCATGTCGCATTCAATTTATACGCTGATCAGGAGGGGATGCAGTTTGTTGGTTGTTGCGTCCCTGTTTTTGGGGATGCCGGTGCAAGCGGGCGGTCCGGTTGGGGCCAACAGTGACATCAAGCTGATCCCCATATTCAAGTCACGGACACTGAAGTTACCCAAAGCGGTCAACAGGGTTTCAGTGGGGAATCCGGACATCGCCGATATTAAGCTCTTGCCCAACAATGAACTGTATATATTGGGCAACCGTCTTGGTAGTACCAACGTGATGATTTGGAATGAAAATGATGCCCTTATCAGCGTAATGGATATCGAGGTCACCCACGATCTCAATGGCCTGAAGCAAAGATTGCATCAATTTTTACCCGGTGAAAACCTGGGGGTACAAACATCCCAGGGACAGTTGTTGCTCAGCGGCCAAGCGTCAAATCTGCAAAAAATGAACACCGCAGTTGAACTGGCGCAGGCCTATGTTGATGCCGCATCGGTGGGTAAAACCGAGAGCAGGGTGCTGAACATGATGACGGTCGGAGGCGATCACCAGGTGATGCTGGAAGTGGTGGTGGCCGAAGTTCAACGCGAGGTTGCCCGTCAGTTTGATTCCAAATTTTTGATTTATAACGAAGGGTCACACCTTGCCGGCGGTGTTGTTGGCGGCGGGGGCGGATTCCTTGAGAATACCATTGGTGGTGTAACAAGTAAGGGATTCTTCGCCCAGTATATCAACAAGGAACTGCTGATCAATTTTGCTCTGGATGTGGCGAAGCAAAATGGCTTGGCCAAGGTATTGGCTGAGCCCAATGTGACTGCTATGAGCGGTCAGGCTGCAGAGTTTTTATCGGGGGGAGAATTCCCGATTCCGGTGCCAGGCAATAACGGTAACACCACGATCCAATACCGGGATTTTGGTGTGGGCGTCAAATTTGTGCCCACTGTGCTGGACTCTGGGCAAATCAACCTGAATCTTAACGTTGTGGTCAGCGAGATCAGTAATTCCAATGCCCTTACCCTGTCTGCCAGCACCACCACAGCGGTACTTGTGGTGCCCTCCCTGGTGAAGCGGCATACCGCCACCACGGTCGAACTGGCGGATGGACAAACCATCGCCATCAGCGGTCTTATCAGTGACACCTTGAGAGAAAATGCCGACAAGATCCCTGGGCTGGGTGATGTCCCTGTGTTGGGGCAACTCTTTTCCAGCAGGAGTTTCCGCAGTGGTCAAAGTGAGCTGGTGATATTGGTGACCCCAAGGTTGGTGAGGCCCTTTAATCGCAAGGATGTGGCTTTGCCTACGGATGGCTTTGTTGCACCGTCCGATGTGCAGTTCTACTTGCTTGGCCAAATGTCCAGAAAAGAAGCACAGTCTCAGCAACAGGAGCAAAGTCAGAATACGGCTTTTATTCCGCCACAACCCGATATCAAGCTGGAAGACAGCGGCACCCAGCAAAAATATGGGCATGCCCTATAGAAGGAGATTGGCATCATGTGTTTATCCAAGACGCTATTGCAAAGTTATCGAAGCTTACTCGTCGTGCCTGTCCTGATGTTGTCTGCATGTGCCAATATGCATGATTTTTCGATGAATGACAGTTATCACCAGGTCAAACGGGTGCAGATATTGGACCCCGAGGCTGCGGAGCGAAATGACGGGCTTATTCTCAATCTGGAAGGTAATTACGGTCGCAAGGTGATGGTGACTTACCGGGAAAGTAGTGTGGCGCCTGCTTCGGCAACCACTATGGGTACATCCATTATTTCGAAATAGCCCTTGAGGGTTGGAGGCTGACATGAAGAATATGTCTGCATCCCCTAAATCGCGGCAGCAGGGCACGATTCTGGTGATGTTCACCATAGGCCTGTTTGCCATCATTGCCATGGTGGCTTTGGCTTTGGATGGCAGCGACATGTTGCTGAGCAAGGGGCGTTTGCAAAATGCCGTGGATTCGGCGGCCCTGCATGCCGCCAAATCACTGCAGGATGGTGCCACACTTGCCGAGGCACGCCAGGCGGCAATCACAATTCTGGCCCAAAATCTTGGCTATGTTGAAAACCATGCCCTGGAAGCCAACATCTCTCTTGACTCACCGGACTACAACAGCACTCAAGTAACAGCCAATGTGGCAATTGAGTTTTCGGTTTTACCGGATCCTTTCACACCAATTCTGGTGGAAGGCAGTGAGTATGTGCGGGTGCGGGTGGAGGATGTGCAGCTGGGGAATTACCTGGCTCAGGTATTTAACTTCAACAAAAGGGTCAGGGCATCGGCTGTTGCCGGTCGCAGTACCAACATCTTGTGTAATAACCGTATTGTCCCCCTGCTGGTGTGTGCCGTTAACGATAACCCAGACGACCCCGATGGCCCCTATGGTATCAGGACCAATGACCTCTACGCCATGAAGAGCAGCTCCAATCAGGATAGCTCCATTGGGCCGGGAAATTTTCAGATGCTTGCGCTTTCAGGCACAGGTGGGGATGTGGTGCGTAAATCCCTCGCCGGAGAGTATGCTCCCGATTCTTGTATCGGCCCTGGTGATTTTGTGCCAACCGAACCCGGCAATACCGTTGGTCCTGTGGTGCAGGGGCTTAATACCCGATTCGGCCAGTGGCAAGGTGGGGGGCTTAACGCGACGGATCACCCCAGGGATTTTAATATCTGTCAGGGCGACCGGGTTGATGTTGACGGCGATGGCAACATTATCCCCTTGGATCCTGGAGAGGCTTTTTATTCTTACAATCAATATGTCGCAGGGGATGATATTGGCAGTTGTATAGACGAAACTCCTCCGGCGTCCGCAGGACGGCGGAATCTGCCGGTTGTTATTGGTATGTGTGACGGCTTGGCCAACGGTCGCAATGAGATTGAGGTATTGACCACGGGCTGTTTCTTTTTGGTTCAGGAAGTTGAGCAGAAAGGCAATGACTCCTACATTGTGGGCGAGTTCGTAACCGAGTGTGCCGGTGCCGGCAACAGCTCACTGGACCCCAATGCGGTCAGCAATGTCTCCACCATAGTGCTGTACCGGGATCCGGACAGTCCGGATTCCTAGGAGGCTACATGCACAAGTCGAATCAGCAGGGGGTTGCGGCGGTTGAATTTACCATCATGCTGCCCATCTTGTTGTTGACTGTTTTCGCCACAGCCGAGCTGGGAAGGGCGATTTATCAATACAACACCCTGACCAAACTGGTCAGGGATGCAGCCCGTTACCTTGCCAATACCGCAGATATCCGGGTCACCACTAATCTTCCCGATCCGCTGAGCGATGCCAACTGTGGAAACTGCATTACCGAGACCAAGAATTTATTGGTGTATGGCAATGTCAATGGCAACGGTTCCCCTTTGCTTTCAGGACTTTCTACCAGCAATGTCAGCATAGCCGTGTCACCTTCGGGGACCCGCAGATTACTGGTCTCGGCCAGTTACAATTGGCAACCCTTGTTCGGCGACAGTCTGTCAACTTTTGGTTTGGGAGACAGCATAGATCTCGGCTTCAACCTCAATACCAGTTATGCGGTGACGGCGTTATGAAGAAGCAACGTGGGATCTATGTGGTGGAGTTTGCCATTGTCGGTGGAGTGTTTTTTGTGCTGTTGTTCAGCGCTCTGGAAATCGGTCGCCTGTTTTACACCTACAGTGTGTTGCAGGAAGCATCTCGAAGGGCCACCAGACTGGCGACGGTATGTTACCCCACCACGGATATCGACCAACTGGCGCTCTTCAATGGCGCCAATTTGGTCCCCAACCTCAGTGCCAGCAATCTGTATTTTCTTTACTTGAAAAAAGATGGCACCGCAGCCACAGAACCGGATGGTTCTGATATTGACTTGGTCAGGGCAGAAATTCGTGACTATCGGCATCAGTTTTTAGTACCGGGCTTGTATCGGACGCTGAACTCCCCCGTTTTTTCCACCACCCTGCCAAGGGAGAGTTTGGGGGTCTATCCCGGAGGGATCACCGACTGCCAATAAATACCAATTAACTGCGGATTTCCTACTATATTAAACATAGGGTGTCTAACCGAAGAGGATCATAATGGATAAGCCGTTGGAATTACTGATTTCGGATGCCAACGAGGCTAAGTCCCCCATGGACAGGGCTACATTTACCATGCCTTATCCTATCAATGCCCTGTTGCTGGATAGCCAAAAAAAGCTTTTACTCCAATTGGAACGGAATCTGGATCACTGTATCAACCTCACGTGGGAAAAGACCTCTGACTTTAACCATATCAAGAACAAAAGCGATTCAGGAAAAGCCTTCAATCTCATTCTTTTAGTACTGCCCGACGACACTCAACAAGCCAAGGCCGCACTCCAGTGCGCCGCCGCTTATAACGCCGATATCATCATACTTGGGCAGGATACACCTCAATCGGTATTGAGGGTGGCATTTCAACATGGTGTCAGTGATTTCATTCCCCTTGACGCCAGTGCCGACGAGTTATATCTGGCACTGAAAAAGATATCGGTGCAGTTAAGTGATGCTGCTGAGTTAGCCCCTGTGCTGGCGGTTATTAACGGCAAAGGAGGCTCTGGCGCAAGCTTCGTGGCAGCGTGCCTTGCGGTAATTGCAGCCCAAAGGGAGCGCTGTGACCTGGCGTTATTGGACACAGATCTGCATTACGGCTCCCTGGCACACATACTGGGGTTTGAACCCAGCTATTTTCTTTCCGATGCCCTGCAGGCATTGGATGAAATGGACGAAGTTGCCTTGAAAAGCGCCATGACCAGCAGAGAGCGTTTACATCTGCTGGCCGCCGCCCCCTTTACCCTGCTGAACACCCATGAAGAGGTCAAACTGAACAAGATCCACGACCTTATCTGGAAATGTCGGCAGCACTATTCCCAGGTCATCATAGATTTTTCCCGTGGCTTGGAAGGTTGGAACGGTGATTTGCTGCATAACGCAGAGCTGCTGGTGGTCACTCAGCAAAACCTGATGATTATCCGCGAAACCAAGGCGCTGATACAGCAACTGGTCAATAACATGGGGATCAGCAAAGACAGGATCCACCTGTTAGTTAATCGTTATGACAAGTCCAATACCACCATTAAGTTGGCAGACATCAAGAATGCCTTGGGTATCGACTCCATGTCTGTGGTGGCGAACGACTTTAAGGTTGCCAGTGAGTGTGTCGATCTCGGCAGACCCATTACTCAGGTTGCCCGTCGCCAACGGATACTCGGCGATTTGCAGGCATTGACCAATAAGCTGATCCCGACAAAAGATGCACAGCAAGATCACAAGGTGAGCTTCTGGGCCCGTTTATGGAATTAAGCCACAGGGACGCCAACGATGGAAACGACTACAACTGCGCCATATCAACCCCTCAGTGATGAGGAGCAGGAAATCAAGGTTCAGCTCTACGACCGACTGCTCAATGTCATGGACCTGTCCTTGATTGAAACCATTTCCAAAACCCAGGCAAGACAGCAAATCAGCGATATATGCGAGCGGCTGATCAATGACATGCATTTGCCCATCAACATGGTGTCGCGACAACGGTTAATAAAGCTGATTATTGATGAGGTATTGGGGCTGGGGCCCTTGGAAACCTTGCTGGCGGATCCCACCATTTCAGACATTCTGGTTAACTCCTTCGACAGGGTTTATGTTGAGCGGCGCGGTAAGCTCGAAGAAGTAAATATCAAGTTCCACAGCAATGCTCACCTGCTCAATATTATCGATCGCATTGTTTCCAGTGTCGGGCGCCGCATCGATGAATCCTCTCCCATGGTTGATGCCAGATTGGCCGATGGTTCCAGGGTCAATGCCATTATCCCGCCATTGGCCCTGGATGGCCCGGCACTGTCAATCCGGCGGTTCGCGGTCAGTAAGCTGACCGCCAAGGAATTGATAGATTACGGCTCTATTACCGAGCCCATGGTTGAGTTGCTGCGGGGGGCGGTGAAAGGAAAGCTCAACGTACTGGTGTCGGGCGGGACCGGCAGCGGAAAAACGACCCTGCTGAACATGCTATCCGGCTATATTCCCGCCGATGAACGTATTGTCACCATTGAAGACTCCGCCGAGTTGCAATTGCAGCAACCCCACACAGTGCGCCTGGAGACCCGGCCGCAGAACATTGAAGGACGTGGTGAGGTCACCCAAAGAGACCTGGTTAAAAACTGCCTGCGGATGCGACCTGACCGGATTGTCATAGGTGAGGTCCGCGGCGGTGAGGCGCTGGACATGCTTACCGCCATGAATACGGGCCATGAGGGGTCACTGACCACACTGCACGCCAACAGTCCCAGAGACGCGCTCGGGAGACTGGAATACATGGTATGTATGGCAGGGTTTGAAATGCCGGTCAGCAATATACGCACTCAAATTGCTTCGGCAATTGACTTGGTGGTGCAGTTGGAACGCCAGGAAGATGGTCGCCGCAGGGTGACCAGTATTCAGGAGATCAACGGCATGGAAGGTGATGTCATTACCATGTCAGAGCTGTTTCACTTTGTTCGCAATGGCGTCGATGCAGATGGCATGATTAAGGGTTCATTTGAGGCCACGGGGGTTATCCCCGGTTTCCATCGGAGACTCAAGCAATACGGCATAGACTTGCCTTATCACCTGTTTAACTGTGATGACCAGTTTGCGAATTTCTAGGAGCATTCCCTATGTTTTCCAACGAGGTGATTTTTCTGGGATTGATATTTGTTGCGGTAATTTTCCTGTCTCAAGCGCTGTTTTTGCCGGTTTACAGTCCACAGCGGGCGAATACGGCACTGGTGCGAAAGCGGTTGAAAAAACTGTCACAGGAGTCCGGCGACAGTACCTTTGAAACGTCACTGTTACGTAAAAATCGCCTCAGTAAACTTGGTGCCTTGGGGCGCGCCTTGGAAAACATCGGTTTTATTGAAAGTCTCAGCGACCGGCTGGAATTGGCCGACTACCGGATGCTGGGGCATCAGTATTTACTCCTGTCCGTCAGTACCGCCATTGCACTCGGCGTTGGCAGTTGGCTCTGGTCCCGCGAACCCTTATTGGGCGTGTTTATTTTGTTTATGACCTTGCTGTTATTTCGCTTCAAGCTCAACCGTGACACCACCAAGCGTATGGATGCCATAGAGGCCAGTTTTCCCGATGCACTCGACGTGCTGCGCCGTGCCCTGCAAGCGGGCTATTCATTCTCGGATGCCGTGAAATTGGTCACCGAGGAAATGGAAGGACCACTGGCAAAAGAATTCAGCTTGATGTTTGCCAATATCAACTACAGCAAGGATACCAACCGTGCCTTGTTGAACTTTATCGAACGTGTGCCGAGCGTCTCCGCCATGGCCTTTGTCAGCGCCGTGAAGGTGCAAAAAGTCACCGGTGGCAACCTGGCCGAAAATATTGATAACTTGTCCCGGGTAATACGGCAGCGATTTACCTTCAGGCGCAGGGTCAGGACGCTGTCTGCGGAAGGCCGCTTATCGGCATGGATATTGATTTTGTTGCCCTTTGTGCTTTTTGCCGTCATCTATCTGCAGACGCCAGGATATGTTGCTGAGTTGACCGGTACCGAGGATGGCAGGAAGTTGCTGATATGGGGGGCCATAGGCATGACAATTGGTGGCCTGTGGATTGGAAAACTCATTCGGATAGACATGTGATATGGACTACTTAAAAGGTTTATTCAGTGCGATATTCGACAATCCCCTGTATGTGGAATGGGCGATTTACGGGGTTGCAGCCATTGCCGGGGTGACCTTGGCAATGTCCATTTCTTTGCTAATTACCGGTATTTATTCTCCGGTCCGAAAAAGAATGCAGGGCCTATCCCAAGACGCCTCCTTGGACATCAAGGACTCTCAGGAAGTGACCGGCACATTGGAGCATGGGATCAATAAGCTGGGCAGTCGGCCTTTTCTCAATGTCAGTAATAATGAAACCAGACGCCTGTTAATCCATGCCGGGTTGCACTCCGAGAGTGCTCTGGCGGTATTCAATGCTATCCGCCTGCTATTGCTGCTGCTCAGTGCGGCTGCGTCGATCATCATTTTAAAGTTGTTTCCAGAGCTCTCCGGTGTAGTGGCTTTTTATGTGGTGTGTCTGATTGTTGGTGTGGCTTATCTTGCACCTTCTCTGGTATTGGAAACCTTGGCCAAGCGGCGGATGCGGGCCTTACGGGTGGGTTTCCCCGACGCCCTGGATTTGCTGGTGGTTTGCTGCGAGGCTGGCCTGGGGCTGCTTGCGGCACTGCGACGGGTAGCGACGGAGCTTGAATTCAGTCATCCCAGCCTGGCCAGCGAATTGGAGTTGGTGTGTTCCAAGGTCCGGGCCGGTTTGACCATCAAGGTGGCGCTGCAGGAGTTTACCGATCGCACCGGGCTTGAAGACATCAAAGGTCTGAACTCGGCCATCTCCCAAAGCATCAGGTTGGGAACCGGCATTGCGGAAACGCTGCGGGTATTTTCCGATGAGTACCGTAATAAGCGACTACAGGAAGCCGAAGAAAAGGCAGCCAAACTGGCGGTCAAAATGATCTTTCCCATGATGTTCTGTATCTGGCCTTCATTCTTTATCGTGGCGGTTGGACCTGCTGTGCTTAAGGTGATGAAGGTGTGGGGACAGGCATTTTAATCCTGGGGTACTTGTATACTGCGTCAAAGGCATGGAGCGAACACTATGGGATGTGTGCCGGAGCTTTTCTCTCGCAAATTCAAGATTAAGCTGACGGGAGTCCTTATCCTCAGCTGTTTCCTGGTTTTTTCGGGTTGTGCGAGCAAACCCGAGCCCGGGGACAAGGCTCAGTTACCTCAGCGGCAAGATCTGTTTGATGGCCAGTCAATCCTGGTCGGGCAGTCGCAAACCCGTCCCCAAAGTGAGCAGCAGGCATTGGAGCTGGCGATCAAAGAAGAGCAGGCAGGGCGTTTGGACAAGGCGCTGTATCTGTACATTCAAGCCTTGGATTTCAATCCAATCAATGCCGAAACCTTCTACAAAATAGCCCATATTCATACCCTCAGAGGTCGGGATGATATTGCTTATCGTGCCTATAATGAGGCGCTGACAGTGGACCCCAACTACATGCCTGCCCAAGCCGAATTCGGTATTATCAAAATGAGCCAGCGCGAATATACCCAGGCGCGGTTGCATCTGGAAAAAGCCGTTAGCCTGGATCAACAAAGACTGAAAGAGCAGCGGGGACTGGCGGATAATCAAACCATGATACCGCTGGACCAGCAGTCACCACTGCGGGTCTACAATGCGCTTGGCATATTGGAAGATCTGGAAAATCACCATGACAAGGCCAGGAGTTATTTTGGGCTGGCATTGGACTATCAGCCCTATTCCGCAGTGATAGCCACCAACCTGGGTTATTCCTATTACCTGGGCGGTGAACTGAGTATGGCTGAGCGCTATTTGAAACAAGCCATTCAGTATGATTCCAGTTATGAGCGAGCCTGGTCAAATCTGGGATTGGTGTATATCAGAACAGGACAATATTCCAAGGCACTTTCCACCTTTGAGCAGAACCTGAGCAAGGCCGACGCGCTCAATGACTTGGGCTACTTTCTCATGTTGGACGGCAAATACGACCGCGCCATCACCCTGTTCAAACAGGCCATAGATGCCTCGCCAAGTTACTTTGAGCAGGCACAAAAAAACCTGAAAATCGCCGAGTCCGAGCTGCAACTGCATTCTGCACCATTGGCCAGCCATACAATGCAGTAGCCTCAAAACAACGAATCGGCCCCAAGTTGACTGAGTAAATTGGTACCAGCGGTCTGAACGACGGGGCTGGCCACCCAGCAGACACCCGGCGTGTGGGTTCACTTGTCTGAGAGTCAAAAACAAAAAAAGCCAGCTCAAGGCTGACTTTTAAGTTGGTACCTTAAGTGGATACCAGAGTTCGGACCGACGGGGCTGGCCACCCAGCCGACACGCGGTGTGTTGGTTCGCTTGCCTGAGGACCAAAAACAAAAAAGCCAGCTCAAGGCTGACTTTTAAGTTGGTACCAGAGGTCGGACTCGAACCGACACGCTTTTAAGGGCGGGGGATTTTGAATCCCCTGTGTCTACCAATTTCACCACTCTGGCACAAATTTTCTGATTGTCATGCTTTTAGCTCGACAATGACGATGGATTATACCCACAGCTTTAGCCTTGGCAAGCCTTTTAACCAGCGAAAACCCGGCCTCTTGCACAACTGCACAAAATTCACCCCATCATAGGGGGCTGGAGACCAATTTGCGCCGCATTTATGTATCAAATGCAAAATCCTGCTGGGCTGGGCTGGGCTGGGCTGGGCTGGGCTGGGCTGGGCTCGCGCGATGGTTTTATCCCGACCAAGACTAATCATCTTCATCTCCAAAGTGCAAACCCGGTTAGTTGCACCGACTTTGATTAGTGGACTTGCCGCAAAGGGCGCGCAGTATTAGGGTGGTGTGACAAACAGGAGTCGTCAAGCGGCGACATTTTATAAAAGGAAAAAGCATGGAAGTGAAAGTATTTGATCGTGTCACCACGGACGATCCCATTATCAGCGCCACGGCGTATAACCTCATCATTGGTCTGACCCTGTGTTGGGGATTCGCGGTTAATTGGTGGATGGTGGAGAACATAGACCCTCAAGCCATAGCCAGTGTGAATCCCTGGATCTTCTTTATCGGTTATTTTGCGTCTTGTTTTTTAGGTGTGTACCTGTTTGGCAGCTCAAGCAATCCATTGGTGAGCTTTCTTGGATACAATCTGGTGGTGGTGCCCTTCGGCCTCATCATTAACCTGGTGGTGAGCCGCTATGATCCCGCGTTGGTGGTGGAGGCCATTCGTCTTACCGGCTTGGTTACCGTCGGCATGATGTGTCTGGGGACCTTATTTCCGGCCTTTTTTGCCGGCATCCGCAGAGCCCTGACTTTGGCTTTGCTGCTGGTTATTGTGGTCGAGTTGGTGGAGCTGTTTGTTTTCGGCATCCATCACGACATCATAGATTGGGTGGTAGTGGTGATTTTCTGTGGCTACATAGGTTATGACTGGGGCCGGGCCAATCAAATTCCCAAAACTGTGGACAATGCCATCGACAGTGCCGCGGCCCTTTATATGGATATTATTAACCTGTTCCTGCGCCTGGTGCGTATTCTGGGACGCCGTTAGTCGTTTATGTTTTCGCCCCTGGGATTTGCAGGGGCGGATTTGAGGAACACCGTGAGTTGCCATAATTGTGATGCTTCAATCTGGCGTCAAAAACTGGGGCGATGCCGACGCTGCATGCTGATGCTGGCGGCCATGAGCATGGTCGCCTGGCCCTTGTGGTGGTGGCTGTTCCGTGAACAACCCAAGACTGTGTCCGCCATTGCGCTACTGTTGTTTGCCGGCGCTTGCAGTGGCCTGTTGGTGCTGCATTTATTGGTGGCGGGGTATCGTTTCCTGCGTGGAGAATAGACGGCAAGTTAGCCAAAAGCCTTGCTGTTTTTACAGCGCCAATCATAGTAACTACACTTCAATCATCTCCTTCTTTTTTCGTCAGGATCCGGTATGCAATCAGCCCTGCTGCGCAGCGTATCCCTGCTGATGGCACTTTTGCTGCAGATGCATTGCGCTATGGCTGAGGCAGATCTGGCGCGTCTCAACTACCTGACCGAAGATTATCCGCCGTTTAATTATTCCGAAGATGGTCAGCTGAAAGGGATCAGTGTAGACATGTTGATCGCCGCAGCGGCCAAGAGTGGCCACATCATTACACCGGGGCAGATTAAAATCATGCCCTGGACCCGGGCCTATCACCAGGCCATGCAAGGGCCTGATACAGTGCTGTTTTCCACAGTGCGCACCCCGGAGCGGGAGGCGCTGTTTAATTGGGTTGGCCCCATCTCTCCCGTGCGGGTGGTGCTGCTGGCCAGAAAAAAGGATGCCATAGTCATCAACCAGCCCGGGGAGCTGGCGCAGTACAGCATAGGGGTGATGCGTGATGCCATTGGTGAGGTGTTGCTCAAGTCCATGGGTATGGAGTCCAATTTGTACCGTATCACCAACACTGCCTCCATGGTGCGGATGTTGCAGCGGGGCCGGGTGGAGCTCTGGGCCTATGAAGATACAGTGGCCCGCTGGTTTACCCGGCGTGAAGGATTGAATTTCGATGATTTTGAGGTGGTTTACCTGCTTCAGCAATCGGAACTTTATTATGCCTTCAGCAAGGATGTGCCACAGCCTCTGTTGCAGTCATTGCAATCTGGACTGGATGCACTCAAGCAAACGGACGATCTGGGGCACAGTGAATGGCAGAATATTCGCGACCTATATCTACAGCCGCCGCCTCAGGAATCCACTTCCCAGAAATAATTATCCCCGGCCTGGACCGGGGATAATGCAGTCAATCTTGCTGATCTAATCCATCAAGGCTCAGTCAATCAGATCGTATTGCTCGCGCAGTATGGCGATGATTTCCGCCTTGGGATTGCCGGACAGTTCTATCTTCTTGCCGGTCACCTTTTCAGCCACTCCGGTATAGGTACGTGACACGTTCATCATGGCCTCCAGCGGCAGGGCGTTGTCGCGGGCCAGGGCCTCACGCTCTGGCATCCGATCCTTGTTCAACAGAATATCCGGATCCGGGAAGTGATTCAGCAGAAACTGACGGAAGCCTTCCTTGGAGTTTTCGACAATTTTGCCGTCGCGGTAGGCGGCGCCGTCCCAAATGCGTGATGAATCTGGGGTGCCCACTTCATCCATGTAGATCAGTTTGGAATTGCCATTCTTGTCATTGACATAGCCAAACTCAAATTTGGTATCGACGAACACCTGATCCAGTTTGGCCAGGGCGTCGGATATGACCTTGAATCCGTCCTTGAGCAGCTTTTCATACAGATCGATATCGGACGGCTTTTCAAAGCCGAAAGCTTCAAAGTTGGCTTCGATATCGGCACGGCTGATATTGACGTCATCCTGCTCAGGCACACCTGGGATGCCCGTGAGTATGCCCTTGGTGGATGGGGTCAACAGCAGTTCCGGCAGCTTCTGATCCTTTTGCAGTCCCTCGGGCAGGGTGATGCCACAGAATACCCGCTCGCCCTTTTGATAAGCACGCCACATGGAGCCTGTGATGTACTGACGAATAATGGCTTCGACCTTGATGGGGCGGGCCTTTTGCACTATCCACACGAAGGGATGGGGGATGTCGAGGATGTGGCTGTCGGCCAGACCATTTTCCTTGAACAAACCAAACCAGTGATTGGAAATGGCGTTCAGGGCCGCGCCTTTGCCGGGAATGCCGTGCAGATCGCCTTCACCGTGGAAGATGCAGTCGAAGGCCGAAATGCGATCGCTGATGACCATGATGGCCAGTGGCGTGTCGGCGGGCACATTGTAGCCTTTTTCGCGGATCAGGCGGGCGCTGTCGGCTTCGGTCAGCCAGTAAACGCTGCGTACCTTACCGCTGTGCACCGGTTTGTCGGTACGGATCGGCAGATCGTTGTTAACGGCTAATACGGAATCGGCAAGACTCATGACGAGTATTCCTCTGAATGTAGGGGTCAAGGTTAAGTCCGGCAGGCTTATTTTGGTACTTGCCTGTTTCCCGGGGAATAGGGTGTTGCTGCGGGCTGAACCAGTCGGCTTCCAAGGAAGCGCGCTTGGCGTTCTGAAGCTGACTGGAGTGGTTCACTGGTGTCTGCCCGCTGGCAAAAGATGGGCTATTTTACAACGATTGGGAAAATTTGCCATTGCGGCAACATATCCCAATGCCAACAGACTGTTCGCTCACTTAAACAGAGGCCCGACGTTCTGGACTCAGCTGGCTTGCTGTAATTTTTCTTTTGTCGCCAGGAAGGCGGCTTGTGTTATCTGGCAGGGGGCCTTTCCAAGATAACTGGCCAGTACTATGGCAATGGTACTGACAATAAAGCCGGGGACGATTTCATACATCAGGCTGGATAAGGTTTGGCCGTTTGGCAGCAGTGGCAGTTGGCTCCACACCAATACGGTCACGGCACCGCTGAGGATACCCGCCACGGCCCCTGCATGGGTCATTCTGGGCCAGAACAAACTCAGCAATACCAAGGGGCCAAAGGCTGCGCCGAATCCCGCCCAGGCATTACTTACCAGGGACAGTATGCTGGCGTTATTGTCCAGCGCCAGCAGGGTGGCCACTGTGGCCACCGCCAGTACGCCGATACGGCCGGCCGTGACCATGGTTTTCTGATCCATCTCCTTGTGGAATACAGCGCGGTACACATCTTCCGACAGTGAGCTGGACGATACCAGCAGCTGTGAGGATATGGTGCTCATGATGGCCGCGAGGATGGCCGCCAGCAAAAAGCCGCTTATCAGGGGATGAAACAGGATCTCGGCAAACAGGATAAAGATGGTCTCGGGGTCGCTCAGAGCGGGGGCGAATTTATTCACATAGGCCACGCCGATAAGGCCGGTCGCCAGGGCACCAATGATGGTGACCAACATCCAGCTCATACCGATATGGCGTGCCACCTTAATGTCCTTCACCGAACGTATGGCCATAAAGCGGACTATGATGTGGGGCTGGCCAAAGTAACCCAGTCCCCAGGCCATACTGGAGATAATGGCCAGCAAGCCCATGTGTTCGAAGGACTCCGATAGGGGGGCTATGCTGCGGCCGGCCTGTTCCAGCATCTCTGCACCGCTGCTGAATTGTTGCAAGGCCACCACGGGCACCAACACCAAGGCGATAAACATGATGCAGCCCTGGACGAAGTCGGTCAGGCTGACCGCCAGGAAGCCACCGAGCAGGGTATAGGCCACCACCACCGAAACCGTGAGCAACAGACCCGTCTCATAGCCCAAACCAAAGGCGGATTCAAAGAACTTGCCACCGGCCACCAGGCCGGCGGAGGTGTACAGGGTGAAGAAAAGGATAATCACCGCCGCAGAAATCATGCGTACCGAACCGTTTTGCCTGTTGAAGCGCTTGCTGAAAAAGTCGGGCAGGGTCAGGGCATCGTCGGCTTCCTCGGTAAAGACCCTGAGCCTGGGGGCGACCAACAGGTAATTGAGCAAGGCACCCAACAGCAACCCCAGGGCAATCCACAGGGCATCAAAACCCATGGTGAACATGGCGCCGGGCAGGCCCATCAACATCCAGCCACTCATATCCGATGCTCCGGCCGAAAGGGCGGTCACCTGGGGGCTGACCTGACGGCCGCCGAGCATGTAGCCGGACAAGTCATCGGTGGAATTGCGGTAGGCAAACAAGCCTATCGCCAGCATGGCAATAAAGTAGATTGCCAGCGAAATATAGCTGGAATGTTCCATGAAATAATTACCTGTTTGGGGATGGGAGAATATTTCTGATGCGGGATAAACACCAAGGAAATATATAGCTAGATAGAATCAGCCAGAAACAGGCTAATTGCATAGCGTAAACAAGACGATTTTTAATAAGCTCGACATCCAGAAACGTTCCCGTATCCGGATCCTGTGAGTTGGAGGATGACATAATGATTTCCTGTCCAAATTGTGTCGTTATTGACTTGAAACTTGGCTTAAAATCATTTGAAAGCTAACTAAAACAATGGCTTGCTTCTATATTCAATTAGCGTTCGAATGACTTTCTACCCGGCCATTATTGTCAATTTAACCTTGAATATCAAGGCTGGATGAATATCTGCCACGAAATTGTCTGCTATTTTGTTGTTGCCGTTTAATGGAAATTTCCCATACAGCAGTAGCTTATGGGTAAATAATATTTTTTGGGATTTTTTCTGACATACAGAAATATTTTTGTCTGAAAGCTGGTACTGTGGCTGAATTATTTCAGTTGCAAAATCTGCTGCTACAGCCCGATATGTTGGAATCCCACCGGGCAGTTTGGGTGAGCAAGACGCGATCAAAGACGGCATTTACATATCTGATTTTTCATATATGCTTTTTGGCATATGTGCTGCTGACGCTGTGAGGGGAGTCATGGATCCCGTCGTTTTTTACAAGTCGCTCGCCGATGACACCCGGCTGCGGACCCTGATGCTGATAGGTCAGGAGGGTGAGCTGTGTGTCTGTGAGCTGACAGAAGCCCTGGGCCTGAGTCAGCCGAAAATATCCCGCCACCTGAAATTATTGCGTGAGGCCGGTTTGCTCAGCGATCGGCGTCAGGGTCAGTGGGTCTTTTATCGCATCAACGAAGCCCTGCCTGACTGGGCCAAGGCGCAGCTGCAGGCACAACTGCAGGCCACCCCCGATTTTATCCACGCCAATGCACAGCAGCTGGCAACCATGGGCTGTCGCCCCGGTCGCTGTTGCTGATGGCAGGTTAGACAAGTCTTTGGAGACAACAATGAAAATCAAGATAGGTATCAACGGATTTGGTCGTATGGGACGTTTGGCGCTGCGGGCGGCCTGGGACTGGGACGATGTGGAACTTGTTCATATCAACGATCCGGCGGGCGATGCCGCCACCCTGGCACATCTGTTGGAATTCGATTCTGTCCACGGCCGCTGGGGCCATGGGGTTGCCACTGACGGTGAACAGATACTGATAGATGGCCAGGCCATCAGTACCAGTCGCAACAGCACCATAGCCGCCACCGACTGGTCCGGATGCGATCTGGTGATCGAGGCGTCGGGCAAGATGAAGACCAAGGCCTTGCTGCAGTCTTATCTGGAGCAAGGGGTGAAGCGGGTAGTGGTCACGGCGCCGGTCAAGGAAGAGGGGGTGCTCAACATAGTGATGGGCGTCAACCAACAGCTGTACGATCCCACACTGCATCCCATAGTGACCGCTGCCTCCTGTACCACCAACTGCCTGGCCCCCGTGGTCAAGGTGATCCATGAGGCCATAGGCATCAAGCACGGCTCCATGACCACAATTCATGACATCACCAATACCCAGACCATTCTGGATGCGCCCCACAGCGATCTGCGTCGGGCCCGGGCTTGCGGCCAGAGCCTGATCCCCACCACCACCGGCAGTGCCACCGCCATCACCCATATCTTCCCCGAACTCAAGGGCAAGCTTAATGGTCATGCGGTGCGTGTGCCCCTGGCCAACGCCTCGCTCACCGACTGTGTGTTTGAGTTGGCGCGTCCGGTCACCGAGGCCGAGGTCAATGCTCTGCTGAAGCAGGCGGCCGAAGGTGAACTCAAGGGCATTCTCGGCTTTGAGGAAAGGCCCCTGGTGTCGGTGGACTATCGCACCGATCCACGCTCCAGTGTTATCGATGCCCTGTCCACCATGGTGATTAACGGCACCCAGCTCAAGCTGTACTGCTGGTATGACAATGAATGGGGCTATGCCAACCGCACCGCCGAACTGGCGCGCATGGTAGGCCGGCGCGATTTGGGACTCTGATTATGGACAGGCTCAGGCAGCTCAGCCCTGCCCTGCGTCAGTACCTGCTGATCACCGCCAATTACTGGGCCTTTACCCTCACGGACGGTGCGTTGCGGATGCTGGTGGTGCTTTATTTTCACCGCCTTGGCTATGGGGCGCTGGCCATTGCCATGCTGTTTCTCTTCTATGAGTTTTTTGGCGTGGTCACCAATCTGGTGGGGGGCTGGCTCGGGGCCCGCATTGGTCTCAACCGCACCATGAACCTGGGTATGGGCATGCAGATTTTGGCCTTGGGTATGTTGCTGGTGCCCGTGGCCTGGCTGACTGTGCCATGGGTGATGGCCGCGCAGGCACTTTCGGGGATAGCCAAAGATCTCAATAAGATGAGCGCCAAAAGTGCCATCAAGACCTTGGTGCCGGAGGAAGCGGGACAGGCGGGTCTGTTCAAGTACGTGGCGCTGTTGACCGGCTCCAAAAACGCCCTTAAAGGGGTGGGCTTTTTCATCGGTGGTGCCCTGCTGTCACTGGCGGACTTTCGTGGTGCCGTGTTTATCCTGTTGTTAATGCTGGCATTGGTGTGGCTCGATTCGCTCAAGGGCTTGAACCGGGAGCTGGGCAAGGCCAAGAACAAACCCAAGTTTAAAGACATATTTTCCAAGAGCTGGGCGGTCAATATTCTCTCGGCCGCGCGCCTGTGCCTGTTTGCCGCCCGCGATGTCTGGTTTGTGGTGGCCCTGCCGGTGTATCTGGCGAGCCAGTTTGGCTGGGATCATTGGCAGGTGGGCGGTTTTCTCGCCAGCTGGATCATAGGTTACGGTCTGGTGCAAACCCTGGCGCCAAGGCTGATGGGCAGCACTCCGGGTCGTGGCAGTGCGCTGCTGTGGGCCGGATTGTTGGCCTTGCTGCCTGCTGCTATCGCCTTTGGTTTGCAGGACCAGGCACATCAATCTCTGTGGTTGCTTGGCGGCCTGCTGCTGTTTGGGCTGGTGTTTGCCGTGAATTCGTCGCTGCACAGTTTCCTGATTGTCAGTTATGCCAAGGAAGATGGGGTGTCTCTCGATGTGGGCTTCTATTACATGGCCAATGCCATGGGGCGCCTGCTGGGCACCGTGCTGTCCGGCTGGATCTTTCAGGTCTACGGCCTTGCTGCCTGTCTGTTGCTGTCGAGTGCGCTGTTGCTGCTGACCACGGCAATTTCCCTGTTTCTGCCCAGGGAACATGGGGTTCAGGTTTGATAAAAGCCTTGTAAGACAAAAAGCTGTATCAAGTGTTCCCGCACGCTGTTTAGTGCTCTTTGTCACAGGCAGGGGCGGGAAATTGGGCCTACACTCTGGCTAAAGGCAAAGCCGGGCAGGAGGCACAACAGATGAGCATGACCCTCACTTTTTGGGGAGCCACAGGTGAGGTGACGGGGTCCTGTCACCTTCTGGAGGTCAACGGCAAACAACTGCTGCTCGATTGCGGCATGATTCAGGGGGGCAAACAGGACGAGGCCCGCAATCGCTTGCCCTTTGCCTTTGAGCCGCCGGCCATTGTGGCCGTGGTGCTCAGTCATGCCCATATAGATCATTCCGGGCGCTTACCCCTGTTGGCCAAACAGGGGTTCAAGGGCCCCATATATACCCACAGGGCCACGGCTGATCTTTGCGCCATTATGCTCAGGGATGCGGCCATGCTGCAGCAGCGGGACGCAGAGCGGCAAAATGTCAAACTCGCCCGCAAGGGGCTGGATCCCATAGAGCCGCTGTTCACCGAGGAAGATGTTGACCGGGTGTTGGAGTTGTTTGTGCCTTTGGAGTACGGCACCGATTTGCAGGTCATGGAGGGGGTTAGCGTCCGCTTTCGGGATGCAGGCCATATTCTGGGATCGGCACTGCTGGAGCTGGACATCAATGACGGCAAGCATCGAAAGAAAATGGTGTTTTCCGGTGATTTGGGGCGTGCCGGTATGCCGATCCTTAAGGATCCCGAATTTGTCGACCGGGCCGATCTGGTGCTGATGGAGTCCACCTATGGCAACCGCTTGCACCGCAGTTGGGAGGACACCCTGGCGGAGCTCAAGGCGATTTTTGGCCGCGCCATCAGTGAGAGCCGCGGCAATATTCTGATCCCGGCCTTTTCCGTAGGAAGAGCCCAGGAGCTGTTGTACCTGTTTCATCTGTATGCCAAGGATTGGGATCTGTCCCGTTGGACCGTGTGTCTCGACAGCCCCATGGCCATAGATGCCACCAAGGTATACATCCACCACTACCCCTTGATGGACGAGGATTTCAAGCGCTTTGTCCGTTTGCATCCGGGTAATCATCCCTTGATGTCCAATGTGCAGTTTATTCAGAGCACAGATGAGTCCATTGCCCTCAATGACATACACAAAGATCTGATCATCATTGCCGGCAGCGGCATGTGTACCGGCGGCCGCATTCGCAGCCATCTGGAGCACAATCTGTGGCGCAGTGAATGCGACATCATTATTTGCGGTTTCCAGGCTCTGGGCACACCTGGGCGGGCCTTGGTGGATGGGGTTGAAGAACTCACGGTCAATGGCAAATCCCTCAAGGTGGCGGCGACCATTCATACTGTGGGGGGCTTGTCTGCCCATGCAGATCAGGCCGAGCTGATGCGCTGGTACGGACATTTTGTCGATAATCCGCCCCTGGTGCTGGTCCATGGCGAGACCGAGTCCCAGGAGGAACTGCTGCAGTGCCTGCAGGAAGACCCCAATTTCCGGCCTCAGACCATGGCCGCAGCCAAGTTGGGGGATTGCCTGGACCTTGCCGCTTTGCCCGAGTTACGTTGGCTATACCAGGGCAAGCAGGCCCAGTGATGCTATTTTATTGCCGGGTGCTGGTGCCGGCAGTCGCCTTATAGCAAGATAGACGCCTGTTTCCCCTGTGGGCCTTGTCATGTTGCGCCTGGGTTTGCTGTTTGTCGCCGTTGCGGTGTTTTTCTGGGGCATGTTGCCCATCGCCCTCAAGCTGTCCGGTGATTTTATCGATCCCGTGACCCTTACCTGGTTTCGTTTCCTGGTGGCCCTGATTGTCAGTGTGCTGGTGCAATGGCTTGCCGGCAGTCTGCGGCAGTTTGCGGCACTGCGCGGCGGCGATTGGTGGCGCTTGTTGGCGGCAGGCATACTGCTGATGGCTAACTATGTCTCCTTTGTGTTCTCGCTCGATTTTCTCGCTCCTGGTGTGGCCCAGCTAAATTTCCAAACCGCCCCCTTCTTCCTGGCCTTCGGTGGTGTGCTCTTTTTTGGCGAGCGCCTGAAGCCGGTACAATTGGCCTGTTTTGCCGGGTTGGCCTTGGGTATGTTGCTGTTTTTCCATCCACAACTGGACTTCAGTGGTCATGCCGACAAACAGGTGATGCTGGGCGTCTTGGTGGTGCAGTTTTCTGCTGCCAGTTGGACCAGTTACGCCCTGCTGCAAAAAGCGCTTATCGGTCGACTGAGCCCGGCCAATGTGCTGCTGTTTATTTACGGCCTTGGTGTTGTACTGATGGCCCCCTTTTGTGACTTCGGCCATTTCAATACCATGGATAAAGGTGACTGGCTGGTGGCCGGATTCTGTGCCATCAATACTCTGGTTGCCTACGGTTGTTTCGGGCAATCGATGAAATACTGGCCCACGGCCCAGGTCAGCGCCATGTTGGCCCTGACCCCTGTGGTCAGTTTCAGCCTGACGGCCCTGGTGGTCGCCCTTGGTTGGTGGCCCGAGGTGATAAAGGGCGACAGCATAGATGGCTTGAGTCTGATGGGAATGCTGCTGATCATTCTCTCAGTGATGACACTGCAGCTGTTGCCACTGTGGCAGAAGCGTCGCCAGGTCACGGCCTGATGACTGCGTGAGTGCTGAATGCGCGAGGCAAGCAAGATGCGATTTCCCGAACTGCAAAGCGGTTTTTCTCTGACGGATATAGATGCCGTGGTGTTCGATCTTGATGGCACCCTGTCCCATTCGAATCCCGATTTTGCGGGATTGAGGGCCGAGCTCGGGATCCCGCCCGGCACGGATATCCTGGCCCACCTCCACAGTCTGCAAGGGCAACCCGGTTTTGAGGCGGCGAGCGCCATAGTGCATCGTTACGAAATGGACAGCTCGGCCAAGGCCTGTTGGATAGATGGCGCAAGGGAACTGGTGCTGCATCTGCAACATCAGGGATTACCTCTGGGGATCCTGACCCGCAATATCCGCGAAGCCGCGCAGTTAACCCTGAGCCGGCTGGAGTTATCCCTGGAGTGGGTACTTACCCGCGAGGATGCCCCGGCCAAACCGGATCCCGCCGGATTAAGGCATATTTGTCAGGCCTGGCAGCTGGCGCCCGCCCGGGTGCTGTACCTGGGGGATTACCTGTTTGATGTGCAAACCGCCACCAATGCCGGTTGTCGCTCCGGGCTGTATTGGCCGGGAGAGGCCCCTTTGCCCGGTTATGCGGCGCAGGCCGATATGCTGGTGCCCTGTTATCACGGATTGAAAGCCTGCTGGCCCAGCTAATTAGGCCTGGCGTGTATCGTCTGTGGTTTGCGAAGGCGCTTTGCGGCCCAGTCGGTAGCCATCAATGATACCCAGTAACCAGGTGCACAGCAGTATCCAGCTGACGCTGCCACCCTTTGCTTCCAGCTCCACCTGACTGGCATCCATGGCCTGTGCAATCGCAGTGGTGTTTGGGGCTATGCTGCCATCAAGGATCCCGCTTGCTATGGTCTGGGCCGAGTCATAGACCAGGGTCATCAGAAACAACAGGCAGGCGCATGCCACGGCCGCCAGTAAGGCTCCCCGCAAGGTCTTCTTCAGGTACAGGTGACCGCCACCGGGAAACACAAAGGTGGCTATCAGGGCGGCCTTGATTGCTGGTGTCATGCTGTTCCCGTGACTGTGCATCCAGGTTACAGGCTGAGGCCGGGAGCGGCCAATGTCAACGCCAAGCACAATCCAGGTCAGGCGCTGTGGCAGCATTTTTTCAAGCTGTTATGCTGGAACCTGATTTTTAAGGGATTATTTCAGTTGAGGACCTTTCCCATGTCTCAGTCTTATCGCCATATAGCCTTCGAACACAGCGGCGGGCCCGAGGTTCTGTGCCTGAGCCGGTCGCCGTTGCCACAACCCGGCGCCGGACAGCTGTTGATCCGGGTGCGCGCCGCGGGCGTCAACGGTCCGGACCTGGCCCAGCGCCGAGGCGCTTATCCGCCACCAGCGGGAGCATCACCCATCCTGGGGCTGGAGGTGGCGGGTGAGATCTGTGCCCTCGGGGAAGACACGCCGCGCTGGCAATTGGGGGATCAGGTCTGCGCCCTGGTGCCCGGCGGCGGCTATGGTGAGTATGTGCTTACCCACGGCAGTCACTGCTTACCCGTCCCCAATGGCATGGCGCTGGCGGATGCGGCGGCACTGCCGGAAACCTTTTTCACCGTCTGGGGTAATCTGTTTATGCGTGGCGGCCTGAAAGCCGGCGAGACAGTGCTTATCCAGGGGGGCTCGGGCGGCATAGGTTCCACCGCTATCCTGCTGGCCAAGGCCTTTGGTGCCAGGGTATTGGTTACCAGTGGCAGCGAAGAGAAGCGTCACTATTGCCTGACCCTGGGAGCCGAGGCTGCGTTTGATTACCGGGATCCCGAACTGGTGGCCCGGGTGCTGGCGCTGTGCCCCGCCGGCGTCAATCTGGTGCTGGACATGGCCGGTGGCAAGATGATCAATGACAATCTCAAGCTGCTGGCGGAAGACGGTCGTATGGTGTCGGTAGCCATGCAGTCCGGGCCCAAGGCCGAAGTGGATATTTTCCGGCTGATGGCCAAACGCATTGTTTGGACCGGTTCGACCTTAAGGCCCCAGAGCATAGCGGCGAAGGCGGCTATCGCCTCCGAGCTGGAGCAAAACGTCTGGCCCCTGCTCGCCAAGGGGCAATGCATACCACCGATTTCGGCCCGTTTTCCGCTGGCCGAGGCCGCCGAGGCCCACAGACTTATGGAGGCGGGAGAGCACAGGGGCAAGGTGCTGCTGTTGCTTGATTGATTAGTTTGCGCTGGGCGAAATTTGGGCTACAGTCCATGGGAAATGGAAATTTGCTGCCAAAGACGATGAATTAATGGCATAAGAGGTAAAAATTCATGGTTTTTGGCATTGATTCTGGGAAAGATTCTGCAAGAATACCCATCGTGAAACGTCCGAGATAATCAGACGGGCAGCCGCGGGGATCAGTACTGCTCCTCCGGCTGTGTTGTAAAGACAAACTCCTAGTGTATGTGTTGATTTAAGGGTATTGGCATATATGTATAACACGGCGAAGAAACAGGTTTGGTATGGCGAGCTGAGAACTTCTCGGGGCAACACTATCGTCGTCCATGACAATCAGTTACCCGAAGCCTCCCCAGGACGTATCTATCTGTACAACACTGAACGTAAAGCCATAGTGGAATACGTTGAGGATATAGTAAAAGTCAACCTGTACGATCTGGATGAAGGCGCAGTCAAGGCTGCCGAGGCTCAGTTTGGCGGTGCCTGGAAAGCGGCCCGTGCCGACTTTATGGAAAAGCACCAAGCCAGGATCAATCTGAGCAATGTGAAGGAAAGCGCGCCTGCACGTAAGTCCAAGGTTGAGGTGGAGCCCGAAGAAGAAACCGTTGGCAGCGGCGGTGACGAAGACTTCGGTGATGATTGGGGCGACGATTTCGACGATTAATTCGCTCGAACCAAGTCCACTCAGCCAAGTCAGCATCAGCCCTGATTTCTCGGGGCTGAGCCGATTTTCCCACGCTTAAGCCGTTTGCTGCTTTTTTAACCTATTCCCCAAGCCATTCTGATATCAGGCCGATGCAGACGCTGCCATCAGCCATCTTTGTTGCCGTCGTGGCGAAGTGACTTTCTCACTGAGTGCCGGACCCGGCCGTTAATCCGTGCAGTCGAATCGATAACGGCTGATATGGTGGTACACCTCACCCGCTTGTAGCCAGCCCCGGCCCAGATCCGGTTGATTGGGGGCATCAGGTGCCCGTTGCGGTTCCAGGCACACGGCCTGGTAATCCCGGTAACTTTGCCCGGCACGGCCTGGGGTGCCGCCAAGGAAGTTGGCGCAATAGAGCTGCACCGTGGGTTGGTTGCTGTAAAGGGTCATGCGCCTTCCACTGACAGGGCTGCTGAGGACGGCGCACTTTTTCAGATCTGCGGCGTCATTGTCGAGCCAGAAGGGGTGATCATAGCCCTTGGTGGCAGTGAGGGCCTCGTGGGACAAATGGTCGCCGAGCCGCTGTGGTTGGCGCAGGTCGAATACCGTATCCATCACATCCCGGATGCCATTGGGAATGCCGGTCTCATCCAGGGTCAGCACCTTGTCCGCCAGGATCTGGATCCTGTGCTCGGCATTGGTCGCCTTGCTGCCTTCGAGATTGAAATAGCTGTGCTGGGTCAGACTGACAGGGCAAGCGCTGTCGGTCACCGCCAGTATTTCCACGTAGAGGTTGTGGCCCGCGAGGCGATAATCCAGTTGCACCCGGCACTCGCCGGGGAAACCGCCGTCACCATCTGGGCTCACCAGGGTCAGGCGCACCCCATCGCTGAGCATACCCAGCTGCCAGCGGCGGCGATTGAAGCCCTCAAAGCCGCCGTGCAGGCAATTGCCCGCCAGATTGGTGTCCAGTTGGATGTTTTTACCCTGGTGGGACAGTTTTCCACCGGCGATGCGGTTGGCATAGCGGCCGGCAATGGCACCCAGGTGTGCCTGCTGTTCCAGATAGGCTGCGGCATCTTCGGCGCCCAGCACTATGTTGGCGCGTTCACCATGCCGGTCCGGCGCCCACAGTGAGCGAATGATCCCGCCCAGACTCAGAACTTCCAGGGCCAGTATGCCATTGTCCAGTCTTACGCGTTCAATTTCCCCACCGCGGGGATCCTGCCAGGGGTCGAGTACGGTAAAACGCACCATGGGAAGCTGTCCTTTTCCAAATTAAAATCAATGCAATATAAACTAAGCCGCACGCCAGGATAAGGCCTTGCATTCGTATGGATCAGGCGTCAATCCGGCCGGCACCGGTCGCCGCGGCACACAGATAGATATGGGGTTCGCCACCTGTCAGCGCCCGGTATTGCTGCTCCACCGCCTGCACTACGGCGTCCGTCAATTCATGTTCTACCAGGGCGACTATGCAACAGCCATCTGTCATTCTGACGCCGCCACGTTCGCCAATCACCTCGCTCATCACCTGCACCAGGGACTCAATCTCCGGCTGGCTCAGTTCAAAGTCGTCCCGCAGTGATGCATGGGATTGATTCATCAACATGCCCAGACGCCGGATGTCACCGCGCTCCAGCGCCCGGCCGGCACTCTGGGTGCGCTGGTTTTCACTGACCACATGGCGGGCGCGGCGAAAGAGTGTGGGATCGAGTTTGGCCTTGGCCGATTCCAGCTCCGCTTGCTCCAGGTGCCTGAGTGAATCCAGACCAAAGAAGTCGGCGGCCTGTTGGCATTCTTCCCGCCGCTGCCGGTAAGCAGTCGCCATTGCCCCGGGATCCAGGGGGGAGGAGATGATCATCAGACTGAGGGAGTCCGGGATTTGCAAGGCTTCGCTGTCGAGATCCAGGCAATCTATCACCAGAGCACAATCGGTTTCGCCCATGGCGCTCACCATCTGGTCCATGATGCCACAGGGATAGCCAAGCATACGGCTCTCGCCCCGTTGGGCCAGCTGGGCAATAGCCATGGGGGACAAATGCAACTGGCTGGTATCATTGAGCGCGGTGCCAAAGGCAATTTCCAGCGCCGCCGAGGATGACAGGCCGGCACCCATGGGCACATTGCTGACCACGGCCAGATCCAGTCCCTTGGCTTGTAGCCCTGAGAACGCCATGGCCTGGGTGAATCCCTTGAGATAGTTAACCCACTCATCGGCATTGAGATCGCCCTCGGTGCCGAATTGCCACTCCATAATTTGCCCGGGAAAACGTTCGGATACCGCCCGGAAGCGCTGATCGTCCCGGCGCTTGGCGGCAATGACTGTGTAGCTGTTGATGGCAGCAGCCAGTACAAAACCTTCGTTATAGTCAGTGTGTTCGCCCACCAGGATCACCCTGCCGGGCGCCTGAAACAAGGCGTCGGCCTTGGTGCCGAAGGTTTTGACAAACAGCTTGGTGGCGCGCTGCGCTGGGTTGGACATGCTCTGGAAACTCTCCCGTGGCCAAGGGAACAGCCTTGTACCCCAGCGGGCGCCAACTGGCAGCCGCTGGGCGTTTTCCTTGAGTTATATCATGTCTGCGAAAGGGCGGAAACTGAGATTTTTTAGCGTGCCTGGGCCACGGGGGCCACGGTTTCCTCTGGTGTCGGCTGACGCCTGAGCAATTCCTGACTCACATGGTCGACAAAACCGGCCCCGGCGGCCTCATACATGTTGTAGACGCTGTGGACACCGCTGTCCCGCAGGGACTGAATATCTTCGCCGAACTGCACTATGGCGCTGATCTTGCCCTGATAATCCATTTTTTTCAGCTGTTTGACAGCAAACAGATTTCCTGCGTGGTGGGGCATGGCCAGCAATACCAGCTCCAGGTTTGGGGCGCGCTCCACCTTTTCCCAGAAATCGCTGTCGGTGGCGTCGCCCTGAACCACGTTGCGCCCCAGGCGACGGTGTTTGTCCACCAACTCCTGTTTATGTTCAATGCCGAGGATCTCGCCACCGAACTTATGTTTCAGCTCGTCGTAGGCTCCGCTGCCAATACGGCCCATACCCAGGATCAGGAAGCGGGGATTGCCAAGGGGGATTTGCCTGTCCTCGGGATGCAGCGGGTGGCGTTCCATACGCCTGAGTCGGGTTTGGTGCCTTTGGTAGACACTGCCCACCAACTTGTTCAGCGGCGCCGCCAACAGGAAACTGAAGCTCAGGGCCATGGCGGTGATCACCAGCCATTGGGAGGGCAGCCAGCCCTTGGAGGCGGCCACGGCGGCGACAATCAGGCCGAACTCGCTGTAGTTCCCCAGGTTGAATGACGCCAGCAGCGAGGTGCGGGATCTGAGCCTGAAGCGGGTCAGCAGCAGCAGGAACAGCGCCACCTTGAGCGGAATAAACAGCAACAGCACGGCGGCCAGCGTCAGGTCTTCCCAGGCGGGCAGCCCATTGAGCCCTATGGTGAGGAAGAAGGCCACCAGGAAAAGTTCTTTGAAATAAAACAGTGACTTGGCGAGTTCGTTGGCCTTGCGGTGTCCCGCCAGCAACAGACCTATCACCAAGGCTCCGAGATCAGGCTTCAGGCCCACGGCCTCGAACAGCCAGGCGCCCAGCACAAGCACCATTACCAGACCAAAGAGCACCAGCAATTCACCGTGACCGACCCGGTCGAAGGCGCGGTAAATCAATGGCCGCGCCAAAGGCAGCAACAGAAGCGCCAGGGCCCAGATGCTGGGCATTTCACCCTTGGAAATGGTGAGGAAGGCGACGGCAAAGATATCCTGCATAATGAGGATACCAATGGCGACCCGGCCATAGAGGGATTGAATGTCCCCCTTGTCTTCCAGCACCTTGACCGCAAATACCGTGCTGGAAAAGCTCAGGGCGAAGGCCAGCAGCGCCAGTTGCCCCCAATCCAGGGGTAACAGTTGTGACAGACCTATGAGTCCGAGCAGCTTGAGTACCGGCACAAAAAACAGCATTGAGCCCATCAGGTGCAGGCTGGCCCCGGCCCAGACCTCGGCCTTGAACAGGCTGCGGATATCCAGCTTGAGGCCGATGGCGAACAGCAGCAGGGTGACCCCGAGATCCGCCAGTTGCCTGAGCAGTGGCAGGCTGTCTTCTTCGATGCCAAACATAAACAGTACAAATCCGGCCGCCAGATAGCCTATCAGCGGTGGCAATCCCACCCGACTGACCAATAAACCACAGACTAAGGTGATGACAAGTATGGCGGGCTCCATGGGACTCCTTGCTGTTATTGCTTCTATTGCTTCGCAGTAGGGACTCTGCTGATTGGGACCATTGTATAAAACTTTAAGGAACAGAAAACGGAAAAGGCAAACTTTCTTGCAAAAGTTTGCCTTTTTATTGAGAGACTTGCTCTGATTATTGCTTTAGCAGCAGGTCCAGGTGATCGGCAAACTCCGCCGGCGCCATAAAACCCGTGACCCGCAGGTCATCCCGGCTCACGCCCTTGGCGTCAAACATCAGCAGGGTTGGCAGGCCCAGCACGTCATAGGCTTCCAACAGGGCCACATCTTCGTCATCGGATCGGGTCACATCGGCCTGCAACAGCACCATGGTATTCATGCGCTCTTTGACCGCCCCATCCTTGAAGGTAATGGCCTCGAATTCCTTGCAGGCCACACACCAGTCGGCATACAGGTCAACCATCACAGGCTTGCCGGCTGCCTTGGCCGCGGCAAGTTCGGTATTGAGCTCCGCCAAGGTCTTGAAGCGTTTGAATTCATGGGCTTCGCCTTGGTTCAATATGCCGTTTACCGGGCTGACGGCCCTGGGCATGCTGAATCCCAGGGCGCCCATCACCGCATGGAAACCGTAGGAAAAGCTGGTCAGCAGCGCCAGCAGCAAGATCACCGAGCGCACCGTTTGCTTCCAATTGAATTGGGTCTGTTTGTTCTGGTGCATCAGGTAGGCGATCATGCTGATGCCCCAGATGGACCACAGCAGATCAGACAGGAGTCCGGTCCAGATCCGGCCCAGCATAATGATGGACACAGCCAACAAGAGGAAGCCAAACAGGGTCTTGATCAGATCCATCCAGGCGCCGGCCTTGGGCAACAGTTTGCCTCCGGAAGTGCCAATCAGCAGCAGTGGCAAGCCCATGCCCATGCTCAGTACATAGAGGGCCAGGAAACCCAGCAGCAAATCGCCACTTTGGGCCACGTAAATCAGTGCGCCGGACAGGGGGGCCGTAGTGCAGGGGGACGCCACCAGACCGGAAATAACGCCCATCAGGAAAACACCCGTGAGTTTGCCGCCTTTTTGAGCGTTGGAGGCGCTGTTGAGCTTCTGTTGCCAGGAAGAGGGCAGGCGAATCTCATAAAGGCCAAACATGGACAGGCTGAGCACGGCAAACAGCAGCGCCAAAACCACCAATACCGCGGGATGCTGCAAGGCCGCCTGATACTTCATGCCGGCAGAGGCGACCACCAGTCCAAGTAAGGAATAGGTGATGGCCATGCCCTGGACATAGACCATCGACAGGGTGAAGGCTCGGGCGGTGGATAAATGCTGCCCGTGGCCCACTATGATACCGGACAGTATGGGGTACATGGGGAATACGCAGGGGGTCAGCGCCAGGCCAACACCAAGGCCAAAGAATATCAACAGGGTCCACAGCAGATTGCTGCCCGCCAGCATGCGGCTGAGCCTGTCTTGCTCGGTCACGGGAGCCTTGGTCACTGCAGTTTCAGTAGTGCTGCTGTCCTGGGCATTGCCCTGAATGTCGGACTTTGGCAGCTGGCCGTCGTTTTCCGCCACCGCACTCAGCAGCGCGGTGCGGGTGGTGGGGGGATAGCAGAGCTTGTCCTCGGCACAACCCATAAAGGTCACCGAAACCGAGCCTGTGTCCAGGGCCGACTTGAGGGCCACGGGCACTTCGACATAGCTGTAGTAGACCTGCTGCTCACCAAAATAATCATCGACATGGGGCTTGCCGGCCGGCAGGCCTATCTCGCCGAGTGTGGCTTGATCGGCACTGAATTTGAGCTTGTCCCGATACAGGTAGTAGCCGTCGGCTATGACCCAGGAGATTTTCAGAACCGAGCCCTGTTGTTCAAAATCGAACACAAAGGCCTGATCCACGGGCATAAGTTCGGGTTCGTCCTTGAGGAAGTCAAAACCATTTGCCGCGAGGCTTGTATGACTGAGCAAGACCAGCAGCAGGGAAGACAGCAGGGTGGTGAATTTGTTCATGGGTGTGTGGTTTCTTTTATCCAATCCAAATAACCGGGCAGGCCCCGATCCAATTTCAGTGCAATAATCTCAGGCAACTCATAAGGATGCAATGACAACAGCCGTTGTTGTAATGCGTCATAGCAGGAGGTATGGCACTTGATAAACAACTGCACCTCGGTCTCAATGCACACCTTTCCCTGCCAGCGATAGACAGATTGCACCGGGGCGCTGATTTGAACGCAGGCTGCCAACCCCTCCTGCACCAGCGCATCTGCAATGCTAACTGCGGTGTCGTTATCGGGGCCGGTGGTCAGTACCAGCAAAGCGTATTGGTCTTGCATCTGGGTCTCATTCGGCTCCGGTGTCCGGGGTCACACTTTAGCGTTTTTTGCCCGCACAGTGCACCATAATTGATGTTAAACAGTGATGCAGGTACGGCTTATGAGCTCACATCCTTGAAATCAGACCCGCGCAACCCCATTTAATGTTCAACGCGCGAGAAAAAAGAGGCCGGTATGTTTTTATTGTTGTTGCTAGTGTTCATTGTGGTGCCGGTACTGGAACTGTCCGTGCTGATCCGCGTCGGTGAGGTGCTTGGAAGCTGGAGTACCGTGGCTCTGGTGCTGCTGACCGCCGTGGTGGGGGTATCCCTGGTGCGCAGTCAGGGGCTCAGCACCCTGATGTCGGCACAGCAAAAACTGGCCCGGGGAGAAATGCCCGGCAGCGAACTGGTTCAGGGCATGATGCTCGCCATGGCCGGTGTCCTGCTGCTGATTCCGGGGTTTATCACCGACTTTATCGGTCTGCTGTTGTTGACTCCATTGACCCGCAAACCCCTGGCGGCCCTGCTGCTGAAACGCATTCAGCTAACCGTGGTCAGCGGTGGCCCCGGTCCTCACTTCGGTAAATCGCCTTTCCAGCATAAAGATCATCAGGGTGGCCAAACCTTTGATGGCGACTTTGAGCGTCATGATGAGCCCAGGGGGCACCTGGGCGATGACAGCAAGCGCAAGGATCAGGATGACTGAAAATCGGCCGGGCGCGGATCTTTGGGGTAAAAGTTATCGGCCCTGGTTTCCAGCGTGCTGAATCTACGGGTGTTCTTGTAGGGCAGTTTCATAAAACCCGATACCCCATTGCCGGAAATCTTGTCCACGTGATGCAAAATCCGGTCGAGACTGGCCCGGAAGGCCGCCTGTTTGCGTGGATTGAGCAGTTTTAAATAACTGTGGATCTTGAGGTGGTCGTCCACCGCTTCGAAAATAATGCACCCCGTGTGGTGAATTTGGTTCAGCCAACCCAGTTCGGTCATGATTTCGGCCGGCAGCTCCAGATTTTCATCGGGATCTTTGCCGTCCTCAAAATAGGAATGCAGCCGGGATTTGTCTTCCAATGTGGGGACATCCCCGACTTCAAAAGGCAGCTGTTGATCGGCCCCGGCGATAAAGGCGGCCCCCGGGCCGCTGCGCTCTATGTGCAGGGTGTCGCGGGCATTGAAGAAACAGGCCTTGAACACCCCCACCTTGCGTATGCCCCTGGCCAGGGTCACCATATTGTTGACCGCCTGGATCAGCGCCGACTTGAGCCCGGGGTCGTGCAGTGCCAGGTTGGAGTCGATAAAAACCCCCTCTTCCTGCCAGTGGATCGCCAGGCCGCCCACTATGGGATAGTGACCCAGACGACCGACCGCGGCAATAAAGCCCTTTTCGGTATCCCCCATGCCTGCCAGAAAGTTACGGTAGTACTTATCCAGCTGGACATCGTCCATATGGGCTATGGGTTCGTGGTAGTTGTGTTCCTTGAGAAACGATTTGCGTGAACTGTAGCTCACAGTCTCCACATCCTTGCCGCGACTCTGGAGCCAGACCGGGATCTCCGCCATGGGTTCCGGCCTTGGCAAATCCACCAGTTTCAATCTGTGGCTTTGGCTCATGGTGCGCAGGAAGTAGTCGCCGCCGCGGTTACGCAGCTCGGGATCGTCACTGAGCATGGCGTCCAGGGTGCGGGCCAGTTCCACCGGCAGGCCGACGCTGGTGGCGGGGATCACCTTGTGACCAAAACGGCTGGCCTGGCCCGAGGCCAGGGTATAGAGGGTTGCGGCTACCCCCTGTTCATCGAATCTGGGGTTGGACAGGGCGCCGCCCAGTTGCTCCTCACCGATAAAGTACACATCGCCCATGCGGGCATTGGTAAGTTGTTGATCGCTGGACAGCAGGCTCATCACATGTTCTTCCACCGGGCGTCCCCGCTCATCGCGCTGGGCAAACACGGCGGAGCCCCAATCAATCAGTGACAAATGGCCACTGTCCAGGTCATAGACCAGATTGGAAGGTTTGATATCGCCGTGAACCAGTGGTCTTCCCCGGCGCAGGTACAGGAGTATATCCGCCAGTTGCCTGGCAATGCTCATCACCATGGATACCGGCAGGGCGCCGAGGCGGCGACAGAGCTGCTCCAGATCTTCGCCCTTGGCGCGCTCCATCACCAATATGCCCTGCTTGCCGACCCTGTCAAACTTGATCACCGGTGGCACATTGGGATGGTTGACATTGGACAGCATGAAGGCCTCTTCCTCCAGCCTGTCCTGCACATGCTGGGGCAGGGTGATGCGGGAGAACTTGAACACATGGGCATCCCCCTGGCTATTGATGCCGGCGAACACGAATCCATAGGCGCCCTTACCGATAAATTCGATGTCGCGGTAGCCCAGTTTGCTCAATTGCTGTTTACACAGCCGCACCCAGGCCTTGTGCTTACGGGCATCATCTGCTTTCAGCAGATAAATGGATTGCTCTTCCGAGATATAAAAATGTTGCAGCTGGGGGACTTGCACTCTGTTGTGTTCCTGACGGCGGCACAGGTACCCATTTAAATCCATCCGGGCCTTCCCGCGCAAGTCACCAGCGTCTGCCTACCCAAGTTTTTCCTAATTCATTTTGACCTGCATCAAGTGAAGTTCAATCGCTAGACGTTATGCTGTCGGACAAGAGTGAATGGTACCGCCACAGGCGGTTCCGGAGGCGGGGTATGTCTGACCCAATTAAAGAGCAACTTATTGAGTTATATAACTTTGCCCGCAAGCGGGTGATACTTTCCATGGAATTGCGTCATTGCCCCCACGCAGGATTTTACAATCCAACCGATGAGCGTTGTCTGTATTGCCATCAGGATATGGAATGTTTGTGGATGAACCGCAATGATGAACTGGTGGCGCTGGAGCAAAAATCCATTGCCGAGCTCAAGCAACAACTGCTGGTGGCGCTGGACTTTGTTGAGTCCAGTCTGACACCACACCATCTGTCCCGCCGTCAGTGCCAGTGCGAAAATTGCGTTTGGCAAAGACAGGTCATAGAGGTGCTGGACCAACTGAACTCCAGCGATGGCGCCCTCTAGCGGCATTTTGCATAGCCCGGCGTTTGGCGCTAGAGTAGGGCCACTTTTCACCGAACAAGACTTCAGGGCGGCGCATGGAACCGGGATTTTGGCACGATAAATGGCATTCACAACAAATTGGTTTTCATCAGAGCGAGATTAATCCGCTGCTGATCAAGTATTGGTCCCGTGTGGGATTGACCGAGGGCAGCAAGGTTTTTGTCCCCCTTTGTGGCAAGTCGCTGGATATGCTGTATTTGGCCGAGCAAGGTCACCAGATCCTGGGGTCGGAGCTGAACAGCCTGGCGGTGGAGCAGTTTTTTTCTGAAAATGGCATGGATGCAGCGACAGAGACCGTCGCCGAGCACAGGCAATATGTCTGTGGTCCCTTCAGCTTGTTGCAAGGGGATTTTTTCACCTTCCCGGCTCAGCTGAGTCAGGCCTGTGAGGGCTTCTATGACAGGGCTGCGCTGATCGCCTGGCCCGAGCAGATGCGCCATGACTATGCCAAGCAGTTGGCCGCTTTGTTGGCCCCCGGCGCCCGCGGTTTGTTGATTACCCTGGATTATCCTCAGGAGGCTCTGGTTGGCCCACCGTTTGCTGTGTCACCAGCCTGGGTGAATGAATATCTGTCACCTTTCTTCGATATCGAACCCCTGGAATGCCTGGACGTGCTGGCGGACAACCCTCGCTTTGTCAAAAAGCAGGTGCCCTGGCTCAATGAAGCTGCCTACCTGCTGGTTCGTAAATAAAGATACCCCAATAAAAAAGGCGCCGCAGGCGCCTTTTTTATTGCATGACGGCTTAAAAGTCGTAACGCACGCCAACGGTGAAGACGTTTTCGTCCTTGAGATCGACCTTGACGCCTTCGACCTGATATTCACCTTCGTACATGGCGTAGTGACCAAATACCATGGTGGACTTGGATACCCGATAGTCGGCACCCAAAATAATGTTTTGCACCTCGGCATCAGCCCCGGCTACGCCACCCAGGCTTTTGAAGTACTTACCGAAACCGGCGTCATCCTGCCCGTATTCGGCCTTGAGGTTAACCCCGTTGAGATTGTAAGCCAGGTTCACAATAAAGCTGTCGCCGTCGACACTGCTGTCGGTGGCTCTTTCTGTGTGCTGATACAGGCCGCCAAGTTTGAACTCGCCCAGCTTCACCTGGGCTACACCGCGGTAGGCATCGACGCCGGAAATACCTTTGTTATAGGCCGCCGCCGCATAGAAAGCCTGTTTCTTTAATGCCTTGTCGCCCAGGGTGATGCTGATGGCGTATTGGTTGTCATCGGTATCATTGTTGTCGTCAAACAGGTAAGTGGCATTGATGGCAAGCAGATCGGCAATCTTGGGTGAGTAATACCAGACACCGTCGGCGCTACGGGTTTGGCCGGTGAGCAACCTGTCCATATCGCCATTGGTGTTGCCAAACAGATCCACGCCGCCTTCGGACTGCTTGAAGACAGTGTCATTGCGGCCCACCAGCACTGTGCCTGCGGCTGACTTCAGACCCAGGTAGGTGTTGCGGGCCTTGAAGGTGTCACCCTTGGATGAGGTGTTTTCCACCTGAAATTCCATTTGGTACACGGCTTCGATGCCGTCGCTGAGCTTTTCGCTGCCTTTTACGCCAACATTGGAGAAGTTGTTCTCCAGATAGGTGCCGCTGTCACCGACGCTGGCGTTATTGGTGCCACTCTGCACCGTTGAGCTGGCATCCGTATTGGTCACGGCCAGTTCCAGGCGGCCATAAAAGTTGGGGCCATCGGCCAGCGCACCGAAGGAGGCCAGGGCCAACACGGCGGTGACGGATGCAGAGGTAAGGGTCTTATTCATGTTTTTTCCTTAGCAGTGTGTTCCATTGATCATTGTTATTGGTGTTCACCCCACTTCATGGCTTGGGTTGGGAACATGTATGCCAGGTGAACGCTAAGGCTAAGGCAATTAGCGGGCCACAAAGTATGTGTTAACTAAGTTGTTGGTTATTTAAGAATATGTTGAATAAGTCTTGAGGATTGCTGGGTGGATATCCCCCCAATGGGGCAGGTTGTTTGGGTGGGAATCCGCCCAAGGTGCATGTCGTCCATAAAAAAGGCGACCCTGGGGTCGCCTGTAATGAACTGCATGGATTAGAAGTCGTAGCGTACGCCGACGGTAAAGACGTTGTCGTCTTTCAGATCTACCTTGGCACCATCAACCTCATATTCGCCCTCATACATGGCGTAGTGGCCAAACAGCAGGGTCGATTTGGATACGCGATAGTCGGCACCCAGAACTATGTTCTGTACGTCGACATCTGCACCGGATACACCGCCCAGAGCCTTGAAATATTTACCAAAACCGGCATCATCCTGACCGTATTCGGCTTTCAGGTTAACGCCGTTGAGGTTATAGACCAGGTTAACGAGGAAGCTGTCGCCATCAACGCTGCTGTCGGTTGCCTTTTCCGTGTGCTGATATAAACCACCGAGTTTGAATTCGCCCAACTTCACCTGGGCTACACCCCGGTAGGCGTCTATGCCGGAAATGCCCTTGTTGTAGGCTGCGGCGGCATAGAAGTTGTCTTTTTTCAGCGCCTTGTCACCGAAGGTCACGCTGAGGGCATACTGATTGTCATCGGCGCCATTATTGTCTTCAAACAAATAAGTGGCGTTGATGGTGAACAGATCGGCGATCTTGGGAGAGTAGTACCAGACACCATCGGCACTGCGGGTTTGGCCGCCCAGCAGACGGTCGATATCCGCATTGGTGTTACCGAACAGATCGACGCCGCCTTCGGACTGCTTGAAGACCGTGTCATTACGGCCGACCAGAACCGTACCCGCCGCGGTTTTGAAACCCAGGTAGGTGTTGCGGGCCTTGAAGGTATCGCCGCTGGAGGAGGTGTTTTCTACCTGAAACTCCATTTGGTACACGGCTTCAATACCGTCAGCGATCTTTTCGCTGCCTTTGACACCGACGTTGGAGAAGTTGTTTTCCAGGAAGGTGCCGCTTTCACCGGCGGTGGCGTTGTGGGTGCCACTTTGCAGGGTTGAGCTGGCGTCGGTGTTGGTTACCGCCAGTTCCAGGCGACCGTAAAAATCAGGTCCATCGGCCAGCGCGCCGAATGAGGCCAGGGTCAGCACTGAGGCAACAGATGCAGAGATAAGGGTCTTTTTCATGTTTTCATGCTCCCGTGAACCGAAGTTCATTCCATTTTTATGCTTATATACCAATGTCCTTTTCAATGACGGTGTGAGACCGGCAATTGAGATGTCGCTGATTCTTACAGTTTTATGTCATCGGAATTGAGGTATTGATCATGTTTCTTCTGTCATCGCCGGGTATTTGTGACATATTTACTGCCCCTTAAGCCCAAATTGGGCGCCCGGTGGCAAAAGAATCGCTGAGGATCGGGTATTTTTACCTGATTTTAGGTAGTTGCACCCTAACTTAGCCGCATTAAATTTAGCAGATGCGAATGCAGTGGCAAGATTGCGGCTCAATGACTGCGTGATGACAGCTGTGCAATGCTGCGGCGAACCGTCCTTTGGGGTAAAATGCAGCTCTTTGCCCCATATTAAGGATCTCTGTTGTGACTCACCTCTTATCCGAAGCCTATCTGAACCGTTTCGCCGGCATAGGCAGACTCTATGGCCAAAAGGCACTGCTGAGTTTCAGCCGCGCCCATGTGGTCATAGTGGGGATCGGAGGAGTTGGAACCTGGGTGGCCGAGTCTTTGGCCCGCAGTGGTATAGGCAATATCAGCCTGATTGATCTTGACGATATCTGTGTCACCAATACCAACAGGCAGATCCACGCGCTCGCCGGTGCCATAGGCCAGTCCAAGGTGGCCGTGATGGCCGAGCGAATTCGCGCCATCAATCCCGAATGCCGGGTCAACGAGGTAGAAGACTTCATTACCCCGGATAATCTGGGGCAACATTTTGGTCCGGATGCAGCCATAGACTATGTGGTTGATTGCATTGACGCAGTTAAACCCAAAGCCGCCCTCATTGCCTGGTGCAAGCGCAATAAGTTGCCGATAGTGACGGTTGGCGGCGCCGGTGGTCAGCTCGATCCCCAGAAAATCCAGGTTAGCGATTTGTCGCGCACCATACAGGATCCCTTGCTGGCCAAGGTTCGCGGTATTCTGCGCAAGGACTACAACTTCAGCCGTAATCTGGATCGGAAATTTGCCATCGAGGCGGTGTTCTCCACCGAGGCGCTGACCTATCCCGGCAGCGACGGGGAGGCCTGTGCCACCAAGGCCGATGCGGCCCCCGGCAGTATGCGCATGGATTGCTCCTCCGGGTTTGGTGCCGTGACCATGGTAACGGGCACCTTCGGTTTTATGGCCGCCAGCCGGGTCCTCTATAAGTTGCAACAAAAGGCGCAGGCCCAGGGCTGAATGGTCGGCCGGCATAAAAAATAACGCTTTGTTCATCGACAAGCGGGTGATTGAACTATCCTTGTTTTTATAACAAAACCGAGGATGAATGATCATGAATAAGACCGCGCTTTTTACGGCCATAAGTGCCGTGTTCCTCAGTCCATTTGCGTTCGCCGGCCAGGATTATTTCGAGGCCCGCAGCGATGCCATGGGGGGCACAGGAGTGGCTGCTTCCAATATCGAAGGGGCCGCCTTTGCCAACCCGGCCCTGTTGTCCCTGCCATCCATGCGTGATCAAGGGGTCACCTTGTTACTGCCGACCCTGGGGCTTGATGCGGCCGACAAGGACGACATGATAGACAAGATAGATCTGCTGCAGGATGACTACGATGCCTTGCAGACGGCTATTGATAATGCCAATCCCACCGCAGTTGATACCTATCGCAATGCCCTGGTGAGTGATCTGGAATCACTGCAGGACAACAACGCCTATCTTAGTGGTGGTATTGGCTTGAGCGTCAGCATGCCTTCCAAGGGAATGGGCTGGGCCGTCATTTACAAGAGTTATCTGGATGGTATTGGCATAGCGGATATCAGCGACGCCGATATAGTACTGCTTAACAGTGTGGATCCGGTCAATCCACCGCAAATTGGGGATTTGACCTCCCAGGGCCGGGTTATAGCCGGTGCCATATCAGATATCGGGGTGGCGGTCAGTATGCCGCTGTCGATTGTTAATATGCCGGTGACAGTGGGGGTTACCCCAAAAATCCAGCGCCTCGACAGCTTCAACTATGGTGTCAGTGCCAACAATTTTGATGAAGGCGATTTCGATGGCAGCGACTACAGCAACGATGAAACCGGTTTTAACCTGGATGTGGGTATCGCCATTGAGCCCATGCATGGCATGGTCATAGGTCTTGCCGGCCGCAACCTGATAAAGCGGGAGCTGGACACAGTTGAGTCAGAAGGTATTCAGGCCACCTACAGAGTGGGGCCAACAGTGACCGTTGGCGTGGCTTACCAGTGGGATGGTTTTACCGTAACCACGGATTTGGATCTGCTTGAAAATGAAAAGTTTGTCGACATGGAGGGTACCCAGTATTGGCGTGTGGGCGGTGAATACCAGGCCATGGACTGGTTGGCGTTACGGCTGGGCTACCGCCACGATCTGAATGATGTGACCGCCAATCTTTATTCCCTCGGCACCGGTTTTGCCATAGGCAAGAGTTTTAAGCTGGATCTCAGCGGTATGTTCGGCAATGACAATGCCTACGGCGCGGCACTGCAAACCTCCTATCACTTCTAACCAAGCAGGCTGGCCAGCGACTTAAAGGTCAGCAGCAGGGCGCTTAAGGAACATAAAACCAGGGTCATCACCCTGGTTTTATTTTTATCAACCCTGTGGATCATTTTCCCGGCCAGCAGGTAGGCCAAAATGACACCGGGCAGCAGTTGCAGCGACCACCACAAGTGCTCAGTGCTCAGCAAGCCTGCCAAGGCCAGAATCACCAAAGCAATCAGGGAGCTGAAGATAAAAAAGGCCGACAGTGCCGCCCGGAATTTACCGGGATCCTTGCCCGCCAGCAACAGCGCCATCGGCGGGCCGCCAATGGCGGCTATGGTGCCGAATACCCCGGACAGGGTACCGGCCGCGAACAGGGTCAGGCGGTTCACCGGCAGTTCGAAGCGTTTAAGGCTGAGCAATACGGCGATGGCCACAATGGCGGCTATGGCCAGCCCCAGTACATCCTGTGGAGCCAGGAGTAACAGGGTGGCACCCAGCAGGCCGCCGGGAACCCGTCCCAGCAGGGCATATTGCAGACCCTTGAACTCCAGTTGACCGCGCTCCCGCACCAGGGTCAGCAGGGCAATGGAGAAGCCCATGACTATCACAGGGGCCGGCACCAGTCGCGGCTCCAGCAGATACAACAGCGGACTGGCTACTACAGCCAGACCAAAGCCAATCAGACTTTGGATCAGGGCGCCACTGAAGATGATCAGCAGGGCCAACAACCAGGTAACAGGATCCATCAAAGTACTCCGGGGCCAAAAACACACAAGGATCGCCGAGCGATCCTTGTGTGTTTATCTTTCATTGACAGGAGTTTACTCCATGTCTTCCCATTCGATTCCCATCTCATCCATCAGGCGCTTGGCTTCGGCGGGGATGCTGTCGGGTTTGTCTTTTGACAGGTCGTCATCATTGGGCAGCGGTTGGCCCGTGTAGGCATGTAAAAAGGCCTCACACAGCAATTCACTGTTGGTTGCATGACGCAGGTTGCCGACCTGGCGACGGGTGCGCTCATCGGTCAATACTTTCAACACTTTCAAAGGAATGGAAACGGTAATCTTTTTAACCTGCTCATTCTTCTTTCCGTGCTCAGCATAGGGGCTGATGTATTCGCCATTCCATTCAGTCATTGACTCACCTGTGATATCCGAAATTCGGTGCCGATTTTAAACCCTTACAAACTACAGTCAAATAATTGCTGCTAAAACGCCCCATCTGTGGGCTCTCGCCAACAAGTATAGACGTCTAAAAGTCTGGATGCCTATTGACCTCGGTATAATTGCTGAGTTAATTTAGACGTCCAGACATCCATTGTGATGCGCAAGCGTATTTTGAGGATCCGAGTATGACAGAGCGTCGAGCCGCAACCATAGCCGTACGTCAGGGCATTGAGAGTGACAGCCAGCATGGTGCCGTGGTACCGCCCATCTACCTGTCGACCAATTACAGTTTTGACGGTCACACCCAGCCACGGGCATTCGACTACAGCCGTTCGGGTAATCCCACCCGCTCCCAACTTGGAGAGGCCCTGGCCCAATTGGAGCATGGCAGCAGCGGTATCATTACCTGCACCGGTATGGCAGCCATCACCCTGGTGACCAGTCTGCTCGGAGCCGATGATTTATTGGTGGTACCCCATGACTGCTACGGCGGCAGCTATCGCCTGTTCACCAACCTGGCGAAGAAAGGCCAGTTCCGCCTGCTGGTGGTCGATCAATCGGATACGGCGGCGCTGGATGCGGCCCTGGCCCAAGGACCGGCCATGGTATGGCTGGAGACTCCCTCCAATCCGCTTTTGCGGGTAGTGGACATAGCCGCCATTGCCGATGCCGCCCACAAGGTGGGCGCCAAGGTGGTGGTGGACAACACCTTCCTCTCGCCCATATTGCAGCAACCCTTGTTGCTGGGGGCCGACATAGTGGTGCACTCCACCACCAAGTACATCAATGGCCACAGCGATGTGGTCGGTGGCGCCGTGGTGTGTCGCGATGCCGAGCTGGGGGAACGCCTGCATTGGTGGTCCAATACCCTGGGACTCACAGGCGGCGCCTTTGACAGCTACCTGACCCTGCGCGGGGTGCGCACCCTGGCGGTGCGGGTGCGGCAGCACCAGGCAAACGCCGAGCGCATAGTGGCCCGTTTGGCTGCCAGCGAGCTGGTGCGCAAGGTGTATTACCCCGGGCTCAAGGATCACCCTAGGCACGAGATTGCCGCCCGGCAACAACAGGGCTTTGGCGCTATGCTGAGTTTTGAGCTTGAAGGTGGCCAGGAAGAGCTGGTGGCCTTTCTCGGGGCGCTGCAGTTTTTCAGCATCGCCGAAAGTCTCGGTGGGGTAGAGAGCCTGGTGGCAGTGCCCGCCACCATGACCCACAGGGCCATGGACAGCGATGCCCGCGCCGAGGCCGGGATCAGTGACACCCTGCTGCGTTTGTCGGTGGGGATTGAAGATGTGGAAGATTTGCTGGCCGACATAGAGGCCGGACTCGCCGCCGTGGCGGCCTGCAAGCAATAGGAGCCTGATGTGGCACGATGTCATTTACATAAATTCGGTGGCTCCAGCCTGGCGGATGCGGACTGTTATCGTCGGGTGGCCCATATACTGCTGACCCAGGGGCGCAGTGACGATCTGGTGGTGGTGTCGGCCGCCGGCAAGAGCACCAATTTTCTCTATCGTCTGCTGGAGCTGAGCGACAAAGGTGCCCTGTGGCAGGAAGAGTTGCAGCAGCTGATGGGCTATCAGCAACAACTGATTGAGCAGTTGCTCAGTGCCGAACAGGCCCGCCACCTGCGTGAGCGCCTGGCCACGGACAAGGCCCAGTTGCAGACCCTGCTGGCCCTTGGTGAACGCAACGACTATCAGGTGAATCAGGTGGTCAGTTTCGGCGAGCGCTGGTCGGCTCGTTTGATGGCGGCGCTGCTGCGTGAATCCGGCGTGGCGGCAAGCCACGTGGATGCCTGCAGTATACTGGTGGCCGATGAGGGCGCTGTGCCACAGATTCGCACCGCCGAGTCCCGTGCCAAGGTGCAGGCGCTGCTGGCCGAACATCCGGACGAGCGCTTGGTGATCACCGGCTTTATCTGCGCCAACAGCCGCGGCGATACCCTGCTGCTGGGCCGCAACGGCTCGGATTTCAGCGCGACCTTGATTGCCAGCCTGGCCGATATCGACCGGGTCACCATCTGGACCGATGTGGAAGGGGTGTTTAACGCCGATCCCAACAAGATCAATGACGCCAAGTTGCTGGCCAGCATGTCACTGGCCGAGGCCGACCGCCTGGCCCGTCTGGGTTCGCCCGTGCTCCATTCCCGTACCCTGCAACCCCTGTTTGACACCCGGGTCAGCATGGCGGTGCGCTCAAGCTATGCGCCACACACCGCCTTTACCCTGGTGGCGCCCTCAAGCTCCCGCGCCAGCGCCCCCGTGGTGACCAACCTTAACGAGGTGGCCTGTTTCAGCCTGACCCTGGGCGGTGACTGCGACACCCTGCTGAGCCAGCTGGCAGAAGCCGGTGTGGCTCCGCTGGCCTGGTGGCCCGCAGCCAATGGCCGATTGGAACTGGCCTATATGCCCGAGCTGCAACGCCAGGCCCTGAACCAGCTCAATGCCCTGGCGCCGGAGCTGGAGATCAGTGACATCAGCGTCGCCACGGATCTCGGACTGGTGGCCCTGGTCAGCGCCGATGCCCACTTATATCGCCGCGGCTTTGCCCGTTTGCTCAGTCGTGAGGCCAGGCCCCTGTATCAGGACGGTCTCAGCCTGGTGACCCTGGTGCCCAAGAATCAGGTGACCCTGTTGACCCAGAAGGTGCACAGACGCTGCGCCGGGCCGCGCAAACGCATCGGCGTGGTGCTGCTTGGGGTTGGCAACATAGGCGAAGCCTGGCTGGATCTGTTTCGCCGCGCCGCCACTTCTTTGGGGCGGGAATTGGAGGCCAGTATTGAGCTGCTGGGTTTGGTCAGTTCCGGCAAGGCACTGATTGATGGTCAGGGCATAGATGCCGGCAACTGGCGCGATCGTTTCGCGGTAGAAGCGCACGAATGGGACTACCCAAGCCTGTTTCAACAGCTGGAGGCCCTGGAATGCGACGAGCTGGTGGCCCTGGATATCAGCGCCAGTGCCGCATTGACGCTGCAATATCCAGAGCTGTTTGCCCGCGGCATTCATCTGGTCAGCGCCAATAAGCTGGCCGGCTCAGGCCCGCTGCCTTTCTACCGTGAACTGAAACAACAGCTCGGTAACCGCAGGCTTTACTGGCGCTATAACGCCAGCTGCGGTGCGGGATTGCCGGTGCAACATGCGCTCAACGATTTGCACAACAGTGGCGACACAGTGGAGGCGGTCGGCGGTGTGTTCTCCGGCACCCTGTGCTGGTTGTTCGAACACTATGACGGCAGCCGCCCCTTCTCCGAACTGGTACTGGAGGCCAAGGGACTCGGTATCACAGAGCCCGATCCCAGGGACGATCTCTCTGGCCGCGACATGCAGCGCAAGCTGTTGATCTTGGCCCGTGAGATAGGCCTGGAGCTGGAGCTGGACGATATAGAGGTGACATCGCCGGTGCCAGAGGCGCTGGCCGCCTTGCCGCTGTCCGACTTCCTCGGGCGGATCAGCGAGCTGGATGCCCCCATGCTGGCTGCCCTCAATGCCGCCCGGGATGAGGGCAAGGTGCTGCGCTATGTGGCGGCGCTGGACAGGGCCGGCGGGCGCGTGAGTGCCAAGGTGGGACTGAGCTGGGTTGAGCCGGACCACCCCTGGGCCAACCTGACACCGGGTGACAATGTGTTTGTGATCCGCAGCGCCTTCTATCAGGGCAATCCGCTGATCATCCGCGGACCCGGTGCCGGCCGTGAGGTAACAGCGGCGGCGGTGCAGTCGGATCTGGCGCAGATCTGCCACGAGCTGTTACAGGAATAAGCTTGGCTGTGGGTGATAAGGGACGCATTGGCGTCCCTTTTGTTTTTAGGATGGGCAAATTGGCGTTTTTTACGCTTGACTTGAATTGAGATTGCTCTAGTATGTGGACGTATAGACGTCCAAACGCCCGAACGTCCATTTTAGCAGTCGAGGAATATTTAATGGCTTTTCATCACGCACAACATTCTCACTCCCTGAACCAGAGTCTGGCTGAGCTCAATGGCGAGATTAATGTGTCATTCGAATTCTTTCCTCCTGCCACCCCCGAAATGGAAAAGCTGCTGTGGAGCTCCATTCGCCGTTTGGAACCGCTCAAGCCCAAGTTTGTTTCCGTGACCTATGGCGCCAATTCCGGGGTCCGTGACCGCACCCATGGGGTGATTGAGCGCATCCAGCGCGAGACGGACCTGATAGCGGCACCACACCTGACCCTGGTGGATGCCAGCGATGAGGAGCTGCTGGGGCTGGCCAAGACCTATTGGAACAGCGGTATCCGAAACATAGTGGCGCTGCGGGGCGATCTGCCCGCCGGCAGCCCCAGGCCAACCCGCTTTGCCGCGGATCTGGTGCGTTTGCTGCGCAGCGTCGCCGACTTCGATATTTCCGTGGCCGCTTATCCCGAGGTGCATCCCGAGGCCGCCAATGCCCAGGCGGACCTGATTAACCTCAAGCGCAAAATCGATGCCGGTGCCAACCGGGCCATTACCCAATTCTTTTTCGATGTGGAGTCTTACCTGAGATTCCGCGACCGCTGCGTCGCCGCCGGCATAGATGTGGAAATCGTGCCCGGAATACTGCCGGTGACCAACTTTGTGCAGCTCAAACGCTTCGCGGCCATGACCAATGTGTCGATTCCCGCCTGGTTGCACAAGCAGTTCGAGGGGCTGGAGGATGACGCCGGTACCCGCCAGCTGGTGGGGGCCAACGTGGCCATAGACATGGTCAAGGTGCTGTCGCGGGAAGGGGTTAAGGACTTCCACTTTTACACCCTTAACCGCGCCGAACTCACCTACGCCATCTGCCATACCCTTGGGGTCAGACCCCAGCAGGGGTAACGGCAGCAGGGCTCCCATACGGGGGCCTTTTGTTTTTGGCGACCATGGGCTAGGCTGTGTAACGGCCCTCTGCAGTCAGGTTTGATTCCGACCGTGGGGGGAATGCCGGATCAAAAAGGAAGCCAAGCCATGGATGAGCAGAGCGTACACGAATTTCATATGGAAAAATTACCGCTGGACATCAGTAAGTTACTCCTGTCGCTGATGTTAATGTCCAGCCTCTATCTGATGTCATTTACCACAGAAACCCTGCTGGGCATGTTCCTCTGGATAAGTTGCGGCTGTTATGGCCTGCTGTCGCTGTTCGGCCTGTTGTGGCGCCTCTGGTGCATGGGTCGATCCTGATGCGCGAGACCCTTTGCCCCTTGTGTGGTCAATCCAATCTCTGTGCCCTGACCCAAGGCCAAAGCATTGACCAATGTTGGTGCCTGAACGCCAAGGTGCCCAGGGCGCTGCCAAAGCGCCGGGATGCCTGTTTGTGCCAGACCTGCTTGCAACGCCTGGCCGAGGAAGAGGCTCTGGGGATCAAGCGCCTGGATGCTTAATTGGTAACTGCTTGAAAAATGGCTATACTTTTTCAGCAAAATCCAATTTCGTCGCTGCAACCACTTTGGCAATCGGCAACCCATAACGGAGCTACCATGCTGAAAAAAATCCTGCTGTTTTTACTGCTGCTGTGCGCCATCCCCCTGGTGGCGGCACTCTTTATCAGAAAAGAGTACGCAGTGACCACGTCCATCGTCATAGATAAGCCGGTTGTTGAGGTTTATGACTATGTCAAATATCTGAAAAATCAGAATAACTATAGCAAGTGGGCCAAGATGGATCCCAAGGCGAGACTGAGTTTTCGCGGTACGGATGGCACAGTGGGCTTTGTCTCGGCCTGGGACAGTGACAACCCGGATGTGGGCCGTGGTGAGCAGGAAATTACGGCCATGGTGCCGAACAAACGCATCGACTATGAGCTGAGATTCTTAACCCCCTTTGAGGCCACAGATCTGGCCTTTATGACCACTGACGCGACGGCCGAAGGCAAGACCCTGGTGAGTTGGGGCTTTCGCGGCCATATGGATTATCCGATGAACCTGATGTTGGTGCTGATGGATTTTGAAACCATGATTGCTGACGATCTCAACACAGGACTTGGCAACCTCAAAACCCTGCTGGAGCAATAATCGCATCCCATAAAAAGGCCCCTTTAGCAGGGGCCTTTTTCATTGCAGGCTTCTGTTACTGACCGCAGGCGCTGCCGAAGATGCTGTTGGCCCAGGCCGGATTGTCGATGAAGGGGTTGCGGTTGTGCTGCCACTCATAAACCCGGTTATTGCGGCGCCGCTCCCAATCGCTGACGGGATCCTGATTGTGCCAGCTAAGCAGGGTGCAGAGGTCACCGAGTTTTGGCTCGTTGGTGCCTGTGGTGCCTTGGACCGCGATCAGATCCGGCGTGTTGCTGCTGTCGCCGCCCTGATAGCGGACATCCATATAGAGCACCATGCGCGCCACATCGCCCTTGACCGCGTCGGCGGGTTCAAAGCTGTCGGTATCGGTTTTGTTTTCAGGTGCCTCGGAGAGCGCTGTGCCACCCAAGGCAAAGTCCTTGTTGCCGCGGCTGCTGTTGACCGTCACGTCCGCCGGACGCAGGTGGTGAAGGTCGGTGTAGGCGTGCTGGCTGCTGTCTGGGAAGCCATGGCTCTTGGCCCAGACGTGCTCCCGGTTCCAGGCATCCAGCGAACTGCTGAGGCCGGCACGGTTGGTCTTGGGTTCAGAGCGACCTGTGTACAGCAGGATCACATTGTCAGTGTTGGCGGGATCTTCATCCGTGTAGTTGAGGCCATCCCACACTTGGGTGTAGGTGTAGCGGGTATGGTCGCGGATGATGAGATTGAGGCTGGTCTTGAGCTCGTTGCCACTCTTGCCTATGGCTTGGGCGTAATAGGTCTCATAGCTGTAACCTGCAGGATCCGGCTCAGTACCACCGCCGGTGCCGCCGCCGGTACCCGCATCCGTGTCGTAGTCGAGCTGCAGCGAGGCGCCGCTGAAGGCCTCATAGGCCTGCAGTTTGATGTACCAACGACCTTCCTGGACCGTGGCAATCTGGCATTGCTCGTTGTTGCCGCTCAGATAGGGGGCGCAATCGTACTGGCTGGTACTGGGTTCGCTACCAAAGCGCACATAAAGGTCGGCATCGCCACTGCCACCGGACAGGGTCACCGCCAGATTGCTGCTGCCGGCCGGGATATCGGCGACAAAGTCCAGCGCCTGCCCTTGGGCGGCACTGAGATTGGTCCTGACTTCGCCCTTGGACAGCAGATTTTCGGTCGGCAACGGCGCGCTGCAACCGGCGAGTGTGCCAGAGCCCGGGGTGCCGGCGCTGGTTGCCGCGGTCCAGTCGGCTTCCGTCTGGGTGTTGACTATGGTGGTGCGCTCCAGCGCCACGTCACGCACATTCAGGTTCCAGCCGCTGACGCCCCCTTCCCAGGCCACCAGATCCACCTGCTGGCCATTGAGGCTGAGTTTCACGAAATCGCCCGAGTTACCAAGGCTGAAGGGCAGGGGAGCGAAGTCGGGCGCCTTGCCAAACAGACTGGTGAATCCGGCGGCGTTGATGGCCAGGCTGTAATACTTGCCCGGTGCCAGGGTGCCACTGAGGTTAAGGCTGCTGCTGTTGTCGCTGAGCTGATATTGACTCAGGTCAACCGGGTCGCAGCCCGAGTTATAGAGTTCGATGAATTCCTCGACGCTGTCATTGTTGGGGGCGTCGTAAAGCACTTCACTGATAAGCAGCGCGCCATGGACATGGGTGCTGAGACCGGCCAGCAACAGGGCTGCGGTCAGGGTTGGTTTTGTAATCATCCTAGTAAGTCTCGCAATTATAGTTTTGGCATCCTGCGTATTGAATCCCTGCAACTCCTTTGTCTGGGGCTTTCGCGGAGCCGAGTATGCCACAACCAATTTGCGTGTTAATGCTTTGTTTATTTGAAACTTTTATTTCAAATATGCCCTGAGAAAGGCGTTTTCATGGGTGATGTTGGCGACTAATTGAGCTGAATTGGCTGCTTTATGCGGGATTAGCTGCATTTGGCGACGAGTGGAGAATATTGACTGCATAAACAACATGCGAGCCTTATATAAGTTGTCAAAATCTTTAAGCATGCTGTGAGTAAGTAGATTCTAAGGTGATTAAGCGTGCCTTTATTTTGAATAATTACTCATTGATGGTGTGCGGTTTTGTTGCGGAATTGCAAGTTTATTTGCCATAAGAGAACCAAAGCACGGCTATAGAATAAATGCTCCAACTTACGACTGAATTGATTGCTGGTTTTTTAACCGCCTTAAACCAGCGCTCACCCCAATAGCGGCACATGAACAGAGTTGGTTTTCAATTGTTAACTTTTCGTTGTACTCTGGGGCTCTTTATGGCCTGCTGCCCGAGGCGCGGCCCTTGCCAATAACAATAAATTCGATAATTACCATGAGGTGCGAATGGAAGCCGTAACTGCATTTGTAAATATGATCAATGGCGTGGTGTGGGGCACTCCCATGTTGGTCATGATCCTGGGTGTTGGTTTGTTTCTGTCCCTCGGCCTGCGGCTGATGCCAATCCTGAAGTTGGGCACAGGCTTTCGCTTGCTCTGGTCCGGTCGCAGTGCGTCAAAGGAAGGCGCTACCCAGGGGGAAATCACTCCCTTCAACGCTTTGATGACTTCTCTCTCTGCCACCATAGGTACGGGGAACATCGCCGGGGTGGCGACCGCCATCTTTGTCGGCGGCCCCGGCGCCCTGTTCTGGATGTGGTGCACCGCTTTGGTGGGAATGGCGACCAAGTTTTCCGAGGCCGTGTTGGCGGTTAAATACCGTGAAGTGGACGACAACGGCAATCACGTTGGCGGCCCCATGTACTACATCAAAAACGGTTTGGGCAGTAAGTGGACCTGGCTGGGGACGGCCTTTGCGCTGTTTGGCTCCTTCGCCGGTTTCGGTATCGGCAATACAGTGCAGGCCAACTCGGTGGCGTCGGCGCTGGAAAGCAATTTCGGAGTTCAGCCCTGGGTAACCGGCGTGGTGATGATGATCCTGGTGGGCCTGGTGCTGATGGGCGGTATCAAGCGTATCGCCGAAGTGGCTGGCAAGCTGGTGCCTCTGATGACCATTTTCTATATCACAGCCGGTCTGGCGGTACTGATTGTGTATATAGATCAATTGCCTGCGGCCCTGCTGTTGATAGTCAAAAGTGCCTTTACTCCTGTGGCGGCCCAAGGCGGTTTTGCCGGTGCGGCTGTGTGGGCGGCGATTCGTTTCGGGGTGGCCCGCGGCGTATTCTCCAACGAAGCCGGTCTTGGCAGCGCGCCCATAGCCCATGCGGCGGCCCAGACCAAAAATCCCGTGGCCCAGGGCTTGGTGGCCATGCTGGGGACCTTTATCGATACCATCATCGTCTGCTCCATTACCGGTCTGGCGATTGTCGTCTCCGGTAGCTGGACCTCGGGCGAGAACGGCTCTGCGCTGACCTCCTATGCCTTCTCCCACGCCTTGCCATTCGGTAACTACATAGTGGCCGTGGCCCTGGCCATCTTTGCCTTTACCACCATTTTGGGCTGGAGTTTCTACAGTGAAAAGTGCGTCCAGTACCTGCTTGGCGTCAAGGCGATCAAACCCTTCCGCTTGATTTGGACCCTGGTGGTGCCGCTGGGCGCCATCAGTTCGCTGGACTTTGTTTGGTTGCTGGCGGACACACTCAACGCCATGATGGCGATCCCCAACTTGATTGCCCTGACACTGCTGAGCCCTGTGGTGTTCGGCCTGACCCGGGAGTACTTCCTGCAAAAGCGTCAGGCGGCAGCCCAGGCACAAGAAGCCAAGTGATGGGTTAACCCAAATAAAAAAGGATGCCTTGGCATCCTTTTTTGTTATTCGACCGTACTGTCGAACTCAGTCTCTTCCTGCCCGGCATACAGGGGCTCGACATTGGGCAGTATTTTGAATTGGCGCTGGAAGTGGCGCTGCACCCCCTTGAGGTTGATATTGCCAAGTCCCGAGGCGAAACCAAACCAGGCATAGAGGCCACTGTAGTCTTCGAACATGGGTGGCAGGTAGCGCGGCGCCGTGAGTATGCCGTCCCGGTATGCCAGATACAGGGTGGGAATGTCCTCAATGGCCAGCTTGCCAAGGAACAGCATGGGGATCAGTTCCGGTAAGCCCGAGGCGATGGCGCTGCGGATAAAGTTAACGTTTTCAACGTAACCGCGCACATAGGAGATGTCCTTGGTGAAGCAACTGCCGCCGGCTACCATGCCGCCGCGAAACACCCTCTGGGTCACCCGGTAGCTGTCCTTTTCACTCAGTCCCTGCTCACGGAAATTGCGGTAAACCTCGATAAAATCGGCGCCCTTCTCGGCCATATCCACGGCCGCGACCCTGTCGCTGATGCGCCTGGCCCGCCCCGGGGTGGAGCTTAAGGTCAGCATTTCCAGCAGTACGGCCAATCCTTCCTGGGCGGCGGCCACCCGGGGGGAGCCAACACTGAGCCAGGTGGCGTGGGGCTGAGCCCGGCCATTGAGTGTGGTGCCCACATGCACCCAGCCTTCATGGACTTCATACACATTCAAATCGGCCTGGCTGAACATGGCCTTGCTGTTGATTTTAACCGTATCGCCACCCACAGCGGCATCGGACACTATGCCGTCGCTGAGTCTGACCCGCATATCATCACTGTGGAAATAGCGATCGAGCCGCTGGCTCAAATCGTCCACGGCTGCGGCGGCATCTATGGTTTTGGGGTGCTGCTTGTTCATGTGGCCCGCCGCCGGCAGGGAAAAGATATAGGACAACCGGTCGCCCAATTGTCTCAGGGTATGGCGATCTCCATGCAGTTTATTGGCGGCACTGCCATAGAGTTGCTGGCTCAGGCGGCCAAAGGTTGGGGTTCCCCTGTGGGTCAGCATGTCTATGACCTGGCGGTATTGCTCCACATTGGCCACCAACAGACGCCCCAAGGGATCCTGTTTGCCGAGGGTCTTGTGAATGTTCTGCTTGAGCTGCTTTAGCTCTTGTTGCACCTGGTGGGGGGCAAAAGGTAGGGGCAGTGCGTCGTAAAAGTCCTTGTTTATGGCCGGCAGTTGGCTGCCCCCGGTGGCGAGAAAACGTTGCTCCATTTCCCTCGGCCATTTGATGGCGTCGAGGATTTTAATGGGGGCTTGCAACTGCACCAGGGTATCTGAAAACTGGCGTAACTGCTGACAGTAGAGTTGTCTGGCGGCAGACATGGGATCACCGAAAGTCTTAACATCTGAAGACTTATGATAGCCTGTCACCAGGAGCTTAGCTATTAAGTCACTGAAATAGATGGGCTAACGCTAATATGATTGGAGCCGCCGTAGCGGCCCCATGGGGTTAGAAATCATCCTCGTCCACGCCCAGCGCTTTGCGCAGCTCGGCACGTTCCAGATAATCCTCCAGGCGCCGCTTCACTTCGCGTTTATGCTTGAGCGCCTTGGCGGCCTGGGCATTTCTTGGGGAGGTCAGTTCTTCAATTTCAGTATCGTTGGGCACGACTTCTACTATATGAGCCATAACGAATTCCTCATGCTGTCCTAAAGGCATTTCTAGCCAATAAATCGAACTTGGAAAAGCAAAAAATTTTGCTTTTAGCAGTAAAAAATTCTGAATTTGGTGCCGATCACGAATTTCCCATGGGCAAATTAAGCGGACTACTCCTTTGGCATTATAGTTGAGCAGTTTGCTTGGTTTTACCTTGTAATTTCCTGATCCCTTGCCAAAACTTATTGGCAGCTAATTCACTTTCTGGCAGGGAACAGCGATTGGCCATTATGGATGATGTCAGGCAAGCGCAACGACTCAAGTTCACGCCGTTTCGGGCCCCCGCTTCGGTCTGGCTGATCATGCTTGGTGCGGCGCTGTTTTGTGTGTCGGCCTGGTACCTGTTTCATCGTTATATCAACGAACGTGGTGAAGAACGTTTCCATGCCCAAGTTGTGTCCCTCGCCAGATCCATAGACAGTCGGATGCTGGTGTATGAGCAGGTACTGCGCAGCGGTATTGGTTTGTTTATGTCATCCCATGAGGTGTCCAGGGATGAGTGGCGGATTTATGTTCAAAATGCCAGATTGCAGCAGTATTACCCCGGCATCCAGGGCCTGGGATACAGCGTTATTCTTACCAAGGACCAATTAGCCAGCTTTATTGAGTCGGTACGGGCCGAAGGTTTCCCCGATTTCAAGGTGTACCCCGAGGGCGACAGGCCCATTTACCATTCCATCCTTTACCTTGAACCCTTCGATTGGCGCAATCAAAGGGCCTTTGGCTATGACATGTATTCGGAGGCCCGACGTAAAGAGGCCATAGACAGGTCCATTTTGACGGGAAATGCCTCCGTGTCGGCCAAGATAGTGTTGGTGCAGGAAACCGCCCGGGATACCCAGGCCGGTTTTTTGATGTATCTACCTTTGTATGACAATGTGGCCAGTGTCGAACGTCGCGCTAAGGGCGTGATTTATGCGGCGTTTCGGATGCAGGATCTGATCAACGGCATCATAGGCGAGGATTTTGAAGGCCTGGTGCTGAGCATTTATGACGGTGAAGCGCAAACAGCCGCCAATCTGATGTTTACCAATGATCCCAGTCCGGGTGTCCCTCTGAGCTACAGCCAGGTTAAAGCTATCAATGTGGGGGGGCACAATTGGTTACTGCAGGTCGGCAGTCGTACCGATTTTGTGTCCGAGCAGGAATATGTGCAAAGTCTGCTGATGCTCTTTTTAGTGGCGGTGTTTTTGCTCTTGCTGCTCTACTTCCTGCTCAATAACGCCAAGGCCAGACACCAGGAAGCGCTGTTTGCCACCGAAATCCTCTCCAATGAAAAACGCTTTCGTTTGGTGATAGAGGCCTCGCCCTGTGCTCTTATCATGACCGATACCCGCGGCCTGATCACCTTGGTGAATGCCCATACGGAACAGTTGTTTGGTTATGCGCGGGATGAGCTTTTGGGGCGCAGTGTCAATGTGCTGCTGCCGGACGTGTTGCAGCAGCAACATGAAGAGCACATGCGCGGCTATCTGGCCAATCCGATTGCGAAGAAGATGTCTCTGCGGGATGAGCTCTTCGGTCGTTCCAAGGATGGCCGACGGGTGCCCATAGAAGTTGGCCTGACCCCAGTTCACTTTGCCAATGGCATTTCTGTGCTGGCCACCATCAATGACGTGTCGGAACGTCGTCGTATTGAAGAGCAAAAAAATAAATATACCAGAGAGTTGGAGCGGATAAACAAGGAGCTCGACAGCTTTGCCTACATAGCCTCGCACGATCTCAAATCCCCCCTGCGGGGCATAGAACAATTGGCCGAGTGGTTGAATGAAGATCTGGCGGACAATGCCAGCGAAAACGTCCGCAAGTACCTGAAGTTGATCAAGAGCCGCATCCAGCGCATGGCCATGTTGCTTGACGGTCTGCTGGCTTTTTCCCGCATTGGCCGGATAGAGGCCGAGCTTAATCAGATCAATTGCGCCGACCTTATCAGTGAAACCTTCAATTTGGTGGCGCCCCCGGAGGGTTTCTCTCTGACTCTGGAGGGCATGGTGCCGAATTTCATCACTGCCCGGGTGCCATTGGAAATGGTGTTTCGCAACCTGTTTGCCAATGCCATCAAACACCATGACTTGCCCCAGGGGCACATCAATGTGACTTGGGCGTTGGAGGGAGAGATGATCCGCTTCTGTGTGACCGATGACGGCCCCGGGATCCCGGCGCAATACCATGGCAAGGTATTTGCGATATTCCAAACCCTCAAGCCCAGGGATGAAGTGGAAGGCAGTGGCCTGGGGCTCTCTCTGGTAAAGAAAGCCGTTGAACATTACGGTGGCCGGGTGTGGGTCGAATCAGAAGGACGAGGTACCAGCTTCTGCTTCACCTGGCCCCTGGTGATTAAGGAGGCGGCATGACTCCAACCAAACGTTACCGAGAGGTGACTATCTTCCTTATTGATGATGACGATGTTGACTATATGGCGGTTGAGCGGGCGATGCGGCAGCTGAAATTACTCAATCCCCTGGTTCGGGCCAGGGATGGTGTCGCCGCCCTGGAGATGCTGCGCAGGGGCGACATTGCCGGTGCGTTTATCATTTTGCTGGATCTCAATATGCCGAGAATGAATGGCCTGGAATTTCTCCGGGAGCTGCGTCATGACCCTGATTTGGCCTCTGCCGTGGTATTTGTGCTGACCACTTCCCGCGCCGATGAGGATAAGCTCGCGGCCTACAGCTACAACGTGGCCGGTTATATGGTCAAAAGTGATATTAAGGATGGGTTTCTGAATATTCTCAATATGCTGGATGGTTACTGGCGAATTGTGGAATTACCGGAACTGTGAAGGAGCTGGACCATGAGACTCTTGCTGATCGATGATGATGAGGTCGATAGAGAAGCCATAGTGCGAGCGCTGGGCCAATCTGTGCATCGTTTTCACGTGACCGAGGCCAATTGTGCCAAGGATGGACTGGACATGGCCGCGCGGCGTCACTTCGACGGTATTTTACTGGACTACCTGCTGCCGGATGCCAATGGACTGGAGGTCTTAACCCACCTTAACCGTGCCGCCCGTGACCAGACTGCCGTGGTAATGATCAGCCGTTATGAAGATGACCGTCTGGCCGAGCGCTGCATCGAATTGGGGGCCCAGGATTTTTTGCTCAAGGATGAAGTGACGTCCGGGCGCCTGACCCGCTCCATCCGCAATGCCAAACAGCGCAGTGCCATGGCCCAGGCACTGCGTATCAGTCATGAAAAATTAAAGGAACTGGCCGAGCACGACTCCCTGACCAAACTGGTGAACCGTTATGGCTTTGAGCTTTGTCTTAACCGGGCCTTGAACCAGGTTAAACGTCAGGGAGATATATTGGCGGTGATCCTGCTCGATCTTGATGATTTCAAGGGTATCAATGACACCCTGGGGCACCAGATGGGCGACATTTTGCTGGTGGAAGTCGCCAGCCGCCTCAGCAAGGTGGTACGGGAGAGCGATCTTATCGCCCGCATAGGTGGGGATGAGTTTGTGGTGTTGGTGACAGAGCAGCAAGGACGTTATTTTCCCCTCAGTCTGGCCAAGCGCCTGCTGAAGGCCTTTGAAGATTCCTTCCACATCGGCGAAACCGAAATCATGATCAGCGCCAGTCTGGGAATAGCCATGTATGGGGAGTCCGCTGATTCGGCATCTGAGCTGCTCAAGTGCGCCGATATTGCCATGTACAGGGCAAAAAAACTGGGCCGCAACCAGGTTCAATTTTATTCGGAAGAGTTGGACAGGGAAGTGCGGCAGCGCAACCGCATTGAACAAGGCCTTAAAAAGGCAATAAAAAATAATGAATTACGGCTGTATTACCAGGGTAAGTTCGATGCCGTCAGCGGGCGTTTGATGGGGATGGAGGCACTGCTGCGCTGGATGCATCCCGAAGATGGCCTCCTGGGCCCCGATGCCTTTCTGCCGGTTGCCGAGGAAATCGGCATGATGGAGGACATAGGCAACTGGGTGCTCTACACGGCCCTTAAACAGACCCGAACCTGGCAGTTGCTGCTCGCTGATTCAGGCCAGGCCTTGCCCGTGGCAATCAACCTGTCGGCATCCCAGATAGGCGGTGAGTCCCTGAGCGACAAAATTAAGGGGGCCCTCGACTTAAGTGGCCTGCCGCCGCAATTGCTTGAGTTGGAAATTACCGAAAATGCCCTGATAGAAGAGCCCAAACAATTGGCCAGGGAACTGGAACAGGTGGTCGCCCTGGGGGTGACACTGGCCCTGGATGACTTTGGTACCGGCTTCTCTTCGCTTGAGCATCTGCGGCATTTTCCGATTCAGGTGCTGAAAATTGACAAGAGTTTTGTGGCCACCGTCGGCAAGGACGAAAAGGGTTGTCGCTTATTGTCGGCCCTCATCAACTTTGCCCGGGGTTTTGATGTCATTGCCGTGGCCGAAGGCATAGAAACCGAGGAGCAGGCCAAATTCTGCCGTGACAGAGGTTGCGATCTGTTGCAGGGCTATCTGTATAGCAAGCCGCTGACGGTGGAAGAATTTGAGCAAAAACTGGTTCGTCCCCTGTTGTGTCTGCCGCGTCACTGAACTTCACTTGCCAAACTCGGGCCGATGGACAAAAATTTGCGTTTGGTGCCCTTAATGGGGCAGGCTTTTCAAACCTTTATTGGTACTCCAAACGATGAAAATAGGCGTGCTGTCGCAGTTCCCCGAGTTGTATTCCACCCGTCGCTTGCTGGAAGCCTGCCACAACCGGGGCCACGAGGCCCTGGTGATCAATCCCATCAACTGTTACATGAACATCAATTCAATCAAGCCCAGCATTCACCTGGAAGGCCAGGAAGTGCTGGGGTTGGATGCCATTATTCCCAGAATTCATGCCAGTGTGACCTTCTATGGCTGCGCCGTGGTGCGTCAGTTTGAGATGATGGGGGTCTTTGCCGCCAATGATTCCATCTCCATCGCCCGCTCCCGCGACAAACTCAGGGCGCTGCAGCTGCTGTCGCGCAAGGGCATAGGTATGCCGGTGACCGGTTTTGCCAACAAGCCCGATGATATTCCCGACTTGATCAACATGGTGGGCGGTACGCCACTGGTGATTAAATTGCTCGAAGGCACCCAGGGCATTGGGGTGGTGCTGGCCGAGACCCGCAAGGCGGCCGAAAGCGTGATCGAGGCCTTTTTGGGGCTCAAGGCCAACATTATGGTGCAGGAGTTTATCAAGGAGGCCAATGGCAGCGATATCCGCTGTTTTGTGGTCGGCGATAAGGTGGTGGCGGCCATGCAACGCACCGGCCCCGAGGGAGATTTTCGCTCCAACCTGCATCTGGGCGGCAGTGCCCAGAAAGTGAAGATCACGCCACTGGAGCGCAAAACAGCGGTGGCCGCGGTGAAAGCCATGGGCCTGTGTGTGGCTGGGGTGGATATACTGCGTTCCAGTCGCGGTCCTCTGGTGCTGGAGGTCAATTCTGCGCCGGGTATTGAGGGCATAGAACAAACCACGGGTATTCAGGTGGCCGAGCCCATAGTTGAATACATTGAAAAAATGTTGGCCGCCCGTAAAGGCGGCCGAAGTTATGTTGCCTAAAATAGCCGCCTGGTTTTTTTGTTATGTAGGTCAGGCGACATTATTCCTGGGGCGTTACAGCTCGAAGCCGTAGGAGTATTTCAGTACCAGCTTGGCATCATCGCCCGGCAGATCTGTGTCCGCCAGGATAAAGCTCACTGTGCCTATGTTGGTCTCCTTGCTCAATGACAGGGAATACTCACTGTAGTGGGACACGGCGTACCAGGCCTGATTGACTTCCCCATCCGCATAGCCGTAATGGGCGCCCACTGACAGGCTGTCACTCAGGGGAATGCTGACATCGGCGGTCAGGTATTTCATGTCGGTGTTGTCGAGTTCATCGGGAGTTACATCGTCACCGGCGTGGATAAACTGGGCGTATTTCAGGGTGAACCACTTCCAACCCAAAGAGGCATAGAGTTCACCGAAGTCTATGTCACCCTCGGCGTCGGGATAGGCGTACAACAGGTAACCCACATCATAGCTGAAGTCTTCGGCGAAGCTGCCGGCATAGCCGCCATAAAAGTCCAGCTCAAAGCTGGTGTCATCACCAAAATCAACGCTGGAAGCCCAGGTGCCAACATAGAAGCCGGACTCATGACTGTAATCCACGCCACCATCGACGGCGACGCCGTCCTGGGTTTGGGTGACGCCGCGCCACAGGTAATTGGAACTGACGCCTATGTTGCCCTCAAATGTGGCCATGGCTGGCGCCATGGCGAGTGAGGTCAGACCCAGCAAGGCAAATTGGCTCAACAGTTTCTTCATTCTCATCCCCTTCAATTGTTTTGGAGGCCGGACTGCACACCTCTTTGGGTGACGGCACTTGGTGTTTATTACTGTAGCTACGATTGCCAATCTTGTGCCATTTAAATAAAGCTCATTAATACAGAATGTTACAATATTGGCTTTTGGCTTGGCTGTGGATATTGCCCCAGTATGACGCAGCCGATGCACGCTTTTTGTGCAGCGAGGGCGGATATGGCACCAATAAAAAAGCCTCCGATTGGAGGCTTTTTTTACTGAACTCAGTCTTAGTTCACGCTGTCGCGCAGAGCCTTACCGGCCTTGAACTTGGGAATGGTTGCCGCTGGGATCTGGATCTCTTTGCCGGTCTGTGGGTTGCGACCGGTGCGGGCGGCGCGGGTGGAGGTTTCAAATGAACCAAAACCCACGATGGAGATTTTGTCGCCATTCTTCATGGCTTCGGTTACCGCTTCTTCAAAGGATTTCAGCGCACGTGCCGCATCGGCCTTGCTCAATTCAGCTTGCTCGGCAATCTTGGCGATCAGTTCAGCTTTGTTCATATGACAGTTCTCTTCTTTCCGTGATTTATTGTTGTAAAACCCGCCTAACATGCCACAGGGATTGGCTTTTGGGAAGTTTTCAAACCGGTCAAAATCCGGTATTGGTGCAAATTTTTTACTTTTTTGACCTCAGTGCTGATCTTCGAGCAGGGTATAGAGGATTTTCTTCACCCATTGGGGCTCAAATGGCTTATCGCACAGGGCGTTGACGCCGGCCTGGGCCACGTTGCTCAAATGGGCCTCGTTGGCCTCGGAAGACACCATGAGGATGGGAATGTGCGACTGTTGGCTTTGGTTGCGGATAAATTGGGTCAGGGCCAAACCATCGACGCTGGGCATGTTGTAGTCGGTAATCACCAGATCAAACATTTGCTCCTGCATCAGGGCTATGGCTTCGGCACCGTCTGCGGCTTCGACTATCTGGCGCATGCCCAGATTGCTGATGGTGCGACGGATATGATTACGGGCCATGCGGCTGTCATCCACCACCAGTACCCTGAGATCCTGCACATCATAGTGGCTGAGATCCAGTTCATCGTGACTGAGCAAATCTATGGTGGCATTGAGGGCCTTGCCCAGGTGGTCCTTGCTGAAGGGCTTGGGCAGGATGGCGACCACACCGGACTGGCGGAAAATCTCCAGCTGTTCCTGCCGCCACTCGCTTGAGACCAGCATAAACTGCACTTCCTGATATTCACGATTGCCCTTGACCCAGTCGAGCAATTCCAGAGCATCGCCATCGGCATAATGCATGGCACTGGCAACGAGATCCGGCTTGTGGCGCAACAGGGATTCCCTGGCTTCGGCCAGGGATGCGGCTGTGCTGATGGCGTGCACCCCTTCCTGCTGCAGGCGGGAAATGATGATTTTACGTTGAGTATCTGAAGGTTCCACCAAAAGGATGGACAATTCACTGGGGGACAGGTGGCTCATACTACTGCTTCTGTGTCTGCTGTATCTGGCAGCAAACTACCCCAGGGATAACAATTTGACAACAGAATCCGCCTATTCCTGTTGTGGAATGCGGCGCAAATAGGCTTTGGTTGAGGCCGAAAACGCGACCCAATATTGGTAAGCCAACAAGCCGATAATGCAGAGGACGACGGCGGCAAATGGCGGCTGATATCCCAACAGCTCCACTTTTACATCCTGTGGCGTGATTTGCAGTGCCAGGATGGCGGTGACGCCGAAGGCGGCAAAACCCAGGGTTTGGATGGCAATGTAAAGCTTCAGCACCACCTCAGACCAGGCGGTGCGCAGCAATAAGCCGACCACGACGGGTATGACCCCCAGGGTGAAGAGGTCCAGCGCGCCCGTGCTGATGCTGCGGGCCAGGGCCGCGATGCTCAGCAATAAATACAACAGGATTAACAGGCGTAATGGCAGCGGGGCCTTGAACATGGGACATTTCCGGTCAATTTGCGATGGCCAAGTGTAGAAAAAGCCTGGGGCTGAGTCCAGAGCGGTGTAAAATGGCGCGGTTCAATAACAGGTGACAAGTATGACTGAAGAGCTTTATTGGCAGTGGGTAACCCGGACCTCCCCCGGGCAGGACCAGGGCTCGCTGGCGGCACAGCTGCGGACCCGATTGCAGGATTTGGGTAATGAAGAGTTGGCGGCCTTTGATAAATGGTTCGGCCAGCAGATGCGGCGCTGCTACCACTGGGATCTGTGGGGCGCCGCCTATGTGATCACCGGCTGTGACACAGACTATGGCTTTGCCGAGTTCCGTTGTTTTCTGATTTCCCTGGGGCAGGCGCGTTTCGAGGCGGCCCTGGTCGATCCTGACTCCCTGGCGGCACTTGAGGCCTGGCCCTTGATGGACGAATACGCTTATCCGTTTGTGGAAGATTATGATCTGATTGCCGGTCAACTCTATGAGGAGCGGACCGGTCACGAGCTGCCCTTTGTGCCCTCCGGCCAGGCCAAGCCCGCCGGTAAGCAGTTCAGTAACAGGCCCAAAGATTTGCGGCGGCAATATCCACGTCTGGCGGCCATGTTTCCTTTCTAGCCGGCGCCCCTGTCGCCGCTCATGGCTGATACAAGACGCTCATGGCTGATACAAATTGTCACCATTGGCGGCTGAACTATTTTCGTTCAATATCAACTAAAATAGTAAGTTGCAATTGCTGTGGCGAATGATTGCTGAACCGGTGTTAAGCAGGGGAACTGCCGGATAACCCGGGTTGAAGGCAGATACTGGTACCCAAGGAGGCTGAGATGCGTAAATTAATGACACTCGTGGCTGGATGCATGCTTGCGGGCGCGGCTGTGGCGGCCGATGAGGCGATGGAAAATCCGGTCACCGAACAGGGAATTGTCAAGATTACCTGGCAGGAACCCAAAAAATTCAGGGATATAGAGTCCAGTGGTGAGTTGCAGTCCCGCTTTGAACAGCGGCTGTTTGAGACCCTGACCAAGGAACTGGACAAGAGTGCGCAGAAACGTTTCAAACCGGAACAGAAGCTGGAACTGACGGTGACGGATCTGGACATGGCCGGTGATATGCGGCCGACCTTTGGCGCAACCACCACGGATTTGCGCATAGTCAAAGAGGTCTATCCACCGCGGATCAGCTTCAGTTACCGCTTGCTGGATAAGGATCAGGTGATCGCCGCCGGCGATGAAAAGCTCATCAACATGAATTTTATGAATGACATACGAAATTACAACGACCGCCCCTTTATGCATGAGGTGCGGCTGTTGACCCAGTGGGTCTCCAAGGATCTGGTACTGCCCGAGTAACCGCTAAGCACTCAGCAGCGCCGGTCTGTCATCCAGCAGGCAAAACCCGTCCATGGCGAGTTTTGCCTGTTTTTTTGCCCTGGCACTCAGCAGCGACAGTTCGTGCTCGCTGGCATTGAAGCTGTGCCTGGGGCTGAGAATGCCGACGCTGAGGCTGATTAACGGTAGCTGCCCTGGCATGCCATCCCTATCTTGTCCGGGCATGGCCTGGGAATGCCAGTGCTCCGCCTGGTAGAAGGATTCCCGCCTGCCATTAAACGCCAGCAATACTTCCCTCGACCAGTCGAGCATGCGCTGGTCGGTGGCTATCATCACAAAGTCATCGCCGCCAATATGGCCAATAAAACAATCCGGTCCCTGGAAACGAGATAACAGGCTGGCCACCTCACAAATCACCTCATCGCCGCGACAAAAACCATAGACATCGTTGTAGGGCTTGAAATGGTTCAGGTCGAAATAACCCAGATAAAAAGGCCGGCGCTGCCGCTGTAAACGCTGCAACTCCTCCTGAATGGGCACATTGCCGGGCAAATCGGTCAGGGGATTGGCATGGCGGGCCATCTTGATGCGGTACTCGGTGATCCTCGCCAGCAGATCCTTGGTATGGCCTATACCCAATAACTTACCCTGGCGCATGATGATAAATTGCTGAGCCATCTGGGATTCGCTGTCGGCGGTCAGCAATTGACTGACCATGGACAGTGGTGCGCCGGCTTCAATGCGCGGCACCTGGGTATCCATGACTTCGGACACCCTGTGGTTTTCGTGCAGCGCCCGGCCATAGGGGGTGCTGAACAGCTCCAGCAGGCTGGCGCGGCTGATAATACCTACGGGTTTATCCTGCGCCTGCACCACCACGGCCTGCAGTGTCGGTTCGGCGCTGAAACGCTCACCCACAAGCTTGAGGCGGGTTTCGGCGCTCACTGTGACCGCGTTGCAGCACAAACTCTCGGCGGTTTCACTGTACCTGTGGGGTGCAGGTTGATGGGAGGGGAGCAGCCGGCTTTGCAAACTGCGATTGGGGTGCAGTTCAGGTTTGCCCAGCAGGAAACCCTGGCAATAAATGATCCCCAGTTGCTTGAGGATCAGCAGTTCCTGCTCTGTCTCTATGCCTTCGGCGATCACCTTGCAGGTCAGACTCTGGCACAGCTCGACTATGGAGCGGACAAACTCCTGTTTGACCGGGTACTTATCTATTTCGTGGATAAAGTGGCGGTCGATTTTGACATAGTCGGGCGCCAGTTCGGACCAGAGTCTGAGGCCGGAATAGCCGGCACCCAGATCGTCGATGGCGGTCAGAAATCCCTGATCCCTGTACCTGTGCAGGCAGGCCTTAAGCAGATCTATGTCGTCTGCGGGGTGTTGCTCCGATAATTCAATCACCACCTCTGAGGGCGGGATCCCCAGCTGCTGCAGCAGCGCCAGGGTTTTGCCCTTGGGATGATCGGGATCCAGCAGCGCCTTGGGCGAGATATTGATAAACAGCTTGCCGGGCAACTGGCGCCGGGCAAACTGTTCCACCGAAATTTGCCGGCACAGGGTTTCCAGTTCACTGAGGCGACCGCACAGCTCTGCGGTGCGAAACAGCTCCACCGGAGAGTGCAAACAGGAGTCCCTGGGGCCGCGGGTCAGTGCTTCATAACCGTGTACCTTGTTGGCGGCAATATCGAAAATTGGCTGAAACAAGGCATTGATGGTGCGTTGCTCGACAATCTGCGCCAGTGCTGTCTGTTGTGCCGCTGCGGCCATGGGTTGCTCCTACGAAAGTTTGGGGCAGTCTATGGCGAAACGATGACACTAATATGACGCTTACTTATTGTGGCTTTTGAGGGCCTGCAGGGTTTGCAGCAGCAGTCCCAGCTTGCGCACCATGGATTCCAGTCGCTCCGGGGTGGGGGCCTGCTTGAGGGTATTCAGCTCTTCCGCCAGCTCCTGGATATAGGGCTGAAAACGGTTGCTGCGGGTGCTGAAGCCTTCCTCTGCGGTAAACACATAGGAGAATTTGCCATGGCCGGCCTTCTTTAATTCATCCAGAGTATTGTCTGCATCTATGGCCTGGCGATAAGCCAGTTGCAGATTATCGGTCAGTTGCTCAATCACCTTGGTGTATGGCATAAGGGCTATCCAATGAAAATTTTTCAGGATTATAAGAGGCAAGGATGATGGCAACAAGTCGCTTGGTCTGGGGTTTTGTCTTGATGTTGTTGACGGGGCACATAGCGTGGGCAGCCGTCGACGACAAACCGCCGTTTTTCAGTTTCAGCTATCAGGGCAAAACGGTACACCTGCTCGGCTCCATCCATGTGGGCCAGGCGGATTTTTACCCCTTACCAAAGGCGGTGTCGCTGGCATTTGAGCAGGCCGGGGCCCTTGTGGTGGAGGCCGATGTCACCAATCCACAGACAGATATGGCGGCGCTGCTGCGTCAATACGCCATGCACCCGACGCCTCCAGATAAGGCAACCGGTGCCGCCTTGGCGTTATTCTGCCGGGACAAGGCCCAGGTGTGCAGTCAGCTGGCGGCCATGAGTCCCTGGTTGCAGGCGACCCAGATCACCCTGATGCGTTTTGCGGCGGCGGGGCTGGAGGCCCAGTATGGTGTCGACCAGTATCTGCTTGAGCGCCACGGCGACAAGCAAATCCTCGAGCTGGAAAGCATCGACTTCCAGTTCAAACTGATGCATGGCCTGCCGCCGGAGACCCAGTGGTCCATGGTCGATGAGGCCCTGGCCATGGGGGATGAGCAAATCAGCACCATGATCGCCAGTTGGCGCCGGGGGGATGCCCAAACCCTGCAAGCCTTGCTGGATGAGGGTATGGGCGCGGATGACGCCAGGCTGCATCAGCTGCTGCTGACCGACCGCAATCGCAAAATGGCCGACACTCTGATGGGGATGCTCGCGGCGGAGGATACCCCGGAGCATTTGTTTGTGGTGGTGGGTGCGGCACATTTGCTGGGGGATGAGAGCCTGCCTTACTGGTTGGCCAGACAGGGCATAGCGCTTGAGGGGCATTTCGATATCTGCGCCGCCAACCCCTGCCGCATAATGCCGGGCACCATGCAGCTGCAATAGGTCCGGCTATACTGGGGGAAGCAAGTCAGCCAAGGAGGCGGGATGGTGCTGGATTCTCGACAGCATGCATACCCCGGCTTTGAACGCACCCCCAGATATTGGGACAATGAGCAGCAGTCCTGGGTGGCGCGGGTCGATCCCGGGGAGTACTACATCAGCAATCAGGATGAACTCATCTATACCCGCCTGGGTTCCTGTGTGGCGGCCTGTATCTGGGATCCGCTGATGGGCATAGGCGGCCTGAATCATTTTTTGTTACCCGAGCGCGCCCTGCATGAGGATTGGCACCAGCTGACCAGTTACTCCTGTCGCTATGGCAACTGGGCCATGGAGCAGCTGATCAACAGCATACTCAGTGTCGGTGGCCTCAAGAGTCGCCTGCAGGCCAAAATCTTCGGTGGCGCCAGCCTGGGGCGCATGTCAGTGCTCAATGTGGGCCAGTCCAATATCGATTTTGTTCGCAATTATCTGGCCATGGAGGGAATCGAAGTGCAGGCCGAAGATCTCGGTGGTCCCTGGCCGCGCAAGGTGCTGCTGCATCCCCAAAGCGGCAAGGTCAGGGTAAAGCGTTTGGCCATAGAAGGTATCCGCCAAATCGAGACCGAAGAAGCCAGGTACCTGCGCGGCGTGACCCGCCAGGCGGCCGAACCGGCACCGGACAGCGTGGAGCTGTTCGATTAGTCCTGTGGTTTTTGGCCGATGAAATGCACGTAACGGCCGAGTGGCACATAGACTGGCTCGGTGGAATAGCGCAGTTCCATTTCCAGCAAGTCCTGCTGGCTGAACTCCGGCGGCAGGCTTTTCTTCAGATAATCATGTATCACCCGCACCCCGGATTCGCGTTGGGTTTGCAGCTGCCATTCGCTGAACCAGTCCCGCACCTGGGCCACAGGCAGGGGATGGGTGGGGGTCAGGCGCACTTTTTTCTTAATCTTGAAGTCGGCCCGCACATAATCGAAATTGCCGGACACCAGGGCATGGAAACGCATGGCATCGAGATTGAAAAACATCAGCGACAGCAGCCCGGCCGGTTTCAACAATTGCAGCAACCCCTCAAGGGCGCTCTTGGCATCCGCCAACCACTCCACTACGGCGTGGCACAAAATGAGGTCAAACTGGCCGTGCTCCGTCAGGTTAAGGGCCTGCAATGGACCGTGAACCAGACGTATGTTGAGTGGCACCGGGTTCGCGGCTATCTGCGCCTCGGCACTTGCCAGCATCTCGGCGGAAATGTCGCACAGCACCACTTCATGGCCCAGGGCCGCCAGCTTCTGGCTGAAAAAGCCAAAGCCGCCACCGGCATCGAGTATCCGCAATTTGCGGTCGCCATAGGGCGTCAGCACCGTTTGCAAGTCACGCCACAACACGGCGGCGCGGATCTCCCCCTTGGGGGTGCCGTAAATGTTTTTGGCGAACTTGCCCGCCAGTGAGTCGAAGTTTTTATCCTGCATTGAAAGTACGCAAAGCCAGGTTTGGGGCGCTAGTGTGGCATAAGTACCCGAATTTGGCATCTGCCTCTGATATCAGTGGCTATTGGGAGCGGGTAATTGGCTGCCGGTATTTAAAAAATTCATTTGATAACAAGCATGTGCAACATGAAAATGGCTGGGGATACAAAGCCGCATGAATCAGGGTATAATTCCCGGCTTCCTTCGGGGCCTTTGTGACTTTTGGATGCTGTTTAACAGGTGTTATTTAACTATGGGTAAGCTATGAAACACAGTGTGGAATTGAAAGCGATGCCATCGCTGTTTTCTCTGTACCGCAAGATTTTTTTCGGCCGCAAGCCGGGCTGGGATGGCCAAAGCCTGCCACAGATTGAGGTGAGCTGTGCGCCCCAAACCCTGTCCGCCGACAAGGTGGCCCAGTATGCCGAGGTTTGCGGTTTCGAATTTGATGGTGAACATCTGCCGCTCACCTACCTGTATGTGATGGCCTTCCGTCTGCATGCGGTGATCTTTACCCACCAGGCCATTACCTTCCCTCTGCTGGGAATGATCCACCTGAAAAACCGCATCAGCCGTTATCGCCCCTTGAAGATCAGCGAGGCCTATCGTCTTGACTGCGCCCTGACCCACAGCGAGCTGACCGATGCCGGTCTGGAGTTTGAGCTGGTGTCCAAGGCCTATGTGGGTGATGAGCTGGTGTGGGAAGCCCATTCGGTATACCTGTACCGCATGGAGTCAGCCGGTCGCCGCGCCCGTCCGCCCAAGGGCAATGACATGGCCTGGGATCAGCCCCAGCACTGGCAGCTCGGCGAAGATCTCGGTCGTCGCTATGCCAAGGCTTCCGGCGATTACAACTTGATCCACCTGCATCCGCTGTTGTCCAAGCGCTTCGGCTTCGATCGCGTGTTGGCACACGGCATGTGGTCCAAGGCGCGCTGCACCGCTGCCCTGATGGACAAGATAGGTCAGCGTCCCTGCACCCTGGATGTCAGCTTCAAGCTGCCGCTGTTTATGCCCGCCGAGGTCAGCTTTGCCGCCGAGCCCATGGCCGAAGGGGTTAGGTTTGAACTCAGAGATCAGAAGGGCCGCAGGCCACACCTGAGCGGCGAGCTGCACTTTCTCGATTAACCCGGAGTTAGCGACCGCATTAAAAAAGCCGGCATCATTGCCGGCTTTTTTATGCCTTCATCAAGGCACTCTTGCTCTAAGGTACTTTTGCTCTAAGGCACTCCTAAGGCACCTTGTGGCCCATGGCCGCCTGCCAGATGCTGAACCACTGCTGGCGGTCCAGCTGAATCGCCGTTGAGGCCAGGGCCGAGCGGATCCGCTCAATATTGCCGCTGCCTATGATGGGGATGGGGCGGCTGGGGTGCATGCGCACCCAGGCATAGATGAGCTGGGCCATGTCCCTGGCGCCGGTTTCCTGCATCAGGCGCTGCAGCTCCACCCGCAAGCGGCCGGCCTTGGGGCTGTCACCGCTGAACAGGGCGCCGCCACCCAGGCAGGACCAGGCCATGGGGCGAATGCGTCTTTGCTGGCATAAATCCAGGGTGCCGTCGGAGAGGGTGTGCATCATCAGCGGCGACAGTTCCACCTGGTTGGTCTGCAGTGGGAACGCCAGCCGCGATTGCAACAGTTCAAACTGGGCCGGGGTGAAGTTGGATACCCCGAAATGGCGCACCTTGCCACTGTCCCTGAGCTGCACAAAGGCCTCGGCCATCTCGTCGGCATCCATCAGGGGATCGGGTCTGTGGATCAGCAACAGATCCAGCCAATCGGTTCCCAGCAACTGCAGCGAGCGCTCGGCGCTGGCGATGATGTGTGCCTTTGAGGTGTCATAGTGATTGACATAGCGGCTGCTGTCGCCGGCCAGCGCCGGCTTGATGCCACACTTGCTTACCAGCTGCAGCTTGCTCCTCAGGCCAGGTGCCAGGGCCAGGGCCTCACCGAACAGGCGCTCGCAGCTGTAGTTGCCGTAGATGTCGGCGTGATCCATGGTTACCACCCCCAGCTCCAGGTACTGCTCAATCAGGGTCAGACGGGCTTGCCCGTCCAGGCCCCAATCGGCGAGGCGCCAAAAGCCGGCGGCAAAGTCGGACATGATCAGAGAGGTGTGTGACATAGATGACTCCTGTTGGTGGATGGCATGGTTTTGCCCTTGCTGGCCAAGTGCAAGCACCGAACTTAATAATCAAGAATAATTGCTGAGAAATTGACCTGGATTCAGGAAACGCTGTTTAAGCCATTTCCCCCTCTGCCACAGGTTCCCGAGATCCCCTAGGATGAGGCATCGCTGTACCCCAATACAAAAAAATAATAATCCGGAGATCCCGATATGCGCTCAGACATGGATATTTCGCGCTCAGCAAGCCTGCAACCCCTGGCCGATATTGCCGCCCGCCTGGGGCTGACACCAAACCAGTGGCGACTTTATGGTAGCCATAAAGCCAAAGTTTCCCTATCCGCAATCCCAGAACAGACTGATCGCCCCCGTGGCAAATTGGTGGTGGTTACCGCCGTCACGCCAACGCCCTTTGGTGAGGGCAAGACGGTCACCACCATAGGTGTGACCCAGGGGCTGCAACATCTGGGACAGAAAGTGTGCGCCTGCATCCGTCAGCCGAGCCTGGGGCCCGTATTCGGGGTCAAGGGTGGTGCCGCCGGTGGCGGTTTCTCCCAAGTGGTGCCCATGGAGGATTTGAACCTGCACATGACAGGGGATATCCATGCCGTCACCAGCGCCCACAACCTGGCGGCCGCGGCCATCGATGCCCGCCTGCACCACGAGACCCGCATGGGCGAGCGCTTTGAACGTCAGACCGGTTTGAAGCGCCTGAACATAGACCCTGAGCGGATCCTGTGGCGCCGGGTGGTGGATCACAACGACAGGGCGCTCAGACAAATTCAGGTGGGCCTGGGGCAGGGTAACGGCCCGGAACACGAAAACGGCTTTGATATCACGGCGGCCTCGGAACTGATGGCGATTCTGGCCCTGTGCCGGGATCTCAAGGATATGCGTAAGCGCATAGGTCAGGTGTTGTTGGCGCTCGACGTCGACGGCAAGCCCGTCAGCGCCGAGGATTTGGGGGTGGCCGGTGCCATGACCGCCATCATGCGTGATGCCATTGAACCTACCCTGATGCAAACCCTCAGCGGCGCGCCCTGCCTGGTCCATGCCGGTCCCTTCGCCAACATAGCCCATGGCAACTCTTCCATCATTGCCGACCGCATCGCCCTGGCCCACGCCGATTTTGTGGTCACAGAGGGGGGCTTCGGCTCGGACATGGGATTCGAGAAATTCTGCAACATCAAGTGTCGCCAGTCCGGCGAACGCCCCGCCGCCGCCGTGCTGGTGGTGACCTTGAGGGCGCTCAAGGCCAACTCGGGTCTGGGGGATGAGGCCTCATCCCAGGAAAAACTTGAGGCCGGTTTTGCCAATCTGGCTTGGCACATCAGTAACGTGCAGGGCTATGGCATTCCTGCTGTGGTGGCTATCAACCATTTTGCCGAGGATGCCCAGCAGGAACTGCTGTGGCTCAAGGAGCAAGCCCTGGCGGCAGGCGCCTTCGGCTGTGAAATCAGCGATGCCTTCAGCCTCGGCGCCGAAGGGGCCGCGGCCCTGGCTGCCGTGGTGCTCAAGGCCACAGCGCAACAGTCTGAATTCAAGCAACTTTACAGCGCCGATGACAGTTTCGGTGCCAAGCTGATGACCCTGGCCGAGCGCTACGGGGCCGCCGGGGTACTGATGTCTCCCGAGGCCGATGCGGATCTTGCCGAGTTGACCCGTCTGGGACTCGATAAATTACCCCTGTGCATGGCGAAGACCCCCCTGTCCATCAGCCACGACCCGGCGCTCAAGGGCGCTCCCCGCGGTTTTGAGCTGCCGGTGAGAAGGCTGCGTGTCAGTGCCGGTGCCGGCTTTATCACTGTGCTGACCGGCAACGTGATGACCATGCCGGGGCTGGGGCCCAAGCCCGGCTACCTGGCCATAGACATAGATGATGACGGCCAGATAGTGGGTCTGGCCTAAGGTAAAAACAAGGCACCCTGTGGGTGCCTTGTTGCTTAATAGTGTCGAGCTTGTTTGCTGCTGTTTTTTCGCTGCGATGCTATTTGCTGCGATGCTATTTATTTCTGTAAAAATGCACATCGCGCTGGGGGAAGGGGATGGTAATGCCCTCGGCGTCGAAGCGCATCTTCACCGCCTTGGTAATGTCCCAGTAGACCTCCCAGTAATCGTCCGGTTTTACCCATGGCCGCACCACGAAATCCACAGAAGATTCACCCAACAGATGCAGCCGCACCTTGGGCTCAGGGGTGTCCAGCACCTTGGGATGGTGCTGCACTATGTCGCTGAGTATGGTTTCGGCGTGTTCTATGTTGTCGCTGTAGCTGATACCAAAGGTCATGTCGATGCGGCGATGGCGCTCGGCGGTGATGTTGTTGATGGTGTCGCCCCAGATCTTGTTATTGGGGATGATAAGTCGCTGGTTGTCGAGGGTTTTGACCGTGGTGGACACCAGGCTCATATGGCTGACCCGCCCCGTGACACCGGCGGCTGTGATGAGATCGCCCACGTCATAGGGACGGTAAATCAGGATCATCATCCCCGAGGCGAAGTTGGACAGGGTGTCCTGCAGTGCAAAACCTATGATGACACCGGCGATCCCGAAACCCGCCAGCAAGGGGCCCAGTTCGAAACCCAGCTGCGACAGGGCGATCAGCAGACCCAGGGTAAATACCGCCTTGGACGACAGGGAGGTAAAGAAGTCCTGCAACAGGCGGCTGAAGTTGAGCTTGGAATTACTGACGGTGCGGCGCACCGCCTGTTTCACCAGCTTGCCGGCGAGGCTGGCAATGGCCAGGATAAGCACGAAGATAAACAGCTTGAACATCAGCCTGGGGCCGTTTTCCAGCAGTTGGGATTCGGCATTGCCAAACCATTGCCGGGCCAGTCCCGAGGCCACGTCGAGATTGAGCACGTCCTGGGTGATGTCGCCGGAGACACTGAACAGGGTCTTCTTCAGCTCCGCACTGTCCATGCCCAACTCATCAATCAGGGCCACAGTGGCATTGAGGCTGGCGCTGTTTTCGGCCAGACGCTGGCGCAATTCTGCCAGTCTGGCCGTTTGTTCGGCGCTGACATCCTTGCCGGCGGCCCGGGCTTCCGCCGTGGCTTGCTGCAGGGCGTCCTGAGTGTATTTCAGCAGGCTGTCCAAGCGGTCGCCGCGATCGCTGAGCCTTTGTCCCAGCTCCGCCACTTGAGATGAGGTGTCCATGCCCAACTGTTTGCCCCAGCCCAGCAGCTGCCACTCACGCTGCAGCAGTTCATCCCGTTGGCTTTCACGCCGGGCGATAGCCAGCAAGGCCTGAGCCCCCTGTTCCTTTCCCAGGTTTTGTCCCAGTTGTTTTATTTGGCTGTCCAAATAATCCTGGCTGCGCTTGGCCAATACCAGCTGTTGACGGATAAGGGGCAACAGCCAGAGCTTTTCTTCGGCACCCTGTTCCATCTCCCTGGCCAGTTGGGTAAACAGCGCCTGGGTCTTGGTGGATATCCGGTATTCGCCTATGGCCAGCAACTCACCTTTGGCCTGTTTCAGCTCCTGCAGTTCGGTTTCTATGCCGCTTTGCAGAAGCTGCAATTGATGTTGGCTATCCGCTGTGTCGGCCAAGGCGCCAAGGCTCAGGCCAAGCAGGAATAAAGAGGACAAAATGCGCTTCATTTTCAATAGTCTTCTCCATGAAGTAGTCAGCAGATCATAAGCCGCAATCTGCTCTTGTGTAAAACTTGCGGCAAAAATCGGGTGGAATTTTTGCGCCCAAAGGGGAATGGGCCTAGAATCGGCACTCTTTTATCGTTACGGCCCCAAGAGTGATTCAATGATCTGCAGTCATTGCCATAAAGCCCTGCGCGTCAGCGCCATCAGTCATCAGCGCGGAAAGGGGCTCAAGGCCCAGATCCAATGCCCACACTGCGGTGCCTGGCTGGGGCGCAGTCCTGTAATGGCCAGCCTGAAGCTGGGCAGTTTCTATCTGGGGCTGGTGTCGGCCTCAGTGGCCTGGTGGCAGGAATCCTGGCGTCAGGGAGGGACTTTGCTGGCGATACTGTGTCTGATAGCCCTGCTGTGCGTTCACCTGATGGATCAGCTCAAGGTGGTGGAGGCGCCGCCCGCCAAGCCGGATGACAGCCACGAACGGCAAAAATACCGCTAGGGCCAACGTCCGGGGCGCGGCTGAGGGAAGGGCGCTTTAATCCAGCACCCTTTCCTGAGACTCCAGACTGTGCTCCACATACCAGATGCCGCCGCAGATCCCGCCGAAAATCAGCGCGGTCACCAGGATCAGCCCCAGATTGTTCTTAATAAATTGCCCCATTTTTGATGCTCCTATGGCAAAGTGCCCGTGGTTATGACCCTATCCTAAGTCGAAGGCCTTAAGGCAAGATTAATCCCGCTAGTCACATTCTGTAACCAATGTCGAAGTTATTGTCCGGTTGTCTGCGGCGCCGTGCTGTCTTACACTCTAGGCGATTTTCCGCAGTACGGGACGGATTACGGGAGTTCCTTGGGTGAACATGGCACTTAAAAACAACAGATTAATAGCGATGTGGCTGGCAGTCACATTGGCGCTGTTGTCCGTGTTTGCCGCTGTTCACAGCCTGCAACATATGGACGGTGGTATCAACAACCACTGTACCTCGTGTGTTCACCAGCAGCAGCTGAATAAACTCTTACCGGGCAAGTTACCCGAACTGCCGGTAAGCCATTTTGTTCCCGTTCGCCACAGCAGCCTTACCCCCGGACTGCATACCGTTCCCGGTTACTTTAACTATGGCCAGGGGCCACCGCGACACGCCTGAAAGCTTAAATTCATCATGATTTTCTGCCGGATGCACTTTTGCAGCCGGCGCGACAGCATTCAGGAGTTTGTATGCGTTTTGCTATTGCCCACGCGGGTCTGTTAACCACAGGTGTTATCTCTTCGGCCGCATTGGCGGCGGATCCTTCTTTATCCAACCCGGCACTGAGCCTGGTGCTAGACGGCTATTATCAGACGGCCGAGCGCCCCATGGCCGAGCGCGAAGAGGGTTTTGGTCTGGGCGAAACCGAGCTGGCATTGAGCGCCAGCATAGATGACATGTTCTATGGCAAGGCCACCGCCGTGTTTGAAGACGGTGAGCTTAACCTGGAAGAAGCCTTTATCCAGACCCTGGCACTGCCCGAGGGCTTCTCGGTCCGTGCCGGACGTTTCATGTCGGACATTGGCTATCTGAACAACCAGCATCTGCACACGGACAGCTTCAGCGACAGACCTGTGGCCTATCGCGCCTTCCTCGGCGGCCACTATTTTGATGACGGTGTGCGTCTGGATTATCTGGCGCCGACCGAGCTTTACTGGAGCATGGGCCTGGAAGCCTTCAAGGGTGAAAGCCTGAGGGCGGAGGACGAAACCGGTCTGCGGGAGTTTGATGAGCTGGGGGTGTTGACCGCGTTCACCAAGCTGGGGGGCGACTTTGATGAATCCAGCTCCTGGCTGCTGGGACTGAGCTATCTGCATAACCGCAACGGCAGCGCCGGACCACACCAAGAAGAGGCAGTCGCCGAAGATGACCATGGCGGCCATCAGCACAGTGCCGGTTACACAGGGGAAAATACCCTGAGTGCCGCCTTTGTTTACAAGTGGGCTCCACAGGGGAACTACAAGTACCGCCATCTGACATTGAGCGGCGAATACTTCCGTGTCAGCGGTATTCAGGATGCAGAGCCGGATCTCAGGGACTACCATCAGGGCTGGTATCTGAGCGGTGCCTACCAGTTGAGCCCAAGCTGGTCAGTGGCGGCCCGTTATGGCGAGCTGGATGCGGTGGATCTGGAAGAAGAGCAGTTGCAAAAGCTCAAGGAAACCGAGCTGAGCCTGGCCTGGCACCACAGTCATTTCTCCACTGTGAGGTTGCAATATACCCATCAGCAAGGAACCCACTTCGACGCGTTAAGCGACGATAATATTCTCACTTTGCAATATGTTATGTCTCTGGGGGCCCACGGTGCGCATCAATTCTAAACTGCTTGGGGCCCTGCTGGCCCTGTCATTCGGCCACAGCTCAATGGCGATGGCCGCCCTGAATATCTTTGCCTGTGAACCCGAGTATGGCGCCCTGGCCAGGGAACTGGCGCCCGGCGCCAAGATCTATACCGCCACCACGGCGATGCAGGATCCCCATCAGGTGCAGGCACGTCCCAGCCTGATTGCCAAGATGCGCCAGGCGGATCTGGTTGCCTGTGCCGGTGCCGATCTGGAAATTGGCTGGCTGCCCATGTTGCAGATGAAATCCGCCAATGCCGCGGTGCGCGAGGGCAGTGATGGTCTGTTCTTCGGTGCCGACCAGGTGGAGACCCTGGACAAGCTGGCCAGTGTTGATCGCAGCATGGGCGACGTCCATACCAAGGGTAATCCCCACCTGCAGTTTGATCCCCACAGGATGCTGACAGTGGCGCGGGCATTCAGTGACAGGCTCAAGCAACTGGACCCGGAAACGGCCGCCGACTACGAGGCCGCCCATGCCAACTTCGCCGCCCGCTGGCAGGCCGCCACCACGCGCTGGCAGGCCCAGGCCGAGCCGCTCAAGGGTAAGAAGGTGATCGCCTACCACACCACATTTCGCTACCTGTTCAACTGGCTCGGCATAAGCCAGGTGGCCGATCTGGAGCCCAAGCCCGGTCTGCCACCCACCAGTGGTCACCTGGCAAGCCTGGTGGAGCGGGCCAAGGCCGGTGACATCCTGGCCATAGTGGTCGCTTCCTATCAGGACGAGCGCGGTGCCCACTGGTTGTCCGACAAGACCGGGGTGCCTGTGCTGATCTTGCCCGCCTCTGTGGGTGCCAACGACCAGAGTCAGGACCTCTTCGGTCTCTACGACAACGTCCTGGCGCTGTTGCTCGGAGGCAAGTGACATGGATATGGAATTGCTCGGCATCCTGTTGCCGGCGCTGGCGGCGGGGGTGTTGGTTATCTCCACCCACGTGGTGCTTGGCAAGCAGGTGCTCAAGCGCGGCATTATCTTCATCGATCTGGCCATAGCCCAGGTGGCGGCCCTTGGCGCCATAGTGGCCCATCTCAATGAAGATCTGGAACACTTGCCCTTTGTCCACATGTGGATGCCGGCGCTGTTTGCCCTGGCCGGCGCCGGGCTGATCGCCTGGCTGTCGAAACGCCTGGTGGGTGAGCTTGAGGCCATGATAGGTTGCTTTTACGTGCTGGCGGCGGTGGCGGCCATGTTGCTGCTGTCAAACGATCCCCACGGCGCCGAGTTGCTCAAGCAGCTGATGTCCGGGCAAATTCTCTGGGTCAGCTGGGAGCAGTTGATGCTGCCGGCCCTGGTGTCTGTGCTGGTGCTGGCGCTGATTGCCGCCAAACCCAGGGTGCTCGATGGCGCAGCCTTCTACCTGCTGTTTGCCCTGGTGATTACCCTGTCGGTGGAGCTGGTGGGGGTATACCTGGTGTTCAGCACCCTGATACTGCCGGCCCTGGCCCTTAACCGTTACCAGGGGCGCTATGCCCTGGCGCTGGCCTATGGTGTCGGCCTGGCGGGTTACCTGCTTGGGTTGGTGTTGTCTGCCAGTTTGGATCTGCCCAGCGGTGCCGCCATAGTGGCGACCCTGGCCCTGTGTGCCTTCGTTTTCCGCATCGCCAGCCATGGCAAGCGGGGCTCCCCCGGCACTGAAAATATCATCGACTAGGACAAGTTGTTGATAGATAGATGGATTAAAAATTACGGCGTACAAGTGTAAACATAGTGTTTGAGCTGCAGCAGCGCTGTGGCTATACTGTCGCCGTTATTTTCACCGGAGTGCGTCGTGCTGTTAATCGCCAGATCCCTGTTGTTGGCCCTGTTGTTGCTATTGGTTTTCGTGGTCGGCAGTCTCGCCTGCCTGGTGCGTCCAAGGCACCGCGACAATGTACATATGTTCGCCAGGTGGTTCTCCGCCGCGGCCCCGGTATTGGGGGTGAAACTTATTGTTCGCCGTTCAACGGCTGCCGGTAGTGAACCCTGCATCTATCTCGCCAACCATCAGAATAATTACGATATTTTTACCCATACCGCCGCCGTGCCCCGTGGCACTGTGAGTCTGGGCAAGAAGAGCCTGGCCTGGATGCCGCTGTTCGGCCAAATCTATTGGCTGTCCGGCAATATTCTGATTGAGCGTAACAACCGCAGCCGGGCTTTTGAAACCATGGCCAACACGGTACGCAAGATTAAAGACAAGTGCCTGTCGGTGTGGATTTTCCCCGAGGGTACCCGCTCCCGCGGCCGCGGTTTGCTGCCCTTCAAGGCCGGCGCTTTCCACACCGCCATCGCCGCAGGTGTGCCCATGGTGCCGGTGCTGGCCTCCAATCAGTGTCACATCAATCTTAACCGCTGGAACAATGGTGTGGTGATCATCGAGATGATGGACCCCATTGAGACCCAGGGACTCGACCGTTCCCATGTGAAGGCGCTGTCGGAGCGCATCCATGCGGCCATGGCGGCCAAACTGGAAGCACTCAATCAGGAGGCGGCCAGCCTGATGCAGCGCGCCTGAAAAGGCCGTGTTATACTCGCGCACTATCAGGGGCAGCACTGTGCCCGTAAGCCCAGCCAAGGTGGAGACAGCCAATGTCGATTGAACGTCAGTTAAAGGAGCAGTTGGAAGAGAATCGCGAGATAGTCAAAGCGCTGCTCGACGATGGTTCCGATCCCGATGCCGAGTATGTGATTGAACATCATTTTTCCAGCACCAACTTTGACCGCCTGGAAAAGGCCGCCGTGGATGCCTTCAAACTGGGCTTTGAAGTGAACGATGCCGAAGAAATGGAGCTGGATGACGGCATGACCATCTTCTGCTTCGATGCCATCGCCAGCCACAAGCTGGACCTGGCGCTGCTGGACAAGGCCAGTGAGCAATTGCTGCAATTGGCCGAGAAGCAAAAGGTGGAATACGACGGTTGGGGCACCTATTTCATGGGTGACGAAGATGACCTCGATGAAGAAGACGAGGATGATCTCGACGACGACGGTTTTCCCCGCGACTGATAGACAAAATTCAATAAAAAAAGCCCATCTTTGATGGGCTTTTTTTATTGGTTCTTCGCAGCTGGCCGTCAGCCGGCTATTCCTCAAAGCTGCTATTCCTCAAAGATGATAGAGCGGTTACGCCCTTCCTGCTTGGCCTGGTACAGGGCATGGTCGGCATTGGACAGCCACATGGAGGCACTATCCACGGGATCCCCTACCTCGGCTATGCCCAGGCTGATGGTGACCTGTATGCTCTGGCCTTCGAACTGGATCGGGCTGGCGGCGATGCGGGTCCGCAGCCGCTCGGTGAAATGCCAGGCATCCCGGGCGCGGGTGTTGGACATCACCACGGCAAATTCTTCGCCGCCATAACGGCCGGCGCAATCGGTTTCCCGCAGCGACTGGCTGAGGATATGGGCTATGTGCTGGATGACCTTGTCACCGGCCATATGGCCATAGGTGTCATTAACCCGTTTGAAGTGATCTATGTCGAACATCACCAGACTGGCGGAATCGCCGTAGCGGGAGAAGCGTTCATACTCGTGGTTCATGCACTGCTGCCAGTGGCGCCGGTTGAACAGCTGGGTCAGGCCGTCTGTCTGGCTCAGGTGTTCCAGCTGGGTGTTGGCGGCCTTGAGTTGCAGCTTGTTGATGGCGATGTCGGTCACGTCATAAACAATCATGCTCAGATGAGTCACCTGACCCGTCAGCGATGCCAGCGGCAACAGGGTAACGTTCTGGTACATGAACTCGGCCCGACCGGTAATGGGGCGATAGTTTTTGAACTTGAACACAAAGGGCCTTTGTTCCCAGCTGATAAAGGCGCGGTTTTTCAGCAGGAACACCGACTCCATCTTCTGCTTCAGCCAGTTGGCGGGCAGGTTGGGAAATTGCTCGAACAGGTTGCAACCCTTGATGGCATTGGGGGAGATGCCACTGTGGTTTTCCATAAAACCGTTCCACAGCTGGATATTGAAATTTCTGTCCAGCACCACCAGCCCCACCTCTATGGTTTGCACCATATCGATGAGCCAGTGAAGTTCGTTCATTGCATCTGCATTTTGCGCCATGGCTGGGATTTCTACTCCGGATCCAGAAGGTAACCGAGCTTATAGCTCAGGGTGGGCAGCGAGTCTTCGGTAAACAACAGCAGCAGATCGCACTCAATGTTGTGATCTTCGATGCGATAGTTGATCTCCATCGCCAGGGTGCGTTGCCATTTTTCGGCATTGTCGTGGATCAGATCATTGACGGTGCAGTGGCGCCCGAGCACCACTGGGTGGCCCTGGCTGAACTGCATATCCAGCTGTTCGGAAATACCGTTGAGGAAGGCGCCAATCAGCACATTGCCGGTGTCGATCAACATCTCGACCTCGGTATTGGCATCGTCGGGGTTGTTGAGCCCCATCAGCTTGGCCATGTCGGCGAAGCTGGAGTCATGGAACAGCAGCAGGGCCTCGCCGGCAATCCCGGCGCCGATAAAGCCCTGGCACAGGGCGGAGATCTTCTTCGACGACTCGGTGGCCTTGAGGGCCATGGTCAGCTCGCTGACTTCCAGCACATTGACGTTGGGGATCGGCAACAACACGAACACATCCAGCAGCTTGGCCAGCAGATCCGCCGCCCGGCCCATGGCCACGTTGGCGATTTCCTGGCAGGCATCGCGCAGGTCCACCTTGACCATGTCGCTTTGCAAGGCAGGATCCTGTGTTCCCAATTCGCTGAGAATACCGTAGTCCTGCAAAATGGCGGCAATGGCATCGGCGCTGACGGGCTTCTGGATAAAGTCCAGCGCTCCCAAGGCCTTAACCCGCTCGTGTGCCTTAATCTGAATGTCGCCCGACACCACTATTACCAGTGCCGGCAGATCTTGCTGCTGTATGGTTTGCAGCACCTCATAACCGTCCATTACCGGCATATTGAGGTCGAGAAACACCACTTCGCCCTTGCCGGCACGGATCGCTTCCAGGCCCTCGGCGCCGTTGGCAGCATAGGTGATCTCCACATCCCAATCCTTGGGCAGGGTGCGGGCCATCTGCTTTCTGGCCATGGCCGAATCGTCGCAAATCAGTACCGGAAGCGCCATAGGGGGTCGGGATCCTCACTTATTCTTATTATTGAAGATAACACCAAAAATTCTGGGGCGCGGAAAAATGGTGTTGGTCAGCGGTTTAGCCCGGAAATGTCGTGGCATGGGGCCAAATTCAAAGGTGTTTGGCGTCAATAAAATGTCAGACGTCAAAACGTCCGCGTATGTTAGCCCTATTAGGTGAATATGCCAAATGTGTTAACATTTAATCTGGACAGACCAGTAAGGAATGATTTCATGGATTGGCATACCCTCAGCGTAGAGCGCCGCGGCCCCCTGGCCCTGGTCAGCCTCAATAGACCAGAGAAGCTAAACGCAGTTAATTTTCAAATGTTTCAAGAGCTTGATAAGTTAATCAAGCAGCTTGGCCGCGACAGCAGCCTGAGGGCCGTGGTGCTGAAGGGGGCCGGCGGCAGCTTCAGTTCCGGGCTTGACGTCAAAAGCGTGATGGCCTCGCCCTGGCAGGCTGTGCGCTTGCTGTTCAAGGGCTTACCCGGCAATGCCAATCTGGCCCAGCGGGTGTCATTGGGCTGGCAGCGTTTGCCCGTCCCCGTGATCGCCGTGCTTGAGGGGCGTTGTTACGGCGCCGGCATGCAGATAGCCCTGGGGGCGGATTTCCGCCTGGCGGCGCCGGATGCGGAACTGTCCATTATGGAGGCCAAATGGGGTCTGGTACCGGACATGGCCGGATTGGTGGCCCTGCGGCAAATTCTGCCCAAGGACAAGGCCATGGAATTGACCATGACCGCAGAATGCCTGCCTGCGGCCAAAGCGGCTGAATTTGGGTTGGTGACCCGGGTGGAGGCCGAACCCTTGGCGGCGGCCCTGGCCCTGGCAGAGCGCCTGTGTGAGCGGTCGCCGGACGCATTGGCGGCCATCAAGCTTAGCACCAATCGCAGCTGGAGCGCGGGCTTAAGATCCCTGTTGTCGCGGGAAAGTCGCTATCAGATAAGATTGCTGCTCGGTGCCAATGCCAAAATCGCCGCCAAGCGTCAGCTCAAGGATGCCGATGCGCCCTACCGGCCAAGGCAGAAATTTTGGTAGCCCGGAAGACTGGCTAGGGCTGGCTCAGGCGCCAGGCAAAGCCCCTGATCTCCTGCAAGGCATCGGCCCAGGCGCTGGGGCTGTGCAGGTCCAGCGCCAGTAATTGCTGGCGATATTCCAGCCCCGACTTGGCTGCCGAAGCCGAACGCCTGGCCTCGGCGGCCTTCTGGGCCGCAGCATGGGCGTCCGGTGACACCAGATCCAGCACCGGCACACTCAGGCCCGCCAGCATGGGCGGCAGCTGCACATGCAGCGGCGCCGCATCGCTGTAGGGATTGATCACCACCAGCAGATCCGGCGGTGACAGCTTGTTGTCCGCCAGCAGTTTGATCACCAATGCCGCACTCCTGTTTTGAGCCAGCAACACCCGCTTGCCGGGAAAATCACTGCCTATACCGTCGAGGGCGGTCAGTTCTCCTTCCAACCAGCTCAGCTGCGCCCCGAGCTGGGCCTCAAGCTGTTGCTCGGTGTATTTTTCCGTGGCCTTGTCCCTTGGCAGCCGGGTTTCACCGTCACCGGCCAGGGCTATCTCGGCCGGATCCGTGGCAAAGTTGGGGTAGGGGGGATTGCCCGGTGGGGTGATACTGATGCTGGCCCAGCCCAGAGGGGCCAACTCACTGTGCAGGTAGGCTATCAGTCCCTGGCTGTCCGCCTGCTGCCCGGTGTCGGCCACCAGGATCACAGCGCCGTGGCGCTGTTTGCCTTCCCAGGCTTGCACCAGGGGCGGTTTGGGGACGGGGTTGTTCAGCACCTGTTGGTCGGTTTCCGCCAAAGCGAGCGGTGACAGCAGCGAGGTAAGGAGTATCGGCAGTAGGGGGCGCATGGATGGCACGGGAGTCATGGGCTATGGCCCAAGCTTAACCCAGGGTGGCTGCCAATGCACGGCCACCCTGGGCTTGTCGCTCAAAACCCGGAGCAGGTTCAATTAACGGCTCAGGCGTGACTCACCAGCACCAGACGAATGGCATCCAGCTGCAACTGGGTGTCGCCGAGGTAGCCGGACAACTCCTGCATCTGGTTGCGGATAAAGCTCAGTTCCTCGTCACGGATATTGGGGTTGACCGCCTTGAGGGCTTCCAGACGGGCCAGTTCGCCGCCCAGTTGCTGATCCATTCTCTGGCCCGCCTGCTCTACCAGGTCGGCCAGGGCCTCGGCGGCCATGGCCTCGCCCTTGGCAAACAGCGGATGCAACAGGGTTTGGGAAGCGTTCACCAGCTTGCTGGCGATATGGCGGTTCACCGCGCTCAACTGCTTGTCGAAGCTCTCGTAGTCCACCTTGGCCGACAGGTTGTTGCCGCCCTTGTCCATCAGCACCCGGATAGGTGTGGGGGGCAGATAGCGGTACAGCTGGCTCGACTTGGGCGCCGTGGTTTCGGCCATATAGATCAGCTCCAGGAACAGGGTGCCCGCCGGCAGAGCCTTGTTCTTGAGCACGGCCACGCTGGTGCTGCCGGTTTCAGAACCTGTGATCAGATCCAGGCCCGTCTGCACCAAGGGGTGCTCCAGGGTGATCAGGGCAATATCGTCCCGTGACAGGGCGGTATCCCGGTCGAAGGTGACGGTCACCCCATCTTCGCTGAGACCTGGATAGGTGGGGAACATCATGTGCTCGCTGGGGCGCAGCACTATGCAGTTCTCGCCCCTGTCTTCCTGATCGAGACCTATGATGTCCCACAGGCGGATCACGGCTGCAATCAGCGCAGTGTCACCGTCTGCGGCCGCCAGGCGCGCCACCAGGGCATTGGCCTTGCTGCCGCCATGGCTGTTGAGCTCCAGCAGCTTGTCGCGGCCGTGCTCCATGGCATCCTTGAGTTCCTTGTAACGGGCACGGGTGGCCGACAGCAGGTGCGCCGCATCGTCCTCGTCGGCATCGCCGGCCAGCACCTGCAGCAGGGCCTCGCGGAATTCACCGAACAGTATGTGGCCGCCGGGGCAGGTGAGTTCGAAGGCGTTCAGGCCCTCGTGGTACCAGCGCAGCAGTTTTTCCTGGGCCGTGTCCTCCAGGAAGGGCAGGTGAATTTGTACATCGTGCTTCTGGCCGATACGGTCGAGACGGCCGATGCGCTGTTCCAGCAGGTCCGGGTTCAGCGGCAGATCGAACAGCACCAGATGGCTGGCGAACTGGAAGTTACGGCCCTCTGAGCCGATTTCGGAGCAGATCAGCGCCTGGGCACCGCCCTCTTCCTGGGCAAAGTAAGCCCCGGCCTTGTCCCGTTCAATGATCGACATGCCCTCGTGAAATACGGTGGCGGCTATACCTTCGCGGGTGCGCAGCGCTTCTTCCAGTGCCAGCGCCGTTTCGGCACGGCTGGCGATCACCAGCACCTTCTTGCTGCGGTGGTTCTTGAGGAAATCCAGCAGCCAGTCGACCCTGGGGTCAAACTTCCACCAGCTGGCGTTATTGTCATCGAATTCCTGGTACAGCTTTTCCGGGCTCAGGGCCTGGGCCGCCTTGGCCTCCAGGGTGCGGGCACCGCCCATCATGGCGTTGACCCGGCTGGCGGTGGCGTATTGCTCCGGCATGGGGTAGCCGTAGCTGTGGAAGATGCGCTTGGGGAAGCCCTTGACCGAGGCGCGGCTGTTGCGGAACAGCACCCGGCCGGTGCCGTGACGGTCCAGCAGTTCCTGCAGCAGCTCCTCGCGAGCGGCGGCGTGCAGTTCATCGTCCAGGTTGGGGGCCTGGATCTGGCGTATGGCCGGCGCTATGTCTTTCTCCGACAGCAGTTCGGTCAGGCTGTTGATGGCGGCATCGCTTAATGGCTTGTCTCCGGCCAGGGCCTCGGCGGCCTCGGCCACGGCGCGGTAGCCGGCCTCTTCCTGAATGAAGGCGTCGTAATCAAAGAAACGGTCGGGATCCAGCAGGCGCAGACGGGCAAAGTGGCTCTGGTGCCCCAGCTGGTCGGGGGTAGCGGTCAGCAGTAGTACCCCGGGCACCAAGGCCGCCAGGGCTTCAACCACCTGGTAGGCGCGGCTCGGTTCATCTTCGCTCCACTCCAGGTGATGGGCTTCGTCCACCACCATCAGATCCCAGTCGGCGTCGAGGGCCTGGTCGAGGCGGCGCTTCTTGCGCAGCAGCTCCAGGGAGCAGATCACCAGCTGTTCCGTGTAGAAGGGGTTATCGTGATCGGCAAAGGCCTCAACACAGCGGTCCTCGTCAAAGACAGAGAAGCGCAGGTTAAAGCGGCGCAGCATTTCCACCAGCCATTGGTGCCTCAGGGTGTCGGGCACTATTACCAGTACCCGCTCGGCGCGGCCGGTTTGCAGCTGTTGATGGATAATCAAACCGGCCTCAATGGTTTTACCCAGGCCCACCTCGTCCGCCAGCAATACCCTCGGCGCGTGACGGCGGCCCACTTCGTGGGCAATCCACAACTGATGGGCAATCAGGCCCACCCTGGGGCCCTGCAGGCCCAGCAGATCCGAACTGGCCAGTTGGTGGCGCAGCAGTTGGCTCTTATAGCGCACCCCGAAGCGGTCGAGCCGGTCTATCTGACCGGCAAACAGTCGGTCCTGGGGTTTGTTGAAGCGGATATTGTGCTCCAGCAGGGTTTCCCGCAGGCTGGTGGTTTCCCCTGTGTCACAGTGTTCGCCGTGGTAGAGCACCAGGCCATTTTTTTCTTCCAGATGGCTGACCTTGAGGCTCCAGCCCTCGGCACTGGAGATGATGTCTCCGGGATTGAAGATCACCCGGGTCAGGGGCGCATCGGCCTGGGCAAACATACGGTTTTCGCCGGTGGCAGGAAACAGCAGGCCCACCATGCGACCTTCCACCTGTACCACGGTTCCCAAACCTAATTCCGACTCGCTGTCACTGATCCAGCGTTGCCCTAATGCGAACGACATCTTAACACTCTCAACTATGGGGGTATGCTCAAAGGGCGCGTATGTTATACCAAGCGCCGGGAGATTTAAATCATCCCTGAGCCTAGTCTGAGCCGGGATAGAATACAAATTGACCAAGGGGGAGGCGCTGTCACTTGGGTGTCATAAAAGGGCCATTACACTGGCTTGGGGTTATTTACTTCCGCCTGTGGCCTGTATTAAGTTAAAGACAGGGCTTGAAATAACTTTCTTGTCCCTCTCCCCGCCACTGAAAAGGAGCCCTGCGCAGTCGTAACCATACACCCTATGTCACGCAACCCGGAGGCGCCATGGAACAAGACGACAGAAAGTTGTTTGTATTGGATACCAATGTCTTATTGCACGAACCCTTAGCCATATATTCCTTTAAAGAACACGATGTCGTAGTACCTATGACGGTACTGGAAGAACTGGACCAGATTAAGGACAGAAAACGCGATGTCAGCCGCGACGCCAGAGTCGCCATCCGCGCCCTGGAAGACACCCTCGGCGGCAAGACCACCCCGGAAGAAATAGTGAAGGGCGTCCCCCTCCCGGCCCGCGAAGGTCACGGCGATGCCACCGGCACCCTGGCCATATTCCCCGACCACCAGCTGGAATTCAGCACAGAGAACCTGCCCGGCGATCACAACGACAACCGCATTATCAATACCGCGCTGCACCTGCAAAAACTGCATGCCCCAAGAACCGTGGTGCTGGTCACCAAGGACATCAATATGCGCCTCAAGGCCAAGGGCGCAGGCATCAAGATAGTGGAGGACTATCGCACCGACCAGCTGATCGACGATATCCGTTTCCTGACCAAGGGCTTCCACCAGTTTGACGGTAACTTCTGGGAACACCTGAACAAGGTGTCCACCACCCGCCACGGTCGCAATACTGTGCACGAAGTGCCGCTCAAGGATCTGGAAAGCGATCACTTGTACATCAACCAATACCTGATAGATGAAGAGTCGGACTTCTGTGGCCGGGTATCGGCCCGGGACGATTCCCACCTGCATATCCTCGACCTGGGCCGCGGTCGGCTGCTGAATCAGGAGGCCTGGGGCATCAGGCCGAAGAACATTTACCAGGGCATGGCGTTGCAGGCGCTGCTGGATCCGGAAATCGACATGGTGATACTGACCGGCCCCGCCGGTTGCGGCAAAACCCTGCTGGCGATGGCAGCGGCACTGGAGCTGGTGGTGGAACGCAACCAGTATGACAAGATTATCGTCACCCGCAACACCCCGGAAATTGCCGAATCCATAGGCTTTTTGCCCGGCACAGAGGAAGAAAAGATGGCCCCCTGGTTGGCAGCCATCACCGACACCCTGGAGGTGCTGCACAAGAATGACGTCAATCCCCACGGCTCCATGAATTACATCATGGAAAAGGCCAATATCCAGTTCAAATCCATCAACTTTATGCGTGGCCGTTCCATCCAGAATGCCGTGGTGCTGCTGGATGAATGTCAAAACCTCACCGCCTCGCAGATCAAAACCATGATCACCCGCATGGGCGAGGGCACCAAGCTTATCTGCAGTGGTAACCTGTCGCAGATAGACTCCAACTACCTGACGGCCGTGACTTCGGGCCTGACCTACATAGTGGAGCGCTTCAAAAACTTCGAGGGCAGTGCCAACGTTTACCTCAACGGCGTGGTGCGTTCGCGCCTGGCGGAGTTCGCCGAGGAACACCTCTGACCCCTGAGAAGACGGCCCCGCGGGGCCGTTTTTTATTGCCAAGTCCATGTATTTAAAGCGCTAATGAAAAGACAGTCCGCCGAATAAAATTTTGGGACAGTGGCCTGCTTCCTGCTACTATATCCCATCGGACAAGACCCGGGCGGCCCAGGGTCGCTGCAAAGGTACCCCATGAAATCGAGCGAGCCGGATCTCCAGCTGAAATCCCCCATCCAGCGCAACTACAACAGGGCTGTGTTCTACACCTACATAGGGGTGATAGTGCTCGCCTGCCTGACCGCCTGGGTATTCTTCGACAGACAGAAGACCCAGCTGATGGAACAGCGCGAAGAGCAGATTGCCCGCCATGTGCTGCAAATCGACCTGTTGCTGGAATCCAGCATCCGTGCGGTCAAGAGTATGCGCGACGTGGCCGTGGACCATTTGCGTCTGGGGGAGTCCGTGCTCAAGCAGCGTTTGCCCCTGTATGGCAAATTCAATGAAAGCGGCCAGTACTTTACCCTGGAACCCACATATGCCGAGAACGGCAAACCCTTTACCAACATGGGGCGGATCACCGGCTCGGGTTCACTGGACGGCCGCAGCGACAAGTTTTACCAGGAGCTGGAGATGCTGTTCGAGCTGTCTCTGGCCTTCCCGGTAGCCAAGGAGGCGGCGCCCAAGGCCTCGGCCATCTACTACGTCTCCAAGCGGCGGATGATGTCCTATTATCCCTGGCCGTCCGACGAGCAGCGATTTCGCGATGAACTGCTGAACAAGAAACAGTTCCAGTACGCTACCCCGGCCATGAACCCCCAGCGCAGCGTGTTCTGGAGCGAGGCCTATGTGGACTCCAGCGACAAGGGTCTGCTGACCACCCTGGGTGTGCCCATCTACCTTGGGGACGAGTTCATCGGCTCCATCAACCTGGACATGACCCTGGCGTCCCTGGCCAAGCAAATCCGCCTTTATTTCAAGATGCCGGGCACTGTTATCCTGCTGGACCAGACCAACAATATCCTGTCGCACTCGGATATAGAGGGCGATGACATCAACCGGGTGTACCACATCAGCCAGCGTATTCCCTCGGAGCTGCACTCGCTGCCGGAATCCGAGCTGTTCGATGCCCACGACGGTATGATCCGCAACGGCTACTACATACACTCGGTGGCGCTGCACAACGCCCCCTGGAGGTTGCTGTATATCCAGGATGTGGACGAGCTGTTCCAGGACTCCTGGGAAAAGCTGCAGATGACCTTTATTTTGGTGGTGCTGGCCCTGTCGGTGCTGGTGACCATAGTGCACTGGCAGACCCGCCGCTCCTTCGTAAATCCGGCCTCACGGCTGCTGTCCCATCTGGAAGGCTGCTCGGTGCAGCCGCGCAAGGTGCCGCAGAAGATCACCCCCGGCTGGGAGCCATGGTTCCAACTGGTCAGCCGTATTTTTGAAGAAAACCAGCAATATACCCGTCACCTGGCGGAGCAGAACAAGCGCCTCGACAAACTGGTGGGCCGTCGTACCGAACGTCTGCGGGAAGCCACAGAGCGGCGCGAGCGGGAATACGCCCTGCTGCGATCGCTCTTGGACTCCATCCCCGAGGCCATTGTGTTCAAGGACAAGGAAGGCCACTACCTGGGCTGTAACAAGGCCGCCGAGCGCATGCTGGGTTACACCGAAAGCGAGATGATAGGCCTGTCGCCGGAGGAGCTTACCAGTCCGGAGCAGGGCCGCCGCATCCGCGCCGAGGACGAGCGGGTGCTGAGCGAGCGTGCGCCGCTGCGCTACCAGGAAAAGGTGGAGCTGGCCGGCAAGCCTGTGCTGCTGGACACCCTCAAGCTGCCCTTCTATAACCGCCGTGGTGAACTGCAGGGCCTGATTGCCGTGTGGCGTGACGTGACCCGCGAATTCGAGTCCGCCGAGCAACTGCGGCTGTCGGAGGAGCGCTACCATCTGGCCATGGACGCGGTGGAAGACGGCCTGTGGGACTGGTATCTGGATTCGGAGCAGATCATCTGCAACGCCGCCTACTTCTCCATGCTGGGCTACAAGGCCGATGAATTCCCGGCGCTGCTGAGCACCATAGACGAGCTTATTCACCCAGACGATCGTATCCGGGTGCAGGAATACCGCGAGCAATACCTCAAGGATCCCGTCAGCACCTACGAAATTGAATTCCGTATGCGAGCCGCCGGCGGCGACTACCTCTGGGTGCTGAGCCGGGGCCGGCTGGTGGAATTCACCCAGGACGGCCAGCCCAAGCGTATGGTCGGTACCCACAAGGACATCACCCGTTCCAAGAGTAACGAAGTGGCGCTGCTGGAAGCCAAGCAGGATGCGGAACTGGCGAACCTGTACAAGAGTGAATTCCTGGCCAACATGAGCCATGAAATCCGCACTCCGATGAACGCCATTATCGGTATGTTGCAGCTGGCGGGCCGCACCGCCCTGACCGAGCAGCAGCGGGACTACCTCGACAAGGCCGGTTTCTCGGCCCAGTCGCTGCTGCGGATCATCAACGACATCCTCGACTTCTCCAAGATTGAGGCCGGTAAGCTGGAGCTGGAGCGGGTTGCCTTCCCGCTGGACAAGGTGCTCGACCATGCCCTCGACCTCAACGCCCTCAAGGCCCAGGAAAAGGGCGTCGAATTGCTGCTGTATGCGCCGGTCACCGCCGGCTTGATGTTGCAGGGCGACCCCCTGCGTCTGGGACAGGTGCTGATCAACCTGCTGTCGAACGCGGTCAAGTTCACCCAAAGCGGTGAAATCGAGCTGGGCTGCGAGGACGTGGGCGAGCGCGATCACCGCATCACCCTCAAATTCTGGGTCCGCGACACGGGCATTGGTATCAGCCGCGATCAGCAGGACAAGCTGTTCGACGCCTTCGCCCAGGCGGATGGTTCCACCACCCGCAAGTACGGTGGTACCGGCCTGGGGCTGTCCATCAGCAAGCACCTGGTGTCCATGATGGGCGGCAAGATGCAGGTCCACAGCGAGCCCGGTGTCGGCAGTACCTTCAGCTTTACCCTGAGCTTCGAGATTGCCGCCGAGGCCAAGGTCACGCCCCTGGTGGTGCCGGAGCGGCTCAACAGCCTGCGCACCCTGGTGGTGGACGATAACCCCACGGCGCTGCAGATTTATTCCTCCCTGCTCAAGGACTTCCACTTTGTGGTGGACACGGCCACCACGGGTGCCGAGGCCCTGTTCAAGCTGGAGCAGAATCCTGTGGATCTGCTGCTGCTGGACTGGATGATGCCGGAGATGGACGGCCAGCACGTGCTCGATGCCATAGATGAAATGGTCGCCGACGGCCGCCTCGCGGTGCGGCCGGTGATCATCATGATGACGGCCTATGCCGCCGAGCCGCTGCAAAGCGACATCGACGGCGAGCGGGTGTTCGCCCTGTTGCAGAAACCCTTCAAGGCCTCGGCGCTGTTCGATCAGATCATCGCCGCCTTTGCCGGCCCCAAGCCGGCGGTGTTGCCGCCGGAAGAAAAGGCCGAGGAAGAGGGCGAACACAAGGGCCTGGTGCTGCTGGTGGAAGACAACTTTATCAACCAGCAGGTGGCCACCGAGCTGCTCAAGAGCGCAGGATATGAGGTGGACGTGGCCGACAACGGTCAGGTGGCGCTGGACATGGTGGACAAGCGTGCCTACGACGCCGTGCTGATGGACATTCAGATGCCGGTGATGGACGGGCTCACCGCCGCCGGCGAGCTGCGCAAGCGCTACAGCAGTGAGGCGCTGCCCATTATTGCCATGACGGCCCACGCCATGTCCGGCGACCGGGAAAAGAGCCTGGCGGCGGGCATGAACGCCCATATCACCAAGCCGATAGTCTTGACTGAGCTGTTCGATACCTTAAGTCACTGGATTGGCTACAAGGAAAAGCACAGCAAAGCTTGAGTCAGGTTTCAACTGAATCAGGTTTTAACATAGTTTGGTGTTAACACAGGTGCTGACCGGCAATATGGCCGACACCTTGATCAACATCCTGAGCCACTGGATTGGCTACAAGGAAAAGCACAACAAGGCCTGACGAGGCAGCAAAAAGTTGGAAAAGCGCTGCGGCAGCCAAGTATGGGAATAACTTGAGCTATTTGCGCTTGCCTGTGGCCGGGGATGGGGTAGTCTGGTTGGCAAACTGCAACCAGAACAAGCATAACAAGGAGTTTGCATGCGTCCCTACAGCCTCGCCCTGGCGCTGTTGCTGGCCCTCGGCGCCGCCGCGCCCCAATCCCAGGCAGCCGATAGCGCCGCCCTGATCCAGCAGAGCAAGAAAGTCAGTGGTTTCCTTGAGCTTTTTTATCACAGGGATGGCCGGCTGTACCTGAACCCGGCCCGCCTCAATCAACCCTTCATCATGCTCACCAGCCTGCCCCAGGGCGTGGGCTCCAATGACATAGGTCTCGACCGTGGCCAGCTGGGCCGCACCCGTCTGGTACAGTTCGAACGCCTGGGGCCCGACATCATATTGCGGGAACTCAACAGCCGTTACCGCGCCGGCAGCGATTCGGCCTCCGAACGTCGCGCCGTGCATGAGGCCTTTGCCGAATCCGTGCTCTGGCGCGCAGCCCTGGAGCCCGGCAAGCAATTGCTGGTGCCGCTGAACGAACTGCTTCTGCAGGACCTGCACGGGGTGGCCGACAGCCTCAAGGCCGCAGGTCAGGGCGAGTTCCAGCTCGACAAACAACGCTCGCTGATTATCCCCGAGGGGGTTAAATCCTTTGAGCGCAACAGCGATGTGGATGTGCTGCTGACCTTTGCCTCAAGTAATCCCGGCGCCTATGTGGCCCAGGTGACGCCGGATCCCAAGTCTGTGTCCATCCGTGCCCGGGTGTCCTTCATCGCCCTGCCGGAGCCGGGCTATGAACCTCGGGACTACCTGGCCTACAGCGGCTTTTTAATGGATGAATACCTGGACTATGGCACCGCGGTGGACCAGAGCGTGGTGCGCCGCCACATATTGCGGCACCGGCTGCAGAAAAAGGTCCCGGGTCCCGCGCCCTCAGAGGTGGTCAAGCCCATAGTCTATTACCTGGATCCGGGTGTGCCCGAGCCCATCCGCAGCGCGCTGCTGGACGGTGGCCGCTGGTGGAGTGAGGCCTTCGATGCCGCTGGTTTTATCGGTGGCTTCAAAATGGAGTTGCTGCCGGAAGATGCCGATCCCCAGGACGTGCGCTACAACGTGGTGCAATGGGTCCACAGGGCCAGCCGCGGCTGGTCCTATGGCTCGGCGGTGGCCGATCCGCGCACCGGCGAAATCATCAAGGGCCATGTGACCCTGGGCAGCCTGAGGGTCAGGCAGGATCATTTGATAGCCCGTGGTCTCAGTGCCGGCTGGGATGACAGGCAGGCCGCCGGCGAAGCCGCCAAGGCGCTGTCCCTCGCCCGCATCCGCCAGCTGTCTGCCCACGAGATAGGTCACACCCTGGGGCTGGAGCACAACTTTGCCGCCTCCAGCAATGACAACAGCTCTGTGATGGACTATCCCCATCCGCAAATCGGCATCCAGGCGGGCCAGATAGACCTCAGCCAGGCCTATGGCAGCGGCGTCGGCGCCTGGGATAAGTTTGCCATCAGCTACGGTTACGGCGATTTCGGCGAGGGTGAGGCCGAGCGTCAGGCCCTGGCCGAACTGGTGCGTCAGGCCCAAAACCAGGGCCTCAGATACATAGGCGAGGCCGACTCCCGCCGTGCCGATGCCAGCCACGCCTACGCCAGTTTGTGGGATAACGGCAGCGATCCCGTGGCCGAACTCAACCGTCTGCAACAGGTGCGCCGTCTGGCGCTGGACAAGTTCGGCCCCGAGGCCCTGCTGCCCGGCGAACCCCAGGGCGAGCTGGCCGATGCCCTGGTGCCCTTGTACCTGCTGAGCCGCTATCAGATTGAAGCCGCGGCCAAGTTTGTCGGCGGCACAGATTACAGCTACCAGGACCGCAACGGCAGCTGGCAATATATAGCCCCCGAGCTGCAACGCCAGGCCCTCAGTGCCGTACTGGCCACCCTGGCACCCGAGTCTTTGACCCTGCCGCGGGAACTGACCGAATTGCTGGTGCCCAAGGCCGGCAGTTACGGCGATACCAGGGAAAGCTTTGCCCGCGGCACCGGGGTCATCAGCGATCCTTTGGCCATGGCCGAGGTGCTGGGGCGCCACAGCGTCCACAGCCTGCTGTGGCCAAGGCGCCTGAACCGGGTGGCGGAGGCGGCACTTAACGATCGCGAGCAGTTGAGTGTCACCGAACTGGTGGACAGCCTGCTGGCCAAGACCCTGTATCTGGATAACCCCACAGGGCCGGAGCGCGGCCCCTGGCTCAGGGTCAATGCCGTGGTGGTGGATGAATTGTTGCAGGCCCTGCACAGCCCCGATTGCAGCACTGAGGTTAGGGCGCAATTGGTGGCACGCCTCGATGAGCTGCAACAGCAGCTTAAGCGCCGCGCCAGTAGGGGCAGCGAGGATCTCGCTGCCCACTACAACTTCCTCGCTGGCGCGATTGGCAAGGGTATGAACGACAGCCAGTACCGGTTGATCCCCAAGCCCATGGCCATGCCACCGGGTTCGCCCATCTAAGTATTTGAATTGGAAGGCGCCTGCGGGCGCCTTTTTGATTCACTTGAGCGGTCAAAGTCAGTCTTTCGACTGCTGTTCGCAATAGCCTGTGACCAGTAGCTTATGCAAACCACAGTCATGACTGAAATCAGGTCTTTAAAGAAACCAGAGCATGACGGAAACAGTCATTGCAGGACAGCAATGGCCAACACATAAAAGGATAAAAGGGACTGATATGTTAAGGATAATAGTGCTGCTCGGCGCCCTCGCAGGGGCCATCTTCGGCTACCGCCATTACTACTCCCCCTTGCCGCTGCAAAGCCACTTTATGGCTACTGTACCGGTCAAGCTCAAGCTGTTGCCGGACCCTAAGGTCAGATCCCAGGGCTCGGATCAAATCAGCCTGGAGGAAGTGACCACCCAGAAAAACAGCAAGGATCCCCTGGTGCTGACCGCCATCAGCCTCAGCACCGCCTTCGATACCTATGACGAGCAGGATATCCTGGAATTGGCGCTGGAAGACATGGACAAGTTGGGCGCCATCATTGGTCAGGCCAGCCGCAATAAAGCCCGCGTGGTGCGTCGTGGTTTTATCGACTATCAGGGCCACAAGGGCTATGAGGTGGTGTATGAACTGGATAAGGACAGTGGCAAGGAGCAGATGATCCAGCGGGTCTTTACCCACGACAATCATATGTTGATGCTGATCGCCAGCTATGAGCCTTCGGCCCAGCGCGAAGCCACGGTGGAAAATTTCTTTGCCTCGCTGGAATTCCTCTAACTTATTCGAACGCTCCCTTTGGGAGCCATGAGCCCTCGGCACTCTTTCAACCCGAACAGGAAGCCAGGGTAGAAAACTTCTTTGCTTCGTTGGAATTCCTTTGAACCACTCAATGGGTTCATGAGCCCTCGGCACTCTTTCGACCCGAACAGGAAGCCAGGGTAGAAAACTTCTTTGCTTCGTTGGAATTCCTTTGAACCACTCAATGGGTTCATGAGCCCTCGGCACTGTTTCAACCCGAACAGGAAGCCAGGGTAGAAAACTTCTTTGTCTTGCTTGAGTTCCTTTAACCCTGTTGCCCAAAAAAGAAATGACCGAACAGTCGCCTGTTCGGTCGCGCCGGGAAGCGTTTTTTCATGCCGCGGGCCAAGGCCCACGACCTTAAAGCCGGGTTATGTCTGTGGTTCACCTCCCGGGACAACCCTGAAAAACAGGCTGTAGATCAGCGGCAGCACTATCAGGGTCAGCAGTGAGGCAAAGCCCAGACCAAAGATGATGGTGATCGCCATGGAGCCGAAGAAGGCGTCGGAAATCAGCGGCAGCATCCCCAGCATGGTGGTGATGGCCGCCATCATTACCGGCCTGACCCGGCTGACACAGGAGTCCACCAGGGCGGCATAGGCGGGCTTGCCTTGGCTCAGTTCCAGGTTTATCTGATCCACCAGCACTATGCCGTTTTTAATCACCATGCCCGACAGGCTCAGCAGTCCGAGCAGCGCCATAAAGCTGAAGGGCGCATCGAACAGCAACAGGCCCGCCGTCACCCCTATCAGGGCCAAAGGCACTGTCAGCCAGATCACCAGCGGCTGGCGCACCGAGTTGAACAGGAACACAGTGATCAGGAACATCACCAAATAGCCCATGGGGATGGAGCTGAACACCGCGGCCTGGGCCTCGCCCGAGGCCTCGAACTCGCCGCCCCATTCCAGGCTGTAGCCCGCCGGCAAGGGAATGGCCTCCACCTTGGCCTTGACCTTGCGCAGCACAGAGTCCGCTGTTTCGTTCGAGCCCAACTTAGGATCGGCCATAACTGTCAGCACCCGCTTGCGATCCCGGCGCATCACCAGCGGATTTTCCCACTCGGTTGCGAACTCGCTTACCAGCTGGGACACGGGCACAAAGCTGTTGTACTCAGAACTCCAGATCTGCAGCTTCCACAGGTTGTCGGCCTGCAGCCGTTCGTCCGCCGGTGCCCTGGCTATGATAGGCAGCGAGTGGCTCGCCTCCCGGTACAGGCCTATCTGCTTGCCGCTGAAGTTCAGCAGCAGGGCATCGTCGAGATCCCGCTTGCTGAGGCCGCTCTCCCTGGCCCTGGCGTTTTGCAGCTGGGGCCGGATCAGCGCCACCTGGTTGCGCCAGTTGTGGTGCACATCATCCATGGTCGGTTCGGCGGCAAAGATGGCTTGCGCCTGGGCCGCCAGGTTGCGCAGCACCCCGGGGTCGTCACCGTAGAAGCGGGCCTCTATCTTGGCAGCCGGTGAGGGACCGTTTTCCATGTTTTTAAACCTGTACCTGGCCTGGGGAAACTCCTGGTTCAGCCATTGCTGCAGCTTGGGCATATAGGCCTCGAGCGACTCCAGATCCTGCATTTCCACTATCAGCTGGGCATAGGCAGGATAGGCCTCCTCCGGCTGGTAGGGCAGCACGAAGCGCTGCGCCCCCTGGCCTATTACCGTGGTGATCCGCTCAAGGCCCATGTCCCGACTGTCGCCGCCGCTCAGCAGCGCCGCCTCTATGTCGGCGGTAAAGCGCTCGGTGGCCTTGATATCCGTGCCTTCCGGCAGCCAGACATCGACGAAGAAGATAGGGGTGTTTGAGGCCGGGAAGAACACATTCTTGATGTGGCCAAAGCCCATCACGGCCGACACCAACATGGCGAGCACCAGCACCAGGCTCGGCAGGCGAAAGCGCAGGGTGAAGTTCAGCGCGGCGCGGTACAAGGTAAAGAACCAGCCCCGGTAGGGATCGGCGGCCTCATCTTCCAGGCTTGCCCCATCCTTGAACAGCAGGTGGCAGAAGAAGGGCGTGAGGGTGATGGCCGTTATCCAGCTGATAAACAGGGAGATCAGCAGCACCTGGAACAGGGAGCGGCAGAACTCACCGGCGGCGTTTTGGGACAGGCCTATGGGGGCAAAGGCGATAATGGCGATAACGGTCGCCCCCAGCAGCGGCCACTGGGTCTGGGTTACTATCTGGCTGGCGGCCTCAAGCCGGCTCTTGCCGCGGCGCAGGCCTATGATGATGCCCTCGGTGACCACAATGGCGTTATCCACCAGCATGCCAAGGGCTATGATCAGCGCCCCCAGTGATATCAGCTGCAGGTCGATATTGAGCAGCTTCATCACGATAAAGGTGCCCAAAATGGTCAGCAGCAGGATAAGCCCCATCAGCAGGCCGGATCTCAGCCCCATGAACAGCAGCAATACGGCTATGACTATGGCGATGGACTCAAGCACGTTGAGCAGGAAGCCGCTGACCGTGTCGTCGACCGCCAGGCTTTGGTTGTAGACTGTGTCCAGAGTCATGCCCAGGGGCTGCTCGGACTCCAGCACCGCCAGCCGCCGGGTTATCCTGCCGCCCACTTCCACCACGTTGACGCCACTGGAGAAGGCAATGCCCAGTGACAGCGCCGTTTGCCCCTGATTGTGGTACAGCAGGGTCGGGGTCTCGTCGTAGACCCGGTCAATTCTGGCTATGTCCCCCAGATGAATAAGCTCAGTGCTGCCCGGCGGGCTGACAATCAGCCGCGCCAGATCCTGCACGCTGGCGAACTCGCCGGTGGGATGGATGCGGATGCGGTTATCGCCCAGCAGCAGGCTGCCGGCGTTGGACACCACGTTCTGGTTCTTGATAAGACCATAGATATAGCTCTGGTCGAGTCCCAGGGCCGACAGCTTTTGCTGGGAGATCTCAATCACCACCTGCTCGGTCACGGCGCCGGCCACTGAGACCTTTTTCACCCCGGGAACCAGCATCAGTTCCCGGCGCAGCAGATCGGCATAGTTGTTCAGTTCACGGCTGCTGTAGTCCGCACCGGACAGGTTCAGCAGTATGCCGTAGACGTCGCCGAAGTCGTCCATCACCTTGGGGGTGCCTGTGCCCGGCGGCAATTGCCCGGCTGTGTCATTGACCTTGCGGCGCACCTCGTCCCACACCTGGGGCAGGCTGTGCTTGTCGTACTTGTCTTTGATCTCTATGCGGATCTGCGACAGACCGGCGTTGTTGATCGAGGTGATGTGCTTGATGCCGTCGAGCTGTTGCAAGGCATCTTCCAGCGGCAGTGTCACTTCCTCTTCCACCTGCTCCGGCGAGGCGCCGGGGTAGGCGGTGATCACCAGGGCTTCCTTGATGGTGAACTCGGGAAACTCCAGCTGGCCCAGGCCAAAGAAGGCCAGGCTGCCGCCGAGCAGCAACAGCAGGGCAAACATCCAGCTGATGACCCTGTGGCGAATCGAATATTCAGCAAGATTCATCTTAAACCCCACGCTGCCAGTGCAATGGCTTGACCTTCATGCCGACGCTGAGTTGGGCCACGCCGGTGCTGACGATTTGATCCCCGGCCTTCAGGCCGGCGAGGATCTCTATGCCCTGACTGCTGACCCGCCCCAGGGTGACGGGTACCGGGGCCACCAGGCCGGAATTGGCCTGATAGCGCCACACCTGCACCAAACCATCGCTGTCACTCTTGTCCAGGGCCGACACGGGCACTATGGCCAGTGGTTGGGCCTGGCCGTCACCCAGGCTCAGGCTCAGTTCGGCGCTCATGCCGGGCAGCAATTGCACGGCCTCGGGCTGGGCCAGGGAGAACACCAGCTCATAGGCCTGGGTGCCAGGGGTGATCTGGGTGGAATACTCCTTGAAGTTCGCCTTGAAGCTGTGGCCGGGGAAGGCGCTGAAGCTGACGCTGGCCTCCAATTCCTTGAGCCCGCTCGCCTGTTTCAGTGTCGCCAGCAGGGATTCGGGCACCTGAATGCTCACATCCAGCAGGCGGTTGTTCTGCAGCGTCAGCACAGTCTGGTTGGGCTGCACTTGCTGATGGTTGTCCACCAGGCGCTTGGCGATTGTGCCTGAAAAGGGCGCGGTCAGGCGGGTGTAGCTCAGCTGATCTTTGGCCGCCGCCAGCGCCGCGGTGGCGGATTTCAACTGGGCCTGGGTGGCATCAAAGTCGGCCTGGGAAATCAGCTTTTGTTCCAGCAGCGCTGCCTTGCGCTGATGGTCGGCGGACAGCAGCTCGTGCTCGGCCTCGCGGGTCATCAGGTTATTGCGGGCATCCCTGTCATCGAGTCTGGCCAGCAGGCTACCCTCGGTGACGCTTTGGCCTTCCACCAGGGCCAGCTCGGTCAGCTGGCCGGAGATCCGAAACGACAGATCGGCGCGGCTGTTGGCCGTCACCCGGGCGGGAAAGCTGCGCTGGGTTTGGGCGGCAAGATCCTCAATGGTGAAGAGTTTCACCGGGCGGACCACAGGTGCTTGCATGGCGCTCTCGGCCGGCGTGCAGCCGGAGATGAGCAGGGGCACTGTGAGTGCGAGTGGCAGTATCAAGGCAGATTTCATCGGCGCTGTTCCTGGGTTGTGGCGGGAAAATTCAACAGGCGCGACGATAGCAGTTTAAGAGGTTGCACTAAACGGGATTGTTTGGAACTATAGGTTCCATAATTTGAGACTATTGCTGACATGGATAATGAAGACCGAAGATCTGGCCCTGTTCCACCGCATAGTTGAGAGCGGCAGTCTGGTGACAGCCGCAGACTTGCTCAACCTGCCCAAGTCAACCGTGAGCCGTCGCCTGCAGAGCCTGGAGGAGGAGCTGAACGTCAAGCTGTTCCATCGCCAGAGCCGGGCCATCAGCCTGACCGCGGCCGGCAGCCTGTTCTACCAGCGGTCCCTGGGAATATTGTCACAGCTGGATGAGACCCTGATTGAGATGACAAGGGATGATGCCGAGCTCAGCGGTCACTTAAGGATCCAGATGTTTCCGCTGCCGGAAACCGTGGTCCTGAACCGCTTGATCTTCCGCTTTATGGCCCTGCATCCCAAATTGACGGTGGAGGTGATAGACAGCACCGAAGTGGTGGACATGGTGAAACACAACCTGGATGTGGCCTTTCTGATCGAGCAATCCATAGAGGGGCAGGACGTGGTGGCCAAGCCGGTGCTGACCACAGAGCTGGGTTTTTTCGCCAGCCCGGACTACTTGGCACGCCAGCGGGAGCCCCGCACCCTGGAGGATATGGCCGCTCACAATGTCGCCCTGTATCGCCTTATCAACGGCAAGGTATTCAACGAGGTGGAGGTGGGCACAGGGCCCGAAACCCTCAAGGTCAGGGTCCAGGGTAACTTCTGTACCAACAACCTGATCATGGCGCGGGAGTTTGCTTTGCAGGGCAAGGGCATAACCTACCTGCCGACGGAGATGTGCGATGCCTATCTGGCCAGTGGCCAGTTGCGGCAGCTGTTAACCGGTTACCAGTCCCATAAGGGCGAGTGTTTTCTGGTGTATCCGTCCCGGCGGTTCGTCAGTCTGGCCTGTCGCCGCTTCATCGACTTTATCCTGCAGGAACTGACCCCGGACGGCAAACCCCTGTCAATGCGAGTGGCCACAGGTGCCGAGCCGATTTAAACCTGTGCCTAAGAGCATCCCGTACCTGAGAGCACCCAGGGCTGAAAGCCCTAGTCCTGGGCACTGCCGCGCAGTTGCCCGGCACTCACAGCCGCGCCGGGCTCGCTCACCTTGCCGGCGAGAATAAAGCAGGCCAGGCCCATCAGGGCATTGGTCAGCGGCAGCGCCAGCATCAGTCCCTGCACCCCGTAGAGGTAAGAGCCCAGCGCCGCCAGCGGTAGCATCAGCAGGAACAGGCGGCAGACGTTGATCACCAAGGACGCCATGGACCTGTGGTAGGCGTTGAGCGAGGTGGCGACGATAATCACCACCCCCAGGGGGCCGTAGGCGGCGGGCAGGGCGATAAGATAAAAGCTGAGCCACTCCACCACCTGGGGATCGCTGCTGAACAGGGCGGCAATGGGGTCCGCCAGCAGCAACAGCGGCAGGTACAGCAGGGTTTGGAATAAGAGCACAAACTTGAGCGCCAGCATCAGCGCTTCCCGGGCCCGCGCCGGCTGACCCGCCCCCAGGTTCTGGGCGATAAAGGGCATCAGGCTGGAAGAGAGCGCCATCACTACCATCAAGAGCACGGATTCGATGCGGGTACCGGCGCCAAAGGCCGCAACCGCGCCGTGGTCGACCCGGGCCAGCATGGCCATGATCACCGCATTGGCAATGGGATTCATCAGGTTCATCAGCGCCGCCGGCTGGGCGATGCGCGCCAGGCGGCGCCAGTTAGCTTTGAGCCTGGGCCAATCGGCATCGGCGAACGCTATCATGTTGCGTTTGACTATCAGCAGATAGCCCGACAGAAACGCCGCCAGCAGCCAGGACAGCAGCGAGGCTATGGCCGCCCCTTGGATTTCCAGCCGCGGGAAGGGACCTATGCCGAAGATCAGCAAGGGATCCAAAATCAGATTGATCACCGCCGCCAGGGCCATGATCTTTGCCGGCGAGTGGGTATCGCCGGTGGAGCGCAGCCCCTGGTTGCCCACCATCACCATCACTAAGAGCGGCGCGCCGAGAAACCAGACAAACATATAGTCGTGTATCAGGCTCAGGCTTTCTCCACGGGCGCCGAGCAGGCTGAACAGCGGGCCGGTAAACAGGCTGCCAAGGGCGCAGATAAGGCTCACCAGAGCAAAGGTCAGCAGCAGGGTGTCGTGCAAAAACACCTTGGCCTCGCCGCTGTGGCCGCCGCCAATCAGGCGTCCCAGCAGGGTCGATACCCCGGCGCCTATGCCGACGGCTATGCTGGACACCACCAGGGTGACGGGAAAGGTAAAACTGATGGCCGCCAGCGCCTCGGTGCCGAGTTGGCTGACAAAGAAGGTATCCACCAGGCTGAATCCCAGAATCGTCAAAATCCCCACCAGGTTCGGCAGGGTCATTTTCAACAATACTGTGGCAATGGGCGCGTGCAGCAACCCGTGCTTGTCTCTCATGGCCTGGATGTGTCTCTTCTTACCTGGATGCATTACCGGGATGCATTGGCTGGATGCTGGCATGGTGTGTATGGCGCGACTTGGCGCTTTTAGCCTGTGGCAACCCAATTCGCGCGCCGATCTTAACAGGAATGACAGGCAATAAAAAATTCACCGCAAAAAAATCCAAAATTTTTTGGCCCCCGGACTTGTATCCCAAAGCAGCCATCCCCATATAGTTTCCATCCTGCAGCCTGGCTGCACATGTAAACATAACCGCCTCGATTATTGGGCAAAAATCATTAGGAGACTCCATAGATGAATATTCGTCCATTACATGACCGCGTCATAGTTAAACGTCTCGAAGTGGAATCCACTTCTGCCGGTGGCATTGTCCTGACCGGCAGCGCGGCCGAAAAATCTACCCGTGGTGAGGTTCTGGCCGTGGGCAATGGTCGGATCCTGGAAAACGGCACAGTACGTCCGCTGGACGTGAAGGTCGGTGACAAGGTGATCTTCAACGAAGGTTACGGCGTCAAGAAAGAAAAAATCGACGGTCAGGAAGTGTTGATCCTCTCCGAATCTGACCTGATGGCTGTGGTGGAATAATCCCCTCTCCATAGTGACATTTCAGTTTAACGCAAAGAATTTAAAGGAAATTAAACATGGCAGCTAAAGAAGTTAAATTTGGCAATGACGCTCGCGTGAAAATGCTCGCCGGTGTCAACGTACTGGCCAACGCGGTAAAAGTGACCCTGGGTCCCAAGGGCCGCAACGTGGTGCTGGAAAAGAGCTTCGGCGCGCCGCTGATCACCAAAGACGGTGTATCCGTGGCCAAGGAAATCGAACTAGAAGACAAGTTCGAAAACATGGGCGCCCAGATGGTGAAGGAAGTGGCTTCCAAGGCCAACGACGCCGCCGGTGACGGTACCACCACTGCAACCGTTCTGGCTCAGGCCATTGTTAACGAAGGTCTGAAGGCCGTTGCCGCCGGTATGAACCCAATGGATCTGAAGCGCGGTATCGACAAAGCCGTTATCGCCGCAGTGGAAGAACTCAAAGCCCTGTCCCAGGAATGTGCCGACTCCAAGGCCATTGCCCAGGTAGGTACCATCTCCGCCAACTCTGACGAGTCAATCGGTCAGATCATCGCCACCGCCATGGAAAAAGTGGGCAAGGAAGGCGTGATCACCGTTGAAGAAGGTCAGGCGCTGGAAAACGAACTGGACGTGGTTGAAGGTATGCAGTTCGACCGTGGCTACCTGTCTCCTTACTTCATCAACAAGCCTGAAACCGGCTCAGTGGAACTGGACCACCCCTTCGTGCTGCTGGTGGACAAGAAGATCTCCAACATCCGCGAACTGCTGCCTATCCTCGAAGGTCTGGCCAAAACCGGTAAGCCACTGCTGATCGTGGCCGAAGACGTGGAAGGCGAAGCCCTGGCGACTCTGGTTGTGAACAACATGCGCGGTATCGTGAAAGTTGCCGCCGTTAAGGCCCCTGGCTTCGGTGACCGTCGCAAGGCCATGCTGCAGGATATCGCCATCCTGACCGGTGGTACTGTGATCGCCGAGGAAATCGGTCTGGAACTGGAAAAAGCCACCCTGGAAGATCTGGGTACCGCCAAGCGTGTGGTCATCACCAAGGACAACACCACCATCATCGATGGTAACGGCGAGCAAGAGCAGATCAAGGCTCGCGTGGGTCAGATCAAGCAACAGATCGAAGAAACCACTTCCGACTACGACAAGGAAAAACTGCAAGAGCGTATGGCTAAACTGGCCGGCGGTGTTGCCGTAATCAAGGTTGGCGCTGCCACCGAAGTGGAAATGAAAGAGAAGAAAGCCCGCGTTGAAGACGCCCTGCACGCTACCCGCGCCGCCGTTGAGGAAGGTGTGGTACCAGGCGGCGGTGTGGCCCTGGTGCGCGTTGCCTCCAAGATTGCCAACGTTGAAGTGGCCAACGAAGATCAGAAGCACGGTGTGGTTATCGCCCTGCGCGCCATGGAAGCCCCACTGCGTCAAATCGCCACCAACGCCGGCGAAGAGGCCTCCGTGGTTGCCAACAACGTCAAGAACGGCTCAGGTAACTACGGTTACAACGCCGGTAACGACACCTACGGCGACATGCTGGAAATGGGTATCCTCGACCCAACCAAGGTAACCCGCTCTGCGCTGCAGTTCGCCTCTTCCGTGGCCGGTCTGATGATCACCACAGAAGCCATGGTCGCCGAGCTGCCAAAGCCTGAAGCTGCGCCAGATATGGGCGGCATGGGTGGTATGGGTGGTATGGGCGGCATGATGTAATATCATCGCCTTATCAGCCGATGATCTAAACTTCGTTTAGATTACGCCTGAAAGCTTAAAAACCCCGGTTCGCCGGGGTTTTTGCTTTCCGGCTGCCAGGAAAAGGCCCGCGTATCGAACGCGGGCCTTTTCCATTTCTGGGGTATCTGCGAGTGACTGGCACTACCTAATGGGTATCGAATGGCTGTAAGCATTGGATGCTACCCATTGCCTGCCGCAGGCCTTCGCACAGGCACCCCAGTGACACGCTGTGAATACGTCCCTGTACGCTCAACGGCGACGTCCTGCCGCCGATGGTCACTGGTGCGCCTGTGCTAGGAGTGGGTGTATCCCTCAGCGTGAGATGTTGTGTGAGTGTCTTTCTTAAATATTCAAATTCTTACGGAGCACCTCTAAAAGGCTCTGACATCTTATGTATATTCGGCCGATTCAAGCGGAATTGTTATAACCGTTTGACATAATGTTTTGCTTTCTTGGTCATTTGCGCCGCAATAGAAAAAGATAAGGCTGCTTCGAAAAGCAGCCCTCTTTAGCCTTTGACCTTATGTGTGTGCGCCTTTCGGCCAATGCAACGAATTTCTTCATCACAAGAATTCTCAAAAAGAGAAAAGACAGATAGAACTAAACAGTCAAACAGATAGAACTAAACAGTCAATAGGTGTCAGGCAAACCAAATCTAACAAAATTAGTATGTAGGACTCAACTCTTTTTTCAACAATATTTTGCGTATATCTAAGTTATTCCAGTTTGTAAACCAAAAGTTTGACTTGGAAAATTCAATAGCTTCCATTATGTCATCTGATAGCTTTTTCTTTGATCTAGGTATTGCATAACCAGCTGTGTGAGCTTTTTTCTTAAAGCTATCAGATGCCATTATTTTCATACTAAGGTTTGTTTTTCTTTGATCGTCAATATGCGGACAGCTTAAGTAGTCCAAATACATGTGCATTAGTTCTGTAAGAATAAAGCCATCAGAAGAACAAAGGTTTTCAATGTAATTCTCTAAAGAATCTATTAATGTTACCTTTAAATTAGAAAGACTTGATGACTTTCCTGAATAGTACAATAGAGTGATATAATCAAAGTATGTTAAAGATGGAATTTTATTTATTGTGGATTCAGATATGGTATCAGCAGTTGCCTCATATCCACCATTTAAGTGTTGAAGCGTTAATACAATATTATAGAACTCTACCTTATTACTTTCCTTTAACTTATCCAATGACGTTATTATTTTATTTCTCAAAAAATGTGAAATTTTATCATTAAAATATATTTGATAAACATCCGATGTTTTCTTTATAAATTCTACCAATATTATTATGGTCAAACAGAATGAAAATGACACAGTTGTTCTTCTATCTAGAGAGTAGAAGTATAAAAGTATATCTAAATAAATAGATAAATAATCAAAATCATCTTTTGAAAATGACATGGAGTATCTATGCGATATGTCAATATGATTAAATATCAAATTTTTTATAGATTTTATTATGTAGGGTGATAAGTCATTAATATTAACGTTTTCTTCGGATGTTATTGATTTTATCTCTCGAATAGTACTTGCGACAACTCCTTCCTTATCTTTTCTTTTTAATTTAGGCCTTCTTAACTTTATGTCTTCTAGAGTAATTAAATCTGTTATCGAAAAATTTAGCTCTTTTATAAGCCTTCTTACTTTGTCAATGGCAATATCTTTTGATGTATAAAAAGGTCTTTTCTGAAGAACTCTCTTACTCTCATTTTTTGACAGCTTGTATTCGAATAGAATATCAGAAAGAACACTCTCTATCTCTTTCAGAGTATCTTTAGAATTTGAGAAAATGAAGTAATCGTCTACATAGCGATAGAAAATATAATCAACACCAAACCTGTAACCTTTTTCTGTGAATTCATTAATTACACAGTTATCTATTTTTTGTAATATGATCTCACTAAAGATTCTTGATACTTCTGGTCCAACAACAATACCATTAGTTTCATTGTAATTGGCACGCTGCATAAGTTTATCAAAATTGTTTTCAAAGTTATCTCTAGAAGAGTTGCTCTTCGAAAATTTTTTGTCTTTTACAGCCCAACAAATTGAGTGTGTGTAGATAGACTCGAAACAAGATTGGATATCAAGTCTAAGGAGAAACTTGAAATCACCCTCAATATTTAAAAAATCGTTGGATGATGTGAAAAAGTTAATGTGTGCAAATTTTTCATATGCAAAATATGAGTTTTGATACGAAGTTTTATCCTGCATGTCTATAGTATCAACTAGTTCTGATTTTATTTCAGTATCGATTTTTTCATATTTACTAGAAGAGTACTTTGATGCGAGGGATTTTGGCCTTCTCAATGAGCATGGACTTAATCCGCACGAGTCAATTATTCTAAAGTTATTTTCATTGTAAAATTCTAACATTTCCATCTGTATAATTGGATGAATAAGCGCAAGTCTTCTCTCTGAATTTGAATCTTTGTCTATTTTAAAAGCGTATGGCACGGTGTAGCTATTCTTTTCTTGAGCCAATATGGATTTTATTACTATTGGCAAAGATTCAAAATTGCAAAAATTTTGATAGAATCCTGTATTTGAAAATATCAATGGAGTTTCGAAAGGAGTAAACTCAGTAATCAATGCTCTTGCTTTATCATTTAAATTTATTTTTTTAAGCATTGTTCCAACACTCCTTAATTTCATTTATGTCTTTAAAGTGATAAATTGGTTTTGACTTAAATGAAGAAGTAAATGACACGTTTCTTATAAAGTTACTTCTTGTAAGAGATATCCCTTTTCTTAAGAGCACTTTTTGAACTCTACTGTTTCTAGAAAATACTAAAGATTTGTAGTAATTATCAAGCTCTACCAGTGCAGTGGAGTTTTCTGGATTAATTTTACTATAACTGGCACTCAATCCTACACAAAAACTGAGTCCATTTTTTAATTCTATAAATCGGTTCCCAGTAATATATTTGATTCTTTTAATTAGAAGGTTGATATCCATATTTTTTGAGTATTCAATAAAAGCTTTTGTTAGCCTGAACTTAATTTTTTTTACTTTGTTGTCAGACAAATCAACTTTTATGCATTTTTTCTTATTTGCATGGAACTTATACCCTAGATAGCTAAATTCTTTTTGATCTGTATTATCTAGGTTCACCTCAAAACATTTATTATTGCTCTCATGTAGTTCCATCGGTTTTGGTAGGATATCTTGAATAATACTTCTGAAATTCACTTTCTTTTTATATGATACAATTATTATGTCATCAACAAATCTTGCATAGTAGTATACACCTTCTATGTCTCTAATAGCCTTGTCCATTTCTTTCATGTAGTATTCTGCTAATGCAGTGCTTAGGCTAGTTCCTCTACCAACGCCACGAATTGAATGACTTTCAATGGCATCTAAAAACAATCTTATCAGTTCTTTGTTTTTCGGTGATATAAGATGGTCGTCTAATATTTTATTATAAATAAGGTTAGGGTGTATAGATTCATAAAACCTTTTTATATCATATCTATAGACATATTTTTCTGTATCCTCGTCCATGATCTGAATTATGTTTGATACTATCGATGCTCTATTTTGTTGCTTGGCTGCATGAATGTTTTTTAAGACGCTAGACATGTGGTTTGTTATTAGCTTTGACTCTTTTGAAGTAAGCGTAACTACAGGTTTTTTTAGTATCCTAATAATTTTTATATTATTTTCTAATAATTGAGTTCCGTTTAACAAATTTACTGCGCACGATAAGAGCTGATGATTTTTCAGATCATTGGATAATGTTGGGGAGAGATATTGATTGCTAAATGTCTTCATGTATAACTCCAAATGAATCTAGCTATAAAAGCTACTGCTCTTGCTAACTGTTCAAGCGATCATTTTCCATTTTTCTTTGTTCGTTTGATGTCTCTAACCAATACCAAAGTTTTGTTTGGCTTACGAATCTCAAAAAGATCTATGGCGGCAAATAGATCTACAAGCTTCTTAAAGCCGTAGTTTCTCTGGTCAAAAGAGCTTTGGTTGGAAATATGGCTACCAATCGCTCCCAATTGAGCCCAACCATGCCCTTCCTCGGTAGCTTCAATAGCCTGGCGCAGTAGGTTGATGAGCTTGGTGTCACTTTTCAGATTGCACTTTTGCTGGGCGGCTGGTTTGGGTTGTGCTTGAGCGGCTTTGGTTGGCGAATCCTGCGCCGTCGGCACCACGGCTGGTTCTGCTTGGAGCGTCGTATCTGGAATCGCATCTATTTCTTCTGGTTCAGATACAGACACAGGTTCTGCGTCGAGGTAGAGGAAGCGGGAGCAGCTGTTAACGAAGGCCGAGGGGGCTTTGCGCTCGCCAAAGCCAAACACGGTTTTGCCGTCGGCCAAAGCACGGGTAACTAATGGGGTGAAGTCACAATCTGATGAAATCAGGCAGATGATATCGATATCTTTGGTGTAGAGAATGTCCATCGCATCAATGACCAAGGCAATGTCAGTGGCATTTTTGCCCTTGGTCAGGTCGAATTGTTGGATGGGTTGAATAGCGTATTCGTGCAGTATGTCTTCCCACTGCTTCAACCCTGGGCTCTTCCAGTTTCCATAGGCCTTACGAATGCTGATCACGCCATGTTTGGCAAGCTCTGCCAGCACCACATCAAACTTCTTTGCCGGTGCATTGTCGGCATCGATGAACACCGCAATTTTCTCTTTATCTCTCATGCTTATTTTTTAAATCCTTCCTCTGGATGTTTGAGCTTGGCTGAATCCAGTCATTATTCAGCCACCACTAAAGGCCTGTGTTACCACAGTAATCGCAGGTGGCACCGGTCACTTTCCCCATCGGTGCCGCTGAAGGGCGTTGGGGAAAATGGCGTGGCGAGGCATGGATGCCGATGCAGCGCCAGTCGAATCATGGATGAGCGTCTGGCGCGCTAGCCAATTTTCACCATAAGCCCGAGGGGCTGTCGGCACCGCCGGGGGCGGCAGGGGAGATCCAAGAGGGGATTGCTGTTGATCCCCTCTTGGCCGGGTGTGGGTTGGAGACCCACGACCTTCGCCAAGCACGGCTTGGCATCTGCTCCCACCGACATAACTTCCATCAGGGATGGCTACCGCACGGGCTCTGGCTGCCAGACAGCGTGCAAATCCAAATTAAAATCATGAAAAACAACGTTAAAAGTACCAGTATGTTGCGGCCAAAACCTTGGTTCAGGTCAACATCTGAGTTGGTGGGGGGAGAGCCTGCTGCTTATGCATAAAGCAAGGGGCAAAGGCGGGGGCGAAGCTGAGGGGGTAAAAGCTAATCCTTGCTGCGCGCATCTTCCCTGATCCACATTGTTGTTTTCGTCGTTGCTTAACTACCGCTTATTGTTCATAAGCTTATTCTTCAAAAACTTAGAGCTAAACGTCTATTCGCAAAAAGTTGAACCAGCGTACAACATACGGCTGACTTGGGCAATACACCGAAGGGGGGGCTGAGGCGCAAAAAGCCCCGATAGCTTTGGGGTTACCGTTGGAAATAAAAGAGTGAAATGAAAGGGTCAGAGCCGTTTTATTACTCACAATACTGAAGCCAACTGGAGTTTGTCTCAATGCACTAATCCTGAAGGTGGCACCCGTTTCCCCATCGAAGCCGCTTTGGCTGTTGGGCTAAGTAAAACGGCCGAGCCGAAACAGGGATGTTGAGGCAATGACCGTCGAGCAAGGGCGAGTATCGCAACGTGATAAGCTTACGAGCGCGAGGCTCTGACGCCGAGCTGGGGTGGATTTACACGGATGTAAATCCGGGAGTCGGTCATGGTGGTCGTTTTCAGCCCATAAGGCCAAAGCGCTCGGCTTCGTCGGGGGCGGCTGGGGGATTTATAAGGGCTCATGCTCGTCAGAGCGTTAATGAGCGCGAACCAAGGATGGAGAGCTGGCTCTTTTGCATGGACGCAATTGCCAGTCCGCACGGCCCCCTTTCCCCGGTGTGGTGCGGAGCACCACGACTCTGGTCGCTTGAAAAGCGACGTAAGCCCATAAATGGGATTAGGGCCATTTACCATAGGGGCTGGATCCAATCACCCATGGATGAATCCCATGCACTAGGATTTCGATGACTTGTAGCCGGTGATCATGGCCCGGACCAGATCTTCCTTGTGGGCCCTGGAGGAGAGGATCACCCCGGCGACGTGGAGCAACACCAGGAACACAGTGAAGTTGGCAAAGAATTCGTGGATCTCTTCCCACAGTTCATGATCCGGGCTTTCTTTTCCGTCGTGGCTCTTGCCTGAGTGCTCCTTGCCTGCATGCTCATCATCCTTGACCAGAGTCAGCTCGGCAGTCGTCTGGGTCACAGCCAACGGTCCCTTGCCCTCGTAACCGTAGGTCTTGAGGCCGGAGAAGCCGGTCAGGGCTATGCTGAGCAACAGGGCCAGCACCATCAGGCCGCCGGCCGGGTTGTGGCCGCGGTAGTGTTTGACATCACCGCGGCTCAGCCCCTTGAGGTAGTCTATGGCCGCCGCGGGTGAGCGCACGAAGTCGCTGAACCTGGCATGCTTGCTGCCGATAAAGCCCCAGAGGATGCGCACTGTCAGTAGCGCCAGGATCAGGTAGCCCGAGTAGACGTGCAGCGTGTCCCACTCGTCGCCGCTCAGGTAGCTGACCACAAAGGCCGTTACCAGCAGCCAGTGAAAACAGCGCACCAGCAGGTCCCACACATATACACGTTCAGTCATGGTTTTGTCCTTTGTTAGCCAGCTCAGAGGCCCAGGTCATGGGCCCGGTTCTTTGGTTCAGAGCATTGACCCAGTTCTTTGGTTCAGAGCATTGACCAAGCGCATTGGCTTAAGTGAATTTAGTCCTTATTATGGGAGCCGAAAGGGGAAAGCACATTGGGCAAATGCCTGAATAGCCTGTCTTTAGGACATATGTCCGATAGCCAGAACGGCCGTAGGCCTTGGAGGGTTTAATTGAGCCGGGATTCACTCACCATCACCTTGTTGCTGTTGGTCATCGTCGCCAGCGGCGCGGATATCACTTCGGATCTCGGCCAGGGGGCCTCGCCGCTGCACCTGGCCCAGGAAGGACTGCTGTTGACCCTGGCAACGGCGCTGCTTGGCTGGATCTTGCTGAGCCTCAGGCGGCAGCAACAGCAGATCCAACGGCTGACCCGGGAGCTGGACGAGGCCCGGCAACTGCCGCTGCCGCAGGACGAGATGCTGCTGGATGCCAGGCACAGGCTCGCCGACCTGATGGCGAAACAGTTTCAGATCTGGGGCCTGTCACAGAGCGAGAAGGAGGTGGGGCAGTTGCTGCTCAAGGGCTTGTCGCTAAAGGAGATTTCGCTGCTGCGCGGCACCGCCGAGAAAACCATACGCCAGCAGGCTTCCGCCATCTACAAAAAGGCCGGCGTCAGCGGCAGGCATGGCTTCGCCGCCTGGTTTATCGAAGACTTCCTCTAGCCGGGCTTGTCGGTAATGCTAGCCAGGCTCGCTGGCCACATCCCCACTTATCAAAGATTTCCTCTGGCCGGACTTGCCGACACAGTTAGGCAGGCTCATCGGCGACATCCCCACTTATCGAAGATTTCCTTTAGCCTGGCTCACTGGCAAAACTAGCCAGGCTCACCGGCCAAATCAGCGCTGAGCCACTGGGCCAGCTGGTCCCACACCGCCTCGGCGGCGCGGCTGCGACTGCTGCGGCCAAGGCACAGCAGATGGACCGGCAGGCTCTCGGGATGGTGCCAGTCCTCAAGCACCTGCAGCAACAGCCCTTGTTGCAGGTAGCGCCTGGCCAGCAGCAGATCTCCCATGGCTATGCCCTCACCGGCGAGCGCCAGTTCCAGCAGCGAACGGCTGTCGGAGCAACTGATGGCTGCCTGCACCTTAAGCTCCCGGATAACGCCCCGGGCGTCGCAAAAGCGCCACAGATCCAGCTGCAGTTGGCGGCCTTTGTACACCAGGCAGCTGTGCTGCCCCAGTTCCTCCGGGGTTTGCGGCGTGCCGCGGCGCTTGAGATAGGCCGGGCTAGCGAGCCAGCCAAGGCGCTTGGTGCCCACCCTGCGGGCCAGCAGTGAAGAGTCCGGCAGATGGCCAACCCGCACGGCTATGTCCACCCCTTCGGCCAGCAGATCGACCATCTCATCGCGAATATCCAGCTCCAACTCTATGTCGGGATACAGGCGCCTGAGCTCGCCGATACGCGGCAGCAGGTACTCGTGGGCCAGCAGGGTTGAACAGCTCGGGATAAAGGGGTCGGAGTTAATTAAAACCAATCATCGGGATAAAGGATAAAGGGGTCGGAGTTAATTAAAACCAATCATCGGCAACCTGACGGGCTAAGCAAAACAAGGCCACCCACAATTTCGCCCCAAGGATAAAGGGGTCGGAGTTAATTAAACCCCAGTTCTGTCGTAATGCACAGACCCTAAAGGTTGCACCCATTTCCCCATCGGTGCCGCCGAAGGGCGTTGGTGAAAATGGCGTGGCGAGGCATGGATGCCGAAGCAGCGCCAGTCGAATCATGGATGAGCGTCTGGCGCGCTAGCCAATTTTCACCAATAAGTCCGTAGATAAAGGTAATAAAGGGGTCGGAGTTAATTAAACCCAATAAAAGGGGTCACAGCCGTTTTAACAGTTAACTAAAACGAGAACACCCACAGTTCGGCCCCGTTGCACAAATCTTAAAGGTTGCACCGATTTCCCCATCAGAAGGCGCTTTGGCTGTTGAGCTGAGTGAAGCACCTCATGCGAAGGTTTTGCGTCTCTGTTGCGCCACTTATGTGCCAATGATACGGGCAGTGTCCTTTCAGACCTGACTGAAACAAATGACGCTGAACATTCACGTTAGTCAACGTTATAAGCATTTTCTTTACTGAGAATGTGCTTTCTAAAGCTATCACCAACTGCATTATAGATTATCGAATTCGATTCTTGATTGAACTCTGGTGTTTTAATATTGAATTTTTTATATGCAGGTGAGTTCATGAATTCAAGTATTTTCTTTTGCTCTGATTCTGTGAGTTTAACTTCCTCAGCTGAAGTGTCGCCCATGCTCGCACGATATTTATAGCGAAAGTGTGCAAGCATAAGTTTACCTGTGTTAGTTGAGAAAAATTCAGCTATCTCACTTAAAGTGGATAACTCAAAATATTTGTCATTAAGAGCTGCAAGCTCATTTTCTAGTTGTTTTTTGTCGGCATCCGGCATCGAAAAACTTTTTGCTGCGCTGCAAATTTCTTCGATATAGTCTTTGGGATTACATGCTCCATACATGAACCCTTCGATGGCCTGGTTTACGCTATTGAGTTCCACGACGACTTGTAAAGCTGCTTTGGATGGTTGTTCATTCGCATTGGCTATAGTAGAAAAAAATAGCGGGATAATTACTAGGTACTTAACATTCATTTTTTATCCTTGGTTGTTTCAAATACATCGAAAAAGACAGAACACCCATATCTCTGCTCCCATATTCCACCCCTTCAGATAGGCCAAACCCAGCTTGAAGCTGAAGCGGCTAAAGATAAAGGGGTCGGAGTGAATTAAACCCAATCATTGGCGACCTGACAGGCTAAGCAAAACAAGGCCACTCACAATTTTGCCCCAAAAGAAGAGTGCGGACACCCACAACTTTCGCCAAGCGCAGCTTGGCATCTGTCCCCAGCAGCGATGGCTACCGCACGGGCTCTGGCTGCCAGACAGCGTGCAAAATCAAATTAAAATCATGAAAAACAACGCTAAAGCTAACAGTTAGTCGTTGCCAAAACCTTGGTTTAGGTCAACATCTGAGTTGGTGGGGGGAGAGCCTGCTGCTTATGCATAAAGCAAGGGGCAAAGGCGGGGGCGAAGCTGAGGGGGTGAAAGCTAATCCTTGCTGCGCGTATCTTCCCTGATCCACATTGTTGTTTTCGTCGTTGCTTAACTACCGCTTATTGTTCATAAGCTTAGAGCTAAACGTCTATCCGCAAAAAGTTGAACCAGCGTACAACATACGGCTGATTTCGGCAATATCCATGGTGGCCGGGCAGAGCGGTGGCCAGCTCAGCTTGATTGCAGGTGTGCCTGACAGGCACTTTCAAGCAGCTCCACCAGCATGCGTTCCACGTGGCTGCCGCCGATGCCGATACGGGCTTCGGGGGAGAGGCTGGCGAGGGTGTCGGCGGCGCCCTGGAAGTCACCGCTGCTAAAGCGGTCGAGGGCCCGCACCAGGGCCAGGGACAGGTCGCGGTTGGCGCTCTGTGGCAGGGCGGCGAGGGCTTCCTCGCAGTATTGCAGGCCGTTGATATCCCCGGCGCTGGCGTAGAGGGCGGCAACGTGCAGGGCAATAAAGGGATGGCCCAGCATGCCCCAGACGGTTTCTATATGCTTGAGCACATCGGCATCCAGGGGGCGGGGCTGACCTGTTTTCAGGAAATCCCGCAGCAAAAAGCCGCCGCAATCGGCCAGGGTTAAAATGGGGCCGCAGCTGGTGGTGCTCGGGGCGCAATACCTTTGGTAGCGGGCCATGGCGGCGTCCCGCTGCCCCAGTTGCCACTCTGACAGGGCCAGGTGCCACTGCACATGGCCATACATCTGGCCTTCCCGGGCCCCCGCTTCATATTGCTTAAGCCAGTTTTGCAGCAGTTCGGCAGATTCTGCCGCCGCGCCTTCATCGTGCAGCAGATGGGCCATGCCGTGAATGCTGTACAGGGACTGGGGCCTGAGAGTCAGGGCCCGTTGCAGCAGCTCGCGTCCCCTTGGCCTTTGGCCGGCCTCACTGGCGGCAAAACCCAGGCGCGCCAGCAGTGCCCAGTCGTCACCGAGCGCCGGTGCCACCGACTCAAACAATGCCAGCACAGTTTCCAGTTTTTTCGGGCCATCGAAAAAGAACATACGTCCCGCCAGTTGCGACACTATCAACAGATCCGCCGGGTTCTGCTCAACATAGGCCATGGCCAGATCGCGACTGCTACCGGGGGCCTCAATCAAGTCCAGCAGCACTTCCACATGCTGCCTTTCCCAATCGCTGGCATCCTTGGCGGCGGTTTGTGCCTGGTCCCGAAAGCGCTCGGCATCGGGCTCACCCGCGTCCATGGCAATGCAATAGCGCGCCGCTGCCGCCAGAGCAAAGTGCTGGTCGAGGGTAAGGGCCCTGTCCAAAGTTTCCGCGGCGCCGGACTCTGACCCCAGAATGAGATCCACCCCCTCTTGGTAGAGTGTCGCCGCTTCAACCGAGCGGGTGCTCAGCGGTTTGCCGGTACGTGCTTCAAGCATAGAGGGATCCTTATGCCGACCCGAGTCGATTGCGGGAGTGTTCTGAAACTCTAGCAGCTGGAATGGGTGAATGCTCTTTGGCGTGCCTAAGGTCGCTCCTTCACGTCAATGCAAACGCGACATTGGCGTGCTCCTACCGTAGGTGATGCAGTACACACCTGACGTTGCAGTTTTAAAAAAGCTTATAAAGAAGCTGCGTTTTAAGCAGCATAAAGTCGTGGGTTTCAAACCGGGGGCGCCTAGCCCACACCCGGGCAAGGGGCTTAGCTCGTCCGCGAGCAACTTCCATGTTTAACGGCCAGCTCGCCATCCATGGCTCGCGCTCATAGCGCTCTAACGATCTTCGCCCTAGCATCCCAAAGGGCGGAAGCGGCCATGATAGTGGTAAAAACGCAAACAGTTTTGCGTTTTTAGCGAAAGCCGAAGCGCTCTGCGCGCCACGCGGGACGCCCCCAGTCGGAGCCGACAACCCCTCGGGCTTATGGGCGAAACAGCCAACGCGACAGACTCGCGTCCTGCTCGACTGTCGCTACTTCGGCATCCTTGCCTCAGTTGTCGCCGTTTCTTACCCAACACCCTCGGCGGCTCCAAAGGGGGGAGTTGTGGTGCAACAACCAAACTTCTTCATACTTGTTTGAATTTTGATGATCCAACGTTTGCTGGAGAGGAACACCAATAGCAGCACTGCCGCACCAGCGACCATCGGCGACAGGGACGTCGCCGGCGAGCCTCCAGGGAAGGACTTGCGGCGTGTCGCGGGTGCGGCAGTGCGAAAGTTCGCTCCTTCGCATCTGACCACCATGCGTCCACGACATTGGCGCATCCATGCGCGGCACCCACCGCAGGGGGATAAGCGTGTCGCCAGACAGCGAGATGAACAGTTTCATCTCGCGAGCGTTCCCCGAAGGCCTGTGGCCGCCACGCGGGGATTAGGCATCCGATGGTTGAAGTTGTGCAGCAACATAGAGGTAGCCGCTTTGCCAGCGACAGTCTGCGGCCAGACTTAAACAAGGTCCCCTTTGTTGACCTGGGCAACAAATTTCCCCACGACTTCACGGTTTCTTGATCAATGCTATTGTTTTAACAGTTATAAAACAGTTAAAAAAGAACCGTAGGCGGTTGCTTTTTGTTCAGCGACCGTGCCGTCCTGCAAACCCAGGCACCTGGCCGGCCAGGTGCGCCCCGCTGCCCGGTGGGCAGCGTCCAGATCAGGATGATGACCTTGAACAAGACCGACATTTCAGGTGTGCAGTACTTCCACAAGGTGGTGGACTGCCAATATGCCTGTCCGGCACACACTCCCGTGCCCGAATACATACGTCTCATCGCCGAACGCCGTTACACCGAAGCTTACATGGTCAACTGGCGCTCCAATGTCTTCCCCGGCATCCTCGGCCGGGTCTGCGACCGCCCCTGTGAACCCGCCTGCCGCCGTGGCCGTGTGGAAGAGCAGCCGGTGGCCATCTGCCGCCTCAAGCGGGTCACCGCAGATTACAAAGATGAAATTACCGGGCTGTTGCCCAAGATCCCGACCCAGAAAAATGGCCGTCATATCGCCCTGATTGGCGCCGGGCCCGCCTCGCTGACAGTGGCGCGGGATCTCTTGCCCCTTGGCTATGAGATCACCCTGTTCGACAGGGACCCCAAGGCCGGCGGCATGATGCGCTCGCAGATTCCCGCGTTCCGCCTGCCGGTCGAAGTGCTCGATGAGGAAACCGACCTTGTCCTCAATATGGGCCTCAACTGCCGCTTCGGGGTGGAAATGACCAGCATGGCCAGCCTGTTGGAGCAGCCCTTCGATGCCATCTTTGTCGGCACCGGCGCCCCCAAGGGCAAGGACATGCGCATTCCGGGGCGGGACGAGGCCGATGAGTGGGTGCACATAGGCATAGACTGGCTCGCCGGGGTCAACTTTGGCCATATAGACAGCATAGGCAAGAAGGTGCTGGTGCTCGGTGGCGGCAACACCGCCATGGATTGCTGCCGCACCGCCAAGCGCCTCGGCGGCGAAGACGTCAAGGTGGTGGTGCGTTCCACCTTCGAGGCCATGAAGGCCTCGCCCTGGGAGAAGGAAGATGCCGCCGCCGAAGGGGTGGAGATCATCTGTGAGCATACCCCGAGGGAGTTTGTGCTGGAGGACGGCAAGCTCAAGGGGGTGCTGTTTGACGAGGTTAAGTCTGTGTACGACAGCCGCGGTCAGCGGGAGCTGGTGCCAAGTGGCAAGACTTTGATGCTGGAGTGCGACGCTGTGCTCTGCGCCGTGGGTCAGGACAATGCCTTCCCCTGGATAGAGCGAGATCTGGGCATAGAGTTCAACCGCTGGGATCTGCCCAAGCTCAACAAGCTCAGCCTGCAGTCTACCCTGCCGCGGGTGTTCTTTGGCGGCGATGCCGCCTTTGGACCGAAAAATATCATCACCGCCGTGGCCCACGGCCACCAGGCGGCTATCTCCATCGACCTTTACTGCCAGGGTGAAGATCCCGCGGTGCGCCCGGACAGCGACTACCAGCTGGTGAGTCAGAAGATGGGCATTCACGAGTGGAGCTACCAGAGCGCCATCGATCACGGTGCCCGCAAGGCGGTGCCCCATCTGGACTGGCAAGAGGCGGTGGCGCAACTCAGCGCCGAGGTGGAACTGGGCTATGACGAGCGCCTGGCGCTGCAGGAGGCACACCGCTGCCTCAACTGCGATGTGCAGACGGTATTCGAGGAGGCCCGCTGCATAGAGTGCAGCGCCTGTGAGGACATCTGTCCCATGGACTGCATCAACTTTGTCGACAATGGCCCCGACGAGCAGGTGAAGGCCGCGCTGCGGGTGCCGGAGCTTAATCCCGACCAGGCCCTGTATGTGTCGGGGGCGCTGAAAACCGGGCAGATCATGGTCAAGGACGAGGACGTGTGCCTGCACTGTGGCCTGTGCGCCGAGCGTTGCCCCACAGGCGCCTGGGATATGCAGAAATTCAGTATCGACAACCTGGAGGCCGTGATTAAATGAACCAGAAAATCAATGATTTCGTTGTGAGGTTCGCCAACACCAACGGCACGGGGTCCGCCAGCGCCAACAACATGTTTGCCAAGGCGATTTTCCGCATGGGCATACCCGTCAGCGCCAAGAACATCTTCCCCTCCAACATCCAGGGCATGCCCACCTGGTACGAGGTCAGGGTCAGCGACAAGGGCTACCTCGGCCGTCGCGGTGGCCGCGCCGATCTGCTGGTGGCCATGAATGCCCAGAGTCTGACGGCGGATATCCAGAGCGTCGAGAGTGGCGGCTACCTGCTGTACGACTCCTCCAAACCCCTGGACGAGGCCGTGCTGCGGGACGACATCCATATGCTGGGGATGCCGATTTCGATGATCTGCGTGAAGGAGTACAGCGATCCGCGTCAGCGACAGCTGTTTAAAAACGTCATCTACATAGGCGCCCTGGCGGCGCTGCTGGAGATAGAGTTTCAGGTGCTCAAGGATCTGATTTCCGATCAGTTCAAGGGCAAGGAAAAGCTCATCACCCCCAATATTCACGCCCTGGAGATCGGCTTCCAGTTCGCCACCAGTCATTTTGACTGTCCGCTGCCGTTTCGGGTGGAGCGGCGGGAATACAACCGCGGCAAGATAATGATGGACGGCAACACGGCCACGGCCCTGGGGGCCCTGTACGGCGGCGCCACAGTAGTGGGCTGGTATCCCATCACCCCCTCCACCTCTGTGGTGGAGAAGTTCGCCGCCTACTGCCAAAGGCTGCGGATCGATCCCGCCAGCGGCAACAATAACTTTGCCATAGTCCAGGCCGAGGACGAGCTGGCGGCCATGGGCATGGTGCTGGGGGCCACCTGGAACGGCGCCCGGGCCTTTACCGCCACCAGCGGTCCCGGGGTGTCGCTGATGACCGAATTTTTGGGGCTGGGCTATTTTGCCGAGCTGCCGGCTGTGCTTATCAATGTGCAGCGGGCCGGTCCCTCAACCGGCATGCCGACCCGCACCCAGCAGGCGGATCTGCTGGCCTGCGCCTATGCCTCCCACGGCGACACCAAGCATGTGCTGCTGTTTCCCGCCGATCCCGAGGAGTGTTTCAGCCTTACGGCCCAGGCGTTTGATATTGCCGATCAGCTGCAGACCCCGGTGATCCTGATGAGCGATCTGGAGATCGGCATGAACGATCATCTGTGCTGCGAGCTGGAATGGCAGGATGACTACCAGTATCAGCGTGGCAAGGTGCTGAGTGCCGCCGAGCTCGACGAGCTGGAGCGCTACGGCCGTTACCTCGATGTGGACGGTGACGGCATCTGCTACCGGGTATTGCCGGGGGAGCATCCCCAGAAGGGCGCCTTCTTTACCCGAGGCACCTCCAGGGATCGCTTTGCTGTCTACACAGAGAAGGGCGATGAGTATGTACAGAACATGACCCGGCTGGCGGAGAAATTCCGCACCGCGGTGCGTTACCTGCCCAGACCCGAATGCCGCGAGGGTGACAAGAGCGCCGCCATTGGCCTCATCTATTACGGCAGCACCACTGCGGCCATAGAGGAGGCCCAGGATCTGCTGCGGGATCAGGGACTGAGTTCCGATTGCCTGCGGATCCGCGCCTTTCCCTTCCATAGCGAGGTGCAAGACTTTATCGAGCGCCATCAGCAGGTGTTTGTGATAGAGCAAAACCGCGACGGCCAGATGCGCACCCTGCTGACCATGGAGCTGGAGCAGGATCCGCAGCAGCTGCAAAGCGTGCTCCACTTCGATGGCTTGCCCATCAGCGGCCGTTTTATTGCCGCCGAGATAGTGGCCAGAATGGCCCGTGACGCCCAAACCCAGGAGGCAGGCTGATGAGTTTCCAGAAATCCAAGTTCCACCATCCCAGGTTACCGCTCAACGAGCTGGGACTCAGCTACCGCGACTACGAGGGCAGCCTGTCGACCCTGTGTGCCGGTTGTGGCCACGATGCCATCAGCGCCGCGGTGATCCAGGCCTGCCATGAGCTGTCTATTCCGCCCCACAGGGTGGCGAAGATGTCCGGCATTGGCTGTTCCTCCAAGGCGCCGAACTACTTTATGAACCGGGCCCACGGCTTCAATACCGTCCATGGCCGTATGCCGTCGGTGACCACGGGGGCCAACATGGCCAACCGCGAACTGATCTATATCGGCATGTCCGGTGACGGCGACACCGCCTCCATCGGCCTGGGGCAATTTGCCCACGTGGTGCGTCGCCGCCTCAACATGCTGTACATGGTGGCCAACAACGGCGTCTACGGCCTGACCAAGGGCCAGACCGCGGCCACAGCCGATCTCGGCAGCCACAGCAAGAGCGGCGAAGCCAATCTGTTTGCCGATATCGACCTGTGCGTGATGGCGCTGCAACTGGGGGCCAGCATGGTGGGCCGCAGCTTCTCCGGTGACAAGAAGCAGCTGGTGCCGCTGATCAAGGCCGCCCTGTCGCACCGGGGTTTTGCCTTCCTCGACATCATCTCCCCCTGTGTGACCTTCAACAATCACGCCACTTCGACCCGCTCCTATGACTATGTCCACGAGCATATCAAGGCCGCCGGGGTGGTGGATTTTGTGCCGGCGCGCACAGAAATCGTCAGCAAGTTCGACAACCAGAAGCTGGAGGATATCTGTCTTCACGATGGCTCGATTCTGCGCATCCGCCGCACCGACGATGACTATGACACCCACGACAGCCGCAAGGCGGTGGCGGCCATAGAGGAGCACAAGGCCAAGGGCGAGATACTCACTGGGCTCTTGTACATAGACCCGACGCCCCAGGAGTACCACGAAATGGCGGGCACCTCGGCCACGCCGCTTTCGCGCTTGAGTCAGGAAGATCTCTGTCCCGGCAGTCGGGTGCTGGCCAATATCAATGCCAGCTTCCGCTGAGGTCTGGGACAAGGCATAAAGGCACTTAAACAAACGCCGGGATTATCCCGGCGTTTTTTATGACAGCGTAACTTGAGCCCCGGTTATTCCAGGGAGCGAAAACGGGCGGTAAAGTGGCGCAGCACCGGCGGCTCATAGTCAAAGGCCAGGCCCTTGATTTGGCCGGCACGGCTTTTCAGTTCGATCAGGCAGTCGGCGATATAGTCCATATGGTCATTGGTATAGACGCGTCTGGGTATGGTCAGGCGCAGCAGCTCCAGCGGCGAAGCCTTTTGCTCACCTGTTTTGGCATCGCGCCCCAGCAGCAGTGAGCCAATTTCCACCCCGCGAATGCCACCCTCCAGATACAGGGCGTTGGCCAGGGCCTGGGCCGGGAACTGCTGGGCGGGAATGTGCGGCAGCAGCCGCGCCGCATCGACAAACACAGCATGGCCACCGGTGGGATACTGGATCGGAATGCCGCCCTCCAGCAGGCGGCTGCCGAGGTATTCCACCTGGGCGATGCGGTACTGCAGGTAGTCGAGATCCGTGCCTTCCTTCAGACCTATGGCCAGGGCCTCCATGTCGCGCCCGGCCATGCCGCCGTAGGTGACAAAACCTTCCATGGGCACACACAGGCACTGCACCTGACGGAACAGCTCCTCATCGTCCTTGAAGCAGCACAGGCCGCCGATATTCACTAAGCCATCCTTCTTGGCCGACATGGTGAACATGTCGCCGTAGCTGAACATCTCCAGGATGATGTCGCGGATAGGGGTATCCTGGTAGCCGCTCTCCCGCTGGCGGATAAAGAAGGCATTTTCGCTGAAGCGGGCGGCGTCTATCACCACGGGAATGCCATGGGACTTGGCCAGCTGGTAGACGGCGCGCATGTTGGCCATGGACACGGGCTGGCCGCCGGAACTGTTGCAGGTGATGGTGGTGATCACAGCCGCTATGTTGGACGCACCATGTTCCTTGATGGTGCGCTCCAGCGCCTCGAGATCGAAATCCCCCTTCCACTCGTAATAGTGGTGGGTGTCGAAGGCCCTGGGGGTCACCAGGTTCAGCGGTGTGGCACCGTTAAGTTCCACATGGGCGGCGGTGGTGTCGAAGTGGTAGTTGGACAGAAATACCGGAGCGCTGGAGTTCAGACGCTTGATAAGACAGGGAAACAGGATCTGCTCGGCGCCGCGGCCCTGGTGCACCGGCAGGGTATAGCGGTAGTTGAACAGCTCGGAGACAGTGTCCTGCAGATGGCGGAAGTTGCGGCTGCCGGCATAGGATTCATCCCCCAGCATCAGGCCGCTCCATTGGCGGTCGCTCATGGCACCCGTGCCGCTGTCGGTCAGCAGGTCGATGTAGACCTCGTCGCTGTTGAGCAAAAAGGGATTGTAACCGGCCCGGGCCAGGGCGGCCTGGCGCTCCTCTGGGGTGCAAATACGTATGGGTTCCACCATCTTGATGCGGAAGGGTTCGGGAATTCGACGCATGAAAAATACTCGCTCTTAATAAACGCTTGAATACACTGGCGCTCTGCCAGCAATGTCAGATTGATTTGCCCGGAAGGGCTGGTTTAATGGCGTGGTTCAGCGGCGAGGGAAGTCATAAGCAAGGCGGATATCCTGCGTATACCAGGCAGGGATCAGACAGGGCATACCTGAAACTGTGTTCATTTGGCTCTCCTGTTGCTTATGGGGGATGGTTCGATACTAGGACCTGCTCGGGGAACAAGTAAAGCCCGGGCCCTTTGGCGTGGGACAGCTCCCTGTCACGAAAAGTCTCCAGCCTGGCTCCGGGCGCTTGCTCCCGCGGGCGAAATCGTCAACTATGGTGCCAGTTAGCAATGCGGAGCCCCCATGTCCAATCCCTATTCCCGCCAGGAATGGCAACGCCTCAATCTCGCCTGCCAGGGCCTGCTTGATCCCCCCACAGATGTGGCCGATGCCGTTAATCGCTTGGGCTATGTGCAAATCGATTCCATCCATGTGGCCGCCCGGGCCCATCACCATGTGCTGCACAGCCGCTTGCCGGATTACAGCCAGACCGATCTCGATGCCGCCCAGGCACGGGGGGAGATTTTTGAATACTGGTCCCATGCCGCCGCCTATCTGCCGATGGCGGATTATCGCTTCAGTCTGCAGCGCAAGCTGGCGCTGAAAAACGGCGATCGCCACTGGTTCGAGCGCGACAGCCAGGAGATGCGTGAGGTGCTGGCAAGGATCCGCGCCGAGGGACCGCTGAGGGCGGCGGATTTTGAGTCGGCCAAGGGCCGCAATAATGGCTGGTGGGATTGGAAACCGGCCAAGAAGGCGCTGGAGCAGCTGTTTATGGAAGGGGATTTGATGGTGCTGCGCCGGGACAAGTTCCAGAAGGTCTACGACCTGACGGAACGGGTGTTACCGGCCCATGTCGATTGCCGGGAGCCTGGGGAGCAGGAGTTTGCCGGCTATCTTATCGACCGTTTCCTCGGTGCCCATGGGGTTGGCACAGTGAAACAGATGGCCTATCTGAGGCGCAATGTACAAGCCGCGCTGACCCGGGAGCTGGCTGAGCGGCGGGAGCAGGGGCGACTGCAAAGCTTTAAAGCCGACGGTCAGGAGCACTGGTTCGACCCGACCCGGGTGCCGCCTGCGGCGCTGCCGGATAAGGTCTGGCTGCTGAACCCCTTCGATAACCTCATCATCCAGCGGGAGCGTCTGCGCCATTGGTTCGATTTTGATTACCTGCTGGAGGTTTACGTGCCCGAGGCCAAGCGGCGCTTCGGTTACTACACACTTGCGGTGCTGTGGCAGGACAGCTTTATCGCCCGACTCGATGTGAAGGCCGACAGGGACAAAAAACTTCTGCTGCTGCGGCAACTGACCTTGGAGCCCCAGGCCTATGACGCAGCGGGAAACCTCAAGCCCTTCCTGCCCGCGCTGAAGCAGGCCGTCGCCGACTATGCCCGCTTCAACGACTGCGAGCGCTGGAAGCTGGAACTGTGCAGCGACAAGCAGCTGAAAAGCCACTACCGCCGTCAGCAGTGGCTATAGTCCGAACTGGCGCTCGCAGGGGATGCCGTCATGATCGCCATCCATCTTGGTATTTGGACAATTTTTCAGGAAAAACTCGGCTTCAGCGAAGGAGCGCATTTGGCTGCAATGTTGCCGGCCATCACAGGTAAATTGAGGTAATTGAGGTGTTTGCGAGAGTGGCTCTTGCTCAAACTCGCTCTCAATAACGTCTTCTTCCTGTATGTCGGCGCCATCGGACGTTGCCAAATTACGCTGTTGGTAATGCCAGGCAAGAGTTGCCAAGGCCAGAATCAAGATTAACTTTTTCATTTTCCTTGTCCTTGTCCTTAAATCCTTTGGAAGTCGCAGCTTATTCTGGTGCTTGAAAATATTCAAATTTTCCATCGCCGGTTATTACTGAGTGGCATGGATCTGCATCAAGCCCATTGGGTAAAATGCGCTTTTTTGGCAAGCAGGAAGATGGCATGACCGACATTCGCCTTGAAGTCACGGCCGATGGCTCCCACACCCTGGTCAACACGGCGCTGGCAGAGAGCTATCACGCCTTTAACGGTGCCCTGACCGAATCCCTTTATGTCTATATCGACTCGGGTCTTTGCGCCCTGGCCGAACATACTCAGGAAGTTCGCATTCTCGAGGTGGGTTTCGGCACCGGGCTGAACGTGTTGCTGACCCTGCAAAAGGCCCGCGAGCTGGGGCTCAGGGTGCACTACACCAGCCTGGAGCCTTATCCCGTGGCGGAAGCGCTGCTAGCCCACCTCAATTATCCGGCGCAGTTGGCCTCCCTGTATCCGGCGGCGCCGCTGGCGGACGATTTTGCCGCCATTCACCAAGCCCCCTGGGATGCGCCGGTGAAGCTGAACGGGGATTTTGTGCTGCACAAGCGCAACCTGGGGCTTGAATCTCTGCCATTGGCCGCTGCCGCTGCCAACCTGATCTATTTCGATGGTTTTGCCCCGTCAAAGCAACCGGAGCTTTGGGGGGCGGACAATTGCCGCAAATGCTTTGCGCTCTTGGACGCACCGGGCCTGTTGGTGACCTACTGCGCCAATGGCCAGTTCAAGCGGGATCTCAGGGCGGCGGGCTTTCGGGTCCAACCCCACCCAGGCGCTTTGGGGCGCCGGGAAATGACCCGCGCCTGGAAGGACTGAGTACATAGGGCTCGAAAGCAGCATAAGCTTCAGCCTTAAGACCAGGCCAAAAGATTAAACCAAAAGATTAAACCAAAAGATTAAACCAAAAGATTAAACCAAAAGATTAAGCCGAAAGATTAAGCCCAATGGCTCAGCAGAAAACACTCCAGCAGCAACAGGGTAAGGCAGACAAAGGCTCCCAGGCTGAAGCGCTGCGGCCAACGGGCCGCCAGGCATTGCAGGCCCAGGGTCAGGGCCAGTAGCAGCAGGGCACTACGCCAGCCGGGCAGCGCAGGCAAGCACAGGGGCAACATCAACGTCGTTTGGACCAATAGCAAGCCCTTGGCCTGGCGCTGCTTGGGCAGGCTCGCCAGCCACAGCTTGAGCGCGGCAAGCTCACGATTGAGCACGAATTGCCAGGAGGCCGCTATGCAGGCCAATAACCAGATAAGCATTAGCTGGCCGTAGGGTTGCAGTTCGCTGGGCAGGGAAGCGATGGGCGCCAGGCGCGCCAGCCCCAGACACAGAAGGGCCCGCAGCAGCCAGCCGCGACCTTTGTGTAGCAGCAGTGACGCGCTGAGTGCCAGGGCTGGAGGGAGCTTAAATGTTTGCCATCGGCCCTTGGGCTGTTTGGCATTCAGTTTTCCGGCCGCCGTCGCCATTCGGGGCAGGACAGTGAGCAATGCCAGCAGAGCAACTTGCCCGCTCGTGGACATCAGCCAGGAAGGCGGCAGGGTCAGCAGCGGTAGCGGCAGGAGCAATAACCAGGGCAGGCAATGGGGTCTGTGCAGCAGCAGGCGACTCAGCTGCGCCAGATTGGCCAACAGCAGAAACTGTGCCGCCAGTTCGGGCCAGCGGCCAGGCGGAATCGACAGCAGGATCAGCGCCGGCAACAGCCATAGCGGGCTCAGCAGCGCCAGCAGCAATTCCAGCCCTTGGTGCCAGCTGTGGTGGGATCGGGATTGGACTAACAGCAACTGAAATTCACTGGCCCTGAGCAGCGGCGTCAGAGTCCAGATCCCGAGTCCCTGCAGCAGCAATATCGCTTGCCAAATCTGCAGGCGTTCAGCTGCAGCCAGTTTGGGATCCAGCAATATGCCAAAGGCGTAAATGAGCGCAAACAGGGCTGCGGGTAAGGCACTGCCGAGCAGGGTCAGGGTCAAAAGACCGCTCTGGCGCAGGGCACTGAGCTGGGCCTTAAGTTGTTCCGCCAGCAGCAATAATCTCAGTTGCAGATAACTCATGGGGGGCTCAGCCTCAAGCTCGGCTCGAAACCTTTCTCAATGAATTCTTCAGCTTCATGGCTGGTGGCAATGATCTGACCGGGATAGTCGTCCAGCAGCTGCCAGAATACCTCCCGGCTTGCCTGGTCCATGGCGCTGTTGGCCTCGTCAAGCAACAGCAGCTCACTGGGGCGTGCCAGGGCCATCAGGAGCTGCAGTTTCTGCAGATTGCCGCTGGACAGATGGCTGATGCCTTGCCCCAGGTGGATCTCCAGGCCGAGACGCTGGGCCAGCGTCGCCATGGGCTCGGGCGCCAGCTGCCATTGCCCTCGCCAGTACTCCAGCAGAGCGCGGGCACTCATGAATCCCGGCAGGGTGACCAGTGCCGAGCACAGACTGGCCTGATTGGGGGCTTGCGGCAGGGGCTTTCCCTGCCACAGCAACTGACCGGCATCGGGGCGGTAAAGCCCGGCGATCAGGGCCAGCAGGCTGGATTTCCCTATACCGTTGGGCCCCAGCAACAGGCATCTTGGCGCCTCGAAGCTATGGTTGAGACCAAGGAAGAGTTGCCTCTGGCCCAGCTGGAAATGCAAATCTGTTATGGTAAGCATGTTAGGTATAACTGCGGTGACATGAGCTGTTAGGCGGGCAGTAAATCGAAAAGTTCCCTGTAATTTAAAGGGATTAAGGCCCCGAAACGGGGCCTTATATGGACAAACTTGTCACGCCGGACGGACGTCCAGTTCCTGACTGAGGGCGCGGATCCGCCGCTGCAGCAGGGCAATTTCACTGTGCAGTGCCTGTTCTCTTTGCCAGGGTTGCTGCTCGCTCTGGCGCACCCATTGGTAAAGGGTTTTGCTGGAAATGCCATATTCCTTGGCCACATCCGACAGCAGGCGGCCCCGGGCCTTGACCTCAGCTATCAGCAGGAGTTTGAGATTATCCTGATCGAGATTCATGTCTCAGCCCTCCCTTATGGCATCCAGTACCGGGTCCAGCTCCCATTGGCTGCATCCCACCCGGCTGAGATAGAACCACTCGCAATGGCACAGGGTTATCAGTCGTTGCAGTTGATTCATGGGTCACTCCTTGGTTGCTAACTTCGCCGCAGTCAGCCATGACAAAAGTGTGCCAAATTAGAGCTTTTATTTTTATTCAATAAGATCAGTACGATATAAGTGTTATGTGAATAGCTGCTTATCAGGGCCGAGATCCTCTTGGTGCACCTTGCCCCGATTTAGTGCTTGCACAGCTGCTTACTCCCTCGCCGCTTGCCATTTCTGCCATTGCCAGATTGCGTCAGGTCACTATACTGGCGGAAACACTAATATGAGGTGAAGCATGAAAATTAAAGCTATTTGCGCTGCGCTGGCGCTGAGCGTCGGCGTTTCCGGCTGTACCACGGTCAATCCCTATACCAATGAAGAGCAAACCTCCAAGGCCACCAGTGGCGCCATTATAGGTGCCATCGCCGGTGCTGCAGTGGGTGTGGCATCTTCCAGCAAGAAAGATCGCGGCAAGGGTGCCCTGATAGGCGCAGCCTCCGGCGCCGCCGTGGGCGGTGGTATCGGTTATTACATGGACGTGCAGGAAGCCAAACTGCGTGAACAGCTCAAGTCCACCGGTGTCAGCGTGACCCGTGAAGGCGATAACATAGTGCTGAACATGCCCAATGAAGTGACCTTCGAAGTCAACAAAACCGAACTGAACCCCGGCGCCAAGCGGGTGTTGGATTCAGTGGTACTGGTGGCCAAGGAGTACGACAAGACCCTGCTCAATGTAGAAGGTCATACCGACAGCAGCGGCAGCGACAGTTACAACCTGCGCCTGTCCCAGGTGCGCGCCAGTGAAGTGGGCAACTATCTGTTGACCAAGGGCCTGCCTGCCAAACGTGTTGCGACCGAGGGTAAGGGCGAGATGGAACCCATAGCATCCAACGCCGATGCCGCCGGACGGGCCGAGAACCGCCGGGTGGAAATCATCCTGTCGCCACTGCAATAAGCGCCGGACGGGCCCAGGGCTCGCAAGCGAATCCCAAAGCGCCGCCATCCGGCGGCGCTGTTTTTTCCCCGTCAACAATCCTTGGCACAATTTCGTCCTGTTTATCAGTCGGATAAAGCTTGCCTGAAGTTCAGATTCATTTTTTAATGGAACGACCTGCCGTAAAAATCAAATGAGGGTGGCATGAGTGATCCCAAAGGCCTGCCTATCGCCGTCGAGTGCCTCGGTGATGAGGTGTACCTGCAATCACTGCATTATGATCTGGCCGGCCTGTCCCTGTGCCTGAAGGTGGAAAATCGCCTGGTGGAAGTCTGCTTTCACTCTATTCAGGGGCTGCGGATGCTTAACGAAGGCGACCTGTTGGAGTTCTGGGCCGAATTCAGTCTGTCCAATGGCTGGTTGTATCAGCTGTCGGAAGGTGGTTGGTTTGCGCTAGAGTCCAACCGCAGCGGCTTTATGGCCAGCGGCGGCAAGGTGCTCAATGAATTTCTGATCGTGACCCGCAAGGAATGTGTTTCCGTGCTGTCGGCCGAGTCCATGCCCTCGGTGCGCTGGGGTTGATTGCTTAATCAGCGCAGCAGGAATAGGGTCGCCAGTCCCAGAAAGGCAAACAGGCCGATGACGTCGGTCACTGTGGTCAACAGCATGCCGCCGGCCAGCGCCGGATCCACCTTGAGTTTCTTCAGCAGCAAAGGTATGGCGGCCCCCGCCAGACCGGCAACCGTCATATTGATTAACATGGCGCCGCCAATCAGGGCCCCCAGCTGCCATTCGCCCTTCCAGACCCAGATGGCCAAGCACACCAGGCTTGACCACAGCAAACCGTTGAGAAATCCAATGGCCAGTTCCTTGCCTAGCAGCCAGCGGGAGTTGCTCTGGCCTATGTGGCCCAGGGCGATACCGCGGATCACCAGCGCCAGGGTTTGATTGCCGGCAACACCACCCATGCTTGGCACTATGGTCATCAGAATGGCTATGGTGGCAAATTGCTCCAGGGTGTTTTCAAACAGGTTGCTGACCGAGGCCGCCAGCAGAGCCGCGAACAGGTTGATGGTCAGCCACATGGAGCGGCGCAGGGTGCTTCTGAGTACGGGACCGAAGGTATCTTCGTCCTCGTCCATACCGGCCATCCCCATCATGGTGTGATCGGCATCTTCACGGATCACGTCCACCACATCGTCAATGGTGATCCGCCCCAGCAGGCGGCCGTCCTGATCTATGACCGGCGCCGATAGCCAATCGTGGCGTTCAAACAGCTGTGCCACTTCGGAATCGGTCATGGTGACGGGAATCGCCTCCAGATCCGCATCCATCAGTTCCCGTACCGGGGTGCTGGGATCCCGGGTCAGCAGGGTGGCGATATTGACGCCGCCGAGCAGTATGTCGCGCCTGTCGACCACATACAGGGTATCTGTGGCCTCCGGCAGGCTGCCGCGCTGCCTCAGGTAGCGCAGGATCACGTCCAGATTCACATCGGGTCTGATGGTGACAGTGTCGGTGTTCATCAGGCCGCCGGCGCTCTCTTCCGGATAGGCCAGGGCCTGCTCGGCGCGGCTGCGATCCTGGCTGCCCATGGATTGCAGCACCTGCTTGTAGAGGCTATCCGGCAGGCTGCGCAGTATGTAGGCCAGATCGTCGGTATCCAGACCGGCGGCGGCCCGGGCCAGACGTTCGGGGCTCATTTGGCGGATCAGCTGATCTTTCAGCTCTTCCCCCAATTCTTCCAACACTTCGCCGGTTTGTTCCTGATCTATCAGTTGCCACAGGATCTGGCGGGTGCGCGGCGGCGAGGATTCCAGTACCAGGGCGATGTCGGAGGCGGCCATATTGAGCAACATCTGCCGCACATGGACAAACATACCGCTGCCCAGTGCCTGGTTGAGCTGGCTGAGCCTGAGTTCCGTTTGTTCATTGTCCAGCAGCTCTACCGCCATGGCATCTTCCCCCAAGAATAGAAGGGCTTATGGTAACAAATTTATTGATACAGCAGGAGGGGGAAGCGTTGCGGTCGAATGCCGCAGTGAGTGAGCTGACTCAGCAGTCTTCGTCGAAGCGGGCCTTGACCAGGTTGCACAGGGCATCCATGGCTTGCTCTGCATCTTCACCTTCGGCCACTATGCGCATGGTTTTGCCCATGCCGGACTCCAGCATCAGCAGTCCCAACACACTGGACGCCGGTGCCTGTTTGTCGCCTTGGATCAGGGTCACGCTGGCCTTGAATTCGGACGCCAGTATCGCCATTTTGGTGGCGGCACGGGCGTGCAGGCCCAGTTTATTGACTATGGTGATATCACGTTCAAGCCTTGGCAAGATTAAGCTCCCTGTGGCGTGCCTCGACCTTGTGTTTGGTGTTGCTGAAGCGTTTGGCCAATTGTTCTGCGACATATACCGAGCGGTGCTGACCGCCGGTGCAGCCTATGGCTATGGTGAGGTAACTGCGGTTGTTGCGCTCCAGATGGGGCAACCAGGTTTCCAGCAGATTCTCTATCTGCCAGATAAATTTATTCACCAGCACCTGGCGTTCCAGGAACTGTTGTACCGGCTCATCGAGGCCGGTCAGGGGCCTGAGTGCAGTCTCCCAATGGGGATTGGGCAGAAAACGTGCGTCGAACATAAAGTCGGCTTCCGCCGGCATGCCATGCTTGAAGCCAAAGGATTCGAAAATGATCACCAGCTCCTTCTCGCTGCGGCCGAGGAGGATTTCACGCACCATATCACTGAGTTCATAGACATTGAGTTTGGAAGTGTCTATGTAGTGGTCCATCAATTGTGACAGGGGTTCAAGCAGCTTGCCCTCGAGCTTGATGGCGTCCGCCAGGGACATCTTGCTTTTGGACAGGGGGTGCAGTCTGCGGGTTTCGCTGTAGCGCTTGAGCAGCACCTTGTCGCTGGCATTGAGGAACAGGCTGATCAGCTCGGTACCTTCGGGCAGGGCGGCCAACTGTTGTTCCAACACCTTGTGCTGTTCCGGCAGGTTGCGGACATCGACACTGATGGCCACCAGTTCATTGCTGCTTTTCAGCTGGGCCAACAAGGGGCCTATCAGCGGCAGTGGCAGGTTGTCGACACAGTAATAGCCGAGGTCTTCCAAGACCCTCAGGGCAACGGATTTGCCCGAACCGGAACGCCCCGAGACTATGACCAGTTTCATCCGGTGATCACCTGATAGAGTTCACCGTCATCCTGGCTTTTGCGCAGTTGCTTGATGATCTGCTTGTCGTTGAGCTTTTCTGCCATGGCGGCGAGTGTGCTCAGGTGCTGCTGACATTGGTCCGATGGCACCAGCAGCGCAAACAGTATGTCAACCGGTTGTTTATCTATGGCGTCAAAGCTGATGGCCTCTTCACATTTGACCAGCACGGCGATCGGGGTCTCTATGCTGTTCAGGCGGCCATGGGGGATGGCAATACCATTGCCTATGCCTGTGCTTCCCATTTTTTCTCGGGCCAATAGGCTTTCGAAGATCTCTTGAGAAGAGAGGGTGGGGTACTGGGCGCTGGCGATATCGCTGATCAGTTCCAGTACCTTTTTCTTACTGCCCGGAGTGGCACAGGTGGTGCACTCCGGCCTCAGGATGGTACTCAGTTCCATCTTTTAGTGCTTAGTCAGTTTCTCTTTGTGTTTGATGACCTGACGATCCAATTTATCAATCAGAGCGTCGATGGCGGCGTACATGTCTTCATGCTCAGACGTGGCAAACACTTCACCACCATTGAGGTGCAGCTTGGCTTCTGCAATCTGCTGCATTTTTTGAACATTGAGAACAACGTGCACATTATTGATCTGTTCGAAGTGGCGTTCAAGCTTGGTAAATTTGCTCTCTACATAGTTACGCAGTGAATCTGTAATTTCGATATGGTGCCCAGTCAGATTGATTTGCATAGACACTTTCCTCCAGTATTTACAGTGAGTTATAAGCTTTTACGCTGGTTTGACGGCGGGATCAGCATTGCTTCACGGTACTTTGCAATGGTACGTCTAGCAACGTTGATTCCCTGTTCCGCCAGAAGTTCCGCCATTTTGCTGTCGCTCAATGGTTTCTTCTGATTTTCTGCAGCCACCAACTTCTTGATAAAGGCGCGGATGGCCGTAGACGAGCATTCTCCTCCGTCTTCCGTACTGACATGGCTGGAGAAGAAATATTTCAATTCGAAAATGCCCCGAGGGGTATGCATGTACTTTTGGGTGGTCACCCTGGAAATGGTGGATTCATGCATTTCCACCGCTTCGGCTATGTCGTTCAGCACCATGGGCTTCATGGCTTCTTCACCGTATTCGAAAAAGCCCTGCTGGAACTGCACTATGCAATTGGCCACCTTGAGCAGGGTGTCGTTGCGGCTTTCCAGGCTCTTGATAAACCACTTGGCTTCCTGCAGATGGCCGCGGATAAACTGGCTGTCGGCCTGACTGCGACTGGTGCGGGCCATGGCGGCGTAATGCTGATTGACGTTGAGCTTGGGCATGCAATCGGGATTGAGCTCCACCACCCAGCGGCCATTTTTCTTACTCACAGAGACGTCGGGGATAACGTACTCGTCCTTGCCGGACGTGACCTGTTCGCCCGGACGGGGATTGAGGCTCTGGATCAGCACTATGGCTTCACGCAGCTCATCTTCCTTCAGACGGGTTTTACGCATTAGGGTGCGGAAGTCCCGGGCGGCAATCAGATCCAGATGGTCGCGGATCAGTAGTTTGGCGTTTTCCAGGTGTGGTGTGTCGGCGGCAAAGTGGGCCAGCTGGATCAGCAGGCATTCACTGAGGTCCCTTGCCGCCACCCCTATGGGGTCGAAGTGTTGGATGCGCTTAAGTACGGCTTCCACTTCGTCCAGCTCCACTTCATCGTCGCCCATGGCTTCGAGTATGTCTTCCGTGGTCTGGGTCAGGTAACCGCGTTCATCTATGGCGTCTATGATGGCGGTGGCTATGGCCATGTCGGTGTCTGAGAAAGGGGTGAGGTTCTTTTGCCATTCCAGGTGTTCATAAAGACCGTCGCTGGTCTCTCCCTGGAAGGGCATATCATCATCGCGCATCATGGAGCCGCTGCCGGAAGCAGGGGCGGCGGTGAACACTTCGTCCCAGGTGGTATCCATGGGCAATTCATCGGGCATGGACTGCTGGGTCAGGGCGTCGGAGGTTTCCAGGGTGGAGCTGTCATCGTTACTGCTGGCGGTGACGGGCTCGGAGAAGTCGTCCTGCTCCCTGTGGTCTGAATCGCTGCGCTCCTGGCTGTCGAATTGGTCATCGTCCAGCTCCAACAATGGGTTGGAATCCAGCGCTTGTTGAATTTCCTGTTGCAGTTCAAGTGAAGAAAGTTGCAACAGCCTGATGGCCTGTTGCAATTGCGGCGTCATGGTCAGTTGTTGGCCCAGCTTGAGCTGGAGTGACGCTTTCATCTACTGCGGATCCTTGACTGTTATTGTTATCAGAAAGCTGTTTTCTATCAGTTTTGTGAACTGCTGGCCAGTTGCACTCTTCCTTAATGAGATAGAGATCAGGCTAAATTTAACTATAGCCTGAATTGCTCACCCAAGTACACCGCCCGCACCTGCTGATTGTCCAGAATCTCGGCAGGGGTGCCTTCGGCGATGAGGTTGCCATGGCTGACTATGTAGGCTTTTTCACAGACATCAAGGGTTTCTCTGACGTTGTGATCTGTGATTAATACGCCGAGGCCGCGGCTCTTGAGCTGCTCAATTATTTTCTTGATGTCGATGACCGAAATAGGATCGACGCCGGCGAAAGGTTCATCGAGCAGAATAAAGCGCGGATTGGCGGCCAGGGCCCGGGCGATTTCGACCCGGCGCCGTTCACCACCGGACAGGGACATGCCCATGTTGTCGCGGATATGGGTGATGTGGAACTCTTCCAACAGCTGCTCCAGTTCCTCTTCGCGCTGATCCTGGTCCAGCTCCTTGCGGGTTTGCAGTACCGCCATGATGTTGTCATACACGGACAGCTTACGGAAAATACTGGCTTCCTGGGGCAGGTAGCCTATGCCCTTGCGGGCCCGCAGGTGCATGGGGTCCAGGGTCAGATCGTCTTCGTTGATATGGATGCTGCCCTTGTCACTTTTCACCAACCCCACCACCATGTAGAAAGTGGTGGTTTTGCCGGCGCCATTGGGACCCAGCAGGCCGACCACCTGGCCGGTGCGCACGCTCAGACTGACGTCCTTGACCACGGTGCGGTTCTTGTAGCTTTTGGCCAGGTTGCTGGCCTTAAGGGTCAGTTCCGTCATTGGCGAACCGGCTCCTTATTCTGATCCTGTTCTTCGGGCTTGGGCTCCAGCTGTTCCTGGTAATTCTCGGGCTTGATGATGGTAATTACCCGCTCGTCACCCTTCTGGCTACTGTCGGCCTTCAGCTGCTGCTTTTCAATGTCATAGACGATTTTGTCGGCGCTGACCTGGCTACCTTCCTGCTCGATTTTGGCATTGCCCGTGAGCGTCATGGTGCGATTGTCCATGTTGTAGCTAATCTCATTGGCGCTGGCGCTGGCCTCGCGGCCGTCATCCAGGGTCTGACTGTAGGTGGCGGGCTGGCCCTTGGCCACCAATACCCTTTGTCCCGTGGCTTCATCTGTATAGGCACTGAGTTCCTGGGCGTTAATCTTCAGGCTGCCCTGGGTCAGCAGTACCGGCCCACCATAGACCACCCTCTTGTTCTTGATGTCGGCAAATTGGGTGGCGGCGGCAATTTTCACTTCCTGCAACAGGTCGTTGTTTTTGGCTGTGGCCATGGTGGTGCACAGGCACAGTGCCAGTGCCAGCAGGGTTTTACTTGGGTTCATAGCTTCCTTTTACCTGACTGAGCAGTTTGACTTCCTGGGCATTGAGATCGGCGTACAGACCTTGGCCGGTGACATTGAATCCGTTGCCTAAGACCAGAATTGGCCTATCCGAAGTCATTATCATAGTGTTCAAATCCAGCTCCAGATAGCTGGTGGACAGATTTTGCAGCGGTTCCTGTTGGCTGATGGCCTGGATTTGCACGTCCTGCTCCAGTACCACCTTGCCGCTGTTTTTGCTGAGCTTGCCGCGACCGGCGGACAGACGCCATTGGGCCGCACCTTCATTGGGGTAAATCAGATACACGGGCTCGGTGAATTCGGTAATGTTGCTGGCCTGGAAATGCTCCATGTAGCTGGCACTCACCTTGCTGCTGAGCTGGCCTTTGTCATTGTATTCGACACTGCGCAGCTCGGTGGCGATAAAGTCCGGTTGCAGTAAGGATGGGGTTTGCTTGCCTTCGCCCGCATTCTGTTTCGACTGCACCTGCCAGTAGAGCAGCAGCGCGGTGCCGAAGAAGGCGATAATGGCCAGGGTCACCCGGTTCATACGCTCATCCCGTGGGCGCTATCAAACTTGTCCTGGGCCATCAGCAACAGGTCGGCCAGCTCCCGCAGGGCGCCAAAACCGCCACCCTGGTAGGTGACCAGGTCCGCATGCCGTCTGACCCAGGGATGACCATCGGCAACACAGACCGACAGGCCTACCGCCTGCATGACGGGCAAGTCCACCATGTCATCGCCTATATAGGCCGTCTGTGTGGCGCTGACGCCGTAGAGCTTCAGCAGCTCCTCATAGGGTTCGAACTTGTTGTCCACGCCCTGATAAATGTGCTTGATGCCGAGCGCCTTCATGCGGTTCTCAACAATCTGTGACTTGCGGCCTGTGATCACTGCCACCTGGATACCTGCGCCGAGCAGGGCCTTGACCCCGAAGCCGTCGCGGGTGTGGAAGGTCTTGAGTTCTTCGCCCTGGTTACCCAGGTAAATTCGGCCATCGGAAAATACCCCATCCACGTCGCAAATAAGCAGTTTTATCTGTTCGGCTTTCTGCCAGTTGGTCTCTGAGACCGGGCCATAGAGTGCTTCTCTCATCAGATCACCCCGGCCTTGACCATATCCAGCATGTTGAGGGCGCCTATGGGACGCTTGTCGGCATCGACCACTATCAGGCCGTTGATGTTTTTGTCTTCCATCTGTTTCAGGGCCTGGGCCGCCAGAATGTCGGCGCTGGTGGTGATGCAGTTGCGGGTCATAACCTCGGCAATCCGGGTTTGTCTCAGGTTAATCTGGGCGTCTATCACCCTTCTGAGATCACCGTCGGTGAAGATCCCCTCCAGACGGCCGTCTTCATCGATAATGGCGGTCATACCCAGGCCTTTTTTGGAGATCTCGTAGAGGGCCTCGGTAATACAGATATCGTGTCCCACCAAGGGCAGGTCGTCACCCTTGTGCATCACATCACTGACCTTGAGCAGCAACTTGCGTCCCAGGGCGCCGCCCGGATGAGACAGGGCAAAGTCGTCCTTGGTGAAGCCCTTGGCCTGCAGCAGGGCCACGGCCAGGGCATCGCCCATCACCAAAGTGGCTGTGGTACTGGAGGTGGGTGCCAAGCCGAGGGGACAGGCTTCTTCCTGTACCTTGATACACAGATGCAATTGCGCCAGCTTGGCCATGGTGGATTCGGGCTTGCCTGTCATGGCTATCATGGGAATGCCCTGGCGCTTGATGACCGGCATCAGGGTCAGGATTTCGCTCGATTCGCCGGAATTGGAGATGGCCAGCACTATGTCATTGCTGCTCAGTACGCCCAGGTCGCCATGGCTGGCTTCGCCAGGGTGCACGAAAAATGCCGGTGTGCCCGTGCTGGCCAGGGTAGCGGAAATCTTGTTGCCAATGTGCCCGGATTTACCCATGCCCATGACTATCACCTTACCGGTGCATTGCAGTATCAGTTCGCAGGCGTCGGCAAATTCATCGCTGTCGACGAACTGGTACAGGTTGTCCAGCGCCGCTTTCTCTATATCGATGACCTTTCTGCCCCATTGGCGCAGCTGCTTTCTGTCTAGCATAAAACTCTCTCTCGTTATTGCCTGGTGCCTATGCGTGGCTTTGGAACAACAGGTATTGGTAGGCGCCAAAGATCAGCAGCAGTACCACGCCGTGCCAGCGTTGTAACTGACGCTTGCGACCCGTGGTCAATACCAGCAGCGCCAGGGCTGCGCTGGTGGCCAATACCATGTAAAAGTCACGTCCGGCAGCCTGGGCGTCAATGGCGCCGGGCGCTATCAAGCCCGGTAACGCCAGCACTGCCAGAATATTGAATATGTTGGAGCCGACGATATTGCCTATGGCGAGATCGTCTTCCTTTTTCAGCACCCCGGCGACGCAGGCCGCCAGTTCCGGCAAGCTGGTGCCAACGGCGATGATGGTGAGGCCAATGACCAGATCGGACAGGCCATAGAATTTGGCTATGCCCACTGCGCCTTCCACCATCCAGTTGGCAGCCAGTGGCAGCAGGATTATGCCCACGACCAACCACATCAGCGCCCTGGGCGTCGGTACATCCCGGGGAATTTCACTGTCGGCTTCATCGGCCAAGGGGTCCTGTTCCTTGCTGGTCGTGGCATGCCAGATAAGATAGGCCATCAGGGCCAGGAACATCAGCAGCAGTATCACACCTTCGGTGCGGGTGAACAGTTTGTCATGGAGAAAGACACCGGCGAGCACTGTGGCGCCCAGCATCAAGGGAATTTCCCGTTTGAGAGTCTGGGAGCTGACACCAATGGCACCCAGCAAGGCCGTCAGACCCAGGATCAGGGTGATATTGGCTATGTTGGAGCCCAACACATTGCCTATGGCCGTATCCATCATACCTTCCATGGAGGCGGTGGCAGCGACAAACATCTCAGGCGCCGAGGAACCCATGGCGACTATGGTCAAGCCTATCAGCATGGGGGGCAGTCCCATATTGCGGGCGAACGCGGCAGCGCCGTAGACGAACTTGTCCGCACTCCATACCAGAACGGCTAAACCGGCAACCAACAGGAAAATATTGAATAACATTTATTCACAATAATATTGGTGTTAAAGGCGCATTTTCGCTGGAAATCAGGCAAATTGAAAGTATCAGTAGGAAGTTAGTCTGCAGGCGGTTGTAGCCAGCTGTGCAATTCCGTACAATTTGCCCCTCTTCAGCACTGTGCCAGGACGGCCTATGTCACCCCATTTCAGTTACCGGAATCCACTATGAATCAAACTGCCAGTACGCTGGTCGAAATCCGTAATCTGGGATTCAGCCGCGGTGAGCGGATTATTTATGACGATATCAGTTTATCCATTCCCAGGGGCAAGGTGACGGCCATCATGGGGCCCAGCGGCATAGGTAAAACCACGCTGCTGAAATTGATCGGGGGGCAATTGACTCCGGATCAGGGCCAGGTGCTGTTTGATGGTGTCGATGTTCATCAGGCCAGTCGCAGTGAACTGTTTGAATTGCGCAAGCGCATGAGCATGCTGTTCCAGAGCGGCGCCCTGTTTACCGATATGAATGTGTTTGATAACACTGCATTCCCACTGCGGGAGCACTCGGGGCTGCCGGAATCCATCATTCGCCGCATAGTGTTGATGAAGCTGGAGGCGGTAGGGCTGCGCGGTGCCGCTTTCCTGATGCCCAATGAATTGTCCGGCGGTATGCAAAGGCGGGCGGCTTTGGCCCGCGCCATAGCGCTGGAGCCGGAAATGGTGATGTACGATGAGCCCTTTGCCGGTCAGGATCCCATTTCTATGGGGGTGCTGGTTAAGCTCATCAGGGAGTTATCCGACGCTCTCAATTTGACCTCGGTTGTGGTCTCCCACGATGTGGATGAGGTGCTCGGCATTGCCGATTATGTGTATGTGATTGCCGACCGCAAAATCATCGCTCACGGTACGCCTGCTGAGCTTAAACAGGCTGACAATCCCCAGTTGAAACAGTTTATCGGTGGTGAGCCCGATGGCCCGGTGCCATTCCATTATCCGGCGGCGGATTACAAAAAGGAGTTATTGGGTGTTGGTTGATGCAATCGCCCGTCTGGGCGGATGGACGATAGACTTGGTGACCGGTCTCGGTCGGGCCGGGGTCATGCTGTGGCGCTCCGTGATGCGGGTGCCAAGACCTGCCAAGGGCACGCCACTGCTGATCAAACAGCTTTACGTTGTGGGTGTGCAGTCCATGGTGATCATCCTGGTGTCCGGGTTGTTTATCGGCATGGTACTGGCACTGCAGGGATACACGATATTGGTGGATTTTGGCACGGAGGACAGTTTGGGCCCCATGGTGTCCCTGAGTCTATTGCGGGAGCTGGGGCCTGTGGTCACAGCGCTGCTGTTTGCCGGCCGTGCCGGTTCGGCGCTGACGGCAGAAATTGGCCTGATGAAAACCACAGAACAGCTTTCCAGCCTGGAGATGATGGCCATAGATCCCCTGCGGCAAATTATCGCGCCCAGATTCTGGGCCGGGGTGATCAGTATGCCGCTGCTGGCCATACTGTTTTCCACTGTGGGGATCTGGGGTGGCCACTTGGTGGGCGTGGAATGGAAGGGCATTGACAGTGGTTCCTTCTGGTCCATCATGCAGGCCTCGGTGGAATGGCGCCAGGATATAGTGAACTGTTTGATAAAGAGCGTGGTCTTTGCCGTGGTGGTGACCTGGATAGCCCTGTATCGGGGCTATGAGGTGGTGCCCAACCCCGAGGGGATCAGCAAGGCCACCACCTCAACCGTGGTGCAATCCAGCCTGGCGGTATTGGCCCTGGATTTTTTGCTTACCGCTATCATGTTTGGTTAATGCATACGTTGCTGAAGGATTTGCTACAAGGGTAAAGAGATGTCGACACGTAAAATAGAGATTTTGGTTGGAACCTTCCTGCTGGCCGGCATCGCCGCCTTTTTGGTGTTGGTGTTCAAGGTCGCCAATGTGGAAGTGAATACCAACGAGGGTACCTACACCCTGTACGCCAGATTTGCCAATGTGGGGGGCCTTAAGGTGCGCTCACCGGTGAAGGTCGGCGGTGTGGTGGTTGGCCGTGTCAGTGCCATTAACCTGGATGCTGACAAGCTGGAACCGGTAGTAACTTTGACCATGGACAAGCGTTATGCCGGCTTTCCCGAAACCAGCAGCCTGGCGATACTGACCTCGGGCTTATTGGGGGAGCAATTCCTGGGCCTGGTTCCCGGTTTTGTTGATGATGATATTGCCATCCTGGCCGATGGCGATCGTATTGAAGACACCCGTTCTGCACTGGTACTGGAGGATCTGATAGGTCAGTTCCTGTACAGTATGGGTTCCAAGGATAAATAGGAGAGCAAGCCATGTTTAAAGTCGTACTTGGCCTGATACTGAGTCTGTGGCTGGGCCTGGCCCAGGCCGCTGAGGTCAACACCATGGACCCCTACGCCATGGTGCGTGAGGTGTCCAACAATACCTTTGACCGTTTCAATCGCGATCACGACCTGATTGAAGCCAATCAGGATCACCTCAAGGTGATAGTGCGTGAAGAGCTGATGCCCTACATAGATTACAAGTATGCGTCATACAAGGTGCTGGGCCAGTATCTGAAAGAGACCACCGAAGACCAGCGCAATCGTTTCGTGGCGGCGTTCGAGGAATACCTGGTGGCTACCTATGCCCAGGCTTTTACCGAATACACCAATCAGGCGGTGGAGTTTTCCCCGGCGGCCGACTTTGCCGGTGAGAAAATGGTGGATGTCAATGTGCAGATCATTGAGAAAGGCCGTCCGCCAATCAAGCTGCTGTTCAAGGTACGTCGCTTGAAGGATGACAGCTGGAAGGCATTTGATCTGGTGGCCGAAGGTGTCAGCCTGCTGTCCTCCAAACAATCCGAAATAGGCAATATCATCCGCCAGCAGGGCATAGATGCTGTGATTAACATGCTGAAGGAAAAAGCCGTAGCCAAGGTGAGCCGCAAAGACAAAATCGAAAAGGTGGCCGCCCAGTGATCGAGTTTATCTGTGACGGTGACAGCTGCCGGATCAGGGGACGCCTGGATACCGCTGAGGTCAGGCGTCTGAGCGACCAAAAGGGAGACTTGATTGCTGCAAGCACAGGTCGCCTCGATTTGAGTGAGCTTGAATACAGCGACAGTGCCGGCATCGCATTTTTGCTGGAATTGTGGCAAGGTGCCGCAAGTCGTGGCCAAGCCCTGACGCTGGTCAATCCTGCGCCACAGATCAGTAAGCTGATCGCTCTGTACGATTTAGACGTCTTTTTTAATGAAAAGACCAGTAACTAAAGGTTAAGCCATCCATGGATTGCAAACAGATTGAAGAGATTTTGAAAGCCGCCCTGCAACTGGAAGAAGTGCGGGTGACCACCGACGGTAGCCATTACCAGGTTTTGGCCGTGGGTGAGTGCTTTGAAGGCATGAGCCGAATCAAACAACAACAGGCCATTTATGCCCCTCTGATGGAACAGATCACCAGCGGTGCCCTGCACGCCCTGTCAATCAAGACCTTTACGCCCACCCAGTGGAAGCGTGAAAAAGTCTTCAACATGTAAGCGAGCCGTAGTGGATAAATTAAAGATTCAGGCAAGCGGAGCGCTTGCCGGCGATGTGGTGATCTCCGGAGCCAAGAACGCGGCCTTGCCGATTCTGATGGCCGGTGTACTTGCCGAAGGTGAGTTTGTGGTAACCAACGTACCGCAGCTCAAGGATGTGGACACCAGCTGCAAGTTATTGCAATGCCTGGGGGCCAGGGTTGAGCAGCAGGATGGCACAGTGCGCATCGACTGCGCCGATATCAACCATTTTGTGGCCCCCTATGAATTGGTGAAAACCATGCGGGCCTCGATCCTGATCCTGGGTCCCCTGCTGGCACGCTACGGCAAGGCCGACGTGTCCCTGCCCGGTGGCTGTGCCATAGGTGCCCGCCCGGTTAACCTGCATTTGCAGGGGCTGGAGCAAATGGGCGCCAAAATTGAGGTCAAGGAAGGTTATATCAAGGCGCGGGTCGATGGTCGCCTCAAGGGCGCCCACATCTTTATGGATATGGTCAGCGTCGGTGCCACCGAGAACCTGCTGATGGCCGCAGCCCTGGCAGACGGCGAAACCGTGATTGAGAACGCCGCCCGTGAACCTGAAGTCATAGATCTGGCCCACTGCCTGCAGGCCATGGGGGCCAAGATTTCCGGCATAGGCACAGCCACACTGAAAATTACCGGTGTTGAAAAGCTGAGCGGCTGCCACTACCGGGTCATGCCTGACAGAATTGAGACAGGTACCTTTCTGGTGGCTGCGGCCGTGACCCGCGGCAGCATTCGTTGCCTGTCGGCGGATCCGGGTTCCATGGAGGCGGTATTGGCCAAGCTGGAAGATGCAGGTGCCGAGATTAGCACCGGGCCCGATTGGATTGCTCTGGATATGAAAGGTCAGAGACCCAAGGCAGTTAACATCAAAACGGCGCCTTATCCCGCATTTCCAACCGATATGCAGGCGCAGTTCTGTGTGCTTAACAGCTTGGCAGAGGGTTCTGCCAATGTGACCGAGACCATTTTTGAAAACCGCTTTATGCACGTGCCCGAGCTGATGCGCATGGGGGCGGATATGGAGCTGGAAGGTCATACCTGCATTATTCACGGGGTCGAGCGCTTGAGCGGTGCCCAGGTGATGGCTACCGATCTGCGCGCCTCAGCCAGCCTGGTGATCGCGGGTCTGATGGCCGACGGCGTGACCATAGTGGATCGCATCTATCATCTGGATCGCGGCTATGAACACATCGAGTCCAAATTTTCCGGTCTTGGCGGTTCGGTAGAAAGGATCCGCTGATTATTTTTTGGAATATGATGCTTAAAAAACCACCTTGACCGGTGGTTTTTTTGTTATAGGATGGTTACAAATCTCGGTTGGCATTGGGAGCCATGGACATGATGAAGATTGCAAGGTGGGCGGTGCCGGCACTGTTGCTGCTTGCCGCGGCGGTGAGTTATCTCGCCGGTGCAAAAATGCCATCCATGGTGCTGTTGGCCCTGGGGGTGTGTTTAGAAATGGCATTTTGGGTCCGGCTGGTGGATTTGGCCAGCCCTTCGGATAAGCGCTGATAGCCTACTCAACAAATACCTCAATAAAAAGCCCGGACACGCCGGGCATTTTTTTAGTATTTACGGAAGGGATGCGGGCTAATTGTACTGGCTCACCTTCTCACCAATTATCACGGGAACGGTATAGGACTCTCCCTTACGGATTATGGTCATAGTGATCTCGGTCCCGGGGGCGGTTTCGGCAATCCTGTCCATCAGCATATCCACACCGGGTACATCTTCGCCGGCATACTGAATTATCACATCCCTTGGCATTAACTTGGCTTGGGCGGCCGGTCCCGCGGCATCAATATCGGTAATGATAACGCCACGCAAATCGGGCAGCTTGAGGATCTGGGCCATCACGGGCACCACTGGCATGCCCGAGAAACCCATGGCGCCGCGGATAACCCGTCCATTTTCGATGAGCTTGCCCATGATGGAATAGGCCAATTTGATTGGAATGGCGAAGTTGATGCCATGGCCGCCACCCTCGCCGCCAATCTGAAATGCGGCGGTATTGATACCCACCAGTACTCCTGCGGTATCCACCAGGGCACCGCCCGAATTGCCGGCGTTAATCGCGGCATCGGTTTGTAGGAAATCCTGGTAGCCAGAGCTCAAACCATTTCGGCCTGTGGCGCTGATAATGCCCTGAGTGATGGTTTGTCCCAGGTTGTAGGGGTTGCCAATGGCCAGCACCACATCCCCCACCTGGGGCAGGGAATTGAGATTGAGTGGCACCACAGGCAGGTTATCGCCTTCAATCTTGAGTACCGACAAGTCGGTTTCCGGATCCGAGCCTACCACCTCGCCGCTGAACCTGCGTCCATCCTGAAGGGCCACCACTATTTCATCGGCCTTTTTGATCACGTGGTAATTGGTCAGTACATAGCCCTGTTTGCTCATGATAACGCCCGAGCCCAGTCCCTGCAGGGCGCCGGAATTGAGTGGTTGGCGCTGGTCTATGCTGAGGCTATAAATATTTACCACCGCCGGAGCCGCCCGGCGAACCGCCTTGGCAAAGGACAGTTCGGCGGTATTGTCATCGTTCGCACGGAACAGATTATTGGCCTGATTGCCTAGCAAGTGATTGACCAGCAGGAACACCGCAGCCATCAAGAGACCGAAGACAATGGCTTTGGTGAAATAGAGCAGTGTGTGTTTCATCATCAGGGACAGTGAACGTTAAAAAGTTGAGCTAGATTAGCATGGTTATCAAGAAGAAGCCCAGCATGGGAGCTGGGCTTCTGGGCTTAGCGCAGTACCAGATACAGTTGGGTTCTGCCCCGGAGGATCTTCAGTGCTGCGGCACCGTCCTGCTCCTTGAGCCTTTCACGCAGTTGCTTGAGATCTTTTACGGGGGAGCGATTGACGCCGACAATCAGGTCGCCTTTTTGCAGGCCACTGAGTGCTGCTGGAGAGCCCTGATCAAGTTCGGTGATCTCCACTCCTTTATCGGCATTTTCCAATTTTGCCCCCGAGAGTTGCGGATGTACTTCACCTGCTGCGGCCGTGGTTTGACTGGCTTCGCCGAGGGTGACCTTCACGGTTTTTTCGTCACCGTCGCGGATAATACCCAGCTCCACCTTGGCGCCGGCCCCCAGGGTGGCCACCTTGGCCCTCAGTTCCTGGAAGGATTTGATCTTACGGCCATTGACGCTGACTATGATATCGCCGGCCTTGATACCGGCCTTTTCGGCGGCGCTGTCGGCGAGGACTTCATTGACGAAGCCGCCGTGCTGGGTATCAAGACCGAAGCCCTGAGCCAACTGGTTGTCGAGATCCCGCCCGGAGATCCCCAGTACACCGCGGCGCACTTCGCCGTGCTCAATAATTTGTTGCACCAGGGCATGCACCATGTTGGCGGGAATGGCAAAACCAATCCCCACGTTGCCGCCTCCGGGGGCCACAATCGCGGTGTTGATGCCTATCAATTCGCCGCGCAGGTTCACCAGCGCTCCGCCCGAGTTACCACTGTTGATGGCGGCGTCCGTTTGGATAAAGTTTTCCAGCATCTCGATGCCAAGGCCGCTACGCCCCAGGGCCGAGACGATTCCCGAGGTAACCGTCTGTCCCAGGCCAAAGGGATTGCCTATGGCCACTGCAAAGTCACCCACTCGCAGCTTATCTGAGTCGGCGGCCTTGATGGCGGTGAGGTTCTTGGCTTCTATCTGCAACAGGGCGATATCGGACTCACTGTCGGTGCCAATTAACTTGGCTTCCACTTCCCGACCATCGTGTAAACCGATTTTGATCTCGTCGGCGCCATCGATCACATGGTTGTTGGTGACTATGTAGCCCTTGTCGGCATCGATAATCACCCCCGAGCCCAGGCCGCGGAAGGGCTGTTCCTGAACCTGCTCGCGGGGGGCGTTGGGGCCAAAGAAATAGCGGAACACATCCGGAACTCTTTGTTTGGACACATGGGTGCCGGAAACGGCGACCGACACGACCGCCGGGGTGGTTTGCTCCAGCATGGGGGCCAGGCTCGGCATGGTTTGACCTTCAAAGACTTGCGGTAAGGCTGCCTGGGATACGGCGGGTACCAGGGTCAGACTGGCACTGAGAATGGCGGCAGAAACTAGACTGAGTTTGGTTTTCATGGCTGTTAGGCTCCAAATCTGGGTATCGGATTATCTGGAATTGGCTCCAGTTTAATTCCTCCGACTCGGGGGTTGCATCAAAGTTCGTGTTGATTAACAAAGGTTAATCAATCCTTTAAGTCCAACTGCCAGCCCCGGTATCGGAACGACACCCTGCGGTCTGGCCGCTGCTATACCTTAGCCGTGCCGGCCATGGTAACATGCTGCGATTTTCATATAAGGCTAGAAGAGAAGAATTCAAGTGTCGCATCTGAGTCCCTGGCAGCATTACCAACAGGATTTGACCCGCGAAGGTTTTTCCCACGACCTCGCCCAGGAGCAGGCGGTCAAAGCCTTGCAACGGGTCTACGAGGCTTTGCTTGAGGCTCAGGCCCCAAAGGGCTTGCTCAGCCGCCTCGGCAGCCGCATTGGCTTTGGCAAGAGCGATGATTTTGTTCTGGGCTTGTACCTGTGGGGTGGGGTGGGGCGTGGCAAAACCTACCTGATGGATACCTTCTATGAGGCCCTGCCCGGTCAACGCAAGCTCAGGGCGCACTTTCACCGCTTCATGCATCAGGTGCATCTGGATCTGGACCGGCTCAAGGGCACCCGGGATCCGCTGCTGGTAATTGCCAAACAAATGGCCGAACGTTATCAGGTCATTTGTTTTGATGAGTTTTTTGTCTCCGATATCACGGATGCCATGCTGCTCGGCACCCTGTTTGAGGCGCTGTTCCGGGAAGGGGTAGTCTTGGTGGCCACCTCCAATATTATTCCCGACGATCTCTATCGCAACGGGTTGCAGCGGGCGCGCTTTTTGCCGGCCATTGCCCTCATCAACAAGCATTGTCAGGTATTGAACGTGGATTCGGGCATTGACTATCGTCTGCGCACCCTGGAGCAGGCGGAGATTTACCATCACCCGCTCGATCCCCAGGCAGATACCAACCTGTTGAGCTATTTTGCCCAGTTGGCGCCCGAGTCTGAAATCAGTCGGGACAGCATCGAAATTGAAGGACGGGATATAGTGATTCGCCAGCAGGCCCAGGGGGTGTTACTGGCGGACTTCCGTGCCCTGTGTGACGGCCCCCGCAGCCAACGTGACTATATGGAGTTGGCTCGCCTGTATCATACCGTGCTGCTCAGTGGTCTTGAGCAGATGGGGGCGCAGCAGACCGGCGATGACATTGCCCGCCGTTTCCTGGCCCTGGTGGATGAGTTCTATGAGCGCCATGTGAAGCTGATTATTTCGGCCGCGGTACCCCTGGAACAGATTTATACCGACGGTCAGTTAAGCTTCGAGTTCCGCCGTTGCCGCTCTCGCTTGATTGAAATGCAATCCCACGATTACCTGGCACTGGAACACTTGCCCTGATAGTCGCGGATTTTTATTTTCAATGTGAAAAAGCAGGTGATTTTTAACCAGGTCTTGGCTATAATCCGCCACCTGCCCACGTTACTCCGCCAATTGGGCGGATTTTAATAGCCAATTTCTCTGCTCGAAGGGGCACGGGAAAGGCAATTTTGTGTTATCTGACAACAGGTAACATGTGAGACAGAATTTAACTTTGGGTTTTTGTAATAATGAAGACTTTTACTGCTAAGCCAGAAACTGTAACTCGTGACTGGTACGTTGTTGACGCCGAAGGCAAGACCCTCGGTCGTATCGCTACTGAAATTGCTCGTCGCCTGCGTGGTAAGCACAAGGCTGAGTACACTCCTCACGTTGATACCGGTGATTACATCATCGTTGTTAATGCCGAGAAAGTGACTGTGACCGGCAACAAAGCAGCTGGCAAAATGTACTACTCGCACTCAGGCTTCCCTGGTGGCATCAAGCAAATCAGCTTCGAGAAGCTGCAAGCTCACAAGCCAGAAATGATCATCGAGAAAGCAGTTAAGGGTATGTTGCCAAAAGGCCCTCTGGGTCGTGAAATGTTCCGCAAGCTGAAAGTTTATGCTGGCGCTGAACATAACCACGCTGCACAACAACCTCAAGTTCTTGATATCTAAACGGGATTAAGCAAATGGCTGCAACACAGTACTACGGCACTGGCCGTCGCAAAACTTCTACCGCTCGCGTATTCGCTAAAGTAGGCAGTGGTAACATCATCGTTAACCAACGTCCTCTGGATGTTTACTTCGGTCGTGAAACCGCTCGTATGGTTGTTCGTCAACCTCTCGAACTGGTTGAAATGACTGAGAAGCTGGACATCTATGTAACCGTTAAAGGCGGTGGTATCACTGGTCAAGCCGGTGCTATCCGTCACGGTATCACCCGTGCTCTGATGCAACTGGATGAGGCTCTGCGTCCTACTCTGCGTGCTGCTGGTTTCGTTACCCGTGACGCTCGTGAAGTTGAGCGTAAGAAAGTGGGTCTGCGTAAAGCACGTCGTAAGCCACAGTTCTCCAAGCGTTAATATCGCGACGAGAGGTTTGTGCATCAAAAAACCCGGCCTGTGCCGGGTTTTTTATTGTCACCCTAAAACCACCTCCTATGGAGGTGGTGATCGTTCTGGTGGGGCTTTGCCCGGAGAATGCCCATGCTAAATACTCCCTCGGTTTGTTACCAGCAAATCAAGGAGTAAGTAGCATGAGCAGATATGAATCCGCGTCTCACGTATTCTATCGTTGTCAGTATCACCTCGTTTGGACACCCAAGTACAGGTACAAAATCCTGAAAGGTAATCTCGGCAGAGAGCTTTATCGAAGTATCTATGTTTACTGCAACATGAAGAAATGCAGAGTCGTGGAACTAAATGTTCAGGAAGATCATGTCCATCTAGTAGTCAGAACCCCACCCAGTCTAAGCGTGTCGGATTTAATGGGTTTTGTTAAAGGGAGAACCGCGATCAGGATGTTTGCCAAATTTCCTTATTTAAGAAAGCACAAGCTCTGGGGGAATCACTTCTGGCAACGGGGTTATTTTGTGGACTCAGTAGGAGCAAACGAAGACATAATCCGTAGATATGTACGGCACCAGGAAAAGACAGCCAAAGAAGAAGAGAAACGGCAAATAGCGTTAGGGTTGGAAGGTTAGTTTTTAAGCCCCCTTTTAGGGGGCTGTGTCAAAGCCACCTGCTATGCAGGTGGATTTTTACTGCCGTTAAAATGGCTGAAAGCGGCGAAAGTCAGGGTTTACCCGTTGGCCGTTCTTTGAGTAAAGGAAGTCACAGCTTGGGAGCTATTACCAGACAGAACATCCTGGCTGGATTTAAAGTGCCTTTGAAATAAAGACTTGCGATTCACTTGCCAGTTTTTGGTTGTCGGGTCACACTGGAAACTCAGGAAAAGGAGGGAAAGATGTCGCTGCAACTCATGATGCTGTCTCTGGCGCTGGTACTGATTTTAGAAGGTTTGGGTCCATTATTATTCCCAAATCGTTGGAAGCAATATTTGATCGAAATTTCCAATCAAAATCAGTATGTTTTGCGTCGGATCGGTGGTGGTTTGGTCACTGCGGGCCTGGTTTTGCTGATTATTTTTTCATAAATATCTTGCTTGTCCCCCCTGTTGGTCTGTTAAAATTCCACTTTAACCGCAACCTTGCAGCAAACAATGGGCAAAAACGTAGTTGTTCTCGGCACTCAATGGGGTGACGAGGGAAAAGGTAAGATTGTCGACCTTCTGACAGAACAGGCAAAATACGTAGTTCGTTACCAAGGTGGCCACAACGCTGGTCATACTCTGGTTATCGATGGTGAGAAAACCGTTCTTCATCTGATCCCTTCAGGCATATTGCGTGATAATGTGAAATGCATTATCGGCAACGGTGTGGTTTTGGCCCCCGATGCCCTGATGAAAGAGATCAACATGCTCAAAGAGCGCGGCGTTCCCGTTGAAGAGCGTCTGCTGATCTCCGAGGCCTGTCCTCTGATCCTGCCATTCCACTGTGCACTGGATATCGCCCGTGAAAAGGCCCGTGGCAACAAGGCCATTGGTACTACCGGTCGTGGTATCGGTCCAGCCTATGAAGACAAGATTTCCCGTCGCGGTTTGCGCGTGGGTGATCTGTTCAATGCCGAGCTGTTCGCCGAAAAGCTGAAGGAAGTGATGCAGTATCACAACTTCATGCTGACCGAATACTATGGTGTTGAGGCTGTTGACTACCAGAAGACCCTTGAGGATGCGCTGGCCATGGCCGACTACCTCAAGAGTATGTGCGTCGATGTGACCGACCTGCTGGACATCGCCCGTAAGAATGGTGAAAACATTCTGTTCGAAGGCGCCCAGGGCACTCTGCTGGACATTGACCACGGTACTTATCCGTTCGTGACCTCGTCCAACACCACAGCCGGTGGCGTGGCCACAGGCAGTGGTTTTGGTCCACGTCATCTGGACTACGTGCTGGGTATCATGAAGGCCTATGCCACCCGTGTGGGTGCAGGTCCATTCCCGACAGAACTCCTGTGTGAAATCGGTGATCACCTGGGTACCAAGGGTCATGAATTCGGTGCGACCACAGGTCGTAAACGTCGTCCGGGTTGGTTGGACGCCGTGGCCATGCGCCGTGCCATCCAGATCAACAGCCTGAGCGGCATCTGTCTGACCAAGCTGGACGTGCTGGACGGTCTGAAAGAAGTGAAGATTTGTGTGGGTTATCAGTTGCCTGACGGCACTGTGACCAAGGTAACGCCTCTGGCGGCTGAAGGTTATGAGCAGGTCACTCCTGTTTATGAAACCCTGCCTGGCTGGAGCGAAAACACCTTTGGTGCCACCTCCATGGATCAGCTGCCACAGGCGGCCATTAACTACATCAAGCGTATCGAAGAGATCCTCGAAACTCCAATCGACATCATCTCTACCGGTCCTGATCGGAACGAAACCTTTATCCGGGTGAGTCCGTTCAACTGATGCAGTAATAAGGCCGCGTAAAGCGGCCTTTTTATTGGCATCTTCCAACTCAAGAATTGAGTTATACTGCCGATGTATTGGTCATTGCTTCTTTGTTGGAAACCGATATGTTGCGTTCAGTCTCTGCATTGATTTTCAGTCTGTCAGTTGCCGGCCTGGTCCACGCCGAAACCAAGGCGGTGGATGTCTATACCCAGGAACAGTTGCTGGACATGATCCGCGGTGGTTATTACCTTACCAAGGTTAAGAACGACGAATGCCAGCTGGTCCAAGATATAGAAGCCAGGGCCGAAGTGCTTAAGCAGCCCCTTTACCAGTTCCTGTGGGGGGAAATGTTTATTCACGGTGTGTGCCTTAAGGCCGATCCCGCCCGCGGCGTTTCCATGTTGAAGGAAGCGGCGGAACAGGGCAGTGCCGAGGCCATGCTGAAAATTGCCCGGTATTATGAAGAGGGCAAATACGTGTTCAAGGACAAGAACCGCGCCGTCATGTACGTGTTACCGGCGGCGGCAAACGGTGATCTCCTGGCTCGTATGGCGCTGGTGCGCCTATATAATGAAGGTTACGGTAGCCCCCGTGACTATGAACTTGCCTATCACTGGCTCTATAACGAAGTGTTCGGTGATGAAAAAATGAAGCAGGACGCTTGGAAACTGCTGCAACAACTTGAATCCAAAATGCCCGCCAGTTCCGTGGCCAGAGCCCGGGGTGAGCATATGTGGAGTTATTGAACGCCCTCGGGAATGAGGGCAGAAAACAATGGAATTTGAATGATTAAAGACCCTCATTTTGAGCGTGAACAAGATAAGTACGACAACCCGATCCCCAGCCGGGAATATATCCTCGATTACCTGAGATCCCAGACCTCGCCCCTGACACGCGATCATATCGCTGACGCCCTCAATATTCATGATGAAGAAAGGCTGGAAGCCCTGCGTCGGCGTCTGCGTGCCATGGAGCGCGATGGCGAGTTGGTGTTTACCCGTGGCCAGAGCTATGGCCTGCCCGAGCGCATGGATCTGATGTGTGGCACTGTGCTGGGTCACAGAGATGGTTATGGCTTTTTCCGCCCCGACGAAGGCGGTGATGACCTGTTCATCAACGAACGCGATATGCAACTGTATTTCCACGGCGACAAGGTGCTGGCACAAAAGGCCGGAGTCGATCGCCGTGGTCGCCGCGACGCCCGCATCGTGCGCCTGGTGACCGAGCGCAGCGCCCCCCTGGTGGGACGTATGGTGGTGGATGCCGGCATGGCCTTTGTGGTGCCCAATGACAAACGCATCACCCAGGAAATCCAGATAGCCAATGAAGATAAGGCCGGTGCCCGTCACGGCGATGTGGTGGTGGTGGAACTTACCCGTCGTCCCGGGCGCTATGTGCGTGCCGGTGGCAAGATCACCGAGGTGCTGGGCAAGGAGATGGCGCCGGGCATGGAGATTGAAATTGCCCTGCGCAATTACGATCTGCCCCATACCTGGTCGGCATCCATAGAGAAAAAGCTCAAGCGCATTCCCGATGAAGTCACCGAAGAAGACAAGGCCGGCCGTGTTGATCTGCGCCAGTTGCCGCTGGTGACCATAGACGGTGAAGATGCCCGTGACTTTGACGATGCGGTGTATGCCGAGCGCAAGAAGGGCGGCGGTTGGCGCCTGTGGGTGGCCATTGCCGACGTCAGTCACTATGTGCGCACAGGCTCGGCCCTGGATACCGAGGCCCGTGCCCGCGGTAACTCGGTGTACTTCCCGTCCCAGGTGATCCCCATGTTGCCTGAGAAGCTGTCCAACGGCCTGTGCTCCCTCAATCCCGGGGTGGACAGGTTGTGCATGGTGGCCGAGATGACGGTATCCGCCAAGGGCGGGCTGTCCGGCTACAAGTTTTTCCCGGCTGTGATGCATTCCCATGCTCGCTTTACCTATACCCAGGTGGCGGCCATGCTGGAAGGGGGAGACATCAAGCCCGAGCATCAGGCGCTGTTTCCACACCTGAAGGTGTTGCAGGAGCTGTATCTGGCGCTGGATGAGCAGCGTGCCGGTCGTGGCGCCATTGCCTTCGAAACTCTGGAAACCCAGTTTATTTTCAACGATCAGCGCAAGATTGAACGCATAGTGCCCAGAGCCCGCAACCAGGCGCACAAGATCATTGAAGAGTGCATGATCCTGGCAAACGTGGCCGCGGCCAAGTTTGTCAAAAAGCATAAGGGTGAAGTGCTGTACCGGGTACACGAGTCGCCCTCAGAGCAAAAGCTGACCCAGTTCAAGGACTTTCTCGCCGAGCGTGGCCTGAGCATGGGTGGTGGTCTGGAGCCGCAACCGAGCGATTATCAGGCGCTGATGGAACTGGTTGCCGGTCGTCCCGATGCCGAGCTTATCCAGGTGATGTTACTGCGCTCCATGCGTCAGGCCATTTATACCCCGGATAACGAGGGGCACTTCGGCCTGGCGTTGGAGGAATACTCCCACTTTACCTCGCCGATACGCCGTTATCCCGATTTAGTATTGCATAGGGTGATCCGTTACCTGCTGAGCAAGGAGCAGGGCGAGGCCACTGAAAAATGGACCGCCGATGGGGGCTACCATTACCAACTGGATGAGCTGGATTTACTCGGGGAAGAGTGTTCCAATACCGAGCGCCGCGCCGATGAGGCCACCCGTGATGTGTCTGACTGGCTCAAGTGTGAGTTTATGCAGGATCACGTGGGAGATACCTTCAGTGCCGTGATTGCCTCTGTCACCAGTTTTGGTTTGTTTGTGCGCCTTGATGAGCTGTTTATTGATGGCTTGGTGCACATCTCCAGCCTGGGCAATGACTACTATCAGTACGATCCCAATCGCCAGCGCCTGATTGGCGAAAATTCGGGCCAGATCTACCAGATAGGCGATCCGGTCACGGTCAAGGTGGCAGCGGTGAATCTGGACGACAGGCAAATCGACCTGCTGATGGTGGGTGACGATGGCGGTCGACGCAAGGGAGCCAAACGTCCCATGAGCGCCCGTGAGCGGGTAAATCTGGAAGGGGCCAAGCTGGCGAAAGGCGACAAGGGCGCGAAAGGTGAGCGTGATGCCAAGAGCGGTAAGTCGCGCCGTGGCAAGCCCGCAGCCAAATCAGCAGCAGCGGCCAAGAAAGATGCCCCTAAAAAGCCCAAGGCAGCGAAAAGAGTCAAGAGAAAGAAGTAAATGAAAAAACAGGAATTGGTATTTGGTATTCATGCGGTCGAGTCCTTGCTGAAGCATGCCCCCGAACGTGTGCTGGAAATGTGGTTGCTCAGTGGCCGTCAGGACGAGCGCATAGTGCCGCTGCTGGACATAGCCCAGACCTGGGGGGTCAAGCCCCAGGCGGCATCCCGCAAGACCCTGGATGATAAGGCCGAGAGTCCACAGCACCAGGGCATTATTGTGCGGGTCCGTCCCGCAAAGGTGTTGACCGAGAACGATCTTGAGGTACTGCTCGACAAGACAGAAATGCCATTTTTGCTGATCCTTGATGGCGTGACCGATCCCCATAACCTGGGGGCCTGTCTGCGCAATGCCGATGCCGCCGGTGTCCATGGTGTTATAGTGCCCAAGGACAATTCCACCGGACTGACGCCAACCGTCAGCAAGGTGGCCTGTGGTGCCGCCGAGACGGTGCCTTTGTTTCAGGTCACCAATCTGGCGCGCACCATGAAACGTTTGCAGGAGCGCGGCGTGTGGATTGCCGGCGCTGCCGGTGAAGCCGACAGCAACCTGTTCCAGGCGGATCTTAAGGGCGCGTTGGCCATCGCCATGGGTGCCGAGGGCAAGGGGCTGAGACGCCTGACCCGTGAGTGTTGCGACAGTGTGATTTCCATTCCCATGGCGGGTAGCGTGTCGAGTCTCAACGTGTCTGTGGCGACCGGCATATGCCTGTTTGAGGTGGTACGCCAACGTTTAGCGTAACCGCAAGTCAATAAAAAAGGGATTGCAGTGCAATCCCTTTTTTTGTGTCTGCAACTTAGAACACCAGTTCTACACCGGCAAAGAAGCCCTTGAATTCCATGTTGCTGCTGACATCTGAGAAGTTGTTGACGTCGAAATTGAAGTCACGGTAACCGCCGCGCACCCGGGTATCCAGGGCCACACCATCGAATTCCCATCCCAGACCAACGGCATAGTCATAGACACTGGTTTCATCTATGCCGGTCAGCACGTCGGCAAAGCCATACAGGCCCAGGCCGGGTACGCCGATGCTGGCACTGGCATAACCCATGATGATACCGCTGTCGATATTCATCTGGCCGGGCAGGCCGTCTTGTTCAACCCGGATGGCGCCGTCCATCAGCTTGTAGGCGGCACCCAGATCCAGTGATACCAGATCGTTGTCCAATAATTCGTAATAGAGCACGAAGTCGGTATTGGTCAGATCGCTGTTGGCGCTCAGGGGACCGTTGAAGTCACGGCCGCCGAAGCTGAACTCGCCGTTAAGCTCACCGTCGGCATCGAGGCTGTTCTGACGGATCATCACATTGGGCAGTGCCGGTACCGGATGCTCCATCGCCACCCACAGACTGGTCTGGGCTGAGCTGTCATAGTCAAAGCCCTGGTGCTGGCCGCTGCCATCAGCAAAAGTACCGCTGACATCTGTGTGCCAGTAGTCGGCTCCCAATTTGAAGCCAATGACGGTGGCGGCCTGGGCCGAAGAAACAGAAGCGGCAAGCAAAGCGGTCGCCAGTATAGCTTTTTTCATAATTAACCCTGTGAAAGCAAGTTGGTTAAATCTATCACCGCGGCATTGGCGCGGGACACGTAGTTGGCCATGACCAGGGAATGGTTGGCCACCAGGCCAAAGCCGCTGCCATTGAGGATCATCGGACTCCACACCGTTTGCTGGGTGGATTCCAGTTCGCGGATGATCTGTCGCAGGCTGACTTCGGCGTTCTTCTTTTTCAGTACGTCGGCAAAATCCACTTCCACCGCGCGCATGAAATTAAGCAGTGCCCAGCAGGAACCACGGGCTTCATAAAACACGTCATCTATCTGCCACCAACCGGTTTTAATGTGCTGGCTGGCGAGATTGGGCGTGGATTGGCGAGCGGCGGTATCGCCGGCCAGATCCGTATTCAGCCTGTCCTGTCCCACACTGGCCGACAGGCGCTGGGACATGCTGCCCAGGCGCTTCTGCACTTCCTTAAGCCATTCGTTGAGATTGTCTGCCCGGGCGTAGAACTGGGCATTTTGGTTGTGGCTGTCGGCAATCCGGGCGCGGTACAGCTTGAGCAGTTTTATCGCATCACTGTATTGGCTTTCGGCACTGGGGATCAGCCAGTTGCTGTGGGCTATGTTGAGCTTGGAGTGGGCCTCGAACAGGTCGTTGTCGGCGGTGGACTGGGACTGGGAGCGGCTGAATTCCTTGCGCATGATCAGTGCCAGATCCCGCGCTTGTTCCAAAGCACCGAATTCAAAAGCCGGCATGTTGTCCATCAGCACCGACGGCGGTGCCACGTCGTTTGATAACCAACCACCGGGTTTGCTGAGCAAGGTATCCAGGGTATTTATCAGGGCACTGGTAGTGGCGTAGCCGGTAATGATTTCGCCGGTTTCCGTGTTCAGTACTTCGGGTTCAAGGACATCGGGTTCACTGCTCCACCAGATGCTGACACCGTACAGTATCAGTATGACTGTGGCAGCCAGGGCCAGGATCTTCTTCCATGTGATTTGCATCTAACATACTCCCTAGTGGTGATGTTCGTGTGGCGCTGCATTGGTCCCTTGTTTGGCAACCGGCAAAGTGATCTCCAGGCTTTGACCATCGGCAAAGGTCAGGGTCAGGGCGATCTTCTGTCCTTCCTGCAGCGGTGCTTTCAATCCCAGCAACATGATGTGGTTGCCGGTTTCACTGAGGCTGACTGTGCCATGCTCGGGTAACTCCAGGCTGTCGAGTCGGCGCATTTTAACCAGCTCATTTTCGGTGATCAGGGTATGCAACTGTGCCTCATCGGCCGCCGGCGAGGAGACTGACACCAGCTTGGTGGCCGGGCCGTGGTTCATGAGGGTGAAATAGGCGGCACTGTTGGGCACGGAGGGCGGCATGGCGCGTACATAACCGTCCATCACCATGACTTGGGCCTGGGCCGACAGGGCGAAAGCGGCCAGCAGACTGGCTTTAAACAGTTGTTTGAATATCTGTCTCAATGTCATAAACTCCATGTAAAACCATCATGTCTATGAGGACACAACGCATGAGTACCATTCAGGTTCAGGATGATCAGGGAGTGCGGGTTATTCGTTTTAACCGCCCGGATAAGCGCAATGCACTCGATCTTGATATGTACCGGCAGCTCACAGAATACCTTATGCAAGGCGAGAGCGACAACGACATTCGTGCCTTTCTCATCACCGGCGAGGGCCATTGTTTTACCTCGGGTAATGATGTCGGAGATTTTTTAAAAAATAATGACTTAGGCGCCAATCATCCTGCCGTCCGCTTTCTCTATTGCTTGCTGGAACTGAAGAAACCCCTGGTGGCTGCGGTCTCAGGCGCCGCTGTCGGTATCGGCACCACCTTGCTGCTGCACTGCGATCTGGTGTATGCCGACGAAACCGCCCGCTTCCAATTACCCTTCGTTAACCTGGCCCTGGTACCCGAGGCCGGTGCCAGCATGCTGTTGCCTGAGTTGGTGGGTTACCAGAAGGCTGCCGAGCTGTTATTGCTGGGGGAGTCTTTTGGCGCCGACGATGCTCTGTGCATGAGGCTGCTCAACGATGTGGTCCCCATGGACGAGTTGCAGGCATTTGCCCTGGCCAAGGCCCACAAACTGGCAGAGCAACCTCCCGAGGCTTTGGGGATCACCCGACAACTGATGCGACCCCATAAGCACAGGGTGCAGCATCAGATGCATCTTGAGCTGGAAGCCTTCTCCGAACGGCTCAAGAGTGATGAGGCCAAAAACCGCTTTGCTGCCTTCCTTGGCAAGAGCCGCTGATCCCCTCCTCCTGCGACAGGCTCTGTGACAAAACCTGTTGCAGGAGGAGCGCTTGTCCGGCGATTTACCAGAGATCAGCGCTCCCACTTGTCCATGACCAGCGCCAGGGCAAAGTAACAGAGCAGTGCCATGGCCGGATTGAGTATCACCAACACGGCTGTGACTATCCGGGTCCAGAAACAGGACCAGCCAAACTTGTGTGCCAGTGAGGCGGCCACGCCACACACCAGGCGGCGGGGATTGTGCATACGGGACTCGATTGACATTCAGCGTCTCCTAATCAACTTTTCAATATCAGAATCTGTGCCAGCGCATCAGGCAGATGAGCCAGGAGCAGAAGGCGAAGGTGACCACCGGCAGCATAAGTACAGCGGCGGTCATCAGCGATAATCCTGCTGTCAGCCACATACCCCTTACTCCTTGGCTTGAGTCAGCTGAGTGTCGGTGCTGTCGGCTTGCTCATTGCTCTGGGGCTCAGCTTCGACCATTTCATACCAAGCTGTGGCGACTTCTGCCTGCAATTGCAACTGCAATTCGGTGGCAAAGGCTTTCAGTGCTTCCTGGGTATTGGCGCTTACGGTTTGTTCAACGGCGCTCAACAGATCTGTGCTGCTCACCTCGGCGGCATTGGCGGTGGTACTTCCCAGTCCCAACATCATCAAGACAGCTATCGGGGCAGAGAACTTGCGTATTTGACGATTCAACATGATGGCATTCCTTTGTAGTTACCAGTGACATACAGGTGATTACAAATGGCGTGCCAACTTTTCAATCCTTATTAAGATGTTGATAAATAATTGATTTATTTATTTGAGGCTGATGTGTGACAGGATGAGTAGTTGCCCTTTGGTGAAATTTGCCACAAGTGTGGTGAATTTCACCAAAGGGGATATTGAATGTGCTTCAGTCGTTGCCGGCCATGGCTTTGATGGCGGCTTCCACCACTTCAATCCCGGCACCCGGCTTGTGGGCATTCTCGCTAAGATAACGCCTCCAGGCCCGTGAACCTGGAAGTCCTTGGTATAAGCCTATGATATGACGGGTAATATGGTTCAGCCGTCCGCCATCTGCCAGATGTTTTCCTATATAGGGAAGTAATTTCCCGATAACCTCATCCCGGGTGATGACGGGAGAGGTGCGGTTACAGAGTTCGGTATCAACCCCGGCGAGTATATAGGGGTTTTGGTAAGCTTCCCGGCCGACCATCACGCCATCCAGATGTTGCAGATGCTCCTTGGCCTGTTCCAGGCTGGTGACGCCACCATTGATGCTGATGGACAGCTGCGAAAAGTCGCGTTTGAGTTGATACACCCGGTCATAATCCAGTGGCGGGATTTCACGGTTTTCCTTCGGGCTCAGGCCCTGTAACCAGGCCTTGCGCGCGTGGATGATAAAGGTATCGCAGCCGGCCGCCTCGACTTTGGAAATGAAATCGGTCAGGAATTCATAGCTGTCCTGCTCGTCAATGCCAATGCGGGTCTTGACCGTCACCGGAATGCCGACCTGTTGCCGCATGGCATCGACACACTCGGCCACCAGTGTGGGTTCGGCCATCAGACAAGCGCCGAAACGACCATTTTGTACCCTGTCTGAAGGGCAACCGACGTTGAGGTTGATTTCATCGTAGCCACGGGCTTCGGCCAGCCTGGCACAGGCGGCGAGATCCTTGGGATCCGAGCCTCCGAGTTGCAGTGCCAGCGGATGCTCTTCTTCGTTATAGGCCAGGTAATCTCCGCGGCCATAAAGGATGGCGCCCGTGGTCACCATCTCGGTATAGAGCAGGGCTTCTTTGGACATCAGTCTGGCAAAAAAGCGGTAATGGCGATCTGTCCAGTCCAGCATGGGGGCGACCGAAAAGGTGCGGTTGAGTGCCGCGCTAGCCAAGTTGCCTGATTTTAAAGGGGTTTCACTGAGCTGTTTCAGAGTCATTTAACGCGTTTTCCAGTCTTGTTTGATTGCACTACCCCCTGGCTGCCCAAGAGCTTGAGGGACAGGTCAATTCCGAGAGGTCAGGAAGGGCGGTTACCGGATAGATAAACGCAAGAGCAGTAGGCTATCGCTGACCGTCAGGGAACATGGGAGTGGGGCGCCAGTATACAGTGAATTACGCTGCTTTGGCAGACCGGGGCTGTCCATGACGGCAAAGCGCGCAAGCTATGCCGCTTATTGGCTCGAGTTGGCTTCCACATGGGTACAAAAGGTTACTGCAAGTCACCGGCGCCATTTACCGATGGAGTTTCCAGCTTTTCTATATACAGCAGTACCTCTCCGACCCGGAAACCCCACTTCTGGATTTCGGCCCGGTTAATCAGTCGCTGCTGATCCAGCAGATACATCCAGTCATCAAAATCGACCTTCACCTGCTCACCGTCCGGCAGCCTGAGGTTAAGGGTATAGCGCCAATTGAGCGCAAACCCCTGGGTGTGGCCCGAGGCTTCACCCACAACGTCATCGGCACGACCTCGCCAACTGCCGTCGGCTGACTGCTCCAGGATCCAGGTGCGCGTTTCACGGCGACCATCGTCAAAGTAGAATTGTTCGAACAGACGGCCTTTACCGTTCTGCCAATCCCCCTGCAAGGTGGCGGTAAAGCGGCTGCCTACGCTACCCGAGCGGTCAAGCACTATGCCGTGGGCCACCAGCGGGCCGTTAAAAAAGTTCGCCAAATCCCAATTTGGGCTTGAGCCCCGATACTCCTCGATGCGATTGCCACAGCCACCGATAACTAATGCCATCAGGCTGGCCCACACGATACAAAACCTGTTGCTCATGGTTTACTCTCTCCTCGCAGTTGCCGGGTCAGGGCCGGGTTGCGGCTGCGTTCATCCAGCCAGATGGCCAGAAAGGCCGGGGCGAAATCAGGGGGCAGCAGCTGACCAAGCGCATGCTCCCCATGCCAAAACTGGCTGTGTCCCTCCTTATCGACATAGAGGGTCAGCCTGTCGCCGGCCTGTATGTCCGGCCAGGTGGCTGCCAGCTGTGAAAGCCACTTTTCCTGCAGGTCTCTTGGTTCCTGCAACAGGCGCTGCCATTCCTCACGGGTTGCTGCCAGCAAATCCTCTCGTTCAATATCACGGGCATAGAGGATGCTCAGCGCCAGGGGCCTAGCATCCTTGTGGTATCGTCCATTGGGGCTGTAGAGCGTGGCGTCATAGAGTTTGAACCAGAGCCAATGCATTTCGCCCTGGCCGACGGGCTGAAGCTCTGCCAGCATGGGGGCCCCAGCGGCAGGCAAGCCCAGCAACAGACTGGCGGTAAGGATCATGGCTTTCATTTTCTCTCCTTGGCATGGGGTGCGGCATGGGATGCGCTGGCCGGGGGCCTGCTCCGCTGTTTGACTATTGCTACCAGCACGGGCAGCAGAACTGCCCAGATAAGCGCCAGCACAACCGCAGACCAAGGCGCACCAAAGGGCAGTGCCACACCGCCGAACTTGGCTCCGACCAGATATGCCAGCGGGCCGACAATGGCACCAAGCAGTGCCACCCACAGCGGGGACCATTGCTCAAGCCATCCCATGCCGTGGGGCAGGGTCCAAACAAAGCCGACCCAAAGCCCCAGCAGCCATAGGGGAAATGCATTAAACGCCAGCACTCCCTGGCCCCAGAGCAGCAGGTCTATGCTGAAGCCGCCTGCCGCCAGCGGCAGCAGCCACAGGTCCCGCTGCCGTGACGGGGTTAGCCACAGATGCAGTGCCAACATTGGCAGCAGGGGCCAGGGCGAGCGGAGCACCACCGCCAGGGTCCAGTAGATATCGAACCCAAGTAATTGGCCCCAGCGCCATGCGGTCTGACGTCTCATGGATATTGCCAGGAGCCGGCCCCGGGTTTGGCCGCTTCAAAGTGCACCAGGCTGATGCTGCGCTCGCGGAAACCACCCTCGCAGTAGGCAAAATAGAAGTGCCAAAGTCGGATGAAATCATCACTGTAGCCCTGGCGTCGCAATTCAGGTGCCATGGCGAGGAAGCGTTGGCTCCAGTCGCGCAGTGTCTGGGCGTAATGCAGTCCGTGATCATGAAGTCGCACCAAGGCCATGTCGGTGTGGCGGGCCAGCAGGTTGGTCATGTGGGACACACTGGGCAGGCAACCTCCGGGGAAAATGTAGCGTTGAATAAAGTCCACGCCTTTCAGGTACTGCTCAAAGCGCTGATCGGCTATGGTGATGGCCTGCAGCAACAGACGGCCTCCGGGTTTGAGCAGATTCGACAGCCGCTGGAAATAATCGGGTAAGAAGGCATGGCCCACGGCCTCAATCATCTCTATGGAGACCAGCTTGTCGAATTGGCCCTCCAGCGCCCGGTAATCTTCCAGCAAGAGGGTGATGCGATCTCCCAGGCCTTCGTGCTCGATCCAGATCCTGGCATAGTCCTGCTGGGCCCGGGATATGGTGGTGGTGGTGACGTGGCAGCCGTAGTGCTTGGCCGCATGTATGGCAAGGCCGCCCCAGCCTGTACCTATCTCAAGCAAATGATCTCCCGGCTGCAGCGCCAGGCGTTGGCAAATCAGATCCAGTTTATGTCGCTGCGCTTCATCCAGGGATGCGCCGCCATGGGGGTAGATTGCCGAAGAGTACTGCATGTTAGGGTCGAGAAAACCCTGGTACATGGCGTTGCCGAGATCATAGTGGGCTGCGATATTGGCCCGCGAGCCTTTGAGTGTGTTGCGGTTGGCCAGATGACGCAGCCGATTGAACGGAAATGTGAGCCAGCCAAGGCGCCTCTCCAGGGTATCCAGCAGGCTCATATTACGGGCCAGCAGGCGCACCAGAGCAACCGGATCCGGGCTCTGCCACAGTCCCTCGACCCAGGTTTCTCCGGCGGCGATACTGCCTCCCAGCAGCAGGCGGCGCCAGAAGCGGCCATCGCTGACACACAGTTCGGCATAAAGCTCGCCGGCAGTGCCGAAACGATGGATTTGGCAATCGCCGTCACTCTCATCAATCAGCGTCAACTGACCGTCCCGCAGACGGGGCAGCAGGCGAAGCACAATATTGCGGGCCATGCGATCAAGCTGGCTCAAGGGGCGGGAAGGGGCTACAAGTTCCATTCAGAGTCTCTCCGGATGAGAATAAAAAGGGGTGCGTTTCAGCCACAGTCTGAGGGCATGCCAGTAGATGCCAAGCAGTACCGTCAGTGTCATGCTTGGCCAGCGTCGCAGCAGCTGCCCCACTCCCGCCTTGTCTAGGGGCCGGGGGGTCAGAACCAGGGTGACATCAAACAGCTTGCTGTCAGCCTGTTGTGGATGGGTTTCGATGTGCACGTTCAGATCGCCACGGCCCGCCTGCGGTGGTCGTACCCGCCAGTGGTAGTCCATGTTCAGGTGCATAAAGGGCGAAACATGGAATGCCTTGCCTTGGGGGCGAGGTGCATCGAGATCGATGAGATAGTGAAAACGCTCGTTCCAGGGGGTATTGGAGACTTCAGCAAGCAACCAGCGAGCATGCTCACCCTCATAGCAGAAGTAGAAATTGACCGGGCTGAAGTAAAGCCCCAGACAGCGGCCATGGCCGACAAACAGGACGCGCCCGTCGCCCTTGCCTCCCAGCTCATGCACCCGTTTCCACACGGCATCCTTGAGAGGCATCGCCGGGTCGCCGAGGTAGTCCTTGCGATGAAACGCCAGCAGTGCCGGCCGATCAACACCGAATCGCGCTCCGCCCTGGTCGAGCAGTGGCAACTCGTCAAGATCCAGGGCGAGCATATAAAGATCATAGGAAAAATGGTGTGCCCGCGGCGCAAAGCGGCGATGGCGCACCTGACCTGTCAGCAGGGCACTGTTCACAGCCGTCCCCCCAGGCGTTCCACCACATCGAGTGCGCTTCGTACGCCGTCCTCATGAAAGCCGTTGTACCAGTAAGCACCGCAAAAATGGGTGTGCCCTGTGCCGCAGATTTCGTCACGCCGCCCCTGAGCTGCCAGGGAAGCCTGGTTGAATACAGGATGATCATAGACAAAGCGGCGCAGCACACAGCGCTCGTCCACCGCGTCGCCGGGATTGAGGGTAACGCAGAAGGTGTGAGGTGCTTCGATACCCTGCAGTATGTTCATGTTGTAGGTGACCAGTGGCAGTGATGCGTCGTCCCCATTGAGGCGATAGTTCCAGCTGGCCCATGCCTTGCGCCGGCGTGGCAACAAGCGGGTGTCGGTGTGCAACCAGACCTCGTTGGCTTGGTAGGTCATGGCGCCGAGCACCTCGCGCTCTGCTTCACTGGCATCATCGAGAAGGGCAAGCGCCTGATCGCTGTGGCAGGCGAAAATCACTTCATCAAAGGCCTCATCACCGACCTTGCTGCGCACCACGACACCATCGCCGTTGCGGCTGACCCCAAGCACAGGGGTGGCCAGGCGTATCCCACTTTCCCAGCCTTGGGTGAGCGGGGCTATATACTCCCTCGAGCCGCCGGGAATGACATACCACTGGGGGCGATTGGCCATCTCAAGCAAGCCGTGATGGGCGAAAAAACGCAGGAAAAAACCGAGCGGAAAGGCGCGCATGTCGGCCAGGGTTGACGACCAGATGGCTGCGCCCATCGGCAGTATATAGTGACGGGCGAAATGTTCAGAGAAGCCTTCCCGGAGCAAAAAGTCTCCCAGGGTCAGTCCAAAGGCGTCGCCCTGGGCCAAGGCCTCTTTCCCCAGACGGTTGAAGCGCAGGATTTCGCGGATGAAGTTCCAGAACCTTGGGCGCAGCAGATTGCGTCGCTGGGCAAACAGGGTATCGAGATTATGGCCGTTGTATTCGAATCCCTCCGGCGTACTCACCGAAAAACTCATCTCGGTTGGTTGCGCCCCCAGGCCTGTGCGCGCCAGCAGGCGCTGAAACCTGGGGTAGGTGCGATCGTTAAAAACAATAAAGCCGGTGTCTATGGCATAAGTGCGCCCGTCCAGGGTTACATCCACTGTGGCTGTGTGGCCCCCAAGAGAGGGCGCCGCTTCAAACAGGGTGACGGCATGGTGGCGGTGTAGCAGATGGCCTGCGGTTAATCCTGAGATTCCGGATCCTATGATGGCGATTTTTTTCATGCGGTCGCGTCCTTGGAACGGGTGATAAAGCGTGACAGTCGCAGCCACAGACTGCTTGGCAAAGCGCCCAGCAGACGCAGCGGCCAAATCAGCCGGCGCGGGAAATGTACCTCGTGCTGGCCGCGCGCAAGACCATGGCGGATCAGGCAAGAGGCTCGCTCCACTGTTTGCAGGGCCGGCATGGGAAAATCGTTACGTGCCGTCAGGGGAGTCGCCACGAACCCTGGCCTGACCAAGGTTACCCCTATGCCTGCTGCTGCAAGATCCAGGCGTAGGGTCGCTGCCAGGTAGTCAAGGGCCGCCTTGGAGGCGCCATAGGCTTCGGCCCGTGGCAGTGGCAGCCAGGTTACCGAGGAGCTGACCAGGGCCAAACGGCCTCCGCGTTGCAGTCGGGGCAGGAATGCCGCCAATACATGGGCCGTGGCAATCAGGTTGGTTTCTATAACCCGGGCAAACAGCAGGCTGTCAAACTCGCGGGCATTGTCTATGTACTCGCAGCTCCCGGCATTGAGGATCAGCAAATCCAAGTCTTTAACCTCGTCGGCCACCTGATGACAGGCTTGAGGATTACGTCCGTCAAAGCACAGCACATTGGCCCCGAGTGCCTGTAGCTGAGCCAGTCGCCCGGCATCGCGCCCGCAGGCCCATACCTGGTGACCTTCCTTTAGGTAGTCCATGGCCAGCTGGCGTCCTATGCCTGAGCTGGCGCCAGTAATGAGCACCCGCTTCATGCACCAAATCTCCTTTTTAGCGCCCTGACCACGGGACCGAGCAAGGGCAGGTGCTCGTAGAGCAATGCCCCGAGATCAAAGTAATCCCTGTGATGCAATACCATGCCGTGTTCGTCAAAATTGAGCCGGCTTGCGCCGCTGACAGTCACTGATTTGCCGGACGCAAGCCTTGGGTGACTCAGGGTCATGGTCCAGCTCAACCAGGCATACTGATCCGCCATGGTGGCTGACTCAATCTCAAAATGAATCGAATCAAGCTCCTTGTAGAGTGCTGAAAAATAGCGCTCAAGTGCCATCCTTCCTTGTATGCGGTGCGCCGGATCTTCAAACAGGATCCCATCGGCATAGACTTCGGCAAGCAAATGAAGGTTGTCCTTGTCCAAGGTCCGGTAGAGCTCTATAACGCGCACCAGGCGCTGATCCTGTTTCATGTTTCACTCCAAGGGTTTCAACATGTCATTGCATGCACTTAAGGTAAAATTAATCTTGTACACAATGATTGATTTTGTACAACTATGTATAGTTATAGCACTTATACAAAAAAAAGGAAGTTGTACAAGTTGGGAAAGTGCACTTATCAGTGTCAAATAGTCATAAGTATTTGTATTTTAGTAATATGCAGAATGAAAATACCGTTAGTCTGCTTTGTGAGGCCAAGGGCAGCAGGATGTTATGAGTAATGGCGGGCGCTGACTTTGGGCAGATGGGCATTTGCTGAGGGGGGAATGCTGACGGCAATAAGGGGATGCCTGCCAGGTTGTTAGCCCTCAAAGACAAACCGGCATGGCAGCTCTTTGTAAGCAACAAGGCGCATAGGATTAATCTGTTGCAGCGCCTTATTCACCATTGCCGCAATTAACATAAACCCGGACCTTAATTCCGCTTTGCCAGTTGTGAACATTTGTCACAATCACGGGCACTGCAGTATGGCTTGTCGGGAAAATGACTTATGCTTTAGAGAATTGTGAACCTTTACTTGGAAAAAGTTTTGCTGTTGGTTCACCATAAAAGCAGAGGCTTGGGGTTCTGGGCAGGTTATATCTCAGGATGTGGGGCTCTGGTTTGTACTTCTTTTGATTTGCTTAAGGGTGTCCCGAGATATGAACGTAGAATTCATCAATCCTTTTCTTCAGTCGCTGTTGAATGTCATTTCCACCATGGCATCAATGCAGTTGAATCCGGGTAAACCCAAACTCAAAACCGATAACCTGGCCAAGGGAGATGTCTCGGGGCTGATTGGTATGGTGGGGCCCCAAACCAGGGGTTCGATGTCCATTACCTTTGAGCAGGGACTTATTCTGGAAATCATGCAGAACATGCTGGGAGAAAACCCCGGTACCATCAATGATGAGGTGACAGATCTGGTGGGGGAGATCACCAACATGGTGACCGGCGGCGCCAAGAACCTGTTGGGGGAGAAGGGCTATAACTTTGAAATGGCAACCCCAATGGTGGTGGCGGGCCTGGGCCACAGGATCTCCCACAAGGCCGATGGCAAGAAGATCATCATGCCTTTTACCAGCCCACACGGCACCGCCTACATTGAAATCTGCTTCGAAAACTAACTGCCTCAGGCGAGGCAGACAGCTACCCTCGGGGTTAATTTGGTCACCAGTTCATAGGCGATAGTGCCTATGTGCTGGGCCACTTCTTCCACCGGTAAGTCCCGGCCCCACAGCAAGGCTGAGTCTCCCACTTTGTCCGTGGCATCCAACCCCAAATCCACCGTCAGCATATCCATGGACACCCGGCCCACTATGGGCACCCGACGACCATTGATAAGTACCGGGGTACCTTCGGGCGCATTGCGCGGATAGCCGTCGCCATAGCCTATGGCCACCACACCCAGCTTGGTGTCCTTGGGGGCTGTCCAGGCCGCGCCATAGCCGACGGGTTCACCGGCGCTGTGATCACGTACCGCAATCAATTGGGATACCAGCTCCATGGCGGGAATAAGGCCATGGTTGCTGCCAAGATCGCCGCAGACAGGGGATACACCGTACAAAGCAATACCCGTGCGGATCCAGTCTCCCTGACTTTCGGGCCAGTAGAGGGCGCCGGCGGAATTGGCCAGGGTTCGCTCTCCGGGCAGATCCCGGGTCAGGTCGTTGAATACCTTGATTTGCCTGGCGGTAAAGTCGTTGTCCGGTTCATCCGAGCAGGCAAAATGAGTCATTAAATGGATTGGCTTGGCCACATTGGGGCAGGCCAGCAACCTTTGATACAGCTCGTGAAACCGCTCCGGCGTAACCCCCAACCTGTGCATGCCGGAATCCAGCTTGAGCCAGACGGTTACGGGGCGGCTCAGGGTGCAGGATTCCAGCATCTGTAGCTGGGACTCGTGGTGCACCACGGTTTCTATGTCGTGTTCTATCAGTAAGGGCAGGTCTTCCTGGCGGAAAAACCCCTCAAGCAGCAACAGCTTGGCCTTGACCTTGCCGGCTCTCAGTTCCAGGGCCTCCTCCAGGCGTGCCAGGCCGAAGCCATCGGCATCGGCGACGCACTGGGCCACGTTGAGCAGCCCGTGGCCATAGCCATTGGCCTTGACCACGGCCATGACCCGGCTGTCCGGGGCCAATTGTCTGAGTCTGGCAAGATTGTGTTTCAGGGCGCTACTGCTGATTTCTGCGCGGGGAAAGGGTTTCAATCCATCAACCTTGTGTTGCGAATGCCTGTTGCCGGATCAGTCTTCTTCAAACTGAGGACCGGCGTAATTGTCAAAACGGGAAAATTGTCCCTGGAAGGTCAGGCGCACCCGGCCAATAGGACCGTTACGCTGCTTACCAATAATGATTTCCGCCGTGCCCTTATCCGGTGAGTCGTCGTGATACACCTCATCGCGGTAAATAAACATGATGAGATCCGCGTCCTGCTCAATGGAGCCCGATTCACGCAGATCCGAGTTCACCGGGCGCTTATCGGCCCTTTGTTCCAGCGAACGGTTCAGCTGTGACAGAGCGATAACCGGAATTTCCAGCTCCTTGGCCAGAGCCTTGAGCGAGCGGGAGATCTCGGCAATTTCCAGGGTCCGGTTGTCGGCCAGGGCCGGCACCTGCATCAATTGCAGGTAGTCGACCATGATCATCGACAGGCCGCCGTATTCCCGGGCGATACGACGGGCACGGCTGCGCACTTCGGTGGGGGTCAGACCCGAACTGTCATCTATATACATCTTGCCCTGTTCGAGCATGATGCCCATGGTGGATGACACCCGGGCCCAATCGTCATCATCCAGCTGACCGGTACGTATCTTGGTCTGATCGACCCGGCCCAGTGAGGCCAGCATACGCATCATGATCTGTTCCGAGGGCATCTCGAGACTGAAGATCAGTACGGGTTTACCTTCGTTAAGGGCCGCCTGTTCACACAGGTTCATGGCGAAGGTGGTCTTACCCATGGACGGACGGGCCGCGACTATGATGAGATCCCCGGACTGGAAGCCGGCGGTCATGCGATCGAGATCCGAGAAGCCACTGGACACACCGGTCACACCGTTGTGTGGGTTGTTGTACAGCTGCTCAATCTTGTCGACGGTTTTTTCGAGAATGGTCTTGATGCCTTCCGGGCCCTCGTTGGCGTTGGCCCGCTGCTCGGCAATCTTGAAAACCTTGGATTCAGCCAGGTCCAGCAGGGCGCTGGAGTCCCGGCCTTCCGGGTTGTAACCCGCGTCGGCAATCTCGTGGGCGACGCGGATCATCTCCCGCACCACGGCCCGCTCACGAACAATCTCGGCATAGGAGAGTATGTTGCCGGCACTGGGGGTGTTCTTGGCAATTTCACCCAGGTAGGCGAAACCGCCGGCATCTTCCAGTTCGTCGTTCAGCTCCAGTCGTTCTGATACTGTGATCAGGTCGATAGGCTGGCCGACTTCCACCAGCTTTTGCATGGCGCCAAAGATCATCCTGTGGGAACGGGAGTAAAAATCTTCCCGTACCACGGCCTCGGCCACCTTGTCCCAGGCCTCTGAATCCAGCATCAGGCCGCCGAGTACCGACTGTTCGGCCTCGATAGAGTGAGGTGGCATTTTGATCGCATCCAGCTGGGCGTCCCGCGTGGGCGACTTAGACTTAAATGCGGCTTGTTGAGACATTGATGCTCCCGATTTCCAACGACTTTGCAAAATATGATATAACCCCGGGGCACCGAACGGGCGCCCCTAACCCGCCTGTTTTCCATCCACAAAGGACATAAGAACATTAAGGAATGCACATGCGTAACGCTCTGGCGGTAACCTTGTTGCTGTCTTCCGGCATCGCCATGGCCGACGAAGGTCAGTGGCAACCATATCAGATGCCGTCCATCGCCGACAAACTCAAATCCCGTGGCATTGAGATCCCAGCCAAGGAGCTGGCAGACTTAAGCCAATACCCGATGAACGCTGTGGTGGGTCTGGGCTATTGTACCGCCAGTTTCGTATCCCCCCAAGGGTTGGCGGTAACAAATCATCATTGTGCTTATCGAGCCATCCAATTTAACAGTGATGCCCAGCACAATTACCTGGAACAGGGCTTCCTGGCAGCCAGTCTTGAGCAGGAACCGTCGGCCGGCCCCAATGAGCGCCTGTATGTGACCGAAGCCGTAACAAATGTGACCGCTGAGGTGACGGCGAAACTCAGTGACGATCCGCTCACCCGTTATGAGCAGATAGACGCCAACCAGAAGGCGCTGATCAAGGCCTGCGAGGCCGATGACAATTACCGTTGCTCGGTGCGCAGTTTCCACAATGGTTTGGAATACTACCTGATTAAGCAGCTCATTATCCGCGATGTGCGTCTGGTGTATGCTCCGCCGGAAAGTGTCGGCGCCTACGGTGGCGACATAGATAACTATGAGTTCCCCCGCCACAGTGGCGATTTCAGCTTTCTGCGGGCCTATGTGGGCAAAGACGGCAAGCCGGCGTCCTATGCCAAGGACAATGTGCCCTATCAGCCCAAGAGTTTCCTTAAGATCAATGCCGGCGGCGTTAAAGCCGGTGAGGGCGTCTTTGTGGCCGGTTATCCCGGTACCACTAACAGATATAGACTGACCTCGGAGCTCAAATTTGCCAGCGATTGGCTTTATCCGACCCAGGCCAAACGCTTTCAGTCCCGTATCGACACCGTCAATGCCATGGGCGCCGAGGACGAGGCGCTGGCCATAAAGTATTCCGGCACCAAGGCGGGCATGGCCAACCGCATGAAAAAGCTCAATGGCTTGTTGGATGGCTTCAGGGCCACAGACATAGCCGCCATCAAGCAGCAGCGGGAAGATGAATTCCGCGCCTGGTATGCCAGCCAGCAAGGAGATAACACCCTGGTCGCCAGCCTGGAGGACTTGGTAGCCGAGCAGGTCCAACAGATCCAGACCCGCTACTATTTTGATAACGCCCAGTCCAGCGATCTGCTGCAGGCGGCTATCGCCTTGTATCGTTTGGCCAAGGAGCAACAAAAGCCGGATGAAGCGCGGGAGCAGGGCTTCCAGGAACGAGACATGAAGCTGTTTGCGGCCAAGCTCACGCGTTTGGATGCCAGCTTCGACAAGCGGGTCGATAAGACGCTGTGGCTGGCCGATTTGCAGGCTTACCTGGCCCAAAGCAATAGAGTGGCGGCATTGGATGCCTTCTTTGGGGATAAAGGCCCTGAGGCGCTCGCGGCTGAGCTGGAGGGTTTCTATGCTGCCAGTGAGTTGGGCGCGCAGGATAAGCGTTTGGCCTGGATCGGTAAGCCGCCGGCGGAGTTTGAAGCAAGTCAGGATCCTTTTATCCGCCTCGCCGTCGCTTTGTTCGATACCAACATGGCATTGGAAAAAGCCGATAAGACTCTGGAAGGCAAACTCAGCATAGCGCGCCCGGCCTACATGCAGGCGCTCATTGATTACAACAAGGCCAAGGGCTGGCCGGTTTATCCCGATGCCAATGGCACCTTGCGGATCAGCTATGGCATGGTGGATGGCTACCAATCCCGCGACGCTCTGTACAAGCAACCCTTTACCAAGCTTGACGGTATAGTTGCCAAACACACAGGGGTGGCTCCATACAAGGCGCCGCAGAAATTACTGGATGCGATTAAGGCCGACGATCTGGGGCAGCACAGGGTTGCTTCCGTTTATCAGGATCCCCGCAGCTGGTTGTGTCGCTTGTTTTCCTGCCTTGAAAAGGTCGAGGACTTCAACTCGGTGCCGGTGAATTTCCTCTCCAGTGTCGACACCACGGGTGGCAATTCTGGTTCACCGGTATTCAACGGCCGTGGCGAGTTGGTGGGGCTCAACTTTGACTCCACCTACGAGGCCATTACCAAGGACTGGTTCTTCAATCCTGAAATTACCCGCGCCGTGCATGTGGATATTCGTTACATACTGTGGATGATGGACAAGGTTGACCATGCCCAGAACTTGCTGGATGAGCTGCAGTTGGTTCGCGATTGATACTTTGCATTGAAAAGCCAGGCAAAGCGCCTGGCTTTTTATGTCTGTTTGTGGAACAACACATAAAAAAAACACCGCCGATTGGCGGTGTTTTTCTTGGGTCAAATCTGATTATTCAGCAACAACAGTTACTTTAACAACAGACTTAACTTCAGCGTGCAGCTGTACTTCAACTTCGAAGTCACCAGTGGTGCGCAGAGCACCCAGTGGCAGACGAACTTCGGACTTGGCCAGTTCAACACCGGCAGCAGTCACAGCGTCAGCGATGTCACGGTTGCCTACAGAACCGAACAGCTTGCCTTCGTCACCGGCTTTAGAAGCGATAACAACGGCTTCCAGAGCAGCGATCTTCTCGGCACGCTCGGTAGCAGCAGTCAGCTCGGCAGCCAGTTTGGCTTCCAGTTCAGCGCGACGAGCTTCGAATACTTTGGTGTTTTCTTCGTTGGCTACAACGGCTTTACCTTGAGGCAGCAGGAAGTTACGAGCGTAACCGGCCTTAACTGCAACTTGGTCACCCAGGTTGCCCAGGTTTGCGATTTTATCAAGCAGAATAACGTTCATTATCAAATCCTCTCTAAATAGGCTTCAATGCTGGAATTACTGATGCAGATCAGTGTATGGCAGCAGAGAAAGATAACGAGCACGCTTGATAGCACGAGCCAGTTGGCGCTGATATTTTGCACTGGTACCAGTGATACGGCTTGGAACGATTTTGCCGCTCTCAGTGATGTAGTTCTTCAGAGTAGCAATATCTTTGTAATCGATTTCTGCAACACCTTCAGCGGTGAAACGGCAGAACTTGCGACGACGGAAATAACGTGCCATTTTGACAGTCTCCTAAGTTTTCAATTCGACATTTTCGGCGTGCAGTACCAGGCGGCTTTGGCCATTGCGATTCTGTTGAAGCGCGATAAAACCTTGTACCTGAATCTCCACACCTGCTTTCAGCTTGTCTGCGATGCACTCAAAGTGCTTGCCGCTCATCACTACCTGTATCAGGCAGTAGACGTTTCTTGGCAACTCGGCCTCAAAACGTTGGCTCCGGTGTTCCAACTGGATCACACAGTGTGGGATCCCTGCTGGGCTGTTAAAGCGTCTGGCCCGAATAACGGTGCCAGCCAACACCAGGTGATTGGCGGTCACAAATAAACTTACTCAGCGATTTCTTCAGCGTTTTCTTCGGCTTCTTCAGCGGCTCTGTCGCTATGGGCGCTACGACGTGCATCGCGCTCATCTTTGGCTTTGGCCATTGGAGAAGTTTCGGTGATGGCACCCTTGGTACGCATAACCATGCTACGCAGAACAGCGTCGTTGAAACGGAAAGCAGTCTCCAGCTCTTCAACAGACTCGGCAGTGGCTTCAACGTTCATCAGAACGTAGTGGGCCTTGTGCAGGTCTTGGATTGGGTAAGCCAGTTGACGACGACCCCAGTCTTCCAAACGGTGGATTTTGCCGTTAGCTTCGGTGATAACACCGGTGTAACGCTCAATCATACCAGGTACTTGTTCACTCTGATCTGGGTGAACCATAAATACGATTTCGTAATGACGCATTTATTGCTCCTTACGGTTAGTAGCCTCGTTATTGACTCAGTCGGATCAAATCTGGAGGCAAGGAACGAATTAAAGTGACTGATTAAGGCGCGAAATGGTACATAAAGCAGGCCGGAAACTCAAGCAATAACTTTGCCTGCATAGCGGCAGAGGTTATGATTGGCCCTCGTTTTGGCTTTGTGAGCCAATTGTCCGGCAGCAAGCGGTAAAATTCACAATAATGACCATGAAAAGAACAGTGACGGTTTTGGGGACGCTTCTCCTTTCATCTCGAGCCTTTGCCTTGGTTCCTCCCGACTATCAGGATCCTCCGAGCGACTTTCGGGCGGAGATAGAGGCCGGGTTGCAGATCAATACCGGCAACACCGAATCCACCAGCTTTAACGGTCGCACCAAGTTGGTGTATGACACCCGCAAGGCCAAGCAGGAGGCGGTGATAAAAGGCTACTTTGCTTCCGATTCCGAAAAGACCACTGCCGAAAAATACGAGCTGCAATTGCAGTCCAACTACAAGATTTCCCCCGGCTACGTCTTTGGTCGCGGCGATTTCAGCTGGGATCAATTCGGCAGCTACACCCATCAGTCCACCATGTCTGTCGGTTATGGTTTTGATGCGATCAAAAGTTACAAGACCAAGCTGAGTCTCGAAATCGGTCCCGGTTACCGCTACAACCAACCCATAGACAGCATCGATGATCCCAATCCCGAAGCCAAATCCGATGTGATTTTGCGCACCGCGGCCAAGTTTGAGCAGCGGTTGCACGAATACACCAGTTTCGGTGCCGATTTGACCGGTGAGATAGGGGAGGAGAACACCACAGTGACCCTAGATATGGGGCTGAAAAGTATCCTGTTCCAGGATTGGGCATTCAAAATCGGCGTCAATGTCCGTTACACCGAAGTGGTGCCGGCTGGCAGTGAGCAGACGGATACCACCACCACCTTCAATTTGCTGTACACCTTCCAGTGATCAAACACGGTCAATAAAAAAGCCGCCCTTGGGGCGGCTTTTTTGGTTTCACATTATCAGAGACTCTTGAGGCCACTGTTAATGGCAATCACGTCATCCTCTGTGAGGGTGCCAGCGGCTTGCTTTAGCGCCATGACGGAACTGATATAGCTGTAGCGGGCTTCTGACAATTTACGCTTGGAATCGTACAGATCACGGGTACGGTTCAGCACGTCAACTATGGTACGGGTTCCCACTTCGAAACCGGCCTGGGTGGCTTTCAGGGCGCTCTCGGAAGAGACCACTGATTGCTCATAGGCGCGGATCGAGCTGATGGACGCGGCCACGTTGTTAAAGTTGTTGCGCACATCCTTGACTACCCGGCGATAGGTTTGCTCCAGCTTCTCGCTGGCTTCCACATAACGGAACTGTGCCTGGTCGACCTTGGAGCTGACCTTGAAGCCTTCAAAAATTGGAATGCTCAGGGTCAGGCCCACGTTGGACTTGTCAAAATCGGGCTCGTTTGCATCACCCGCCTTTTGTTCAATGCCCTTGGTGTAACCGGCATTCATGCTCAGGGACGGCATATGGCCGGCCTTGTACAGTGTGATAGTTTCCTGGGCAATGTCCTTGCCGATGCGCTGGGCCATCAGATCCAGGCTGCTGGACTCCGCCATCTTCAGCCAGTCGGCAGAATTGTTTGGCGTGGGGACAGAAGCGCTGAACCTGTCGGTATCGAGCACGTTGATAGACTTGTGATCTATGCCGGTGATTTCGCGCAACGCTTCGTAGCTGTTGGCCAGGGTGTTTTCTGCCAGAATTTCGGTGGCCGAGGCCAGGTCAAACTGGGCCTGGGCTTCGTGCACGTCGGTAATGGCGGTCAAACCCACGGCAAAACGCTGCTTGGTTTGCTCCAACTGACGCTCGATGGCACGCTTTTCTGCACCGCGGAACTCGTAGCTATCCTTGGCGGTCAGCACATCGAAGTAGGCCTTGGTTACCCTGGTAATCAGGCTTTGCAGCGCAGACGCGTAGGCCGAGTCAGCCTGTGAGGCAGCCTTTTCGGCCAGGCTCAGGCCTATCCAGGCGCTGTGATCATAGATCACCTGGGTTAGCTTGACGCCGCCCGAGATACCACTGGTGTCCTGGCCAGGATCGCTCCAGTTCTTGGCATAGCCAATGCTGCCGCTGATGGTGGGCAGCAGGGGTGAACGGTTTTCTTCAATTTGAGCGTAAAGGGTGTCGCGTTGAGCCTTGGCTTGCAGCACCAGAGGATCACTGGTCAGCGCCTGTTGATAGATTTGCAACAGATCGTCGGCCTGCACTGCTTGTGCAGACGCCGCCAGGGTCAAAGCCGCGCACAGAGAACGGATCTTGAATTTCATTGGCTGTCCTTATTAGACAAATAGCCCTTATGAGGGGTATTAACTGGTTTAAACTGAATGCCTTTGTATTCAGGCGGTTTGCGCTTCCCGACGCTTCCCAATACAGCTAAAAGTTAATGGCTCAGATACTAAAAAATCAACCGTTTTAAAGTCAAACCGGAAGTGTAACAGATTTTATTTTAAATTAATGGCCAAAAGGACTGATAATAGTGGCAAAACAGCCCAGGGAAATTCCAGATGATAAAACGCTTTTTTGGCCGGGAAGACGTTGAAGTGCTTGGTGAAAGAACCGCTTTCAAAGGTTTTTTCACCCTGAAGGAGTATCGCTTCCGTCATCGGTTGTTTGCCGGTGGCTGGAGTCAGGAAGTGACCCGGGAGGTGTTCGAGCGCGGCCATGCCGTGGTGGTCCTGCCCTATGATCCTCGCAGGGATCAGCTGGTGCTGATTGAACAGATACGTTTTCCGGCAGTCGAAACCAGTAATAACCCCTGGTTGCTGGAGCTGGTGGCCGGCATGATAGACGCAGGGGAATCTCCGGAGCAGGTCGCCGAGCGGGAATTGCTTGAAGAGGCCGGGTTGAAGGCCAGGGCGGTTCACAGGGTAGGCAGCTATCTCGCCAGCCCCGGGGGGACCAGCGAACGTTTCTATTTCTATTGGGCCGAGGTCAATGCCGATGAGGCCTGCGGTATCCATGGCCTGGCCGAAGAGCATGAAGACATCCGGGTCCATGTGCTGGGTCGTGAAGAAGCCTACAATTTGGTGATCCAGGGCGAAATTGACAATGCCTCGACCCTGATAGGCTTGCAGTGGTTGCAACTCAACCATGAGAAATTACGTCGAACAAGTGAGTGATAGATATTGATCCTGAACAGAGCTAAACCCCGTTATCAACCCGACGTGAATCGCTTTCTGGCGCTTTGCGGGCGCAACTATGCCTTAATCCTGCGTTGGCTGCCCAGAGATTGGCCCGAGGGACAGAAGTTGAGGGCACAGGGAACCAAGGGGCATTTATTGCTTACGTTGCAGGAAAATACCCGTTATACCCAGCTGGTGGAAATCAGTCGTCCTCTGGGCGGGGAACCACTGGTAAGAGATCCGAAACTCTTGGTTCGGATTTACCATGATGCTAAATTAGCGGAAGTGTTAACTGGACAACAGATTTCCCTCCTCAGTGCAGTGTATGATTACCCGAACGTCTGCATGTACCAGAGTGATGAAAAATATCAGGTAAATGCGTTCCTGGAAGACTTATTGACCATTGGCTGCCGTCACGCACTGGCAGTGCAATCCTGACCTTGGGTATTCAAAGTGCTGAAAGAGGCCGTTTCTTATCAACTGCCAGAGGGAGAGAGTCTGCGTCTTTTGCAGATCACCGACCCACATCTGTTTGCAGATCATGAAGGTGAACTGTTGGGGGTTAATACCGCCAGCAGCCTTCAGGCCGTGCTTGATACCTACAAAACCTCTGATTTTCACGCCCAGCTAATGTTGGCTACCGGCGATATCAGCCAGGATTTTTCTGCCGACTCCTATCGCAATTTTGTTAAAGCCGTGGCGCAATTGGATATGCCCTGTCATTACCTGCCCGGCAATCACGATGACCCACGTATCATGCACCTGCACATGCAGGGCTACAGGGTATTTGGCCAGCAACGTATTTTGGCCGCAGGCTGGCAAATATTGATGCTCGACTCAACCGTGCGCGGAAAACCCGGTGGACACATGGCGGAGGCGCAATTTGCCATAATAGAGGCGGCAATTGCTGCCCATCCCGATCTGCACACCCTCTTGGTTATGCACCACAATCCGGTGTTGGTGGGCAGTGCCTGGCTGGATCAACATTGTATGGACAATGGCGAGGAGTTTCTCGAACGGGTTGGTCGCTATGCCAATGTCAGAGGCGTGCTCTGGGGTCATGTGCATCAGCAGCTCGACAGCAGCTATCAGGGGCGCCATGGTGCTATTCAACTGATGGCAACGCCGTCAACCTGTATTCAGTTTGAACCCAAATCGTCCTTTTTTGCCCTCGACAGCCGCCAGCCGGGCTTCCGTTTGCTGGAGCTTGGTGCCGATGGTAGCATTCACAGCCATGTTCAGCGGGTTGCAGGCGACAGCTTCGCTCCCGATAACAGTGCCAGCGGTTACTGATAAGCTGTGACCGCAGCGTGAGGACCTATGCTGCTCTACATTCATGGCTTCAATTCATCTCCCGACTCGGAAAAAGGGCGGGTGACTGCTGATTATGTGCGTCGCTGCCATCCGCAAGTTAACCTGGTTCAGCCACAATTGCCCTGTGATACACGGGCCGCCATGGCGCTGCTTGGTGAGCTGTGCGAGCAGGCGTTGGCCAAGGGAGAAACCCTGAGTTTTATCGGCTCTTCCCTGGGTGGCTTTTATGCCAGCTTCCTGGTACAGCGTTACGGTGGCAAGGCGGTCCTTATCAATCCGGCGGTGGCACCCTATCATTTGTTTGATGAGTTTCTCGGCCCCCAGCACAATCCCTACACGGGAGAGGATTACCAGGTGCTGCCGGAGCATAAAGATGCTTTGCTGGACTTTGATTTGCCCGCAATAGCCAACCCGGAACGTTTTTTTGTATTATTGCAAACCGGCGACGAGGTGCTCGATTACCGCGACGCGCTGACCAAATACCATTGTTGTGAGATGCTGCTGCAACCCGGAGGCGATCACAGTTTTATCGGCTATGGCGCCCAGCTGCCTGCCATAGGCCGGTTTTTACAGTTACCTTGACAAATCGACACGCCGGGCCGCACCATGGCCTGAATAACGATATAACAATTGCGCTATGACTAACCAATACACCTCTGATGCCATTGAAGTGCTTAACGGATTGGATCCGGTTAAGCGTCGCCCCGGTATGTACACCGATACCACCCGTCCAAATCACCTGGGTCAGGAAGTCATAGACAACAGTGTGGACGAAGCCCTGGCGGGACATGCGACCCGCATCGATGTCACCTTGCACACCGACAACTCCCTGGAGGTCATTGACGATGGCCGTGGTATGCCGGTGGATATCCATCCGGAAGAAGGCATTCCCGGGGTCGAGCTGATCCTTACCAAGTTGCACGCGGGCGGTAAGTTTTCCAACAAGAACTATCAATTCTCCGGCGGTCTGCACGGGGTGGGTATTTCCGTGGTTAACGCCCTGTCGAAACGGGTGGAGATCACTGTGCGCCGTGATGGTCAGGTGTACGACATGGCCTTCGCCAATGGTGACAAGGTGGAAGAACTGCGGGTCAGCGGCACCTGTGGTCGCCGCAACACAGGCACCCGGGTGCATTTCTGGCCCGATGCCAGCTATTTTGACTCGGCCAATTTTTCCATTACCAAGCTGACCCATCTGCTCAAGGCCAAGGCCGTGCTTTGCCCAGGTCTGAGGATCAAGTTCACCAACAAGCACACGGGTGAAGTGCTGGAATGGTTCTATGAGGCGGGTCTGCCGGACTATCTCAAAAGTGCTCTGGGCGATGTGCCCATGCTGCCGGAAGAGCCCTTTATCGGCAGTTTCAGCGGCAATCATGAGGCGGCCGATTGGGCCATTACCTGGCTGCCGGAGGGCGGCGAGTGTCTCAATGAAAGCTATGTCAACCTGATCCCGACGCCGCTGGGTGGTACCCATGTGAACGGTTTCCGCCAGGGACTGCTGGAGTCCATGCGTGAGTTCTGTGAATTCCGCAATCTCATTCCCCGCGGTATCAAGCTGTCACCGGAAGATATCTGGGACAGATCGGCCTACATCTTGTCGATCAAGATGCAGGATCCCCAATTTGCGGGCCAGACCAAGGAAAAACTGTCCAGTCGCCAAAGCGCAGCCTTTGTCTCCGGCATAGTGCGTGATGCTTTTTCCCTGTGGCTCAACAGCCACACGGACCTGGCCGAAGCTCTGGCGGAGATGTGCATCAGCAACGCTCAGAAAAGGCTCAAGGCTGCCAAAAAGGTGGCCCGTAAAAAGGTCACCTCGGGACCGGCCTTGCCCGGCAAGCTGACCGATTGCAGTGGTCAGGATCCCATGCGCTCAGAGCTGTTTCTGGTGGAAGGGGACTCGGCCGGTGGCAGTGCCAAGCAGGCCAGGGACCGCGAGTTTCAGGCGATCATGCCGCTGCGGGGCAAGATCCTCAACACCTGGGAAGTGGATGCCTCTCAGGTGCTTGCCTCCCAAGAAGTGCACGATATTTCGGTGGCCATAGGTTGCGATCCCGACAGTGAGGATATTTCCGAACTGCGTTACGGTAAAATCTGTATCCTCGCCGACGCCGACTCTGATGGACTGCATATTGCGACCCTGCTGTGTGCCCTGTTCCTCAAGCATTACCGGGTGCTGGTGGAGCGCGGTCATGTGTATGTGGCCATGCCGCCCTTGTTCCGCATCGACATAGGCAAGGACGTATACTATGCCCTGGATGAGGCGGAAAAAGATGGCATACTGGATCGGATTGCTGCCGAAAACAAAAAGGGTAAGGTGCAGGTGACCCGCTTCAAGGGCCTGGGTGAAATGAACCCGCTGCAGCTGAGGGAAACCACCATGGATCCCAACACCCGTCGCCTGGTGCAATTGACCATAGACGATACAGAAGACACCCTGGCCATGATGGACATGCTGCTGGCAAAGAAACGTGCCGGCGATCGCAAAACCTGGCTGGAAACCAAGGGTGATTTGGCGTCACTGCTGTGATGCCAGCCGTTGCCGATAACCAAAACGATTAGGCATGAAGATACGGATAATGAGTAACAAGAGCAGGACATCTCCCGCAGCCTGGTTGCTGACCTTGTCAATGGGCGCCATGGGAGCAGCCGAGGCCGCAACCCAGTCGATCATGATAACCGTCACCAAGGGCTTTGGTCTGACCCTGTACGCCTCGGATGTGGGCGATGCCAAGCAGTTGGCCCTGGGCAGCGATGGTACCCTGTTTGTCGGTTCCGGCAAGAGCGGCACCATACAGGCGCTGGTGGACAGCAATCAGGATGGGCGGGTGGACAAACGCTACACCATAGCCAAGGGGCTGGAAAATCCCAGCGCCATCGCCTTTCATGACGGTTCCCTGTACGTGGCGCTGGAAGATCGCATAGTGCGCTATGTGGACATAGAACAGCGCCTGCGTCGTCCAGGTCGCCCCAAAGAAGTGTACGACAGGTTGCCGAGCGAGAGCCGCAAGAGCGATCGGGCCATGGCTTTCGGTCCCGACGGCCGTTTGTACGTAGCCATAGGCGCGCCCTGCAATGTCTGTGAATCCGAGGCGCCCTTTGGCTCCATCATAGCCGTCAATGTGGACTCGGGCGCCAGTGAGCAGATTGCGACCGGCGTGCGCAGTGTCCATGGTTTCGATTGGTCACCCCTCGATGGCAAGCTGTGGTTTGTGGATACCGGCCGTGACTGGATGGGGGATAACCTGCCTCCGGACGAGGTCAACCGGGTTGAGCAGAAGGGCGCTCATTACGGTTTCCCCTATGTCCATGCCACCGACATTCTCGAGCCGGCCTATGAAAAGCCGGAAAACCTCAAGGTGACACCGCCGGTATTTGAACTGCCGGCCCACGTATCCCCCATGGGGGCGTTGTTTTATCGCGGCGGGCAATTCCCCGAAAGTTATCGTCAACAACTGTTTATTGCCGAAAACGGCTCCTGGAACCGCTCCAGCAAGATTGGCTATCAGATAGTGGTGCTGTCACTGGAGGGGAACAAGGTACTCAAGCGTGAGACCCTGGTGAGTTTTCTTGATGGTGAATTCCCGGTGGCCAGACCCCATTCCATGGTGATGGCCGCTGACGGTTCGCTGTACATCTCGGACGATCTCAAGGGCAATATTTACCGTCTTTATTACCGCGATGCCGAGTCAGACGCGGAGCCGGAAGTGCAGCCGGAACCTGTACAGGAAGCACAAGAATGAGTGACGCTATAGATCTCAGCCTCGATGGCGTGGAGCAGATGCCACTTAGGCGCTTCACCGAGGAGGCTTACCTCAATTATTCCATGTACGTGATCATGGACCGGGCGCTGCCACACATAGGTGACGGTCTTAAGCCGGTGCAGCGCCGCATAGTCTACGCCATGAGCGAATTGGGCCTGTCGGCCCAGAGCAAACACAAGAAGTCGGCCCGTACCGTGGGTGACGTTTTGGGTAAGTATCACCCCCACGGCGACAGCGCCTGTTATGAAGCCATGGTGCTGATGGCCCAGCCCTTTTCCTACCGCTACCCGCTGGTGGACGGTCAGGGCAACTGGGGGGCGCCGGACGATCCCAAATCCTTCGCTGCCATGCGTTATACCGAGGCCAGACTGTCGCGTTTCTCCGAGGTGCTGCTGAGCGAGCTGGGGCAGGGCACTGTGGATTGGGGCGTCAACTTCGACGGCACAATGAAAGAACCGCGGGTATTGCCGGCGCGCTTGCCACACATTTTGCTCAATGGCATCACGGGTATCGCCGTGGGCATGGCGACCGATATTCCGCCCCACAATGCCCGCGAGCTGGCCAATGCCTGTATTGAATTGCTCGACAATCCCAACACCGAATTGTCACGGCTGATGGAGTTGGTACCGGGGCCGGATTATCCCACCGAAGCCGAAATCATCACCCCGGCCGAAGATTTGACCCGCATTTATGAAAGTGGCCGCGGCTCCCTGAAAATGCGCGCCGTCTGGAGCCTGGACAACGGTGAGATAGTGATCACTGCCTTACCCCACCAGGCCAGCTCCGGCAAAATTCTGGAGCAGATTGCTGCCCAGATGCAGGCCAAGAAGCTGCCCATGGTGACTGATCTGCGCGACGAGTCCGACCATGAAAACCCGGTGCGCCTGGTCATAGTGCCACGCTCCAACCGGGTCGACAGCGAGCAGCTGATGGCGCACCTGTTTGCCACCACGGATCTGGAAAAGAGCTTCCGCATCAACCTTAACGTGCTGGGACTGGACGGCCGTCCCCAGGTCAAGGGGCTCAAGGCCATGCTCAGCGAGTGGCTGGTATTCCGTACCGAGACGGTAAGACGCAGACTGCAATACCGTCTGGATAAGGTGCTGGCCAGATTGCACATACTCGAAGCCCTGATGATTGCCTTCCTCAATATTGATGAAGTAATTGAGATCATCCGCTTCCACGACGAACCCAAGGCCGAATTGATGGCCAGGTTCAACCTCAGCGACAAGCAGGCCGAAGCCATACTGGAACTCAAGCTGCGCCATCTGGCCAAGCTGGAAGAAATGAAGATCAAGGCCGAGCAAAGCGAACTGGAAGCCGAGCGCGATAAGCTGGAGCAAATTCTGGGTTCCGAGCGCCGCCTGAAAACCCTGATCAAGAAAGAGCTGACCCAGGATGCCGAAACCTACGGTGATGAGCGCCGCTCGCCACTGGTTGTGCGCCAGGAGTCCCGTGCTCTCACAGAGCAGGAGCTGACGCCCACCGAGCCGGTGACCGTAGTCCTGTCCGAGAAGGGCTGGGTGCGCTGCGCCAAGGGCCATGACATAGATGCCGCCGGCCTGTCTTATAAGGCCGGAGACAACTTCCTGTGCAGTGCCATGGGGCGCAGCAACCAGCAGACGGTGTTTATCGACAGCGGTGGTCGTGCCTTCTCTACCGATACCCATACCCTGCCGTCGGCCAGAAGTCAGGGTGAGCCCATTACCACCCGCTTCAATCTGGCCCCGGGGGAAACCATGGAGCATGTGCTCCTGGGTGACGAGCAGCAGTGCTTCCTGATGGCCAGCGACGCGGGATATGGCTTTATCTGTACCTTTGCCGACATGGTGTCCCGCAACAAGGCGGGTAAGGCGCTGCTGAGTCTGCCGGCCAATGCCAAATCCCTGCCACCACGAAGAGTGGAAAAGGATGCCAATATGTCGATTGTGGCCATTACCAACGAAGGCCGGATGCTGGTGTTCGGTGTCGAGGCCCTGCCACAATTGGCCAAGGGCAAGGGTAACAAGATCATCGGCATTCCATCTGAGCGGGCCAAGCTCAGGGAAGAACTGCTGACTCACCTGCATCTGGTGCCGGCGGATTCGTCGGTGACCCTGTGGGCCGGTAAGCGCAAGCTGACCTTAAAGCCTGCGGATCTCGAACACTACCGCGGTGAGCGGGGGCGTCGAGGCGCCAAGCTGCCACGGGGATTGCAGCGGGTCGACAGTGTAGAGCTGGGTGGCGATGAAGCACCAAGCTTGTAATAGCTGATGCAATTGCCCAATAAAAAACGCTGCCCAAGGCAGCGTTTTTTATTTGATTCAGTGCGGGTTCTGGATCAGGCGACTTCGTAGTAATTCGGCTCCACGTCCAGTTGCCTTTGGATCACTTCGGCGGCCATCTTGGCGCACTTGCCACATTGGCTGGCAACCCCCAAACGCTTTTTAACATCGCTCAGGCTGCAATCGCCCTTGCTGACGGCGTCCTTAATCTGGGTATCTGTGATGGCATAACACACGCAAACGTACATGAAATGGCTCCCGCTTGAAGATGACAGGATTATAAATGAAAACGGTTCTCATCCGTAATAACGGTTTTTTATAAGGAAGGCGCAAAAAATGGGCAGTCGTTATCGTTAAAAGCAGTAAAAACGGGCCGGAAACGGTGCGGCTGCGCGTAAGCTATGGCGCTGCCTGATTTTTTGCAGCCAAACCGCGCCGAGCCCGTGTCTTTGAGCGCTCAATAGCCCCGCTCGAAATTGACCTGATGGGTGAGAGGCTCACCCTTGAGCAGCAGGTGATAGTTGCTGCTGAAGATCTCGGCCACCTGTTCCGGAAAGCTGGGGGCAGCTATATGGGGGGTGATGATCACATTGTCCCTGTCCCAAATGGGATGATCCTGGGGCAGGGGCTCCTGGTTGAACACATCCAGCACCGCCTGTTGTTCCGGCTGGTTTTGCAGCTGCGTTGCCAGGGCGTCGAGGTCGAGCACATCGCCCCGTCCCAGGTTAAACAGCACGGCGCCGGGCTTCATCAGCGCCAGCATTTGGGCGCTGAGGGCACCGCGGGTTTCCGGGGTGCTGGGAAGAATGCTGGCGATGGCATCGGCGCCGGCGATAAATTCCGGCAGGGCGTTCAGGGTGGCGACCCGATCAAAACCGGCGGTGGGTTTGGCGCTGCGGTTGATGCCGGTCACCTTCATGCCGAAGTGCTTGGCGGTGGCCGCCAGGTGTTTGGCAATGGAGCCTGTGCCCAGCAGCAACAATTCCTGCCCCTGCAGGGTGCGGTAGCTGCCCGGCAACCAGATCTTTTGCTGTTGCTGGCTGCGGTATTTGTCGTGCTCCCGCTGGCGTGCCAGCAGGTAACCGAACAGGTACTCACTCATCAGTGGGCCGAAAATGCCGCGCACATTGGTGAGACAATAATCCCGTCTTTGTCTGGGCTTGACCAGGAGATCGACACCGGCAAAGGTGGACTGCATCCAACGCAGTTGATCGGCATGGGCGAGCAGGGGGGCGGCCAGGGCGGGCTCGGCCAGCCAGATGTCGGCACGGCGGATATTGGCGGGGTCATCGTCCAGCAATTGCAGTCCCGGCAGGTGACAGGAGGCCAGCAGCTGGCGGTAACGCTCATTTTCCCGGGTAAGTAACAGAAGCTTGTGTGACATGGGGGCTTGCTCTTATTCTTGTTGTTATTTTCCTATCATAACGATTTTCAAACCATGGACACAATTGTCACCCTGCTCAAAGACCTCGCCTATCCCATTTACCCCTGGATGAACCAGGTGGCTACAGCCATAGTGGCCTGCCTGATGCTGGTATTTGCCCCTGATATCAACCGCACCCTGCGCCGCTGGGTTGGGGCCCGTTCCTTCTTCGTTCGCACCCTGCTGTTTATTCTGGTCAACGCCTTCGTCTATGGCCTGCTGATCGTCGGTCTGAGCCCCTGGCTGGCGCGGCAACTGGTGCAGGTACCGCCCTTATGGCTGCTGGCATTGCTTTGTGGTCTGTTTGTGTTTATCGGCGTCTGGGCCCAGCGCCAAAGACAGATTTAGTCAAACCAGTGGCCGTAATCACGCACTGAGGCAACTGCCAGCGCCGCTTGGGCGCGGTCGGGATAATTGGCGAAGATGCCATCGACCCCCAGTTGCCTGAGGGCTTGGATTTCATCGGCATCATCCACAGTGTAGACATAGACCTTCACCCCGCGCCTGTGGGCATCATCTACCATGGCGCGGCTGATAAAGTCCACGTCGAGATGTATGGAATAGGCACCAAGAGAGCCGGCCACGGCGGCCAGATCCAGCGGCAATGACCCCAGCAGTGGTGCCAGTCTGGCCTTTGGCAGCTGTTGCCGCAACTGCGCCAGATAAGGGTGGTTGAAGGACGACAGCAGCAGCTGCTCAGGGCTGAAGCCCAGTTCGGCAATAGCCCTGTGGTACAAGGGCACGAGCGGCGCTACAGTCCCCTGGCCCTTGAGTTCAATATTGACCAGGCAGCGGCCACGAATAAGCTCCAGCACCTGCCACAGGCTGGGCACTGCTTCTCCCCGGACCCTGACTTTGCTGAGTTCTGCCAGGGTCTTATGGCGGATAAAACCCTTGCCATCGCTTTTACCTTCGAGCCTTCGGTCGTGGAACACCATCAGTTCGCCCTCCACCGCATGGATATCCAGCTCTATGGCCTCGGCTCCCAGCTCCAGCGCCTTTTCCATGGCGGCCAGGGTGTTCTCCGGCGCATAACCACTGGCGCCCCTGTGCGCAAATATCAGCATATTCGGTCCTTATCGGCTCAGCTGCAGGCCCTGCTGGCCACCAAGCTGGTTAATGGTGATTTCCATTTGTGGGTACGCCAGTTCCAGCTGGTTTTCCCTGAGTTTGGCGCTGATACGCTTGTGCAGGTCGTGACGCAGCGGCCAGCGGTTACCCATGTCCTTGGCATAAGCACGCACCTCATAGTCCTGGGTGTGTTTGCCAAAACCGGCAAACCAGACTTCGGCTTCCGGGGTTTGCAAGGCGTATTGGCATTCCTTGATGGCCTGATACAGGGTGGCTTCAACCCGGGCAGGATCCGAATCCCTGGCCACGGACACATAGACTGTCACCCTGGTGATGGGGTCCGACAGCGACCAGTTGACCAGCTGCTCGGTAATGAAGGCCTTGTTGGGCACTATGATCTCTTTGCGATCCCAGTCGATGATGGTGGTGGCGCGAATTTGGATCTTGCTGACGGTGCCGGTGAGATCGCGAATTGTGACCGTATCGCCGATACGGACCGGTTTCTCAAACAAGATGATGAGGCCCGAAATAAAGTTGGCGAAGATCTCCTGCAGGCCGAAACCCAAGCCCACAGACAGGGCGGCCACCAACCATTGCAGTTTGGACCATTCCATGCCGAAGGTGGAAAAACCTACCAGGCCACCTATCAGCACCACCAGATAGCGGCTGACAGTGGTGATGGCAAAGCCGGTACCGGGAGTCAGATCCAGCCGCTGCAACAGCACCAGCTCCAGCAAGCCCGGCAGGTTGGTGGCTATCATCAGTGAAAAACCCACTATGATTGAGCCAAACAGCACGGATTTAAGGGTAATGGGCAGGGGTTGCTCTAGACCGTTGATATTGGTGCTGCTGGTCCAGAGGGTAATGCCATCGAGGAAGGAGAACAGCGCCGAGTGGGTTTGGCTCCACAGGCCTATCAGGCTGGCGAGAAAAGCCAGCAGCAAGAGTGAACGCACCAGCCCCAGTGACTGGCTGGAGATGGTCTCCAGATCCACCTTGGGTTCCTCATAGGTGTCCATGCCGTCGCTGGATACGGCTTCTCCCCGCTCCCTTTGGGCCAGCTTCTCGGCCCGTTTGGCCTTGGCTCGGTCAAAGGCGATGCGCCGCCTCTCGATCAGCATCCAACGTTTAATCAATTGGAACAGCAACAGGAACCCCAGCCCCAGCAGCAGCGACAGTTGCAGTTGCAGCAACATTTGGAAGGCACTGAAGTAGTAGCCCCGAATGGCGAGCACGGCCGCCAGCGGCGGGGTGACCAGCAGTAGGGTCCACAGCAAGCGCTGCAGCAGTTTGCTGTTTTTGCCACCGGGCGTGGGTTCCTGATGGCGACGCAGCAGCGCCAGCACATCCTTGTACAGCCACAGCAGCAGGAGACACACCAGAATAAAAGCGCCGCGCCCCAGGCTGTTGCGCACCAGAGATACCTCAAGCACCTCACTCATGCCGATAATACCTACCAGTGGCAGGGCTATGACCAAGGTGAGATTGCAGCGTTTCAAAATCTGCTCCACCAGGACCTTGGGCCGTTTGAAGTGGCCAACCAGCAAGCCCTTGTCCTGGCACAGTAACACCACCAAACGTTGCAGCCAGTAGAGGCAGCCCATGGCCAGTAATCCCATACCCACGGCCTGTACCATGTTGCGCTCTGACAGCAGCCAAATACTGCCCGCGAGTATAATGACGGTCGGGCGGAGCAAGGAAAAACCCAAGGTATAAATCAGGGCCTTGAAGGTGAAGATGAAATTATCCTGGGTAACGTTACCGACACTGACCAAACAGCTGTCCATGGCCCTGTGGTAAAGGGGGGTGATCAGATCCTGCAATATCAGACTGAGCACCAATACCAGAATCCACCAGTACCAATAGTCCAGCTGCTCATCCAGAGCCAAAGACAGTTGATCCCACTGGGCCTGTTGCACCAGCCACACCAGACTGCGATGCACATCTATCAGCCATAGTTTGCCGATGGCTGCGGCATTGGGAACCCAGAACAGGTGCTCGCTGAGAGTGCTTTTCAGCTGATGGTGTTGCTGGGTCAGTTGGTCATAACTGACCTTGAGCTTGCCCAATTCCCCAAGCAACTGGTCATGGCTCTCCAGCAATTGCCCCAGTAGTGTTTGTTGGGACTGTAATAAAGCTTGTTGGTCCTTGCTGAACAGGCCGCTGCTGCCCAGTTGCTCTTCATTGATGGCCAGCTGTTGCTCCAATTGGTAGCGCGCCAGACGCAGATCGGCAATTTGGTTTTGCAGCTGGTCGACATTGGGTACCTTGGGCAGAGACTGCAGCATCTGCAGGAATCTGTCGCCAAACGCCGCATTGGTTTTAACCCAGGTCAGTTGCTCTTGAATGCTGCCAAGCTGCTGGGCCTGATGCTGGTAACGCTTTTCGGCTTTTTCCTGCAGCTCCAGTACATTGTTTATCTGTAGCGTCAGGGTCTGCAGCTTTTGGCCGTAGAGGGCATTGTCGTGCCTGAGCTGTTCGCTGACGGGATCGCCCTTATCGGCAGATTCAATCCGGCTGTCTGCCAGGGTCGCAGCCGTCTGCTGCTGCCGCTGCTCATTGCCGGCGCGATTGAGACGCTCTATTAACTGTTCCTGCTGCACCAGTAGCTGGCGGGTGAGTTGCAGTTCCAGTTGCCTGAGTTCGATACGCTTCTGACTGCTGGCCTGTTCATTTTCCAGGGTCAGCAGGGACTGTTCATAGAAATTACGCTGCAACAATTGCAGCTGACCTCTGGGGGTGTCAGCCGGGGCCAAAGGTGCTTTTTGGTGTTGCTGCAGATTTTGTCTGGCACTCTCTATGGCGCCCGGTAAAGCGTTGTGGCGGGCCAGCAGGGCATTGACCTCCTGGGTCAGTGCGGCTTCGCGCTCCTTGAGGTTGGACAATTGTACATAGGCAGCCTCGGACTGGCTGGCCAAGGCCTTTCTTTTGCTCAGTGGCAAATCCTTGAGTGCGGCCAGCATTTCTTCACGCAGAGCCTGTTGGCGGGCATCGAAGCCCAGCAGGGCCTGCTGATAGTCACTGGCCTGCTGCGCCAGAGCCCGGGTGCTGGCGGCCAGCTCAGTGGCCTGTTTATCCATGGGTTCGGGCGCCGTGGTGGTGGCTGTCAGCCCCAGGCGTTTATCCAGCTGCAGTGAGGGATTTGCGCCGGCGACCAGGGGAAGAAGAGTAAAAACAAAGAGTAAAATACGCAGCATGCTAACCGAACAGAACAGGATAATCTGCGGCCCATGTTAGCCAAATCATGGTGCAATTGATATGCGCAGCGGAGGGATTTTGCCCTGACTCAAGCGTCCTTTTGCTGGCGGCGTGATCTGTGGCTCTGCTGGGTTTCAAATACCGCAGTGGCGACCACCAGGGCACCGCCCAGCAAGGTCTTGCCATCGAGTCCTTCCCCGAGAATGAACAGTGCCAGCAGGGCGCCGTACAGGGGCTGCAGACAGGACACCAGGCCCACGGTTTTGGCGCTCAGACGCCGCAGCGCCGAGGTGAACAAGCCATGTGGCAGGGCGGTGAAGGCGACCCCAAGTAACAGCACCAGTTGCCAGCCATCGCTGTCCAGAGCGCCTGGGCCCTGCTGCATGAAGGGGGCCAGGAACAGCGCTGCTACCAGGGTTTGGTAGAACATGGCGTGGGGGCCGCTGTACTGGGCAAAATAGCGTTTGTGCATCAGGTTGCGGGCGGTGAACAGGGCCGCCGACAACACGCCCAGTGCGATACCCAGGGTGACATTGTTCCCCAGGCTGGCTTCGGGGATCAGCAGGGCCACGCCAACCAGTACCGCCAGACCGCAGACCAGATCCATGGCGCGCAAGCGGGTGCCGGTCAGCAGTGGCTCCACCAGCACTGTCATCACAGGATAACTGAAGAAGGCAATCATGCCGATGGCGACCGACGACAGCTGCATGGAGGCGAAGTAGGTCACCCAGTGCAGGCTGACCGTGATCCCAAGTCCCATGGCTATGCCATAGTCCTGCCAGCGCGAAAGTTGCAGGCGCTGACCGCCGAGGCGCACCAGGAGCGCCAGTACCACAGCGGCGATGGCGCTGCGCAGCACGGTAATATCCAGTGCCGGTAAGGGAATGAGTTTGGAGAACAGCGCAGTGCCGCCAAACAGCAACACGGCCAGGTGCAGCTCCAGCAGTCCGGAGCGTTCCTGGCCGCCGTTTGGCGAAGGTGGCTTAATCAATCCTTGATCCTGGCAAAGGGCTCGCCCATGCGGGTGACGCTGCCGGCTTCAACGCCGTCGGCAAAACCGTCGAGGGCATCCTTGGCAAACAACATGACCACAGTGCTGCCGAGTTTGAAGCGACCCATTTCCTCACCCTTCTCCAGGGTGATGGCTTCGGGGCCTTCGGTGGGGTAATCCCAGCTGAACACTTTTTTGCCTGTGGGTGGCGTGACTGTGCCGGCCCAGACGGTTTCAATGCTGGCGACTATGGTCGCACCCACAAGTACCATGGCCAGGGGGCCTTTTTCGGTTTCAAAGATGGCCACAACCCGCTCGTTGCGGGCAAACAGACCGGGGACATTGCGGGCGGTAAGCGGATTAACCGAGAACAGCTCGCCGGGAACATAGGTCATTTTTGACAGGGTGCCCTTGATGGGCATGTGCAGGCGATGATAGTCCTTTGGCGCTAGATAGATAGTGGCAAAGTCACCTTCCGCGAAGCGCTTGGCATCTGCCTCTATGCCACCCAGCAGGGCCAGCGCCGAATAGTGATGGCCCTTGGCCTGGAACAGGCGGCCATCTTCAATGGGGCCCAGTTGGCTGACGGCACCGTCCACGGGCTGCACCATGATGTCGGCATCCGGAGTGATGGGTCGCAGGCCGGGCTTGAGGGCGCGGGTAAAGAAGGCGTTAAAGGTGCGGTAGGCCTCGGGTTGGCTCTCCAGTGCCTCTTGCATATTGATGCCATATTGCTTGATGAACCACTTGATGAAGGCTGTGGTCAACCAACCGGCTTCGGCGGCGGCAAACTTGCCTACAATCCTTGAGATCAAGTGTTTAGGCAGCATGTACTGCAGGGCAATCTTCACTTTGTCCACGTTATTTGTCCTTTAAATCTTTCTATCCGAAATCGTCTTAGTCTTCGCTGCCACGAAAATAGCGGGCATGGCGCTGTTCGTCCAGGCTGGCGATGATCCTGTGATAATTATTGAATCTGTCTTCGCTGATCTTACCCTCGGCCAGGGCAACCTTCAGGGCACAACCCGGATCGTCCAGGTGCTTGCAGTCACGGAATTTGCAGGTGCCGAGGAAGTCGCGAAACTCCACAAAACACCAGCCAACCCTGTCCGCCGGCAGATGCCAGAGGGCAAATTCGCGCACGCCGGGAGAATCTATCAGATCGCCGCCGCTGGGCAAGTGCAGCAATTTGGAGGTGGTGGTGGTGTGCTGGCCCAGCCCCGAGGTTTCGGATACGGCGCCGGTGAGCAGTTCGGCTTCCGGCAGCAGCGAGTTAACTATGGAAGACTTGCCAACACCGGACTGGCCGACAAAGATGCTGACCTTACCGTCGAGCAAATGCTTGATGTCGTCGATACCTTCACCGGTTTTGCTGCTGAGGCGAAACACCCGGTAGCCTATGGCCTGATAGCGTTGCAGCGCTGCCTCGATCTCCGGCTCCTGTTCCGGCGGCAAGAGATCTGTCTTGTTCAGTATGATGGTGGGCTCAATGCCGGTATCTTCGGCGGCCACCAGATAACGATCGATGATCTGGGTGGTGAAAGCCGGTACCACGGAAGACACTATCAAAATCTGGTCTATGTTGGCGGCAATAATCTTGACCCCGTCATAGAGGTCGGGGCGGGTCAGGGTGGAGTGGCGGGGATGCACGGCCTCAACCACGCCGCCAATTGCTGAACCAGACTCTGTGCTCAGACGCACTATGACCTTGTCGCCGGTTACCAGGCTGGCTATGGTGCGGCGGATATTGCAACGAACCTGCTCGCCGTCCTGGGTCTCCACATCGGCGTGTTGACCGAAACGGGAAATCACAGTTGCCGCCTGCTCCTGGCCGAGGGAACTATCATTAATTTCAGTAAGTTGATTTTCCGTGCTGCCGCGGCTCAGGCGTTTCTCGTGATTGGCCCGCATCCGGCGCAATTGACCGTGGCTCAGGGGTTTCTTTTTACTCACAGGGTGTCTTCGTCAATTAGATGATGTTGTGTTGCTATAAAAAGCAGTATGATACACGGTCTTTGATTAAAAAGCCTGAAATTAAGGCCCCTGGATACTTTGAGGCAGGTATATGACTGCGGATGCGAGAAATCTTATTTGGATAGATCTGGAAATGACCGGGCTTGAGCCCGAGGTTGACCGAGTGCTGGAAATTGCCACCCTGGTGACAGATCAAGAGCTGAATATTATTGCGCAGGGACCGGTATTGGCTATTCATCAATCCGATGAGGTATTGGCGGCCATGGACGAGTGGAACCAGACGCATCATGGTGCCTCCGGCCTGATTGACAGGGTCAAGGCCAGCAAGGTGGATGAAGCCCAGGCCGTGGCCGAGACCATTGCCTTTCTGGAACAGCATGTGCCCAAGGGCGCGTCACCCATGTGTGGCAACAGCATAGGTCAGGACAGACGTTTCCTGAACAAGTACATGCGTGAACTGGAAGACTTCTTTCACTATCGCAATATTGATGTCAGTACAATCAAAGAGTTGGTTAAGCGTTGGCAGCCAGAGGTGATGAAAGGTTTCAGCAAACAAGGCAGCCATCAGGCCCTGATGGATATTCAGGAGTCCATTGCCGAGCTCAAGTTCTACCGGGACAAGGTATTTAAAATTTGAGCGATTGATAGCGAAAGCGCAAAATGGGGGTTGCAGGCCAATGAAATTTTCATATAATGCGGCCTCGTCTTTGCGCTGGCTCGTGAATAGCGATAAAGATGCGATATGACATTAGCTCGGTTACCGTTGGAAAGGTTGATGCCTGAAAACAGTGATAGCAGCAAGATGTCAAGAGATGCGACATTAGCTCAGTTGGTAGAGCGATACCTTGCCAAGGTATAGGTCATCGGTTCGAACCCGATATGTCGCTCCAAATTTCAGATTAGCGGCATCTTTAAAGCTGCATGCGATGCGACATTAGCTCAGTTGGTAGAGCGATACCTTGCCAAGGTATAGGTCATCGGTTCGAACCCGATATGTCGCTCCAAATTTCAGATTAGCGGCATCTTTAAAGCTGCATGCGATGCGACATTAGCTCAGTTGGTAGAGCGATACCTTGCCAAGGTATAGGTCATCGGTTCGAACCCGATATGTCGCTCCAAATTTCAGATTAGCGGCATCTTTAAAGCTGCATGCGATGCGACATTAGCTCAGTTGGTAGAGCGATACCTTGCCAAGGTATAGGTCATCGGTTCGAACCCGATATGTCGCTCCAAAATTCAGATTGGCGGCATCTTTAAAGCTGCATGCGATGCGACATTAGCTCAGTTGGTAGAGCGATACCTTGCCAAGGTATAGGTCATCGGTTCGAACCCGATATGTCGCTCCAATTCTCTCTACTTTCCCCCCCAATTTTACTTGATTCAGCAAAGCGTTAATCAACGGCTGACATTTGCCGTGACCGCCTATTTTCGCGCTTGCAGCGGAAACTTGAACTGGCGCAAATCTTTCATTTTCGATAGCTCGCATAATATCACCATAATCTGATGAAGTTTGGCCCAAGCGCTACCGGAGCAGGCATGATGAGAATGCAACAACTGAAAGAATGGCTCGATTACCTGGTGCATTGCCGTCAGGATATGGCCTTACTGTATGGCCGGTTGCAGCAGCAGGCTGATGCCTCCAGGGTGAAATTGCTTTTGGGGTATTTACAGAAACAGCAGGTCCATATAGCCCAGGCCATGGAGGACTATATAGATCAAGCCCAACCCGGGAGCCTCGACGTCTGGTACAAGGACGTGGAGTTTGAGGATTTTCTGCATCGCTGTCAGGCCCTGATGCTGCCGGCAAATATGAATTCTGAAGATGTGTTGGCACTGCATCTTGATCTGGAAAATCGTCTGATTGCCTTGCTTGAGATGCTGGCGCAAAAATCTGCGCACAGTGATACCTGCAGCATGCTTGAGGATCTGGTGCGGGTCGAGCGGGTGCAGCAGCAGAGACTGGTACACAGCGCCCAGAGGATGGAAGATATCTAGCCATTACCACAAGGGCGGTAATTATAGAAAAACCGGTATGTCATACCGGTTTTTTTGTGCCTGTTTGATCTCAAAAAGCGTTAAAAGCATGACCTGGGTCAAAGAATTCAGCTCTGCGGCTCTGGTAGGTTGAGCGGATCCGTCACTGGGTATCGTCATCCTTATCCTGGATGGGTTGGGAGATGGCGCGGTAAAGACCGAACGCTACCAGCAGTATGCAGATGATCAATAATGCCTCTATCAGGATATTGGAATACAGCGGCAGACTGAGCAGCAATACGGCCAGAGCGAGTATCAGCAGTGTAATCAGCATCATCCTAATGCTAGCCATCGGTAAGCTCCATGAAAGTGGAGGAAGAAAGCTCCTAGACTAAAGTGTAGAAACCATCATGGGGCGGTGCCAGAAAATGACGGGATCCGGATCAATAATTCGTTAAATATTCAGGGGATTCCCAATGCCAAATTCAGTGTCCAGCTTACCTATGGCCCTGTATCGGCGAGAACAGATACGCCAAGCCGAATTTGCAGTATGCCAAGGGGACAGTGATGCCCTTTATCAATTGGTGGAACAGGCTGCCGATGCGGCGCTGGCCTTGTTGCGCCTGGAATCCAGGCTGGGGTTGCAAACCGTGCTGCTGGCCGGCAGCGGCAATAACGGCGCCGATGCGCTGGCCTTGGCGAGGTTGATGCTTGAGCGGGGACTGCCGCTGCGGGTACTGGCGAGTGCCGACGGCAAAACGGTGGAACACCGCCGGGCCCAAAAGTCCTTTGAAGCTGCCGGTGGCGTGGTGGAGCCCTACAGCAAAGAAGCGCTGGATGGCGCCGAAGTCATCATAGATGGCCTGCTCGGCAGTGGAACCAATGGTGAACTCAGGGCTGCAATGGCCGGGATAATTCAGGATATCAACGCCAGTGGTGCCTGGGTGCTCAGTCTGGATCTGCCCTCCGGGGTGGATGCCGATACCGGCAACGTTAATCCCATCGCCGTATGTGCTGATATGACCCTGAGCTTTGGTGGCCTCAAGCAGGGGCTGTTTACCTCAAGGGCCAGGCATTTTGCGGGCGAAGTGCGTCTGGCCTCATTGGGGCTGGAAGCGGCATTGTCGCAGGAGACCCCGTCGGCACAGCGGGTCGATGGTCGGTTTCTGAAGGATCTATTGGGGCGCCGCCCCCGTGACAGCCACAAAGGGCAATCGGGCAAGGTGACTGTGATGGGCGGCAATCACGGTATGGCCGGAGCCGTGAGGCTGGCCGGTGAGGCCTGTTTGCGTGCCGGTGCCGGTCTGGTGACTGTGATAAGTCAGCCGGAGCACCAGTTGACCGTTAACGCCAATCGCCCCGAACTGATGTTCTGGGGCTGTGAACTGGTGGACATGGAGGTTTATCTGCGGTTGGGCTGGGCGGATGTCTTGGTACTTGGTCCCGGGCTTGGGCGGGATGACTGGGGTTATAACCTGTTTAAAGCCGTGGGAATGAGCGATAAACCCTGCGTGCTCGACGCCGACGCACTGAACTTCCTCGCCAAGGAGCCCAGGCGGCAGCAGAACTGGGTGCTGACACCGCACCCGGGAGAAGCCGCCCGCTTGCTTGATATGAGTGTTGCCGAGGTGGAGCAGGACAGGTTTGCGGCGGTGCAGAAATTGCAACAAACCTATGGTGGCGTGGTGCTGCTGAAAGGCGCCGGGACCCTCATCTGTGATGGCGAGCAAGTGGTGGTGGCCCCGGTAGGCAATCCGGGATTGGCAAGTGGTGGTTGTGGAGATGTGTTATCCGGTATTATCGCCGCTTTGATGGCACAGGGCTTAGCCCCCATGACGGCGACCATTGCCGGGGTTGTGGTCCATGGTGAGGCCGCCGATCTGGCGGCGGCAGCCGGTGAACGCGGCATGCTCGCCAGCGATTTGATGCCTTTTATTCGCCAATTGGTCAATAGTGATTTAATCTAGGCGGAAATTTTGCCGGCGGCCGGAGTGCGCTCCGGCGCCAATGCAGCAATTTGAACGCCTAAATGACAGAAACACGCATTTATTTAGCTTCCGAAGAAGACACCATAGCGCTGGGTCGCCGTCTGGCTGCGGCCCTCAAGCCGCCACTTGTGCTGTACCTGAGTGGTGAACTCGGTGCCGGCAAGACCACCTTCAGCCGTGGGCTGATCCAGTCTCTTGGCCACCAGGGCGCGGTCAAAAGCCCTACTTATACCCTGGTGGAACCCTATGAACTGCCGGATGTCGAAGTATATCATTTTGATCTCTATCGCCTGGCAGATCCCGAAGAACTCGAATTTATGGGAATTCGAGATTACTTCACGCCCAATAGTCTGTGCATAGTGGAGTGGCCCGAACGCGGTCAGGGACTGCTACCGGCTGCGGATATACAGCTACAGCTGAAATATGCTAATAGTGGACGGGAACTGATTTTGACGTCGGCGACTGCCGCCGGCGATGCCTTGATAAACAGCCTTAAGTAATGAATAAAAATATTAAAAATATCTTTAAGTTACTTTCTTCCTTCCTGATTGTGCTAGCGGCTGCGCCGGCACTGGCGGCCAATAAGCTTGAGGGCGTCAGAATTTGGGCCGCACCCGAATCGACCCGGGTGGTGTTCGATCTCAGCGCGGCGCCCGAATACAGCTCCTTCAGTTTGAATCAACCGGAGCGTCTGGTGGTGGATCTCAAGTCCACCAGTACCAAGCTGGACCTGAATAAGCTTGCCAACAACAGTAAGCTGGTTAAAAAGGTCAGGATCAGCAAGCCTGAAACCAAGGGCACCCTCAGGTTGGTAATTGACCTGCAAAAGTCGGTCAAGGCGAATTTGTTCGCCCTGGCGCCCACGGCACCCTACGGCAACCGCTTGGTGGTGGACCTGGAAGACAGCAGTGTTCAGGCCAAAACCATAGCGGCGCCCAACAGCAGTCTGCGCGACATTATCGTAGCGGTGGATGCCGGTCACGGTGGTGACGACCCCGGCTCCATTGGTCCATCGGGTATGTACGAGAAGAAAGTAGTGCTGCCCATCGCCAAACGGGTGGCCGAGAAGATCAATGCCACACCCGGGATGAAGGCGGTGATGACCCGCAGCGGTGATTACTTCGTTAACCTCAACAAGCGCTCCGAGCTGGCGCGCAAGAGCAAGGCGGATCTGCTGGTATCCATTCATGCCGACGCCTTTACCTCACCGCAGCCCAAAGGGGCCTCGGTTTGGGTATTGTCCATGCGCCGGGCCAATACCGAAATCGGTCGCTGGTTGGAACAAAAGGAAAAACATTCGGAGCTGCTCGGTGGCGCCGGTGAAATTATCCAGAACACGGATAACGAGCAGTATCTGGCGATGACATTGCTGGACATGTCCATGGACAGATCCATGGCCATCAGCCACTCGGTCGCCTCCGACGTGCTCAAGGATCTGGACCGGGTGACGGAACTGCATAAACCCCGGCCGGAGTCCGCCAGCCTGGCGGTACTCAAGGCACCCGATATCCCCTCCATTTTGGTGGAAACTGGTTTTATCTCCAACCCCAAGGAAGAGCGACTGCTGACCAGCGCCGGCCACCAGGAAAAATTGGCTAACGCCATTTATACCGGTGTTGTGCGCTACTTTGAAGCCAATGCCCCGGTCGACACCCTGATGGCCAAAAAGGCAGTTATCAAGCATAAGGTCAAAAAGGGGGAGTCCCTGTCGGTGATCGCCTCGCGCTACAATGTGTCGGTCAGCAGTCTTAAGCAGGCCAACAACCTCAGCACTGATACAGTGCGCATTGGCCAGCAACTGCTGATCCCCGGCGCCTGAGTTAAGGATTTTTGATGGCAATTCAGATTTTGCCACCTCAGCTTGCCAACCAGATTGCAGCAGGTGAGGTGGTTGAAAGGCCGGCTTCCGTGGTCAAAGAGCTGGTGGAAAACAGCCTGGATGCCGGCGCCAGCCGTATCGATATCGAAATTGAAAAGGGCGGCAGCAAGCTTATCCGTATTCGCGATAATGGCAGCGGCATTCCCAAAGACGAATTGGCGCTGGCCCTGGCCCGCCATGCCACCTCCAAGGTGCATAGCCTGGAAGATTTGGAAGCCATTCTGAGTTTTGGGTTTCGCGGTGAAGCCCTGGCCAGTATCAGCTCGGTATCGCGATTGACACTCACCTCGCGCACCGCCGAGCAGTCCGAAGCCTGGCAGGCCTATGCCGAAGGCTCTGAGATGGCGGTCAAGGTGATCCCCGCCGCCCATCCCCGGGGCAGCAGCATAGATGTGGTGGATCTGTTCTTCAATACGCCGGCAAGGCGTCGTTTTCTCAAGAGTGACAAGACCGAATTTACCCACATAGATGAATGGCTTAAGCGTATTGCCCTGGTGCGTGCCGATATCCATTTCACCCTGAGTCACAATGGCAAGTTGGTGCGCCAGTATCGTCCAGCCAATAGCGATAACCAGTATCTGCAACGCTTGGCTCAGGTCAGTGGTAAACCTTTTGCCGATCAGGCCATAAAGGTTGATTGTCTACACGATGGTTTGCATTTGACCGGGTATTTACAGCATCCACATTCGCAGCAGGCCGTGGACTGCCATTATTTTTATGTCAATGGCCGCTTGGTCAGAGATAGGCTGGTGAATCATGCGGTGCGCCAGGCCTTTGCACCCCATGGCGAAGCGGAGCAACCCGGTTATGTGCTGATGTTGAGTTTGGATCCCCACCAGGTGGACGTAAACGTGCATCCGGCAAAACATGAAGTGCGGTTCCACCAAGCCAGATATGTGCATGATTTTATTCTGCAGGTACTGCAATCGGCCCTGGCACAGCTGCAGGAGCTGCCGCTGGGGCACACGCCAGTGCCTCAGACCCGCGACTTTGCACCGGTACCAAGCCCAAGGGAACCCTGGTCCGAGAGTGATACGCCGGCACCACACAGGGAGCCGGCAGCTTATGGCTTTGGTGCGTACAAGGGTGGCGATTATACCGGCCACGGAACCTCAGGCAGTGGCAGTACGGGGCAGGGGCGTCAATATGTGCGCGAACAACTGAGTCCGCCGCCAAGAAGCGCGGTCGCAAGCTATGCCGAACTCTTGCATACGCCCGGGCAACCGAGTGCCGCAGAACCCGTGGTCACCCATGGTATGCCACCGTTATTGGCAGGCCAATTTTGGGTGCTTACAGAAGGCGACAATCTCGAATTGCTATCCCTTGCCGATTGCGCCAAGGCACTGCTGAAGCAAGAGATTGGTCAGCGCTTGCCAACCGGCTTAACCTCACAGCCGCTGCTGATGCCGGTGGCCGTCAATGCCGAAGCTGATTGGGCCCAGGTATTGACCGAACGGGACACCCTGCTGCGGCAACTGGGGCTGGAACTAACAATTCGTGCCGGGCAGTTGATAATCAAAAAAGTGCCCCCATATCTCAGGGACAGCCAGCTGGTTAGGGCTATCCCCGAACTGCTGGAGTGGTTGAAATCCGAAGTGCCGGCCCAGGAAGCCCTGGTTGCCTGGTTGAGTCGCGAAGCTACACCGGCCTTTAGTGCGGCGCCCGAATTGTGGCACAGGCTCAAGGCCTTGCCTGAAGCATTACAAGCGCCGATTTTTGCCGGCAGCAAGCGCTTGCCGTGGCGCTCTTGGGTGGAAGACTCAGGGCTGGAAGAAAATAGGTTGAAAGAGCAGAAAACGAATGACTGAAGCCAAACCCAGAGTCCTGTTTTTGATGGGGCCAACCGCCTCAGGCAAGACCGCACTGGCAATGGAATTGGCCGAACATCACAATTGCAGCCTGATTTCCGTCGATTCTGCACTGATTTACCGTGATATGGATATAGGCACGGCCAAGCCCAGCGCCGACGAACTGGCCCGGGCACCCCATGCGCTGGTGGATATTCTCGACCCCTGTGAAAGTTACTCGGCTGCCGATTTCCGCCGTGACGCAGTGCAGGCGATAGAAGCCGCACTGGCCCAGGGCAAGACCCCGCTGCTGGTGGGGGGCACCATGATGTACTTCAAGACGCTGCTTGAAGGCTTGTCACCGCTGCCCAGCGCCGATGAAGGCATCAGGGCACAGATAGCGGCAGAAGCTGAACAACGGGGCTGGCAGGCGCTGCATGAGGAATTGGAGCGCATAGATCCTGTATCTGCCGCCAGAATACATCCCAACGATCCGCAGCGTTTGGCGCGGGCGCTGGAAGTGTTCAGGATCAGTGGTAAAACCCTGACCGAACTGACAGAGACCAAGGCCGAGGCTTTGCCCTATGACATGGTGCAGTTTGCCATTGCCCCGAAAGAGCGGGCGACGCTGCACAAACTGATTGGTATTCGCTTTCAGCAAATGTTGGCGCAGGGATTGATTGCCGAAGTGCAACGATTGAAAGACAGGGGCGATCTGCACCTGGAACTTCCCTCGATGCGTTGTGTGGGGTACCGCCAGGTTTGGCAGTATCTCGATGGCGAATTTGACCATGATACTATGGTCGAAAAAGCTGTTGCTGCTACTAGGCAATTAGCCAAGCGTCAATTAACATGGTTGCGCGGATGGCCGGAATTGCAATGGCTGATAAGCGGCGAAGAAGGGAATTTATTGAAACTTGTGCAACAATGCCGCTAGTGGGCTAGCCTTTGCTGTATAATACTCAATCTAAACAAAAAACCATCTTGCTGCAGTTTTTGAATTTACATAAAAAAGGAAATAAAAATGGCTAAGGGGCAATCTTTACAAGACCCGTTTTTGAACGCACTGCGCCGTGAGCGCGTTCCGGTTTCTATTTATTTGGTTAACGGTATCAAACTCCAGGGACAGGTTGAGTCATTTGACCAATTCGTGATTTTGCTGAAAAACACCGTCAGCCAGATGGTGTACAAGCACGCCATCTCCACCGTTGTGCCTGCCCGCCCATTCAATGTTGGCAGTCATCAGAGCGGTGGCAGCAACTACAATGCCCAACAGGATGACAATGGCAGTGCCGAATAAGGTCATAAGGGGTTTGCTTCTTGTTTGATCGTTATGAGGCGGGAGAAACAGCGGTTCTTGTCCATATCGACTTTTCCGACGAAAACAGCCGGGAAGATCTTGTCGAACTGCAGCTATTGGTGGAATCGGCAGGCGCCCGCGCCGTCGGAGTGATAACCGGAAGCCGCCGCGCGCCGGATCGTAAATTTTTTGTAGGATCCGGCAAGGCCGAAGAATTGGCGGCCCTGGTCGCGGCCACCGACGCCAATGTGGTGATTTTCAACCACGCCCTGAGCCCGGCTCAGGAGCGTAACCTGGAACAGCTGTGTCAGTGCCGGGTGTTGGATAGAACCACTCTCATCCTGGATATTTTTGCCCAGCGAGCCCGAACCCACGAAGGTAAGTTGCAGGTGGAGCTAGCGCAATTGCGCCACATGTCAACTCGCCTGGTCCGGGGCTGGACCCACCTTGAACGCCAGAAAGGCGGGATAGGTTTGCGTGGTCCGGGGGAAACCCAGCTGGAGACCGACCGCCGTTTGCTGCGTGATCGGATAAAGCACATTAACAAGCGCCTGGAAAAGGTCGACAAGCAGCGGGAACAAAGTCGCCGGGCCCGGCAGCGGAGCGATATGCCCACCGTATCCCTGGTGGGTTACACCAACGCAGGCAAGTCGACCCTGTTCAATGCCCTCACATCTTCAGAGGTGTATGCGGCCGATCAACTGTTTGCCACTCTGGATCCGACCCTGAGAAAATTGGAACTGGACGATGGCGCCGTGATCCTGGCCGATACCGTGGGTTTTATTCGCCACTTGCCCCACGATTTGGTGGCGGCATTCAAGGCCACGCTGCAGGAAACCCGTCAGGCCGACTTGTTGCTGCACGTGATAGACTGTGCCGATGAAAAGATGCATGACAACGTGGCTCAGGTGCAGGCTGTACTGGAAGAAATTGATGCACACGAGATCCCTCAGCTGCTCGTGTACAACAAAATCGATCTATTGGAAGCTGTTGAGCCCAAAATAGATTATGACGAGGATGGCAAACCCTACCGGGTTTGGCTGTCCGCCAGAGCGTCCCAGGGATTGGAATTGCTCGGTAAAGCCATTACCCACCTGGTGGGCGAGGCCATTGCCGAACTGACGCTGAGGATCCCGGCCAAGGCCGGACATTATCTTGGCCAGTTTTACCGACTGGACGCGATACAGCAGAAAGAGTATGACGATCTGGGGAACTGTATCTTGTCTGTGCGACTTGCCGATGCCGATTGGCGTCGGCTGGCGAAACAGAGTCAAGGTGAGTTGGAAACCTTTATTGTCGATACAGCGACGGATAGGGTAGTTTGTTAACAATCTCGTTTATATCATCCGATTATGGAGCATTAAATGGCTTGGAACGAGCCCGGGAACAAGGGTAACGACCCTTGGGGAAACAGAGGTGGCAACGATAAAGGGCCACCGGATCTGGACGAAGTCTTTCGCAATCTCGCAAAGCGTTTTGGTGGTAAAGGCAATGGCAATGGCGGTGGCGTCGGCCTTGGCGGTCTCAGCCTGGTGCTGGGTCTGGGCTTGGCTGTTTGGGGCCTGTCCGGTTTTTACACCATCAAGGAAGCCGAGCGCGGGGTGGCACTGCGATTCGGTCAACACATTGGCGAAGTCGGCCCCGGCCTGCACTGGAAGGCGACCTTTATCGATGAGGTCAGGCCCGTGGATGTGGCCAGCCGCCGTTCGATTCCCGCCTCCGGCAGCATGCTGACCGCAGACGAAAACGTGGTGCAGGTGGAACTGGATGTGCAGTACCAGGTCACCAATGCCTATCAATATCTTTTCAGTGCCGTGGATGCCAACTCCAGTCTGCGTGAAGCCACAGACAGTGCGTTGCGCTACGTGGTCGGCCATGCCCGCATGGATGACATTCTCACCACGGGCCGTGACAAGATCCGCACCGATACCTGGGCTGAACTTGAGCGCATCATTGAACCCTACAACCTTGGTTTGACCGTGATCGATGTGAACTTCCTGCCTGCCAGACCGCCGGAAGAGGTTAAAGATGCCTTCGACGACGCGATTGCGGCCCAGGAAGATGAGCAACGCTTCATCCGTGAGGCCGAGGCCTACAAGCGGGAAGTGGAACCCAAGACCCGTGGTCAGGAACAAAGGATCCGCGAGGATGCCCGCGCCTACAAGGAGCAGGTGATCCAGGAAGCAGAAGGTGCCGTGGCGCGTTTCGAAAAGCTGTTGCCCGAATATCAGGCAGCACCCGAGGTGACCCGTCAACGTCTGTACATCGAGACCATGGAACGGATATTGGGCGACACCAACAAGGTGTTGGTTGATACCAAGAATAACGGCAATCTGATGTACCTGCCGTTGGACAAGATGATCCAATCGCAGGAAGCCGTGGGCAGCGATGTGATGCAGACCAGTGAGCCGCAAGTGAACTCCGTACCCAATCCTGTGGGACGGGTCAGCAGCACACCCATGAGTGGTCGCCCCACCCGGGAAGAACGCAGTCGCCAGGGGAGGCAATAATCATGAGTAAGTTTGTATTGGTAGTGATTGCCGCCATCCTGGGCGTGAGTGCATCGGCCCTGATGGTGGTCAGTGAAGGTGAACGGGCGATAGTGTCCCGCTTCGGTGAAGTGGTAAAAGACAATATCGACGGTAAGCCGGTCACCCGGGTCTATGGACCAGGCCTGCATCTCAAGGTGCCGGTTATCGACAAGATCCGTTACCTGGATGCCCGTATCCAGACCCTCGACGGCGCGGCCGACCGCTTTGTGACCTCGGAGAAGAAAGACCTGATGGTTGACTCCTACGTCAAGTGGCGCATCAAGGATTTTGAAAAGTATTACCTGTCCACCAATGGTGGTATCAAGTCCTTTGCCGAGTCGCTGTTGCAACGCAAGATAAACAGTGATTTGCGCACCGAATTTGGTCAGCGCACCATTAAGGAGATTGTTTCCGGAGTGCGCAGTGGTCAAGGTGCCGAGCAAGAGGGCAGCAGCCGTGATGAACTGCAGCGCCGGGCCCTGAGCAATGCCGCCAAGAGCGCAGAAGATTTGGGTATTGAAGTGGTGGACGTGCGGGTGAAGCAAATCAACCTGCCAACCAACGTCAGTTCCAGCATCTTCCAGCGCATGCGCGCTGAGCGTCAGGCGGTAGCCAAGGAACACAGGGCAAAAGGTCGCGAAGAGGCCGAGAAAATCCGTGCAACCACGGACGCCAACCGGGTGGTGAAGCTGTCTACAGCCAAGCGTAACGGCGAAGTGATCCGCGGTGAAGGTGACGCCATAGCAGCCAAGATCTATGCCGACGCTTACAACAAGGATCCGGAATTTTTCGCCTTTGTCCGTAGCCTGGATGCTTACCGCGCCAGTTTCGATGGCAATTCCAATGTCATGGTACTGGAGCCGGACAGCGAGTTCTTCCGCTATATGAAACACGCCAAGGCCAAATAAGCCTGGGTTAGATGAAAAACCGGTCGCTTGACCGGTTTTTTTATGGCTGCCATTGACTTAAAAGTGACCAAGCGCGATTGGCCGCCGATAACAAGTGGCCAATTAAATTAATTCAAAATTAATTACGTTTTTTGCACTCAAGCTCAAAAAATCGCAATTCAGGTCTCGCTGCCAACGTCTTTTAACTATGATCTGGCTCTGGTTTTTCGCTATAATGAGCCCCGCCTAAAACTTTGATCTTGGTATCTGGGATTTATCTCATGCTAAGGTCTTGATAAAACAAAAATTCCAACACCCTCTGGGAGATATGTGGATGAGCAATGCGCCAGTCGATACCGGACGTCGCAGATTCCTGACAGCCGCAACCGCCGTCGTTGGTGGTGCAGGTGCCGTCGCGGCCGCGGTTCCTTTTATTAAGTCATGGAATCCGAGTGCCAAAGCGAAAGCTGCAGGTGCGCCGGTAGAAGTAAATATCAGTAAGCTGGAACCAGGCCAGTTGATTCGTGTTGAGTGGCGCGGAAAGCCCGTATGGGTGGTCCGCCGCACCGAAGCGGTCCTGAAAGAGCTGCCGGCTCTGGATGAACAACTGCGTGATCCTGCCTCTGAAGAAGAGCAACAACCAGAGTACGCCAAGAACGGTGTGCGCTCCATCAAGCCAGAGTACTTCATTGCCGTAGGTATCTGTACTCACTTGGGATGTTCCCCCACCTATCTGCCGGATTCGTTCGGTGAGCAGGTTGAAGGTGTGACTTCAGGCTTTTTCTGTCCATGCCATGGTTCCAAGTTCGATATGGCCGGCCGCGTGTTCCAGGGCGTTCCAGCTCCATTGAACCTGGTGATTCCACCACACCAATACCTGGATGACGCCAACGTCATCATAGGTGTCGACGGAGGGAATGCATAATGTTCAAGAGCATGATCGATTGGATCGACGCCCGTATCCCGATGACGGCCACCTATAACCGTCACGTGGGACAGTATGCGACACCCACCAACTTCAACTTCTGGTACTTCTTCGGCTCTCTGGCCCTGCTGGTACTGGTTAACCAGCTGCTGACAGGTATCTGGTTGACCATGAACTATGTGCCAACCGCCGAAGGTGCTTTCGCCTCCGTTGAATACATCATGCGTGATGTGGATTACGGTTGGCTGCTGCGTTACATGCACTCCACCGGGGCATCAGCCTTCTTCGTGGTGGTGTATCTGCATATGTTCCGTGGTCTGATCTATGGTTCTTACCAGAAGCCCCGCGAACTGCTGTGGCTGTTCGGTATGCTGATCTTCCTGGTATTGATGGCCGAAGCCTTCATGGGTTACCTGCTGCCTTGGGGACAAATGTCATACTGGGGCGCCCAGGTGATTATCTCCCTGTTCGGTGCAATCCCTGTTATCGGTGACGACCTGACCCTGTGGATCCGTGGTGACTACGTGATCTCCGGTGCGACCCTGAACCGTTTCTTTGCCTTGCACGTGATTGCCCTGCCGCTGGTGTTGGTGGTACTGGTGTTCCTGCACCTGATCGCCCTGCACGAAGTGGGTTCAAACAACCCTGATGGCATCGAGATCAAGAAGAACAAAGACGAAAACGGTTGGCCGCTGGACGGTATCCCATTCCATCCTTACTACACAGTGAAGGATATCATGGGTGTGGCCGGTTTCCTGATCGTGTTCTGCTATGTGCTGTTCTTCATGCCTGAGGGCGGTGGTTACTTCCTCGAGAAGCCAAACTTCGAGGCTGCCAACCCAATGAAGACCCCTGAGCACATTGCGCCTGTATGGTACTTCACTCCTTTCTACGCCATCCTGCGCGCCGTTCCCAACAAATTGGGCGGTGTAGTGATGATGGGACTGTCCATTGCCGTGCTGTTCATTCTGCCTTGGCTGGACCGTTGTAAGGTGAAGTCTGTGCGTTATCGCAGCATGCTGCATCGTCTGAACATTGGTCAGTTTGCGGTTTCATTTGTGGTTCTGGGTTACCTGGGTGCAGTACCTGCAACCCCGACCCTGACCATAGTGGCCCGTATTTTCACTATCACCTATTTTGGTTTCTTCCTGGCGCTGTGGCTCTACAGCAAGAATGAAAAGACCAAGCCAGTTCCAACGAGGGTGACACACTAATGAAAAAATTACTGATTGCATTGGTTGCCATGGTGCCGGTTCTGGCGTTTGCTTCCGGCGGCAATGTGCACCTCGAAAAGGCCAATATTGATCTGCACGACACCGAGTCGTTGCAACGTGGTCTGAACCTGTTCCAGCAATATTGCTCAGGCTGTCACAGCACCCAGTACCAGCGCTATGAACGTGTGGCGACCGATCTGGGCGTGTCTTTGGACGATATGCGTGCCAACAACATCTTCACCGGTGCCAAGATCGGTGAGCTGATGGAAAACGCGATCCCAGCCAAAGATGCAGCCAAGTGGTTTGGTGCTACTCCTCCGGATCTGACTCTGGTGGCCCGTGTGCGCGGTGAGGATTGGGTTTACTCCTACCTCAAGGGTTTCTATAAGGACCCAAGCCGTCCCTTCGGCGTGAACAACACTGTGTTCCCGTCCGTGGGTATGCCACACGTGCTGCAGGAGCTGCAAGGTACACCTGTTAAAAATGAACACGGTGAAACCGTTGCCAATGGTGGCAAGCTGAATGCTGAAGAGTATGACCAAGTTGCCAAAGACATCACCGGTTTCCTGGTGTATTCAGCCGAACCCGTCAAACTGGAGCGTGAAGCGCTCGGTTGGTGGGTGATGGGCTTCCTGTTTATCTTCTTCATCATTGCTTACCTGCTGAAGAAAGAATATTGGAAGGATGTACACTAAGTACCAATAGCGGGTAAAATACTTTATCTGCATAGTGTCAACGGGGGGCTTTGCCCCTCGTTGTTTTTATTTTGTTTCGACTCTGGAGGGTATCAATGGCTCTTGCTGCCAATAAACGCTCTATCATGACCCTGTTCTCAGGCGCCGATGATCTGTATAGCCACCAAGTGCGCATAGTGTTGGCTGAAAAAGGGGTAACCGTTGATGTATTGCAGGTCGATCCCAATGACATGCCTGAAGATCTGCTGGAACTGAACCCTTACAATTCAGTGCCTACCCTGGTGGATCGTGAGCTGGTGCTGTACGAATCCCGCATCATCATGGAATACTTGGACGAGCGTTTCCCGCATCCGCCGCTGATGCCCGTGTATCCTGTTTCCCGTGGCCAAAGCCGCCTGATGATGCACCGCATCGACACCGACTGGTATACCCTGGTTGAGCGCATCAAAAAGGGCGATCGTGCCGATGCGGCCCGCAAGGAGCTGCGCGAAGGTCTGATCTCCATTTCCCCTCTGTTTGGTGAAATGCCGTACTTCATGAGTGAAGAATTCGGTCTGGCCGATTGCTACCTGGGCCCCTTGCTGTGGCGTCTGCCTGCCCTGGGCATTCAGCTCGACACCGGCATTGCCAAAGACATCAAGGCCTACATGGCGCGTATTTTCGAGCGTGACTCCTTCAAGGCGTCACTCACCGAGGCCGAGCGCGAAATGCGCATGGGACTGTGATGAAGCCTTTGTCACCCAGCCGTCCCTATCTGTTGCGGGCCTATTATGACTGGTTGATGGACAACCAGCTCACGCCCCATGTGGTGGTGGATGCCTTTTTCAAGGGCACCCAGGTCCCACAGCAATATGTGAAGGATGGCCAGATAGTGCTCAACATTGCCGCAGGTGCCGTGGGCAATCTGCAAATCGGCAATGATGCGGTGGAATTCAACGCCCGTTTTGGCGGTGTTCCCCAGCACGTGGTGTTGCCCATGGGCTCCATAGTGGCTATCTACGCCCGTGAAAACGGTGCCGGCACAGTGTTTGATGCCGAAGATGCCTATCTGCTCGATGAAGACGAAGCCGCCCTGCTGGACGTGGTTGACAGCCAAAAGCCCGATCCCGACAGCGAGCCGCCCAAGCCCGAGAGCAAGCGTCGTGGCCATCTGACCCTGGTCAAATAGCCCAAAGGCAAGTGCGTACAGAAAAGCCGGCAGTCGCCGGCTTTTTTATTGGCTGACATCGGGGTGATACTTAAACACGACTGTGTTAGCATCTGCGCCCTGCACCCGGATGCAGAAGCCAAACGAGTGAGACAGGGGACAGCCGCAGCCATGTTGCTGATGATAGACAATTACGATTCCTTTACCTTTAACCTGGTGCAGTATTTTCAGCAGCTGGGGCAGGAGATCATTGTCAAACGCAACGACGAGCTGACAATTGGCGATATCGAAGCCCTCGCGCCAACTCACCTGGTGATATCCCCCGGCCCCTGCAGTCCTAACGAAGCCGGTATTTCCCTTGCCGCCATCAGCCACTTTGCCGACAAGCTGCCCATCCTCGGGGTATGTCTTGGTCATCAGGCAATGGCCCAGGCATTTGGTGCCAAAGTGGTGCGCGCCAAGCGGGTGATGCATGGCAAGACCAGCGACATCAGCCACTGCGGCGAGCGTCTGTTCCATGGGCTTGCCCAGCCGCTGCGGGTGACCCGTTACCATTCCTTGTTGGTGGAATCCCTGCCAAGTGAATTTATCCTGGATGCCTGGTATGACGACCCGGTACACGGGCGTGAGATCATGGCCATGAGTCACAAACGGCTGCCGCTGTATGGAGTGCAGTTTCATCCCGAATCCATTCTGACGCAGCAGGGACACGAGCTGCTGGCTAATTTCCTCGGCCACTGAGCCAATTCCTGTTACAAGTTTTCCCCGCTTTTTTGGTCTTTGTCTGCCTCCATGCCCGCGCATCTGTGATATAACAGACGGCAAAAATTTGTCCCGCGGGAATAACAATAACAAGGACTCATGATGATTAGCCTCAAAAAACACTTTGCTGTCAGTGCCCTGGCATTAGCGGTACTCAGTGGTTGTGCCGCTACGGCCGATGCGCCCAAGGTGGCTTCCGAAAAGCCCCTGACTGCCAACTTCCTGCCGCCCCTGGCAACCCCTCCCAAGGCTGACCAAGCCCTGACCCTGAACCAGATCATGGCCAACCCCGATTGGATGGGGATCTTCGCCAAGGGTGCCTACTGGAGTGATGATGGCCGCTCTGTGTATTTTGAACGTCAGGCCAGCAATGCCCCGTTGAAAAGCTATTATCAGCAGGCGCTGATCGGTGAGGCCCGTGAACTGGCCCTGGATGAGCTGCATCAGGCGTCGCAAAAGGACGGCGTGCTCGACAACGGCAAACAGAGCAAGGCTTACATCTATCAGGGCAACCTGTTCGTTAAAAATCTGAATGACGGCAGCATACGCCAGCTGACCAAGACCAATACCGCCGTCGACGGGGTGCGCTTCCTTAATAATGGCGATCTGGCCTACTGGCAGGGGGATGCCATCTTCCGCATCCACGGCGACACAGGTCTGACCGAGCAACTCGCCGATATCAAGATGAGCAAGGCCCCCCAGGGCGTGCAGGAGCCATCCAGCTATATCGCCAAGCAACAACACCGACTGATCAATTACGTGGCCCTGCAACAGCAAAATGCCAAGGACAAGCAGGCCTATCAGGAAAAGCTCCTGGCCGCAGATGCCAGCATGAGTGCCAAAAGTTGGTTTCTGGGTGACAGCGAAGTGGTATCCGAACTGAGTCTGTCTCCCGATGGCCGCTATGTCCTCCTGTCTCTCTCCGACAAGGATTACAGCTGGCGCAAGGATCACGACATCATGCCCAACTATCTGGGCAAGGATGGGTATGTCGATCCGGTGCCCGTGCGTGCAAGGGTTGCCGAAGATAAGGCCCCCGGCGAGCGTCTGGTGGTGCTGGATCTCAAGACTCACCAACAGATCAACGTCACCATTGAAGGCCTGACCGGCTTCGATGAGGACGTGCTGGCCAAGGTTAAGGCGGAAAATGCCAAAGTCAGGGGGGAAACCTACAAGAGTGAAAAGGCACCGCGTAAGGTGCAGCTGATGCAGGACTGGGGCTGGAGCCAGAGCGCCATCCAGTGGCACCCCACCGAAAACCGGGTACTGGTGATGCTCGAGGCCCTGGACAACAAGGATCGCTGGATTGCCGAAGTTAAACTGGAGCAGGGCAAGTTGGTCACGGAGCACAGGCTGCACGATGATGCCTGGGTCAACTATGACTACAACCAGTTTGGCTGGCTGCCCGATGGCAGTATCTATTATCTGTCAGAAGAAAGCGGCTTCTCACACCTGTATCTCAAGTCCCAGGGGGGCAAGGTACAGGCCCTGACCCAAGGGAAGTTTGTGGTCAGCGACATCAGCCTGAGCCCGGACAACAAGTTCATCTACTACCGTGCCAACAAGCGCCACCCCGGCATTTACAATGTGTATCGGGTGGCGCTGGACAGCGGCAAGGATGAACAGCTGACCCAGTGGGATGGCAATCTGGAGTATGTCTTGAGTCCGGATGGCGACAAGTTGCTGCTGACCGCATCGCGCCGCACCGAGCCCAATGAGCTCTTTGTGCAGACCATAGGTGGCGAGTTGCAGCAGCTGACCCATTACACCAGCGACGCCTTCAAGTCCTATCCCTGGCAGGCGCCCAATGTGGTGGCTGTACCTTCCACCCATGGTGCCGGCGAGGTCCACGCCAGGGTTTACTTGCCCCAGGGTTATGATGCGAGCAGCGCCCAGACCTATCCCGCCGTGGTATTCAACCATGGTGCCGGTTACCTGCAGAATGCCGACTATGGCTTCTCCGGGTATTTCCGTGAATTCATGTTCCACAACCTGCTGACCCAGCAGGGTTACGTGGTGCTGGATATGGATTACCGTGGCTCCAAGGGCTATGGCCGTGACTGGCGCACCGCCATCTACCGCAATATGGGGCATCCTGAAGTGGAGGATCTCAAGGATGGCGTAAGCTGGCTGGCGGCCAATGCCAAGGTGGATCCCAAGCGTGTCGGTACCTACGGCGGCTCCTATGGTGGCTTCCTGACCTTTATGTCGCTGTTCACCGAACCCGAGTTGTTCCAGGCCGGCGCCGCCCTGCGTCCCGTGACCGATTGGGCCCATTACAACGCACCATACACCTCGAACATACTCAACACGCCCGATGATGATGCCTTGGCTTACGAGCGCAGTTCACCCATTGAGCATGCCCAGGGCCTCAACAAGCCACTGCTGATCATGAGTGGGGTCATGGATGACAACGTGTTCTTTCAGGACAGTGTGCGCTTGGTACAGCGCCTGATTGAACTGGAAAAACCGCAGTTTGAAACGGCCATCTACCCGGTGGAGCCACATGGGTTCCGCCAGCCATCGAGCTGGCTGGATGAGTACCGCCGGATCTTCAAATTGTTTGAAGCCGAGCTCAAATAATGACAGGCCCCGCAATAGCGGGGCTTTTTATTTGCAACACGCTAAAATTGCTGAGACTTTTTGCGTACAATGTGCGTTAGGGCTGCCCGGTTCACCGGCGGCAGTCCCTTGGAATTCAATTTGGTAACTGGAGTTGGTGTCAGGGTGGCAATATCAGTAGCGGGCGGTATCAGACCGGGACAAGTGATCGCCATAGAGCGCAGGCTGTATCAGCAGCTGATCGTCGGTAAGCTCAAGAACCAGCCGGTGCTGGATGAGGTCGATGTTGAGCTGGAAGCGGCAGCCCATAAGCTGGAAATCGAGCGGGCGGCGGTATTCGAGCGCCTGCAAAAACAATTGCAGGCCCGTGAGGTATTCGACGCCGTTTCGGCCCAGCTAATCGATACGGTTGCCCGTGACATTGAACTGAATCTGGCGGAGCCCAAACGCCTTTTGCCCAAGATTGGCCTCAGCGAAAACCAGCTGTCGCTGCTGGAAATGCTGCATCTGGCCAATCCCGAGTTTAATCGCATGCGCTTGTTGATTTCCGATCTGCACTTTCTGGTGCGGGATCTCACCAATATGGTCAACAGCCCTGCATTTCGTCTGCGCCACCCCCAGCGGGCCGATGTGCGGGTGGTGGATATCAAGTTGGTGATGAACTTTATCGGCCTGGAAAACCTGCGTACCCTTATTCCTTACTATTGTCTGCGCAACTGGCTGCCCAGCGGCCATACCAGTTTGCTGTGGACCAACCGCAAACTGTGGCGCTATTGCATCATGACCGCCCGTGCCGCCCAGGCGCTGGGCAAGCTGCACGAGCGCAATGAGGCGCTGCTGTATGGCACTTCCATGATGAGTCAGCTGGGAACCTGTGCCGTGCTCGGCTGTTGCGCCGCCGCCTTTGAAAAACTCTGGGGCACCTGGTTGCGGGAGGCGAGTGCCAGCCGCGACAAGGAGGTATACGACGCCGTTATGGCCACCGAATTGCCGCCGGATCTGCTACTCAATCAGGTGCTTGAGTATGCAGGCCACTTCAACTGGATGCTGCCGGAGCTGTGTAAGTTCTCCGACAGCCCCATGGTCAATCTGCTGCGGGAATTGGATCAACAACCCAGTTTTGCCGAGTTGTCATTGGATGCCAAGCTGTTGGCCAAGGCCAGTTGTTTTATCCGGGTGATGTTGTTGGAAGAAGCCAGAATGCTGGACCCCCAGGAACGACGTCTGATGTATGACTATTATGAGCTGACCGAACAGGAAGTGCTGCGTCTCAAGGCCCAGAATTACCGCAAGATAGACCTGTTCTGAGTAACAGTCCCGGTACCGCTGAACGGCATCGGTTGCAAGCCCTGGAGTTTGGTTAATTATGCGTTATTGCTGCATAGGTTAGATAAAACAGCATAAATAAGATTTTTTATGACTATTTATGTCGAATTTCCCCGGTGTTAACGCTTGGTTAATGCAAATCTCCAAATCTTTATGCACTGTGAACGCTGGCTTGCAGAATGATGATTGTGAAAAACTGGTATTTTGATCACAATTTAGCTAATAATGACTCTCCAGCAACACAAGCCTCTGCTGAGTCACTAACTCTAGATAAAGACAGGCAGCGATAACCGGCGATCTCAGCGGGGTCGCTTTCACACAAAGGATGATAAGGAATGAGTGACAAGATGAATCTGACACGTGCCCAATTTGATGAAGTTATGGTGCCTAACTATGCACCAGCGGCGGTAATTCCGGTCCGTGGTGAAGGCAGCCGTGTCTGGGATCAGCAAGGCAACGAGTATATCGATTTTGCCGGCGGTATCGCGGTTAACTGTCTCGGTCATTGCCATCCTGCCCTGGTGGAAGCACTCAAGACCCAGGGTGAGAAACTCTGGCACCTGTCCAACGTGATGACCAACGAGCCCGCGCTGGAGCTGGCCACCCGTCTGGTTAACGCGACCTTTGCCGAGCGAGTGTATTTTGCCAACTCAGGCGCCGAGGCCAACGAAGCTGCCCTCAAGCTGGCCCGTCGTTATGCGCTGGACAACTATGGCGAAGACAAGACCGAGATCATCGCCTTTGACAAGGCTTTCCACGGTCGTACCTTCTTCACCGTCAGCGTGGGTGGCCAGGCTGCCTACTCAGATGGCTTCGGTCCCAAGCCCCAGGCCATCACCCACCTGCCATACAATGACGTGGCTGCCCTCGAAGCCGCCGTGTCCGACAAAACCTGCGCCATCATGCTTGAGCCGCTGCAGGGCGAGGGCGGTATCATCAATGCCACCCCGGAATTCCTCAAAGCCGTCCGTACCCTGGCCGACAAGCACAATGCCCTGGTGATCTTCGATGAAGTTCAGACCGGCGTGGGCCGTACCGGTGAACTGTACGCCTACATGGGCACTGACGTAGTACCCGATATCCTGACCACGGCCAAGGCCCTGGGTGGTGGTTTCCCCATCGCCGCCATGCTGACCACGGCCAAGATCGCTGCCCACCTCAAGGTCGGTACCCATGGTTCCACCTACGGTGGTAACCCGCTGGCCTGTGCCATCGGCAATGCTGTGATGAAAGTGGTTAACACTCCCGAGGTGCTCGATGGCGTCAAGCGTCGTGAGCAGCTGCTGCGCGATGGCCTGAACCGCATCAATGACAAGTACCACGTGTTCTCCGAAGTGCGTGGTGCCGGTCTGCTGCTGGGTGCCGTGCTGAACGAAAAGTACCAGGGCCGCAGCCGTGACTTCCTCAATGCGTCGGTAGCCGAAGGCTTGTTCAGCCTGATGGCCGGCGCCAACGTGGTGCGTTTTGCCCCTTCTCTGGTGATCCCTGAGGCCGACATCGCCGAAGGTCTGGAGCGCTTCGAGCGCGCCGTGGCCAAGGTGGCCGCCGCCTGAATCCTTGGGCAGGGCTTGGTCCCTGCCGATTCTGGAACAAAAAGCTGAGCCCCCTGCACACCGCCGGGTACCCCTTGGGGTAGCCGGTCCGGGTTGCGGTGGGTGCAAGTGAGGAGAAACAGAGATGTTAATCATACGTCCTATCCGATCCAGCGATTTTGACGCGCTTTACCAGATCGCCGTGGAATCCGGCCATGGATTTACCTCTTTGCCGGTCAACAACGAGTTGCTGCAAAAGAAAATTGCCCGCTCCGAAGCATCCTTTGTCAAGACGGTGGAACGCCCCTTCGATGAAGGCTATCTGATGGTGCTGGAAGACACAGATACCGGCGATGTAGTCGGCACCTGTGCCCTGGAAGCCGCCGTCGGCATGGAAGATGCCTTCTACCATTACCGTTTGGGTACCGAGGTCTATCACTCGGAGCAGATCCATGTGCGCAACGAGGTGGAAACCCTGACCCTGTGCCATGACTACACCGGCGCCGCCGAACTGTGCACCCTGTTCCTGCGTGCATCCTACCGCCGTGACAATAATGGTCGCATGTTATCCCGCAGCCGTTTCCTGTTCCTGGCCCAGCATGCCGCCCGCTTCGGTGAAACCGTGATTGCCGAAATGCGCGGTGTCAGCGATGAGAGCGGCCATTCGCCCTTCTATGGTTGGCTGCAGAAGCACTTCCTCGGCATTGATTTTGTCGAGGCCGATTACCTGTCCGGTCTGGGGCAGAAGGCCTTTATGGCCGAGATGATGCCCAGAAACCCCGTCTATGTCTGTCTGTTGCCGGAAGAGGCCCAAAAGGTCATAGGCGAGGTGCACACCAACACCCGTCCAGCCATCAGTCTGTTGCAGGCCGAAGGTTTCCGTTGTCGCGGTTACGTGGACATTTTCGATGGTGGCCCCACAGTGGAATGCAACCTGGCCGATATCCGCTCCGTGCGTGAGAGCCGCTTGCTGACCGTGACCATAGGCGAGATGCCCGCTTCAGACAGCTGTTATATTTTGTCCAATACCAAGTTGGCCGATTACCGGGCCAGCAGCGCCGATCTGCTGGTAAACGATAACGACGACAAGGTGATCCTGAGCCCCGAGCTTGCCGCTGGCCTGTTGGTCAGTGAAGGTGAGCAGGTGCGTGTACTGGCAATGTAGGAATCGATAATGACGCAATTTATTCAAGGCCAGTGGCTTGCTGGCGAAGGCAAGGACATGCAGTCCATCAATCCGGCCAATGGCGACGTCATTTGGACCGGCAAGTCTGCCACCCCGGCCCAGGTTGATGCTGCCGTGATGGCGGCCCGCAACGCCCAGTTTGACTGGTTTATGCTGGGTTTCGAGGGGCGTCAGGCCATAGTTGAGGCCTATCGTGCCCAGCTGGAGGCCAACAAGGCCGAGCTGGCCGAGACCATAGCCCAGGAAACCGGCAAGCCGGTATGGGAAACCCTGACCGAAGCCGCCGCCATGATAGGCAAGATTGGCCTGTCCATCAGCGCCTACCACAAGCGTACCGGCACCGAAGTCAATGACACCGCCGCCGGCCGCGCCGTGCTGCGCCACAAGCCCCATGGTGTGGTGGCCGTGTTCGGTCCCTACAACTTCCCCGGTCACCTGCCAAACGGTCACATAGTGCCGGCGCTGCTGGCGGGAAATACCGTGGTGTTCAAACCTTCCGAAATGACCCCAAAAGTAGCCGAGCTGATGCTGAGCCTGTGGGACAAGGCCGGTCTGCCCAAGGGCGTGATCAACCTGGTGCAGGGTGAGGTGGAAACCGGCAAGGCGCTGGCCTCCCATCCGCAGCTCGACGGTCTGTTCTTCACCGGCAGCTCACGCACAGGTCACCTGTTGCACCAGCAGTACGCCGGCCATCCGGGCAAGATCCTGGCGCTGGAGATGGGCGGTAACAACCCGCTGATCATCAAGGGCGTGAGTGATACCCGCGCCGCGGTACACGACATCATCCAGTCCGCCTACATATCTTCCGGCCAGCGTTGTACCTGTGCCCGTCGCCTGTATGTGGAAAAAGGTGCCGCCGGTGATGCGCTGCTCAAGCAGCTGACCGAGGCAGTGAAAAAGATCCAGGTCGGTCCCTGGAATGCCGAGCCGCAACCCTTCATGGGCTCCATGATTTCCGAAGCTGCGGCCAAGGGCATGGTAGCCGCCCAGCGCAACCTGCAAAACCTCGGTGGCGTGTCCCTGGTGGAACTCAAGCATCTCAAGGAAGGCACGGGCCTGGTGTCTCCCGGTCTTATCGATGTGACCGAGGTGATCGAGCTGCCGGACGAGGAATACTTCGGCCCGCTGCTGCAGGTGGTGCGTTACAGCGACTTCGATGAAGCCATACGCCTCGCCAACGATACCCGCTACGGCCTGTCAGCCGGTTTGCTGGCCGACAGTCGCGATGACTTTGACTACTTCATGGCGCGCATCCGTGCCGGCATAGTCAACTGGAACAAGCAGATCACCGGTGCTTCCGGTGCGGCCCCCTTCGGTGGCGTGGGTGCTTCCGGTAACCACAGGGCCAGCGCCTTCTATGCCGCTGACTACTGCGCCTATCCGGTGGCCTCCATGGAGGCCGAGGCGGTCAGCATGCCCGCTACCCTGAGTCCGGGACTGAGCATATAATCAGTGACCAGAGTGGCCCCCGGGCCACTCTCTTTTTATCGGCTCATTTTAATAGCCCTACATTAACAGTCCCATTGAAATGCCTGCAGAACCTGCAGGCGTTGGTCGTGGCACCAGGCATCCCTGCCACGACCTTATGAAGGAGTGATAGATGCACACCGATGTAAACGCGCTGTTTGCCGCCCTGTGGCAGGATTATATTGAAATGACCCCGTCTGCGGCCCGCGTCCACGCGCTGCTGGGCAAGGGACAGGCCATCATCAATGACCACATTGCCCTGCGTACCTTCAATATTGCCAAGGTCAACCTGAGCGTGCTGGCGGCCCACTTCGAGGCCCTGGGTTATCAGGCCTGTGGCGACTATGTGTTTGAGGCCAAGAAACTCAAGGCCAAGCACTTCGAGCATCCGGACCCAACCCAGCCCAAGGTGTTTATCTCCGAGCTGCTGGTGGAGGAATTCAGCCCCGAGCTGCAGGCCACCATCCAGGGCCTGATCGCCCAGGTTGACGAGGCGGCCACCCGCGCCGAGAACTTCCTCTATTCCGGCCGTCACTGGGAACTGGATTACGGCACCTACCAAAGCCTGTTGGCCGAGAGTGAGTATGCGGCCTGGGTGGCGGCCTTTGGGTACCGCGCCAACCACTTTACCGTGTCCATCAACCATCTGCCGGGCTTCAGCAGCATTCTTGAGGTAAACGACACCCTCAAGCAGGGTGACTTTGTGCTCAACAGCGTGGGCGGCGAGGTGAAGGGCTCTGCCGAGGTGCTGTTGGAACAGTCATCCACCATGGCGGACAAGATCCCGGTGGCCTTCAAAGACGCCAGCGTCGAGATCCCAAGCTGCTTCTACGAGTTTGCCCTGCGCTATCCCAAGGCCAATGGTGAGCTGTACACAGGTTTTGTGGCGGCGTCGGCTGACAAGATTTTCGAGAGCACCAACGTTAACTAAGCTGGCGTTAGCCGATGCTGGTTTACTGATAAAAATCCCGGCCATGGCCGGGATTTTTATTGGTTGAAATTCATATGCCAGTCAGGGGCTTACTGGGGCGGCAGGCTGAGGGTGACCTTGAGGCCGCCGAGGCGCTCGCCACGCTCGAAACTCAATCCCAAGTCATACTGCTCGCAGATTTCCTTCACTATCGACAAGCCCAGGCCATGGCCGCTGACGGCCTCATCAAGGCGTTTGCCGCGCTCGGTCAGCTCATGCAGCCGCTGCTCGTCTACCCCGGGGCCATCATCCTCTATGCTGAGCCACAGCCTGTCATTGAGGGGGTAGAGCCTGAGAATGACTTCGGAGCGCGCCCATTTACAGGCATTGTCCAGCAGGTTGCCTATCAGCTCCATACCATCTTCCCGGTGCAGCGGCAGCCTGGCAATACCTCGGGCCAGTTCCAGGTGAATGGGAATTTGCCGTCCCTGATGCACCCGCTCCAGGGTGGCACTGAGGCTTTCGAGATCCTTTGGCACCTGCAACTGGGCCGCCGGCAGCATGTCGCCGGTGATCCTGGCGCTGGCCAGTTTGCGGGCAATCAGCCTGTGCATGGCATCGAGCTGCTGGGCCATGGTCTGGGCCAGTTCTGGTTGGCTCAGGGCCAGGGTTTCCACCTGCTGCTGCATCACCGCCAGGGGCGTTTTCAGCCCGTGACTGAGGTTGCCAAGGTTATTGCGGCTGCGGGAAATCTGTTTGCCCGTGTATTCCAGCAGTTCGTTGTAGGTGGCGGCCAGCGGGTGCAGCTCGGTGGGAATGCTGTCCAGCTCCAGGGCGCGGATCTCTCCGTTTTTGAGTTGCGACAACGCCTGTTTAATCTGCCTTAACGGCTTGAAGGATTGGCGCAGCACGATAAAGATCCCCGCCAGCATGGCCAGTAGCATCCCCAGATTGACCATTAACTTGGTGCCGTTGATTTCACTGAACACCTTGCGGCCAATACTGAGATCCTGGGCCACCGTCAGGGTGGCACTGACGCTGCCATCGCTGGAGGCGACCCCCAGTGACAACAGTTGCATATCGTGATTCTTTGGTCCCTTGGCCTGCCAAACCCGGGTCTGGCCGGCGCTCAGGGGCTGGGTGTCCAGCTGTTGATCCCACAGGGAGCGGGAGCGGATCACCTGATCGCTGAGGTTAAGCTGGTAATAGCGGCCGGAAAAGGCCGGACGATAAAAACCGGACAGTTGGCTTTCATCTATGTGTATGGCGCCATCGTGAATTTGGGTGGCCAGCACTATGTGCTCGAGATCTTCTTCCAGGCGATTGATGATGGAGTCGTGAAAGGCCTGACGGAGCACGGATTCAAACAGCGCCAGGGCCACCAGGGTGGCCACTATCACCAGGGTTGTCAGCCACAGGCTCAGCTTGGCACGGATTGAAATCATGGACTGATGCCGTGGAAAATATAGCCTTGGCCCCGACGGGTTTCGATGGCGCTCTTGCCGAGCTTTTTACGCAGGTGGGTAACATAGACTTCCACCACGTTGCTCTCTTTCTCGTCGTCAAACTGGTACAGCTTGTCTGAGATCTGCGCCTTGGACAGCAGTTTTTTCGGTGATAACAGGAATAACCGCAACAGACGGAATTCCATGGCGGTCAATTCGTATTCCCTGCCTTCGACGACCACGGTTTGCTGGGATTCGTCCAGGGTGATGCCGCCGAAACTCAGGGATTTCTGCTGGCCGGTGGGGCGGCCCTGAGCGCGCTGGATCAGCGCCTGAATACGTGCCAGCAGTTCCTGGGTATGGAAGGGTTTACCCAGATAATCATCGGCACCGGCATTGAAGCCTTCCACTTTTTCATGCCATTGGCTGCGGGCGGTCAGCATGATCACCGGCATCATCAGGCTCTCGGCGCGCCAGCGGCTCAGCAGCTCAAGACCATTGCCGTCCGGCAGGCCAATATCGAGAATCACGCAGTCATACTGGGCTTCACGGACCAGATAGTCGGCCTCGCTGGCATTGGCTGAGGTATCGGTAACATAGCCGGCTTGTTTGAGCTGTTTTTGCAGCTCCTGCACCAGCTCGGTATTGTCTTCAACGAGTAGCAGTTTCATCTGGGTGGCACTCTTGGGGTATGTCGGTTTGGGGATGGCCCGTGCTGGCATCCAGGCTCAGCCTGATTATCTGACCATGTTGCAGCGCAAACTGCAAATCGTAGCGCCAATGGTCGTCCTCGCTGTACAGTCTGGCATCAAGCAACTCACCGGGACACAATTCCCTGAGTCCGGCCAAGGTGGTTTCCAGGGAAAGGATTTGGCCTGCGGCCACCAATTGTTTGGCCTGATAGTGATGCAGTTCAATGGGGTTGGCTGCGGCGGTCAGGGAAACCAGGAGGCCGCAACAGAGCAGTAAGGGCCTGAACATGGGGACTCCAAAAAGCAAAAAGTGGCGCGGGAATTAACCCGGCCACTTTATCCAAGCAGGCTTAAGCCAAGATGAAGGCGTTTAGCGGGTACCGTATACCACTATGGTTTTACCGTGTGCCTGGATCAGGTTCTGCTCTTCCAGCATCTTGAGAATGCGGCCCACGGTTTCGCGGGAGCAGCCTACTATCTGGCCTATTTCCTGTCGGGTGATCTTGATTTGCATACCGTCGGGGTGGGTCATGGCATCGGGCTGTTTGGCCAGGTGCAGCAGGGTTTGGGCGATACGACCGGCAACGTCGAGGAAGGCCAGGTTGCCGACCTTTTGGCTGGTGCTTTGCAGACGCAGTGCCATCTGGGATGCCAGTTTCATCAGGATCTCGGGGTTAACCTGGATCAACTGCTTGAATTTCTTATATGAAATTTCTGCAATTTCACAGGCTTGCTTGGCACGAACCCAGGCAGTACGCTCGGCCTGTTCTTCAAACAGACCCAGTTCACCGATGAAATCACCCTGGTTCAGATAAGAAAGGATCATTTCCTTTCCTTCTTCGTCTTTGATCAGCACGGCCACCGAACCCTTAACTATGTAATACAGGGTGTCCGAACCTTCACCGGCATGGATAAGGGTGCTCTTGGCCGGATACTTGTGAATGTGACAGTGGGACAGAAACCATTCCAGTGTCGGATCGGGTTTGGGTTTGCCAATCAGTGCCATAGTGAGTGTTCCTCGACTGATAAATACGAAAGTAAGAATTTTCTAAATAAGGAGTCTACGTCATTTTATTGCCCTAAACCTTGATACAGATCTTAGTTCAGTACTTTCGAATGGACGCAATAACTTATCAAAATTAGGGATTTATTTTGGTGGATAGACGGAAACTGTCAACTAATACCTGAGTGGGATCTCAGGAAAGCACTTAAGAGTGCAAGCGGGATCACACTCGGGCATGGAGCCACAAGACAGCAGACTCTGCTGGCACTCAGGACTTTGGTACGGTTTGATACTCGACTTTGAGCAAAAATTCTGGCTAACTCTGGGGATGTGTGACTGCCTATGACTACAGGAGCCAAAAAGTGAAGTATTGGCAATGGACGCTGGCCGCAGCCTGTCTGGCGCTGGACAGCCTGGGATCGGCGGCGGCGTTTTCTCTTCCCCGTCCCGAAGCCGAGGTAACAGCCCTCAAGGTGGCCCATATCGAATTGCGGGCCCAGGAAGGGGATAAGGATGCCGAGTATCTCCTCGGACTCATGTATCTGTCCGGTCGCCACGTGGGACGGGACCTGACACAGGGGCTGGACTGGATCAACAAGGCCGCCGAAGCCGAACATCTCAAGGCGCAGCAGACCCTGGCGGACCTGCATTTTGAAGGTCAGCTGGTGCAGCGCAACCTGCAGCTGGCCGAACACTGGTATCTGCATATGGGCGAGCGCGGCGAGCGCTGGGCCAATTTTCGCCTTGGCTTTATCTATGCCGCCGGTGGTGATGGCATCAAGCGCAACTGCGGTAAAGCGGTGGAGCGTTTCAGCCTGGCGGGCGATCAGGTGTCCCTGGGCAATGTGGCCTGGATCCTCGCTACCTGTCCCGAGGCCGAGTATCGGGATGGCAACAAGGCCCTGACCCTGGCCCAGCAGTTGCTGGCGACCAATGCCGATGATCCTTCCATTCTCGACAATCTGGCGGCAGCCTATGCCGAGCTGGGTCAATTTGAGCGGGCGGTGGACGTGCAACAGCAGGCAATTAAGGCGCTGTTACGTTCCAGTGAAACCGCCAAGGTAGACGAATTCAACAAGCGTCTGGAAAGTTACCGCCAGAATCGCCCCTTCCGCGAAGTGATCCCTCTGTTTTAACCGAGACGCCGCGCTGAGCCCATAACCCCTCCTGCTGACCCCTTCAGCGGGAGTCTGTTGCCAGCGGCCGGTGCGGTGTGCGCGAATTGGCTATCCACTGGGGCAACAGGGAGCCGGCAAACATGCCGGAGAATGAGGCCAACAGGCCCGCCAGCTGGGCCGGGAATATTTCGCCCCAGGGCATGGCAAGGAACAGCAACCAGAAAGTCATGCCCAATACCACGGCCGCCACCGCCCCCTGGGTTGTCGCCCTTTGCCAGTAGAGACCACACACCAGAGGCACGAAGGCGCCCACCAGCGGTACCTGATAGGCGCCGGACACCAACTCATAAATCGACGTCCCCTGCATCTTAATCGCATAGCTCAGCACGGCAGTGGCGAACAGCAGCACGGTTATCCGCATTGTCAGCAGATTGGACTGGTCGCTTCCAGCGGGACGGAACTGGCGCCAGATGTTCTCGGTAAAGGTCACGCTGGGGGCCAGCAGGGTGGCCGAGGCGGTTGACATAATGGCCGACAGCAAGGCGCCAAAAAACAACACCTGCATGATAAAGGGCATCTTTTCCAGTACCAGGGTGGGTAGAACCTTCTGGGGATCTTCCGCCAGCAGGGCCGCGGTTTGCTCAGGCATGATAATCAGGGCGCTCGCCACCAGAAACATGGGGACAAAGGCGAACAGGATGTAGGCCAATCCACCTATGACCGGGCCGCGGGTGGCGGACTTGACACTGTTGGCGGACATAACCCGCTGGAACACGTCTTGCTGCGGGATGGAACCCAGCATCATGGTGATGGCGGCGGCGAAGAAGAACAGCATCTCAGTGAGGTTGGGTTCGGGCCAGAAATTAAACAGCTCCCTGCTCATGGCAAAATCAATCACCTTATCGGCACCACCGGCCATATTGCCGGCGAACATGGCGATCGTCGTCAGCCCCAGCACCAAAATGATCATCTGGATAAAATCCGTGACCGCCACGGACCACATGCCACCGAACAGGGTGTAGGCCAGGATGGATACCACGCCAATACACATTCCCAGTGGGATGCTGACGGCACCGCCGGACAAAAGGTGGAAAATCAGTCCCAGGGCGGTGACCTGGGCCGATACCCAGCCCAGATAACTGAGCATGATAATGAGTGAACAGGCTATTTCTATGCCGCGGCCGAAGCGTTCGCGGTAATAATCGCTGATGGTCAAAAGGGTCATGCGGTACAGCTTGCCGGCGAAGAACAGTCCCACCAGGATAAGACAGACGCCGGCGCCGAAGGGATCCTCGACCACCTCCCCAAGACCGCCTTCGATGAACATGGCGGGAATACCCAGCACGGTTTCCGAACCAAACCAGGTGGCAAAGGTGGTGGTGACTATCATGTACAGCGGCAGGTGGCGCCCGGCGAGGGCGAAGTCAGTGGTGTTCTTCACCCGCTTGGCCGCGTACAGGCCAATGCTGATGGTGAGCAGCAGGTAAGCGATAACCAGAGGAAGCAGCACAGGGCGTTCTCCCTATCGGCCTGGCCTTGGCGCGGCCACTGGCGGCAGGCAATTAAGTATCCTTTAAAAGATATAGTGACTTATCTGCGGTTCCGGCAAGAAAACTTCCTGCATTATTGACCGGATGCCGCTGCCAGAGTGTTCAAAAGGGGGGGCCTTAGCATTTTGGCGTAGCCGGCAGAAGGTCATTCTGAGTCCCACATCCGGACTCGTTAGTTGGCAGTGTCATTACAGCGAAGTGAACAGTTATAGCGATCCCATAAGCTTCTCTTGGAGTATAGAAGTGTTTTTGTTTTTTAAATTCAATATTATCAAATGTTTATGATTAATCAATCGAATATGCCATCTAGCGGAATTCCTTCGTAAATGGTAAAAAATTCATATAAGTCTATTTGGATGAAAGGAGCAATGGAGTGTTTATAAGGCTGGTTGCAATTGCAGGTCTATTTTTTAGTCTGTTAAGTTCTAATGCTACAGCGATGCAGATAGACTCTGAAGAAAATTATATGAGTGTTGAGTTGCTCCCATTATGCAGTGAGCTGGGGCAGGTGAAGGTAGTTTATAGCAATGTATCAGGGAAAAAGCTCTTGATTGATCCTTATTACGGCGACCCAGCACTATATGATGCCCATAATCACGGAGTGTCATTAAATAACATTGATTTTAAAGGATTTGTACAGTTGTGGGCAACCAAAGATGGCTCTAAAGCGCTGGACTATTACTCGGTAATTATGCCGGGGCAATCGGTGGAGCACATAGTGAACTTTAATGATCACAATCCAGACATAGACAAGTCAAAATCATATATAGTCATGGGCGGTGGTGCGTTTTTTGCGATTACCGAAGATGGACAGAGAATAATGTTGAGGTTGGAATCAGCATTTTTGAATAAAAATCTAGAAATAGGGCCAGATTGCTGGAAATAGCACATGTTTGAGGTGCTTGGCATATTTAATCTGAATGGTTGCTCGTGCTATCTGGCTGAATTTGTTGAGTAGTGCTAAATATCTCTATGTTTTGGTTTGGATGATAGGAGCATTAAAATGTCAATGAGATATATTGCTTTTTTTGCCTTACTCTTAGGTATGAAATGCTGGGCAGATGAGATTGGCAGAGATAGTGAAGAACATTATTTGCGCCTTGAGCTTGCTCCCATATGCTCAGCAGAAGGACAAGTGAAACTGATCTTCACCAATGTCTCAGGTGGCAAATTGTTGGTTGATCCCCGCTATGGTGATGTAGAATTTTTTGATGCAGGAAATCAGGCAGTTTATCTTTCCACCGCCGATGGGCACCCACTTAAATTGTGGCCGAGAAAAGAGCGCCGTCCAACGTCGGATTGGACCGTGTTTGCTGCGGGGCAATCGGTGGAACACATTATTGACTTTAGAAGACACAATAATGAGCTGGATCTTTCTGGTAGTTATATTGCATCAATCGCAGCCCATTTTAATGTGATCGCCGAGGAAGGGAAGGCTGTCAGATTGACCATGTATTCGTCATTTCTCAATAAAGACCTGGAGATTGGTCCAGATTGCTTTAAGTAACTACATATTCCGTAGGCTAATGATGAAGCTAAGCCTTGGCATACCGCAGTCAAAATTAAATGTGGAACGTAAATTTTTTGCTTATATATTGCGAAGGATCGTTGAGACATGGATTGTAAAAAGTACACCTTAGATGCGCTTTTTTCTCTGCCTTTTAATGACATGCTGGAGAACGGAGGGGTTACGTACTTGAGGGCGCCAAAAGATCAGCTGGAATATTGGGCCAAGCAGATGTTTGAAGTACACATCAGTGTGCTGTTCTGTAAATTCCCGAGTCTATTTTTAGACAACATTTATTTCTTTGAAAAATCTATGGAGAATGCTAATGGGACCTGTAAACCATAGCCGAATATTGACGACCCTGGCCTCTTTGCTGCTGTCTCTTTGTCTCTCGGCAGTTGCTTGTGCCGATGAACTCAAATCTACTAGGTTTAACCCAGAGTACGATAAGGATGGCCGTTATATCTCGGTGGATCTCTTGCCCCTGTGTACAGCCGAAGGCCAGCTGATCATCAAGTTTACCAATGTCTCAGATCAGGACCTGCTGGTGGATCCCCGCTACATGCGTGCAGACCTTTTCGATGCCTATAACGCTGGTATCGATTTAATTAGCATGACAGCAGAACAAAAGATGATCGATGGAGTAAAAATAGGTCGGATTAAAAATGAGCACCCCTATGAAGCGGTAGACTGGTTTCCCCTGGCGGCGGGCCAGATTGTGCAACATGTGGTTGATCTCAGGGATTATGTCAAGGAGCCACTGGATTTTAGTCTTATATACTTACCTGGCTTTACGACACGCTACATGGAAATACTGACCACCAAGGAAGGCAAGCATGTCATAGGAAGGGTTGGCAACTTCAATGATCCACTTGAGGATCTAATATATGCTGATTGCTGGAAATAAGCTGAATTTGAGGCGCCAGGCGCTTCGCATCTGAATGGCAATCTTTGCTTTCACTCTTGCAATAGGTGAAGCAAAAAAGCGCACCTTGGGTGCGCTTTTTTGCTGTCGTTCAACGACAAACTGGGTGCTGACATACTCGAGGGAGCAAACAGATCAAGATGGGGGAATTCACCCCCAGGAGTATGTCAACGTATCAGTATTTCGCCTGAAATCCCGATGACATAAGCATACCCGCCGGGCCTTAAGCCAAAATTAACGCCAGCTGAACTCAGCCCTTGCCGGATTCTTGCTCCAAAATACGTTTGCGGTTATCGCGCAGATCGCGGATAAGGGGCGTCAGGATCAACTCCATGGCCAGTGACATCTTGCCCCCCGGCACCACCAGGGTATTGACCCTGGACATGAAGGAGCCCTGCAGCATGGTCAGGTAGTAGGGGAAATCGACATTGTTGATGCCGCGGAAACGGATCACCACAAAGCTCTCGTCCAGTGACGGGATGGCCTTGGCGCTGAAGGGGTTGGAGGTGTCGACCGTGGGCACCCGCTGGAAGTTGATATGGGTGCGGGAGAACTGCGGCGTCATGTGATTGATATAGTCGTCCATGGAGCGAACTATGGAGTTCATCACCTTCTCGCGGCTGTGGCCGCGCTCCGAGGTGTCGCGGACGATTTTCTGGATCCACTCCAGGTTGACTATGGGCACCATGCCGATCAGCAGATCCACCTGGCTGGCCACATCGTGCTCGGCAGTGACCACGCCGCCGTGCAGCCCTTCGTAATAGAGCATGTCGGTGTCATTTGGCAGCGGCTGCCACTGGGTGAAGGTGCCAGGCATCTGGTTGAAGGGTACGGCTTCATCGAAGGTGTGCAGGTAACTGCGGGTTTCACCCTGGCCCGTGGCGCCGTAGTCGCTGAAACATTGGGCCAGACGACCGAAGTTGTTGGCCTCGGGGCCGAAGTAGCTGATATTGCGGTTCTCGGCCTTGGCCTTGCGGATCATCACTTCCATCTCGGCCCGGGTGTAGTTGTGAAAGCTGTCCCCCTCGACGAAGGCGGCATTGATCCCCAGCTGCCGGAAAATATGGCTGAACGCCGTGGTGGTGGTGGTGGTTCCGGCACCTGAGGAGCCGGTCACGGCTATGATGGGGTGTTTGGCTGACATCGGGGTTCCTGTTGCTTTGGCGACACTTTGTTTGTGGTCACTGGTCGCTCATTTAGCATGACTACACTTGGTTTCTTGTTTCGTGATCCCATCCTTCGTGAACAATGCCCCGCTAAGGCGATCACGGCTCACTGGGGCGATCAAGGCTCACCAGGGCGAGCAAAATCCAATCACAAAACGTTAACACGCCCTAGTTATAAGTTACCGGGGCTGCCGGGGTCAATAAGTCCCGGGGGCCGTATGTTGCCGCTGACGTATGGCGATGCTTTCCTGCTCCTCGGCATATTCCACCACCAATTCGCCGCGTTTCAGGGCGGCGCGGCATTGGGCCACGGCGGCGCTCATGTCACCTAGGCTGTCGAAGCCGCCGTCCTCCACCTGGGTCAGCAGGTACTCGCGGATCAAGTTGTCCAGGGTGTCATTGGGCAGTTGCAGTAAGGCGTCATAGGGAACCAGCATGTTCAGCTCCTGTCGGTTAAAAAGGCCAGCACACGGCGCTCAAGAAAATAGCGCGGCTTGAACGGATGACCGCCATCGATAAAGCCCACGTGGCCACCGTGTGGATAAAGTTCATAGTGCACCGCACCCGACAACTGCGCCTGGGTCGGGATCACCGCCTCGGTCATAAAAGGGTCGTCCGCTGCATGCAGAATCAGGGTGGGGCTGGCGATGCGGCCCAGAAAGGGCAGACCGCTGGCCCTGTGGTAGTAGTCATCGACCCCGGTAAAACCATGCAAGGGTGCCGTCACCTTGTCATCAAATTCCTTGAAGGTATTCAGGCTGTCCACCTTGTCGGCGGCCACCGGCATTTGCATGGCCGGGTTGGCGATTTTAGCGCGCAGCTTCTGCTGCAGTTGGCGCAGCAGATAACTCTGGTATACCCGGGAGAAACCCTTTTCCAAACGCTTGGCACAGGCACTCAGGGTCAGGGGGGCCGAGACCACGGCGGCCCGCGTCAGCGGACTGTGCTCACCCTGCTCGCCCTGAAACTTGGCCAGCACGTTGCCCCCCAGGCTGTAGCCCACGGCCAGCAGCGGTGAGTGGGGGAAGCGGCTGGCAATGTGCCGCAAGCTGAAGGCCAAATCTTCGGTGTCGCCGCTGTGGTAGCTGCGGGGCAGGCGGTTGGGCATGCCCGAGCAGCTTCTGTGGTGATGCACCACGGTCGCCAGTCCCTGATTGCGGCACTCCAGCAACATGCGCCTGGCGTAGTGGGATTGGGCACTGCCTTCCAGACCATGGATCAGCACCAGCACGGGCTCTCCGTTGGCCGGGGTCTGCTGCCAGTCGAGATCAAGAAAATCGCCATCCGGCAGTTCCAGACGTTCACGTTGCAGTTTGGGTCTGGGGACCTTGGTCAAGACAGGTAATATGGTCTGCAGATGTGGATTTCTTGCCCACCAGGGGGCAGTAAAACTGTGGCTCATGGTCTGGATCACCGAGTCCGGGGCTTGCCCGGAAATAAAACGTGTGTTTAATTGTCAGTTCACGGGATTGTAACACAGGCCTGCCGGATCCGCCGGGTGCAGGCAGAGGAACTCGATGGACAGACGCACCTTTCTTCTCACGGCCCTGGGGGGCACGGCAGCACTGGCGCTCGGCAGCCACTTCTATCGGCCGTCCCTTGAGCTGCCAAGCGACGACAGCGGCCACAGGTTGCTGTTTGCCGCCCTGCTGCCCGTGCTGTTGGACGGCGCCCTGCCCGAAGTGGCGGGCCCCCGCGTCGCCGCCGAAAACCGCACCCTCGATGCCATCGCCGTCAGTATCAGCCAGCTGCCAGCGGAGCAACAAGCCGAGCTGGAGCAATTGCTGGAGGCGCTGGAGAACCGTTTTGGTCTCTTGCTGCTCACCGGCAGCATGACACCGCTGCTGCTGCGCAGTCCCACCGAACTCGGGGCCATGCTGGAAGCCTGGCGTGGCCATTTCCTGGCCTTGGCCCAGCAGGCTTACCTGGGACTCAGGGAGCTGGTGTTGACCAGTTTTTACGGCTGCCCCGAGCATTGGAGCGGGCTCAACTATGTTAAGCCGGACCTGTTTGGCAGCGGTGCCAATCCCCCCGCAGCTTCAGCCGCTTCGCCTGTTCAACCCGACAGCAGCCAAACCGAAAACGATCCGCTGCCAACCCCTAACCCTGGAGGGCTGTAATGGCCGTAGTGGATCCCATACTCACGGGCCTGGCGACCGGTTGGCAGCATCTGGATGGTGCCCTGCTGGAGCAGGATCTGACCCTGGAGGCCGATGTGGTCATCATAGGCACCGGGGCCGGGGGCGGCACCGCCGCCGAGATCCTGGCCGAAGCTGGCCTTAAGGTGATCATGGTGGAGGCCGGGCCGCTCAAGTCCTCCAGCGACTTCGATATGGAGGAGCGCCACGCCTATCCCAATCTGTACCAGCAGGCCGCGGCCATGAAGACCGCCGACAAGGCCATAGGCATTTTCCAGGGCCGGGCCGTGGGCGGTTCCACCACCATCAACTGGACTACCTGCATCCGCACCCCGGAACAGACTTTGGTTCACTGGGCCAGACACCATGGGGTGAAGGGGCTGACGCCCGGATCCCTGCAGCCCTGGTTTGAGCGCAGCGAGCAGCGGCTCAATATCAGCGAGTGGCTGTACCAACCCAATCGCAACAATGGGGCCCTGATGCAGGGCTGCACCAGTCTGGGCTGGGACTTTACCCATATTCACCGCAACGTGCTGGGCTGCTGGAATACCGGCTATTGCGGCATGGGCTGCCCGGTCAACGCCAAGCAATCCATGTTGGTGACCACCATTCCCGCAGCGCTGGACAAGGGCAGCACGCTGCTGAGCCGGGTGCGGGCGGTGGAGATTGAGCATCACAAGGACCAGGTGTACGGCATCCGGGCCCAGGCACTGGACGAGTCACTCCGCCCCAATGGTCATCAGATCATGCTCAAGGCGCGGCACTATATCCTCGCGGCCGGTGCCATACATACCCCGGTGTTGATGCTGAGATCGCGCCTGGCCGATCCCTACGAGCTGATAGGCAAGCGCACCTTCCTGCATCCAACCCTGCTCAGCGGCGCCCTGTTCGACGAGGCAATCAATGGCCACAGCGGCGCGCCCCAGTCCATTTATTCGGACCAGTTTGTTTGGCAGCAGGGCGCTGAGGGGGAGCTGGGTTACAAGCTGGAGGTGCCACCTGTGCACCCCATGCTGCTGGCGTCCAAGACCCTGGGTTATGGTCGCAGCCACGCCGAGCTGATGGCCAACTTCAACCGGCTGCAGGTGGTGATTGCCCTGGTCCGGGACGGTTTCCATCCCGAGAGTCAGGGCGGCAGTGTCAGCCTCGATGGTGAGTCCTTTAAGCTGGATTACCCTTTGAATGAGCTGTTCTGGCGGGCGGCCCGCCGCGCCTTTGCCAGCATGGCCGAGTTGCAGTTTGCCGCCGGGGCCCGCAAGGTCATGCCCATGAGCGAGGGTATGGGCATGTTGAATTCCTGGGCCGAGGCCAAGGCCGCCATTGCCGACATGACCCTGGCGCCGTTAAAAACCGTGGTGGCTTCGGCGCACGTGATGGGCGGTTGTCCCATGGGGGAAGACAGGCGTCAGGCCATGGTCAATGGGTTTGGCCGCAGCCATTATCTGGAAAACCTGTCGGTGATGGATGGCTCTGTGTTTCCCACCAGTTTGGGGGCCAACCCCCAGCTCTCCATCTATGCCATCAGTGGCCGCAACGCCAGTGCTTTGGCAACCGAGCTGACCGCCAAGACACAAGCGCAATAACTTGGGATTGAGGGATTGAGCGAAGAATTGGGGCTTAGTCGCGCAGGGCGGCGGCCCTGTCGGCCGTCAGGCCAAAGAGGCCAAGGTAAAGACACAGGTTACTGACGGGATGGTCGGCTGGGTTATTGGCGGGGGAGCTGTCTGCAGGGAACTCGGACGCTGTCAGCTGTTCCAAACGACAGCGCAGCAGGTGTTGCACCTTGCGCTCCATCATCAGTTCCACATCCAGCATCTGCTGGTATTCGGCCGGCTCCAGATTGGGTTTGGCCAGGCGCCGCAGCCGGCGAAAGGGGGCGATGAGGCGCTCGTCCCATTGGCGGGCCTCATCCAGCAGACCCTGCCAATCCTGCTGGGTCAGCGCCAGCTCGCGCGCATCGAGCTCGGCCGCCAGCAACAGCAAATTGACGTTAACGCCGTGCTCATCCTGCAGCGCAAGGCACAGTGCGCTGTGCCTGTGATAGCGCTGCTCGCAGCTGGGCCACACTCCCTCGCAATCCATTTTTGCTCCCTGATTAGCCACCAGGATCAGGCCTCCAGCACCTGCTGCTCCATGGCATCGATTTGCTCCTGCAATTCCAGCCATTGCAGCTCACTGTCTTCCTGGCGCTGGCTGAGCTCGGTACGTTCGGCCAGTATGGCCGTCAGCTCCGCCTTGTTGGCGGCCTCGTACAGGCCGGTATCCGCCAAGCGGTTTTCAATCTCCGCCAGCCGCTCTGTGAGTTTGGCCTGCTCGGTTTCCAGCTTGGCCTGCTGCTTTTTCAGCGGTGACAGCTTTTGCCTCAACTCGGCTTCCAAACGCTTCTGGGCCTTCTTGTCCTGGGCCGGTTTATCGCCGGCCTCGGCGGCCTTGGCGTTGGCGGCGCGGGCGGCATCCAGCAGCCACTGATGGTAATCGTCCAGATCGCCATCGAAGCTTTGCACCTGGCCATCGTCCACCAGATAGTAGTCGCTGCAGGTCAGTCGCAGCAGGTGCCTGTCGTGGGACACTATCACCATGGCGCCCTCGAAGGTTTGCAACGCCATGGTCAGGGCGTGGCGCATCTCCAGATCCAGGTGGTTGGTGGGTTCGTCGAGCAGCAGCAGGTTGGGGCGTTGCCACACCAGCAGGGCCAGCACCAGGCGGGCCTTTTCACCGCCGGAGAAGGGACCCACAGGCTCCAGCGCCATATCGCCGCGGAAGCCGAAGCCACCGAGGAAGTCCCGCAGCTCCTGCTCGCGGGCATCCGGTGCCAGCCGTTGCAGGTGCAGCAGCGGGCTGTCGTCCAGATGCAGGTATTCCAGCTGATGCTGGGCAAAATAGCCTATGTGCAGTCCGGGGTTGGGCTCGTACAGGCCGGTCATGGGCGCCAGTTCACCGGACAGCAGTTTGATCAGGGTCGACTTACCGGCGCCGTTGCGGCCCAGCAGGCCGATGCGGGCACCGGGCACCAGGTTCAGATGCACCTTGCCAAGTATCTGTTTGCCTGGGTAGCCCACAGCGACGTTTTCCATCTTCACCAGTGGGCTTGGCAGGGCTGTGGGTTCGCGAAATTCCATCTGGAACGGGTTGTCGGCCTTGGCCGGCAGCAACTCGGCCATTTTCTCCAGCGCCTTCAAACGGCTCTGGGCCTGCTTGGCCTTGCTGGCCTTGTAGCGGAAGCGGTCTACGAAGGACTGCATATGGGCCTTTTCCCGCTGCTGACGCTCAAAGGCCACCTGTTGCTGGGCCATGCGTTCGGCGCGGGTGCGTTCGAAGGTGCTGTAGTTGCCCTTGTAGAAATTCAGCTTCTGGTATTCCACGTGGACTATTTCATCCACCAGGGCGTCGATAAAGTCGCGGTCGTGGCTGATGAGCACCAAGGTGCCGGGATAGCTTTTGATCCAGTCCTCGAGCCAGAAGGTGGTGTCGAGGTCGAGGTGGTTGGTGGGTTCGTCGAGCAGCAGCAGATCCGAGCGGCACAGCAGGGCCTGGGCCAGGTTGAGTCGCATACGCCAGCCACCGGAGAAGTGTTTGACGCTGGCGCCTTGCTGGGCCTCGGAGAAACCCAGACCCGCCAGCAGGGCACCGGCGCGGGCACGGATGCTGTAACCGCCTATGGCATCGAGCTTGCCGTGCAGCTCGGCGATGGCGTGGCCGTCATTGCTGTGCTCGGCTTGGGCCAGGGCCTGCTCCAGTTCGCGGAATTCCTGGTCACCGTCGAGCACATACTCGAGAGCCGAGATTTCCAGCGCCGGCGTCTCCTGGGCCACCGAAGCCAAACGCCATTCCCGGGGGACGCTGATGTCACCCTTGTCCAGTGACAGCTTGCCCTGGATCAGCGCCAGCAGGGAAGACTTGCCGGTGCCGTTGGCGCCCACCAGGCCCACCTTGTGGCCCGGATAAATGGTGAGGTTGGCGTCTTCCAGCAGGGTCTTGCTGCCGCGGATGAGTTCCGCCTGGGAGATGGTGATCATGGACTTCCGTTATTGGGTGCGTGCAAAGGGTTGCATGATAACCAAGTTCGCCCCGCGCATCCAGCAAGGGCGGCGCCATTGCCACCGGGGGGCGCTTCTGTGGCACAATAGCGTCAGTATCCTTCAGGACCGAGCAAGATGAGCATAACCAAGAAACGATTTGTCGCCGGGGCCAAGTGTCCCAAGTGCGGTGCCAAGGACAGCATAGTGCTGTTCAAGGACCATGGGGTCGAAACCGTCGAGTGTGTCGAGTGCGATTATCGCGAGCAACAGGCGGAAGAGCAGGTCGCCAAACAGGCCTCCGGCGCCGTGATAGGTGTGTTCAAGCCCGACTGACACTTCGCTTAAATCGAAAGAATATTGCGCTATTTTGCAATATTCTTTCGCCAAAACCGGGTATATGCTGCTCCCAATTCCCGGGAGGTGAGTATGCAAATCAAACATCGTTTATTCGCCCGTCCGGCCATGGATGGCGATGGCGTCAATATCCGTCGGGTGGCCGACTTCGAGCGGCTGCAACTGGACCCCTTCCTCATGGTCGATGAAATCAAATCCGACGACAGCAGTGACTATATCGGCGGTTTTCCGCCCCACCCGCACCGCGGCATCGAGACCTTCACCTATATCCGCAAGGGCGGCTTTGAGCACCGTGACCACATGGGCAATGTGCGCGCCATCCTGGCCGGTGATGTGCAGTGGATGAGCACCGGCTCGGGCGTCATTCACTCGGAAATGCCCTTGGCCGATGCCAAAGAAGGCCTGCACGGCTTCCAGATCTGGCTCAACATGCCCGCTAAAGACAAGATGCGTCCGGCCCGCTATCAGGACAGCAGCGCCATGGCCAAACCCCGTCACGACAATGGCCGCGGTGCCAGCCTGTATCCTTTGGGCGGCCAATGGCAATTTGAGGGGGAAAAGGTTGACGGGCTGATCCAGGGGCTGGCGGCCGATGGCGCGGTCGCCGATCTCAGCCTGGAACCACAAGGCAGTGCAAAGGTGGACTTTAGCGGTTTCGGTTTTGCCGGGGTCTATATCCACAGCGGTGAGCTTAAAGACAGTCAGGGCAGCAGCTATTTCGCCGGTGAATACCTGCAGCTGGAGCCTGCGGAAAGCGAGTTTATCGCTGGGGACCAGGGGGCTGGAGTGCTGCTGTTTGGCGGTAGTCCCATCAGGGAGGCCATAGTGCACATGGGCCCCTTTGTGATGAACACCCAGGCGGAAATCCAGCAGGCCATCCGCGACTACCAGCAGGGCAAGTTCGGCGAGCTGAGCCTCTGAGGGGCTTTGACCTTGGATGCTTTCAGGCTCTGGCCGGAGTGCTGCTGTTTGGCGGCAATCCCATCAGGGAAGCCATAGTGCATATGGGCCCCTTTGTGATGAACACCCAGGCGGAAATCCAGCAGGCCATCCGCGGCTGTTAGCAAGAAAAGCAGCAGGGCAAGTTCGGCGAGCTGAGTCTCTGAGGGGCTTTGACCTTGGATGTTTTCAGGCTCTGGCCGGGTGCTGCTGTTTGGCGGCAATCACAAAGGGGAAGCCCATCAGGGAGGCCATAGTGCCCATGGGCCCCTTTGTGATAAACACCCAGGCGGAAATCCAGCAGGCCATCCGCGGCTATCAGCATGAAAAGCAGCAGGGCAAGTTCGGCGAACTGAGTCTCTGACCCAAAAGCCTCATGTGGCCCTGGCCGGGGTGCGGATAAACATCACGGCCATCAGCACCATGCCGGTTAGCACCAGCAGGGACGAGAGGATAAGCACAGGCTCTATGGTTTCGGGGGCCACATATTTGCCGTACAGCAGGAACAGGCCCACGGCCATCAGCACCATACCGGCCTGATGGGCGCCGAATTGCACCTTGGCCAGCAGGTTGCACAGGTTATTGAGCCACAGCTTGTGGCACAGGCCATAGAGGAAGGACACCACAAAACCGGCCAACATAATGTGGGCATGGGTCACCAGCTGACCGTGATCATTGCTGGCGGCCATCACTATGCCAAGACACATGCCGAGGATGGCGTAAACCAAGCCAGTGATAATAAAGGCTCTGTCCATGATTGATTACCTTGGGTGGGGATAGAGGCTTAATTATAGGCCCGGCTTTGAAAATCGGCCCGCCGCCTCAGCGTTGCCGCAACACCTGCCAGGCTTCGCAGATTTGCCTGAAGCGGGCCGCTTCACCCTCTGGGCGATCCGGATGCCACATAAAGGCGAGGCGGCGCCATTGGCGGCGGATATCCCGCTCGCATGCTTCTTCATCCAGCTCGAAGATGCGCAGGGCCTGGGCTCTGTGCATGTCGCTGTGCCCCAGGCCTATGTAATCCTGGTAGCGGCTCCAGAAGGCTTCCAGCATTTCCCGCACCACGTTGGCGCAGGTGTCGTAGTTGCCCCAGTCCAGGTAATAGCTGCGCAGGGCCGCATCCTGGGCCAGTTGCAGCTGGGCATCGGCCGGCGGCAGGCGCAGCAGGCGAATGTCCATGGCCTGCACCTGCAGCCACTGCCGTGGCAACAGCATCTCCTGCAGCTCGAACAGGGCATTCATCAGCAGGAAATTACGCTTGAACAGGTCTTTTTCCGGATTGTCATCCAGGTGTTGCATCAGGCCGCGGGACTGGAGTTCGCTGGCGAGGTGATGCACCTTCCAGCTTTGTACCGAGGCTTGCAGCAGGCTCAGCAGCGGCCAAATGAGAGGGTTGTCACCCTTGGCGGCGGGGACGTCCGTGTTGGCGTTTTCAAGTTGTGGCACTGTGGGGGCGAGCAACATGGGCACGATTCATCCTGAATAAGGTTATCGGTCACTATGCCACAGGCTTTGGGGATGACAAATTCCAATCTTTTATGAATTGCGGACGCTAATTGGGGCCGCGGGCATAACAGCCCGGGCCCATTGTAACCTGGATAAGTGGCTCAGATCTGACTGAAAATTTGCGCTTGCGGCAGGCGGGATTTCGGCAGGGCGGCGTTGAAGTCTTCCTCGCTGCGATAGCCCAGGGCCACAACCACAGAGGCGGTGAAACCCTTGTCCCTCAACCCCAGCTCACGGTTGAGCACAGTGGCATCGAAGCCTTCGATGGGGCACGCGTCTATGTCCAGCGCCGAGGCGCCCAGCAGCAGGGTGCCGAGGGCCAGATACACCTGCTTCTCCATCCAATGTTGGGCATCCTTGAGCTCATACCTGTGCATGTTGACGAAGAAGGAGCGGCCATTGTGCTGGTTTTGCTTGGCTTCTTCACCGGCAAAGCGGCCATCGGCCTGTTCCTGGTTCAATACCTGATGCAGATGATCTTCGTCCATCTGTTGTTTGGTGCACAGCACCAGCACGTGGGAGGCGTTCATTATCTTGGCGGTGTTGAAGGCAAACTGCTCCGTGGCCTTGGCGATAGTGGCCTTGCCCGCCTCGGTTTGTGCCAGCACAAAGTGCCAGGGCTGGGAGTTGGTGGAGGAGGGGGCAAACTGCAACAGGGTTTTGATGTGCTCTATCTTGTCGGCGGCAATCTTGCGCTTGGGGTCAAAGGCTTTGGTGGTACGGCGTTTTTTTACCAGCGAGCTTAAATCCTGCATTTTTTATCCTATATGAAGGTACGGCAATGGCGGCATTGTAGCTTTGGCTGCGCTAAAAAAAACCGGGTCCAGGCCCGGTTTTATTTCAAAAATATTTTGATAATAGCTTAGGGCTTGTTGACGTTTCAGGGGGGGGCAGCAGCCCGGTCGGTTTTCTATTCTACATAAACTAGCACTAACGCAGCAGAAAGACCGACCAAGCCCTAGTGTTAACCCTGCTGTTGCAGCAAGCGCTTGGCGAGCTTCACAAAGTCCGACGAGGTCACTATGCCTATCACCCGCATGTCGGCATCCAGCACGGGCAGGCAGCCGGATTTATTGTCGATAAAGTAATCCACCACCACTGTCAGGGGCTCATCCGTGCCCAGATGCTGGCCGGGAATTTCCATCACCTCGGCTATGGGGGTAAAGCGTTCCTTGCGGTCGAGGGCGCCGGCACCATAGCGATTGATCATGCTGACCACGCTGGCAATCATTTTCTTGTGGGTGAGCACGCCGCGATAACGGCCATCACTCTCGGCGATGACCGGCAGATGGCGCACGCCACGGCTTTGCATCAGCAGGTGGGCATCCCTGAGGCTGGCGCCATCGCTGATGCAAATTGGGTTGGCTGTCATTATGTCCTTGACCTGCATTTGGGGCTCCTTAACTCGGGGGCTAAACTCGGCAATTTGGCGCCAACTCAGTATAGCATCCTGTATAAGCGCTTGTTTTTAAGTTATTTAAATTAGCACTTATCAAGTTGTCACTCTTATGTAATATTAATGTTTCAACATTTTGACTCATTAGACCTCATACCACTTAAACAGCAATAAACTCAAGGGAATAATAATAATGAAACGGTCTTTTTCACGTCGTGACTTCCTGGCCATGTCGGCCAAAGGGGTGGGTGCCGCGGTACTTTCCTATGGCCTGATGGGCTGCTCCAGCAGCGATGACGATACGCCTGCGGTTGCCGTTGCCTTTAACCATGGCATTGCCAGCGGCGATCCCGCCCATGATGCGGTGATCCTCTGGACCCGGGTCACCCCGGAAACCGACGCCGATGTGCGTGTGTCCTGGGAAGTGGCCGCCGACGCCGACTTCAAGGACATAGTGACCAACGGCAGCACCATCACCAATGCCGACAGGGATTACACGGTCAAGGTGGATGCCATGGGCCTGACGGCGGGCACGGCGTATTTCTTCCGCTTCAAGAGCGGCAGCGTTACCTCAGTGACAGGCAAGACCCGCACCCTGCCGGAGGGGGCCGTCAGCCAGGTCAAGCTGGCCGTGGTCAGCTGTGCCAATTTCCCCGCCGGTTACTTCAACGTGTATGAACTCCTGACCGAGCAGCAGGATCTCGACGCCCTGGTGCACCTGGGGGATTACATCTACGAATACGAGCGCGGCGGCTACGCCAGCGAGCATGCGGCCGAACTGGGCCGTGAAGTGTTGCCGGCACACGAACTGGTTTCCCTTGGCGATTACCGTACCCGTTACGCCCAGTACCGCGGCGATGCCAGCCTGCAAAAGCTGCATGCCATGGTGCCCTTTATCACTGTCTGGGATGACCACGAGGTATGCAACGACGCCTGGCGCGAAGGGGCGGAAAATCACAATGAGGGTGAGGGCGACTTCAGCGCCCGCAAACAGGCCGCCATGCAGGCCTATTTCGAGTGGCTGCCGATCCGCCCCTGGCGCGAAGGCAACCATGAGGAGATCTATCGCAGCTTCAGCTTTGGCGATTTGGTGGATCTGCACATGCTCGATACCCGTCTGCTGGGCCGTGACCAGCAGCTGGACTTCAACACCTATCTGGACCCCAACACTGGTGCCTTTGACGGCGAAGCCTTTATGGCCGATGTGACCGCCACCGACCGTACCATGTTGGGTGCGCTGCAACTGCTGTGGCTGCAGGGCACCCTGCTGTCCGCCACCGGCAAGTGGCAGGTGCTGGGACAACAGGTGCTGATGGGCAAGATGCTGCTGCCGGCGGCCATCGCCACCCAGCAACTGAGTATTCCCCAGTTTGCCGAGCTGGCCGCCCTGGCTCAGTTGGCTGCCCGTGCCCAGGCCAACGATCCTACCCTGACCCAGAATGAGCTGACCTATCTGGTGGCCAACCAGTACAAGCTGACTCCGGAAGTTATTGCGCTGCTGAAACTGCCCGCCATCCCCTATAACCTGGATGCCTGGGATGGCTATGCCTATGAGCGCGAGGTGATCCTCGGTACCGCCAAGTCGAAAGATCATAACCTGGTGGTGATCGCCGGTGACACCCACAATGCCTGGGCCAACGAGCTGCGCGACGTTAATGGTGACGTGGTGGGGGTGGAGTTTGCCACCAGTTCGGTGTCTTCACCCGGGCTTGAGTATTACCTCAATCTGCCCACAGAGCAGATCCCGGCCACCGAAGCGGCCGTGGTGGGGCTGGTGGACGATCTCAAATATGCCAACCTCAAGGATCGCGGTTTCATGACCCTGACCTTTACCCAGGATGCGGTGCGCAGCGATTGGCACTTCGTCAGCAGCATATTGGACAGTGAATTCACCGAGGCCGAGGACAGGGGCTACAGTGCCATGACTCTGGCCGGCAGCCACGCCATAGTTCCCGTGAGCGAAACCTGATAGCCTTGGAAAGATAGAAAAATCCACCTGCGGGTGGATTTTTTTTGCGCTGGCGCAGGATCTGATCACCGCAGCGCAGCAAATGGGACCATAATGCGCTAGAATGCCGCCCCAAATCCCGGCGGCTGGTCCGGCATTGGCACTGTGTGGTCAATGTCAAAGACAGCGCAATAAATACAAAGCAATAACACAGAGATGATGGGGCACTTGTATGTCAGATAAATACTATATTACCGCGCAGCAGCTGCTGGAGGATTCCTTCCGTTTGGCAGCCCAGGTCTATGAAAGTGGTTTCCGGCCACAATTTATCGTGGGTATCTGGCGTGGCGGCGCCCCCATAGGTATAGCCGTGCAGGAGTATTTTGACTTCAAACAGGTGGAAACCGACCATATAGCGGTGCGCACTTCTTCCTACTACGGCATAGGCACAGACAAGCAGAGCAAGGAAATCAAGGTCCACGGCCTGCACTACATAGTGGAAAACGCCAATGCCGACGACGGCCTGCTGATTGTCGATGACGTGTTCGACTCCGGCCGCTCAATCCATGCGCTCAAGGAAAAACTGAGCCAGCTGATGCGCCTCAACATGCCAAGGGACGTGCGCATCGCCTGTCCTTACTACAAGCCCAAGAACACAGCCGTACCCTTGAAGCCTGATTACTATATCCACTCATCCGAAGACTGGCTGGTGTTCCCACACGAAGTCTCAGGCCTGACCCCGGATGAGATTGCCAACGGCAAGGGCGATTTGAGAAACATCCGCGACCTGTTTATTTAAGCCGCGCTTAACCCCTCTCCAAAAGGCCGTGCCGCTGTAACAGGTACGGCTTTTTTGCTGCTATCCCACAGCCCCCCGAGTTTGCGTCTGCTGTGCACTTATTTCGTGCCTTAGTCAGGTCAATTTGAAACCGCATTTCTTAAGGCCATTTACCTGGGATGACAAAGACAGTGGCCATCAATTTTGCTTGATCAGGAAACAGGTCACTGCTTGACCCCATCTTCCTCCCCTTTATCGATGATTTCCCCCCGCTTATCTGAATTGGCTGTTTTGGCCCGCGATGCCTGGATACATTGGCCATATCAACTCAGGAGATAAGCACATGAACTCATTATCAATAGAAAAATCATTAAAAAAACAGAAGCTTCTCAATGCAATGTTAGCTTTGGGACTCTTGGCGGTAACGGGGAAGAATCTGTACTCAGCCACCCAGGTGGCGGAATTTGATGAGATATCTGTCAAGCGGATCAACGTGTTGGAAGAGGATGGTCAGCTGCGTATGGTGATGGCCAACTCGGAACGCTCCCCGCAGGCGATAAAAGAAGGCAAGGTCTATATGAATGTCGGCAAGCGCCCCGGGCTGATTTTCTATAACGACGAGGGCACTGAGAATGGCGGCTTGATGTTCAGGGGCAAGAAGGAAGATGGCAAGGTCAATCATGGATTGCACATGTCATTCGATCGCTACAATCAGGATCAGACCATGGCATTGCAACACATTGAATCAGAGGATTATATGATCACCGGCATGACCATACTGGACAGACCCGACAGCGACATGTTCAGCCTGGCGCCACTGGAGGAGGCGGCGCAGCGAGGTGACGAGCAGGCAAAGCAGCAATTGGCCGAGTTGAACGCTGACGGTAAGCTCTACGGTGTGCAGCGGGCGTTTTACGGCACCCTGAACGGCGATGCTCAATTGCGCCTCAATGATGCCGAAGGTAACATCAGGATCCGCATGGTGGTGGATAAGCTAGGAGTCGCAAGGCTGGAGTTTTTAAACACCAAGGGCGAAGTAGTGCAACGCCTGCCGGATGATAAACAAGGAAAATAGCCCAATGGAAGGCAAGATGAAACCCATCATCAATATCACCATACTCTTCGCCTTCGCCAATCTTATGGTGTTGTACTCGGCGCTGCTGCAGGGCGGCAGCTCCTTCGTATATCACCCGGATGCACCTGTCTGGATCTTTCTGCAATGCTTGCTGGCCCAGGGGCTGACGCTTTTTTTGTACCGCAGCCTCAGCTGTCGCCGCGGCAACCAACCCTTTGAGCTGAGGCACTTTTTTGCGGTATTGGTCGCGAGCAATATCAGTTTTGTGTTGCTGAGCGCAGTGTTATCTCTGGGAGTGGAGCTGTTGTTTGGCTTACAGCAGCAGGAAGCTATCCACATAGTACTGATGTTGCTGATGAGCTTCATTCTGCATCTGGTGGTCGGCGGCTTCACCCTGGCCTTTAAGGCATTTGTACGTGCCAATCAACAGCAAGTGGCATTGCAGGCATCACAAAAATCCTTGGCCATGAGCCAGCTGAAAATGCTGCAACAGCAAATAGATCCCCATTTCCTGTTCAATAATCTCAATGTGCTGTCGGCCTTGATTCAGCGCAACCCCATGGATGCGGACGAGTTTCTGAATGCGTTCTGTGAGATTTACCGCTATGTAATGCAATCGCAGGATAAAACTTACGCCTCGCTGGCGCAGGAACTGGCTTTTGCCGAAGATTATATGCACTTGCTTGGGCAGCGATTTCAGCATGCCTACCGGCTGCAGCTGGAGGTTGATCCCAAGATGCTCGAGCGTCTGATTGTACCCTGTGCGCTGCAACTGGCATTGGAAAATGTGACCAAGCACAATCAGGCAAATCATGACGACCCCATGTTGATCCGGATTTTCGTCGAGGACGAGCACCTGGTCATCAGCAATCCCATTCGTGAGAAGCCCTTCAGGCAGCCATCCAATGGGATTGGGCTGAACAATCTCAGCCAAAGGTATTTGTCGGTGTTTGACAAAAACATAGGGGTAAAATCCACAGCGGGACAATTTTCCCTGTCTCTGCCCCTGATGACCCAGCCAGCTTAGGAATGCAGTATGAGAATTGTGATCATAGAAGATGAACCCTTGGCGGCGCAGAAACTGACGGGTTATATAGCGCAATACTGGCCCGAGGCCGAGATAGTGGCCGAGCTTGGTCTGGTATCACAGGTGCTGGCATTCTTTGCTGAATCACAGCAGATAGATTTGATTTTTTCGGACATAGAACTCGGTGACGGCCAGGTATTTTCCGCCATGCAGCAGCTCGACTTGCCTTGTCCTGTGATATTTACCACTTCATACGATAATTTCTGGATGGACGCCTTTCAAAGCCAGGGGATTGAATACCTGCTCAAACCCTTTTCCTATAAAAGATTCTGCCAGGCATTGACCAATTATGCCCAGTTGAGTGCTGCCATGACCAAGGGGGCAGAGTCTTCAAACGATAAGCAATACAAGACACGCTTTATCGTCAAAAAAAGCACTGGTAGTGTGGTGCTGCCCATCGCAGACATCAGCTGCTTTCGCGCCGCCAATGGAGTGATTTTGGCAAGGGACAAGCAAGGGGAATATCACATCATCAGCGAGTCTTCCATCACGGAACTGGAGGGGCGCCTGGATCCGCGGCAATTCTTCCGCCTCAATCGCAGCGAAGTGCTTAATCTAACCTATCTGGAACGGTTCGAGCCCTATGCCAAAGACACACTCGCCGTGTACGTCAAACAGCTCAATGAGCCCATTATCACCAGCAAAACCCGCAGCGCCGGCTTCAGGCGTTGGCTTGAGGGTTAACCGGGCGCCGCGCAATTTAACTTCTGGAACCTGTGGTTCCTTCCCCAAAGCTCCTTACCCGACTGTGGGCTCGGCGCCCCCGATTTGATACCCATGACTTTTTACCGTCGACACAGCGGCTAACTTGTGCTTTTGGGCAGCCTCCGGCATGGGAAGTTATCAATCACCTGCGGTGGGCTCTCGCACTGCTACCCCTGTGACACGGCGTGCATCCGTCCTTGGAGCCTCCTCTCGCCATCGATGGCTCGGACGGTCACTGGTGCAGCAGTGCCTAAGTGGGTGTTCCATTCCAGCCAGTATCTAATTGGACAAATTCCGAGAAGTAATCGAATGCCGGAATGTTGGACTTCATTGACTCATTGCACGCTTCCCCCTGCGGTGGCTGGCTGGTAATAGGCGGGACAAATTGTTCAATCAAAGCCAGTGTTTGCGATAGAAGAGCACCAGTTGTACTACCACCAGAAATACCAGCAGGCCGCAAAAGGCAGGAAAAGCCCAAGCGGTTTCGGCGCCCGGGATACCGCCGATATTGACCCCCAGCAGGCCGGTCAGAAAGCTTATCGGCAGGAAGACGGCGGTTACCAGCGACAGGAAATATAATCTCTGGTTGAGTTCTTCGGACTGGCGACTGAGCAGTTCTTCCTGGGTGACGTTGGCCCTGTCCCTTATCGCCTCCAGATCTTCTATGGCCCGCACCAGGCGGTCACGGATTTCCCGCAGCCGCATCTGCTCATGGTGAGTGAGCAAGGTGTCTTCGTCGGTCTGCATGGCCGCAAAGGCTTCACGTTGGGGGGCCAGATAACGGCGCAGTGCCACGGTCTGACGCCTGAGTTCGGCGATGTCGCTGCGCAGGTCGTGCTTGCTGCCGCTGACCAACAGCTCTTCCAGTTCATCCATCTTGTCATCTAGCTTGGCGATGAACTCCGTTTTGCGCAGGGTCAGGCGATCGCAGATCTCCAGGATAAACTCGCCGGTGGTTTTGGGGCCCTGGCGCAACATGATTTTGTCGGCCAGTTCTTTTACCGAATGCAGGCTGCGGCGGCTGGTACTGATGATGCGCGTTTCGCTGGCCAGCAGACGCAGTGCCACCATGTCTTCGGGATCCGCATCCGGATTGAGGTTGACGCCCCGCAGCGCCAGCAGCATGCCCTGTTCGGTCACTATGGCCCTGGGGCGGGTGTCCCGGGTCAGGAGGGCATCTATTTCCAACCGTGGCAAGGTTTGACCGTAGAGCCATTCGCGGGCATGTGTTTCCTCATAATTGAGGTGAACCCACAGCAGCCCTTGCTCCGGTGTCCAGGCCTGCAGCTCCTCAAAGCTGAGCATACTGCCGGCACGCTCGCCGCTGAGCAGCAGGCAATAGATAAATCCTTTGCGCATAAGCCGTTCCAAATTCGGTTGTGATAACGCTAACTTACCTTAGGGCCTGTCCCAAGCTCAAGCCTGTGAGCCGGCACTTGTCAGTCCCGGAAGCAAGTCCTGCGGATTTGGGATAAAATTGCTGGAAGATATTTTTTGCTTTTCAGGAACAGACGATGGAGTTTGAGTTTCGCCGCAACAGTCTCGATGGCAGCCTGTTTGCCAATTTCAGCATGGAACATGAGGTCATGGGGCGCTGGTTTTGCGAGGAACTGGGGGAAGACAGGGACGGTTGCACCCGATTGCTGGCCAAGGTGTCCCAGCTGCAGGCTGCTGGGCATGGAGAGTGGCGTCAGATTGGCCGCGATTTTACCCTGGAGCTCGATGCCGAGCAGGCGAGGATCTTTGCCAATGTGCTGGGCTACGACAGTCTGGATGAGCTGGACGAAGGCATGTCCATGTATGACAGTGAATCCGAGGCCAGCTGCGGCCTGGAAGACTTTCAACATGCCCTTGAAAGCTGGCAGCTTTTTGTTAATGACAGCCGCTGAGCCATGCCCGCGGCTGTCTCCTGCCATTAACGGTTGAGGTAACGCACCGCCATTTCGGTGCGGGACTTGGCGTTGGCCTTGCGCAGCAGGTTTTTGACGTGGACCTTAACCGTTCCTTCGCTGATATGCAGTTGCTCGGAAATGGTGCGGTTGCTCAGGCCCTCGGCCAGTTGGGTGAGGATTTGCATTTCCCGTGGCGTCAGTGAGTTGATCCACTCGTCCTCATCGGCGGCCTGCTTAAGCTCCAGTTGGTAGGCCTCGACTGCTTCGCTGATCACCCTGTGGCCCTGCATGGCATGTTTCAGTTTTTCCAGCAATAAATCCGGTTCGGTATCTTTCAGCAAATATCCATCGGCGCCGGCCCGCAGCAGGCGGATCACATCGGCTTTGGCATCGGACACAGTCAATATCACTACCCGGGCGGTCACTCCTTCCTGGCGCAGGCCGCTGAGGGTATCGAGTCCCGACATACCCTTCATGTTCAAATCCAGCAGTATGATGTCGGGTTCATTGTCGCCCACCATATTCAGGGCCTCAATTCCGCTGCCGGCCTCCCCCAGGAGGGTGAAGTCAGGATCAGAGTTGATTAATTGGCAGATGCCTCGGCGCAGCAGTGGATGGTCGTCGACCACCAGCACTGAATAGGGTTTACCCATGGTTTGTCTCCTGATGAGGGGGAAGGGTCAGGGATACAGTGGCACCGCCGGCGGCATTGCCGGAGAAATTCAGGCGACCGCTGAGCTTGGCGGCTCGCTCCTGCATTATGCTAATGCCGAAATGATTGTCCCTTTCCCGTAAATGATTGATGCCTATGCCATCGTCACTGATGCTGATGTTAATCAAGCCGGCATCATTTTTACAGCAGCAAATTTCTATGCGTTTGGCCTGGGCATGCTTGATGGCATTGAGTGTGGCCTCACGGGTCAGCTGCAGTATGTGAATATGTTGATTGGCGCCCAGCAGTTGTTGCTCCAGCCCGTAATCGAGCACTATTTCACAGCTTGTCTGGTTCCGCAGTTGTTCCAGCATGGCCTCGAGCGCATGTTGCAGATTGGGTTCCTTGATGGTCAGGCGGAAGGTGGACAAGAGCTCCCGCAGTTGCACATAGGCGGCGCTGACCCCGTCGTTGATTTCGCTCAGCTGCTGTTCTACCTGGGGGCTCAGGCAGCAATCATCCAGGCCCTTGCGCAGCAAATTGAGTTGGATTTTCAGGTACGAAAGCACCTGTCCCAGTGAATCGTGCAGTTCGCGGGCTATCACGCCGCGCTCTTCCATTAAAGCCAGTTGCTGCTTCTGTTCCGACGCTTGGTATAGCAGCAGGCTGCGGGCCAGGATCAGGGCAAAATTTTCCAACAGGGGGCCATTGCAGGGGCGGGCAGAAATACACTCCAGTTTGCCGAGGACGCTGCCTTCGAATGTCAGCGGAATGTGATATTGCGCCAGGGCCTCTTCGGGCCAACCACCATCGGCAGTGATGATTTCCTGTTGCTCGTCCCCATGACTGATGCACAGCCGCAGGTATTGCATGGCTTCAAAATGTTTGAGCTTGTCGAGGGCGGGCTTGAGGGCCCGATAATCCGGTTGTTTGCCGTGGAGCATCACCAGGGTGTCATACAGCAGGGCCAGTTCGCCGTTGGCACGGCTGAGGGCGCGGGTTTTTTCCTGTACCTGATGTTCAAGATCGCCATAGAGGGCCGACAGCTCTTTGGCCGTGCTGTCCAGGGCGTGGGTCAGCGCCTGCAGCTCCAGGTATTCGGTTTCGGGCAACTGCACATCGAAGTTGCCTTTGGCTATGGTGTTGGCCGAGTGCATCAGTTGCTGCAGCGGTACCACCACCTTGCGACGGGTATAGCGCACCGCGAAAAAGGCCACCAGCAGCATCAGTCCCAAGCCCATGGCCTGACTGGCGGCCAGCAGTTTTAGTTTGAAGGCGGCGTGGAGTTCGGTTTCCAGCACCAGCAGATCTATGGTGTCGACAAAATCCTGCAACAGTGCCCCATAGCGCCCGGAATCCTCGGCCATGGCCAGCTGCTTCATATGCTGCCATTTGTTCTGAACCAGCAAATATTGCTGCCGCAAGCGCTCCGGACTGGTCCAGTCCTGTGAGCGTTTGAGCGCATCTGAGTTGAGCGTGGTCTCAAACTCCTGGATTTTGGCTTGCAGCTGCTCCTTGCCCGCGTGGGTGTAAAGCATCAGGCGGTAGCTCTGCATCCGCAATGAGCCGGAGGCGTTCACCGCTCTGGCATCCCCCAGGCTGTAGGACAGATTGGCTATGGCAAACAGGGCCAATCCGGAAGAAAGCAGGATCAGGGTCAGCATAAGGCCGAGGATCTTGGAAGTGAGACTGCCCCTGTTCATAAATGCGTTTCTCGGTGTGGTAAAAGCTCTGTTTTACATTAGCTTTTGCTGCAACACATCCTTTGAAGCGCGAAAATGTGAAAGGGGCCACGACTATGGCCCCATTTTATTTATGTTGGCGATTATTTAATCAGTTGCAGCAGCGATTTGAAGCGTTCACCGCTGGCTTCGTGTTGCAGCTCGAACAGTAAAGATTCGACGTTGGTTAATGTGGCTCCGGCCTGTTGCATCATGGCCAGGCCAAGTTGCCGATTGGCTTCGGTGCGTGAACCCACAGCGTCGGCGACCAGATGTACTTCAAAACCTGCGTCCAGCAGATCGCGGCAGGTCTGGTAGACGCAGATGTGGGTCTCTATGCCGCACAGGATCACCTTGCGTCTGCCGCTGAGGGTCAGGGCGTCGCGAAACTCGGCGTTGGGCCAGGCACTGAAGTGGGCCTTGGCTATGGGCTGGCAACGCTGACGCAGTTCGCAGGCCAGCTCTTCTGAGGTCGCGCCCAGCTTATCCGGCAATTGTTCCAGCCACAGGGTGGGAATATCGAACAGACCTATCCCGCGGATAAGAGTGAGCAATTGGCCGTGCAAGCCATCGCTGTCGTGCATCATGCGGGCCAGCTTGCCCTGTACATCCACCACCAGCAGCAGTGCCTGATGTTCCATCAACATAAGTTGTTTCTCCTGTCTGCGTTTTATTCCAGTAAACGCCTTTTAAGCGTGAAAGCCAATACTGCTTAGGTCCAGTGTATAAGACCGTGCCCTGGCCCTGCGCCAACATGGGGCAGTGGTTGCATAAATGCACTAAAAAGGTGCGTTTTTATGCGTCATTTATGCGCTAATTATTATTTATCCGTTTAATAACAATGAGTTGAATATCTGGCCCGATGCTTGAATTGTCTTTGTCACAATTTGATAACGACAGCTTATGTTGGAGGTTGGGATGAAACTGATCAGCGCAATCATCAAGCCATTCAAACTGGATGATGTCCGTGAGGCCATCGCCGGTATGGGGATTGAGGGGATGACAGTGACCGAAGTGAAAGGCTTTGGTCGACAAAAGGGGCACACAGAGCTGTACCGAGGTGCCGAGTATCAGGTGGACTTTCTGCCCAAGATTAAGTTGGACATTGCCACCAAGGCCGAAAACGTCGAATTGTTGCTGGAGGCCATCACCGCCGCCGCTCACACCGGCAAGATTGGTGACGGCAAGATTTTCGTGATGGATCTGGAACAGGCGATCCGTATCCGTACCGGCGAAACAGACACAGAAGCGCTTTAAGGGGGACCAAGATGGAAGAAATTACTAAGCTGGGCCTGACGGTGGCCGAACTGAGATTTGCGTTGGATACCTTTTATTTTCTGATATCCGGTGCGTTGGTGATGTGGATGGCGGCCGGTTTCGCCATGTTGGAGGCCGGTCTGGTGCGCTCCAAAAACACCACAGAAATCCTCACCAAAAACGTGTGTCTGTATTCCATAGCCTGCATTACCTACCTGATGGTGGGTTACCACATCATGTATGTGGATAACAGTGAGGGAGGCTTCCTGCCGAGCTTCGGCGCCCTGATAGGCAGCCAGGCAGGGGATGCCAGCCATGCCCTGGAGTCGGATTTCTTCTTCCAGGTGGTGTTTGTGGCGACCTCCATGTCGATAGTCTCAGGTGCCGTGGCCGAGCGCATGAAACTGTGGGCCTTCCTGGCGTTTTCCGTAGTTATGACGGCGGTCATTTATCCGGTGGAAGGTTATTGGACCTGGGGCGGCGGTTTTGTTTCCAAGGCCGGTTTCGTTGATTTTGCCGGCAGCGGTATTGTGCACATGGCCGGGGCTGCAGCCGCGCTCGCCGGTGTCCTGTTGCTCGGCGCCCGCCGTGGCAAATACGGTCCCAATGGTCAGGTCAATCCGATCCCCGGCTCTAACCTGCCGATGGCGACCCTGGGGATGTTCATCCTGTGGATGGGCTGGTTCGGCTTCAACGGTGGCTCACAACTGATGGTGTCCGATGCTGCCAATGCGACATCCGTAGCCAAGATTTTCGTCAACACCAACTCGGCTGCTGCTTTCGGTGCCATTGCGGCTCTGGTGGTGTGTAAGATGATTTGGGGCAAGGCGGATCTGACCATGATTCTTAACGGCGCCCTGGCAGGTCTGGTGGCCATCACAGCGGATCCCCTGTCTCCGTCTCTGGGCTTGGCGGCGGCCATAGGCCTGACGGCCGGTGCCATGGTGGTGTTTGCCATTGTCGCCCTCGACAGAGTCAAGATTGACGACCCGGTTGGCGCTATCTCAGTGCACGGTGTTGCCGGTATCTTTGGCTTGTTGCTGGTGCCCCTGTCGAACGCGGATGCGACCTTGCTTGGGCAGCTTATCGGCATAGGTGCCATTTTTGCCTGGGTCTTTGCTGCCTCTCTGCTGGTATGGCTGGCTTTGAAACTTACCATGGGGATCCGCGTCAGCGAAGAAGAAGAGTACAACGGTATGGATGCATCGGACTGCGGTATCGACGCCTATCCTGAGTTTGTCACTGTGAAAAGTGCCGGCTGATTGAGAGCCAGGTTTGATGAAAGAGCAGATCCCCGGATCTGCTTTTTTGTTTTCCGGGGCTTTTTGACGGCCAAGGCTGGGACCGTGAGCTCAATGTCTGCCGTTATTCCTGTCGGTGGTGCCGGCAGTGGCTATGCTCAATTTATAAGTACCCATTGAGAGAGGGCTATGGCATATCGATTCACACCGGGCATATTGCTGTTAGGCCTCTTTCTGGCCCAAGCTGGTCAGGTGATGGCTGGAGAGGTCATAGTCAGACGGGAGCCTCAGGCGTTCGACGCCTTTGCCGCGCGGGATCAGGCGGCCGAAGAGTGGCGGCGGCAACAATCCCTGAAGTTGGCGGAGCAACAACGGATATGGCACTCCTTGCCCGTGGATTGTCTGACCCTGAAGGGGCCTGTCTATCTTTGTGGTGACAGCTTGCTGTATCCCGTGAACCGGCGTGGTGTCAGAGTGTTTATCCAGCTTCAGCCACATTCATTGATTAAGACTAAAGAATGAACATGTTTTGTAACTTTTTTGTGCTGACATTGTTGGGGAGTATGGCTTAGTCTCAGACTAAAGAAGTCGCACCAGAGGGTGAGAAGATGAGATTATTGGTCTTTTCCGGGTTGATATTAGGCATTGTGGCGCTCAGTGGTTGCAGCCATACGACCTCTATCCAGAGTGTGGACCTCAATGGCTATTGGCACGATGAGCTGTTTAATCCTGTATCTGATGTTCCCTCTCCTGAACAAGTCTTTGCTTTGCCCCAAAAGGCAAAATCCGAGTTATTGCAAAGTTATAACCGAGCCAATATGGGCTCCGGTAACTCCATCAGCGCCCATGATTGGCTGTCTCAGCAGTTAAGAGCCGATAAGGGCGGCTTCCAGTACTACGATAATTACACCCGAATAGCCGAAGTGACCTACCAGGAGCGCCAGGGGAACTGTATGTCTTTGGTGGTGCTGTCTGCCGCTTTGGCTGACGTTTTGAATGTGCCGGTAGAGATATACGAGGTGCAGGTGGAACCCGTGTGGGATAAGCAGGGGGAGTTTTATTTACTGAATGGCCACGTGAATATCCGGTTAATGCCACCTGAATTGATGCACACAGCCTATGTCAGACCCGAAGCTATTCAGATTGATTTCTTGCCGGAAAGAGCCATGCGCGGTTATGCCAAGAAAAAGATAAGCAGACAGGCATTCTTGGCCATGTTTTATAACAATTTAGCGGCTGAGTCCTTGATACAGGGACATCAAGATAGAGCGTATGCTTTAATCAAACAATCACTGTTGCAGAAGCCAAACTTCACCCCGGCCTTGAATACGCTCGCCATTCTGTATCGCTATCGCGGTCATGAGGACTGGGCCGAGGACGCCTATCGATTGGCCTTGAGATACACGCCGGAGGATCTGACCACCCTGTATAATTTGGCTTTGTTGCTGGGAGAGCAGGAACGGTTGGAGGAATGGGCCGAGATCCACAAGGTGCTGGAACTCGCCAGGATCCGCAACCCTTATTACTACTATGATATGGCCCAACAGGCTTTTTCCGACCACGAGTATCAGCAGGCTCTCACCTGGTATCTGCGTGCGGTGGAGAAAGCCGATTATCGACACGAATTTTATTTCGGCCTTTCAAAGGCCTATTGGGCCACGGGCAATGAGCGTAAGGCCAAGCAAAGTCTGGAAAAAGCCTTGGCATTGAGCCGCGATGGCGACCGGAAGCGTTACCAATCCAAACTGAATGCCATGGAACATCATTAAAAAAGCGCCCCAATCGGGGCGCTTTACGTTAAGGCCTGGACCTCAGAAGCTGAGGGCCTGTTGCTGGAAACTCAATCTTGCCATTTGCCCCTGATCCCTGAGCTCCAATTCCCGTAAATGAAATGGTGCCTGAAGGCCGCTGGCCTTGATGAGGTTCGGTGACAGTGGCAGCACCAGCAGAGGATTATCCGGGGTAACCCAGGCCGCGACTTGGGTGTTGAATATCGCTATTTCCTCTCCCTTGCCATTGGTGCCGGTGAACACTGCCCCCAAGGTGAATCGTCCCTCGCTCTTGAGCTCCAGATTGAAACTCAGTTGCTCAGGAATATCGTCCTGCCACTGGCTCAGTACTGTGTCGGTTAATCTGGCGCTGGCGACGTAGGGCTTGAACACGGTTTTCACTGTGCGTCTTACCGTGGTAGTACCCACCTTGGCGGTAACATCCACCAGGATTTCGCTCAGCCCGGCGTTGGAGCTGACCTCCATTTCAGGCATAACCAATTGCCAGCCGTCATCCTGGTGGTTCAAGGACAGAGACGTTACCTGCCCCCGGCTATCCCGCAGTGTTGCGCCCAACACCTCGAAACTGTCACTGCCGCTCAAGGACAGGCCGAGGTGCATCTTGTTTTCGCCCTGTGCCAGCATGACCGGAGCCTGGGCTGTCAGCTGGTAGGGGCTGTTTTTCTCTTTAACATTCACCAGGTAATTGGCCGAGGGCACCAGGGCTTTACTGACCCGCAGCAGATAGTTGCCCGGTTGTGCCTGTGCCGACATCTGCAGCGCCGCTGAATTGTCATCCAGACCAGCGCTGGCCAGGGCATCCGCATCCGCCAATGAGCGTATCAATTGTCGGTTGGCCTGTTTTTCTTTGGGAGCGGTCAGTTCAATGTCCTGGGGGGCCACAGGTTCTGCCTGCATCAGAGCGCCCGAACTGTTATCGGTACGGGCGGCGACACGGATCATGGCCCCGGCTTGGCTGATGGGCAGGTTCAGACCCTGGTTGAGTTGTGCACCGGTCACATTCATCCAATACTCATCGCTCTGACTTTGCTGCGTCATTACCGGGTGTTGAGGTACATAGACTTGTCCCAATGGCTGGACAAAGCTCACCTTGTCCCGGGACGCATTGAGTCCCGGCAGACTGGGCTCGGCGATAACCTCAGCCGTCAAATCACCCTGTGCCGGTGGCGCCAGCTGCAGATCTTTGCTGACGGTCTGGTTCTGTTCTTCTTGTGGTGCCCGTTCCTGCTGACAGGCAGACACCAGGCCAAGCAAGGCCAATGCAGTGGCCAGTTTTGTCATGGTATGCATGCTGTTCTCCTAGATGTGATTGCGGATCAGGCTGTCGAGCTTGAAACAGGCCCGGCGGCTTTGCTGGTGGCTCAAAGGCTCGGCACCGGCAGTTTTTTGCTTGTCGGTAAACCACAATGTGCCGGCGGCGCTCTGGGAGCTGCAGTTTAGGAAGCCATCGGAGCAACTGTCGAGCCAGTTTTGGGTGGTTTCCAGCGCGACCTGGTACTGGTAGCCGGCACAATAGCTGTCGCTGTCCCAAATCGCCGAGTCCACATCTGAGCCCACCACGGTTTCGAATGGCTTACCCAGACCGGGACGACCGCTGGTGCCATAGAGCCAGGTACTGTTGTAATAACTCATCCAGCCCACTTGCTGTTGCTTGACCGCATCACTGTCGTAGCCCAGCAGCCATCCAAGAGAGGTTTCAAAGACATTGCCTTCACTTACGGCATCCGCCAGAGGTGTGCCTGCACTGGACGGTGCCAGCGCAATCACCCGGCTGGTGGCGTTAACTATCTTGGGGTAGCGCGCATCCCAGGTGGGATTTGACAGAACCCAGCGGACTATGTTGCCGCCATTGGAGTGGGTCAGCAGGATCAGGCTGTCGATGTTTTTGGCATCGATAAATTGCCCCAGCTGGTTAACCAGGCAACCCGAGGCGGCCTCGTCCCACATGTACTGATCGAAATCGCAGTTGATTACTGTGTAGTTGCCGCTGTTGGCCAGACCCTGACGCACCGAATTGACAAATTCGCTGGTCCAGTAGTCGTTCAGGGCATCGGTTTGTTTACCGGTACCGTGCACAAAGGCTAGTCCGGTGACGGCTTGACTCAGGGGGCTGACAGCAAACAGACCCAGCAACATTAATGTGTTGGAGATCTTCATTGGCTTATTTCTCTTTTAGAGTGTTGATTTTATAACGTCTTGTTGAACAGGTAAGACGTCTGACGTCTGACCTGTTTTTGTAACCTAGCGTTAACATTTGCCTTGGCGCAAGCCTAATTTTTGAGCGGTATTTTTCGCTGGGAATGCTGCTGTTTCAGCCTTCTAATTGGCAGTGATAAGCGTTTGTTACGGCTTGGTTAACTAATGGGAATGGCGTGCGGTGTTGTTTTAAACATCATCGGTGACAGATGAAAAAAATATTCCTTGAGCAGCAGAAGGTTAGACTTTTTCTGCCTGTTTTCGTCTGCCCCCACTGTCTGTCCGCAAACCAAGGCTTTATAAGGTATGTTTAAAGTTGCTAATGAAAAAATACTTATAAAACAATTAATTGAAATTATATTCTTGAAAAAATATCAACTTGATTGCTAACGCTGGCAATACTGGCTAAATTGACTGAGTCATTGCAAATAGAGAGAGTTTTGCTTAACCCCGGTTTTGGAGCCTGAATTACCATGTATTACCAGAATGATGATGTTCGGATTAATGAAGTCAAAGAGTTGTTGCCCCCGATTGCCATTCTGGAGCGATTTCCGGCCACCGAAGCCGCCTCAGCCACGGTATTTAATGCCCGCAATAGCATTCACAGGATCCTGGGCAAACAGGATGACCGTTTGCTGGTGGTCATAGGTCCCTGTTCTATCCACGATCCCAAAGCCGCCATGGAATACGGCGAGCGTCTGCTGGCCTTACGACACAAGTATCAGCAACAACTGGAAATCGTCATGCGGGTGTATTTTGAGAAGCCCAGAACCACAGTTGGCTGGAAGGGGCTGATCAACGATCCCTACATGGATAACAGCTTCAAGCTGAATGATGGCCTGCGGACCGCGCGCAAGTTGTTACTGGATCTCAATGATGCGGGCATGCCCACCGCCGGTGAGTTTCTCGATATGATTACGCCACAGTACCTGGCTGATCTTATGTGCTGGGGCGCCATTGGGGCCCGAACCACAGAATCCCAGGTGCACCGTGAGCTGGCATCGGGTCTGTCCTGTCCCGTGGGCTTCAAAAATGGTACCGACGGCACCATACGCATTGCCATAGACGCCATAGGTGCCGCCGCCGCGCCACACCATTTTCTGTCTGTGACCAAATTTGGCCACTCGGCTATTGTTTCCACCAAGGGTAATCCAGACTGTCACATCATATTGCGCGGCGGTCGTGAACCTAACTATGGTGCGGCCCAGGTGGCGGCCATAAGAGCTGAACTGGCAAGTTCGGGCCAGGCGGATAATCTGATGATAGATTTCAGCCATGCCAACAGCAGTAAGCAGTTCGCCCGGCAAATGTTGGTGGCTGAGGATGTGGGAGCCCAAATTGCTGCCGGCAACAACGGCATTTTCGGCGTAATGGTGGAAAGTCACTTGGTGGAAGGACGGCAGGATCTGGTGCCGGGCCAACCTCTGACCTATGGTCAGAGCATCACGGATGCCTGCATAGGTTGGCAGGACAGTGAAATACTTCTGGAAGGATTGAATCAGGCCGTGTTGGCAAGACGCAACAGAACCTGAAATCAGAAAAGGCGCCCAAGGCGCCTTTTTTAATGGTTAGGATTTCAATTTCTCGGCCAGGTATTCATTGGCCTTGGCCAGGCTGCCGAAGGAGGCGATAAGGTTTTGACGGCCCTTGGCCTGAAGTTCTGGATTGCCTGATTCGATCATCATCCATACCCAAGTCTGTATCAATGGCAACGGAGGGTATGGAACTTTTGAAGAATCCAACATAAATCTTCCTTAAGTATTTGTTTTGAAGGAATAAAATTGTCACTTTCCGCATGGGTGATCTTAGTGTCACCTTTGGGAGAATCAGGGTTTGCACTGGGTCAGGGTATCAAATTCTTTTTTACTTCTTAAGCCGGATCACCGCTCATTCACAAAAAAAATACTATAACCAACCGAAAAGTATTATTAAGCATGCTTTGTGGTAAGTCAAAGGTGGTATTTGATGAGGGTGCACAAACAGATCGAAGGCGCTTTTCGGTGAGTATTCAACAGCGGGTAGCACTGATACACTGGTTTTTTTCTTCCAGCATAAAGTGCCTTCATGCGTCCCTCCGCCTATATCGACGAACCAGTCACCCACCTCAACTGGCAGGTGTTGCGCCTGCTTTGGCCCTATCTGCTTGAATATCGAGGCCGCATAGTATTGGCGCTGGCGTGTTTGGTGATTGCCAAGCTTGCCAGTGTCGGTATGCCATTTTTGCTGAAAAACCTGGTCGATACCTTGAATTTGGGAACCTCAAGTGCCTTATTGGCTGTGCCCTTGGGCCTGGTGTTGGCTTACGGCGGGGTGAGGTTCCTGATGTCCTTGACCGGCGAAATCCGCGATACCCTGTTTGGGCGGGTGACGGAGCGCGCCATTCGCCGTCTGGGACTGGCGGTGTTTGAGCATTTGCACCGGCTGGATTTGGATTTTCATCTTGAGCGGCGTACCGGCGGCTTGTCCCGCGACATAGAGCGGGGCACCAGTGGTGTCAGTTTTCTGATGCGTTTTATGGTGTTCAACATAGTACCAACACTGCTGGAAATTGGTTTGGTGGTGTGCATCTTTCTGGCTAAATATGGCTGGCCCTTTGCGCTTATCACCCTGGCATCTGTGGTGATTTACTGCCTGTTTAGTGTGATGGCCACCGAGTGGCGCACTACCTATGTCAGGGACGCGGCCAGGGCCGACTCCAGCTCCAATACCCGTGCCATAGACAGTTTGCTCAATTATGAGACGGTCAAGTATTTCAACAATGAGGCCTATGAAGCCGACCACTATGATAATGCCCTGGCCGAATGGGAGCAGGCCAAACGCAAGAATCGTCTGTCATTGTTTGTGCTCAATGCCGGTCAGGCGCTGATCATTGCGCTGGCAATGACGGCCATGATGGCGCTGGCTGCCAAACGAGTTTCCGAAGGTAGCATGAGCATTGGCGATTTTGTGCTGGTGAATGCCTTTATGATGCAGCTGTTCATGCCACTTAATTTTCTGGGATTTGTGTATCGTGAAATCCGCGGTTCTTTGGCCAATATTGAACGCATGTTTGCGCTTTTGCGCCAGCAGCCCAAGGTGGTGGAACGGGAGGATGCCAGCTCGTTGAATTGCAGTCATGGCGCCGTCAGTTTTGAGCACGTGGGCTTCGGTTATGCGGACAGAGAAATACTCAAGGATGTCAGTTTTGAGATAGCACCCGGGGAAAAGGTGGCTGTCGTCGGGGACAGTGGTGCGGGAAAATCAACCCTGATCAAACTGTTATACCGATTCTACGATGTGGACTCGGGGCGTATTTGTATCGACGGTAAAGACATCAGGGATTTGACCCTAAGCAGTCTCCGCCAGGCCATAGCCATAGTGCCCCAGGATACGGTGCTGTTTAACGACAGCCTGCTGGAAAACATCCGTTATGGTCGACCCGATGCCAGTGATGAAGAGGTTCGCCGGGTAATTCAACATGCCCACCTGCAGCATTTTGTCGCAGCTTTGCCCGACGGTTGGGACACTAAAGTGGGGGAGCGCGGTCTCAAACTCTCTGGCGGTGAAAAGCAAAGGGTGGCCATTGCCCGGGCCATTCTTAAGGGCTCACCAATCCTGGTGTTTGATGAAGCCACTTCATCGCTCGACAGTGGTGCCGAGCAGGCCATTTTGCAGGCATTGCGCGAGGTGGCCCAGGGGCACACCAGTTTGGTGATTGCGCACCGCCTCTCCACCATAGTGGATGCCGATAGGATATTGGTGCTCAGTCAGGGCCGAGTGGTTGAGCAGGGCAGGCATCAGCAGTTGTTGCAGTTGGGGGGGCATTATGCAAGATTGTGGCAGTTGCAACATCAACATAGGCTGAAGTAACAAGTCAGCCGCGATTCAGCAAAGACTGAGCATAATCATCTGGATGCAAGGAAGGAGTCTATAGATGAAAAATATTGCGCTGCAGGTCAGTATTGAGGGAAAAACCGAGAAAATTACCACGGATTGGCAGGCGCTTTCGCCAGTGCTGAAACAACGCAAACTGACCGACGCCGAATTGATCGAGCTGTATCAACAGCTATCTGCCGGACTCAGGGTGTCGACCCGCGGGTTGACACTGGCTAAAAAAAGCGAGAGCTCAGTGTATTGAGAGGCGGTTATGCCAAAGCGCCTTTTGCTAAGGTGAACTGCAGGAGTTATTTGCCGGACTTATTGCCGCGCCATCCTTCGCACAACAGGGGTTGTTCAATTTTCTGCTCAGCAGGAAGTAACCGAATGATCTTCCCATCACGGAAACAAATTTGTTCCCCTTCGATTTCCGTCATGCGTCCGCAGTTCTGGCAGCTGACGCTCTTGACCTTGCTCGGCGGTAATCTGCTATCGTTCACTTGCCTATTTCCATCAGTGGATATGTGGTGCAGGTCACATAATCGGTGTTATTTGTGATCTGCCACGCCCGAATAATGTCCAGTATACCGGAATTGCACCAGGAATAAATCATATTTCTCTTATTAGGTATATTGGTCGTAATAATTGTCCAGCGTGATGGATAATCCTGGGGGCATCACTATTGGAAATTGATATCGTGTTAACCGCAACGCCACAGGCATGGGTCAGCATAACCGTATTCTGGTGTAAATTACGACTGTAATTGGCCACACTTACCGATCTGTTTCCCGACTCTAATCCCTGCTGATGCATGGGGTGATGGTTCGAGCGACGTTTTTGGCGGCCCGGTATACCCTGCTGTGTTCGGCGTGATTGAATGGCAGTTCTTCGCTGTTCTGATCAAAGAAAGATTGCCGAAAAAATTCACCTTGTTTTCAAATAGGTAGCAAGGGCAGCCTATGGCGGGATACTTGTGCCTGATGGCTTGCCGGGTTTGCAGCTTGTCCGCCAGATACAACTACACCGGCGCCTGTGCTCCCGCTTCTTATTCTCCTGACTTGGCGTTTGGCTCACCGTAATGGCTTGTTTTGAATCCGACCACTTGCTCTTGGCTCAGGGTGAGCTGGAACAGTTTGTTGTATTCATTTTCGCTGATGGGGGCGATTTCCGGTCCACCCAGCTTTTCTATCAGTGGTCCAAGGGTGTTGGAGTGGCCGGCTACCACCCAGTTACCTTCCCCCTGGAGTATCTGGCTGGCGATATCGGCCAGGCTGGTCGCCAAGGGTTGTTGCAAAGGTATCACTCGTATTGGCAGTTTTCTGTCTTCGCTCAGAGGTGTCAGGGTTGCCTGGGTGCGGATAAATTGGGATGCAATCAGCCCTTCAAGCGGAATGCCGTGCAGATGCCTGACCAGATCCCGGGCGCGTCTTTGTCCCTGTTCCGAAAGCTGTGGGTCTTTATCGGCGGAAAGTTGTTTCTCGGCGTGGCGCAGCAGAAAAATCATTCTTTCCTGGGCCCGGAGCGGGCTGATCTGACACAGTGCCATGGCCAGGGTAATAAGAGGTATCCATTTCATTTTCAGGCTTATTCTTCCGCAAAGTCGTAAAGCCGAGGATAAACTTTTTGTTTGCTTATAGAAATGATTAAAGTAGGTTAAAAATTAGCCGATAATAAAGACAGGGCGTAAAGGGTCGAGTGGAGGCCAGCATGGAAATCCGTCAAGCCAATAAATCAGTCAACAATCAACGGGGTCAGCAGGGGCAGCATGGTGCTGCCGTATCTACTGTTGCCAGGGATAAAAGCCAGGTCGACGGCAATCATGGTGGCGCCGTGTCAGAGGTGGCCAGCAGCAAAAGTGCGGCCCAGGTCAGCAAACAGTTGATGAACTCCGCCATTCTGGCCGCCCAGCAGGAGGTGAATCTCAGTGCGGGCAACGAACCCATGGCGCTGCTGTACCGGGCTGCCATTGAGGCCATCAACGAGGAATTGGCCCCCACCCTGGGCGAAAATGCCCTGCAGAAAGTTGCAGAGGAAGGCATAGATACCTCTCCCGAGGGAACCGCCGGCCGCATTGTGGACTTTGCGACCCAGTTTTTCAGTGTCTATCAGGAACAGAACAGCTCGATGGCGTTTGATGATCAATTGTCAAACTTCATGGATATCATAGGTGGTGCCATAGATCAGGGCTTTAAAGAGGCGCGGGATATCCTCAGCGGCCTCAAGGTACTTGAGGGCGACATAGCCGCCGGTGTCGACATGACCTATGACCTGGTACAGCAGGGATTGCAGGCATTCCGTGACAGCTTCAACAAGGATGAAGCACCACAGACCTGATATATCCCTCAGTAAAAAGGGTTTTTATTCTTCCCTGACGGGCTTATGCTGGTGTTGACGTCCCGCGTCGCCGGGACATAAACATCCGCTTGGCTCTGGGGGGAATATGTGGGTTGAAGGCACAGTCATTTCACGCATAGATTGGACAGATACCTTATTTTCCTTGCGCATTCGCGCACCGCTTGCCCCCTTTATTGCCGGGCAATTTATTAAACTCAGCCGCATCCTGGACGATAAGCGTATCGCCAGGGCCTATTCACTGGTTAATCCTCCCGGCAGCGATTTCCTGGAAATTTTGGCCGTGACTGTGGAAGAAGGCCAGCTGTCCCCCAGGTTGCAGGAGCTGAATCCCGGCGACAGGATAGAAGTCACAGCCACCGCCGCCGGTTTCATGACCCTCAACGAACTGCCCAAAGACATAGGTAAACACCTGTGGATGTTAGCCACGGGCACGGCGATCGGCCCCTTTGTTTCCATGTTGGCCACCGCCGAGCCCTGGGACAGATTCGAACGTCTGGTGCTGGTTTATGGTGTGCGCCACCGGGGCGATTTGGCCTACCTTGATGAGCTCAAGGCCCTGCAAGCCAAATATCCGGATAAGTTCTCCCTGATCCTCTCCGTCACCCGCGAAGCCGTTGACGGCGCCTTGCAGTGCCGTATTCCCGAGGCCCTGGCCAGCGGTGAACTGGAGCGATTGGCCGCTCTGGCACTCTCGCCGACCGATAGCCAGGTCATGATTTGCGGTAATCCCGACATGCTTGCCTCGGCTCAGCAGCTGCTGCTCGAGCGCGGGCTGACCAAGAATTTACGCCGGGCCCCCGGCAATATCACAGTGGAAAAATATTGGTAACAGTTAGCAAGGAAATGCCATGAAACTGCTTTGTTCTGATGCTTCACCCTATGCCCGCATGGTCAAAATCGTCATCCGCCATCTGGCCCTTGATGTGGAAGAGATCATCACCAACCCTTTTGACAATGGCCCCGAATTGATCGATGCCAACCCCCTGGGTCAGGTGCCCTGTTTGTTTCTCAATGATGGCTCAGCCCTGTATGACAGCGAGGTGATTTGCCGTTATCTGGATGCCAACTACGGCCAGGGAAAACTGTTTGGCAGCGACTGGCAGGCGCAGTGCCAGTTTTCCCTGTTAAAGGGGCTCATCGACAGCTCGGTTAAGCTCAGACAGGAGCAGATGCGTGAGGATGAAGGGGTACGCTCCCCCTTCTGGACCGCCCGCTTTGAGCAGGCCCTGCTGCGGGGCATGAAGGAGCTGGAGCGCCTGGGCTTGGGCGCCGGTGCCGAGATCAATGCCCGGACCATAGCCCTGGTGTGTTTACTCGATTATCTGGATTTCCGTCATCCCAACCTGGATTGGCGCAAGGTGGCACCTGCTGTGGCCCTGTGGTTTGGCGAGGTGCGCAACCAGAACATTTTCGAGCTGACCAAGCCCAAGTAAGACCGTCCTCCATCAAGGCCGTGGCTGGCGCTGCGGCCTGTTTTTCAGTTGTGCAATCCCTTTTTGTTCGCCGACTCCAAGCCAATATTCTGTTACAAGCTCACCAAAGTCGCAGGCTGTAATTTGTGACAGAACTCTGTACGCTAAAGCCTCGCAGGAGGAAACTAAAATGATAATAAGCAAGCGACGGATTTTATTTGGAATTGTTTTCGGGCTCGGCATGATATCGGCGGCACAGGCTATGGACAGGATCACAGGCCAGGGTTTTGCCAGCCGCTCCGAGGTGTACGCTGTCAATGGCATGGCGGCCACCAGTCAGCCCCTGGCCACCCAGGTGGCTCTGGATGTGCTCAAGCAGGGCGGCAATGCGGTTGATGCGGCGATTGCTGCCAACGCTATGTTGGGATTGGTGGAACCCACGGGTTCGGGTATAGGTGGGGATCTGTTTGCCATAGTCTGGAGCGCCAAAGACAAAAAACTCTATGGCCTCAACGGCTCAGGTCGCAGCCCCAAGTCTCTGACCCTGCAGATGTTGAAAGACAAGGGCGTGGATTACCTGCCACCCTATGGACCCTTGCCGGTATCTGTGCCCGGTGCGGTCGATGGCTGGTTCGAACTGCACGACAAATTTGGCAAGTTGCCCATGCAGGCCATTCTGGCACCGGCCATAAGCTATGGCCGCGAAGGTTTTCCCGTCTCCGAACTCATCGCCTACTACCTCAAGGGCAGCGTCAGCCGTCTGGGGCAATTCCCCGGTTTCCGGGAAACCTACATGCCAAGTGGCAGAATGCCGGGAGTGGGCGAAATCATGCGCAACCCGGCGCTGGCCAACACCTATGAAAAAATTGCCAAGGGTGGCCGGGATGCCTTTTACAAGGGGGATATCGCCAGAACCATTGCTGCTTACATCAAAGAGCAGGGTGGCTATCTGAGTTATGAGGATCTTGCCGGCCACAGCAGTGAGTGGGTAGAGCCTGTCTCGGCCAATTATAGGGGCTATGACGTCTGGGAACTGCCACCCAACGGTCAGGGCATAGCGGCGTTGCAAATTCTCAAAACACTGGAGCCATTCGATCTCAAGGCCATGGGCCGTGACAGCGCCGAATTTGTGCATCACTTTGTTGAGGCCAAGAAGCTGGCCTTTGCCGACAGAGCCAAATTCTATGCCGACATGGCCTTTGCCAAGGTACCTGTGGACGGGCTTATTTCGGCGGACTACAACCGCCAGCGGGCCGGGCTTATCGATCCTCAACGTGCCGCCAAATCGGTGGAGCCGGGCAATCCCAACCTGCAACATGGCGATACTGTGTACCTGACCACCGCCGATGGTGAGGGCAACATGGTGTCGCTTATCCAGAGCAATTTTCGTGGTATGGGCTCGGGTATGACTCCACCTGGTCTGGGTTTTGTGCTGCAGGACCGGGGGCAGTTGTTCGACCTGACGCCGGGCCGTGCCAACAGCTACGCCCCCGGCAAGCGACCATTTCATACCATTATTCCGGCCTTTGTCACCAAGGATGGCAAACCCTGGCTCAGTTTCGGGGTCATGGGCGGCGCCACCCAGCCACAGATGCATGCCCAGATCCTGATTAACCTTATCGACTTTGGCATGAATCTGCAGGAAGCTGGCGACGCACCGAGGATACTGCACTCGGGCTCCAGCGAACCGACCGGCGAGCAGATGCAGGATGGCGGCTTCATCAGCCTCGAATCAGGCTTCTCCATGGAAACCCGGCGTGAGCTGCTGAAAAAGGGCCATGTGCTCAGGGATGCTCTGGGGGATTTTGGTGGTTACCAGGCCATAGGCCGGGATCCCAAAACCAGGGTTTACCGGGGTGCCTCCGAGAGCCGTAAGGACGGTCAGGCGGCAGGATACTGAGAATAATCAGTTATCAAAACAGGCAAATGTGCACCGCTCGCTGCTATTTTGAATTAAAGTCAGGGATAATACTGCCGACAAGGGAAATCCTTTCTGAGGTCGATAGCAATGGATAATCAGGATATGCCGCGTGAACAATTGGGCGTGTGTGCCGAGGGAAACCTGCACAGTGTGTATTTGATGTTTAACGCCGTGGATGGCGAAGAGGCGGCGCTGCGTGCCTGTGTTGCCAGTGTGGCCCAGTACATCTATGAATTGTCGGATCAATATGCCGACAGCGCCTTCAATGGCTTCATCGCTATCGGGGCCAATTACTGGGACACCCTCTATCCCGAAGCCAGGCCGGCGCTGCTGAAGCCATTTCCGGCCATGGAAGCGGGGAGCCGCGAGGCTCCGGCCATCGAATTCGACCTGTTTGTGCACCTGCGCTGCGATCGCTTCGACATTCTGCATCTGGTGGCCAATGAAGTGGCACAAATGCTGGAAGATTTGGTGGAGCTGGTGGATGAGGAGCGCGGGTTCCGTTTTATGGACAGCCGTGATTTGACCGGCTTTGTTGACGGTACCGAGAATCCCAGGGGCCGTCACCGCCAGGAAGTGGCTTTGGTGGCAGAAGGCGATCCCCTGTTTCGCGGTGGCAGCTATGTTCATGTGCAGAAATTTGCCCACGATCTTGGCAAGTGGCACAGGCTGGCGGTGAAACGCCAGGAGGACATCATAGGCCGTACCAAGCTGGACAACATCGAATATGCGTCGGCCGATAAGCCGCTGACCAGCCACATCAAGCGGGTCAATCTCAAGGATGGCGACGGTAACTCCCTGGAGATCTTGCGCCAGAGCATGCCCTTTGGCTCGGTGAAGCAGCAGGGACTGATGTTTATTTCAGTGTGCCATACACCACGTCATTTTGAGCTGATGTTGCAGTCGATGATCCAGGGCGACGGCGCCGGTAATCACGACCATTTGCTGCACTTTACCAAGGCCATGACGGGGTCGTCTTTCTTTGCCCCCTCGCTGGACTTTATGGCGAGCTATGGTGCCTGAAATGAAAAAGCCCTCTCATGAGGGCTTTTTACTGCAGCTTATTCGCTGAAATTAAACAGGGATTTTACCGTTTCCAGGGTATCATCAATGGTTTTGATGCTGGATGGGCAGATAAAGATGGTATCATCACCGGCTATGGTACCGAGTATCCCCTCGGGCTTGCCGATGGAGTCCAGCAGGCGGGCGATGAGCTGGGCGGCCCCCGGGCTGGTGCGTACCACTATCATGGCTTGGTTGTGATCCACATCCAGCACCAGGTTTTTCAGTGGGCTGCCGGCGGTGGGCACTCCGAGTTCGGCGGGCAAGCAGTACACCATTTCTTGTTTGGCATTGCGGGTTCGCACCGCGCCAAACTTGCTCAGCATCCTGGATACCTTGGATTGGTTGATGTTGCTGAATCCTTCGGCCTGCAGTGCGGCGACGATTTCGCTCTGGGAGCCGAAACGCTCCTCCTTGAGGATCGCCTTGAAGGTTTTGATGAGATCGTCCTGATTTTTGCTTGTTTGCATGGTCGTTGTTATTCTATTATTCATAAAAACAGCGCCATTCTGCATACTTTTCACTTTTTTGTCAACAATGAATCGGTTTTTGTGAATAAAAATTCATGATAAACCGGGGTTTAATACCCGTCTTCAAACGACTGTTTCAAAAAGCTTACGCTTTCAGCGGATTTTGCCCTGCCAGCGGGTCTACCCGACCAAGGGATAATTGATATTTGGGTGGCAATCCATTAATGTTGCGCCATCATAAAGGTCCCATCTCACAAATATCCGAGACTAGACGGAGATAACTATGAAAGTTGCTGTTCTTGGTGCTGCTGGCGGTATTGGCCAGGCTCTTGCCCTTCTGTTGAAAACCCAACTGCCTGCTGGTTCAAAGCTGTCATTGTATGACATCGCTCCAGTGACCCCAGGTGTTGCCGTGGATCTGAGCCACATCCCTACCGCCGTTGAGGTAAAGGGTTTCTGCGGTGAAGACCCAACGCCAGCACTGGAAGGTGCCGACGTGGTGCTGATCTCTGCCGGTGTTGCCCGTAAGCCTGGTATGGATCGCTCCGATCTGTTTAACATCAACGCCGGTATCGTGCGCAACCTGATTGAAAAAGTGGCTGTGACCTGTCCCAAGGCGCTGGTGGGTATCATCACCAACCCGGTAAACACCACTGTGGCCATTGCTGCCGAAGTGCTGAAAAAAGCCGGTGTTTATGACAAGAACCGTCTGTTCGGTGTAACCACTCTGGACGTTATCCGTGCCGAGACCTTCGTTGCCGAAGCCAAGGGTGTTGACGTGAAAGACGTTAAGGTTAACGTGATTGGCGGCCACAGCGGCGTAACCATTCTGCCTCTGCTGTCTCAAATCGAAGGCGTGAGCTTCTCCGACGAAGAAGTTGCAGCCCTGACCAAGCGTATCCAAAACGCCGGTACCGAAGTGGTTGAAGCCAAGGCCGGTGGCGGCAGCGCGACCCTGTCCATGGGCCAGGCGGCATTCCGTTTCGGTATGTCTCTGATCCGCGGTCTGCAGGGCGAAGCCAACGTGGTTGAGTGCGCCTATGTTGACGGTGGCAGCGAGCACGCTGTGTTCTTCGCTCAGCCAGTGCTGCTGGGTAAAAACGGCGTCGAAAAAGTACTGCCTTACGGTGACATCAGCGCGTTCGAAACCAACGCCCGTGATGCCATGCTGGACACCCTCAAGGGTGACATCCAACTGGGTGTAGACTTCGTTAAGTAAGTCTCAGCCGGGAGAAAAACGGAGCCACAGGGCTCCGTTTTTTATTGTGTTTTTTCCAGCGAAATGAAGTTTTATCCACTGAAAAGTAGGCAATTTTTCCCATGCTTGGTAAGCTAAATCTTATCTTTTGCCAACAGAATCACTGATTCCAGTGGAGAGCTGTTATGAAGCCATGTGAGACCCGTTCACGGACACTATCGGGCCCAGGCCTGCTGTTGTCTCTGTTAATGCCCCTTCTGCTGTTATCCGGAAATGCCCTCGCGGCCAAGGAAAGACCCCGCCCGGTGAAGGTGATGCAGATTTCCCTCGCCGATGGCAGTGGCGAACGCGTTCTGCCGGGGCAGGTGAAGGCCAGCGAGCGGGCGGCACTGTCGTTTCAGGTCTCAGGCGAGATCAGCGCCATCAAGGTTCGTCCAGGTGAAGCGGTAAAGGCAGGTCAGTTGCTGGCATTGCTGGACCCGGCCATTTACGAGCAACAGCTGGAAGTCGCCAAGGCCCAATTTGAATTGGCCAAGGTCCTGTTCGAGCGTGCCAGCAGCCTGGTGGAACAGGGCGTGGTATCCCGCAACGATTATGACAAGTACAAGAGTGATTATGCCGTGGCCCGCGCGGCCTTGGACAAGGCGGAAACGGACTTGAGCTACACCCGTCTGCTGGCGCCCTATGATGGCATTATTTCCCAACGTTTCAGACGTCAGTATGAATTCGTGCCGGCCCAGCAGCAGGTGCTGGGGATCCGCAATGAAGCGGCAATCGATGTCAGCTTCCAATTACCAGAGCAATACATAGGTGCCCTGCAGCGCAGCCCCCAGGGCCAGGGAAAGGTGCTCGGTGCCGAGGTCAGGTTTGACAGCAGCGACCTCTGGTTCTCCGCCAGCCTTAAAGAAATGAATACAGTGGCGGACATCAGCACCGCCAGCTATACCCTGGTGCTGACCCTGCCAATGCCTGAAAAGCTTAACATTCTGCCGGGCATGTCGGCCGCGGTGAAGGTCAGGCTCGCGGGCGACGGAATGGTGGCCCAGCCAGCGCTGCCCGAGGGGGCTCTGGTTCGGGAAGACAAGGGCAACTTTGTCTATCGCTGGTTGCCTGCGGAACACAAGGTGGAGAAGGTGGCCGTCACCTTGAATGGCACTGTCCTGGAGTCCGGCCTCAGCGATGGTGACTTTGTGGTGGTTGCCGGGGTGGATGAACTCAGTGACGGTCAGACCGTTGAGCGCTGGGTGAAGGAAAGGGGACTCTGATATGCGCAACATCCGATTGGCGGCACTGCTGCTTTTGCTCTGTGGCTGCAATGGGGCCCAGCAAATGAGCCCCGAACAGGTGCGGGTGCAAACCTTCACCATTCCGAAAACCGAAAACGAGATGATCCGGGTGTTCAATGGTGTATCCCGGGCCCAGGATCTGACCCAGTTGTCCTTCAGGATCCCCGGTCGCATTGCCAGTATCCCGGTCAGCAAGGGCCAGGTGGTGAAGCAGGGCCAGGTGCTGGCACTATTGGACAAGAAAGATTTTGAAATCATCTTGAGCGATCGCCGGGCGCGGCTGGAAGTGACGGCCAAGCAGGCTGAGCGCGCCAAGCAATTGGTGGATCAGCAATTGATGGCCCAGGCCGAGTACGACCAGCTGCAGGCACAATTTCTGGTGGCCCAGGCCCAGGCGCGTCAGGCCGAACTCAATCTGCAATACACAGAGCTGAAAGCACCCTTCGATGGCACAGTCAGCGACGTGTTCCCCAAGTCATTTGAAAACGTGCAGCCCGGAACTCCGATAGTCAGCATGCACAAGAGTGAGCGCATCGAGGTGGCGGTGCAGGTGCCGGATGTGCTGATTGCCGTGTCCCGCCCCGTGGATCAATCCCACCCCAAAAGCGAGCTCAAGGTCAGCTTCGAGGCCTTCCCCGAGGTGTGGTTCAAGGGCAGTTTGCTGGAAATCACCTCGGAAAAAGATCCCGCTTCCCAAACCTATATAGCGACGGTGGCGGTGGAATTGGATGAAGGCTACAAGGTGCTCGAAGGTATGCCGGCCAAGGTCGAAGTGGATCTGGCCAAGGTCACCTATAGCTTCAGTCGCCAGTTCAAGGTGCCGGTGGCGGCCGTGGTCATGCCCGATGGCAGCGACATCGACAGGCAGGACGCCGGGGTCTGGTTGTTCGACCCGGCAAGTAATCAGGTGCATTTTCAACCCGTGACCCTGGGGGTGATTACCGGTGACAGGATAGAAATCCGCGCCGGTCTCAGCGAAGGCCAGATGATAGTCACCCAGGGCTTGTCCCGTCTGGTCGAAGGCCAGCAAGTTGAACGCATCCCAGGATAAGGAAAGCACATGAGCGTAGCAGGCTATTTTGTCAAAAATTCTGTCATCAGCTGGATGTTTACCCTGATCCTGCTGATAGGCGGCATCATGTCCTTCAACCGTCTGGGACAACTGGAAGATCCACCGTTCACCATCAAGGATGCCATAGTGGTAACCCTGTATCCCGGTGCCACATCTACCGAGGTGGAGGAGGAAGTGACCTATCCTCTGGAGAAAGCGATACAGTCCTTGCCCTATGTGGATAAATTGCGCTCCCTCAATACCTCGGGCATGTCGCAGATTATCGTGACCATGAAGAAAACCTATGGTCCCGACAAGCTGCCACAGATCTGGGACGAGCTGAGACGCAAGGTCAACGACATGTCGACCCGCTTGCCACCGGGGGCGCAGCAGCCACTGGTGAACGATGATTTCGGTGACGTTTTCGGCATTATGTTGATGATCAGCGGTGAGGATTACGGCTACCGGGATCTCAAGGACTACGTGGATTACGTTAAGCGCGAACTGGAGTTGATCCCCGGTGTCGGCAAGGTCTCCCTGGCGGGCGAGCAGCAGGAGCAGGTGTTTGTTGAGATGTCGCTCAACAAGGCCGCCAGCTCCAACCTGGATCCTTCGCTTATCACCAATCTGCTCAACAGCCAGAATATGGTGACGGATGCGGGCAATATCCGCATCGCCGGTGACAATCTGCGGATCCGTACCAGTGGCGGCAGCAAGTCGGTACAGGAACTGCAGGAGCTGATCATTCCCGGCACCAGTGGTGACAAGCTGATTTACCTCAAAGACGTGGCCACGGTGCGCCGCGGCTACCAGGAGATCCCCTCCAACACCCTGAGCTTTAATGGCCACCAGGCCATCAACCTGGGTATTTCCTTTGCCTCCGGGGTTAACGTGGTTGCGGTCGGTGAGGCCGTGGATGCCAAACTGGCGGAAATTGAAGGTGCCCGCCCGGCGGGGATGAAGATTGAGACCATGTACAACCAGCCGGTGGAGGTCAGCAAATCGGTGTCCAGCTTTGTCTGGAACCTGATAGCCGCCGTGGTGATAGTCATAGGTGTACTGTTGCTGTTCATGGGACTCAAGAGTGGCATTCTCATCGGCCTTATCCTGTTCCTCACCTGTCTTGGCACCTTTATCCTGATGAAACAGGCGGATATAGAGCTGCAGCGCATTTCCCTCGGCGCCCTCATCATTGCCCTGGGGATGCTGGTGGACAACGCCATAGTAGTGGTGGAAGGCATACTTATTGGCCGCCAGATGGGGCAGACGACCTTGCAGGCCGCCGAGGCCATAGTCAAACAGACCATGTGGCCGCTGCTGGGCGCCACGGTTATCGCCATTACCGCCTTCGCTCCCATAGGTCTGTCACCGGATGCCACCGGTGAGTTTGCCGGTTCCCTGTTCTGGGTGCTGCTGTTTTCGCTGTTTCTGTCCTGGGTGACGGCCATCAGCATCACCCCCTTCTTTGCGCGGCTGTTCTTCGGTGAGGCCGGTAAGGCCCAAACTGCCGGTGAAACCAAGGATCCTTACGGTGGTGCCTTCTTCCATGCCTATCGCGGCCTGCTCGATCTGTGCATGCGTTTCCGCTACCTGAGCGTGCTGGCGGTGGTGGCGCTGTTTGTGCTGTCCGTGGTCGGTTTTGGCTGGGTGAAACAGTCCTTCTTCCCGCCATCTACTACGCCAATCTTCCTGGTGGATATATGGATGCCGGAAGGCACGGACATTCGTGAGACCGGCACAGTGGTGTCCGCCATGGGCGATATGGCGGGCAAGCTCGACAACGTTGAGTTTGTGGCCGCCACAGTAGGCAAGGGTTTTCCGCGTTTTATGCTGACCTATTCGCCGGAGAAAAACTACGCCGCCTTTGGCCAGTTGGCGGTGCGTACCGCGGACTTCGACAGCTTGACCGGGGTCATGAAGCAATTCCGCACCGAGGCCGAAGCGGCATTCCCGCAAACCCAGCTCAAGTTCAAGCGCCTGGAAATCGGTCCCTCCACCGATGCCAAGATTGAGGCGCGTCTGTCCGGGGCCGATCCCGATGAACTGCGGCGTTTAGGTGCCGAGGTGAAGGCCATCTTCGCCGCCACCCCGGGCACGGTGAACGTGCGCCACGACTGGCGTGAACGGGTTAAGTACATAGCGCCCAGGTTCAACGAAACCCAGGCGCGACGCCTTGGCATAGTGAAAAGCGAGGTTGACCGGGCGCTGAAGTTCTCCTTCGCCGGACTGCAAATCGGTCTCTATCGCGAAGGCACCAGTCTGCTGCCCATTGTGGCCCGTCTGCCCGATGAAGAGCGGGTCGACATTGAGTCGCTGGAGAGCGTGCGCATCTGGAGCCCGGTGCTCAAGACCCTAATCCCGCTGCAGCAGGTGGTGGATGGCTTCGAGGTCAAATTCGAAGATCCCATCATTCAGCGCCGGGACCGCAAGCGCACCCTGACCGTGTTCGCCGATGCCGACTTTGAATACGACATACTGCCGGCGGCCCTGTTCGCCCAGGTGCGCGACAAGGTGGAGGCGGTGCAACTGCCGCCCGGTTACGAGCTGCATTGGGGCGGCGAATTTGAGTCTTCCCGCGACGCACAAAAGTCACTGTTCGCCACCTTGCCTTTGGGTTATGTGCTGATGTTCCTCATCACGGTATTCCTGTTTAACTCGGTGCGTAAGCCGCTGGTGATCTGGTGCTGTGTGCCCCTGGCCATCATAGGCATTACCCTGGGGCTGCTGGTGATGGACAAGCCCTTCAGTTTTATGGCGCTGCTGGGGATGCTGAGCCTGTCGGGCATGTTGCTGAAAAACGGCATAGTGCTGCTCGACCAGATTAACCTGGAGATCAACCAAGGGGTCGAGCCGTTCCGCGCCGTGTTTGAAAGCACCGTCAGCAGGGTGCGGCCCGTGTGTATGGCGGCGGTGACTACCATCCTGGGCATGCTGCCGCTGATCACCGACGCCTTCTTCGAGTCCATGGCGGCTGTGGTGATGTTCGGTCTCGGGGTGGCGACTATACTGACTCTTATCATAGTGCCGGTGTTTTACATCATCTTCTTCCGTATCCAGTACCGCGATTATCGCCACTTTGATTCGGAAGCCGCTAAGGAAACCGGGGGAGCCGCAGGATGAGAAACCATGATTTCAGCGCCGGCAGTCTGTTTGCGGCGCTGCCGGCAGCCCTGAATGATGAGGTGTTTGAAGATCTTATCCGGGCGCCGGGTTGCCGTATCGAGCGTATAGTCTCCAACGGCCAGGCCACCCCCGAAGGGGAGTGGTACTGCCAACAGCAGCATGAGTGGGTCATGCTGCTGCAGGGGGCTGCTGAGCTGGGTTTCGAAGATGGCCGCAGTTTGGTGATGAAGCCCGGCGATCACGTCAATCTGCCCAAAGGATTGAAACACAGGGTCAATTCCACCAAGGCCGATGGGATCAGCATCTGGTTGGCGGTGTTCTACGATTAAGCGGCTTTTCTGGCCCGCTGGCTCTGCTATACTCTGTGCCCTTAATTTCACTCCCACTGAAATAGCGGTAGAGCACAGAGCATGACCACAGGCGTTGAAATCTTTATTCCCGGCCAGGCGGCCCAGGTTCACTCCGAGCGCGAACAAGCGCCCAAGGTTGAACTGGCCGACAACAAGCTGGAGCTGCTGGCCCCGGCCAAAAATGCCGACTATGGCATTGAGGCCATACGCCACGGTGCCGACGCCGTCTACATTGGTGGTCCCGCCTACGGCGCCCGTCATACCGCCGGCAACAGTGTGGCCGATATCGCCCGCCTGTGTGAATTTGCCCACCGCTACCATGCCCAGGTGTTTGTCACCTTCAACACCATTTTGCTGGACGACGAGCTGGAACAGGCCCGGCGCCTGATTTGGGAAGTCTACGAGGCCGGCGCCGACGCCATTATCGTTCAGGACTTGGGCCTGCTGGAGTTGGAACTGCCCCCCATTGCCCTGCACGCCAGTACCCAGATGGACAACCGGGTGCCGGCCAAGGTGGCCTTCCTTGAGCACGTGGGTTTCTCCCAGGTGGTTCTGGCCCGGGAGCTGAGCCTGAGCCAAATCCGTGCCGTGGCGGCCGAGACTAAAATGCGCCTGGAGTACTTTATCCATGGCGCCCTGTGCGTGGCCTTCAGCGGCCAGTGCTATATCAGTGAAGCCTATACCGACAACCGCAGCGCCAACCGCGGCGAGTGTTCCCAGCAGTGCCGCATGCCCGGCAACCTCAAGACCCGCCAGGGCGATATTATCGCCAGCAACGAACACATGTTGTCACTCAAGGACAACAACCAGACCGAAAACCTGGAGGCGTTGATCGATGCCGGGGTACGCTCCTTCAAGATTGAGGGCCGTCTCAAGGATCTGAGTTACGTGAAGAACGTAACCGCCCACTATCGTCAGCAGCTTGATGCCATCATGGCCCGCCGCCCCGAGTTTGAACCCGCATCCCATGGCCGCTGCAGTTACAGCTTCCAGCCGGATCCGGACAAGAGCTTCAACCGCGGTAAGACCGACTATTTCACCCACGAGCGTCAGCCCAGTATTGCCGACTTCCGAACTCCCAAGTATCTGGGTATAGAAGTGGGCAAGGTCAGCCACATAGGCAAGGACCACATAGTGGTGGATTCAGACACCGAGTTTCACAACGGTGACGGTCTGGGCTTCTTTGCCAAAAACTATGAAAAGGCGCGCCTGTCCGATGACAAGCTGACCGGATTCCGGGTCAACCGCGCCGACGGCAATACCTTGTATCTGAAGGAAGTGCCCAAGGATCTGCGCCTCGGCGTGACCCTGTATCGCAACCACGATCAGGAATTCGAGATGCTGCTCTCAAAAGAATCTGCCGAGCGTCTGGTGCCGGTAAATTTCGCCCTGGCCGATCGCGAAGGCGGTTTGGCACTGACGGCCTTTGATAACCATGGCCATTCGGTGACAGTGACCGCTGACTTCGACAAGCAGCAGGCCAAGGACATTGAGCGCAACCGCGACGGCCTTATCAAGAATCTCGGCAAGCTCGGCAATACAGATTTCAGCCTGGGTGAGATAGATCTGGGCGATGCCGGGGCCGTGTTTGCCCCGGCATCCGTCATCAACGGTTTGCGCCGCGAGGCCATTGAAGCGCTGGAACAGGCCCGCATTGAAGGCTATCGTCGCCCCACGCCATGGCAGCGGGATATGAGTGCCCGCTATCCCCAGCGCAGCCTGACCTACCTTGGCAACGTGTCCAACCAGAAGGCCAAGGATTTCTACACCCGCCATGGTGTGGTGTCGATTCGCGATGCCTACGAGGTGCGGCCGGTGAAGGGCGATGCGCCGCTGATGATAACCAAGCACTGTATCCGCTACAGCTACAACATGTGCCCCAAGGAAGTGCCGGGTCTAAAAGCCGAGCCGCTGGAAATGGAACTGGGCGGCAAGCCGTTCAAGCTGGTGTTCGACTGCCACAAGTGTGAAATGCTGGTGGTGGGCTAAGCCATTCTTTAAAAAAAAACGGCGCCTGAGGGCGCCGTTTTTGTTTCTGATGCAAGGCGTCAGCGTCCCTGGCAGCTACCCGGGTAGCAGGCTGGTTGGCGCGGACAGGCGGCGCCCCGGCTGCAGATAAGCCGCGCCCCCTTATCTATGCCACGTTCGACCCAGTTGATATTGAGGATCCGCGCTATGCTCATTAGCTGACGGCGGATCGGAGCAGGTATGGGTCCCTGGCCACCGGCGCTGACGCACTGGTGCTTGAGTTCCTCCGCCAGACTCAAGGCATCCGTCCCCTGGGCCTCAATGGCGGGATTGAGATCTATACCGGCACAGAGCACATGATGGTTGCCTGCCAGATCGTCCACCTTCACCGACTCGCAGCAGTAGATCCTCGGGCTGCCGTCCACATCCAGGATTGAGATCTGCGCCGAGCTGCCATCGCTGGGCTCGCTCAACATACGAAATACCGCCCAATGCTGGCAGGGATCAGGTACCTGGCGCATATTGCCCCAGGGCAGGGGAATACCGTTACCCCGGTACACTGCCTTGAGTTTACCCGGGGCGTAGGCATCAAAATAGTGCCAGTGCGGATAGGGCGACACCACTGTCATGCGGCGCATGGCCACCGAGGCCGAGACGCCGATTTTGGCATGGGTGCCAATCTCGTAGCCATTGCGCTCCAGCAATTGGCGGAAGGGCACCTTGGGACACAGCAGGGCGCCGGCGAAAAAGCTGGATTCAAAGTCACGCCAGGCGCCGAGCATGTCCTGGGCATTGACCGTGGAGGACGCGGGTTCCGGGGCGCCCATGCCATCGCCAACCGTCAGCACCCGGTTCAGGCCGTCTTTGTTGTGCAGCACACAGTGGCCTATGTGCACCGCCAGGTCGTACTTGAGCCGCTCGGGCTGGGTCTTCAGCAGGTTGTTGATAAAGATGCTGGCGGGTGGCTCAAAATAGGAGGTCACCAACTGGCGCTGGGGGATCCCGTTCTCGTCCACCGCAGGTGCGGCCCCTTCACTGAAAAAGCGCACCTTCATGCCGAGGCGCTTGGCTATGGCCAGCAAATCTTCTGCGGTCAGATGCAGGTTTTTGCCACCCACTTCGTCGGCGGCCCGCTCCAGATCCGGAAAGTGATTCTGATGGTGTTCCTGGTGGGCGCGGATCAGCAGCTGGGCAAACTGGCGGCCGCTGACCCCGGTTTGGGACAGCATTTCCGGAATGGCTATTTGCAAAATATCGCGGGAAAACAAAAAGCTTGGCTCCAGCGCCATGCCGTTGATGCCACCGCGCCGGCCCTTGTCCGGGGTGATGTCCTCCTCCTCCGGCACGTCGTCGAGAAACCAGTCCGGCGACTTTTCAAATACCTTGGCAATGACCGCCAGCATGGCGCTGCCGGGCACCCGTTTACCGCGCTCAATCATAGACAGATAGGACACGGACGGCGCCAACTCGGGATCGATGCGTACGCAGCGGGCCGACAAATCTTCCATCGTCAGATGATTGCGTTTACGCAGGTTCCTGATCTTGGTGCCCATAAAATGGGACTTGCGCATCAAGCTTTTTTCACTGGCCATTTTGTAAAATTCACACTGTGAAATTTTTATTGTGAAATTACAGTTAAAAATACCCTAGACTAAAAATCAAGCAAATTCGTGAAGGCATTCTGCCCGCGACACTGCAATACCTTTGATGACCAGCGATAGGGGAAAGGCGATGAACATGACCATGATGGATAGCCGTGAACAGCATCTGCAAGAATGGATTGGAATGGGTGAAACCCGGGATGTCGCCGCCTTGCTCGACCGTCATTTTCCCCTGGCCCAGGGTTCCCACGCCGAGGTTCGCGGTTATCTGGTGTATTTCCAACACCTGTTGGCCTGTTTTGAGAATGGCAGTCAGACCGGCCTGGCACAGCCATCGCAGTTTGTGGCCCTGTGCGGCTCCCGCACCGAACCCGAGGCGCTGCTGCTGAAGTCCGGCGAGCACCATATCGCCCTGTTGCTGGCGCGCTGTGGCCAGGATTGCCGACTGGATGATGTGCAGTTGGAATCCCACTCCATGGGCTTGGATACCCGCAGCGGTGAGCTGCAACCCCAGTGGTTGAGCCTGTGTCACTCGGCCCCCATGCCAGGCTGCCGCTTCACCGCCAGGGAAGGGGGCGAATATCGTCTCTAGTATTCGCTGTCAGCCTTAAGCCGGACCCGGGTCCGGCTATTGCTTTTCTGTTTTGCCAAACACGCAAACCCGCTTTGGGCGATTATTCGGGAGTCTTTAATTGTTTTTCGGCAGTTCGGGGCCTGTGTGTCACGGCTATGATGGCGGCATAGTCAACCCGAAGGAGATCTCCATGACGATAGGCCGACGCCAATTTTTAACCGGCACCCTGACCCTTGCCGGTGCCACAGCCCTGGGTGGCAGCTTGCTTGGCTGTCGCGACAGCGGAGGCAACACCTCGGCACCGACCACAAGCCCAATGGCAACCAATCCCGAAGTCACGCCCAAAGGCGAGCCTACCGGGCTCAGGGCCAGAGCCGCGGCACCAGCGCGTTTTCGCAGCAGTGATACCCACCTTGAAGCCGGTTACCTTTGGGCTTCGGCCCAAGCCCTGTCGCTGGTGCGCCGTGGCGATGCAGTCGGTGACTGGTATGAGGCGGCATTGCCCAACCGCGAAGCCTTCTGCATGCGGGATACAGCACACCAGACCTCGGGGGCGGCCGTGCTGGGACTGGCGGATGTCAGCAAGAATATGCTGACCAAATTTGTGCAGGGGATTAGCGCCGAACGGGATTGGTGCAGCTATTGGGAAATCGACCGCCACGACAGGCCAGCGCCCGTGGACTACACCAGCGACCAGGACTTTTGGTACAACCTGCCGGCCAACTTCGATCTTATCGATTGCTGCTGGCGTCAGTACCTGTGGACCGGCGATAAGGATTACCTGGAGCACCCGGATTTTGTCGAGTTTTATGAGCGTACCGTCAGCGACTATGTACGCCGTTGGGATAGAACAGGTAACGGTATTATGGACAGCACCGCCGATCTCAGCCGTCGTGGTATCGCTTCCTATGACGAGGCGCTGAGCAACCTGCAAACCGCCTCGGATCAAATAGTGATCCAGGCCAGTGGTTACCGGGCCTACGGCGCCATGTTGGCGCTGCGGGGCGAACATGATCGCGCAGATATGATGCAGCAGGAAGCCAGCCGTTTATTGAATCTGTACAACCAGGAATGGTGGAATGACGCCGGCAACCACAGCTACGGCGCCCTGCTGCGCGATGGCAGCAAAACCGACATTGAGTATTACTATGGCCTGTATTTCGGCGCCTATAACAACAGCGACCACAGGCAGAAGGCCATGGCGACCCTGCTGGCCCATCCCGCGCCATCGGTGGAATACCTGAGCCACTTCCCCGACATCTGTTACCGCTATGGCCTGGCTGAGCAGGGCCATCAGCAGTTGCTGCGGTTGACTGCGCCTGAGCTGCCGCGCCGCGACTATCCCGAAGCCTCATTCTGTGCCGTCGGTGCCTATGTCGCCGGCCTGATGGGCATCAGCGCCGATGCCCGCAGCAACAGCGTAAGTACCAGACCGCAACTGAGCCAGGCAACCGAGTGGGCCGAAATAGATGAACTGAGCCTGCTGGGCCGTCGCATCAAGGTCAGCCACAGGGGTAATGGCGACACCGAGCTGACTCTGATTGCCGGTGAGCCGCTGCAATGGCGCGCCATGTTTGCCGCCGAAGCCCCCGTGCTTAAGCTCAATGGCCAAGCCATGACCACCAAGCAGTGCTTTGCCGAGGGGGAGATTAAGCTCAGTTACCTGGACGTGCCGCTGACCCCGGGGCAAAGCGCCAGGGTGCAGCTGGGCTGAGTTAGTGCTTGGTGATCTGGGGGGCGGTTTGTGGCTGTTGCCTGGAGCAGCATAAGGGCTTGCAGATTGCCATCCCGGCTGCCATTGTGGATTGTGACAGCAACGAATGCGTTGCTGTCATTTATTACGCCCCAGGAGCCAAGCCATGACAGATGCCAGCACCAACCTGACCTTCCCAATGACCGGCGGTTGTCTGTGCGGCGCGATACGTTTCTCAATCAGCGCAGCGCCTTTCGATGCCGATTACTGCCACTGCCGCCGCTGCCAGCAAAGTACAGGTGCGCCTGTGTCCGCCTGGATGGATTTCAAGTTTGAAGAGGTGAGTTGGCTCCAGGGGCTGGTGAAGGAATTTGCCTCCACCGACAAGACATTCAGAGGCTTTTGTGGCGACTGTGGCTCGACCTTAAGTTTTCGTCACCGCGACTATCCCCAGTACCTGACCCTGGCCATAGCCGCCCTCGATAGCCCTGAGTTGATTTCACCCAGATACCACATTTATACCAGCAGCCAAATGCCCTGGTTCAATCTGTGCGACGAACTGCCCAGGTATCCCGGATCACGAAGTCAGGGGAATCCTTAAATCCCGACTTCAGCGCTGCGCCGTTCCAACAGCATTACATCGCGCCACTGTCCGTGCAGTTGTCCGAGCTTGCTGCGTCTGCCCACAATATTGAAGCCGTTTTTCTGATGTAGGGCGATGCTGGCCTGATTTTCCGGGAAGATACCTGCCTGCAAGGTCCAGATCCCCTGTTGCTCAGAGGCGTCCACCAGGTGACTCAGTAAGGCCTGGCCTATGCCGCGACCACCAAGGCCGGTGTCGACATAGACGCTGACCTCGGCCACGCCGGCGTACACGGCGCGGCTGGAAATAGGGGATAACGCCGCCCAGCCGACCACTTCGCCGTCCAGTTCCGCCACCAGACGGCAATGGGGCAGCAAAGAGCTGTGCCACTCATCCCAGGACTTGGCCTGCAACTGGAAGGTGGCATGGCCCGTGTCTATGCCCATTTGATAGATGGCGCCGACGGCGGCAAAGTCGGCCTCACAAAAGTCTCTGATGATCATGCTGTTGCTCTAATTAAGGGTGCTCGCGTTATTGATACTGATCAGCTGCTCTGTGGCTGTTGCCCGCTTGGTTTAAGGCTAAAGAACTCCATTGGCTGATAGGAAATGCCATCGCGGTGGCCTACCTCACCGTGGGCCACAAACCCCAGCTTTTGATATACGGGCACGGAATACAGGGAAGAGCGCACCAGATAGCGCTCGGCGGGGCAGAGGACCATGGCCCTTTGCCACAACTGCCGCGCCAGTCCCCGGCCGTGGAAGGCTTCGGCCACAAACAGGTGATACAGGTAATCGGGTTTTTGCAACGACAGGTAGGCGGCGATGCTGCCATCGATTTCCACCACCAGATTCAGCTGCTTGTCACTGCTGAGTCTGGCATTGAAGGCATCCGGTGTCAGGGTATCGCTGAACCAGGCGGGCAAGGCTTGGCTCGGGTCATCCTGAAAATAGCCCGCCAGGGAAGTGACCAGCCCGGCCAGTGCCTGTGCGTCTGTAGTAAGCGCGGTGCGGATTAGCATGGGGTGACTCCCTTATTCTTCATTGGCTTGGTTAAAAGCTCGTCCTGGTTCAACAGCAATCTTGTCACAGCCAAGGCATGACTCCACTATCAAGCAGCGCCAGCTTTAACACCAGCAGGGTGGATACCACCAACAACATGGGTTTGACCAATTTGTTGCCCTTTAGATGTACCAGTTGCGAGCCGTATCTGGCGCCTATCCACTGGCCGCAGGCCATGGCTATACCCACGGACCAGGCCACCTGGCCGCCCAGGATAAAGGCGCCGAGGGCCGCGGCGTTGGATACCAGCAGAAACAATTTGGCATGGGCAGTGGCCTTTGCCGTGTTATGGCCCAGCAGAGCGAGAAAGCCGATGGCAAAAAAGGACCCCGACGCCGGACCAAAGAAGCCATCGTAAAACGACAGCAGGGGGACGACAGTCAGGCCAAACAGCAGCGGCGGGATCCTTTGCCGGGTGTCGAGATCCCCAAGCCTGGGCGACAGCAAAACATACAGGGCCACGGCGACTATCATCCAAGGCAGCCATAGCTGCAGCACCTCGCTGCTGAGTAGCTGGATAGCCAGGGCGCCCAGGGCCGAAAAGCCAAAGCAGAGCAGTAAAGGCAGCTTAAGCGAGCCCGGGGCAATCAGGCCTTGCTTCAGGAAATAGCGAACCGAGGAGAGCTTACCAAACAGAGCCTGCAGCTTGTTGGTCGCCAGCGCCTGGGCCGGGCTGAGACCGGCCAGCATCAGCGCCGGCAGGGAAATCAAACCGCCGCCACCGCTGATGGCATCGATAAATCCGGCCACCAGTGACACCAAAGATAATGCCAGCAGCGTGGTCAGGGGCAAGTCGGGCATAAGAAGCGCTTTATTCTTTGAGTTTTTGACATTTTTGACTCTGGATACCAGGTGCTACAGCTGGGTAAGATCAGCCTATCTCGAAGGACGTCACCCCGTACAGGCGCGAAAGCGGCAGCTCGGGCGCATCACCTGTGTACATTCTGGCGGTCTCGAATGACAACATCATTTTGTGCCGCTCGGCCAGCGCCATGGCGCTTGGGTTGACCTCGGCCACATCCAGAAACACGGCATCCCCGGTACTTACCTTGGCCTTCAGCGCCGTCAGCAGCCGCTCGGCAATTTCCGGGCTGTCTGCCTGCAGCGGCCCGATTTTATAGCCGTTGCGGCAGGGGCGAATGACCCCCTGTCCCAGCAGCTTACCCCTGTGTACCAGTCCTAAAGCGTGGCAACCGGGCTGGGCTATCCAACTCCGGGTAAAGCGACTCCGGTCGGCGGGGAAGAAGGACCTGTCATAGGCCTCAATCATGGCAAAGGGCAGAGAGGACAGCGGCACTATGTCGTCATCCGCCTGGGCTTGAGCACCACCCTGTCCCTGAAAACGGATATTGCTGTAGGCCAGCTTGAAGCCGGACTTACGGTAGTTGTCCTGCTGGGCAAGCACCCCGTCCAGGCCTATGTTGCAGCCATCGAGCCTGGCCATGGCTGCCTGCCACAGGGCCATGCCGTGGCCCTGGCCACGAAAGCCGGGCTTGACCAGATAAAAGCCGATAAAGCCGAATTCGCTGTCATACCTGACCGCGGAGATACAGCCTATGGCCTCGCCATTCAGACTGGCCAGCAGAAAACCGTCTGGATCGGCCTGGTAATAGCAGTCGCCATCGTTCAGGCCAGGATTCCAACCTTCGGCGGCGGCCCAGTCCAATGCCATATCCAGCTGGGGCCGGGTCATGGTGTCAATTCGCAGGCTCATGAGCGTGTCCTCAATGACTCTGGGTTGCTGCAAGGTTTACAGCATGTCGCGGTTGCAGTAGGTGGCGCGTTCAAAATCGCGGATATTGACCGCTATATAGGGCACCTGGGGGAACAGCTCGGTCAAACGCGTCACTATGGCCTTGGAAAGATTGGCCTTTTGCTCCGTGGTGCGGCCCTCCATCACGTTGGCGAACACGTGAATGAAATGCTGACGTTGGTTGCCCACGGAATAGGTCTTGAACGGATTGACCCTGACCTTGATGTCATTGTCATCGAACAGGCCTGAGGCGCTGGCCACCAGGAATAACTGTTCATTGATATATTCCTCGTCCTGAAACGAGAGCACTTCGTGGGCGCAATCAACAACGAAATGTGGCATGGGGACTCCTTGTACTGCCGGGGGATGGTATCAGTTTGCCTGGGTAACTTGGTTATTGCGGTACACGTTGGGATTCCAGGCGTGCATGAAAATCTCGGGGTTTTCTATGGCGGTAAAGCCGAACTGGGCATAAAGGCCGTGGGCATCCCGGGTGGCCAATACCATGCGCCGCAGCCCCTGCAGATCAGGATGGGCCACTATGGCCTGCATCAGACGCTTGCTCAGACCCAGCCCCCGGAATTCTTCCAGAATAAAGACGTCGGCCAGGTAGGCAAAGGTGGCTTTGTCGGTGATCATCCGGGCAAAGCCGACCTGGCGACCATCGTCCCGATACACACCAAAACAGAGTGAGTTTTCTATGGCCCTGGCCATTACGGCCTCGGGAATATTGTTTGCCCAATAGGTGTTGGAAATGAAACCGTGGATGACGGTGAAATCCAGTTTGCTCTTGTCTGTGCTGATTTCAAAGTGTGGCATGGCTATCTCCCTGAAGTGCCTTAGGCCTTATTGAGGGTGGCGGTCAGCAGGCCTGCGCCCACCAGCATACCACCACTGGCTTGGTTGAAACGGCGTTGAAAGTGGGCCGAGCGGATCCTGGTGCGCAGATATCCGGATGACAGGGCGTAAAAGGAGGCGCTACAGGCCGACACGGCGAGAAAACTGCAGGCCAATATCGCCATCTGCGGCAGCAGCGGCGCTTGGGCGTCGATAAACAGCGGGAAAAAGGCCATAAAGAAGATGATGCCCTTGGGATTCAGGGCTGTGACCAGCAGCGAGTCACGGAAAATCGAAGCCCTGTTATGCGGCGGCGCTGAGTCGCCATGTATGGCCTTGCTGCGCCAGGATTTGATCCCCAGGTAAATAAGGTACAGGGCACCTAGCCACTTGATGACACTGAACAGGCTGCTGGACAGCGCCAGCAGGGCACCGACTCCGGCCAGTGACAGGGACATGGCGATCAGATCGCCGCACAGCACTCCGGCAACCAGGGGAATAACGGACCTTTTACCGTGACTCAGGGCTTGTCCCATGACCAACAATACTGTGGGACCCGGCGTGAAACACAGCAAGATGGCGGCGGTGATAAAGGACAACCAAAGCTCGGGACTCATTTGCTACTCCATCAGACAAAAAGAGGCCGCCGTGGTGACGACTGCCGCCTAGCATATCAGGCTAAGCTGATGTATGTAAGGCTAAAAATGACTCGACGGGGCTGGACAGACGAGCGCCGGGAAGTCGGTAAACTCACCGGGGATCCCAAAGTCACCCATGCCCACGTATTCCACCTTGACCGTCTTGCCGTGCAGTTCTTCGATAAACACCAAACCCGGGCCGGGATTGCCGGGCTCGGGGCAATAGTACTTGTGCTCCACCGAGCCGGGATCCAGCGGGGTCCATTCTTTGATGACCAGGCAGTTGCTGTAATCGCCAAGCGCTATGTGCACCTCGGCATGGGTTCCCTTGACCGCTCCCCAATCCTCGGCCTCGTCTTCCTTGAATTCCTGGCGATAGCGCATGCCGGCTTCGGGCATGGCGAGCATCACCAGTCCGGGCTCGGCATCATCGCCTGCCAGCCAGGAGCCCTCGTCGGTACACATGCCTTCATCGTCATAGGATAAGGTATCTTCACCGAAGTACCAGACATTGCCCGCGCTGTCCTGGGCATAATAGTCCAGGGTGTCTTCCTCCAGCACGGCCTGGGCGGGATCGCAATCGGCATCCTCTTCGGGCTCATGTATCCAGGCTTGATCCCGTACAGTCAGCACCGGATAGCCCATGACTGTGTCAGTATCCCTGAGCACCGTTATCTTGTTGTATTCGCAGCCATCCTCGGTTTCGGCCAGGTACCTGAATGAGGCCCCCAGTGGCAGCGGCCAATAGGGATTGGAGATTGTGCTGCTGAAGTCTTCGGCCGGTGGCAATGGCAATTGCACTTCAACCGCCAGGGCCAGCGGGGCCGGCAGCGTCAGCAGTAAGCCAGACAGGAGACAGGAGGTTCTGATTTTCATTTACCGCTACCTCAACTTCGGAGAAAGTTACCGACTGAAGCGTGGCTTGATGGGCTTGAACCGGGTGTGGACTTGCCGGTTTTCGGGCGCTTTCGCGGGCGGAAGGCAGAGGCGATTCAAGGTCTATCAGGCAACGGATTCAGACAGACCTTCCTAAGTATGGGTTTATATCCACAAAGGACTAAAGACCCTTTTGATCCCACACATTGAATCTATATGCCCTATTTCCATTAGCGGCCGGGCAACGGCATTAACAGGTTATTATTCTGAGGCCTTCTTCCGCGGAAGGTGGTTCAAAATACTGACTGATTTGATAAAACATGGCTTCGGTGTCGAATTGGGCCCGCTGCGGCTGCTCGATACGGCGCTTGGCTATCTGAGCCAGACACTGCTCATCGGTGAGATTGAGATACACAAGCTCGGAGTCACAACCGACCTCTCTGCACAGTGCCAAAAACCAGCGCCGCTGGGCGGCGGTATTGGCCGGAAAGTCCATTACCACCTGGGTCCCGGCGCCGAGGATCCGCTGCACATGGGATTTGATAAAGGGCTTGATCAGTGCTGAATACTTAAGGTAGTCGGCAATGGAGTGGATCTGGTCCGGATAAAAGGCGGCCAGACACTCGTCCTCAGACAGCAAAACGGCGTTTTTCTCCTGCGCCAGCCGCTTGGCATGGGTGGACTTGCCGGCACCCATCTTGCCGCAGAAAAACGTCAGGCTTGGCCCCGTTTTTGGCTGTGCATCCTCTATTTGTACGGCTTGTTGCTCCATGCTGTCTCCTGTTGGGGCCGCCTCCAGAGTCTTAAGTCAGCGCTGGTTGAACCGCTCCCGATGCGAAAGCGAAATCAAAATCGTAGTAATGCTGGCCGGCCTCAATGCGAATAGCCATGGTGCCGGACAAACCTGCCAGCTCCCCGGTTCCCGAATCGGGTACCACTTCCAGCACCAGCCTGTCCTGACCCCGGTTCATGGTGCCAAAGTGTTGCAGCACAAAGCTGCCACGCTTGCCCATCAGGATGCCCGTCACCTGTTCAATGGCCACATAGCCGGCAGAGCCTTTGATCTCGGTCATGGCCGACAACATTTCGCCCTTACTGTCGGCGTTGAGTTCGCCCTGGAATTGTTTGTCGATGGACATGCGTCCGAGTCTGATGCCGTCCCGACCCTGGGCATAGCCTTCCAATGGTTTAAGTTGCACGCTAAAGCTGCCTGAAATTTTCATCCTGATCCCTTTTTCCTTGATTAACAATTCATTGCATTTTGACTAATGCACTGTCCAGATAGGGCAGTATGCAACATCCCCACAGATAAGACACTCAAAATAGAGTCGAACCGAGTGAGCCGGTTGCAGGCTTATCTTTGTAGCAGTCCTATGTTTTATGCAGCCTTATCTTTGTTGCAACCAGCGCTTCAAAGGTGTCAGCCATTCCTCTCTGGGCAGATAAAACTCCCCATGCATCCGCCCGGTATTGAGCGGTAGTTCGTCAAATGCGGCCAAATCCGGGCTCTGTTCCACCAAGTGTTTGCAGGAGCCGATCAAATCATCATGTATTTCGTAGATGGACAGCACCAGACCGTGGAGGATGAACTTGTAGTTATTGGGGGACGGTTTGGAGCAACCGGCCAGCACGGCGTAGCCCAGCTTGTCGTTGCTGCTCAGGGTCGATACCTGGGTGGTGATGCCGCCGCCGCGGGAAAAGCCCACCAGAGAAATGTGCTCCGGAGCCACACCTGCTGCCAACAATTGGTCCAGTTTGGCCACTACCTTGCGGGCGTAGTCCTTGGGCTTGGTACCGGCAGGACGTTGCTCGGCCACCAGGAAATAGTCCTCGGAATCCAGCGCCGCGATAATTGCATCAAAATCGTACACCCCAAAGCGACTGGATACGGGTTTTCTGTCCGTGCCCTCGGCGATGGCGCCGTGGAAAAAGAACAGATAATGGCCGGCTTTTTCCACTGGCAGGGCATCCATATCGGCAATCACCTTGGCGCCTGCCAAGGGTGAGATTAATGCCATTAAAAAGATCATTAAGTTACGCATTCGGCTTCCTGTCATTCTGTTTCCTGGCATTTTGTTTCCTGAGAATAAGTTTAACAATTCAATATTTCCTTTTGATGGGTGATTGCTTTTGCTGCAAGGCGTCAGGCGAGCTGTGCCAGTATTTCCCGGACCACGGGCACGACCGACAGCACCAGCAGGGCCGCCATGGCAAAATTAAATCCTTTGCGGCTACGCTCGCTGCCGAGCCAGTTCTTCAGCAGCGAGCCGAATACCAGCCACAGACCGACACTGGGAAAGGACACGATAAAAAAGATCAACGCTATGGTCATGTTTTGGCTGTAGAAACCGGCGCCTGCAGAAGTGAATGCGGCTATGGCTCCAGTGGCAACCACCCAGGCCTTGGCGTTGACCCACTGAAACAGGGCACCCTTCATAAAAGTCAGCGGCTTGCTCTGGTGTTTGGCGCTGATTTCCCCTGCGGATCTGGCGATCAGCAACGCCAGGTACAGCAGGTACAAGGTGCCTACGCATTTGATGAGCAGATGCAGCCCGGGAAATACCGCAAACAGCTGGGCAAAACCCAGGCCCACAAGCAAGAGCATCAGGGTAAAGCCCAGGCAAATTCCCGCCAGCAGCGGCAGGCTCTTCTTAACACCAAAGTTAAGCCCCGAGGTCATTACCATAATATTGTTCGGACCGGGTGTGACGGAGGAGGAGATCGCAAACAGCACCACAGCAAAATAAATAATCCATTTATCGTTAATCCTTAATCCCTAATCCTTAATCCTTAATCCTTAATCCTTAATCCTTAATCCTTAGTCCGTCAGTGAAGTTAAGAGCGGCTACTGCTTCCATCAGGATGGTCTGGGTTTGCCGTAACCTGAGGCTCTGATTTGGATCAGGACTCAGGCTTATCCCGCTTGTCATCCGATTCTTTATCGCTCAGTTTGGCGATAAAGCCAAAGTAAATACACACCAACAGCATCAAGGCGCACCAGATAAGGCTGAAGTAAAATCTCAGTGGTTCGTGTTCCGGGGTGATGAGGTGGTAATCTCTCCAGGCTGTACGGTGGCTAAAGGCTCCCTTTGTTATTGGGTCAATCAGGAACCAACCAAAACCAACACTAGCGACACGGGCAATCCAGCGGGAAGTGCGATCGACTCTCATCAAACTCTGCTCATATTTCAAGGTATTGGGTTAAGGCAAGCCGTAAAATGCCTGAATGCTCAAGGGCGATTTCGGTTTATGCCAGTCGTGCGCCGTTGGGCAGCGCCATATCAACGGCGGCGAGCACCACGGAACCATCGGGGCGATGCAATCCAGTTACCAGGCACTCGGATTTGAACGGGCCAATTTGCTTTGGCGGAAAATTAACAACCGCAAGCACCTGTTTGCCCAGCAGCGAATCCTTGGTGTACAGAGTCGTTATTTGAGCGCTGGATTTTTTGATACCAATTTCTTGGCCAAAATCGACCTTCAATTTATAGGCCGGACGACGCGCTTCGGGAAAGTCTTCAACTTCGATGATGGTGCCAACCCGGATATCGACTTTCAGGAAATCATTCCACTCGATATATTCCATATTCAGCCCACGTGTTTCAGAAAGAATATTAGGATAATCAAGAGTAACCGGCCGTAAGTCAACCAAGAGCCGACTGCGTCGCATGGCTTGGCAATAAGATTGGGGCTAGGTCAGTGTGTCACTGTGAGCTTGTCATCCAGCTCTGTTTCATTGTGGTTGTCACTGTGGGCGGTTCAGAGGGGCATTTGAATAAGCCCAAAAAACGGCGCCCAAAGGCGCCGTTAATTCTTGCTGTCGATATTGAGCACCGACAATTTTCTGGGGTTAAATGGCCGCTGTAGCCCGCTGCAGCCAGGCCAGCTCATCACCTGACATCAGTGGTGACAATGTGGTAAGCACCTTGGCGTGGTAGCTGTTGAGCCAGTTCAGCTCGGTTTCGGTCAGCAGTGCCTTGTCTACCAGACGGGTATCTATGGGGATCAGGGTCAGGGCCGAGAACTCATAGATTTCCCGCTCGGCACCGGCCAGGGCGGCGCAGGGCTGCACCACTTCCAGGTTTTCGATGCGAATGCCGAAGGCATGGCCACGGTAATAGCCAGGCTCGTTGGAGACCACCATGCCTGGCAGCAGGGCCACGCCGTTGCTGTTCTTGGCAATGCGCTGGGGGCCCTCGTGAACGCTGAGGAAATGGCCGACGCCGTGGCCCGTGCCGTGGTCGAAATCAAAGCCGTGGTGCCACAGGTGTTGACGGGCAAAGGCGTCCAGCTGCTGGCCGGTGGTGCCCTTGGGGAAGCGTGCCGTCGCCAGGGCGATATGGCCCTTGAGCACCAGGGTCACCATCTTGCGCTGCTCGGCGGTCACTTCGCCTATGGCCAGGGTGCGGGTGACGTCTGTGGTGCCATCCAGATACTGGGCGCCCGAATCCACCAGGTAGATGCTGTTCATGGTCAGCCTGGCCGGGGTGCCATTCTTGTGGTTGTAATGGCACATGGCGGCGTTGGCACCGGCGGCGGAAATGGTGTCGAAGCTGGGCTCGCGGTACAGGGGATCCTGCAGGCGGAAGCTTTCCAGTTTAACCGCCAACTGGTCCTCGTCGTGGAGACGACCGGCGCTGACCTCGGCATCGAGCCAGGCGAGGAAGCGGCTCACGGCCACGCCATCACGGACGTGACATTCGCGCATCCCCTTGAGCTCGCTTGGATTCTTGGCTGCCTTGATCAGGGCGACCGGGTCCATGCCTGCCACCAGTTTGGCGCCGGCGTCGCGGGCACAGAGTTGGGACCAGGCGTTGGCACTGTTGGGATCGGCCAGCAACTTCTTACCGCCCAGTGCCTGAAGTGCGGCTTGCAATTCGTTCTCGGGGTGGAAGCTGACGTTGGGCCCCACGTGGTCGGCGATGCCGTCCGGCACTTTGGCCGGGTCGACAAACAGCTGCATCCGGCCATCGGCCCACAGCAGCGCCGAGCCCAGTACCACGGGCAGGCGCGGTACATCGCGGCCGCGGATATTGAGCAGCCAGCAGAAGGAATCCAGGGCCGTGACGAGTGCCACATCGGCGCCGGCCTTGGCCACCAGGGCGCCTACTTCATGGCGCTTGTCTGCACTGCTGCGACCGGCACTCTGCTCGCTGAACAGCATGATGGGCTGAACTTGCGGCACAGGCCTGTCGTGCCAGTGCATGTCTATGGGATTGGTTATTACCGCCACCAGGCTGATGTCGGCCTTGGTCAGCACTGCGTTGGCCTGTTCATACCAGGCCAGGGTGTGCATGCGGGCATCGAAGCCCACCTTGCTGCCGGCGGGCAGGGTGTCGGCCAGGTATTGGGGTTGGGGCGTATCTGTCAGGCTCTCGTAATTAAACAGCTCGCCGTTGACCTGCTCACGCACCTGCACTGTGTAGCGGCCGTCAACGAAGATGGCGGCGCTGTGGGTCATCACTATGGCCATACCGGCGGAACCGGTGAAGCCTGTGGCCCAATGCAAGCGCTCGTTTTGCTCGGGCACGTATTCGCCCAGGTATTCGTCGGCGCGGGGAATGATAAAGGCATCAAGCCCTTGGCTGGCCATCTCGGTACGGATGGCGTCCAGGCGGGCACCAATGGCGGGGGACTGCTGTGCTGACATAGGGAGACCTTGAGTTAATGAGCCGCTTGTTTGAGTAAGAGTAAAGTGGCCGTCTTGGGCGACCTTGCTGCACCGATTATCGCAACCCGGACCCTGGTGGTGCAAGGCTTGCGGCAATGAAAATACTTTATACCAAAGCGACGGCCCTGGGCCGCCGCTTGTGGTTGAGCTTGAGTTCTTAGCCCGGGCCGAAGCCCCAATGGTGCCACTTCTCCAGGATCTTCTGCTGCAGCGGCAGCGGATAATTGGTGGCGAAACTCAGTACCTGCTCCAGGGGCTGATTCACCTGCTGCTGAATTTGCAGGCAGCTGTAGGCCACCAAGCCGCCGCGGCCCCTGAGTTTGGTGGCCACGTCCAGATAGATCTGCAGCCCGGTGCCGTCTGAGTCGTATTGGGGATAGTGGAATACCCCTTCCACCGGATTATTGCGGGTGGCCAGGGCCCAGGCCACCTTGTCGATATCGTCCGGCGGTATGTCTTCACCCACCACGATCAGCTTGGCCGTGGTCTTGCCAATATGGTGGGTCCAGAACACTTCGGCGAGGGCATCGATAAAGCCCTTGACCGTCATGCCGGTCAGTTTGTGCCAGTCGTCCCTTACCCGGATCACCAGCCAGTGTGACGAGGCCTCGAAGGGGCTGAAGCAGTCTATTACCGGCAGCCCTGAGCGTTCGAAGAACAGCCTGGCGGTGGCCGACAGGGAAAAGCAGCCCAGCATCAGGGTCGAGTCTATGGGAATGCCGGGTATGCAGATGGGCAGGATGGCCTGATCCCTGAAGGTGATGCAGTGGATCTTGGCCAGGGGCTCCAGGCCGCTTTCGTTGGACAGGTAACCGGGAAACTCACCAAAGGGGCCTTCCACCACCGATTCCCCTATGCTGACCACGCCCTCTATGATGATTTCACACTCCGCCGGCACCAGTATGTCGCAGGTTTCGGCCTTGACCATCTCCAGTCCCTGGCCGAGAAAAGACGAGGCATAGAGATATTCATCGTGCCAGGCCGGTGGTGCCGCCGACAGCAGCATGGTCACCGCCGGTGGCACCCCGAGGGCAATCACGAAGGGGCAGTCCTTGCCCTTGTCCTTCCACATGTTGTAAATCATGCCGTTGTGCTGAAAGGGCAGCCAGAGACCCACGACTTCGTTCTTGGAATAGTGTGGACCGGGTACCCAGGGCACGCTGCCGGGGCGGGGATCCGGGTTGGGAGTTGGTGGGGTGTTGGCCTGGGGACGGGAACCGGCAATCATGGCGCGGCTGAATGACCAGTTGGTCCAGGACTTGGGGTCGACGGTATAAGAATCGGGTGGCACCTCCTGCCCCGGCGGGGTGCGCACCATGATGGCGCCCGCGGTCTGGAAATAACGGCCACCGTCGCCGTCGTGCAGTATCGGCGCCGGGATCTTGGTCAGGTCCACCTCATCACCAAGCCATTTGTTCTGTTTGCAGGGAGCCTCGGAGGCGGGTACCAGCTTGGGATCATAGGGCTCACCCCCTATGGCCTCGATAAAGGCGTCCTGGATCTCCAGCAACTTGGTGTCCTCCGGCAGCCCCAGCATGATCGCCAGCCGCTGCCAGGGCTTGTCGGGATCGGCACTGACGGTCGGACCCATCTCGGCGGCACGAAAGCCCGGAGCATCCTTGACCTTGTTGAACAGCGGCATGGCACTACGGGTTTCGCAGGCGTGACGCAATATCGCGCCCATTTCCAGATACCAGTCCACCTCGTCATCTATGGCCACCACTTCGCCGAGCTTGGCGAGCCGTTCCAGGTATTCGCGGTAGGATTTGGGGATTTTTTTGGTATTGATTTTCAGCTTGCGTCTTTTAAAGGCGGCATCCGGCATGGCGACACTCCCTGTCTGGTTGTTTGCTTTCCCGTGTTTGAGTCCAATGAGTGTAGAAGTTTTTTATTGCTGCAGAGGATAAATGGCAAAACTCTCCTAATATTTAAGCTTCCGGACTGACACCAAGCGCCAGCCGGTTAATCCAATGACATCAGGAGGATGAAATGAAAAAAGTCATGACGACGCTGTTGGTTAGCCTGTTCAGTGCTCAGCTCTGGGCTGGCGCGTCCATGGGCAAGGTTGACAGTTTTGCGGCCCTGGAAAAAACCGTGACCGCTTTGAAATCTCCCACCAGTACCCTGTTGGTGATGGACGATGACGATACCCTGACCATGATGGCCTGCCCAGAAGGCGCGGCCGCCGCCGATTGCCAATATTTGGGGGGGCCAGCCTGGTTCAGTTGGCAGCAGAGCCTGCTCGGCACCGACTCGCCCTATCGAGTCGCAGGCAGCTTCAATGAGCTGCTGGACATTGCCAATGTGCTGTTTGCCCTCAATCGCATGTCCTACACGGATCAGAACATCTATCCCGTGCTTTCGAAACTCAGCGGCTCCGGGGTGCGCCTCTTGGTGGAAACGGCTCGGGGCGATGCCAACCTCAATGCCACCGAGCAGCAGTTTGCCCTCCTGGGGGATAGCTCGGGCCAGGGCTCCGGTCAGGGCTCCGGCCAGGGAAACCTGCTGCAGTTGTTGGCAAGCAACAGCCTGAAAATCTGGTCCGGTCGTCAGCCCGGTCTGGCGGCTCCCGGTTTGCCCTGCCACATTCCCGGCACCCGGGACGTGACCTTCCAGAACGGTATCTATTACCTGGGGGGGCAGAACAAGGGGGTGATGCTGGCCTGTCTGCTGATCCAGTTCGAACAGGGCAATTTGTTCGAACCCTCGCTGCCCATAAGCCATATCGTCTTTATCGATGACACCCTGGAAAATGTACAGGACGTGTATGACTATTTCCGCGACAGCAGCAGGTATCAGGTGACGGCACTGCACTACACCGCCCTGGAAAAGCATAAGGCGGCCCTGACCAAGGGGCCAAAAAGCCAGGGCCTGCAGGACATGGCCAACAGCCGCTGGCAGGCGTTGCAATCGGCCATGAAGGCCAACCTGGTCAGCCCGATTGTTCGTTGAGACTGGTTCGCTGAAATGGGTTCGTTGAAATGGGTTCGTGGTAATGGGTTCGTGGTAATGGGCACGTTGAACCGGGCTCGTTGAGCTGAGTGGGTTAACCTCAGGCTATTCCGCTCAAAAAAAGGCAGCCAAATGGCTGCCTTTGCGTTGGCCCAAAGCTGGCATCATGTACAGAGTTCCCGCGCCAGGGCAAAGGCCTGGGCCATTCCGGTCAGGGTCGGATTCCAGGAACCGGGGCGGGGGAATGACATGCTGCCGAGGCCAAAGACGTTGGGATAGTTGTGCAGTTGGCCGTTGGCGCGGCAAACCGAGGTGGTCGGGTTATCACCCATCCACAGGGTACCGGCCTCATGGACCAGTCCCTGGTTGCGTATGTTCGCGGGTTTGGTCTTTTCCCAACTGAAACTGCCGTCGCTGTGGTTGTGCTGATACTCAATGTCCGCATTACCCGCCAGGGCCTGCATCACATCAAAGGTGGTTCTGTCCATGGCTTGCCAGAAGGCTTCATCTTCCGGCTGCATTTCGATAAACACTTCCGAAACGCCAGACGCGCTGGTGCCGACCCGATTCCAGGAACCTGGTGCCCGTTCACCGAGGAACTCGCCCATGGAGTGCAGCATGATCACCACGTAATTGGGATCCTGGTAGGTGGCCACGGCCTCCGGCGTCGAGGCATCCGGCAGTATGCGGTACAGCACCTCGGCACTTGCGGCAGGCGTTGGGTTGTGCACCACACTGATATGGGTATGCATCAGGCGTCCGGTTGCCGCATCTTTGCCGGGCAGATAGAAGGCCACGGCCTGCAGGCCATCTGTCAGTGCCGGTATGGCGCTGGCGGGGATCCTGGCCGCCAGCCAGGAACGGATATGGCCGCAGAGGTTGTTGCCGGGCAAGGGATCCTGGGGGAAGGAACGGGTGAGGATAAATCCCGCCTCCAGGGTGTTACAGGCGAGGATCAGCTTGGCATTGCCTACCTTGAGGTTGCCATCCCGGGTTTGGATTTCCGTCACCTGGCCATTGTGGGCTATGAGTTTTTCCACCTCGGCATTGACCACCACCTTGAGATTATCGGGATGCAGCTGCGCCGCCTGCACCAATACGGGTATGGGGGCGAACTTGGCCCAGGCTTCCGGGGGTACACCCTGGCCCGTGGCCATGGCGGAATCCAGCGCCGCCGGGTTGGACTGGGGCGTGGCACCCTCAATCCGGCTCAGGCGGGAAAACAGCCGCTGGCCCATAAATTCATGGAGCTTTTCATTGCGGTTACCCGGAGTCTTCAGGGAATAGCGCCGCCCCATGTACTCACCTGTTGGATACCACTCGTTGTTGAGTCGCTCAATGGCTGCGGCCGGCCAATCGGGCATCTCGCTGCTGTCCGGCTGGGGTGTCCAGGCATTCCAGAACAGCGCCCGCCCGCCCACATAGGGGATCTGCGGCATAAAGTTCAGGTTGGGTGTGCCCTTGTATTCCCAGGGGCGGATGCCGGTGCTGGTATTGAGCTTGATAAAGCTGGCCGGCAGGTTCTGGATATGGTCCGGGATCAGGTAGCTGCCCTTTTCCAGCACGGCAATTCTGGCCCTGGGCTGATATTGCAGCACTTTATGGACGAATCCTGTGCCATAGGCACCGCCGCCAATCACAATAAAATCAAATTCCTGCCCCTGAATGTCGGCAAAATTGTGGAAATAAATCTGGTCAATTTCGTTCATGTTACCCCCAAGGTAAAAACGGAAAGTTGCGCCCCACGACCTGTGGGGCGGCTGTTGGCCTGCTGCTGGGTCTAGGGATAGTAGGCCCGACTCTGGATCGCGGCCGGTGCCGAGTTAAAGCAGCGCACCGCCACCGCGGGGCTGTTGGCCAACAGGGTCTCCATGTCGCGGCGCATCGGGTGATCGCTGGCACCGTAACGCAGGTCCACGGCACAGGGATTTTCCTGGGGAATAAAGAAGGTGTTCATGGCCTGGAGTATGTTCCAGCGGCAGCCAATGAGCTTGCCATCATGGGTGCCGTATTCGGTGATGGGCGAGATGTTGCCGGGGATTGGCGTCAGGCCGGCGGTGTTCACCTTGCAGGTGAATATCGCTGTGTTGCTGTCCTGGGGATCGTCGACCCTGAAGCCCCAGGTTTCGACCCATTGGGGTCTGTATATGGGGGTATTTTCCCGCACCGGATTGGGGGAGGACAGATTGACCTTGAAGCTGGTCTTGAATTTGGGCTCGCCGAACAGGGTCTTGCCGGCGCTGATGGCCACATCGGCATCGCAGGGTACCCATACCCTGTGGTTGCCGTACAGCTTGGTCTGATCGCCGTCGCTGAGGAACTCGCGATAGCCTATGGGGCTCACCTGGTCCTTGCGATTGGCCGGGTAGGCGACAATGTTGAGCTCCAGTTCCTGGGTAATGGCGGCGCCGCAGCTGCTCCATTGCTCCACCGGCACTTCGATACCCGAGGCAAACTGGCCGGCATACAGCTGGAAGTTAAAACTGACCAGGGCCTGACCATCGAACTCGGCCGGCAGCAGGCCAGTGCCCTGCAGGTAGGCCTCGGCCCGCGCCAGTGGCACCAGGTAATACACGCCCACATTGGTCAGCGAGGCGTAATAAAACGGCATGGTGAAGGGATAGGGGATGCTTGGCAAATCCTGTGTGTTACTCATGATTTTGCTTCCTTTCTGTTGCTTTGTGACTCAAGGGTCCATTGCCATAGGGCTCTGCCGCCAGGGCAGCGACGATGGCGCTGGGGTTAAAGTATTGACGCATCAAACTAATCTTGTGGTTATTGTCGAATTCATACTTCAGGGCCCAGTCGTAGTGATAGGGGGCTCCTGTGGCCAGAGCCTTGCCCTGCTCGCCGCCATAGGCCATGGCCTGATTGTCGTTGAAAAACATCTGTTCTATGCCGGCGCTGTCGATGGCGACCGTATCCCCAAGCAAGGTCCAGAAGCGGCTAAAGCCCTGATGGCCGTAAAACACGCCAAGATAGGGCACGCTGGCCGGGCCTGAGATATCCCAGATGACGTCTTCGGTCATGCAGGACAGGGCCAGCGGCAGATTGCCCTGGCTGTAGGCCTGCTGTAGCAGGTCCAGTGTGTCGCGATTACTTTGAGTCATGGGAGTGTGGGCCTTGGGACAATGGGTGCTGATGGCAACGTATTCAAAAGTAGGGGCACAGTTGAAGCCGTCGTCGCCGGGTAAGGGATTGGCCGTGATGGCCCTGAAGTCGTCACGCAGGCTGCACATGGCCACCACGGCAGGCATCAGCAGCAAGGGGGAGCCGCTCAGGGCCTGTTGCAGCTGGGCCAGCAGCCCACAGTATTTGCGGTTGAAGGCGGCGATGGCATTTTTGGCCTCCCCGGGAGGGTAATCGCTGAGTTTGAGATCGGGACGGATGCGAACCGTCTGCTCCCAGGGCACGGGCAGGGGCGCGCCGCTTGGGCCGCTTTCCACTGTATCGCCTTCCCGATACAAACGTTCCTCATAGAGTTCATTGAAGCGGAAATAGTGGGCCACCTCGCGAAAGCCGCCTTCGGCCTCGCTTTCTGCCCCGGTCCAAACGCCGTTGTTGGCGCCTTCGCCCTGATCTGTGATCAGTTTGAGGGCATCTACGGCGGTGTCGAGGTTGGTCACAGGCACTATGGCGCCGCCGCCATCGTAATAAAACACGTGTGCCGGCACCTGCCTGGCGGGATCGCCGCAGAAGATGGCGGTGTCGCCAAAGCGTTCCACCGCGGCCCTGAGCCGGGCTTCGATATAGGCATAAAACTCACCTATGGTCATATCGTTGCATTCGTGACTGGCCACCACCGCCGGGCGTATGTATTTGGGATGTTCTATCTGCATCCCCTGGGTGACCGCTTCCCTGGAGAAACCGAACAGCCGCACCTTGATGCCGTCTATGTCATAGGGCAGGCGCGATGGGTAATCGGGCAGGAACCCGGGTTCCGTCAGTTTCACCTGGCCATTGATGGCATTGAGCACGTTGGCGGCCAGCACGAAGTGCAGCATTTCCTCTATGACCACGGAGCGCACCACCTCGCTGATGCGCCAGTCCACAGTGGTGTCCAGGCTGTAGAGCATGGTCAGGTAGGGGGGGATGGTGGCGTGTTCCAATACCAGAGCGTTGTGCAGCAACTCCCGGAGCTGTTGCAGTTCGGTCTTCAGCGGGTTGTCGCAGCTCAGTTGCACATAGCCGAGCCGTTGAAAGCTTTGCTCTGCCGCTTGCTGTTGTTGGGCGGTCAATTTCATCTTATTGATTCCTTTCAATTATGTGTTTTGCGGTGGCGAAGGTCAGCGCCGTCATTGTCAGGGTAGGGTTGGAGGTGCCGAGGGTGGGCATGCTGCCGCAGCCGATAACGAACAGGTTGGGATGGTCCCAGGCCCTTTGATAGCGGTCGACCACCGAGTCTTTGGCGCTTTTGCCCATGCGATGGGTGCCGGCCACATGGCCAACGCCGGACCAGCTATAGCCCTGGTCCTGCCATTGGAAATAACCGGGATCATCGGGGCTGAACCGGGTAAAGTCCTGAATACCCAAGTGTTCAAACAGCTCTCTGGCCAGCTGCCTGCCGGCCACCAGACCGGCACGGCTGTAATCGTCCACATCGTAGTTGATCACCGGGCGGAAATTGCCCATGGCATCGCGCCAGTGGTCGCTGATGCTGACCCTGTTGCCGGCGTTTGGCAGCTGCTCTGTCATCATGTCGAAGCGAATTTGCCTTGGCACTGTGTGCCCCAGCTGTTGTCTTAGTTCGGTGCCGAACAGGCCCCGCTCATCGACAAATTGAGTGGTGCTGTCCACCGGCTCATTTTTGGGCCAGCTCCAACCCCAGTTGCCTATCTCCAACACGAAACCGGCCCGTTCGGCGCGGAAGTTGCCACCGCGGTAATTCACCAGGGTAGAGGTCAGCCCGGGGCCCCGGAACGCACCTATGCTTTGGGGCGCCAGTCCCCAGGACAGCATGGCCGGGTGATCCATCAAATTGCGCCCCAGCATGCCGCTGCCGCCGCAGGCGTTGGATGCCAACAGCAAAACCGCATTTTCTATGGCGTTGGCCGCCAGCACGTACAGGTCGGCCTCCAGTCGCACCAGCTGGTGAGCCGGGCTTCCATCGCTGTGCCAAACCTTGCAATCCAGCCCGGTGATCCTGCCGGTGGCCTTGTCTATGTGTAGCCTGGACACCACAGCCCGGGTCAGCACATCGACCTGGGTTTCCTGCAATGTTTTCAAACTGTTGTATCTGGCCTGAATAGGGCAGATGGGGATGCAACTGGAGTTGCCCATGCAGCGCTGCCCGATGGCTGGATCGCCCACGGCGCCCCTTGGCCGGTAACCGGCACCATCGGCGTGCTCGGGGTTGGGGACGCTGTTGCGGGCCTGGGGAATGGAGCGGATCTGTACCGCCCGACCATCCGGTGGCAGGCGCAGGGTGTCGAGACCCGCCATCAACCATTGGTCGAGGAAGCTCTGCGGCACCTTGTGCATGGGGTACTGGTAACCGGGCGGAAAATGAATGCCGTGAAATTGCTGCTCGGCCACATCCGCCGAGACGCCGATCTCGGCCTCCGCCAGGCTGTAAAAGGGCAGCAGTTCCTCATAGGTCCAGGGCCAATCGACACCGCGACCGAACCGGCTCGCCATGGCAAAGTCTTCCGGCAGCATCCGCGGACAACTGCCAAACCAGTGCAACGAGGTGCCCCCCAGTCGCCGGGTGTAGTTGCTTTCGAAGGGATAGGGCCCCTGCTGCACAAAGTAGCCCTTGGCCGACACCCCGCCGGGCGGGATCCTGGCCACATCGGTTACCTCCGGCTGGGGGGCATTGGGGCTGTCGGGATAAGGCGAATTGGGTGTTTTCGCCGTCGCCTGTTGGAAGTTGGCCACGTAGCCCAGGTGCTGCTCAAAACTTCCTGGTTCGCCGGCGCCCGCTTCCAGCAACAGCACACTGTGGCCGGCCCGGACCAATTGCTTGGCCATGATGGCACCGGCAAACCCCGAGCCCACTATCAGGGTGTCGTAACGCCGGCTCGCCGCCTCGCGCCAATCAAGGTGCCGCATTGGTCACCCCGTTGAGATCGTCGAGAATATTCTGCGCCGCCCACAGGGTCAGGGCCGACATGGTCAGGGTGGGGTTGGAGGTGCCCATGGACACCATGTTGCCGCAACCGACCAGATACAGATTGGGGTGGGCCCAGGTGCGTTGTTTGGGATTAACCACCGAGTTTTGGGGATCGTCGCCCATGCAATGGGTGCCGGCGAAATGGCCGGCACCGTTAAAGGTCAGCGCCTGGTTACGCCATTGGAAATACCCGGCGTCGCTGGGTTTGTAGAGGCTGGCATTTTCTATTCCGGCCCGCTCGAAAATGGCCTGGGCCGTTTCGTATGCCCTGCTAAAACCATTGCGGGTGTAGGGCGACAGATCGTAATGGATGATGGGGCGATAGTTGCCAATGGCATCCACATAGGCGGGATCTATGCTGACCCTGTTGTCGTACTCCCCAAGCTGCTCCACCAATATTCCGAAGCGGAATTGTCGGCTGACCTCGGTCTGTAACTGTTGCCTGAGCTGGGGGCCGTACAACTGCTCCTCATCCACCAGGGTTTGCACATCGGACACGGGCGCCCCCGTGGGCCAGAGCCAACCGTCATTGCCCATCTCCATGCGGAAGGCGGCGCGGTTGCGGCGGAAACTGCCGGCCCGCAAATCTTCAATGCCCGAGGTGGCCAGTGGCCCCCGCAGTGGCCACAGGGGTTCCTTGGCCTTGCCCCAGGTCAGCAGCTCGGGGTGATCCATCAGATGCCGACCCAGCGCCGGGTTGCCGGGGCAGGCGTCCGAGGCCATTAGCAATACGGCATTGGCGACCGCGTGTGCCGCCAGCACATAGCGCTTGCCTCGTACCTCGTACTCCTGAAACTGGGGGACATCCGGACTGGCATAGTGCTTGAAACGCACCGCAGTCACCTCTTGGCTGGCATCGTCGATGATGAGTTTCGACGCCACACTCTGCAGCACTATATCGAGGCGTTCGCCATCGGCACTGCTGAGGGTCTTGAGGGCATTGTACTTGGCCTGAATGGGGCAGATGGGCACGCAGCTGGTGTTGCCCATGCAGCGTTGGCCCACGGCTTCGTTACCGACGGCGCCCCTGGGCTGGTAGCCAAGGCCGCCATCATAATCCTGGTTGGGCACGCTGTTGCGTGAGGCCGGGGTACCCCTGACCCTGAGGCGGTAACCCTTGCCATCTTCCTGCACCTGCATGCCATCGACATGCCTGGCAAGGTACTTGTCGCTCCAGCTTTTGGGCAGGGCGTGCATGGGATACACATAGCCGGGAGGAAATTCCACCCCCAGGTACGTTTGTTCGGCCACCTCGGCCGACACCCCCAGCTCCCGCTCGGCCGCCCGGTACCAGGGCTCCAGATCCCGGTATTCAATGGGCCAGTCCCGATACTCTGTGGTGCAATCGGGATTGTTGCCGTAGAGGGCTTTCAGCTTGAAGTCTTCCGGCAACATCCGCAGCGAGGTGCCCAGCCAGTGCAGTGTGGTGCCCCCCAGATAGGTGGTGTAGGAAGAAGAAAACGGCAATGGCCCCATCTGCACAAAGTAGCCGGTCTCATCCGGTTGGGCCTCGCTGATACGGCGGGTGTCCGTCACCAGGGGCTCGGGCGCGTTGGGATTCACAGGGTAGGGCGCATTGGGGATCTTGACCGTGGCCTGATGATAGGTGGCGAGGAAATCGAGGTAGCCCTGGTAACTGGCACCGCCACCCGTGCCGGCCTCCACTATCAGGCAGCGTTTACCGGCCTTGGTCAGTTGCTTGGCCACCAGGGCGCCGGAGATACCGCCGCCGACTATTACCAGATCGTATTCCCGGGATGCGGCTTGCTCTGGGGTGATGAAGTTCATTGCGCCACCTCCCGTGACAGGTCGGGCTGTGACAGCTCGGTCGCAGGTGGCTCGGCCCAGGCGCCAAAGCCCTGTTGCTTGGCACCTTGGGGGTGGGCGTGAATGGCCTGCCACACCAGTCCTTCCTGATAGGCTTGAGGGCTGGGAATAAAGCTGTCATCGCCCTTGATGCTGTCCCATTGACCCAGGTACCAGAGTTTAATCAGGCTGCGGGCCAGGGGGCCGAGTTCGGTCGATTGCATTATCTGCACTTCGATAAAGGCGTTGAGGGGTTGGGGTTCGGCCGGGGCTCTGGAAAACAGCGCCAGCAGGGTCTCCAGTTTGTCGGGACACTGCTGTTGAACGAGCTGGAAATAGTTGTCTGCCTGGCCCGTGCCCAGCAGCTCGAAGCGGTTGAAGCCGGTCAACAGCACCGAGAGGGAAATGAATTGCTGAAAGCCGGGTTCGGCCGAAAAGGTGGTATGCATAAGTATATCCCTATAAGTGAGAGCGTTCCTTGCGGCCCTGTGCGTAATGACCTGGGCTAGAAATGAGTATAGACAGGATCCTTTGTTCGACTGTTTTTTTTAAACTGGTCGGCTGTGAAGGATTTATGTCACTGACACTGCGGCCCTTTCCCCGGCTCAATCGGCCGCCGAAGGGGCTTGTGTCGGTGGCGGAAAATTTTGGTGGTGAAATCTATAAATTTAGAAAAAGCAGAAGCTTAAGTCTATTCCATCGCCGCCGCTGGGGGACTGTGGTACACTCAGCCAACCCTGCTCGGGGTCAGAGCGGGGGAACAAGTGGAGTAGATGATGTACACATTAACGCTCGACGTGGGAGGCACCAAGGCGCTGTTTGAATTGCAGGGCCAGGGGCACACAGAACAATATAAAATTCCCACAGGTGAAGGTTTCAATATTCGAGATCTGAATGAACAGATCCAGGCCTTCGAACAGGATTTCAATCTCAGCAACTATCGCCTAGCCATTGCCGTGCCGGGTTTGGTGCGGGATGGCACCCTGGTCAGTTGTAAGTCCTTGCCCGGTTTAACTGGGCTCAATCCCGAAGACATCCAATGCAAGGGGCAATTAGCCTTTATCGTCAACGATATAGAAGCGGGGATCGAAGCCGTGTGCGATGCGCGTCACGACTGCGAGTTGTTGCTGATGTCGGGGACCGGCATAGGCATGGCCATCGCTCTCAACGGCAAGGTGTTCCGCGGCGCCAGCGGTTTTGCCGGTGAGCTGGGGCATTGCCGGGTGATGACGGAATCGGGGGAGTTCAGTCTGGAGCAATTGGCCAGTGGCGAGTCGGTGAGGGCCCGCAAACTGAGCCAGGGCGGGGACCTGTACCGGGCCGGCAGCTATCTCGGTATGGGGGTGGCCTGGGCGGTGAACCTGTTCAATCCCAGCCGGATCTGGCTTGCCGGTGGCATGATGAACAGCGCCGATTACTTCAAGGGCTGCGTCAACAGCCTGAGGGATCTGGCGCTGCCGGCACCCATGGCCAACTGTCAGGTTAACCGGGTCGATGATATGGAAACCCTGGTGTGCCGCGGTTTGCTGGCCCTGATGCGCCGTCGTGGTCTCGCCGACTAGCTTGTTTCAGTCGGATCCGGCTTGGGTCAAATGGCAGCCGCCTTGCGGTGGCTGCCATTCATAGACTTTGGATGGCTGGTAATCAAAGGTCATAAAGCGTTGCCCCAATATGTCCCGATAATCGCCCCGGGCATGCATTTGGCAAAGCACAGGTGAAATGGTGTCGACAAAGTGCCGGCCCTCATCATTGGCCCAGACTGTCATGTAGTCATAGCCCTCCAGGACGGCAAAGGCCGGGTCGTACTCCAGCTGGTCGAGCTTATCCAGCCAATCCGGCAGAAAACCTACCACTGCATCCACCCGCCCGAGTTGTAACCGCTTCAGTTGATGGCGCTCGTCGGCGACAAATTCCATCTTTATGCCTTGGGACGTCAGCTCCTGGTAATAATCCTCATAACCCAGCACCCCACCCACCAATAGGCCCCGCAACTGGGAGTAACTGCTGATCCTGGGTTTGCCCTTGGGGGTAAAGATGTGCAGGCGATACACCCCCAAGGGGTAGCTGGTCAGGATTTTCTCCGCCGGAGTTGAACGCAGCACGGCCTCCGTCATGCCATAGATGGCCAGGGCATCGCCGCTGCCGAAGAGCCGCACCGCCCGGCTGAGGGGATAAACCCTTTCATCCAGTGCGATCCCGGCCTCCCCGGCGGCTTTGTGCAGCAATTGCTGGTAGGGACCATCGCCTTGCTCAGTGATAATGTCGATAAAGACTCCGGCCGCAACCTTGACCTCTGCGGCCCGTGGGGCACAGCTGAGCAGGCACAACAGCAAAAGCAGGAGTTTTGGCATGCATAATTCCAAAGATCGTTAGTTTATCAGGCATAAGCATAGTGGTTGACGACCGTGGATCAAAGACATGCCGGGTGTGCTTGCACAGTGTTTGTTCTTTGTATATTTTATTCATCTTTGTGCGGGCCATTTCAGGCAGTAAGGGGCAAGATTATGACCAAAGGTGTGGGTGGCAAGACCCGGGATGAAGCGCTGGCAACATTGAGCGATATGACGGCGGGTATCATGCCGATTACGGCTGAGGAATTTGCGGCCAGGATTGCCAAGGCCCAGCGCCTGCTGCGGGCCCAGGGCCTCGATGCCCTGTACATCAATGCCGGCAGTAACCTCTACTATTTTACCGGCACCCGCTGGTATCCCAGTGAGCGCATGGTCGGCGTTGTTATTCCCGCCGAGGGGCCGCTGGAATACATAGCGCCGGCCTTCGAGCTGGACACCCTCAAGGGCTATATGACCATCAAGGGTGAGGTCAACACCTGGCACGAAGATGAGAGTCCCTACGCACTCTTCGGTGACATACTCAAGCGCCTCGGCTATGGCAAAGGCCGGATTGGCATGGACGAGTCTGCGGCCTTTTTTATCAGCGACGGTATTCGCCAGGCCTGTCCCGAGCTGGAGCTGGTCAGTGGCAAGGCCGTTACCGCAGGCTGCCGGATGCAAAAATCGGCCGCGGAGCTGGCGCTGATGCAGCGGGCCAAGGACATGACGCTGGCGGTGCACAAAGCCGCCGCCTCCATATTGCGCGAAGGCATCTGTGTCACCGAGGTGGAAGCCTTTATCGATGCAGCCCATCGCAAGGTTGGCGCCGCGGGATCCAGTTTCTGCATAGTGCTGTTCGGCGAGGACACGGCCTATCCACACGGGGTCAAAAATCCCAAGTGTCTGGAACTGGGGGACACAGTGCTGATAGACACGGGCTGCAAGTTGCAGGGCTATAACTCGGACATCACCCGCACCTATGTGTTTGGTGAGCCGAGCCCCCGTCAGCGTCAGTTGTGGGAGTTGGAAAAGCAGGCCCAGGCCGCCGCCTTTGAAGCCGCGCAATTGGGCCGTCCCTGCGGCAGTGTCGACAAGGCCGCCCGCAGTGTGCTTGAGGCCGCCGGCTTTGGTCCGGGTTACGCCGTGCCCGGACTGCCACACAGAACCGGTCACGGCATAGGCCTGGATATCCACGAATGGCCCTATCTGGTGGCCAACGACCAGACCCCGCTCGCCGAGGGCATGTGTTTCTCCAATGAGCCCATGCTGTGCGTGCCGGGGGAGTTCGGTGTACGTCTGGAAGACCACTTCTATATGACGCAGGATGGCCCACGCTGGTTTACCCAGCCCTCCCACTCCATAGACGATCCTTTCGGAATCTTGGTTTGATTCTTTAAGGTGCGAAATAAAAACGCCGGCATTAGCCGGCGTTTTTTATGGCGGGAATATCAGCCTTGCTTGGCTTCGATGGCCAGCAGTTCCACGTCGAAAATCAGTACCGAGCCGCCGGGGATCTTGCCTATGCTGCGGTTGCCGTAACCCAGTTCGGCCGGGATAAACAGCCGCATCTTGTCGCCCTCGTGCATCAGTTGCAGACCTTCGGTCCAGCCCTTGATAACCCGGTTCAGGGCGAAGGACAGCGGCTCACCGCTGGCGATGGAGCTGTCAAACACAGTGCCATCTATCAGTCGTCCCTCGTAATGGACCTTGACCGTATCGCTGGCCTTGGGTTGGGCGCTGCCCTGGCCTTGAGTCAGTAATTGGTACTGCAAGCCAGATGCCGTGGTCTTTACCCCCTCCTGGCTGGCATTTTGTGCCAGAAATTGTTTGCCCAGTTCGGCATTGGCCTGGGAGGCTTTTTGGTTATTCATCGAGGTGAAGAAATAAAAAATAACCCCGGCTATGACCAGGACCGCAAGCAGCATTCTCATAAAAGTTCTCTGATGTTAATGGGTTGAATGGTTGGGCAATTGATTCAAGACGTTAGTCAATTGCAGCCGCCTTGGCAAGGGGCAATGCACTCAGTTAGCGCGGCCTTCAGATTAAGGGCGTCAGCCACTGGCCCCTGATAGCCTGTCCCAGCAGTAATAGATTCAGGGTGCTGCAAAACACAAAGGCCAGTCTAAAGCTCAGCTTGCGGGACTTGTGACTCAAGTGGTGGCGGGCGATAAGCCCGCCGGGCCAGCCACCGAGCAGGGCCCAGAGCAACAAATGCCCCTCGCTGATGCGCCAGTCGCCCGCCAGGGCAGCGCTTTTATCCTTTGCATAGACGGCATAGGCCAGCAGGCTCAGCAGCAGATACACGCCAGGTAACCAGATGGGGATCAGTTTGTGCCACGCCAGCGTCGCCAAGACCAGGGCAAAAATGCTGACCAGCCCCAGGGCGCGCCCCAAGCGGCTCTTGGGCTGTGCCTTGCCCGGCCTGCGGGCCACTTTTGGGGTCTTGCTTTTGATTTTTTTGGGGCCCGGAGCCGACGCCATGGCTGCCGACTCCGGCAGCAGCCGTGCCCGCTTGGCCTTGAGCCGGCCGTCACTGTCCTTTACCGCCACAAACTCCAGCAGGTCTCCCTGCTTGGGGCGTTGCCCGGCATCGGGCAGTGCGCTGATGTGTAAAAAGATCCTTGGGCCCGAGGGCAGGGGGCTGATAAAGCCAAAACCCTTGTCATCCTGCCACTGGCTCAAGCGTCCCTGATTTTTCATCTATATGTCCCTGTGTTGATTGTGTCCCGGCATTGATTGTGTCTGAAGCGTATATGAATTGGGTTGGTGAGATAAGGTCTCAGGATAACCTGTGTGCCGACACCGACCAATGGTCTCTGTAGCCCCAGTGCCGCGTTTGTTGGCTCCAAGACAGTGAATGCTTCTTTTATCGGCGCAATTGCATTAACATTTGCGCCACAAAATAAGACCCAAGGACAGGAATCCACCTACCATGAGTGAAAACGGCGGCAAAAACAAAGGTGTTACTTATATCAGCCCTGGCACCCTGCTGGATGGCGAGATCCAGTTGGACAGTTCGGCCCTGGTGGCCGGTAAGCTGAAGGGCAAGATCCGCGCTGCCGGCCTGTTGATGATTGAAACCGGCGGAGAGATCCAGGGAGAACTCTGCTGTCAGGAACTCAGGGTCAATGGCCAGTTCAACGGCAAACTCAGCTGCAATCGCCTGGTGGTGCAGGCCGGTGGTTTGGTAAATGCCGAAGTGGCCTGTAACAGCATGGAAATAGTGGAAGGGGGCCAGTTTATCGGCAGTCGCAGCCAGGGGCCGGATCCCGAGAGCCTGCCCGTTGCCGATACCCCCTGCCCGGATCCAACGGCGCGCACTGGCAGCTCGGCCCCGGCGCTGAAAATCCTCGCCGGCATGGCGCTGGTGGCCGCCCTGGGCTACGGGGTGCAACAGGATGTGCTGGGCGATATCGGCGCGGCCCTGAGCCAATCCGAAGCCACAGTGACGCAGCCGCAGGTCGAGGCCGCGCTTGTCGCACCCCAGCCCAAGTCTCAGTCCCAGGCAAAGCCAAGCCAGGTTGAGGATGAACCCCAGGCCGAGACGCTTTCCCAGTCCCTGGTTGTCAATGCCGAAGCGCAGTTGGAACCGGCTTCCGATGAGACCATGGCCAGCGATATCGCCTTTGAAGATCAACAGGCCATGGATGCCGCCAATACCCTGCTGCTGCAAATGGGCCAGGCGGATGCCGGGCAGGAGCAGAGCAGTCAACTCGAATAACGCCTCACTCGGCTCTTTGTAACTGGAAATCCGGCAAGGCTTGCCTGAGGTCGGCCTCTATCCGCGCCGCATCGCCCTTGATCACTATGATGGGGGTCAGGGCCAGGAGAGCGGCGTTGTCGCTGTTGAACTGCATCAGATCCCGCGGTGCATGGCCATTGCTGCGACCGCGCTCCAGTTGCTGGCGATATCTGGTTTGCCAGCCGCCGGGGGCATCCTGCCACAGCCATTCGCGGCCGTTGAGGAAGCCTTCTGCCCGCCGCAACTCTGCTTCCGTACTACCCTTGGCGGCCAACAGCGCCAGGTGGTCGACTATGCCGCGCACGAAGGCGCCGGTACTCAGGGTGGCTGTGGCCCCCTGAAACTTGAGGCTGCGGCTTAAGGGATTGTCGATACAGCTGCCATAGACACCATAGGTGAGGCCGCGTTGCTCCCTTAAGTCCAGATACAGCCGGCCGCTGCCACCCCGGCCAAGCAGGGCCGCCAGCAGTTCGCAATTGCGGCTGTCACCTTCGGGGGCCAAGGCATAGCCGAGGCGGATCTGGCTCTGTACCGCCCCCGGTGAGTCCAGCAGCAGTATGCGCTTGTGGCTGTTGTCGGGCAGTAAGCCGGCTTTGGCTGTGTCTTGGCGGGGCTTGTTGCCGCTGAGCTTGCCAAGGGCTGCCACCAGGGGACTGGAAGCGGAAGGCAAATGGGCGGCGGCACCGGTAAGTAAATGCCAGCTGCCACCCGCCAGTGCATGTTGTCGCCAGCGGGCCAGCTCACCCTCGTCTTTGGGTGCTTCCTGCTCCAGCGCCCTGAGATAGGGATGGCTTTGCCCCAGCACTGCCTGGCGCCACAGTCTTTCTATGTCACGGCCGCTGAAGGCTTCGATATGTTTTTGCAACCGCACGCTGCGGCTCAAGCGCTCAAAGTCCCTGGGTAGTTGCTGCCAGGCGCTGATCATGGGGCCAAGGCCAAGATCGCTGCGCTCCGGGCAGTTTGCCTCCAGCACCAGGCTGTGCAGGCTGTATTGCACCGCAATGGACTCATAACAGGCATCGGCGCTGTCCAGGGCCAGGGCGCGCAGCTGCTGTTGCAGCGCCGCCGCCAGCCATTGGGCACCATCAATGGCACCGGTTTGCAGCAATACCAGCTGCAATCGGGTCTGTTCTGGCCCGGCGCCTTGCTCACGCCAGTGGCCGTAGACGCTACTGGCCAATTGTTGCGAAGCAACGGTCAGCGGTGGCGGTGGCGGCACCTGTACCTGCATTGGCGGCTGCACCGGCGTGAGCAGCTGTGGCGGCATCACCTCTGTGTACTGCTCCCGGGTTTGCTGACAGCCGCAGAGCGTCAGCGCCAGCAGGGATATCATCCAGAATTTCACAGCGCCAGATCCTCCAGTGTGTCGGCCACGCCCGCGGGCAGCCATTCCAGCAAACCCTTGCCGAATCGGGTGGACCAGCCCGGCTGCAGATCCAGCCTGATAGTCCGTTCCTGAAAATACTCCCGCGCCACCCGCATCAGGTCTTCGCTGTCCAGCGCCTCTACCCGCTGCCAGGGGCCTGAGAGGGGATGGTCAAGGTCGCGTGTTTCCACGTCCGCCAGCAGCAGGGCCAGTGACTCTGTGTGTTCGATTGCCGCCAAACGCTGCTTGAGCCACAGGGCCTTGAGGCTGCCAAGCTCACGCTCATTTAAAGGTTCACTCGCAAGACGGGCCAGCTGCGTCTCGACCCGCTCGGCCAAGGTATCCAGACTGGTGCGCGCCCTTGGTACCAGCACCAGATTGGTCATGCCGAACTCCTCCATCGTCAGCGGCAGCGAATAACTGAGCAGGCTGTCGCTACCGGCGATGCCGGCCCGTTCCAGCTCATTGGCCAATCGCTGGAACAGCTGCAACTCCAGCAAACGTACGGCTTCGGCATCGGCATGGCCGCGGCCAACCGTGGGCCAGGCCAGCAGCAGTCCGGGCCAGGGGGCCCGCTCATCCGTCACCCCCCCCTGGATTGGCCCCGGTCTTTGCCCCCGGGGCGGAGTCTTGAGCTCCGGGGCGTCGCCGGGCGGGTTTTGCCATGGACCGAATTCCTGTGCCAGCGCCTCGATGGCAGCGGGGCTGATATCCCCCGCCAGGGCCACAGTCACCGCATCGGGGCGATAGTGTTTGTGGTAGAAGGCCCGCAGGCTGGTGGGGGTCGCATTCTCTATGTCTTGGTGTGAGCCTATGATGGCGTGGGAATAGGGCGTGTCCTTGGCCTGGTCCAGCAGGAATTCCATGGCGACCCGGAAATAGGGCTGGTTGTCTATGGTCTGGGCCATTTCCGCCAGCACAGTGGCCTGCTGGTTGCCAAGGCCTTGGTCAGTGAGGCTGGGCTCCATCAGCCGATCCGCTTCCAGCATGATCCCAAGTGGCAGGGCCTGGCTTGGCAGGGTGAGATAAAAGTCGGTGGCATCGAACAGGGTGCGGGCATTGTAACTGGCCCCCAGGCTGCCGAGCCAGGCGCCGTAACTGTCACCCGGGGCCCTGGCGCTACCCTTGAACAGCATGTGTTCGAACAGGTGGGCGTAACCGGTTTGCCCGGCTGTCTCATGTCTGGAGCCCACGGCCACGTGGCTGGCGATGCTGGCGCTGTGGCGGCCGGTCAGGGGCAGCCAGCGGATGAGCAGGCCGTTATCCAGGCGGCGGCTGCTGACCTGGCCGTCCAGTTGCACCAAAGGCTGGGCCATGCGCTTCAGCGCCAGGCTATCCACGCCGGGGTTTTCCTCCGCCACCGCCGGGAGGCCGGGCAGTGCAAACAGCAGCATAACGACGGCGCTACGTGCCAGGTAAGCAAAAGCAGACAAAGTCCCTCTCCAAGTCTGTTGAATCACATTCAGTTTTTCACCTTTGCTGCTATCATGGCAAGGTTTGCCACTTCGCAGGAATTTTTTCATCCATGTTGACCCGTTCACCCTTTGAGCGTTTTTCCTGGCACAGCGATATTTTCGATTGTCAGAGCACGGACATTGCCCGTTTTTATCTTCAGCTGGAAGAGGAGGTGCAGCGTCTGGGGCTCAGTGCCCGCACCCTGGGCAAGGCCGGGTCCCATCCCGTGACCCTGTATCAGTCTCCGGCGCAAAAGGCCCAGGCGCCCAATTTGCTGATAAGTTCCGGCTTCCACGGCGAAGAGGCGGCCGGTCCCTGGGGCATGCTGCATTTCCTGTCCGGCATAGATGCCAGCCTGTTCGAGCGGGTCAACCTCAGCCTGTTGCCCCTGGTCAATCCCACCGGCTTCAGCCGTGGCCACAGGTTCAACCTGCAGGGACAGAATCCCAACCGCGGCTACACCCTGGAAGGCGGTCGCCCCGCCAGCAATGAAGACACCTCTGACGAAGGCAAGCTGTTGCTGGAACATGCCCGCCTGCTGCAAGCCGCCAGCCGCGACGGCATCCTGACCTGCCATGAGGATGTGCTTGAGGAACGCACCTATGTGTATTCCTTCGAACCAAGCCAGCTGCCGGGCCAGTTCAGCCTGCGCCTGCGCGATGCCCTGGGGCACTATTTCCCGCTGGCCATGGAAGGGGAAATCGACGGCCTGGCGGTGAAGGATGGGGTGATCTTCAATCACTTCGATACCTCGTTCGAATCCTTCCTGGTACGCAGCGGCGCCCGCTTCGGCATGTGCAGTGAAACCCCAGGGAAGCAGGTGTTTGACCAGCGGGTGCTGGCCAACAGTGCCGTAATGGCAGAGTTTTTGGCGCTGCTCGCACCAGAGGTGGATTGAAAACGCCTGGTGGCGTTTTGTGGATGGGGCAGGATTTCCCCATCTTTGCCCTGCAACCATGGGTGCCAAGCAGAGATTGTAAGCTTGCGAGTTCGCACTATTAAAATGTTAGGCGAAAATGACGATTATACCTAAGAAAGCACAAGTTGTTATTTTAACATCCTTTGTGCTGTTTATTGCTTGGATGCTTTTGAATTGGCTGCGTCTTAGTTATGAACTGAGCGATATCCGAGAGATTGATGCTATTAATCGTATCTACGTTGAAAAAAATGGTACTGAAATTGAAATTCCAAAAGAAAGTTGGAGCCTAATTATAGCTAGTATCACCGATACAAAAAAAAGGATACTTTCAGGTTATAAAGGTGAAAGTTGGACTTTTTACTGTGATCTGGTGATTGTTACCAACTCAGATTACGATTACATTTTTCAGTTTGCACAGCGGCCATCACATGGTGAGATGGTGTCCGTGCAATATTTAAGAGGTTCAGTTTCTAGCCACTGGTCATACAACTACTATGATGGCACAAAGTTAATGAAAATAATTAACGAAGTGGTAGCACTTAGCATAGCCAAGCAACAGAACAAAACTTCTATGCCACTACAGTTTTGCCGTTGATAGCGGCGTTAATTTTAAAATCGTTTTTTACATTATTTGGAAATTACTATGAAAAAAATAATCATGGCTTTAGCTTTCGCTCTTACTGTTGGATGTTCATCGACTTATCGTGTGATTGAAAGTGATATTAATACGGCAGAGATAAGTAACGGAATTGAGTCCTCGCAATCAAGTGTGGCAATATATTTACATAATGAGGGGACAGAAAGTGCGTCTATTCGATTTGAAACCAGATATAAGTCAAACCCAAAGCAAGTTCATAGACTTTATGTATTTGATCAAGATGTCCCTAAACTAAAAGAAATGCTTGCTAAATTTCAAGAACAAAAATTAACAGTAGAAGACATGTCGAATCCATTGAGCTTTGGACATGATAAAGGGATTTTTGGAGAAACTAGAGCAGATGGTAAACGTTACGTAAGAATTCTTACTGTTGAGGGGGCTTATTTATTTCCGGAGTCATCAATACCTAGTTTAATTAACGTCCTGACAAAACTTGAGCTGGCTGCAAAAATTTAAGCTAACAAAGCTCCAACCGAGTGTTAAAAGCTTGGCTAGCCGATCCTGCGTCGCTATGTTATAGCCAAGCTTTTCTCGCCTGTTATAGCTGTGCTAATTGCATGGAGGCAACATGATTGAAACACCAAGATTATTGCTCCGTAAATTTGAGCCATCTGATCGAGAATCAGTAGTTGAACTTTTAAGAAATTCTGAGTTCATGGCTTATTCACCAACTGGAGCAATGAGTTACGAACAAGCTGAATCTCGGTTTCAAGGGTTGTTGTCTGCCCATGAATTATACGGCGTCGGAAAGTTTGCATTAGTTGAAAAGTCTACCGGCGAACTTATTGGTTACTGTGGCATTGAGCGATTGTCATATCAAGGGAAAGACGTTGTCGAACTTGGTTATCGAATCAGGGAGCAATCAAGAGGTAATGGGTACGCATTTGAAGCGAGTTCAGCGATTTTGAACTATGCAAAACAAATGGGACACCGAAGTGTGTTGGCTTTAACTGAGCCTGAAAATGAGCCATCACAGCACATTTTGAAAAAGCTCGGCTTTGAACCATGTGGCTCAGGTATGTTTGATAATATGCTCGTAGATTACTTTGAGATATACATTTAGCCAGTTGTTCAAATGTAATCTGACCACAATGACCTCCACGCGCCGTTTTGCAGTGCTTCTGTTGGGCGTCCAAGTTCATCGCCCTCCGAGGGGAAACGGTGCAACAGTCCTGTAATGCTTTTCCCTTGTAAATACATAACCAGTTCCAGCATTGCTGGAGTGGAACCCCCATTAGCAAGCACTGCCGCACCAGTGACCGTCCGAGCCAAGGATGGCAAGGGGAGGCTACACGGATGTATTCACGCCGAGTCACTGGGGTGGCAGTGCGAAAGCCCACCGCAGGTGATTGATTGCATCCGACGCCGGACGTTGCACGAAAGCACAAGATAGCCGCTGTGCCAGCGGCACAAAGTCGTGGGTCTCCAACCCACACCCGGGCAAGGGGCTTTGCTCATCCAAAGCCCCTTGCAACCCAAAGGATGCCCCCAACCGGAGCCGAAAACCCCTCGGGTTTATGGGCGAAACGGCCAACGCGACAGACTCGCGTCCTGCTCGACTGTCGCTACCTCGGCTTCCTGCCTCGGTTGTTGCCGTTTCTTGCCCAACACCCTCGGCGGCTCCGAAGGGGGACATGGTGCAACAGTCAGACTTTGCAATACCTCTTTGAGTTTATGAGTTAATTTCCGCGATCTTTCGACAGGAACACCAGTAGCGAGCTATTCCTTTCCGCTTGTAAATACTTCACCTGTTCCGTCGTGGCTGGAGTGGAACACCTTTAATCAAGCACTGCCGCACCAGTGACCATCGGCGACATGGATGTCGCCGCTGAGCCTCCAGGGACGGATTTACGGCGTGTCACTGGGATGGCAGTGCGAAAGCCCACCGCAGGTGATTAACTGCATCCAGTGGTGGATGTTTAGACGTGGTTCAAGATAGCCAGTGTGTAAGCCTCTTTGAGCGCAGGGCTTAAGCCGATAGCGCCGAATTCACCCTCGGGCTAAGGGCCCAACAAAAAAGCCACCTGGGGTACAGGTGGCTTTTACAGAAGGGGCGGGTTGTGCCCGCCCAACTCAGGGATTGATTCGGGTGACAATTCCGGTTCTGTCTTCCAGTAGGCGCTTGAGCACGAAGGAGTCGGTTTCGGCGTGGGCCACGAAGCGGGTTATGTCGCGGCTCAGGCTCAGTACCGCAGGTTCATTGGATTCAAACTCTTCCACCGAACGGGACAGGGGTTGGTGCACTTCCAGCAGGCGTGAACCGTCGGGCTCGGCGGTGGCCTTGATGGGCTGGTTGACGAATTGCACCCGGGTGCCGACAGGTACCGAGTTGAACAGCATTTCTATGTCATCTTCCCGCAGGCGCACGCAGCCGTGGCTGACCCTGAGACCGATACCGAAACTGGCATTGGTGCCGTGGATGGCATACAGGTTGCCTATGTAGAGGGCATACAGACCCATGGGGTTATCGGGACCGGCTGGCCACACGGGCGGCAGTATTTCGCCCTTGGCGGCGTATTCCTTGCGCATCTTGGCCGTGGGGGTCCAGGTGGGGTTGGCGCGCTTGCGCTGTACCTTGGTCACCCAGTTTTCCGGGGTGTCGGTGCCGAGCTGGCCTATGCCTATGGGCAGCACCTGGACGATTTTCTTGCCCTTGGGATAGTAATACAGGCGCATTTCGGCCACGTTGATCACTATGCCCTCGCGGGGGGCGTCGGGCAGGATCAACCTGTGGGGAATAATCAGGGTGGTGCCCGGGGTGGGCAGGAAGGGGTCGACGCCGGGATTGGCCTCCAGCATGTTGGACAGACCCAGCTGAAACTTGGCGGCAATTTCCTCCAGGGTATGCTTGCCCTCGGGCACCTTGTAATACTTGTCTTCGCCCACCAGACGACTGTTGGCCGGCGGCAGCGGGTAGATCACCGCCATGGCCGACTGGCATACCAACAGTAAACCCAATACCAAACTTGCTTTAAAACCCTTGTTCATGACCTTCTCTGTTTCCTGCCGTCGATGACACATCCGGAATGTCGACGGACCCTGCCGCTTTGCCGCCTTGGCAAAGCACGCATCCTTCCCTATTTGGCGTCGAATTTCAATAGCCACGGCCCTTATGGCCTGCTTTTATTTTAACCCGAGACGCCTTGCCAAACGGTGTAAATTGCCGGGATCCAGCCCCAGGCGCCGGGCACAGGCGGCCCAGTTGTGGTTCTCCTGCACAAGACATTGATTAATATAATGAGTTTGAAAATCTTCCAAGGCTTGCTTCAGGGGTAACTGGCAATTGAACTCCAGGGTGCCCTGGGCGGACTGGGCAGGGGCGATGGCGCCCTGGGGCGTCAGTTCAAACTGGGCCTCGGTGATAAGCACAGTGTCTGCCTCGGCGTCCTTGAGCGCCGCCCGTGCCAGGGCGCTGGCCCTGTGAATGGCATGCTCCAGTTCGCGCACGTTGCCGGGCCAGTCGTATTGGCGCAGCTTCGACAGGCAGGATGGGCTCAGGCGCAGCTGGGTCAGTCCCAGACGCTGGCGGCTCTGCTCCAGGAAATAGCCGCACAGCAAGCCCAGATCGTCGAGCCTGTCTCTGAGCGGCGGCACATGCAGCGGAAATACGCTCAGCCTGTGGTACAGATCGGCGCGGAAGCGGCCGGCGAGTATCTCCTGTTTCAGATCCCGGTTGGTGGCGGCAATGATGCGCACGTCCACCTTGAGGCTGCGATCATCGCCGATGCGCTGCACATCGCCGTATTGCAGCACCCGCAGCAGCTTGGCCTGCAGCCCCAGGGGCAGCTCGCCAATTTCATCGAGAAACAGCGTGCCCTTGTCGGCACTTTCGAACTTGCCGCTCCTGTGGTTGATGGCACCGGTAAAGGCGCCCTTCACATGGCCGAACAGCTCGCTCTCGGCCACGGATTCCGGCAGGGCGGCGCAGTTGAGGTACACCAGGGGACCATTGACCCGCCGTGATAACTGATGCAGTTGCCGGGCCACCAGTTCCTTGCCGGTACCGGTTTCGCCCAATATCAGCACGCTTAAGTCGGTGGCGGCCACCGCCTGGATTTCCTGGCGCAGGGTTTCCATCACCTGGGTCTGGCCCAGAAGTTCGGTGTGTTTGTTCTGGCTGTTGTCGGGCAGGGCACTGGCCATGCTGCCCAGAGACAATTGTTCCAGCTTGGCGATCAGCAGGGCGTTTTTCAATGAGGCGGCGGCGAGTGCGCCGAGCGCCCGCAGGTCGAGATCGCTCAGGCCATCGAAACGAGCCGGATCGAAGGCATCCAAGGTGATGGCGCCTATCAGCTGCTCGCCGTCAAACAGCGGCAGGCCGATACAGGCATGGACCCGCAGCTGCTCGCCCTGGTTGGGGATAAGACCATCGTAGGGATCGGCCAGATCGCTGTCCGCCGGGAAGCGCACCAGATCGCCGGCACGGGCTATGGCTTCGAGTCTGGGGTGATCGCCGATAACAAAGTGACGTCCGGCCACATCTTCCGCCAGGCCGGCGGTGGCCAAAGGCACAAAATGTTGACCGCGGAATTCCAGCAGCGCCGCGGCATCACATAACAGGTGGAGTTTCACCGTATCCACCAAGCGGGCGAATCTGTCCCTGTGGGACAGGCCCGAGGTGATGTCCAGTGCTATCCGTGTCAGTACGGTTTGACTCAGGGCCATGGTGACTGCGCTTTTCTCAGTGGCTTGAATGACTGACAGCATACTCTATTCCTCGGCTCATTGTCATTTTGACAAAAAAAAGCCGGCGCCCCGGGGCGCCGGCATCAAAGGATTACTCAGGCTGTGACAGGACGGCCATCAGTGACGCGCTTGGTCACCAGCTGACGCAGCAGGCTCAGCAGGAAGGCACCCATCAGCAGACCACCGATACTGAAGATGACGTCGCCAACCACACGCAGCCACACCAGGAACTCAACCCGGGCACTGTGCAGCACTTCGGGAGAGCGGGCGAACCAGTAACCGTTTTCGAGCACGGCGAAGAACTGGGTCAGACCCACGGGCAGCAGCGACATGAACACCATGGCTGCCAGACCCAGGTTCAGAGTCCAGAAGGCGCCCTTGAGCAGCTTGTCGTTCCACACCAGTTGGTTGCTCAGACCGCGCAGACACACCAGCATCAGACCCATACCCAGCATACCGTACACACCCATGAAGGCGGCGTGACCGTGGGTGGCTGTGGTATTCAGGCCTTGGATAAAGTACAGGGCGATGGGCGGATTAATCAGGAAGCCCAGCATACCGGCACCCACCAGGTTCCAGAAGGCGGTGGCGACGAAGAACATGATGGCCCAGTGGTAGCGTTGCATCCAAGGGGCGGCATTGCGCATGCGATAGCTTTCCACGGCCTCGAAACCAATCAGGGCCAGTGGCACTACTTCCAGGGCGGAGAAGATAGAGCCCCAGGCGATGACAGAGGTGGTGGTACCTGTGAAGTACAGGTGATGCAGGGTACCAATCAGACCACCGGTCAGGAAGATGGCGGTGGCGAACATTACGGCACCGTTGGCGCTGCGGGCACGGATCAGACCCAGGCGTACCAGTACCAGAGCGATAACCGAGGTGGCAAAGGTTTCAAAGAAGCCTTCCACCCACAGGTGCACTACCCACCAGCGCCAGTATTCGGCGATGGCCAGGTTGGTGTGCTTGCCCATGAACAGGCCGGCACCGTACAGCAGGCCGATGGCAACACAGGAGGCATACAGCACCCAGGTGACCGGGGTCATGTCGTTGCGCACCTTGAGGGCTGGACGGATAGCGACGGTGACCAGGGTCAGCCAAATCATCAGACCGGCCAGCAGCAGGATTTGCCATACACGGCCCAGATCCACGTACTCATAACCCTGGTGACCTAACAGGAAGTTGGTATCCAGGTCGAAGTACTGTTGTACGCCGAGCCATTCACCAGCCATGGAGCCCAGCACTACAACCACCAGTGCTGCCCAGAGCACGTTTACGCCCAGGCGTTGGTACTTGGGTTCATAACCTGACAGTGCAGGGGCTATGTAGAGGCCGGTACCGAGCCAGGCTGTGGCAATCCAGAATACCGCCAACTGGGTGTGCCAGGTACGGGTCACCGAGTAGGGCAGGATTTCAGACAGGGGGATACCGTAGAAGGCCTGACCTTCCACCGAATAGTGGGCCGTGATACCGCCGAGCAGAATTTGCAGCAGGAACAGACCAATGGCAGTAAAGAAGTACTTACCGACCGCCTTTTGCGATGGGGTGGGGCGCAGGCTCAGCAGGGGATCCTGTTTCGCAGGCTCTGGCAGGGGCTCTTCTTTGCCTGACGCGTGGTGCCACACCAGGGCGCCGATACCGGCAATCAGGGTCACGATACTCAGGATAGACCAGACAATGTTGCTGGAAGTGGGGGTGTTACCCAGCTGAGGATCGTAGGGCCAGTTGTTGGTGTAGGTATGGTCGGTACCTGGACGCTCGGTAATGGCGGCCCAGGCACCCCAGAACAGGAAGGCGCTCAGTTGTTCACGACGCTCGGCATCGGGAATGGTGCCTTCTTTCATGGCGTACTGATCCCTGAGTTGGGTCAGGGCAGGATCGTCACCGAACAGGGAATCGTAGTGGCGCTGTACTTCGTGGATGGCTTCAATGCGGGTGGCCGACAGTGGTATCTGAATATGCTCTTCACCCACCAGGCTGTTGTGGCGCAGATCTTCACGCATGGCCTGTTCCAGGCCCGCTTGCTCAGCACTGCTCAAAGAGGCGAAATCTGTGCCGTAGGTTTTCTTGGCACTGATGTCCAACCAGGCATTGGCCTCGCGGTGCAGCCAGTCTGCGGTCCAGTCGGGTGCCACGTAGGAGCCGTGGCCCCAGATGGACCCCAGCTGGTGGCCGCCCATGGAGCGCCACACCAGTTGACCCCTTTCTATGTCATGCTGACTGAACAGCACTTGTCCCTGGGCATCGGTAAATGCTTCGGGAATAGGGGGCTTATCACGGTAAATATCACTGCCGATACTGAGCAGTATGCTGAAGGAGGTCACCAGCACTACCAATAGTGCGATGACCGTGAGCTTGAGTCGGGACATAGGGTCTCTCCGATCCTGGATTAATGATGTCCCTATTTAGCAGCTATCGTGCCAATATATTTAATTGTTTAAATACATGGTGTTAAGTATATTTGTATATTAGATGGTGTCGATATGACATTGTTTTTAACTGTTAAAAGTACAATGGCGATGTCATTGTGACACTGGTTGTCTTTTGGGCATTGCTATGGCAGGGATGAAGGTGCCACTCAAGGCTGTTGTGGCACAGCAGCGGTGGCACAGAGTAAGAAACAGGGGCTCACTTATACAGAGATGGGTTACTTATACAGGGAAGGATCCTTGGGATCCGGGCGGGTCTTGAAGCGCCGGTGCAGCCACATGTACTGGGGCAGATTGCGGCCAATAAGGGACTCCACTATGGCATTGCCGCGCAGGGCATCGCTGAGCTCATCTTCGCCGGGAAAATCCTCTAAGGGCGGCATGATCTCAATCCGGTAGCCATCGTCCCCTTCACAACGTTCGACGAAAAAGGGCAGTACCTTGGCCTTGCCAAGCTTGGCCAGGGTGGTGGCTCCGGTGATGGTGGCGGCATCGGGTACGGCAAAGAAGGGAATAAATACGGCACTGGAGCGGCCAAAATCCTGATCGGCCGTGTACCAGATCACCTCGGCACTGCGCAGGCAGCGCACCATCTGGCGCAGATCGCGCTTGGGCACCAGGCCCTTGGCGGAACGCATCCTGCCCTTGACCTGCAAATACTCCATCACCGCATTGTTGTGTGGCCGATAGACGCCTATGCCGGCCTTGAATTGGCCGAACACCCGGGCGCCCATCTCCAGCGGCAGGCAGTGCACCGCAAACAGGATAACCCCTTGACCGGCGTCTATGGTCTGCTGCACATGCTCGCGACCAACAAGCTGCATATGGCGCTGGATGCGGGCATCGCTCCACCACCAGGCATTGACCGTATCGAAGATGGCTTTGCCGGTTTCCTCGAAATTGCGCTTCAGCAGGGCATCGCGCTCAGGGGCCGGCATATCGGGGAAACACAGCTCCAGGTTGCGTCTGGCGGTATGGGCCCGGCTGCCGAGCAGTTTCATGGCAGTGCGGCCGAGGGCGGCCCCCATGGCCATCTGCCAGCGCAGCGGCAGGGCACTTAACAGGCGCATCAGACCGACACCCAGCCACAGGGGCCAGTGTTTGGGATGCAGGAGTTGCCGGGAAAATTGGGCGCTTTCTACCACTTGTTGCTCACTTACCAGTAAAAATTACCGCGTATTCTAACGCAAAACCGCGGCAAAATTGGGTACAATCACGCTTTAATTTCCGCATTTTAAAATGGGTGTGCGATGAAGGTAACGTTGCCGGCTTTTGAGAAGGCCAGGGTATTGGTCGTGGGCGATGTGATGTTGGACCGGTATTGGGTAGGCCCCACGGGGCGGATCTCCCCCGAGGCCCCTGTGCCAGTGGTACGCATCAACCAGATTGAAGACAGGCCGGGTGGCGCCGCCAACGTGGCCCTCAACATTGCCGCACTCGGTGGCAAGGTGCTGCTCTCGGGCCTGGTGGGCGAGGATGACAATGCCGCCGCCCTGACCACAGGGGTGCAGGCCCTGGGGGTTGAGCCCCGCTGGCTGATCCAAAAAGACAAGCCCACCATCACCAAGCTCAGGGTGTTGTCCCGCAACCAGCAGCTGATCCGCCTCGATTTTGAAGAGCCCTTCGATGCCGCCGCCAGCGCCGAGCTGATGGCCCGGGCCGAGCAGCAGCTCGGTGAGGTGGATGTGGTGGTGCTGTCGGATTATGCCAAGGGCGCCATCGCCAACCCTGCTGACTTTATTGCCAAGGCCAGGGCCAAGGGCGTCAAGGTGCTGGTGGATCCCAAGGGCAGCGATTTTTCCCGTTATCGCGGCGCCAGCCTGATCACTCCCAATATGAGCGAATTCGAGGCCGTGGTCGGCCCTGTGGCCAACGAAGCGGATCTGGTTGCCAAGGCACAGGGACTGCTCAAAGCCTTCAGCTTTGACGCCGTGCTGGTCACCCGCTCGGAAAAGGGCATGACCCTGATCACCGCCGATGCGCCCGAACTGCACATCCCCACAGTGGCCCGTGAGGTCTATGACGTTACCGGCGCCGGCGATACAGTGATTTCCGCCCTGGCCACGGCCATCGCGGCCGGGGCCGAACTGCCCCAGGCCTGCGCCATAGCCAACACCGCCGCCGGTGTGGTGGTCGGCAAACTGGGCACCTCCACCGTCAGCCGCATCGAGCTTATCGAGGCCCTCAAGAGCCACGATGGTGAGTCGGGCTTCGGTGTTATCAGTGAAGATCAGCTGGTATATGCCCTGGAACAGGCCAGACTCAGGGGCGAGCGGGTGGTGATGACCAACGGTTGCTTCGATATTCTCCACGCCGGTCACGTAAGCTATCTGCGTCAGGCCCGAGCCCTCGGCGACAGGTTGATAGTGGCGGTTAACGACGACGCCTCGGTCAAACGCCTCAAGGGCGAGGGCCGGCCGGTCAATCCGGTGGAGCGGCGCATGGCGGTGCTGGCGGGCCTCGCGGCGGTGGACTGGGTGCTGCCCTTCAGCGAGGACACGCCCCAGCGCGTTATCGCCCGCCTGCTGCCGGATCTCCTGGTCAAGGGCGGTGATTACAAGGTCGAGGATATTGCCGGAGGCGCCGAAGTGATGGCGGCCGGTGGCCAGGTCAAGGTGCTTGGCTTCGAGGAAGGAGTATCCACCACCGCCATTATCCAGAATATTATGGGCAGCAAGTGAGTTCCCTGGCCCTGACATTGTTGCTGGCGCTGCAAACGGCGCCCATTGCCGGCAAGGAGGCACTGCTGTGTCCCTTGCCGCAATTGCAGCAATGTCTGGCCGGTCTGCAGCCAGATACACGTCAGCAATTGCCCGGTGAGGCTGAGATCACGCGCCTGCTGGGCGGCCGCAGTGCCATGGTACTGCCGCTTGAAGACGCCAAGGTGGCCGGCCTGGTGCTGCTGGCACCGGAGCGCGATGCCAGCGAGCAATCCGCCATCATAGCCGGCAAGACCTATGTGCTGCCCTTGGCGCGGCAATCAGAATTGACCCTGTGGCACGAGCTGGGGCACCTGGAAGTACAGGCACTGCGCGGCACAGTGTTACCGGCCGAACTGACCGACTATCAGCAGGAATGGCTCGCCGATGCCTATCTGCTCTGGCGCTCGACTCGTGAGACAGGGGAGCTGACGCTGGCTTGGCAGCAGTTTCATCGCCGTAACCTGGCGGTGATGAGCGACATAGCCAACATCTCCCATTGGTCCTCCTTATTGCTGATACATTTGTTAAAAAAATACGACCTAAGTGTTATCGCTGAATATGCCAGCTTTGCGGCATTTTGTGGTGATTTCTACCCTGATATTCCAGAGTTGCAAGAGGCCGGTCTGGCGGAATTTTCCAGCCTGCTGCAGCGCACCTTTGGTCCGGGGTACAGCCAACCCTTACCCGGCTACATGTATTGGCGCAAGCCGGCGCTGGCCCAGGTAATAAGCCCAACTTTACTGAGGCTTATGGGGAAATCAGCCACCCGGGAGTGGCTGGAAAAGGACTTTGGTTTAGCGTCCGGACAATAACCCGGGGTGGTGTGCGGTATAAGCTGAACCTAAGCTGAACAAAAGTCAGAAACACTCTTTTGGCGCCATTTTTCGGCGGTATTCCTCTGGTTGCTTTGGTAAGCTCTCTGGCAACAAAAATAACATGGGGGATACAATCATCATGGCTAAGCGTTCCAAGGTGCAAACCGAGCAAACCATCAACCAGATCATGGATGAGGCACTGAAGCAGATCCTCACCATAGGGTATGAGGCAATGTCTTATACCACGCTGTCCGAGGCAACCGGCATCAGCCGTACTGGGATCAGCCATCACTTTCCCAAGAAAATGGATTTTTTGGTGCGCCTCGATGCGCGCATCGGTCGCCTGTTCGTGGCGGCACTGGATTTCTCCTCGGCCGAGGCGCTGGAGCGTTCCTGGCTGGTGGCCATGCATGAGCCTCACTACCGTGCTGTCATGCGTCTGTTCTTCAGCCTGTGTGGTTACGGTGCAGGTGAAATGACCCTGTTCCGCGCCGTACACAGCGCCCGTGAAACCGCGCTGCTGGAGCTGGGTATGGTGGGAGAAAAGACCATTAATTGCCTGCTGGGCTGGACAGCCATCATGCTGATGTCCGATTTGGAGCAGCAACTGACCTCCAAGGCGGCATGAGCCTGACAGCCTGCTGCGGAAAAACAAAAGGAGCCCAAGGCTCCTTTTGTTTTATGTCCCTTACATCGGCTTAATGGCGAAGGGTAATACCGGGATTGAAGTCTATTTCACCGCCTTCATCCACTGTCGCCAGATGGGATTGTTGGCGGGTAATGGCCAGTCGGCGATCGCCACTGATGCGCACAAACTGTAATTGATAACCCAGTTTGCCCAGGGTGTAGCAGGCAAAACGCTGGGCGTTGGTCAGCCTATCCCAGTTCTGGGAGGCCGTCAGGGTAATCGCCCGGCGATCACCTGTTGGTTGTTGCTTAACACGCATATGCACCTCCTCCCTATCGCCATCAGACAGGGTGACTCCACACTAATATATAGACAGGGGCACTGGGGCTGCGCAAGTCCCTGAAACCCGCATGGAGCAAGGGTTTTAGACATTTTCCACATTAAACAATCAGTTGTCGTAAAACCCGCGGGAAAGTATTTTTGCATCCCACTGTTTCTTGGCGCTTGCGGGCACTTGGGGCCTATTCCGGCCCCAGTTCCCACCACTCCCAGGATTCCAATTGCTGGTTCCTGGCCAGCGCCAGCGCCCTGGCATGTTGGGCCTCTGCTTTGGCTTTGTCTCCCACGGCAGCCAGGGCCAGACTCAGCTGCTGATGCCAGTCGGCACTGTGCTCACCCTGTTTGGCCACCCTTTGCAAAAGCGCCTGGGCCTGTTGCGGTTGTGCTTTCTTAAGGAAGGCCTTCACCAGCCCCAGGGTCAGCTCCAGCTCCGACTCGGGAAAACGCTCAACAAAGGCGCTTAACATCTCATCGACCTTATCCTGTTGCTTGCTGATAAACAGGTACTTGCCCAAGGTGTAGGATTGCAGCCACTCGAAGCGGAAACCGGCCCATTGTTGCTGTTTGGCAACAAAATGGTTCAGCACCTGACGATAGTCAGTCAGCGGCAGCAGTGTATCCAGATCGCTGTAATAGTTGGGCGCCAGGAATGCCAGACCGTCGAGCAGTGCCGGCATGGCCGTGCTGTAGTGGGTTTCGTTGGGATAGTGTTTGAAGTCCGTGTACCAGTTGGCCGGTCCCTTGGCATCGATCAGTGCTTTCAGCTCAGCCACGCCCATGCCCTGTTCATTGGCCACCGACAGGAACAGCGGCGGCAAAGGGATCTTCGCGGCCGTCATACAGGACTCCAGCTGCTGATTAAAGCCGTAATTGTCGTACCAGAGGCTGGGGCTCATGGCGAGAAAGGCGTTGAAGGGGCTGCCCGGCTCCACCATTGCCTGCAAAACCAGCAGGCCTCCGAGGGAATAGCCCGCCAGGGCTCGCCTGTCGTTGGTACGAAACTGCTTGTCTATGGTGGGCACCAGCTCATCTTTCAGGTATTTGAGCATGGTTGGGGCAGCGCCAAATTCAGGTCCCTCGGCGGCACTGGTCCAAGTGGTGGACTTGAGGTAGTCGGCCTCTCCCTGCATGGCCACGCCCACCACTATCATGGGCGGGATCTTGCCCATGCGGGCCAGGTTGTTCACCGCCGCTGCCACGTGGCGGAAGTGAAAATCGCCATCCAGTATGTAGAGCACGGGATAACGGCGCTCGCCTGCCAGATAGCGCTCGGGCAGGGCCACCATGTAGCGGCGATCCTTGTCGAAACTCTTGGCATGGTGGCTGAATTGCTCGCCATAACTCAGCATGGTACCGGCTGGGCTTTGAGCAAAGGCGAACTGGGGGCAGGTCAGTGCCAGCAGCAGGGCGACAATTTTGAGTAAGTCCATATAAGCATTTCCTTTTTATCAGGCCAGGCCCTGTTGTAACGGATTTAACCGGCAAAGGAAAGCGGGCCGGTTTACGCCAATGGCTTGCCCAAGTACACTTGGCTGTCTTTGACATCAACAGGATAGAAGTGATGAGTATCTGGTTCCGCCCCGTGACCCTGGAAGATTGCGCCAAGATGGACCAAGGCCTGCACGGCAGGGGCACCCTGATGCAGACCCTGGGGATCCGCATCAGTGAGATTGGTGATGATTATATGCAGGCCACTATGCCGGCGTCGGCGGCGGTGCATAATCCCCTTGGCATAGTGCATGGTGGCGCCAACGTGGCGTTGGCCGAAACCGTGGCCAGCTACGCGGCCAATTTTGTGGTGGATTTCGAGCGCTTTTACTGTGTGGGACAGGAAATCAATGCCAACCATCTGCGGGCGGCCCGCAACGGTGTGTTGACGGCGACCGCCAGACCTGTGCACCTGGGTAAACGCAGCTCGGTGTGGGAAGTGCTTATTCACAACAGCGGCGGCGAGCTGACCTGTATCTCCCGTATGACGGCGGCCGTGGTCGAGCGTTAAGCTACACTTAGGAAAAAACAGCGGAGATCCTCTATGGATAATGCAACTGTGTGGGAATGGGTCGGCTATCTGGCCTCTGTGGTGGTGGCTATCTCCCTGATGATGGCCAATATTAAAAAGCTGCGCTGGTGGAATCTTTTGGGCGCGGCGCTGTTTGTGGCCTATGGCCTGGCGATCGCCGCCTATCCCGTGGCCCTGGTGAACTTCTTTATTGTACTGATTGATGCCTACTACCTGGTGAAACTGTACAAGGCACCCGTAATAGAAGAGAGCTGAAAGCCCATTTGTCGCAGTGAGCCCCGATCAGTATCGGGGCTTTTTTATTGGTGGATTACCACAGCAGGGTGGCCAGTCCCAGCAGAGCGAACAGCAGGGCGCAGCCGCGGCGGATAAGTGTCAGCGGCAGGCGCTCGGCGCTTAAATGACCGGCCAGAACCACGGGGACGTTGGCCAGCAGCATACCCACTGTGGTGCCAAGCACCACGGCCACCAGGGCATCGTATCGGGCGGCTAATACCACTGTGGCGACCTGGGTCTTGTCGCCTATTTCGGCCAGGAAAAACAGCACCAGGGTTGCGAGGAAGGGGCCATATTTATAAAGAGGGCTGTCCTCCGCATCCACCTTGTCCGGCACCAGTACCCAGAGGGCTATGGCAAAGAAACTGCCGGCCACCAGGTAGCGCGCCAGCTCGGGGCTGATAAGGCCGCTGGCCCATTGGCCTATCCAGGCGGCGGCAAAATGATTGGCCAGGGTGGCAATCAGTATCCCCAGGATAATGGCGGTCTTGTTTTTGAATCTGGCTGCCAGCAGCAGGGCCAGCAATTGAGTTTTGTCACCTATCTCGGCGATGGCAACTGTGATGGATGAGGCGGAAAAAGCTTCAAACATGGGATTCCTTAAGGGGTGGCTAAAACCGTGAAGCACGATAAACCGCCACCCCTTTTATGTTGGTGGTTACCGTGCTCAGGTCTTGCCGGATAAATCTGCGATCTACCGTAAGCACCATGGCATGAGGCCAAGTATGTTGATGCTTACTCCCGGACACTGGTCCCGGGCTGGCTACTCCCCCGAAAGCGAGGCCGCCATTATAGCGCCCGCCGGGGAGAAGACAACAGGCCGAGGTTGCTTGCCGCCGGCTTGTGGCTCTGTTAATGTCCATGACAGTCAATTTTCCCCGCAGTTGCCGGCAATAACCGCGCCGGGCAGGGACTGACACCAATAACAATAATCACGCTTGATGCGACTTTTGACAGGACTGTTTTGTGAATTTGAAAATGCTTGGCTCGACAGCCATTGTGGCCGGGACCGCCATTGGTGCCGGCATGTTGGCCCTGCCTTTGGCCACCGCGGCACTCGGCGTAGTGCCGGCGCTGATCCTTTTGGTGCTGGTATGGAGCATCTCCGCCTATACCTCGCTGCTGATGCTTGAAATTAACCTGCGCAGTGGTGTGGGTGACAATGTGCATGTCATCACAGGTAAAACCCTGGGCAAGAAGGGACAGTTTATTCAGGGGGCTTCGTTTCTCAGCCTGTTGTTTGCCCTGACGGCGGCCTATCTCACCGGTGGTTCTTCTCTGCTGGCCCTGCGGGCCAAGACCATGTTCGACATCAGCCTGGATCATCAAAGCGCCGTGCTTATTTTCACCTTTGGTCTGGGTGCCGTAGCGGCATTGGGCGTGGCCTGGGTTGATAAGCTGTCGCGGTTGTTGTTTTCCCTGATGGTGTTGCTGTTGGTGCTGGTGGTGGTTTTTCTGTTGCCGGAAGTGGATATGGGCACCATAGCCGCGGACGCGGTGCAAAAGGCATCCGGAAGCGCCTGGATGGCGGCCATCCCAGTGGTGTTTACCTCCTTTGGTTTCCATGTCTGTATCGCGACCCTGGTGCGTTACCTGGAAGGTGATGTGACCAAACTGCGCAAGGTGCTGTTGACCGGCTCCAGTATCCCCCTGGTGTGCTATGTGCTGTGGCTCCTGGTCACCCTGGGCACTGTCGGTGGCAGCGCCATCGAAGGCTTTGGTGGTTCCCTGCCAAGCCTTATCGGTGCGTTGCAGGAGATAGCCGCCCAGCCCATGGTCAGCAAGTGCATTTCCCTGTTTGCCGATCTGGCGCTGATCACTTCCTTCCTCGGGGTGACCATGAGTCTGTTTGACTTCCTGGCGGAATTGACCCGTGCCCGTGGCGGCTGGGTGGGGCGTTTGCAGACCTGGTTTATCACCTTCGTGCCGCCGCTGCTGTGCGCCCTTTATGTGCCCGAAGGCTTCGTGGCCGTGTTGGGTTTTGCCGCCATCCCGCTGGTGGTGATGATTATCTTCCTGCCCATCGCCATGGCTGTGGTGCAACGCAGCACCCATCCTGCCGGTTACCAGGTCAGTGGCGGTCAGAAGGCACTGGTTGCCATAGGGCTGGCCGGTTTGGCCATTATCGCCGCCCAGCTCTGGGTTGCTTTGTAACAGCAATTTTCCACCACTGTGAACTGTTAAATCCCTGTGATAAAGTCGGGCCCTTGTGCCCGACTTTCTGTTTTTTGGGCGCCGATAAAACGACAACAGACAACATGGAATGATGACAATGAAAAAATGGTTACTCCCGGCCGCCATTGCTGCCAGTTTCGGTGCCCAGGCAGACGAAGGCATGTGGCAACCCCATCAATTGCCGGCCCTCGCCGATGTGCTTAAGGCCAAGGGCATGGAAATCAGTGCCGACAATATCTCCAAACTGACCGAATTCCCCATGAATGCCGTGATTAGCCTGGGTGGCTGCACCGCATCCTTTGTATCGCCCAAGGGCCTGGTGGTGACCAACCATCACTGTGCTTACGGCTCTATCCAATACAACTCCACTGCCGACAATAACCTGCTGGCGAATGGCTTCCTGGCCAAGAGCCTGGATGAGGAACTACCCGCGGCACCCGGTTCACGCATTTATGTGACCGAAGCCATCACTGACGTGACCGCCAAGGTCAATGACGGCCTGGATAAGCTCAGTGGTGAGGCCTTCTACAAGGGGGTTGAGGCCAAGGAAAAAGCACTGGTGGCCGAATGTGAGCAGGAAAAAGGCTACAGCTGTAAAGTTTACAGCTTCCATGGCGGTCTGGAGTACTACCTGGTCAAGCAAATGGAAATCCGCGACGTGCGCCTGGTGCACAACCCTGCCGCCTCGGTTGGTAAATACGGCGGTGATGTGGACAACTGGATGTGGCCAAGGCACACGGGTGACTATTCCTTCTACCGCGCCTATGTGGGTAAGGACGGTAAACCAGCCGATTTCTCCAAGGATAACGTACCCTTTGAGCCCAAGAGTTTCCTCAAGGTGTCGGCCAAGGGCGTTCAGGACGGTGATTTCGTGATGGTGGCGGGATACCCCGGCCGCACCAACCGTTATCGCAGCGCCTCCGAAGTGGCGAACCAGTTCGCAAGCAACTACCCCCAGAGCAAGCAGCTGCGGGAAGACATCATCAGTCTGATCAAACAGACGGCCGCCGCCGGCAGCGATGAGCGTATCAAGTACGAGAGTACCCTGGCGGGCCTGGCCAACTACGCCAAAAATTTCGGTTCCATGCTGGAGTTCTATGGCAAGTCCAGCATGCTGGACGATAGAAAGGCCCGTGAAGCCGAGCTGAATAGCTGGATTTCCGCCGACGCCAAGCGCCAGGCCAAATACGGTAAAACCCTGGCGACCCTCGATCAGCTGGTGGCGCAAAGCAATCAACACCTTGACCGGGATCTGTTGCTCTATTACATGGGCTATTCCTACGCCAAGGACACGGCCGAGCGGTTGTATCGTCTGGCGCACGAAAAAGCTAAGCCGGACATGGAGCGCGAGCCGGGTTATCAGGAGCGGGACATGGAACGCTTCAAGGCCGGTCTGGAGCGTATGGAGCGTCGTTATGCGCCCTCGGTGGATAAGGCCATACTGTTTGAGATGCTGAAGCGCTACGCCGCCCTGCCTGCGGAGCAGCACCTGGCGGATCTCGACAAATTCTTCGGCATCGACAAGAAGTTCGATGAGAAGAAACTGGCCAAGCAATTGGACAAGATGTATGGCGCCACTCAATTGGGTGACAAAGACATGCGTTTGGCCTGGATGGACAAGTCTGTTGCCGACTTCAAAACCAGCAAAGACCCCTTTATCCAACTGGCGGTCGCCACCTTTGACGGCAATATGGCCCGCGAACAGGAAGAAAAACGCCTGGAAGGTGAACTGTTGAGGGTGCGTCCGGCTTATATGGAAGCCATCATTGCCTACAACAAGGAATTGGGTAAGCCCGTGTATGCCGATGCCAACTCCAGCCTGCGGGTGAGCTATGGCAACGTCAAGGGCTACTCGCCCAAGGATGGTATGTTCGCCGTACCCTTTACCCGTCTTGAGGGCATCACAGCCAAAGACACGGGTGTTGAGCCCTTTGATGCTCCCAAGAAAGAGCTGGAGCTGATTAATGCCAAGCAATACGGTGATTTCTACGTGAAGTCTCTGGACTCGGTACCGGTCAACTTCCTCTCCACAGTGGACACCACGGGCGGTAACTCGGGCTCACCGACTCTCAACGGTCGTGCCGAGCTGGTGGGCCTGCTGTTTGACGGTGTGTACGAGAGCATCATAGGCGATTGGGCCTACGACGATAACATCAACCGTTCCATCCATGTGGACAGCCGCTACATGCTGTGGGTGATGAAGTATCTCGATCAGGCCGACAACCTGCTGGCCGAGATGGACATAGTCCGCTGAGTTGTTATTGCCTGAATTAAAAAGCGCCGCCTCAATGGGCGGCGCTTTTTTTGCTTTGTTGGTCAATACGAACCTGTGGCTTAACTGGCTTCTGACACCAGGCGCAGCGAGTTTTCCACTTCGTGGATCTTCTGGATTTCTTTCACCCAGCCACCGGTATTACTTTGGTACTGGTAGTGGACTTCGCCTTTTTCCCAGTTCTGATCCAGCAGCACTATGGCGCTGAAGTTTTTGGGGATGACAGGGCCAATACCGCCTTCCTTGGGCCAATTCACTATGGGGTAGCCGCAAAGATCGATACGGATCTTGGAGCCCGGACCCATAACTGTTTCATAGATCACATCGCCGGACACATGGGAAGTGCACACCACGGGATTTGCCAGCGCCTGGGTAACCTGGGCCATGCCGGTTGCCTTGGCATGGGGGGCGTCGATGCCCAGTTGCAGATGCAGGATTGGGGCGCCCATAAGACCGGATTCGGATTGCAGGTTCAGCAGGAAGAGGCCGGCTTTGGCATTGTGAGCTACTTTGGTTTGTTCGGTCATTTCAAATATCCTTATTTAACACGTTTTGACGGGAATACCTTGAACCTAAGTCCCTGTTCCTACATCATCGGGATATTGGCTCGGCGTGGCCCTCAAGGCCACGTCGCTAAACTCTAGTTGCTTATTTTGCTGCTGCCAGAAAGACCACAATAAAAATATGTGAAACTTTTATTTCCATCATTTAATCCGGTTAAAATTCAATATCTTTGTTGCTTTATCATTCCAAAGTGGTGTTTTAATTTAGCTATTTAGTCTGGTTGATTAGTAATTAATCTTTAAGTATTAACCTAGCGGGGTCTGTGCGGACATGGTTGCAACTTTAGCGCTGGAATGGCTCAGCCTTGCGTTAATCTATGGTAACTATGGGTGAGTTTTGAGGTAGAGAACGGGGCAGGATTGTGTTTCGGGTGGTTTCACAAAACGCATGAAAATAATGGCTGTTGGCTGCTAATTAAAAATAAATTGCACGACAGTAATTTAAACGTCTTTTTGTTTTATGTTTATTATTGGTTTTTATGTTATATCGCACCTTAATTAATATTGCTCTCAAAAGCTAAAGCGAAAATTTTAATTGACTTTTGAATGATTATGTTGGTCTCGATGCTGGTGTTTATATGGCTGCAGTGGCTATTTTAATTCTGGGAGTTGTGCCAGCGAGGCTTTAAGTTCGCTTATTTCGGCATTGGTCAAGGGCCGATATTTTCCCTCCGGCAAGTCCGCCAGTATCAGGTGCATTAAACGGGTACGGCACAGATCCACCACCCTGTTGCCCAAATGGCGACACATGCGGCGAATTTGCCGCTTCTTACCCTGAGTCAACACTATCTCGAAGCGGGTCGGGCTCAGGGCCCGCACCTGGCACTGTCGCACCTGGCCTTCACCATAGTCCATACCTGCTGCCATGACGGTGACAAAATCGGCATCCATTGGCCGGGCCAATTCCACCTCATAGTGTTTGGGGTGATGAAAATCCGGGTGCATCAGACGCTGGGTCAGCTCGCCATCGTCGCTGAGCAGCAGCAAGCCGCGGGAGTCTTTGTCCAGCCGTCCTGCGGGATAGACCCTGGGATAAAGGGGTCGGGATAAAGGGGTCGGAGTTAATTACACCCAATCAGGTGCTACACTTTTTCAACCTAGCCAATGCCCAAGGAAGGACCATGCCTAGAAAACCCCGCTTTTACCTACTCGATATCCCATACCATATTGTCCAGCGCGGTAATAACCGCACCGCCTGCTTCTTTTCACCAAGCGACTTTGGCATCTACATCAATGCACTAACCGATGCCCTGCAAACATTTCACGTCCAGCTACACGCCTTTGTACTGATGACCAATCACGTACATTTATTGATGACGCCCAGCGATTCTCAAGGCATTTCAAAGGTTATGCAAAGCGTTGGCTGCAACTATGTCCGCGCTATTAATGGCCTTTACCGACGTACCGGAACACTTTGGGAAGGTCGGCATAAGGCCAGTCCCATCAACAGTGAAGAGTACCTGCTGATTTGTCAGCGCTATATCGAACTCAATCCAGTGCGTGCCGGGATGGTGGATCACCCATCCGAATACCGTTGGTCTAGTTATCAAGCTAATGGCGCAGGCAAAGCCATTCGCTGCCTGACTCCCCACCCAACTTACCTATCCCTGGGCAATACCCATACCGAGCGCCAACATGCCTATCGCGAACTGTTTAACTGCGACATTTCCGGCGAACAACTGCATATCCTTCGCGACTGCCTTAACCACAATTATCCAATGGGCAATGAACGCTTTAAATCCGACATTGAAGCCGCGCTCAATCGAAAACTTGGTCATCTCAAACCGGGCGACCTTTGGCCTGGTAAAAACGAATGAGTTTTTTAATTCACTCCGACCCCTTTGCGCGGAGATTTGGCGCACCTCTAATCATGTTAGGGTTAAGCGCGCCTCCAGACAATCTAGTACATCGCTGATTAAATATTGAGATTTATATGTCGAGTTGATCACCTCAGATTAAGGTTTCCACTTATTGAGGTGATCATATGTACCCTGCTCTTTACTCGTTATCACTAGGGCCAAATTTATCTTCGTATTTTGACCATGCTAAGAACGCAATTATAATTCCGAAAAATATAGCAATAGGAAAATACATCAAGTAATTATTTACAAAGAACTTGAAGCTGAATTTTACAAGTTGATAGTTAATGCTTTTTAAGTATAGCAAAGCAAAAAATATCCCTCCACCAATCACTCCTAACTGGCAAAATCCAGTGAAAAAAAGATAGTAGGGTAGACCTTTTTTTCTAATAGCGTTCCATCTTGACTTGGTCATTTTTATATGTTTATTCACCCCTACCTCCTTTCAGGCAATTCACTAAAGTTGAATTGTAGGAGTTTATAACCTTTTGTTCTTCTGGAGTATATATGTTAGCTTGCCAGTTTTTAAAATCTGTAACTCCTGCGTGCCCCATACCTAAAAAAGTTCCAAACGCTACCGCCCCTAATGAAATCTCTGCTGCCCCTGTTTTTAAGTAAGTATAAAGTGCTGCTCCAGATGTAGCTACAAAAGTATTCTCCGCGTAGTCAGAAATAAAATTACTAGGTGTTCTATAGGTGGGATTCCAACGTCCAAATCTGAACACCTCGCTAGCTCCATTATTAACACGTCGTTTATCCCATTCCCCACCATCTGGTGTTTGGTTTTTGGCAATTTCTCCACAGTCACACAAGCCGGTAAAATCAATTCCTATCACTGGATTCCCCCCTACGTAAGCATAGGTATTCATCCCACCAGCCAGACCAATCGGGTCACTCTGAATATACCTGCCCAGCGCCGCATCGTAGTAACGGTTCCAGTTGTACCACAGGCCCGACTCGGTGTCATAGTACTGCCCTGGGAAGCCGAGGTTAAAGTCACCTATGCTGGTAGTTTGCACTGTGCGGTCAAATGCCTTCAAATTGGCACGCCACACCACCGCCTTGGCGGCATCGGTGATTAGCTCAGGTCTGCCGAGTTGGTCACTGTGCACAAAGTACAGCACATTGCTCTTGACATAGGCTACCGGCATACCGTTGAAGTAAATGTACTCCCTGGCACTGTTTGGCTCTGCCAGCAACAACCCCGATGGGTCATAGACATAACGCTCGGTGCTGCTACCGGTCTTCTTAAACATCCGCTGGTTCATGGCATTGTAACCATAACTGGTGGTGACTCCGCCCTTCACCAGCGATGCCATTCGGTTCAAGCCATTGTAGCTATAGGTGTTGCCCCGCACGTTGTCGGAAGTGATATTGCCGTTGCTGTCGGTCAGCAGCGTTTTGGTTTGGCCAATGCGGGTTACCTTATCCAGCTTGTTGCTGCCACTTTTGTAGCTGTAGCTATAGTTCAAGCCGTTTTCACTATGGGTCAGGCGATTGCCCACATCATCGTAACTGAGCGTCTGGTTATCCGCGGTGCTGCTGATGGACGACAGGCGATAAACATTGTCGTAGTCGAACGTCTGGCTGTAGCCGCTGTTATAGGCATTGTTAATTGCCGTGATGTTGTTGGCTAAATCGTAACCGAAATGCAGGTCCTGCTTACCGGCAATGTCCCTATCAGTTAGGCGATAGTCCTGGTCGTAGGTGTCGGTCTGTACCAGGCCGTTACCATAGGTCCAACTGCTTGCCGGGCCAAAGGGCTTATAGCTTACCCCGGACAGCACGGTTTTACTCACCCCGCCAATTACTGCGGTAACACTGCTGACCTTGCCTATGTTGTTGTAGCCATAGGTCACCTTGTTGCCACTGGGGTAGATGACGTCCTTCAGGCGGCCATAGCCGTCGGGGATGTACTGGGTGATCAGGTTCTGTCCTTGGATGCTGTTGGTCTTTCTAATCAGTTCACCATAGGTGTTGTAGTCATAGCTTGCGCAACCACTGCTGTCAGCTTGGCGGGTGAGCATGCCGGCGTCACCATTGCCGTCATACTCATAGGCCTGCATCTCATTGCCGGCCACCGTGACAGTTGGCCGATTGAGCGCATCATATGCGTAGCGATAGATAATCCCTTTGGCATCGGTCTTCTCCACCAAATTCCCGGCCGGGTCATACTTGAAGGTGGTTACACCGGTATCCGGAGAGGTCAGCTTGGTCAGTTGGCCAAAGCCATCGTACTGGTAGCTGGTCACATGGTTGTTGGCGTCGGTGACGCTGGTCACCAAGCCTTGGTCATTGTAACCATAGGTCGTGACGGTATTGTTGGCATCGGTACTGGTCGCCAGGCGGCCATGATTGTCATAGGTGAAGCTGGTGACATTCAGCTTGGCATCGGTGATATCTTTGATGTTGCCATCATCGAAGTATGTGATGGTTTCGGACTGACCGTTTTTCCCTTCTTTAAATCGCACCCGGCCCAGCTCATCATAATAAACGTTGGCACTAAAATGTGTCGTAGCGCCCAGCTTGAAACTGGTGGAGGTTGGGTTGCTCATGGCGTCAAAGCCGGTAGATATTATGGCGCCACTGTTGTCCACCGCGCTGGTGGCCCGGAAGCCTTCATCGAATGCCTGGTCCAGATAGGAGCCGTCGGGATTGGTGACCTTGTCCAATTGCCCCAGGGCATTGTAGGTAAAGGTCCTGGCCACACGAGTGCCTTGCTTGACGCTTTGCAGTCGGTTATTGACGTCGTAAGTGTATGTTGTCACCAAGCCATTAGGGGCCGTTTCTGAAGTGAGATTGCCGTTGCCGTCATAGCTGTTAAAAGTACGGGTGTTTCCAATGGCATCTACCATGCTGGTCATCAAGCCTTTGTCATTGTAATAAGTAACAGAGACATCATCGACATCGGTTCGCGGCCCATCAATGGTCATGCTTGCCACGCGGCCGTTAGGGTGGAAGGTGTAGTCTATGTCGGTAATCCGCACTTCTCCCGGAACACCATAGCTCGTCAGATTGGTTTTCTTTATCTGGGTTACATGTTGCTTATCATCGTAGGTAAATTCGGTCAGCAGGTAAGGTGTTTCTATGCTGTCCGGCAGATGCCCGAAGCTTGTGTTCCAGGTATAGCTGGTAGTGACCGCATCAGATGTGCCGTAGGCTTGGGTTATTGAGAGCAGTTGTCCTTTGTTGTTGTAGTCATAGTCCGTGACCTTGCCATCCCAATCGGTGACCTTGTCCTGCAATCCCAGGTTGTCATAGGTATAGCTTTGGTTGGCTGCACCGCAGAATTGCCCACCCTGGCGACTAACGGACACTATCCGCTTTTTATTGTTTATTATGGTGTAGTTGTAGTCCGTGACCTGCCCCAGGGGATTGGTGACTGTGGTTTTATTAGTGGTATAAGCAAAACTGTATTCTTCTATATTGCCGAGAGCACCGTGTCCGCTGGACGTCGCCTTGCCGCTGCTTGGGCTATAGGTAAATCGCGCATAGATTGCTCCATTCACCTTAATCATCGTTAAGGCATCGGGCCAATTGGCATCGGTATAGAAAAACTCCTTATAACTGCCATTCGGCATCGTTTGCTTGGAGAGTTTTCCGTTGGTGTACGCATATAGATAGCTATGCCCTTCACTATCGGTAATCTGGGTAACAAGCCCCCCAGTGTATGAAAGTGTCAGACTCTCACCGGTCGAAGCAGTGACAGAAGTTAACAGACCATTATTGTAGCTGAAAGCGTGCGAGTATCCGGCTGGGCTGGTGCGGCTAAGCACCTGACCATCACCGTTGTACACCTCCACCATGCCATCTACTTCATGTAGGGTAAACATGCCGTTGGCATAGGTAATGGTGGCACCATTGCCGAAATCATTATCATGCCACACATAAGGGGTCTCACTGGGTTCAAACACCCTTTTGGCACCGTCGGGTTTTAATACTGTCAGTATATCTTCAGCATTCGGTGTTGATGGAAATCTCTCATCACAACCGATAGAAGGCATCCCTTCCCCATCAATGAGGCAAGTGTCTCTGTCAGTGTAGAGCAATTTATAATCAAAGCTGCTGAGCCACATTTTGCCGAATACCCCGGTTCTGGCAGCAAAATGGTTGTAATTTTTTTCGATGGTTAATGGGAATGCGGAGCCTGACACAAAGTCAATTTCCGGCTGAATTTTATTTCCAGACGCAATCACTATGGGATTGCCGGCGGTTTTAGAACAGCCTGAATCACCTTCGCCCTCTTGTTGATCCTGATTGCTAGAATCATTCGAGCCCTCTCGACTCTCCGATGACCCTAGACTTGTGGTTAACTCTGAACCTGCAGTCTGGCTAGTGCGGTCACAAGTTGTGCGAACGGGCCACGCAGTACCATCAGCTGCAACGACCGTGCGGTAACAAACTAGATCCGCCAAAGCAAGATCACTATAAGAAAACAATATACACATACCAACAAGTTTCAAACTATTTTGCATATTCAACATAAAATCACTTCCAACGTTCTGCAGCGTAAGAAAACTAAAAATCCTTTCGTTTTCATTTTTATGAAAACAACAGATGCGAAATAACTAATATTAAATTACCATCAATTTCATATAGAACACTGTTCTATAGGTGATGGAATAATAACTGAAGTAGAATTACTCCAAAGACCGCATCCTGAATCATTGCACGCTCTGACTCTGTGATAATAAGTTCCGGGTAACATGGATTGATAAGCTTTTGAGGTAGTCAAGCCAAGACCAGTTGTTGCACTCCAACCTCTGCCAAATGGATTCTCTTGGAATTGATAGGAAGTAACTATGTCACCGGATACAGGGGTCCAATTAATGGTATATCCAGCCTGCCCGGCTTGGTAGTTGCTGGATATCTGTGGTGCATATGGTGGCGACGCCACTATTAAGGATGAGCTGTAAGCACTGCATGCTGAACTGGAGCAGGCTTTTATACGATAGTAATATATCCGATTGTTACGGCTGGAGAGGGTCAAGCTTTTGGGGAGATAATCAGTTGTGCAATCAATTAATGAAGGGGTGGATTTGGATGGTTTCTTGTTATTCGAAGCGGGATGATTTTCCCCTGATGGTGACAAAGGGCCGACCAAAGATGTTTCCATGCCACTATCACCGGGGCCGGTGTAAACAGTATTCCAGAACGCGTCATTTAAGGATTCTTGGATTGTATAAGTCAAGGTGCTTGCTGTACATTCAGGACTCCATTTTAAAGTCACTGTACTTTCTGGTTTGGTTCCGCTAAGAGAAGGGATAGAAGGAGCGGGTGTACCAATAGCAAAACTTTTAAAATTAGTGAGCAATAATATACCCACGGCAACGATCTTTAATTTGTTCATCCTTGATTTCCTAAATTTTTAAATCAATCCATTAATTAAATTTGCGCAGTTTTTATCATGAATCTTATTTGTTAGCAATGGGTAAATATGACCTCTCCCCCAACTTTAAGACCATGACATTGATGAGATTTCCAATACACTGGAGCCAATGGAGATCTCAACATGAAGAAACGCTACACCGAAGAACAAATCATTAAGGCCATCAAACAGCATGAGGCAGGGGCAAAGGTCGATGACATTTGCCGTGAAATGGGCATTTCTACGGGCACTTTCTATAACTGGCGCAGCAAGTATGCCGGGCTCGAAGTGAATGAAGCGAAGCGGCTGAGGGAGTTGGAGGCCGAGAACAACAAGCTCAAAAAGATGCTGGCCGACAAGATGCTGGAAGTCGAAGCCATGAAGGATGTGCTGTCAAAAAAGTGGTAACGCCAGCGGCAAAAAAGCCTGTTGCCCAGCACTTGATTGAAGGTTTCAGTCTCAGTGAGCGTGTGGCCTGCAAGCTGGCTGGGTTGAGCCGGACCGCGTTTCGCTATCAGCCCAGGACAAAGGCTGACAATGGGCTCAGACAGCGGCTGAAGGCGCTGGCGACGCAATATCCTCGCTATGGGTATTTAATGCTGCATGGTTTGCTCAGAGGCGAAGGCTGGGTCAAAAACCGCAAACGAACCTATCGGCTCTACACGGAGGAAGGCTTGCAGGTCAGAACGAAGAAGCGCAAGAAGCTAACCCGGCCAAGGCAGCCGATGGAGGTGCCGACAGCACCGAATCAACGTTGGTCTATGGACTTTGTGTCAGACCAACTCAGCAATGGTCGGCGCTTTCGGGTACTGAATGTCATGGATGATTATTCGCGGGAAATGGTCGGTCAATTAGTCTCTGTAGCCATCAGTGGCAGGCAGGTCGCCAGATTCTTGGACCAGTTGATGGAAGAGCGAGGCACGCCAAACAAGGTTACTTGCGACAATGGGACAGAATTTACCAGCAAGGCAATGTTCTTCTGGAGTAAGGAAACGGGCGTCACACTGGCCTTTATCCAGCCAGGAAAGCCGACGCAAAATGCCTTTGTGGAAAGCCTGAATGGCAAATTCCGGAACGAATGTCTGAACCAGCACTGGTTCAGAACCTTGGACGAAGCCAGATATGAAATCGAGCTATGGCGTGAACACTATAACCATGTTCGCCCACATAGTTCATTGAACTACACGCCGCCTGTTGAGTATGCCAAGCAGGCAGCATAAGCTGGAAAATCTCATCAAGGGATTGGTACTAATCTCGGGGAAAGGTCTAATATTATGTGATCTGTGGCTGGGTGTGTTTCAATGCAAAGGTTCCTCTATTCTCCAAAAGCTAAAACTGGCACTGCCTGTCCTCGTTCGAACCTGGGTTATGAGCCACGTGCATCTTTGACCACTATCTGAGATCCAAGCCCCTTTTAAGGTCATCAACCTCGGCATCCGTCAGAGGCCTGAATTGGCCCTCGGGCAGCTCTGCTAATGTCAGGTTCAGCAAACGGGTGCGGCACAGATCAACCACCCTGTTACCGAGATGGCGACACATGCGGCGAATTTGTCGCTTCTTACCCTGGGTTAGCACTATTTCGAAGCGGGTCTGGCTAAGGGCCCTTACACGGCACTGACGCACCTGGCCTTCGCCATAATCCATACCCGCTGCCATGGCGGTAACAAAAATGGCATCCATTGGCCGGGCCAACTCCACTTCATAGTGTTTGGGGTGATGGAAATCCGGATGCATCAGACATTGGGTCAGCTCGCCATCGTCGCTGAGCAGCAGCAAGCCGCGGGAGTCTTTGTCCAGCCGTCCTGCGGGATAGACCCTGGCGCCGGTGGGTAACAGGTGCAGCAAACTGGCGGGATCTTCGGGCCGCAGACGACAGTCAATACCAAGGGGCTTGTGATACAGCCAATAGCTGTGATGGCTGGGCAGGAACACCGGCTTGCCATCGACACACACGACTAAGCCGGATTGATCATTTACAGGCATTTCGCCTGTCTGATCATTCACTACAGGCACTTCGTCGGTGTGCTTGGCTGGCCGTCCATCCAGGGTCACCCTGCCGGCCTCTATCAGGCGGCAGGCCTGACGTCTTGAGGCGACGCCGGCATGGGCGAGAAACTTGGCGAGTCGCATCTGGTTATCGATTGAGGTCGCAGAGGTTATTGGGATTCGCGGGCCGTTATGGCCATATGCACCAGATGCCGGGCCACCAGCGCCAGGCCCAATCCTGCCAGCATAGTCATGGCGGTGTGCAGCCACAGGCTCAGGGCCAGGAAGCAGGGGTTCTGCCCAACCGGACAGGGGCGGTAATCAAAGGTGGCCGGATCGATTTGCGCCAGCAGGGTCAGGGTGGCCAACAGGCCCACAATGGCCACATAGAACAGCGGCAGGTTGCACAAATGCTTGTGGTTTATCCGGGTCAGGATCAGCAACACAAACATCGCCAGACTGGAAAGGACAAAGAAGAGGGACACCAGGCGGTGCGGCATGGCATCGTTATAGGGATAGATGCCGATAAGCATGATCCCCAAGCCGGCGCAGGCACCCACTATGGCCAGGTAGCGACTGAACTCGTTATAGCGCAGGTTATAGAGTCCCAGCATGGCAGTGATAAAGCTGACGCCGGCAAAAAGCAGGCTGATATTGTAGACGTAGGCCATGGGCGAGCTGAGATAGTCGCCGAGACGATCGACCCGCAGATTCAGTGTCTCCCAGCCCTGCTGCTGGAACACCCCGAACAGGGCAATAAACATGCCCAGGGCACAAATGCTCACCCCACCGATGGACATATGAAACACCAATCTATGGGGATCGTACTGGCCGTAGCCGGTTCTTTCTTCGTCTGCCATGACGCTCAGCCCTGTATGCGGGGTTAAATTGTTCAGCTGTCCCCACGTGTGACTCAGTGGCGCTTGCGCAGTACCACTATGGTCACGGCTACCACCGCGAGGATCAGGCAATACCAAGCATAGGATACAGCTTCCAGCGGGCTGATGGCAAAGGTTGTCGCCAACAACAGCGCTTGGGCACCGTAAGGAATAAGCCCCTGAACGATACAGGAAAAAATGTCCAATATACTGGCGGCACGCTTGGGGCTGACGCCGTGCTTGCGGGCCAGCTCGTGGGCAATTTCACCGCTGACCACAATGGAGACAGTGTTGTTGGCCACGCAGGTATTGGTCAGGGACACTATTCCGGCCATGCCCAGTTCGGCGGCGCGGCAGGATGCCTCGCCACGGGCACTGGAAAAGCGTCGGATAAGGGCTTCAATGCCGCGGCTGACAAACGCCAGACCACCTTGCTGTTGCATCAGTGCCGCAAGACCGCCCACCAGCATGGAGAGGATGAAGATCTCCTGCATATTGCCAAAACCTGTGTAAATGTCCTGGCCGAACTGCACCAGTCCATAGCCATCGCCCACCAGTCCGGTCAAACCCGCCAGCACTATGCCGAGGGTGAGCACCACAAACACGTTTAGACCGGCCACCGCCAACACCAGAATGGTGAGATAGGGCAGCACCTTGAGTAAATCCGGCTGGCCGGCGCTCAGTTGGGCCTCTCCCTGGCCTGCAAAAATGAATACCACCAGGGTGATCAGGGCTGCCGGAGCCGCAAACATCAGGTTTTCACGGAATTTGTCTTTCATGTCACAGCCCTGGGTGCGGGTTGCGGCTATGGTGGTATCGGAAATGATCGACAGATTGTCACCGAACAGGGCACCGGACAATACGGCACCGGCCATCAGCCCATGATCTATCTGGGCCTGATCGGATACCCCAAGTGCTATGGGCGCCACGGCGGCTATGGTGCCCATGGAGGTGCCCATGGCGGTGGAAATAAAGGCCGCAATCACAAAGAAACCCGGCAGCAGCAAATTGGAGGGGATCAGCGACAGCCCCAGGTTAACCGTGGCATCCACACCGCCAGTGGCCTTGGCTACGGCGGCAAAGGCGCCGGCCAGCAGGTAAATCAGGCACATGGCTATGATGTTGCTGTGGCCAATACCCTCCATAAAGGTATCTATGGCCCGGTTCAGCCTTTGCTTTGACAGGGCCAGCGCCAGAATAATGGCCGGCAATATGGCCACCACGCTGGGCAGTTGGTAGAAGGCGAATTCCACCCCCTGGTGTTGGAAATAGAGTCCGGCACCGATAAACAGGGCCAGAAATAAAAACAGTGGCAACAGGGCCACAAAGGAAGCGGGCGAGCGTTGGCTGGCCGCAGCGTTAGTCGCTTGGTTCAATCTGAATTCTCTCGTGAGTCCCGGCATCTGACCTACAAAGGTCTGTTTTTCCGGGAGAATGCTTATTAAGTACGGCTGGTTAGCCCTCAACTTAGGCGAAAGAATATGGGATAACCAGCCTTCTGTCAATTTAGACGTCTAGATGGTTAAACGTCTGTTTTGGACGTGTTGTATTTTTGTCGCATCGGCTGCAGCGTCACCGGGAGGGAGCGAAGGTGCATACCGTATGCAGTGTGCGCCCGATCACAGCCTTGAATAAAAACAAGAAATTTCCCGAAAAGCGCTTATGTCATTGTTTTTTATTCGACAAAACCACGGCTATGCTTAAGCGTTTGTTAAATAAATTGTCCTACATCAATAAAGGACTTTTTCTTCTCTGCTAGAAAGTGCTGCAACTTCTGTGGGAGCGGCTCCATCGACCAGTTTTTTAAGGAACACGCTATGGCAAGACTCTTTCGTAACATGATCGGCTCAGTCACCGGCAAGGTGTTTGCGTCCCTGTCTATTGTGTTTCTGTTTATCACTGTTGCCACCATTGCCACCGTTTACCACTCAGAGAAAAGCATGTCCTACGACATGGCCCGGCAGCGTGTTGACACCATGAGCTACTTCTACATCGATATGATGAATCTGATGATGATCAACGATGAAATGGAAGACAGGGATCTGGTGAAGCAAAAGGTCATGGCTCAGGAAGGGGTGCTGGATGTGCGCATGATCCGCCATCCGATTATGAACACCATGAATGACGGAGAGTTTGCTCCCGGACCTGCCGAACAGAAACCCAAGGATGAGCTGGAACGCCAGTCACTGGAAGGTTCCGGCCAGACCCTGGAACAGATTTGGGAAGGTGAAGATGGCCAGGTACTGACCATTATCAACCCCTTCTATGCTCTCGCGGACTACCGGGGCACAGATTGTCTGGGCTGTCATAAGGTCGATGACGGTACCCTGGTGGGGACTGTGCGCATCGACTACTCGCTCAAGGCGCTGGATGAGCAGATTTTCCAGAACATATTGAAATCCACCGCCATCCAGTTGCTGTTGTTTCTGGCCGGTTTCGGTCTTTTTGCCGTGCTGATCCGCACCGTGGTGACAGGCCCGCTCAACAACCTGATGAACAGCATAGTGCGCATCGAAAAAGACAGCGATCTGGTATCCCGGGTGGAAGTGGATTCCCGGGACGAGTTTGGCAAGGTGGGACGGGTGTTCAACCGCATGATGGAATTTATCCACGGCAGCATGGAGCAGGTGTCCGAGGCTACCGAAGAGGTCAACGAGGCCGTGGGTCGTATCAATCAGCAATCCAAGCAAACGGTGGAGGCCATAGAGTATCAGACGTCCTCCACCGAGCAGGTGGCCACTGCCATAGCCGAAATGGAGCAATCCTCCCTCGAAGTCAGTGCCAACGCCGCCCATGCCGCCAAGATGTCCGACGAAGCCAATGCCCTCAGTCTGGAAGGCATCAAGGTGGCCGAAGACTCGATTCAGGCCATCAGCTCCCTCGCCCATGAGGTGGAAAATGCCGCCATGATGATCACCAAGCTCAATGACAAGACCAGCGATGTCGGCAGCGTGCTTGGGGTGATCAAGAGCATTGCCGAGCAGACCAACCTGCTGGCACTCAACGCCGCCATTGAGGCCGCCCGTGCCGGCGAACATGGCCGCGGTTTTGCCGTGGTGGCCGATGAGGTGCGGGCCCTGTCGAAGAAGACCCATGATTCCGCGCGGGAAATCGAAGACATGATCGCATCGCTGCAGAAAGAAGCCGATGCCGCGGTGAAATTTGTTGAACCCGCCAAACAAACCGCCGAAAACGGCATCAATCAAGTGCAGCGGGCGGTGGATTCTCTGCGGGAGATAGCCGACAAGATTGCCGGGATCAACGAGCTCAACCATCAGATGGCCGTTGCCTCCGATGAGCAGAACCGGGTGACCCAGGACATCAATCACAACGTGCTGGAAATCAAGAGTATCTCTGAAGAGACCGCCAGTCATTCCAAGTCGAATCAGCAGCAAACAGAGCAGTTGTTGGCCCTGGTGCTGGAACTGAACCAAATGATCAAACAATTCAAACTCTAGGAACACACAAGATGAATAACAAATTCGGTTCATTGTCACTGTCACTCATAGGCCTGTGCTCCCCACTGTTGCTGGCATCTGCACCGGCACTGGCCCTGGATTGGACTGCGGCCCCGGTGAAAGAAGTTCCTATGTTTTACACCGGCCAGACTGGCATGGAATGGATGTACGACAAGAAGGCCCACGACGGTGCTGCCCGCTTTGAAAAACGCGGCATGCACTGCCTTGAGTGCCATACCGGGGATGAGAAGAAATTCGGTCCCAACCAGGTGGGCGGCAAGACAGACACAGATCCCTTCCCGGGCCGCACTCCCTTCGTCAACGCCAGGGTGCAGGCTGCCTTTGATGGCGGCAATTTCTACCTGAGGGTGCAGGTGCCCAAGACCTCCGGCGGCGGCAAGGTCATGGACAGCAAGTACCAGCAGAAACTGACCGTGATGCTCGATGACGGCGGTGTGCCCGAGTTTGCCCAGGGCGGTTGCTGGGCCGTGTGTCACCAGGACAGCACAGCCATGCCGGAAGCGGCAGGTCGTGAAATCACTAAGTATCTGGAAGGCAGTCGCACTGCAATCCAGAAGCGTATCGGTGGCGGCACAGATTTTGTCGCCGATGGGGACCTGGCCGGACTGATGGCCAAGGGTTATTTCCTCGAATACTGGCAAGCCAGGTTTAACAGTGCCGCCGATGTGAGCGTCATAGACGGCATCATTCTCAAGGATCGCCAAACCAACGACAGCCCCTTGGTGACTGCCCAGGTGACCGATGGCGGCGCCGACTGGGTGGTGGACTTCAGCCGGCCATTGGCGGCAGATGCCAATCACAAGGCGCTGGCACCCGGCAAGCAATACAACATAGGCCTGGCCCTCCATGACCAGTCCTCCAATGGCCGCTTCCACATTGTCAGCTTCGAATATTCGCTGACCCTGGGCGGCGATGGAACGATTAACGCAGTAAAGCAATGAGTTAGGAACGTAAACACAATAAAAAAACCATAGGGTGGAGTGATGATGAAAAAACTGAGCCTGCTGGCCGCAGTCGGCTGGTTGCTGCTTGCGCAACCAGCAATAGCCGACGATGGCCCCCAATACGATCCGCGGGGGACCAAGGGTTGTATGAAGTGTCACGACGTGGATGCCCAAAAGCCGATTATGGCAATTCAGCACACAGTCCATGCGGTGATAGCCGATAAAGATTCGCCTTTTGCCAAGGATAACCGCGGCTGTGAATCCTGCCATGGCCCCAGCGCCGGTCACGGTGCCAACCTGCAGGATGACGAGGTGCGTCCCGCGCCCGCCATCAACTTCAACACCAGCCTAGGGCTGTCGCCGGTTAAAGACCGCGAAGAAGCCTGTCTCAATTGTCACCAGAAACAGGGGCATGTAGCCCAGTGGCAGGGCAGTGCCCACGAACAGGCCGATGTCAGCTGCACCAGCTGCCACGAGCTGCACACCCAAAATGACCCCATGCTGGATAAAAAGCTCCAGGCCGAGAAGTGCTACAGCTGCCATACCAATGAGCGTATCGACAGCAACCGCGCCAGCCACCATCCGATGAAGGAAGGCCTGGTGACCTGTAGCGATTGTCACCAGGTGCACGGCAGCAATGGCCCGTCGCTGTTGACCGGCTTTACCGTCAACGAGACCTGCTACAGCTGTCATGCCGAGAAACGCGGCCCCTTCCTGTGGGAGCATGAGCCGGTGACCGAAAACTGCCTCAACTGCCATTTGGCCCACGGTTCCAACAATATGCGTCTGTTGAAGGTGCGTTCACCTTACCTGTGTCAGAGCTGCCACATGCAGAAGGGCGGTCACGACTCCGCACTCAACCTGCCCGGGGACTCCAAGTTTGACCAGAAGGGCTGTGTGAACTGTCACTCGTCGGTCCATGGTTCCAACCATCCATCCGGCATCAAGCGGCACAGATAAGGAGCGATTATTATGAAAACATCCAAACTGGCTTCCTGGATCCTGCTCGCTCTCTACGGTGCCCTGCCTTTATGTGCCAGTGCCGCCGATGACGAAGAAGATTCTGATTTTTATGATATTCCCTATGAAACTACCCGTCTGGTGGAATTCACCAACTGGATTGATATAGGCACCAAGTACATCTTTGATGACTCGCTGCGCTATGGCCAGTTCAACGGCGAATCCGAAAAAGGTCTGAGTGCCATACTCAACGGCCACATCTTCTCCCTGGATACCAAGGATGAAGAAAAGGCCCGTTTTTACGAGATGGACCTGCGGGATCTGGGCACGGATGCGCAGCAGTTGCAGCTGGCCTTCGGCTCCATTGGCAGCTACAAGGTAAACCTGGATTATCAGGAAAACTATTACCGCGAACTGTTTATGAACGGTGCCCAGAGTTTGTATCACGCCGCCTGGGGCACCACCAATCTGGGCGCGCCCGGCAGTGATATGGGCGATGTGGATTCGGCCCTGAGCCGGCAAAACCTGGAACTGGGCCTGAACTGGGACTTCCTGGAGCATTGGAATCTGGCACTGAGCTACAGTCAGACAGACAAAGACGGTTCCCGTACCCGCGGCGCCTACGGCGGCCCCGTGTTTCTGGCTGAAGCCATCGACAGTCTGACCACTGAACTGACCACCAAGCTGCAGTACCTGGGCAGTCACTACCAGTTCTCCGTGGGCTACCTGTATTCGGGTTATGAAAACAACTTCGACTTCCAGGACATCACGGTACTGAGCAAGGGCAAGTCTATCGCGTCGCGCCTCGGGGTGGATCCGGATAACCAGTTCCACCAGGTTAATGCGGATCTGCTGTATAACCTGGGCGATAAAACCCGCATACAGCTTTACGCAGCCAAGGGTAAGGCACGCCAGAATGCCCAATTCCTGGCTGCCTCAATCAATGCCGACATTGAACAGCCCGTCGACAGCCTCAACGGCGAGGTGGATTACCGGGATCTCAAGTTCTATCTGAACCACAGATTCTCTTCGGCCGTGGGCGTTAACCTGCTGATGCGCGACACCGACAGGGACAACCGCACCGCGCCACTGGAAATCACCTATTCCATGATTGATGGCACCTCGCCAAGGGGCACCTACAGCAGTATGCCGCTGTCCTGGAGCGAGCGTGAGTATGCCATTGACGGTTACTGGCGCATCAATCAACTGGTGAAACTCAGCGCCGGCGCCCAGACCAAGGCCTTCGAGCGCACCAGTTCTGTGGCCAAGGAAAGCGACACCGACAAGTTGTGGCTCAGGGTTAACCTGAGTCCGGTCACCAGCGTGGATGCCGAGCTTAAGGTCAGCCGTGAAGACAGGGAGGCCAATGAATACATTGCCCCCGAAAAGAGCGTGTTCGGCCAGCCCATCAATCCGCTGCTGCGTCAGCGTCACAAGGGCGATGTCCAGACCGACAGGCTGCAACTGAACCTCAGGTATAACCCCAGCGCCGAGTTTTCCATCGGTTTGATGGGTGACTACAAGGACCTGAGTTACGGTGAGCCGGATAACTTCGGCGTCCAGAACAGCAAGACCAAGAGCTATAGTTTGGATTTTGCTTATATGCCTACAGCTCAGAGCCAGATCACAGTTTACGCGGGTCGAAATGAGTATGATGAGGACCAATATGGCGAGCGCAATGGCACCTGGCGGGTATTCTTCGCCGATGCCGCCAATGTCTACGGTCTGAATGCCAAATGGGAGCTGGTTGAGGACAGTTTGGCCCTCGAAGCCGATGTCAATTACACCGATATCAACCAGGATCTGGATTCGCGGATCCTGACCGGTGATGACGCCGGCACAGAGAAAGACTATGGCCTGGTAGACAGCCGTGAAGTGTGGGCGACCGTGACCCTGATTTATCGTCTCGATCCCACCGCCGAAGTCAGATTGGGTTACGAGCACATGACCTACGATAACAACGACGAGCAATACTTCCAGCTCGACGATGTGGTCGGTGCCTTCAGCAACCTGGCCCTGGCCGATTCGGTGGACACAGTCTCGCTGAGTTACAAGAAGTTCTTCTGAGGATAACGGGAGCCTGCGGGCTCCCGACTACCCTGGGGGAGATCCTGCTTAGGAGAATCAAACATGATATCCAATCTTATCCATGACTATGGCTACAAGATAGCCAGGCTGTTGCACTGGATTTGTGCGGTGTATTTTATCATTCTGCTGTTTTCCATGCCCATCATGCTGGATTTCGCCAGTAACTCCAGCCAGCGTGCGGAGGCGACCTTGTACCACCAGAAGTTTGGTGGCTGGTTTATTCTGTTCCTGTTGCTGCGGTCTCTGTGGCTCTACATCATGGACAAGCGTCCGGTGCAAACCCATTACCGTCACAAGTATCAACTTGTGCTGGCAAGGCTGAACCACCTGACCTTGTATTTTCTGATGATTGCCATGCCGCTGACAGGTCTGGCCCTGGTGCTGGCCGATGGCAAGCCGCTGGAATTGTTCGGTGTGCTTTGGTGGAACGGCACTGATACTCCCTTTAGCGAAGATCTGGCCTACTACGCCAAGGAAGCCCACCTGTGGGCGGTAGATCTGATCTACTTTGTGTTTGGTCTGCATATTCTCGGGGTGCTGGTGCACTTCTTCGAGGAAAACGATGCCGGCGAGCTGGCTCAGTCCGCCGAATCCGATACCACATTGGATATGCCACCCAAAGCGCTCAAATAAACCAAAGCGCTCAAATGATCTTTCATCCGAAAAAGCCGTCTGTGAGCGGCTTTTTTAATGCTTCTTATCCGCCTAAAGCCCGTGCTCGCCACCTTGGGAGCATCTGGGTACAATAGCCGCTGATTATTTTTCTGGATGAGGCGCTCAGGCTTGGTCAAGCGCCCGGAATGGGGTCTATGCACGTACATATTCTTGGCATTTGCGGCACTTTCATGGGCGGCCTGGCGCTGCTCGCCAGGGCAATGGGACACAAGGTGACAGGGTCCGATGCCAATGTTTATCCGCCCATGAGCACCCAGCTGGAGCAGCAGGGGATTGCCCTTATCAGCGGTTTTGACCCTTCTCAATTGGATCCGGCGCCGGATCTGGTGGTCATAGGCAATGCCATGAGCCGAGGTAATCCCTGTGTCGAGGCCGTGCTGGACAAGGGCCTGGCCTATACCTCGGGCCCGCAGTTTTTGCGGGATCATATTTTGCCCGGTCGCTGGGTGTTGGCCGTGTCCGGCACCCACGGCAAAACCTCCACCTCAAGCATGCTGGCCTGGATATTGGAAGATTGCGGCTATGAGCCGGGCTTCCTTATCGGCGGCGTACCACAGAATTTCGGGGTTTCGGCGAGGCTCGGCAACTCGCCTTTCTTCGTGGTTGAGGCCGATGAATACGACAGCGCCTTCTTCGACAAGCGCTCCAAGTTTGTCCACTACCAGCCGCGCACTTTGGTTATCAACAACCTGGAATTCGATCATGCCGACATCTTCGATTCCCTCGCCGATATCCAGCGTCAGTTCAATCACCTGATCCGTACCGTGCCCGCCAGCGGCAAGGTTATCTGGCCCAAGGACAGCGAGGCGGTTAAGCAGGTGCTGGTCCAGGGGCTCTGGAGCGAGCAGGAAGCCTTCAGCCATGGGAATGGCGCCGACTGGCAGGTGCGTGCCCTGAGCGACGACAGCCACAGGTTTGAGGTGTTGTTCCAGGGCGAAGTGCAGGGCGTGCTCGATTGGAGCCTGCTCGGCAAGCACAACATGGAAAACGCCGCCATGGCCATAGCCGCCGCCCGCCATGTGGGCGTGGCACCTGCCGCCGCCATCGAGGCACTGGCCAAATTTGCGCCGCCGAAAAGGCGCCTTGAGCTGCTGGGTGAGGCTGGTGGGGTCAGGGTGTTTGATGACTTTGCCCATCATCCCACCGCCATTGCCACTACCTTGCAGGGGCTGCGGGCCGCCGTGGGCGAGGGCAGGATCATTGTGGTACTGGAGCCGCGCTCCAATACCATGAAGCGCGGGGTGCACAAGGACACCCTGGCGGGCTCCATGGCGCTGGCGGACCTGGCCTTCCTGTACCAGGCCGACAATATCGGCTGGGATCTGGCCGCTGCCATGGCCCAGGCACCGCTGCCGGTGCAGGTGGACTATGATATTGATACCCTGGTTGCCGGGGTGGTGGCGTCCAGCCAAGCCGGTGACAGCATAGTGGTGATGAGCAACGGTGGTTTTGGCGGTATTCACGGCAAGCTGCTGGACGCGCTCAAACACAGGGCCTGAATCGGGACTTAATTACAGGGACACACAGTGATCACAGCCAACCCCAAAAGTATCAGCCTGGCCTGGACCGGTGCCTCGGGCGCCCCCTACGGCCTGAGGTTACTGCAATGCCTGCTCAATGCCGAATACACTGTGTTCCTTATGGTGTCCAGCGCCGCCCGGGTGGTGCTGGCCACCGAAGAGGGACTCAAGCTCAGCAGCGACAGCAACAAGGCCGAGGCCCAGCTGCGCAGCCTGCTGGGCACAGATGCAGGTGAGTTGCGTCTGCTTGGCAAGGAAGAATGGTTTTCACCCCCGGCCTCGGGCTCGGCGGCGCCGAAGCAGATGGTGATTTGCCCCTGTTCCACCGGCACCCTGGCGGCCGTGGCCACCGGTATGAGCAATAACCTGCTGGAGCGGGCGGCGGACGTGGTGCTCAAGGAGCGCGGTCAGCTGATCCTGGTGCCAAGGGAAACCCCCTTCAATGCCATTCATCTGGAGCACATGCTGTCATTGACGCGCATGGGGGCCACCATAATGCCGGCGGCACCGGGCTTTTATCACAATCCCCAATCGGTGGCAGATCTGGTAGACTTCATGGTCGCCCGCATACTGGACCACCTGGGCATAGACCAGCAACTCCTGGGGCGTTGGGGCTATGGCAAGCTTGCCAGCCCGCAGGTATCTGATAATTGAGAGTAATATGAAACACACCATTGAAGAGATGATCTCGGCCGAGGCCATTGACCAGAAACTGAACGAGATGGCTGAGCGCATCAATGCCCACTACGCCAACAGTGAGCGCCTGCTGATGGTGGGCCTGCTCAAGGGCTCCGTGGTCTTCATGGCGGATCTGTGCCGCCGCATCAAGGGCCATGTGGAAATCGACTTTATGTCGGTCTCCAGCTATGGCAATGCCATGACCAGCTCCCGTGACGTCAAAATTCTCAAGGACGTGCAGTCGGATCTTGCCGGTCGCGATGTGCTGATAGTGGAAGATTTGATCGACTCAGGCAACACCCTCAACAAGGTGCGGGAAATGCTGTTGCTGCGTGAGCCCAAAAGCCTGGCCCTGTGCACCCTGCTGGACAAGCCGGAGCGCCGCGAGGTCAATGTGCCGGTGGATTTCGTCGGCTTCACCATTCCCGATGAATTCATCGTCGGCTATGGCATAGATTACGCCGAGCAGTACCGCAATCTGCCTTACATTGCCAAGGTCATTCCGCTGGAATAAGCTGCTTGTCTGCTGCGCATTAACGGGGGCCTGGCCCCCGTTTTTCATCGGGATACACAGAGATAAACCAAGCCTACAGAGAGAAAGCATGAGCTCCATTGCCGCACTCGAAATTGCTGAATTGCGCAAGACCTACGCCGGCGGTACCGAAGCCGTCAAGGGCATCAGCCTCAAGGTTGAGCAGGGGGATTTCTTCGCCCTGCTGGGACCCAACGGCGCCGGTAAGTCCACCACCATAGGCATTATTAGCTCCCTGGTACACAAGACCGGCGGCAAGGTGAAGGTCTTCGGCCACGATATTGACCGGGAGCTGGAGCAGGCCAAGCTGTGTATCGGCCTGGTGCCCCAGGAATTCAACTTCAACCAGTTCGAGACTGTGCTGCAAATCGTGGTCAACCAGGCCGGTTATTACGGGGTGCCGCGGCCGCTGGCCCTGGTTCGGGCCGAGAAGTATCTGAAGGAACTGGATCTGTGGGACAAGCGCAACACCGCCTCGCGGCAGTTGTCCGGCGGCATGAAGCGGCGCTTGATGATAGCCCGGGCTCTGATGCACGAACCCAAGCTGCTCATTCTCGATGAGCCCACCGCCGGGGTCGATATTGAGCTGCGGCGCTCCATGTGGACTTTTTTGCAGCAGCTCAATCGCCAGGGGGTGACCATAATACTCACCACCCACTACCTGGAAGAGGCCGAGATGCTGTGCCGCAACATAGGCATCATAGATCAGGGCGTTTTGGTGCAGTGCACCAGCATGAAGAAACTGCTGGCGACCCTGAATATGGAGACCTTTGTGCTGGATCTGGGGCAGGATCTTGAGGCCGTGCCCGAGCTGGGCGATATACCCGCCCGCCTGACCGATCCCCACACCCTGGAAGTGGACATCGCCAAGTCCCACAGCCTCAACAGCCTGTTTGCCCGTTTGAGCGAACTGGGTATCGAGGTGATCTCCATGCGCAACAAGGCCAACCGCCTGGAAGAACTGTTTGTGGCCCTGGTGGAGAATAAAGGAGCACGTCCATGAAGGCCCTGTACCTGACAGCATTCAAGAGCATTCTGTACAAGGAAATCACCCGCTTTACCCGCATCTGGGTCCAGACCCTCGTGCCGCCGGCCATCACCATGACCCTGTATTTCCTGATTTTCGGCAACCTGGTGGGCAGCCGTATCGGCGAAATGGGTGGCGTTTCCTACATGGAGTTTATCGCCCCCGGCCTTATCATGATGTCGGTTATCACCAACTCCTACTCCAACGTGGCCTCGAGTTTTTTCAGCGCCAAGTTCCAGCGTAATCTGGAGGAGCTGATTGTTGCCCCCGTGCCCCACTATGTGATGATTGCCGGCTACGTCGGTGGCGGTGTGGCCCGCGGCCTGTGTGTGGGCCTGATAGTGACGCTGGTGGCCATGTGCTTCGTGGATTTGAGCGTGCAGCATTTGGGGCTGGTGGCCCTGACAGTGCTGATGACCTCTGTGCTGTTTTCCCTGGGGGGGCTTATCAATGCGGTGTTTGCCAAGAGCTTCGATGACATCAGCATTATCCCCACCTTTGTGCTGACGCCGCTGACCTACCTTGGCGGGGTATTTTATTCCCTGTCACTGCTGCCGGACTTCTGGCGCGGCGTGTCGTCGCTCAACCCCGTGGTCTATATGATCAACATCTTCCGCTACGGCTTCCTCGGCTTTGCCGATATAGGCCTGGGCCTGTCCTTTGCTGTGATGTTGGGATTTTGCGGTGGCTTGTGGCTGCTGGCCTATTATTTGATTTCCCGCGGCATAGGCTTACGCACCTGAGGCTATTTCCTCGGCTGTAGCGGCAAGGTTTCGGCAGCTATCAGATCCCGGCGCAGGCTCAACTCGGCCATGGTGTCCTCGTTGAGCTTGATAAGGGCGTCAAAGCGGTCGTTGAGTTCTTTCTTGTCCGCCAGGTATTGGGCGTCGTCCTCTCGCTTTTCCTGCCAATAGCGCTTGCGCTCCAGTTTCTGCATCTCGCTGGCGCGCAGGATCTCATAGTAGCTGTTCTCCTGCTTCAGCCGGTACAGCTCGCTGTCGAGCAACTGCAGCAGCTTTTCCGGCGACAGGGCGTGTTTGCTCAGCAGCGCCTGCAGCGGGTCGTTCATCTTGGCATGATCCGAGTCCACCTCTGTGGTCACACCCAGTTGGTAGCTGATTTCGTGTTGTTTGAACTCACTGGGACACACGGATTGGGAGAACACCACCTTGTCGTCCTTGATGCACTTGTAGATGGTATTGGCCTGAGCGGCCAGGGGCAGTAAACAGAGGATGCAGGTGACAAGTTTTACCATCTGGCCTGGGTTCCCATGTCTGTGTTTGGAGCCGGCGATGCGGGTGAATGTGTTTAATATGGCCCAATCATTATCTAAAAACCAGTTTTTTTATAAGGGTTTGGGTGGTTAGGGCTGGCGTGTTCCACCACGCAAATAACAAGGGGGAGCCGGTGCTCCCCCTTGTTTATAGCCTGTGGCTCAGCGGTTAAAGCACAGATTGTCTATCAGCCGGGCCTTGCCCAACTGGGCGGCGGCCAGCACCACCAGTTCCCGATCGGCGTCTGTGGCCTCGGCCAGGGTTCTGGCACTGCGCACTTCCATATAGTCGGGGGTGAATCCCGCCTGGCGCAGGCTGTCATTGGCCTTGGTGCAGGCCTGCGCAACGGACATGCCGGCTTGAATGTCGCTCGCCAGTTGGTCGAGGGCGCGCTTCAGGGCCGCAGCGCGCTGCTTCTCGTCGGCAGTTAAATAGCCATTGCGTGAACTCATGGCCAGGCCCGAGGCTTCGCGCACTGTGTCTATGCCTACTATCTCCAGCGGCAGCGACAGATCTTCCACCATGGTCCTGATCACCAGCAGCTGCTGGAAGTCCTTGCGACCAAACAGAGCCACATCGGGCTGCACTATGTTGAACAGTTTCAGCACTATGGTGGCCACACCGCGGAAGTGCCCCGGACGACTGGCACCGCAAAGTACATCGGAAATACCCGGCACTTCCACAAAGGTCTGGGCGTCCAGGCCCTTGGGATAGATGATTTCGGGTGTTGGGGTAAACAGCAGTTCACAACCGGCGGCGGTCAGGGCCGCTTGGTCATCGGCCAGGGTGCGTGGATAGGCGTCGAGATCTTCATTTTTGCCAAACTGCATGGGGTTGACGAAGATGGATGCCACCACGTGGTCGGCACGCTTGCGGGCTTCATTTACCAGGTGAATATGGCCCGCATGCAGGTTACCCATGGTGGGCACAAAGGCCACGGTTTCGCCGCGGGCACGCCAGGCGCGAACCTGGGCGCGGATCTCATCAATTAACGCTGTGGTATGCATCTGGATCTCAATTAAATGTGTGTTCTTTGCCGGGGAAAGTGCCGTTGGCAACTTCCTCCTTAAAGGCTTTTACCGCGGCGCGAATTTCACCGGTTTGCGCCAGGTAGTTCTTGGAGAACTTGGGTATGTAGCCGCTGGAGATCCCCAGAACATCGTGCATCACCAGGATCTGGCCATCGGTGTCGGCACCGGCGCCAATGCCGATAACGGGTATGGTCAGGGCCTCTGTGATGGTCTTGGCAAGGGAGGCGGGGATGCATTCCAGTACCAGGAGTTGGGCACCGGCGGCCTGGAGGGCCTTGGCTTCCTCGAGAATGCGTTTGGCATTGGCCTCGTCGCGGCCCTGGATCTTGAAGCCGCCGAACACGTTGACCGACTGCGGCGTCAGGCCCAGGTGGGCACACACGGGGATGCCGCGCTCGGTCAACATGGTGACGGTTTGCAGCAGCCACTGGCCGCCTTCGAGCTTGACCATGTTGGCACCGGCCTGCATCAGGATGGCGGCATTGTGCATGGCCTGCTCAGGGGTGGCGTAGCTCATAAAGGGCATGTCGGCGATCAGCAGTGATTGTTTGATGCCGCGGCGCACCGAGCGGGTGTGATAGGCGATTTCGTCCGTGGTCACCGGCAGGGTGTCTTCATTGCCCTGCAACACCATGCCCAGGGAATCCCCCACCAGTAATATTTCAATGCCTTCGGCATCAAAGGCGCCGGCAAAGCTGGCGTCATAGGCCGTCAGGGCCGAGAATTTTTTGCCTTCCTGCTTCATTTTCAGCAGGCTTGATGTAGTCACTTTAGCCATATAGGTCAATCTTATACTGCGTGTGGAAGTGGAGTTATATGCCAACTCTGGTCGGACTTCAATCCTCTTGGCCCAGTTGATGAAGCTCGTCCCGTAATGCCTGGTTGACCAGGTCACCCAGGGACGTGCCGCAGGGCAGGACCAAATCCGGTGTCAGCTCATGCAAGGGCACCAGCACAAAACTGCGTTGTTTCATGCCGTAATGGGGCAGGGTCAGGCGCTCGCTGTCCATGGTGATATCGCCATAGAGCAACAAATCCAGATCCAGGGTTCTGGGGCCCCAGCGCAGCAGGCGCTCGCGGCCCTGGTCAAGCTCTATGGCCTGCAGCGCGTCCAGCAGCGCCAGCGGTGCCAACTCTGTCTCCAGGCTTGCCACCGCATTGACATAGTCGGGCTGGACCACCTCTCCCATGGGGCGGGAGGCGTAATAGGATGACACCCTGAAGCTACCGGGGGCCGCCAAAGCAGACAGGGCCGCACAGGCCCTGTCCAATTGTTGCTTGGGTTCGGCGAGGTTGGCGCCGAGGGCGATATAGACCCGGGTCATTCGCCGCTGGCCGCCTGTTGACCACCCTCTGAGGGACCACGGCGACGGCGGACCCGCGACTTGCGGTTCTTGCCGGCACCCTTGTTGCTGGCGCGGGCAATGTCACCGCGCTCGTCTTCGTCGGCTTCAACAAAACGCTGCCACCAGGCGGCGGTTTTGGCCAATGGGCCACCCTCGGCCTCGGCCCGAAGCAGCAGCAGATCGTAGGCGGCGCGGAACTTGGGATTTTCCATCAGCTTGAAGGCTCGGGTGCCCATGCTGCGCTCGAAGCGCATCTGCAGCTGCCAGATGTCCTTGGCCGGGGTGCTGAAACGGCGCGGAATACTAATGGTTTGGCATTGCTGCTCCATCACATCACCCATGGCGGCGAAATAGGCATCATAGATACCCAAGCCGCTTTCCAGGGCGATTTCCTCGGCGCGGGCCCGCAGCGGATACCAGAGCAGAGCTGCGTAGAAGAAGGCCGGGGTCACGGGCTTGTCTTCCAGCACCCGCAGGTCGGTGTTGCGCATCACCAGTTGCACCATGCGGGCCGCCGGCCCCTTGGTTGACTCGTTGATGCTGTTTTGCAGCAGCGGGAACAGGGGCTCGAACAGCTGATAGTCCTGCATCATCTGGTAGTTGGCCTGGGCCTTCCCGGCGAAGAACAGCTTGAGCACTTCCTCGTACATTCGGGCGGCGGGAATGTCACGCAGCAGTGGCGCCAGGGTACGGATTGGCGCTGCGGTGGCATCTTCGATGCGCATGCCGAGCTTGGTGGCAAAGCGTACGGCACGGATCATGCGAACGGGATCTTCGCGGTAGCGGGTCTCGGGATCGCCAATCAGGCGCAGCATGCCATCGTTGAGGTCTTCCATGCCGCCGCCGTAGCTGCGAATGGAGTAGTCGGCAATATCGTAATACAGGGCGTTGACGGTAAAGTCACGACGCTCGGCGTCTTCATCTATGTCGCCGTAAACGTTGTCGCGCAGCAAGCGGCCCTCGGCATTGGCCTTGGAAATCTTATCGCCGTCCTCTTCGCCATGGTGACCACGGAAGGTGGCTACCTCAATCACGTCACGGCCGAAGACTATGTGGGCCAGACGGAAGCGACGGCCGACGATACGGCAGTTGCGGAACAGTTTCTTGATGTCTTCCGGGGTGGCGTTGGTCACCACGTCGAAGTCCTTGGGTTCCATACCCAGCAGCAGATCGCGCACACCGCCACCGACCAGGTAGGCCTGATAGCCGGCCTTATTCAGGCGATACAACACCTTAAGGGCATTTTCGCTGATGCTCTTGCGGGAGATGGTGTGGGCATTTCTGGGAACGACGCTGAGACTCAATCCCGAACCGGATTCGGTCTGGCTGACCGCCTCAACGGTTGGAGCGACGGTTGGGTCTACAAACAGCTGTTTACAGAACTGACTGATACGGCGAAAAATGGGACACCTCGGAACGTCATGTTATCGGGTTAAAAATCTGGCGGGTATCATATACCAAATGACCGCCGATGAGTATATCAGCGGCCAAGCAGTATCTCTCTGCCCGGGCAATTGTGTGAGCAGGGCCAATGTGTGACAGCGGATCTGTTGCCGGCCCGAGCCAGGCAGCAATCCACCAAGCCGATGAATATATCAGCTGCCAAGCAGTATCTCCCTTTGCCTGGGGATGGAATCCAGGGTGAACTGGCTGACCGCCTGAGCCAACATGCGCTCCGGGCTGTCACTGTCCACCGGCGCCTGCCCCAAAAACGTCAGGGCCCTGAGCAGCGCCGGGGCCGGATCGTCATCATCCACCGGCTGGGCGCGGTTTTGCTTCGACAGTTTGAAACCGGGTTCGGCACAGGCCAGGGGCAAATGCAGAAAGTCGGGCTCGGGGGCGCCGAATTGGCGAAACAGGCTCAGCTGGCGGCAGCTGGCCTCAATCAGATCGCAGCCACGCACTATCTCGGTAATGCCGCTCATGGCATCGTCCATTACCACCGCCAGCTGGTAGGCATAGAGGCCATCGCTGCGCTTGATAATGAAATCTTCACCGGCAAAGCCGGGCTCGACCCGCACCAACCCGATGAGTTTATCTTCAAAGCTGGCCACGGCCGCGTGGTTGCGGATGCGGATGGCACCCGCCGTCAGGCCCAGATCCCGGCAGTGGCCATCATAGATACCGCCGGCGGCCTGGATTTGTTTGCGGCTGCACTGGCAGAAATAGGCCTCGCCTGCGCTGAGCAGTTGGGTTATCCGTTCCTCGTAGGCCTCGGTGCGCGAGCTTTGGTACAAGACCTCGCCATCCCAATGCAAACCGAAGGCCTCGAGGGTGCGCAGTATGGCATCGCTGGCGCCGGGCACTTCCCGTGGCGGGTCTATGTCTTCGATGCGCAGCAGCCAGTGTCCTTGCATGGCGCGGGCACGCAAATAGCTGCCGAGGGCGGCAATCAGGGAGCCAAAATGCAGGGCACCTGAGGGTGAGGGCGCAAAGCGGCCTATGTAGGGGGTGGATGCAGCTATCGGAGACATAAGCGGACGGGCGGAACTATCAGGGGCAGAAAAAGCAGGGGCAGAAAAAGCGAGCGGGGCCTTGGCCCCGCGCTGGATGTCACCGGCTTAACCGGCCATCTGCTTTTCTTTGATTTCGGCCAGGGTCTTGCAATCGATGCAGAGATCGGCCGTTGGACGGGCTTCCAGGCGGCGGATACCGATTTCCACGCCACAGGAATCGCAGAAACCAAAATCATCTTCTTCGATCTTTTGCAGCGTCTTTTCAATCTTCTTGATCAGCTTGCGCTCACGGTCACGGGCACGCAATTCCAGACTGAATTCTTCTTCCTGGGCAGCACGATCGACGGGATCGGGGAAGTTGGCGGCTTCGTCCTGCATGTGGCTGAGGGTGCGATCCACCTCTTCGCGCAGTTGGTTGCGCCAGGCTTCAAGGATCTTCTTGAAGTGGCCCATCTGCAGGTCGTTCATATACTCTTCACCAGGCTTTTCCTGGTAGGGTTCTACACCTGCGATAGCGAGTACGCCAAGTTTTTTAGTGCCTTCAGGCATAACGCATCTCCTGTAATCATTTGCGTTGTCGGGCGTCTGTAAGATCGGCCGCTATCTATAGCAAAATACGCCAAGGCTGGCAAACATTTTACTCTGTCAATGGCTAATTCTTTGACTATGTGCTTTTTAGCCACTGATTTCAATTATTTCGACCGGCATTTTTTCTATGCCGTCAACATTCTACCGGCAGTTCTTTGACGAGCTTCACTTCCCGGGGCGAAAGTTCGGCAGCCCAGGCCAGCAGCTCGACTCCGGCCGATTTTGCCTCACGCAGCAGCTCGCCGTAACGCGGGTCTATATGGTCTGCGGGCATTACTTTTTCTATGCCAGAATGCTGCACCACAAAGAGCAAAACCGCCCTTTTTCCGGCGGCGCGGACCGCCATCAGCTCGCGCAAATGTTTCTGGCCGCGCTCGGACACCGCATCGGGGAAACAGCCAGTGCCGGGGGCGAAATCCGGGCCCTGTTCCAGCAGGGTGCAGCTCTTGATTTCGATAAAGCAGTCGGGCTCGCTGCCCTGGCTCAGCAGAATATCAATGCGGCTGTTTTCCTCACCGTATTTAACCTCCCGCTTCAGGCTTTGATAACCGCTGAGGGCGGCAATGCGCCCGGCCAAAATCGCCTCCTCGGCCAGGGCATTGGCCCGGCCGGTGTTGATGCCGATAAGCTGCCCTTGGTCGTTCCGGGCCAATTCCCAGGTATGGGCATATTTGCGTTTGGGGTTGTCTGAGGTGGAAAACCACACAGGCTCACCGGGAAACAGACAATGGCGCATGGAGCCCGTGTTGGGGCAGTGCAGGGTGATTTCGCTGCCGTCCGGCAGCTGCACATCGGCCAGGAAACGCTTGTACCTTCTGAGCAGTATTCCCTGTGACAATGGCGGGTCGAATTGCATCTTGGCTCCTTGATTGTCCTGTCGCTTTCTATGTGGCTCATTAAGTGGGGCAGTGTACTGGAATTTGTCCGCCACGTAAGCCCGGCTTCAGAGATTAGCGTTCCGTTGGGGGCTTGGGTTAACCGGCGTGGATGCAGTACACTCATGCCATTTGCGGCATCCCGGTCCTGCAGTGGCAAAGCCGCACATACTCAAGCCAAATAAAGGAATTCCAATGACACAAGCAATGAGCGTTCTTCTTACCCAGGAAGCAGCCGCCCCCCAATGGGGCAAGGCCGATGTGACCTTTGACGGCGGTGCTGCCCGCATTCATCTGGGCAATGGCGATGAACTGCGCCAGATCCAGATGGCGGCCCGCAAGCTGCGCAATCAGGGCGTGACCACGGTCAACCTGGAAGGGCAAGACTGGGACCTGAATCGCCAGTGGTCGTTCGCTCAGGGCTTTGTCACCGCCAAACCGGGCTGGCAGCTGAACTGGACCGGCGATGCAGCAACCGTTGCCACCCTGGAACAACGTATGGAAGCGGCCCGTTTTGCCCGTGGTCTTATCAACGAAACCCCGGAAAACCTGCCACCACAAAAATTGGCCACCCAGGCCGCCAACTGGCTCAAGACCCTGGGTGGTGATGCCGTCAGTTTCCGCATCATAGAAGGCGAAGCCCTGCTGGAAGAGCAATGGGTGGGGATCCACGCCGTGGGCCGTGGCAGCGAGCGTCCACCCGTGATGCTGGAGCTGGATTATAACCCGCTGGGGGCCGACGCCCCTGTGTCCGTGGCCTTGGTGGGCAAGGGCATCACCTTCGACTCAGGCGGATACAGCCTCAAGGCTTCCGAAGGCATGCTCAATATGAAGTGCGACATGGGTGGCGCCGCCACCGTGACCGCCGCCCTGGGCCTGGCCATACGTCAGGGCCTGAACAAGCGGGTCAAGCTGTTCCTGTGCTGCGCCGAGAACCTGGTCAGCGGCCGCGCCTTCAAACTGGGTGATATCCTCAGCTACAAGAACGGTGTGACAGTGGAAGTGGTTAACACAGATGCCGAGGGCCGTCTGGTGCTGGCCGATGGCCTGCAGGCCGCTTCTGCCTCGGGTGCGCCTTTCATCATAGATGCAGCGACCCTGACCGGCGCCGCGGTGATGGCCGTGGGTGGCAACTACAACGCCATCTTCTCCCCCGATGAGGCCGTGCTGGACCTGGCCCGCACCAAGGCCAAGGCTGTGGCCGAGAAGGTATGGGCCCTGCCGCTGGAGCCCTGGCACAAGGACATGTGTCCTTCGGCCTATGCCGATACCGCCAACAGCCGTCCGGTCAAGGGGGGCGGTGCCGGTGGTGCCTCCAATGCCGCCGGTTTCCTGTGGCGCTTTGTGGCCCCCGAGGCCAAGTGGCTGCACGTGGACTTGGCCGCCGCCTTTGAAGACAGCGCCGGTGCCCTGTGGGCCGCCGGTGCCACCACCCACGGGGTGCTGACCATAGCCGAGCTGCTGAAGGACTGATTGAGTCTCAGCCGCTGTCGGCACTGAAAAGACGCCCCGCATTGTCGGGGCGTTTTTTTATCAGGGTTACCCGTCAGTTGATTCCATGGTAGCGTGAAACTTGGATTATTCAGGGAGTGGAGTACAGGCATGCAGAGGGAAACAGAGCTGAAAATTATCAAGGCCACGGCGGAAGACACCCAGGCCATTTGGAACCTGCGGGTGCAAGCCATTTTGGCCGGTTGCCCTGGTCATTATCCGGACGACCTGCTGGCCAGTTGGACCGAGGGCCAGCCCAGCGCCGGCTTCAGCGAGGTGGTGGCCGGGCACTTCTATATCGCCTGCCGCGGCGAAAGGAGTCAGGGTTCCCAGGTGGTCGGCAGCGTGATGCTCGATTGCGATAACCCTGAACTTTTGCCCGGTGAAGGTCAGCTGGAAGCCGTGTTTGTGGCCCCGTCGGAAATGGGCCGGGGCACGGGGCAGGCGCTGGTGACCTTCGCCGAAGCGCTGGCGCGAAACAAAGGGCTTAAGCGTCTGCGCCTGGAGTCCACCCTCAATGCCATCGACTTTTATCGCCGCTGCGGATTCGGCGAGGAGCGCATGGCCAGTTACCAAAGTCCCCGCGGCATCAGCCTCGACTGCTGCATCATGTATAAAAATCTCTGAGCCGGGGCTCGTCTTTAAGCTGGCGCTCTGGGTTCCGAACCAGAACGGTCTCAGCCAAGATCCCAGCTGTGCAATATCCGGTAGCGCACCCCGCTCGGGGTTGATTCCGACCAATATAAGTGCAGCTGCTCAGGTTTCAGGGTTAACGGCTCGGGCGACAGCGTTGGCAGCTGACCGGCCTTGGCCTTGCGAAACAGGGTAATGTGGGGATGGAAGCCATGCTCACTCTGCTGCAGCCCCAGCTTGCCCGCCAGGGTCTGGCTGTCCCGGTAAAGCTGCAGCAAGCCATCATCTTCGGCGTGCTCACCAAGGCACAGCACTCCCGGACCCCGCCAAAGCTGCAAGCGCTCGAGTCGCTGTGCAAATCGCGGTTTATGTATCTGGCCTATGCCCAGCTCCAGTTCCCGACGCTGCTCCGGGCTGCACCCCCCAAGAAAAGCCAGGGTCAGGTGCAGGTTATCCTTCAGCACCGGGCGCCATCCCTGGGGCGTCGTTTGCCTGTGCTGCAACTCCCTTTGCAATGCCTGCAGTTGCCGGCGCTGGGACTCGTCCGGAGCGAATCCCAGAAACAACCTCTGTTTCAGGGTCTTGGGGGAAGTACTCATGGGATTTTTCATCCAATCCTTATGATCTGGCTCTACTTATCATTGGGTTAGCTTTGCCTATACTGAATGCAGATTGCAACAATCACTTATGCTTTCGGGAAGACGCCACTGATGCAAGCCGAATCGATTTCTTCACTGCAAACCGCCCTGGCCGGGATCTTTGGCGACGCTCCCCTGGTGACCCTGGAGCAAAATGTCGACCGGGCGCTGAAGACCATCACGGCCCAGCTCGATTGTGACGGGGTGTTTGTGCTGTCGGCCTTTGCCGGTATCGGCGGCATCCGGCCCCGCAACCTCTATCTCAGACCCGGGGTGACCGGGGGAGCCAATCCGCGCCACTGGCCCCTGGAACGGATGCCTTTTTTCCGCCAGCTGATGCGCCAGCCCAAATTATTGAATGTTAAAGATATCGCCGAGCTTCCTTTGCAGGCCAATGCCGAGAAGCAATTGCTGCGTCAATGGCAGGTCAAGAGTCTGCTGGTGCTGCCGCCGGTGCAGTTCGGGGAAACCCGCATCGCCGTGGGGGCGGTCAATTGCCAGCGTCCGCGGGAGTGGGATGCAGGTTTTATCAACGAGTTGGGCACAGCTGCCACCCTGATAGGGGCGGCCATGGAGCTGACCCGCATCGCCCAGGCGCTGCTGGTGAGTGAGCACAAATACCAGGAATTATTCAACCAATTACCCCTGTCCTGTTGCCTGGTGGACAGGCACAACCGGGTCAGCATGCTCAATGCCATAGCGCGCCAGAATCTGCCTTTGGTGGAGGGCACGGATTTGCTCAGCCTGATAAAACCCGAAGAGAGCGCCATTTTGCTCGACACCCTCAAGGTGGTGCGCGACGGCGTGCTGCACCAGGCCTGGTGTGAGGTCTCCTTCAATCGCCCCCATCCCCTGTGGCTCAAGCTCAGTTTCAGCCGCATGAGCGACGATCCCCAGCACCTGCTGATGCTGGCGGACGATGTCAGTGAACGCCACAGGCTTGCCGACGAGTTGTCCTTCCACGCCAACTACGATGCCCTCACCGGCTTGCCGAACCGGTTTCATTTCGAGGCCCTGCTGGCCCGGCAGCTGCCGGTCAGCGGTGAGGAGCCCGTGTGCGTGGCCTTTTTGGATCTCGATCAGTTTCAGGTGATCAACAATGTCAGCGGCCATCAGGCCGGGGACAAGCTGCTGTGCCAGGTGGCATTGCGGCTCAAGCAGCTGGTGCGCAAGGGTGATACTGTGGCGCGGTTGGGGGGCGATGAGTTCGCCATCCTGATGCACTACTGCAACCTGGACACGGCCAGGGTCATAGCCCAAAGGATCTGCAGCCAGCTGGCCGGCCATGATTTCAGCTGGGAGCAGAAGCGCCACAATGTCAGCGTCAGTATGGGCATAGCGCCCCTGGATGCCGAGGCCAGCGACATTTATACCTATATGAGCCGCGCCGATGCCGCCTGCCGGGTGGCCAAGGAGCAAGGCCGCAATGGCTGGCATATTTACTGCCCGACGGATCCCCGAATGCACAGGCTCTACACCGAAATGGCGGCCTCGGTGGATATCATAGATGCGCTCAACCAGAACCGCTTCCAGCTGTATTGCCAGCCCATAGAACCCCTGACGGGGCAGCACAGGGGCGCCCATCTGGAAATCCTGCTGCGCCTGGAGCAGGAACCCGGCAAGATGCTGTCACCGGGGATCTTCCTGCCGGCGGCGGAACGCTACAACCTGGCGCCCCGTATCGATCGCTGGGTGGTGGATCACCTGCTGCGCTGGGGAGGCAGCAACCTGGCGCTGTGGCAGGAGCTGGAGCTGGTGTCGGTGAACCTGTCGGCCACTTCCCTTGGCGACAGCGAATTCATGGACTGGCTGGAGATGCGCCTGCTGGCTGAGCCCGAGTTGGTGGACAAACTCTGTTTTGAAATTACCGAAACCGCCGCCGTCAGCCAGGTGGAGCAGGCCCAGCAACTTATCGAGCTGCTCAGGCCCCTGGGCTGCAAGTTGGCGCTGGATGACTTTGGCTCGGGCTTTTCCAGTTTTGCCTACCTTAAGCGCCTGGATGTGGACCTGGTCAAAATCGATGGCCAGTTCGTGGTCAATCTGTGCGACAACAAGGCCGATCAGGCCATAGTGGCCGCCATCTGCCAGCTGGGTCATGAAATGGACTTCGAGGTGGTGGCCGAATTTGTCGAGTCCAGCGCCATAGGCGAGCGCCTGATGCAGCTGGGGGTCGATTATGCCCAGGGCTATGCCATTGCCAAACCCTCGCCACTGGACCATCTGACCACGGGCCTGCGCCAGCCCTGGCACAGGAACTGAGCAGGCCGAGTGCCTGCCATGGCACTCGCTGCGGAATCTTAGTACACTGGCCGCCATCCATTTGCACACCCAGAGCGGATTTGAACCAAGTTCCCATTACGGCCCTGCTGGCGCCGCTGCGTCAGGCCCTGGCCAGCCATAAGCAAATTATTCTCGAAGCTCCCACAGGTGCCGGTAAATCCACGGCGCTGCCGCTGGCCATGCTCGATTGGCCGGAACTTGACGGCAAGATCCTGATGTTGGAGCCCAGAAGGGTGGCGGCCCGCTCGGTGGCGCGTTTTATCGCCGCCCAGCGCGGTTGTGAACTCGGCGCCGAGGTGGGTTACCGGGTGCGCGGTGACAGCAAGGTCAGCCGCCATACCCGCCTTGAGGTGGTGACCGAAGGGATTTTGACCCGGATGATCCAGGACGATCCCGAATTATCCGGCATAGCGCTGATCATTTTCGATGAAATCCACGAACGGCACCTGAGCACGGATCTCGGTTTGGCGCTGGCGCTGGAGGTGCAATCCTCCCTGCGGGACGACCTTGGCATTCTGGCCATGTCGGCCACCCTCAGCGGCTTGCCGTTAACGACCTTGATGCCGGACGCCAAACTGCTGCAAAGCGAGGGCCGCAGTTTCCCGGTGACCCTGGGCTACAGCGCTCCCGGCAAGCGGGACTGGCTGGAGCACATGGGCGCCAGTCTGCTGGAGCTGCTGAGCGGCAAAGGCATGCTGCCCGAAGGTGTGGCCGCAGGCACTGTGCTGGCCTTTTTACCCGGCAAGGCGGAAATCGAGCGCCTGGCGGGCGTTATAGCCGAACGCCTCGGTGAACGCCTGGGTGACATAGCCATCTGTCCCCTTTACGGCGAGCTCGGCAATGCCGAGCAGGACCGGGCCCTGAGCCCGGATCCCTCCGGGCGGCGCAAGCTGGTGCTGGCCACCAACCTGGCGGAATCGAGTCTGACCATAGACGGGGTGACCCTGGTGGTGGACTCGGGCCTGGTGCGCCAGGCCGCCTTCAATCCCCGCACCGGGGTATCGCGTCTGGCGCTGCGGCGCATCAGCCAGGCCTCCAGTACCCAGAGGGCAGGCCGTGCCGGACGTCTGGCGCCGGGCTATTGCCTGCGGCTCTGGAGCCAGGAAGAGCAGGACCGCATGGCCAGGGCCGAGGAGCCGGAAATCGCCCGTGGCGAGCTGGTGTCCATGGCGTTGGAATGCGCCGCCTGGGGCGTGCGCGCCTTCGGTGAGCTGCCGCTGCTGAGCCCGGCACCGTCTGTAAACGAGACCCTGGCCTGGGAACTGCTGCACAGTCTGGAGCTGGTGGATGCCGAGCGCAAGCTGACGCCCCTAGGGCGCGAGGCCCACAAGCTGGGTTGCCATCCGCGTCTGGCGCACATGCTGCTCAAGTCCAGGCTGTTGGCGCGGGAACTGGATGACCCCCTGTTGGCACCGCTGGCCTGTGTGCTGGCGGCGATCCTCGAGGGCCGCGGCCTGCCAAGGCTCGGGGCCGATATCAGCAACTACCTGAGGTTTGGCACCACGGGCCAGAGTGCCCAGCAGGTGCGTCAGTGGCTGGCCAAGCTGGGGCTGAGTGCCGATCTGGCCCAGGTGCAGCGCGAAGCCCACCCAAGGGACATGGGCCTGCTGCTGGCGCTGGCCTTCCCCGACCGCATTGCCCTGGCACGCGGTCAGCAGGGCTTTTTGCTCGCCAACGGCACGGGTGTGTCCCTGGATGAGAGCGACCCCTTAAGCCAGGCCCCCATGCTGGTGGTGGCGGACTTTGGCGAGACCGAGGGCCGCAGCAGTGGCCGCATCTGGCTCGCCGCCGATTTTGACCCGCGCTGGCTCGATGGACCGCTGGCGTTTTTGACCCTTGAGCACGACCACAGTGGTTTCGATGAGGCCAAGGGGCGTTTTGTCGCCGAGCGGCAACTGAAACTCGGGCAACTGGTGCTGAAACGCACGCAGCTGCAGTCTGTACCGCGGGCGCTGAAAACCGCCGCCTGGCTCGACAGGATCCGCAGCAAGGGCTTGGGCCAGCTGAATTTGGACGAAGATTTTCAGCAAATCTGTCAGCGCCTGGATCTGGCCGCCGAACTGCTCGGCGGTGACTGGCCCGATTGCAGCGAGCAGGGACTGTTGGCCCGGCTTGAGCAATGGCTGGCGCCCTATCTGGAGCAGGTCAATAACCTGGAGCAACTCAAGGCCCTGAACTGTGCCCGGTTGCTGGAGCAGGGGCTCAATTGGCAGCAAAAGCAGCTGCTGGACGAGGCGTTGCCGACCCATTACCCCATGGCCACCGGAACCCGGGCACCGATCCGCTACGAGGCCGATGGCCGGGCCCTGCTCAGGGTCAGATTGCAGGAGGCCTACGGCATGGCCCAGACCCCTGTGCTGGCCCAGGGGCGGTTGAAGCTGACCATGGAGCTCTTGTCCCCGGCCCAGCGCCCCCTGGCACTGACCGCCGATCTGGCCAGCTTCTGGGCCGGCCCCTATGTGGAGGTCAAGAAAGAGATGCGCGGCCGCTACCCCAAACATTTGTGGCCGGACGATCCCGCCGGGACGCTGCCGACCAAATTTACCAAGAAAAAGACCCTGGCCAATTCCGCCGACTGAGGCGCAACGGACAGGGAGATGGCGATGGGCATATGCCGGCATCGCAAGCACAGTAACGCATTGACAGTGAACAAATGACAGTAAAGAAAGTGAGCAAAAAACGCGGCCGCACCAAGGCCGCAGCCAAACCCTCCTGGCTTAAGCGCAGCTGGTCCCTGGGCTGGAAGTTGGCCCTTGTCGCCATGGCGGCTCTGGTCATGTACAGCATTTATCTCGACCAGATCATTGCCCGCAAGTTTGAGGGCCAGAAATGGTATTTGCCGGCCCAGGTCTTCAGCCGCTCCATGGCCCTGTATCCCGGCGCCGCCGTGAGTCACGCCCAGTTGATGGACGAACTCAAGCTGCTGGGTTACCGCAAGGTGGCCAATCCGCGTCAGGTGGGGGAGTTTTCCGCGTCAAGCACGCGCATCGATCTCTGGCGCCGTCCCTTCCGCCATCCCCAAGGCAGTAAAAGTGCCGAGCGGGTGATGATAAGCTTTAACAGTGACGGCGTGGCCTCAGTGGCGCGCCAGAGCGATAAACGCGAGTTGGCGGTATTCCATCTGGAGCCGGTATTGCTGGACCGGATCATCGCCGGTGACGGTGAGGACAGGTTGTTTGTGCCCACCGCCGAGATCCCCAAGTCCATAGTGGACGCGCTGATCCTGGTGGAAGATCGCAGCTTCTACGATCACCATGGCATCAATCCCTTTGCCATTTTGCGGGCGGCCTTCGTCAATATCAGTGCCGGCCGCACAGTGCAGGGCGGCTCGACCCTGACCCAGCAGCTGGCGAAAAACTTCTTCCTCTCCAGCGAGCGCTCCCTTATCCGTAAGCTGCGCGAAGCCCTGATGGCCATCATCATCGACTTCCGCTACAGCAAGGACGAGATCCTTGAGGCCTACCTCAACGAGGTCTACATGGGCCAGGACAAGTCCCGCGCCGTCCACGGCATGGGTCTGGCGTCCCAGTTCTATTTCGGTCGCCCCATAGCCGAGCTGACGCTGGCGCAGCAGGCGTTTCTGGTGGCGGTGATCAAGGGCCCGTCCTATTACAATCCCTGGCGTTTTGCCGAGCGGGCCCAGGAGCGGCGCGATCTGGTGCTGCGGCTCTTGATGGAGGCCGGCAAGCTGTCGGTACAGGACTATCAGGTGGCGGCCGAGTCGCCGCTGGGGCTGCGCCGGGCCGACAAACCGGTGCATCAAAAGTTGCCGGCCTTCTTCGCCACTGTGAAGCAGGAACTGGCCCAACGTTGGGGCGACAGTCTGCTGAAAACCTCCGGCATCAAGGTTTACACCACGCTGGATCCCGTGGCCCAGGAAGCGGCGGAGCAGGCGGTGCGTGACACCATGAAGCGTCTGGGCAAGGACAGTCCCCAGCTGCAGGCGGCCATGGTGGTCACCGACAAGTATTCCGGCGGCATAGCCGCCATGGTGGGCGACCGCCATCCGGATTTTGAAGGCTATAACCGGGCCAGCGAAATGCGCCGACCCATAGGTTCACTGATAAAGCCTTTCGTCTATGCCACGGCGCTGGATCAGGGCGACAAGTATCACTTGCTGACCCCCATCAAGGATGAGCCCATCACCCTCACCAACGAGCAGGGCAAGACCTGGTCACCGCAAAACGTCGACAAGCAGTTCAGCGGCCAGGTAAGCCTGCTCACCGCCATCAGCAAGTCGATGAACGTGCCGACTGTGAACCTGGGCATGGCCATAGGGGTGGATTCGGTGGCAACCACAATGGACAAGGTGGGTTGGACTGAACCCGTGAACCCTTATCCTTCCATGCTGCTGGGGGCGGTCAACGGTTCGCCCTTGATGGTGGCGCAGATCTATCAAACCCTGGCCGACAATGGTCGTTACCGCTCCCTTGTCGCTGTGACCGATGTGCTCGACAGCAACAATGAGCCCCTGGCCGCAAGCCGGCCTTCGGCCAGCCAGGGCTTGACGCCCGAAACCGCCTTCCTGGTGCAATACGCCATGACCAAGGTGGTCAGTCAGGGCACGGCCGCCAAGCTCGGCGCCGCCTTCCCGGGGCAGGTGCTGGCGGGCAAGACGGGCACCAGCAACGACAGTCGCGACTCCTGGTTCGCCGGTTTTGACGAGCGTAACGTGGCGGCCGTCTGGGTCGGCCGTGACGACAACGGCAAGACCAGCCTTTATGGTTCCAGCGGCGCCATGGCCATCTACCAGGCCTTCCTGCAGCAAAGGCCGCCGGTGAGCCTGAGGATGACGCCGGAGAACGGCATAGTGAACGGTTACTTCGATCCCGCCACCGGCAAGGCGATGGAAAAGCAGTGCCGAGGTGTGGTGGCGGCCCCAGCACGGGCTGAGAGTTGGCATCCCGCTGCCAATTGCGGCGATCCGCTGCCCTGGTGGAAGCGGATCCTGGGTGGCTAAGGCTCACCTAGGACGGCAAGCTAGAGTAATCCTGTGCAATATCAGCTATTGCAGTTATGTTTTGGGATAGATTGCCTGTTTCACATTGGCTGGAGTGGAACGCCAATTAATAGCACTGCCACACCAGTGACCGTCCGAGCCATGGATGGCGAGGGGAGGCTCCATGGACGGATTCACGCCGTGTCACGGGTGTGGCAGTGCGAAAGCGCACCGCAGGTGATTGATTACTTCCCGTGTTGGAAGTTGCACAAAAGCACAAGATAGCCGCTGTGCCAGCGGCACAAAGTCGTGGGTCTCCAACCCACACCCGGCCAAAAGGGGCTCAACAGCGAGCCCCTCTTGGATCTCCCCGCCGCCCCCAGCCGGAGCCGAAAGCCCTTCGGGTTTATGGGCGAAACGGCCAACGCGACAGACTCGCCTCCATGCTCGACTGTCGCTACCTCGGCATCCATGCCTCGGTTGTTGCCGTTTCTTGCCCAACCCCCTCAGCGGCTCCGAAGGGGGAAACGGTGCAACAGTCAGACTTCATCATATTTCTTTGAATTTCTTTGCTAGTTTAATGTTAGTTGGGTGGGAACGATTATTGTCTGACTTTGTGTGCCGGTGACAATCGATCAAACAAAGACTGGCATAACTCTGTGCTCGCATAGTACACCGAACCCGCTTGAAGCGGCCGAAGGGCATTGATGCCTGAAGCGTGGCCGAGGCATGGACGCCGAGGCAGCGTCAGTCGAATCAGGGATGAGCGTCTGACGCGGTAGCGGGAAGGCGTCAAATGCCCGAGGGGCTTTCCGCTTCGTCGCGGGCGTCCTTTGGGTTGCAAGGGGCTTTGGACGTGCAAAGCCCCTTGCCCGGTGTGGTGTGGAACACCACGACTTGCTTCGGCCGGTAGGTCGACTATTCACCGCGTGGACGTAAGGACAATCTGTTGTGGCCAGCAACTTCTCGACTTCAGGCCGGGTTGAGCCTATGCGAGCAATAAGGGCCACCGAATTGCGAAGTCGAACATTAAATATAATGGCTCTGATCCCTTTTAATCTTTTGTGAGAGTGCGTATCGATCCCACCCCAACCTGTTAGAATTTCGCAAATTGTTCAGTAATGTTTTCGGTAAGAGTTGTCATTTTTTCATGACATTTATTTAAAAACGGAATGACTTCAACTGATTTACCATCAAACATAATTCTGTGTTTTTCAATTACTAATGTTGTGTCAGAATGTTTAACAATATTTACTTCTCCATTGTTGTCGACAAAAACATCATCTAATCGGACACCATTAGCATAATTATTATATAAGGTTATATTCCGTCCACCTTCGATATGAATGAAGTTTCCTTGTCGAACCGTAACACTCTTTTGATTTTCGGTTTTTGATAGATGATTGTGTTTTGCTTCATTAGTCAGTGAACATAAATCAATGATCCAATTGTCATGTGCTTTAAATGGCTGTGCATTCTCAATTACGGTATAAAGGTTATTATTAATTTTTTTAAGCTTAGGGAGATTTTTATCAATGCTTTTTTTGAAGTGATTTTCCCTTTGTTCATATGGGAAATACACTTTGTCTGGCACGGATATTTGCTTTTCCTTTAGCTTGATTGATATATCTTCACTATGGTAATCAAGAATGCTTCGTAAGTTTTCTAGGATATTCTTAAGTGAGACTTTGTTTATTTCACCATTGTTTGATTGTTGCGTTAATAATTCAATTTCAGATTTGGTGTGAATTAAAAGATCACTAATGTCTGGGTTCACCATGTTCTCTCCTAAAATTCTAACGCATGAATTAATCCGTGCTACGAAGCAAGTTTGGTGGAAATGTTAAGCGCGAGACAATGCCCCTTGTAGTGCCTCGCACAGTCTTTTGAATCTCAAGTAATAAGAGTCACACTGATCACCAGCTGATGACAACCCATCCATGTATGACGCCAACTCTAAATACCCTATTCCACGTAAATACTGCGCTAAATTCACTGCCGCAGCTGGTCGGAGATCTTCAAGGATATCCATATTGCCAGCATTTCTGACTGCGTAGTCCACTGCCCAGAAATCGTAGATTGCGCTCTCAGCGGGGCTGAGGCTCAATGCTCCCGCTGAATGTGCTTTGTGGATGATCTCGTCTCCGAGCTCAATGATCCACGTTTCAAGATCGTCGGTATCTTCCATATGATGCCTAACAATTTAATAATGAGAACACTCGTTTATCACCGCGATGCAGCCCTTTGACTATTGTAAAGCGAGAATCCGAATTGGTTTTATAATTATGAAGTTGCGCGATTTAGTCCAGATAAATTTTCTCTGAATGCGAGTATTCTCGTGATCTACTTTATTCAGTAGCTTGCTAGACAAGGCTATGTCAAAACGTAACGCGAATGCCTGAGTGGAACACCTTTCATCAAGCACTGGTGTGGCAGTGCGAAAGGTCGCTCCTTCGCATCCATGCGACCGCGACATTGGTGCATCCGTGCACAGCACCCACGGCAGGTGATTGATTACTTCCCGTGTTGGAAGTTGCACAAAAGCACAAGATAGCCGCTGTGTCAGCGGCACAAAGTCGTGGGGCTTCAGCCTTTGGTGCCGTACTCTGGCGCCCCTATTCCTCGGTAGAAACAAGTGTCAGCACAGAGGTACGGGAAACAAAATCCCGCGACAAATTCACGCTTGACCTGGGTGTAAGACACAGGTCTATGCTGAATACACGGGTAAGAGAAAAAGTCCTGCAGATGAAAGTATTGGAGCTTGCCATCGCCCTGTCTTCCATGGCCGTTACGGTGCGCCACTGCCCCCGCTTGAGGCTGCTGCGGCCGACAAGGCAGGCAAACAGCGACAAGCTCTATTGGACCTGGGAAGCGGAGTCTTTGCGCTTTATTTTAAGCGCCCGGCGAACAGGGCATTTGCCACCTCACAGGCCAGTTTAACGGCGACGAGCCGGGGCCAAGATGGCACTGCGGGCGATGTTGGGCGGGATCAACGGCAAGGATAACTGCACATGAGCAAATCAAGGGCTGTCACCTCAAACGAATGTCAATTGATCATCGATGGCGCAAGCTGTGCCAGCTGCGTTGGCAAGATTGAACGGGCCCTGACGGCGGTCAGCGGCGTCAGCAAGGCGGAAATGAACTTAGCCGATCGGACAGTGACCGTCAGCGGCACAGCGGCAACGGAGGCCCTGATCCGGGCGGTGGAGGCGGCCGGTTATCACGCCAGCTTGTTGGAACCGGCGGTGGATGCCATGGCCGAGCGGGAGCAGGCGGACTTGGCCTATTACCGCAAGCTTATGCGGGACATGGCGGCCGCGCTGGGGCTGGGGGTACCGTTGATGCTCTACAGCCTGGTTGTCGGCGACATGACGATCAACTCAGGCGCCGAGCAGTTGGCCTGGCTGGTCGTGGGGCTGTTGACCCTGGCGGTGATGTTGTTCTCTGGCCGGCACTTTTATGTGGGGGCCTGGCAATCTTTGAAAAATCATACCGCCAACATGGATACCCTGATAGCCCTTGGTACGGGCACGGCCTGGCTGTATTCCATGACAGTGGTGCTGCTGCCGCAGCTGCTGCCGGAAATGGCCCGCCATGTGTATTTTGAGGCCACGGCCATGATCATAGGGTTGATTGACCTGGGATTGGCGCTGGAAATCAAGGCCCGGGGCAGGACATCGGAAGCCATCAAGCGGCTGATAGGTTTGCAGGCTAAAACCGCCCGGGTCATACGGGATGGCGTGGAACAGGACATAGCCATAGAGCTGGTCAAATTGGAGGATAGCGTGCGGGTGCGCCCGGGGGAAAAAATTCCCGTGGATGGCCAGGTTATCGAAGGCCACAGTGCCATGGATGAATCCATGCTGACGGGGGAACCCATGCCGGTGGAAAAAGGTATCGGCGACGAAGTGGTGGCCGGTACGCTCAATAAGACCGGCACCCTGTTGTTCCGTGCCACCCGGGTCGGCAAAGACACAGCCCTGGCACAGATTATTGAAATGGTCCGGCGCGCGCAAAACTCCAAGCCCCCCATAGGCCGCCTGGCCGACGTGATCTCGGCTTATTTTGTCCCCGCCATCATGATCATTGCGGTGCTGAGTGCCCTGGTTTGGCTCAATGTGGGCCCGGAGCCATCGGTCGCCTTTGCCATGGTGTCGGCCACCACAGTGCTTATCATTGCCTGCCCCTGCGCCCTGGGGCTGGCGACCCCCATGTCGGTGATGGTCGGCGTTGGCAAGGCGGCCGAGGTCGGGGTCCTTATCCGTAACGGCGCGGCGTTGCAGACCGCATCCAGGATCAGCGCCATGATCCTGGACAAGACAGGCACCATCACCCTGGGTTCACCCAAGATCACCGATGTCCTGCCCCTGGGCTCATTTGAGCGCCAGCACGTGCTGAGGCTGGCCGCCAGTCTGGAGAGCGGCTCTGAGCACCCGCTGGCGCTGGCCATGGTGGCGTCGGCCAGGGAGCAGGGGATAACCCCGGGCAAACTGAGCCAATTCAATGCTCTTGCCGGCCATGGGGTAGAAGGGGAGGTCGAGAAACACAAGCTGCTGCTGGGCAATGAAAAGCTGATGCGCGAACGGGGCATCAATCCGGATAAGCAGCTTGAGACTGTGCAGGCCCTGGCCGATGAAGCCAAGACCCCCATGTATTTGGCTGTGGATGGGCAGTTGGCGGCCATCATAGCCGTGGCCGATCCCATCAAGCCCGATTCGGTTGACGCCATCAGGCGGTTGCAAAAGGACGGGATCCGGGTGGTGATGATCACGGGTGACAATCGCGCCACAGCCCGGGCCGTGGCGGCCAAGGTTGGCATCAGCGAATACTTTGCCGAGGTGCTGCCCCAGGATAAATCCCGCAAGGTGCAGGAGTTGCAAATGGCGGGGGAAATCGTCGGCATGACAGGGGATGGCATCAATGATGCCCCCGCTCTGGCGATGGCCGATGTGGGGTTTGCCATTGGCACGGGCACGGATGTTGCCATTGAAAGCGCCGATATCACCCTGATGCGCGGCTCGCTGCACGGCTTGGCCGATGCCATCGCCGTCAGCAAGGCCACCCTCAGGAACATCAAGCAAAACCTGTTTGGCGCCTTTATTTACAACGCCGCCGGTGTGCCTTTAGCCGCCGGCATTCTGTACCCGGTTTTCGGCCTGCTGCTGAGCCCCGTCATAGCCGGTGCGGCCATGGCCTTCTCGTCCCTGACCGTGGTCAGCAACGCCAACCGCTTGCGGCTGTTCAAGGCCCAGCGCCACTGAGAGGAAAAGCATTATGTGGATGGTAAATCTTGGCGGTCTGCTGTTGATAGCCCTGATAGTCTGGTGGTTCTGGCTGTATCGCCCCAGGACAGGCTCTCAGGCCTCGGAGGAGCTGGTGATCCTGGTGGAAAACGGCACCTACTCGCCGGCACGGATTAAAGTCGCGGCCCAAACGCCGCTGCGGCTGATCTTTATGCGCAAGGACCCCTCTCCCTGTGCTGAAACCTTACTGTTCCCGACGTTGCAGCTCAGTGAGACCTTGCCGCTGAACAAGGCCAAGACAATTCAATTGCCGGCGCTGGCCCCTGGGGAGTATGCCTTTCATTGTCAGATGCAAATGTATCGCGGCACCCTGCTGGTAGAGCAACAGGGCTGACAATACCGGGGGAGTGTAGGGGTCTATCACTGCCGTAGCAGCGACCAGCGGCGGTTGAATGGGGATTATGCCGTTACCGCCATGTCTTTGTGATCGCAGTAGACCCGGTTTCCCCCATCCTGTTTGGCCAGGTACATAAGTTGGTCGGCATGGCGGATTAGGCTTTCCACCGGGGTGCGGCAGCCGGTATCGACGCACAGCCCCACGCTGGCACTGACACTGAGATCGGCGCTTTCGCCGCCGATATTCAGCGCGGCAATATTGGTGCGGATCCGCTCGGCTATGGTTTCGGCGGCATGGAGTCCGGTTTCGGGCAGGAGGATCACAAACTCCTCGCCACCCCAGCGTCCGCAAATATCCTGGCTGCGAAGTGACTGCTTGATACAGGTGGCAATATCGGTCAGCACCTTGTCACCGAGGGCATGCCCCAGGGTGTCGTTGATGGTTTTGAATCTGTCTATGTCCAGCATCAGCAGCGCCGGCCCCAGATGGCACTTGTGACCCTGGGCGACCCAGGGACGGATCTGCTCATCAAAGGCGCGGCGATTAATGAGTCCGGTCAGCGGGTCAATTCTGGCCTGCTGCTCCGCCGCCAGGCGCTGGCGCTCAGCAATACGGAATTTTTCCGCCAGCGCCAGTGCCAGCAATATCATGTCTATCAAGACCCCAATTTCGGCTATCCGGAAGGTGAACTGATTGAAGGGGATAATGCCACGCACCGCCAGCCCGGTAATGGCGCAGCCCACCATGGAGGACAGGGACGCCAGTAAAAACAGCCTTGCGGTGTAGTTGCCCGAGGCCAAAGATATGGCGCCGAGCAGCGGCATCAGCAGCGAGAAAAACAGCACCAGATCGAAGGCCAGGATCAGCGACAGAGTGCGGCTGTCAAAGGCCAGTGCCAACAATTGCATCAGCCAAATCACCCCCAGCAGCCCCAGGACGATAAGCCGTAACCCTGGCCTGAGTTTGCCTATCTGCAAAAAGCGCAGCGCAAACAGCAGGCCCATGGTGCAGAAGAGGGTCATCAGCAACGGATTGAGCCATTGCTGCCAATGGGGGCCAGAGGGCCAGAGCCAGAGCATGCCATGGCCGGTATAGCTGAGATTGGTAAACAGGAAACTCAGTAAAAACAGAGAATAAAGCAAGTAGCTGCGGCTGCGCATGCCCACATACAGCATCAGGTTGTAGCCCATCAGGATGCTGATGGCGCCATAGAAAAAGCCATAACTGTACTGATAGAAACTGTTGCTTTGCCGCTGGACCTCAGGGGGCATCAGGGTCAGGGGCAGTACCAAAGGATCCTTGGACTCGGCCCGCAGCATCAGCAGGGTCTCGCCCGGCGCCAGGGTGAGCGTCAGGGTCGGTAAACGTTCCCTGTAGGGGCGGCCGGGAAAGCTGTCCCCCAAAACAAATTCCTGATCCTGGTCGGGGCCCAATTGCCACAGCTGAATTTCATCGGTCCAGGGAACGCCCAGTTGCAGCACGCGGGTGCTGTCCCCGGTTCCCGGATTTATCAGCGGCAGCAGGAGCCACACCGGGCTCGAACCTATGCCAAAGGCCGGCACTCCCTCGCCGGCCGTTTGCATTAAGCCGCTGCGATAGTAGGCCAGCACTTGCTCTGGTGTCAGCCGTTGCTGTTCTTCGCGAAGCTGCCACAGATGCTCGGCCATGATGGCTTGTTGGCTGCTGATATCCAGGTATTTGGTCGGCGCGAGTTGGCTCTCCGGTGCCCTGATGGCGAGGGCACACAGGGGCCACAACAGGCCAAATAATAGAAAGAGGCTGCGCATCATTGTTTGGTTATATTGGTTGTGCCATGGAATTCAGTGGATTAAGTATGGCAGCCCTATTGCTTTGTGGGTAAATATTCTTGCGGGGCAAGCCGGAGTCCGGGGATTGGCTGTCGCGGCATGTCAATCTTTGTTATCTTGCCAGCAAGTACTGAGCCGAATGGGTTGTGACCATGGCGCCCGAAGGGCATGAAGCGGCAAGGGGGCAAAAGGCCCAAATAAAGTTGGCCAGCCTCAATTTATTCAATTTTATCGAGCCGCCCCTGGCGGCCTATGAATTCGATCGTATCTACAGCCAGGAGCAATGGCAGAAGAAGTGTGCCTGGCTGCGCCACTGCTTGGGATCGTTGCAGGCCGATGTGCTGGGACTGCAGGAGGTGTTCAGCCCTCAGGCCCTGGAGCGCTTGCTGTGGGAACTCAACTATCCGCACTTTGCGCTGGTGGACACGCCTGCCGGAGATGAGCATGTGCTGCACAGTCCTGTGGTGGCCCTGGCCAGTCGCTATCCCATAGTGGAGTTGGCGGCGCTGCAACCTGAACCCAAATTGTTGCCGCTGCTGGGACTTGCCGCCGATTTTCGCTTCAGCCGCACTGTGCTGCGGGGGACTGTGCGGCTGCCGGACCTTGGCAAACTGGATGTCTACGTGGTGCACCTTAAATCCCAAAGGCCCGGGTTTGAGTTGGCCGAGCTGCCTGCCATGACAGACAATGCCGTAACCGACAACGCCTTGACCGAAAAAAAGGGCGCCAATGCACACATAGCCCGGTTGCTGACCCACAGCGCCCTGGGGCGTTTTTCTTCCACCCTGCGCCGCAGCGCCGAGGCCATGCTGCTGTACCACAATGTGCAGAGCCGTCGCCTGGAAAGCGGCAACCCCTTCGTTATCCTGGGGGACTTCAATGGCGAGCTGACCCGCCCCGAATTTGCCGGGCTCAATACCGGCGCCGCCGATATTCATCCCAGGGACAGGGCCGAATTGACCTCGCTGAGTGAGGCCGATTTTGAGGCCGGCGCTGCTGCCTTTGGGCTCCATGACGGTGCCGCGCTGTTCCTGCACTGGCTCAGGCAGCAAAGTCCCGGCACCGACTGGCAAGTGCGGCCAACCCATTACCTGGGCCCCAGGGGCAGCGTGTTGGATCATATTCTGCTGTCGGCGGAATTTGACGGCAGCTTAAGCTCGGCCCTGGCGGATGTGGTGAATTTTGAGCTGTTCGATGAGCATCTGCGCGCTCCCTTGTATGAGCGTGACAGCCAAAGCTCGGATCATGCCGCCGTCTGTGTGACCTTAAGCCCCAGGGAAAAACGCTAAAAAATAAATGGCCCCACACGCCCCATGGGCGGTCAAAGCGGGTAAAATGCGCCATCCTGTTTGGACCCCACTTTTTTGCTGCCCGTTGCGACACGGGCCGCAGTCAGTTTTTTAAGGGCAAGGCCATGGCTATCCGCATCAAACTTAAACCGGGACGGGAAAAGTCCCTCGAACGTCACCATCCCTGGGTATTTGCCAGCGGGATCCACAACATCAAGGGCCAGCCCGGCTTGGGTGAGACTGTGGATGTGGTGGCCCATGACGGCAAATGGCTTGGCCGCGGCGCCTGGTCGCCGGAGTCGCAGATCCAGGTGCGGATCTGGAGCTTCAACCGTGAAGAGGAAATCGATCGGGACTTCTTTGTTCGCCGAATCCGCCGTGCCCAACTGGGCAGGGATGAGCTCATCGCCGAGCAGGGCCTGACAGGTTATCGCCTGATTGCCGCCGAGTCCGATGGCCTGCCGGGGATCACCATTGACAGGTACGCCAATGTGCTTGTGTGCCAATTGCTGTCCGCCGGTGCCGATTTCTGGCGCGATACCCTGGTCTCCGTGCTCGCCGAGTTGTACCCGGACTGCGCCATTTATGAGCGCTCCGATGTGGATTCCCGCAAGAAGGAAGGCCTGCCGCTGACCACTGGGCTGCTGCACGGTGAGCTACCGCCCATGCCCGTCATCATTGAAGAGAACGGCATCAAGATTTCGGTGGATGTCACCAAGGGCCACAAGACGGGCTTTTATCTGGACCAGCGCGACAACCGCGCCATGGCGGCCCGCTTCGTTAAGGGCAAGTCGGTGCTCAACTGCTTCTGTTACACAGGCACCTTTGGCCTCTACGCCACCAAGGCCGGGGCCGCCAGCATTGAAAACGTCGACGTGTCGACCCTGGCGCTGGAAACGGCCAAGCACAATATGGCCATCAATGGTCTCGACGACAGCATGGTGAACTACCATGAGGCCGACGTGTTCAAGCTGCTGCGCCAATACCGGGACGAGGGCCGCACCTTCGACGTGATAGTGCTGGATCCGCCCAAATTTGCCGACAACAAGGCCCAGCTCAATGGCGCCTGTCGCGGCTACAAGGACATCAATATGATTGCCATGCAGCTGCTCAATCCCGGCGGTGTGCTGCTGACCTTCTCCTGCTCCGGCCTGATGCCGGCTGACTTGTTCCAGAAAATCGTGGCCGACGCGGCCCTGGATGCCAAACGCGATATTCAGTTTACCGAGCGCCTGTCCCAGGCGGCGGACCATCCCATAGGCGGCGCCTTCCCCGAAGGTTTCTACCTCAAGGGGCTGGTGGCCAGGGTTTGGTAACCAGGGTTTGGTAACCAGGAGCTGGTAACCATCATCTGCTTGCGAGCAAGAAAAAGGCGGCCACAGGGCCGCCTTTTCTATTTCTGCCTATTTATGTAGACCACTTATTCAGCTCACTTAAACCGGATTAAACCGGGGCACGCATGTCCTGCAACAGCACGCCGGCTGCCGCCGCTTCCGCTTCGTGGTCGGCATCGCGCCAGGGCTCTGCCAGGGCCGCCTTGTACCAGGCCTGCATACCGGGCAGGGCCAGCATCCGCTGTACCCAGGCATTGGCTTCCATGGACAGACTGGGCTGGTAGCTTTGGGCCCTGAAGGCCAGTGGCGCAAAAAACGCATCCACGGCGCTGAAATGCTCACCGGCCAGGAAAGGGCCGCCAAAATCATGCAGTCCCTGACGCCACAGGGCATCGATACGCTGCCATTCGGCTGAGAGCTTGGGGCTCCAGTGGTGCAATTTAACCCTCAGGCCGCAGTTCATGCTGCACAGGTTACGGATTTGGCCAAAGCCCGAGTGCATCTCGGCGCTGGCGCAGCGGGCCCAGGCCCGGGCCTTTGGGTTCTCGGGCCAGACACCGGCATATTGCTCATTGAGGTATTCCACTATCGCCAACGAGTCCCACACCAGCAGTCCCTCATCATCCAGGCAAGGCACCTTGGCTGTGGGGGAGAATTGGCCGAAACTGGCACTATTGTCGTCGCCAAAGGGCACCAGCCGTTCCTCAAAGGGAATGCCGAGTTCGGTCAACAGCAACCAGGGGCGCAATGACCAGGAGGAGTAATTCTTGTTGGCAATGTAGAGGATGGGCATGAAGGGCTCCTTTGTTTGCAGGAGCTCCATTGTTCACGCTTTAGGCGGCCTTGGCTAGCCCCGGAAAGTCTGGGATTTGTAAAAATTTTCCTGCGCTGTCAGTGTGCTGGCTTACTCACACTTTTTGCTGGGGAACAGGGTGGTTTCTTCCGGCTCACCGAGTTCGCCATCGGATATTTGTCGACGGTAACTGACGGTAATTTCGGAAAAATTCAGGTTCAAACTTTCCGTCAGCCGGTTCTGCTCGCCATTGACCCCTGAGCTGTAATCACTGACGGTGACGTTTTTCAGCCTGAGTTCAAAATAGTCGCGCTTGTCACCCTGACGATTCATGCTCAACTTGGCTTCGGGAAAGACGGTATCCGTCATTTGTCCCAGCAAGAGATCCACAGTGGCACTGTCGGTGTACTTGATGATGTGTAATTCTTCAACGCACTTGGTTTGTAAATTGCCGTTGGCGCCCCAGGACCAGGCCAGCAAATCAATCTCATCCTGATGGGATGGGGCAGTGCTTTCTCCCTTGATATCACCAATTTTAAGAAAGGCGGCGCCCTGGGCACTCAATATGGGAAGTGCCAATATTAACGTCAGCAGCCTGAAACATGCGCTCATGATTACTTCTCCCGTCTTTAGCTCTCTAAGCTGGGCCTAAGTATAGTAAAAACAAGCAGTCAGCCCAGTCAAAAGCACTGCCAGCCAACCAATTTTTCTGTAAACTTTGACCTTCGATCAATTTGCCCCGCAGACCTGAAAGGGAATATCGGGGTTGGGTCTTTATTAACAAAAGGAGTTGGACCGGATCGGGGTGCTTGTGGCTCTGATTCTGTCATTGTCACTATGCGCTTATTCTATGCCCTGTTGCTGCAGTTTTTGGTCCTGGGAGCCCCCCAGGCGGCTGAAAATGCCCCCGTAACTCTTCCTTTACCCGTCGAAGCCTATGGCAGCTTACCTGATCTGGGGCGTTTTGAAATGACCCCCGATGGCAGCAAGTTGGCCTATGTGATGAATAACCAGGGCGAGCTGACCCTGGTCATCTACGATCTTGAGCAACGCAAGCAGCAAATGGTGGCCAAGGGGGATAACAAAGAGGTATTCCTCAATTACTTCGTCTGGGCCAATGATGAAGACCTGTTGATATCTATCAAAGATATCAAATATGTACGTGGGGTGCGTTTCGCCGTTACCCGGCTGTTTCGCTACAGCATCAATGATGAAAAGAAACTGATGCCGGTACTCAGAACCCAGCCGGGGGATAACGAGCCTCAGTTTCAGGACAATATTATCAGCCTGTTGCCGGACGAGCCCGAAGAAATATTGATGGCGCTGGACTACACGGTGGTCAATCAGCCGGCGGTGTATCGGGTTAACATTAAAAGCAAAAAGCGTCGTTTGATAGAAAGGCCACGCAGCAATGTCCATGGTTGGATTGCCGATGAGCAGGGAAAAGTTCGAATAGCCATCGGTCGGGATGAAACGACTCAATTCTATGATTTGCTTGGTGACGATGGCCGGACACGGCTGTTTGAATTTGAAGTGTTTTCCCCCGAAACCGTCACCATCAAGGGCTTTGACCTGGATCCCGATGTGCTTTATTTCACCGCCCTGCACGAGGGCCGTGATGCCCTGTTTCGCCTGCGCCTGAGCGATCCCAAGCGCGAGTGGGAATTGGTTTATGCCGATGACACCTATGACGTGGCCGGCAGCCTGGTGTATTCCTCCGTCAGTGGCAAGGTGGCTGGCTTTACCCACAGCAATGCCCCCGACAGTCGGGTCTACTGGGATAAGGATCTGAGTAAACTGCAGCGCTCATTGGCGGCGGCCATTCCCGATGCCTTCAATTCCATTTTGGATATGAGCCGGGATGGCAATAGCTATCTCTTGTATTCAGAGTCCAAGAAAGACAGCGGCAGCTATTTCATCGGCAATCGCAAGGCGGGCAGCCTGGATTACATCGGTAGCCGCTATCCGCAGGTGGATGAGGCCCACATGCACGAAACCAGGCAAATCAGCTTCAAGGCCAAGGATGGTTTGGTCATTGAAGGCTACCTGACACTGCCGTCGAATGTGACCGCCAACAAACCCATGCCGACCATAATATTGCCCCACGGCGGCCCACACGCCCGGGATTATGATGGTTTCGATTATTGGTCCCAGTGGTTTGCCGAGCAGGGCTATCTGGTGCTGCAGCCCAATTTCCGTGGTTCCAGCGGTTATGGCTATGCGTTTGAGATGGCGGCCTTGCAGCAGTGGGGCAAGGCGATGCAGGACGATCTGCAGGATGCCGCCAATTATCTGATTGCAGAGGGCTTGGCCGATGAAAAACGGATCTGCGCCGTCGGTGCCAGTTACGGTGGCTATGCGGCCCTGATGGCTGTGGTAAAACATCCACAGACCTTTAAATGCGCCGCAGGTTTTGGCTCGGTCACGGATCTGGAACTCCTGGTCAGCCGTTCACGGGCCTTCACCAATCATAAGGTGGTGAAAGCGCAACTAGGCAGTGACAGCGATGCGCTGGAAGCCAGTTCCCCCATCAGCCATGCCGAGAAACTCAGCCGTCCTGTGCTGCTCATTCATGGTGGCGATGATGAAGTGGTTAACGTGACCCACAGTCGTGACATGGCCAGCGCCCTGAAAGGTGCGGGCAAGGATGTCCAATACATTGAACTGGAACATGGCGATCACCACCTGTCACATCAGGCGCACCGGCTGAAAACCTTGAGTGCCATCAAGGCATTTTTGGACAAACAGCTGCTGCTGTGACCCAGGGCGACGCTTGCCTGGGTGTAGCTGCTGGGGCAGTATTGATCTAACTGATTTCACTGGAGCTTATTCATGCTGGATGCCCGTTGTCAGCCCGAGAACGGGCCGGCTGTTACCTACAGTGTGTTTGGTTTCCAGGCGCTGACGGAGGCAGAGCAGGAAAGTTTGCGCCAGTCGCTGTTTTGCCCCGGCTGTGGCGCCAAGGCCTATTTTCGGCGGGCGTCCAGTGATGGCAAGCAGGCCTGTTTCGGTTCCTTGTACCACGCCGATGACTGCCCTGAGTTCAGGCCTTCGACCGGTCGCACCGAAGCCGAGCAGGCGCTGCGCGAACTGGCCCAGGCCCTGGATGAAAGCGACGCCCTGCGGTTGGATTTCTCGGCCCCGGTTACCGAGCCCGTGCGCCGGGACAGCCGTCAGAATGAAGGCCAGGGCACTGCTAACCAGGGAGCAGAAGCCAAGCCCAAAGGCGGTGCCACGGGGACGGAAGCTTCAAGCTCAAAGCTTGCCGATGCTGCCGCACCCAAGGTGGCAGCGCTGGGGCTTGGCAAGATCCTCAAAAGTCTGCTGAGGGGCAGTGAATTGGCCAGCTCGGATCTGTGGGTCTACACGGACGAGAAATATCGCTGGCGGGCCAAAAACCTGTTCGTCAACTTTGCCGACGCCGAGCCCAACGAGCGTGGCAGCCCCAAGATGTATTGGGGCACCTTGTCCCATGCCGACAAGGCCATGGCCTGGCTGAATCCCGCCGATTGTCGTGACCTGGGGATCCCCATAGACAAATTCAGTGCTGCGCTGCTCAAGCGCTTTGGCATCAGCGACAGGGCAGAGCTGGAAGGGGCGGGCATTATCCTGTTCGGAAAATGTTTTTGGAATAAGGATAAAACCAGAAAGATCATTCGTTTGTGGAATGATAATCTCAGCCGGATTTTGATTATCCCCTCAAAGGACTAGTCTTGCCGTCAGTGGCTGGCGGCTTGCCGATACAGGGCCTTCAGCTCAGGAGCCAACAGTCTGGCCTCGGCATCACCAAAGTATTCCAGATGGAACCTGAGTTGTGCCGCCTGCATTTGTGGCAGCTCAAATACCTTGTCAATCTCGTCTATGATGGCCTGCCCCCGGGCGGTTTTACTGCAAACTATATAGCCCTTCATGCTTTGATCGACGTACTTTATGGGTGCGGCTGTGTATTCAAAACCACTGTGCATCCGGTTCAGGTAACCTGTGACCGTGCGGCTGTATTCCAGCAGTGCCTGCAAATGACCGGCGACCAGCATTTGCACCTGCCTGTCGGTGGCATCCATGCTGCTGCGCACGTAAAACCATTCCGGATGGGTTTGGATAATGCGGTCCAGATAAACCCCATAGGAGCGCCCCCTGATAATGCCAATATGACCCTGAGGTTCAAAATGCTCCAGATCCACAGGCTGCATTTCGGCATCATTGGTTTTCGCCTGCACCAGACGTAATGGCGGGTACAGTATCATGGGGTAGCGACTGTAAATGCCTTTTTGCTCCCGCTCGGCGTTTTTTATCTGGTTGAACATGCAGCTGTTGTCGGTTTTGGTCAGTTCAAGCCAGGCACGACTTTGGGGGGCAAACTGGTTTTCAAACTGCAACTTGCCCTGACTCAAACGCTCCAGCGCCGCCAATATATGTATTGCCAGGGTGTCCGATTCTTCCTCATTTTGGAGGGTATAGTCGGCAATCAGTCTTGCCTGCAATGGATAGGCATGCTCGGCCATTGCCGTGCCACTTGCCAGCAAGGTGCACAATGCGGTGATGCGAACAATGCCGGCGACCGGGGCATGAAAGGACAGAGACATAGAGGCCTGAAGCGGTACTAAAGTATTAGCTGCAAGCCTAGTCGAAATGGCGGTTTATGTCTGCTCAAATTTGTATCCGGCCAAAACTGTCAGCCAAGACAAACGCCATTAGGCTGGAACTTTCTACTCCTGGCTGGGTCGAAAACAAACTTACTAATTTCCAAGGAGTTGGAATGAAAATACCGTTTGCGTTATCGCCCCTGATCTTGGCACTGTGCTGGCCCTTATCCGCGTCAGCGCTGGATCTCTCTGAGGCGGAGCAGTTGTGGCAGGCCAAGGATTACCCTTCGCTGCTGGCCATTGAGAGCAATGCCGGTGCAGAGTTATATGGTTACCGCCTTAAGGCCTTGGTGCAATTGGAACGGGAGGATGATGCCGAGGAGGAGCTTGCCCCTTTTCTGCTGAAGCATGCCGGGGAGGCCAAGGCCCAGTTTCTTGCCGGGAACATTTATATCATATTGGCCCAGAGGGCTTCGATCTTTTCCGCCCCCGGGTTGGCGGGCAAGGGGCTGGCAGCCTACGAACAGGCTCACGCGCTGGCACCGGAAGATCTGGAGGTCATGCAATCCCTGTTTGGCTTCTATCTGCATGCTCCTGGGATGGTGGGCGGCGACAGGGATAAGGCCCTGGCGCTGGCCAAGCAGATACAAGCACGCTCAGCCCATGAGGGCCAGCTGGCCATGTTGCAATACCTGCAGGTACAGGAAGACAAAGCCGGCTTTGAACGCCAGATGGCTGAGGCCAAGCGGGCGTTTCCCCAGGATCTCCAACTGGCACTGCTGGAGGCGCACTTCCATGAAGAAGATCACGGACGCGCCCTGGCCATACTGAGCGAGGCCCTGACCTGGCCGCAACAGGATCCCGAACAGCACACGGACTTGCGTTACCAGCTTGCCAAGCACGCGGTGAAAGGCAAGTTGAACACGGAGCAGGCCATACAGGCATTGGCGCCATTGTTGCAGCAAATCCCGGAGCGATACCAGGGCTGGGTGCAGCTCAGACGTGCCCAACTGGCGGAGCAACTCGGAGATAAAGCCGGTGCCAGGGACTGGTTGGCCAAAGCGCAGGCCGAGAAGCGTGAAGATGGAGAGCTTAAACGGGAGCTCAAGGCCTTGAAGAAAAGACTTAAGGCCTGAGTCGCTGGCAATTCAGAGTTGTTGTCCGTATGAGTGCTTTGGCGGCCAGGCTGCTGGCTTGAGTTTGGCCGCTGTGGCCCCATATCAATGTCATAACCCTGTCCTCGCCTTATCAGGAGCCCTTATGCTGATAGCCTGCCCCCATTGCTCTGCCCTGAACCGGGTACCCGACGAGCGCCTGACCCAGGGCCCCAAGTGCGGAGGCTGTAAACAGTCGCTGTTCCTGGGGCGGCCCCTGGAGCTAACCGAGGCCAATTTTGCCGCCCATGCGAACCGCTCGGAACTGCCGCTGCTGGTGGATTTCTGGGCCCCCTGGTGTGGCCCCTGTCGCCAATTCGCCCCCATCTTTGAGCAATGCGCTGCGGAAATGGAGCCTGGCTTACGGCTCGGCAAGCTCAACACCGAGTCGCAGCAGGCGCTGGCCGCCAGGTTTGGCATACGCTCAATCCCCACCCTCATGCTGTTCCAACAGGGTAAGTTGCTGGCAAGCCAGGCGGGCGCCATGCCCAAACAGGCATTGCAGCAATGGCTTAAGCAACATTTGCCCGCCGCTTGACCGTAGCCCATCGCCTTAACACCCCGGACTGGCTATTATGTGACGGCATTATTTCCCGTTCGGGATAAGCGTCGGTCAAGAGTAGGTTGATAAAGTGGCAAGCAATTTCCAGGGCGGTTTCAGAACTATCAGGCGTTGGTTTTGGCGGGCGGTCATAGCCGGGATGCTGCTGACCCTGCTGCCGCTTTTGGCACTGAAATTTATTGACCCGCCCAGCTGGAGTTGGCGCCTGCAGAGGCACTGGTTTCCCCCTGCGCCCATTACCCGGGTATCGCACCAATGGCGGGATCTTGCCGCCATCTCCAGTCGGTTACAGCTGGCGGTCATTGCCTCTGAAGATCAACGATTCCCTGACCACCTGGGGCTGGATTGGCAGGCCATTGAGAAGGCATTATCGACCAATAAGCAAGGACGCAAGGTGAAGGGCGCCAGCACCCTGACCCAGCAAACGGCCAAAAACCTGTTTTTATGGCCGTCCCGCAATCTGCTGCGCAAAGGCCTGGAGGCCTGGTTCAGCCTGTGGATGGAACTCCTGCTGGGCAAGCAGCGGATCCTGGAGCTGTATCTCAACATAGTGGAGTTCGGTCCCGGCATCTACGGTGCCGAGGCCGCGGCGCAGCATTATTTCCATAAGTCCGCCGGGGCCCTGTCGTCCCATGAGGCGGCGCTGCTGGCGGCGGTATTGCCGAATCCCTGGCAATATCGCATTCGGCCGCCCAGCGATTATATGCAGCAGCGGGCCGATTGGATTGAGATGCAGATGCGTCACTTGGGCACCCAAACCTTAAGAAGGCTCGATTGAGCCGATGCACCAACGAAGAAAAAACAGGGCCCAAGAAGGGCCCTGTTTGATTTACCAGGTGCTGAGTTCGGTGATTTTCAGTTGCAGCAGTTGCTTCTGCCAGCGGGATTTATCCAGTCCTTCGACCCAGATGATGTCCGAGCGTCTGTGCTGCCCCTTGCGCAGGTAGGTGTCGGGTAACCGCTTGATGGCGCGCCACACCTGCAATTCTTCTTGTTTGATCTTTTGTCCCTGATCGTCAAAAAAGTTGGCCTGCACCAGCACTTCCACCAGTTCTTCATTATGTTCGCTGCTGATATCGAACACCAACCCCAGGCGATCACCCTGCCATTGGGCCTCGGCAAAACTGACGCTGATGCCGTCCTTGCCCGCCTTACCGAGCAATTCCGGCATGGTCATGGCGGTACTGTTAAGTTGCACCGGCGCCGCCTTGGCAACGGGTGCCGCCGGTACTGCCGGTGCTGAAGGGGCCGCAGCAGCCAAGGGGGCGCTTGCCTCGGGAACCAGTTCCGTGTCGCCCGCTTCAGCGGCCTGTGCTGAGGCGTCCGGCGTTTCAATTATCAGGTATTCCCAGCTGAAATCGTCTTTCAGTATCACCCGGGCGCCGTTGTCCAGGGTGACTTCGGCAACCTTGGATGCCGCAAGGGCGGTTAAAGGCAGGCAGAGCAGGGCGGCTGTCAGGGGAAGTAACAAACGGCCTTTCAGTGGAGTCATGGTTTTCATTGGCAAATTCATCGATTTAACAAATAAAATAACAGGCTAAACAATAACTGTAGCCGTGATATCTGGCAATGCCGTTGCCGCTTGTTATGACCGGCTAAAAAAAGTGATATTCCTGCTTGCGTCTCACGTAACGTGAGACTGCAGACTGCTTTCTGTGCCCCCAAGGTCGTGCCGAAAAAAGCATGTCCATGGCGGGTATCTGGACCTTCAAACCGGGCGCAAGATGCTCCGGGCAGCAAAGGAGAGCGTTGTGGCTCAATACAATGTCAGCGAGTTGGCCCGCCTGGCCGGTGTCAGTGTCAGAACCCTGCATCACTATGATGAGATCGGTCTGTTACCCCCACGCGGTCGCACTCTGGGGGGTTATCGGCTCTATGGTGAGCGGGATCTGTTGCGCTTGCAGCAGATCCTCATGTATCGGGAACTGGGGCTTAAGCTGGCCCGTATTCGCGACATAATGACGGATCCACAACATGACCTGCTCACCAGTCTGAAGGAACAGTACAGCCAACTTGGCCAGCACATAGCCCACTTTCAACGACTGCGGCGTATGTTGGACCTGGCCATAGTTCAATTGGAACAAAGAAAGGAGTCAGATATGACCACAACACCGGGCAAACTCTTTGCCGATTTCAGTGAAGCCGCCCTGAAGGATGAAGCCATAGACAAGTGGGGCCAAGACGCGGTAAATCGTGGTGGCGCCGGCCGTGAGGCCATGGATAGCGAGGGCAAGGCTGCCCTGGATGCCGAAGGGGAGGCCATTGCCAAAGAACTGGCCACCCTGGTGGGACAGGCTGCCGACAGCGATGCAGTGCAGGCCCTGATGGCGCGTCAGCATGCCTGGCTGTGCGCCCATGGCGATTGCCCTGCGGCTCGTTTGCCCATGTTGGGGGAAATGTATGTGACCGATGAGCGCTTCCGTCACTTTTACGATCGCTTTGCACCCGGGACGGCCGAATTGATGCGGGACGGTCTGGTGCACTACGCCGTCAAGGCATGATTGGTCAGCCGGGTCGACTGGCCATCGGCCCCGGCTTTCAAATGAATACTTATGTCTGATGTGCGCACCGGCGACTGTCATTTATGTTCTATTGCCCTGATAAAGAGACGTTTTCATGGGCTAAACGGAATTGAGGAACCAAGGATGAAACCACTGTGTATTGCTGTCTTGTTGTCATTGTCTCCCCTGGGCTGGGCCATGGGTGAGTTACCGCATATGACCGAGGAACAACAACAGCAGATACTGCGCTTTGCTGTGACCCAAATGCGTGACAAAGGCGGTTTCGATCGTCTGGCCCGATGCAGCGGCAGTTCGGCGGCCAAGATGGAGAGCTTGTACTCCAAGGTGTTACGCCGGTGTCAGGTATGGGATGAACGTGAAGAAAATGCCGTGGAGCACTGCATTATTGATGCTATGTCCGAGGGGACTGGGCTGACTTCCGAGCAGCTGCATGCCTGTCTTCCGGACGATCCCGAAGATATCGCCGCCGACAGGGTGGAGGCATTGCAACATCAGGTGGCAACGCTGGAGTCCCAGCTCAATGAGCTAATGGACAATGATCACCTGAACGAGGCAGAGGAAAATAAGCTCGACACCATGGAGGCCCAGCTTGAAGCCCTGCGTCAGGAGTTGTATCAGGCGGAAGATGAACTCAATCGGCTGCAGATGACGGATGCGGAGCGTGCCATGGATGCCCTTTACCAGTCCATTGGCGACGCGGAGCCCACGGCAGCTCAAGTGGAAGAGCTGAAGCGGCTGGAGCTGCAAATGCTCAAAGAGCGGAAGCAAAATATGCAAGATCTTATGGGACAATAGGCGTTTACTGCCTTCTTGCTGCTATAGTCTGGCAAGCAGAAGGGGTGGGTAATGCCACTCATAGGAATGGAGACGAATATGAACGACAAAGATACCCGGGGCGCGTGCCTGTGTGGCGCCATCAGTTTTGAGATGGCGTTTCCCTCAAAATGGGTGGCCCATTGCCATTGCAGCCTATGTCAGCGTGCCCATGGTGCCGCCTTTGTGACCTGGGTGGGTGTCGAGGAAAGTCAGGTCAGTATTGAGGATCCCGAGGGGCAGCTTTGCTGGTTCGCCTCGTCTGCCCCCGCCAGCCGCGGCTTTTGCCGCCGCTGTGGCAGCAGCCTGTTTTTCCGCTCCAGTCGCTGGCCGGGGGAACTGCATATCACCCGGGCCAATTTCACCGGTCCCCTGGACAGGGAGCCCCAGGCCCACGCCTTCTACGACAGCCATGTGGACTGGTTTTTTGTGCAGGACGAGTTGCCCAAAATGCCGCAGCCCAATTAGCGCCGTTATGTCATCCAATCAACAGGCCCCGCTGCCAATTGACGTTGGCTGACAGCCAAGTTAATTAGCTGCGGGGCTTTCGCCCTTGCCGGCCTTGTAAACATTGAAATCAATATCCTTTACTTGCAGCTCGTTGAGCATGATCCCCATACCCAAGAGGGCGATGGCTTGCCAGTAGAGGCTATTGAACAGAATCTCATATTGATCGAGAGCAAAGCTGTTGGTGCTGATATTGATCATCACGAAGGTGCTTACTGCAATGCTGGTATAGAACAGAGACTTGATACCGACCTGGATTTGCCTGTATCTGTCCTCAGTTGCTTGCAGGGGGTTAACTTTCCTGCCGCGTAAATTTCGATAAATAATAAAGATAAACAATAGATTGCACAGGATTAGGCTGATACTTCTGGCAAAGGTGTCCACATCCAGTTGAAAGCGGAAATCCGGCATAAAGGCATCATAGAACAGACAAGCGAAAAACATCAGTACGGCCACTGTGATGGCTGTGGGGGAAATAAAATCAAACAGGCGTCGGGGTTGTAGTTCCGCTTTCCTGCTGGTGGAGCGATGCAATTGGCGCATCAGCTTGAATTGTTGCAGACCGGACAACTCCATGAGTGCAATGGGAGCAAATTGCAGCATGCCATAAAGTAGGGGCATGGATTTACCGAAATCTGGGGTGCCGAAGGTGTCTGGCCCCAAGGGGCCGAAGAATACCAGCACCAGGGCACCTATCAGCAGATTCAGCAGGTTAAGCTGCCAAAATCTCTTTACTCCTTTTTGTGATTTTTCTTGACCTGCCGGATAGAGCTTTGGGTGACTGGTTGCCGGATAGTGGTTGAATATATAGTGGCACCTGGCGACTATTTTTCTTGGAAAATAAAGCGAAATCAGCAGTATTTGACTAAGAAATACGGGGTAGAACAGTATGGCTTCTGACATAATTAATCCCTCAATTACCTAGTTATTCATGGCATTGCTGAAGGCAATGCGAATTTCGGAGTCCGTTACCCCGGCCTCTTTCAAGGTGGCTATCAGCTCGGCAATTTGTGCATTTACCCACTGATTCAAATCGGTCTGGCAATTGCTTCTCGCCTCCGGGTGGACAAAGGTTCCCCGGTAGCCCTTGCTTTGGATCACCCCGTCGCGCTCAAGCAGCCGGTACGCCTTGGCGACCGTTTTGCTGTTTAATTCCAGGTCGTTGGCTAACTGGCGAATCGAGGGCAATTGAGCTCCCGGTGCCAGGTGGCCGTCCAGAATCGCCTGTTTCAACTGCCTGATCAGCTGAGTAAACAGCGGCTCAGGATCATCCACATTGATAGTGACATGCATAAATCCATTCCCATGTTGTACCACTTGTGGTGATGGTACAAGTGGTTTTTGTGTTTTGCAAGTTTCATCAATGAATTTGAGCTTGACCTCTTGTATGGGCGGATGGCGTCCGGTGTAAGTTGGAAGCCGCCAGACTGGATAGCTGCGAATGGAAGGAGCGCACATGCCGCCGAATACTTCAGTCACCGGTTGGTTGGCACGGGTGTTATTTTCTGGGATCAGGACAGTTTTTGCTGCCAGGTCTTGATGTCAATCAAGCAGTGTTACATATTCGCTATGACTCAATTAGTGTGAATTAAAAAAGGAAAGGCCGTGCACAGCGACGTATCCCTCGCACGCTTTAAACAATTTCCCCGCCTGATGTGGGTGCTGCTGTTCGGGGCCTTTATCACCCGTGGCAGCTATTACATGGTGTGGCCGTTTCTGGCGGTGATCCTCTATCAAAAGTTTGCCCTCAGCGCCACCGAGGTTGGTCTGGTGCTCACCAGCGCCGCGGTGATTTCCGTGTTCACCAGTTTTGTCGGCAGCTCGCTGTCGGACCGGATAGGTCGCCGCAAGCTTATGTACCTCACGGGAGCCCTGTATATCTTTTCCTTCTCGCTGCTGGCGGAGGTGAACTCGGTCAGTGGCTATGTGGTGGTCATGACCCTGTGCTCCATTGCCACCTCGTTGTGGCGACCGCTGAGTTCAGCCACCATAGGTGACATTATCAGCGACCCCAAAACCCGCGAGCTGGCGATGCAATCAATGTATTTCATTGTCAACGTGGGTTGCGCCGTGGGGCCCATGGCCGGAGTCTGGTTTGGCCTCACCGGTGAACAGTCGAGCTTCTATATCACGGCCGCCGCCTTCGCCGTGCTGCTGGTACTGCTGCATTGGGGCTTTGGACAGCAGAGGCAAAGGCTGGCCGAAGCGCCGGAGACAGGTGCCGGGAAACCCAAGGTCAGCCGCCAGCAGATAATGTCCATCCTGATGCAGGACAGACTGTTACAGTGCCTGATCCTGGCCAACATACTGTGCATGTTTATCTATGCCCAGATGGACAGTTCCCTTATCCAATACCTGACCCGGGCCCAGGCGCCGGATTTGCTGGCGCTGATCTCGGCAATGATTTTTACCAATGCCCTGGTGATCATCTCCAGCCAGTTTATGTTGCTGCGACTGATGGCCGGGTACAGCCTGACCCGACGCATTCAGTTTGGTCTGTTGCTGCTGATAGTGTCGCAAATTTGGCTGGCCCTGAATCCCATCGACTGGTTCTGGGGCTGGATAGGGGCCGTGGTAGTGATGAGCGTGGCCGAAACCATACTCTTTCCCACCATGAACGTGCATATAGACCGCCTGGCGCCGGACCATCTGCGGGGCGCCTATTTTGGTGCTGCCTCCTTCTATGAATTCGGCTTTGCCTTCGCCCCCCTGGGCGGCGGCATCATCCTGGATCATTTCGGCGGTTTCTGGTTGTTTATGACCGGCGCAGCCTTGTCAGTGCTGGTGATCTATTTGTATGGCATCCTCGACCGGCTGCCACGGCCGGACTTCGGCCAACAGCTCAGCCACCGGGAAAAGTCGGCCTGAGTCGGCTTTTCCCTGGGATAATCACTATTGAACGGACAAGAGGGAGAGCATATGGATATCAGCATAGAGCAATGGATAGCCGCGCCGCTGGAGCGCGTTTGGCGCGCCTGGGTTAACCCGGAAGACATCATCCACTGGAACTTTGCCAACGACGATTGGTGTTGTCCCAGGGCCGAGCTGCAATTGGCGGTGGGCGGCAAGTTCAGCTATCGCATGGAAGCCAAAGACGGCTCATTCGGGTTTGATTTTGAGGGGGAGTTTGTCGCTATTTCCCCAAGGGAAGAAATCAGCTTCACCATAGCCGATGGCAGAATGGTAAAGGTGCAATTCCAGGCCTGTGATGGCGGCACCAGGCTGGTGGAAACCTTTCAGGCGGAAGACCAAAACAGCGCCGAGCAGCAAAGGCAAGGCTGGCTGTGTATCCTGCAAAACTTCAAAAAACACGTGGAAAGTCAGCGGGATTAAGCTGACTTTTGGTCGCGGGGCTGGGTGAGACTCCCAGCCCCGAGGCCCGTTCTAGGGCTCTGACTCAGGCGCTCTGATCCAGCTTGTCCTTGGCCGCTTGCACCTTGGCGAAATCCAGTCCCAGCTCGGTCACCGCATCCTTTATCAGGGTGGGGTTTTGCATCACCATCATCATCAAGCCCTGTAACTTTTCGGGCGCAATGCCCAGCTGACCCAAGGTGCCCATGGCCATCAGGGGATTTTCGGTCAGGCTCTGGAACAGGGCGTTAATCTGTGCATCGCTGATGTTGTGCTCTTTCAACAGGGCAATAATCGGGTTCATGGGTATGTCCTTGCTGCTGCAAAATTCAAAGAACGCCGATTTTAGCAGACTGGCGCCGCTTAACCAGAGCTCAGTTGCGGCGGCTGAGAGCGGGCTTGGTGATAGCCTTTGGCATGACACCTTTTCCTGTTGCCGGGCCTGATGCTGCAAAGGGCAATGCCTTAATGCTCCTGTGCCTCGCCCTGAAACACTTGTCTGGTGGTCGGGCGCCGAAAGGGCTCGCTGAAAAAACGCTCCACCGCGGCATTGAAGATGTCCGGCGCCTCGCTTGGCAGCATGTGGGTGGCACCGGGGAAAATCGCCAGCTGCGCCCGCGGGAGATGCCGGTAAATAGCGAGAGTGTGTTCGGGGCGGATCACGTCTTCATCGCCGGCCATGACCAGTGTGGGGGCGCTGATGTTTTGCAACTGCGCGTGGCTGATGGGAGTTTGCTCATCCATTAATTTGACCCTTTGCAGCAACAGCGGCCAGTCTTGGCTGTGGTCACCCTGTGCCAGTTGGTGCTCGATTTGCTCACGGTAGGCCTTAAGTGAGTCCAGATCCCAATCATAGGCGCCGTCCGGGGCTATGTTGACGCCCATGATAGCCATTTGGCTCACGGCATTGGGCTCGGTTAATGTCAGCCACAAGCCGACAATGCCGCCATCACTCCAGCCGATCAGCTTGACCGGGCCAAGCCCGAGCTGTTTCAGCAGGGCGGCAATATCGCTGGCGATGAGTTCATAGGTTAAGGCCCCGGTGGCCAGCGGTGTCTGGCCATGGCCGCGACTGTCCACGGCGATAACCCGATAACGTTTGGCAAAGTGGGCTATCTGGTGCTTCATGCCGGCGAGACTGTCACCATTACCGTGAAGCAACAGCAGGGGCTCGCCCTCACCATAGGTTTCAACATACAAGGAGGTCCCATTGACGTCATGGCGACTGGCGGCCGCAGCGTTATGGCCGTAGGGTGGGCTGTCGGTGGCCGCGGGCTGGAAGGCACAGGCACTGAGCCACAGTGTTGCGAGGATAAGTCCATGTTTCATCTGTTGTTCCTGAGGTGGTATCCGCCTTGGGGACCATGTCAGGGTTATACCACGGTTTCGCCCGGTTGGGGCAATGGGATGCTGCCTGGTCCGATTATCCCTTATGCCTGCGCAGACAAGGGCACCGGAGGCAGAAAATGGCGGCCGTCAAGGGGGTAAAAAATATATTGCCAAACCCTTGGTGGGAGCTGGTTTGCCGGGCAATTATTGCGTATAAATGCGGCAATTGCCGCACGTATCCGGCGCTGCCCGCCTCTGTGAGTCTCACCATGTCATCATCCAAATTATCTTCCCCGTCAGCAGCATCATCGCTGGACAGTCAGCGCTCGTCAGAGTCGGTTCCCGGCCGCAGTCGGGCGCTGCTAATCTCCATCCGCACTCCCCAGGTGACCACCGAAGAAGTGAACAGCTCCCTGGCGGAGCTGGCGCGGCTGGTCGGCACCCTGGGATTTTCCGTTTATTCCACCCAAACCCAGAGGCAAAATTCCACCAAACGCCTGTCTGTGCTGGGGGCCGGCAAGTTGGAAGAGTTGGCGCGCATGACGGGGGAACTGGATGAGGACACAGAGGACTCGCTGGCCAATATCGACGAGCAGGGGCTGGAGGAATTTCTCAGCAAGGCGCATGGTTCGTCAAACAGTGCGAAACACAGTCAGCAGGCCAATGTGGTGGTGTTCGATTGCGATCTCAGCCCGATGCAGCTGCGCAATGTCGAAGATGTGCTGGGGGTGCAGGTGTTCGATCGCACCGGCATCATAATCGAGATCTTCAGCCGCCATGCCAGCAGCAAAACCGCCCGCCTGCAGGTGGAACTGGCGCGGCTGAACTACCTCAGCCCCAGGGTGCGCCGCGAACACGGCGGCGATCGTCAGCGCCGTGGCGGCCGGGATGTGGGCGAAAGTGCGGTGGAGCTGGAACGGCGCAAGATCCGCGACAAGCAGGCCGAACTCAGACGCGATCTGAAAAAGGTTCAGGAAGTCATGCTGGAGCAGCGCAGCTCGCGCCTGGAGACCCCCTGCGCCGTCCTGGTGGGTTACACCAACGCCGGCAAGTCGTCCCTGATGCGGGCCCTGACCGGCTCAGATGTACTGGTGGAAAACAAGCTGTTCGCCACCCTGGATACCACTGTGCGGGCCCTGTCACCCCAGACCCAACCCAGGATTTTGGTGTCCGATACCGTCGGCTTTATTAATAAACTGCCACACGATCTGGTGCCGGCCTTCCACTCCACATTGGAGGAGGCCAAGGACGCCAGTGTGCTGCTGTACGTGGTGGACGCCAGCGACAGAGACTTCCGCTTGCAATTGCACGTGGTGCAGCAGGTCTTGGCTCAGCTCAAGCTGGGCAACAAAGACAGCTTGCTGCTACTCAACAAGGAGGATTGCCTGACCGACGCCGAGCGCCAGGAGTTGGCACATGAATTTCCACAAGCCATGCAGATCTCGGCCCTGAATCCCGCCGATGTCGCCCGGGTGCATCAGGCAATAGTGGCCGCCATCGCCGCCCAGATGCTCAGCGCCTGTTTCGATATCCCCTATGCCGCCAGCGCCATTATGGGCGAGATCCACGGTAAGATGCAGGTGGTTGAGGAGGAGTACCATGAGTCGGGCTTGCGAATAACCCTCAAGGCCCGCAGTGCCGATCTGGAACGGTTGAACAAGTTGCTGCAAAGGTGAGCGGGAACAGCCAAACCGCCATTGCCGGCCGTTAAGGTTGCAGCAGTTGTTTTTCCCAGCCGGTGCCATTGCGTTCAAACAATTCCCTCAGGTGCAGCCTGCTTTCCCGGAAGGTCAGAAATTCAATTGAAATGGGGTTGATACGGTAACCTCCCCAGTTCAAGGGCCTGGGCACGGGTTGACCAGCGAGCTTGTCGGACGTTTCCTGCAGCTGTGTTGTTAACCTGTCTTCAGAATCCAAAGGTTTACTTTGGTCAAAGGCGGTAGTAGTTAATTGGGCACTTCTGCTGCGGGTTTGCCAGAAATGCTCAGCCTCGTCGGCGCTGATTATCTCGGCCGTACCCACCACCCGAACCTGGTAGCCCACATGGTCCCACCAGATGGTCATGGCGGATTTGGGATTGCACTCAATATGCTTGCCCTTGGCCGATTCAAGGTAGGAACAAAATACAAAGCCCTTGTCACTCACGGCTTTTAGATCGACAAACCTGCCGGTCGGAAAACCGCTCTCATCAATGGTCGACACACACACGGCACTTTTTTGCTGCAGTGGGCTATCGGCCACCGCCGCCTGCCACCAGAGTTGGAACTTACTTATCGGATTGTCCATAAACCTCAGTCTCATCTGGTGATTACACCCATGGGGTACCAGTAAAAGAAGTACTCATGTGGAGCGATTTTTAACGCTTTGCTAAGGGGCTGGCGCATCGCGCCAGTCCCGCGGGGCCAGCCTTGGCTGGCGAAGTAAACTTGAGCAATTTGTTAGCCGCAGTCATGGAGCGTCCTCGGAGCCAAAATAGAATGACAGGAAAAGCGCGCATATGATGGTGACAACGGACAAAAGTACGCCTACGATGCCAAATTTTGTGAGCTTCCTCTGAAGTAAGTGGCGTAAAGAGCAGACCATTGCAACTAAAAATAAAACCCTAACTGAAACCGCAAATATCTGAATCATTGGTGCTGAGTATGCGTAACCGCAAACAAACTCTTTGCCGCCAGGATTTATTGCCGAGCAGAGCAATGAAGGATTTTCTTCTTTTAAAATAAAACTAGCCGCCACATAACAAGACAACAGAATTGTTGGTGACCATGCTAATAAGGTGCTTAGATTTATACGTTTACTTGTCATTGTGGCTAACGCCCGCATTTGCGGCTGGTTTGGAGCGCAGCGGAAAACCAGTCCGACAACATGCGCTTGTATGGTTCATTCCGTGTGTTTTTGGGTAAATTGAGGCCCACCCTCAACGGCCATTGAGGGCCTTCATGCAGCAGCTCGATTTAGCGCAGGCTCCTCTTGCGAGAGACCGGTAACAAGTGTGCAGCGCTGCATGACTCTTTAGCGACAACTCGAACAGTCATCGGGGCCTCGAGCCCGTATAGCAAGGCAGAGTCAGCTTATTATGAATACCACGGAAATCCAATCTGAAATCACAGTCGGAGTAGACGTCAGCAAGTCCAAACTCGACATCATGCTTTACCCGTTGAATCTGTATTTCACCGTTGCCAATGAAGCAGCAGAAATCCAAAAGGTGATTGTCTTACTGCAATCCCATCGCATCAGTCGCATTGTCACTGAAGCCACAGGCCGCTATGAACACGCCTTTGTGTTTGCCTGTGATAAAGCCGGATTGCCGGTCGTGGTGGTCAATCCCATTCAGGTCAGACGCTTTGCTCAGGCGATAGGCGTACTGGCCAAAACCGATAAACTGGATGCCGGCGTCCTTGCGCAGTTTGGCGCCACGCTCAAGCCAGAAATCAAGCCCATTCCAGATGAACAATCCAGGTTAGTCAAAGACTTACTCGTCAGGCGCACCCAATTACTGGAGATGTCCACCATGGAGAAAAATCGCCTGCAAATCCTGCCAAAGCCACTACACGCTTCTATCAAAGCCATGCTTAAAAGCCTTGAAAAGCAGATAGACACACTCACCAAACAGTTGGATACCCTGGTCATGCAATTCAAAGGCTGGCGTGAAAAAGCCGACATACTGACCAGCGTTCCCGGGGTAGGCAAGGTATTGGCATACACCTTACTTAGCGACTTACCCGAGCTTGGCAAACTCAATCGCAAAGAAATCGCCGCGCTGGTAGGCGTTGCCCCCATGAGCCGCGAGAGCGGCAGTTACACAGGTAAACGCCGTATTCGCGGAGGTCGAGCCAGGGTGCGAACCGTCATGTTTATGGCCATGATGTCAGCCATCCAGTGCAATCCGGTTTTCAAACGCTACTATGAACATTTAAAGGCCCAGGGAAAACTGCCCAAGGTGGCATTGATAGCCTGCATGCGAAAGCTCTTGGTCACTCTCAACACCATGATGAAAAACGGGACTCGGTGGGGCGAAGAATCACCTGAATTGGCGTAATAAATATTGACGGAATGCCACAGTCACTTGTTAGGCTTTCTACCTATTGTCGCTATCATAAGACTTAAGTATTCGGCGAACATTCAGAACAACTAGAGTGGCGCCAAGAAAAAATGCTGCGATACCTATGTTTTGGGACTTAAAAGTCTGACCAAAAAAAGAAAACTCAGTTTCTCCTGTTGCCCCCATGACTACCAATACAACTCCAAGTACAGACAACAGCGAACCAAATATGAAGGACCAATTTGTTAACAAAAACAAAAGTGGCGATTTGCCATTACCTTTAGATAGTTCTCGCGCGACCTTAAGAACTTCTTCATGGTCTGTGCCAGAGACATGGATTTCTCGCTTGTTATTACCCCTGCCATAGGTGACTCTTGCGCCACACATGGGACAGTTTTCTCCCTTGATATTTCGTCCTGTGCCACCGCACATGTGACACATGTTATCGCCATTCACCCCAACCTCCTTGGAAGCCTAACATTTTATTATTGCGACCTTGCAAGGTCCGTTACCTTACAAGCTATCCGACCTTACAGGTTTTGTATAGCTCGAACAGTAGACCTTAACTGTTTGAGCTATATGCGCTAATGGTAATAAATAGCCGCTGTGCCAGCGGCACAAAGTCGTGGGTCTCCAACCCACACCCGGGCAAGGGGCTTTGCTCATCCACGAACAACTTCCATGTTTAACGGCCAGCTCGCCATCCATGACTCGCGCTCATGGCGCTCTAGCGAGCTTCGCCCTTGCAACCGAAAAAGATGCTCCCAACCGGAGCCGAAAGCCCCTCGGGTTTATGGGCGAAACGGCCAACGCGACAGACTCTCGGATTTACATCCATGTAAATCCATCCCAGCTCGGCTCCATGCCTCGCGTTCGTAAGACAGTCGCTACCGCGACACTCACCCTGCTCGACCGAAGCAGCCTCGGGTTCTCTCCCTCGGCTACGCGCCCAAGCTCATCGTCCTCGACTCTGGCTCCTGCTTCGTCCTAACTCCCGCATCCATGCAGTCGTCGGCGGCTCCGAAGGGGAAGCGGTGCAACAGTCAAACTTCACAATATTTCTTCAAGTTTTCTCGCCTGTTCCGCCATGGCTGGAGTGGAACTCCCATTAGCCAGCACTGCCGCACCAGTGACCATTGGCGACAGGGATGTCGCCGCTGAGCCTACAAGGATGTATTCACGGCGTGTCACTGGGGTGGCAGTGCTAAAGCGCACCGCAGGTGATTGGTTATCGAAGAGTTGGCAGCCGGTCTTCCTCTAATTGGCAACAGCGGGCTTTACAGTAAGGCCTTGGGCGCCAGCCCAAAAAACCAAAGCCGCTCAATGCGGCTTTTGTTTTTTGCTTCCGAAGAGTACTGACGATTACTCCGGATCGTAATCCAACACCGGGGCCAACCACTTCTCGGTTTCGGCAACCGTCATGCCCTTGCGGCGGGCGTAGTCCTCCACCTGATCCTTGCCGATATTGGTGACGCCGAAGTAGCGGGACTGGGGATTGGCGAAGTACCAACCAGAGACCGCCGCCGTGGGGTACATGGCGTAGCTTTCGGTGATATTCAAATCGATACATTCATCGGGCTTGAGCAGTTCCCACAGCAGGCCTTTTTCTGTGTGATCGGGGCAAGCGGGGTAGCCGGGGGCGGGGCGTATGCCCTTGTACTTTTCCTTGATCAGCGCCTCGTTGTCGAGGTTCTCATCGGCGGCGTAGCCCCAAAATTCCTTGCGCACCCGCTCGTGCATGCGTTCGGCGAAGGCTTCCGCCAGCCGGTCCGCCAGCACCTTGAGCATGATGGCGTTGTAGTCGTCGTGGTTGGCTTCGAAGCGGGCCAGATGCTCATCTATACCGTGGCCGGCGCAGACCGCAAAACCGCCCATGTAGTCGGCGACGCCGCTGTCCTTGGGGGCGACAAAGTCTGACAGGCAGAAGTTGTGGTTGCCAACCCGCTCCAGCTGCATCCGCAGGTGGTGGGTGGTTTGCAGCACTTCGGTGCGGGACTCGTCGCTGTAGATTTCGATATCGTCGAAGTTGACCGTGTTGGCCGGGAACAGGCCTATGACCCCCTTGGCCGTCAGCCACTTGTCGCGGATTATGGTCGCCAGCATGGCCTTGGCATCGGCGAACAGCTTGCGCGCCTCGACGCCCACTACTTCGTCGTCGAGGATGCGCGGGAAGTGACCGTGCAGTTCCCAGGCGCGGAAGAAGGGGGTCCAGTCGATGCGATCGACCAGATCCTCCAGCGGGTAGTCGTCAAACACCTGAATGCCGAGCTTATTGGGTTTCAGCGGCGGATTGGCGCCCCAATCCTGCTGGCAGCGGTTGTCCCGCGCGGCTTCCAGGGAAACGATTTCCTTGCGCTTGGCCTGGGACAGGCGCTTCTGGCGCATATTGTCATAATCGGCGTATTCGGCGGCTATGGTGGCGGCGCGGGTCTCTGGGTTGATGAGCTTGGACACCATGGGTACGGCCCGGGACGCATCGGCAATATAGATGGCGCCGTGGGGGTAGTGGGGCGCAATTTTGACCGCGGTGTGGATCCTGGAGCAGGTGGCACCGCCGATGATGGCGGGCAGGCTCAGGCCCTCGCGCTCGAAGGCTTTGACGTTGTGCACCATCTCATCCAGGCTGGGGGTGATAAGGCCGGACATGCCGATAATATCGACCCGCTCGCGCTTGGCCACCTCGATGATTTTTTCCACCGGCACCATGACCCCGAGGTCAATCACCTCGTAGCCGTTACAGGCCAGCACCACGCCGACTATGTTCTTGCCTATGTCGTGCACATCGCCCTTGACCGTCACCATCAGCACCTTGCCGTTGCTCTGGCCCTCGATTTTTTCCGCCTCGATATAGGGGTTGAGGTAGGCCACGGCCTTTTTCATCACCCGGGCGGACTTGACCACCTGGGGCAGGAACATTTTGCCGGCACCAAACAGATCGCCGACCACGTTCATGCCGTCCATCAGCGGCCCTTCGATCACATCCAGGGGCCGGCTCGCCTGCAAGCGCGCCTCTTCGGTGTCGGTGTCGATAAATTCGGTGATGCCCTTCACCAGGGCATGCTCCAGGCGCTTGTTCACCGGCCAGCTGCGCCATTCAAGATCTTCCTTCTTTTGGGCGCCGCCACCGTCACCGCGGAAGCGGTCGGCGATTTCCAAAAGCTGCTCGGTATTGCTGGAGCCCGGCACCTTGCAGGGCAGGTTCAGCACCACGGCCTCCACCCGCTCACGCAGCTCGGGGTCAATATCGTCGTAAATCGCCAGCTGACCGGCGTTGACTATGCCCATGTCCATGCCGGCCTTGATGGCGTGGTACAGGAACACCGCGTGTATGGCCTCGCGCACCGGGTTGTTGCCGCGGAACGAGAAGGACACGTTGGACACGCCGCCGGAAATCATCGCGTGTGGCAGTTGGGATTTGATGTCCTTGATGGCGCCGATGAAGTCTACCGCGTAGTTGTCATGCTCCTCAATGCCGGTGGCAATGGCGAAGATATTGGGGTCGAAGATGATGTCTTCCGGGGCAAAGCCCACCTGCTCCATCAGGATGCGGTAGGCGCGGCTGCAGATTTCCGTCTTGCGGGCGCGGGTGTCGGCCTGGCCCTGCTCATCGAAGGCCATGATGATGGCGGCGGCGCCGTAGCGCTTCACCAAGGTGGCCTGCTCGATAAACTTTTCTTCCCCCTCCTTGAGGGAGATGGAGTTGACTATACACTTGCCCTGGACACACTTGAGGCCGGCCTCGATCACCTCCCACTTGGAGGAGTCGATCATCACAGGCACCCGGCTGATGTCGGGCTCGGAGGCGATAAGGTTGAGGAATTTCTGCATGATCTCGACGCCGTCGAGCATGCCCTCATCCATGTTGATGTCGATGATCTGGGCGCCGTTTTCCACCTGCTCCCGGGCTACGTCGAGGGCGGTTTCGAATTTGCCTTCCTTGATAAGCTTGAGGAATTTGGCCGAGCCTGTGACGTTGGTGCGCTCGCCCACGTTCACAAACAGGGAGTCGGCGTCTATGGTCAGGGGCTCCAGGCCCGCCAGACGACAGGCCACCGGCAGCTCCGGCAGTGGTCGGGGAGCGTGTTTGATCACCGCCTCACGGATCACCCGGATATGCTCCGGGGTGGTGCCGCAGCAGCCGCCCACAATGTTGAGCATGCCGTCTTTGGCCCACTGGCCTATGATGTCGGCCATTTCTTCCGGGGTTTCATCGTAGCCGCCGAACTCGTTCGGCAGACCGGCATTGGGGTGGGCCGAGACAAAGGTTTCGCTGATGCGGGCCAGCTCCTGCACATAGGGCCGCAGCTCCTTGGGGCCCAGGGCGCAGTTCAGGCCTATGCTGATGGGCTTGATATGGCGCAGCGAGTTGTAAAAGGCTTCAGTGGTTTGGCCGGTCAGGGTGCGACCTGAGGCATCTGTGATTGTGCCCGAAATCATCACCGGCCAGCGCTGGCCCAAATCGTCAAACACGGACTCGATGGCAAACAGTGCCGCCTTGGCGTTCAGGGTATCGAAAATGGTTTCCACCAGTATGATGTCGGCACCGCCCTCCAGCAGGGCTGTGGTGGACTCGCGGTAGGCCACTACCAAATCATCAAAGTGAATATTGCGATAACCGGGATCGTTCACATCCGGGCTGATGGAGCAGGTGCGGTTGGTGGGACCAAGCACCCCGGCCACAAAACGTGGGCTGCCGGTTTGGGCGGCCACCTCATCGGCCACCTCGCGGGCGATGCGGGCTCCGACCCGGTTGATTTCGGCGGCCAGACTTTCCATGCCATAGTCGGCCATGGCGATAGTGGTGGCGTTGAAGGTGTTGGTTTCTATGATGTCGGCGCCGGCCAGCAGGTAGTCGCGGTGGATCTGCCTGATGATCCCGGGCTGGGTCAGCACCAGCAGATCATTGTTGCCCTTGACGTCGCTGGGCCAGTCTTTGAAACGCTCGCCCCGGTAGTCGGCTTCCTCCAGTGCGTAGCCCTGGATCATGGTACCCATGGCGCCATCGAGCAGCAAAATGCGCTCCTTGAGCAGTGCCCTGAGTTGAAGCTCCAAGTGGCCGGGTGTTGCGGAAGTCGCCATAGCTGATACCTGTATACTGGGCCGTCGTTCGCAAACGTTCGCAAAAAACGCGGCTGAAAATTTTGGACATATAAACGTATAGACGTCCATAATATGCGAAACCGACGCCCAAGGGCAAGGCCGCTGGCTGCATTAGCCGGGGTTGCCGCGCTTTAAGTCGAACCAAGCTCAAATCGATTTAAGCTCAAATCGATCTAAGCCCAAGTCTATGCCAGATTGGCCCACCTGGGCAGGCACAAACCTGCTGTCCTCTCCGGTGGAAAATAAAAGGAATGCCATGTCAGAGCCAATAGCCGAGAAACAGACCCTGTACCTATTGCGCCACGGCGAATGCGAAGGCGGCGCCATATTGCGCGGCCATAGCGACGTGGCCCTCACTGCCAAGGGTTGGCAGCAAATGCGCACCGCGGCGGCAAAAGTGCCAGAGGTGGCCGAGGTTATCAGCTCGCCCCTGCGCCGCTGCCGTGAATTTGCGAAGACGCATGCGGCCGAGCGCGGCCGCACCTTGACCCTGGACAGTGCCTGGCGGGAGCTGGGCTTTGGTGCCTGGGACGGTCAGCCCCTGGCCGAGCTGTGGCAACAGCAGGCCATCGGGGACTGGTGGCAGGATCCCTGGACCCACACTCCGCCCGGGGGTGAACCCTTGGTAGAGTTCGAAGCGCGCCTCGACGCCGCGCTCGTGGCCTTGCTGGCACGCTGCCCCGGGACTGCCCTTATCGTCTGCCACGGCGGGGTGATCACCCATTTGCTGCGCCGGGCCCTGGGCCTGGGGCCCGAGGCCAGCTTTTACCGGCGCTTGCTGTTGCCGCCGGCGGCGCTGGTGCAGCTGGACTTTTATCCTCAAAGCGCTGCCTATAACAGCGGAAGTATCAGCCATGACAGCCAAAGCGGAAAGGACGAGCTTGAAAACTGGTTGCCGTCGGTTAACTGGCCGTCGGGATTGTGATTTTTTATAAACAGCCACAGGCGCGCCTTGCCAGTGTCAACAAAAGTCGGATAATGATCAGCTCGCGAAACAGCTGTGGCTGTCGATCTGCAGGTGCCGGGGACTTAGGTCAACCCGGCCGAACAGGGAACCGGGATAAGCCCGGACTGTGCCCGCAACTGTGTGAAGGCCATGCCTTCGAGTCAGGATACCTGCCTGTGGATTGTGTTTTTTGGTCTTAAACCCGGGCGGGTTACCCGGTGGAGCCTGAGTAAATGCTACCCTTTTTCGGCCCTCGTGGGTCAAGACTCTGTTTTCCTTGCCTTTTGAGGGGCGAGCGATGACGCCTGCGCTCAAGGTCGACGGCCTCTGTTGGCACCCCAAGGGCAATCAGGTGCTCGATGATGTCAGTTTTGAACTGGCGTCAGGGCAGATGCTGGGCCTTATCGGCCCCAATGGCGCCGGTAAATCCAGCCTGCTGCGCTGTCTCTACCGCTATCTCAGGCCCGACTCGGGGCGCATCTGTCTTGAGGGGCAAGACATCAGCCAGGTCTCAAGGCGCGACTTTGCCCGCAGCGTGGCCGTGGTGCAGCAGGACACGCCGCACTTTTTCGATCTCAGTACCCGGGCCCAGGTGGCCATGGGGCTTATTCCACACAAGGGTTGGTTCGAACAGGACAGGGCAGCCGACGGCGAGCGGGTGGATGCGGCGCTGGCTCAGGTGGGACTCAGTGACAAGGCCGACACTCCCTTTGAGCAGCTGTCCGGCGGCGAGAAGCAGCGGGCGCTCATTGCCCGCGCCATAGTCCAGCGACCCAAGCTGCTGCTGCTCGATGAACCCACCAACCATTTGGATGTGCGCTATCAGATCCAGATTTTGGAGTTGGTGCGCTCCCTTGGGATCAGCGTCATCTGCTCCATCCACGATCTCAACCTCGCCAGCGCCCTGTGTGACAGCCTGTTGCTGCTGGAGCGGGGCCGTACCGTCGCCTGGGGCACACCGGAAGAGGTGCTGACCGAGGCCCGTCTCGCCGCCGTGTTCGGCGTCTGTTGCAGCGTCTCGCCCCATCCCCAGCACGGTAAGCCGCAGCTGCAGTATTTTTACGGCTACCGCGATCAAGGGAGGCGCAACTAGATGCAAGGTTTCCTCAGGCTGCGTCTGGCCAAATGGCTGACCCGACCGCTCGGGCGGGAGGATTATCTGCTGCTGGCGCTGTTGCTGCTGGCCGGGCTGACGCCGCTCGCCGCCAGCGCCTTTGGCGCCGCCAACATAGACTGGTTGCAGGTGGCGAGTGTCTACTGGCACAAGCTGCTGGGGCTGCCACCGCCCCAGGATGTGCCCTTTGTGAACCAGCGGATTTTGCTGGAGCTTAGGCTGCCGCGGGTAATGCTGGCCTTTATCTGCGGTGCCGGTTTGGCCCTCTCCGGCTGGGTGCTGCAAACCGTGACCCGCAATCCGCTGGCGGATCCTTTCCTGTTCGGCATCAGTTCCGGCGCGTCCCTCGGCGCCATTGTCGCCCTGACCGTTAGCAGTGCCCTGTTTGGCAGTGCCATGCTGTGGCTGACCTTGCCACTGGGGGCCTTTGTCGGCGCCACCCTGTCGGTGGCTCTGGTGTTGGCCCTGTGTGGCATTGGGCTGCAAAGCCAGGTGGAGCGTATGTTGCTCGCCGGGGTGGCCACCTCGTTTTTATTTGGCGCCATGGGCAGCTTGCTGCTGTATTTCTCCACCCCCGAGGCCACTGCCTCTGTGCTGTTCTGGACCCTGGGCAGCTTCGCCCGCGCCAATTGGACCATGCTCTGGCAGCCGCTGCTGGTGTTTGTTCTGTTTGGCCTGGCACTGTTTGCCGGGCGGCGGCGGGTGCAGGCGCTGGCGGCGGGGGATGAGACGGCCCACGCCCTGGGGGTGGATGTGGCCCGGCTGCGGCTCGGCAGTTTGCTGGCCTGCTCGCTGATGACCGCCACCCTGGTGGCCAGTTGCGGCGGCATAGGCTTTGTTGGCTTGATGGTGCCGCATCTGGTGCGGCAGTTGTTTCCCGGCCGCACCCTATTGCTGCTGACCGCCTTGGTGGGGGGCCTGTTTATGGTGTGGGTCGATGTGCTGGCTCGCTGCCTGCTGCCGATGCAGGAGCTGCCGGTGGGTATCATCACGGCTGTCATCGGCAGCGGTTTCTTCCTGTTGCTGCTTTCTCGGCGCAGGCAGGGTTAATTCAATTCGGACAGGATGCAAGATGTTTACTATCGAGGCGGTCAGCGACCAATTTGACCAGCAGATCCAGCAACGTATCGACGACAAGACCAAGCCCCTTGGGGCCCTGGGGCGGCTGGAGTCCCTGGCGCTGACCATTGCCAGGGTGCAGGGCAAGGAGACACTGGAGATAACCCGGCCCACCATGCTGGTGTTTGCCGGCGATCACGGCATCGCCGCCGCCGGGGTGTCCATTGCGCCGAGCGAAGTGACGGCGCAGATGCTGCTGAACTTTGCCCGTGGCGGAGCCGCCATCAATGTCTTTTGCCGCCAGCTGGGCTGGGAGCTGGAGCTGATTGATTGTGGCATTTTGCAGCCCCTGGAGGGACTGAAGCCCAGTGACGGCGGCAAGGAGATAGTCAACTGCCGTCTGGGGGCGGGCACCAACCCCATACATCGGCAGGCGGCCATGACCCTGGGCGCCGTGCATCAGGGCTTTGAGCTGGCCAAGGGGCGGGTGGTTCATCACCACAGCCTGGGTTGCAACCTGCTGGGGCTGGGGGACATGGGCATAGGCAACAGCAGCAGCGCAGCAGCGTTGATGGCCGCCATGCTGGGGTTGGAGGCCGGTGATTGTGTCGGCCGCGGCACCGGCATAGATGCCGCCACCCTCAAGCGCAAAACCATGCTGGTGGAGCAGGCTTTGGTACAGCATCACGATGAGCTGACCGATACCTATAATAAACTGGCCTGCCTTGGCGGCTTTGAGATAGTGCAGATGACAGGCGCCATCCTGGCGGCGGCCGAGCGGCGCATGCTGGTGCTCATTGACGGCTTTATTGCCACCGCCGCGGCCCTGTGTGCCGTGGATCTGATGCCCGCCTGCCGCGATTACCTGGTGTTTGCCCATGCGTCGGCGGAGCGTGGCCATCAGCGGATGCTGCAACATCTGGGGGCCGAGCCGCTGCTGGATCTTGGCATGCGCCTGGGGGAAGGCTCAGGGGCCGCGCTGGCGCTGCCTCTGGTGCAGGCCGCGGTGAATTTTTATAACGATATGGCCAGCTTTGCCGAGGCCGGTGTCAACAAGGTGGTTTAGGAGCGCGTTATCTATCATGGGCGGATTCAAGCAAGAGCTGGAGTTGTTCCTTATTGCCGTGAGTTTCTTTACCCGCATTCCGGTGCCGCTGCGGCTGGAGATGAGCCCGGAGCGGCTTAACCGTGCCAGTCGCTATTTCGGCCTGGTGGGCACCCTGGTGGGCCTGGTGTCGGCGGCGGTGTTCTACCTGGTGCAATGGCTGCTGCCTGCCTCGGTGGCGGTGATATTGGCCATGTTGACCTCTGTACTGCTGACCGGCGGCTTCCACGAGGACGGTCTGGCGGACACCGCCGATGGTTTCGGTGGCGGCTGGAGCGCCGAAGAAAAGCTGAACATTATGAAGGACAGCCGCATCGGCAGTTACGGCGCCATGGCCCTGGTGCTGGCGCTGCTGCTGAAGTTTCAACTGTTGGCGGAACTTGCGCTTTACTCCCCCGCCAGCGCCGCCTCGGCCCTGGTGCTGGGCCATACCCTCAGCCGGGTGATGGCCGCCAGTATCATTATCAGCCAGCCCTATGTGCGCCTGGGGGAGGACAGCAAGTCCAAGCCCCTGGCGGAAAACATGCACTGGGATGAACTCCTGGTGCTGCTGCTGTGCGGCTTCGTGCTCAGCCTGCTGCTGACCGGCGTCGGCGCCACCCTGGTGCTGGGGCTGGGACTCTGGCTCGGGCGCATGCTGGCGGTGTACCTGTTTAAACGTCAGATCGGCGGCTACACGGGGGATACCCTGGGCGCAGCCCAGCAGGGGCTGGAGCTGTGGGTCTACATCATGCTGCTGTGGCTCTGGAGCCAGACGTGATAGGTCTTATCCTCGGCGGGGCCCGCAGCGGTAAGAGCCGCTATGCCGAGCAGCTGCTCGCTGGTCGCGCCGCCGTGTATTTGGCGACCGCCACCGCCGGCGATGCGGAAATGGCCGAGCGCATTGCCCGTCACAAGCTCGACAGGGCCGGCGGGCAGTGGCAGTTGTTGGAAGAACCTTTGAATGTCGTCGCCGCCCTGGATAAGCTCTCGGGCCGTGGCACTTCTGTGCTGCTGGACTGCCTGACGCTGTGGCTCACCAATGTGTTGCTGGCCGAGGACCGCGATGCCGAGGCTGAATGCCTCGATTTAGTGGCCGCACTCAAGCGCTTTGATGGCGAGCTGCTGCTGATAAGTAACGAGGTGGGTTCGGGCATAGTGCCTTTGGGACAGCTGAGCCGGGATTTCGTCGATAGGGCCGGTTGGCTCAATCAGGCCATAGCGGCGGTGGCGGACAAGGTGACCCTGGTGGTGGCAGGTTTGCCGCTCCAACTCAAGGAGGAGGGCCTGTGAGCTTCAACATCAATCCAAACTGCCACGTGCTGATGGTGCAGGGCACTACCTCAGATGCCGGCAAGAGCACCCTGGTGGCGGGCCTTTGCCGCCTGCTCAGGCGCCGCGGCGTGAAGGTGGCGCCCTTTAAACCTCAAAACATGGCCCTTAACAGTGCTGTGACCGTCGATGGCGGCGAGATAGGCCGTGCCCAGGCACTGCAGGCCATGGCCTCTGGCCTGGCGCCACACACGGATTTCAATCCGATACTGCTCAAACCCAGCAGCAACAGCCGTGCCCAGGTGATAGTGCAGGGCAAGGCCCTGACCGAGCTGGAAGCCGCCGCCTTTTTCGGCCCGGAGGCCGCCCATTACAAGGGGCTGGCCATGGACGCTGTGCTGGACTCCTTCTCGCGACTGCAAGGTGAATATGCTGCGCTGGTGGTGGAAGGGGCCGGCAGTCCGGCGGAAATCAATCTGCGGGCCAACGACATAGCCAACATGGGCTTTGCCGAAGCGGTGGACTGCCCGGTGATACTGATTGCCGATATCGACAGAGGCGGCGTATTTGCCCATCTGGTGGGCACCCTGGCGCTCTTGTCAGACTCGGAACGTGAACGGGTCAAGGGACTGGTGATCAACCGTTTTCGCGGCGACCCGTCGCTACTTGCCCCCGGTATTGACTGGCTGGAGCAGCACACCGGCAAACCCGTGCTCGGGGTGCTGCCCTATATCGAAGATCTGCAACTGGATGCCGAGGACGCGCTGCCCCGGAGCTTAAATCCAAACGAGGGCCAGCCAGAGGCAAAGGTTGGCCTCAGGGTCGGCATCCTGGTCTATCCCAGAATAAGCAACCATACGGATTTCGATCCCCTGTTGCAGCACCCGGCGCTGGAATGCCAATTCCTGGCCATCAATAAGCTGGAAGCGGAAGACTTGCAGGGTTTTGACCTACTGATCCTGCCCGGCAGCAAGAATGTGCGCGCCGATCTTGAGCTGCTGCGCAGTCGCGGCATGGATAAGGCCATAGCCAGGCATCTGAGATACGGCGGCAAGCTTATCGGCATTTGTGGCGGCTACCAGATGCTGGGACTGGAGCTGGATGACCCCCTCGGAGTCGAGCACGACGCTGGCGCCAGCGAAGGGCTGGGCTTGTTGCCGCTCATCACAGAGTTCAAACGCGACAAGACCCTGCTCAATGTCAGCGGTGAGCTGCGACTTTCTGGACAAATTGCGGCCATTCACGGCTATGAAATTCACTGTGGTCAAAGCCAGCTGTTGACCCAGGGCCCGCGGCCCTTATCCCTGTGTGACAGCGGCGGCACGCCCTCACCGGATGGCGGCTGCCTGAGCCAGGATGGCGCCATCTTTGGCACTTACCTCCATGGCCTGTTCGACAGCCCAAAGGCCTGTGACTTATTGCTGGCCTGGGCCGGGCTCAGCGAGCAGGGAAAGGCGGTGGATCTTGCCGTCCGCCGCGAGGCCGAGCTGGAGCGGCTGGCGGATGTGTGCGAGCAGCATCTGGATCTGCAGCGCCTGGCGGCCTTGCTGCCCTTGGCATCAAATTGAAGACAAGTTGAACATAAGCAAACAGAGACAAGCATGACTATTAACACTGAGCAGCGCCAACAACAGCGCCACAGGGAAAGGCAGCAGAAGGTCAAGGAGGCGGTGGATGCCAAGGTGGCGGCCGCCACCGAGGAGCGCGGTGTGCTTATGGTGCTGACCGGCAACGGCAAGGGCAAGAGCACAGCAGGTTTCGGCACAGTGGCCCGGGCCGTCGGTCATGGCAAGCAAGCCGCCGTGGTGCAGTTTATCAAGGGCAACTGGGACTGCGGTGAACGTAAGCTGCTGGAGGCCAACGGAGTCCCCTTCGAGGTGATGGCCACGGGGTTCACCTGGGAAACCCAGGACAGGGAGGCCGACACTGCGGCGGCGCTCAAGGCCTGGGAAGCGGCCGAGTGTTGGCTTGCCGATCCCGCCATAGACCTTGTGCTGCTGGATGAACTGACCTACATGGTCAGCTATCACTACCTGGAGCTGGAGCGGGTGCTGAGCGCTTTGCGGCAGCGCCCTTTGCATCAACACGTGATCATCACAGGCCGAAATTGCCATCGGCAACTGATTGAGCTGGCCGATACCGTCAGCGAGCTGGAGTGCGTTAAACACGCCTTTGAGGCCGGAATAAAGGCGCAGCCGGGCTTTGATTACTGACGCTGCCCGTAACGGCAGCTGACAAGCGCAATAAAAAAAGGAGCCGAGGGCTCCTTTTTTATTGCGCTCTTTATTTCGATAAGCTCAGGGCTGCTTCGAGCCTAACCCACGGCAAGGGTGCCTTCGGCTTCGGCTTCTTTGCGGGCATCCAGGCGGGCGATCACCTTGCCATAGATCACCAGGGAGATGGCCGACAGCAGGGCGATGGCGGCGAATACGTACCAGATGTAGTGGGCATTGGCTGAGGCCGCCTGCCACTCGGCTGCGGTGGCGAATTTCTTCGGATCCGGGCAGTAGGCGCTCAGCAGGTAACCGGACAGGCCAAAACCCACCAGGGAGCTGATAAAGGAATGCAGGTGTGAGAAGCCAAGGTACAGGCCTTCCTCACCCTTGGGGGCCTGCAGCGAGAAGAATTCCAGGAAGCGTGGTGAAATAAAGGACTCCGCCAGACCCTGGAACACAATGCCGAGGATCATCATCACAGCCACCGGGTGCATCTGCACAAAACCCAGATCGATGTTATTGCCATCGAGCATATTGCCCGACGCCATCAGCAGCGCCGACACCGGCATGATGAACATACCGACAGTCATGGAAAACAGCGAGCTGCGGTGCTTCATCATCGAAGTCACCAGGCCCACAGTCAGTACCACCACCAGCGGATTCACGTTGGCGTACCAAGAAGGAGAGGCGCCTTCTCCGGCCATACGCAGCACGTACTTGGGCATGGTGGCATAGAGCTGGTGTTGCACCATCCAGAAACCTGTGATGATCAGGATCAGGATGAACAGGCGGGCATTGGTCACCACCTTGATCAGCGCCTGCCAGATCTCGGCCACGGACTTGCTGTCCTGACGGCGCTCGGCATTTTTGTAGAACAGGTAAATACAGAAAAAGGCGATAGCCGTCATGGCGGCGGCAAAGTAGTTGAGGTTCACCAGACCCAGATCGCCCATGGATTCCCGCAGCGGTTTCACCACGGTTTTACCTGAGAAGGAGCCTATGTTGACCATCATGTAAAAGATGGAGAAGCCCTTGGCGCGGTTGGATTCACTGGTTTCGCAGGCCACAGTGCCGGTGATCACCGCCTTGATAAAGGAGCCGCCAATCATGATGACAATCATGATAGGGATAATGGCCCAGCGGATATCCGCCGTATCCAAGCCCTTGAATACCACTTCGCGGCCATACTCCACCAGGCCGTGGCTTTCCAGCAGCGCCGGGAATATGGCCAGGCCGGCGTAGCCTATGGTCAGCAGGCCAAAGGCCAGCAGCAGGGCGCTGCGAAAACCTATCTTGTCGGCCAGGGCGCCCGAAAAGGTGGGCAGAAAATACAGACCGGCGGAAAAGCTGCCCGCCAGCCAAGCGGCTTCTATGTCATCAAAGCCGAGGATGCGCGACAGATACAGGGTGATCACCACGAAAACACCGTAGTAGGCGGCGCGTTCCAGCAGTTCGACCGTATTGGCAATCCAGAATGCCCGGGAAAATCCCTTGGGGGCCTTGTCTGTCGTATTGGAGAGAGTGCTCATTGTTGCTCCTGTCATCGCCATGGTATTCGCGCTTCTCCCCCAAGAAGGCGGATAAGCCATGACTGTATTTTTGGGATCTTTGTTCATCGGCATGCCAATGTCTGGATGGCAGACTATCAAAAAGCGCTGGGCAAAGGAAATGCAGGCTGGGCTGACCAGCGTCGGCGCTAAAGAAAAAGGGGCTTGCGCCCCTTTCATTGTCACCCTAAAACCACCTCCTATGGAGGTGGTGATCGTTCTGGTGGGGCTTTGCCCGGAGAATGCCCATGCTAAATACTCCCTCGGTTTGTTACCAGCAAATCAAGGAGTAAGTAGCATGAGCAGATATGAATCCGCGTCTCACGTATTCTATCGTTGTCAGTATCACCTCGTTTGGACACCCAAGTACAGGTACAAAATCCTGAAAGGTAATCTCGGCAGAGAGCTTTATCGAAGTATCTATGTTTACTGCAACATGAAGAAATGCAGAGTCGTGGAACTAAATGTTCAGGAAGATCATGTCCATCTAGTAGTCAGAACCCCACCCAGTCTAAGCGTGTCGGATTTAATGGGTTTTGTTAAAGGGAGAACCGCGATCAGGATGTTTGCCAAATTTCCTTATTTAAGAAAGCACAAGCTCTGGGGGAATCACTTCTGGCAACGGGGTTATTTTGTGGACTCAGTAGGAGCAAACGAAGACATAATCCGTAGATATGTACGGCACCAGGAAAAGACAGCCAAAGAAGAAGAGAAACGGCAAATAGCGTTAGGGTTGGAAGGTTAGTTTTTAAGCCCCCTTTTAGGGGGCTGTGTCAAAGCCACCTGCTATGCAGGTGGATTTTTACTTCCTTGTCGCCATATCAGGCCTTGGTCTTTTTGCTGTCGACCTTTTTCTTTGGCTCGGCCTTGGCCTTCAATTCTACGGCGTCTTTCGGCAGGGAATAAACGCCACCCACGGTGCGGATATTTACCCTGTCTGCGTCGGCCGCCAGTTGATCACCGACCATTTCAAATTTGAACCTGGGACTGACAAAATCTGATACAAAGGTGATGGCCTGCTCTGTCTTTATCCCGCCTTGGCGCTCTGCAAGGAAGAGTTGCACCAGTTCATCGAAGCCCTGGGTCAGGGCCTGCTGTAAGCTGGCGTGCTCGGCTTCGGAAATGCCGTCTGCCATGTCGGCCTTGGCCATTTTGAGCTCGGTTTGGTACATATACTTGCCAACCCAGTTGCTCTTTTGACCCGGATGGGTTTCCACTATCAGGGCCGTGCCTATCAGCAGCTGTTCTTCATCCGTCTTGGTCACATAGATGTAAGGACTCAGCGACAGGGCCTGGGGATCCGTGTCAGTCAGGGTTTGTCCTTGCCCTTGAACTGCCTGGGTAAAGAGCGTTTTGGGATCAAAGTCCAGCTTGCCTTTGAGCAGTTTTACATCTTCTTCCGTTGCCGAGCTGATGGCGGCGGCATTGGCCGCCACGCCGAGGGGGCCAAATAGCAATCCCACTGTCATGCCACCACCACCGAAGTTTTGCTGGTACAAAATGTCCTGGGCATCATTGAGATGCATCAGGGTGCCTGCGGTTTGAGACAACAGCTCGGAATGAGCCAATTTAATTGAGGTGACATTGGACTCCACAGGTGGTGGCATTTGATATTGCACCGTGGCACAGCCACCGAGCAAGCTGCCAATTAATGTGACCATCAATAGATTTGTTTTCAATTTCATTGCCTAATCCTTTATTGCATCAGTGTTATTACATCAGTGTTATTGCCAAGGGCCATGGATTCTGGCCAATTCACTCTCTGTCATGACATCTTGGCTCTGTATTAATGGCTGCTTGGGCCTGAATTGTTGTTGCTCTTGGTAAATCAAATTAAATCATGGTGTTGTTATTTTTGGTCAGCCCATGTCTGTTTGATCATGGCTATTTCAGCCTTGCCTGTGGTTAACCAAACAGGGGCTCAGTAATTACCGTATATTGTTTTAATAATTGCAGATTATTTGAACAAACCGCCCCAATGTAGCTAATGGCAATATTAAAATGCAACAGGAATGTAAATTATTTTTGCAACTTTAGTTGCATGGCTTTCGATGGTTATTTTTACCGGTTGAAATACGTTATTTAAGTGTCTGTTTTAACAACGTCGAATATTTAGGAAAAAATAAAAAAAGAGCCGCGGGCAATAAGGCCTGCGGCTGTAAAAGGCAGTGGTTTAGTGAGAGCGTCGTGAACTACGACGATTTACAATCCCGTGGTTACAAGCACGGGGTTGGCCTTACTCCTGTTCGGATTCGGCCGGGTTATGGGTTTGCACTTGCTGCTCGCCCTGTTCTTGCTTGGTTTCGGGTTTGGCGTCTTGATTTTGTCCGCCACATGCTCCGCAACAACTCATTTCTGCTTCCTCGGGTTTGGATAACTGAGCGGATAATACCTGAGTAAAATGCTCAAATATTTGATCTTGATCATACTTGAGTAATTTGCTCGGATATTTGTTGTGCGTTGGTTGCGGCGCAGCCAAGGGGCAGGCCTTGGCTCTGCTGCTCAATCGCACAGCTAACAACCTATGGATACGGGCTTTAATGTGGTAAAACTGGCCAAGGGCCGCTACAGTAAAAAAAGCCAGGGACAGCATCAGCGGATCCGGGATCCTTAATAATAATCAGAGCTGCTCTCTAGCCATGAAATCCATATTTTTCAGTTGTATATTATTCCCTCTATGGCTGGTGTTTGCCGGTAACGCCAACGCCGAATTACAGGGGCAAGCTTCGGTGGCTGCATTGGGTGCCGAACGCCTGAGCCTGGATCCCTATCTGAGCCTGCTGGAAGACCCCCAGGGTGAATTGAGCTTTGAGCAGGTACAACGCCTCGCCGCCGAAGGACAATTTTCCCCCCTGGGGAATCGCTCGCCCAACTTCGGTTTCAGCAAGTCGGCCTGGTGGGTGCAGTTAACCCTGCATAATCCCGGTCGCACGCAGCAGGACTGGTATCTGCGCCAGGACTATCCACTGATTGATTTTCTTGACCTGTGGCAACCGCAAGAGGATGGTTGGCAGCTGATCTCCACCGGCGACAGGCGCCCCTTCCGCAGCCGACCGCTGGATAACCGCACCTTTGTGTTTCCCCTGACCCTGGCACCGGGGGAGACTAAAACCCTGTTCCTGCGGTTCCAAACCCAGGGCTCGCTCAATATCGGCCTGGAGGCGCTTTCCGCCGAAGGACTGGTCAGCCAGGTGGGCCATGAATACCTGTTCATGGGCATTTACTACGGCGGCTTTGCGGTGCTGCTGGTCTATAATCTGATTATTTTCATGACGGTACGTGAGCGGGCCTTTATCTTTTACGTGCTCTATGTGTTCAGCTATGGGCTCTACATGTCGGTGCACAATGGGCTGAGCTTCCAGTTTCTGTGGCCCGATAACAGCTGGTTGGCCAACAAGAGTTTGCTGTTGTTGCTGGCATTGTCACTGTTTGGTGCCCTGCGTTTTACCCGGGAGATCCTGGGTTCGGCCCAGTTGCTGCCGCGGGCCGATCGGCTCACCGCCATCATGGAGTGGGTGGCTGTGATTGCCCTGCTGCTCAGTCCTGTGCTCAGCTATCACCTGGTGATAGTGCCGCTGGCACTCTTGACCACGCTTTTGTGTGTGCAGCTGTTTGCCATGGGCGTGATGGCCCTGATGCGCGGCTCGCGTCCGGCACGTTACTTCCTGGTGGCTTTCTCGGCGCTCTTGCTCGGCGCCTTCACCTATATGCTCAAGAGTTTTGGCCTCTTGCCCCACAATGGTTTTACCCAGAACGCGTTCCAGATAGGTTCCCTGGTGGAGATGGTGCTGCTGAGTCTGGCCTTGGGCAGCCGTATGGGGGATATCAAACGCCGCAATCATCTGGATGTGCTGACCGGACTCTTTAACCGGCGTTTCTTCGATGAACAATTGCCGCTGGAATTCCAGAAGGCCCAGCGTCGCTCCCAGCCCCTGTCGCTGCTGGTGCTGGACATAGACAAGTTCAAGGAATTCAATGACAGCCGCGGTCATACCCAGGGCGACAAGGCACTGCGGGCGGTGGCCAGGGTGTTGGCATCGGCGATCCGCAAGCCGGGCGTCGCCTGCCGTTATGGCGGTGAGGAGTTTGCGCTGATCCTGCCGGAAACCGGCTCAGGCGAGGCAGCCGTGCTGGCCGAGCGCATTCGCGCCCGGGTGGCGGAAGAAACCGCCGGGCGATTCGATCTCAGCGTCAGCATAGGTCACGCGACCTTGGGTGAAGGCAGCTTTGCCAGCGGTTATGGGTTGTTTGATGCGGCTGATGCGGCCCTGTACCAGGCCAAGGCGGCGGGACGTAATTGCGTATTGGCCTTCTCGGGCACCACAGTGCCTTAAGGGCAGTGGTCGACAGCAACACAGAAAAGCATAACTAGAGGCATAAAGAAACGCCGCCCAAGGGGCGGCGTTTTATTTTTGCAGTGACTGCTGCTGTCAGTCCTGCAATTGCCAGTGGATCTGCTCACCGGCACGGATGGGCACCACACCGGCGCCGCCCAGTGGATAGGACTCGGGCACCTGCCAACTGCGCTTCACCAGGGTGATCTTGTCGCCGTTGCGTGGCAGACCGTAGAAGTCAGGACCGTGGAAGCTGGCAAAGGCTTCCAGCTTGTCCAAAGCTCCGGCAGCCTCGAAGGCCTCGGCATAGAGTTCAATGGCGGCGTGGGCCGTGTAGGAACCGGCGCAGCCACAGGCGGCTTCCTTCTTGTCCTTGGCGTGTGGCGCTGAGTCCGTGCCGAGGAAGAACTTGGGGTTGCCACTGGTGGCTGCCTGGATCAGCGCCTGCTGGTGGGTGTTGCGCTTGAGGATCGGCAGGCAATAAAAATGCGGGCGTATGCCACCGGCCAGCATGTGATTACGGTTGTACAACAGGTGATGGGCAGTAATGGTGGCCGCCACCTTGTCCGATGCGGCCATCACAAAGTCCACCGCATCCTTGGTGGTGATGTGTTCCAGCACTATTTTGAGCTCGGGGAAGTCGGCCACGACCTTGCTGAGGATATTTTCGATAAAGATGCGTTCCCGATCGAAAATGTCGATGGCGGAATCCGTCACCTCACCATGAACCAGCAGCAAGATGCCTTCTTCCTGCATGGCCTGCAGGGCGCCATAGATGTTCTTCACATCGGTTACGCCGGAATCCGAGTTGGTGGTGGCGCCGGCGGGATAGAGCTTGGCGGCAACGATTTTACCCGTGGCCTTGGCGGCGCGGATTTCCTCGGCGCTGGTCTTGTCGGTCAGGTACAACACCATCAGCGGTTCAAAGGCCGTGGTGCTGTGGGACTTGATGCGCTGATAGTAACCCAGGGCCTGCTCTGTGTTGGTCACCGGCGGCACCAGGTTGGGCATGACTATGGCGCGGCCCATGTAGCGGCCGGCGTCGCGGACCGTATCGGCAAGGGCGTCGCCATCGCGCAGGTGAATATGCCAATCATCGGGACGGGTAAGGGTAATAGTGGTCATTATCGGGTTCCGTTGCAGGGTTTGGGGGATCTTATGTGTCCCGGCCCTTGCTGTAAAGGGGCCCGGGGACGCTGTTTGTGGTTCCAAAGCACTGTTGTGTCGACGTTGTTAGACTTTGCCTGGCCGTGGCATTGGGCTATGCTCGGCGCTATTGCCAAGGGGATAGCCGTAATGCCCCATAATCCGATAAGGACATTGTCTTGAAATTACTGCCTATTTGCGCCGTTTTCGGCTTGAGCCTATACCTGCTGGCGGGAAGGGCCATCGCGCTCGACCTTGCTTTCGACAGCAAAGCAAAGGAGCCGGTCAGTGGTGCGCAGCGGATCATTGCCCTGTCGCCACACGCGGTGGAATTGCTGTTTGCCATAGGTGCCGGCGACAGGATAGTGGCCACCACGGACTACGCCGACTATCCGGAGGCGGCCAAGCAAATCCCCAGAATTGGTGGCTATTACGGCATCCAACTGGAGCGGGTACTGGAGCTTAAGCCGGATTTGATAGTGACCTGGTCCGGTGGCAACCGCGCCGAGGATATTTCCCGCCTGGAGGAGCTGGGTCTGCCGCTGTTTGCCAGTGAACCCAAGGCCTTGGCGGACGTTGCCGATGAGCTGGAGGCATTGGGCAGACTCACGGCGTTGGAGGCCAAGGCCACGGCCCAGGCGACCCAGTATCGCGACCGGCTGGAGCAGTTGCGCCTGGACAACAAAGACAAGGCGAAAGTGAAGGTCTTTTATCAGCTTTGGTCCGAACCCCTGATGACAGTGGCCAGTGGCAGCTGGGTGGCGCAAATTCTGGAAGTCTGCGGCGCCGACAATGTATTCGCCAACGCCAAGGGGGAGTATCCCCAGGTCAGCTTGGAGGCCGTGCTGCAAACGGCGCCCGAGGTCATTATTCAAACCGGGGATGCGGGCAATGTGCAGCTGCTGGACTGGAGCCGCTGGCCCGAAGTGCCGGCGGTGGCCAGGGACAGGATTTATCAGCTTAATGCGGATCTGCTTCACAGGGCGGGGCCGAGGACAATAGATGGAATTGCCCAGGTTTGCACCACCCTCGACCAGGCCCGCTCATCTGCTTTGTGAATGGCGGAATTGCTTCATTGTCTGCGTCTCGCCACCCCATCACATACTGATGTATGCTCAGGGGCCGGCTCAACTTGACGGCTTCGCACTGCCACCATTCACTGTGCAGCTGAATGTGAGTTGGAATTGCTTCACTTGCTTTCATTTCATCAATGCTCAGGGGCTGCAAAAACTCAGCGGCTTTGTCCTGGCCCGGATCGGATTGCGGGCTAATTTGGCTATAGTGCAGATGAATGAGAGGTGGGATTGCTTCCTTTCTTTGACAAGCAGCTAGCGTCTCGCCACCCCATCACATACTGAATCTATGCTCAGGGGCTTGCTCAACTTGACGGCTTCGCACTGCCACCATTTCAGGTGCGAAGTGGCTGTTATTCAGCGCTTTATCCGACTCAGCAGTTCTGTGGTTTCGGCGACCACCAGCTCGGGTTCTTCGAACTGGGTGTAGTGGTAGCTTTTGTCGGTCAGCACGGCTTTGCCCTGGGGGAAGGCATTGGCCCAGTCGCTGTGGAGCTTGCCCCACTTTTCCCGCCCGGCATCGCTGAAGAACAGTACCGGTGGATTGTCATATTTCTTGATGGAGGCTATCACTGTCACCGGTATATTCGGGATTTGTGGGTAGTCGGGCAGGGGGCGTTTGGCCCAAAAGTCCAGATACTGGTTCGACATGCCATTTTGCAAATCGTCCATTTGTACCTGGGCAATTTCCTTTTGTGCCTTGGCCAGGTCTATTTCGCGCATGATGTCGACATCATGCTCGGACGCCGGCTCCACCAGCATCAGGGCCGTGACTTTTTGCGGATAAGTTGCGGCAAAGGTGCGGGCGATATAGGCGCCGTAGGAATGGGCCATGTAGACCACGGGTTCTTTAATCTTCAGGGTGTCCAACAGCAACATGGCCTCTTCGGTATACTCTTCGCTGCTGTAGTTCTTGCGCAGTTTGGCCGAATTGCCGTTGCCAATGCGGGAGTAGCGAATGACCTTGGCCTTTTGGGCTAATTGCTGGTAAACGGGATCCCAATCCGACATTCCGGCGGAGCCGCCGGCTTCCAAAAAGATGGTGTGCTCTCCCTGACCCGAGATTTCATATTCCACCTCGTAGCCCTTGATTGTCACCTTGGCGGGAGTCGCCAAGGCGCTGAGGGGGAAAACCAACAGCAAAGATAACCAGCGAAATTTCATCTGCTACTCCTGTAACTCATCCGTGTGCGCAGCTGTGTTCAGGCATAAACCCGCCTCCTGGCTAGCCGGAAGCTATGTCCATATTTGTTGCTGCTGTTGAAAATGCAAAGGGAAAATACAGAGATTCAATTGCTTATACAAGAAAGGCGTGGGGATGCCCCATAGCGCTGGACGGAAAGTGTTTATTCCGCCCAGCTTAAGTAGTGTCATTTTGACGTGCCGCATCATGACCGAATGACAATGGGGTGCAGTGTAGCCCCAGCAAAACCAAGCGGGGGCGTTATTGGCAATGGCACCGCTTTTTTAGGGCGCCATGGTTTCGGCCGTGACCTCCCAACCCGCCTCTATGCCGCCGGGCAGCATCTGGCCGCGGTCTTCGCCCACTTCGGTGTCGATTAGCTGATTGAGCTTATCGTTCATGGCGACTATCAGCTCGCCGTGTTGCTTGCCATCGGCGCCCAGGTTGGTCATTTCCAAGGGATCGGCCGTGACGTCGTATAACTCCACATCATTCAGGCGGTACAGGTCTTCCAGGCTGGCAGGGCGATTGTGTTGTTTGGGGGAGAAGTAGCGGGCAAACACATGCTCGCCGTCGTAAACCATGCGCACGGCGCCGCGCTTCATCATGTCCGGCACTATGCCGGCTTCTTTCAGCTGCTTGGGATTGCCGCCCTGGTGGATATGGGCCACGGCCTTGTGCAGGAAGTCGCCGTCCAGGTAGGCAAACATGTTGTAGTTGAACAGCACCCCATCGCGTACCGCATTCACTCCCGCGGCTTCGGGGGCGGCCAGCACGGCGGAGAAATCCTTACCCGGCAGTCCCTTGGTGATGTCGGCGTGTTTTTCCGGCGTCACCCCCGTCAGTGACACCAGGGTCGGCGCCAGATCGAGATGGGAGGTCAGGGCCCGGCATTGCTTGCCACCGGGGTACGCCGGATGGGCCACTATCAGCGGCACGTTGTTTTGCTCGCGGTAGGCCACGGCGCCCTTGGCATGCAGCAGGTGGGCGCCGTCCATGTCACCGTGATCGGCGGTCAGTACCACTATGGTGCTGTCGCTGAGACCCGCTGCATCCAATTCGGCCAGCACAGTGGCGATGTTGCGATCCACATCCTGCAGGCAATTGAGGTAATAGTTGTGACGCCGGCGCCAGCGGGCTTCTTCATTGGGAATTTCGCCCACCAGGGCATCGTGGGCGCGCAGGAAGTCCAGGTGTGCGGCGGGTCGTCCGGGAGCATTCAGCGCCTGGGCGTGGTTTGCCGGCAGGCTAAAGGGCCATTGTTTGCCATAGAGGGGATCTCTGGGTTCGCGCACCACGTGGCTCAGGGCTTGGCTCGCCTGATGCTTGGTGTCCGGTGCATCTGTGTCGTAGAACATCACATCGTGGGGGTTCACCAGGTTGACCGCCAGGAACCAGGGCTTGCCTTCGGCCGCCAGTTCCCGTCCCTTGCCGCGCAGCCAGCTGACGGACATGGCGGCGATCACTCCATCGTGCAGGTAGCCGCCCTGATGGTGGGCTATGATGTCGCCCACACCCAGGTAGTCGGAGAAGCCATAGTCCTCCATTTCCTGGGTGAAAATCTTGGTTGGGGTGCCGAGTTTGTTGACCGTCTCGAATTCCTTGGTCAGGTGCCACTTGCCCTTGTAGGCGCTGTAGTAACCTGCGTCGCGCATCATGTCGCCCAGGGTGCGGATCTTGGTGGACATGCTGTCTATCCAAGGGAAATTGGTATTGTCGAACATCCGGGTGTGCTGTATGTGTTGCCCTGTGTAGATCAACGACCGCGACGGGGTGCAGACGCAGGAGTTGATCCTGTGGTTGGTGAAGCTGGTGCCGCGACTGGCCAGCAGTTCATGGGCCGGCAATCTGTAGCCAGACGGCAATTCGCCTGGGCGGAAAAAGCGCTCCTGATCGGTCAGGATAAAGAGGATATTATAAGGGCCTCTGTGGCTTGTGCCCGCCTGGGCCGACCGGTTTGCACCCGCGGCCGTGGTCACAGCTTGATCTGGCCCTGCCGGGGTTGCCGCATCGACAGTCCCCAAGCCCAGCGCTGCAATTCCGGCTCCGGCCATTTGCAAAAACTCACGCCTGGAAACCGAAGACGGGGAATCATCGTTCTTTTTCATCTCATCACCTTACCATCAAAGGATTGGAACCGGCCTGCTGCTGGCGTCTCCGGTGACTCTTTTCATCTTGGTCTTCAGTGACGTGACGCAGCTAAGCACACCAATACCAGCACTCAAACAAGTGTAGTTGCTGATGGTTGGATCCGATTCGACTGAAGAGAAAGACAGGGTTCCAAGATAAGACTTTGGGGGATCTCCTCGTAAAAGCTGCAGGTGACTGTTGGCGAAGCACAACTAACCATTTGGGATGGTTATCCTGTCACGACAGTTATTCGCGCTGCGTGGCTTTATTTCCACTGCCGTTTTTATAATGCATCACTATGGTGTGTATTAACTCCTGCGTCAGCTCATAGCCCGAGTCGCCGTTGTTGGCCAATGCCACTATCTCCAGATTGTATTTCGGGTAGAAGAACAGCTGGGTCTGATAGCCATCCTGGGAGCCGCCGTGGGCGAAGAAGGGTTCATCGCCATAACCAATTTCCCAGCCCAGGCCATAGAGGCCATCATTACCCATGTCGGCATGTACCTGGGTCATCAGCTTCAGTGTTTCCCTGGAAATGAGCGCGCCTTGCTTCAGGGCGATGATGAATTTGTTGAGGTCCTCCAGGCTGCTGATTTGGGCCATGGCTCCCGTGGTGTATTGCTCTATACCGAAAAAGCGGGGGCTTTTGCCAAAATTCAACGCCGCGTCAGCGCTTAGCTTGGTTCCTTTTTCCACCAGGTAGCTGTCGACCATACCGGCGGGAGCAAATATATGCCGCCGCATATAAGTGGCAAAGGACTCGCCGGAGGCGGCTGCTACTATCTCGGCGAGCAGGACGTAGCAGCTGTTACAGTAGATGGCTTCGTCTTGCTCCCTTGGCTTCACCTGCACCCGGCTCGAGGTGATAAACGCCAAGAGAGCCCGGTTGTCCGCACCATTGGCCAGAGCCAGGTTGGCGTCGGAGAAAAAGTCCCGAGAAAGGGAGACTCGGTGCGACAGTAACTGCCGAATGCTGATTTTCTGCCATTTTGCCCCGAGTGTTGGCAGGTAAGTGGTTACTGCATCATCCAGGGATAGGCTGCCCTTTTCGATCAGCTGCATTACAGCGATGGCGGTGAAGGGTTTGGCGATGGAGCCCAGTCTGAAACCTGTGTGGTTGTTGATCCCTAACTGTTCAATTTTGTTTGCCAAGCCTCGATGATATTGTCCCTGTACCTGGTCATTGTGCCTGACTAAGAGTGAAAGACCCGGTCCTTGGGGGTCAACCTTGCCTAAAAGGACCGAAATTTTGTCATTCAAGGTCAAAGGTTCGGATGCTCGTGCATCTTGGGTGACAAGCAGCAAAACCAGTGTGATCATGGCAATAAACAGATAAAAATGCGCAAAACCTGACATTAATTGAAGGCGCAAGCCAGCTTTCATTGTCCCTTTTTCATATGCAGAAATAACAGAGGTGGTGTTGGCTGAACTGGAATAATTCAAATTAGATTACCTGGATTAAGGGGCCGAAAGTTCATGCAGCTTATTCTCAATCTCCGTCCGTTGAATAGCAGACAAGGGTTGTTTTTGTAGCTGTTGCAGCGCCAATTTGTAGGCTGCATCCAATGCGTCATCTTGATTGGTTTGTACATCAGGTTGAACCCCTACACTTTCCCAATTGGAGTGGGTAATTGGATTGATGGCCTTGGCTGTGGGGATGGCCACCTTAAAGCCGTCAATGAGATTGAAATACTGCCAGGGATTGGCACCGCCCTTGGTGATTTCACCCACAATGATTGCGCGTTTGCGTGACTGAAGGTTGTAGGCAAATTCCTCAGCCGCGGAAAAGGTATTGGAACTGGTTAACACGTAAACGGGAACCGACGTCAGGGCGCTGAAGTTTTCGTCCGGTGTTGTCCAATATTCGACTGTGTTGCCGGTGCTCTTATTATAAATACTGTTAAGGTGCACTTTACCTTCGAACAGAGAACTGCTGATCAGGCGTACCATGTCAGGACTGCCGCCACCATTATTCCTGAGATCAAAAATGATTGCGTCTGCATCCGAAAGAAAAGCCATCGCGTGTTGTGCTCGTGCCGTGGATTTTTCATTCAAGAGATCAAAACCAAAAAAATCCAGGTAGCCGATATTCCCTTCTAAAACTTCCGCCCGGGTAAAGCCGGAGTTTTTCCGGTTTAATTTAGCAAACCAATTCTCGGTGGCCTTGCTGTCCTTGGCTTTTGAGCCATCTGCACCTTGCCACTTAACTGCGAAGTGTTTATCGAAATGCTGTAGCTTGGAGGTTAACGTCTTGGCTATCTCTTCGGGTGGTTGCGTGGCGTTAAGACTGGTCTGCTCAAGTGCCTTAAGGATCTCAGGTATGCTCTCTTCTTCAACATAGTGCTTACTGATGTTTTCCCGCAGCAGATCCAATAAACGGTCGTTGTCTACCTTTTCCTGGGCTACCGCCGGATGCATAAGCAGTATTAAAACCAGTGCAGTCAATGCTTTCATTCTGTCCTCTGAATGTTAAGCCAACTATTGCCATCCACTTTTTACTGGCAAAGCAATAAAGCTGGGTATCGGATAACCCATGAACAATGCCATTGAGACATCTGTGAGCCCGTCAAGTTCAAAAACCAAGTAAAAACAATATATAAGTCGTTGGTAACAGCGCTGCTTAAAGTGGGGCACCTACACGGTGGGGCCCACCTGGCAGATTGGAGCTGTTTTAACGCTTGTAGGTTTGTATTCGGAAAATGCTGCAGGTACAGGCAGGTGTCGTGTTTTTTACCAGCGCAAGGCTGCTGTTTTCTTGCCCAGCACTGTGCCATCGAAGATGAGTTGTGCCGTGCTGCTTTCATTGTCAGCATCGGCACCCAAACCCGCTCCGAAACCTACACCAAAGCCGGCACCAAAACAGACGTGTAGCGGCAGCAGGTGCTCTTCCCTTGGGTGACAATGGTGGGCACCGGGGGCCTGCTGCCAGTTTGTCAGCGCCCGGGTCTTGTGGCCGGCATCTGTCGCCGCATTGGTACAGGTGTCGATAAGCCAGGCCTCGAAGGCGAGATTATCCCTGTCAGGCTCGCTGCCACGGCCAAAGGCCCTCAGGTTGTGGAAGGAAAACCCCGAGCCCAGGATAAGCACGTTGTCATGGCGCAGCTCGGCGATGGCCTTTCCTATGGCTATGTGCTGCGACGGTGACAAGCCCTTGACCAGTGACAGCTGCACGCAGGGGATCTGGGCCTCGGGATACATGAGTGTCAGCGGTACGAACATGCCATGGTCGAAGCCGCGTTTCGCATCCAGTCTGGCGTCAATGCCTGCCTGTTCCAACAGCGTCTTCAGGTGAGCGGCCAGGGCCGGATGCCCCGGGACTGGGTAGAGGATCCGGTAGCTCTCAGGCGGAAAACCAGAGTAGTCGTAGATGAGTTCAGGTGCCTCGGCCGAGGTAATTGTGGCCACATCTTCTTCCCAGTGGGCGCTGATGATGACTATGGCGTCAGGGGCAGGAAAGCTCTGCGGCAGGGCCTTAAGAAAGCCTATAAGCTCCCTGTGACCGGGTTCATCGAGCAGTGGCAGCGGGCCACCGCCATGGGGAATAAAGATTGCGGGTGCGTTCTGGTTCAAGCTGAATACCTCTATTGTGAGTCACTGTCCTGAGAGTGAGCTGTGCTTCGGTCTCTGTCTGTCGATGTTCCAGTGCTTAAACGCTCAATAATCACTTTGGCCACCCGGCGGCTGGAGGGTAGCAGGGTATGGGGCAGGGGCAGTTCGATGCATTCTCCCAGGCGGTCCTCAAGCAACCAGGGGGCAGTGACTTCGCTTTTGGCCACTATGCCGTCATTGCTTTCCCCATAGAAGGGCGGCATGCGGCCGCCTATGCCACGGGTGCCTATGATGGCGGTGCAGGGAATGCCGAGCTGTAAATTGGGGGCGCCAATGGCGGCCATCCGCTGTGCATTGCCCAGCAGTTGCCCGGCGTCACCGGCAAACAGCCTGAACAGCGGATGATGTTGCAGCTTGTGGGCGAGCCTTGAGGCTCCTGTGGGAGAACCGAGCAGAAATACCCATAAGGGCAAATTTTTGGGTGCTTGGGCGCCGGTCAGCAGCTTACGGATAATCACCCCACCGAGGGAGTGACCGATAAGGATATAGGGCGCCTGGTTGAGTTTGTCTATCTTGCGTTTTAACCGGGCCGCCACCCGGTCCGTATCTTCGGTTGCCGCCAGATAGCCCAGCACATGGCAGGAAATACCCGCTTTCCTCAGGGGCAGCAGCAGGGGCAGGGCAGACAGGGGCGTGCGCCCAAGGCCATGAACAAAGATGGCGTGCATAAACAACTCCCGATACATTCCCTTGAAGCCTTTGTTTTTAGCTGGCTAAATGGGCTAACGCAAATGAATCATTGTCCATTTTGGACAACTCGGGAGGAAAAATGACCACACTGCTCGCTTGCCTGTTACTCGCCATGCTGCTGCCTTATCTTGCCAAGGCGCCGGTGGCCCTGGCCATGGCCAAATTGGGCGGCTATGACAATCATCATCCCCGCAGTCAGCAGGCCAGGCTCGAAGGCTTCGGTGCCCGGGCACTGGCAGCCCATCAGAACGCTTTTGAGTCCCTGTTGATATTCGGCCTGGCGGTACTGGCCGTGCTGGCAACCGACAGTGCCAACGGCATTGCCGAAGGGGCGGCTGTGGTGCATATAGTGGCGCGGCTGGGCTACCAGCTGGCCTATCTGTATGACAAGGACAAACTGCGTTCAAGTCTTTGGTTTGTTGGCATTATTGCCAGCTTTACCATATTGGCTCAGGCATTGTAGTACTTTAGTCCGTTTTAAAGCTTTTTTACCGGGCGACTGCCGGAGAATAGTTCCCAAGTAGCATAAGAATGAGAAAAAAGGGCCGTTGTTCATTGATTGACCTTGATTTAGCTTGGTTTGTGCTCAGGAATGAGCGCTGAAGTTAACTAATAAGCCAAGATAAACAAGGGATTAAAATGAACAAGACTATGAGTAACATGCTGAAGGCTATTGGGGTAATGGCCGCTTTGGGTTTCGGTCAATCCGCGTTTGCGGCCGATATGGTTTGCAATCTGAACGTGAAATCAGGCGGTTATGTGGATGGCAACGGTACCGCTCACTGTATTGGCTTTGATTACAGTTTCGGTAGCAGCACCTCAGGCACTTATTCCATTGAGAACGTCACCAAGCCTATTTCCTCCGTTATCTGGAGCGGCAACGCCAAGTGTTCCGGTGGCGTATCCTGCGGAGTGACAGTTCGTGCCTATTCCATCAATAAGGCCAGCGCCACTATCCTGTACAAGGACGGTACCTGGGAGCAAACCAATACCGCCAACATGAGTTACGAGACAGGCTACTAAGCCGAATTCAGTTTGATAAAAAGAGAGGCCTTGGCCTCTCTTTTTTGTTGTCACCCTAAAACCACCTCCTATGGAGGTGGTGATCGTTCTGGTGGGGCTTTGCCCGGAGAATGCCCATGCTAAATACTCCCTCGGTTTGTTACCAGCAAATCAAGGAGTAAGTAGCATGAGCAGATATGAATCCGCGTCTCACGTATTCTATCGTTGCCAGTATCACCTCGTTTGGACACCCAAGTACAGGTACAAAATCCTGAAAGGTAATCTCGGCAGAGAGCTTTATCGAAGTATCTATGTTTACTGCAACATGAAGAAATGCAGAGTCGTGGAACTAAATGTTCAGGAAGATCATGTCCATCTAGTAGTCAGAACCCCACCCAGTCTAAGCGTGTCGGATTTAATGGGTTTTGTTAAAGGGAGAACCGCGATCAGGATGTTTGCCAAATTTCCTTATTTAAGAAAGCACAAGCTCTGGGGGAATCACTTCTGGCAACGGGGTTATTTTGTGGACTCAGTAGGAGCAAACGAAGACATAATCCGTAGATATGTACGGCACCAGGAAAAGACAGCCAAAGAAGAAGAGAAACGGCAAATAGCGTTAGGGTTGGAAGGTTAGTTTTTAAGCCCCCTTTTAGGGGGCTGTGTCAAAGCCACCTGCTATGCAGGTGGATTTTTACTGAGTAATCTCGGTCAGGTGTTTTACCGCCACACAAGTTGTTTGTTTTTTAAAACGCCACCTTTCTCCCCCTGCCATTGCTTGAACAATCCCGCCGGACAAGCTGCTGTCCGTGTCCGCATAACGGACACGGAACATCATGGGACATCGGACACTTTTCATCGTGTCCGCGGACAGTTTTAACTTCTCTGCTAATGCTTAAGGTGTTGTAAATAAATAAAAAACAATCTTGGCATGATCCTTGATTGTTTATGCTCAACCAGATTAGGGCGGACGGGCCGGACAGGCTCGGTCAGACAGACCCGGAACCAGATTGACAGGAGAAACAAATGATCAGGGATACCAGCGGACAGGACCAGATAGTGGTTTCCAACCCAAGTCGCAGCAAATGGTTATGGCTCAGCGGCGGCCTGGTGGCTTTAGGGCTTTTAGGCTCCTGGGCCTTGGCAAGTGGCAACGACGGGGTGGCACTGTCGGTCAAGCGCAGCGAGCTGGTGACCGCCACCCTGACCCGCGGCACCCTGGTGCGCGACATCATCACCAGCGGCAAGATAGTGGCCGCCAATGCGCCTGTGCTCTATGCCAATGCGGAAGGCATGGTGACCCTTATCGCCAAGCCCGGCGACAGCGTCGCCAGGGGGCAGGTGCTGGCGCAGATTGACAGCCCGCTGCTGGCCAACACCCTGGCCCAGGAGCAGGCCCGTCTGGCCGGACTGGAAGGTGAAGTGGAACGGGCCACCCTTAATGCCCGTCGCGAGCAGCTCAGTGCCCAACAGGTCATGGATACGGCGCAGGTGGAGCTGGATGCCGCCGAGCGTGAGAGCCGTCGTGGCGACCTGCTGATAGCACAGGATCTCATCAGCCGCATCGATTTTGAAAAGACCAAGGACGATTTCAAGAAGGCCCAGTTGAGATTTGCCCATGCCAGTGAAGAGGTGGCCCTGATGCGGGATACCCAGGCCTTTGAACTCAAAAACAAGGGACTGGAACTCAAGCGCCAGCAACTGGTGGTGGATGATCTGCGCCGTCAGGTGGCGGCCCTGGAAATCAAGGCGCCGGTGGATGGCATCATAGGCAACTGGCTTACTGAGCAAAAGGCCCGTCTCAGTCGCGGCCAGGCCATTCTCACCGTGGTGGATCTGACCGCCTTCGAGGCCGAACTGGCGGTGTCCGAAAGCTTTGCCGATGAGCTGGGGCTGGGCATGGAAGTGGAGCTGGATCTGGGCGGCGTCAAGACCCACGGCACCCTGTCATCCATATCCCCCGAGGTCAGCCGTGGTGAAGTCTTGACCCGGGTTCGTTTTGACAATCCAGAAGGACTGAAACTCAGGCAAAACCAACGTCTCAGTGCCCGTATCCTGCTGGAAAACCTTGAAGATGTGCTTATGGTGCGCCGCGGCAGTCTGGCCAGTGACGGTGGCACCTTTGCTTACCGGATAGAAGGCGACCTGGCCAGTCGGGAAGCCATCAAGCTCGGTGCCCGCAGTGTCGCCTATGTTCAGGTGCTCGAAGGCGGGCAGGCCGGGGATGAGTGGATTATCTCAGGCACGGAAAAACTGAAGAAAGCCGAACGTGTCCGCCTTTACTGAGTATCGGGAGCCCAAATCATGACGACCCAAGTTATAGACAAGGCCGGCCCTTGGATGGCAACGGCACTGATATTGTCCCTGGCATTGCTGGTCCAGGGGCTGACGAGCAACCCCAGCCTGGCGCTTTTGCTGCTGCGCTGAGAACCCATTTCGATTAACCACAGATTTTGATTAGCAACCGCTTTCGATTAACAAATAAGGGAATAATCACATGTTAACAATGAAGAATATCAACAAGCTGTATCGCACCGAACTGGTGGAGACCCATGCGCTGCGCGATTTCAACCTGAACGTGGCCGAAGGGGAATTTGTGGCCGTAACCGGTCCCTCTGGCTCAGGCAAAACCACCTTTCTCAACATTGCCGGTCTGCTGGAAAATGCCAGCGGCGGTGAGTATCTGCTCGATGGCGTCAATGTGGCCCAGCTCAGTGACAGCGCCGCCGCCAAGGTACGCAATCAGAAAATCGGTTTTATCTTCCAGGGCTTTAACCTGATCCCCGATCTGAACCTGGCGGAAAACGTCGAACTGCCACTGCGCTATCGCGGTTTCAACGGCGCCGAACGCAAACGCCGCGTCGAACAGGCCCTGGCTCAGGTGGGACTGGCGTCAAGGCAAAAGCACCTGCCCTCCCAGCTGTCCGGCGGCCAGCAGCAGCGGGTGGCCATTGCCCGCGCCCTGGCCGGTGAACCGCGCTTTCTGCTGGCGGACGAGCCCACGGGTAACCTCGACAGCCTGATGGCCCGTCAGGTGATGGAGCTGCTGGAAGAGATCAACCGCGCCGGCACCACCATTATCATGGTGACCCACGATCCCGAACTGGCCCGCCGCGCCGCCCGCAACATCCAGATAGTGGATGGCCAGGTGTGCGACTTCAATACTTTCCAGGGCGCCCCCCGTGCCGTGGTCAACGGTTAAGGAGCCTGCCATGCTGATGCATTATTTGGATCTCGCCTGGCGCTCGCTGCGCAAAACGCCGCTGATGTCGTTGCTGATGGTGTTCGCCATCTCTATCGGCATAGGCATCACCATAATGACGCTTAACGTCCACCAGGTGATGAGTGCCAACCCCTCCGCTGAGCGCAGCGATAAGCTGCTGAGTGTGCAACTCTGGTCCCAGGGACAGGATACCTGGCGCGACTACAGTGCCATTCTCACCTATCAGGATGTGATAAACCTCAGGCGTGGCACTGTGCCCGTGCGTCAGGCGGCCATGTTCCGCACCGGCAAGGCGGTCACCACAGACAATCCGAATATCGAGGCTGAAATGCAGTCTATTCGGATAACCGACAGTGATTTCTTCGCCATGTTCTCTGTGCCCTTTCTCTATGGCAACGTGTGGGACAAGGCGGTGGATGAGGTGCCCGAGCACGTGGTGGTGATTGGCAAGGAGCTGAACGATAAGCTGTTTGACGGTCGTAACAGTGTGGGTGAAACCCTGTACCTGAACACCAAACCCTATCGTATCGTCGGGGTTACTGATCGCTGGTCACCCAAGCCCAGGTACTATGACCTGACTACGGGCAGCATGAATGATGCCGAGTTGCTGTTTGTGCCTTTCTCGCTGACGCCAATAGAAGAGTTTGAGGTATGGGGCAACACCAACGGCTGGAAGTTTGAACCCTTGCGCACCTTTCAGGACCGGATGGCGTCAGAAAAAGCCTGGTTGCAATTCTGGGCCGAGGTGGACTCGCCGGAGCAGAAAAAGGCCTTTCAGGACTACCTGAATGCCCATGTGGACAGTCAGCAACAACTGGGTCGTTTTACCGACAAGAGCCGTGACTCCTGGGCCCGAACCATGAACGTGGCCGAACTGCTGGACTTCCATGAGGTGGTGCCGGAAGACAACAAGATCCTCATCGGTCTCAGCCTGCTGTTCCTGCTGGTGTGCCTGGTGAACATTCTTGGCCTGATGCTGACCAAGTTCCTCAAACGGGCCCCCGAGGTGGGGGTACGCCGTGCCATCGGCGCCAGCAAGCGGCAGATTTTCGCCCAGCATTTGGTGGAAGTGGGCTGTATTGGCGCCATAGGCGGTGCCTTGGGGTTGCTGTGGGCCTGGGCGGCGCTGCAATACCTGGCCAAAAAGTTTTTCCTGGAAGAGGCCATGACCAATCTTGATCCCAGCATCTGGGTCATTGCCCCTGCCATCGCCATAGTCTCGGCCATGCTGGCCGGCATGTATCCAGCCTGGGTGATCTGCAAGACCAAGCCCAGCGTTTACCTCAAGAGCCAATAAGGAGCGGCCATGACTGCCATAAAACCCATACTCAGTGCCATGCTCAGAAGCCGCAGCGCTCCTTTGTTGTTGCTGGCACAGATCATCTTGTCGATAGCCATAGTGGCCAATGCCGCCTTCATCATTCAGCAGCGCCTGGAGTTGATGGCCAGGCCCTCAGGCATTACCGAAACCGAATCCTTTGAATTTTCTGTGTTTAATTTTGGTGAGGATATGGATCTTCTCGCCAGGGATGAGCGGGATCTGCAAATTCTGCGCAACCTGCCGGGGATCAAGGCCGCCGCCCCCACCAATATGGTGCCCTTGAGTGGTTCGGGCTGGAGCGATCGCTTCGTCGATGGTCCGGATCCCGAAAATGCCAAGGCGCTGCCCCATTTTGCCTTTTATCTGAGCGATGAAGAGCTGGTAAACGCCCTTGGGCTTAAGCTGGTGGAGGGCCGTACCTTCCACAAGGGACAGATCCTCAGGCGTTTTGACGACAAGAGTGTCCAACGGGAGGTGATTCTCAGCCAGCATCTTGCCAAGGCCTTCTGGGGCGAGGAATCTCCCATAGGCAAGGTGGTGTATCAGGGCGATGATGAGCCCATTACCGTGGTCGGTGTGGTGGAACGCCTCCAGGGCGCCTGGGTGGACAATGACGGTCTGGACGACAGCGTCATCATGAACATCGACTTCAACGGTCGTTCCAATAATGCCAGCTACATTATCAGAGCCGAGGTGGCGGATATTCCGCAGCTCAAGGAAACTATCAAGGCGGCCTTGCTCAAGGATGAACCGCGCCGGGTGATCCGCGGCTTCAGCACCATAGCCGAAAACCGGGAGCAGAATTATGCCAACCACGCCATGATGGCCTTTGTACTGGGTTGCATGATAGTGCTGCTGTTGGTGATCACCGCCCTGGGCCTGTCCGGCATGGTGATGTTCAATATTGAGCGCCGCACCAAGCAGATAGGTACCCGCAGGGCCCTGGGGGCTAGCAAGGGCGCGATTCTGAGCTGGTTCCTGACCGAGAATTACCTGATCCTCGGCACGGGGGCCCTGGTGGGTGTGCTGCTGGCCTTTGAACTGGGGCGTCGCCTGATGAACTTCTTCAGCCTGCCGGCACTGGATTGGCGCTACCCCGCCATGACAGTGGCCCTGCTGTTTGTGGTGACCACTGTGGCGGTAATACTGCCGGCCCGCAAGGCCGCCAGGATCTCACCGGCCACAGCGACCCGCAGTGTCTGAGTGAGGCATTTAGACTGACCCGGGGCTCGCAATTGCGGGCCCCTTGGGTTAAGGTGTGCGCAAAGGATTTATTGCAAAAGAACAAAGTATTCAAATGGATAAGATTCTTATCGTCGATGACAACCTGGATGTGTGCCAGGCCCTGGCCCTGATGCTGGAGTTGAACGGCTACAAAAGCCATTTCTGCCTCAACCCCGAGGCGGCCCTCAAGGCCATGACAGAGCAGGACTTTGCCTTGGTGATCCAGGACATGAACTTCACCCGCGACACCACCAGCGGTGAGGAAGGCCGAGAGTTGTTCCATGCGCTCAGGGCCATACGGCCGGACATTCCCATTATCCTGCTGACCGCCTGGACCGAGTTGGAAATGGCGGTCACCCTGATGAAGGCCGGTGCCGCCGATTATCTCGGCAAGCCCTGGGATGATCACAAGCTGCTGACCAGCATTGCCAATCTGATTTCCCTGCACAAGCTGACCCTGGATAACCGCGAACTCAAGCGCCACCAGGCCGAACGCCAGTCCGTGTTCCGGGAAGCGGATCTCTGCGGTCTGGTGTTTGGCAGTGCCGCCATGGAGCGCTGCGTCGACCTGGCGTTGCAACTGGCCAAGTCCGATGTGTCAGTGCTGATCACCGGGCCCAATGGTGCCGGCAAGGATCGCCTGGCGGACATACTGCACGCCAACTCGCCGCTGCAAAACAAACCCTTTATCAAGGTCAACGTTGGTGCTTTGCCCATGGAGCTGATGGAGGCCGAGCTGTTCGGTGCCGAGGCCGGAGCTTTCACCGGTGCCACCAAGGCCCGCATCGGCCGCTTCGAGGCCGCTGACGGCGGTACCCTGTTTCTCGACGAGATTGGCAACCTGCCACTGTCCGGTCAGGTAAAACTGCTGCGGGTGTTGCAGACCGGCGAATTCGAGCGCCTCGGCAGCCACCAGACCCGCAAGTGCAAGGTCCGGGTCATCAGCGCCACCAACGCCGATCTGCGCCAGGACATTATCGATGGGCGTTTTCGTGAGGATCTCTTCTATCGCCTCAACGTGGTGGAGCTGAATCTGCCACCGCTGGCGGCCCGCAAGGACGACATACTGCCGCTGGTGGACCATTTCACCGGCAAGCGTGAACTGAGCGACGATGCCCGCCGGGCCCTGTTGGTCCATGACTGGCCTGGCAATGTGCGCGAGCTGGAAAATGCCTGCAAACGCGCCTCTATCCTCGGGCGGGGTGAGAGCCTCAGCGCGGCTGATTTTGGCCTCGGCAGTCTGGCCGCTGTCGCCAACAGCAATGAAGTGCCACAGCCATTGGCCAGAGGCGCTTCCCAATCCCAGGAGCCGCTGCGCGGTGAACCGGACAGGGATGAGATTGAAGCTGCTCTCGCCCAGCACAAGGGGGTCATTGCCAAGGTGGCCAAGTCCTTTGGACTCAGTCGCCAGGCCCTGTACCGGCGCATGGAAAAATTCGGTATCGACGGCAAAAAGCTCGACTGAGGAGGCGCCATGTTGAACGCGGTGGGCCTGAAAGGGCGCTTGCTCCTGTCACTGCTGTGTGGCTGGTTGCTGGGGATCGGCCTGACCCTGGGGCTGGAATCCTGGCTGGGACAGGGCTGGCAATGGGTTGGCCTGGGTGTGGGGATGCTGCTGTCACTGTGGTTTTCCGCGCTGCTTATCAGCCCCCTGGGGGATGCCCTCAAGGCCATGGAGCTGGGGCTGCTCAATCTTATCGACAATGACTTCAGCGTGTCGCTGCCTGTGGGGCGGGACAACGAGCTGGGGCGCCTGTCGGCCCTGTTCAATCAGGCCTCGGCGGCACTGCGGCGGGAACGTCAGCACATCTACCAGCGTGAACTGCTGCTCGACAAGGTGATCCAAAATTCCCCCAACCTGATGCTGCTGCTCGATGGCTCGGGACATATTATCTATGCCAATGATGCCGCCCGGCATCAATTCAATCAGGGCAAGCCATTGAATGGTATGCTGTTCTCTGAGTTGCTGCAGCAGCAAAGGGACGATATCTGCGCCATGCTGCAATCGCCCACCGATGGTCTGTTCAGCCTGGGTGAAGCGGGTTCAGATGCCGAAACCTGGCACCTGAGCCGCGGCCAGTTCAACCTTAACGGCGAGCAACACCAGTTGCTGCTGCTCAAGCAAATGACCCGCGAGCTGAGTCGTCAGGAAGTGGCGGTGTGGAAGAAGGTGATCCGGGTCATCAGCCATGAACTCAACAACTCCTTGGCGCCCATCTCCTCCATGGTCAATTCCGGCCGCATGCTGGCGGGCCAATTGGCCGAGCCACGGCTCAATATCATCTTCGACACCATAGACAAGCGCACCCGCCACCTGAGCGAGTTTATCGAGGGCTACGCCCGCTTTGCCCGCCTGCCCAGGCCCATCAAGGCGCAGGTGGATCTCGCCCAGCTGTGCCGGGAATTGAGGTTGCAGTGCCAATTCAACATAGAGGGCGAGTTGCCGGACTTGCCTCTGTGGGCCGACGAGGTGCAACTGGAGCAGGTGCTGCTTAATCTGCTGAAAAATGCCACCGAGTCGGGTTCAGACCCCGGGGATATCGCCATCCATGCCAGGCGCGCCAGACTGGGTGGTCAGGGGATGGCCGACGAAGTGGGGCTGGAAATTGAGGTGTTGGATCGGGGGCCGGGCATGTCACCTGAGGTGCTGTCCCAGGCGCTGCTGCCCTTCTATTCCACCAAGCAGCAGGGCACAGGTCTCGGCCTGGCCCTGTGCCGGGAAATCATTGAGGCCCACGATGGGCGCATCAGTTTGCAAAACCGCGAGGGCGGCGGCCTGAGCGTGCGACTGTTCCTTCCTTCTGCGGGTGCCTGAGCATCCAGCTGCGTCACAGCGCCAGTGCCCGCCAGAACAGGCGGAAGCTGGCCTCCCTGTGGCCATGGTCCTGGCCAAGCGCGGGATGATCGAGGAAAAAGCGGGTCGCGGCCAGATACTGGCCGTGGCAGTTTTCCAGCATCAAGGCCAGCGGCAGTTCGGCCACCAACCCCAGCCTTTGGCCCTCGGCTATCATAGCGCCGATAAAGCCCAGTATCTCCTGCATCGCCTGTTCCCTCAGTGCCAGCGGAATTTCCACCGACAAAGAGAACTGCTGGAAAAACTGCTGCTTGTCCGGGTGCTCCAGGGCCCAGTCTATGGCCCCCAGCCACAGGCGCCGCGCCTGCTGCTCCAGCGGCCCATCGGGGGAGGCCATGGCCTGGATTGCTGCGGCAAACTCCTGTTTCACCGTCAGGAACAGGGTCTGTAACAGGGCTTCCTTGTTCGGGAAATGATGGAACAGGGTGCCGGTGGCGACCCCGGCCGCCTTGGCTATGCTGGCGGTGGAAGTGCCGTGAAAGCCCTGAGCATTGAACAGCATCAGGGCCGCGTCCAATATCTGCTGCCGCTTGTCTTTAATGTCCATACTCAATCACCTCAGCGCTGGAACCAAGCCAGCAATAACCTTTGCAAGGCCTTGCCATAGGGGGGATGCACCAGTTTGCCGGTATGCAGCCGCCCGCTTTTCAGCACTGTGCGGGCATGGCTGAAGCTGCGAAAGCCTTCCTCGCCGTGGTAGTGACCCATGCCGGAGGTGCCTATGCCGCCAAACGGCGCATCGTCCGCCGCCACGTGCAGCACGGTTTCGTTGATACACACCCCACCCGAGTGGGTCTCTTCAAGCACCCGCTGCTGTACCTTGGTGTCGAAACTCATTAGATACAGGGCCAGCGGCCGCGGCCGGGCGCGGATGAAGTCCAGCGCCTCATCCAGGCTGTCATAGGGCAGCAGGGGCAAGAGGGGACCGAAGATCTCCTCCTGCATTACCAGCATCTCGTCGGTTACCCCCAGCAGTAACTGGGTGGCCAGCTTGCGCTGTGCATCCAGTGGCCCTTCGCCGGAGGCGCTGACAACCTCGGCGCCCTTGGCCTCGGCATCGTCCAGCAGATCCAACAACCGTTGCCATTGGCGCTCGTTGATGATGGCGCTGTAGTCGGCATTATCCGCCACCTTGCCATAGAGGGCGGCAAACTTCTTCTGAAAGGCCGCGACAAATTCCGGCACCCTGGCCCGGGGCAGCAGTACATAGTCAGGCGCGACACAAATTTGTCCGGCGTTGAGACACTTGCCGTAGATCAGCCGTTCCACCGCCGCCGTCATGTCCATGTCAGGGGCCACCAGCACCGGCGACTTGCCACCCAGCTCCAAAGTCACAGGGGTCAGGTTGGCGGCAGCGGCTTTCATCACGTGGCGGCCGACGGCGGTGGAGCCGGTAAACAGCAGATGATCGAAGGGCAGGGCTGAGAAGGCCGCCGCCTGTGCCGCTTCGCCTTCCACCACACACACCTGCTCTTCGTCAAAGGCGCTGCCCAGCAGCGCTTTAAGCACCTTGTTGGTGGCAGGGGTGAACTCCGACAGCTTGAGCATCACCCTGTTACCGGCCGCCAGGGCCGTCACCAGGGGCCCCAGGGACAGCACGATAGGGAAGTTCCAGGGCACTATGATGCCAATCACCCCCTTGGGCTGGTAATGAACCCTGACCTTGGCCGGCGCCAGCAGCAGGCCGGCGTGGCGGCGGTTGGGTTTCATCCAGCCCTTGAGCCTGGCGAGGCTGTAATTGAGCAGGTTGAAGGTGGGCAGTATGTCGGCAATCTGCGAGTCATGACTGCTGCGGTGGCCATAGTCCAGGCTCAGGGCGTCAACCAGTTGCTGCTGGTGCTGCTTGAGCGCACTTTTAAGTGCCAGCAGCGCCTGACGTCGCTGCTCGTAATCAGGGTAAGGTGCGGCATCAAATGCCTTTCGTTGCGCCTTGAACAGCAACTCCATGGCTTTGATTTTCGCCACTGCCGGGGTCGCCGCTGGCGTGGGGCTGGTTTGCTGCGGGCTGGTTGGTAATGGTTGGGCGCTGGGCATCTGGCTTTCCTTGACTTGTCCTGATAGCGGCACTGTTTAAATTTAGCCGACTGATTGGTCGGTCTAGTATGGCGCCGGTGTGAAAAATAAGCAACAGCACGGGGAAATGTGAAGCGGATCATGGGGCGGGCCAACCCCGGCGACTACACTCAAAAGAGGGCCACAGAGGGAGATAGGCGATGAAAGTCACAAGACACGGGATCAGCATAGGGGTCGAGCGCCATGGCGATGACGACTTCTTTGTGGTGATGAAGGTGGTGGGTAAGTTAACCCACGAGGATTATGAGCAGATGGTGCCCGTGCTGGAGGCCGCCATTGCCGGAGTCAAGGATCCTGATCTGTACGTGATCCTCGACGCCACCGAGCTGGAGGGCTGGGAACCCAGGGCTCTGTGGGATGATTTCAAGTTTGGCCTGCGCCATGGCCGTCACTTTGAAAAAATTGCCATAGTGGGCGAGCCCGGTTGGCAGGAATGGCTGGCACGTATAGGTAACTGGTTCACCGCCGGTGAGGTGAAGTTCTTTGTCGACTACCAGGACGGCGTCGACTGGCTAGGGGACTAGGGCTTGTTGACGTCTCAGGGTTATTTTTGCAGCAACCAGGCCGGTTTTTATGCAAGGCGGTGCGAGTGCAGTGTAGTTATTCTACATAAACGAGCACTAACGCTGCAGAAAGACCGGCCAGGCGCTGCCCTTCGGGTTCGTCTGGCGGCGCCCTGCACTTTGTCACTCGTCGCTTATTTAGAATAGCTAAACCTCGCTCCTCGTTTCGCGTTCAGAACGCCGCCAGAGCGAACAAAATTTAATCTCGAAACGTCAACAAGCCCTAGGAGGTAATCATGCGTGGCAAAGACATTCTCTGGCCGACGGATTTTTCCGACACTGCCTCACACGCACTGCGTTACGCGGTGGAGATGGCCAATCTTTACAAAGTGGGCATTCGTATTCTGCACGTGGTGCCAAGGCCCATGGGCGATGAAAATTTTATGATTTTGGCCATCACCCCGGACGAACTGGCCAAAAGCATGGAAGAGGCCGCTGCGGCCAAGATGAAGGCCTTGCTGGCCGGGCTGCACACAGAGCTCAAGATAGACACCCGCATCCGTCAGGGAGATGCCATAGAAGAAATCGTTGCCGAGGCCAACAGTGGCGAGGTGGGCATGGTGGTCATCGCCAGCCATGGTTACACCGGCTTTGCCCACTTCCTGCATGAAAATGTGGCCGAGGCCGTTGCCAACCAGGCCCATTGTCCAGTGCTGGTGGTCAAATAGCCCTGCTGGTTAAGTCACAGCCAAAACAGTGAAAGCCGGGCCCGGCATGGTCCGGCCTTTTTGTTCTCGGTTGCCTGAGTGCAATGCTTTATTTTTCTTGGAATTTTATATAGATTGGCTGCTTTAGGGACTATTATCCAAAGCGCTTTTCAAAGGACATGCCATGAAATCTTCTGCCATTCTGCTCAAACCCGCTCCACTGATGCTGGCCCTGCTGCTCAGTGCCTGCGGTTCAACCCAGAAAACCACAACTCAGGCCGAGACCAATGCGCCCAAGGCTGAAGTGAGTCAAAATGCTCAGTCTGCGCCAAAGCCACCAGCGGCACCAGCGGCACCAGCGGCTCCAGCCGCCCCGGCTCAGGCCGAGCAGGGGGTTATCTATGTGCTTAACGACATCCCCTATAACCCGGACAGCACCATAGATGAAAAGGTGGAAAACGAGTGTGTGCAACTGGGTCGCCAGTTCAGCGACTCAGTGGTGAAGTACGCCAAGGGCCAGAAGCTCAAGGTCAAGCGGGTCGAGAGCTTGCCGGAAGAAGGTGCTGTGGTGAAACTGACCATAGACCACGTATTCAGCGAGGGCCATGCCGGTGTGCCCTTTAATGGCCATCAAAAGTCGGTGACAGTGACGGCCCACTATTGGCTCAATGGCCAGGAAGTGGACAGCAAGGAGTTCAGCCGTAACTCCACCGGTGGCTTCTGGGGCGGTTTCAAGGGCTCCTGCTCTGTGCTGCAACACACGGTCAATACCCTGGGCAATGACGTGGCCAAGTGGCTTAAGACCCAGGCCTGAACAGCAGTTGCAATGGAAATAAAAAAGGCTGCCTATGGCAGCCTTTTTATTTTCCGAAGCCGGTTTATTAAGCTGTTTGCAGCTGCGCCTGCTGACTGCGCTGCATCCCCAGCAACCACTTGCCGTAGATGAAGATCCCCACAGCGGAAATGGTGCCTATGGCACCGATTATGTACCAGGCAAAACCTATGTTGTGGGCCTGGTAAAGGGTTTGGGTCAGCACTTCCGGGGTCTGGCCGGTAAATTCCACCAGGCGATGGAAGGCCTCGCCCTGGGGAATGGCGCTCAGCTCATCGCTGCCCATGCCCTGTTCCGCCAGCATCAGGCGGGAGAAACGCTCCTTGGAGGCAAAAATCTCGTACAGTTTGGGACCGAAATAGCCCTCCAGACCCCAGCCAATGCCCTGGGGCAGCATCACAAAACCCAGGTACATGGCCTTTTTGCCTTCGGGGGCGATATTGCTCATGAACTCGTTCTTCTTGGGGCTGATCATCATCTCGCCCAGCGAAAACAGGGCGATGGCCAGCACTATCATCCAGGCGGCATGGAAGGCGCCAATCAGCACAAAGGCCAGAATCGACAGCAAACAACCGGCCAGCATGGCGCTGGTGATGCGGTATTTGGCGGTCAGGGCGGCCACCAGGAAGCAGCTGGTCATGATCATCCCGGCGTTCAGGTTCAGCATGCCTTCGGGCATCACCTTGGTGCCGGCGTTGTCGAGCCCGAGCCAGAATTGCAGTATGCCATTGCTGGTGCCTTCGGGGCCGAACAGGCCGTTGACTATCACGCTGGTGTCGACCCATTCGGCAATGTGAATGGGCAGCACATCAAACAGTGAGTTGTACAAAAACCAGAAGGCCGCGAACACCAGCATGTAGTAGATGACCACGGGCTTTTTCAGTTCGTTCCAGGCGTCCTTCCACAGCAGGTCCTGCTTGAGTTCACCGGAGCGGATTTTGCGCTTGCGCTCCAGGCGCGCTTCCTTGCCGGGTTCCCTGTAGGTCATTAAAAACAGCAGGTTGAGGGAGATAATCGCGGCGCAGGCGTAAAACACATTGTCCCAGGACAGCTGGCGCATGTGCACCGCCACCAGGGGGCCGAGGAAGCCGCCTATGTTGACCACCTGATAGAAAATCCCCCAGGCCATGGAGCTGTTGCTGCGGTTGGTGGACAGGGCCAATGTGCCCTGAATGCCGGGCTTGAATATGCCTGTGCCCGTGGCCAGCAACATGGCACCAATCAGGAAGCCCCAGAAGTTGGGCATCCAGGCCATGCACAAATAACCGCTGATCTTCACCAGAGTGGAGGCAAAAATGGTTTCCTTGTAGCCGATGCGGTCGGATATACCGCCGGAAAACACCGGGATAAAGGTTTGCAGCAGGGCCCAGACCGAGATGATAACCCCGTAATCGCTGAGGCTGATCCCCAGTCCCCCCTGGGAGGCAGGTGCCTTGGCATATAAACCGGCACTGGCCTTGACGCCGTAGTAGGCGATACGCTCCACCAGCTCCATACCGCCCACCAGCCAGAACACATAACTGAGGCTGGCGATGGAGGCCCACATGCCCAGCTGCTTGACTTCGGTCAGGTCATTGCCCGAATGATGATTGGATTGATTCATAGTCGTTCCATATTGTGAATGGGATGCCATAGGCATCCTTGAGTCTCCCCCGTCCCCCACGCACGCGGGCCAAAGGCCACACTTTACCTGCTTTGTCACCAAAGACCAAAAATTAAGGCCACCAGGCTGGTGGCAGCAGCTTGGGTTGAGCCAAACCATTGGCATGCCTCGAACTCTGTTTCTTGGCTGAACATTGCATTCATGTCGGAGTGGAACACCCACTATTGGCACTGCCGCACCAGTGACCATCGGCGACATGGACGTCGCCGGTGAGCCTCCAGGGAAGGATTCACGGCGTGTTACTGGGGTGGCAGTGCGAAAGCGCACCGCAGGTGATTGAGTACACCAGAAGGTGGCAGCGCCTGAGTTGCTTAAAAGAAGCTGCTTTTCAAGCAGCAGAAGGTCGTGGGTCTCCAACCCACACCCGGGCAAGGGGCTTTGCTCATCTGCGAACAACTTCCATGTTTAACGGCCAGCTCGCCATCCGTGGCTCGCGCTCATAGCGCTCTTACGAGCTTCGCCCTTGCAACCCAAAGGGCGGTAGCGGCCACGTCTGTGGCAAAAACGCAAAAAGTTTTGCGTTTTTAGCGAGAGCCGAAGCGCTCTGCGCGCCACGCGGGATGCCCCCAGCCGAAGCCGAAAACCCCTCGGCCTCTTGAGCTTGGTCTTGCTACAGCTTCGGACTCGCGTCCTGCTCGACCGAAGCAGCCTCGGTATCCCTACCTCGGCTACGCGCCCAAGCTCATCGTCCTCGGCGGCTTCGAAGGGGAACGGTGCAAGGTTCTGGCTGAGGTGGAAATTTAGAGGTGATTAATAGTTGTACGCACCAACTGATGGTCACACATTGGCGCCATAAACGGCGCCAAAAAAAAGGCCACCTTGGGGAGGTGGCCTTAGGTAAGCGTTAATGCAATCTGACGCTATCAGGATTGCAGGACTTCTTCCTGTTCACCGTCCTGATAGATACACACCCGATTGCGGCCGCCGTGTTTGGCGTCGTACATGGCGCGGTCGGCATTTTGCATCAGCACGGCGAGATCATAGCCTGAGCTGTTGGAGCTGCTGACGCCAAAGCTGGCGCTGAGGTTGAAGTCGTGACCGCTGCTGCTGGTGTCGACCTCGGTGAGGGCGCGGCGCAGGGATTCGGCCAACTGGGAGGCGTTGTCCTCGCTGCATTCCGACAGCACAAAGCAGAATTCCTCACCACCGATGCGGCCTATGACCTCGTGTTCGCGGCAGGTCTCGCGGCAAACCCGGGCGACCGTCTGCAGTGCCCAGTCACCGGTGGCATGGCCAAGGGTGTCGTTGATGCGTTTGAACTTGTCCACGTCCAGCAGTATGCAGCTCACCGGGGCGCCCAGCACCTGGGCATAGGATACGGCGGCCTGGGCCACCTGGGTAAAGTGGCCGCGACTGAACAGGCCCGTGAGGCTGTCATATTCCGCCAGTTGCCTAAGCCGTTTTTGGCTCTGCCAGGAATGCCAGCCCCAGCTGCCAAGGCCCAGGGCGGCGCAAAACAGTACGGCGATCAGCAGGCGGTTGTTAAAGGCCTCGGCCTGGTCCAGCTGTTGCTGTACCTTGAGCAGCTTGTTCTGCTCATCGAGCAGGGCGATCTTGTTTCTCTGCTCTATGCTCTGATGTTCGGCAATCTGAAATGCCAGAGTCTTGGTCTTGATTTCATCCAAATTGGCCTTGTCGGCTTCGGCATACTTGATATAAGCCTCCAATGCTTTTGTACTATCGCCCTTGGACAGGTAATAGTCATAGAGGACTTTTTGCGAGCGGATTTCGGCTTCCAAAGCGTTGAGTGTGGATGGCGAAATAGAAAGTGCATAGGCTGTGTTGAAAGCTTTTTCTCGCTCTCCCAGCTCCCAATAGGCCTTTGCCTGCAAACTTTGGAAACTAGCCGTTATTGGGGCATATTTGGCTGAAGATATTAGATCGACATTTTCATCCAATAATGCTTTCGCTCTGTTAATTTGATTTTGGTTTTCCAACAGATATTGCACATAAAGTCTGACGATAATAGCTTGTAATACCTTTTCATCAGCGGATTCACAGAGGTTAATTCCGCTTTGATACGAATTTGTTAGTTCATCAATCGGGCGTTCAAGATGTAATAAAGCTTCAAATCTAAGCTGTTCGGCAGCGCACTGATTTCTAGGGTCTTTGAAATCGCTTTTGAGTCGAGTGCTGTATTCCAATCCCAGAGCATATTGACCCAATTGGTTATAAAAAACTCCGGCTATGCCAATAGCCAAAGCTTGTAAATTGTTGCTTTCTACAGAGGGGAAAAGAATTAATGCTTGGTTAAGGGCCAGAAGACCTTCATTCCAACGCCTTTGAATGGCATAGGCATTGATTAGTGTGAGTAAAGAGCGAAACTGAATTTCTTGGTTGACAGCGCTTTTGGATAATCTTTCTTGTGTTACAAGTGCTGTCGCAAAATCTCCCTTGAAAATAAGCTCATAGGCCTCAAGGTATTCAAGATAATCCTGCTCAGTTTGATTCATTTCTTTTTTATGCAGCGCCAAGTCCCGCAATTTTAAACTGAATGCTTCTGGGGCGCTGGAACGAATTTTATCAGCTGCTTTTAGTTCAGCATTCCAGTCTGCAGCTAATGCAAAATTGCAGATTGCCTGGAATATCCAGGCAATCAACACAAACCGGTACTTTCTAAGCACAGGCAGAGATCTCTTCTTTGGCTGGGGTGTCGCCTTGTTCATTTTCACCCTGATCGTCTTCATCCTCTGCCGGAAGCAAAGCGCAAACAATCTCGGGGGCCACATCCAGCTCGGCCTTCAGGGCTTCAATGTCTTTGGCCTCGATCATGGCGATAATGTGCACCGGCAGCTTGGCCAGGGCTTCCTGGGTTTGCAGTGAGGCATCGCTGCCGAGTGTTACCAAAAATTGAATGGCTTGGTTCATGGTCTCTTCCTTTCCTTTTTTGCTGAGAAGGGTAACACTTTTGCCGTGTCACCCGTGGTTTTTCCTTCGCTGCGCGCCTTGGCCAGAGCCTCAAGTTTAGCGCGCATTTCGTTGTTGGGTTTCAGCCTGCTCAATGGCGGCAGCACCAGGGTCGTGTGCAGCTCAAGCTTGGCCAGGGGCAGATCTTTCAGCGGCAATCGCTCGATACGCCCCGATTGCAGCGGCATGGTGGGCGCCTCGTACAAAATGCACTCGTGCTCAAGCGGGTAGTCCCGGGCCAGCAGGTCCACCAATAACTGACGCTCGGCGCGGCCGGTAGGGCGTATACCCAGTTTCAGGTCTCCAGCCAGGGCGGGTTGCCACAGCACCAGCAGTGCAGTGGGGTCAATTCGCCTGTGATAAAGCATCAGCTGGGTGGTCTCGAAGTGCTGACAGCCCACCTTGCCGGGGTCCAGTCCCAGGTCCGCATAGAGGCAGTCTTCCGAGCTGATGCCGGGCAACATTTTGGCCTCGAATCCTTCGCTCTTGGCCAGGGCCACAGCCTCGTGGGGCGATTTGGCAAAGATACCTGGATGGCCATAAAAGGCGCCGACTACCTTTTTGCCCTGGCGAACTTCTGCCAACATGACTTCCACCATCTCGCGGTAGGTGATGTTGCGCGACTTGCCCTCACCATAGAGGGATTGCAGGCTGCGCACATCCTTGTTCAGCTCCTTGAGCCAGAGCTCGACAAAGCCGTCGGAGACGCCGGAGAACACCACATCGGCCTGTTCTATATGGCTGCGGGCTATGGGGCTTAAGTGGGCGCCGAGCATCATACCGACGCCGACACAGGTAAGGCTGCCTTGCACTTGGGTCATGTTATCTTGTTGTAGTGAATTGTATCGAAAGTTATCAGCATTTAGATGTATTTGAAACTCTTAATTGGCTAATCGAGGGTATAGAAAGCACTGCTGCCAACCTTCTTTGTCGGCCAGCGGCTGCGGCTCGGTAAACCTCAGTTTGCGGGTAATACGTTTGGTGGCCAGATTGCCGGCCATAAATTCCGCCCTGATATGTACCAGTCCCATGATATTAAATCCATGTTCCGCCAGTAAGACCACGGCCTCATCGGCAATGAGTTTTCCCTGGGCATGGCGGCTGAGCATGATGCCGATGTCCGCCCCCAAGGACTTACCCAGTGCAGAAAAGGAAATAATGCCAAGCGCCTGTGGCTCATGCTGGAGGAAAATGGTCCAGCACTTGGTATCGGAACCTTCAGTTCTGCTGACCTTCAAGGTCTTGGCAAAGGCTCTTTTTGCCCTGTCCTCGCCAAAACTGGCACCTATGTTGGCCATGATGTTATCCGAGCAGAACAGCTCCATAAACAAGGTTTCGTCAGTGTCATCCATGGGCCTGAGGCAGAGCCTGGTTGAGGTCAAAGTACTCATGGTGTCACCTTGGGCTTGGCAAAGCGCACCTGGCCATATTCACCCTTATCGCGTTGGAACAGCACAAAGTAGGCGCTCAGCAGCGGCAAGCCCAGAATGCTTTGGGCGGGCCAGTTTGGCAGTTGGCCCATCAGTTTAAACACGGCACGACCGGGGGCGGGGCTGTTCAGCTGCCAGTAGCAGTGGGGCGGGCATTCTAAAGTGGCTTTTTGTGCGCTATCGCTTGGGCCGCAGGCGCTTTGTGCGTTATCGCTGCTGACGCAGCTATCACTTGGGCCGCAGGCGCCCTCTTGATCGCTCTCTTGATCGCTCACGCTATCGCTCACGCGGGCGCTTTCGCTGTCGACGCCCTCAAAATGAAATTGCAGTGTCGGCCATAGGTCTAGGTCGAGCTGCTGCATGTCTATGCCCTCGGCCTGGGCTTGCTTTATCTGTGTCATGTCGCCGAGAAAAGGCTCCAGCAGCGCTTCGGCATTGGGCACGGTCTGCTTGAAACCGGCAATGACTTCGTCGAAGGCCTGGGCCGGCAGCGCCAGCAGGGAAGCGCCTGTGTCGAGTATGGCGTTGCTGGAGCCGCGGCTGAGCCCCGCTTCTACTGCGCTCGGTACGCTGATGGCCTCGAACCCGGACACCGGCTTGCCGTGCAATACCAGGCTGAGCCCCAGCAGATTGACGTTGTAATACCTGTCGTGGACCAGTTTGAGGTCGGTGAAGTCGCCCTCGAAGTGCCGGCTCAGGCGCTCATCTCCACCAAGGATAAGCCAGCCCTGATTGAGTGGGTCCAGGGCCAGTTGCTCGCGGCTCAAGTCGGTCTTTGCATAGTGAATGCTTGAGCGGCGGGCGATAAAGGCGAAGCGATTGCTCACCACGCCCTGCTGCTCCATCTGGGTAAAGGCGGTGGGAACATCCTGCTCCGGCATGCCGGTCAGCAGCTGTTTGAAGTCATTCAGCTCGCTCTGAAAGAGCGGATGACCGCTCTCAGGAAAAGGCCAGGGAAAGGTGAGCCTGGGATCGGCACCGTGCTCTGTCAGGTACGACTCCATGTTATAGCCACGGTTGAGGCTGTGATAGGCCATGCCCCAGATACCGTCACAGTCGAGGAAGCTGTGCTCGGCTTCGGCATGCACCAGGGCCAGCGGCATGGCCTCAAGCCCGGCGTCAAGGGCCTCAAAGCGGGTATGGACAACCGGTCCCAGCCAACCGCCCTGACCGTAGCAAACCTCCTGGGCCAGCGTGGTGGCGCTTAAGTTTTTGTCGTCCTTGGGTTGATAGCGGTTCTCGTGCACCACCAGGGTCGAGCTGCCCGTGTCTATGATGAGATTCACCTTGTCCTGCTGACTGCCAAGGCGCACGGCGGCGCTGTAGCCGCCCTCAGCCAGCACATTGGTCAGCGGCAGGGCAAGCACCCGGGCGTGGGTCTGTGCAGGCTGCTCGGAAGAAGCACTATTGTTTTGAAGCGTGTCCGTCATGCCATACTGCCAATGTCTTATTATCGACTGGTTATCTATTTGAATAAGAAACCGTTATTGCAAAGCTTACCCCGGGTGTCAAGCTATTCGGCGCTGGTCGCGCCAGTACCCCGGTCATGGGCTTAGCAGGCTGGTGAAACTATCGCCAAAAAGGAGAGTTGTGCGGTAAAGCTAAACGGGGAAAAGCTAAGCGGTGAAAAAGCAAAGCAGTAAGAAAGCTAAGCAGTAAGAAAGCAAAGCAGTAAGAAAGCAAAGCTTAATGCTGTTCAAAATCCAATCCCAGCCAAATGAGGCTATTTGAAATGTGTGCCCTGGGCACAAACGAATTAGCCGTCTGTTCGCAGGTCGCGAATCATATAGCAGAACCTCTAAAGTACCTGATGGAATTGAAGCTGTAACTGTCATGACTCCAGTACTTGAGCCATTTTTTGATGGGTACTAACCCGATTGCGGCCATCTTGTTTGGCCTGATACATGGCGCGATCGGCATTTTGCATCAGTGCTTGAAGCCGATAGCCCGAAACTGCCGAACTGCTGACCCCAAAGCTGGCGCTGAGGTTGAATTCGTGGCCGCTGCTGCCTGTGTCTATCTCTGCAAGGGCCCGGCGCAGGGACTCGGCCAGTTGGGCGGCATTGTCCTCGCTGCACTCTGGCAGCAAGAAACAGATTTCCTCGCCACCGATGCGGCCTATGACATCGTGTTCACGGCAGGTGTCGCGGCAAACCCGGGCAACTGTCTGCAGCGCCCAGTCGCCAATGGCATGGCCTTGCGTATCGTTGATGCGCTTGAATTGGTCCACGTCGAGCATGATACAGCTGATTGGCGTTCCCAGCGTTTGGGCATAGGATACCGCTGCCCGGGCCACCTGGATAAAGTGGCCGCGACTGAGCAGGCCTGTGAGGCTGTCATACTCGGCCAATCGGCGCAGACGTCGCTGATTCTGCCAGGAATGCCAGCCCCAAGCGCCGAGGCCCAGCGCAGCGCAAAAGAGCAAGGCTATCAACAGGTGATTGTTGAAGGTTTCTGTCCTGGCAAGATGCTGCTGCACCCGCAGCAGCCTGTTCTGCTGATCCAGCAGCTTGAGTTTGTTCTGCTGCTCCAGGCTTTGATGCCGCGCCAACTGAAAGGCCAGGGTCTTGGTTGTGACTTCATCCAGAGAAGCCTTGTCGGCCGCTGCATATTTGACATAGGAGTTCAGGGCTTGGGCGCTGTCGCCTTGCTTGAGGTAGTAGTCATACAGTACTTTCAGGGCCAGGGTCTGGGCTTCAATGGTGTTGGCGTATGAGGCGTCATTGACGACACCCTGTGCCAGAACAAAGGCCTGCTCCGCTTCGCCAAGTTGCCAATGCGCCGTGGCCAACAGGCTTTGAAAGATGGCGATGATGGGCGCATAGTGGCCTTCCTTCACTTCCTCAAAATTATCTTCCAGCAGCTTTCTAGCCGCCTGCGGTTGCGCCTTGGTTTCCAGTAAGTGTTTGGCGTAATTGTGTGTTATCACGGTCTTTAAGACCTTTTCTCCTGCCGCATAGCATGTACGGGCGGCCTGTTGATATTGTTGCCGGTAATCCTCGCTTGGCTCCAGCATGATGAGGGATTCAAATCTTAACTGGGCTGCTATGCATTGATTGCGTTTATCTTTAGAGACGTTCGCCAACTGGGCGCTGTATTCCAGACCCAGGTCATATTGACCAAGCTGGTTGTAAAATATACCCGCGACCCCTAAGCCAGACTCCTTTAGCTGTTCATCTTTGATGGAGGGCAATAGCGTCAGGGCATTATCTAAGGCCGCGAGTCCTTCATTCCAGCGATGCTGTATGGCATAGACGTTAATAAGGGAAAGTTGGGATCGAAATTTAATCTCTGTATTGACTGAGTTTTTAGCCAGTTTTTCATATATGGCCAGGGCCGTTGGAAAGTCGCCCTTGAAGATCAGTTCGTAGGCTTGCAGGTGCTCAAAGTAGTCCTGTTCGATAGGGGAAAGCAGCTCTTTATGGGCGCGGATGTCACTCAGTTGCCTGCTGAATTCTTTGGGATCGCTGGAGCGGATCTTATCGGCAGTCTTGAGTCGTGACTGCCAATCTTCGGCCACGGCAAGATTGCCGCCACACTGGAGTATCCAGATGAGCAACAAGAACAACAGCTTGGGCAAAGGCCTCAACTTCAATCAGGTGGTCTCCCAATTTGTTCTCTTCTGCGACCGGAATGAACAGACAAAATACACAGGACATTGTTTTAAGCGCAGCCAGGACAATCTTGGTAATGCCCAGCTGGTTAATCAGAGTGGTATGGCTGCCTGCGTCAATGGCGTGGCGGTCTGCACAGTTGGGACTGGCTTTTTATAATTATTATAAGTTCAACGCCATAATCTTGGGGTAAACAATTGCTGCGAGCAATTGATGTTGGCAAGCAAGTTGATTCAATCAAGAGTCAGACGAACCCAAAACTGCACATCATTCTTTATAGGATTTCAACGGGGCAGAAAACAAGAAACCAGCCCTGGGGCTGGTTTCTTTTCGGGACGAGTTGCAACTAAGGCCTGATTACTGAATCAGGCTTCCAGCTTGGCCAGTTCAACCTTCTGCTCGGCCAGCTTGTCCATATCGCGCTTGAGATCGGCGGCCTTGGCGCGCTCTTTCTCAATCACTTCGGCAGGGGCCTTGGCCACAAAGCCTTCATTGGACAGCTTACCTTCGATACGGGCCACTTCGCCGGACAGTTTCTCCAGCTGCTTGTCGATACGGGCCATTTCGGCGGCCACGTCGATAAGACCGGCCATGGGGATCAGCAGCTCCATTTCACCAATCAGCTGAGTGGTGGCCATGGGGGCGGCTTCGCCATCGGCCAGTATGGTCATGCTTTCCAGCTTGGCAAGCGTCCCGAAGAAGGCCTGGTTGGCTTCGATGCGGGCCTTGTCTTCGCTGCTCACGCCGCGCAGCAGTGCCGCCAGCGGCTTGCTTGGAGCTATGTTGAGTTCGGCGCGGATGTTACGCACGGCCACAATCACCTGCTTGACCCACTCCAGATCATTCATGGCCTTGGCATCCACCTTGGCGGCATCGAACTCGGGGAAGGACATCAGCATCAATGTCTCACCTTCAACGCCTGCCAGCGGCTTGACGCGATCCCAGATGGTTTCGGTGATGTACGGCATCATGGGGTGCATCAGGCGCAGCAGTTGCTCCAGTACAGTCACCAGGGTGTGACGGGTGCCGCGCTGCTCGGCCTCGGAGCCGTTTTGCAGTACTGGCTTGGTCAGTTCCAGATACCAGTCACAGAACTGGTTCCAGGTGAACTCGTACAGGGTGTTGGCGGCAAGGTCAAAGCGGTAGGCATTGATATGCTCGTCGAAGCTCTTGACGGTTTCCTGGAACTTGCCGATCACCCAGCGGTCGGCCAGGGACAGTTTCATTTCGCCACCCGGCTTTCCGTTTGGAGAATTGGGGCCACAATCCTGCTCTTCGGTGTTCATCAGCACGTAGCGGGAGGCGTTCCACAGCTTGTTACAGAAGCTGCGGTAGCCGTCGAGGCGCTTCATGTCCCAGTTTATGTCACGGCCGGTAGAGGCCATGGCCGCCAGGGTAAAGCGCAGCGCGTCTGTGCCGTGTGGCTCTATACCGTTTTCGAACTCCTTGCGGGTGCTCTTTTCAATCTTGGCGGCGAGCTGGGGCTGCATCAGGTTGCCGGTACGCTTTTGAACCAGAGATTCAAGGTCGATACCGTCGATCATATCCAGCGGGTCCAGCACGTTACCCTTGGACTTGGACATCTTGTTGCCCTGCTCGTCGCGGATAAGACCGGTCACGTACACCGTCTTGAACGGCACTTGCGGCTTACCGTCTTCGTCTTTAACGAAGTACATGGTCATCATGATCATCCGGGCAACCCAGAAGAAGATGATGTCAAAGCCGGTCACCAGCACGTCTGTGGGGTGGAAGGTCTTGAGCTCTGGCGTTTGTTCCGGCCAACCCAGGGTAGAGAAAGTCCACAGGGCGGAGGAGAACCAGGTGTCGAGCACGTCGTCATCCTGGCGCAGTTTCACGTCGGCGCCGAGGTTATGGTTCTGGCGCACTTCGTCTTCGCTGCGACCCACGTACACCTTACCGGCCTCGTCGTACCAGGCGGGAATGCGGTGACCCCACCAGAGCTGACGGGAGATACACCAGTCCTGAATGTCGCGCATCCAGGAGAAGTACATGTTTTCGTACTGCTGGGGCACGAACTTGATGTCACCGTTTTCCACCGCTTCGATGGCGGGCTTGGCCAACTTCTGTACCGCCACATACCACTGGTCGGTCAACAGCGGCTCGATCACCACCCCTGAGCGGTCGCCGTAGGGCACCTTGAGGGCGTGTGGGTCGATTTTTTCCAAGAGGCCCAGGGTTTCAAATTCGGCCACCACGGCATCGCGGGCCTTGAAGCGGTCCAGACCGGCATAACGCTCGGGCAGGGTAGCGTCCAGCTCGCTATTGTGGCTGCCATCGCTGTTCAGCACTTCGGCCACGGCGCGGATGGCCGCGTCTATGGTGAGAATGTTGAACATGGGCAGGTTGTGACGCTTGCCCACTTCGTAGTCGTTGAAGTCGTGTGCCGGGGTGATCTTCACGCAGCCGGTACCGAATTCCTTGTCGACGTATTCATCGGCAATGATGGGGATACGGCGGTTAACGATCGGCAGTATGATTTCTTTGCCAATCAGGGAGGCGTAACGCTCGTCTTCCGGGTGCACGGCCACGGCACTGTCGCCGAGCATGGTCTCGGGGCGGGTGGTGGCCACCACCAGGTAGTCTTTGCCATCGGCGGTCAGCTCAGTGCCGGCCAGCGGATAGCGGAAGTGCCACATGTGGCCCGCTTTTTCCTTGTTTTCCACTTCCAGATCGGAAATGGCGGTGTGAAGCTTGGGATCCCAGTTCACCAGGCGCTTGCCGCGGTAAATCAGCTCATCCTTGTACAGGCGCACGAACACTTCCTGCACCGCGGCCGACAGGCCTTCGTCCATGGTGAAACGTTCGCGGTCCCAGTCCACCGAGGCGCCCATGCGGCGCAGCTGGCTGGTGATGGTGCCGCCGGACTGACCTTTCCACTCCCATACCTTGTCCATAAAGGCGTCGCGGCCCAGGTCGTGGCGACTCTTGCCTTCTTCGGCTTCCAGCTTGCGCTCAACCAGCATCTGGGTGGCGATACCCGCGTGATCCGTGCCCACCTGCCAGAGGGTGTTCTTGCCCTTCATGCGCTGATAGCGGATCAGGGTGTCCATGATGGTGTCCTGGAAGGCGTGACCCATGTGCAGGCTGCCGGTGACGTTCGGCGGCGGGATCATGATGCAATAGTTGCCTTGGGACTCGTCACCGTGTGGCTTGAAGTAACCTTTCTCTTCCCAAACGCGGTAGAGGGCCTGTTCTATGGACTGCGGATTGTATGTTTTTTCCATGGGAGCTTAATTTCTCAAACTAAATTAAGGGGTTGTGTCGCCAGATCCTGGGTGGACAGGGCTATGCCCAGATCCCGGTACGCCTTGTAGCGTGCCCGGGCCAGGGCCTTGGTGGCCTCGTCACCGGCGACAAAGTCGATAATGTGGCCAAAGTTTACCGCAAAAGCGGGGATCTTTTCTGCAAGATTAATCAGTATGCCGCGGTGTTTGCCCGGACCCAGGCGATCGGCACCGATTTCCACCGGCGCGCCGCCCTGGGGACCTTCGCCCTTGAGGTTGTGGGGCACGAAGGCATCGGGCTCAAATTGCCACAGCAGCTCGTCGATGGCGAAGCTCTGGGCCTCGTCCCGGCAATGTATGTACACCCACTGGCCCTGGCGGTAATGCTGCTCCGCCAATTGGCAGGCCAGGCGATCCCGTGCTGCCATCGCCTCATCGGCCGGGCCATTGTCCGGCAGCAGATAAAACAGGGCTTGGGTCATGGTGGGCATAGTCCTTGGCTTGGCGTCTTTTGTTAGTGCCTTTTGGGCAACCGGGCATAAAGAGGGGATTCTACCCAAGAAACCCTTGTGGTTAAAGGAAAAGCAACAGCCCGGTGGCCTTTGGGGCGCAACCGGGCTGTTTCGGGACTGGTAACGGGTTATCCCAACTGTTCCAGGGACTGGCCGCCGGGGGGCAGCACAAATCTGTCGGTGACCTGTTTGAGGTTCGACGCCAGTTGGTTCAGCTCGGCGCTGGCGGCGGATGTTTGCTGGGCACCGACGGCATTTTGCTGGCCCACCTCGTTGATCATCACCAGGCATTGGTTGATCTCTTCGGCGGCCTCGGATTGCTGCACCGCGGCCGTGGCTATCTGACCGGCGCTGGCGGCAATCTGCGCCATGGCGGCCGAGGTCTGGCGGATGGCATCCTGGGTGTGCTTGGCCCTTTCTATGGTGGCGCCGGCGTGCTCTGTGCTGCGCTGCATCACCTGCACCGCGTTGCCCGTGTTGTGCTGCAGGGTTTCAATCATGGACTCGATATGACTGGTGGATTGCGCCGTCTTGTGGGCCAGCTGGCGCACCTCGTCTGCCACCACGGCAAAGCCGCGGCCCTGCTCACCGGCACGGGCGGCCTCGATGGCGGCGTTGAGGGCCAGCAGGTTGGTCTGATCGGCGATATTGCGGATCACCTCCAGCACCGAGCCTATGTCCTGACTCTGACTCTCGATTTCCTGAATAACCGTCTTGGCCTTGCCGACTTCCTCCGACAGACGCGAAATGACCTCAATGGTCTGGTGCACACTGGCGGTGGCGTTATCGGAAACTTCGGCGACACCTGAGGTGGCGTCGGCCACTTCGCGGGCATTCATGGCCACATCATTGATAGTGGCCACCATTTCGTGCATGGCGCTGGACACGCTCTGGATATTGGCCTGCTGCTCCTGCAGGCTGATATTGGATTGCTCGCTGGTGGCGCTGGTCTGCTGGGCCGTGGCAGACAGCTGACTGATGGCATCCACTATGTTGCCTATGACGTGACGCAGGTTGTGGCTCATGGTGCGCATGGCACCGTAAACGCCCATCAGCTCAGTGTGCTCGAAGTGGACGCTGAGATCGCCACCGGCAATGCGCTCGGTAATGGCTTGCATCACCTTGGGTTCACCGCCCAGCGGTCTGAGGATGGAACGGGCCACGAAATAGGTGGTCAGTAATATGGCGACTATTGCCAGCAACGCCACTGTGGCCAGCACCCAGCGCAAATGGCTGACGGCGGCAAGGGCCTCTGCCTCGTCTATCTCCACTATCAGGGCCCAGTTGACGTCGCGTATGGTGACCGGGGTATAGGAGGACAGCACTGGGTTGCCGTTGTAGTCGATGATGATGCGGGTGTCGGCCAGGCCCTTCAGCGCCTCGCGGGCGGCGACCGTGTCGACACCGTTGCTGCGTACCGTACCGGCAAAACTGGCGATAACCGAATGGCCCTTGGGGTCGAGGAAGGAGTCGGAGCGCATCTTCAGATCCGGGCCCACCAAATAGCTTTCTCCCGTTTCGCCCATGCCGGAGCGCAGCTGCATTATGCCGTTGACCGCTTGCAGTGACAGTTGCAGGGCCACCACGGCCTGCACCCGACCGTGTTTGATGATGGGCTCGGCGATAAAGGCCGCCGGTTCATTGTTACTGGGGGCATAGGGAGCAAAGTCGGCGACGTGGAAGGCTCTGTCCTGTAGCACCTTGCGGTACAGTTCCCCCAGGTTGCTGTCGCGATAGGGACCAGTATTGAGATTGGACTGGAAATCGGCTTCCTTGGCGACGGTAAACAGCACCTGACCCCGGGTATCTATGACGAAGGCATCGTAATACTGGTAGGTGGTGGTAAAGCGTTTGAGGTAGTCCTCGGCGCTAAACGCGCTCTCTTCAAGGCCGTCATTGCTGTCAAATCGCAGTTGCTCCGCCAGATTCTGGCTCAGCAGCTGCAAGTCGCCCTGGCGCTCGGCAAAATAGGTTTCAATCTGGCTCTTTTTTATCGCCTTGATGGAGTCCAACTGGTTATAAGCCTGCTGGGTGAGTGAATTGCTGCCAATATACAGTACGACAACACTGATTAATAAGACGGGTAATATTCCCAGCGATAAAAACGCCAGCAGTAACTTATGTTTCAGTTTCATTTTGTTAACCTTGATCTGTCCTGGTTCTAGAACTTTGTCTATCTGAATCCATTCAACAGGTTGATTGTTGGCAGATATCACCCATTGCTTGTTATTACCCCAACAGGCTCGGCGGCCATTATTGGGTTAATGTAATTAAAACAGTTGCATATGATTCAATACTGAACCGCTGGAGAAGGCCGCGTCGTGACTTTCAGGCATGCCGTGCGGGCTTGTGTCTGCATTGGAGTCGGCATAATAGAATAATTTCGCCTTCACTTGAATGGCTGACAACATTAAATTTAGTCATGACTAAAATAGTGACCATTAGCCTTTGGTATGATTTTGGGCTGGTTAAAGTGGCTGTACGACGTATTGATTAGTTCAAATTGAGTGATGCTGGATAATTACCGTTTTGCGTACCGATTGCCTTTTATTTAAATTAATAAAAAGCATGGAGAAATTATGCGGGAGTTAATTAGAACGCCACCCTGATTAAGCTTTGAGTAAATATTCAAAATAAAAAAGCGAAGCCTTGGCTTCGCTTTTTTATTGATGACCTTGCTTGGGTCCCGATTACTCGCCCTGCTCGACACCGGCGCGGTTGATCAGGAACTGGCTCAGCAAGGGAACCGGACGACCGGTGGAGCCCTTGTTGGCACCGCTGTTCCAGGCGGTACCGGCCACGTCTATGTGGGCCCAGTTGTACTTCTTGGCAAAGCGCGACAGGAAGCAGGCAGCTGTGATGGAGCCGGCCGGACGACCACCGAGGTTGGTCATGTCGGCAAAGGGGCTGTCTAGCATGTCCTGGTACTCATCCCACAGCGGCATGCGCCAGGCGCGGTCGCCACTCTGTTCACCGGCATTGAGCAGCTCATGGGCCAGCGGGTTGTGGGAGGAGAACAGGCCTGAGGCGTGTTTGCCCAGGGCAATCACACAGGCGCCGGTCAGGGTCGCGGTATCCACCACCAACTCGGGGTCAAAGCGCTCCACATAGGTCAGCACGTCACACAGCACCAGACGGCCTTCGGCGTCTGTGTTGAGCACTTCCACGGTTTGGCCGCTCATGGTGGTGAGAATGTCGCCGGGACGGTAGGCTGTACCAGAGGGCATGTTCTCACAGCCGGCAAGTACACCTATCACATTGATTGGCAACTTCATTTCGCACACGGCCTTCATGGTACCCAGGACACCGGCGGCGCCGCCCATGTCGTACTTCATCTCGTCCATGGCTTCGCCGGGCTTGATGGAGATACCGCCCGAATCAAAGGTCAGGCCCTTGCCCACCAGCACGATTGGCTTGGCGGTGCTGTCAACGGCACCCTTGTACTGCATCACAGTCATGATGGATTCGTTGGCGCTGCCACGGCCCACGGCCAGATAGGAGTTCATGCCCAGTTCAGCCATCTGCTCTTCACCTATGGTGGTGACGGTCAGATGCTCATGGACTTCCGCCAGTTGGCGTGCCTGGGAGGCCAGGTAAGCTGGATTACAGATGTTCGGTGGCATGTTGGCCACATCGCGGCACAGGTGCATACCGGCGGCCACGGCCACGCCGTGTTCAATGGCACGTTCGCCGACGGTCAGTTCCCGGCGGGTTGGCACATTGAATACCAGCTTGCGCAGTGGCCTGCGGGTTTCACCCTTACGGGTCTTGAGGGCGTCAAAACTGTAGAGGCTGGCCTGGGTGGTTTCCACCGCTTGGCGAACCTTCCAGTAAGTATCGCGGCCCTTGACGTGCAGCTCGGTCAGGAAACAGACCGCTTCCATGGAACCTGTTTCGTTAAGGGTATTGATTGTCTTGGCGATGATCTGCTTGTATTGGCGCTCATCCAGCTCACGCTCTTTACCACAACCTACCAGCAATACGCGCTCGCTCAGGACATTGGGCACATGGTGCAACAGCAGCATTTGGCCTGGCTTGCCTTCCAGGTCGCCGCGGCGCAGCAGGTTGCTGATATAGCCTTCGCTGATTTTATCCAGTTGCTCGGCAATGCCGGACAGGCGGCGGGGTTCATAAACACCCACAACTATGCACGCCGAACGTTGTTTTTCCGGGCTGCCGCTCTTTACGCTAAACTCCATGAGCACTCCTAGATTCTTAAAGACAAATTTTTATATTTATTGGATAATGCCTGCTTGTGTCCGGGGTCGGGCACGTGGATTTCTGCCCCCTGTAACGGCCCGTAACAGGGCTTGCTGTATAAGGACTTTTCCGTCAGCAGCCAAGGGAATTGCAGTGGATAGCCTGTTCAGATTTCAATGAATTCTGTTCAGAAAACTATCAAAAGTAGACAGTTTACATGAAAGTTGGACTGACACCAGTAAAAAGATAAGTTTCGATACCGGATCCTGCCTGTGATTGTATTTAGATATCTGTTCCGTGAAGTTTTGAAGGCGCAAATCGCGGTGCTTTTGGTGCTGTTAACTATTTTTATCAGCCAACACTTTGTCCGTGTTTTGGCCGACGCCTCCGACGGTGAATTTCCTGCCACCCTGGTTGTGACCCTGCTGGGGTTGAACCTGCCATATCTGGCCGTTTTGGTGCTGCCCCTCAGCCTGTTCCTGGGGATATTGCTGGCCCATGGTCGCATGTACGCCGAAAATGAAATGGTGGTTTTTCACGGTGTCGGTATCAGTGAATGGTATGTCACCCGGGTGACCCTGCTGCTCGCCGTGATCAATATGTTGGCCACCGGCTTCCTGTCCATGTATGTGGCCCCCTGGGCCGAAGAGCGCCAGAATCAGGTGTTGGAGAAGGCCCAGTCCGAAGCGGGGCTGGCGGCACTGGTGCAGGGACGGTTTCAGACCAGTCCCAATGGCCGCGCCGTGCTGTTCGTGGAGAAGATTGGCAAGGATAACGAGCTCGATAAGGTGTTTGTGGCCCAATTGCCGGAAGAGGGCGATGAGAGCGGTCAAACCAATCTGGTGATGGCGCACGGCGGCCGGGTGGTGGAAGACGCCAGCGGTGCTCAGCAGCTCAGACTGAACGATGGCGCCCGTTATCAGGGAACCCCGGTATCCCGTCAATATCAGGTTATTGAATTCGGCGGCTACGGCATGCAAATCAAGGAACAGGAAGTGGATCAGCGCCGCCGTAAACTGTCGGCCCTGCCGCTGAAGGATCTGATGCAGCAACAGGGGCCCGCGGTGAGTGCCGAGCTCCATTGGCGTTTGGCCATTCCGCTGGCGATTCCGCTGATGACGCTCATAGCTGTGCCGCTGGCGCGGGTGAATGTGCGCCAGGGCAAGTTTGCCAAGATGTTGCCGGCCATTTTGCTGTACCTGGGGTATTTCGGTCTGATGGTGGCCGGTCGCAAGGCTCTGGAGGATGAAGTGATCCCCGAGGTGTTTGGTATGTGGTGGATCCACCTATCGGCGCTGTTTATGGGCATGATGTTGCTGGGCAAGGAAAGGCCTTTGGGGGCTCGGGTGACCGGAGCCCTCAGGCGCAGGAGGCTGGCGCCATGAAAATCCTTGACTGGTACGTCGCCAGGGCATTGCTGAGCAGTTCCTTCCTGACCCTGCTGGTGCTCACCGGCCTGTCGGGCATCATCAAATGGGTCGATCAGTTGCGCCTGGTGGGCCGCGGTACCTATACCATGATGGACGCGGGCGTCTATGTGCTGTTCCTGATCCCCCGCGACATTGAAATGTTTTTCCCCATGGCGGTGCTGATAGGCGCCCTGATAGGCATGGGTATGTTGGCGTCGAATTCCGAGCTGGTGGTGATGCAGGCCTCGGGTTTGAGCCGGTTGCAGATTACCGCTTCAGCCATGAAGACCGCGATTCCGCTGATGTTGCTGGTGATGGCGCTGGGCGAGTGGGTGGCCCCCGTGGCCGAACAGCGTGCCAGTGAGCTCAAGGCCAGCATGATTTCCGGTGGCCGGCTGATTAAGTCCCACCGCGGCATTTGGGCCAAGGACGGAGACCTGTTCGTCAATATCGGCGAACTGGAAGACACCAATAAGTTGGGTAACCTGACCCTGTACGATTTTGATGATCAGCTGAAGCTGACCCACGTGGTCCATGCCCGCAGTGCCGTGTGGGATGGCGATCACTGGCGTCTGCAGCAGGTCAAACGCACCCACCTGCAGGAAGATAAGGTGGAGCTGGAGTTGCTGGACGAAGAGCCCTGGCAGTCCACCCTGACCCCCGACAAGCTCAGCGTGGTGTCGGTTAAACCCGAGTCCCTGTCCATTAGGGGCTTGGTGGATTATCTCGAATACCTCAAGGTGAACAGTCAGGATCCCAGTCGTTACGAACTGGCACTGTGGCACAAGCTGGTGCAGCCATTGACCGTGGCTGTGATGATGCTGGTGGCGCTGTCGTTTGTGTTTGGACCGCTGCGCAACGTGACCATGGGGGCCAGGATCCTGCTCGGCGTGGTGGCGGGTTTCAGCTTCTATATCAGCAATGAAATTTTCGGCCCCATGAGTCTGGTGTTCAACCTGCCCGCCATGGTCGGCGCCATTGCACCGGCGCTGTTGTTTACCGGTTTGGCGCTCTACTACATACGTCGCTGACGTTCAGGCAACAAAAAGGCCGCCCCGGGGCGGCCTTTTTGATGCAAACTGTTTGCGAATGAGCGCTATCTGCTCAGACGCCGCGCCAATTGCGCATTTGGTTTGCTGCCTCCGACAATACCACCACCTCAGAACTGGTCATTCTATCCTGCAGCGCCAGCTTATCACCGTGGATCAGGATCCACAGATTACCCAATCCGCCAAGGGACCAGAACAGTCTGGCGAAGGCTGTCAGCAGGCTCAGGTTCTGGCCATTGGGGTGCTGTACCTTGAGGCGCCAGGCGCGCATGCCCAGGGTTTGGCCACCCTTGCTCCAGAACAGGGCATAGAACAGGCCGACACAAAAGAGGATCCAAGTTAAATTCAGTCCCTTGTAAAGTGAATTGCCATTGAGCACATCCACCACATGCTGTTCACCCTGCATGCCGATCAGGCCGGTTTTCACCAGCAGGGTGAAGATGCCGAAGCTGATGCTGCCGGCCAATATCCATACGGCCACCGCCAACAGCAGATCGTAAACCGCGGCACCGAGGCGACGGAAAAAGCCGGCGCGGGGAAAATTGGCGTGTTCTTGATTGATCATTGTGGATCCTTGTTGTCATCATCCCGCAGCATGCGGATATCGCTGAAACCCATGCGGGCAAATTCATTGAGGCGGAAGCTCTTGAGCGCGCCCTTGCCCTTGGCGGTCATGGCCACCTGCTGTTCCATGGCGAGGAAGCGGGCCAGATCGACCCCTTCGGCAGCTGCGGCAGCCTCGTACATATCGTGATACTTGTCATAGGCAAAGTTGATAACCTTGGCCTGGCCTTTGAAGGTGTAGGCGACCTGACGTGCCATTTGAAATTCCTTTGGGTGAAGTTAACCGATTTCGCTGCGAAAAATAAAATACACAGCGCCGAGAATGCAGAGTCCGGCCCAGAGATAATCCAGCTTGAGCGGCTCCTTGAGGTAGAAAAAGGCAAAAGGCACAAACAGTGACAGGGTGATGACCTCTTGCACTATCTTGAGTTGGCCCACGTTCATCACAGTGTAACCTATGCGGTTGGCCGGTACCTGCAGCAGGTACTCGAACAGGGCAATGCCCCAACTGACCAGGGCGGCCACTATCCAGGGTTTGCTGCCCAGACTCTTGAGATGACCGTACCAGGCAAAGGTCATGAAGATATTCGACAGGCACAGCAGGCCTATGGTGATAAGGGTGGGTTGCATGTTTCCTCACAGGGGGCGGGTCATATACAGGGCATCCGGACCATAACTGTCCAGTGGCTTGGGGCTGGGGATGGCGCTGAAACCCTGCTTTTGCCAGTAACTGTCTGCGCCGAGCACGGCCACCAGTGCCAGGGCATTCAACTGCCATGCCCTGGCCTGCTGCGTCAGTTTGGCCAGCGCCTGTTTTCCCAGGCCTTTGCCACGGGCATGGGCCGAAAATGCCATATCATGCAGATACAGCTTACCGTGTCGCTCCAGGGGCGGCAGTGTTTGGTACAGGGGTGGTGGGGTGTCGTGCTGCCAGGGATGGGCCAGGCAATAGCCCAGCAGTTCACCTTGCAGTTCCATCACAAAGCAGGAGCCGGGGGAACTGTGCCACTTGCTTTGCATCACCTCCAGGGACTCGGGGCCCAGGGCACCATAGCACTGGGCCTGGATAGCCATGATGCCATCCCAGTCTGCGTCCGTGATTGGCCTCAGTGTCGTCTTGTCGTGTGTCATGCCTGTGTTTGTCATGCTGTAATGAGCCGCTGAGCGGCCGGACGCCGCCCGCTGTAAAAGGCGACCATTATAGCAAAAGGGTCGTTATTCGCCCAGATACCGGCTGCGGAGGTGGCGCTCGAGATAGCGGCCGCTGAGGGGCTTGCCTGTGGCTGCCTGGATCAGGTCGTCGGTTTGCAGTAATGAACCCCTGGACCAGATGTTGCGCTCCAACCAGGCAAAGACGTCAGCCAGGCGCCCCTGCTCCAGCAGGCTGTCGAGGGAAGAGTCCAACTCGGCTTCCAACGCATAGCGCAGCTGGGAAGCCACCATGGCCCCCAGGGTATAACTGGGGAAGTAGCCCAGTTCGCCCAGGGTCCAGTGGATATCCTGCATACAGCCGTCGCGGTAATTGCCGTCTGTATTGATGCCCAGCAGCGTCTGCATCTGGGTTGACCAGAAATCGGGCAAATCGGCCACCTCCAGGCTGCCGTTTACCATGGCCTTTTCGGCCTCATAGCGCAGCAAAATGTGACAGGGGTAGGTGACCTCATCGGCATCGACCCGGATGAGGCCGGGGTTCACCCTGCTGTAGATCCGCGCCAGCCCCTCGGCCGACAACTGCAGTCCCAGGTGGCGATTAATCAGGGGCGACAGCAGGCCGAGGAAGGCCTCACTGCCTGCCAGTTGCATTTCGAAAAACAGGCTCTGGCTCTCATGCAGTCCCATGGAGCGGGCCAATCCTCCCGGTTGGCCACGCCAGGCCTTGGGCAATCCCTGTTCATAGCGGGCATGGCCTGTCTCGTGGATCACCCCCATCAGGGCGCTGGAAAAGTTGTTGCTGTCGTAGCGGGTGGTCAGACGCACATCGCCCGGCACACCGCCGCAGAAAGGATGGTTGCTGACATCAAGCCGTCCCTGATTGAAATCAAAACCCAGCAGTGTCATGACTTCGCGCCCCAGGGCTTCCTGGGCCGGGATTGGATAGTGGCCACTGAGCTGTGGCACCGCCTGACCCAGTTGCAGATCCGTCACTTCGGCAATCAGCTCCGGCAGCCAGTTCTTCAGCTCACCAAAGGTGTTGTCGAGCATGGCTTGGGTGACGCCGGGTTCAAACTTGTCCAGCAGAGTATCGTAGGGTGTCATGCCCAGAGCCTGGGAGCGGCATTGGGCCTCTTCCCGGGTCAGGCGTATGACTTCCTCCAGCTTGGGTTTGAATCCCTGCCAGTCGTTGGCGCGGCGCTGCTCGCGCCAGGCATTTTCGCAGCGATAGCCCGCCAACGTCTTGGCTTCCACCAGAGACTGGGGCACTGCGGTGGCCTGACGGTATTGATGGGCCATTTCCCTCAGATTGGCTCGCTCGTCGTCGTTTTGGGCTTCAGCCCGGGCCTTGTCCAACGCCTCAGCCAGCCAGGGCGCCGTCTTCAGGGCATGAATATGGCCCGCCAGGGTGGCCATGGCTTCGCTGCGGGCCTCGCCGCCACCGACTGGCATCATGGTGGCCTGGTCCCAGTCACCTAAAGCGGAAAAATGTTCAAAGTGGGCAATCTGTTGGAAGTGACGGCACAGGCCATCATAGGCAGAGGCGGACATGGAATGCTCCTTTATTGCTTTGGGGTCATTCTAGCGCAAAAGAGGCCCGCTGGCAGGTGGCAAAAGTCGTTTGGCTTTGGCCGTGTCTTTGATATGCTCTGGCGATACAGATTCGTGTCAAGGAATTAGAATCTTAGAGGGTTCAAGGAGTTGAATTTGCTTTCCTTCCTGTTTTCCGATCCCAACCTGCCGTATTCCATCGCCATTGCCATGGTGGTCTTGTTGGGGATTATCGAGGCTTTGGCCATGGTGGCCGGGCTCAGCATCATGGGTGTGCTGGATGATTGGTTACCCATAGATAATGACTTTTCCGCCGACGTTGCCGGCGGCGGTTTCACCGGCCTGGTGGGTTGGCTGTGCCTCAACCGCTTGCCGCTGCTTATCTGGTTGGTGCTGGCCCTGTGCTGCTTCGCCATCTCTGGCCTGATTATCAACTTCGTTTCCGTCTATGCCGCCAACGTGCTGTTACCCACCTGGCTGACCTTGCCCTTGTCGCTGTTTGGCGGTGCCCTCGGTTGTCGCCTGATGGGGCAACCGCTGGCGCGCCTCTTGCCCAAGAACGAGTCATCCGCCGTATCCATTGACGATCTGTGTGGTTGCATTGGCACTGTGACCCTGGGGCGGGCGGTCAAGGGCAACCCGTCAGAGGCCCTGGTGCACGATAAATACCAACAGAAGCATTATGTGCTGGTGGAGCCCGAGCACGAGCAGGGAGAGTTTTTGCAGGGCACTTCGGTGGTGCTGCTGCGCCGTCAGGGACGCGTCTGGGCTGCAAGCCCCTTTGAACAAACACAATCCGAGCATTAATAGGGAGATTTATGGAAGCTTTTCAAGTCGATGGAATGGGCACAAGCTTTGTATTGCTGATTGCCGGCATCATAGTAGTGGGCCTGTTGGTGATAGGTCTCATTTTTGCCAAGTTGTATCGCCGCGCCACCAAGGAAACCGCCTTTGTGCGCACCGGGTTTGGCGGCGAGAAGGTGGTTAAGGATGGCGGCGCCATAGTATTGCCTGTGTTGCATGAGACCATAGCGGTCAATATGAATACCCTGCGCATTGAGGTGGAAAAGACCCAGAAGGATGCGCTTATCACCAAGGACAGGATGCGGGTTGATGTGAAGGCCGATTTTTACCTGCGGGTGGCCCCCCATGCCGAAGGCATTTCCATGGCGGCACAGACCCTGGGTACCCGCACCACCCGGGTGGAAGAGCTGAAAAAGCTGATGGAATCCAAATTTGTCGACGTGCTGCGTGCCGTGGCCGCCGAGATGAACATGACTGAAATGCACGAACAGCGCGCCGACTTTGTGCAGCGGGTGCAGAACAACGTTGCCAACGATCTGGAAAAGAACGGTTTGGAGCTGGAGTCCGTGTCTTTGACCGGCTTCGACCAGACCGAACTGGGCTTCTTCAACGAGAACAACGCCTTCGACGCCGAAGGTCGTGCCCGTCTGGCGAAGATCATCGAAGAAAAGCGCAAGGAAACCAACGATATCCAGCAGGAAAACCGCATCAAGATAGAGCTGCGTAACCTGGAAGCGGAAAAGGAATCTTTGGAGATTAAAAAGTCCGAAGAAGAGGCCCGCCTGGTGCAGCAGCAGGCGCTGGAGTTCAAGCGTGCCGAGCAAAAGGCGGAGATCGCCAAGCAGCGTGAGCAGAAGGCCAGGGAAGAGCGCGAGGCGGAAATCGCCAAGGAGCGCGCCATCGAATCGGCCGAGATTGAGAAGACCAAGGACATAGAAACCCGCGAGATTGAGAAGCGCAAGGCCATCGAGCAGGCCAGGATCCAGCAGCAGCGTGACATTGAAGTGTCCGAGCAGGAGAAGCAGATCGCCGTTGCCGCCAAGTCTGAGGAAGAGTCCGCAGCCCGCGCCCGCGCCGCCGAGGCCGAAAAGCTCAAGGTCGAGAAGGAAGAAGCGGTTATTACCGTGCGCCAGGTGGCCGAGGCCAACCGTCGCAAGGAAATCGAAGTGATTGACGCCCGCAAGGAGGCCGAACGTGAGGCCGTGGGCGTAACGGTTGAGGCAGAAGCCGAGAAGCGTGCCGCCGAAGACAGATCAGCGGCTATTTTGACCGAGGCCCGTGCCGCAGCCGATGCCAAGAAACTCAAGGCCGAGGCCGATGAGAAGGTGTATGCGGTGGAAGCGGCCGGTAAACAGGCCCTGTACGAGGCAGAAAACGTGCTCCGTGACGAGCAGATCGCATTGCAAAAATCCCTCGCCATCCTTAAGGCCTTGCCTGAAATTGTCGCCAATGCGGTCAAACCGCTGGAGAACATCGAAGGCATCAAGATTTTGCAGGGCTATGGTTCAGGCAGCGTGCTTGGAAGCGGTGAAGGTCAGGCCCAGGGCGGCATGGCTGAACAGGTGACCAGTGCCGCCCTTAACTACCGCGCCAATGCCCCGTTGGTGGATGCCATGCTGCGGGAGTTGGGCCTGGTGGACAAGGACAAGGGCGAACTCAAGGACCTGCTGACCGGCAATAACGCGCTCACCACCGATGCGGTCAGGATGGTGAACGAGGCCGGCATTCGTTACAACGGCCACCATGAGGCCAACGACTGACGCTCATCGCCATTGCAATGAAATAAAGCGCCCTTGGGCGCTTTATTTTTTAGTCTGGGACCGATTTTAAGGGGACAACCTCAGGGCTGCAATCTCTGGGTGTATTTGGCGATAATCGTCTTGATGGTGCCGTCCTTTTTCAGCTCGGCAATCGCCGCATCTATGGCCGGCAGCAGGGCTTCATGTTCCTTGCGCAGGCGGAATACCAGATCGCCACTGGAGTGCTCTGCCGCTATGGCAATGGGGAGGTTGAGCTTGGCCGACCAGTAGAGCGCCGGATAATCACCGCTGATGGCCGCCGGGATCCTGTGCTTGTGCAGCGCCTTGATCAGCTCCTGCTCTGAGCGGAAATCGGCGCGGATAAAATCCTTGTCGTCGTGGTACAGGTAGCCCATGACAGTGCCTATCTCGCGGCCCTTGATGGCGCCAATGTCCTGCCATTCCTGCTCATGGCCGGGCAGGGTGATCACATGCTCCTTGATCAGCATAATCGGGCTGGATTTAACGAACTTGGGACCGAAGTCACCGTTGGGGAACCAGCTGGGGCTGACGATATCGAAGTCCAGCTGACCGTTTTCCAGAGCCTGGTTGGTGCGCTTGGGGGGAAGGGGGACTATCTCACCACCAACACCGGCATGGGACAGAATTTGCGGCAACAGCTCACTGATGATGCCGGGGCTCTCCGGACTGTTGGGAATATAGTAAGGATACCAATTACTTGAGCCGCTGACGTTGTATTTGAGCTTGATTTGGGGTGATGTTTTCCCCCCAGGCTCGGCCATGAGCGGCATTGGGCCGGCCACCAGAAACAGCGCCGTCAGCAGTGAAAAGATCCTGTTTTTCCTCATGTTGCACTCCACAACGTTCCCTGGGCAACACAGTAACCAATTTTGGTTACTTTGTCAGCAGTGCCAGACAAGGTAACTGATTTTGTGGAAAAAGACGGTAGCTCTTATGGTGTTTAATAAGGGAGGCCTTTTTATCCCCTGCGCTCAGCAACAGACCACAGTCCAGGGCCATTTGTGCCAAAAGTCCTTCATCGGCGCGAACATAGAGGGTCAGCGGGCCCAGAAGTTCGCCGTCCTTGAGCTGGCTGGAGTAGGCATCATGGCTGATGACTATGCTGGGCACGCCATCGGCATCGAGCTTGAGTTTGCCGTCGACCACTGTGTCGGTAAAAACCAGAAAGCCCTGCTCTTTGGCCTTGGCCAGCAATTGTTCCAGCCTGTGGCCCAGACCTGTGCTGACGTCGGTTATCTGACCGTACTGATGACTGATGCGCTCAAGCAGCTGGCGCAGACCGGCATTGGCACCCAGGCTGCGGCCCTGACGCACCCATAAGGTCAGCTCATTGGCTATCAATTTGGGATAACGCTTTTCCTTGAGGGCTGTGGCCATGAAATTACACAGGAAATGGCTTTTCTGTGCCTCTGTGGCCTTGGGACCTATGGCACTGGAGGCGGCCAGTGCGGCCAGACCGTCGCGGGCGAGGGCCAAAATGGCCTGGTTATAGCTGATTTGCATATTGGACTTTGCCTCGGGGCCTGGGATGGAAACGGCGCCCATTGTAGGCAGGGTCATGGTTCCTGTCTATCTTCAGGGCACCGCCTCAGCGGCTTGAATAAAAAAGCCGCCCTGGGGGCGGCTGTTTCTATGTCTGTAGCTTGCTTGAGTCGGCAGCTTGTTTGGGTCAGTAGCTTACTTGATTTTCTTGGTGTTGCCCTGGGAGCCGACCTTAACCTTGACCCTGCGACCGGCCATGCTCTTTTCCGCGACGATTTGGGCGGCGGCGTTGTCATCGCGCTCTTTCTTCGTGGCGATGGCTTTGGTCGCTGTTGCAGTTTAACACCCGTTACTTGATTTTCTTGGTGTTGCCCTGGGAGCCGACTTTAACCTTGACCCTGCGACCGGCCATGCTCTTTTCAGCGACGATTTGGGCCGCGGCGTTGTCATCGCGCTCTTTTTTCTTGGCAAAGCTGCGGCGTTTTTGCAGCTGCTTTAGCAGCAGATCCCGGTTGCTGACCTCGTAGCCGGGCACCATGATGCGTTTGAGCTTCTGGCCAATCAGCTTTTCTATGTCCGACAGGGTGCGCTCTTCTTCGCGGCTGACAAAGGAAATGGCCACACCGCTCTTGCCGGCACGCCCGGTGCGACCTATGCGATGCACATAGTCTTCCGGCAGGAAGGGCAGGTCATAGTTGACCACGTATTCCAGATCCGGAATATCCAGGCCGCGGGCCGCCACTTCGGTGGACACCAGCACTCGGATCTTGCCTTCAATAAATTCCCGCAGCGCGCGGCGACGGCTGCCCTGGGCCTTTTCGCTGTGTACCACGGCGGCCGTGATGCCATCGAGATTCAGCTCGGCGGTCAGTTGGTCGGCATCTTCACGGGTGGCGGAAAACACCAGCACCCGCTGCCAGTTCTTGCGGCCGATAAGCTCGGACAAGAGTTCGCGCTTGCGGCGCTGCTCCACCGGATACACCACCTGGCTGACGGTCACGGCCGTGGTGTTCTGGCGATCGGCACTGATCACCTTCGGCTTGTTCATTATCTCATCGGCCAGGCGGCGCACCGGACCCGAGAAGGTGGCAGAGAACATCAGGTTCTGACGCTGTTTGTTTACCGCTTGCAGTATCTTGTTGATGTCATTAAGGAAGCCCATGTCCAGCATGCGGTCGGCCTCATCAAACACCAGCACTTCAATGTCGGACAGGGTCAGGTTGCCGGCCAGCAGGTGCTCCAGCAAACGCCCCGGCGTCGCCACTATGATGTCGGTGCCGCGGCGCAGTTTTTGCGCCTGGATATCGGCCTTGCCGCCACCAAACAGGGTCAGTACGGTCAGGTTCATGTACTTGCCATAGGCATTGAGGTTGACCGCTATTTGCTCCGCCAGTTCGCGGGTGGGGGTCATGATAAGAGCCCGGCTCTTGGTGGGTTCCAACGGCTTGGGATTGTCCAGCAGCCGCTGCAGTATCGGCAATGCAAAGGCTGCGGTTTTACCCGTACCTGTCTGGGCGCTGGCGAGCACGTCCTGACCGCGCCGCACGGGAGGTATGGCCTGGCGCTGGATAGGGGTCATGGTCTGGTAACCACAGTCTGCGATGGCGCGCAAAATCTCGGGGGCAAAACTGAAGGATTCAAATCTCATGATATTTCCTGGCATTGGCTTAACACTCTCGTCGCCGGCAGACGACAGCGGTCGTTTGCCTTAAAGCGGGCGCGGAGTATAGCAGATTTTTCCGCCAGTTCCCGAAAAAATACCGCCGACATGCATTAAAGCATGATTGGGCTTTTTGCTTGCTCTGGTTTGACTTGATCCTTTGCTGAACTAGGCTTAATTACCAAGCCTATACAGCATGAATTCAGGGATGTACCGGTACCACAGCACTGTGTGACCTGAATGGCAAAGGAGATGCAATATGACGCTGAACGTGCTTATCATCGATGACTCCCTGAGTACCTGCCAACTCCTCAGCCGTTATTTTTCCGAACTGGACGTTGACCAGGTGGAATATTGCCGTGATGGTCTGGCGGCGTTGCGGCTGCTGACCAAATACCGGGACCATTATCATATTCTGGTGGTGGATCTGCACATGCCGGGCATGGATGGCATAGAGCTGCTGTCGCGCCTGAGCCGCATCGGTTTTCGCGGTGGTGTCATCATAGCTTCCGGCATGGAGAGTCGCATCATAGAAGCCGCCTCCCAGGTGGTGATTAATTCCCGCCTGCGCCTGCTGGGGGCGCTGACCAAACCCGTGTGCCAGACACAATTGCAGATCTGTATCGAACGCCTGATGATGATGGCGCCGGATCTGGGCAGGCCTACATCCAGGTTGTCGGCAGAGCAAATTCGTCAGGCCATCCAGGATGACAAGGTGGTGCCCTATTATCAGGCCCAGGTGGATTCCAAGGGACGTATAGAAGGTTTTGAGGTGCTGTGCCGGTTGCAGGACGGTGACCATTTGCAACTGGTGGGGCCGGATGCTTTTATCGATATGGCCGAGCAGCATGGCTTGCTCAATGCCATCAGCGAAAAGTTGATCAACTGCGCTATGCGCGAATGGCTGGAGATTGGACGGCATCCCGAATGCCAGCACAGCCGTCTGTCCATCAATCTTACACCCAAGCAATTGGCCAGCAACGGTTGGCCGGCCAAGCTGCTGGAATACTGTGATACCTATGAGCTGGATATCAGCCGTTTGACGGTTGAGATCACCGAAAACCAGGCGCTGGATCAGCACAGCCAACACGCCAGTATCAGCCGTCTCAGGCTGCACAGCGTAGGGGTCGCCATAGATGATTTCGGTACCGGCTATACCAACCTGACCCAACTGTGCCGCTTGCCCATCAGTGAACTCAAGCTGGATATGAGCCTGGTGCGCGGCATTCACATGGATGCCCTGGCCCAGACCATTCTCAAGTCCTTGGTGGAGATTGGTGCGCGTCTTGGCGTAGCTGTGGTGGCCGAAGGAGTGGAAGATCCCCGCGACTATACCTATCTGGAGCAATACCCCAACATCATTATTCAGGGTTTTCTTATCTGTCGTCCCAAACCTTGCCAGGAGATTATGCGCTGGCTCGATGCACATCAGAAGGTCGTGCATCTGCATGCGCAGCCACAGCCGGGCATGCTGCACTGAGTGACATTTCTATTGGTTGTACAAAAATACTACTCATGTATAGGTTTGTGTGTCATACTCACAATACCTATACAAGGAGTATCGCTATGTATAAGTTTAATCCGCAGCGTATTCAGGTTGGTATCAGTGCCTGTTTATTGGGTCAGCAGGTGCGTTTTGATGGTGGCCATAAAAGATCAAGCTATTGCGACAACGAACTGGGTAAGCAGTTTGATTTTGTCGAAATATGTCCGGAGATGGCCATTGGTTTAGGGGCGCCGCGTCAAAGCCTGCGTCTGGTGCGTGATCGAGGTGAGATACGGATCCGCAATGCAAACATGGATGTGACCGACAAGCTCCGGGATTTCAGTGAACGTCAGGTCGAAAGACTGGATTTCATCAGTGGCTATATCCTGTGCGGCAAGTCACCCTCCTGTGGCATGGAGCGGGTCAAGGTCTATAAGGCCGACACCAATCAAGGCGCCAAAGAAGGCACAGGCATTTTCGCTGCGGCCTTAAAGGCCCGTTGGCCACAGCTGCCGATAGAAGAAGAGGGACGCTTGCATGACCCTCTGCTCAGGGAAAATTTCATTACCCGGGTGTTCGCCTTTCATGAATGGCAGTGTTTGCAGGCAGAGGGGATGACCCGCGCCGCACTGATGGCGTTCCATGCCCGTTACAAATACCTCCTGCTGGCCCACAACCCGGCTATTTATCGCCAATTGGGTCCCATGTTGGCCCACTCGGATCTGCCATTGCCGGCCTTGGCCGAGGCCTATCTGCAGGGCTTTATGGCTGCCCTGGCACAACCCGCCAGCCGCCGCAATCACAGCTGTACCCTTGAGCACATCCAGGGCTATTTCAAGCACAGGCTTGACGGTGAGGAAAAGCAGGAATTGTGTGAAGCCATCAGTGCTTATCGCCTGGGGATGCAGCCTTTGCTTGTGCCTTTAACCCTGATCAAGCACCATTTACGGCAACATCCTGATGACTACATAGCGTCCCAGGTCTATCTCAATCCCCATCCCCAGGAGCTTAAACTGCGTTATGGACTCTGAATTGGATCAACCCCTTTACAGTATCGGCGAGGTGGCCACTCTGTGCGGCGTCAACCCCGTCACCCTGAGAGCCTGGCAAAGGCGTTATGGTCTGGTGGTGCCCCTGCGCACTCCCAAGGGCCACAGACTCTATACCCAGGACCATCTTGACCGGGTACGGGAAATACTGGCCTGGCTCGATAAAGGGGTCGCCATCAGCAAAATCAAGCCCTTGCTGTCGGATAGCAGTGCGCGGCCCGAATTTGGCGATGAATGGCAGCAACTCAGCAGCAGCCTGGAGCAGGCGGTCATTCGGCTCGACAGCGACGGATTGCAACGTCTGCTGGACGATGCACAGCGCTTGTATCCCTTTGGTGTCCTGAGGCGTCAACTGTTACAGCCCTGGCTGAGGCGGCTTGAGTTACTCCTGGCCGAGCGTCAGGATGGTGGTTTGCTGGGGGATTGGCTGGAGCAGGAGTTGCTCAGGCACTGTACTCTGATGCAGCAGCATTTGCCCCCCAAGTCCCCCCGTTTGCTGTTGCTGGCAACAGGACCACAGCCGCGCTGGCTGGTAACCCTGTGGCGGCTGACTCTGAATCAGTCGGGCTTTCGGGTGTTATTTTTTGCCTTGCCCGATGCCGACACAGCGCAGCTGGCATTGTTACAGGACAGAATAGCCTGCGGACATATGCTGTTATTGCCCGGTCCGTACCGTCAGAAAGCTGAGCTTGCTTCAGTGCTGAGCCTTTGCCAACAGATGGGCATGACTTGTGTCAGTCCGGAGGCTATCGAAGAGGTGACGCAACTGGATGAGGCCGAGGTGGAGCAATGGTTCGGGCGCCTGAGAGCCGAATCATGAATTTGCTTATCTGGTTCCGGCAGGACCTGCGCGTTAGCGATCACCAAGCCCTGTGGGCCGCCTGTGAGGAAGCCAGGGACACTGGGGCCAGGCTGTACGCCCTCTATATCGCGACACCAAAGCAGTGGCAGGCCCATGATGTGGGACCCATGCAGCTGGATTTTATCGAACGCAATCTCAACTGCCTGGCCGCGTCGCTGGCAGCATTGGGCATTGAGTTGGAATTGATGACGGTGGCGGACTTTGCCGCCGTACCCGCCGCCCTTGGGCAATACCTGGCGCAGCGCAATATCAGCAAGGTGTTCGCCAGCGAAGAAGTGGAACTTAACGAGCGCCGCCGTGATGCCGGGCTGTTGGCGTCGGGCATTGACCTGCGCCTCTTTGGGGGCCACTGCCTGTTGCCGCCGGGCACAGTCACCACGGACGCGGGGGCCATGTACCGGGTATTTACGCCCTTCGCCCGCCGCTGGTGTGCCTTGGCCAGCCGCCAGGCCATACGCCCTTTGCCGGCGCCACAGCCCTTGGGGCCGGCAAAGGTGCCCTCGCATTTGCGCCTTGACGTGGAAAAGCGGGCTTCCGATTATTGGCCAAGCGGTGAAGTGGCCGCCAGAGAGAGATTGCTCGCATTCAGCGGCGGTCCGCTTGGAGCTTACGGCCAACAGCGTGACTTTCCGGCCATGGCGGGAACCAGCAGCCTGTCCCCTTATCTGGCCCTTGGGGTGCTCAGTCCCCGCCAGTGCATGGCCGCGGTACTGGATGCGTATCCCGCCGCACTGGTGGAGGAGGGCAGTCCCGGCCGCAACTGGTTGATGGAACTGGTGTGGCGCGAATTCTATCGACATCTGCTGCAGGCCTACCCCGGTCTGAGTCGAGGCGAGAATTTCAACGCCCTGGGTGACGGCATACGTTGGCGTAACGATGCAACAGAATTTGCTGCCTGGTGCGAAGGGCGCACGGGTTATCCCATAGTCGATGCCGCCATGCGCCAACTCAATACCATTGGCTGGATGCACAACCGCCTGCGGATGCTTGCTGCCAGCTTTCTTACCAAGCATCTGCTGATCGACTGGCGTTGGGGCGAAGCTTACTTCCGGCGCCAACTGGTGGATGGCGATCTGGCCGCCAACAACGGTGGCTGGCAGTGGTCCGCCGGTACCGGCTGCGATGCCCAGCCCTATTTCAGGGTCTTCAATCCCCAGCTGCAAAGTGAAAGGTTCGACCCCGAAGCTCGCTTTATTCGCCATTGGCTGCCGGAGCTGGCCGGCTGGCCCCTTAAGGCGCTGCACAGACCGGCAAAACGTGCCCCAGACTTATTTGCCGAGACTTACCCCGCGCCCATCATAGAACACAGCTATGCCCGGGAACGTGCCCTCAGTGTCCTTGCCGTGCTCAAGCGTGGCTGACCCGGATCACACTTTGGCGCTTATCTGCTGCCGGGAGGCAGAATTACTTGGCTCCCGGGTGTGACAGCCATCTATGATTGAGCACTTTCCAAGTGTTTTTCCGTGAGTGGGGATCAATATGAACAAAGGCTGGATTGCCGCCGCACTGCTGGGGCTGCTGGCGCCCTGTGCCCATGCCGTCAAGGTGGTGTTTGACGAAGGCCATGGGCAGCAGTTTACCCTGGCCCAGCGCTTGCCGCTGGGGCTGTCGGGCCTGGGGGAACAATTCGGTGCCCAGGAGCTGATTAGCCACAAAGGTGTGCTGGATAAGGCGGCGCTGGCGGATGTCAGGGTGCTGGTGATCTCCGGCGCCTTCGACCCCTATAGCGAGGCGGAGCTGGCTGCCATTAAAGCCTTTGTGGAGCAAGGTGGCCGTTTGGCTGTCATGCTGCACGTGGGGCCGTTGAACGGTGAATTGCTGAACCGCTTCGGCGTCGCCGTGACCAATGCCGCCATTCGTGAGCAGCAGCATTTGCTCGGTGAAAATTCCCAGGATTTTGCCGCGGCCCGCATTGACAGGGAGCATCCCTTGTTTGCCGGTGTGAATAAGGTGGGCTTTTATGGCGTCTGGGCCATCAAGGCCCAGGCCGAGGGACTCATGGATCTGGCCTTCACTTCCGACAGCGCCTGGATTGATTTGAATCGCAATCAGCTGGCCGACGCTGATGAACCCCGGGATGCCTGGCCCCTGGTGGTTGCCGGCAAGGTGGGCGCCGGCAAGCTGGCGGTATTTGGCGATGATGCCATGTTTCAGAATGCGTTTTTGAAGGGAGACAATCTGCGTCTGGCGCAGAATCTGGCAGCCTGGCTGCTGCAATAAGGTCTGTTTGCGCCCGTCAGGCTTTCTGCCATTTACTGTGACAGAAAGCCAGGGCCAGGCCGCTCCAGGCAAGCAACAATACCAATCCCAACCGGAACAGCTGGGTTCTGCTCTCCTGCTTTATGTTATCCAGCTGTGTTTTGGGTACCAGGGTGACGGTTTTCCAGATGTTTTGATCAAATATCATCGGCGTTTGCCCCGCTGGCGCATGTAAATTGGCTGCGAAATCACTGTAGATAAGAAACTGGCTTTCCCAGGTCCACAGACCCGAAGTCAGTGATACTTGCCCCTTGTTGGTGTTGCGGATCCGACTCCAGATATCCGGCTGGCTCTGGGCCAGGGTCAGATCGCTGCGGTTGCGCATAAAGCCCCACTCCTTGTCGGGATCCGGTGCCACAATCCAAAAGCCGTCGGTATTGAGCAACATCACCTCACCGGGAACTTCGCGGGTGGCATCGCGGAAATATTGCAGCAGCAGGGCGGCGCGGTAATTGAGGATCAACATGCCCTTGAGTTGATCCCCTGCAAAAATCGGCGTCGACAGCCGCACCATGGGTTCAAAAGGGGTGCTGACCTTGCCACGCTCCATATTAAGATCTATGGGTGACACGTAGATGTGGCCGGGGGCTAACCTCAGGGTTTCCTGCACATAGTAGCGATCGGCTTTGTTCTGCAGTTGTGGCTGAGGTGTGATGCTTATCCCCGTATCCGTCAGGTTTACCCTTACCCGTTCCATACCGGATGCATCCAGCAATCTGAGCTGACTGTAGATGGGTTTATGGGCAACAAATTCAGCCAGTTGCTTTGCCAGTTGTTCCCGGGCCGCCTCAGCGTCGTCATTCAAGGCGTCGTGGATGGGAGCCAGGGCTGCCAGGTAAGCCACATCCCGGAACAGGGCTTCAAAGTCTTCCTTCAGCGCTTCATTGCCAAGGCGGATCCCCAGGCTTTGTTGCTGACGAAGATGGCGAAAATCCTTGTCGAAGCGATCTTCGGCCAGCAGATGCAGCCAATAACCAATCAGCAGGCTGAAGGGAAGCAGGAGGGCAAGAAACACCAATACAATCCGTTTACTGGTCATGGTCATCCCTGAGAAGTTTATTGCTGCGGCCTTAGATGCCTTTGAGCTTAGACCAAGGCCGGTAAACCGGCAAAAAATCCCATCAATTCATTGCCCTGTGAATTGCAGTTCCAAGTAGTTAGCCGATTCAGCTCTTGGTTGGCTTTTGTGAAATCCACAGTTTGATATGGCCCTTGACCACCACAATGCCCTGATTGTCGTAGGCCGTGACCGGCACCAGCAGATCGCCTTCCCGCCAATCTTCGGGTTTAACTTCGGCCACGCAGCGGATATCGCTGCCGGCCTTGGCCGTGTAGTCCAGACTCATGCCCTTGGGGATCCAACGCAGGTGTTTGGGAATCGACGCTTCGGCCATCACGCCCATGGCCATTTCCAGGCCGTTACAGATGGCGATGACATGGACTGTTTTGATGTGATTGTGCACCCCATGGCGTTTCTTTATCAGGCACTCGCAATGGTTGGGCCTGAGCTCGGTAATAAGGGGCCTTATGGTGCTGAAGTAGGGGGCCATGCGGGCCACCATGATGGAAAAAATCTTCTTGCCCATGGGCCAGGATTGCAGGCGTTGGTAGAGCGCCAGTACTTTATTGGGACGGGTGTCTGTGGTCATGGTGATTGTCCTTTCCTTGGCCACTGGGGCGGGCTGTTGTTCTGAATCAGTGTGTTGAACTATTTTTCTGAACTAATGATGCTGAATCATCGTTCTGGTCGGATGAGTCTAGCATCTTGGCGGCCAAAGTCACCAGTGTCTTGGCCTCGGCTCAAAGCCACCCACAAACTTCATTTTCAGTTGCGCGCCGGGGCACGTATAATCGGCCCCACTTTCAGCTGTGAAAAGGATGTTTTGTGAAGCATTTTCTGACTTATCTCAAGGGCATGGCCATGGGGGCCGCCGACGTGGTACCCGGGGTATCCGGCGGTACCATAGCCTTTATCACCGGCATTCTCGACACCCTGCTCGACAGTGTTCGCCGCATTAACCCCTCTCTGGTGGGCATATTGCGCCGCGAGGGAGCAAGGGCCGCTTTTGTCCATATCAACGGCGCCTTTCTGCTGACCCTGTTGGCGGGGATCCTCACCAGCATCTTCAGTTTCGCCAAGCTGATCTCCTATTTGCTGAACCACCACCCCATTCCCGTGTGGTCGTTCTTTTTTGGCCTGATCCTGGTATCCGTGTGGCACATGCTGCGCCAGGTCAAGGGATTCTCTGCCATGCGTTTGGCGCTGTTTGGCCTCGGCGTGCTGGTGGCCTGGGGCATTACAGTGTTGAACCCGGTGGAGGTGGAACCCAGTTATCTGAATATCTTGCTGGGCGGTGCCGTGGCCATCTGCGCCATGGTGCTACCCGGGATCTCCGGCAGTTTTATCCTCTTGCTGCTGGGCCTGTATCCGGCGGTACTGGGGGCGGCCAAGAACCTGCAATTTGATATTCTCGGCTGTTTCGCCGTTGGTGCCGTGGCCGGGATACTCAGCTTCAGTCATCTGCTGTCGGCTTTGCTGCGCCGTTTCCACGATGCGACCGTGTTTTTCCTTACCGGCCTGATGCTGGGAACCCTGGGCAAGATCTGGCCCTGGAAACAAACGCTCACCTGGCGCACTAATTCCCATGGTGAACAGGTGCCGTTGCAGCAGCAAAACCTGTCCCCCTGGGGCTATGAGCAACTGACCGGCGAAGCCTCACAGCTGGTGTTCGCCATCTTCTGCGCCCTGACGGGTATAGCCCTGGTGTTGCTGATAGAAAAACTGGGTGCAGGACAGGAGGCAAGCTGATTTCCTTGTCATTTCAGACAAAAAACGCCCGCTATCGCGGGCGTTTTTTTAGCTGTTGTGCCTCGCCCGCTGCGCTTGATATCGCGGCTCAGGGGGCAATGGCTGCTGAACACGGATTTTTACAATTACCATTCCCGTTCCCCCTCGTCAGTATAAATGGCTTAAGTTATTGTGATTTGGACATATATCTATCGGAGCTATGCATGATGCAGGGACGGAAAATTAGACAGGTATTTCTTAAGTTGCTGGTGGCCGCAGTGATCATGGTCGGTGTGGTCGGCTTGTTCCGCTGGGGCCTGCTGCCCCTGACCCAGTGGGCCTTGGCGTTGGATGAGGCAACTATTTCCACTGTGCGCCGCGTCGGGATCCTGTTGTCAGTGGTTTTGGCCTACTGGGTCTATGTTCGCTTCTATGAAAAACGTGCCATGCCGGAGATGAGCCCTGCGCCCCTGGCCATCACCGCTGGCGCCCTGTCTGGGGCTGCCATGATAGCCCTGGCTTCAATACCTCTGTTTGCCTTCGGTGTTTATGAAATCAGTGCCGTCCGTGGCCTGAACGCCGGGCTGCTGGGCGTTGCCGGGGTGATATTGGTGGCGGCCACCATGGAGGAATTGGTTTTTCGTGGCCTGATATTCCAGGCCTTGGAGCGGGCCTGGGGCACTGTGCCGGCACTCTGGTTGCAGTCGCTGCTGTTTTCCGTGCTGCACATTGCCAACCTGGACAGCAACATGGGCACACCTGAGCTGGTGATGACTGTCATTTCCGGTACCTTGATTGGCGCCTTCTGGACAGTGCTGTTTGTCAAAACCCGCAACCTGTGGGTGGTGGCCGCCAACCACGCCGCCTGGAATTTTGCCGTGGTGCTGACAGGTTTGCCGCTGTCGGGACTGGACGACTGGCGCGCGCTGGCGCCGTTGGAGAGCCAATATCACGGCCCCAACTGGCTCAGCGGTGGCCTGGTGGGACCGGAAGACTCCATAGTGACTGTGCTTATGGTCGCCGCCGCGCTCGCATTGCTACTGCTGTGGGCACGCCGGGACAAGCGATTTCTGGCGGCGCAGGTGGCTTAAAGTGTATTAAAAGTATTGAGCCGAGGTTCCTGTGATAGGGCACAATTGTTGGGGCGCAAAAGGGGCTGTGAGCTGATAGACTCCCTGGTGACCGAAACAGAGGCGGCGCTGGCGGGTTTCGCATAACAGGCAAAACACAGAAACACCAAGGCCCGCTAGTGCGGGCCTTGTTTTAAAACCTTCAACTTGTCAGCGCAGCACAGATTTAAGCACCCGCTGCCAGTTGCCGCCGACTATCTTGTCGGCCTCGGCAGCCTTGAAACCGGCGCCCTTGAGTGCGTCATAGATGCGTGACATGCGTTCTATGTGGTTGAGCTCGGGGATCACCACATGCACCGGCTCATGATCGAAGCCTAGGACTTTTTTGGCCCTCAGGCTGTGCCACCAGTCGAGGTATTCCTTGACGCCTTCGGCATTGTCATTATTGAGTTTGAGCAGGTTTTCGTGGCCCCGCAGCGGATAGTCGTTGGCTATGGCCACGGCATCCAGGCCACCCACCTTGGCCACATGTTTGAGCTGGGCCAGATAATGGTCCGTGGTCGGTACGGGATCATGGGTGAGCCAAAAACTCATCATGAACACCCCGAATACGCCGCCGCTGTCGGCAATAGCGCGGATCACGCTGTCCGGTGAGCAGCGCGCGTGCGGCACTATGGCCCGCACGGCGCCGTGGCTCTGTACCACGCTCTGGCGCGATGCCTTGATGGCGTCCAGGGCGGTTTGTTCGCTGGAGTGACTGACATCCAGCAATATCTTTTTATCATTGAGTTTCGCTATCAGGGCATAGCCCTTGGGCGTCAGTGGCAGGTTGAGACCGCCATTGGCATCTGAGTCCAGGGCGCCGCCGGCAAAGCTGTTGCCGTAGTGGTGGGTCAGTTGCAGTACCCGCAGGCCCTGGGCGTAGAATTCATCCACCTGGCCAAGGTGGTCCTCGACGCAATCGGCTCCCTGGATTTGGAAAAAGATGGCGCAGCGACCCGAGTCCATGGCCCTGTCTATGTCGCTGCCGCTGAGTCCCTGCAACAGGGTTTGCGGATGATCGGCCACGCGATTGGCCGCGATGCTTATGGACTCCTTACAGGCCTTGTAGGTGCGCTTGTAGTTGACCGTGCCATCGGCTTGTTTGACTTCTTCAATGGTGGAGATATCGCACAAATAGGCACTCAGACCGGATGCCTGAATATCGGCGAGATCTTCCGGCAAAAAGCTCATTCCGTCGATAAAAAGCGGTCGCTTGCTCTGGGTGGCCGCGAGCAGCCCTGTGGGCAGGGTTGACAGCAAAGTGCCGGCACCCAATGCCTGTAAAAGTTGACGACGTTTCATGGGGTTTCTTCCTTGTTTGCCTGCGTTTTTATTTGCGTTACCAGGGCATAGAGGCCATTGGTGCGTGACGGGCTGAGCTGGCCGCCCAGTCCCAGGCTGTCAAAGTATTGAATGGCATCGAATTGGGCTATCTCGCTGCCGCTGTGGCCATTGAGGGCCGCCAGCAACAGGGCTATCAGGCCCTTGACTATGCGGGCATCGCTGTCGGCGAGGAAATAGTGTTTCCCTTCCTGATGGTAATGCCAAAGCCAGGCGGCACTCTCGCAGCCCCTGACCCTGGCGTCTTCAGTTTGCCAGATCTGTTCGAAGGCGGGCAGCAACTTGCCGGCCTGCATCAGCTGGCGGTATTTCTCCTGCCAGTTGGGGGCGGCGGCGACGGAGGTGGCCAGGGTGTGCAGCGCATCGCGGCTGTGCTCATAACCGGTTATGAAGTGTTCGGCCCGTGGGGCGACATTTGTCATTACAACCTCTTTCATTGCAGCATGTCGGCACAGGCCTTCATGGCCTGGATAAACTGATCTACGTCGGCCTTGTTGGAGTAGATCCCAAGGGAGGCCCGGCAGCAACCACGCACTCTCAGCAGGCCCATCAGCGGCATGGCACAGTGATGGCCACAGCGCACCGCCACTCCCTGTTGATCGAGCAATATGCCTATGTCCTGGTGATGTTCATCGCCAAAGTTAAAGGCCACGGCGCCGATGTTATCCGGATGGGCAGCATACAAACGGACGCCGGGGATGGCGCCAAGCTCCCGCTGCAAATAGCGCAGCAGTTGCGTTTCATGGCGTGCCATGGCCGCGCGATCCAATCCCTGCAGAAATTCGATGGCCGCGCCCAGACCTATGACCTCGGCAATGGGCGGGGTACCCGCTTCCAGGCGATTGGGCAGCTCGCCAAACTCGGTCTGTTCGAAACTGACGGTTTTGATCATTTCGCCGCCGGTCAGCAGCGGTTCCAGGCTGTCGAGCAAATCATGGCGACCCCAGAGCACACCGACCCCCGTGGGTCCGTACATCTTGTGGCCGGAAAAGACGTAAAAATCACAGCCCAGTTCGGCCATATTCACCGGCATATGGGCCACGGCCTGGGCCCCGTCCACCAGGGTCAGGGCGCCGTGGGCCCGGGCCTCGGCGCACAGGGCCCGAATGTCATTGACAGTGCCGAGCGCATTGGACACCTGGCTCAGGGCCACCAGTTTGGGCTGTTGCGCCAGCAGGGCACGAAAGGCCATCCGGTCGAGACGCAGTTCGGCATCCAGCCCTATGGGCAGCACCTTGGCCCCCGTTGCCTTGGCCAGCTGTTGCCAGGGCACCAGGTTGGCGTGGTGGGCGGCGCTGTCGACCAGGATCAGATCCCCGGCGTTAAATTGTCCGCGCAGGCCATGGGCCACCAGATTGATGGCCTCGGTGGTGCCGTGGGTAAAGATAATCTCTTCCCGGCTGGCGGCGCCGAGAAAGTTAACCAGGGCGTCACGCACGCCTTCGTAGGCGGCGGTGGCCTTTGATGACAGGGCGTGGGCCGCCCGGTGCACATTGGCGTTGTGGGTTCGGTAGAAGCTTTCCATGGCCTCCAGCACCTGTAGCGGCTTTTGACTGGTGGCGGCCGTGTCCAGGTAGCACAGGGGGTAGTCGCCCAGCTGCTGTTGCAGTGCGGGAAATAGGGCGCGCAGAGACTCGTGATCCATGGTGTGTTCTATTGGTTTGGGTTTATGGACCGATCTTCAAAGATTTGCCCTGTGAATGCAAGTGCCCGGCCAGGCCGGGCACTGTTCAAAAACCACTGGATGTATTCCGGTGTTTGCTTATAAGCGTGGTTCGCCGCTTTATGGGCAAGGCAGGCGATAGATTTGCCCTAGGGCGTCGATGGCCGCCAGCACTTCGTCGCTCAGGGTCATCAGGTGGCTGTCGATGTTTTCCTCCAGCTGCTCCAGCGTGGTGGCGCCTATGATGTTGCTGCCAACGAAGCGGCGTGAACTGACAAAGGCCAGCGCCATCTGCGCCGGGCTCAGGCCATGTTCCTCGGCCAGGGCCACATAGGCATCCGTGGCCTTGAGTGCCATCTCGCTGCTGTTGTAGCGGGCAAAACGCTTGAACAGGGTCAGGCGGGCGCCCTCGGGCCAGCGGCCGCCACGGTACTTGCCGCTGAGCATGCCGAAGGCCAGCGGTGAATAGGCCAGCAGTGGCAGCTCCTCGCGGTGGCTGATTTCGCTCATGCCCACTTCAAAGCTGCGGTTGAGCAGGTTATAGGGATTTTGCACCGAGACGATTCGCGGTAGGCCGTGTTTGTCGGCCAGATGCAGGTATTTCATCAGGCCCCAGGGAGTCTCGTTGGATACCCCTATGTAGCGCACCTTGCCGGCGCGGATCACTTCGGCCAGGGCCTCCAGGGTTTCTATTATGGGGGTCTGCTGCTCGTGATCATCGGCATTGAACATCAGCTCGCCGAAAAAGTTGGTGTGCCGATCCGGCCAGTGCAGTTGGTACAGATCTATGGTCTCGACCCCCAGACGCTCCAGCGAGGCATCCACGGCCGCATGGATGTTGTTCCAATCCAGGGCCATATTGGGGCGAATATAGTCGCTCTTGCCACCGGGGGCGGCAATCTTGGTGGCTATGATAAGTTCATCTCTGTTGCCGCGGGCCTTGAGGTAATTGCCTATGATGCGCTCGGTTTCACCTTGGGTTTCAGGCCTTGGGGGCACGGGGTACATTTCGGCGGCGTCGATAAAGTTGATGCCGCGGCCTATGGCGTAATCCATCTGGGCAAAGGCTTCAGCCTGGGTGTTTTGCTCACCCCAGGTCATGGTGCCCAGGCACAGGGTGCTGACCTCTAAACTGGAGTGGGGGATGCGTCTGTATTCCATGGGGACTCCGTTGCCATTGCATCTTTGCTTTCGAAGCTATCAAGTTTTGCTGATAAAGCAAGGCACGCCGGGGGGCTCCGGCGTGCAAGCGCGTAAAAAAACGTCAGGATTTGAGTTGTTTAAGCATGGGCATCTCGCAGGCATCGTGACCCGTGTTGCCAAGGGGGCCCGGCAGATGCTCAAAACCTATGGATTCGTACAGCTTAACCGCCTCGGACAGCACCGCCGTGGTCTCCAGATAGCAGGCCCGGTATCCGGCTTCAACGGCAAAGGCCAGGGCATGATTGGCTAAGCGCCGCGCCAGCCCCTTGCCGCGAATTTGTGGCATAAAGTACATCTTCTGCAGCTCGCACACGCCGGGCTCATTGGCCAGCGGCGCTATGCCACCGCCGCCCAGCACCTCGCCATCCAGGCTTATCACCCAATAGCAGGCGCCTTCGCCACCGTAAACCTGACTTAAAAAGTCCAGGGTCGGATCCGCCACGCCATAGCCCTTGTCGGCGGTCAGGCCGTATTCGGCCGACACGGCGCGGATCACCGCGGCGATGGCGGCATCGTCACCGGCCTGCAGGGGACGGATTTCAAAGCCCTCCTGGGCCTTGGCCTGCAAAATAGCGCGATGGAACCTGTCCAGTGATTGGGCTATCTGCTGCGACTCTTCCCGGCTCAGTTGGGCCAGCACCTGGTGATACAGGGTATCCTGTTGTTGGTCGAGTTTCTCCAACATGGTGCGGCCTCTGGGGGTCAGCTGAACCTGCAGACTGCGGCTGTCCCTGTGATTAACCCGGGTCTGCACCAGGCGCTTTTCCGTCAGCTTGCTGACGGCACGGCTGGCATTGGACTTGTCAATGTTTAGCAGCTGCGCCAGTTGCTTGATGGATAACTCCTGCTGCCCCAGCTCAATCAGGGCATGGGCCTGCACCGGTGATAAAGGCAGGGCACCGCAGGCGGAACTCAGTATGCCCAGCTGGCGCACCACCAGACGGGACAGACCGCGGATCCGGCGGGCCAGGGAAGGAGAGGTAAAGGCTGAATTATCCATGGCGTCTCCAATAATAGTTGCGAAATACAACTAAATTAGCCGCCATGGTTCAGTTTAGCAAGTGCTCAATTCATACAACTCGGGGTGCAGCATGGGCGCCAGCGCCAGGATCAGTGCCTGGGTGTAGCTGCTGCCGCGGGTGGCGGCATTGGCCGTCAGCAGGCCTATGGCACCGCCCGCGTGCTTGACGTTGACGGTATTGAACAGGGCATCCATCACATGCCCCAGCTCTTGCCCTTGTTGCAAAGCTTGGTAAACCCGCGGCGGCAGCGGCAGCTGGGCGCTGCGACCGACACTGAGCCTGCCTTGATGCACTATGGCCACATAGGCGAAGGTGGCAGGACCGTCCTCGAAGCAGTCCACACCACCTTCCATGGCCAGGAAGTAATCGGCACCGCCCTGGTTTTCGCAGAAGCGGGCGCGGTTGATGGCACCAAGACGGGTGTCTTCCCGGGTCATGGGTTGATCGGCCACCCCGGAAGGCGAGGAGATACCCCGGCACAGGATCTCGCAGTTTTTGAACACGGCGCCAAAGGCTTCCCGCGCGGCGGCTATCTTGACCGGGTTGGTGGAACCCACCAGCAGGGATATTGAGGTTTTCATGGTCATTCCGTTTTTGAGTGCGCTGTTCATTCAGTGGATAAACCGTGCCAAAGGCTATTTGCTTTGGGGCTTTTCTTCGTACATCAGGTAGTAGCTTTTGCCCATGCCGAGCGCTTCATAGGTGTGCTGGGCCTTGGTATTTTCCTGCTCCACATAGAGACGGAAGCTGGCGGCGCCGCCATTGGCTTCGGCCAGATCCTTCACCGCCTGGTACAGCTGGCGATAGACGCCCTGACGACGATTTTGCGGACGGATGTACACGCTTTGGATCCAGTAATAGTCCTTGGCACGCCAGTCGCTCCACTCGAAGGTGACCATCAGGGAGCCGAGGATCTCACCTTCGGCCTCAGCCACCAGATAGAAGCCTTTGGCGGGAGTATTGAGCAAGGTGGCCACACCCTGCTCCAGGATGGCGCTGTCCAGTTGCAGGTCTTCGGTTTCATGGGCCATGGCCTGATTGAATGCCACCAGGGCCGCCAGATCTTTCGCTTCGCCTTTACGTATCAGCATGGATTTTTCCTCTTTTAGTTTTTGTGCTGCAGCTCTTGCACTTTAGCGCTTGTGCCGTGGGCGCTTACTCTACCACCCCGTTTGCGAAGTGCCAGTGCCAAAATGTAATCAGATTATCGGACTACGACTTTAGTCGAGTGTGGCTACAATAAAATGAGGTCAGGCAGAACAAGTGGGGACGATCGTGGGCAGATCCAAAACCAGAGTGAGGCGACCACGCCCGGGGGATTACAGTACACAATCCGGACTTGGGCGGGGGCGCAAGACACGCGGATACGTATGTCACCCGCTGCATTTTCTACTGACCTTGCTGACGCTAGGCGCCTGGGCTCCCGTGTGGTGGTACCTGATTGTCAGGGCCGAGGGACGCAGCTGGTTGAGTGGCTTTGACGACGATTATTGGAGTTATCTGTTGGAGCGGGAAATGCCACCGGCAGCATTGCATCCACTGCAAATAGACGATGAGCCAAGGGGCTGGTTTGATGCTTAGTCTGGTGCCAGCCAATACGGATTGTATAACCGCTGGCGCTGTGCTGCCTGCTTTCTGCTGCAGCGCGGCGCCGTGTTTGACAGTCTAACGGCGGCTTAACACCAGTTGCTTGTGGCCGCGCTCGTCGAGCAAGATGAGCTTGCCCTGGGTAAAGCGCAACCGGTTTATCCGGGTCAGTACCTGCATAATCCTTTGCTCCTGCTGCATCAGGGCGTCGACACAGGCTTTTTTACTGCTGCCGGCAGGGCTCAGGCGCAGCACCGAATCCTCGTGGACATAGTCGCCGAAGATGTTGTTGCAACTGTTATTGCCACTGAACTTGTTGTCGGCGGCAAAAGTTAACTGGGCCGGGCTGTAGTCGATAAGCGGCTTGCCGGCGGCCTCTTCAATCTGCCAGGTACCGATAAGCTCCAAAGGAGGTGCTGCCTCAGGGGTGGACTGGCAGCCGACGAGCAGCATTAACAGGCTTGCACCGAGAGAAATCTGTTTTAACATGATGAACTTCCAACTGTAATGCCCCGGATGAATGGATTGCGGGGGCAGGGGATTATGTGGTCTGAGACATGAAAAGTGTATTAAAAGTTCTGAAAACTCTGCATTGGCTTGGACTGGGAATGTTGCTGGTGGCAGTGGGGCTGTATTTTTTTACCCCCAGTCAGCAGGGGCTGGCGGGCATAATGCTGATCTCTGTGCTGGCCGGATTGGGGTTGGTACTGATGTCACCTTACCCTGTGGTGCTGTTTATTGAATGGGCCCGCAGCCAACCGCGGGCCCTCGACTGAAACCGCTATTGGGGATATAGCCGCTGCTTTTCCAACTGCAGTTTGGCATTGGCCTCGGCAATCATGGGATCCAGCTCGATATTGGCATCGGGGCTGAAAAAACTGTAGCCGGTGACGACCCGCAATGAAGGTTCTGTCTTGAGGAGTTGCTTCTTCATTCGGCTTTCAAGGCTTTGCAAATTGGCCTCGTTGTCGACAAAGGCCAGGATAACCACCTGCTGGTTTTCGAGTCTGGCGGCCAGGTCGGCTTCGCGCATATTTTCATGGACCACCCGCGCCAGTTTACGCAGCTGGGTCTGCTGCTCATCCATGCTCAGTGAACTTTGGCAGTTTTCCAGCAGCACTATGCCGGCATGGGAGCCGAGGCGGCGACTGAGATTCAATTGTCTTGGTGCCATCAGGCTAAAGCCATAGGGATTGAGCATGCAGGTGTGCTCATCCTGAAATGACAGCATCTCCAATTGTTGCATCAGGTACATGTGCTTGAGTTCAGCCTGGATCAGTGCCCGTACCGGTTCTGCCAATTTCAGACAGGTGTCGAGAATGGCCGGTTGCTGCTTGCAGGCTATGAGTATCTGACCAAAAGACTGGGTGTCGGGCCAGTGCAGGTCGAGGGCGATTAAGCCATCCTGCCAGGCTGGGTGCTCGCCGGGTTCTCCCTGTTTCATCGCCGTCAGCAATTCATCCCAAGGCAGGGTTTCGCCCGCAGTCCAACGTTCCTGCTGTTGCTTCACTGTGACTATGTGCGCCTGCTCATCCAGATGCTGCACTATCAGGCAAGTGTCAGCCTTAAACAATTGGCAAAGCAATTCAGTGTGTTGCTGCCAACGGCTCAGGCTGATGGCGGGGTGTGATTGGCTGGTGAGCCAGGTGTCTCTCAGGTGTAAAGTTGCCGACATGGAAGTCCTGCTTATCGTTATTCTTGTTCGGCCCAAGCATAACGGATTGCGAATGTAAAACAAATGTCATTCTTTTGTTGAATCAAAGGGCAACACACAAAAAGCTCAATCACCGGCTTCTTCATCGTCACTGGTATTGGCCAATTCGGCCTGGCGACGCCGGTGTGACTGCAAGTCCTCCCGGGCCATGGCCAGCATGGGGGCCAGCTTGGCGGTGGAGTCCGGGGTGAAGTAACGGAATGAGTAGTCCAAACCCACATTGTCACTTTGTTGCTTCAATTGGCGATCGACTCTATTGACTATGTGCATCAAATCCCGCTCGGCATCGACAAAGGCCAGCACCACAAACTCCGACGGGCTGAAATGGGCGGCAATGTCGGCGGTGCGTATGGTACTTTGCACTATGTTGCCCAGCAGACGGTTGTTCTTTTCGATCTCTTCATGGGGGGCGCCATCATTGCCCAGCAGTTCGAAAAACAGGATCCCGGCATGGGCCCCGAAGCGGCGTCCCAGATTGAGCTGCCGTGGTGCCATCATGATAAAACCGTAATGATTGAGCATGCCGGTGTCGCGATCGCGCATCGACAGGGATTCAATGCGGTGACTCTGACACAGCAGTGCCAGATCCTGTTGCAGCAGGATTTGGAACGGCTCCAGCATCAAGCCATTAAGGCCGGCATTTTCCATCGGATGATGATTGAGTATGCACATGCAGCCGAACAGGGTGCCGTCGGGCCACAGCAGGGGACGACTCAGCAGGCCCAGGCAACCGTCGAATTCCTTGGGCAGTTCTTCCTTGCTGTAGCGGCTGAGGTTGAGTGACAGACCGTCGGGCGGTGAACTAATCAAGGCATCAAACAGGCTGAATTCCTTGCCAAATACCTGGCCCGAGGTGAATTTGGGGACCCGGGCGATGGCGCTGACCAACACCTCGTAGCCCAGTTTGGTTTTTTGCATGACAAATACATAGTCGGCCTGGTAATAGCGCTTAACCAGCTCACACTGGTGCATCCAGCGCACCAGGTTAACCTGAGGGGCATCGCTCTCAAGCAGGCTGACATCCGGGTTGACTGTATCGGGCAACATAAAAGCTTCCGGTTTGGGGCTGCGGTCTGTGGTAAAGTGTGGGTGCAGTAAGGCGAATTCGCAACTCTACCGCCCTAATGCAGTGATAAATCAGCCTTTGCTTCTTTGACTATTCGGAGTCCTTGTGCCGCAGATCCGCACCGCTACCGCCGCCGACATCAGCCAAATCGCCCAGCTGGAACAGCTGCACCTTGCCGATGAACTGACGTCGAATCGGGGAAATCTCCAGGGGGAGGGCTTTGATATCCGGGCCCTGACCGAACTTGCCACCAAGCAGCAACTGCTGGTGGCTATCGAAGGTGAGGAGATCCTGGGCTATGTGATGGCGGCGGACTGGCGCTTTTACGGAAACAGGCACATCTATGGTGCCATTGGCAAACAATTGCAACGTTTGGGCGGTTTTGAACGCAGCTGCCAATATGGACCCATCTGGGTCAGTCCGGCGGCTCGTGGTACTGGAGTATTCCAACTTCTGGTGGATGCCCTCTGGCCCAGGTTGGCCGAGCGCTTCAGCCATGCCGTGACCTTTATCGCCGAGGACAATGAGCGTTCCTTTGCGGCGCATACGGCCAAGGCCGGGATGCAGGTGCTGGATCTGTTTGGCTTTGAAGGGCGGGATTTTTACCTGCTGGCGCGAAGCCTGAATTCAAGTAATGAGAGCAGGTCATGAGCGCTGAATTATTGCCCCTGGCGCTGCAACCTTGGACCGGGCTGAGATTGAGCCCCTTTGACAACCTGAGGTTCTGTTTCTCGACCCTGTACCATCAGGGCATAGAGTGCCGGGCTTTTGAGGCCAAGGCCTCTGATGGCAAGCGTCATTACTTGCTTGAGGGGGACGACTGGTTGCTTGATTGTGGCGTGGTGACCCGCGCCAGCGCCGAACTGGTGCCACTGGTGTCAGATGAGGGCTGGAGTGAACTTGAATCCCTGGACTTGGTGCCGGTGGCGGAAAGCCAGTTGGTCTTTTTAACCATTCAGCATGCCCATTTTGATCATCTGTGAGCCTCAGCAAATATCGGATTTAGCAGCCAATAAAAAACCGCCCTGAGGCGGTTTTTTTGTGCTTGGCGGACCTTAGAGGCCGGCGTCGGCACGCAGGGCTTCTGCCTTGTCTGTCTGTTCCCAGGGGAACTCGTTACGGCCGAAGTGACCGTAGGCGGCAGTGGCCTGGTAGATTGGACGGGCCAGGTTCAGCATTTCGGTCAGGCCGTAGGGGCGCAGATCGAAGTGACGACGCACCAGCTGGATCAGCTTGTCTTCGTCGAGTCTGGAAGTACCGAAGGTTTCCAGGCTGATAGAGGTTGGCTCGGCTACACCTATGGCGTAGGACACTTGCAGTTCGCAGCGCTCGGCGAGGCCGGCGGCAACAATGTTCTTGGCCACGTAACGTGCTGCGTAAGCGGCGGAGCGGTCAACCTTGGACGGATCTTTACCGGAGAAGGCGCCACCACCGTGACGGGCCATGCCGCCATAGGTGTCGACTATGATCTTGCGACCGGTCAGACCGCAGTCACCCATAGGACCACCGATAACAAAACGGCCAGTTGGGTTGATAAAGAACTTGGTGTCCTTGTTCAGCCACTGGGCAGGCAGTACCGGCTTGATGATGGTTTCCATCACGCCTTCGATCAAATCGGCCTGGGATACGCTGTCGCAATGCTGGGTAGACAGTACCACGGCGTCGATGCCGACAATCTTGCCCTGGTCATAGGCGAAGGTCACCTGGGACTTGGCATCGGGACGCAGCCAGGACAGGGTTCCGTCCTTGCGCACTTCTGATTGACGCTTCACCAGTGCGTGGGCGTAGGTGATGGGCGCAGGCATCAGCACATCGGTTTCATTGCTGGCATAGCCGAACATCAGACCCTGGTCACCTGCACCCTGTTCTTTGGGATCGGCGCGATCAACACCCTGGTTGATGTCGGGGGATTGCTTGCCTATGGCATTGAGCACGGCGCAGGAGTCGGCATCGAAACCCATGTCTGAATGGGTGTAGCCGATTTCGCGCACTGTTTTGCGGGTCAGTTCTTCAATGTCGACCCAGGCAGAGGTGGTGACTTCGCCACCCACAAGTACCATGCCGGTCTTGACATAGGTTTCACAGGCCACGCGGGCCTTGGGGTCCTGGGCCAGAATGGCGTCCAGTACCGCGTCGGAAATCTGATCCGCAATTTTATCGGGATGACCTTCTGAGACCGACTCAGAGGTAAACAAGTGTTTTGCCATGTTAGGAAAATCTCGTCGTTTAACGTAAAAACGTGTAGCAGCATCTACATCTAGACGGCCATTTTAGTTGAAATCGGGGCCGCGATCACCCGCTTTGTGCAAAATTTCCGTCATATTGTGACCATCCGCCGGACAATCACGGCTTTGGCGCTATTTTCACCGCCCATTGGCGCAGAATTGTAAACTGAGTGTTCCAGTCTGAAATCAGCCTTGAACACCTGGAAAAAGGGTCGGGATTCCAGGCCCTTGGGCTGGGGCCAATTTAAATTTGCGCCCTGTCCGCAGTTAAGGGAAAATATGCCACCCAATTGCCCTTAAAGCCTCAAAACCAGCAGGAGAGAGCATGTCTTCCCGTAAAGAACTCGCTAACGCCATCCGTGCCCTGAGCATGGACGCAGTGCAGAAAGCCAATTCCGGTCACCCAGGTGCCCCCATGGGGATGGCCGATATTGCCGAAGTCCTTTGGCGCGATCATCTGAAACACAACCCCACCAATCCACAGTGGGCCGACCGCGACCGTTTTGTGCTCTCCAATGGCCATGGTTCCATGCTGCACTACTCGCTGCTGCATCTGGCCGGTTACGATCTGGGCATCGAAGATCTCAAGCAGTTCCGTCAGCTGCACTCCCGTACCCCGGGCCACCCTGAATACGGTTATGCCCCCGGCATTGAAACCACCACAGGTCCCCTGGGTCAGGGCATCACCAACGCCGTGGGTATGGCCATTGCCGAGAAGACCCTGGCGGCTCAATTCAACCGCGACGGGCACGACATAGTTGACCACTTCACCTATGTGTTCATGGGCGACGGCTGTCTGATGGAAGGTATCTCCCACGAGGCCTGCTCCCTGGCCGGCACTCTGGGTCTGGGCAAACTGATCGCCTTCTGGGATGACAACGGCATTTCCATTGACGGTCACGTGGAAGGCTGGTTCACCGATGACACTGTCAAGCGTTTCGAGTCCTACGGCTGGCACGTGGTTGCCGGTGTTGACGGTCACGATGCTGCTGCCATCAACGCAGCCATCGAGGCGGCCAAGGCCGATCCCCGTCCATCGCTCATCTGCTGCAAGACCATTATCGGTTACGGCTCACCCAACAAGTCAGGTTCACACGACTGCCACGGCGCGCCACTGGGCGATGCTGAAATCGCTGCCGCCCGTGAGTTTCTCGGTTGGAAGCACGACCCATTCGTGATCCCTGCCGACATCTATGCCGCCTGGGATGCCAAGGAAGCGGGTATTGCTGCCGAGAAAAACTGGGATGCCAAGTTCGCTGCTTACGCTGCCGCTCACCCAGAGCTGGCTGCCGAGTTTGAGCGCCGTATCAAGGGCGAACTGCCAGCCAACTTCCAAATCGAAGCCCAGGCCTATATCGAGAAGCTGCAGGCCACTCCTGCCAACATCGCTTCCCGTAAGGCGTCACAAAACGCTCTGGAAGCCTTCGGTGCCATGCTGCCGGAATTCCTCGGTGGCAGTGCCGACCTGGCGCCATCCAACCTGACCATGTACTCGGCTTCCAAGTCCATCACGGCTGATGATGCCAGCGGCAACTACCTGCACTACGGTGTGCGTGAGTTCGGTATGACCGCCATCATCAACGGTATCGCCCTGCACGGTGGCTTTGTGCCCTACGGTGCGACCTTCCTGATGTTCATGGAATATGCCCGTAACGCCATGCGTATGGCGGCGCTGATGAAGGTGCAAAACATCCAGGTTTACACCCACGACTCCATCGGTCTGGGTGAAGACGGCCCAACCCACCAGCCGGTGGAGCAAATGGCGTCCTTGCGTATGACCCCCAACATGAGCACCTGGCGCCCCTGTGATCAGGTGGAGTCTGCCGTGGCCTGGAAATACGCCATCGAGCGTAAAGACGGCCCGACTTCGCTGATCTTCTCCCGTCAGAACCTGGCGCAAATGCCACGTACTGCCGAGCAGCTGGCCAACGTCAACAAGGGCGCTTACGTGCTGGTTGACAGCGCTGCGGCTCCCGAGCTCATCATCATAGCCACCGGCTCCGAAGTGGAACTGGCGGTTAAGGCCCAGGCCGAACTGACTGCCAAGGGCAAGCAGGTGCGCGTGGTATCCATGCCCTGTACCGATCTGTTCGACAAGCAGGATGCGGCCTACAAGGAAGCGGTTCTGCCGGCAAGCGTCACAAAACGCATCGCCGTGGAAGCCGGTATTGCCGATTACTGGTATAAGTATGTGGGCCTGAACGGTCGCATTATCGGTATGACCACCTTCGGTGAGTCTGCGCCGGCCAACCAGTTGTTCGAAATGTTCGGCTTTACCACTGCCAAGGTGGTTGCCGCCGCAGAAGAACTGCTGGCTTAAGCGTCAAGGGGGCAGGAAGCCCGCTTCCTGTCCACAATCCCGGGTGAGTTCAGGCTCATCCGGGTTTTGTCTATCTGCCTCCTGTGTGGGCTGAATTGAGGATTGTTGGCTGGGTATGATCAGAGTTGCGATCAATGGTTATGGCCGAATCGGCCGCTCGGTGTTGCGTGCCCTGTATGAGTCGGGCAAGCGGCAACAGTTCCAAATTGTCGCCATTAATGAACTGGCCAAACCCGAAGCCATAGTGCACCTGACCAACTATGACACCACCCACGGCCGTTTTCAGACCCGGGCCCAGCTCGATAAAGATGCTGCAACGGGGGAGTCCTGGATGGTCCTCGGTGATGACTCGATACGGCTGCTCTGTGAAGAAGATGCCGCCAAACTGCCCTGGGGCGAGCTTGGCATAGACCTGGTGTTTGAAGCCACCGGCGCCCTGATTGAGCGCAGCGCCTGCGAGGCCCACCTTATTGCCGGTGCCCAAAAGGTACTTATCAGCCACCCCTCTTCCGCCGATGTGGACGCCACCATAGTCTATGGCGTCAATGAAACCAGCCTCAAAGCCACAGATACCATAGTGTCCGCCGCCTCCTGCACCACCAACTGCCTGGTGCCGGTTATCGATGTGCTCGACCGCCATTTCGGCGTCAAGAGCGGCGCCATCACCACCATACATTCGGCGATGAACGATCAGCAGGTGATTGACGCCTACCATGACGACCTGCGCCGCACCCGCGCCGCCAGTCAGTCCATTATCCCGGTCGACACCAAGCTGGCCCGTGGCATAGAGCGCATTCTGCCGCACATGAAAGACAAGTTTGAGGCCATTTCGGTACGGGTGCCGACCATCAATGTCACCGCCATCGACCTGTCCGTGACCCTGGAGCAGCGGGTGGATATCGCCATGATCAATGACGCCCTGTCACACGCCGCCGGCGGCAGTGCCAGCGGTATTCTGGGCTATACTGATGAGCCCCTGGTATCCTGCGATTTCAACCACGATCCCCGCTCCAGCATAGTGGATGGCACCCAGACCCGGGTCAGCGCCGGTCATCTGGTGAAGCTGCTGCTCTGGTGTGACAACGAATGGGGCTTCGCCAACCGCATGCTGGACACGGCTCTGGCGATGGCTGGCATAAAAGCGCAATAGAAATAAGAGATTATATCCGGGTGGCAGGGAGCCGCCCGTCGATGACAGAATTGTTTTTTGATTAAAAAGGAAAGATGAAATGGCAATTATCAAGATGTCAGACCTGGATCTTAACGGCAAGCGCGTGCTTATCCGTGAAGATCTGAACGTACCTGTGGCAGATGGCGTGGTCACCAGCGATGCCCGTCTGCGCGCATCCCTGCCCACCATCAAGCTGGCGCTGGAAAAAGGCGCCGCCGTGATGGTGATGTCGCACCTGGGTCGCCCCACCGAGGGTGAATTCAACGAGGAGTTCTCCATGAAGCCCGTGGTGAACTACCTGGCCGCCGCCCTGGATTGCCCGGTGCGTCTGGTCAGCGACTACCTCGAGGGTGTCGATGTCGCCGTGGGTGAAGTGGTGGTGTTCGAGAACGTCCGCTTCAACAAGGGTGAGAAGAAAAACGACGAGGCACTGTCGAAGAAGATGGCGGCCCTGTGCGACGTGTATGTGATGGATGCCTTTGGTACAGCACATCGCGCCGAAGCCTCCACCAATGGCGTCGGCCTGCACGCCCCCATCGCTTGCGCCGGTCCGCTGCTGGCGGCCGAGCTCGATGCCCTGGGCAAGGCGCTGGACAATCCTGCCCGTCCTCTGGTGGCCATTGTCGGTGGCTCCAAGGTGTCTACCAAGCTGACCGTGCTGGAGTCCCTGTCCGGCATAGTGGATCAGCTGGTGGTGGGTGGCGGTATTGCCAACACCTTTATTGCCGCTGCCGGCAATCAGGTGGGCAAGTCCCTGTATGAAGCTGATTTGATCGACGAAGCCAAGCGTCTGGTAGCCAATGCCCAAAGCCGTGGCGGCGATATTCCCGTGCCGACCGATGTGGTGGTGGGCAAGGAGTTCAGCCCAACAGCCGTCGCTACCCTGAAAGATGTGAGCGAAGTGGCCGCCGATGACATGATCTTCGACATCGGCCCAGACAGCGCCGAGGCTCTGGCTGCCATCCTCAAGAACGCCGGTACCATAGTTTGGAACGGTCCTGTTGGCGTGTTCGAGTTCGACCAGTTCGGTGAAGGCACCAAGCGCATCGCCCAGGCGATCGCCGAGTCTCCCGCCTTCTCCATCGCCGGTGGTGGTGACACCCTTGCCGCCGTGGACAAGTACGGTATCGCCGACAAGGTGTCCTACATTTCCACCGGTGGCGGCGCTTTCCTCGAGTTCCTCGAAGGCAAGGAGCTGCCGGCCGTGGCCATGCTCAAGGCCCGTGGCAACTGAGCCGCAGCGATAAAGCATTTATAAAAAATTATTAAAAAAACCGCCTCCCGGCCCGACCGGGAGGCATAAAAATCAGTCCAAACGATAGCGACCTCGGTGACCTACTTCTCAGCAAAGTGGATCACCCTATTAATGGAGTAAAAAATGGCCCTTATTTCCCTACGTCAATTGCTGGACCACGCCGCCGAGCATGGTTACGGTGTGCCCGCGTTCAACGTTAACAACCTGGAGCAGATGCGTGCCATCATGCAGGCCGCCGAAGCCACCGACAGCCCTGTGATCTTGCAGGCCTCCGCCGGTGCCCGTAAGTATGCCCGCCCTGTGTTTCTCAAGTACCTGATGAATGCCGCCATTGAGCAGTATCCTGATGTCCCTGTGTGTATCCACCAGGACCACGGTACCCATCCAGACGTGTGCCAACGTTCAATCCAATTGGGCATGAGCTCGGTAATGATGGACGGCTCTCTGATGGCCGACGGCAAGACCCCAGCTTCTTACGATTACAACGTCGACGTGACCCGCAAGACTGTGGCTTTCGCTCACGCCTGTGGTGTGTCTGTTGAAGGTGAAATCGGCTGTCTGGGCAGCCTGGAAACCGGTACTGCCGGCGAAGAAGACGGTATCGGCGCCGAAGGTATCCTGAGCCATGACCAGCTGCTGACCACTGCTGAAGAAGCCGCCCGCTTTGTGGCCGACACCCATGTGGACGCCCTGGCCATCGCCATAGGTACCAGCCACGGTGCTTACAAGTTCAGCCGCAAACCTACCGGTGATGTGCTGCGCATTGACCGCATCAAGGAAATCCACGCCCGTATTCCCAACACCCACCTGGTCATGCACGGTTCTTCTTCCGTGCCCCAGTACTGGTTGGAAATCATCAACCAATACGGTGGTGACATTCCAGAGACCTACGGTGTGCCGCTGGAAGAAATCGTGGAAGGTATCAAGCACGGCGTGCGCAAGGTGAACATAGACACCGACCTGCGTCTGGCCTCTACCGGCGCGGTACGTAAGTTCCTGGCCGAGAACCCAAGTGAGTTCGACCCACGTAAGTTCCTCAAGGCCTCAATGGAAGCCATGGCAGACATCTGTACCGAGCGCTATGAAGCCTTCGGTTGCGCCGGTATGGCGTCCAAGATCAAGCCGCTGTCACTGCAAGCCATGTACAAGCGTTATCAGACCGGCGAGTTGGATCCCAAGATCAACCGCTAATCGCTTGATTAAAAAAGCCCGCACAAGCGGGCTTTTTTATTGGCTGAATTTTGTAATTCAATCGGGCCAGCATTCAAATCATGCGGCAATCATGCTTGCCAATCCTCGCCAAGGCCGTGTGTCACGGCGGCGGCCTGCCTCTGGCCATGGCTATACTTTAAGGGTTATTCAGGATAGCGGGGGTGTTTTATGAGCATGTCAGAGCGATTGACCCATTTCCTCAGTGACCGACATATCAAGTACGATCTGGTCAGGCACAGCCACAGCCAAAGCTCCCTGAGTTCAGCTGCAGCGGCCCAGGTGCCGGTGAAGCAGTTGGCCAAGGCCGTGATACTGGAAGATCATCAGGGCAGAAATCTCATGGCGGTATTACCGGCCATGAACAAGGTCAGCCTGAGTGTTTTGGGGGACAGCCTTAACCGCGGCTTGCATCTGGCCAAGGAAAAAGCCGTATACAACATTTTTGCCGATTGCGATCATGGTGCCGTGCCACCTGTGGGTGAGCCCTATCATATGGATGCGGTATACGATGATTTGCTGCTGGAAGGGCGGGATGTGTACTTTGAAGCCGGTGACCACGAACATCTGGTGCATGTCAGCGGTAAGGAATTTGCCAAACTGGCGGCGGATGCCAAGCATTTGCGCTTCAGCCACGAGGTATTCCACTAACAGCTTAGCTGTCGCTTAACAGCTGGTTTAACTGCGCCTCGGCTTCAGGATCATCTTTCATGATCCTCTGGCTGAGGGCTTTTATTTGGCGCATTTTTTCTTCTTCCCGGCGTCGCCAGCCATCAAGATGCTGCAGTACTTCATGATCCGGAGCCGCAGGCAATTGGCTGGCCGATACATCCAGCCTGCCCATGCGGAACAGTCTTATTCTGAAGGCGGAAATGATGCGGCCGATATTCCTTCCCCACAGACCATTGGCTATCAGCAGTGCCACAAAGTTTATCGCTGACATAAACACTACAACCCAGGCGAGCTCCAGCAACAGCAGTTGCAAAAAGCTGTCCTGTGCTGCCACATGGATGCTGAACATCCGCTCTTCTATCAGGGCAGAAAAGCGCCAGTAGAGATAGAACATGGCCAATATCACCATCAAAGACTCCAGCAGCACCAGGGCGGCCATCAATTTGCCTTGCAGTGAGGGATCGATAAATTTGATGCGGCGTTGATGTTGAGTCATGGTCCTTCCTATAGATCGTGGCAGCTGAAACAGAGTTGTGAGCCTTCGTTGCTGCTCACCAATTTGCCGTGGATGTCGCCATAGGCAATATGGCAGGAGACGCAGCTGAGGCGCCCCTGGGGTAAGGATATATAGCCCGGCAGCATGGACACGGGTCTATAGCCGCCCCCCAGGCTGACCTGTTGATAGTCACTGCCCACTGGATGATTGCTGCCACCACTGCTGTGGTTGATTACACCGGAAGCGCTGATGGAAACCGCCAGACTGCCTTGCTCATCGGCATGGCAGGTCATGCATTGGAAGGAAAAGTCGTCTATGGTACCCGCTTCCACCAAGGTGGCCAGATCCGGCACCAAATGTCCCGATGACACCAAGGTGGTGCCACCGTCCGCCATGGCATCAAAAAAGGCGCTGTCATGGCAGCTTTGACAATAATCCCGACCTCGCAGGCTGGTACGCATTAGGCCTGCGCGCTCATCATGGACGCTATGGCAGGTGCTACAGGTCAGTTCACCTTTCCAGTCCAGCGGAAAATCCGCCGGTAAGCTGCGGCCTGGACTAAAGCCGGTGGGATGACTTGCGGTCAACGCCTTGGGATGACAGTCCTTGCACAGCTTCTCCTGGCTGGCGAGCAGACGGCCGGCGTTGATTGGGGTGATTTCCCCCTGTACCAGGTGGCAGCTGCGACAATCATTGGCCATCAGGTGTGGGGATTTGGCCGGCAGCAAACGCCAAGCCAGAATGGCCGTGGTCAGCAGCAGAATATAGCCAAGGCGTCTAGTCATCCGTGATCACCTTTGATGCCAAGTGGTCCAGGGTTTGTTTACAACGTTGCAGCTCAGCGTGATCCAGATTCTCTCTGGCCCGTTGTAACGCCTCCACAGTATCCCTCAATTCGGCATAGTGCAGCTTGATCTGCAGCAGGGTTTCGTCCAGCAGCAGACATTCCTCCTGAAGGTAGTCATCACGACGAATATTTAGCAGCGGGGCGTCGCTGCCCATTTCCCGTAATTGCAGATCCTGGGTGAAGCGATACAGAGGGCCCGCCAGCCTGAAACTGGAATAGAGGGTAATAAGCCAGGTGGTAGCTGCAGTCGCACCAAGCAGCCAGGCGCCGGCTAGAGCCATCATCCAGCCTAAATTGCGTTGGGTCAGGGCCAGCGCCTGTATGGATTTTTGGTAATCCTGGTGACTATCATCTATGGCCAGTATCAATAACAGCAGACTGGCCACGGATAGTGCTGCCACCACCAGACTGATACGGGCGACACGTTTGAAACGGCCAAGGGTTCTGGCGTATTGCTGAAAATCTGCGGGGAGATCGCCGGTGCCGGGCTGAGGCATGAAGTCATCTCGTGATTACATCAATGAAGCTGTAATGTTAAGACAGGGTTGTGGCAAGTCTCCAGTGGCCCGGTAGCAGGAGGGCTTGATAATGTTAACAGGATCACTCTTTATCCCGAATTGCCCAACTCAAGGCAGAAAAAAGCCCCGATCTTTTGAAGATCGGGGCTGGGTTCCTCGGAGCGCTATTGACCGGAAACCATCACATAGACAGTCTGGTGAGCACCTTTCGGCTCTGCATAGGTCAGGTCCTTAATAGTGACTTTTTCGTCGTATAAATATTTGTTTTTTGTCAATGGGGCCAGATAATTATAGGTTTTTTGCGCGCCGTATTGGTGTGCAAATTGTGCCAAGCTCGCGCCATTACACACTATGGTGTTGGCATGGTATCTGGCATTGGCCCGATCAGAGGTCATTCGCATCCTTAATGCGCTGCGATTGTCGCTGCCGGCTGCTATGCACATCTTGGTTTCAAGACTGCTGTCGTTTGCGACAAAGACATAATCAGTAGCATGTGCGAGGGATGACAGGCCAGCAGCAATCAGCGATGCGAAAATTAGTACTTTTTTCATAATCAATTCCTTTTCTGTGCTAGCAATATTTTTCGGCTTTTTTGCCAAACTTATGTTTAGCAACCGACGAGGTGACCATTTAAGTTAACGACAATTAGTTCTTTCCTGCCCAACATACGGAGGGGAGATTTGTAACTATTAACATGGTTGGTATCTGGATGTTTTTTCTGGTAAGCGAATATGACTGGCCCATCAGTCTACTGAATACCAGTTTGGATTGGAGTCTGTTAGATGAACATAAATCTGCAGGGATTGGACCACATAGTGCTGCTTTGCGCAGATCCGCTAGTCATGGAGCGTTTCTACGTTGACGTGCTTGGTTGCAGTGTGGCGCGACGTACCGTGTCTCTGCTGCAGCTACGTGCCGGGACTGCATTAATTGATCTTAAACCTGCGACACCCTTGCCGGTCGAGTCCCGTCTCGATCACTTTTGTCTCCAGTATCAACCCATGTCAGAGTCGGCATTGCTGGCACACCTTGATGCCCACAAGGTACCCCGTGGTGAGTTTGAGTCCCGATTCGGGGCTCAGGGGCAGGGGCTTAGCCTGTATATTCAAGATCCTGAAGGAAACCGGATAGAGCTCAAGCCGTCCTCTGGCGCCTGAGGTCAAATTGCCTCCGTATTCTTCCCGAAAGCACTGCTGACACCACAGGTGGTAGCTGAATTTCGACTTTACCACCATAGGTGGTACCATTGGCGCCGAATTCAGGGAATCGTTTACGGAGATACATGATAATGAAGAAGATGTTGACTGCGGCTGCCGTGGTATTGGCGCTGCCATTCAATGCGTTTGCCGGCGCTGATTTCATCAAGGGTGATAAAACCTTTGCCGGAGAAGCGGAGTTGGGGGCCACCCTGACCACGGGCAATACCGAAACCTCTTCCGTCAAAGGCCGTTTGGCGCTCAAGCACGAATTGGGCAACTGGGAAAATCAGTACCTGCTGGAAGGCTTGTACAAGGAAGATACAGGAGCCGTGACTGCGAAACGCTACATTGCCGCAGCCCAGGGGGATTACAAATTTGATGATAATGACTACCTGTTTGCCAACCTGAACTACGAAGTGGATCCCTTTACCGGTTACGAATACAAGATCACTTCGGCCGCAGGTTATGGTCACCGTTTCTATGAGACAGACACTACCCTGCTCAGTGGCGAAATCGGTCCCGGTTACCAGTATCAACGTTTGGACGGCGAGCAACAGGTCCTGCGCGGTTATACCTCCGATTCCAGTTGGGTTGCCCATGGTGTGGTGAACTTCGAAACCGAGATCAGTGACAGCGCCAAGTTTAAACAAGTATTGGTTGCGGATTATGGTGACAAGCTGGAGGCCCGCTCAGAGACCTCGCTCACAGCCAACATCATTGGTGCCCTGGCAATGAAATTTGCCGTGATAGTGCGTTACAACAGTGAGCCACTGGACGACAAAACGAGCACGGACACTGAGACCAATATGACCTTGCTGTACTCCTTCTAAGGGGGACTGGAATTGAAAAGAGGGCACCCCAGGGGTGCCCTCTTTGTTTTTCATTGAGCAACAAAAATCTGCCAGCTCATTGGTTATCAGTCAAACCACTTGGCTGAGGCGATCACATAGACCTTCCCGGGTTCAGCTTGGGGGGCTGCATAAGAGATGTCTCTGATGATGACTCTTTCGTTATAGCGCAGGCTCTCTCTGGTCAGGGGGACCAGATAGGCATGGGTTTGGTCAGCGCCATATTGATGGGCGAATTGTGCCAGGCTTTTCCCGTTACACTGCACTGTATTGGCGTTATAACGTGCTGTGCCATAGCTGCTTTGATGAAGCTGTAGCCTCAGTGTATCGCGGTCGTTGCTGCCTGCTGATACGCACATCTTGGTTTCCGGCGTATTGTCCATTGCGACGAATACGTATTGAGTTGCCTGGGCTGTTGCTGATAAGCCGGCTGCCAGGACAGCGGCGAGTATGATTATCGATTTCATAATCCAATCCTTAGAGCGTGGGTGGTTGTTCGTGGGTGCTGGTATCCCTGTCTGCACATTGGACACATTGGAGAAATGCGATTGTTACCCTTAAGTAAAGGTCAGTCTTGCCAACAATGCTGCAACCAAGAGAGGAGATTTGTATCAGTTTGCTAATGGTGTATGGGATTGTGTCTACGGGTAAGCAGATGTGTGAATCGTGACGCCATAGCGGCGCTATGGTTCGGTTTCAGCTTTCCATCTTCCGATTAAAAAGGGGCGAGTATTGCAACATCGGGAGGCGGTAAGTGAGGAACTGGTTAACCAAGACCAGAGCAAAGGTCCCGCCGGAACTTTCAGATTAAGGATAGTTTTTCGCTGATCTATTTATTTTTCTGCTACTTATTTATGGGTACCAAGGAGCTTTTTTGTTGCACAAGCGAGAAAAAAGTGTGCTTAAGCTTAAAAGGAATCTCTAAAATTTGCGTTAGCGCAAATAGTGGTCGCCATCGCCTGTGCTAAATTCCCGCCGTCATTCAAACAATAGGGCAAGCTATGAAAAACAATTGGGGAGCTAAAGGGTTGATCGCTTTATGCGGCGGCCTGTTGATGCCAGTGGCCCATGCCACCGAAGCCGCGACAGAATGGCTGGATTTGACCGCATCGGGGGCCGGGTATGTGGCATTGGCGATTTTTGTATTGGCCTACCTGCTGGTCATGGCCGAAGAAAAGCTGCATTTGCGCAAATCAAAACCCGTGCTGGTGGCCGCCGGGATCATCTGGGGGATTTTAGGGTGGATTTACAGCCAGCATGGCATGCCAGAGCTTGCAGAAGAAGCCTTTAAACACAATTTGTTGGAATATGCCGAGCTGCTGCTGTTCCTGTTGGTGGCCATGACCTATATCAACGCCATGGAAGAGCGGGGCCTGTTTGATGCACTGCGGGCCTGGATGGTCAACAAGGGCTTCAGTCTGCGCCAGGTTTTCTGGCTCAGTGGTTTCCTGGCGTTCTTTATCTCACCTGTGGCCGATAACCTGACTACCGCGTTGTTGATGTGCGCCGTGGTCATGAAAGTGGGCGGCGACAATAAAAAGTTCATCGCCATGGCCTGTATCAACATAGTGGTGGCCGCCAACGCCGGCGGTGCCTTTAGCCCCTTCGGTGATATCACCACCCTGATGGTATGGCAGAAGGGCTTGGTTCCCTTTGCCGATTTCTTTGACCTCTTTATTCCTTCTTTGGTTAATTTTGTCGTGCCGGCGTTCATCATGAACCTGTTTATCGAAACAGCCTGTCCTATGGCGCTGTCAGAAAAGGTCTATATGCGTCGTGGTGCCAGACGCATTGTGGGGCTGTTTTTGCTGACCATAGCGATGGCCGTTACCGCTCACTCCGCCCTGGGCATGCCGCCGGTGCTGGGTATGATGACGGGTTTGGGCCTGTTGCAGTTCTTCGGTTTCTACCTGCGCAAAACCTTTGAGCATGGCCTGGCGAGAGCCAAAGCCAAGGCCATAGAAAATCAGGACGATGTCAGATTTGCCCAGTTGGGTCAGGTTGTACCTTTTGACGTGTTCAGTCGTGTGGCTCGCGCCGAGTGGGACACATTGCTGTTCTTCTATGGTGTGGTGCTGTGTGTTGGCGGTCTGGGCTTTATGGGCTACCTGCACATGGTATCAGAGGCCATGTATACCCATTGGGATCCCACCTATGCCAACGTGGCTGTGGGTTTGCTGTCGGCCATTGTCGATAACATCCCGGTCATGTTTGCCGTGCTGACCATGAATCCCGACATGGCCATGGGCCAGTGGCTGCTGGTCACACTGACCGCCGGTGTCGGCGGCAGTCTGTTGTCTATCGGCAGTGCCGCCGGTGTGGCCCTGATGGGGCAGGCGAGGGGGATTTACACCTTTGGTGCCCACCTTAAATGGGCTCCCGCGATTGCCCTGGGCTATGTTGCCAGCATATTGGTACACATGTGGCTCAATGCTGCCACCTTCTGATCTCTGCGGGGCCTCAGGGCCCCGCAACTATCGACGTATTCGCTTTAATTAAGCTATATTGATTCAATCACTTAATTGCCTTAATTCACTGCGTGTCGAGGTTATGTGTCCGCTATCCAGATCAAACAAGAAGATGCCCTGTCGATAAAGTTCAGCCATCAGATTGCCATGGGCCAGAGCCGTAGCCTGGATCTTTATTTCGCCCTGCCCAAGGAGATGGGGATTGGCCCCCAAAGCCTCAATGAAGAGGAGTATTATTACAGCGCCATCGTTGGCCGCAGGGCCTATTATTCAGATGGTTTGCACCTGCCTTTGGTGCAAAGTCGCTTCGCCAGTTTTACCAAACGCACGGTAGAAGAGTTTCGTCTTTACCTGAACCTGTTCGCCTACCAGTTTGCGGTCGCGGTGGAAAATGACACCAAGGAGCTGCAACGCCTTACGGAAGCGGAGCAGTTCTACCCGGCCCTGGCCGAGGTTACCGAGCAGCTCAGCGGTCTGCTGAAAAAATTCCGGCGCAGTGAGCCTGCCGATCCCAAATGGAAGTCCTACTTCGAGAATGCCGATAATTACCTGTCCTGGTTTTGCGAACAGAAACTGCTGAAGCTGCTGGCCCATGGTCCCCGGGCACAGGGGTTCAATGAGGTGGCCGAAGCCTGTTTGGCCCTGTGCCGCGCCGAGAACAATTACCGCAATGACAGACGCTATAACTCGGCCCAGACCAAGGCGGATCACAATCGCATTTCCAACAAGATGTTGTTGCTCAGACGCCTGATTCAACAGGGCGTGGTGCTCAAAGAGGAGCTTAAACCCCTTGGCGGCGGACTGAAGAAGTTCATCAATGGTTTGGCGACTGGGTTGGTGATGCTGGTGGTGTCAGCCCTGGTGATTGAAGCGCAGGGGGTCTTTTCCGGTTTTACCCTGTCGCTGGTATTTGCGCTGGCGGTGATCTATGGCTTTCGCGAAATCTTCAAGGAAGATATCCGCAATGTCATGTGGCGTAAGATCCAACGGGGGCGCCCCCGTTGGAGCAGGATCCTCCGGGACACCACCAGTCAGGAGGTCGTTGCCAGGCAGCTGGTATGGCTGGAATTTATGCGGCCGCAGGATGTGCCCACCGCAGTAACCGAAATCCTCAAACGCCGTCACAGACAAAACAAGGTGGACGTGGAGTTCCTGCATTACGGCATACACACCAAGGTCAGTGAAGAAGGTTTTCTTGCCGGCTATGACACTATTTCCGAGCAGGTGGTCTTCAGTCTGGTGCCTTTTGCCCGCTATCTGGAGCGGGGTAAGTCCAAGGTGTATCGGGAGGTGGATGGCAAAATCAGCAACGACTCGGCGGAGCGTCGCTACCAGGTAAATTTGGTGTTGGTATACCGGGAGGGCAAGGGCCAAAACCACTATGCCCGCTACAAGATTGTCATGAATCGCTCCAGCATAATCGAAATCAGCAAGAGCGAATTACCCGAAGAACTGTTGGCCGTCAGCGGGTAAAGGCCTGACAGATACGCTGCTCACCGGTTTGTTTGGCGCGCTTGAGGGCAACCTCGGCATTGGACAGGAATTGCTCCAGGCTTTGCCCCTCATGGAAGGCCGCAATGCCTATGCAGATACCTTCTCCCAGGCCATTGTCATCCAGGCGCTCCAGAGTCTTGCTGGCCAGAAGATGGGCATGGTTTGCATGGGTATCGGGCAAGATCACCACCAGCCTGCCCAATTGCCAGTGCGAAATCTGCAAACTGCTTGGCAAGTCCCGCAATAATTGCATTTCCACTTCCTGCTGGCGCTTTTCAAGCTGACCTATATCGCTCATGTGGCTCAGCATGCCGGCGGGACTGATATCCAGCAACATCAGGCTGGCATGATTGCGGCTCTTGCCCGGCAGTGACTGGAAATAATGTTCCAGGTCATTGAGGTTCGACAAAATGGTGCTGCGGTGGGGCACCAGATCGCCGCTTTCCCGCAACTTCTGCCTCGGAGCCGCCAGCTCCAAGGTGCAGACAATAAACTCCACTTCCCCATCTTCGTCCAAATGGCCTTTGAGCGTGGCCTGCAGGCAGGACTGCAGGCGACTGCGGTCGGTGCACAGAATCTGCCCCTGCCACTGTCCCTGCATGGCGATTTGCTGCACTATCCTGGGCCATTGGTTGCCCAGATCGTTTTCCAGCAGTTCTGCCAGATTGTGACATTGCAGCTCACCGGGTTGCAGCAATTGATCAAAGGCGGCGTTGGTTTTCAACAGACTGCCATCGGCGCGGGTGAGGGCTGCGGCCACAGCGCTTTCACCAAGCAACTGATTGTGTTTGAGTTCCTGCTGGCAATGTGCCAATTCGCTGATTTCCTCCAGGGTCACCAGCGAATAGCTCTTGGCTTCATGGCCTTGCTGGGCATGGCGGATATGGACCCTGAGCACACCGCCTTCCTCGGGCCCCAGATCCACTTCACCACGCCAACTGCCATTTTGTTGAAGTGTTTGTTTAAGGGCGCTATAGGCTTCATCATCCAGTTGCAGACAACGTTGCAGACTGCGATCTTTCAACTCATCGGGCGCCAACATCAGTGCTTTCGCAGCGGCGGGGTTGGCACTCAGAATACGGCCATTATCATTGACCAGCAGGCTGCCGGTATCGCCGGCAAACAGGGTGTTGGCCAGCCGAATACCCACATGACGGGAGCGCTGTTCAAGGCGGAACAGGTGGCTGAGCACTATCACTGCGGCCGCCAGCAATGTCACCAGAATAGCAACCACTATCAGTAGGGTGTGCCACTGGCTGAAACGTGTGGCTATATCTTCATTGCGGATGTAGGACACCAAAAAATATTCCCGCCGCGTTTCATACTGGGTGGTCAACTCCACCTTGAGATAAACGAAGGTGGCATCATCACCATGGAATTGGCCAAAGTTGCTCATGGCCATCTGGCGCCACAGTGCCGGATAGGTTTGCCTCAGGCTGCCGCTGAGGGTGTCTGGCAGCCTGGGTAACGGCGACATGGAGGATGCGCCGGCATACAGCAGGCCCTGGGTATCAAACATCATCATGGGAGACTGGCTGCCCGATATGGCAGGTTTTATCAGTTCCAGGGTACGCAGCATGGAGTTATAGGTCACCAGATAGCCCCTTATGCTCTGATCGGGATTTTCCAACCAGGCCAACTGGTACATATAGGGCTCAAGATTGCCGTCCTGATTCAGGAAGTCCATCGGCGAGGTGTAAATTTCATTGCCGCCCATGTTGCGATTGTTACCCAGCAAAGGAGCGGGTACCGGCCCCTGGCCAAAGACATCGTTACTGGAGAAGCGGAACTTGCCATTGGCATCAAACAGGGCCACCCCCATGAGTTCGGGAATGTTCTTCTGCAGCGACTGCCACTGGGACAGCAGGCGGGCTTTTTCCTCTTCCCCCGGATTATCCAAATACTGCCTTAAGCTTTCGCCCCGGGCGAAGGTCTGGGTTCGGAATTGCTGAAAAGTGACCTTGTCGGCGATCAGGGTTCCGACGGTTTGCAGTTCACTGTACCTTTGGGTCGCCCACTCCTCCTGCAAGCGGCGCTCGCCCAGGGTGATGATCACATTGGTGATCAGCACCATGGTGATCACCAACATTGCCAGTTGGCTGCCAAGGGCCAGCATGCGTTGTTGGGACCAATGAACACCCTGCGCATCTATCAAAAGAGACGAAAGCGATGGCAAACCAGGAGAGCGCTTGAACATGGGAAACAGGATTCCGCTGGGCTGAAATTGACAGGTATGTTAACACGAATCGCCCCGGTTAACAGACGCAAGCCAAGAGAAGCAGAGTCCCGAAATTGCGGCGTTGGACAATAAAAAAGGGGAGCACGGGCTCCCCTTTTATATGCGGCATTAATCCAGTGGGTCGGTCAGCAACTCAGACCTGCCAAGTTGTGGCTCTGCTGCCGCATCCGGGCTTGTCTTGGCCTTGGGTTGCCACCACCAATTAAAGAAGCGGCGCCATAACCTGGCGACATCATCGAGCACTATGTACAGCAGTGGCACCATTATCAGGGTCACCAGGGTGGAGAACAGGATACCGAAAGCCAGAGAGGTGGCCATGGGGATCACTATCTGGGCCTGCAGGCTGCGCTCCATAATGATGGGCACCAGGCCAACGAAGGTGGTCAGCGAGGTGAGGATAATGGCGCGGAAACGATAACAGCCGGAATTGACCGCCGCGTCCTTGATGGCATAGCCCTGTTCCCGGGCCCGGTTAACAAAGTCCACCAGGATCAGCGAGTCGTTCACCACCACCCCTGCCAGGGCTATGATGCCGCAAAGGCTGAGCACGCTCATGTCCAGACCCAGCAGCAGATGGCCAAACAGGGCACCAATCATGCCGAAAGGGATCACCGACATGATGATCATGGGCTGGCTGTAGGACTTGAGCGGTATGGCCATCAGGGCGTATATGGTAAACAGGGCAAAGAACAGGCCCTGCACCAGGCCGATAATGGCATCTGCCTCGTCCTGGCTGGCGCCATCCAGCGCTGTATCTATCCTGGGATACTTGCGCTTGAGCTCGGGGATAAATTCCTTTTCAATTTCGGCCGTTACCTTGGAGGGTTCTACCTTGTCCTTGTTGGCGTTGGCGGTAATGCTGATGGCCCTGTGGCCATCAACCCGGGTAATGGAGGAGAAGGACTCGCCCATCTCTATTTGGGCCACATTGCCAAAAGGTACGGCAGTCCCATCGGGGGTACGGATCAGCATGTTCTCCAGATCGCCCACGGTACGACGCTGCTCCAGTGGGTAGCGTACCATGACCTTCACTTCTTCCTTGTTGCGCAAAATGCGCTGGGCCTCGTAACCATAGAATCCATAGCGCACCTGACGGGCCAGATCCGACAGGGTCAGGCCCAGGGCTTCGGCCTCGGGTTTGATCTTGAGGCGAATTTCATGGCTGCCGGAAGAGTAATTGTCGGCAATGTCATACACGCCTTCGTAGCTGGCGAGTTTCTGCTTCAGCTCTCTTGATGCGGCAGCCAACTGCTCCAGATCCGATGAGGTCAGGCGGAAGGAGATATCGCCGCCACCGTCATTGGTGCGGGCATTCATGCTGAGCTTTTTCACTGCCACCAGTTCCGGCAGCGCCTTGCGCCAGGCTTCGGCTATCGTCTCGCCATCCACCTCACGATCCTCACCCTTGGTGAGTTCGGCGAAGATAAAGGCTGAGGTGCGGGAATTCATGGCTATAAAATTGTGCTTTACCACTGGAGCACCGGTTTCCTGCTCCATTTGCGCATTCATGCGGTACAGACCATCTTCAATCTGCTGCACTACTTTGAGGGTGTTCTCCTCTGAGCTGCCCTCGTCCATCTCCAGATTCACCTGGATGAAGTCCGATGGAATGTTGGGGAAAAACACCCAGCGCACCTTGCCACTGGCCACCAGGGCTATCGACAGGATTAACACCCCTACGAAGGCGCTGATCACCGAATACCTGTGGCGAATGGCGGTCTCAAGGAAGTTACGGTACTTATGATGGATAAAGAACTGAACCCGCTCGTTGAAACGCACTTTCCAACGTCCCAGTGCGGTGCGCGGTTCACCGGTTTTGGCCTTCATGTGTGCCAGGTGGGCCGGCAGTATTAACTTGGACTCCACCAGTGAGAAGGCCAGACAGAGAATGACTATCAAACCAATGGATTTCCAGATGATCCCCATGGGACCGGATACCATCAACATGGGAATAAAGGCCGCAATGGTGGTCAATACCCCGAAGGTGGCCGGCATGGCCACTTTTTTTGCGCCACGGATAACATTCTCTACCGATTGGCCGTGCCGCTCCACTTCGGTGTGGGCACTTTCCCCTATCACTATCGCATCGTCCACCACTATCCCCAGTACCAGGATAAAGGCGAACAGGGTCAGCATATTGATGGAAAGATGGAAGGGTTCAAAGGGCATCAACAGCATGGTGCCGAGGAAACACACCGGCAGCCCCATCATCACCCAGAAGGCGAGCTTGAGATCGAGGAACAGCGCCAGGATGATAAATACCAGCAGGGCGCCATAGAACATGTTCGACAGCATCATGTTCAAACGGCCCTTGAGGTAGTGGGTCAGATCGCCCCAGGTGTCGAGTTTGGCACCGGCAGGTAAATCTCCCTGTTTCTTGGCCACATAATCTTTCACCTGCTGGGCAATATCGAGGGCGTTTTGCTTATCGACACTCAGCACTTCAATAATGGCTGCAGGTTTGCCATTGAAGCGGGTGTATTCCAGACGTTCTTCGAAATCGTCCTTGATATTGGCCACCTGGGGTAACAACACCCGGCTGCCATCGGGACGGGTGCTGACCACTATGCCGGCAAAGTCATCACCCGTGTAGGCCTGGCCCTTGGTGCGCAGCAAAATATCACCGTCTTTGGCGCGGATGGCACCACCGGGCAGGTCCAAAGAGGAGCTTTGTACCGCGGCAGCCACCTGGGAGAAGGTCAGGCCGTATTCCCTGAGCTTGTCTTCCGAAACCTCAATACCAATTTCGTAGTTGCGGGTACCCGTCACCTGGGCCCGGGTCACCGCGGGGAGGGCATTGATGTCGTCACGAATCGTCTTGGCCAGTTCCTTCATCTCGTGCAGGCTGAGATCGCCATAGACAGAGACCCAGATGACATTGTTTTCGGGCTTTATCTGGTAGATGTTGGGTTTTTCGATATTGGCCGGGAAGGTGGCAATGGCATCGATACGCAGCTTGGCCTCATCCAGCACCCGCTTGGCATCGAAGCCGTCTTCCACTTCTATGTTGACCGAACCGACACCGTCGCTGGCCACAGAGGTCATCTTTTTGATACCACTGATGTCCTGGATGGCTTCCTCGATTTTGATGGTGATCCCTTCTTCAATCTCCTGCGGTGCAGCGCCCGGATAGGCTACGGAAATGCGCAGGTAATTGAGATCAAAACTTGGAAACACTTCCTTGTTGATCAGCATGGTGCTGAACAGACCGCCGATGATCAATACCCACATCAGCAGGTTGGCCGCCACTGTATTGCGGGCGAACCAGGCAATAATTCCCTTATTGGTATCCATCAGTTGCTTCCTGCCTGTGCCAGTCGGGTGTCCTTCTGCTCATCTTCGTCACGCTTGGTCTTGTCTTCCTCACCGGAAACCTTGACCAGCTGGCCGGTGGCCATGTTGTTGAGGCTGGTCAGTGAAATGCGCTCGCCGTCCTTGAGGCTGTCTTTCACATAGGCAAACTCGGCATCGCTGCGCACCACATTCACCTGGCGTATTTCCAGGGTGTTGTCGGCGCGCACCACGGCGACTGTATCATTACGCACTATGTGGCGTGGCAACTTAACTATACCTGCCACTGTGCGCCCCTTGATGGTGGCATTAACAAAACTGCCATACTTGAGCGGCAGTTGACCGGCTGCCTTGTGGGCCCGCAGATAAGGGTCCTTCACTTCGGCCACCAGGTACACCATGCGATTGGCTTCATCAATCATGTTTTCGCTGCGAACTATGGTACCGGCCCATTCAATGTCCTTACCCGCCAGCGAGGCGCTCAGGGTCACTTCGGTATCGGGGTTTTCCACAGATTCCAGATAGGCGAGATCGTCATTGGCCAGCGGCAAACGGACCTCGGCGATGGCGGTGTCGTACAACTCACCCAGATTGGTGCCCAGGGTCACGTATTGCCCCAGATCCACGTTGCGGGACTTGATAATGCCATCGAAGGGGGCGCGGATCACAGTGCGTTCCAGATTGCGTTTGGCGCGGGCCATGGCGGCTTCGGCGTATTTGACATTGGCCTGCTCCTTCTTGAGCTGCGGAATACGCAGACCCAGCTCCGGCGGCATGCCCTTGTCGTAGCCCTTGAACTCAATCTTGGCCACTTCACCGCGGGCGATTTCTTCGTTGAGGGCTGCGGTGGCCTGGGCCAGGCTTGCTTCCGCCTGCATCAGATCGGCCTCGTAGTCCGAAGGTTCAATCACCGCCAGTTCTTCACCCTTGGTCACAATGCCCCCGGCAACAAAATTGTTGGAGATGCTCAGTAACCGCCCTTTGACCTCTGTCACCAGTTGGGTCTTGTATTTGGGGCTGACCACCCCATAGCTGGGGAGATTCAGCGACAAGGTCTGTTGCTGAATTTGGGTGACATCCACTATGGGAACCGGGGCTTCATCGGCCTTTTGTTCCGGCTCTGTTTTTGTGAACATCAACAGTTTTGCAAGTAAAACAAAGGCGATCAATATGAGAACAGGGGGTAAGGCCCGGCGCAAAATGAGTTTGAACATGTTATCCCGCTTATCCATTTCAGGTGTAATGGCGCTAAAGGTATCAAAGACAGGCGGTGACATAAATCACTTTTTGTAACGCAAATGTATCAGAAATTAATGGTTTGTCGCATTCGTTGCCGAATGGAGTTCGGTTAGCTGAATTTCGTGGCGAATAAAATTTCGACAGAGGCGAGTGGGGAATGCGCAACGCATTGTTATTCAATGATAAAAAAAGACCTCCGTGGGGAGGTCTTAATCTTAAAGGGATGTCAACTTTGACACAAAAGCTTACTTTTTCGGCTTCTTGGGTTTCTTTGGCTTTTTGACATCCTTGGCTTTTTTCTTGCCGGGGACCTTGGCTTCTTTGTGCTTGGGGCGCAGCTCTTCGATGACGCGGCGTTTCAGCGGCATCTCGATATAACGCTCAATTTTACCCACCACCCGCATATCGTGGGCTTCAACCAGGCTGATGGCGGTGCCCTTGGCTCCGGCGCGGCCGGTTCGGCCTATGCGATGCACATAGGTATCTGCCGAGCGTGGCATGTCGTAGTTGATCACATGGGTGATGTCGTCAATATCGATACCGCGGGCGGCCACGTCCGTGGCGAGCAGTACATTCACTTCACCCTTGGTGAATCGGCCCAGGGCCTGGAAGCGTTTCTTCTGTTCCATATCGCCGCGCATAAAGGCGCAGGCAATGCCGGCCTGTTGCAATTGACCTTCGAGGCTGGCCACCACGTCGCGGGTTTTGACAAACACTATGGCGCGTTTAACTTCTTCCTGTCTGAGCAGATGACACAGCAGGGCAAATTTGTGTGCCTTGTCATCGGCCAGATGGATCCATTGGTGGATCTTGGCCTTTTCGCTGCGGGGAGCTTCGACGTCGATAAACACCGGCTCATTCAGCAACTCACGGGCGAAGCGGGCCACGCCGCCACCTTCCAGCGTTGCCGAGAACAGCATGCCCTGTTTGCGACCCTGGGCTTCAATGGCTATGGTCTGTACCGCCTGGGAGAAACCCATGTCCAGCATGCGGTCGGCTTCGTCTATAACCAGCACTTCCACCAGCTGCGCGTCGAACAGATCCTTGTCCAGGTATTCCATCAAACGGCCCGGGGTGGCCACCAGAATGTCCACATTGCCTTTGAGGGCGGCCTCCTGGGGACCATAGGGGACACCGCCGGTGATGATGGCGATATCGAGATCTAATCCGGTCGCCAGATGGCAGGCATAACGGTGGATCTGGCTGGCCAGTTCACGGGTCGGGGTCAGGATAAGCACCCTGGCCTGGCCGGCTCTGTGACGGGGAAAGTCGATGAGATGCTGCAGTGCCGGCAGCAAAAAGCTGGCGGTCTTGCCTGTTCCTGTGGGGGCGCGGGCCAGTACATCCTGCTGGTTCATGGCCAGGGGGATGGTTTCACGCTGGATGGTGGTGGGGGCATTGTGGCCCATGGCCTTCAGGTTTATGAGCAGGCTGGGGTCGAGCTGGAAATCTTCAAATTGCATGCGTGGCATCTCAACAGGTTCAAGCGCGGTATTATAGGTGCTTTGCCGACGGACTGAAACCGCAATCAGAGATTCAGGTAAAAGTCGCGGGTAAGGGCGGCCATTTCATGGCTGTAATGCCCGGTTTCATCGCGGATACACAGACTGGCATGTTCAAGGATTTGTTGGCCTGGGCCGATTTCAAGCAGCAGGCGATTGGGGGCCTTGCCCGGGATACTTTGCACCAGGGTGCGGCGGCTAAGGCACAGGCCCGCGCCGTCGGCGGCAGCCAGCAGTGCTCCTTCGGCATAGGTGGGGAGGATCAGGCTTGCCCGGCCCAGGGGCGTCAATAACCGGGCGATGATCCGCAGCAGCTTATCCAGGCTGAGGTGGTTGTCGTGCCTGGCCTGGGCCCGTCCCTGCTTGTTCGATTGGGGCCCAGAGCTGAAATAGGGGGGATTGCAGACTATGTGTTCAAAGCCGTTTGCCAGGTGGGGCGTATCGAACGCAAGTTGTTGAACGTCGCCTTCGAGCAGTTGCAGCCTGTCATTCCAGGGGCTGGCGGCAAAATTGCGCCGGCATGCCTCGGCTGCCCCGGATTCAATTTCTATAGCGACTATGCTGGCAGGGCAGCGCTGGGCCGCCATCAGACTCAGCAGCCCGCTGCCGGCGCCAATATCAAGAACCCGTCCCGTGTTCGGCAGCCGCGACCAGGCCCCCAGCAATACGCCGTCGGTGCTCACCGGCATACCGCAGTTGCGATCGTCAATATGGAATTGTTTAAAGCTGAAGGGCATAAAATCGCTTCCGCACTGGAGTTTGGGTTGGGAGTCCGGGCCTGGGCCTGATTGAACCGCGCCTATTCTAACAAAAAAGTTGCCGAAGCAAGTCAGCAAAACGTGGCTGGCATAAGCCGGCCTGGCTATTGCCCTGCTTGCTGGTCTGAGCTGTCGGCCCAATTCACTCAGGTTCGACGCCGAAACTGCCCTGGGCCTGGAAACCGGCCCGCCTCGCCTTGGGAATGGATGGGGACTTTTTAGCTGCTCGGAGGCCGCAAGGCTTGTGGGCAGTGGGCAAGTCTGGTAATAGTCTGAACTTTCCAACCGTGGCAAAGTGCCCGTTCCCCCGGGAAGTACGCACTTTAAACGGACATCTCTGTCGTACCTGGCCCCGATTGGTCAGGAATTGAACCAAGGATTGGGATTTTTGCGGCGCTACCCTGTCATTCAGGGTTTACACCTCAGGATTATGGACTTGCCCCTCTGGTCAAGAACCGAATAATTCCGTAGGTTTGTTAAAAAAAACATTATAAAGTTGGAATACTTAGTGAAAAGCACACAAATGACACTTTCGGATACGCTGGGGTTGGGTTTTATGACCTTTGCGTTTTTCCTCGGCGCCGGAAACCTGATTTTTCCTCCCTTTGCCGGTATGTTGGCTGGTGAAAACATGTCTTTGGCCATGGCCGGATTCCTGATCACTGCGGTTGGCATGCCATTGATTGGCCTGATTGCCGTTGCCAAGTCCCAGGGTAAGGTGATGGCCTTATTACCGACATTTGCGGCAACCGCCCTGGCGATAGCCATCTATATCATCATAGGACCTGCCTTTGCGGCGCCGCGCACGGGCCTTGTGGCCTATGAAATAGGCGTCAAACCCTTTCTCGGCGATACCAATGCCGTTTGGCAGCTTGGCAATCTGAGTCTCAATGTCTCCCAGTTGCTGTTTACCCTGGTGTTTTTCTTTATCACCATGATGCTGTCGTTGTTTCCCGGCAAGTTGCTGGACAGTGTCGGCAAAGTGTTGACTCCGGTGTTGTTGACCCTGCTGGTGGCCCTGGCTGCGTCGGTTATGCTGTTGCCTGCAGGTGAGTTCGCCGCTCCCCAGGGGGAGTATGCCAAGAGCCCTTTGATTAAAGGGATTCTGGAAGGCTACAACACCATGGATACCCTGGCGTCGATTATGTTCGGTATGCTGATTATCGACCTGCTGCGCAAAAAGGGCATAGACACACCGGCCGATCAGACCCGCTATCTAATCCGGGCAGCCTTTATCGCTGCCTCGGGACTGGCCTTTGTGTACGTATCCTTGTTTTTCCTTGGCGCCAGCGCCGGCGATCTCGCTGCTGGTGCCGGCAACGGGGGAGAAATTCTGACCCGTTACGTCACCCGTGAATTCGGCACTCCAGGTTCGGCCTTGCTCGCCCTGGTGGTCAGCCTCGCTTGCCTGACCACGGCCGTGGGCTTGGTAACCGCCTGCTCCGAATACTTCAGTGAACTCTTGCCTACGGTCAGTTATCGCCGTTTCGTGGTGCTGTTCAGCCTGATCTGCGCCGTGGTGGCCAACGTGGGGCTGACCCAACTTATCAGCATCAGTATCCCAGTGCTGGTCAGCATTTATCCGGTAGTGATAGCCCTGGTGGCTGTGACCTTCCTGACCGAACGTTTTGCCAACGCCGCCTTTGCACACAGATTGGTATTGTCGGTGGCCCTGGTGTTCGGTGCCATTGATGGTCTTAAGGCTGCCGGTGCCGATATGAGCCTGTTCCAGTTTATGCCCTTGCATGACGAGGGGATGGCCTGGCTGTTGCCGACCCTGGTCACCATGGTGATCTGCCTTTTCATTGGCCGCCGTCAGGTGCAGTTGGTGTGACAGCTATAGCGGGAGAAGTCTGTTGTCTGTGCTGAGTCCGGCCGGTGACGATCCACTGATCGAACTGTTTCTCGATGATCTTTGGTCCATGCGCGGTCTGGCCGACAATACGCTTGAGGCATATCGCAGCGACTTGCGCCATTATTCGGCCTGGCTAAGCGGTCAGGGCAGTAGCTTGCTGCTGGCCGACAGCGAACAGATCCGAGACTACCTTGCCCTGCGCTATGCCCAGGGCAAGGCCCGCAGTTCCGGTGCCCGTCTGCTCAGCAGTTTGCGGCGCTTCTATCGCTATTTGCTGCTCGGGCAACGGATTGCCAAGGATCCCTGCGCCCTTATCGAGTCCCCCAAGCTGGCGCGTAAGCTGCCGGGCACCCTGAGTGAGGCCCAGGTGGAAGCCTTGCTGGCCGAGCCCAATGAGGATGACCCGCTGGAAATCCGCGATAAGGCCATGCTCGAGTTGCTGTATGCCACCGGGCTACGGGTAACCGAATTGGTCAGCCTGGACATGTCGGGTATCAGCCTGCGTCAGGGGCTGGTGCGGGTAACAGGCAAAGGCGGTAAGGAACGGCTGGTGCCCATGGGCGAAGTGGCCCTTGAGGCGCTGGAGCGTTTTTTTGCCCGTGGCCGGACCGAACTGCTGCCCCAGGGGCAAAGTGAGGTGGTGTTTCCATCCCGGCGCGGTCAGCAGATGACCCGCCAGACCTTTTGGCACAGAATCAAGCTTTACGCCCTGAGGGCCGGTATCGACTGTAACATCTCGCCCCATACCCTGCGCCACGCCTTTGCCACCCATCTGCTCAACCATGGCGCCGATCTGCGGGTGGTACAGCTATTGCTGGGACACAGTTCCCTGTCGACCACACAGATCTATACTCATGTGGCCAAGGCGCGTTTGGCGGCATTGCACAGTGAACATCATCCCCGGGGCTGAGGCTCGATGCTATTCCGGGTTTGCTTTTAATTGCCCCAGGCTGTAACTTTTCAGCCCTGTTACGGGTCAAATAATTAAATGGTGGCCTAGAGGCCCCAAATAAGGAATGAAAATGAAACTTGCCCTAAGCCTGATTTTTTCTCTGGTCATGGTGCCCGCGACCCTGATCGCGGCCCCCATAGCGCCTGAGCAGCTCAAACAAAAGCTGACCGACACCCTGGGGGTGGACGTGCTTTCTATCGAGCCAGCGCCCGTGAAAGGCCTTTTCCAGGTCATCACCAATCGTGGTGTGCTTTATATCAATGAGGACGGTAGCAAGCTGTTCCACGGTAATCTGTATGATCTCGACAAGGGCATGGATAACCTGACCGAAGCGGCACTGGCAGGACCGCGGATGGAAATGCTCAAGCCTTTTGAAGACAAGATGTTGGTATACAAGGCCAAGGATGAAAAGCATGTGGTGACTGTGTTCACCGATATCACTTGCGGCTATTGCCGTAAACTGCACAAGCAAATGGCTGAATACAATGACCTAGGGATCTCAGTGCGCTACCTGGCATTCCCCCGTCAGGGTGTGCCGTCTGAAAACGCCGAGCAAATGGAAGCCGTGTGGTGTGCCAAAGATCCTCACCAGGCCATGGATGACGCCAAGGCCGGTAAGGCCATAAAGGCCGCCAGCTGCGATGCGAACATTGCCGAGCAGTACAACCTGGGTGCGACGTTCGGTATCAACGGCACTCCGGCGCTTATCTTGGAAGACGGTACCCTGATCCCCGGCTATCAGCCGCCCAAGGATCTGTACAACAATCTGGAACGTCACGCCAAGCGTTAGTGACAGTAAGCTTTAGTTGACCAAGGTGGGCCCAGGCTCACCTTTTTCATTATGCCAGTCGAAGGAAATCACTCTCCCGTGTATCACCAGATAGTCCGACGCCCCCAGGTGGATGACAGTCATCTGCCAAGCCATTTACATCCCTTGCTCAAACAGCTGCTGGCCCGACGCGGAACCAAGGCCGAAGAGTGTGAGCCGGAATTAAACCGTTTACTCAGGCCCGAGACCATGAAGGGATTGGCAGCGGCGGCCGTATTGGTGGCCGATGCCATGGCGGCGGGGCGAAAGATTTTGATCGTGGGTGATTTTGATGCCGACGGTGCCACCTCCACCAGCGTCTGCCTGCTGGCGCTGGCCATGATGGGGGCCGGCAACACCGACTTTTTGATCCCCAATCGTTTTGACTTTGGCTACGGCCTGAGTGTGCCCTTGGTGGCGGTGGCCAAAGAGCGCGGGGCCGAGCTGCTTATCACAGTCGATAATGGCATTTCCTGTGTTGAGGGAGTGGCGGCCGCCAAGGCAGCCGGTATGCAGGTGGTCATTACGGATCATCACCTGCCGGGCGCAGAATTACCGCTTGCCGATGCCATAGTCAATCCCAACCAGCCGGGTTGTACCTTTGCCAGCAAGTCCATTGCCGGGGTTGGGGTGGCCTTCTACCTTATGCTGGCACTGCGGGCCGAGCTCAGAAGCCGCGATTGGTTTGTCTCCAGGGGATTGGCAGAGCCCAACCTCGCCTGCCTGCTGGACATTGTGGCCCTGGGCACAGTGGCCGATGTGGTCAGCCTGGACGCCAATAACCGCATTTTGGTGGATGCGGGCCTCAAACGGGTGCGCAGCGGTCGCTGTCGTCCCGGAATTACCGCCTTGCTGGAAGTGGCCAAGCGTAATCCCGCCCGGATTGTGGCCTCGGATTTTGGTTTTGCCGTCGGTCCCAGGCTCAATGCCGCCGGTCGCCTAGATGAGATGTCCCTCGGGGTTGAAACCCTGCTGTGTGACGATTTCATGCAGGCCAGACGCATGGCCGCCGAGCTTGACGGTCTCAACGCCGAGCGCCGTGAACTGGAGGCCGGGATGCAGCAGGAGGCGCTGGCCAGCCTGCAGCGCCTGAGCCTGGCAGACAGCGAATTGCCCTGGGGCATAGCCCTTTACCGGGATGACTGGCACCAGGGGGTGATCGGCATACTGGCGTCGAGAATTAAGGACAGGTATCACAGGCCTGTGATTGCCTTTGCCGATGCCGGCGATGGCGAAATCAAGGGCTCGGCCCGTTCCATCAAGGGCCTGCATATGCGCGATCTGCTGGAACTGATCAACAGCCGTCATCCGGGGCTGCTGCTCAAGTTCGGTGGCCATGCCATGGCGGCGGGCTTAAGCCTGAGGGCCACGGATTTTGGCGCTTTCGCAGCCGCCTTTGAACAGGCAGTGCAGCAGCTGCTGGCGCCTGAACAGTTAACCGGTGAAATTTTGAGTGACGGTGAACTTGAGCCCCGCTGGTTAACCCTGGAGACTGCCGAGCTGCTGCGCGGCGCCGGTCCCTGGGGCCAGGGATTTGAAGAGCCGTTATTTGACGGCCGGTTTCGCTTGTTGCAACAGCGTCTGGTGGGCGACAAACATCTGAAAATGGTGCTGGAGACCGGCTGTGGCAGCCTGATGCTTGATGCCATTGCCTTCAATATAGACACAGCCATCTGGCCCGATGCCGGTATACGCGAGGTGCAACTGGCCTATCGGTTGGATGTGAACGAATTTCGCGGCAATCAGAGCCTGCAGCTGCTGGTGGAGCAGCTGCAGCCGCTGTGAGTCAGAGTTCGAGCTTGATATCGCCCTGGGGAATGGCGCAGCAGGCAAGGATTTTGCCTTCGGCCCGCTCGGCGGCGCTCAGTGCCGGAGCCTTGGGCTGATACACTTCCCCTTCCAATAACTGGTGCCTGCAGGCACTGCAGATCCCGGCGCGGCAGGACCAGGGCATGGACAAGCCCTGCTGTTCGGCCTGATCCAATATGGGTCGCTGATTATCACCGGTAAATACCTGTTCACCTATCTGGATCCGGACCTGTTTGGGCGCCTGCTTGGGTTTCCTGCCGGGTTTGCCGAACAATTCCTGCTGAATCTGATCAGCTGCCAGCCCCAATGACAACAAGACTTGCTCTATCTCGGCCATAAAGGGCGCCGGGCCGCAAAGATAAACGTCTCGCTCCAGCAAATCCTCAATCCCTTGCAGATGATGGCGATCAAGTCGTCCCCTGAGACCCGGCCAGTCGTCACCTGGCTGGCTGAGCAGCAGCATCAAGGGCATGCCGGCGCCGGTTAAGTGCGCCAACTCGGCCTCGGGAACATCTGCCTCGGTGCGGCACAGGTGAATAAAACGGGCCGCAGCCAAGCGCTTGCCGTCATCAAACTTATCCTGCTGCATCAAGGTGCGGGCCATGGATAACATGGGCGTAATGCCGGAACCGGCGCTGATGAACAGCGGCGCTTTGCCGCTGCGCAGCCGGAATTTGCCCGACGGAAGGTCAGCAAGCAGCACATCGCCGGGCTGTAATCTGTCGTGGATGATATTGGACATCACCCCTCCGGCGGCCCGTTTGACACTGATGCGCCAGCCCGGCTCCAGCGGTGAGGCACTGAGGCTGTAGCGACGAATATGGCGCTTACCGTCGATATCAAAGGCCAGCTTGAGGTGTTGGCCGGCGATAAAGTTTGGCAGCGGCTTGCCATCTTCGGCCTGCAAATACAGCGAGACAAAGTCCGCTGCCAGGGTGTCCTTGGAGACAAGTCGCAGCCGCCGCTTGGGGGTTGCACCATCGGCATAGTGCTGCGGCTCTTTGTAGCTCAGCACAGTCAAACTGTCACCGGCCCTTATGCTTCCTTCATTGAGCGGGATAAGATTCTGGCCAAAATCGACATCGCCATTGCCGCTGCGACGATAGCGACTGAGGGTGTCGAGGGGCTCCTTCAGCGGATGGAACTCGGTGCTGTCCTGCTCCAGGGTGGTCATCACGCAGCGACCGCAGGGTTTGGCCACCTTGAACTCCACTTCACCGATACGGATCCTGTCCCAGCTATCCTCGGCAAAGGCGTCAACGCCTTCAATGACCAGATTGGGGCGAAACTGCGCCATCCGATTGAGTCGGTCGCTGCGATTGTTGAGATCTTCCAGTGAGGCCTGGCTTATCAGCAGCAAGGGGTAACCATCGGCAAAACTGACCCGGCCACCGGTTTGTTGGCGAAAACGGGCCGATTGTTCGCCAAGCCATAACAGTTTGGCCGGCTCCCCCAGTACCGCGGTGATCCAGGCATCCGCCTCTTTCGTGGTGGTCAGAGCACTGAAGCTATCTTTCCAAACACCGGTGGCCAAGGGGGCGGAAGCAAATCGGTCTGGCTCCAGCCTGAGGGGGGGCATATCGTCAAAGTGCAACTCCAGGGCGCCGGCATGGACGGCCTGTGGCGAGACGTATTCACTGTAGATCAGCGACAGTCTCGGATGCGTGCGGGCGGTAAAGAAACGACCATCGAGGCCGCACACCATGAAGCGTCTGTCGCCAATCAGGCCTTCCTCTGCCACCCTGGCCTCCGGGAGTGTTTGGCCGCGGATGGATTTGACGGGATAGATATGAATACTGCTCAGGCTGGCCATGAAACGTCCTTATTGAATCTTGCATGCAGGCTGACAAAGAGACATGCGGATAACGGAATTGCGTGGTGGCAATATACCTTGTTGCCCCCGGCCGGTCCATGGATGGGACTTCGCCGGACCGGAAGCATATTTGGAAATCCTACCTTGCTGAAGCAGAACCTATTTTTTACGCTTGTATCTGGTCACACCAGTTTTGTCAGTCTAAATAACGACTTGGCCTCGGTGCCTAACGTGGTAAAGTGAATCTCAGCACCAAATAGGTGTAGTATGTTGATGTTAAAGGATTAAAGTGGGAATTCCCAATTAAGGAGCTGGAATGCAATATTTTATTGGTGCCATCGTCAAGTACGCCGACTTCACCGGGCGCGCCCGTCGTACCGAATACTGGATGTTTGTGCTGTTTTACTTGATTTTTTATGTCCTGCTGGCCGGTCTTGACTATCTGCTGGGTGCATCCTGGATTGTGAACCTGTTTGCCCTGGCACTATTGCTGCCGTCTCTGGCCGTGGGCGCCAGGCGTTTGCATGATACCGGCCGCAGCGGTTGGTGGCAGCTGCTCAACTTCATCCCCGTTATAGGTTGGATAGTGCTGCTGATCTTTATGGTGCAGGACAGTGCCGAAACCAATGTCTATGGGGCAAATCCCAAAGCGCTGGCATAAAGACACACCGGCAAAAATACAACGCCGCAGCTGCGGCGTTTTTTTATCTGCTTGACATTTAATGCTTAAAGGAAATGATAGCTACACAATCTGCGATTAAGATTGTGACGCTTGGGTCATGTGGACAGGGAAAGTCGGCACACAACAGGGAGTTTAATGATGAAGTGGAATAATATTGTTTGGATAGGTTTGACGGCATTGGTTGCTGCTCAGCTCCCTGCCGGGGCGGAAGAGCTGAAAGTTTACGATACCGTATTGAATTTTCAATTGCCTGACAACTGGCGCCAGGTCGGCACCGATGAATTGTTGTATGTTCAGCGCTGAATTCCTGCCACAGGAGCAGCGTTTGGCCGATTGGACCAGCCTGGTCTGTGTCCAGGGGTTCCATGGCATGGGCGACAGGATAACGCCGAAGGCCTTTTTCGAAACCTTCACAAACAATTACAAGGCCAGTTGTCTGGGGGAAATGGTGTATGAACCCCTGGGGGCGCTCGAGATGGCAACCGGTGAACAATCCGGATTTCAGGCCATACTCGGCTGCAGCCGCATGCCGGATACGCATCTTCATGGTGAGTCGTCGTCCCGGGGCGAAATAGGCTATTACGCCGTGCTGGGTGGCGGCGAAGATCTGCTGCTGATGCACAAATCCATGCGCGGCCTTGAGTTTACCGCAGCCAATGTCCCGCTCAACGGCAGCAATTACCGGGAGTTTATTGCGCCCTTGCAGCCCATCAAGCTTAACCAATCCAATTAGACATTTATCCATATAGATGTCTATAATGCGCCGGCCCGCCAACACTCGGCGGGTTGTCAACCTTCCGGGTGCCCGAATGTTCGGGATAATCGGGAAGCCGGCGCAATTCCGGCACTGCCCCCGCAACGGTAAATGGTGAGATCCCGGCGCGCCCTGGCCTTTAAAGCTAATGGGCGTTTAAAGCTTATGATCGCAGGCCAATCGGCCCTAACCAAAGTCCGGAGACCGGCCCTCCAGGTTATCCCCAGATTTCGGTGGGCAGATCTGCGGGTGCGACCGGCCTTGGGCCATCGTGGCACTTTTGCCCCGTTTTCCTTGATGGAGTCAAAGGTTAATGGGTTCACATCCAACATCTCTCGCCCTTCTTACCGGCATGCTGCTCGGCACCTTCGCCGTCCAGGCCGCAGAAGGCAATTCCAACACCACAGATACCCTGGTGGTCATAGGCCGCAGCGCGGATACGCCGCTGAACCTCGCCGCCAACGTCAATGTCATAGACGCTGCCGCCATTGCCATGAGTGGTGCCACCAGCCTGGGCGAACTGCTCCGGGGCCAGAGCGGCATTCAGCTCAGCGATAATGGTGCCGGCCCTGTGCTGGCCATGCGTGGCTTCGCTGCCGGCCAAGCCGCGAGCAATACCCTGATATTGGTGGACGGTCGTCGGCTGAACAATATTGATATCGCCGCACCGGATCTCAATGCCATTGCCCTCAACCAGGTGGAGCGTATTGAAATTCTCTCCGGCAGCGCCGGGGTGCTTTACGGCGATCAGGCCGTGGGTGGGGTGATTAACATAGTCACCAAGGCACCGGATGCAGGCAGTGGCTCGCTGCAATTGCTGGCTGGTAACTATGCCACCTATGAGGCTCGCGGTGATTACGCCGGAGCGATCAACGACAACTGGCGTTATTACCTGACGGCCAATCGTCGTGACAGCGATAACTATCGCGACCACAGCGAGAGTGAAACCAGTGCCCTGCTGGCGCGGGTGCAGTACGAGCAGGGGGAGCGCAGCCTGTTTATAGAGGCCGGTTTCAATGATGATGAGCGTGAATTGGCCGGGGCGCTGACAGACGAGCAGTTCCGGGACAATCCCCGCCAAGCTGCCTATGACGGCATAACAGACAACAACCACAGCATCAGTCGCAATGCCCGCCTGGGCTATCAGCAGGCCTTGTCCAGTCATTGGCGTTTGCTGCTGGATGCCGATTACAGCGGCACGGATGTGGATTCGATAAGTTTTGGATCCAAGGGCAACACCCAAAGACGTCTGTTGAGCCTGAGTCCCAAATTCAGCGGCCGTTATGATATCCAAGCCGGCGAGCTTAAGCTGATTGCCGGGGCCGATTTGTCACGGGGCGAGTCCAAGTTTGATTACTCATACATGGACAGGTCCAACACCCAAAAGCTGGCGGCAGCCTTTGTGCAGGCCAGTGTGCCCTTGAGCTCCAGCCTCAGCTACGTGATTGGCGGTCGCTACGCCGAGGTCAGGGACGAGCTGCGTGACGACTTAACTTATCCCGCCGGTGTGAACCTGGACAACGATGCCCATGCGCTGGAGTTGGGCCTCAATTACCGTCCCAACCAGCAGCAGCGCTTTTACCTGAGGGCGGAAGACAACTTCCGTTTCGCCAAGGTGGATGAGCAGGCCTATACATCCGAGGGCGTATTGGGCCTAGATCCACAAACCGGTCGCTCCTATGAGGCCGGCTGGGATTATCACAGCAAGGGTTACAGCCTGCGCCTGAGCGCTTTCCGTCTCGACCTTGAGGATGAAATCGTCTGGGATCCCTCCGCACCCAAGCCAGATCCAAGCGCGTATTTCAATGGCGCCAACGTCAATGCCGACAGCTCGCGCCGTTATGGTGTGGCCCTGGATCTGGATTGGCAGCCCCTGGATGCCCTGGCGTTGGGGTTGGACTATCAGTTTACCGATGCTTTCTTTACCGCAGGAAGCAATGACGGCAAGGCGTTGTCCTGGGTGGCCCGCCACAGTGGTCGCGGTTTTGCCAGCTATGATCTGGACGACAACTGGCAGCTGTATCTGGATGCCCAGTACACGGGTAAACGCTATATCGAAGGGGATAACGCCAATCTGGCGGACAAACTGGATGCCTATACCCTGGTCAACCTGGCGCTGAATTATCGCCGCGGTCAGTGGCTGGCCAGTGTCCGTGCCGACAACCTGCTGGATGAGGACTATGTCAGCGCCGGTTATTACAGCGATTGGGGCAATGGCTATTATCCCGGCAGTGGCCGGATGGTGAGCGCCAGCATCAAATACCATTTCTGATCCGCAAATCTGTTGTGCAAATGAAAGGCCGGACTTGTGTCCGGCTTTTTTTTCGGCGATAAATGAGTAAGTTGCAAATTGAACCGGAATTCCTGTGCGGCGAACCCTGCTGTTTCTGCTCTTGCTCTGTGGCTGCTCTGGCCCCAAGTTGCCTTATCTGGGGGAAAATGCGCGCATCCTGGCCTTTGGTGACAGCCTGACCCAGGGTGTGGGGGCGGGCGAGGGGCGGGATTACCCGGCAATGCTGTCGGCCCTGTGTGAGTGTGAGGTGATCAACGCCGGCATTTCAGGTGAAACCAGCGCCCAGGGATTGGCACGTATCGCCGATGTGTTGGACCAGACTCAGCCGGATCTGCTGCTGTTGCTTGAAGGCGGTAATGATGTGCTCAGGGGACTCGATAAAAGCCAATTAAAGGCTAATCTTGAAGGTATGATCCTTGCGGCCCGGACCAGACAGGTGCCCGTGCTGCTGTTGGCAGTGCCGGATAAATCCCTGTTGTTGTCGCCCATGCCCCTGTATGAAGAATTGGCTGACCAGTATGGTTTGCCGTTGCTGGACGACACTGTCAGTGATCTGTTGTCGACAGCGGGCATGAAGTCGGATGGGGTGCATTTCAACAACCAAGGATACCAGGCGTTGGCCGAGGCGGTATTTGTCAATTTGCAGGCCAGCGGTGCCTTTTAAATGCGGCTCACGAAATTTAGTGGTAACAATGGAATACAGCTTGACCATAGGCAGGATTTTGTGGGTAAATTCCCCGATAATTAAAAATCGAGGTGGGATGGATGCGGTCCTTTGCCGACGGCATTTGTCAGGGTTCCCCGGATAAAAGGTTTAAAAGTGTTACATGACTGAGCTTGAGCATCAGGTGTTTTCCCAGATCAGGGCCATCATTGCCAATGAAGAGCAGGTGATCGGGCGGCGGGGTATTTTGGTTCCGCTGAAAAAGGCCATCATAGCCGATGGAGACATACGCAATGTGATCGATATAGTGTCCACCGATCCTGCGTTGGCGGCCCATCTGTTGTGGCGCAGCACCACGGCTCAGGTGGCCACAGTCAATCCCGGCAAGACCCGCAGCCTCAAGGATGCCCTGATCCGTCTGGGGCAGATAAACATCTATCGTTATGCCTTCAGTTTCTACCTCAAGGAGAGGCTCGATGAGCTGCCCCAGCCCTATAAGAAGTTGGTGCAGGGCTACTGGCGCCTGACCGAGAGCATTGCTGCTTCTGCGGTAGACAGCTTAATCGAGATGGATGGGGTTAAGATAGATCCCGATGAAGTCCAGACCTTGGCGCTGTTCAGTGTCTTTGGTCAAATCATCGCCCTGACCGCTTTTGCGTATCTCAATGCCGAGTCGGAAGAATCTTTCCCCCTGGGCATCATCAAGAGCATCATAGATACCCAGCAGCAAACCCTGACCCTGGAGGCCTTTGAGTCCCTGGGGCTGGATGAAGAGCTCAAAGATGAATTTATGATTGCCCATAACCTGCGCCAGACCCGCAACCCCAATTCACCGGGTTTGATCTTGCGCCGAGTACTGTCCATGCGTGGCCTGCTGCTCAATCCGCTCTGAGTGAGCTTCGCTTAATAAAAACGCCTGCAGTTGCAGGCGTTTTTATTTCACATAAATAGCTTATCAGCGGTTGCCCTGACGCGCCAAACCTTCGCCGGCCACCAGTTCCAGCCAGTGCTGGATCAATCTGGATGCGCCGGCATCGCGGCGATAGGCACCGAACAGCGGGCGTTTCAGCCCTTCAATCCCCAGCTTGAGACTGGTGAGGCTCAGTCCCTGGGCTTCACTGATGGACCAATTCGGCAGGGCGGCAACGCCTTCCTGACAGGCGATACGCTGCAGCAGCACAGAGGTCAGATCGCTGCACTTCTGGGGGCCGGGCTCGATGCCGGCCGGTTCCAGAAACAGTCGATAGAAGTCCAGTCGCTCCAGCGGTACCGGATAGCTAATCAGGGGCTGGCCCGCCAATTGCTGCGGCACCACGTAGGGTAAACTGGCCAGCGGATGATCCTTGGCCACCACCAGCTTCACCTCAAAATCAAACAGGTGCTGATAGGCCAGGGTGTGGCCGGGCACGGGATCCGAGGTCAGCACTATGTCCAGTTCCCCTGTTTCCAGGGCATTGAGGGAATCAAACAGATGGCGGCTGGAAATATCGAGCTCGGCATGGGGATACTGATCTCTGAACGCCTCCATGACCGGCATCAGCCAGCGAAAACAGCTGTGACATTCAATACCCACCCTGAGCCGGTTGCTGTCTGGATCCAGCCCGCGCTTGAGATCCGTTTCCGTCTCCATCACCCGCGGCAAGATTTCCTCCGCCAGATGTAGCAGGCGTGAGCCCTCCTGGGTGAAAGACAAAGGTTTGCTCTTGCGCACAAACACCGGTGAATTGATCCGGGTTTCCAGCTCTTTAATCTGATGGGATAGCGCAGATTGGGTGACAAAGCGTTTCTTTGCCGCAGCCGCCAGGCTGCCGCTTTCTTTGAGTGCCATCAAGGTGCGCAGGTGTCTCAGCTCTATCATTTTCTCTCCACATGAATGTTGCTCATGTTGCCCGTGAATCCAATTCGATTGCTTGCCCTGAGACTACCACAATAAACTTCTGGACGTCCAGACGCCCATTGAGAATATGTCAACCGGGCCTTGGTTGCAATTTGCTCATATTACATCAACAAGGTATACAATATGCAATTAAATAGTCTAGGTTTTCCAAGAATAGGTCGGCGCCGGGAATTGAAGTTCGCCCTGGAGCAATACTGGCGCGGTGAAATCAGCCAGCAGGCATTGCTGGAGCAGGGGCAGCGGCTGCGCCGTCAGCATTGGTTGTGGCAGGCGGAAGCCGGGGTCGAGCAATTGCCGGTGGGGGATTTCGCTTTTTACGATCAGGTGCTGACCCTGGCGGCGACCCTGAACGTGATCCCCGAGCGTCACCGTGATGGTGATGCCATAGATCTCGACACCCTGTTTCGGGTCGCCCGTGGCCGGGCGCCCACAGGCAAGAGCGCCGCGGCCGCCGAGATGACCAAGTATTTCAATACCAATTATCACTACCTGGTGCCCGAGTTGCATCGGGACCAGCAGTTTGCCATCGCCTGGCAGCAGTTGTTTGATGAGGTGGAAGAGGTCAAGGCCCTTGGCTACGATCCCAAGCCCTGTCTGCTGGGTCCCCTGTCTTTCCTGTACCTGTCCAAGACTCAGGGCGAGCCCTTTGACAAGCTGAGCCTGTTGCCGGCATTGCTGCACTCCTATGGCGAGCTGCTGGCGCGCTTCAAAGCCCAGGGCGTAGCCTGGGTGCAAATTGAGGAGCCCATACTGGCACTGGATCTGGATAAGGACTGGCAGCAGGCCTTTGCCCCGGCCTACGAGGCGCTAAGCCAAGCGGCTCCCAAGCTGCTTCTGACCAGCTACTACGGCTCCATTGCTCACCACAGCGCGCTGGTGGCTGCCTTGCCGGTCGCCGGTTTGCACCTGGATCTGGTGTCGGCCCCGGAGCAATTGGACGATTTTCTGCCGCTGCTGCAATCCGGGCAGGTACTGAGCGCCGGGGTGATAAACGGTCGCAATGTCTGGGCCGCCGATCTGGATTTGCTTGCCAAGCGCCTGGTACCGGTGGCAGACGCCCTTGGCGAGCGCCTGTGGCTCGGCAGCTCCTGTTCGCTGCTGCACTCGCCGGTGGATTTGGACGTCGAAACCGCCCTGGCACCTGAGCTCAGGCAACAACTGGCGTTTGCCAAACAAAAATTGCATGAATTGAATGAGCTGCAGCAGCTGTTGCAAACCCCGGCATCCGAGCCTGCCAGGGCCATCATTGAGCGTTGCAAGGCGCGCCGCGAGGCCAAGCGTTTGGCCGCCGATACCGCCGTCGCCCGGCGTATTGCAGCCCTGAGTCAGGCAGATTTTGAGCGCGACAGTGAGTTCGTGTTGCGACAACAGCAACAGCAGGCGAAGCTGCGGCTGCCCTTGTTGCCCACCACCACCATAGGATCTTTTCCCCAAACAGCGGCCATCCGCAGTTTGCGCAATCGCTGGCGTAAAGGGGAGTTGGCCGAGGCTGAGTATCGTCATCAGCTGCAGCAGGTGACCCGTGACAGCATCTCGCGCCAACTTAAGTTGGGCCTGGATGTGCTGGTCCATGGCGAAGCGGAGCGCAACGACATGGTGGAGTATTTCGGTGAGCAATTGGCCGGCGTCGGCTTCACCAAAAACGGTTGGGTACAAAGCTACGGCAGCCGCTGCGTTAAACCGCCGCTGATCTATGGTGATGTGTCCCGCCCCAGACCCATGACGGTGGAGTGGGCCGAATTTGCCCAGAGCCTGACCGATAAACCGGTTAAAGGTATGCTCACCGGCCCCGTCACCCTGCTGCACTGGTCTTTTGCCCGGGAAGATATCAGTCGTGAGACTATCTGCACCCAGCTGGCGCTGGCCATCAGGGATGAGGTGGCGGATCTGGAGGCTGCCGGCATAGGCATAATCCAGATTGATGAACCAGCGTTCCGCGAAGGCTTGCCGCTAAGGCGCGACCAGTGGCAGCACTATCTGGATTGGGCCGTGGCCTCATTCAAGCTCAGCGCGGCCTGTGTGCGGGATGAAACCCAGATCCATACCCATATGTGTTACAGCGAGTTTAACGACACCATAGCCGCCATCGCGGCCATGGATGCGGATGTGATCACCATAGAGACCAGTCGTTCAGCCATGGAGCTGCTCGGCGCTTTTGAGGCCTTTGATTATCCGAACGAGATTGGCCCCGGCGTCTACGACATCCACTCGCCCAATATCCCCGATGTGGCGGCCATGGTGGCGCTGATGGAACGGGCCGCACAGCGGATCCCATTGCGGCAACTGTGGATCAATCCGGACTGTGGCCTTAAGACCCGCAGCTGGGATGAGGTGGAACCGGCACTGCGCAATATGGTGGCTGCCGGTCGGGAATTGCGTCGTCGCTGCCCGCTGCCGGCTTAAGCAACTATACTCAGGGGGTTCCCTCAGTGCACTGGAGGTCCCCCATGAATCACACCTACAAAATCATTGAACTGACAGGCTCTTCCGCCATCGGATCCGATGATGCCATCAAAAATGCCATTGAATCCGCGGCCCAGTCATTGCACAAGCTGCGGTGGTTTCAGGTGGTGGAAACCCGGGGCCACCTGGAGGCCGGGGTGATTGCCCATTGGCAGGTGACCATCAAGGTGGGCTTTACCCTGGATCAGCCCTGAGGTTCAGGCGTCCCTGGCTAAGCCCTTTTCAATGCAGCGGATAAGGCGTGCCGTTTTACGGGCATCCAGTGCCAGTTCCTGTTGCTGGAGTGCCTCTTGTTGGCGAGAAAGCGCCCAGTCTATGTGTTCACGCACCATGTCATCCACTTCGGCGCTGTCTCGCCGCGCGTTAAGGGCGGCGACTATGGCTTCGCTCGCCGGTGCATTACCAAGGGCGATGGCAATATTGCGCAGCCAGCGCCTGTGGCCAATGCGGCGGATGGCGCTGCCTTCGGTATTGGCCAGAAATTCCCCCTCGCTCCAGGCAAACAGCTCCAGCAGCTTGGGTTGGCGCAGCTGAGGCCGGATCTGGAAATCACTCTCAAGGCTCAGTGGCGCTTCAGCGTTCACCGGGCAGATCAGCTGGCAGTCATCGCAGCCATAGATGCGGTTGCCCATCAGGGGGCGCAGTTCCAGCGGAATGGGGCCGTCAAGCTCTATGGTGAGATAGGAAATACAACGGCGGCCATCTACCACATAGGGGGCCACTATGGCGCCGGTGGGGCAGGTGGTGATACAGGCCACGCAGCTGCCACACTCTTCCTTGACCGGAATATCCACCGGCAGCGGCAGGTTAATCAGCAGTTCACCCAGGAAAAACCAGCTGCCGGCCTGACGGCTCAAAATCAGTGAGTGTTTACCCGTCCAGCCAATACCGGCCTTTTCCGCCAGAGGCCGCTCCAAAATGGGGGCCGAGTCGACGAAGGGGCGGAAGTTGGAAGGGGCTGCTCCCAGTTCCGCCAGGGCGCCATCGAGCTGCTCACCAAGCTTCTTTAACCTGTTGCGCATCAGTTTGTGATAGTCACGACCTCCTGCGTAGCGGGAAATGTATCCCAGCTCAGGATCCTTGAGGTTGCTGGCAAAGCCGGCGTGCTCGGGTAAATAATCCATGCGCACCGCAATCACCCTGAGGGTGCCCGGGTGCAGCTCGGCGGGGCGTGCGCGCATCATGCCATGGTTGGCCATATAGGCCATGTCGCCGTGGAAGCCATTGTCGAGCCAGGCCTGAAATTTCGGCTCTTCGGCGCTCAGGTCGGTATCTGTGACCCCAACCTCGGCAAATCCCAGAGCCTTGCCCCACTGTTTAATCTGCAGGCTGAGTTGCTGCAACTCACTGCTGTCGGGAACATGGTGCGGTTCTGGGATCATGGGAATTGCTCCGCAAGGGGGAAAATTGAGCCGCATAATAGCAGCTTCAGGCCCTGACGTCAGGCTCACAGCTTGTGGGATTGGTCAGAGTGCCCCTATGCTGTAGTGTGGGTGCAAGTTCCTGTCACTCCTATAACTCTTCGGGAGCCTTATGCGCACTTTGGCAATCTTGTTACTTAGTGTATTGAGCAGCCTCTCCGGGGCTGCGGCAGAGCTGCCGCAGACGGTGAAGCTGCTAACCGAGCCTTTGCCGCCTTTAAGTCAGTACGCAGATGGCCAGGCCAGCGGTTTTTCGGTGGAGCTGGCCAGGCTTATCCAGCGTCAGCTGGGGGAGGGCGCCGAGGTGGAGGTCCTGCCCTGGGCCCGAGGCTATGCCATGGCATTGCGGGAATCCAATACTGTGCTGTTTCCTACCTCCCTCAATGACAGTCGGCGTCAGCAGTTCGATTTTGTCGGTCCCTTTGCCGAAGTGCGTATGCATCTGTATGCCCTCAGCAATGATGCCAGTCGCCCCAAGGATTTGGCCGAGGCCGCCTCTCTGGGAACCATAGGCGCTTACCGGGGCTCGCCGGCAGAAAAGTTGTTACTTGATAGCAAGATCCCGGGGCTGCTGATTGCCGCATTTCCGGATCAATCCCTGCGGCAGCTATTGGCGGGGCGGATCCGATTTTGGTGCCACGCGGATCTTTTTATTGGTCCCTTGTTGTCGAGGGCGGGAGTGGATGAGGGCGAGATCCAACCCGTGTTGGAACTTAAGCGTATCGGGCTGTATTTTGCTTTTTCGCGAGGTACGGCGCAGGCCCGGGTGGAAGCATGGCAGCAGGCACTGCAGAACCTGATGCAATCGGGCGAGTTTGCCCGCTTGCATCGACAGTGGCTTGGCCGTGAGGCGACTGAGTTGTCAGCCAATATCTTATGGCGAGAGGAATAATCTGTGCGACTTTCGCAATTGGGGCTGTAGCAGATAGCGGCTTAAATCTCTGCGGCAGGATCTGCGGCCAGGCTATGCGGTCCGTCGAGTACCACCTGATTGCGACCGGCGGCTTTGGCCTGATAAAGGGCATGATCGGCGCGATTCAGCAGGGCGGAAAAACTCTTGTCCTTGTCCAGGCTGGCTACACCGGCAGAAATGGTCAATGACAGGCCCGTGCTGATGTCATTCATGTCGGTATCATCCATAGCCTTGCGCAGGCGCTCGGCAATCTCACCTGCCTGGGCCAGGCTGGTGCCAGGCAACAAGACCAGAAACTCCTCTCCGCCGATCCGTCCCACCATATCCGTCTTGCGCATTTGGGCTGCGGCGCAATCGGCCAGTACCACCAAGGCCTTGTCACCCACATCGTGGCCATAATGGTCGTTAACTTTCTTGAAATGATCGGCATCAAACAGGATAACCGACATGGCTGACTGTTGCTTTTTGGCTTGTTGTACACAAAGCTCACCGCGGCGGTATATATGGCGCCGATTGGGCAGCTTGGTCAGGAAGTCTGTCAGTGCCAGATGCTCCATTAACTTTGAACGTTGGGCCTGTTTATAGGCAAACACTGAAACTATGGCCAGGATCACCAGTACCAACACCATGGTGGTCAATTGCAGCAACTTGTTCTGCTGCAATATCTTCAGCTCATGTTCCTTGAGGCGTTGATTCTCCAGCAGTTGGCGGTTTTCATTGGCCATTCTGTCAGTGTCAAAGCGGGTTCGCATTTCTGTGGTGCGCTGGCTTTGCAGCTGGTTTTGCAGTTCGTTTTGTAAGCGATTTTGGGTTTCCAGGGCGCCATAGGCCGAATGCCAATCACCCAGGGCGGCGAAGGTTTGGCTTTTGGTGGTATAGAGTTCGGCCAAACCGCGTTTGTTCTGAATACTGTTAAAGGCTTCTTCGCCTTCATTTATCAGTGCCAGAGCCTTATCCGGCTGGTTTTCCTGTAATGCGATCTGGGCCTGATACAACTTCATAAAACTGTAGAAACCGGCATGCTCGATTTTGATCAGTTGTTCGGCCTTGGCGAGCTTTTGTTTGGCTTCGGGGACCAATCCCTGCTTGATGAGGGCGCCACTCATATTGACATAAATGCTGGCGGCGGCGAGGGGTTCATTGGCCGATTCCCAGTAGTCGGCGGTTTTCCGATAATATTCCAGCGCCATGGCATTTTCGTTCATGGCCTCATAGGCCATGGCGATCTCTGAGTTGACCAGTGTGGCGGCATTGAACTCGCCCTGGCTGCGGTACTTTTCTTCCAGTTGGCGGTAATAGCGGATGGCGGTCTGGGGATCACCAAAACGTCGATAGCTGGTGGCCAATTCGGTCAGGTTGTTCAGGCTCCAGACTTCCATGCCGAGGCTTTCATATAAATGCTGGGCCGTGATCAGATCTTCCAGTGCCGGACTGAAATTGCCTTCAAAGGATAAAATTGCCCCCCGCAAGCTGCGGGCATCGGCGATTAATCTGGGAGATTCTACCTGGTATGCAAGCTTGACGGACTCATCATAATCCGCAAGTGCGTCTTTTGGGCGGCCCGCCAAGCGACTGAAATACCCCCGGCAGAGCAAGAGGTCGGCACGGGTGAGGGTATCGTTTTTGGGATCGCCGAGCAGTTTATTGGCATACACAACGGCGGCGGCCGCCTTTTTTTCTGTGTCGGCTTCCTGATTCCAACAGTGCAATCTGGATAAACGCAATACCCTTGGTAAGTCGTCCTTGTCTATTGCTGCTTCCAGGCTGGCAATGGAATCGTTTATGGCCTGAGGTTCGCTGATATCGGCTCGTTCAATTTTGTCGAACAGTTGATCAATTTCGTCCAAATTCATAGCCAAGGCGTCGGCCACGGACAAGAGTGCCGTTATGACCAATACTCCGCTGGCGATGAATTGCCGAAAGAGGCTCATGAAATCGAGTCTACCTTTGTTATTTTAATTGTTACCAACTGGTTAAGGATAACCGGCCTGGGTGTTGTTTGGCCAGTAATATCTGTTAACAATTAGACTTTGTCATGAATGTATTTTTGCCTTTGGTGACCAAAATCGGTATAAGGCACTTTTTATGCCGTATGGGGCAGGGGCCCTTGGTTCTGAGGTCAAAATGACAGATATTTCTTCCGCATACCGTGAACAAGCTTTCAAAATTGCAGACAATGTCGCCGGCAAGGTGATTGCCTTGGACAGAATGCCCGAGACCCTGCGGGATGCATACCGCAGTCTGTGTGAAGAGCTGTTAGTTGATGCAGATGGCCGTTTTGCTGCAGCCTGGGATGCCTTGCCCAAAAGCGCTGCCGGTTTGTTTGAGCGCGCTGATTTTCACGGCTTCTACCTGGCCAACGCCTGGTTGCAGCTGAGTATTCTGGCCCGGGATATTTCTGAGATGGAAGATACCGATGCGGCAATCGAGGAAAAGGAATACGGCGGATTGTTTGTGAAAGTGGCCGACGCCGCGCTGAAAGAGAGTGTGCGCAAGATTAAAAAGGCCAGGACAGACAGAAGCATGTTTAACAGCATGCGTCAGGTGATGGCAGATTAAATAAAAAACGCCCGGCTTAGCCGGGCGTTTTGTTGTCAGAATGACGTGCGCTTGTAGCGGCGGTATTCGGGATACCAGAAGTTATTTTCGATGGACTGCAACAGCAGTTCGTCTGTGGTATCCAGCGCCAGTCCCTGTTGCACTGCCACCTTGGCCACGGCAAAGGCGATATGTTTGCTGACCTGATGAATATCTTCCAGTCTTGGCAATAGTGCGCCACTGCCATTGATTGCCAGTGGTGAACATTCAGCCAGGGCGCGGCTGGAGGCCATCAACATTTCATCGGACACTCGTTTGGCGCCGCTGGCCAATACGCCAAGGCCAATGCCGGGGAAGATAAAGCTGTTGTTGCACTGGGCAATCTCGTAGGTTTCGCCTTCAATGACTACGGGTTCAAACGGACTGCCGGTCGCTACCAGCGCCTGGCCATTGGTCCAATGGAGTATGTCCTTGGGCGTTGCCTCAACCCTGCTGGTTGGGTTTGACAGCGGGAACACTATTGGTCGCTCACAATGGTTGTGCATGGCACGGATAATTTCTTCGGTGAACAGGCCCGGCGCACCGGACACGCCGATTAACACGGTCGGTTTGGCGTTATTGACCACATCCAGCAATGACATATTGTCGCTGAAGTTTTGCCAGCTGCTGAGGTTGGCACACTTCTGGGCCAGCTTTTGCTGGAAGGGCAGCAGGTTCGGCATGTTGTCGAGCAGCAGTCCCCAGCGGTCGACCATGAACACCTGACTGCGGGCCTGCTCATCGCTTATGCCTTCAGAAACCATTTGCGCCACTATGGCTTCGGCGATACCACAACCGGCGCTGCCGGCCCCGAGGAAGGCGATGCGTTGCTGGCTGAGCTGGGTGCCGGCGGCTTTGCTGGCGGCCAGCAGAGAGCCGACGGTTACCGCCGCAGTACCCTGAATATCGTCGTTAAAACAGCAATATTTATCCTTGTAACGCTCCAGCAAAGGCATGGCATTCTTCTGGGCGAAATCTTCGAACTGGATCAGCACATCCGGCCAGCGACGATAAACGGCTTCGAGGAAGGCTTCGATAAACTCGGCATACTCTTCACCGCCGATCCGCTGGTGACGCCAACCCATGTACATGGGGTCTTCCAGCAGATGCGGATTGTCCGTTCCCACGTCCAGGGTAATGGGCAGGGTGTAGGCTGGACTGATGCCGCCGCAACTGGTGTACAGCGACAACTTGCCGATCGGGATCCCCATGCCGCCAATGCCCTGATCGCCCAGACCCAGGATACGTTCACCGTCGGTGACCACGATGATCTTCACCTTGTGGCGGGTGGAATTGTTGAGTATGTCGTCGATCCTGTCCTTGTTGGGATAGGAGATAAACAAGCCCCGGTTGCGGCGATAGTTTTTGGAGAAGCGCTCACAGGCCAGCCCCACTGTGGGGGTGTAGATGATGGGCATCATCTCGGTAATGTGGTTTTGCACCAGGCGATAGAACAGGGTTTCGTTGGTGTCCTGAATATTACGCAGGTAAATGTGCTTATCCAGATCGTTGCTGAAACTGCGGAACTGATCGTAGGCCCGCGAGGCTTGCTCTTCAATGGTTTCAATCACATGGGGTAACAGGCCTTCGAGGTTGAAGAACATCCGCTCTTCTTCGGTGAATGCGCTGCCCTTGTTGATCAGAGGGGCTTCGAGGATCGCAGGTCCGGCAAACGGAAGATATAGGGGGCGTTTATTATCGTCCATAGATTACCTTGGTTTGATTTATTCGTTGTTTGTAAGCGGCTGTCAATGGCTCAGAGAGTAACATGTTTTGGCTTTATTGGTGCGCCATGTTGTTGAAAAATTCTCGGGCTTTTGGCGAATGGCTGTTTAAAACATCTGATATATATCAAGGCGCAAGCAGGCGCGATAAGGTACGAAAAAGCACGGTCTTGGCCGTGCTTCTACCGGGTGACCAGAGGGATTAAAGTCCCCTGTGTTTCAGTGACAGCCCTTTCAGGAAATTGCGCAGTATCTGATCGCCGCAGGGTTTGAAGTGCTTGTGATCCGGATTGCGGAACAGGGCACCGAGTTCGGACTTGCCAAGGTTGAAATCCGCCAGTTTCAGAATGGCGATGATATCTTCTTCCTTGAGTTCGAGAGCGATACGCAGCTTCTTGAATATTAAGTTGTTGTTCAGTGCCGTTGGTTTGGGAAGTTCGGCGCCTGGCTTAAGGCCGCGCTTGTCCAAAATGAGCCCATCAAGGAACTGGCATAGGGTAATATCGTTGCAGGCGCTGTAACCTTCTTCTTCCTCTTTCTTCAACATGGCCAGAAGCCTGTCTTCGGCCATGTCCTGTTGCACCTTGGCGAAAATCTTGATGACCTTGGAGTTGCTGAAGTCAAAAATGAAGCGCAAGCGGCGCAGAATATCGTTGTTGGTCATGTCAATCCTGTTATTTGGGCACTGTTACTTGGGGAGAGCCCCAAATCGGGCCATTATAGCACTGAACCTTATTCGGGCCGTCGCATTTATTTTTTCAAAGGCCCATTTTGCGCGAGGTTCTGGAGCCATTGATGCAGCACATCGTGCAGGGCGAAGGTCCACTGTGGATCCTTGAGGTCCCAGGCACTGTTTTCCAGTACCACCAATTGCAATTGGCTGTCGGGATAATAAATGGCGGTGGTCATATAACCTGGAACATAGCCGCTGTGGCTGACTTCCCTGGGGGCTTGGCCGAGCTGCAACCCCAAACCGTAACCCAGTTCTCACCAGCGGTGGGGACGAGTGGCTCTGGGGGTGAGCATCTCCTGATAACTCGCATCGGACAGCAGGGTACCTGTGTGCAACTTCTGCTGGAAGTCGGCAAAGCCCCTGGCGCTGCCTATCAGGGTTCCCGAGGCCAGACTGACATCCGTACTGCTGAAGTCCGCCGGTATGGGCAGCCATTGCCCATCTTTTTGTAACCTTCCCAGTACCAGGCGCGGATGGCGAGCTTTTATCTCTTGCACCGTACCTGTGTCGGCCAGTAAATCCAATTGGTTAGTCTGAAACAGGGACCGCAGCGTGGCAACCGTACTTTGTCCTTTCAGGTTTGCAAGCCAGTGGGCGGCAATCTGGTAATTGGCATTGCTGTATTCAAAGCCGTTACCCGGTGAGCCGTTTAACTTGTTACCTGACTTGGCTATCCCTGAAGTATGACTCAGCAATTGGGCCATGGATACCGGGTTAGTTGATTTCAATGCCTCGGGCAGGGCGCTGTTTACTGTGTCAGAGAGTGTGAAAAGTTTGAGGTCTACTGCTTTAAGTGCGGAGGTGGCGAATACTTGCTTGGACAGTGAACCCAGGATGAAGAGGGAGTCGGCGCTGATACCCTCACCATAGGTTCTGAGGGCCAGCTCCCTGTCACCCTGACGCACGAGAATCACGCCGCTGAAATCCCGCCCATCCTGTTTGACCAGGGCGTCAAGCTGCTGCGCCGTGTCGGCCCAGACAACTTTCGTCGCGAGCAGGAGTACAAGGAGCATTAACTTTGTTGTCAATTGGGTCCATCCAGTTGCATGGCTTTTTGAGCTCAAAATTCTGGATTGTGAACACGTCGTTAAATCATGTTGATGCATATACATTTGGTTACCGTATGAGGTGATTTTATGTTGCACAAATGGATTGACTTTGTGTGGTTTGTTATTAACTTAGAGGTGCAAATCAACAATCGTCGGCGGCAGCATGCTGTACTTCGGCGAATAAAACAATAATCAATTCAGTTAGGGAAGATCATGAAAAGACCTCTGTTAATGCCAAGTGCCTGCGCACTGGCCGTCGCATTTGCCATGCCCTCAATGGTGTTTGCTGCGGATGATGGTGCCAAGGTTGAACGTATCGAAGTGACCGGTTCTCGCATCAAGCGTACCGATATCGAAGGCCCTTCTCCTATCCAGTCAATCAGCAAAGATGACATTGCCAACATGGGATTTGATAACCTGCAACAGTTGCTGGAGCGCATGCCAGCTAACGGTGCCGGTGCTTTCTCCACCCGTGGTAACAGTCAGGATTCCACTGCCAACGGTTCTGCCTCCATCAGTTTGCGGGGCCTGGGTCCCGACGCAACTTTGGTATTGATCAATGGCCGCCGTGTGGCCATCAGTTCGTTCGCTGAAAACGTGAGCAACTCCTTCGTGGATATTAACAATATTCCGGTTTCAGCCATTGAGCGCATCGATATTCTCAAAGATGGTGCCTCGGCTATCTATGGTTCTGACGCCATCGCCGGCGTGGTTAACATCATTCTCAAGAAAGATATCGAGGGCCTGGAAATTAATCTGGGCTATGGTGAGGCCTCTGGCACAAATTACGATGAAAAAACTGCCAGTTTGGTGTGGGGTACCAAGTCAGATAAAGGTAGCGCCTCGATAATCGTTGATTACTTTAAAAACAGTACTCTGGGTGCCGATGAGCTGGGGCGTTTCGGCACAGCCAATCAAAGCCCATATGGTGGTGAAGATTTCCGTTCTTCCCGTGGCTTCCCAGGCTATTTTTATGTTGATGGTGTGAAAACCATAGATCCCTCTTGCCCGCCGGAAAATGCCACCAGCAGTGGCAGTTGTTTATTCGATTACGGTCCATATAACTTGGTAATTCCACAGGCTGAACGCGTTGGTGCCATAGGTCAATTCGAATATCATTTCAGTGATGATGTCACCGGCTTTATGGAGCTGGCTGCTCAGCACAATACCTCCAAGGCCGGCGGCGCAGCGACACCATTGGATGAGGATGCGGGCCTGACAGTACCCGGCTCACATCCCAACAACCCGTTTGGTATGGATATAGATATCGGTCGTTTCCGTCCGGTTGATGCTGGACCGCGTCGTTGGGATATCGAATCAGATACCATGCGTATGGTGCTCGGTCTGCGTGGTACCTTGAATGACTGGGACTGGGAAGTATCCGCCCAGAAAGGTCGTCAGAAACAGGTTCAGACAGGCGACCGCAGCCAGGGATGGGTGCGTGTAGATTATCTGCAACGGGAAATCGATGCCGGTCGTTACAACCCCTTCGGTGGTACCTTTAACTCACCCGAAGTGATTGATGCCATCACCACCAGTTTAGTGCGTCAGGGTAAGTCTGTAATGACTGCCTATGAAGCCAGTATCACAGGTCAGGCCTTTACCTTAGCCGACCGTGACGTAATGATGGCAGCCGGTGTTGAATATCGTGAAGAAGAAATCAGCGATGTTCCGGATGAGCAGTTCCAGCAAGGTTTGATTTTTGGTACCGAGGCAGTTTCTGCCGCCGCGGATCGCAATCAGTGGGCGGCCTACATGGAATTCTCCATTCCTGTTACCGATAACTTTGAATTGCAGCTGGCCGGCCGCCATGACCACTACAGTGATTTCGGTTCGACTACAAATCCAAAAGTTGCCTTCCAATGGGGCATTTCCGATGACATCACTGCCCGTGGTTCCTGGTCAACAGGCTTCCGTGCACCGTCTTTGGCCCAAATCGGTCTTGGGCCATCGGAAGAAAGCGGCTTTTTCATCGATACTGCCCGTTGTGAAACAGATGGTGTTGATTGTGAAGCATTGGACTATAACACTGTGTTCACAGGTAATCCTGATTTGGAGCCTGAAGAGTCAAAGACGTGGAACCTCGGGGTTATCTGGGCACCTAGCCAGCGCATGGACGTAGGCTTTGACTACTTCAATATTACTCAGGATCATAAGATTGACAGAGAGAATTTGGATTCAATTCTTCAAGTCGACTGCTACGATCAGAACAGTACAGTCTGTACGCGTTTGGCACCACAACCTGGTCAAACCCTGGGGCCGATAGATCAAATCCATTCAACGTTTGTTAACCTCAGCTCTCAAGAAGTACAGGGTGTTGACGTATCGGCTCACTATGGCCTTGAACTTGATAACTATGGCGATCTCAAGTTTGGTCTGGAATGGAGCTACCTGATCAATTTTGATAAAGATGATCGTGATTGGACCGGTGAATACAAGTTCCCAAGATACCGTTGGTTGGCGACATCCAACTGGACCATGGATAACTTCTCGGCCAACTTGAACATCAGCTACATTGGTGAGTTTGAGGATACGCCGGACATTGACTTCGATGGTATCCTGGATTTTGATGTGTATCAGTCCCGTATGGTGGATGCTCAGGTGTTGGTGGATGTATCCGGCTCATACCGTTTCAACGACACTGTCAAGTGGACAGTCGGCGTGAACAACCTGCTGGATGAAGAGCCGCCATTTGCCATAGGTGATGGTAATAATGATCTGTATGGTTATGTGCAATCAGTACATAACCCAATGGGTCGCTACATCTACACCAAGGTACAGGTTAACTTCTAACTGTTTGTCTGAAACTGAAAACGGCGCCCTGGGCGCCGTTTTTTTTGTCACCCTAAAACCACCTCCTATGGAGGTGGTGATCGTTCTGGTGGGGCTTTGCCCGGAGAATGCCCATGCTAAATACTCCCTCGGTTTGTTACCAGCAAATCAAGGAGTAAGTAGCATGAGCAGATATGAATCCGCGTCTCACGTATTCTATCGTTGTCAGTATCACCTCGTTTGGACACCCAAGTACAGGTACAAAATCCTGAAAGGTAACCTCGGCAGAGAGCTTTATCGAAGTATCTATGTTTACTGCAACATGAAGAAATGCAGAGTCGTGGAACTAAATGTTCAGGAAGATCATGTCCATCTAGTAGTCAGAACCCCACCCAGTCTAAGCGTGTCGGATTTAATGGGTTTTGTTAAAGGGAGAACCGCGATCAGGATGTTTGCCAAATTTCCTTATTTAAGAAAGCACAAGCTCTGGGGGAATCACTTCTGGCAACGGGGTTATTTTGTGGACTCAGTAGGAGCAAACGAAGACATAATCCGTAGATATGTACGGCACCAGGAAAAGACAGCCAAAGAAGAAGAGAAACGGCAAATAGCGTTAGGGTTGGAAGGTTAGTTTTTAAGCCCCCTTTTAGGGGGCTGTGTCAAAGCCACCTGCTATGCAGGTGGATTTTTACTTACCTCTCCACATCTGATATCTCTGCTTTAATCAAATGGTTCATTAAGCAAAAGGATGGCAGTTATGATTGAGCTTTATGGTACGCCCCGCAGTCGGGCACTGCGGATTTCCTGGTTGCTGGAAGAGCTTGGGATCCCCTGGGAGTTTCACTATATTGATTTCGCCAGGGGCGATAACCGCACTGAGTCCTTTCTGGCGCTCAACCCCTGCGGCAAGGTGCCTGTCATTCGCGATGGTGAATTGGTGTTGACCGAGTCCGCAGCCATCATGATGTATCTGGCGGAGAAATATGGTGCCGGCAAGTGGCTTCCTGCCCCCGGGACGCCCGCGGCTGCGCGCCACTATCAATGGCTCAGCTACATCATTACCGAGTTGGAACAGCCGTTGTGGACCATGGGCAAGCACAAGTTTGCCCTGCCCGAAGCACAGCGCGTACCGGCTGTGCGGACAACCGCGGTATGGGAGTTTGATAAGGCAGCCGCAATAGCTGAAGACTGGTTGCCTGCCAGCCCCTTCCTGCTGGGGGAGCAGATCCAGGTGGCGGACATTCTGCTGGCCCATACCCTGCTGTGGGCCACAGTGTTTGAACAAGATATTCCGCCCAAACTTGCGGCATATCGCGACAGACTGAGCGCCCGTCCCGCAATGAAAAAGGCGCTGGACAAGACCAGCGCCTCAGCACAGTAAAGGCGGGAATTAAAGCTGAGCCGCGGCCCACTTGGCGCGGCTTTCGCGGCTTTCACCCAGTCCCTGAGCTTCGCGAAAGGCCTTGTAGGAATCCACATTGAGCGGTACCAGGGTGACGTCTACCTCCAGTACCAGCTTGCATTCCTTTTTAATGCGCCAGGCTGCGGTGTTGTACAACTCGGTCAGCGGCAGGGTGCCGAGAAACTCGGGATTGTATTGCTGGTACAGGGCCTGGGTGGGGTAAACCACAAAGGCCAGGCGACGTTTGGGTTCTTTCTTGAACAGGGCTTCGATGCCATCACAGGTATTGAGCACCTGCATTTCAATGACATCGTCCAAATCCAGCAGTTTTTTCTGGGCCAATTCGGGGGCTTCAGCGGACGCCGCTTCCCAGGCTTGCACCTCTGCCTCACTTGTTTGGGTGAGGTCGGCAACCTGAGCCTGGGTAAGCCCCAGCGACAGGCGCAGGTATTGCATTTCCACGGCATTCAAGCCGATATCTTTTGCCATTATCTTATTTCCAATCGGATGTCAGCTTGGTAACCAGACGTCTTCGGTCCAGGCCCAGAAGGATTCCCAATAGTCTTCGGTAAAGTCACCGTGGGCCCAATAGTGTACCTGACCTTCCTGGTCGATACAGTAAAAGTTGTCGCCCAGCTGACAGATGGGGATCATATCCCGCGGCAGGCCAATGGACCAGGCGTAGGCGGTCACTTCCGGTAAGTAGGTGTGTGAAAAAGGGTCGGCGGCCGTCACCGGCTCCAGACAACCGACAATTACATCGCTGGCGTGCAACAAATACTCTTTCAGTTCAACCGGCAGGGGGATCAGTATTTGTTCCTCTATCTCCACCAGTTGCTCAAAGCTGGGCAGCTCCAGCGGCACAGGCACGGTCTCACTCAGTTCCTGCAATTGGTCTATCAGTTCATGCATCTTCGGCTCCCGGCCTGTGACTCTGGGGCTGGAGTATAGCGGCTTTGGTTGCGCAGGCAATATTTGGCGCAGCCGCAAATGAAAAGGGCACCCTGAGGTGCCCTTTGCCGTGATTAAATCCTTACCAGATTTTCACGCGCTTTTCCGGTGCTATGTACATGGCATCGGACTCTTTCACGCCGAAGGTGCTGTAAAATTCCGGCATGTTGGACAATGAGCCCAAGGCACGGAATTTACCGGGTGAATGAGGATCTGTGGCCACGCGGTTACGCATGGCTTCTTCTTTTATCTTGCCACGCCAAATCTGGGCGAAGCCGATGAAGAAGCGCTCATCACCGGTCAGGCCGTCGATGACAGGGGCTTCCTTGCCATTGAGTGACTTTTTGTACGCCTTGTAGGCTATGGTCACACCGGACAGGTCACCGATGTTTTCACCCAGGGTCAGCTCACCGTTAACGTTCAGATCGTCAAACACGGCATAGCCGTTGTATTGCTCGACCAGCGCCTTGCCGCGGGCAGCGAACTCTTTCAGATCCTGCTCGGTCCACCAGTCACGCATATTGCCTTCACCGTCGAACTTGGCGCCCTGGTCGTCGAAGCCATGGCCCATTTCGTGGCCAATAACGGCACCGATACCGCCATAGTTGACCGCATCATCGGCTTCCATGTTGAAGAAAGGTGGCTGCAGTATGGCCGCAGGGAACACGATTTCGTTCATGGTGGGGTTGTAATAGGCGTTCACTGTTTGTGGTGTCATATGCCACTCATCGCGATCGATAGGTGCACCCAGCTTGTCCAGACCACGGTTATGTTCAACCACGGCGGCACGCATCACGTTACCCACCAGATCATCGCCCTTGATGTCCAGCTTGCTGTAGTCTTCCCACTTGTTGGGGTAACCGATTTTGGGATTGAATTTGGCCAGCTTGTCCTTGGCGGCGGCCTTGGTGTCGGCGCTCATCCAGCTCAATTCGTCAATGCTGTCAGCGTAGGCGCCACGCAGGTTTTCAACCAGTTGTTGCATGCGGGCCTTGGCTTCGGGGGCAAAGTGATGCTTAACGTATACCTTGCCGACCACTTCACCCAGCAGTTGGTTCACCTTGGCGACACCGCGTTTCCAACGTGGCTCGGGTTCGGCCTGACCGTTGAGGGTTTTGGCAAAGAACTCAAAGTTTTCCTTGTCCAGGGCATCGCTCAGATCACCGGCGAAGTGGGTCAGTGTCTGCCACTGCATGTAGGTTTTCCAGTTGGCAAGATCCTGGCTCTTCACCAGCTCGCCCAGACCCTGCACGAAGCTTGGTTGGTTGATGATGATGTCGGCCTGCTTGTCTGCACCCAGGGTACCCAGGTACAGGGACCAGTTGATGTCCGGTGCCAGGGCTGGCAAGTCGGTCAATTGGTACAGGTTGTAGGTCTTGGTGCTGTCACGCACTTCCACCACATCCCAATGTTTCTCGGCGATGGCGGTTTCCAAAGCCATTACGGTTTCAGCGGCGGTTTTACCGTTTGGCAGACCCGCCAGCTCATACATCTTTTCGATGTGGGCTACGAAGGCCGCGCGGATTTTCTGGAAACGCTCGTCCTGGTTGAAGTAGTAATCTTTCTCCGGCAGGCTCAGACCGTATTGCCAAATGTGGGTGGCGTAGCGGCTGGAATTTTTGGCGTCCACGTCGATGTAGAAGGCCATTGGGGTGCCACCGCCGATCATTTGGCTGTGGGCAAAGTACTTGATCAGGTCGTCCTTGCTGGCAATGGCTTCGATGGCATCCAGTTCACCCTTGATAGGGCTGACGCCCAACTTGTTCAAGGTCTCGGTGTCCATGAAGGAGCGGTACAGGTCAGCCACTTTCTGCTCGTCGGTGCCCATGGCCAGGTTAGGCGTGGCAGCGGTTTCTTCAATGATGGCCTTGACGTTGTCCTTGGATTGCTCGCGCAAATCATAGAAAGCGCCTACGCTGGTGCGATCGGCCGGGATTTCGGTGTTCTTTTCCCAGGTGCCGTTCACATAGCTGTAGAAATCATCCTGTGGGCGCACTGTCTTGTCGAAGTTGGCGAACTCGATGCCTGAACCCAGGGCCTGGGCCACGGCAGCAGCTGCGGCTGTCTTGGCACTTTCCGGAGCCTTACTGGTCGTGGCAGCATTATCATTACAGGCTGCAAGACCTGCTATCAGCGAGGCGCACAATCCCCCGATAAGTACTTTTTTCATTGTCTATCCTTTGTGAATTAATTTTGCGTTCAAGGTCGGCGGCAATACCGCATAACTGCCTGTAACCCAGGCAGTTACCCGGGCAAAGTAACGGATATGTTAAATGCAACAGCCCAGAGGACACAAGGCTTGCAGCGGTTTTTCCTCTGTATCAAATAGTGTCAGTTGTAAGCAAAGATTACGGTTTTGCCAATTGGCCAATCTCGGCTCATAATGTCGCCCCTGCAACCTATTTGACTGGAGTTTCCGTGCGTTTGGATAAATTTTTGGCCGAGGCCACGGGGCTTAGCCGTTCTATTGCCAAAAAGGCCATGCATGCAGGGGAAGTCACCTGTGACGGCGTGATGGTGAAAGACCCGGCATTCAAGGTCACGGCCGAGACCAGGGTATGTCTCGATGGTGAGCAGGTGGCGCTGGTGGGGGTACGTTACCTGATGCTGCATAAGCCCCTGGATACCATTTGCTCCACAGTGGACGAGCATTACCCGTCGGTTATTTCCGGTTTGGACATTCCCCGCCCGGATAAACTGCACATCGCCGGGCGACTGGATGCGGATACCACGGGATTGGTGCTGATAACCGATGACGGCCAGTGGTCCCACAAGGTGACCTCACCCAAGAAAGAGTGCGGCAAGCGCTACCTGGTACAACTGGCCGATCCCATTGATGCAAGCCTCATCGCAACCTTTGCCGCAGGCATAGAGTTAAGAAATGAAGATGGTCCCACCAAGCCGGCATTGTTGGAATTGATTGACAGTCACCAGGCCAGATTAACCATCACCGAGGGTAAATATCATCAGGTCAAGCGGATGTTCGCCGCCGTCGGCAACAAGGTGGTGAAGTTGCATCGGGAAGCCATAGGGGCCATAGAGCTTGATCCCGAGCTTGCTCCAGGCGAGTGGCGATATTTGACCGCAGCGGAAATCGCGTCGGTGGGCTGAATGGCTGGTGGCTATGGTTTTGTGCCCTGCAGGGCGCTGGCAGAGCGGAACTCCACAAAATTGTTTACCACCTTGGGGGCGGCAGTGATAAGCACTGAGTCTGGGCCCGTATCGGGTTGTTCGAGCACCGAATTCAGGTTCAGTGCTCGTGCCAGACCAGCCTGATAGGCTTCGGAAATAAAGTAGTTGGCAGCGATTTCTGCCGCCATCAATTTTCCCGCCTTGAGGCGACGGGAAAAGGCCAGGGTATCCAGCCAGGTCATGTCGCCTTCCTTAAATCGTATTTTTTCCCATTGTTCGCCGCGATTGCGGGCCGCGGCAATTTCCGGTCCCCAGCTGCTGACTATGGCTATGCCAGGCTGGTCAAGCCCGGGGCTATCATCCCAAAAAGCGCCGGCCTGGGCATAGAGACTATGAAAATGCTTATCTATGGCGCTGCCCTCTTTGGCCATGCTCAACACCTGATCCCGTCCGCCATCGGCATAGGCTTGGTTCAGGGCGAGTGGACTCAGCCCCAGTGATTGCAAGGTCAGCCCCATGTTGTAAATGGGTTGTGCCCGGCAGAGACTGAATTTACCGCGATAGTCTTCAGACCAGAGTTCCGCCACACTCGCGGGGGCCTTCAGCTCGGGATAACGGCTGCGGTTCAGATAAAAGCCATAGCTTCCCTGGGCAAAAGGAATGTAATAGGGGTTGCCGTCGCTGCTGCCATCCGGCAGATGTGTCAATTGGGCACTGATGGCCTGGTATTGGGGCAAGGTGGTCGATTTAGTGTTGACGGGCTGCAGTACCTTGAAGAAGTCTCCCTGATAGCCCTTGAAGAAGGACAGGGTGACAAAAGCCATATCTATCTGGGCCGTCCGCAGCAGATTATAAATCTGCCCGGCATTGGTGGCATTCTCCGGATAGAGTCTGATGCTGTAGGGTGAATGTCTTCTTTCAAGTTCTTGATTGATAATGTTTAAATCATTTTCTGAAACATAACCTTCCCAGGATAGCAAGGTGAGATGTTCCTTGGCCATGGCTTGGGAAGCCAACAGCAACATGGTTAAAAAAAATGCGCTGATTTTCACCAGTGGCACTCCTGAAACCCGACCAGGCATTGGGCGGTATCTGTCTTCAAGCCGGGAGCTTAGCGCACTTCCGCGCATATATCCTTGAACTCAGGCTTGTTTTTTGTACAAAATTGCAACAGGGAAAGGAAAGGGCCTTCAAATCGAAGGCCCTTTATCTTATTGCTTAAGCTCAGCGTTGTCTGCGACGCAGACCCAGCAGAGACAGCAGACCCAGAGACAACCAGCCAAGGCTGCCGCCACCACTGGACTCGGGCGTGACGGGCGCTGCCGGTGGTGCCGGGTATTGGCAGGAACCATCGTCAGTGTTGGCATTGGCATCAAAGTTGGTTGCGTTGGAATCCATACAACCTTTTTCTATGCCGTCTGACAGCACGGTTAACATGAAGCTGGCAGAAGCTGTATCGCTGCTGTTTGCTGCATCGCTGACCGTGATGGTCACCAGGGTCTCACCATGCCAATCGGCATCGGGAGTGATATCGACCTTGGAACCTGGGGTATGGCCATGCACTGTGCCTGTGATGTGCTCACCGCTGACACTGATCTGCTTGGTGCTGCTGGTGGTGCTGCTGAACAATACGGCCAGGTCTTTCAGGCTGGTGTTTTCATCTATGGTGGCCGCATTGAACTGACCCATCTTGATGTTGCCGTTGACCTTGATGCTGTGGCTCAGGGTAGCCGGGCTGGCGTTGTCATAGTCACTGCTCACCTTAAGCTGCAGATCCTGACCTGCGGCGGCATTGTTAACCACGGCGTTGAACTTGACCCGTACAGCGGATTGCTCAGGTCCCTCATAGTTACCACACACCATGGAGAACTCGGACACCCGGCTCAGCACGTTGTCGTATGCAAAGGTATCGGCCAGCCAGCCTTCGTTGGGGCCAAATGGGTTGCGGAAACCGTGATAGCCACGGGTACCGATTGAGCCCTGACCCTTCAGTGCCGGATCCAGACGCTTGTAGGCGAAGATGATTTCATTCTTGCCTTCGTTAAAGTCCGGCTCCACCGCATAGATGGTCTGGAAGGTATAGGAACCCTCACTCCAACCCATCCAGTTTTTGATTTGCATATCAGACCACTGGAAGAAGATTTCCTTATCGGAACGGGCGAAGAACAGACCGGTATACAGGCCGGTATTCCAATCGACACCGGGCGCTATACTGCCATTGTGGTGCCACAGCGGTGCGACCATGGTATCAGGGAACGCCAGACCTTCCATCGACATATGCCACCAGTTCATGTAAGGCATGCCGTCGAAGGCGATAAAGCCGGCCGGGTTGATTTGCATCAGCCCATCTCTGTCCTGACCATAATGGTTTATCTTCTCAAAACCTGTGGCCCAGATATCGACGTAGAAACTGTCCCACACGTTCCCCTCAATGCCTGTGGGGAACATAAAATGACTCAGGTCGATGAAGTTGTCCTGATTGTCCAGATCTTCATAGGGCTGACGGCAGTTGGGATCGGTTTCGTTGGTGGTCCAAACGTAGCGTCGTGGGGTGTAAGCCGAGGTGGGCTGCACACCTTCAATCACCAGGTCGTTGCCTTCAACGCTGGTCATATCGGCATAAATACCTTCCACCTGCACGCTTTCCTTCACCAGGGTCAGACCTTCGGGCAGCATGGTCTGCAGGCGGAAGTTGCGATCCCGTTCCATCATGTTGGCATCGGCCTGCATTTGGAATTCAATCACATCACCAATCTTGGCCGCGTCCTGGCTGGCATGCAGGATGAAATCCACCGGCTTGCTTTCCAGACGAACACCCATCATACCCACATCGCCATTCTGGCTGTCGTTGCCGTTAAATTCGACTGCCGCGTAATAGACGTCACCTTGCTCGGCATCTGGTACATCCCAGCTCATGTTAACGCGATAGGCGTCGGCACCATTGGCTTCGCCGACAATGGCGGCGTCCATGCTGCCGTTTGCGCCTTCGGGGATGATGGCCAGTGAAGTGGTGATGGCCAGGGGTTGATCCAAGCCTCGGGTGTAGTTGGGGTCAAACAGGGTGTAGTTACCTACCAGGGCCCAGTAGTTACCCGGCTTGGGGTTTTCCACACTACAGAAGTCGCGATCGTAACTCCAGGAGTAGCAGATGGCCTCTTCATGCCACTGTACCTGGCCGTCGTTGTTGGCGTCGTAACCAACATCGATAGCGGTATCGTGGTAAATGGTATAGCCGTCGATGCGTGGTACTTCAAACACGAAGCGCTTGGTGCCTTCGGGAATGGTGAAGTTGATCTGGGCTATGCCGGGATCGTTGGCAATATCTTCCGGGGTGTTAATCCCCAGGCTGTAGGGCACCAGGTTGTGCACCTGCTGCTCGCCCTTCACCAGGCCGTTGACCTTGACGGATGCCACTTCCTTGGTGCGCAGCGGCGGAGTGAGATTTTCACTCTTGGTTCTGGGCATATCCATAGAAAGATCGTTCGGCAGACCATCGTTATTGAAACCCACGCGCATCGGCAGGGTTTGTACTGCCTTGTTGCTGTCATCTGGCGTGATGGTCACATGGCCTTCAAACTGTACGTCCTGAATACCGCCATAAATGTTACTGATGTCGTTCACCGCTGCTGTAAACACCACGGTTTGCACTTCACCTTTTTTCAGGGTGAAGTTGCTTGGCATGGCGTTCAGGTTCAGCAATGGCAGGCCATCTTCACTGTGCTCCGCCATATCAATCTTCCAGCTGCCATCTTCGGTGGCGCGGAAGGTGCGGACAAAGCTGCAGTTCATTTCACAGCTGGTGGCAAACAGATAAGGGGTGTTGAGCGATGACAGGTTACCACCGTTGTTGGGGTTGGCGGCCCGATAATTGTCAGCGGTCTCATCCATTATCAGCCCCGCCATGGAGGCGGCCTTGACATCAATCACACCGGCCCCGACATCATCCAGCCCGGCGGTGATGGTATCACCCCAGTAGCCCAGATACTTGGCGGAGTTTCTCGCTGTAGACACCAATGCCGATTCAATTTCAGCTGCGGTCCAGTCCAGATACTGCTGACGCAACAGTGCCATGGCGCCCGCCACATGTGGGCCGGCCATGGAGGTACCGGACATCAGGGTATAGTCGCCGGAGAAGGGGGTGCGGGTGAATGGATGGTCGTCGGCAAAGGCGGCGAATACATCGACACCCGGCGCACCCACATTCGGCGCCATGGAGTCCGGGGTGGTGCGGCTTGGGCCACGGGAAGAGAAGGGGGCCACATAGTCGGCCTCACCCATCTTGGTGCTGATGGTGGAGGCATTGATGGTGCCCATGTGGCCCGTGCCGGAGGACAACCAGGACACCAGTTGCTGGCCGGGCCAGCTTGGCAGCAGTATTCCGGGGATCACATAAGGATCGTTGGGCTCTTTATAGCCCCAGGGCGCATCCTGGGTGTAATCGGCGTTATAGAGCACCATGGCACCGGCGCCACCTGCCTGCACGTTAACGGCCTTTTCCAGTCGGGGAATGTCACCGCGCTTACAGACCACGATTTGGTTCGCCGTGAAGGTGTCCGCCGGGAATGGGGTGTTACACAGGGCATCGCCGAAGTTGGCGGCCAGCACAAAATTACCGGTGAAGCCTTCGGCGGTGTAACCACCACCCACCAGATCGCTCGGCGGTGTGGTATCACCACCGCTCATGGCTTCGAGGCGTTTTTCTGAAAACTCAATGCTGCGGCCGTGGGTGGTGGCGGCAACACTGGTCACCCAGGGAGAGACGTGGTCAATGTTGTCCCAGGCGGAGTTACCGGCAGAGGCCGCAACCACGATCCCTGCTTCACGGGCGGCCAGGAAGGCCATTTCCAGGGAGCTTTCCCATGGGCTGCGCTCACCGCCGCCGATGGAAAAGTTGATCACATCCACCTTGTCGAGAATGGCATCTTCAAAGGCGGCCAGCAGGGCTTCGCTTGGACAGCCCTGATATTGATCTGTTGTCGAACCATCCGAGTGGCTGTAGGAACCGTCGCCGGCATAGCACACCTGATAGGCGATGATGTTGGCCCGTGGCGCCACACCTGAGATGTGGGGGAATTTCAGATCTGTATCAATACCATCGGAGCGCTCGGCAAATTCAGAGATTTGGTAAGGCACGTCATACTGATCGTTACCGGCCACCGTGGAGGCCGTGTGGGAGCCATGGCCCTGATAGTCTTCACCGTTCTCGGGACGCTTGGGATCAACCTGTTCATAGAACCAGCGATCCTGAAACACAGGCAAACTGTAAGTGTCGGTGATAATAGGATAGGAACGGACACCGATCAGCTTGTCGTTACACATGTCGGCGAACTCGGGCTTTTCACAGTCACCGTAAAATCTGCCTCTGGGGTTGCTGTGCACATAGCCATCACCTGCGGTGGCGGCGAAGGATGGATGGTCTGAGTTGATACCTGTGTCGAGGATACCGACCACGACGCCTTCACCCTTGTTGGCGAGTCCCAGGGTGCCGGGGATCCAGATTTCGTTGGCACGAATGTGAGTTGGACCCACGTCTGTGTTCAGGGAATAGTTGACCGAGCGCTGCACGTTACGTACGCCGGGCAGACGGGACACCTTGGCCGCCTGCTCTTGTGTCATGGGCACTGTGGCACCGTTCAGGGCAAATTTAAAGCTGCGCTTGACCTGCATGTCACTGCCGACAATGGCGGCGACCTTGGCCAGTTGCAGCTGTTGCTTTTGCTCCAGGTAATTGACGTAGTTTTTGACCTCGGGGCTTTGGGCATCAATCTTGTAGGACGAGGTTGTGGCCAGGCTCGAAGGGACCTTGGCCAGACTGCGACTGGCGGTTGCCGCCAGGCCACGGATATTGCCATTGTAAGTCGCTACAGCATCGTCATTGAATTCGATAATGTAGGTATGCACACCTTCCACATCATTTTCCCAGACGAAGTCCACTTTCTGAACCGGAGCCCTGTGGGTATTGGGTTGTGATGGGCTGGCGGCCTGGGTTTTGCCGTGATGGAATCTGTCGGCGCGGGTACTGCGGGCCTTGCTGGCCTCCATCATTTCGGGAGTAATTTTTATTTCTTTGATGAAGTCAGGCATGGCCTGTGGCAGAGCCACAGCGGCATTATCCACCGCCCCGGCACCTGCACCCGCAGCGTACATGGCCGCGATAGTCATCATGCTTATTTTTTTAAGTTTCATAGGGTGTACTCTTTGACGTTTTCTATCCGCAACAGTTACAGACAGTCCTGCGTGGTCGATTTTTAAACGTCACCCCGAAGGCAATCCAATGCATTAGGGCTATGACTAAATGCACGAAATGCATAGTCAAATGGCCGGCAGCAGCAAATAAGAAAGCTTGTGCATTCGGATGCGGGGAAAATACCGCGGCCCATATCGGCAGGAGTATTTTTCAGGTGGATGAAATCACGACAGATTTACGCTGTGACAGGCCTCTGGTTTCTGGGCTTCCAGTTGGCTCCCTGGTACAGGGGGAAATGTAATCGCAGCGGATACAGATGATGCAAAGTGTCACATTTGGCAACGGGGAGTAGCCGCTGTTGCAGCTATGTAAGTCAATTGCTTGGTTAACTGTGGTTTTTGAGCTGGCCGAGGTCGCTTCAGGGATACTGAAAACACCCGCGATACAAATTGTCACCGCTTCAGACCTTGTCCCTTGGGAAAGCCGGGCACAAGATTGGCGCTCAGGGCGGCCATCACAGGCCCGAAACCACAGTGCATGAAGGGGGGCGTATGGAACTCAGGCATATCAAGCATTTTTTGGCTCTGTGCCGCCAGCAGAGCTTCAGTCGCGCCGCCGAACAGTTGAATCTTGCCCAGCCCACCTTGTCCCGCAGCATTCAAAAAATGGAAACCTTGCTTGGGGTGAGCTTGCTGGATCGCAGCGCCGGCGGTTTTGCTCTGACCCCCGATGGTGCCCTGGTATATGAACATGGAGAGCAACTGGTTAAGCAAATGGACGCCCTGGAGACGGCGTTGCTGACCTTACGTGGCGAGTATGCCGGCCAGATAGCGATCGGCTGTGTTGCGGGCCAGGCGGGGGTATTGGGGCCGGTACTGGGCAAACTGATGCGGGATTATCCGGCAATTACCCTGGATTTGAGCCTGGGCGACAGTGAGCGACTGTTGCAACTGCTCTTGGTGAATCAGATTAATCTGGCAATAGTCGACACCCATCTGCTGCCTGCGCTGGCGCAGGATGAATTGAGCCGGTTGTCTTTGCCCGCCTCGGCTCTGGGCTTTTATTGTCGGCCTGAGCATCCGCTGCTTGGTGAACCGCGGCTTTATCTGGAGCGATTGCGGGATTTTCCATTGGCCGTTCCGGCCGGGCTGGCACCCGACATAGGAAGTAAATTCGGCGATATTTTTGACTCGAACAGACACGATTTTGCCGGGATAGTGCGGTTCAATGATTTTCGCTCGGTGGACGCTGTCCTGGCAGCCAGTGACCTGGTGGCGCTGACTACAAGAGAATCCATACAGCGGGAGCTGGCCACGGGGGCCCTGGTACAGCTTGAACCGGCAAACATGCCCGAGGCCTGTGTTCAATACAGCCTGGTGTGGCGCAAACAAGCCCACGTTAATCCCCTATTGGAGCATGTGATTTCCGGTATTCTGGAACAGGCGTGGCCTGGGGCGAATTTTCCTGCCGAATAAAAACAGGCAGCCTTAAGCTGCCTGTTGCTGAGAATTGTGCTTATTGTTTCAGGGTGATATCGCCGCTGATGGTGGAGATATCTATCCTGCCCGCACCGCTGCCGGCACTGAACTCGAGTTTGCTGCCGCGACCGTATTTGGGCTTGGCCGGCTTGTCGCCACTGAGCTTGTTGTGAATATCGCCACTGGGACCGCCATTGATACTGAAACGGCTATCGGCCTTGCCATCAAAACTCAGCTCAAGATCGCCACTGACGCTTTCGAGTTTGGCATCCAATTTTCCGGGCACCCGCAACTGACTGTCACCACTGACGGTACTGAAACGCAGTTGTTCGGCCTTGGGCAGGGCAAACTTTACTTCACCGGAGACTTGCTCAATGCTGATTTTTTTGCCTTGGCTTATGCCCTTGAGATCGCCGCTGACCAGTTGGTAATTCACCTCGCCGCTGCTGTCCTCATCCATGATGGCACCGGAGACGGTAATCAAATACAGCTCGCCCTTGAGCGCCTTGGCCTTTATATCGCCGGACACTGTATTAAGGGCAACCTCACCGCTTAAGGACTCTGATTGTATGTTGCCGCTGACGCTGGACAGCTCCAGCTTGCCGCTGAAATCCTTGAGGCGGTAATCGGTTGAGATCCCCTCGGCACTGAGGCTCAATTCCTTTGGCAGATACAGGGTCAACTTGGAGCCATCCTTGTTATCATTGTGATGCTTGCGGCGCAGATTGGCCTTGTCCCTGATATGCACCACGCCACCGCGCTGTTCCAGTTCCAGGCCTTCACTTTCCTCGTCCAGGGTGCCTTCCACCCGCACCTCGGACTTATTCCAGCTAACGAGGTTGACTTCGCCGCGTGGGACTTCCAGTTCCACCTTGGGCTTGCTGTCGACCTTGATGGTGCGATCCACTTTTTCGGCGGCCTGCAATTGCGGCACAATCGCCAATAACAGGGCCAGGGTGCTGTGGGTCAATTTCATATACTCTCTCCTTGTGGCTGGCCTGTTCGCGGCAGGCGCTGGCTTTGTTTCAATAACTCGATTTCGCGGCGCTGGGTCCAAAGCCACAGTTGCCACAGTTGTTTGTCGGTGGGGTGCTGTTTGAGGGCCTGACGTATCTCCTCGGCGGCGCGCCGTAGTTCATCCAGGCCATCATTCAGGGCTTGTTGCCAGCCTACGGTTTGCCATAGGCCGGTTTGCATGGCGGCAACATCCTGTTGGTGACGCAGGGCTATGCCCTCGATCAGGGTTTGCAGGGCCACTTGCTCTTCATCCCTTCGCTCACCGGACCACTGACCATAGAGCACCAGCGCCAGCAGCACTGTGGCCGCTGCGGCCAGGAAGCCTTTACTGTGGCCTTTGTGGGGCTGGGGCTTATCCAGGCGGGCTGAGATACCGGGCCAGAGATCCCGCTCGGGTGCCAATTCCCGCGGCAGCTTTTCCAGCAGGGTATCCAGAGGATCTTTGTCGTTAACAGTCATGACAACATCTCCTTGAGCAGGGTTTTGGCCCTGTGATATTGGGCCTTGCTGGTGCCTGTGGCTATGTTCAGCAAGCGGCCGACCTCGTCGTGTTGGTAGCCTTCAATGGCGCAGAGCACAAATACCACCCGTGCCCGTTCGGGTAGACGCAGCAGCAGGGTATCCAGATCCTTGTGTTCCAAAGGCTTATGTTCTGCAGCGGCGAAGTGAGTTGTTTCCGCATCATTCAGCGGCCGGAAGCGACTCCAGAAGCTGCGTTGCTGTTTCAAATGATTCATGGCGACATTGACGGTGAGACTGTGCAACCAGGTACCAAACTGGCTGTCGCCGCGGTACTGGGCCAGTTTGTGCCAGGCACGGATAAAGCTGGCCTGGGTGACATCTTCAGCACAATGGCGGTTGCCGCACAGTCGCAATGCCAGGGCGTACACCCGCTGGTGATGGCGCTGATACAGGGTCTCGAAGGCCTGGCGATCGCCTCCGGCCGCCTGGTGGGCCAGTTGCGGATCCGTGATCGCCAGGGCGGGGTTGTCGAGGGGCATATTCACACCGGAGTTTCCATGTCGGTTATGCAATTAATCCTTAAGACAGATTGATAACACTAAAAGGTTTAAACCCGGTGCGAATATTTTTAATTTCCCGTTCCGTTGAACACTGTGCGGGCAGCGGCAAGGTCGGCCAGGGCGGAGCCGACGCTCTTGAACAGGGTGCGCTCTTGGGGATTTTTGCGCCCAATGCTTGTACCGCGGCAAAGATCTGCCAGTTCACCCAGCACATGGGATTCATTGATAAGTCCCTCGGCCATGGGGATCAGTAGTTCACCTGCTTCATGCAGCACATTGGTGCGGCTATCCACATAAACGCTGGAATTCAGCACCAGCTGACTGTCGCATTCTCGGCCATCCCTGTGGTGATTGCCGACCAGATCGCAATGACTGCCGGGACTGACCCATTCGCCGTTAAACAGCGGCCCGTGGGCCCCGGTGGCGCAGCTGATGATGTCAGCCTGAGGCACTTCCTCGGCCAAGTCGCCCACAGGGCTCAGGTGCAGATCCGGTCTTTCCCTGGCCACATTCCTGATGACCTCGGCCACAGCTTCGGGGCGCCGTCCCCAGATACGGATCTCGGTCAGCGGTCGCACACTGGCGTGGGCCAGGGCCATAAAGGGGGCCAGATTGCCGGTGCCGAGCAGCAACAGACGTTTGGCGTCTTGCCTGGCGAGGAAGTCTGCTGCCAAGGCTGACACGGCCGCGGTGCGCCAGTAGGTGACACTGGTGCCATCAATCAGCGCCTGGGGCTGACCTGTGTGGCGGTCAAACAGCAATATCTGCGAATAGAGGCTGGCCAGGGCCGGATCTTTTTTCGGGTTGTCCGGCATATAAGTGAAGGCCTTAACCGCTATGCCCTGATCATCCCAGGCGGGCAGTACGGCAAATGCATCCGCTTTGCCCGGTTCCAGCGGATACACCTGGCGCCTTGGCAGGTCTGCGCTGTTGGCAAAGGCCAGTTTCAGGTTGGCGATCAGCAGGGGAAAGTTAAGTCGTTGATGAACCTCGGTGGCACTGAAAATCTGCATTTAACACTCCTATGAATCTATTGGGATAATGTATGCAATTTAAATGTAAATTTCAAAGTCCAGTTTGTGACAGAAAAATTTCAATCCGCCACAGTTAAAACCTGTAAAAAAGAATGATTTACGTGATAGCTTTGTCTGACAAATGGATGTCAGTCATAACAAACAACTAGTTCCTTTAACCGAGGGAGTGGTTTTTTGCTATTCACTGCCCAAATGCCCTGAAATGACTATCTTTAATAAAGGCATAACGCCACCTAGAAAAACCGTCCGGAGAAGCCAGAATGCTCATTCGCCAGAAATTGTTGTTAAGTGCCACCTTATCCGTGGCCGCCCTGGTCGCCATGCTCGGCCTGCAATTGTACGCCGGAGGCCAGCAGGAAGAATTGGCTGAGGCCGCACAACAAGTTATTGAGTTGGAAAAGGACATTCTGATTTTGCGCAAAGACGAAAAGGATTTTCTCAGTCGTCTGGATTTGAAATATGTAGAAGACCACGCTCGTCACGGTGCTGAGCTGCAACAAAAACTGGAGCAGGTAGAGGCGAAATTCCTTGATTACAGGATGCCGCGCAGCGCCATCGACAGTTTTGAGCACGCCATTGACGAATATCTGGCCACCTTCAAGCAAGTAGTGGCACTGCAGCAGGAAATTGGCCTGACTCCAAAGTCCGGGCTCTACGGCAATCTGCGTCAGGCGGTGCACGATGTTGAATCTTTGGTGGAAGAGCACCACCGCCCCGAATTGCTGGCGGCCATGCTGCAATTGCGCCGTAATGAGAAGGACTTCATGTTACGCCGTGACATGTCCTATATGGATAAGTTTGACTCCAACGTAGCCAAATTTAATCAGACGCTTAGCGCTGCCGGTTTGGAAGGAGGCGTGGAGAGTCGAATTCGGGAGTTGATGGGCAACTATCAGAGGGACTTTAAGGCCCTGGTTATTAAGGAGCAAGCCTTTGGCTTGGGTAAAGAGGATGGTGCCATAGGCAAGCTGCGTGCGGCGGTGTCCCGCGCCGAAGCGGCCAGCACTGAATTGGGCCAATTGGCCTCAGCCGAAATTGCTGCGGCCAAGCAAAGTGCCGTGCGGTGGGGATTTGTGATTTTTGGCCTCATACTGGTCATAGTAGCTGTGACCACCTACCGAATCATTCAAAGCGTGATTACCCCGGTGACCCGAATCAATCAGGTGATCACTGAAATCGGCCGCAACAAAGATCTCACCCGGCGCTGCGATGAGTCAGGGGGGGATGAAATGGCTGAGATTGCGGTTCATTTCAATGAAATGCTCGATATTATCCGTAAGCTTATTGATCAGGTCGTTGAGTCAGTGGCCATAGTGAATCAATCCTGCACCTCACTGTCGAGCAATGCCGCTGCGGCGTCGGACGGAGTGATGCGGCAGTTGAACGAAACCGATATGGTAGCCACCGCCATTACCGAAATGGGCGCCACCATAGACGAAATTGCCAAGAATACCGAGCTGGCAGCCGAGCGCGCCGGTCATACCCATGAAAATGCCCAAAGTGGCCAACATGAGGTGGTGCAGACCATAGACAAGATCCAGTCGCTGGCCAGGCAGCTTAATGAATCGGCCAAGGTGGTGGCGGAGCTTGAGCGTGACAGCAGTACCATAGGCAGTGTGCTGGACGTGATCCGTGGTATTGCCGAACAGACCAACCTGCTGGCGCTTAACGCGGCCATTGAGGCGGCCCGGGCCGGTGAACAGGGGCGGGGCTTTGCTGTGGTGGCCGATGAGGTTCGCAGCCTGGCGATGCGCACCCAGGAGTCCACCGAGGAAATTGCCGGTATTATTCAAACCCTGCAGAGTCGTACCCGTTCCATAGTGCAACTGATGGAGGCCAGCCAGCGTCAGGGCACCGAGAGTGCGGAGCAGGCCGCCAGTGCCGGGGCCCTGTTGGAGCAGATTAACCAGGATGTCACCAACATCATGGATATGAGCACCCAGATCGCAGCCGCCATTGAAGAGCAGAGTTCGGTGGCCGCAGAGGTCAATAAGAACGTGGTGATCATCCGCGATATCGCCGAAATGTCTTCCGAAGCCGCCATGAACAATGCCCGGGCCTCAGATGAGGTCAGGGACAGGGCGGCACTGCTGCAAAAGGCTGTCAGCCAGTTCAGAACCTGATAAGCACCAGCGGCACCCAAGGGTGCCGTTTTTTATTGTCACCCTAAAACCACCTCCTATGGAGGTGGTGATCGTTCTGGTGGGGCTTTGCCCGGAGAATGCCCATGCTAAATACTCCCTCGGTTTGTTACCAGCAAATCAAGGAGTAAGTAGCATGAGCAGATATGAATCCGCGTCTCACGTATTCTATCGTTGTCAGTATCACCTCGTTTGGACACCCAAGTACAGGTACAAAATCCTGAAAGGTAATCTCGGCAGAGAGCTTTATCGAAGTATCTATGTTTACTGCAACATGAAGAAATGCAGAGTCGTGGAACTAAATGTTCAGGAAGATCATGTCCATCTAGTAGTCAGAACCCCACCCAGTCTAAGCGTGTCGGATTTAATGGGTTTTGTTAAAGGGAGAACCGCGATCAGGATGTTTGCCAAATTTCCTTATTTAAGAAAGCACAAGCTCTGGGGGAATCACTTCTGGCAACGGGGTTATTTTGTGGACTCAGTAGGAGCAAACGAAGACATAATCCGTAGATATGTACGGCACCAGGAAAAGACAGCCAAAGAAGAAGAGAAACGGCAAATAGCGTTAGGGTTGGAAGGTTAGTTTTTAAGCCCCCTTTTAGGGGGCTGTGTCAAAGCCACCTGCTATGCAGGTGGATTTTTACTGGATTTTAGCGCCTCCATGGGCGTCACAGACTAAGCTGTAAATAAGATCGGGCGGGGGCTGCGCCATGAAACTAAACCACTTTTCCTTATTGCTTATCGGTGGCTTGACCCTGTTGTCCAGCTTGACCGCCTTTGTGCTGTTCGGGGTTTTCCTGCGCCCTGAGTTGGCAAAGGAAATCCGCGATCAGCAGCAGATGGAAGTCCGGGCCCTGACCGCGGGGCTGGAATTTTATAAGCGACCCCTTAAAACTTTTGCCTTTGACTACGCCGTCTGGGATGAAATGGTCGACTTCATTCGTCGCCCCTCCGACACCTTTATTGAATCAAACCTTTATCCGGCAGCCTTTTCCGTGGCGGACATAGATGCCGCCATGTTGTTTGACCCCCAGGGTAAGGTGATTTGGCAGTACCAGGGTATCCCCGCGCCTTTGCCCAGGGACATAGAAACCCATCCGTTATGGTTTGGTGGCTTGTTGCCGTCGGCTGAAGAGGTGGCAAGTGCCCGTCCCAGCACCCGTACCGGACTGTTGCGATCGGGCAATAAAGTGGTGTTGTTCAGTAACGCCGCGGTGCTGCCATCCGATGGTGATGGCCCAGTGGTTGGCAGTTTCATGGTGATCCGGGCGATTAAGCCGAGCCTGACCGACGAGTTGCAACGTTTAACCCTGGTGGACTTCAATCTCGACTTGGCGCAACCCAGATTGCACAAGCAACTGTCACTGCTAACAGAAGATTCGCGCATAAATGAGATCCGCGCCAGCCATACCTGGTTGTTGAACGATGTGCTTGGACAACCGGCTATGGTATTGACACTCAGGCATAAAAAGTCCGAGGCGCCGGCCTTCTTTTCCAAAGAGGCCTCATTGATTTTCTTCACCTTTATCAGCGTTTTTCTCTGTGGTCTTTTGCCTATCACCCTGGTGATATTGAATCCTTTGCGAGCCATTAACCGGGTGCTGGTGAAAATGACGTCGAGGGGCCGGCTTATCAAGATGAAGCCGCAATTCTTTATCGAGGAGATCTCCCGGGTCGCCCAGTCCTTCAACCAATTGGCCGACATGTTGGAGCGGCACCAAAACTATCTTGAATCCCTGTCATTGCAGGATCCTCTGACCGGGATTGCCAATCGTCGTGGACTGGAGGCCTTCGCCTCCCGGGCCCATGAGGAGTGGCTGGCGGGAAAGGGCACCATAGGTTTCCTGATGCTGGATTTGGATGAGTTCAAAAGTTACAACGACAGTCTGGGACACACCGAAGGGGATAAGGCACTACTGACCATAGCCCAGGCGCTGCTGATTGAATGCCGTCGCCGTGGTGAGTTGGTGACCCGTTTCGGTGGCGAGGAGTTTTGCGTGGTGATCCATGGTGATAATTTGCAGCAGATGGAACGTCTGGCCAACCGCATGCTGGAGCGGGTGAGGGAGCTACAGATTGTTCACCCCAAGGGGCAGTATGGCCTGATGACTGTGAGTATTGGCGGCATATTTTACGAGCATTTTCACCCGCAGTTTGTAGGGGTGAGCTGGCATGACATGTTGGCCATGGCCGACAAGCAGCTTTATATCGCCAAGTCCGAGGGCCGCAACCGTCTGTCGCTGCGCTATATGCAGGCGGCAAAGCTGGTCAAGTCCGTAAGCTGAGGCATGGCAACAGTAAAAGGGCCCTTTCGGGCCCTTTTACTTTGGTATTTGAGGGTTAAAGCGTAAAGGCGGCGACCTGTTTTCGCATATCGCCGGCGAGGCTGGCCAGTTGTCGAACCGATATCGTCAGCTGGTTGGTGGCACTGCTGGAGCTTTGGGCGATATCGCTGATATTGATGATGCTTTGATTGATGCTTTCGGCCACGCTGCTTTGCTCCTCAGCGGCGGTGGCTATATGGATGTTCAGTTGCGAGATATTTTCCACGGCACTGACAATTTCTTTGAGCGCTTCGCCGGCCATATTGGCCTTGCTGTTGGCGGCTTCCACTTGCGCCATACCCGTGGCCATGGCGCTGACCGCCTCCTGAACCCCATGTTGCAGGCCATCTATCATGGTCTCAATTTCCCGGGTGGACTCGGCGGTGCGTTGTGCCAGGGTTCGCACCTCATCGGCCACCACGGCAAAGCCCCGTCCCTGTTCACCGGCGCGGGCCGCTTCAATGGCGGCGTTAAGCGCAAGCAGGTTGGTTTGTTCGGCGATGTTTTTGATGACATCCAGAACCCGGCCTATGTTCTGACTTTCCTGGGCCAATTGGGTGATGACTTCCGAGGTGGATTGGATCTGCCGAGACAGTGATGACATGCTGTCAATGGACTCCAGTACAATGCGATTGCCCGATGCGGCGCTGGCGTCGGCGGCCCGGGCGGAGTCTGCGGCAGCGTTGGTGCTTTGGGCCACTTCGGATACCGTGGTGGTCATTTCATGCATGGCGGTGGCGGTCTGCTCGGTTTCGGCTTGCTGCTGGCTCATGCGCTCGCTGGTTTGGGCGGCAAACAGATTCAGATTGTCGGCTGACTCATTGATGGTGTTAGCGGCGATGGCAATGGACTGCAATATGCCACGCAAATGATTGATGACGTCGGTCAGGTTGGATGATATCTGACCCAGCTCATCCTGGTTGAATACTTTGAATTGCAGGGTTAAATCGGACTTTTGGCGAATGGTTTTCAATTTGCCGAGGATATCGGTAATAGGCAGCATCACACTGCGATTGACCCAGACGCCGAGCAGGGCGCTGCCGAGCACGGCCAGGGTCGCCAGACTGGTAAACCAGAATACAGAACTGTCGTAGATGCCCTCGACCTTGTCTCTTTCCTCCGCTGCGACTGTCAGCTGCAGGGTCACCAAATCGGCAATCTTGCCGCTGATGGGATCGATTACGTGGTACAGCGGAGCTATGTCCTGGGTCAACTGGCCGCTGACATTGCCTCTCAGGTTGCTGAGACGGTCGATAAGCTTGTCGATGTAATCATTGGCTGGAATAAAGAGCCGCTGGGCATCACTGGCAAGCCGTGATTCCTCCTGAGTAAGCTCGGTGGCCATGTATTTATTCCAGCGGGAATCGATGTTCTGCCTGGCGGTTTGCAAGCCTTCCGCCGCCTCTTCGGCGCTGAATTCGCCAACGTTGGCCTTATTGATGGCATCGATAACAAATACCGCGTAGTCGTCGCCAATCAGTTTCAGATCCTGCAGCGGTACCACTCTGTCATTGTAAATACTGACGACACCGCGGTTGATTTCGCCCATCATCTGAAACGCCATGATACAAATGCTGACAAGCAGCACTAGGGGCATGACAAACCCCAGCAGCATTTTCTGTTTGATTTGTAGATTGAGCATGAGAATGGCCTCGGTGTGTGACCAGCCCATCCATTCCTGACGCTGTTAATCCGTTAAAGGCTGTATAAATAACAGTTATAGCAAATGACGAGTCTTTTGCCCGAGGGGCTATGAGAGAGGGGCGAACTGAGGGAATTTCAGATACAAAAAAACCTCGCATTGCGAGGCTTATTTGTTGGTACAGGTGAGAAGACTTGAACTTCCACGCTCGTAAGAGCACCAGCACCTGAAGCTGGCGTGTCTACCAATTCCACCACACCTGCACTGTATTTTTTTAGACTCTTTGTGTTAATTGGTACAGGTGAGAAGACTTGAACTTCCACGCCCGTAAGGGCACCAGCACCTGAAGCTGGCGTGTCTACCAATTCCACCACACCTGCACAATGAGTCTATCGTACAGCTAACTATCAATCGCAAAGTGGTACAGGTGAGAAGACTTGAACTTCCACGCCCGTAAGGGCACCAGCACCTGAAGCTGGCGTGTCTACCAATTCCACCACACCTGCCCTGTACTGCTTTGCAATTTTTCCCAGTCGCCTGAGCACCTTAAGTTGAAGGTGGTGCCCGAACCCGGAATCGAACCAGGGACACGCGGATTTTCAATCCGCTGCTCTACCAACTGAGCTATTCGGGCGACGGGGTGCATTAAATAGCTTTTGCGGTTTTGAGTCAACTCTTTTCTTAGGAATGTCACAAAAACCGTATCGATTGGACAAGATTTGCCCGAAAGCCCCTGTGACAGCGGGTTTGCTGTATTTTTTGTGTGCATTTGGCCCCGTTCTCCGGGAGCTGGGGCGGAAGATATTGGCAACAGGATTGCTGACAGCGCCACGTTTGCGGGTGTTTTTTGAACGCTTGCTGGAGGGAAGAACATGGCCAGCGGTTTGCACTAAATTCGATCGGCTGAAAAGTAAACGCCCCGCAGTGCGGGGCGTTTACTTTTATCAGTGTTTCAGCATTTCGTTGTTGGGGAAGTTGGCCTGCATCACCATCATCACATGCTGTTTAAGTTGATTTTGCCCCAATTCATCGTAGGCCTGGGCCATGATTTCCAGGGCGCGCTCGGTGGCGGGGGTGCCTGAATAGGTTTCCATCACACTTTGGGCCCTGACCGCTGCCGCACTCCAGGCATTCATCTTGATATAGTATTCTGCCACCTGGACTGAATATTGTGCCAAGCGGTTTTTCAGATATTGCATGCGTTTGCGGGCATCGGCGGCATATTTGCTGTTGGGGTAGCTTTTTATCAGCTTGTCGAAATCCTTGAAGGCGCTGATGGCATTTTGCGGATCCCTGTCGGTACGATCGATATTCATCAATTCATGGAAGAAGTAACGATCGGCCTGCATGTTCATCAAACCACGCATATAGAAGACGTAGTCAATGTCCGGATGGGTTGGATTGAGACGAATAAAACGGTCTATGTTGGCCAGTCCTTGGGCGGCGTCATCCAACTTATAGTAGGCGTAGATCAGATCCAGCTGCACCTGGGTTTTGTGCGGGCCAAAAGGAAAACGCGAGTCCAAAGCCTCCAGGGATTTCACCGCCTTTGCATAATTGCCAAGTTCCATTGAGGTACGGGCCTGGGTATAAAGTGCGTCGGGAGACTTTTGATTGAGCACCAGATCTTCTTCACTTCCGGTACTGCTACAGGCGCCGAGGGCCAGGGTTAGCAAGGCAACTGCGGTGCCTTTGGCAAATTTAGACATACTTGAATTCAATTCTTTTGAAGTTGTAGTTAAGAATTTCTCCATTTCACTATAAAATGGAAAACATCCGATTGTAACAAATAGCACACCACTTTGGACCCCAAAACCGGGGTACGGTTCATATGACTCAAGAGATTAATCTAAAAAGCGAGATTTCAGCAACACAAACCGGGCTGAGATTGGATCAGGCCGTGGCCGAGTTGTTCCCTGATTATTCGCGCACACGGATCAAAGAATGGATCCTGTCCGGCGCAGTATACGTTGATGGCGTAGCCGTAACCAAGCCAAGGGAGAAGGTGCTGGAGTCCCAGATCATTGAGATCGAAGCCACCTTGGAAGAAGAGGTCAGTGCCCAGGCCGAAGCCATAGATCTCGACATAGTCTATGAAGACGAACATATCTTGGTGATCAACAAGCCCGCCGGGCTGGTGGTGCATCCCGGTGCCGGCAATGCCGATGGCACCCTGATGAATGCGCTGTTGCATCATTGCCCTGATATAGAGCATGTGCCCCGCGCCGGTATTGTGCATCGTCTAGATAAAGACACCACCGGCTTGATGGTGGTGGCGAAAACGGTCGAGGCTCAAACTCATTTGGTCGCTGCGCTGCAGGCCAGGGAAATTACCCGTGAATACGAGGCCATAGTGCTGGGCACCATGACTGCCGGCGGTACTGTTGATGAGCCCATTGGACGTCATCCCACCAAGCGTACCCATATGGCGGTGCATCACAGTGGTCGTCCCTCAGTGACCCACTACCGGGTGGCGGAGAAATTCCGTGCCCATACCCGCTTGCGTTTGCGTCTGGAAACCGGTCGCACCCACCAGATCCGCGTGCACATGGCCCATATAGGTCACGTGTTGGTTGGGGATCCTGTGTATGGCGGCCGTCCCAAGCCCCCCAAGGGCGCGAGTCCAGAGTTCTTCGAAATTCTCAAGGGCTTCAACCGTCAGGCCTTGCATGCGGTCAAGTTGGAGCTGGTGCACCCCGTGACTCTCGAAGTTATGAGCTGGCAGGCGCCTATTCCGGAAGACATGGTGCTGCTGACCAAGGCTCTGCGTAAAGACACCGAAGAGCACCCGTTGGAGTACCTGTAAGTGTTCCGGCCCGATTGGCCCACACCAGCCGGTGTTCACATCGCCATGACAGACAGACATGGCGGGGTGAGCGCTGCGCCCTTTGACAGCCTCAATCTGGGGCTGCATGTGGGCGATGATGAGGCAAAGGTGTTGGCCAACAGGGCCTTGCTGTGTGAGTCTCTTGTTTTACCTTCCGAGCCCGTTTGGCTGGAGCAGGTGCACGGTACCCGGTTACTGGATCTGGCCTTGGTGACGGATACCGATCCAAGAAAGGCTGATGCCAGTTACAGCAATCAAGCCGGCAAGGTATGTGTGGTGATGACCGCCGATTGTTTGCCTGTGCTGCTGGCCAGCGACGATGGCCAGGAGATAGCCGCCGTACACGCAGGATGGCGCGGTCTTTGTGATGGTGTTATCGAAACCGCGGTGGCTCGTTTTCACGCCAAAGGCGAGAGCATAACGGCTTATCTTGGCCCGGCCATAGGCCCGGATGCCTTCGAAGTGGGTGCCGAGGTGCGTCTTGCATTTCTGGAACAGGACTCGGATTGCGGTGATTGTTTTCGTCCCCATGGGGCGGGAAAGTTCCTTGCCGATCTGTATCGCCTGGCCGAAAGACGGCTCCGGGCTCTCGGGGTTGAGCGGCAGTTCCATGCCCGCCAATGTACCTTCAGTCAGACCGGGTATTTCTCCTATCGCCGCGATGGCATCACCGGCCGCATGGCCTCGCTAATCTGGCGCGATTAATTTCCGATCACTTGAAAAAAGCGTCGTCATCCCCATCTTTTAAGTAACTTGAGATTTCCTCTTGGTGCTTTTAAGGAGGCGCTATGCGACTCGATCGTATGACCAACAAATTCCAGATGGCGATATCCGATGCCCAATCGCTGGCACTGGGACGCGATCATCAATTCATTGAACCCGTGCACCTGATGATGGCCCTGCTTAACCAGGATTCGGGCTCTATCCATCCCTTATTGACCCAGGCCGGGATCCGCGTCAGCAATCTGCGTTCACTGCTCAGCCAGGAGCTGGAGCGCTTGCCCCAGGTTGAAGGCACCGGTGGTGATGTGCAATTGTCCCAGGCCCTGATCCGGCTGCTGAATCTGTGCGACAAGCTGGCACAAAAGCGCAAGGATAAGTACATCTCCAGCGAATTGTTTGTGCTGGCAGCGCTGGAGGGCGGCGATACCCTGGCCCAGCTGTTGAAACAGGCCGGCGCCACCAAGGAATTGCTGGAAAAAACCATAGAGCAACTGCGTGGGGGCCAGAATGTGGACGACCCCAATGCCGAGGACAACCGTCAGGCACTGAAAAAATACACCATAGATCTGACCGAACGGGCCGAGCAGGGCCGTCTGGACCCGGTAATTGGCCGCGATGATGAAATCCGTCGCACCGTGCAGGTATTGCAGCGCCGCAGCAAGAACAATCCCGTGCTGATTGGCGAACCCGGTGTGGGTAAGACCGCCATTGTTGAAGGGTTGGCACAGCGCATAGTCAATGGCGAGGTGCCCGAAGGCATCAAGAATAAACGGGTGCTGTCCCTCGATATGGGGGCTTTGGTGGCCGGTGCAAAGTACCGTGGCGAGTTCGAAGAAAGACTCAAGGCGGTGCTCAACGAGCTGGCCCAGGAAGAGGGGCAGGTGATCCTCTTTATCGACGAGCTGCACACTATGGTGGGCGCCGGCAAGAGCGAAGGGGCCATGGATGCAGGCAACATGCTCAAACCGGCCCTGGCCCGTGGTGATCTGCACTGCGTCGGTGCCACCACCCTGGATGAATACCGTCAATACATAGAGAAAGATGCCGCCCTTGAGCGTCGTTTCCAGAAGGTGCTGGTGGATGAGCCCAGTGTGGAAGACACCATAGCCATATTGCGTGGCCTCAAGGAGCGCTACGAGCTGCATCACCATGTGGAAATCACAGATCCTGCCATAGTAGCGGCGGCGACCATGTCCCATCGCTACATTTCCGACCGCAAGTTGCCGGACAAGGCCATAGATCTGATTGACGAGGCCGCTTCCAGCATACGACTGCAGATCGACTCCAAACCAGAACCCCTGGATAAATTGGAGCGTCGCACCATACAGCTCAAGCTGGAGGAGCAGGCACTCGCCAAGGAAAATGATGAAGCCAGTCGCAAGCGCCTGGAGCATTTGCGCCATGAACTGGTGGAGCTTGAGGCCAAATCCGCCGAGCTGAATGAGATTTGGCACACGGAAAAAGCGGCCCTGGCCGGTACCCAGCATATCAAGGCGGATCTGGAGCAGGCCCGTTTGGATCTGGAGGTGGCCCGCCGCGCCAGTGATCTGGCCCGGATGTCGGAGCTGCAGTACGGCCGCATCCCCGAGCTGGAAAAGCAGCTGGATTTGGCGTCCCAGGCAGAAATGCAGGACATGCGCTTGCTGCGCAATAAAGTTACCGACATAGAAATTGCCGAGGTGCTGTCAAAGGCTACCGGCATCCCCGTCGCCAAAATGCTGGAGGGGGAAAGGGAAAAACTGCTGCAGATGGAAAAAGCCCTGCACGAGCGGGTGATAGGTCAAAACGAAGCCGTGGATGCCGTGGCTAATGCCATTCGCCGCAGCCGCGCCGGTCTTGCCGATCCCAACCGACCCATAGGCTCTTTCCTGTTCCTTGGTCCTACCGGGGTGGGCAAGACAGAGCTTTGTAAGTCACTGGCCAAGTTCCTGTTTGACACAGAGTCGGCCCTGGTGCGCATCGACATGTCCGAGTTTATGGAGAAACATTCGGTCTCACGTCTGGTGGGAGCGCCTCCCGGCTATGTGGGTTACGAGGAGGGCGGCTATCTGACCGAGGCGGTGCGCCGCAAACCCTATTCGGTGATCCTGCTCGACGAAGTGGAAAAGGCTCACCCGGATGTGTTCAATATTCTGTTGCAGGTGCTGGACGACGGTCGCCTGACCGATGGTCAGGGCCGTACCGTGGATTTCCGCAATACCGTGGTGATCATGACCTCCAACCTGGGATCCGACATCATTCAAGAGCATTTTGGCAGTTTGAGTTATGCCCAGATGAAGCAGGAAGTGATGAATGTGGTGGTACACAGCTTCAGGCCTGAGTTCCTGAACCGGATTGATGAAACTGTGGTATTCCATCCGTTGGATGCAGCCCATATCAAGAATATTGCCGCTATCCAGATTGAGTCACTGCGTCGGCGCTTGTTGGAGAAAGAGTTTGATCTCCATCTGAGCGAAGAAGCCCTGGCTTATATTGCCCGTGCCGGTTTTGACCCAGTCTACGGCGCCCGACCACTTAAACGCGCTTTGCAACAGGAAATTGAGAATCCACTGGCGCAACGTTTACTGCGAGGGGAGTTCGTGCCGGGTAAAACCATAGAAGTGGATTGTCAGGATTCCGAGCTGATATTCCTGCATTAAGCCTGTAAAAGGATAAAAAGAAGGGGGAGCTTGGCTCCCCCTTTTTTGCCTCGTTCGGCTTAGCCCCAGATTAGGGGACTTATTCCTTGCAATACAACTCGATGGTTTTACGGGTCTCGGCCGTGGCTTGCTGCTTTTCTTCTTCCGACAGTACCACAGGTTCGTCACTGCCTTCTTTGGTTTGGCGTATCCTGGCGTAGCTGGTCAATATATCCAGCCTGCGTTTGGCATCCTCACAAACTTCCTTGGCTTTTTCCTCATTTTGTATCTTGAGTATGGCGGCCTTTTTCTCGTCTTCGGTCATTTCGGGTTTGCGTTCACGCGCCTTTGGCGCCACCGAACCGACCTTACCCGGCTCTATGTCTTCGCTGTACAGGGTCTTGGCGCCCGTCTGTTCTTCGGTAGGCGGTTGCTCGCTGTAATGGGTGACACCATTCTCATCAACCCAGGTATAAATAGTGGTAGCCCAGGTTGCTCCAGATAACAATGAAAGCAACAGCAAGGCGATGGGGGTTCTGGCAAACATGGAATTCACTCTCCTTTGGGCCGACATTGGTCCGTGGCAAAAATATGCTATCTTGTTGGCGATCTTAGCCCATTTAGTGCCAGTGTATGAAAAATCTCGACAAGCCTACAGTAAAAAATCGCGGCATCTATTTATTGCCCAACCTGTTTACGACCGCTGGATTGTTTTCCGGCTTTTATGCCGTTATAGCCTCGATGAATGGGCATTTTGAATCCGCGGCCGTGGCGGTGTTTGTCGCCATGCTCTGTGACGGGCTGGATGGCAGGGTTGCCAGATTGACCAATACCCAGAGTGAATTTGGTGCCGAGTACGACAGCATGGCCGATATGGTGTCCTTTGGTATGGCTCCGGCGCTCATCGCCTATAACTGGGCCTTATCTGATCTCGGCAAGGTAGGCTGGTTGGCTGCCTTTATCTATTGTGCCGGAGCGGCACTCAGACTGGCGCGTTTCAATACCCAGGTTGGCGTGGCCGATAAGCGCTACTTCCAGGGGCTGGCCAGTCCGGCTGCTGCCGCCGTCATTGCCGGCAGTGTTTGGGCGGGGAACCAGTACCAGATCGCGCCTCAAAGTATTAGCTACCTGTTCGCCTTGCTAACCGCAATGACGGGACTGCTGATGGTCAGTAATTTCCGCTATCACTCCTTTAAGGAGGTCGACTGGCGCGGTAAGGTCAACTTTATCGTCATGTTGTTGGTAGTTGGCGTTTTCGTGGTGATCTCGGTGGAACCTGCGCTGGTGTTGTGCGCCATATTCTATCTATATGCTCTTTCAGGTCCGGTTATCACCATACGCAGTGTTCGTAAGCTTAAGGTGGCTCATGTGGTGGGGGATGATGAAGATACCTATGAGTTGGAGCAGCCAAACGAAGCGGCAAGCGAGCAGGATAAGCCGGAAGAAAACGTAGACTCATCGCCTGAGAGCGCAGATAAAAAGCAGGCTGACCTCTAAATCGACTAGACGTTCTGCCCCCTCTGCGCAGGTCTGCCAGCGCAGGGGGACTTGGTGATCATCTTTGCCCAATAACTGATTTGAAAATTCTTCTCTTGGGAACCATACTCTTCCTCCGCCCGCTTTTCAGGTAGCAAAAATCCCATGTTTATGGGCTGTAGCAGAGTGGTTTGCAGCTGTTATGGATGACACTTGAACACATTGGTTGAAAAGTGTGCGCTTGGTGTGGTTTGTACCAAAAAGCCCTTGCGTAATCCAAAGGGCTGCCTATAATGCGCATCCACTGACACGGCGGGCAGCAAACGCAGCTAACTGAGTCAGTAGCAAAGCGAAAAAGATGATGAAAATCACTTGACGCGAAAACGGGGTTCTGTAGAATACGCAGCCCTGACCCGCTGAGAACTCGGTGGGATGCCCAAAGGGCACCGTTCTTTAACAAGTTATTAAGACAAGCAAATCTGTGTGGACACTCGCAGAGCTGATGACATCGACAACGATATTCATCAGTGAATGATGTCCATGCAAACATGCAGTTTGCGACTGTTTACAGTTGCAAAATCGACAGAATTCATTGAGCAGTTTGGCGTAAGCCAAACACCAAAACTTTTAATTGAAGAGTTTGATCATGGCTCAGATTGAACGCTGGCGGCAGGCCTAACACATGCAAGTCGAGCGGTAACACAAGGGAGCTTGCTCCTGAGGTGACGAGCGGCGGACGGGTGAGTAATGCCTGGGAACTTGCCCATTCGAGGGGGATAACAGTTGGAAACGACTGCTAATACCGCATACGCCCTACGGGGGAAAGCAGGGGAACTTCGGTCCTTGCGCGAATGGATAGGCCCAGGTGGGATTAGCTAGTTGGTGAGGTAAAGGCTCACCAAGGCGACGATCCCTAGCTGTTCTGAGAGGATGATCAGCCACACTGGGACTGAGACACGGCCCAGACTCCTACGGGAGGCAGCAGTGGGGAATATTGGACAATGGGCGCAAGCCTGATCCAGCCATGCCGCGTGTGTGAAGAAGGCCTTCGGGTTGTAAAGCACTTTCAGTGGGGAGGAAAGGTTGTAGGTTAATACCCTATAGCTGTGACGTTACCCACAGAAGAAGCACCGGCTAACTCCGTGCCAGCAGCCGCGGTAATACGGAGGGTGCAAGCGTTAATCGGAATTACTGGGCGTAAAGCGTGCGCAGGCGGTTTGTTAAGCGAGATGTGAAAGCCCCGGGCTCAACCTGGGAATTGCATTTCGAACTGGCAAACTAGAGTCTTGTAGAGGGGGGTAGAATTCCAGGTGTAGCGGTGAAATGCGTAGAGATCTGGAGGAATACCGGTGGCGAAGGCGGCCCCCTGGACAAAGACTGACGCTCAGGCACGAAAGCGTGGGGAGCAAACAGGATTAGATACCCTGGTAGTCCACGCCGTAAACGATGTCTACTCGGAGTTTGGTGTCTTGAACACTGGGCTCTCAAGCTAACGCATTAAGTAGACCGCCTGGGGAGTACGGCCGCAAGGTTAAAACTCAAATGAATTGACGGGGGCCCGCACAAGCGGTGGAGCATGTGGTTTAATTCGATGCAACGCGAAGAACCTTACCTACTCTTGACATCCAGAGAACTTGGCAGAGATGCCTTGGTGCCTTCGGGAACTCTGAGACAGGTGCTGCATGGCTGTCGTCAGCTCGTGTTGTGAAATGTTGGGTTAAGTCCCGCAACGAGCGCAACCCTTATCCTTACTTGCCAGCGGGTCATGCCGGGAACTTTAGGGAGACTGCCGGTGATAAACCGGAGGAAGGTGGGGACGACGTCAAGTCATCATGGCCCTTACGAGTAGGGCTACACACGTGCTACAATGGTCAGTACAGAGGGTTGCGAAGCCGCGAGGTGGAGCTAATCCCATAAAGCTGGTCGTAGTCCGGATTGGAGTCTGCAACTCGACTCCATGAAGTCGGAATCGCTAGTAATCGTGGATCAGAATGCCACGGTGAATACGTTCCCGGGCCTTGTACACACCGCCCGTCACACCATGGGAGTGGGCTGCAAAAGAAGTGGGTAGCTTAACCTTCGGGGGGGCGCTCACCACTTTGTGGTTCATGACTGGGGTGAAGTCGTAACAAGGTAGCCCTAGGGGAACCTGGGGCTGGATCACCTCCTTACCTAAGCGATGCGTCGCACTGTTGAGTGTTCACACAGATAGGTTTGTCTTAAAACCTGCATTATCGAAAGATGATGTTGCTCTTTAACAATTTGGAAAGCTGATAGTAGAAACTGGACCCTCTCTTAGAGATGGATTCAGTTAATACAAAAATTGAGTTCTCAAACACTTCAATCAAGTGTTTTGGGTATTCTTCAAGGCGGGTCCATTTCCTACCCTGGAAATGAGACCAAGTAAAACCAGCTGGTCGCAATGCAGCTCAAGTGAAACTCATTTGGGTTGTATGGTTAAGCGACTAAGCGTATACGGTGGATGCCTTGGCAGTCAGAGGCGATGAAGGACGTAGTAACTTGCGAAAAGCGTTGGTGAGGTAGTAACAACCGTTATAGCCAGCGATGTCCGAATGGGGGAACCCGGCAGCATAAGCTGTCATCACTAAGTGAATACATAGCTTAGTGAGGCGAACGAGGGGAACTGAAACATCTAAGTACCCTTAGGAAAAGAAATCAACCGAGATTCCCTAAGTAGCGGCGAGCGAACGGGGATTAGCCCTTAAGTCTTTGGGGTGTTAGTGGAATGTGTTGGAAAGCACAACGGTACAGGGTGATAGTCCCGTACACGACAACTAACCAGAGATGAAAACGAGTAAGGCGGCACACGTGATATGTTGTCTGAACATGGGGGGACCATCCTCCAAGGCTAAATACTCCTGACTGACCGATAGTGAACCAGTACCGTGAGGGAAAGGCGAAAAGAACCCCTGTGAGGGGAGTGAAATAGAACCTGAAACCGTATACGTACAAGCAGTGGGAGCGGTTCTTGAGACCGTGACTGCGTACCTTTTGTATAATGGGTCAGCGACTTACATTTAGTAGCGAGGTTAAGCGAATAGCGGAGCCGTAGGGAAACCGAGTGTTAACTGCGCGTTTAGTTGCTAGGTGTAGACCCGAAACCCGGTGATCTAGCCATGGGCAGGTTGAAGGTTGAGTAACATCAACTGGAGGACCGAACCGACTAATGTTGAAAAATTAGCGGATGACTTGTGGCTGGGGGTGAAAGGCCAATCAAACCGGGAGATATCTGGTTCTCCTCGAAAGCTATTTAGGTAGCGCCTCGGACGAACACCTTTGGGGGTAGAGCACTGTTAAGGCTAGGGGGTCATCCCGACTTACCAACCCTTTGCAAACTCCGAATACCAAAGAGTGCTATCCGGGAGACAGACGGCGGGTGCTAACGTCCGTCGTCAAAAGGGAAACAACCCAGACCGTCAGCTAAGGTCCCAAAGTAATTGCTAAGTGGGAAACGATGTGGGAAGGCTTAGACAGCTAGGATGTTGGCTTAGAAGCAGCCATCATTTAAAGAAAGCGTAATAGCTCACTAGTCGAGTCGGCCTGCGCGGAAGATGTAACGGGGCTAAGCAATTCACCGAAGCTACGGGTGTGCACGATAACGTGTACGCGGTAGAGGAGCGTTCTGTAAGCCGTTGAAGGTGAAGGGGTAACCCACACTGGAGGTATCAGAAGTGCGAATGCTGACATGAGTAACGATAAAGGGGGTGAAAAACCCCCTCGCCGAAAGACCAAGGGTTCCTGTCCAACGTTAATCGGGGCAGGGTGAGTCGACCCCTAAGGCGAGGCCGAAAGGCGTAGTCGATGGGAAACGGGTTAATATTCCCGTACTTCTGCTAACTGCGATGGAGAGACGGAGAAGGCTAGGCCAGCACGGCGTTGGTTGTCCGTGTTTAAGGTGGTAGGTGGTGTGCTTAGGCAAATCCGGGCACACATACACCGAGAGCTGATGACGAGGTGCTACGGCACTGAAGTGGTTGATGCCAGGCTTCCAGGAAAATCTTCTAAGCTTCAGGTTAGCAGGAATCGTACCCCAAACCGACACAGGTGGTCGGGTAGAGAATACCAAGGCGCTTGAGAGAACTCGGCTGAAGGAACTAGGCAAAATGGTACCGTAACTTCGGGAGAAGGTACGCTGCTGTTGGTGGAGGGACTTGCTCCCCGAGCTGACGGCAGTCGCAGATACCAGGTGGCTGCAACTGTTTATCAAAAACACAGCACTGTGCAAACTCGCAAGAGGAAGTATACGGTGTGACGCCTGCCCGGTGCCGGAAGGTTAATTGATTGGGTTATCGCAAGAGAAGCTCATGATCGAAGCCCCGGTAAACGGCGGCCGTAACTATAACGGTCCTAAGGTAGCGAAATTCCTTGTCGGGTAAGTTCCGACCTGCACGAATGGCGTAATGATGGCCACGCTGTCTCCAGCCGAGACTCAGTGAAGTTGAAATTGCGGTGAAGATGCCGTATACCCGCGGCTAGACGGAAAGACCCCGTGAACCTTTACTATAGCTTGGCACTGAACATTGACCCTACATGTGTAGGATAGGTGGGAGACTTTGAAGCGGGAACGCCAGTTCTCGTGGAGTCGTCCTTGAAATACCACCCTTGTAGTGTTGATGTTCTAACCTGGGCCCCTAATCGGGGTTAGGGACAGTGCCTGGTGGGTAGTTTGACTGGGGCGGTCTCCTCCCAAAGAGTAACGGAGGAGCACGAAGGTTGGCTAAGTACGGTCGGACATCGTACGGTTAGTGCAATGGCATAAGCCAGCTTAACTGCGAGACAGACACGTCGAGCAGGTACGAAAGTAGGTCATAGTGATCCGGTGGTTCTGAATGGAAGGGCCATCGCTCAACGGATAAAAGGTACTCCGGGGATAACAGGCTGATACCGCCCAAGAGTTCATATCGACGGCGGTGTTTGGCACCTCGATGTCGGCTCATCACATCCTGGGGCTGAAGTCGGTCCCAAGGGTATGGCTGTTCGCCATTTAAAGTGGTACGCGAGCTGGGTTCAGAACGTCGTGAGACAGTTCGGTCCCTATCTGCCGTGGGCGTTGGATGATTGAGGGGAGTTGCTCCTAGTACGAGAGGACCGGAGTGAACGAACCGCTGGTGTTCGGGTTGTCATGCCAATGGCATTGCCCGGTAGCTACGTTCGGAATCGATAACCGCTGAAAGCATCTAAGCGGGAAGCGAGCCCCAAGATGAGTCATCCCTTGGACCTAGAGTCCACATAAGAGCCGTTCGAGACCAGGACGTTGATAGGTCAGGTGTGTAAGCGTTGTGAGGCGTTGAGCTAACTGATACTAATGACTCGAGAGGCTTAACCATACAACCCAGATGGGTTTTACTGAAAATGTTCCAGACATTTTCCAGTACTTCCTCCTTCCCTGGAGGTCGTACGTAAGAATATCCAAACTTGATTGAAGTCGAGACTCAAGGCTCGTAAGAGCAGCAGCACAGAATTTCCGGTCGCTTAGCTCAGCCGGGAGAGCACCTCCCTTACAAGGAGGGGGTCACTGGTTCGATCCCAGTAGCGACCACCATATTTCACTGCACAGCTTTCCAAATTACCCAATTTGTCTGGTGACAATAGCATTGTGGTCCCACCTGATCCCATTCCGAACTCAGAAGTGAAACGCAATCGCGCCGATGGTAGTGTGGGGTCTCCCCATGTGAGAGTAGGTCATCGCCAGACGCCTAATTTGGGCCTAGCCCAAAGGAGCGGTAGTTCAGTTGGTTAGAATACCGGCCTGTCACGCCGGGGGTCGCGGGTTCGAGTCCCGTCCGCTCCGCCAACATAAAGACGAAAGCCTCTGCAGCAATGCAGAGGCTTTTTCGTTGTGTGATAAAAATTCAATAGCAAGAGCGGTAGTTTAGTTAGCTTATCCATTAGAGAAAGGCGGCCCGTTATGCGTGCTTATGGCACACAGGTTAGAGTCCCATCCCCTTCGCGAACTTGGATAGAGCCTCGCGAGAAACAGTAAGACTTTTAGTATTTAAAGGTGTCTGAGGGACTAAAGAAAAGGAGCCTGAAAACAGGCTCCTTCTACTTATGCAAAGCTATCCTCGTTTAGAAGAAAGTATAATCCAGGCGTACAGTAATCGAGCGGCCCTCCAAGAATTCAATATATTCCTGAGCCACAGTGTTATTGATGCTACGGCTACGTGCCCGCTTGTATTTCTCCGCTTCCTTATCGAAAACGTTATTGATATGAACGCTTAACTTTATGTTGTCCGATACTTCATATCGTCCAGACAAGTTGAAGTAGCTGTAAGACGGGACAACGTCTTCCGGGCGCACATTGAAGTGAGTCTTGTACTCACCATAGTAGGTCCAGTCGCCACGGATGTATGCTTGCTTGCCGAACATTTGGAAGCCTTGATCGAGCGCCAGGTAGCCATTCCAATCCGGTACCATGGTCATCTTATCGCCCTTCTTTCCTCCAATAGAATCGTTATCTTCCAACAGTTCAGAGTTGGTATATGAGGTGTTAAAGGTCATTGTCAGATCATCGGTCAGACGAGCCGTGGATTCAAATTCAAAACCGCGGGAGCGCGCTTCACCGGCATTGGCTGTATAGGAGAAACCACAGGTATCCATATACACGTCGGTTTTAATGCCTGTCCAATCGATCTGGTACACGGCCGCTGCAAAGTCGAATCTGTTATCAAGCACGGATGCCTTGATACCCAGCTCGTAGTTGTCGATAGAATCTGAGGTATAACGATTTTTGCGATTGGGGGCCTGAGGGTCGTCTATACAGGAGCCCGGCAATGGACCATTATTGCCACCTGGGCGATAACCTTCTGAATATAAGGCGTATACAGAGAAGTCATTCGAAGGGCGCCATGATGCACTAAACTTGTAGCGATTACCGGATTCTTCACCGTCGGTGTTTGTTTCCACATCTTCCCATGGCTCATCCCAGTTGGTCCATATGCCGCGTTCGGTGGCAATAAATTCATCTTTGAGGTCAAAGCGACGTATACCACCGTTTAATTCCAGTTCACCCATGTCTCCCAAATCAAAGGTATAGGCCACGTCGGCAAACATGGCGAACTCACGGGCATAGTCAAGCTGGGTGGCGCTATTCCAGTTGTGTTGGTTATTGCCAAAATACTGCTCACCCATGGCTGCCCAGTCTACTTCATACCAGTAGTTCATTATGGCCCAGGCCTTATCGCCACCTTCGTGATACTGATTTTGAGTGTTGGGATTGTCCTTCGTTTCTGTTTTGTCGTAGAACATGCCAACGGTCCAACTAAGTGGGCTGTTGGCATCCAGGTTTTGCAGACGCAGCTCGTGAGTGGTTTCCTCGTAATAATCATCATTGATTATCCAGGTCAGGAACAGATCGTCTCCGTCAAGACGGGTCCAGTTATCCAGCCCATCGGTTTTGTTTTTCCGAAAGGAGCCGGCATAGGTCAAAGTGGCAAAATTAAAGAAGTTTTCATCTTGGATATTCAGGGTAAACAGGTTGTCGGTTTCCTTATACCAAGGATCCAATCGCTCCCAAATCTGATATCTTTCCGGTACGCCTCCTTTTGCCCGAGGTGCGGTACCCAAGCGGCACTGCGGACGAGAGGCTCCGTCCGGGCACTCGACTTCAAATACGTCAACATCGTACCCATAAGCCGCATCAGGATTTTCGCTTAGGCTGTAGTCATAGTAATAGCCGGGTTGCGATGTGTCGCCCAAGGTATTTCCACGGCTATCAAACTCTACGCGTGCAAAGCCAAATATCACATTCAGGTCATCGGTGGCCTTCCATAGCAGCTGGCTGCGGACAAAGCCGCTATCCGCATCCGATTGCAAACCGGTATTGACGTTGACCAGGGGGCGTTGGTCGTGTCCCAGGTTACCATTGACTCGTAGTGCCAGTTTGCCATCGATAAGTGGCATATTGATACCTAAAGAGATATTGCTGTCGTAGCCATCAACATCTTTTTCCGAGCCGGCCTGTACCGAGCCAAACAGTTCGAATTCATCCAGCACCGGCTTTTTAGTGATTATACGGACGGTACCACCGATGGCATTGGAGCCATAGAGCGTTCCCTGAGGACCGCGTAGCACTTCTACTCGCTCTACATCAGACAGGTTGGTGAAATCATAGGGAACATCATCAACGAAAGTAGTTGTGGTATCGGGAGTTGTTGAATTGCCGCCACTCAGGCCACGAAGAATTAGCTGGCCACGCGGCATGGCTGCACCTGCGAGGGTGCGATAAAGATCAGTGGCGCTGGTATAGTTTCTATCGGCGATTTCCATGGCGGAAACACTGGAAATAGCCATTGGAATTTCTACCAGGGTTTCGGTTTTACGACGCGCAGTCACCGTCACTTTCTCAATACTTGTGGTATTTTCAGCGCTTTCCTCTGCAATGGCTGATACAGGTACTGTTGTTAAGGTGGCTAAAATAGCGCTACACACCAAGCTTACTCGCATTGCTGCAGGTTTATTTGCGGACATAATATTCCCTTATACTCGTTATAGTTTGAGCCCGATTCATGGGCAGGGAACACTATATCTTTGGGGGTTTGTTAATAAAATGTTTGCTACCACTTGCGCTATCCAACTGGAATGAATATTTCAACAAACCAATCAAATGTGGTGTCTATCTCTAAAAATGGGCTCAATTTATTTATTTTGAGCTGCTCGCCTCATGCCTGTTGGTAATTTTGGAATAACATATAACCAACATTGCTTGGTATCTGGCTATTTTTCGAAATCGGGTATTTCTCTTTGTGGGCAAAGTTGCAGCAGTGGTGAATAATTATGCCTTTATTTAAGTTGTTACAAAATGTTAATGCTGGCTGGGGAGTAATCATTATGTCTTTTACGGCTACCGCGATTTGATTCATTCATCTTTAGGGGATAGCCCCAACCAAAAGTTTGGATTGAATGGCCCACAGGGGCTCATGTGTTATTGCGTTAGCATCTTTGACGGCATGAATAATTTGGAACGAAGGTTCCGGATGCTTCAGTTATGACTTGTTTGTATTTTGGCCGCTTTAGAAGGGCCGTAACAACTTAAGGGGCTGGTCTCCTTATTTTTCTGTATCCACATGATTTTTATTAATATATAGAGCTGGCTTGCTATGATTTTAACTAATCCCCCACTTGTCTTTGGGCTTAGAAGGGGTTAGCTAACTGTTCTTTGGCTAAAAAGGCTGCAAACAGCCGTTTTACATGAAAAAGTACTTTACCTTTGGGGGGGCATTCTGCATAATGCCCTCCGTCAACAGGGGTGTAGTTCCAATTGGTAGAACAGCGGTCTCCAAAACCGACGGTTGCGGGTTCGAGTCCTGCCACCCCTGCCATATTAAGAAAGGCCGTTCATTATGAACGGCCTTTTGCTTTTCTGTTCCGGACATTTTGCTCCCGTGTCTTGTGGCCTGATTTACCTATCGTTTTCGCACCTGGACTAAACAGGGTACACTGTAGTCATACTTGCACTGATGCCGGTGATGAACCTTTGATGCAACAATCCGACTTTCTCGATGCCATGGGCATTCGGCGTTGGCGACGTGCCGATGCGCCATCTGAACCGATTGCGACCCTGTCACCCTTGCCGGAACCCTGGCAGCAAGCCATTGATTCTTTGTCCCGTTATCCTGGTGTTACCGGCCGTATTGAGGTGCGGGAGACGGCTGCTGGCCTTGACTGGTTTCAGGATGGCAATTTGCTTGGCAGCAGCCCCAAGGTGGCGCAATTGCGCCAGGGCAGTGAGGGAAAAAGGGCGCTGTGGCGCTTGCTGATGGGAGTTGGTAAATGAGCGATATCATTATGCTGCAGCCGGACAGCGTGGCTGAGATGGCAGTTATCGAAAGCCTGGCACACAGCCACCCCTGGAGCGAGCAGGCACTGGCGGATTGTTTTGGTCCCTTGTATCGGGTCTATGGCTATCAAGACACCGAAGGGCTGCTGGGGTTTGCCATAGTGCAACAGATAGTGGATGAGGTGAGCCTGCTGGACATCTGCGTGCTGCCGAGTCATCAGGGGCAGGGCATTGGGGCCAGATTGCTTGATACCCTGATTGCCGATGCCCAGGATAATCAGGCAAGCGTTATCATGCTGGAGGTTCGCTCGGGTAATCAGACAGCGCTGGAGCTGTATCAACGCCATGGGTTTGTCGAGACTGGACGGCGTAAGGGCTACTATCCGGCGGCTGATGGCCGGGAAGACGCCGTGCTGATGAATTTGCCACTCGCATGAACGCGGCTGGCAGGAAATAAAAACGGCGCCTTGGCGCCGTTTTTATTGTCTCGAAGTCTTACTTTACTTCTTTGTTTTTACTTCACTTCTTTACCTTGGGCCTGGAGATCGGCATGGTAGCTTGAGCGTACCAGGGGACCGCAGGCGGCATGGGTAAAGCCCAGATCTTCGGCGATCAGCTTGAGCTCATCGAACTCCTGCGGGCTGACATAACGCTCGACTGGCAGGTGGAACTTGGAGGGTTGCAGGTATTGGCCCAGGGTCAACATTTCAACCTTGTGCTCACGCAGATCCTTGAGTACCTGAACGATTTCTTCATTGGACTCACCCAGGCCCATCATCAGACCAGACTTGGTCGGAATGTGGGGGTGGCGCTCTTTGAAACGCTTGAGCAGATCCAAAGACCATTGGTAGTTGGCGCCGGGACGGGCCTTGCGGTAATGGGCCGGTGCGGTTTCCAGGTTGTGGTTGAACACATCCGGCGGCTCGGTGGCCAGGATATCCAGTGCGGCGTCAATGCGGCCACGGAAGTCCGGTACCAGGATCTCAATCTTGATATGCGGATTCAGCTTGCGGATTTCACGGATACAGTCGGCAAAGTGCTGGGCACCGCCATCGCGCAGATCGTCGCGATCCACCGAAGTGATCACCACGTACTTGAGCTTCATGTCACGTATGGTTTTGGCCAGCTTCACCGGTTCTTCGGCATCGGGCTTGAGCGGACGACCGTGTGCAACGTCGCAGAAGGGGCAGCGACGGGTACAGATGGCGCCCAGGATCATAAAGGTCGCAGTACCGTGGTTAAAGCATTCGGCGAGGTTGGGGCAAGAAGCCTCTTCACACACGGAATGCAGACCATTGCTGCGCATCGCCTGTTTGATTTCCAGAATACGGTGATTGGAGGCAGGCAGTTTCACCCGCAGCCAATCGGGCTTGCGCAGCATGGTGTCACGCTCGGAAGGCACAACTTTTACCGGAATGCGGGAAACTTTATCGGCGTCACGTAGTTTGACGCCCGGCTGCAATCTTTCGGGTCTGTTCATTTTATTCTGCTAATCCTTGGTGGTGAACCAGGTGCTCATAGCCCAGAAGCTGGCTAAAGGTTTCGATAAGTTGCTCGCCGGCTTCAGTGACTGTCTGAGGCCCGCCAAGCTGTTTACACTGCACCATTTCCAGGCCGGCATAGCCGCAGGGATTGATGCGTCGGAAGGGGGAAATGTCCATGTCGACATTGAGTGCCAGGCCGTGGAAGGAGCACCCCTTGCGGATCCTAAGGCCCAGTGAGGCGACCTTGCGTTCGTCCACGTACACGCCGGGCGCATCGGCCTTGGCATAGGCCTTTACCTCATAACGGGCCAGCATTTCCACTATGCTCTGCTCTATGCTGGTCACCAGTTGACGCACACCTATTTTGAGGCGCTTGATGTCGAGCAGGGGATAAGCCACCAATTGACCGGGGCCGTGATAGGTCACCTGACCGCCTCGGTCGACCTGGATCACCGGGATATCACCGGGATTGAGTATGTGTTCGGCCTTTCCGGCCTGACCCTGAGTGAAAACCGGTGGGTGTTCAACCAACCAGAGTTCATCCTGGCTGTCGCCGTTGCGGTTGTCTGTATATTGTTGCATGGCGTGCCAGACCGATTCGTAGTCTTGGCTACCCAAGTGTCTGATATGCAGAGTTTTGGCTTGCAAGGGCAACGTCTCCCCTCAGTGGATGGTGGCGCTATTATACGCCGTGACCGGGCAAATGTAACACTGAACAGCTCTGTCCTGTCAGGACTGGGGTTTTACAGTACCCGGCGTACGCCATCTACCTCTGCCAGGGCAATATAAAGGGATTCAATGTGTTCTTTACTGGTGACCTTTACCCGCACAGTTACCGACAGGTAGCTGCCCTTGCTGGACATCTTGCTGCTGGGGCTGTAATCACCCGGGGCATGTTGTTGCACAACAGCAACCACACGCTCGGCCAGGGTGTCGCTGGCGTCGCCGACAACCTTGAACGGAAAGCTGCAGGGGAATTCCAGGTATTGGTCAAAGGTGGTGTTTAACATGGATTTACTACTCTGGCTGAAAAACTCAAGCTTAATATGGCGGCTATTATAACCGAATCAAGGGGGGCGATGGGCAAAAAAAATGCCACCCGGAGGTGGCATTTAATTTCAAATGCTTAGCCGAGCCAGCCGGCGATAAGTTGCTTGAAGTAATCCATCAGCTTGCTGAACCAGCTGCCTTCATTGACTTCTTCCAGGGTTACCAGCGGGAATTGGGCTATGTCCTTGCCATCCAGTTGGAAGAAGATCCGCCCCACGGTTTCGCCCTTGGCCAAAGGTGCGCTCAGCTCCTTGGTCAGCTCGAAATTGGCCTGCAGATCTTTACCCTTGCCACGGCTGATGGTGATGGGCGTGTCGGTGGCAAATCCCAGACTGACGGTTTCACGGTCACCGTACCAGATTTTCTGGGTAACGAAGGTATCGCCCGCCTTGTAGGGGCTGATGGTTTCGAAGAACCGGAAACCGTAGTTCAGCAGCTTCTTGCTTTCGGCCTTGCGTGCGGCTTCACTGGCGGTGCCCATAACCACGGAAATCAGGCGCATACCTTCCTGGGTGGCCGAGGCCACCAGGTTGTAACCGGCGCCCGAGGTGTGACCCGTCTTGATCCCGTCCACATTCAGGCTGTTGTCCCACAGCAGACCGTTGCGGTTGTACTGCTTGATACCGTTAAAGGTAAAGGACTTCTCGGAATAGACCTTGTACTCCTCGGGGACATCACGGATAAGCGCCGCGCCGAGCAATGCCATATCGTAGGCCGTGGTCTTGTGGTTGTCCGAATCCAGGCCGTGGGAGTTTTCAAAATAGCTGTCACGCATACCCAGCTGTTTGGCCCAGGAATTCATCAGGTCAACGAAGGCACCTTCGGTCCCGGCGATATGCTCTGCCATGGCAACACAGGCGTCGTTGCCGGACTGGATGATGATGCCGCGATTGAGATCTTCAACCTTGACCGTCTTGCCCACCTCAATAAACATCTTGGAGGAGTCGGGGAAGTTCTTCGACCAGGCGTTCTGGGTCACGGTGACATCGTCCTGGGGACTGATATTGCCGGCCTTGATCTCCTGACCTATCACATAGCTGGTCATCATCTTGGTCAGACTGGCGGGGTTCAGGCTCTCATAGGCATTGTTTTCGGCAATGACCTGACCCGTGTAGTAGTCCATCAGCACAAAAGCCTTGGCGGCCACGGTAGGTGCGTCCGGTACCACCATGGGAGGGGCTGCATGGGCGGAAACAGACACCAGGCCAATAAGAAGCAGCGATTTTGGGGTGAAGCGTTCAAATAATTTCATCGTTAACTACACACGTACTCGGTTGTTTTAGTTAAAGGGACGTAAACTGCCACAGTGTAACACTAATCGACAGACAATTTCCGTGAAGGTTCCTTAATGGATTAGCTTTTAGGCTCGGTGACCAGATAGCCACTGGGGTATCCCTCTGCCTGCACGGTTTGCAGCAGCTGATTGGCCAATCTTTGCTGGCCTATGGGGCCGAGCTGCAGGCGGTACAGTTGCTGCACCTGGACCAGGCGGAAATTGAGCTGATATTTGCGCTGTAACTCCTGTCCCAGTCGCTCCAGCTTGGCCCTGTCTGCCGAGGCCAGCAGCTGGATAAAATAGCTTTGATTGTCAGCCAATTCTGCAAGTGGCAATGCACTTGGCGGTGGAAAGTAAATGGTTTCAATCTGAACTCTGGCGGTCCCAGTTTGCAGCACCCCGAGTTTATGGGCGGCGGCATAGGACAAGTCGATAATACGCCCCTCATGGAACGGGCCTCTGTCGTTGACCCTCACAATGATCTGCTTGCTGTTATCGAGATTGGTCACCCGAACGTAACTTGGCAGCGGCAAGGTTTTGTGGGCCGCCGACATGGAATACATGTCGTAGGTTTCACCGTTGGAAGTGAGGTGGCCATGAAATTTTTGCCCGTACCAGGAGGCGATACCGCTTTGACGGAAATTCTCACCGCTCGGCAGTACCTGATAGGACTTACCCAGCACAGTATAGGGCTTATTGCCCTGGCGGCTGTACGGCTCATACCGCGGATGGGCATCCTCAATCCCGCTGACATCGGGGGCGTTTTTCGGAGCCTCATCCTGGCTCATACTGTAACGGCCCTTGGGCGGGGGGGAGGAACAGGCCTGCAGCAACAGCAGCAGAACCAGCAGCAGATTAACCTTTAAGGCGGGCATCTTTGAGGCGCTCACTGAATTGATATACCGCCATAGCGTACAGCGGACTGCGATTGTAGCGGGTGATCACATAGAAGTTTTCCAACCCCAGCCAGAATTCATCTTCGCTGGCTTGCTCCAGTCTTACCAGCATGGCCTTGCGTGATACATCCAAATCCTGCGCCTTGGCCAGCGCCAGGGAGGGGCTGAGAATATCGGCGGCGGTCAGCGACAGGGGTTCGCCCGCCCAAGGGGCTACCTTGGGTTTGCCCTTATGCCTGAGCTTCAGCGCCACCGGTTCGCCGGCACGCCAGCCGTGGCGGTGGAAGTAGTTGGCCACGCTGCCAATGGCATCATCGGCGTTGCCGAGCAGATCCCGTTTGCCATCCTGGCTGAAGTCCACCGCAAAGTGACGGTAGCTGGAGGGGATAAATTGACCAAAGCCCATGGCGCCGGCGTAGGAGCCCTTGAGCTGGTCGAGATCCAGTCGCTCTTCCATTACCAGGGTCTGCAGGGCGGCAAGCTCCCTGCGGAAAAAGTCGGCCCGCGGCGGATAATGAAAACCCAGGGTATAGAGGGCATCCAGTACAGGGTATTTGCCCATGTTCTGGCCATAGAAGGTTTCAATGCCAATGATGGCCACGATAATCTGTGGCTCGACGCCGTACAAGTGGGCGGCCCTGGCAATACTGGCATCGTGTTCACGCCAGAAATCCAGCCCGGCCTGGAGCCGTTTATCGGTCAGGAAAATCGGATAATACTGATCCCATGGCTTGGCCTCCCAGGGACGGGAGATGGCATCCAGCACCGCCTGATTGAACTGGGCCTTGGCCAGGAATGCCTCGGTGTCGGCCTTGCTGAAGCCCTGCTGTTGCTGGGCTTCAATAAAGGCTTCACGTAAAGGTGGCGGGCTGTCGGCCACGGCACTAAAAGGGGTTATGGCCATCAGGGCCATCAATACTGCGCTGGAACGGCTTATCAAAGTCGCTGCTTCCTATCGGTCGACAAAACGCCTGTGGGTGTGAATGCTCATTAGAATGCCAAATCCCACCATCAATGTCAGCATGGAGGTACCACCATAGCTGATAAGCGGTAAGGGGACTCCCACTACCGGCAATATGCCCGACACCATGCCTATATTCACAAACACATAGACGAAGAAGGTGAGGGTGATGGACCCGGCCAGCAAGCGGGCAAAACTGGTTTGGGCCCGGGAGGCAATGACCAGACCCCGGCCTATGACATACAAGTACATGCAGAGCAGGAACAGTGAGCCTATAAGACCGAATTCTTCGCCTATCACGGCAAAGATAAAGTCGGTGTGGCGCTCGGGCAAAAACTCCAGCTGAGATTGGGTACCTTGCAGCCAGCCCTTGCCCCAGACGCCGCCGGAACCTATGGCGATCTTGGACTGAATAATATGGTAGCCCTTGCCCAGCGGATCGGATTCGGGATCCAGCAGCATCATCACCCTGGCGCGCTGGTAATCGTGCATCAGGAAGTACCAGAGGATGGGAAGGAACATCAGCACAGCAGCGACAAATCCCAGCACTATGTACCAGCTCATGCCCGACAGAAACAGCACGAAGATCCCCGAGGCGGCCACCAGAATAGAGGTGCCGAGATCCGGCTGTTTGGCGATAAGCAGGGTGGGGATAAGCAATATCACCCCGGCCGCCGCCAGGTAGCGTTTCTTCGGCGGCAGCGGAAACTTACTGATAAACCAGGCCATGGTGATGGGGAAGGCCAGTTTTATCAGCTCTGAAGGCTGGAATTCCATAAAGCCCAGGTTGAGCCAGCGGCGGGCACCCTTGTTGATTTCACCAAAAAAGGCCACCCCCAGCAATAGAATCACCCCTGCGATATAGATGGGCAGAGCCCAACGGCGAAACACCTCGGGATTGATCTGTGCTACCACCAGCATGATCAGTAGCGACAGCCCCATACGCACTAACTGCCGCTCCATCATACCCATGTCTTCACCGCTGGCAGAGTAGATGACCACCAGGCCAAAGCCCATCAGCGCCAGCAAGCCCAGCAGCAATGGCAGGTCTAAATGCAAGCGCAGCCAGATATTTTTGCGACTGTGTTGGCTATTCATGGCTTACCTTCCCGCTTGGCTTTAATTCCCATTTATCCCTGAGCATGAATTCATCCAGCATGGCCCGGGCCACGGGGCCGGCGTTCAGGCCGCCCCAGCCGGCGTTTTCCATCACTATGGCGAGTACGATTTTGGGGTTCTCGAATGGTGCGTAGGCGACTACCAAGGCGTTGTCGCGCAGGTGCTCCTGAACCTTTTCTGCATCGTATTTTTCATCTTGGGCCACGCTGTACACCTGGGCCGTGCCGGTTTTCATCGCTGCCGTGTAGGGGGCATCGGCAAAGCGTGATTTCATGGCGGTCTGGCGCATGGCCTCATTGATAATGTCCCAATTGCGGGCATTGCGCAGCTCTATGGGGGGCTGTTCATCCACCGGGTTGTTGATAAGCGCAGTACTGTCCTTGATAGACTTGAGCAAATGGGGCGTGAAACGTTTGCCGTGGTTGGCCATGATGGTGGCGGCATTGGCCAGCTGCAAGGGCGTGGTGGTCCAGTATCCCTGGCCAATACCAATGGAGATGGTGTCGCCTATGTACCAGGGTTGGTTATAGCGCATCCGCTTCCAGTCTTTGGACGGCATGATGCCGGCAGATTCTTCAAACAGGTCTATACCGCTGCTCTGGCCAAAGCCGAATTGCTCCATAAAGCGCGATACCTCATCGATACCAATTTTGTACACCAGATCATAAAAGAAGATGTCACAGGATTCGCTGATGGCGTGGTAGACATCGACCCAGCCGTGGCCCCACTTTTTCCAATCGCGGTATTTACGTTCCACGCCGGGAATTTGCCAGAAGCCCGGGTCCCAGACGCGGGTCTTTTCACTGATGGCGTTGAGCTCCAGGCCCAGCAGTGCCATGTGCGGCTTGATGGTGGAGGCCGGGGAATACAGGCCCTGGGTGGCGCGGTTGATCAGTGGCCGGGATTTGTCGTTCAGCAGGTCGCTGTAGGCCTTGCCGCTGATGCCGTAAACAAAGGGATTGGGATCGTAGCTGGGGCTCGACACCATGGCCAGCACACCGCCGTCATTGGGGTCGATGGCGACTATGGAACCGCGCTTTCCGGCCAGTAGCTCCATGGCTTTCTTTTGCAGCCCTATGTCCAGGGTCAGATAAATATCCTGGCCCGGTTCCGGAGGTACCTGCTTGAGTACCCGTATGGTGCGGCCACGGTTATTGACCTCTTCCTCCAGGTGGCCGGGTGCACCATGGAGCAGATTTTCGTAAAATTTCTCGACGCCTTGCTTACCTATGTCCTTGGTGGCAGCGTAGTTCTGCCATTGATCGCTGCGCTCCAGTGCCTGGCGATCCTTGGTGTTGATCTTGCCCACATGACCGAGCACATGGGTCAGCAATTCAGCGTGGGGGTAGTGCCGCTTGAGGCCGGCCTCCACCTGAATGCCGGGAAACCTGTGCTGATTGACGCTGAAAATGGCCACTTCTTCCTCTGTGAGGCGATTCTTCAGGGTAAGTGGCTTGAAGCGGCGATGGAATTTGAGCGCCTCGAGGAAGGTGTCCCGCTCCTCATCGGACAGGGATATGACGTCTTTAAGATCATCCAGTACTGCCGGGATGTCTTTCACCTTTTCCGGGATCAGCTCCAGGGAATAGAAGGGTTGGTTTTCCGCCAGCAGCACGCCATTGCGGTCATAGATGAGACCGCGGCTCGGCGCTACCGGTACCACGCGGATGCGGTTCTCGTTGGAGCGCGTGGCGTAGTCGCTGAAGGAGGTGACCTGCAAATGATGCAGGTTGGCCACCAATACACTCAGCAGCACCACCACACAGCAGAAAGTGAACAGGGCGCGACGTTTGAACAGTGACGCCTCGGCGGCGTGATCGTGCATGGTTATCCGCTTTCTGGGGGACACTCGCGGGGCTCCTGAACTGTGACTTATTCCCTGTGATAGGGGTGGTTGTTATTGATACTCCAGGCGCGATACAGGCTCTCGGCGACCACCACCCGCACCAGAGGATGGGGTAAGGTCAGCGCCGACAGGCACCAACTCTGGCCTGCGGCCTGTTTGCACTCCGGTGACAGACCTTCGGGGCCGCCTATCAGCAGGCTGACATCCCGGCCATCAAGTTGCCATCTTGAAAGCTCCCTGGCAAGCTCCGGCGTGGTCCAGTTTTTACCGGGCAGATCCAGGGAGACTATATGGTTGCCCTTGGGAATGGCTGCCAGCATGGCCTCGCCTTCCTTTTGCAGTATCCGGGCTATGTCGGCATTCTTGCCCCTTTTGCCGGCGGGAATTTCCACCAGCTCCAGGGCCATGTCCCGCGGGAAACGCCTTTGGTATTCCTCGAAACCGCGACTGACCCAGTCCGGCATCTTGGTTCCCACGGCAACCAGTTGCAGCTTCATCAGGCGTGTTCTTGCCAGAGCTTTTCCAGCTGGTAGAAGTCGCGGGTTTGATCCTGCATTACGTGCAGTATCACATCACCCAGATCCACCAGAACCCATTCGCTGGCATCGCGACCTTCGCTGCCCAGAATGTTGAGACCGGCCTGTTTGGCTTCGGTGATCAGATTTTCGGCGATGGCGCGGACATGGGTCTTGGAGGTGCCGGAACAAATCACCATGAAATCCGTGATATTGGATTGCTTGCTGACGTCGAGTACCACTACGTCACGGGCCTTCAAATCATCGATTTTATCGACCACAAATTGCTTCAGTTCTGCGCTCTGCACGCCTAATACCTCATGAGTTTAAAAAACAGCGCGCCAGTATAGCAGCCTTGGGGGCGGGAATACACTCCGGCTTGGGGCGGATCAGCGGTGGCGGTAGAGCCTGTGGTGGCGGATATAGTCGCCAACCGCCTTGGGCATGGCACCATCTGGCAGCTCGCCGTGCCGGAGCGCGGCGCGGATCTCGGTGGAAGACCAGGACTGCTCTGTGATGGGCACTTCGATAACCGCGCCGCAGTCTGCCTGTGGCAAGCCGGCTTCGGCCTTTTGGCCCCGGGCCTGCAGCTGCGCCATCATGGGCTGGGCTTCATCGAGCTGCCAGCCTGGGCGCTCGCACAGGATCAGGTGACAGAGGTCAAACAGCGACTGCCAGCGGTGCCATTGGGGCAGGCTCAGAAAGGAGTCCATGCCCATGATGAAGTAAAAGCGGCAATCCGGGTGCTTGTGGCGCAGGCGCTCCAGGGTATCGACTGTGTAACTGGGGCTGGTGCGCTCCAACTCGATGGTGCAGGGACTGAGCCGGGTATTGTCACCGCACAGCAAAGACACCATGTCCAGGCGCTGACCGGCACTGGCGTGGGTGCCTGCCTTGTGGGGCGGAATATGGTTTGGCAGCAGCCAGATTGAGTCCAGTGGCAGCTGGGCCAGAATTTCCTGCAGCGGCAGCAGATGGCCGTGGTGCGGGGGATCGAAGGTGCCACCCAGCAGACCTATGTGGCGGATTGGGGGACGGACTCTCTGATTATCGAGTGTTTGCTGCTGGCTCATAGACCCAGGTGTCCAAGGGTCGCGTGGGCGGCGGGGTCAAACAGCAGGCACAGGTGGCTGATCCCGGTCCAGTCCTCTTCTCCCCGTTGCTTGAGTTTCAGCTCAATGGCCCCGGCCATGGCCAGCATATGTTCAAGCTGGGTAAGCTCCAGGCGCTTGAGGCTGGCCTCATACAGGGGCTGGCGTTTGTCCCAGATCCGATACTTGCTCCACAGCGGCTGCAATGGTTCGCGGCGCTGGCGCGCCCCCTGTAATGCCACCAGGGTGGTCAGTTCCCGGAACAGGGCCCAGAGCACAATCGGCAGGGCCGTGCCTTCGGCCTTCAGCTGCGCCAGCATGTGCTGCACCCGGGCCTGTTGATTGCCAAGCAGGGCATCGCCCAGCTGAAACACGGTGAAGCGGGATTGATCGTCAAAGTACTGCTCCAGCTCGGCGGCCTCGATGCGCCTTCCCGGGCTCAGCAGCGCCAGCAGCTGCATGGCCTGATCCGCTGCCAGCAAATTGCCTTCGTACAGGCTCAGCAGCAGGGTGCGGGCATCCGGAGACAGGCTCAGTCTGTGGGCCTGGGTCCGGCCGTCAAGCCAGCGCTGAAACTGTGGCCCTTCCGGTGTCAGGCAGGGCAGGTAAATGCAGGCACTGTCGAGGGCCTTGAACCATTTGCTGTTGGTCTGCTCCGCCGCCAGTTTGGGGCCGCGCAGCAGCAGTAAAATATCGGGATTGGGAGCTTGCAGCAGGCTCAGCAGCATGGCGCTGCCTTCGCTGCCGGGTTTGGCCTGGGGCAGGTGCAGCTCTATGATGCGGCGGCTGGCGAACAGGCTCATGGCCTGCCATTCGTTGGCCAGCTCCTGCCAATTGAAGCTGTTATCCTGCTCCAGTTGTACCCGCTCCTCAAAGCCCTGCTGGCGGGCGGCGGCCAGCAGCTGATCCTTGCAGTGTTCCTGCAACCAGGGATCGTCGCCAAACAGCAGATAGCACTGGGCCAATTGGCCCAGATGGCGGTGCAGTTGATCAGGATAGACCCGCATCAACGGATCTCTGTGGTGGCCAGGGTCTGGATCAGACTGTCGGCGGCCTGCAGGCGCATCTCCCGCAGCAGCATCTCCATCTCGCGGCTCTTGGCCAGGGCGGTGCGGGGATCGTCGAGGTAGTCGCGGCGGATCTCGACGCTGAAAGGCTGGGCCTCTTTACCCGGCATGCGCACGGCGAAATCCACATGGTAAATCAATTCGTACTCGGCCACGTTGCCGGTGGGATACAGCGACAGTGTGGTGCGGGACAGCGAGTCTTTCAGTAACCTGACGGCCGGGATCTGCTCGCTGCTTGCCACCAACTTGACTCCGGACAGACGCAAGCGCTCCTTCACCAAACGGGTCAACTCACTGTATTCATCACCGCTGTCGACGCTGAGGGTGTTGAGCTCGGCGGGCATGGAGTAACTGCCTTGCAGCTTGAAGCCACAACCTGCGAGCAACAGGCTCAGGGACAGGATGACAAGGGTAAAGACTCGGGTCATGGATTTATCCTTGGATGCAGAAGGAAAACCCGCCAGGGGCGGGTTTTCACGGGGGCTATCAGTTGGCAACTATGTTCAGCAGTTTGCCCGGCACATAGATAACCTTGCGAACGGTCAGGCCGTCGGTGTGCTTGCGCACCGCATCTTCGGCCAGGCCCAGGGCTTCTACCTGCTCCTTGGTGGCATCGGCTGCAACGGTCAGTTTGGCGCGTACCTTGCCGTTCACCTGTACCACCACCAGCTTGCTGTCTTCCACGAGGGCGCTGTCATCGGCCACAGGCCAACCGGCGTCCTCGATGTCAGTGCTGTTGCCGAGCGCCTGCCACAGGTTGAAACACACGTGCGGGGCTATGGGGTACAGCAGGCGTACCACGGCGGACAGGGCTTCGTTCATCAGCGCCTTGTCCTGAGCCGAGTCAAGCGGTGCCTTTTGCAGGTGGTTCATCAGCTCCATCACGGCGGCAACGGCGGTGTTGAACATCTGACGGCGACCAATGTCGTCACCTACCTTGGCTATGGTCTTGTGCAGTTCGCGGCGCAGTGCTTTTTGATCGGCACTGAGGCTCGCCACGTCCAGGGCTTCGGTAGCGGGTGAGGCCACGTACTCGCTGGCCAGCTTCCACAGGCGCTTGATAAAGCGATGGGCACCCTCAACGCCGGACTCCTGCCACTCCAGGGTCAGTTCCGGTGGCGAGGCGAACATCATGAACAGACGCACTGTGTCGGCGCCGTATTTTTCCACCATTACCTGGGGATCGATACCGTTGTTCTTGGACTTGGACATCTTGCTCATGCCTGTGTACACCAGCTCATGACCTTCGTTGTCCACGGCCTTGGTGATCCGGCCCTTGTCGTCCTTCTCCACCACGGTCACGTCCAGAGGCGATACCCAGACGCGGGCGCCCTTGTCGTTGTTGTAGTAGAAGGCATCGGCCAGCACCATGCCCTGGGTCAGCAGTCGCTTGGCGGGCTCGTTGGAGTTCACCAGGCCGGCATCGCGCAGCAGCTTGTGGAAGAAGCGGAAATACAAGAGGTGCATACAGGCGTGTTCGATACCGCCTATGTACTGATCTACCGGCAGCCAGTAGTTGGCCTTGGCGGGATCCAGCATTTCATTGGCCTTGGGCGAGCAGTAGCGGGCGTAGTACCAGGATGACTCCATAAAGGTGTCGAAGGTGTCGGTTTCCCGCAGCGCGGCCTGGCCGTTAACGCTGGTCTTGGCCCATTCCTTGTCTGCCTTGATGGGGCTCTGCACACCATCCATGACTACGTCTTCGGGCAGGATCACCGGCAGTTGTTCTGCAGGAGTTGGCATCACAGTGCCGTCTTCCAGGGTGACCATGGGGATAGGGGCGCCCCAGTAACGCTGACGGCTTACGCCCCAGTCGCGCAGGCGGAAGTTAACCTGACGCTTGCCTTTACCTTCGGCGGCCAGCTTGGTCGCGATGGCATTGAAGGCGGCGTCGAAGTCCAGGCCATCCAGCTCTGGGAATGAGTCGCCCGAGTTGAACAGCACACCCTTCTCGGTATAGGCGGCTTCGGAAATATCCAGTTCACCTTCAAGGGGTTTGATCACCGCCTTGATGTCGAGGCCGTATTTTTTGGCAAATTCGTAGTCGCGCTGATCGTGGCCCGGAACCGACATTACGGCGCCGGTGCCATAGTTCATCAGTACGAAGTTGGCGGCCCACACGGGCACCTTGTCACCGGTCAGTGGGTGAATGGCGTACAGGCCGGTGGCCACGCCCTTCTTCTCCATGGTGGCCAACTCGGCCTCTGAGGTGCCGCTGTGCTTGCACTCGTCCACGAAGGCGGCCAGCTCAGGATTGTTCAGGGCGGCTTTTTCGGCCAGCGGGTGACCGGCGGCTATGGCCACATAGGTCACGCCCATGACTGTGTCGGGGCGGGTGGTATAGATATCGAAACTGTCGTCGGAATCGGCGACCTTGAAGGTCATTTCCACGCCTTCGGAGCGGCCAATCCAGTTGCGCTGCATGGTCTTGACCTGTTCGGGCCAGCCTTCCAGCGTGTCTATGTCATTGAGCAGCTCTTCGGCATAGGCGGTGATCTTGATAAACCACTGGGGAATTTCTTTTTGCTCCACCGGAGTGTCGCAGCGCCAGCAGCAACCGTCCTGCACCTGCTCGTTGGCCAGTACCGTTTGATCGTTCGGGCACCAGTTCACCGCGGCGGTCTTCTTGTACACCAGGCCTTTTTCGTACAGCTTGGTGAAGAACCATTGTTCCCAGCGGTAATACTCAGGGGTACAGGTGGCGATTTCACGGCTCCAGTCGTAGCCAAAACCCAGCATTTTCAGCTGGTTCTTCATGTAGTCTATGTTTTCATAGGTCCATGGGGCCGGGGCGGTGGCATTCTTGATGGCGGCGTTTTCGGCAGGCAGACCGAAGGCGTCCCAACCGATTGGCTGGAGCACGTTTTTACCCTGCAGACGCTGGAAGCGGGCAACCACATCACCTATGGTGTAGTTGCGCACGTGACCCATATGCAGTCGGCCTGAAGGGTAAGGGAACATGGAGAGGCAGTAGAACTTCTCTTTATTCGGGTCTTCAGTGACTTCAAAGGTTTTGTTTTCGGCCCAGTGCTTTTGCACCAAGGCCTCGATTTCTGAGGGATTATATTGCTCTTGCATCAACTTTTTCCGGCAATGCCGCCTATTATTTGATCATGCGCTTAGTCCGCGCCGCGGGATCTGCATAGAATAAACCAGAAGAGCCGCATTAAAAAGGTTCCCTTGAAGGAGTATTGAGCATGAGCAACAGAAGTTCGCAACTACTGGCACAGTATCAGATATTGATTGACGATCTGAAACGGCGATTCGCGGAAAATCCGGACCTGAATGCCAAGCATCTTTATCAGCAACTTACCGCAGGGGATGCCTTCAGCCAATTGCGCGACGAGATAAGCGACAAGGAAGCCGAGCTGGTGCTGGAGTTCCTCAAACGGGACATAGCGGCCTTCCTGCAGGAGCACAATGCCGAGTCGCTGAGCCACAGTCCCTCTGTTATCGCCCTGGAAAACACCCTTTGGCATTGGCTCGGTGAAATTACCGACCGCAGCCAGGTGGAATGGCATGAACTGGCACAGGATTTTAAACACCACGGCTACTACCAGAGCGGCGAAATTATCAGTCAGGGCAGGTTGGTTTGCACCAGCTGTGGCCACGGCATGGACATTAATTTCCCGTCGGTGATCCCCGACTGCCCTGAATGTGACAACGACGAGTTCATCCGAGAGGCCCTGACACCCTAATCCTCAGCGCCCTGGCCCCGGACTAACGGCACAGGGCGTCTTTCGGCGCCCTGGATGTCGCAAAAATACAATTTTCCTGCCTTTTGCCTTGGCAGTATGTGCTCAGTCATAACGAAAGGAGCACATGATGCAAGACACTCAATTTGATACCACTGTGGCCGTAGAGGCAAAATTGCACGGCGAATGGCTGCCACGGATGCAGGTATTTCAGCAACAACCCGAATTGCCGCGGGCCTTGATAAGCCTTGGCGAGTCGGCCGCCAAAACGTTTGACCCCAAGCTGGTGGAACTCGTCAAGCTCAGGGCGTCGCAGCTTAACGGTTGTGCCTTTTGTTTGCGGATGCATGCCGAGGAGGCGCGCCAACTTGGCGAAGCCCAGCACAGGCTGGATTTGCTCAGCGCCTGGCGTGAGAGCCAGGTATTTTCAGCACGGGAGCGTGCGGCGCTGCATTGGACCGAGGCACTGACCAAGCTGATCACGGGCCCGGTAACCGCCGAGGATATAGCCAAGGTGCGCGCCCAGTTCAGTGACGAGGAGATAGTTGACCTGTCCGCCACCATAGCCACCATCAATGCCTGGAACCGTATTGCCGCCAGTTTTCACTTTACCCCCGAGGTGCCTGTATAAGGCCTGGCGTTATCACGGTGATGAACCAAGAAAGTAAAAAAGACGCCCGGAGGCGTCTTTTTTACTGCTGATTTGTTTCAACGGCGTCGATAACTCAGCCCGATTCCTGCTAACAACAGCAGTGACATCAGGGCGAGCACCGGAGCGTGGCCAAAACGGGCAAACAGGGTTTGTCCCTTTACCAGGGGCACCTCTGCCTTGAGCACAGCAGCCTCAAATTGGGGCAACTGCTTCACCATTTTGCCATGTTCATCCACCACGGCGGTGACGCCATTATTGGTGGCCCGCAGCAGCGGCCGCCCCAGCTCAATGGCGCGCATTCTGGCGATCTCCATGTGTTGCAGCGGTCCATTGGACTCACCGAACCAGGCGTCGTTGGAGACTGTCAGCAGCAAGTCCGTTTGTTCGCTGAAGTTGGCCCTGAGCTGCTCGGGGAAGGCGATTTCGTAACAGATGGCCGGCGCCAGGCGATACCCCACGGCCTGCAGATTGGGCTGAATAAAGTCACCGCGGTTGAAGGACGACATCGGCAGGTTGAACAAAGGTGCCAGGGGCCGCAGCAGATCTTCAAAGGGCACAAACTCGCCTATGGGCAGCAGGTGATGTTTGCGATAATCGTTGCCGTCACCGATTTGGTAATCCGGTGCATCCTGCTGTTTGTTGAAATGATTACCCAGCACTATCAGCGAGTTGTAAAACTCTTGCTCCGGATGGCTGATGATGCCCGTGATGATCGCCGTGTCTGTCAGATTGGCGGCGCGGTTGGCATTGTCGAGAAAATCGCTCACCACATTTTCCCAAATAGGCACCGCGGCTTCGGGCCAGACCACGATATCAACGTCAAAATTCGGCCGGGTCATGTCCAGGTGCTTGAGCAGAGATGGCCACAAGGTTTCTTTCTGCCATTTCATGCTCTGGGGAATATTGCCCTGTACCAAGAGCACCTTGACGCTTTCATCCCGGGACTGGATTGGGCTGAAGGTCTGGGCTGCCCAGGTTGCCAGCGCCAGCAGCGGCAGCAGGGCAAGCAGTGGCAGTCGTTTACCTTCGACAAACAGCAGCAGGGCACCGACGCACATCATCAGCAGCAGGCTAAGCCCCTCTACCCCAATCACGCTGGCAAGGGGGGCCAGCGGGCCATCTGTCTGGCTGTACCCGGCGAGCAGCCAGGGAAATCCCGTCATAACGGAGCCGCGGCCAAGCTCGGCCAGCAACCACAACGCCGGAAACAAGCCCACGAGGTCAAAGTAAGAGCGGCCGGATTTCAGTTTGGCAAAGGCGGCTCCCACCAGGGCAGGATACAGCGCCAGGTAGAAGGCCAGCAGGGCCATCAGTCCCAGGGACACCGGCAGTGGCAAGCCGCCATACCTGTCTATGCTCACATGCACCCAGCTGATGCCAAAAACAAAGGCACCAAAGCCGAAGCTCAGCCAGTGGCGGAAGGCGGCGGCGGGGCCAAGCTGCCGGCCTAACCAGAGGCAAAAGGCCAAGGCCAGGGGATAAAAAGGCCACAGACCATAGGGGGCAAAGGCTAGGGCGGTACTGGCCCCCGCCAGGAAGGCGAGGGGCAGGCGTATCCGCGATTGGCGGACGGTGTCAACTAAGGGACTCAATTGGAATTAACTTTCCGTGACTTCGGCTTGCTGGGGATCGGGCAGTTTAACCCGCAATTGGATAAGACGGCGGGTGTCGGCATTGATCACCTTGAATTCGATGCCGTTGATCACCACTCTTTCATTGCGCTCCGGCAGATGCCCAAAGGCGTGGGCAACCATACCACCTACTGTGTCGAATTCCTCGTCACTGAAATGGGTGCCGAATTCGTCATTGAAATCTTCGATGGGGGTCAAAGCCTTCACCAGGTAGACGGTATTGCCGACCTTGCGAATTTCGGTCTCTTCGACGCTGTCATGGTCAAACTCGTCTTCAATCTCGCCGACGATTTCTTCCAATATGTCTTCAATGGTGACCAGACCGGAAACGCCACCGTACTCATCGACCACTATGGCCATATGGTAACGCTGGGAGCGGAATTCTTTCAGCAGCACATCAACCCGCTTGCTCTCGGGAACCACCACGGCGGGGCGGATCACCTTGTCGAGGGAGAAGGGCACTTCGCTGTTGTTGAAGCCGTATTGCAGCAAATCTTTGGCCAGCAATATGCCTTCGACGTGGTCCTTGTCTTCGTTGACCACGGGGAAACGGGAGTGGGCCGAACTGATTACCGTCGCCAGCAGCTCTTCCACTGTGCTGTCGACCTTCAGGGCCACAATCTGGGATCTGGGGATCATAATGTCCCGCACTCGCAGATCGGATACCTCTAAAACACCTTTAATCATCTCGCGGGTATCTTCGGTGATGAGATCACGTTGCTCGGCATCGTGGATCACTTCCACCAGTTCATCGCGATTTTGAGGTTCGCCCTGGAACAACTGGCTGAAACGTTCCAGCCAACCTTTCTTGTGGGCGTTGGTACTCGGGGGGATATCGTCACTCATAGTGTTTTCTTCGGCAACTGGGCCGATTATAGCTCCTGGTAAGGGTCAGCAAAGCCAAGGCCCTGAAGCAGCTCTGTTTCCAGTGCTTCCATTTCTTCGGCCTCGGCGTCTTCAATATGGTCATAACCTAGCAGATGCAGGCAACCATGTACAACCATGTGAGCCCAATGGGCTTCCAAGGTTTTGTGTTGTTCAGCCGCCTCATTCTCGACGACCTCGGCGCAAATGACAAGATCGCCAAGCAGTGGCAGTTCCACACCCGGCGGTGCTTCGAACGGAAAAGACAACACATTGGTGGGTTTGTCCTTGCCGCGGTAGCTGTGATTAAGGCTGCGGCTTTCGTCACTGTCCACCAAACGAATGGTCAGTTCGGCCTGGGGCAGTGTGTTGCCAAGGGCGGTGCGAACCCAGAGTTCAAACTGGGCTTCGCTCGGTACTTGCTTGCTGGTGCAGGCGTTTTGCAGATCCAATTCCAACTCAAGACTCATTTTGACCGGGCTCCGTTAGCAGATTGTCCTTGCGGTCCTTGATGGCCTGCATTTTCTGCTCGTGTTCTTCGTAGGCCTCAACGATGCGGGCCACCACGGGGTGGCGCACCACGTCCTTGGATTGGAAGAAGTTGAAACTGATTTCGTCCACATCGCCCAGCACTTCGATGGCGTGGCGCAGGCCGGATTTTTGGCTGCGGGGCAAGTCCACCTGGGTGATGTCACCTGTGATCACTGCCTTGGAGTTAAAGCCGATACGGGTCAGGAACATCTTCATCTGCTCCACCGTGGTGTTCTGGCTTTCATCCAGGATCACAAAGGCATCGTTGAGGGTGCGGCCGCGCATATAGGCCAGCGGTGCAATCTCAATCACGCTGCGCTCAATCAGGCGCTCCACCTTTTCAAAACCGAGCATTTCAAACAGGGCATCATACAGAGGGCGCAGATAGGGATCGACCTTCTGACTCAGATCGCCGGGCAGGAAGCCGAGCTTCTCACCAGCTTCCACCGCAGGGCGGGTCAGCAATATGCGGCGCACTTCCTGGCGCTCCAGCGCATCCACGGCGGCTGCCACCGCCAGATAGGTCTTGCCGGTACCGGCCGGGCCTATGCCGAAGGTGATATCGTGGCGCACTATGTTGGCCACGTACTGGGTCTGGTTGGGATTGCGCGGCTTGACCACACCACGGCGGGTCTTGATGTAGTGTTCCCGGGCCTCGTCCGAGTTGTCTTCGGCCTCCAGGGCTATGGCTTCCTGGATGGCGATGTGCACTTTCTCCGGCTCAAGATCCGGAGTGCTGCCCTTGACCGGGGCGGTTTCCACATACAAGGACTTGAGCAGATTGTTGGCGGTCAGACAGTTGCGCGGCAGGCCGACAATCTGGAAGTGGTTGTTGCGGTAGCTTATCTCCACGCCGATGCGGCGCTCGAGTTGCTTGAGGTTATCATCAAAGGGGCCACAGAGGGATGCCAAACGGCGGCTGTCTGCCGGCTCCAGATACAGATTCATTGTAGTGAGTTTACTGGCCAAATATTGCTCCGGCTCTTGATAAGGTTGAGTTCGCGACCACCTCGGGTGGCAATGCAGGTCTATGCCAAATATACCGCTTTTTGCCCCGGCCATGCAAAGCGCCATGTTAAGCAAAGGGCGGCCTTGGGCCGCCCTGGGATTTGACTTGGGTGCGGGATGAGGTCGCACCCGATGTGGCTATTGCTTTATCAAGGGATAAACTTGCTTACGCCCAGGGCATCGTCCTGCTGGCGTTTGGCCAATATGTCTTCCGGACGCAGGCTGCGACGCAGATCCATTTCATCCTCACCGCGGATAAACTTGCCGCGCAGGGAGTTGGTGTAGACATCAACGATTTCCACATCGACAAAGCTGCCTATGTGCTTGGGTTGACCTTCGAAGTTCACCACCCGGTTGTTTTCGGTGCGGCCACGCAGTTCCATGGGGTTCTTCACCGAAGGGCCTTCCACCAGGATGCGCTGCACAGTGCCCAGCATCTGGCGGCTGTAGCGCATGGCCTGGTTGGTGATCTTGTCCTGCAGCTGTGCCAGACGCTGTTTCTTCTCTTCCATATCGACATCATCCGGCAGATCCGCTGCCGGGGTACCGGGACGGGCGCTGTAGATAAAGCTGAAGCTGTGGTCGAAGCCCACATCCTCAATCAACTTCATGGTGTCGTTGAAGTCATCCTGGGTTTCACCGGGGAAACCTATGATGAAGTCCGAGCTAATCTGAATGTCCGGACGTGCCTTGCGCAGGCGGCGGATGATGGACTTGTATTCAATGGCCATGTGGCCGCGCTTCATGGCGGTGAGGATGCGATCCGAACCCGATTGCACCGGCAGGTGCAGGAAGCTCACCAGCTCAGGGGTGTCCTCGTAGACATCTATGATGTCCTGAGTGAATTCAATCGGATGGCTGGTGGTGAAGCGCAGGCGGTCGATACCGTCAATGGCGGCGACGTAGCGCAGCAGTTCGGCAAAGCTGCAAATCTCGCCATCATGCTTGGCACCGCGATAGGCGTTAACGTTCTGACCCAGCAGGTTGACTTCACGTACCCCTTGTTCCGCCAGTTGAGCGATTTCAAGGATGATGTCGTCCATGGGGCGACTCACTTCCTCGCCTCGGGTGTAGGGCACCACGCAGAAAGAGCAGTACTTGCTGCAACCTTCCATGATGGATACGAAGGCGGTGGGGCCTTCGGCGCGGGGCTCGGGCAGGCGATCGAACTTTTCAATCTCGGGGAAGGAGATGTCGATTACCGCCTTGTCGCCATTGCGGACCTGTTCAATCATGTCGGGCAGGCGGTGCAGGGTCTGGGGACCGAAGACTATATCCACACATTGGGCCCTGTCCTTGATGGCCTTGCCTTCCTGGGAGGCAACGCAACCGCCGACACCGATAATCAGGTTGGGGTTCTTGTCCTTCAGGGTCTTCCAGCGACCCAATTGGTGAAACACCTTCTCCTGCGCTTTTTCGCGAATGGAACAGGTATTGAGCAGCAGAATATCTGCCTCCTCGGCCTCTTCGGTCAAGGTGTAGCCCTGATATTCGCCAAGCAGATCGGCCATCTTGGATGAATCGTATTCGTTCATCTGACAGCCCCAGGTTTTGATATGGAGTTTCTTACTCATCGGTGCGTCGCTCTAGGAACCCATGGGAAAAATAGCGCGACATTTTACCCCCTGCGCCCGGTCATGGCTAGGCGCAGGGGGTAAATAGTATGAATTATGATCCTGCCGGGGGCTGGTCTCGTCGACCTTGGCCGGCAAAAGCCATCAAGACTCAAGGGCTTGTCAGTCGGCAATACCCACAGTTCAATTCCGCCGGGCGGTAAGCCAAACCGATTGGGGCGGGTAAAGGCGAGTGTCAGCAACGCCATTCTGAGAAAGATAATGGCTAGCCATGGCCCGGCTGCTGGCCCTGGATTGGGCGAGAATATCCTGCGCCAGCTCAATGCGGAAAAAGCTTATGGTTTCCGTGGTCTGTTGATATAGGGCATAATCCAGCGGACTGCGGTAGGTGACCGTCAGGGTTTCCATTTCGGGTGCAGCCATTGCCTGGCCGTTTATACCCGCCAGCAGTGTCAGGGGTAACAGGATATTCATGTTGAACCTCGCTCTTCCTTGATGATGTTTGATGGACCATGGGCCCCGTCTTTTTATTGGACATCGCCAGTATAGGAAGGCCTTGGCAAAGAAAATGTGGCCGAATGTAAGGGGTTATGACCAAACCCGCTTTTGGACACATTTGCAGACCTTTGCCCACTCTTTATTTACAAAAAATATTTACAAGCAGTAGTTACAGCAGCAGACCGGGTGAAGGGACAGTGACAGTGACAGCGACAACGACCGCAACAGATAGCGTGCAGCAGGACGTGGTGATCCAGGACGTGGTGATCATAGGTGCCGGCATGGTGGGAGCGGCGACGGCCATAGGCCTGGCCAAACTGGGCCTGGCCGTGACCGTCATAGAGAATCAACCTCTGGCGCAGTTCGACCCGCAGCAGCCTCTGGATGTACGGGTGTCGGCCCTGAGCCTGGCGTCGGAAACCTTGCTGTCACGCCTCGGCGCCTGGGAGCATATCAAGGCCATGCGCACCGCCCCCTATCTGGGACTGGAAACCTGGGAAATGGAGGGCTTTATCACCCGTTTTCATGCCAGTCAGTTACAGCAGACTCACCTTGGCCACATAGTGGAAAACCGCGTGGTGCAGCTCGGCTTGTGGCAGGCCATGGCTGAGTTCGACAATCTTAGCCTGAGGTTGCCCGCCAAGGTGGAGCGCTTTGGCAGAAATGCAGATGGTATAGAGGTGGTGCTCGAAGATGGCACTGTACTGCACACCAAGCTGCTCGTCGGTGCCGATGGCGCCAATTCCAGGGTGCGCGACTTTGCTGCCATCGGCATCACGGCCTGGGATTATGACCAATGGGCCATGCTGATCAATATCGCCACCCAAACCGGGCAGCAGGATGTGACCTGGCAACAGTTCACTCCGGCAGGCCCCCGCTCCCTGTTGCCGCTGCCGGGTAAGCACGCCTCTTTGGTGTGGTACGACAGCCCGGCGCGCATCCGTCAGTTGTCACAGCTGTCCAACAGCGCCCTGGCGCAGCAAATCCGTGCCCACTTCCCATCGCGGCTCGATCCTGAATTTGAGGTGCTGGACAAGGGCCACTTCGCCCTGACCCGGCGCCATGCCCAGAGATATTACCGACCCAACCTGGTGCTCTTGGGGGATGCCGCCCATACCATCAATCCGCTGGCGGGGCAGGGGGTAAACCTGGGGTTCAAGGATGTTGAAGCCCTGCTGGCCGTGGTGAGCGAAGCTCAAAGAGCGGGCGACTCTTGGTATAGCGACGCCGTGCTGGGCGAATATCAGCAGCGCCGTTACCGCGACAACCAAATCATGATGACCGCCATGGACAGCTTTTATGCCGGTTTCAGCAATGACCTGTTGCCATTGAAACTGGCCCGCAACGCGGCCCTGCGCCTGGCCAATATCGACGGTCCCCTCAAGCGACGGGTGCTCAAATACGCCCTGGGATTGGGCTGATTTATTCGGCCGTAAGAGTTTCATCTGACCGTTTGTCTTGGACGCTGAGTCCTGAAGACTGCTGTGAAATGGCCTTTGGGTATCTGAGATTGGCCGTTTTCCCTGAGGGTGGTTTTACCTAAATACTGGTATGAACCTGGCCTTTGGGTATCTGAAATTGACCGTTTTCCTTTGTGTGTGGTGAAGCAGTCAGGTCCTTAACGCTGGAATAGACACTGCCTTTGGGTATAAAATGCGCCGTTTTCCATTCCCGGTGGCGGCTTTGCCGATGCCGGGCAATTAAGATTGCAGCAGATGAGTGAGATTAAACTGATCGTCGGCCTGGCCAATCCGGGCGCCGAATACGCCCAGACCCGTCACAATGCCGGGGCCTGGTATGTCGAGGAACTGGCGAGAATCGCGGGTGTGAACCTGGTGCCCGACAGCAAATACTTTGGGCTCACTGCCAGGGCCATGCTGTGTGGCAAGGATGTACGCTTGCTGATCCCCAGCACCTTTATGAACCTCAGCGGCAAATCCGTGGCGGCCCTGGCCAATTTCTTCCGGATTGAACCGGAAGAAATACTGGTAGCCCACGATGAGCTGGACATGGAACCCGGGGTGGCCAAGTTCAAGCTGGGTGGTGGTCACGGTGGCCACAATGGCCTCAAGGACATCATTGCCCGCCTGGCCAACAACAAGAATTTTTATCGTCTGCGGATAGGCATAGGTCATCCGGGCGACAAGACCAAGGTCAGCGGCTATGTGCTCGGCAAGGCGCCTGCCGCCGAGCAGGAAAAGATTAACGCCGCCATAGACGAAGCCGTGCGCTCAACCGAAGTGCTGTTCAAGCAGGACATGCTCAAGGCGATGCACAGATTGCACAGCTTCAAGGCCGAATAAATTTACAGTATTAACAGCACCGGGATTTGTCCCGGATCAGAGAGAGAAAGGGTTTTATTATGGGTTTTAAATGCGGGATTGTGGGTCTGCCAAACGTCGGTAAATCAACGCTGTTCAATGCTCTGACTCAGGCGGGCATTGAAGCGGCCAACTTTCCGTTCTGTACCATCGAGCCCAACACCGGCGTGGTACCAGTGCCGGATCCGCGTCTTGATGCCCTGTCCGAAATAGTCAAACCAGAGCGTGTGGTTCCAACCACCATGGAATTCGTGGATATCGCCGGCCTGGTGGCCGGTGCCTCCAAGGGTGAAGGTCTGGGCAACAAGTTCCTGGCCAACATTCGTGAAACCGATGCCATAGGGCACGTGGTGCGCTGCTTTGAAAACGACAACATAGTGCACGTGGCCAACAAGGTCGACCCTGCCGGCGATATCGAAGTGATCAACACCGAGCTGGCCCTGGCCGACTTGGACAGCGTTGAGCGCGCCATTCTGCGCCAGCAAAAACGCGCCAAGGGCGGTGACAAGGATGCCAAGTTCGAAGTCGAGGTGCTGGAAAAGCTGCGCCCCGTGTTGGATGAAGGCAAGATGCTGCGCACCCTGGAGCTGTCGAAGGAAGAGCTGGAGGCCGTGGCCTACCTGAACCTGCTGACCCTCAAGCCCACCATGTACATTGCCAACGTGTCTGAAGACGGTTTTGAGAACAACCCGCACCTGGATACAGTGCGAGCCATTGCCGCTGCCGAACACGCAGTTGTGGTGCCCGTGTGTGCCGCCATCGAATCCGAGCTGGCCGAGATGGATCCCGCCGACCGCGACGAGTTTATGGCCGAACTGGGCCTGGAAGAGCCTGGCCTGGATCGCGTGATCCGCGCCGGTTACGAGCTGCTGAACCTGCAGACTTATTTCACCGCCGGGGTGAAGGAAGTACGTGCCTGGACGGTGGAAGTGGGTGCCAGTGCGCCACAGGCCGCCGGTAAAATTCACACCGACTTCGAGCGTGGTTTTATCCGTGCCCAGGTTATCTCCTACAATGACTTCATTACTTACCGTGGTGAGTCTGCCGCCAAGGAAGCCGGTAAACTGCGGGTGGAAGGCAAGACCTACGTGGTCAAAGACGGCGACGTGATGCACTTCCTGTTCAACGTCTAAGCTTGGGTTCAAGTCTTTCCTAAGCAGAGTCTAAGCTCCTGTGGCGGGCGGCATTTGTCGGCATTTGCCTAACTGTTGCCCGCTTTGGTGAAGTATTAGACGAACAGCGTGCCGGGGGCGATTTTCAGTTAAAAAAGCAGTTGACCTGCCAGAACTGAATCAGCATAATACGCCCCGTTCCTCGCCAAGAGGGACTGCAAAAACGTAGTGGCTATGTAGCTCAGCTGGTTAGAGCACAGCACTCATAATGCTGGGGTCGCAGGTTCAAGTCCCGCCATAGCTACCATCCTCTCATGATGTAAACTTGAGGCTAAGCGGGAGTGGTGAAATTGGTAGACACGCCAGATTTAGGTTCTGGTGCCGCAAGGTGTGAGAGTTCAAGTCTCTCCTCCCGTACCATTTGAACTAAGCTGCTGCTTAGTTCAGGAAAATAAAGCAGGTGGGGTATCGCCAAGCGGTAAGGCACCGGGTTTTGATCCCGGCATTCCAAGGTTCGAATCCTTGTACCCCAGCCATCCTTTACGCTTCCAAATCTTATTGGGGTATCGCCAAGCGGTAAGGCACCGGGTTTTGATCCCGGCATTCCAAGGTTCGAATCCTTGTACCCCAGCCATGGCTATGTAGCTCAGCTGGTTAGAGCACAGCACTCATAATGCTGGGGTCGCAGGTTCAAGTCCCGCCATAGCTACCATATATTTTCGGAAGGTGTGCAGTGCGCATTGTTCGAAACCCGAATTGGGGTATCGCCAAGCGGTAAGGCACCGGGTTTTGATCCCGGCATTCCAAGGTTCGAATCCTTGTACCCCAGCCATATAAAAAAGCCCGTCATTGACGGGCTTTTTTATTTTCCCTTATCCATCCATTGCTGATTGCCTCGGTCATAGTCTTGATATGACGATAAGGCCCCTGGTGCGCCGCTAAAGCGTTTTTACAGGATTGCCTCTCAAGCATGGCTATGAGCTTAGCCAAGGCCATTGGCTTGGTTTGTGGGCCCAATTCGGGGGGATAAGATTTAGAGCCAATTTCGAGCCAATAAAAAACGCACCCCTGGGGGTGCGTTTTATCATCTATCGCCAGTATTAATGCTGGAACATGGCGGAGATGGATTCTTCATTGCTGACGCGACGGATGGCTTCGGCCAGTACCGCTGACATGGTCAGCTGGGTCACATTACCCACCTGCAGCATTTCTTCGCTCAAAGGCACAGTGTCGGTCACTATGACTTCGTCGATTACTGAGTTCTTGATGTTCTCGGCGGCTTTGCCGGAGAACACGGGGTGAGTGGCGTAGGCGAATACGCGGTTGGCGCCGTGCTCTTTCAGGGCTTCGGCGGCCTTGCACAGGGTGCCACCTGTGTCGATCATGTCGTCGACTATGATGCAGTCACGGCCTTGTACGTCACCTATGATGTGCATAACCTGGGCAACGTTGGCCTGTGGGCGACGCTTGTCGATGATGGCCAGATCGGAATCGTTCAGCAGCTTGGCCACGGCGCGGGCGCGAACCACGCCACCAATGTCCGGAGATACCACTACAGGGTTGTCCAGTTTCTTGGCAATCATGTCTTCCAGCAGCACTGGGCTGCCAAACACGTTGTCCACCGGTACGTCGAAGAAGCCTTGGATTTGCTCGGCGTGCAGGTCACAGGTCAGTACCCGGTCAACACCCACGCTGGAGAGGAAGTCGGCAACCACTTTGGCGGTGATAGGCACACGGGCACTGCGTACACGGCGATCCTGACGGGCATAGCCGAAGTAAGGGATCACTGCAGTGATACGGCCGGCGGAGGCACGACGCAGGGCATCGACCATCACTATGAGTTCCATCAGGTTATCGTTGGTTGGCGCACAGGTGGATTGGATGATAAAGACATCGGCTCCCCGTACGTTTTCATTGATCTGGACACTGATTTCACCGTCGCTGAAACGGCCTACCTCAGCCTCTCCAAGTTTGCAAAATAAACGGTCGGCAATCTTTTTTGCGAGACTGGGGGTAGCATTCCCAGCAAAGAGCTTGATGTCGGGCACTGTAAGAACCTCAGGCGTTTGCTTGATATTGTAATAACCATGCCAGGCGGATCGACATGGATGAAAATTCAGAGTTGAACGCGTCTCAACTCCAAGGGCGAACGATTTAGTCCTTTTGCAACAAAGCCTTGCAAGTTATCAGGCTTAAGGGCCAGCGCCTCGAGCGCGGCTTGCTGCGTAGCGAACTCCCCGAACACGCATGCACCGGTTCCGGTCATTCTGGACGGCGCATATTCTAGCAGCCAGCTCAAGGCATTGGCAACTTGGGGGTATTTGGCTTGCACCAGCGCCTGGCAGTCGTTATGCCATTGTCCGGCGAGGAGACTGCCTTGGTCCAACTTGGGCGTATCGCGCACCAGCTCAGGGTGTTGGAAGATTTCGGCCGTTGAAACATGCACATCCGGCACCAGCACCAGATACCAGGGCTCGGGCACAGTCACGGCCTGCAACTTTTCCCCCACCCCTTCGGCAAAGGCGGTCACGCCATTAATAAAAACAGGCACATCCGCGCCGAGTTTCAACCCCAGCGCCATCAGCTCCTGCTTGCTGAGCCCGGTTTGCCACAGCTCATTGAGGGCCACCAGGGTCGTGGCGGCATCGGAAGAGCCACCACCCAGTCCGCCGCCCATGGGCAGGCGTTTGTCGAGCCAAATCTCGGCGCCGCCTGGATAACCCGTATGGATCTTGAGGGATTTTGCGGCTTTGAGAATTAAGTTATCGCTGTCAGCGACAACCGCCCCCATGTTGCTGTGCAGCTTGAGTTCGTTCTTGGTGGTCGGTTTAAAGTCCAGCCAGTCACAGTGATCGATGAACTGAAACAGGGTTTGCAACTCGTGGTAACCATCGGCGCGGCGGCCGGTGATATGTAAAAACAGGTTGAGCTTGGCCGGGGCCGGCCAGCCCAGTGAGGGAGCGTTAGCCATGGGAAGGCTCCTTTGGAGACGTCTTGGGGCGGGCCAGGCCTGGGAATGCAAGTGCCTGCCACTGGTTTATCTGGATTTTTATCCGTGACTTGGGATGGAGCAGGTTTAGGGCCCGGGGCACCCAGGCGCCGCTTTGCTGCTGCCAGCTTTGGTATCTGATTTGCCAGCCGCTGGCCTTGTGTTCGATCAGTTCGGGCCGGCCGGCGTCATCCAGGGTCAGGCTGTCGCCTGGATGGCTTTGTCCGGTGATCCACAGGGGTAACTCTTCCAGAGGCAGGGGCCAGCCGCTCAGACGCTCAAGCAGTTCTGCCGCACTGCGGCCCCGGTATTGCTTGCCATCAAGCTCCAACTCGGCGCCCCGGGTATCCTGGGTCAGCAGCAGCACTGTGGTGCCGAGCATGCTGGTCAGGCGAAGCTCTTCCCTATCGGGACCGTGCAGCCAGTAGATATTGGTACTGACATTATCGGCATCTGTCTTGACGGCTATCTTGCCCTTGAGCTCCCAGGCGAGGGCCTTGGCGGCGTTGTCGACATCGACCGGCAGCAAGTCCTGTGGCGGTGTGATGCCGCAACCACTCAGGGCCAAAGACATGACCCAACACAGGGCGATGGTGAATTTTGTGAAACGGCTCAAATTAATCAACTATGACAGAAGTGAATAAATTCTTATGATACGGGGGCTTGTTAATAATACCAATGCCCGCGGTCTGTAAAATAGGCCGCAGCGTGCCACAACCGGCAGCCAGAGGGTAAAAATCGGTCCTTCATCGCGCTTTTGTTAAGAGGATTCTGTTTTTACCCCGGTCATTTCAGTAGAATGGCGCCATTAAATGCGTCGCCCAGAACCAGAACGAGTCAGATGAGCCTTGTAGCAATCGGGATTAACCATAAGACGGCCACGGTGGATTTGCGTGAGAAAGTCGCTTTCTCACCGGACAAGATCCATGACGCCATGCGCAGTCTCGCCAGCTGTACAGCATCGGGCGAGGCCGTGATAGTGTCGACCTGCAACCGTACCGAGTTGTACTGCAATCAGGCTGACAAGGCCGATGTGCTGCGCTGGCTCGAAAGTTACCACAACCTGCAGCACGATGAAGTCTCACCCTGCGTCTATTATCATCAGGGGCAGGAAGCGGTACGGCATTTGATGCGGGTAGCCTGTGGTTTGGACTCCCTGGTGCTGGGTGAGCCACAGATCCTGGGGCAGGTGAAACAGGCTTTTGCTAACGCCAAAGAGGCCGGTACAGTGGCCGTGACCCTGGACCGCTTGTTCCAAAGCACTTTTTCCGTGGCCAAGAAGGTCCGCACCGAAACCGAAATCGGTGCCGCTGCCGTCTCTGTGGCCTTCGCCGCCGTAAGCATGGCCAAGCATATTTTCTCGTCCCTGAGCAGTACCAAGGTGCTGCTCATAGGTGCCGGCGAAACCATAGAACTGGTTGCCAGACATCTTAAGGAAAACGGGGTCGATTCCATGGTGGTGGCCAACCGCACCATAGAGCGAGCCCAAGCCATGTGCGCCGAGTTCGGTGCCACCGCTATTACCCTGTCGCAGATACCGGATTTTCTCCCCAAGGCCGATATCGTGATATCCTCTACCGCCAGTCCGCTGCCTATCCTTGGCAAGGGCATGGTCGAAAAAGCGCTTAAGCAGCGTCGCCATCAACCTATGTTATTGGTTGATATAGCAGTTCCCAGAGATATTGAAGCCGAGGTCGCCGAATTGGACGACGCCTTCCTGTACACTGTGGACGACCTGCAAAGCATCATTGAACAGAATATGGCCTCCCGCAGAGAGGCGGCCGAGCAAGCAGAAGTGATAGCCCAGGAACAGTCCTTCCTGTTTATGGATTGGATCCGTTCCCTGGAGACGGTCGACAGCATCCGCGAATACCGCGATGCCAGTATGGCCGTTCGGGATGAGTTGGTAGAGAAAGCCCTCAACAAGCTGGCGCAGGGGGCAGACAGTTCGCAGGTAATGCTGGAACTGGCCAACAAGCTGACCAACAAGCTCATCCATGCCCCGACCCAGGCGCTGTCGGCGGCAAGCCGTCAGGGCGATCTGAACCAGATAGGGCAACTTCGCAGCGCGCTTGGCTTGGACAAACACTAAGGTTTTAAAGCTCCATGAAGGAATCCGTGATCCGCAAGCTGGAAGGCTTGCTCGAGCGTAATGAAGAAGTGATGGCGCTGCTCAGCGATGCCAGTGTTATTTCGGATCAGGAGCGTTTTCGCGCCCTGTCCAGGGAATATGCCCAGCTGGAAGAAGTGGTCAAGGGTTTCAAAGCCTTCCAACAGGCACAGGCCGATCTCGACACCGCCAAGGACATGCTCGAAGAAGATGACCCCGAGCTCCGGGAAATGGCCCAGGAAGAGCTGAAAAGTGCCCGTGCTACCCTGGAGCGTCTGGAAGACGAGCTGCAAATCCTGCTGCTGCCCAAAGATCCCAATGATGATACCAACGCCTTCGTGGAAATCCGCGCCGGTGCCGGCGGTGACGAAGCGGCGATTTTTGCCGGTGATCTGTTCCGCATGTACAGCCGCTATGCCGAGGCCAATCGCTGGCAAGTGGAAATCATGAGTTCCAACGACGGCGAACACGGTGGCTACAAGGAAATCATTGCCAAGTTCAGCGGTGATGGCGTTTACGGCAAGCTCAAATTTGAATCCGGCGGTCACAGGGTGCAAAGGGTACCGGAAACCGAATCCCAGGGCCGGGTACATACCTCAGCCTGTACCGTCGCCGTGCTGCACGAGGTGCCAGAGGCCGAGGCCATCGCCATCAATCCGGCCGAGCTGCGTATCGATACCTTCCGCGCCTCAGGTGCCGGTGGTCAGCACGTGAACAAGACAGACTCCGCCATCCGTATCACCCACTTGCCCACAGGCACTGTGGTGGAGTGTCAGGATGAGCGCTCCCAGCACAAGAACAAGGCCCGTGCCCTGTCGGTGTTGGCGGCCCGTTTGCAGGCGGCCGAGGACGAGAAGCGCCGCAGCGCCGAAGCGACCACCCGCCGCAATCTGGTGGGCAGCGGCGACCGCTCCGAGCGCATCCGCACCTATAACTTCCCCCAAGGGCGGGTGAGCGATCATCGCATCAACCTGACCCTGTATCGCCTTAGCGAGGTGATGGAAGGTGATCTCAATGCCCTTATCGATCCCGTGGTGCAGGAGCATCAGGCGGATCTGCTGGCGGCACTGGCGGACGAGCAGGGCTGATTTTGACCACCCAAGCCACCATAGGTGAGGCCCTGCAATGGGCCTTCGTGCAATTGCAGAACGTCAGCGACTCGGCCAACATAGATGCCGAAACCCTGATGCAGTATTGTCTCGGCAGACCCCGCAGTTATCTCTATGCCTGGCCGGAACGGGCCCTGACCCAAGAGCAGTGGAAGCACTTCGAGCAGATGGTGCAGCGCCGTGCCCAGGGACGCCCCGTGGCCCATATTGTCGGTGAGCGCGAGTTCTGGTCCTTGCCCTTTATGGTCAATGACAGCACCCTTATTCCCCGTCCCGACACGGAAATTCTGGTGGAAACCGCCCTCAATCTGACCTTACCGGACAATGCCAGGGTGCTGGATTTGGGCACGGGCACAGGTGCCATAGCCCTGGCACTGGCGTTCGAGCGTCCACATTGGCGCATCACGGCCCTGGACAAGGTCGAAGATGCGGTGGCCCTTGCCATGGCCAATCGCGAAAATCTGGGCCTGTCCCGGGTGGAAATACTGCAAAGCGACTGGTTCAGCGCCGTCAAGGATAGAGACTTTGACCTGATAGTCTCCAATCCGCCCTATATCGATGAGCAGGATGAACATCTGAGCCAGGGCGATGTACGCTTCGAGCCCATCAGTGCCCTGACCGCCGCCGATGAAGGCTTTGCCGATCTGTTCCATATCGCGGCCACCGCCCGCGACTTCCTCCGTCCCGGCGGCTATTTATTGCTGGAGCACGGTTATGCTCAGGCGATGGCACTGCGGGAACGCCTGGCCGAACTTGGCTATGACAAGGTCGCCACAGTGAGGGATTTCGGTAGCAATGACCGCTGCACTCTGGGACGCTGGCAGCCCCGATAGCCCTTGGTATCCCATCGCCGATTAAGGTACACTAGCGCCTTTGTCGGTTACTGCCTTGAGATGCAATGGAAACTTTTTACAGCATGTATCCTGCCGTTAAGCACCTGCACCTGACCCTGATAGGCGTCAGCGTGCTGTTTTTTATGGTGCGCTTTGTGATGAAGATGCGCGAGTCCGCCCTGCTTGAACGTAAGCTGTTCAAGGTGGCTCCCCATGTGATAGACACCTTTCTGCTGCTGTCGGGCCTGACCCTGTGTCTGCTGATCAAACAGTACCCCTTTGTCGACACCTGGTTGACCGAGAAGATCATGGCGGTAGTGGCCTATATACTGCTGGCCATCATGGCGATGAAATCCAGTCGCGGTAAACTGTTCCGCTCTTTCGCCTTTCTCGGCGCCCTGGCCTGGGTGGTGTATGCCGCCAAGATGGCCCATTTCAAACAAGCGATTCTGCTGGCTTCATGAGTGATTTTTGTCTCGATAGCGGGATTTCCCTGCCGGAAACCCCGCTGGCTGTTATTGAGCATTTGGGACTGGGCGACAAGGCCCAGGCCCAGTGGGCATGGTACGAATTATCCGGCGCGGTACTGAGCCACTATCTGGTGGATCAAACCCAAAGATTCAAAGCGCTGCTGAACTGGTTTTACCGGGATTTGGGGTTCAGCTGCCACAGCGATTACTTCGGTCTTGATGCCGCCAACTTCAGCCTGTGCCTGCATCGGCGCCAGGGCAACAGCACCTGCCTGGCCGTGATACTCATGTTGCTCGGCAAACAGTTGGATCTGAAACTGGATGCCTTGCTGCTGCCGGGCATGACGGTTCTGGTTTGGCGCCAGGGCAAGCAACCCCTGTACCTGGATCCGCTGACCGGTGAGCTGCTCAGCCGCCAACGCCTGCACGCCATAGTGCGCGGAGAGCTGGGTAACAGCGCGCCATTCAAACCCACTTATCTGAAGGGGGCCACGGTTAAGCAACTGCTCAGCCGCATGCTGCACGAGCTTAAGGCCGGCGCCATTGTGGCCCATAAATTTGAGGCGGCGCTGGAGTGTTGTAATCTTTTGATGCAGTGGTATCCGGAAGACGCCAGCCTGAATCGCGAGCGGGCCTTTATCGCCCAGCAGCTGGGCGCCATTCAGGTGGCGGTCAGCGATCTGCGCCACTTTATCGACATGAGCCCCCATGATCCAGTAGTGGAGCTGGTGAAACTGCAGCTGCGTGAGCTTAAAGAACAACAGCAGATACTGCACTGATATTATCGATATGAGCACCATGCAATATCCCGTAGTGGAGCTGGTGAAACTGCAGTTGCGCGAGCTGAAGGAACAGCAGCAGATACTGCACTGACAGATTCCGTTTCAATAACGAAAAACAACAAAGATAAGCGAGGGAGACAACCCAATGACAGGTACCGCCTTGGTCACCAATGATGCCACCGGACTCGGCTTGCTGGCCGCGATCCTCGGTTTTGTATTTTACACCAACAGCAGCGCCCATCCCTTCTGGCAAAAGTTTTATCGCTACATCCCGGCGCTGTTGCTGTGCTACTTCCTGCCATCCCTGCTCAATACCTTCGGGGTCATCGACGGCCACAGCAGCCAGCTGTATTTTGTCGCCTCCCGTTACCTGCTGCCGGCTTGTTTGGTGCTGCTGATCCTGAGTGTGGATCTCAAGGCCATTATGGGGCTGGGGCCCAAGGCGGTGATCATGTTCCTAACCGGCACCCTGGGGATAGTCATAGGGGGCCCCATTGCCTTGCTGGTGGTCTCAGCCTTTGATCCGTCCCTCATCGCTGATCAGGGGCCCGATGCCGTTTGGCGCGGCATGACCACACTGGCGGGCAGCTGGATCGGCGGCGGCGCCAACCAGGCGGCCATGAAGGAAGTCTACGAAGTGGGCGGTAACATCTTCTCCGTAATGGTGACAGTGGATGTGCTGGTGGCCAACGTCTGGATGGCGGTGCTGCTGTTTATGGCCTCCAGAGCCAAGGAAATTGATGCCAAAACCGGTGCCGACACCAGTGCCATTGAGACCCTCAAGGCCAAGGTGGAGCAATACCATGCCGAGAACGCCCGCATTGCCAGCACCCGCGATCTGATGCTGATGGTGGCCGTGGGCTTTGGCGTGACAGGTCTGGCCCACCTGGCGGCCGATTTCCTCGGCCCCTGGTTTACCGCCAACTACCCCTGGACCGAAGACTACAGCCTGACCTCGAAATTTTTCTGGCTGGTGGTGATAGTGACCACCATAGGCCTGGGTCTGTCCTTCAGTCCTGTGCGCCATCTCGAAGCCGCCGGCGCCTCCAAGGTCGCCTCGGCCTTCCTTTATGTGCTGGTGGCCACCATTGGCCTGCACATGGATGTCAGCAAGGTGCTCGATACCCCGATTTACTTCTTGGTGGGCATCACCTGGATGTTGGTGCACGCCGGCTTTATGTTGCTGGTGGCCAAGCTTATCCGCGCACCGCTGTTTTACATGGCGGTGGGCAGTCAGGCCAACGTGGGCGGGGCCGCATCGGCCCCCGTGGTGGCCGCGGCCTTCCATCCGGCACTGGCGCCCGTGGGGGTGTTGTTGGCGGTCTTTGGCTATGCTTTAGGCACTTATATGGCCTGGCTCTGCGGTCAGATTTTGCAGATAGTAGGTTGAGCGGGACAGCTTTGTAGCAGCTGACTGTTTTTGGCCATGCTTTAGGCATCTTTTATGAAGGCTTGGCTCTGCGGTCAAATCCTGCAAGTGGTGGATAACACTGCAAGTGATGGGTTGATCCGGACAATCGAATGTCACTGCGGCCATGACAACTGGTCGCGTTTTAATTTTGTGAGGTGGTGATGAGTAATAAAACTATCCAGCTGGGCAACATTGCCATAGCCAACGACAAGCCCTTTGTGCTCTTTGGTGGCATGAACGTGCTTGAGTCCCGGGATCTGGCCATGAGCATCGCCGAGACCTATGCCGAGGTGACCCAGAAGCTGGGGATCCCCTATGTGTTCAAAGCCTCCTTTGACAAGGCCAACCGCTCATCGGTCAATTCCTATCGTGGTCCCGGCATGGAAGAAGGGCTGAAAATCTTCCAGGAGATCAAGGACACCTTCAAGCTGCCGCTGATCACCGATGTGCATGAACCCTATCAGTGCGCCCCCGTGGCCGAAGTGGTGGACATCATCCAGCTGCCGGCCTTTCTGGCGCGGCAAACGGATCTGGTGGTGGCCATGGCCAAGACAGGCGCCATTATCAACGTCAAGAAGCCGCAATTCCTGGCGCCTCACGAGATGCGCCACATCATCAAGAAGTTCAACGAGGCCGGTAACGACAAGATCATTCTCTGTGAGCGCGGAAGCTGCTTTGGTTACAACAACCTGGTGGTGGACATGCTGGGCATGGATGAGATGAAGCAGAGTGGTTATCCGGTGATCTTTGATGCCACCCACGCACTGCAGCGTCCGGGCGGGCGAGAAGAGTCCGCCGGTGGTCGACGTGCCCAGGCCACCGAGCTGGCCCGCTCCGGTATGGCGTTGGGTCTGGCGGGACTGTTTATCGAGGCCCATCCGGATCCGGACAATGCCAAGTGTGACGGCCCCTGCGCCCTGCCGCTGCACCAGCTGGAAGCCTATCTGACCCAGATGAAAGCGGTGGACGATTTGGTGAAATCTTTTCCAGCTCTGGATACCAGCAAATAAATCTCGGCCTTAGCCTGCTGTGATATGCTCAAACGCCCGGCTCAGCCGGGCGTTTTGTATTCAGCCTTTCTCCGGAGCAAGAGTTGATGTGGGTATTACTCACCCTGATGGCCGCCTTTATGCAGGCCTGGCGCAATGCATTCCAGAGCCGCTTAAGCCGCGAGGTGGGGGTGGTGGCCGTGACCCTGGCACGTTTTATTTTTGCCGCGCCGCTGGCGGGCTGTTATCTCGCTGCCCTCTATCTTTGGCAACCTGCGCCCATGCCCCAGGTTTCATCTGCAGCCATAGGCTATGTGTCCGGCGCGGCACTGGCGCAAATTCTTGCCACGGCGCTGATGGTGCGCCTGTTCAAGCTGCAAAACTATGCGGTCGGTGCGGGTCTTGCCAAAAGTGAGGCTTTGGTGGCCGCCATCCTTGGGATGTTGTTCTTCGGCACCCAACTGAGCTTGCTGGGTTGGGGCGGGGTATTGGTAGGCACTGCGGCGGTATTTCTGCTCAGCAATAAAGTTAGCGGCAGGCTGTCCCTGGGCACCTTGGGCCTGGGTCTTGCCTGCGGCACCAGCTTTGCGCTGACCTCCCTGTGGGTGCGCGAGGCGAGCCTGGCGCTGGCCCTGCCATTTCCTCACAGTGCAGCCTGGGTGCTGCTGGCGGTGATCCTGCTGCAGTGTTTGTTGCTGCTGGCTTATCTGCTGCTGTTCCAGCCCCATCAATTGCTGGCCCTGTGGCAAAGATGGCGCCTGACCCTAATCATCAGTGCCTGCAGTTGTCTGGGCTCCATTGGCTGGTTCAGTGCCATGTCGCTGACCGCCGTGCCATACGTCAAAACCCTGGGGCAGGTCGAAGTATTTTTCATGATGCTGGTGTCGCGATTTTTCCTGCGTGAGCCGGTGAAACGTGCCGAGCTGCTGGGCTTGGTGCTGATCGCTCTGGCGGCGATTCTGGTGATGTGGAATTAACCAGGAGTATTGGCAAGGGACCTTAATAAGGGGCTTAAACAAGGCACATTAACAAGGGACTTAAACAAGCGAAATGAACAAGGAGCAATAGATGGCAAAGATAGAGTTTCCGCCAGAGCAGAAGGCGCGCCTGGTGGCCAAGTTGCAAAGCTACCTGGACCGGGAGCTGGAGGTGGAGTTGGGCCAGTTTGATGCCGAATTTATGCTGGATTTTCTCGGACGTGAGTTTGGCGCATATTTTTATAACCAGGGCCTGCAGGATGCCCAGGCCATGATGCTGTCCCGTCTGGAGACAGTCTCCGAGGCTATCTGGGAGTTGGAGCAGCCGCTGGGCTAAGGGCGTTGATTCGGTTAACCAATTCCTGATTGACCGGCAGCGTCAGCCCATGGCGCTCGGCCAGGGTGAGCAGAAAGCCGTTGATGGCATCTATCTCGCTGCGCCGCCCTTGCGTCACATCCTGATACATGGAGGAAAAGTTGGCCGCGGTCAGCTCAATTACCTTGTAGATACGCTCCAGCAGCACTTTCCGATCCAGCCTTATGCCTTCGGCACCGGCCACCAGTAACAGTTCATCGACAATCGCACTTATGGTGGCCGTGAAACGCGGCTCGGCCAGTACGCCATTGTTGACCCGCTCCAGCGCCGTCAGCGGATTGATGGCGGCATTGACCGCCAGTTTGTGCCACAGGGCGGTTTCGATATCGTCACACCATTCACTGCCCGGCACTGTGAGCAGTCTTTGCCTGAGATCGTTGTCCAACTCAGGGCCACAGAAGTGGCCATATTGGGTCAGGCCTGTGCCTGTTTGCCGCACCTCAAAGGGGCCCAAACGCAGCGCGCCCTGGCTGGTGGTGCCGAGCAGCAGCCCTCGGCCGCCGAGCTTTGACTCCAGCGCCTTATGGGGGCCCATGCCGTTGTGCAGTAACAGCAACTGGCAATTATGGGGCAGTTTGTCGAGCAGACTGTCAACGGCCTCTTCCACCTGATAGGCCTTGAGGGTGACTATCAGCAGTCTCAGTCCCTTGAGGGCGTCCGGGGTGACATCTGAGAGGGCCAACATGGGCAGCTTAAGGGAATGCTGCTTATCGGCGCATTGCAGTTGTAAATGGCACTGGGGCTGGGTTTCGCGGCCTATCAGTAACAGCTGGTCCGGCAACAGCTTGTCGCCACCGAGCTGGTGCGCCAGCAGTTGGCCAATGGCCCCCGGGCCCAGAATGGCGATATCGGCCAAGTTACTGCTCCAGCTGCGCTGCGCGGCGATAGCGCTGGTACAGCCACAGACAAATGTAGAAGGCGAGTACGCCGGCCATATCGGCTGCCATGTCGCCCCAGGAGGCGCTGCGGTAGGGCAGACGGGATTGCACCGCCTCAATCAGGCCGGCATAGGCGCCTAGTGCCAACGTCAGTTGCGGCCAGTTGGGTCTGAACGCCAATTGGGTCAGCCAGGCGAGCAGGAAAAAGCTGCCGAAATGACCAATCTTGTCGATATTGGGGATGGTTTGCGGGTAGTTGGGCTTGGAAAAAACCAGGTAGCTTATCCCCAGCAGGGCGAGCAGCAGGACCCATTTGAAAAATGTCTGGCTGTTGTTCACAAATACGGTTCATCAGGGAGACTCTGGCGGTCATGATAGGGAAATGTGCGGTCGCTGTCATTGAAAATTCGATGGCTGTGGGCACTGCACGGCTACACACTTTGGCCTTCAGGGGCTACACTATCGCCGGTTTGTGAATAACAGGGTAAAGAGAGCCATGCCTTCATTTGATATCGTTTCCGAAGTAGATGCGGTGGAGCTGAAAAACGCCGTGGAAAACACCCGCCGTGAAATGGACAGTCGTTTTGACTTCCGTGGCGTCGAGTATGCGGTGGATTTCAAAGACTTCGTTGTGATTCTCAAGTCAGAGTCGGACTTCCAGTGCAAGCAGATGGTGGACATACTGCGGGGCCAGCTGGCCAAGCGCAATGTGGATGCCAAGGCAATGGATGTGGAAGACAAGATAGTGCACACAGGCAAGACCTTCGCCCTGAACGTCAAGTTCAAACAGGGCATTGAGCAGGATGTGGCCAAGAAGCTGGTCAAGCTTATCAAGGACAGCAAGGTCAAGGTTCAGGCGCAGATCCAGGGTGACTCGGTGCGGGTTACCGGCAAGAAGCGCGACGATTTGCAGGCCATCATGGCCCTGGCCCGTGGTGCCGAGTTGGGCCAGCCGTTTCAGTTCAACAACTTCCGCGATTAAGCACAGTCCTGGTTGCTCACCTCGGTTTCATCCCCGGCCCGCTTCTGCGGGCCGTGTTTTTGTACCAGCCACACCAGCAGCAATACCGGCAGGCCGATAAGACTGGCGCTGACAAAGAAGTTCACATAGCCATAGGCATCAACCCAGGCGCCGGAAAAGCCGGCAATAAACTTGGGAAACAGCAGCATAATGGATGACAGCAGCGCGTATTGGGTGGCGCTGTAGCCCGAGCTGGTCAGTCCCGACAGGTAGGCGATAAAGGCCGCCGTGGCTATGCCGGCACTGAAGTTGTCCACTGAAATGGCGAAGGTCAGCAGGGGCACGTTATGGCCCACCATCGCCTGCAGGGCAAACAGCAGATTGGTGGTGGCCACCAGCAGGGCACCCAGGAAGAGGATTTTCATGGTGCCGTAGCGGGCCAGCAGCACGCCGCCAAAGGCCGAGCCCACCAGGGTCATGATCAGCCCATATACCTTGCTGATAAAGGCGATTTCCTCCTTGGAAAAGCCCATATCGACGTAGAACACATTGGCCATGATCCCCATGACTATGTCGGAGATCCGGTAGCAGGAAATCAGTGCCAGGATCAGCAATGCATGCCAGCCGAAGCGGCGGAAAAAGTCGATAAAGGGCAGGGCCACGGCTCGGTACAGCCAGGCACCGGCCCGCGCCATCAGGGGATTGCAGTTTGCGCTCAAGTGGGCGCGCATTGCCAGCTCTTCATCACTGGCCTGATGGGTGTCGGTCACCGGCTCTTTCGCCAGCAGGGTGGTGATGATGCCAATGCCCATCAATAGCGCCATCACCAGATAAGCGGTTTGCCAGTTGGCCAAATGGTAGCTGTCATCTCCGGGGGATACCCAGGCCGCTATGCTGAGCGCGCCGGCGGTGGCCACTATCATGGCGCTGCGGTAGCCCAGTTGGTAGGCGGCGGCGAGGGCCGCCTGCATATTTTCCGGTGCCGATTCGATACGAAAGGCATCTATCACTATGTCCTGGGTGGCCGAGGAGAAAGCCACCAGCAGGGCAAAGATCACCAGATGATTGAGGTGTGTCAGGGGATCGCTCATGGACATGCCGATGATGGCCGACACCAGGATAAGTTGCGAGAACAGCATCCAGCCCCGGCGGCGCCCAAGCCAGCGGGAAAACAGCGGTAGTGGCATTCTGTCCACCAAAGGTGACCAGAGCCATTTGAAGGCATAGGCCAGGGCAATCCAGCTGAAATACCCTATGGCGGTTCTGTCTATGCCCGCTTCCCTGAGCCAGAAGGACAGGGTGGAGAACACCAGCATCAGTGGCAAACCGGCGGAAAAGCCCAGAGACAACATGACGAGCACCCGCTTATGGCGGTAGACGGACAGGGCATCCCGACAGCGGGACCAGGTGTGGGCAACGGGGGACATGGCGACCATGGCAAGCAAATGATGGCCTAGGATAACCGAATACCGCAGCAGTTTTCCAAGTACCTGTTAGAAAAAGACCCGCCGTTGCCGGCGGGTCTTGGGGACAGCAGGGTGAATGCGGTATCAGCCGGGGCGAACCCCGTGACAGCCAGATGGCAACTGACCACCAATGCTGAGGTATTCACAACAATCCTGGATCTGCCTGCGCAGAAACTGATTGCCACGGATCACCCAGTCGGGCCAGCGATCGAAGCTGTGCATCAGATACCAGAACACCCGTTCCACATCGGATTGCGCTTCGCCCTGGGGATTGAGCTGTTGCCATTCCTCCAGGGTATCCCATAAATACAGCTGGATTTCGCGGTACTCAAGCTGGTCACTCAAGAATGCTCGTCCATACTGAGCCAGTTGGGGCGCTTTGCTGTCGATGAATGCAGATGTCTCTGTCATCGTATCGCCTCCTTTTTGTAGCAATTCCAGTATAGACAGCAAATCCGAGTCTATGCTCAAATTTTTTAAGGCCGGGGTCGCCAAATTTTTATGGGCGGGGCAGCAAAGTGGCGCGTTTGAGTATCACAGGGGTGACCGGTACATCGGGCCAGCCCAGCTTGGCATTGTTTTCTGTGGGCACCAACGCCATGGCCTGCAGCACGTCGGCGCCTTCCACCACCTCACCGAACACGGCATAGCCCCAACGGCGCTTGGACGGATTAAGCTTGGTGTTGTCGGCCACGTTGAAATAAAACTGGCGGGTGGCTGAATGGGGTTCATTTTCCCGCGCCATGGCTATGGTGCCAAAGGCGTTGGACAGGCCGTTGCCGGATTCATTGACTATAGGCTTGTCTTCTTTTTTCTCTTCCAGTTTCAGATCCAGACCACCGCCCTGAACCACGAAATCGGGGATGATGCGGTGAAAAACCGTGTTGTCGTATTCGCCCTTCACCACATAGGTGAGAAAGTTATCCACTGTGATCGGCGCGCGGGTGCGGTCAAGTTCCACCACTATCTTGCCCATGCTGGTGTCCAGCTCAACCCTGGGGTACAGGGTGTCCGGTTGAATATCTATGGCATTGGCGAAACTGGCTGAAGCCGCCAGCCACAGTGCGAGTATCCATTTCATGGCTTTTCCTTATTTTATCAGCGGGTTAAAAATTGGTGCAGCTCAGAGTCGTTGAGTATGTCGGCACTGAGCTTGGTGATCAGCTTATTCATGTCCAGTTCAAGCGTAGCGAAGTCGGCACTGAAGGGACCCTTGAGGGTGCCGCGGGCCGTGTAGCGTTTGCTGAAATACTGCTGCTCATTGCCGCCGCCGGGACGGCGAAAGGCCATCACGCTGATCACCAGATTGCTGTTGGCTTCAAAGCCGAAGGTGCCTTCGTTGACATCGGTCAGCAACTGCTCCAGTTGGAATTCGACGCTGGTGTCAGAGCCGGCGCCTATCTGATAACCGGCCTTGGTCAGCCCCTGGCGCAGCAAGTCCTCTATCTGGGCTCTCGGTGGTTCACCCGGGGCCACCAGTCTGGCGGCCTTACCGTCTTCGTTGATGCGGACAATAAAATTGGCCTTGCGGGTGTCAACCGTGCTCAGGCTCACTACCTGACCCACAGCCACAGGCGAGACAGCGGGCAGTTCCGGACTCAGGGCAATGTAAGAAGGTTGACTTGCACAACCGGCGAGCAGCACGGCGGCGAACAGGGCGGGAAGAGTGACTTTCATGAAAATCCTTATGGGCCGGCAAATAAATTGGCATCAGGATACCAGATTTGCTTCAGGCTTCCAGCGTGGGGCAGTAATAGCCATTTGCAGCATATTTTTAACATTTGTAGCTTGAGGGGCTTCAATCCACCTTTGTGACGGGTTAGAGTTATCATTCGATTTTGAAACCGCCAGGTAAAAGGACGACAGGATTGTGACCGCAGCGCACACTTTGGTGACCCATGAACAGCTGGATTGCCTGCTGAGCAAGGAAGGCAGGCCGAAGTTTGGCCACTTTGATCTGCCACCACGTACCTTGGGCTGTGCCGGTTATCCACTGCACAACGAGATGGACAGGCCTGTGTCGCGCCTGGGACGACATTTCAGCTTCAAACAATTCGAATTTGTTGCCATCCATACCCCAAGATATGTGCTGGGGCTGGCGATAGCCGATATTCGCTACCTTGGCAGCGGCTTTTGTTATCTCTATGACAAAACTGCCGCCAAGCTGTACCAGAAGCAGTGGCTGCGGCCGCCTGTGGCAAGCTACCAGCTTGCCGAGTCGCCCTGGCAGGGAGAGAGCGCCATGGGGCCGGTGCGCTTTTACCGCGACCAGGGCCTGTGGCGGGTGCAGTTGGATACGGATATCCAAGGTCGGCCGGTGAAGGCCGAACTGGAGCTCAGGCCCTTACCGCTCAGTTTACCCATGGCCCTGTGCAGCCCCACGGGCTACAGCGGCTGGACCTATACCCAGAAACACAATGCCCTGACGGTTGGCGGCAGCCTCACAGTCAATCACGAACCCCAACCCCTGGGGCGGGCGCTGGCGGGATACGATTTTTCGGCGGGCTATATGCGCCGGGAAACCAGTTGGCGTTGGGCCTCCATTAACGCCTGGCTCGGTGAGCATACCCTGGGGCTCAATTTGGCGGCCGGGGTCAACGAAACCGGCTCCAGTGAAAACGTGCTCTGGCTCGACGGTGTGCGTCAGCACCTGTCGCCGGTGCATTTCGACTTTGATCGTCATGTCGGGGAGGACGGTTTATGGCGCATCTGGTCCGAACGCAGCGAGCTGGAACTCAGTTTCCGCCCCGATGCCTGTCGCAAGGAAAAGCTCAATCTTGGGCTGCTGAAGAGCAACTTCCGTCAATACCTGGGCCATTTCGACGGCTGGGTGGTCGATACCCAGGGCAAGAAACATCAACTCAAGGCGGTGCCCGGACTCACGGAAGATCACTTCGCCAAATGGTAATCACACGCAAGGAATCCTGAATCATGGGCCTCGAAACTCTGGTATCCCACCCGGAATTTTTACTGCTGGCGCTGGCGCCGGTGTTCTTTCTCTTTATAGCCCTGGAGTGGTATCTGGGGGACGTTCGCGGCCGCCTGCCGGCCAGCGCCCGTTACCGTTTGCCGGAAGTGCTGTGTAACTTATCCCTGGCCGGTATGCACCAGGGGGCGGATCTGCTGGCCGGGCTCGCCATCGCCAAGCTGTACCTGTGGCTCTTTGGCTGGCGTTTGTTTGATATCGACATGAATTGGCAAAGCTTTTTACTGCTGTTGCTGGCCCAGGATTTTTGCTACTACTGGTTTCACCGCGCCAGCCACAGGGTGCGCTGGATGTGGGCGGCCCACGTGGCCCATCACAGCTCGGAAAACATGAATTTTTCCACCGCCTTTCGCCAGAGCATGCTGTATCCGCTGGCGGGCATGTGGATGTTTTGGATTCCCTTGGTGATCATAGGTTTCGATCCCGCCTGGGTGGTGTTTTCCGTGTTGGCGAGTCTGGGATTCCAGTTCTTTGTCCATACCCAGCTGGTGGGCAAATTGGGCTGGCTTGAGTCGCTGTTCAATACCCCGTCCCACCACAGGGTGCACCATGGCAGCAATCCCCAATACATAGACAAGAATTATGCCGGGGTGCTAATCATCTGGGACAGGTTGTTCTGCACCTTTGAACCTGAAATCGAAACCGTGCGCTATGGCATCACCAAGCCGGTGAACAGCTTCAATCCGCTTAAGGTTACCTTCGGCGAGGCCCGCGACATGCTGCGTGAGGCCTGTGCCCCGGATCTCAGCCTGAAGCAGCGCGGGCGTCTGCTGTTTGCGCCGCCCGCTGCCGCTGTCGTCGAGAACAGTGCCACAGGCGCTGAAAATAGTGGCAGCACCGAAGTGACGGCTGCACCCGACAGGGGCTGAAACTCAGCCGGTGCCCCGGGTTTTGGTGTTGTGGTGGGTTTGATGGGCCTCGATAAAGCCGATGATCTTGCCGGCCACGTCTATGCCGGTGGCCTCCTCTATGCCCTTGAGGCCGGGTGAGGAATTCACCTCCATCACCAGGGGGCCGTGCATGGAGCGCAGTATGTCGACCCCGGCCACGTTCAATCCCATGGTTTTGGCTGCCCGCACGGCGGTGGAGCGCTCCTCCGGCGTCAGCTTGACCAGGGTGGCGGTGCCGCCCCGGTGCAGGTTGGAGCGAAATTCCCCGGCGATAGCCTGGCGTTTCATGGCGGCGATGACCTTGTCACCAATCACGAAGCAGCGTATGTCAGCCCCGCCGGCTTCGGCTATGTATTCCTGCACCATGATGTTGGCCTTGAGCCCCATAAAGGCTTCGATCACGCTTTCCGCCGCCTTGCGGGTTTCGGCCAGCACCACGCCTATGCCCTGGGTCCCCTCCAGCAATTTAATGACGCAGGGGGCGCCACCCACCATTTGCAGCAGATCCGGCACATCCGCCGGCTTGCTGGCAAAGCCCGTGACCGGCAAGCCGATGTTTTTACGTGACAAAAGCTGCAACGAACGCAGCTTGTCGCGGGAGCGGGTGATGGCGACGGATTCATTCAGGGGTTGCACCCCCATCATCTCAAACTGTCGCAGCACGGCGGTGCCGTAGAAGGTCACCGAGGCACCAATGCGCGGGATCACGGCGTCGAACTGCGGCAACACCTCGCCCTTGGCATGTATGCTGGGGGATTTCATATTGATGTTCATGTAGCAGGTGAGGGGATCGATCACCAGAACCTCATGGTCCCGTTTCCGGGCTGCCTCCACCAGGCGGCTGGTGGAATAAAGATTTTTATTGCGGGATAGAATGGCAATTCGCATCAGTCTACTCCTGTTAAATAGGATGCCGCCGGATCCACCAGGAAGCGGCCATTGAGGGCTCTTCTGCCCAGCAACATGCGAAAACGCATGTTGTCGCGCCGGCTCAGCGTCAGCTCCAGTTCGAACTGATGGGCGCCCAATACCAGGCAGGTTTTGATCACATACCTCAGCTGTTTGTGGCCGCCGGAGTCAGTGACCAGGCGCCTGTCATGGACCGGAAACTCACAACGCACCGCGCGGGAGGATTTCTGTTCCGGATGGAGCCAGATCTCAACCCACTTAACCTTGTCACGGTAAAAAGGCTTGATTTTAAAGGCGTGCAGGCAAGAGGTTTTGGCGCCGGTATCTATTTTGATCTTGACCCTTTCATTGCCCACGTCCGGAAGTATGCCCCATTCACGCCAGCCTATGACCGGAAGTGAAGCTGCTGTCATGGTTCATCCTGTTGGAAGAAACGTGCACTGTTAAGGATAGTTGATGGGGCCCAGTGCCGCGATCAGTTCGCCCCCTATGTCCGCGGCGTGAAAATCGGGTAAGCTTTGGGCCATTCGCCCAAGGCTTGCCAAGGAAACTCAATGAAGCTGTTTGTGTTTGAACATTGCCCTTACTGTGTTCGCGCCATGATGCTGGTGGGATTTAAGGGACTGAAAGTCGAAAAAGAAATTCTGCAAAATGACGATGTGGACGCCCGTGTTGCCATGGTCGGTGCCAATATGGTGCCGATTCTGCAAAAAGCCGATGGCAGCTTTATGGGCGAAAGTCTGGATATAGTGGCCTATCTGGATGCTATTGATGGCAAACTTGTGTTGAGTGATGCGGAGCATGAAGAGGTCATCAAGGCCTGGCAGGGGAGCGTAAGTTTCTATGCCAATCGCCTTATCTATCCCCGCACAGTGCGTTTGGGGCTGCCGGAATATGCCACTCAAGCCGCCATAGATTTCTACATCGAGAAAAAGAGTGCCCTGATTGAGATGAGCTTTGATGATGCGCTGGCCCACAGCGCGGACTATATCGCCAATCTGGAACCCCTGTTGTCCCACCTTGAATTTATCGCCTTGCCATCGGAGCGGGATGACAGCCTGGGATACGACGACATACTGCTGTTCCCAACCCTGCGCAATCTGACCATGGTCGCAGGACTTGAGTTCCCCCACAGAGTGCGGCGCTATATAGACGAAGTGGCACGTTTGACCCATGTTCGCCTGTTCGATGATGCCGCCCTTTAAGGGGAGTGTGTAAGGGGACAGTGCGATAAAAAAAGGGACCTGCCAGGGTCCCTTTTTTATTGGCGTCTTAAAGTTCTCAGCGCCACGCTTGCAGTATGACAAATTTGCCATTGCTGGCGACGGTTTTGCAGTTGCCAAACAGCCGCTTGAGTTTGATGTGATAGCCTAAATGGCGGTTGCCCACCACCTGCAGCAGACCACCGGGCTTGAGGCGTCGTTTGGCGTCGTTGAACATCTGCCAGGCGATATGGTCCGTGATGGCTTCACCCTGATGGAAGGGCGGGTTGCAGAGGATGAGATCGGCGCTGATGCTCTCATCCAGGTGACTGAGGCAATCATCCCAGTGGAAGTGGCCCTTGTCCTTGAATCCGTTGGCCTTCCAGTTGGCCTCGGCACTGGCGACGGCCATTTCGGACTCATCGACAAAATGTACCTGGGCCTCAGGGTATAACTGCGCGGCCCGCAGACCCAAGACCCCGTTACCACATCCAAGATCGATGACCGACGTAAAATTGTCCGTCGGCATGTGTTCCAGCATCAGACGTGCACCAATGTCGAGCTTGCTCGCTGCAAACACATTGCTGAGGTTGGAGAGGGTGAGATCATATTCGGGAACCGACCAGCGGCTGATGCTCAATGGCGGCCGTGGCTTGCCGTCGGCAACGACGGTGATGATTCGGGTCTTTTTCCACGCCAGGCTTGCCTGGGCAGGGCCCAGATGGCTGCCGATATTCTCCAGCAGCGCCTTGTTGATGGACTTGGCCTTGGCACCGATAAGCACCCGGGTGCCGGTCGGTAACAGCCCGGACAACTGCTGCAGCTGGTCGGCCAGAAAGTTCAGGTTTTTTGGCAGCTTGGCGAGTACCAATCCCGGGACGGGCAAGCTGGCCAGCTCACGGCTGGCATGAAAACCTGTGTTTCCCGGCGCCAGGTCATTGAGAGTCAGGTTGGCCTGGGCTCCCAAATGGCCGGTGCGGGCATCGGAGCAAAACAGCAGCTCGGTCTCGGGCCAGCGCTGTTTAAGGGCACAACAGAGGGCGCCGAAGCTGTCGTTCAGCAGCATCACTGGCCCCTTCGGCAATTCCCCTGCTTCGCAAAGGTGTTGCAGCAGATGCTCGTCGGCAGCATCCCAGGCCTGCAGGTTGGCATCGGCCGTTTCAGGATAACGACGCAGTTGCATTTCGATACCGGCGGCTGAAAATCGGGTGGTCATATGGCAAAGTAACAGATGAGCAAAGCGGGGATTATCGCAGATCCCAACCACAGAGGCGATGGTAAATGTTAAAGGGAGTGCAACTGGATTTTGGCCTGGGTGATGTCGAGATGCCGCCCATGACCTATATTCCGGGATTTCTCGACCAGGCAAGACAGGATGCGTTGTGGGCCGAGGCCGGCAGGTATCCCTTCGATAGTCCGTCGATTAGAGTCTACGGCAAGTGGCACCCCATTCCCAGGCAGCAGGTGTGGTTTGCCGATCCCGGCTGCGACTATGTCTATTCTTCGCTGCTGGTAAAGGCCTTGCCCTGGCCGCCGCTGGCGGCGAGGCTTCGGGCCAAGCTGGCGCGGGAGCTGGGTTTTGTCAGCAACGGTGTGCTGGTCAACCGCTATCGCAGCGGAGAGGATGCCATGGGCTTTCACAGCGACGACGAACCCGAGCTGGTGCCCGGCAGTGATATAGCTTCCATCACCCTCGGGGCCAGCCGTGAGTTTGTGCTCAAGGACAAGCTCACGGGGCGGCGGCTGAGCCTGATACTGAACAGCGGCGATCTGCTGCTGATGCATCATCCCATGCAGCAGCATTGGCAACACGGCCTGCCCAGATGCAAGGGCGTCGGCGAGCGGCTGAACTTCACCTTTCGTCTGCTTACCCCGGGATTTCACGGCACTGTTAATTGATCAGCTGATTGACCGGCACGATTGACCGGTAAGAATGACGGCAGTAACCTTGCGCACATACCAAGCCTCAAATTGCGGAACAGAAAATGTCTTTAGCCCAAATCATTGAAGCCAAGCTGACCCAGGCACTGGCGCCCACCCATCTTGAGGTGAACAACGAGAGCCACATGCACAATGTGCCACCCAATTCAGAGACCCATTTCAAGGTGATAGTGGTCAGTGAGCATTTCAGTGGCCAGCGACTGTTGGCTCGCCACCGTGCGGTTAACCAGACCCTGGCTGACGAGCTGGCCGGCGGCGTTCACGCGCTGGCGATGCACACTTATACCCCCGAAGAATGGCAGGCCCAGGGGGCGGCCCCCGACTCGCCTAAGTGCCGCGGCGGTTGAACCGGCAGCTGTGATATGACAAACCACGCTCAGGCGTGGTTTTTTTATGTACAGCCGACAATCCACAGTGCTTAACGGCTGTTTATTCATTGTGTTTTTTCTGTTATCAATAGGTTGCGATTTTTACGGATAACAAGAGCAATGAAACACTTAATTGAATGGGCCGAGGCGCTGACCGAAGGTTGCGGCCGGCTTGCGGGTTGGTGCAGCCTGGCTATTTTGCTGTTGACCCTGACCGTGGTGCTGTTGCGCTACGTATTTGGCATCGGCGCCACCGCCATCCAGGAAACGGCCCTTTATCTGCACGGCGCCATTTTTACCCTGGCCGCCGGTTTTACCCTCAAACGTGACGCCCATGTGCGGGTTGATGTTTTCTATCGCCGTTTTTCGGCCCGCAGTCAGTGCTGGATTGATTTTCTCGGCACCCTGCTGTTCCTATTCCCCCTGGCGCTGACCATTTTCGGTTTCAGTTGGGGTTATGTGTTGGGCGCTTGGCGCATTCACGAATCCTCGGTGGAGGCCGGTGGCCTGGCTTATGTCTACCTGCAAAAATCCCTGCTGCTGGTGCTGTCCACCAGTCTGGTACTGGAGGGACTGGCTCAGCTGTATCGCAAGGGCATCAGCCTGAAGCGGGGGGAATATTGATATGGCGCTGGCATTGTTTGCTGTTATTTGTCTGGTGCTGATGCTGGGGTACCCCGTGGCCCTGACTCTGGGGGGGACGGCACTGCTGTTTGCTTTTATTGCCAGTCTGTTTGGCGAATTTGACCTCAGCCTGCTGGGGCTGCTGCCGAACCGCATTTATGGGGTGCTTAACAACGGCATCCTGATGGCGGTACCCCTGTTCGTGTTTATGGGCGTGGTGCTGGAAAAATCCCGGGTGGCCGAACAGTTGCTGACCACCATGGCGGCGCTGTTTGGTCGTTTGCGTGGTGGGCTTATCTTCAGCGTGTTTTTTGTTGGCATGTTGCTGGCGGCCAGTACCGGCATTGTGGGCGCCACAGTGGTTACCATGGGGCTGATGTCGCTGCCGACCCTGCTTAAACGTGGCTATTCCGCGGAATTCAGCGCCGGTGCCATTTGTGCCACCGGAACTTTGGGGCAGATTATCCCACCCTCCATCGCCCTGGTGCTGCTGGGAGATGTGCTGTCCAATGCCTATCAGCAGGCACAGCTGAAAATGGGGATCTTCAATCCCAAGTCGGTGTCCGTCGGTGATCTGTTCGCCGGTGCCCTGATCCCCGGGCTGCTGTTGGTGCTGCTGTATGTGCTGTATACGGCATTGATGCTCTGGTGGCGGCCAAACGCCTTTGGCAAAACGGAAGAGGCCAATGGGGCTGAGGCCATATCGTGGGGCCAGGTGCTGACGGCACTGCTGCCGCCCATGCTGCTGATTTTTTTGGTATTGGGGTCAATTCTGTTTGGCATAGCCACCCCCACCGAGGCCGCATCCGTTGGCGCCGGTGGTGCTCTGGTCATTGCCCTTATCAAGGGACAGCTGTGTCGGCGGGTGCTGGGTGAGGTGATGCACGCGACGGTCAAGATCACCTCCATGGTGTTTTTGATCCTCATTGGTGCCTCGGTGTTTTCCCTGGTGTTTCGCGGTCTTGGCGGTGAGGAGCTTATCCATCAGTTGTTTTCCAATATGCCCGGTGGCGTGATTGGCGCGACAGTCTTGGTGATGCTGGTGATCTTCCTGCTCGGCTTCATTCTCGACTTTATCGAGATCACTTTTGTGGTGGTGCCGCTGGTGGCGCCGATTTTACTGGCAATGGGGCTGGACCCCGTGTGGCTTGGGATAATGATCGCCATTAACCTGCAGACCTCGTTTTTGACCCCGCCCTTTGGTTTTGCACTCTTTTATCTGCGGGGTGTGGCAGGGCAGATGGTCAGCAGTGCCCAGATTTATCGCGGTGTGGTGCCCTTTGTCGCCATACAACTCTTGTTGCTCTTGGTGCTCAGCCTGTGGCCTGCACTTGCCACTTGGTTGCCGGAAGTGATTTATGGTCAGGGCTGAGTCCCCTGACAAAATGGAAAAGGAGTCGTTTGTATGAAATTCAGGATAGGGGCGGCATTGCTGGCGGCGGCCATGCTGCTGGGCTGTAATCAGCAGGACGGACAGCAAGCGGGCAAAGTCCAGGCCGAGATTAAACCCATAGAATGGAAGCTGGCCACCTCCTGGCCAAAGAATTTTCCGGGCCTCGGCATGGCGCCGGAGCGATTCGCGACCATGGTGGAGGAGATGTCCGCCGGCAGACTGAAAATCAAGGTCTACGGTGCCGGAGAGCTGATGCCGGCCTTCGAGGTATTCGATGCCGTCAGTCAGGGCACGGTACAGATGGGGCACGCGGCCGCTTATTACTGGAAGGGCAAGGCGCCGGCGGCGCAGTTTTTTACCTCCATTCCCTTTGGCCTTAACGCCCAGGAGATGAACGGCTGGTTCACCTATGGCGGCGGCCAGCAATTGTGGGAGGAGGTTTACGCACCCTTTGGCATACTTCCCTTACCGGGTGGCAATACCGGGGTGCAGATGGGCGGCTGGTTCAACCGTGAAATCAATAACATGGAAGATCTTAAGGGCCTGAAGATGCGCCTGCCCGGTCTCGGTGGAGAAGTGCTCAAGCGTGTTGGTGGTGTGCCGGTAACCCTGCCGGGACGCGAGCTTTACACCGCTTTGCAGACTGGGGCCATAGATGCCACCGAATGGGTGGGGCCCTTTAACGATTTGGCCTTCGGTTTGCACAAGGCCGCCAGGTATTACTATTACCCCGGTTGGCATGAGCCGGGTTCATCGCTGGAGTTTCTGATTAACCAGCAGGCCTTTGCGGCATTGCCCAAGGATTTGCAGGCCATAGTCAAGGGGGCTGCCAAGGCCATCAACCAGGACATGCTCGATGAGTACACAGTTCGCCATGTGGCGGCGCTGGATTCCCTGGTGAACGAGCATGGGGTGCAACTGCGCCAGTTCCCCGAGGATGTGATAGCCGAGCTGCGCAAGGTGTCCGCGGAGGTGATTGCCGAGCAGTCGGCCCAGGACCCCATGATGGAAAAGGTCTATCAGGCCTATAAGGAATATGAGCAGGGCGTCAGGCGCTATCACGCCATTTCCGAGGATGCCTACACCCGGCTGCGGCAATAATTGGCGTCAGCCAACATGAATATTTCTGAGGATGGGCGGCGGGTCAGGGCCGTGTAGGCCGGCCGCCTTTGATGCTATGCTAATCCCGGGCACAGGCCCAGGTTAGAGATTGGAGATCCAGCATGCCGTTACTTGACAGTTTTACCGTCGATCACACCCGTATGAATGCTCCCGCTGTGCGGGTGGCCAAGACCATGAAGACCCCCGGCGGTGATACCATTACCGTGTTTGACCTGCGTTTTTGTGCTCCCAACAAGGACATTTTAAGCGAACGGGGCATTCACACCCTGGAGCACCTGTTCGCCGGCTTTATGCGTGATCACCTGAACGGTAATGGAGTGGAAATTATTGACATTTCCCCCATGGGTTGCCGCACCGGTTTCTACATGAGCCTGATAGGCGCTCCTACGGAAAGCCGGGTGGCCGAAGCCTGGCTGGCCGCCATGGAGGATGTGCTCAAGGTGCAGGATCAAAAGGCGATTCCCGAACTCAATGAGTATCAATGTGGCACCTATGAAATGCATTCGCTGTCCCAGGCCCAGGATATCGCCAGGGCTGTCATCGCAGCAGGCGTCAAGGTTAACCGTAATGATGAACTCAAGCTTGCCGATGAGATTTTAAACAAGCTGTGACATTTTGACACAGTGTCAAAAAAGCGGCGTTTGCCGCTTTTTTTTATGCCCCGATTGGGATAGCTTAGTTTTATCAAATAATTCTAATACGGCGAGGCGCTTAACCGCATCCATCGCCCAGCGCTATTTTTTCGGGTGAATAAGCATAATGAAGCCAAGTTCGGCGAACCGATTTTTCCTGCTGCTTTATTGTCTCTTGCCATATTGTCTCTTGCCATCCCGGGTCATAGCCAACGACAGCGATACCCTACAATCAATCAAGCTTGATAGCTCGGTGGCGGGACAGTTCCACTACGGCACGCTGACGCCTCTGCTTGATCTGCTGCCCGGTATCAGCCAGGTTCCCGGAAATTATCCGGAAAGTGATTTTCGTCTGCACCATGGCCGTGCAGCGACACTGTCCCTTGATGGCATCAGTTTGCTCGCCGCGCCCTTGACCGCCCCTGCATTGGAAATCCCTCTGGCTGTGGAGTTTATCGATACCCTGGCGCTGTGTAATGGGGCGGCTGATTGCCACCAGGGCGATATTCAGCTGTCCAGCCGCGCCTTAAGCAAGACTGGCAATCGCTTTGGATTGGAACTCGGTGACAGGGATGCAAACAATGGTGACATCGGTTGGTACCAACAAGGTGATGGTGTGGAGTTTATGTTGCTTGGCCAATATGCCAGGGGCCAGGATGAACAGCAGTGGCAATACCGCGAACCGCAGAGCGATTCACAAAAGGGCCTGCTGATGAAAATGGCGGCCGACAGTTTGCCAGGGGCACGCAAATGGCAGCGCACCGAGCTCAGTTACCAGTACAGCTATCGGGATGCGTTTGACTCCCCCTGGGGGAGGTCGTTTACCGCAAAAGTGGCGCCGGAGCCTTTTCAGGCGACGGCGGCCGACAGGGTTAAACAGCAGGCCCACAGAATCCTGCTGGACCACAGATTGGGCGCAGCTGGCGTGCGGCAAACCCATACCCGACTTTACTACCAACAAACGGAACGCCAACAACGCTCTCTGACCGCCGGGGAGGAGACACCTGTCGATATGCTTGACGCCCTGGCCCTTGCCTCGCAAGTGACCCCTTACTTTTTTGATGGCCAACAGGGCGGAATCGATGCGGACCTTTTGGCTTATGGCCTGCGGATTGACGGTCGGCCTGCGGGCTCAGAGGGCGTGCATTACGGTTTGGGTTTTCAGGAGGACAGGGGCGAATACCATCCCCGGCAGGCGGGGATGCTGTGGTCGCAGGGAGAAATGAACCTCGAATTGCCGGTAACGGGTATATCGATTGCGGATTCCGGCAGACAACTGGCGGCAAATCTGGGGGCTGGGTTCAGGTTAGCGAGCATTCACCTCGGGCTGGATTTGGCATATCTCGACAGCCGAATTGAGCGCAACATCGGCCCGGGCGCCGAAGGCTTGGGAAATGGCGCTGCAGCCTTGCAAGCCGGCGAGTGGGTGAACACTGACTTTCAGGACCGCAGCTGGCAGCCATCGCTGCAGCTGAGCTATGGTCTCGGAAACTGGTCCCTGACCTTGGCCAGCCGCGCCGAGTGGCAAGCCCCGGCCGCAGGCAACAGTGCTATGCGGCCCCAGGAGTCCTGGCACCATAGCGTGAGTTCCAGATGGCAGGGGGAAAACCTTGCGCTTGAAGCCACCCTTTGGCAGCAAAGTTTTGCCAACTGGCATCTGGACTGCCGAGTCATTTCGGCCTGCAACTCTGACCTGATGCTGCAGCAATTTAACCTGCAGGATGTCAATGCCAGGGGCGGGCACCTGACGCTGGATGCCCAGTGGCACAGCGGTGACTGGCATTGGCCTCTGAGAGTCAACTATGACTTCAGCCACAACGAGGCCGAGGCCAACGCTTGTGTGGACAATCTTGGCCTGTGTGCCGGCGAGGATGGCGCGCTGGGTTGGTTGCCCGAGCATAGTCTTAAACTGACGGCCGGTGTGCGTTACGCCAATATCAGCCTGACCCTTCAGGGGCAATATCTTGAAATGGCTGATGCCGAACTCGATGGGGTAACCCGGGTCGATCTCAATCTGGATTATCGGCTTGGCAATCATACATTCTTCCTGCGGGCCGAGAACCTGAGTGGTGAAACAGAGCCCCAAATAAGGGGGCCAATTGGCGTGCAAACTGGGGCAGGTGCTGCCGTTTTTATGGGCTATCGCTGGCAAGGGTGATCCAGCTCCCATTGCGACAATTTAACCCTTCGACACACAAAGCCCGGTTTAAGCCGGGCTTTGTGATCTTGATTGTGGCAAGCGCTTGTAAAATTGGAAGTTAAGATGTTGCTTGCATTAATAAATTTTAATGATTAGGGGGCCGAAAAATTGGGTAGGGAAAGTGTGGCAAAAGGGTGTAATTTCAACATTTTCCCGTTTAAATGTGCCTATAATTTTCGTGGCGATGGCAATGCAATTGGGGTAAAATGCGCGCGACCAGCGTGATTGCGATCGCATTTCTGTGATAAATCAGCGCTAATTCCAGGCGAACGGTTTTGTTTAAAACCGGCTGTTTAAACGGAACGCGGCGCATTGTCTTTCCTTCAAACGTAGTGCATGTGGATATGATTACAATTAAGAAAGGATTGGATCTGCCCTTAGCAGGTGGACCAGAGCAAGTTATCCATGATGGCCCAGCCATTAAACACGTAGCTACATTGGGTGAAGAGTATATTGGCCTGCGTCCTACCATGAAAATCAAGGTAGGCGACAAGGTTCAAAAAGGTCAGGTGATTTTTGAAGACAAAAAGAATCCTGGCGTGAAATATACGGCTTTGGCCAGTGGAACTATTTTCGAAATCAACCGGGGCGCCAAGCGTGTTCTGCAATCTGTGGTGATTGAGGTGGAAGGCAACGATGCCGTCGCCTTCGCCAAGTATGATGCGGCAGCACTGGATTCGCTTGAGTCGCAGCAAGTTCGCGACAACCTGATCGAATCAGGTCTGTGGACTGCATTGCGTACCCGTCCTTTCAGCAAGGTACCCGCTGTGGATGCAATCCCGGCCGGTATTTTTGTGACTGCCATTGATACCAACCCCCATGCTGCGGACCCTGTTGTGGTTATCCGTGAGCACAAGGAAGATTTTGCCAACGGCCTCAAGGTGCTGGCGAAGCTGACCGAAGGAAAGGTTTACCTCTGCAAGGCACCAGGTGCCGATGTACCGGCCGCCAACGCCGAAGTACACGAATTCGCCGGTGCTCATCCTGCAGGTTTGGCTGGTACTCATATCCACTTTATTCTGCCTGCCTCTGCCCACCGCAGCGTATGGCATGTTGGTTACCAGGACGTGATCGCCATTGGTCAACTGTTCACCACAGGTGAACTGAACACCAATCGTGTGGTTGCCATTGGTGGTCCAAAGGCGGCCAAGCCGCGTCTGGTCCGTACCCAGCAGGGTGCCAGCATCGAACAGCTGGCTGCCGGTGAAGTACAACCAGGTAACGTGCGCAAGATCTCCGGCTCTGTGCTCAACGGTCGTACCGCCTCGGGTCCACATGCGTTCCTCGGTCGCTATCATCAGCAACTGAGCTTGCTCGAAGAAGGTACTGAGAAAGAGTTCATCGGCTGGATGTTGCCCGGTGCCAACAAATACTCTATCACCCGCGCCTTCCTCGGCCACCTGTCTCCTTCACGTCTGTTCAACATGACCACCAGCACCGGCGGTTCTGATCGTGCCATGGTGCCGATTGGTAACTACGAGCGCGTCATGCCTCTGGACATCCTGGCTACCATGCTGCTGCGTAACCTGCTGGCCGGCGATACCGACGGCTCGGTTGCTCTGGGTGCATTGGAGCTGGACGAAGAAGATTTGGCACTGTGTACCTTTGTTTGTCCCGGCAAGTATGACTACGGTTCGTTCTTGCGTAGCTGCCTGGATACCGTGGAGAGGGAAGGCTAATGAGCTTGAAAGATTTTTTTGAGCGTATTGAACCGCAATTTGAAAAAGGCGGTAAATACGAGAAGTGGTACGCGCTCTTTGAAGCCGCGTACACCATTTTTTATACGCCAGGTAAGGTGAACAAGGGCCGCACCCACGTTCGCGATAACCTCGATCTGAAGCGTATGATGATCACTGTGTGGGCCTGTGCATTCCCGGCGATGTTTGTTGGTATGTACAACGTGGGTCTGCAGGCGCAACTGGCCCTGGCTGCCGGTTTCGGTACTCCGGACGTGTGGCAGGTTGACCTGTTCGGCATTTTCGGTACCCAGCTGACCGCTGAATCCGGTTGGGCTGCGCTGATGTGGTACGGTGCCTGTTTCTTCCTGCCTATCTATGCCGTGACCTTCGCCATCGGCGGTATCTGGGAAGTGCTGTTTGCAGCCGTACGTGGTCATGAAGTGAACGAAGGCTTCTTCGTTACCTCCATCCTCTTTGCTTTGACCCTGCCCGCGACTATCCCATTGTGGATGGTGGCTCTGGGTATCACCTTCGGTGTGGTCATTGCCAAAGAAGTGTTCGGTGGTACCGGACGTAACTTCCTTAACCCAGCCCTGGCCGGTCGTGCCTTCCTGTTCTTCGCCTATCCGCTGAACATGTCCGGTGACACCACCTGGGTTGTGGCCGATGGTTTCTCCGGTGCAACTGCCCTGAGCGAGGCTGCTGCCGGCACTCTGGACTATGCCTTCAACCAGAACTGGTGGGATGCCTTCTATGGCTTTATTCCTGGTTCTGTTGGTGAAACCTCTACCCTGGCTATCCTGCTCGGTGGTCTGGTTATCATCTATACCCGCATCGCTTCCTGGCGCATCGTCGGTGGCGTGATGCTGGGTATGATTGCCGTGTCCATGCTGCTGAACCTGATCGGTTCCGATACCAACCCCATGTTCGCCATGCCTTGGTACTGGCACCTGGTGCTGGGTGGTTTCGCCTTCGGTATGATGTTTATGGCGACCGACCCTGTGTCCGCGTCATTCACCAACCAAGCCAAGTGGGCCTACGGTGCCCTGATCGGTGCCATGGTGGTGTTCATCCGTGTGGTTAACCCCGCATTCCCGGAAGGTATGATGTTGGCGATTCTGTTTGCCAACCTGTTTGCACCACTGTTCGACCATTTCGTGGTTCAGGCGAATATCAAGCGGAGGATCGCCCGTGGCTAGTCATAAAGATTCGTTCGGAAGAACGCTGTTTATCGTTGTTGGCCTCTGCCTGATTTGCGCGGTATTCGTATCTGTTGCCGCCGTGGTGCTCAAGCCAACCCAAGAAGAAAACAAGCTGCTCGACAAGCAGAAGTACATTCTGGAAGCCGCCAGCCTGATCGATTCCAAGGCCGGTAAGGTGAGCAAGGCGCAGATCATCGACACCTATAAAAAGTACGTTGAAGCGCGTCTGATCGACATCAAGACCGGTGAATTCGTTCAAGGCGATGCCGATGCTTTTGACCAGAAGAAAGCGGCCCGCGATGTGAAGACCTCCTTCGTGCCTGAGAATGACATTGCTTCTGTCAAGCGTGTTGCCGACAACGCCGTTGTGTACCTGGTGCACGATGACGCCGGTAAGCTGACCAGCGTGATCCTGCCGGTTCACGGCTACGGTCTGTGGTCAACCATGTATGCCTTCCTGGCCCTTGAGCCTGACATGAACACAGTTCAAGGTCTGGTTTACTACGATCAGGCGGAAACTCCTGGTCTGGGCGGCGAAGTACAGAACCCCAAATGGAAAGCACTGTGGCAAGGCAAGAAGCTGTTTGATGAGCAAGGTAAAGTGGCCATTACTGTGACCAAGAACCCTGCTACCGCAGCCACCATTCACGGTGTGGATGCCCTGTCCGGTGCGACGCTGACCAGTAATGGTGTGCAGCACTCACTTGACTTCTGGCTGGGCAAAGAAGGTTTTGCGACTTTCATTGAAAAAGCACGCAACGGAGGGCTGAGCTAATGGCCGATTCCAAAGAACTGAAACAGGTCCTCACCGGACCTATTCTGAACAACAACCCCATTGCCCTGCAGGTACTGGGTGTATGTAGTGCCCTGGCGGTAACCAGCAAGCTGGAAACTGCCCTGGTGATGACCCTGGCACTGACCGCGGTAACCGCGTTCTCCAACCTGTTCATCTCCATGATCCGTAACCACATTCCAAGCAGTGTGCGGATCATTGTGCAGATGACCATCATTGCCTCTCTGGTAATTGTGGTGGATCAGGTGCTGCAGGCTTATGCATACAGCATCGCCAAACAGCTGTCGGTATTCGTGGGTCTTATCATCACCAACTGTATCGTGATGGGCCGCGCCGAAGCCTACGCCATGAAGACACCGCCAATGATGAGTTTCATGGACGGTATAGGTAACGGTCTGGGTTATGGTGCCATCCTGTTGTCTGTTGGCTTTATCCGTGAACTCTTTGGTAACGGTTCGCTGTTCGGTGTGGAAATCCTCAGCAAGGTCTCAGACGGTGGCTGGTATCAGCCAAACGGTCTGTTGCTGCTGCCACCCAGTGCGTTCTTCCTGATCGGTGCGCTGATCTGGATCATCCGCACTTACAAGCCTGACCAAGTTGAAGCAAAAGGATAAGGTCAATGGAACACTACATCAGTCTGTTAATCCGTTCTGTTTTCATTGAAAACATGGCGCTGGCCTTCTTCCTCGGTATGTGTACCTTCCTGGCGGTATCCAAAAAAGTGACCACCGCCATGGGTCTGGGTATTGCGGTTATCGTGGTACTGGCCATTTCGGTTCCCGCCAACCAAATCATTTACCAGGGCCTGTTGGCTCCCGGCGCACTGGCCTGGGCCGGTTTGCCTGAGGCCGATCTGAGCTTCCTGAAGTTCATCACCTTCATCGGTGTGATCGCAGCCCTGGTACAGATCCTGGAAATGGCGCTGGATAAATACTTCCCACCACTGTACAACGCCCTGGGTATCTTCCTGCCGCTGATCACAGTGAACTGCGCCATTTTCGGTGCCGTATCCTTCATGGTTGAGCGTGACTATAAGTTGGGCGAAAGCGTGGTGTTCGGTATTGGTTCAGGTATCGGTTGGGCCCTGGCTATCGTGCTGATGGCCGCGGTTCGCGAAAAGCTGAAGTATGCCGATGTTCCCGAAGGTCTGCGTGGTCTGGGTATTACCTTTATCACTGCCGGTCTGATGGCGCTGGGCTTTATGTCGTTCTCTGGTGTGTCCCTCTAAGAGGCACTCAAAGAAGGCGATTAATTTAGATCTTCTGATTAATTTAGACCTTCTAAGGATAAGTTAATGGATAGTAATATTATTTTTCTGGGCGTCGGGATGTTTACCGCGATCGTTTTGGTCCTGGTACTGGTGATCCTGTTCGCCAAGTCCAAGCTGGTATCCAGTGGCGACATCACAATCGGTATCAACCATGATCCGGAAAAAGGCATCACTACCGGTGCCGGTGGCAAGCTGCTGAACGTACTGGCCGACAATGGTATCTTCGTATCTTCTGCCTGTGGTGGCGGTGGCTCCTGCGGTCAGTGCCGCGTGGTGGTTAAGTCCGGTGGCGGTGACATTCTGCCAACCGAACTCGACCATATCAGCAAGGGTGATGCCCGTAAGGGTTGTCGTCTGTCCTGTCAGGTAAACGTAAAATCTGACATGGAGATCGAGCTGGACGAAGAGATTTTCGGTATCAAGAAGTGGGAATGTACTGTTATCTCCAACGATAACAAGGCAACCTTCATCAAGGAACTCAAGCTGGCCATCCCAGATGGTGAGTCTGTGCCTTTCCGTGCCGGTGGTTATATCCAGATTGAAGCTCCAGCTCACCACGTTAAGTACGCCGATTTCGACGTACCTGAGAAATATCGTGGCGACTGGGAACACTTCGGTTTCTTCAAGCTGGAGTCCAAGGTTGATGAGCCGGTGATCCGTGCTTACTCCATGGCCAACTACCCTGAAGAATTCGGCATCATCATGCTGAACGTGCGTATTGCCACACCACCACCACGTAACCTGAGCCTGCCTTGCGGTAAGATGTCTTCTTACATCTGGAGTCTGAAGGCCGGTGACAAGGTGACCATCTCCGGTCCATTCGGTGAGTTCTTTGCCAAGGATACCGATGCTGAAATGGTATTCATCGGTGGTGGTGCCGGTATGGCCCCAATGCGTTCGCACATCTTCGACCAACTCAAGCGTCTGAAGAGCAAGCGCAAGATGAGCTTCTGGTACGGTGCCCGCTCCAAGCGCGAAATGTTCTACGTGGAAGATTTCGACGGTCTGGCGGCCGAAAACGATAACTTTGTATGGCATGTGGCCCTGTCCGATCCTCAACCCGAGGATAACTGGACCGGTTACACCGGCTTCATCCACAACGTATTGTACGAGAACTACCTGCGTGACCACGACGCTCCGGAAGATTGTGAGTTCTACATGTGTGGTCCTCCAATGATGAACGCGGCCGTGATCGCCATGCTGAAAGATCTCGGTGTCGAAGATGAAAACATCCTGCTGGATGACTTCGGCGGTTAATGCCAGTGTCCCCCGGCTTGCCGGGGGACAAATCGCAAAGAGATGCAGGTCCCAATGAAAAAGACCTTATTAAACTGGCTGGCCCTCGTCGGGCTGGCCTTTTTTATTTCGGGCTGTGCCAAAGAGCCCGAGCTGATTTCCCTCTCCGGCAACACCATGGGGACCACCTATCACATAAAGCTGGTGCCCAATGCCAAGGTGCCAAAGGCCGATAAGCTGCAGGCCGAGATCGACACGGCGCTGGAGTTGGTGAACGATCAGATGTCCACCTACAGGCCCAAGTCTGAACTCAGTCAATTTAACCAATTGCCACTGGAGCAGAGCATTGAGGTGTCCCCCGATACCATCAAGGTGGTGCGCGAGGGCATGCGTCTGTATCAGGTGACGGGCGGCGCCCTGGACATTACCCTGGGTCCCCTGGTGAACCTGTGGGGTTTTGGTCCCGACAAGCGCCCGACCCATGTGCCGACGCCGGCAGAAATTGCAGCTGCCAAGGCCCGCACCGGCATAGATCAGCTGTCCATTGAAGGCAACAGGCTGTCCAAGCACAATGCCATGCTCTATGTGGACCTGTCTTCCATCGCCAAGGGCTTTGGGGTCGACAAGATTGCCCATGTGCTCGACGGTTACGACGTCAGTGGCTATTTGGTGGAAATAGGCGGAGAATTATCGGTAAAGGGTACCAAGGCCGACGGCAGTGCCTGGCGGGTGGCGGTAGAAAAACCCACCAGTGAGGGCAGGGCCATATCCCAGGTAATAGCGCCCGGCACCATGGCCTTGGCCACCTCCGGTGACTATCGCAATTACTATGAGGAAGAAGGCCTGCGCTATACGCACCTTATCGATCCTCGCAGCGGTTACCCCATTAAGCACAAGTTGGCGTCGGTAACCGTGATGCACAAGGACTGCATGACCGCCGACGGTTTGGCCACGGCCATGATGGTTCTTGGCACCGAAGCGTCACTTGAGCTTGCCAAACGCGAGCAGCTGGCGATAATGCTGATTGAAAAGCAGGGTGAGGGTTTCAAGGTCTTCTACAGTGATGCCTTTAAACCCTATCTGATAGGCGAGCAGGAGTAGTATATGAGCACCTTTATTGCGGCATTTGTCGTGTTGATGCTGTTTTTCCTGTTGATGTCCGTGGGATATCTGATCCGGAAAAAAGTAGTGCAGGGAAGTTGCGGCGGACTGGGCGCCCTCGGGATTGAAAAAGCCTGCGATTGTGATGAGCCCTGCGACAGACGCAAGGCCCGTGAGGCCGCCAAGGCCGAACGCGAAGAAAAGCTGAACAAACACAGGATCATCTGATCTGAAACGGCTCCCATGGGAGCCGTTTTTGTTGTCACCCTAAAACCACCTCCTATGGAGGTGGTGATCGTTCTGGTGGGGCTTTGCCCGGAGAATGCCCATGCTAAATACTCCCTCGGTTTGTTACCAGCAAATCAAGGAGTAAGTAGCATGAGCAGATATGAATCCGCGTCTCACGTATTCTATCGTTGTCAGTATCACCTCATTTGGACACCCAAGTACAGGTACAAAATCCTGAAAGGTAATCTCGGCAGAGAGCTTTATCGAAGTATCTATGTTTACTGCAACATGAAGAAATGCAGAGTCGTGGAACTAAATGTTCAGGAAGATCATGTCCATCTAGTAGTCAGAACCCCACCCAGTCTAAGCGTGTCGGATTTAATGGGTTTTGTTAAAGGGAGAACCGCGATCAGGATGTTTGCCAAATTTCCTTATTTAAGAAAGCACAAGCTCTGGGGGAATCACTTCTGGCAACGGGGTTATTTTGTGGACTCAGTAGGAGCAAACGAAGACATAATCCGTAGATATGTACGGCACCAGGAAAAGACAGCCAAAGAAGAAGAGAAACGGCAAATAGCGTTAGGGTTGGAAGGTTAGTTTTTAAGCCCCCTTTTAGGGGGCTGTGTCAAAGCCACCTGCTATGCAGGTGGATTTTTACTTCTGCTTGGAGCGAAATTCAATTCTGAACAATAATTATTCTTGTTCTATATAATTTTGAAATAAAACGATAAATTTGAGAAATCGGCACTTGTGTACTAGCTTGAAATAGTTGATCTGGATCAAATTTCAGCCAAGGGACACTCACCATGAAAGGCCAAGCCAATGTTGTGGCTCAGTTAAATAAGGTACTTACCGCCGAACTGACCGCAATCAATCAATATTTTCTGCACGCACGCATGTTCGGCAACTGGGGGCTGGAAAAGCTCAACGGCAAGGATTACAAAAAGTCGATTCAGGATATGAAACATGCCGACAAACTTATCGAACGTATTCTGTTTCTTGAAGGACTGCCAAACCTGCAACAGCTGGATAAGCTGCTGATTGGCGAGCATGCCCAGGAAATGCTCTCCTGCGATAAGGATCAGCTGGAGCAGGAGTTGCCCCTGCTGCGCTCGGCCATTGCCCTGTGCGAGCAGGAGCGGGATTATGTCAGTCGCGACATTCTGGAGGACATTCTCGAGGATGAGGAGGAACACCTGGATTGGCTGGAATCCCAGTTTGATCTCATCCGCATGACCGGCCTGCAGAACTATCTGCAAAGCCAGATGGATGACTAAGGAGGCAACAGATGAAAGGTCAACCCGAGGTGATAGCCGCGCTCAATGCCTTGCTCACGGGTGAGCTGTCGGCCATGGATCAGTATTTTGTTCACGCCCGCATGTACGAGGATTGGGGCCTGAATGAACTCTACGAACGTATCAAGCATGAATCCGATGATGAGCGGGAACACGCGGCGAAATTGGTGTCGCGGATCCTTTTCCTGGAGGGCACCCCGGATGTCGCCAGTCGCGATAAGCTGCACATAGGTTCCAATGTCAAAGAGATGCTGGAAAACGATCTGGCCTACGAGAAGAAGGTGGTCGCCCACCTGCGTGAGGTAATCGCTCTGTGCGAGCAGAAAGGGGATTATGTCAGCCGCGAATTATTGGAGTTGCTGTTGGATGAAACCGAAGACGATCATCTCTACTGGTTGGAGAAACAGCTGGGATTGATAGACAAGGTGGGCCTGCACAATTACCTACAGTCCAAGATGTGATCCTGATTGTTCCCTATGGCCAGCGCTCGCTGGCCTTTTTGTTGCTTTTTTGTGCACCAATGACAAGTGAATCACTATTTAGTGCCGATATGGTAATCGAATGTGTTTTCATGCTGCTGCTTCTTGGTGTAAATATCTGCGTGTCGCAAAATCCCTGTCACTTCCCAGTGTTAAGGTCCCGTCTTTCTTGGTAGATTGGAATATTCCGGATCCGGCTCACACTTTGGCATTTTGATTTGCCCTGGATGGCAATGGCAGTAGCCAGTGTGGAACGCCGCCGGAAATGACAACAATAATAGATAGGATAAGAACATGGGATATATCAAGCGTTCACTGAGCCTGCAGTTGGTGCTGACCCTGGTGGGGGCCCTGGCCGTGCTGCTTACTTTGGTCGCCGCCTTGCTGGTTAACCGCGCCAGCGATTCCACCCGTCAGGAAGTGGACACGGATATCAGTGGTCTGGTGCAGCTGAAAGGCAACGAGATCCGCAGTTATTTCATCGCCAAGGGACAGGTGATCCATTCGATTTTCGCCGAACCCGGACTGCGCAACTGGTTTGCCAACTACAGGGACCGGGGCAGCAATCTGGATATGGACCGCCAATATCGCGACATAGTCCAGTATTTCCACTTTTTCTCCGATAAGGACAGCGACATTAAATCGGTGTTTTTCGGCTCCGCCAACACCTTTGAATATTTTGATCTCAATGGCCGCTATAACGGTGATCCCAACTATTACACCAACAAGCGCCCCTGGTGGCAGGAAGCCATAGACAAGGGCGGTTTGTTTGTGGGCGATCCGGCTGTGGATGCCAACGACGGTTCCATTTCTGCCACGGTGAAAACCCCCGTTTATGACGACAAGGGTAAATTGCTCGGTATAGGTGGCATGGACATTCTTATCGATACCATAGGCAAGCATCTGCTGGGCCCCATCAAGTACCAGGGCGAAGGCCAGGCCTTCCTGATGACAGACGATGGCAAGCTGGTGTATTTCCCTGGCTTCAACAGTGCTTTCCCACCGGGGTCGCAGATTGACAAGGTCGATGGCCTGGCCGGCGACAACCAGGGCTTTTCTGCTCTGGGACGCCTGATGCGCCAAAACAAACAGGGCTTTGCCGAAGTGGACTATCAGGGTGAGCCACAGCGGGTGGTATATACCGCCGTCGGTGGTGACTATCCCCAGCAGCAATGGCATTTGGCCTTTATGTTGCCCACCTCTGCCATTGAAGCGCCGGTGCGGGCCGCCTTCTGGGATGCCTGCCTGATGGCCATTGGTATCATGTTGCTGGTGGGTGTAACCGTGTGGTTGCTGCTTATTCCCCTGCGTCGCCAGCTCAGCGCCCTGTTGGCAGCCATGGAGGATATCGCCCGCGGTGATGGCGACCTCGCCAAACGTATCGAGATAGAGCGTGAGGACGAACTGGGGCAAATGGCCACCGCCTTTAACCGTTTTGCTGAGAAGGTGCAGCGTATGCTGATAGATACCCGCGCCCTGACCCGGGATGTGGGCGACGGCATCATAGAGGCACGCAAGATTTGCGATCTGGCGGTTGGCGCTGTCTCGACCCAGAAACACCAGATTGATTCGGTGGCCACGGCAGCCACGGAAATGGCCCACACCAGTCAGGAAATGGCGGCCACGGCCCAGCGCACCAGCGACTTTGCCGAGCAGGCCCAGCAGCAGGCCCGCGATGGTCGCAAGATAGTGACCGAAGCCACCGCAGGTATTCAGACCCTGTCGATCCGGGTCACCGAAGCCGCCAGTGTTATCAAGGCCCTGCGCGCCAGTTCCGAACAGATCGGCGAGGTGCTCAGCGTGATCCGCGGCATCGCCGAGCAAACCAACCTGTTGGCGCTCAATGCCGCCATTGAGGCGGCCCGTGCCGGTGAACAGGGCCGCGGCTTTGCCGTGGTGGCTGACGAAGTGCGCACCCTGGCATCCCGCACCCAGGATTCCACCGCCAATATTCAGGGCATCATCCAAAGCCTGCAACAGGGCGCCCTGCAGGCCGAGTCCGCCATGGAAGCCGGAGTGGAACAGGCGAGCGTGGGTGAGAACCTGACCAGGAAAGTGGAGCAGGCCCTGTTTGACATCACCTCGGCCATTGAGTCGGTGCAACAGCAAACCACAGACATTACCGTGGCCATAGGCCAGCAGGCCGTGGTTGCCGAAGAGGTGGCCCAGAACGTGGAGAATGTCCGCTCCCTGTCGAACGATTCTCACAGTGCCAGTGAGGACCTGGCCGGCACCCTGAGGGCCTTTGAGCAATTGACCCAGGCCCTGACCAAGAACATAGGTCAGTTCAAGATCTGAGCCTCCGAATTTTAAAGGCGCCTGCGGGCGCCTTTTTTATTGCCTTCATCCTGTTTACCACTGTTTATCTATACAGTATATTTGCAGGTGGAGGTGTCTGGTGAAAAAAATCATTCATATCGACATGGACTGCTTTTTTGCGGCGGTGGAGATGCGCGACTTTCCCGAGTATCGCGACAAGCCCCTGGCCGTCGGCGGTGCCAGCGAACGCCGCGGGGTGATCAGTACCTGTAATTACGAGGCGCGCCGCTTTGGTGTGCGTTCGGCCATGGCCACAGCTTACGCCATGCGCCTGTGTCCCGACCTTATCCTGGTGCCGGGACGGATGGAGGTCTACAAGCAGGTGTCGCAGCAGATCCGCGCCATCTTCGACCGTTACAGCGACCTGATTGAGCCCCTGTCGCTGGATGAAGCCTATCTGGATGTCAGTGACTGCCAGTTGCACCAGGGCTCGGCCACCCTGATAGCCGAGGCCATCCGGGCCGATATCCTGGCGGAAACCGGGTTGACCGCCTCGGCCGGGGTGGCACCGGTTAAGTTTCTTGCCAAGGTGGCCTCGGATCTCAACAAACCCAACGGCCAATACGTGATAACACCGGCGGCGGTGGCCGGGTTTGTCAGTGGCCTGTCCCTTGGCAAGATCCCCGGTGTCGGCAAGGTAACCCAGGAAAAACTCAAAACCCTGGGGTTGGAAACCTGTGCCCAGGTGCAGGCCTGTTCACCGGCCATGCTGGCACAGCACTTTGGCAAATTCGGCGCCGTGCTGTGGGAGCGGGCCCACGGCCGCGATGAGCGCGGCATCTCGCCCCACAGGGAGCGGAAATCCGTTGGCGTCGAGACCACGCTGGCGAAGGACATTCACAGTGAAGCAGATTGCTTGCAGGTAATGGCTTCACTGATCCCCGAACTCAATCGTCGTATAGGTCGCAGCGGCAGTGCCCGGCGTATTCACAAGCTGGTGGTGAAACTCAAGTTCAGCGATTTCCGCCAGACCACTATAGAGCAGCGTGCCGACGAGCCCTCGGTGAAGCTGTACCAGGCCCTGCTGTCCCAGGCGCTGACCCGCGCCGAAGGGCGGGGGATACGCCTGGTTGGGATAGCCGTGGGTCTGTCGGCCAGCGAAGCGTGCAGCGAGCGCCTGACCCAGCTGGATTTGGCGCTTTAACGCCGGTTGCCAAGGGCTGGCACTGCAATGAAACGTGCCGGTTTGGGGTGTTGGCGGCGCCGAAGTTAGACTTTCGGGGGCTTATTTATCCGGTCACCTTTGTGTTAGCTTCGACCTAAGATCTGCTAGCCTGGATTCAACTTCTTCTACCGCAATTGCACAGGGACAGAGTCAATTGACAACACAAGCCATTTCTCAGCAGTTGGCACAGCACTCGCGGGCCAGCTTCGCCACCCTGATCCGCCTGCTTGGTGATTTTGATCTCGCCGAAGAAGCGCTGCAGGAAGCCTGCATGGCGGCGCTGCAGCAGTGGCCCGAGCAGGGGATACCAGCCAATCCCAGGGCCTGGTTGGTGTCCTGCGGTCGTTTCAAGATTATCGATAGCCTGCGGCGCCGCAGCCATTTCGAGCAGCATCTGTTGCCGCAGCTGAGTGAGCTGGAACTGCAATCCCAAACCAGCAACCCCTGGGACGACCCCGACATAGCCGATGATAGCCTGAGGCTGATTTTTGTCTGTTGCCACCCGGCGCTGTCCCAGGAGGCGCAGCTGGCGCTGACCCTGAGGGAGGTCTGTGGCCTCAGCACAGAGCAGATTGCCAAAGCCTTACTGCTGAAGGCGCCCACCTTGGCCCAGCGCATAGTGCGCGCTAAGAACAAAATTCGTGATGCCGGCATCCCCTATGAAGTGCCGGAGCGGGGCCAATTGCAGCAACGTCTGGATGCAGTGCTGCAGGTGATTTATCTGGTGTTCAACGAGGGCTATGGCGCAGCCTTCAATGACAACTACATCTGCCGCAGCCTTACCGGCGAAGCCATCCGCCTTTGCCGCTGGTTGCATACCCTATTGTCCAAGCCCGACAGCGAGGTCATGGGCCTGCTGGGTCTTATGCTGTTGCAGGATGCCCGCAGCGAAGCGCGCCTTGATGCCAATGGTGAGCTGGTATTGCTGGAAAATCAGCACCGTGATCTTTGGAACCGGGAGCAAATAGCAGAAGGCCTGGACTGGACCACCCTGGCACTGAGTTCGGGACCGGCGGGTTTCTACAGCCTGCAGGCTGCCATAGCTGCCGTCCATGCCGAAGCAATCAGTTATCAAGACACGGATTGGCCGCAAATAGTCGGCCTCTATGAGGTGCTCTATTCCCTGCACCCGGGACCTGTGGTGGGACTGAACCGCGCTGTGGCCCTTGCCATGGCCCATGGACCAGAGGTTGGGCTGCCCCTTATCGATGCGCTGATAGGCCAAGGGGAGCTGAGCGAATACCATCTGGCATTTGCCGCCCGGGCTGAATTATTGCAGCGGCAACAGGCCTTTACCGCTGCCGCGAGCGATTTTCGCCGGGCTTTGCAACTGTGTAACCAACCTTGTGAGCAACGTTTTTTGCAGACCCGTTTGGCTGAATGCGAAAAAAATAACTGAATTTTTTGTGGTGCTGTCGAAATTGCGCTTTGAGGTTCGACTACTTAACGGAATTCACTTACAGGAGTACAACAATGAGATTCATGGTTATCAGAAAAGCCGATGCCGCCACAGAGCAAGGCGTCATGCCGAGCGAGCAGTTGCTAGGGGAAATGATCCGGTTCAACGAGTGTCTGGTCAATGCCGGAGTATTTGTCAGCGGTGAGGGACTGAGGCCCAGTGCCGATGGCGCCAGGATCCGTTTCCAAAACGGCCGGCCCACAGTGGTGGAGGGGCCCTTCGACGGCACCGAAACCCTGGTTGCGGGCTACACCATCATTCAGGTCAGGGACAAGCAGGAAGCGCTGGAATGGATGCAGCAGTGGCCCAAAAGCGATGGCAACGGCAATGTGGAGCTGGAGTTGCGGCGCATGTTTGAGCTGGAAGATTTTGCTCCCGGCGAGGCCATAGAGCAGGAGCGGACCCTGTGCGAGCGGCTGCAACGACAGCCCAGTTCCTCCTGCAGTTACCTGAACTTTAATGGTAATTGTCGTGAGGCCTTTGAATTATATGAACGTTTGCTTGGTGGCAAAATTGAGAAAATGATCGGTTTTGCCGATATGCCGCCGGACATGGGGGGCGAAGGTTGTGGCGCCATGGCCGACGGTGTCATGCATGCCTGTCTGTCCTTCGGTGGCGGCACCCTGATGGGATCGGATGCTCCGGCGGACCGGTATCAGCCGCCCCAGGGCTTTTATGTTCAGCTGCATATAGATTCGCTGCCACGGGCCAAGGAACTGTTCAATGCCCTGGCCGAAGGCGGCACAGTGCACATGCCCTTTGGGGAAACCTTTTGGGCCGAGGGATTTGGTATGTTGGTGGATGCCTTTGGCATCCCCTGGATGATCAACAGCAACCACAAGGCGTAAATACAGCATTCAGCAGGAGGCACAATGAAATATTTGGCACTTGTTTATTACCAGCAGGCCGCCATGAACCAAATGTCACAGCAGCAGTGGGATGCACTAAATCGCGAGTGCATTGCCTGTGGTGACGCCCTGCAGCAAGCGGGACACTATCTGGGGGGCAATCCCCTGGAGCCGGTGGACTGCGCAACCACTGTGCGGGTACGTGACGGCAAGGTTCTAACCACGGACGGCCCCTTCGCCGAGACCAAGGAGCAACTGGCCGGTTATTACCTGTTGGAGGCCCGGGATCTTAACCAGGCGGTGGCATTGGCTGCCAAGATCCCGCCGGCCCGCTACGGCTGTATTGAGGTGCGGCCGGTGCGGGAGCTGCAAAGCGAAAACAACAGCGGCGTCAGTCTTACGGCGTGAATCGCAGTCCGCATTTGAAAGTGAGTGCCAAAGGGGGATCACTAGGTCGCCTTTGGCTTTTTCAGGTGGGGGAATTGCAGCGGTCTGTATCTTTATTGTCGGATACCGCCCGGGTAAACAGGCCTGTAATGACGTTTAATATGCCATTTATCAGGTTTGTCTCGTTATCCTGGGATCTCTGCTCCTGCTGAGCACGCATTTCACTTTCTGTGGCACCAACCACAAAATCGCAGCTGGTGTGGGTTACATCCGTTGAACTGCAACCGGTACATACCAAACTGACGCCAAGTAGCGCCACTTTCAAAACCTTCGGATGATTTGGGTTCACATTTCCTCCTTGAAACCGATATCTGCCCGCCGACATTTGTTTTTGGAACAGGGCAACAGGCGCGAAAAATAACAGATATGACGGCCTTATGACACAGAAATTAAAGCGAAAGTTCATAAGGCGCTGAACTATCAGCCAAGACTTCAGTCAATCCTGGGCAAGAGGTAAATTGGGAGAATGCCCCCATCAATGGGAAGTTTGGAAATCAGCTTGCTGATTGATCTTTGGTGAATAGCCCGCATAACATGCAGAGCTACATAAGGATTTTGGGATTAGAGAGGAAGGAATCCATGATCAAAATACTGGCTGTTTGCGGCAGTCTAAGGAAAGACTCCTACAATAATGCCCTACTCAAGGCTATGCAGGCGCTGGCACCTCGGGATATGGAAGTTACCCTCTTCAGCGGTCTGGCGGATATCCCGCCTTTCAATCCCGACAGAGATCCCAGCACAGTGGCCGAGATAATCGCCTTGAAAGCCTTGTTGGTTAGCTCGGATGGGCTGTTTATTTCCAGTCCGGAATACGCCCATGGTATCAGTGGCGTATTGAAAAATGCCTTGGATTGGCTGGTGAGCGGCGAAGAGTTTATCGAGATGCCGGTGGCTATCTTTAACACTTCACCCAGGGCTCACCATGCCCTGGCGTCGCTCCATGAAATCATCCGCACCATGTCGGGCCGGATAGTGACAGATGCCTGCATGACTGTGCCCTTACTCGGAACAGAATTTGATGCAGAAGGCATCATTGCCGACCGCAATATGGTGGCGGCAATAGAACAGGCATTTGGTGCATTCAGGGCGTATCTAAATGGGCCAAGAATATTGCTTGACGTCAGCGAGGTGTAGACCAGACACTCTGAGCCTGCTGTTTGAATAGCCAAAGTCAATCTAACGCTGCAATCAACCATGTGTATTTTATTGAGTAACTCATGAACAAAATTCTTTTATTAATTTTTATCGTTTTGATATCGGTATTGACCCCGGCAGTTTATGCGAATGGAACATTTGAAATTAAAAATTCGGAAATTCACACCATAGACTCCAAGGTGTTGGGGCGAAAATATGATCTCTATATAAAACTTCCCAATGATTATTTTGATAAGGCCAATGAGTCAAAGCGCTACCCCGTGCTTTATCTCAATGACGGACCTTATACCTTCAAGGTCGCGGCGGGCGTGACACATTTTACTGCTATGGATAAAGCCATAGTTGTCGGAATATCTTTTGCTGATGGTGATGATGGACAATTCAGCCGGGTCCGGGATCTGACACCTGAAAAGGATAAGAGTTGGGTAAAGTATGAAACAGGTGGGGCGCCGGAATACTTGAAGTTTATTGAGCAAGAGGTTTTCACCTTTGTGGAAAACAAATACCGTATCAATGTCAATAAGCGAATATTGTCCGGGCAATCTTTGGGGGGATCTTTTGGTGCCTGGGTGTTGCTGACTAAACCGGAACTTTTTTCAGATTATATCTTAACCAGCCCGTCGTTGTGGTTTAAGGATGACTTGATTTTTGCGATGGAAGAGAAGTATTTCAGTCAACATAAATCAATAAAAGCAAAGGTGTTTATTGCGACCGGGGCTTTGGAAATCCCCGAGTTCGGCTCACGAAACGATATGGTGGATGGCCATCAGAGATTTTTGCAACGTCTGCGCTCAAGGCATTATCAAGGGTTGCAGCTCATTGGCGAGGTGATTGACGGAACCGACCATTACTCCACTTTTCCGGTTGGCTTGGCAAAGGGGCTGAGGTGGATTTATCAGGATCTCTAGCCAGTGGTATTGGTTGTGTCGATTTTTGGCTTGTTAACCAGAACGCAGGACAAAGCAGGACTAAATGATGAAGACTATCGGCTTGTTGGGGGGTATGAGTTGGGAGAGTACCCAGGGTTATTACAGGGCCATTAACCAGGGCGTCAGGCAAGCCCTCGGGGGCCTGCACTCGGCGCAAATTGCCCTCTACAGCGTCGATTTCGAGCCGATTGAAAAGCTGCAACATGCAGGTGACTGGCAGCAAACGGCCAGGCTTCTCGCCGATGCCGCCAAAAGGGTCGAAGCCGCCGGGGCCGATTGCCTGCTTATCTGCACCAACACCATGCACAAGGTGGCGCCGGAGATAGAACAAGCGATAGATATCCCCTTGCTGCACATTGCCGATGCCACGGCCGAAGTGCTGATGAATCAAGGCATCAAAAAAGTGGGCTTGCTGGGTACCGCCTTCACCATGGAACAGGAATTTTATAGGGGACGGTTGAGTGAGGGGTTTGGCCTTGAGGTGCTGGTGCCTGATGCCGCAGACAGAAAACGGGTTCACGAGGTGATTTACCGGGAGCTGTGCCTTGGCAAGATAATGCCCGACTCCAAGGCCGAGTATCTGCGCATCATAGCGTCACTGGCGGAGGCTGGGGCCGAGGCGGTGATCCTGGGCTGTACCGAGATAGGGCTTTTGGTGGAACAGGCAGATACCGAGATCAGGCTGTTTGATACCACCGCCATACATGCCGCCAAGGCCGTGGAGTTTGCTGTCTCGTAGTTTTTGGCGCCAATAAAAAAGCCACCCTCAAGGTGGCTTTTTTGTCTGTTATTCTGCGCGATAACCTGACTGTCGGCGCTTTCCAGATAATGGGTTAAGCCTTTTCCGGAATGCGCTTCAGCACCGCCAGCAGCAGTTCCCAGTATTGGCCGACCGTGGTGACATTGACCATTTCATCGGGGCTGTGTGGGAAGCGGATGGTGGGGCCGATGGAGACCATGTCCATATCAGGATAAGGTTGTTTGAACAGACCGCACTCGAGACCGGCGTGGATCACCATGATCACCGGTTCCTTGTGATAGATGTCCTGGTAAGTGTCGCGGACTATGGCCATTACCGGCGAGCTGTTGTCCGGTTTCCAGCCGGGGTAGGCGCCGGAAATTTCGATTTCGGCACCGGCCAGGTTGGACAGGGCGATCAGCATGCCCTCAATCTGGCTGCGGCCTGAATCGATAAGAGAGCGGATAAGGCAGAGGATATCGACGGTTTCTTCGCCTGTGGTGATGACCCCGACGTTGAGAGAGGTCTCGGTCACGCCCGCCACTTCATCGCTCATGCGCATGACGCCATTGGGGCAGGCGTGCAGCAGGTCGATAAGGCTGTTCTGGCTTTGCTCGCTCATCACCTTGGAGGGCGTGGGGATTTCGCTCAGGGTCAGGCTGATGCCCGGATCGGCCACCGCCAGCTCGGCTCTGACCATGGCCTCAAACGCCGTGATCTTGGATTGCAGTTCGGCAACCTGCTCGGCAGGCAGCATAAAGCTGATCCCGGCCTCGCGGGGAATGGCGTTGCGCAGGGAGCCGCCGTTGAATTCCGCCAGTTCCAGTTGCAGACCGTCGGCCTGTTCGAACAGGAAGCGGCCCAGCAGCTTGTTGGCATTGCCGCGGCCCAGGTGGATGTTGACACCGGAGTGACCGCCCTTGAGACCCGAGAGGGTCAGTTTGAAGGCGCTGTAACCGTCGGCGGGGGCTTCCCACACCATGGGCAGGCTTAGCTGGGCATCCACGCCACCGGCGCAGCCCATGTAAATTTCACCTTCTTGCTCAGAGTCGGTGTTGATCAAAATCTCGGCATTCAGCATACCCGCTTCCAAACCAAAGGCACCTGTCATACCGGCTTCTTCGTCCACTGTCAGCAATACTTCCAGCGGGCCGTGGGGGATATCGTCGCTGCCGAGTATGGCCAGGGCCGAGGCCATACCTATACCGTTGTCGGCGCCCAGCGTGGTACCACGGGCCTTGACCCAGTCACCGTCTACCCAGGCTTCAATGGGATCCTTGGTAAAGTCGTGCACCTTGTCGTTGTTCTTTTGCGGCACCATGTCGATGTGCGCCTGGATCACCACAGTCTTGCGGTTTTCCATGCCGGCGGTGGCACCCTTGCGGATGATAAGGTTGCCGACCTTGTCTACTGTTACGGCCAGGCCCTTGTCCTTGGCCCAGGCCAGGATATGTTGGCTCAGGGCGGCTTCGTGTTTGGACGGGTGAGGAATGGCGCAGATCTGTTCGAACCATTGCCACAGGGGCTGGGGATAGAGCTGATTGAGTGTTGTCACTGAAAACTCCCGATTACGGCATAGATGATACGGCACATATGTTACGGCGCAGATGTTACTGCACAGATAAAGCGGCGCAGACCGCTTACTTGGCGGCAGTTTACCATAAGCCGCCCAAGGGTTTCATATTCCAACTGGTGGGACGAGTGGCAGCGAGGGTTTCCACTTCGCTCTGTCCCTGTGGGATGGCAATTCCTTGAGATAGCAATTGCGGCGCCGACAGGGAATAATGCCACAGACATGTTTCGCCCGGCGTTGCCGGGCAGGCGGCAAAGCAAAAATTAAAAAAAGGATGGGTCATGTTTGCGGCGAATTTTGTGGATGTATCAGATAAAGAAGCGATTTTTGACGACGCCAACTGGGATGCGGTGCTGGTGCTCAGCCAATCCCTGGCGGAGATAGAGATAGAAGAGATAGCCCTGCTGGCCAGTCACGGCGCCACAGTGGACAGGCGGGTGGGTAAGAGCGCGACCCTGCTGTTTGCCCCCGGACTGGCCGGTGGCCGCCTGATTATCTCCCCCATCAAGGCCACGGCCGGGGATTACGAAGATGTGCGCAGCGTAGCCGAGGCCGCTCGCACGGCCATTGCCATCGCCCGGGACGCCGGTGCCAAGCGGCCGCTGTTGCTGGTGGCCAATTCCGCCTACGCCAAGGCGCTGGAGGTGGCGGCCCTCGGCTGCGGTCAGGAGCTGTGGCAACCGCTTGAATCCCGCGAAGCCGGCGGTGAGCCCTGTGCCATCGAGGCCATAGGTTTGCTGCAATCGGATACCGCGGCGCTGCTCAACGCCCTTGAGGCCGGTCGTAACCTGGCGCGGGATCTCTGTGGTACCGAACCCGAGCGCATGGCGGCACCGGCCTTTGCCGATTATTGCCTCAACGCCTTCAAGGGCAGTGGTATCCAAGTGAGCGTAGTGGAGCACAGGGACGAGCTGGAGCGGGATTATCCGCTGCTGTGTGCCGTGGGCCGCGCTTCGTTTGCCGTTGCCCGTCATCAGCCCCGGGTGGTGAAATTGGAATACCTGGGCGAGGGTGACACCCAGCGTACCCTGCTGTTTGCCGGCAAGGGTGTGGTCTATGACACCGGCGGTGCCGACTTGAAAATCGCCGGAGCCATGGCCGGCATGAGCCGCGACAAGGGCGGTGCTGCGGCTGTGGCTGGTCTGTTCAAGACCCTGTCATTGCTCAAGCCCAAGGGGATCCGGGTCATGGCCGAGCTGGGGCTGGTGCGCAACAGCATAGGCTCAGAAGCCTTTGTCACAGATGAGATAATCCAGAGCCATGCCGGTGTGCGGGTGCGTATTGGCAACACCGACGCCGAAGGGCGTCTGGTGCTGGCGGATTTGCTCAGCCATCTGCGGCTCAAGGCGCTGACGGCGGTGGCGCCGGAGCTGTTTTCCGTGGCGACCCTGACGGGGCATGTGGTGCGGGTTTACGGCGGATATACTGCTGCGGTGGCCAATGCCGTGGCTCACAAGGCCGGAGTGGATCAGAAATTGTCGGCCATTGCCGAAGAGCATGGCGAAGCGCTGGAGGTATCGCGCTTGCGGCGGGAAGACTTTGGCAAAATACGTGAGGTGTCCGGCGCGGCCGATGTGCTGTCCTCCAATAACGCACCTTCGTCCGTGACCGCCCGTGGTCATCAATACCCGGCGGCGTTTTTGCTCAAGGCCTCGGGGCTGGCGGAGCATGATTTGTCTTCCAACAAGCCCTTGCCCTATGTGCATCTGGACATTGCCGGCAGTGCTACCGAGGGGGATCCTCTCTACGGTAAGCCCACGGCAGCACCTTTGGTAACATTGTGTCATTATATTACAATGTGATCACAATCACGCAAAACAAGCTAACCACCTGAAATGCAAAGGGTGGTTAGTTTTCTTCGATACAGATTATGTGAGCGGTCGCAAATTATCCCGCAATTAAAATGTGTAATTAAATTACCAAAACACACCAAAAAGAAATTTTTCACAAAAATAGTTGTAATAAAACTACACTTTGCTATACTGCATTTCGTCGGCAGGGGAGAGCGATTTTCCTGCCCCGTCTATCCAGGATGGATACTTCTCCAGGGAATCGAGTGACAAGTTGTCTCAATGGATTTGAGAACGCCCAGTTCCATGGAACCGAGCCACACTTAACCGGGCAATGATGTATCACAACTTTGTTAATTTGGAGTATGACCATGTCTTATTCAGGCAACTACACATTTGTATGGCAAAACACCTGGTTCAAGGCCGAAACCCTGCGTGGTGGTTTGTTCGCGATGAATTTCAAGGGCTGATCTTACCTTTAACAGGATCCAGGGGCGGACTGTCCCCTTCCCAAACAGTTCCATCATCCATCAACCTTTGTTCGCCCATTTTGGGTGTGTTTAGACTCAAGTTGTGTGTTGATCCCCTTTGACACACCGAGGTGTTTTCCGCTCACGCGGTATTATCTTTCCCATATGGGACGCTTGAAACATGTCTTTGCCTGCTCTCTGAGCAGGTTTTTTTTTATCTGAAATTTAGCAACTCCTTGCCTTGGCTGTGATTTTCACTGGTGTATTTACTCTGGCCTGCCATGGGGAAAATCCCTATAATCTGCCGCTGGTGAAAATTGCCGGCGAAAGCTGTTTTTGAAACAGCTTGTAAAATCGGCGCCAGGCCCATTTTCTGCCACCCTACCCAAATACATAAAAACACCAAGGAACCCGGTTCCATGTTAGAAAAACTGTTCAAACTCAAACAAAACCACACCACGCTTAAGCAGGAAGTGATTGCTGGGGTCACCACCTTCCTGACCATGGCCTACATTATTTTCGTGAATCCCATGATCCTCGCCGGTGCCGGTATGGATCAGGGCGCCGTGTTCGTGGCCACCTGTCTGGCCGCCGCCGTGGGCTGTCTGGTCATGGGCCTGATGGCCAATTATCCCATTGCGCTGGCGCCCGGTATGGGTCTCAACGCCTTCTTCACCTATACGGTGGTGGGCGAGATGGGCTACAGCTGGGAAACGGCCCTTGGCGCCGTGTTCATGTCCGGTATCTGTTTCCTTATCCTGTCGTTGGTGCGTATTCGTGAGTGGATAGTCAATTCCATCCCCATGTCGCTGCGTCTGGGGATTGCCGCGGGTATCGGCCTGTTTCTGGCACTTATTGGCCTCAAGAGTGCCGGTATAGTTGTGGCCAGCCCTGCGACCCTGGTGACCATGGGCGATGTGACCGCTTTTCCCGCAGTAATGTCGGTGTTGGGCTTTTTCCTGATCATTGCTTTTGTTAACCGCGGCATGAAGTCTGCGGTGATCCTGAGCATACTCGCCATCACCGGTCTGGGGCTGTTGTTCGGTGATGTGCAATATAATGGTCTGGTGTCGGCACCACCTTCTATTGCACCCACCTTTATGAAGATGGACCTCTCGGCCGTGCTGGAAGTGAGCATGCTGACCGTGGTGTTTGCTTTCCTGTTCGTCGACCTGTTTGACACCTCGGGTACCCTGATAGCCGTGGCCCATCGCGGTGGTTTCCTGGATGACAAGGGCCGTTTGCCAAGGCTGAATCGTGCCCTGTCCGCAGACAGCCTGGCCACCATAGCCGGTGCTGCCCTCGGGACCTCCACCACCACCAGTTACATCGAGAGCACCTCGGGCGTCAGCGCCGGCGGCCGTACCGGTTTGACCGCTGTGGTGGTGGGTGTTCTGTTCCTGCTGTCGCTGTTTATCTCGCCGCTGGCGGGGATGATCCCGGCCTACGCCACCGCAGGAACCTTGTTTTATGTGGCAATCCTGATGATGTCAGGCTTGGTGCATGTGGAATGGGAAGACCTGACCGAAACCGCACCCGTGGTGGTGGTCTGTTTGCTGATGCCGCTGACCTTCTCCATTGCAACCGGCATTGCCTTTGGCTTTATTTCCTATGCTGCCATCAAGCTGATGTGTGGTCGCTTCCGTGACCTCAACGCCGGCATCCTGGTGCTGGCGGCACTGTTCCTGGCGAAGTTTATCTACGGCTAAGCCAAGGCTCAGGTATCGAAAAAGGCCACATTAAGTGGCCTTTTTTTATGGAATAACCAAAGGATATTGAATTAATCGATGAGAGCCCGCCGTGGCTATGTTAATCCCCGGCGGGATTGGGTATAAGGAAAGTTCGGCAAAAATCAGCCCTGGACGTGCAGTATTCGAAAAGGGCTCTTGGGAAAAGATGAATTCGATGCAAAGTGGTTATCGCAGGGTAGTGGTTAAATTGGGCACCAGCGTGTTGACCTCGGGCAGCAAATGCCTCGACAAGGCGCACATGGTGGAGTTGGCACGGCAGATGGCCGCCATGATGAAGGCCGGAGTGGAAGTGGTACTGGTGACGTCCGGTGCCATTGCCGCCGGTCGAGAACATCTCAATTACCCGAGTCTCCCGGATACCATGGCCAACAAGCAATTATTGGCGGCAGTGGGGCAAAGCCAGCTGATCCTCGCCTGGTCACAGCTGTTCAGCATCTATGGTTTGCACGTGGGCCAGCTGCTGCTGACCCGTGCCGATCTGCACGACCGTGAACGTTATCTCAATGCCCGCGATACCCTAAATGCCCTGCTGGCGCAGGGAATAGTACCCATAATCAATGAAAACGATGCGGTGGCCACCGCCGAAATCAAGGTGGGCGATAACGACAATCTGTCGGCCCGTGCGGCGCTGCTGTGCGATGCGGACCTGTTGCTACTGCTGACGGACCAAAAGGGCCTGTTTGACGCCGATCCACGCAACAACCCCAATGCCCGGCTGATCCCCGAGGTGCAGCACATAGATGACAGCCTGCGCTTACTGGCGGGCGGCTCGGTCTCGGGCCTGGGTACCGGTGGTATGGCCACCAAGCTGCAGGCGGCGGATATTGCCCGCCGTGCCGGCGTGGAAGTGGTGATTGCCTCGGGCCACCACAAGGACGTGATCAGCGGCGCGATTGGCGGTGAGGCGGTGGGAACCCGCTTCCTGGCGTTGGAGAGTCCACTTGAAAGCCGCAAGCAGTGGATACTCGCCGGACCCAAGGCTCATGGTCGGATCCTGCTGGATGATGGGGCCGTCAGTGCCGTCTGCGGCAAGGGGCGCAGTTTATTGTCCAAGGGGATCATTGCCGTGGAAGGCAAATTTGAACGCGGTGCCACCCTGGAGCTGTGCAACAACAGTGGCCGGGTGGTGGCGCGGGGCATGTGCCGCTACGGTGCCGAAGCATTGGCGGCCATTGCCGGAAAACACTCTGACGAAATAGAAGCCATTTTGGGTTATGACTATGGCGACGCCGTGGTCCACCGCAACGATATGGTGGTACTGGAAACGGGGGCAATATGATGATTTCCGAATACCTCAAGGGCTTGGGCCAGCAGGCCAGGGCCGCCAGTTTCAGCCTGGCCAACCTGGGCGCTCCTGCGAAAAGGGCGCTGCTGCAGGCCATTGCCGCCGAGCTGGCGGTGAGCCGCAGCGATATTCTTGCCGCCAACGGTCGTGATGTGACCGCAGCCCGTGCCGCCGGTTTGAATGATGCCATGATAGACAGATTGCTGCTGAACGAAGCGCGCCTCGATGCCATCATTGCCGACATAGCCACAGTGGTGGCGCTGCCCGACCCCATTGGCGAGGAAATTGACAGCCGTTTGCTCGACAACGGTCTGCGACTGTCCAGGCGCCGGGTTCCCCTGGGTGTCATAGGGGTTATCTACGAAGCCAGACCCAATGTGACAGTGGAAATTGCCGTGCTGGCGCTGAAAACCGGCAATGCGGTGATCCTGCGCGGCGGCAAGGAGACCATAGAGACCAATCTGCTGCTGGCCGGGGCCATTCGCCGCGCGCTCCAGAGCGAAGGTTTGCCGGCCGATGCGGTGCAGCTTATCGATAATCCCGACCGGGCCCTGGTCAACGGTTTGTTGCGGCTCGACCGCTACGTGGACATGATAGTCCCCCGTGGCGGCCAGGGCTTGCAGCGCCTCTGTGCCGAGCAGGCCACCATTCCGGTGATCCTGGGCGGAATTGGCATCTGCCATATGTACCTCGACAGCCAGGCCGATTTGAGCCGGGCCTTGCCGGTGATCATCAATGCCAAGGTGCAGCGCCCAACCGTGTGCAATGCCCTCGATACCTTGCTGGTGCATCGCAAACAGGCGGCGAGTTTGCCGCGCGTCGGTCGAGAGCTCGCGGCCCTGGGGGTAAAATTGGTGGCCTGTGCGGACAGCCGGGCCCTGCTGAGTGATGCCGGCATAGGGGCTGAGCTTGCCGATGACGACAGTTTCGCCACCGAGTGGCTGTCACTCACGCTTGGCATCAAACTGGTGTCAGATGTGGATGAGGCCATTGAGCATATCCGCCGTTATTCCAGTGGTCACTCGGAAGCCATACTCACAGACAATGTGCACACCGCAGGTCATTTCCTGAATGAGGTGAATTCCGCTGCCGTGTATGTCAATGCCAGCACCCGCTTTACCGATGGTGGCCAGTTTGGCCTGGGGGCGGAAGTGGCGGTCAGTACCCAGAAGCTGCATGCCCGCGGGCCCATGGGGTTAGAGGCGCTGACCACCTATAAATGGTTGGGGATAGGCGACTATACCTGTCGGGGATAAGCTAATAAAAAAGGCCGCACAGCGGCCTTTTTTATGTGGGTTACTTTACCATGTCGCCCGGAAAGACCGGTGGGTTGAAGTTGTAATCCAGAATCGAGTAACCCCAGATGATCAACAGCAGCAGCATCAGCATGCAACTGAAAATCCTGAACGCTATGATAGGTGATTGGGTATGGAAGAAGTATCTGACCTGCACCGCCCGGGTGAGCAGTAATGCCGGTACCATGAATACCGCATACAGCAGCACTGCGGTGTTGGTGAACAGGTTGCCGAAGTAATAATCCACGACCATGATAAAGACGCAGATCAGCATTGCGGTCAATCTGAATTTTTTTTCTGCCTCCCGCGACAGAAAGAAAAGCGGCTTATCCATTGCCGTGCTCCCTTGTGTGTGAGCCATTCTGGTGAATGGTGGGTTCTGCACTCCCTTGACTTCCGGGACCCTGGTTCGGTGATTATTTTCAGACCCTGTTCCAGTTATAAACTTGTTAACAAATATTTTCAAACTTCCTTTGAACCCTTCATTCAAACTCTGGTGAGATTCACCACACTTTGGTGAGCTTGCTCACCATTCGAATGCGGTTCATTACGTTTAATTCTTTAAAAATAAATGGTTATGGAATTTGGCCCGCTTTCTGCATTGTTGGAGGAAATCACCGAGACTCAAATTCCGAGGGAATGCACTATGAAACACACCAAGATTGCCGCTGCTTTAGTAATGACCACAGCCTTCGCAGGTTCAGCCCTGGCCGATGACAGCCGTCAGCTGTCACAGCGTTATGATTATCAAGGCGAGACCCTGGTATTCGATGTGGGCGTTGGCGAAGCCGAGCTGTTGGCGTCCGATGACAATGAAATTCGCATTGAAGTGCAAATCGAAGCCGCCAGCGGCAATTGGCTGAGTTTCTGGAAGCATGTGGATCTGGAAGACCGCGAATTGACCGTGAAGCAAAAGGGTAATCGTCTGCTGCTGTCTGTCAATGACCAGGACGATATCAAACAACACTGGCGTGTGTACCTGCCCAAGCAGGCTCCGGTCAGCCTGGAAGTTGGGGTAGGTCAGGTGGAAATCACAGGTCTGGTGGCCGATCTGGACGTGGAAGTGGGTGTTGGCCAGGTCAGCATTGAACATGGCCATGCCTATCGCCGGATTGAACTGCACTCGGGGGTGGGTGAGGTTAACTATTCCCGCCAGGGCCGCCAGCAACAGGTGGAACGCAACTTGGTGAGCCAGAATTTCGAAACCCTGCTGGATGGTGAGGGGGATCTCAAGGTCAACGTGGGCGTGGGTGAAGTGGACGTTCGCGAGCTCTGATTAAACCGGGCCTTTGCCCCTGTGGTTGTTGAGTGAAAGTGGGCCTGTGGGCCCACTTTGCATTTTTGGCTCGGCCCCGCCTGAGCCAAGCTTATGAACAGAGAACTCAGATCTGCTCTGCCATGGGTTTGGGACTGAATCTTGCTTTTACTTTTGGCCACAATTGCTGCATCGCCAGGGCCAGCAATATCAGCCCCAGTCCCAGCACAGTGGCTGGCGCTATGGTTTCCCCGAGCACCAGGGTGATAACGCCCATGGACAGCACGGGAGACAGGAACACCAGGGTACTGATGGACGCGGTGCGCTCAGCGTTTTTAAGCGCCAGCAGCCAAAGCACAAAGGTCAGTCCCATCTCAAACAGGCCCACGTAGATCCCCGGCAGCAGGGCGTTAAGCGCCAGACTCGGCACTGTGCCCTGATATGCAAGACCCAGCAGAATAAAGGGCAAGCCCAGCAGGAAGCTCAGCATCAGACTGACCACGGGATCGCCCTTGTCTTTGGTATTGATTATCCAGTACAGACACCAGAGCAAGGTACTCAGCAGCGCCAGGGCGACGCCTTCCGGGGCGGCAAATTCCAATGCCATAGGTTTACCGCCACAGGCGATGATAAAGACCCCCACATAGGCCAGCAGCGCCGCACTCAGATCCGATTTACGCAGCTTTTGCCCCAGCAGTGGTACCGAGAGCAACGGCAGCAGCACGGCCCAGGTGTAATTGAGCGACAACGCCTGCTGGGCCGGCAGCAATTCATAGGCCTTGAACAGCACCAGATAATAGAGAAAGGGATTGAGCAGTCCGGTTTGCAGGTATAAAAACGGGCTTGAGCGCAGTTGACGACCAAGCAATGCCAACTTGCCCTGGCAGATGAGAATAATACCCAGGGCCAGAATGGAACTCACACTGGCAACCAGCAGCAATTCCAAAGGAGAATAGTGAGCCAGTGCCAGTTTGAACGCTGTGGCGACCGTGGACCAGAGCAACACGGCTCCAAGCCCAAAGCCATAGGCCTTGTGGGAGTTTTTCAAGGATGGTTTTCCTGGGTTAAGACTGCATCTGCCGCGGCGGCAGAACTTCGCGGTGCATATTATACGCCGCCGACACTGGCTAATCTCGATGCCAAGGCAAATTTTTTCACTCTGCCCTTGTAATCCATTCTCCTGACCCAATATAGGGGTTAAGGATGAAATGCAGGTGACGAAAACCCCGGACTTGAAAAGTCCAAACACCGTCCCCATATCCACACCAGATAACGAATTAGCGTAAGAAATTTTTTCGGAGGACCCCATGGGTAAAATTATCGGTATCGACTTAGGCACAACCAACTCTTGTGTAGCAGTTCTCGATGGCGGCAAGGCGCGCGTACTGGAAAACGCTGAAGGCGATCGCACTACGCCCTCCATCATCGCCTACACCGGTGAAGAAACCCTGGTTGGCCAGCCTGCCAAGCGTCAGGCCATCACTAACCCCACCAACACCTTCTTTGCTATCAAGCGTCTGATCGGTCGTCGTTACAAGGACGATGAAGTTCAGCGCGATGTGAACATCATGCCATTCAAGATCATCCAGGCCGACAACGGTGATGCCTGGGTGGAAAGCCGCGGCAACAAGATGGCGCCTCCACAGGTGTCTGCCGAAGTGCTGAAGAAGATGAAGAAAACCGCCGAAGACTTCCTCGGTGAGGAAGTGACCGAGGCCGTTATCACTGTACCTGCGTACTTTAACGACTCTCAGCGTCAGGCCACCAAGGATGCCGGTCGCATCGCCGGTCTGGACGTGAAGCGTATCATCAACGAGCCAACCGCAGCGGCGCTGGCCTATGGTATCGACAAGAAGCAAGGTGACAACATTGTTGCCGTTTACGACCTGGGTGGTGGTACCTTCGATATCTCCATCATCGAAATCGACAACAACGACGGCGACCAGACCTTCGAAGTACTGGCCACCAACGGCGACACCCATCTGGGTGGTGAAGACTTCGACAACCGTCTGATCAACTACCTGGCCGACGAGTTCAAGAAAGAACAGGGTATGGATCTGCGCAAGGATCCTCTGGCGATGCAGCGTCTGAAAGAAGCTGCCGAAAAGGCCAAGATTGAGCTGTCCAGCACCAACCAGACCGAAGTGAACCTGCCGTACATCACTGCCGATGCCTCAGGTCCAAAACACCTGGTGGTCAAGGTGACCCGCGCCAAGCTGGAGTCCCTGGTGGAAGATCTGATCCAGCGTTCTCTGGAGCCGCTGAAAGTGGCCCTGGCCGATGCCGACCTGTCAGTATCCGACATCAATGAAGTGATCCTGGTGGGCGGTCAAACCCGTATGCCCAAGGTTCAGGAAGCCGTGGCAAACTTCTTCGGCAAGGAACCACGCAAGGACGTGAACCCCGATGAAGCCGTGGCCGTGGGTGCTGCCATCCAGGCCGGTGTACTGGCCGGTGACGTGAAAGACGTACTGCTGCTGGACGTTACCCCGTTGTCTCTGGGTATCGAAACCATGGGCAGTGTGATGACCAAGCTCATCGAGAAGAACACCACTATTCCTACCAAGGCTCAGCAGGTGTTCTCCACCGCCGACGACAACCAGAGCGCCGTGACCATTCACGTGCTGCAGGGTGAGCGTAAGCAGGCCAGCGCCAACAAGTCACTGGGTCAATTCAACCTCGACGGTATCGACCCTGCGCCACGCGGCATGCCACAGATTGAAGTGACCTTCGACATCGACGCCGACGGTATCCTGCACGTGTCTGCCAAGGACAAGAAGACAGGTAAAGAGCAGAAGATCACCATCAAGGCCTCTTCCGGTCTGTCCGAGGAAGAAGTGGCAAAAATGGTGCGTGACGCCGAGGCCCACGCCGACGAAGACAAGAAGTTTGAAGAGCTGGCCCAGGCCCGCAACCAGGCCGATGGTCTGGTGCACGCCACCAAGAAGCAGGTGGAAGAAGCCGGTGACGCCCTGGGTGCAGACGACAAGGCCAAGATCGAAACCGCCATGGCCGCAGTAGAAACTGCCACCCGCGGTAACGACAAGGAAGCCATCGAAAAGGCAAGCCAGGAGCTGATCGAAGCCTCTGCCAAGCTGGTGGAAATTGCCCAGGCCAAGGCCCAGAGCCAAGGTGCTGACGCAGGTCAGGGCAGCAGCTCTGCCGGTGCCGATGATGTTGTCGATGCCGAGTTCGAAGAGGTTAAAGACGACAAGAAGTAATCGGGCGCAAGCTTGATTCTTTCCGGCGGGCGTTACGGGGAAACCCTAACGCCCGTTCGTTCAACGCCAGTTAAGAAAGCGTGGAAATATGTCAAAGCGAGATTATTACGAAGTATTGGGCGTTGGTCGTGACGCCAGCGAACGGGACATCAAGAAGGCCTATAAGCGCCTGGCGATGAAGTATCACCCGGATCGCAACCCGGGAGACAAGGCCGCCGAGGCCAGCTTCAAAGAGGTCAAGGAAGCTTACGAAATCCTCACCGATGCCGACAAGAAGGCCGCCTATGATCAATTCGGCCATGCCGGTGTCGATCCCAACCGCGGTGGCGGTGGTTTCGGTGGCGGCGCCGATTTCGGTGATATCTTCGGCGATGTATTCGGTGACATCTTTGGCGGTGGTCGTCGTGGCCAGCGTCAGGCGGCCCGTGGTTCAGATCTGCGCTACAACCTGGAGTTGTCCCTGGAAGAGGCCGTCCGCGGTCTGACCAAGGAGCTGAAGATCCCCACACTGGCCAGCTGTGACGCCTGTGATGGCTCGGGCGCCAAGAAGGGCACCTCGGCCACCACCTGCGGCACCTGTCACGGTGCCGGTCAGGTGCAGATGCGCCAGGGCTTTTTTGCGGTGCAGCAACCCTGTCCCACCTGTCACGGCCGCGGCAAGATCATCAAGGATCCCTGCAGCAAGTGTCACGGTGATGGCCGCATGGAGCGCACCAAGACCCTGTCGGTCAAGATCCCGGCCGGTGTTGATACCGGTGACCGCATCCGTTTGGCCGGCGAAGGCGAAGCGGGCGAGTTTGGCGCACCTCCGGGGGATCTCTACGTGCAGGTGACAGTGCGCGAGCACGCGATTTTCGTCCGCGATGGCAATAACCTGTACTGTGAAGTGCCGATTTCCTTTGCCAAGGCTGCCCTTGGCGGTGAAATCGAAGTGCCGACCCTGGATGGCAAGGTCAGTCTGAAGATCCCGCCGGAGACTCAGACCGGTCGCATGTTCCGTCTGCGTGGCAAGGGCGTCAAGTCGGTACGCAGCCATGCGGTGGGCGATCTGCTGTGCAAGGTGGTGATGGAAACGCCGGTGAATCTGTCCGAGCGTCAGAAAGAACTGCTGCGTGAATTTGAGGCGACACTGTCGGGGGAGTCAAAAAAGCACAGCCCAAAGGCTGAAGGCTTTTTCGATGGCGTGAAGAAGTTCTTCCAGGACCTCAACAGCTGACAGCCCGTCATATAAAAAAGCCTGGCATTGCCAGGCTTTTTTTATGCGGTGATCAGAGGTTGAAGCGGGACAGGTCTCCCATGGCCTGCAGCTTGGCAATGGCCGGGCGATCGCAGCAACGTTTCAAATAATCCAGCACCTTGGGCTCCTTGATGCTCATCTTGGCTTTAAGGTAAGTCATCAGGGTCACCGCCAGCTGAATATCCGCCAGTGAAAAACCACTTTCGAGCACATAACCGCTGGCCTTGATACCCTTGGCGAGTATGCCCATGGCGCGATCGGCCTCACAGTTCATGGCGGCCAGCAGCGCCTGATTATCCAGCTTAACCGCGTCGGGATAGACCCGCAGATTCTTGATCATCATCCAGGGTGGCGGTTCCAATTCCGACAACTGAAAATCGCACCACTGGTTCATTTGCGCCCGCTCCAGGGCCGAATCTGGAATAAGTCCGGCGTCGGGTGCCTGCTCGGCAATGTAGCGGCAGATGGCATTGGTTTCCAGCAGTACCTGGCCGTCCACTTCCAGGCTGGGCACCTTGGCGTTGGGATTGATTTCCAGATATGGCGGCTTTTGGTGTTCACCACCTTCAAAATCAAGCCGCACATAATCATAGGGAAGGCCGGTTTCTTCCAGGGTCCAAAGGGCGCGAATGGTACGGGTATTGGGGCTGCCGTAGAGTTTCAGCATGGGATCTCCTTATTGCTGTGAGGTTTACGCCGTCCAGCTTAAGGCTTGTGGTCGATGGAAATAATGGGCATATTTGCCCATAAATGTGCGAAATGAGACAAGAATCCTATGCCGAAAATAGTGCTGCTGGCGATGCCGGGCTGCATGGGGGGCACAGTACATGCCGCTCTGGACATCTTTTATGTGGCCAATGCCTGTCTGCAACGACTGCATGGCGCCGCCCTGGCGCCCGGGGCCCGCTTTGAGGTGCAGCTGACAACCGCCGGGGATGCGCCGGTGCAGACCCGCAGTGGCCAGACCCTGGTTCCCGACACCAGCTTGACCCAGATAGCCAAGGCCGATGTGGTATTGATTTCCAGCATACTGGCAGCCGAATCCGGACGCGCCGAGGTGGCAGAGTATCTGGCCCGGCAGCAGGATACCGTGGCCTGGATCAGGGCCCAGGCCCAAAGCGGCACCCTGATGGTCAGTGCCTGCAGCGGCAGTTTTCTGCTCGCCGAGGCCGGGCTGCTTGATGGCCGCGAAGCCACCACCCACTGGTTTTTGGAGCGTATCTTTCGCGAGCGTTATCCCCACGTCGGTTATAACAGTCAAAAACTGTTGCTGGAGTATGAGGACCTGATCTGTGGCGGCGCCTACACCGCCTTTAATGATTTGCTGCTGCGGCTGGTGGCCCGCTTCGCCGGGCGCGAGGTGGCGCTGCTTTGTGCCCGATTATTGTTGCTGGATCCGGGCCGTGAATTGCAGCAGCCGTTTCATCGTTTGCTGCCCGGTCGGAGTCACGGTGACGCGGAGATCAAGGCCGCCCAGGAGTGGCTCGCCGCCCATTATGCAGAGCGCATTACCATGGAACAGCTGGCCGAGGCCGTGGCCATGGGCTCGCGCAATTTCAAACGCCGCTTCAAGGCGGCCACGGGTGAGACTCCGCTGGAGTATTTGCAACAGTTGCGGGTCGAAGCCGCCAAACAGCAACTTGAAATGACCGGTCGCAGCAGTAACGAAGTGATCTGGGCCGTGGGCTATGAGGACATCAGCTCATTTCGGCGCCTGTTTAAAAAGCTCACCGGGATCACCATGGAGCAGTATCGCAAACGTTTTGGTCTACCTGCCTGAGGTGCATTTAATATTGGCCTAGGTTTGGCATCAGACCCGCTTCTGGGTAGAATCCCTGCCAAACCGGGCTTCGATGCCCAATGGCCATATAAGGATGAAGCCAATGAAACGTCTCGCAATTTCGCTCCTGACCCTGTCGCTGCTCGGTGGTTGTGTCACCACCCAGTCTCCCACTGGCCGCAGCCAGACCCTGCTGTTTTCCGCCGCGGAAATGAACCAAATGGGCGATGCCTCTTTCGAGGAAATGAAAAAGCAGCAGAAGATCAGCAAGGATGCCAAGCTCAATGCCTATGTAAATTGCGTCGCCGAGCGGGTAACAGGTGCTTTGGAGGGCCCGGCCCTGCGCTGGGAAGTGGTGGTATTTGACTCTCCCCAGGTCAATGCCTTTGCCTTGCCGGGGGGGCATATTGGGGTTTACACAGGTTTGCTCAAGGTGGCCAATAACCAGGATCAACTGGCGGTGGTATTGGGGCATGAAGTGGCCCACGTACTGGCGAACCACAGCAACGAGCAGGTATCCCGGGCCCAGATGACGGGTACCGGGCTTAAGCTCGCCGACATGGCCCTGGGGGCCGGTGGCGTGGCCAACAAGGATCTTTACATGGCGGCCCTGGGCCTGGGCGCTCAGGTGGGCTACATCTTGCCCTATGGCCGTGCCCAGGAGTCCGAAGCGGATATAGTCGGACTGGAGCTGATGGCCCGCGCCGGCTTTGATCCCCGAGCCGGTGCCATCTTGTGGCAAAACATGGCCAAGGCCGGCGGAGCACAAGGCCCCGAGTTGCTGTCGACCCATCCATCACACGATACCCGCATCTCGGGACTGCAATCACTGGCGCCCAAGATGCAGCCCCTGTACGACGCCGCCAAGGCCAAGGGGCTGCCCAAGTGTCAAATTGCTAAATAAGCCCCTGGTTTATCAGCACAGGGCGTCATTTCGTGATAGAATGACGCCCGAATTTTTATCCTAGCTTACTGAGAGAATCCCAAGATGTCTGAGAAATTCAGCACTGTAGAACAACAGGCCAGCTACGGCGTCGGCCGTCAACTGGGCGAGCAACTGGCTGCCAACTCTTTTGAAGGTCTGGACATTCCAGCAGTACAGGCCGGTCTGGCCGATGCATTCGATGGCAAGGACAGCGCAGTGTCCATGCAGGATCTGCAACTGGCCTTCACCGAGATCAGCCGCCGCCTGCAACAAGCCCAGGAACAAGCTGCCGAAGCCACCATCGCCGAAGGCAATAGCTTCCTCGAAGACAATGCCAAGCGTGACGGTGTGTTCGTGACCGAATCCGGCCTGCAATACGAAGTGCTGACCCAGGGCAACGGCGACAAGCCTACCTATGAGTCCACAGTACGCACTCACTATCACGGTTCTTTCATCAGCGGTGACGTGTTCGACAGTTCAGTGGTTCGCGGTCAACCTGCCGAGTTCCCGGTATCGGGCGTTATCGCCGGTTGGACCGAGGCCCTGCAGCTGATGAACGTGGGCTCCAAGTTCAAACTGTATGTGCCATACCACCTGGCCTACGGTGAGCGCGGTGCCGGCGCTTCCATCCCGCCGTTCTCGACCCTGATCTTTGAAGTCGAGTTATTGGACATAGTGTAATTCCCCAAATCGCCTAAGCTTTGCTTGGGCGTTTTTTTAGCTGTAAATGGAGAAGTGGCATGAGTGGACACGTGAGAGTAGCAGTCATAGGCGCCAGCGGCCGCATGGGACGCACCCTGATCGAGGCCGCCTGCAACCAGGAAAAAATCCGTCTTGGCGCCGCCATAGAAAAGCCGGGCTCCAGCCTGGTGGGGGTGGATGCCGGCGAGATGGCAGGCGTCGGTCGCCTGGATGTACGCCTGGTGGATAACCTGGATCTGGTGGTCAATGCCTTTGACGTGCTCATCGATTTCACCTCTCCGGAAGTCAGCCTGCAGAACCTCGATTGGTGTGTCCGCCATGGCAAGGCCATGGTCATAGGCACCACGGGTTTCAACCATGCTCAGAAAGAGCAGATCGTGGCTCTGGCCGAAGAGATCCCCGTGGTCATGGCGCCCAATATGTCTGTGGGCGTCAACCTGATGTGGAAACTGCTGGAATTGGCGGCCAAGGTGATGGGCGACTATACCGATATCGAGATCATCGAAGGCCATCACAGGCACAAGAAAGATGCACCGTCCGGTACCGCACTGAAAATGGGTGAGGTGATTGCCCAAACGCTGGGGCGGGATCTGGAGAAGGTGGCGGTTTATGGCCGCGAGGGCATTACCGGTGAGCGCGATCGCCAGACCATAGGTTTTGCCACTGTGCGTGCCGGCGATCTGGTGGGCGAACACACCGCCATGTTTGCCGATATAGGCGAACGGCTGGAAATCACCCACAAGGCCTCAAGTCGTATGACCTTCGCCAATGGCGCCATGCGTGCCGCCGTTTGGTTGGCGGAGCAAAAACCGGGTCTGTATGACATGCAGCAAGTGTTGGGGCTCAATTAACAGAAAAACCGCCATTTGGCGGTTTTTTTACGCGTTCCGTCCGCTTAAGTGTGGACGAAATGCGATTTTCCGGGTAAAATCATTGGAATTTGTCAAAATTTCGTGTTTTAGCGGAAATTGGTATCTTAAAAAACAAAAAATCATTAAATTCTAATGGCTTGGCTCTTTTTCGGAGGTCGCGTTGACAAAGTCTGCCTTACTCGTACTCGAAGATGGAACCCTGTTCTCAGGCACAGCAATCGGTGCAGATGGAATTGCCGTTGGAGAAGTTGTTTTTAACACTTCCATGACGGGCTATCAAGAGATATTAACAGATCCCTCTTATTCACGACAGATTGTAACCTTAACCTACCCCCATATCGGTAACACCGGTACCAATGATGAAGACACGGAATCCAGCGCTGTCCATGCCTGTGGCCTCATCATTCGCGATCTTCCCCTTATCGCCAGCAGTTTCCGTTCTACCCAGTCCCTGAGTGACTACCTGAAAGCCAACAATGTGGTTGGTATCGCCGATATCGACACCCGTAAGCTGACCCGTATTCTGCGTGAAAAAGGCGCTCAGGCCGGTTGTATTCTGGTGGGCGATCTGGACAGCGACAAGGCTCTGGCCGCTGCCAAAGCCTTCCCAGGTCTCAAGGGCATGGATCTGGCCAAGGAAGTGACCACCGCCGAGCGTTATCAGTGGCGCAGCGGCAGCTGGCGTCTGGAAGGCGGTCTGCCATCCGATACCCCTGAGTCTGAACTCAAGTTCAAGGTGGTGGCTTACGATTACGGCGTGAAAACCAACATCCTGCGTATGCTGGTGGACCGTGGCTGTGACGTGACAGTGGTGCCCGCCAAAACTCCTGCCAGTGAAGTACTGGCGATGAATCCGGACGGTGTGTTCCTGTCAAATGGCCCTGGTGACCCAGAGCCATGTGATTATGCCATTGCCGCCATTCAGGAAATCCTGACCACAGACATTCCGGTATTCGGTATCTGTTTGGGCCATCAGTTGCTCGGCCTCGCCAGCGGTGCCAAGACCCTGAAAATGAAGTTTGGTCACCATGGCGCCAACCACCCAGTGGGTGATGTTGAGAAGGGCACTGTGATGATAACCAGCCAGAACCACGGTTTTGCGGTTGATGAGGCGACTCTGCCTGCCAACCTCAAGGTGACCCACAAGTCACTGTTCGATGGTTCTTTGCAGGGCATTCACCGCACCGACAAGCCTGCGTTCAGCTTCCAGGGCCACCCAGAAGCCAGCCCAGGTCCTCACGACTGTGCCCCGCTGTTCGACCATTTCATCGAACTGATTGAAGAGTATCGCAAGAACGCCAAGTAAGCCGAGCTGGAGAAGATAGAAGCAATGCCAAAACGTACCGACATAAAAAGTATTCTTATCCTGGGTGCTGGCCCAATCGTTATCGGCCAGGCCTGTGAATTCGACTACTCTGGCGCCCAGGCCTGTAAAGCCCTGCGCGAAGAAGGCTACCGTGTCATCCTGGTGAACTCCAACCCGGCCACCATCATGACCGACCCGGAAATGGCCGATGCCACCTACATCGAGCCTATCCACTGGGAAGTGGTGCGCAACATCATCAAGAAGGAGCGCCCCGATGCGATTCTGCCTACCATGGGTGGCCAGACCGCACTGAACTGTGCCCTGGAGCTGGAAGCCAAAGGCGTTCTGAAGGAATTCAACGTTGAGATGATAGGCGCCACCGCCGATGCCATCGACAAGGCCGAAGACCGCGCCCGTTTCGACAAGGCCATGAAGAAGATTGGCCTCGAGTGTCCACGCGCCGGTATCGCCCACAGCATGGAAGAGGCCTACGCGGTACTCGACCAGGTGGGTTTCCCTTGTATCATCCGTCCATCCTTCACCATGGGTGGCTCCGGCGGCGGTATCGCTTACAACAAGGAAGAGTTCGAAGAAATCTGTTCTCAGGGTCTCGAACTGTCTCCCACCAACGAGCTGCTGATTGACGAGTCGCTCATCGGTTGGAAAGAGTACGAGATGGAAGTGGTCCGCGACCGCAACGATAACTGCATCATCGTCTGCTCCATCGAAAACTTCGACGCCATGGGCGTGCACACGGGTGACTCCATCACGGTGGCCCCAGCCCAGACCCTCACCGACAAGGAATACCAGATCATGCGTAACGCCTCCATGGCGGTACTGCGTGAAATCGGTGTGGAAACCGGCGGCTCCAACGTACAGTTTGGTATCAGCCCGACAACCGGCCGTATGGTGGTTATCGAGATGAACCCCCGTGTATCCCGCTCTTCAGCGCTGGCCTCTAAAGCAACAGGTTTCCCGATTGCCAAGGTTGCCGCCAAGCTGGCTGTGGGCTTCACCCTCGATGAGCTGATGAACGACATCACAGGTGGCCGCACCCCGGCGTCCTTCGAGCCGTCCATCGACTACGTGGTCACCAAGGTGCCACGCTTTAACTTCGAAAAATTTGCCGGCGCCAACGACCGTCTGACCACTCAGATGAAATCTGTGGGCGAGGTGATGGCCATAGGCCGTACCTTCCAGGAGTCTGTGCAAAAGGCCCTGCGTGGCCTGGAAGTGAGCCGCAACGGTTTCGACCCTATCGTTGACCTGAACGATGCCGACGCACTGCAGAAAATCCGCCATGAGCTGAAAGAGCCTGGCGCAGACCGTATCTGGTACATAGGCGATGCCTTCCGCGCCGGTCTGTCTGTGGACGATATCTTCAGCCTGACCAACATCGACCGCTGGTTCCTGGTACAGATTGAAGAAATCATCCAGCTGGAAGCCAAAGTCAAAGAGCTGGGCGTAACCGGTATCGATGAGGACTTCCTGCGTAAGCTCAAGCGCAAGGGCTTCTCCGATGCCCGCATGAGCGCACTGCTTGGCATCAGCGAAGGCGAAATCCGCAAGCTGCGTGAGCGCTTCAACGTGTTCCCCGTGTACAAGCGCGTGGATACCTGCGCCGCCGAGTTTGCCACCGACACAGCTTACATGTACTCCACCTATGAGGAAGAGTGCGAAGCCAATCCGTCCGACAAAGACAAGATCATGGTATTGGGCGGTGGTCCAAACCGTATCGGTCAGGGCATCGAGTTCGATTACTGCTGCGTGCACGCAGCACTGGCGCTGCGTGAAGACGGTTATGAAACCATCATGGTTAACTGTAACCCTGAAACAGTGTCTACCGACTACGACACTTCAGACCGTCTGTACTTCGAACCAGTCACCCTGGAAGACGTACTGGAAATCGTCCGTATCGAGAAGCCAAAGGGCGTTATCGTGCACTACGGTGGTCAGACGCCACTGAAACTGGCCCGTGCCCTGGAAGCCGCCGGCGTACCTATTATCGGTACCAGCCCCGACGCCATTGACCGCGCCGAAGACCGTGAGCGTTTCCAGCAGGCCATCAAGCGCCTGAACATGAAGCAGCCGGAAAACGACACCGTGACCACAGTGGAAGGTGCTGTTATCGCCGCCGAGCGTATCGGTTACCCGCTGGTGGTTCGTCCGTCCTATGTACTGGGTGGCCGCGCCATGGAAATCGTGTATGACGAGCAGGATCTGCGTCGTTACTTCAACGAAGCCGTGAGCGTATCCAACGCCTCTCCGGTATTGCTGGACCGCTTCCTGGATGATGCCACCGAGGTGGATATCGATGCCGTGTGTGACGGTGAAACCGTGGTTATCGGTGCCATCATGGAGCACATCGAACAAGCGGGTGTTCACTCTGGTGACTCTGCCTGTTCTCTACCGCCATACACACTGTCCAAGGCGATTCAGGACCAGATGCGCGAGCAGGTAACCAAGCTGGCGTTTGAGCTTGGCGTAGTGGGTCTGATGAACGTGCAGTTCGCCGTGAAGGATAACGAAATCTACATGATTGAAGTTAACCCACGTGCTGCCCGTACCGTGCCATTCGTATCCAAGGCCACAGGTGTGCCCCTGGCCAAGATTGCCGCCCGTGTGATGGCAGGTCAGAGCCTGAAGCAGCAGAACTTTACCAAGGAAGTGATCCCACCTTTCTACTCAGTGAAAGAAGTGGTACTGCCTTTCAACAAGTTCCCCGGCGTAGACCCGCTGCTCGGCCCTGAAATGCGCTCTACCGGTGAGGTAATGGGTGTGGGTGATACCTTCGCCGAAGCCTATGCCAAGTCTGAACTGGGCTCTATCAAGGACGTACCACGCTCAGGCCGTGCGCTGTTGTCTGTGCGTAACAGCGACAAGAACAAGGTTGCCGACCTTGCAGCCAAGCTGCTGGAGCTGGGATACGAGCTGGATGCCACCCACGGCACCGCTGTTATCCTCGGTGAAGCCGGTATCAACCCACGTCTGGTGAACAAGGTGCACGAAGGCCGTCCACACATTCTTGACCGCATCAAGAACGGTGAATATGCCTACATAGTGAATACCACCGAAGGCCGTCAGGCCATCGAGGATTCACGCCAACTGCGACGTGCTGCGCTGCGTTACAAGGTGAACTACACCACTACCCTGAACGCTGCATTCGCCAACTGTATGGCTCACAATGCCGATGACCGTAACAACGTGTCTTCGGTGCAGGAGCTGCACGAGCGCGTGAGAAATGCCAAGGCCTGATAGGCCCTGAGTAAAAAGGCCACCTATGGGTGGCCTTTTTTATTGGCTGTCGCTTAAAGCCGTCAGAACAGAGACAGGTTGGGGGACTCGCTGATCCTGTCGATTACCGGCTCCAATGCCAGCTCCACTGTGACAGGTGCTTGCAAAAGTGGCAGCAAGGCGTCGGGATGGCCACGCAGAAAGAATTCGCACTCATTTGGGGGGATCAGCAGCGGCATGCGGGAATGGATAGCTTGGCACTGTGAAGTGGGTGATGTGGTCAGGGTCACCAGGCGTCGTTCCCCTTCGTGCTCAAATCCAATGGCCGCCATGTAAAGTGGCCGGCCCTCGGCCTCACGCAGCAACCATTTCTGCTTGCCGCCGGGACGCTGTTGCCATTCAAACCACCCGGTGACGGGTACCAGCATGCGTCTGTTGGCGAAGGCGTCGGCAAAGGTACTTCTCTGATTGACCGTTTCAACCCGGGCGTTGATCAGCGGTCTTTTTGACCATTGGGGATGAATGCCCCAACGGCACAGCCAGCTGCGCAGTTGGCCCTGCTCGACTCCTATGGCGGTAACAGGATCTGTGGGCCTGAGATCTTTTTTATCCTCGGTGACGAAGTCCAGACCTAACTGCTCGCTGACCAGTTGGCAGAGGGGATCGGCTATCACATTCAATCGGCCACACATATGCTGCTCCCGGGACTCATGCTTTCGGCATAATAGCAAAGTTGGAAGCGCTTTCGCACTTGTTCTGGTCGGGCCTGTTAATCAGCTTTAGCTGTGATATCACTGGACACTAAATCGCCAGATTGTTTGCCGCTGATGAGGGATCCCCTCGTGGCAATGGCCAAGTTTACAAGGAAACTGTATGACACTTGTCCGCCCCGCCAGTAAGTTTCAGGAAGCCAGGCAATTGCTCAATGAGCCTTTGAATATAGGCAGTTTGCGCCGTTACCGGGAGTTGGCAGCCGATAGGCAGCACCCGGAGGCTGCTGCCATTGCCTCGCTTAATCAGGCCTTTCGCGATGCCGTCTCCGGTGACGAAGAGCTGTTTTTTATGGCCCTGGAGCAGGGCCTGCTCTGACGGCCCTCAGTGGGCCGCTACTTCCCAGGCATCGCCTTGACCGCACAGGGCATGCCATGCGGCTGTTGCCTCCGGCTGACCATTTTTAAAGCCGATGTAGGTATTGAGTTTGTGGCAGGTTTCGCTTTGGCTGTCCCTGTCGACGCTGGTGGGGATCTCCAGCAAATGCAAACCACCATTCTTCGCCGCGGCCTTGAGCGCCGCTATCAATGAGGCCTGGCTGTCGCAGCTTTGGTGTTGGCCTCCGTAGGCGCGGATCAACAACTCGGGGCTGAACCTCTCGTCATTACAGGCATAGATGGGGGCATCACCGGCCTTTCCCAGATGGAAAATGTTGTTGCGCATATAAAGGATGATGAGGTTGGCATTCTGTTTTTGCAGGTTAATCAGCTCATTGGACTGGAAGTTGAAACCACCGTCACCTGTGAGCAGCAGCAAGGGTTGTTGCTTGCCGCGGGCTCTCAGTTCATCAGCCACAGCCCTTGCGTAGGGCAGGCTGGTGCCCATGGCCGCATACCAGGGGTTGGCCAGGAAACTGCGTCCAAGTGGACTGCCAAGGGCCTGCAGTTCAAAGCTGGCGAACAGGGCATTGCCCACTTCGGGAATAAAGATGAAGCCCTGGTCGAGTTCCTTTTGGGCCTGGTTAATGGCGCTGGCCAGGTTGGCGTAGCCCAGGGTTGATGTGAGTTCACCCTGAGGCAATTTCTGCAGCTGATTGCACCAGACGTTAGCGCAGGGGCGCAGATCGGCGCGTTGTTCCAGTGCATCGAGCACGGCCACTATATCCCTTTCCCAACGGGCCGTTCCCTTGAGCATGGTTTTGTTGTCATGGGTATCTATCCTGTGGGTACCGCTGGCAAAGGCGTTGTTGGTGTCCGATGCCAGGATGGCCGTGCCTATCTCCAGCACATAATCGGCTACTTTATCTATGTACTCCTGGCCGGCGCAGCTGCTGAATACGCCGTTATAACTACCAAGGCACAGGGGGGCTGATTCATCCACCATACCTTTGGCAAACCAGCTGACGGCGTAGGGCAGTTGCAGGCGCTCACACATACGCACCAATCTGTCCAACAGTGGCTGATTCAGGCGCAGTTTTTCCCCGAGAAATACCATGGGGTGACTGGCGGCCGTCAGCTTGGCAGAGATTTCAGCGGCGATAAGCTCGGCCCCCATCAGATTGAGATTCTGGCTTTCTTTCAATGTGCCCAGAGAGTCTGGCAGCGACAGCGCCTGGGTGGGCTGATACACCAGATCCCTGGGAACCTCGATATACACGGGCTGGCGATTGAGCAGCGCCCAGCTCAGCAGCTCCAGGCATTGCTCGGCAGCAATATTGGGCTGGCCACTGTGACGCTGGCCCTGAAGACGTTCAGCGCGGATCCCCAGTGCCCGGAAGGCATTGAGGGCTGCGTCTAAATCCCTGTGCCAGCCACTGCCGGGATGCACAGTGTGGTGCAGTGCCAAACCGCTGTTTTCATTTTCACCCGGAGCGCCGGAGAGGAAGATCACCGGTAATCCTTCGGTACGGGCGAGGGCGGCGGCACTGACGCAGGGCAGGCTGCCAACTGTATAAGTGGTCAGGCAAACCCCCATGCCGGCCAATTCGGCCTGGGCGCAGGCGCTGAAGCCGGCGTGCATTTCGTTGCTTGAAGGCAGTACCTCAAGCTCGGTGGCCAGGCTGTTGATCAGGTTGGCAACGAAGTCACCGCCAACGCCGTACAGGCGTTCAACACCAAAAAAACGCAACAACTTGGCTATGCTGTGGCCGAGTTCTGGAAGTTGACTGCTGTAGGCGTGACCGAAATTCTGTTCTATGGTGGGCAACATATGCCGTGGCTCCAATGGAAAATATTGGCCGCAGCTTAAGTAATATTTGGTCGGTAAAATTTGACCTGGATCAGTATCGCCGGCGCGGACGCCATGGAGCTTAAAGTTAAATTGGCACTCCAGCCTGACAGTTGCGGGTGCTATTTGTGTAAGTTAATGATATTGAATGGCTTATTGCTGTATCGCTGGCTTGACAGCACAGGAGGGAATTCTGATGCTTCTGGCACGCGGATCCGGCACTTGCCCCCGGATCCTTGAACCCGGGGACTCCAAGGGTTTTAACCCGCCAACAGTTCGCGGGCGTTGGCCAGGGTATTGCTGGTGATGGTGTCACCGCCAAGCAAGCGGGCCAATTCCTGAACCCGCTGTTCCTTATCAAGCGCTTGCATTGTGGTTTCCGTTTGGCCGGCCTTGCTGTGCTTGTTGACCAGCATGTGCTGATGGCCATTGCCTGCTACCTGGGGCAGGTGGGTGACGCACAGCACCTGGGTTGATTCACCCAGGGTGCGCAGCATGCGGCCCACCACAGCGGCGGTGGGGCCGGAGATCCCGACGTCCACCTCGTCAAATATCAAGGTAGGGGTTGCCACCTTGCGGGCGGTGATCACCTGGATCCCGAGACCAATGCGGCTAAGCTCGCCGCCGGATGCTACCTTGGCCAGTCCCGCCAGGGGCTGGCCCGGGTTGGTGGTCACCAGAAATTCCACATTGTCGCTGCCGTTGGGGCCCATAAGTTCGGGGTTGAAGTTGACCTCAATGCTGAACTTGCCCTTGGGCATATTCAGTTCGTGGATGGACTGGGTCACCAGTTTATCCAGTTCCTTGGCATAGCGGCTGCGGCTTTGGCTCAGTTTCTGGGCTTGCTGCAGGTAGGCCTCGCGACTGGCCACAACCTGGGCCGCCAGTTCTTCAAGCTGCTCTTCATCCGAGTCCAAGGCCTGCAATTCGTTCGCCAGCGCCCTGTAATGCTCATGGAGCTTGTCGGCGCCGACATGGTGTTTACGGGCCAGGGTCATGGCCTTTGACAGGCGCTCTTCCAGAAAAGCGAAGTGCTCGGGATCCAATTCCAGATTTGACAGGTAACGTCCAAGTTCGCTGCTGCTTTCCTGCACCTGGATCAGGGCCTCATTGAGCATATTGCCAATGGGAGCCAGGGTGGGATCCAAGCCTTCCAAGGTGGCGGCCAGGGAAACTGCCTTGTTGAGCAGGGATTCGATATTGCCCTCATCGGACTCAGACAACAGCGCCAGGGTATGCTGGCAGTCTTCAATCAGCGCCGTGCCATTCGCCAGACGTTTATGCTCGACTTCAATTTCTTCAAACTCGCCGGCCTGCAGGTTGAACTCATCCAGTTCTTCCACCTGATACTGCAACAGCTGCTTGCGGGCAATACGTTCCTGCTGCGATTGTTGCAGTGACTCAAGCTCGGCTTCCACCTGGCGGCAGCGTTGGTAGGCGGCCAACACGGCGTCACTCAGCAGTTTGTGATTGGCGTAGCTGTCGAGCAGGTTGAGCTGATGCTCGCTCTTCAGCAAAGCGTGGTGGGCGTGCTGACCGTGGATGCCGATAAGGAATTGCCCCACGGCCTTGAGCTGACTCAAGGGGACAGGGTTGCCGTTAATATATGCCCGGGAGCGGCCATCGCTGGTGATGGTACGCCTCAGGATGCATTCATCATCCAACTCAAGATCATTGTCTTCCAACCAACGCTTTGCCAGGGGCACATCTTCCAGGGTGAAGCGGGCGCTGACTTCGGTCTTGCTGGCGCCGGGGCGCACCGCGGAAGCATCGGCACGGTTGCCAAGGCACAGGCCGAGGGCGTCGATGGCAATGGATTTACCCGCCCCCGTCTCGCCCGTGATGCTGGTCATGCCGGGGCGAAAATCCAGTTCAAGAAAACGGACGATGGCAAAATTGTTGATGCTGAGTTGGCAAAGCATAATGAATTCCTGTCGAATAACTCACCAAAGCACTGTATTGATGAACAGTATATACTGATTTTATATACAGTAAATATGCGGGTGAGGATCTTGCGAAGGTATTTACTTATCTTATTGAATAAAAAGTGTATTTAGTACTGCCAGCCAAAGCGGTAACGCCAACAGCGTCAGTACTGTCCCCAACATTATCCACTGGGCAGACTTTTCATCAAGGGTTTGATAGCGCTGGGCCAGCAGATACACACTGGCGGCCGTGGGCATGGCGGCCAGCAGGGTGCCCATGACCCTGAGCTCACCGGAAACCCCGAAAAGGGAAAACAGTACCAGGGCCAACAGGGGTTGCAGTACCAACTTGGCGAAATTGATCAGGGTCTGCTCAGTAGCACTGCTGAACTGGCTGCCATCACCCGTTTGACGTCGCATGGCCTTGGCCAGCACTATGCCGATGGCAAACAGGGCACAGGGACTTGAGCTTTTGCCTATCAGTTGCAGTGCTGTATCCAGGGACGATGGGATCTTAACCGTCAATGCTGAAACCACTATGCCTGCCAGACACCCGAGCACTATGGGATTGGTCGCCAGGGTGCGCGCCATGGTGAGCAGGGGATGGCGGGGGCTGTTGTTGCGGGCCAGATCCAGCTTGACCAAGGCGAAAGCGAACATGCCCACAGATAACAGGCTGGTCATGGCGGTGGCCATCAGGGCCAGGGGATCCTCGGGGTACAGCATCATCAGCACCGGGATGCCGATAAAGGCAGTGTTGCCAAAGGTGACGGCGAGGGCGCGGATGTTGGCCTCACTGTGGCTGCCATAGCGGAGCGACAGCTTCTGGCACAGGCCATAGGTCAGCACCATGGCCAACAGGTAGGCGGCGATAAAAGGGCCGTTAAGTATGGTGGCTATGGGGGTTTTGGCCAGGCTGATGAAGAGGATGGCCGGGAAGGCGAGATAGTAGACGTATTCGTTGAGCCAAATGTCGGTTTTGGATGGCAGCCATCTGAAACGCTGGGCCAGGGCGCCCAGCAGCATTATGGCCAGCACTGCCAGCAGTGGCAGTAAAATCATCAACATGGCTAAGGAATCCTCGACGGGCCTGTTGGATGCACTGGGGGCAGATTAGCATGATGGCGACCGGGGTCGCCATCCGTCTATGGTCGAAGGGTTATTGGGCGCTGATGCCTATGTTGGACACCCCTTGACTCACCAGCTCCTTGCGCAATGCCTTGATGAAATCGGCATCCATTTCCGGATTGTCTTCCACCAGATCCAGCAGCCAGGCCTGCAGTTCCCGCTCTTCCACCATGGCTTCGTGGCCGTAGATAAAGTCATCCAGCGCATCATCTTCCAGGTCGGTATCGCTGATGGCTTCGATATAGTTGGCGACCGTACTGGAGGACAGTTTGCTGATATTGGTGATGTCTTCTTCAATCTTACTCTGCAGCGCACCGAGCAGGGCGCTTACTGCAACGATTGCGTCCATGGCCGGATAGGCACCATAGACATCAAAGTTTTCCGGGTCCGGAGTGATTTCGTCGAGCTTTTCCAGATACATTTCCAGATTCAACTTGAGCTTGCGGTCATACAGGGATTGCCACAACAGGTTAAGTACCGTATCGAGCAGCTTGGCATCACCGAACTCACACACCTCGGCAAACAGTTGGTAATTGGGATACATACGCTGGCACAGGGCGGTGGCAAACAACTGCTTCTGTGGCAGAGATAAGGCCTTGAGGCGCTTGAAGAATCCGGGTTTTTCACTCATGAAGAAGGTCCGCTGACATCTGGGAAATCACTTGGGTTGCCGCCGATTCTACCTTAGTTAGTTCATCAAGTAACTCAAGGATTTCCGGTTCCACATCGCTAATGTCACCACCGCGTTTGAGACTGGACTCTATGTCCTGGCACAGCTTTTGGGTGGTGGGTACACCGCAGTAACAACTGGCACCGTGTAATTTGTGCACCACGGTGACCATCTGCTCATTGTCGTGCCGGTCGAGCGCCAGTTCAATTTTGGCCACGGTATCGGGCAGGGATTCTACCAGCATCTGCAGCATGTCCAGCGCCAGATCCTGTTTGTTATTGGCCTGGGTAAGGCACAGCTCCCAATTGAGGGTGCGGCTGTCGAAATGGGTAAACTTGGGGCGGGTGAGCCAACGGCTGATGACCCCTTTAAGGGCGGCCTCATCTATGGGCTTGGGCAGGTAACCATCCATGCCGCTGCCGAGGATCCGCTCCCGTTCCTCGTTGATGGCGTGGGCGGTGACCGCAATGATGGGGGTATTGCGGTTGAGTGAGTCCTGACGGATAAGGCGGGTGGCGGTGATCCCATCCGTGCCGGGCATTTGTATGTCCATGAATATCAGATCAAAACTGCGGCTCTTGGCCAGGGCAACCGCCTCATCGCCGCTGCCGACGGCCACCACGTGGGTCACCAGTTCCTTGAGCAGGGTATCAATCAATTTCAGGTTGGCCAGGTTGTCATCCACCGCCAGCACATTGAGGGCATGGCGCCGCTCCGGTACCGGCTCGGGCAATGGCGGCGGTTGATAGCCGCTATCTACGGCCGGATACAGCAGTAATTGCGCCAGGGTGGTTTCTATCAGCGGCAACTCCACCAGTTGATCAACCCCCGCCTGCAACTCACGGGTATAGACCTCGGGTTCCAGGCAGTCATTGAGCAGCAACAGGTTGTCGGTTTGTTGTCTGGCTTCATATATTTGCTGCTTGAGTGCCTTGAGATCGGCAAAATCATGGCAGCTCATGAGTATATGTTGGAAGCGCCTGCCATTGAGCGCATGGTGCAGCGAGTTGAGATCCTGCGCCAGGGCCAGATCCATTTGCCAATGGCTGAGCATGTTGGCGATGGCACTGCGGGTGAGTTTGCGCGGTTCAAACAGCAGCACGGTCTGGCCGGTTAGTTTGCTCAGCGGCAGGGTGTCGGCTATCGGGAACTGGCTCAATTGCAGCGGGATCACAAACCAGAAGCTGGAGCCCCGTCCGGGTGTTGAGCTGAAACCAATCTGACCGCCCATCTGGTTCACCAGACGCTTGGTGATCACCAATCCTAAGCCGGTTCCGCCAAAGCGGCGGGAAATGGAGGAGTCGGCCTGGCCAAAGGCCTGGAACAGCAGTTCCTGCTGGCCTTCTTCTATGCCTATGCCCGTGTCTATGACTTCACCCCTCAGGGTGACCGAGTCCTCATCCTGAGCCGCCAGCAAGATCCGCAGCCGCACGCTGCCCTTGTCGGTAAACTTGATGGCATTGCCCACCAGGTTGGTGACTATCTGGCTGACACGCATGCCGTCACCGGTCAGGTTCTCAGGGATGGCGGGGTCGATATCGACCACCAGCTCCAGCGATTTTTCCCGGGCGGCACCGGCCACCAGGCGCAGGGTGTCTTCCAGACTGCCGCGCAGGGCGAAGGGCATATTTTCCAGCACCATCTTGCCGGCTTCCAGCTTGGAGAAATCGAGAATATCGTTGATGATGCCGAGCAGGTTGGTGGCGCTGCGCTCAATGGTTTTGATGTATTCCAGTTGGCTCGTATGCAGCGGTGTTTTCAGTAGCTGCCGGGCAAAGCCAATGACACCGTTCAGCGGGGTACGCAGCTCGTGGGACATGTTGGCCAAAAATTCCGACTTGATACGGCTGGCCTCCAGGGCCCGCTTTTTGGCCAGATCCAGCTCCACGTTCTGGATCTCAATCTGCTCCAGGGTTTCCCGCAGATCCGAGGTGGCCTGGTCAATGTTCTGTTGCATCTCGTCGTGGTATTCCGACAAAGAGCCCGCCATGGCGTTAATACCGCGTTTGAGCAGGTCCAGCTCACCTATCAGGTTGCCCTCAAGGCGGGTATCCAGCTTACCCTCACGGATCTTGGCCACCACCCGCACCATCTCGGTAATGGGCTGGGTGACGTTTTTCACAAGACGGAAGGTAAACAGCAGGTTCAGCTGCACGCCGATGAGCACTATGATAAAGGCCGCCACCGCCGCCCTGTGCTGTTCCAGCAGCGCCTTTTCCTTGTTGAGTAACAGCGAGACATAGCCCAGCAGCTTGGCATTGGACTGGTCAGGCATCAGCACAGTATCACCCTCAACCTCGGACTCCCCCAAGGGAGAGGCTGCCTCGTCGAGGGCGCCGGGCTTGATGGAGCTGTAAATGGGGGCACGCAGGATCAGGGTATCGCCCACCTGCTCGTGTTCTGTGCCGGCCAGCTGGGTAATGGCCTCCTTGTAACGCATTACCTCAAAGTCCTTGTGGTAATGGGAGGTCACAAACAGCTGGTTGTTGATATCGAAGATGGCGATGGATTTGACTAGGGTGGACTTGTTCAGCTGTGCCGCGGCCAGCAGGCGTTTGCTCGCTTCCCGGTTGTTGGCGGCCAGGCCCACTTCGCTGGCAATGGCCAGGGGCTCTATGATGTTACTGCCCTGTTCTATCAGGGTTGCTTCGAGCTCATAGAAGCGATTTATGGTAAAGTAACTGCCCAGCAGAATACCCACCAGTATGGTGGGGGCCAGCGCGAGCACCAAAACCCAGGAACGCAGACTGTATTTGGTCATGTTGTTGGCGCTGTTCATGGGGCTGCGTATGTCCGTGATAAGAATATCCTTATTGGGTTATTAGACTGCCAGAAAGGCACCTGTCTTGACCAGATATTTATTGATTGTGAGACCTTAATGGCACAATTTTTTAAAGCAAAACCAAACAGATCGAAAAAACTGTCCGCCAAACTGAGCCTGGAGGTGACCCAGTTGGATCACCTGGGCGCCGGTATGGCCGAACACGAGGGCAAGTGGGTGTTCATTCCCGGGGCCCTGCCCGGCGAACGGGTACAGGTGCAGCTCATTGAGCAGAAAAAAAACTATGCCCGGGCCAAATTATTGCAGATTGAAAGCGCATCTGCCGCCCGCATTACCCCGCCTTGCCCCCATTATGCTGAATGTGGTGGTTGCGACATGCAGCACCTGTCGCTGGAAAGTCAGCGTGAATTCAAGAGCCAGGCCCTGGAAAACATCCTCGCCCGCAGCACGGGTGTCGGCAGCGATGCCCTGGAACAGCCCCTGATCGCCGATGGTTGGCACTATCGTCGCCGGGCCCGTTTGGCTACCTTGCTCGACAAGGATACGCAACAGTTGCAGCTGGGATTTCGTGCCGAGGCCAGCAAGGCCGTAGTGCCTATCTCTCAGTGCCCGGTACTGGCCAAAGCCCTGTCGGATTTGATTGCGCCTTTGGCAATTGTGCTCAATCGCCTTAAGGGCAAGCAGCGCCTGGGGCATGTGGAGCTGATTGAGGCCGACAATGGCCGTTTCCTGGTGCTGCGGATTACCGCCCCCCTGGTGGCCGCAGACAGAAAGCAACTGCAAGCCTTCGCCGAGGAGCACAAGATAAGCCTGCTGTTTGTCGACAACGAGGGTGAGCTGGAATATCTCCATGGTGAAGCCCGGCTGCCCAGATACCAACTGGAACAGGGCAAGCTGTCACTGGCCTTTGCCCCGGGCAACTTTATCCAGGTCAATGGCGTCATCAACCAAGCCATGGTGCAGCAGGCCATGGACTGGCTCGACATTCAACCCGGCGAGCGGGTGCTGGATCTCTTCTGCGGTGTGGGCAATTTCAGCCTGCCGCTGGCCAGCCGCGGCGCTGAGGTGGTGGGTGTGGAAGGGGTGACCGAGATGGTGCTCCAGGCCAGGAGCAATGCCGCCGACAATGGCTTTGAGACGCTGCGCTTTTTCGGCGCCGATCTCAGCGCCGATCTCAGCACCGAGCCCTGGCTCGGCAAGATTGACAAGCTGCTGCTGGACCCGGCCCGCGCCGGTGCCTATGAGAGTCTCAAGTGGCTGAAGAAGATGAAACCAACTCGGGTGCTCTATGTGTCCTGTAATCCGGCGAGCCTGGCCCGTGATGCTGTGTTGCTGCTGGATGCGGGATACAAACTCACTCGCCTGGGGCTGGTGGACATGTTCCCCCAGACCCATCACAGCGAGGCCATGGCCTTGTTTGAATTGGCTAAATAGCGCCATAAAGCAAATTTAATGTGCAAACGGGACGCCAGCGTTTGACAAGCGCGTGGCAATCCTGAAGATAGGGTGTTTAACCTCAGCAAGGGATAAGGAATCCGCAACAGATGGTGTCAGTTCGCGAAGCGCACTTCAACGATCCCGATTTTCACCTCGACCAGTGGGTAGCCCGCTATGTCGAAGAACCGGCTGAAGCGGCCATGCTGCTGGAGCTGCTGCGCACAGTGGAAGCCCTGCCGGTCAAGGACAAGGTTGCCCACCAGGCGCTGCTGGCCCGTGCCCGCGAAATGATAGAGATATTGGCGCCACTGAATATGGATATAGAGACGCTGCAGGCAGCTGTGCTCTTTACCGTGCAGGAGGCGGGGCTGCTCAAACACGACAAGCTGTGTGAGCAATTCGGTGAACGTTTGGGCAAGCTGGTGGCCAGTGTGGTCACCATGAACGCCATCAGTACCCTGAAACTCAATAATCTGGGGCGCGACAACGAATCCCAGATAGACAATATCCGCAAGATGTTGCTGGCCATGGTGGAGGATGTGCGCGCCGTGGTGATTAAACTGGCCGAGCGGGTATGCCTGCTGCGGGCGGTGAAAAATGCCGACGAGGAAACCCGGGTGCTGCTGGCGCGGGAAATCGCCGACATCTACGCCCCGCTGGCCAACCGCCTCGGCATAGGTCAGCTCAAGTGGGAGCTGGAGGACATTTCCTTCCGCTACCTGCATCCCGAGACCTACATGGAGATCGCCAAGCAGCTCGATGGCAAGCGCATTGATCGGGAAACCTTTATCGATCGCTTTGTCAGCGATTTGCAGGCCAAGCTGGACGAGGAGCACATTCGCGCCAAGGTCTATGGCCGGCCCAAGCACATCTATTCCATCTGGCGCAAGATGAAGGGCAAGCACCTCAAGTTCGATGAGCTGTTTGACGTGCGCGCGGTGCGCATAGTCACAGACCGCTTGCAGGACTGCTATGGCGCCCTGGGTGTAGTGCACACCCTGTATCATCATATTCCGCGGGAATTTGACGACTATGTCGCCAACCCCAAGCCCAACGGTTACCAGTCCATCCACACTGTGGTGGTGGGGCCCGAAGGAAAAACGGTGGAAATTCAAATTCGCACCGAGGCCATGCATCAGGATGCCGAGCTCGGGGTCGCCGCCCACTGGAAATACAAGGAAGGCCACGCCGGCAAGCAAAGCGGCTACGAAGAGAAGATCAACTGGCTGCGCAAAATTCTGCAATGGCAGGAAGACGTGGTCGAGAGCGGCAACCTGGTGGAGGAAATCCGCAGTCAGGTGTTCGAGGACAGGGTCTATGTCTTTACCCCGTCCGGCGAAGTGGTGGACTTGCCCGCAGGGTCAACCGTGCTCGATTTCGCCTATTACATTCACTCCCAGGTGGGCCATAAGTGCATTGGCGCCAAGGTGGATGGCCGCATAGTGCCCTTTACCTATCAGGTGGAGACGGGGGAGCGGATTGAAATCATCACCTCCAAGCACCCCAATCCCAAGCGCGATTGGCTTAATCCCAACCTGGGCTACATCAAGACCTCCCGTGCCAGGAGCAAAATTCAGCACTGGTTCAAGCAACAGGACAGGGACAAGAACCTGGCCGCCGGCCGCGAAATGCTGGAGAGCGAGCTGGCCCGTGTCGGCCTGACGCTGAAAGATGTCGGCAGTGCCATCGAGCGCTTCAACATGACCAATATGGACGACCTGCTGGCGGCCATAGGTGGCGGCGATGTGCGTCTCAACCAGGTGGTCAACCACGTCCAGAGCCGGATGCGGGTACACGAGATCTCCGATGAAGAGGCGGTGGAAGATCTGGTCAAGAAGGGCCAGCTGAAACCCATCACCAAGAGTCGGGATCAGATTGAGGTTAACGGCGTTGGTAACCTGCTGAGCCATATAGCCCAGTGCTGCCGTCCTGTGCCCGGCGATGAAATCTTTGGCTTTATCACCAAGGGGCGCGGTATTTCGGTGCACAGGGCCGACTGTGAGCAGGTCAAGGAACTGATGCGCGCCCATCCGGAGCGCAGCGTGGATGTGGTTTGGGGTGAGAACTACTCCGGTGGCTACAAGATCCGTTTGCGGGTGCTGGCCAATGACAGAACCGGGTTGCTTAGGGATCTCACCTCCGTGCTGGCAGCGGAAAAGTCCAACGTGCTGGCCATGAGTTCCTCGTCCGATATTAAGACCCAGACCGCCGCCATAGAGCTGGAGCTGGAGCTGTATAACGTCGATGGCCTCTCAAGGGTGCTGTCCAAGCTCGGCCAGGTGGATGGCGTGATAGAAGCAAGAAGACTGTAGCTCAATAGCGTCAAGAGGCTGCCCGGCAGCCTCTTTTTTTATGGCGCGAATTTTATGACCCGACTTTTATGACGTTACCTTTTATGAAGTCACCTTTTATGACGTCAGCGCCGCGTTAAGGAATGTATCCAATGAGTAAATCCATCCATAGCGATATCCAACCCCTGCTGGATATTATGGAGAAACTGCGGGACCCAGACACGGGCTGCCCCTGGGACAAGGCCCAGAGTTTTGCCACCATAGTGCCCTTTACCCTGGAGGAAGCCTATGAGGTTGCGGATACCATAGAGCGCATGGATTTGCAGGAACTGCCCGATGAACTTGGGGATTTACTGTTCCAGGTGGTGTTTTACTGTCAGCTTGGCAAGGAGCAGGGGCTGTTCGATTTTGGCGAGGTGGTGAAGCGCATATGCGCCAAGCTCACCTCGCGCCACCCACATGTGTTTGGCGATCTAGAGCTGAGTTCAAGCAGCGAGGTCAAGGACAACTGGGAAGCCATCAAGGCCACAGAGCGCAGGGCCAAGGACAAACATTCGGTGCTCGATGATGTGCCCCTGAGTCTGCCGTCCCTGAGCCGGGCGCTGAAAATCCAGAAGCGGGTCGCCAGGGTGGGTTTTGATTGGCCTGATCTTGATCCCGTGGTGGCCAAGGTGCACGAGGAAATCGAGGAAGTGCTGGTGGAAACCCGCGCCGCGACCGTCGACCGTGAGGCCCTGACGGCTGAAGTGGGCGATCTGTTATTTGCGGTGGCCAACCTGTCCCGGCATCTGGGTATCGACCCCGAGCTGGCGCTGCGCCAGGCCAATCGCAAGTTTGAAACCCGCTTCCGTTCGGTGGAAGAATTGGCCTGTGCCGATGGCAAATCATTGACCGATCACGACCTCGCCAGCCTTGATGCTTTCTGGGATCAGGTCAAGTTGGCTGAAAAATCTGCCGATTGAGGTTTGTCGAAAGCGGGCGGCTTTGATATACTGTCGCCCCGTCCTGGTGCTTTCTTACAAGCACATATATTCACACTCATTTTTCTCAGGTTCAGCATGACGACAAGGTATATCTTCGTGACTGGCGGCGTGGTTTCGTCGCTGGGTAAAGGCATTGCAGCAGCATCACTGGCAGCTATCCTCGAGGCACGGGGCCTCAACGTGACCATCATGAAGCTGGATCCTTACATTAACGTCGATCCGGGTACCATGAGCCCAACTCAGCATGGTGAGGTATTTGTGACCGAGGACGGCGCAGAAACCGATCTGGACCTGGGCCACTACGAGCGTTTCATCCGTACCAAGATGAATCGCCGCAACAACTTCACCACCGGACGTATTTACGAAGAAGTATTGCGTAAAGAGCGTCGCGGTGACTATTTGGGTGCCACCATTCAGGTGATCCCGCACATTACCAACGCCATCAAGGAAAAAGTGCTGGCCGGCGGTGAAGGCCATGATGTGGCCATTGTCGAAATCGGCGGCACAGTGGGTGATATCGAATCCCTGCCGTTCCTCGAGTCCATCCGCCAGTTGGCGGTGGAACTGGGCCGTGACCGCAGCCTGTTCATGCACCTGACCCTGGTGCCTTTCCTCGGCGCTGCCGGCGAAGTGAAAACCAAGCCGACCCAACACTCGGTGAAGGAGCTGCGCTCCATTGGTATTGCGCCTGACGTGCTGATTTGCCGTGGTGACCGCGCCATCCCAGCTAATGAAAAGGCCAAGATTTCCCTGTTCTGTAACGTGGAAGAGCGTGCGGTTATCTCCCTCAAGGACGTGGACTCCATCTACAAGATCCCGGCGCTGCTGCGTTCACAGGGTCTGGATGAACTGGTTTGCAAGCGTTTCCACCTGGAATGCCCCGAGGCTGATCTGTCCGAGTGGGAAAACGTGATTTATCAGGAAGCCAATCCCAATGGCGATGTCACCATAGGCATGGTCGGCAAGTACATTGAGCTGCCTGATGCCTACAAGTCGGTGAACGAAGCGCTGAAACACGCGGGTCTGAAGAACCGTCTGACGGTCAACATCAAGTACATCGATTCACAAACCGTTGAGGCCAAGGGCGATGAAGTGCTCGAAGGTCTGGATGGTATCCTGGTTCCCGGTGGTTTCGGTGAGCGCGGCGTCGAAGGCAAGATCCTGGCCGCCAAGTATGCCCGTGAGCACAAGCTGCCTTACTTCGGTATCTGCCTTGGTATGCAGGTGGCACTGATTGAGTTCGCCCGTAACGTGGCCGGCCTCACAGATGCGCACTCTACCGAGTTCAACAAGCAAACGCCTTATCCGGTTGTGGGTCTCATCACAGAATGGATCGATAAAGAAGGTAATATTGAGCAGCGTGATGAAGCCTCGGATCTGGGCGGTACCATGCGTCTGGGTGCGCAGCTGTGCCATCTCAAGGAAGGCACCAAGGCAGCACTGGCTTATAAGGGCAGCAGCTGTATCGAGCGTCATCGTCACCGCTATGAAGTAAACAACAATTACGTGGAACGACTGGAACAGGCTGGTCTGGTATTCAGTGGCCTGTCATCTGACCGCAAGCTGGTGGAGATGATCGAACTTGCCGATCATCCTTGGTTTGTGGCCGGTCAGTTCCATCCGGAGTTTACCTCCACGCCCCGTGACGGCCATCCGCTGTTCGAAGGCTTTGTGGCGGCAGCCAGTGCGTATCAGAAACGCAACCTGAGCTAATCCCATGGGCCGGCGCTGCACTTGCAGCTCCGGCCTTTTTGTCCCCAAGTGGGGACAGCTAAAATCAAATACCCATGCCAGTTTCTTAAGGGGTACCAGGCGCTGTTATAGGTATTGGTTTTTTCTTTTCACTTTAACCTTAAGTCGAGGACATTATGGCTAAGATTATCAACGTGATTGGTCGTGAAATCATGGATTCACGCGGCAACCCCACTGTGGAAGCCGAAGTGCATCTGGAAGGCGGTTTCATCGGCATGGCAGCAGCTCCATCGGGCGCCTCTACCGGCAGCCGTGAAGCGCTGGAACTGCGTGATGGCGACAAGAGCCGCTATCTGGGCAAGGGCGTGCTGACTGCCGTTGCCAACGTTAACGGCCCTATCCGTGAAGCCCTGCTGGGTAAAGATGCCACCGCTCAAGCCGAGCTGGACGGCATCATGATCGCTCTGGACGGTACCGAGAACAAAGACAAGCTGGGTGCCAACGCCATCCTGGCCGTGTCTCTGGCCGCCGCCAAGGCCGCCGCTGCCTTCAAGGGTATGCCTCTGTACGCTCACATCGCTGAACTGAACGGCACTCCCGGCCAGTACAGCATGCCAGTACCTATGATGAACATCCTCAACGGTGGTGAGCACGCCGACAACAACGTCGATATTCAGGAATTCATGGTGCAACCCGTGGGTGCCAAGAATTTCCGTGAAGCCCTGCGTATGGGCGCCGAAATCTTCCACAACCTGAAGAAAGTGCTGCAGTCCAAGGGACTGAACACCGCCGTGGGTGACGAAGGTGGTTTTGCCCCCAACCTTGCCTCCAACGCCGATGCTCTGGCCGTGATCAAGGAAGCCGTTGAGGCAGCCGGTTACAAGCTGGGCACAGACGTGACCCTGGCCCTGGACTGCGCAGCTTCCGAGTTCTACAAGAACGGTCAATACGATCTGGCCGGTGAAGGCAAGGTATTCAGCTCCAACGGTTTCTCTGATTTCCTCAAGTCGCTGACCGAGCAATACCCCATAGTTTCCATCGAAGACGGCCTGGACGAATCCGATTGGGACGGTTGGGCTTATCAGACCCAGATCCTCGGCGACAAGGTGCAGCTGGTGGGTGACGATCTGTTCGTGACCAACACCAAGATCCTGAGCCGCGGTATCGAGCAGGGCGTAGCCAACTCCATCCTGATCAAGTTCAACCAGATTGGTTCGCTGACCGAAACCCTGGCCGCCATCCGCATGGCCAAGGAAGCCGGTTACACAGCAGTGATTTCTCACCGCTCAGGCGAAACCGAAGATGCCACCATCGCCGATCTGGCCGTGGGTACCGCTGCCGGTCAAATCAAGACCGGTTCTCTGTGCCGGTCCGACCGGGTTGCCAAGTACAACCAGTTGCTGCGTATCGAAGAGCAACTGGGTGAAAAGGCGCCTTACCGTGGTCTGAAGGAAATCAAAAGTCAGGCATAATCTTGTTCGCAAGATAAAAAGTGTCTGATCGCTAAAAGGTCGCCCCCCGGGCGGCCTTTTTTGTTGTAATATCTTGCCTAGTTCCGCTTACTAAGTGTTTATTGGTTCATGAAGCGATTTATTCTGGTGTTAACCCTGCTCTTGGGTATGTTGCAGTATCGCCTTTGGTGGGGCGAAAACAGCCTGCCCGAATATTTCAGTTTGCAGGAGCAGATCCACAGCCAGCAGACCAGCAATGCCAAACTGCTGGAGCGCAATCAGGTGCTCAAGGAGGAGATCATTGATCTTCGCAGTGGCACCGAGGCCCTGGAAGAGCGGGCCCGCAACGAGCTGGGCATGGTCAAGGAAGGGGAAACCTTCTTCCGCGTGGTCGGCAATGATGTCAAAAGTTTCAAGCAGTAATGCTCAGATGAATTCAAATAATTCCCTTTCCAATGCAGACAGCGCCCCTGTTATCGCAATAGTGCCCGCCGCCGGTATCGGCAGCCGCATGGGGGCCGCCCTGCCCAAGCAATACCTGCCCTTGGGCGAACAATGCATCCTCGGCCATACCCTGGATTGCCTGCTGAGCCATCCGGCCATAAACAGTGTGATCGTGGCCATCAGTGCCGATGACACTTGGTTTGCCGATTTGCCCCAGGCCCGTCACCCCAAGCTTGCCACAGTACTTGGCGGCAAGGAGCGGGCGGATTCGGTGCTGGCGGCGCTGTCCGCGATAAAGGAAACAAACGCCTGGGCCCTGGTGCATGATGCGGCCAGGCCTTGTCTGAGGGCCGAGGATATAGATGCGCTGCTGGCGTCCCGCGGCCAATTTCCCCTGGGGGCAATTCTGGCATCCCCGGTGCGTGACACCATGAAACGGGCCGGTGCCGATGGCACCATAGCCAACACCGTCTGTCGTGAGGCCCTGTGGCATGCGCTGACACCGCAGCTGTTTCCCGCAAGTCAATTGCAGCAATATTTAACATCGGCCCTGGCGGCCGGCGTGGCCGTGACCGATGAAGCCTCGGCCATGGAGTGGGCCGGTGTTGCCCCGGGGCTGGTGCCCGGCAGTGCCGACAATATCAAGGTCACCCATCCGGATGATTTACGCCTGGCGGCGCTGTTTCTCGCCGCCCGCACGGCAGCATGTGAGGACTCAAGATGAAATTCAGAATTGGCCACGGCTTTGATGTGCACAAATTTGGTGGCAACAAGCCGCTGATGCTGGGAGGCGTGCAGGTGCCCTATGAATGTGGCCTGATAGCCCACTCGGATGGCGATGTAGTGCTGCACTCCATTTGTGATGCCCTGCTGGGGGCCATGGCCCTTGGCGACATAGGCAGGCACTTTCCCGACACTGATGAGGCCTGGAAGGGCGCAGACAGCCGCAAACTGCTGCGCCACTGCATGGGATTGGCGAGGGACAAGGGTTACTGTTTGGGAAATCTGGATGTGACCATTATCGCTCAGGCCCCCAAGATGGCGCCCCATATAAATGCGATGCGTGCCGTACTGGCCGCAGATTTACAGGCTGAACTTGACGATATCAATGTCAAGGCGACCACCACAGAAAAACTCGGCTTTACCGGCCGCAAGGAAGGCATTGCCGTTGAAGCCGTGGTGCTGATGCTGCCTGCCTCCTGCTAAAAGAGAACATATGAACGAATTGACCTTCCTCCATGGCGCACCCACTGTCAGCGCCGATATCCGCAGCCGCAACAGCGACTTTGTCGTGCAGGAGATCCTGCCATTCTTGCCCAGCGGCGACGGTGAGCATCATTTGCTGCACGTGCGCAAGGATGGCCTCAACACAGTGCAGGTGGCCGAAATGTTGGCCAGGTTTGCCAAGGTGCATCCCAAGGAAGTGACCTTCGCCGGTCAGAAGGACAAGAACGCCGTGACCGAGCAATGGTTTGGTGTGCGTATTCCCGGCAAGGACACGCCGGCATGGACCGAACTCAACAGCGAGCAGCTGACCATTTTGAGTTCAGCCCGTCACAACAAAAAGCTGCGTACCGGCGCCCTCAGCGGCAACCGCTTTACCCTGACATTGCGCAATGTTTCGGACATGGCGGCCCTGGAAGCGCGGCTGGCGTTGATAGCCCAAAGTGGCGTGCCAAATTATTACGGTGAGCAGCGCTTCGGCCACGACGGTCGCAACCTGGTGCAGGCCAGACAGATGTTCCAGGGCCGCAAGGTCAAGGACAGAAACAAGCGCAGTATCTACCTGTCGGCGGCGCGATCCATGCTGTTTAACGAGGTGGTGTCAGGGCGTTTGGCGCGCATTGGTCTGGAACTGCTCGACGGTGACTGTGTGATGCTCGCCGGCAGCCGCAGTTTCTTTGTTGCCGAGCAGTGGGATGATACCCTCAAGGGCCGTCTCGCCGAAGGCGATATTCAGTTGTCGGCGCCCCAGTGGGGCAGAGGGCAACAGCTTAGCCAAGGTGCGGCAGCGGCGCTGGAAACCGAGCTGCTCGAGCCTTTTACGCTGGAGCGTGATGGCTTGGAGCAGGCCGGGCTGGAGCAGGAGCGTCGCCCCCTGTTGCTCAAACCCGAGACCCTGTCCCACAAGGTTGATGGTGATACCCTGGTACTGGATTTCATCCTGCCCGCCGGCAGCTTCGCCACCAGCGTATTGCGGGAGCTGTGTCAATACACGGATGTGCAGGAGCAGGCTTGGCGGGAGGCCGTGGCAAATAAGGCGGAGGAAGCCGATGTTCCTGCTGGTCAGTAATGACGATGGGGTGCAGGCGCCGGGCCTCAGGGCCCTGGCCGAGGCGCTGTCAGCCATAGCCAAAGTGCAGGTGGTGGCACCGGATCGCAACTGCTCCGCCGCCAGCAATTCGTTAACCTTGACGAATCCATTAAGAATTAATAGCTTAGATAACGGTTACCTGGCGGTTAATGGTACGCCCTCCGATTGTGTCCATATTGCCATCCGCGAATTGTGCGATGTGGAGCCGGACATGGTGGTGTCCGGCATTAATGCCGGTGCCAATATGGGCGACGACACCTTGTACTCGGGCACAGTAGCGGCGGCCATGGAAGGGCGCTTTCAGGGCTTGCCGGCCATCGCTGTCTCCCTGGTGGGGCGCGAGCTTAAGCATTACGCCACTGCCGCCGAAGTGACGGTGCGCATAGTGCGAGGGCTGATGAGTCATCCGCTGCCAGCAGATCAGATCTTGAACGTCAATGTGCCGGATCTGCCCCTGGAGGACATCAAGGGGATAAAGGTGACTCGCCTGGGGGCCAGGCACCGCGCCGAGGGCGTGGTCAGAACCCGGGATCCGGCCGGGCGGGAAATCTTCTGGCTGGGCCCTCCGGGAGCGGAGCAGGACGCCGGAGCGGGCACGGATTTTGGCGCCGTGGCGGATGGATACGTGTCCATCACCCCCTTAACCGTGGATCTGACCGCCTACGGACAACTCAATGCACTTACAGATTGGATAGAGAAAATATGACCCGGCTTTCCCGTGCAGTGGCAATCAACCTGGCAAAACGCCTGCAAGAGGCGGGGATCAGCTCGCCACGGGTTTTGGAAGCCATTGCCAACACGCCAAGGGAGCTGTTTCTGGATGCGGCTCTGGCCCACAAGGCCTATGAGAATACCGCGCTGCCCATAGGCCAGGGGCAAACCATATCCCAACCCTACATAGTGGCACGCATGACGGAAATGGTGCTGGCACGCAATCCCAAGCGGGTACTTGAGATAGGGACTGGCTCGGGCTACCAGGCGGCAATTTTGGCCCAGCTGGTGGATGAGCTTTGTACCATTGAACGCATTAAGGGACTACAGATCCAGGCGCGGCAGCGCCTTAAACGACTGGATCTGCACAACGTGTCGTTTAAGTACGGTGACGGTTGGCAGGGCTGGCCCAGCAAGGCCCCCTTTGATGCCATCATGGTGACGGCTGCGGCCAGTACTGTACCCCAAGCATTGCTCGACCAACTCGCCGACGGTGGCCAGTTGATTATTCCTGTCGGAGACGAATTGCAGCAACTGATGCGCATCAGCCGCAGCGGTGAGCAATTTATTTCCGAGGTCGTTGAGCCGGTGCGCTTCGTGCCGCTGATAAGTGGTGAGCTGGCCTGATCACATGAGATCCCTGAGCCTGATCCTCTGCCTGCTCATGGCAGGCTGCAGTTTTCAAGCCCATCGTCCAGCACCGGTGGAGAGCATCGGCCAGGGAAAATCCGCTGGCCGGGATCGCGGCACACTGCAAAGCAACAGCTATAAGGTTAAACGCGGGGATACTCTTTACTCCATCGCATGGGCTGCGGGCCGCGACTATACCGAAATCGCCTGGCTCAATCGCCTGAAAAAGCCCTACACCATCTATCCCGGCCAGGTTTTGGTCCTCAGAACGACACGCAAACTTACAAAAAATCAGGCGGAAGCCGAAGCGGCACAGCGTCTGGCTGCAGTGCAAAAGCCTAAAGATAAAATATATAAAAAACAAGAAGATAAGCGGAATGGTGCGCAACAGAACGCCAATCGGAATAGTACAAAAAAAACACTTGATCCGGCTACCAAGTCTGCGTACTCTGTAACAAGTTCCCAACAAAAAGTTAACCCTGTTATCCACAGCCCCGACGGGCTTCCGGAAGAGGTAAGCCGCTGGGTGTGGCCTGTAAAGGGCACAATGATTGGGACCTTCTCTGCCACAGAGCAGGGGAATAAAGGGATCAAGATCGCGGGGCGCCGAGGAGAACTCATCAGTGCCGCGGCAGATGGCAAGGTGGTTTATGCCGGTAGTGCCCTCAGGGGATACGGCAACTTGGTCATCATCAAACACAATGATGATTATCTCAGTGCCTATGCCCATGCAGACAAGATCCTGGTTAAAGAAAAGCAACAGGTCAGAGCAGGTCAGACGGTTGCGAAGATGGGAAGTACGGGCACAAATCAGGTAATGCTCCATTTTGAGATCCGTTACCACGGACAATCCGTCAACCCACTTAACTATTTGCCAAAACAATAATTTTTTTGGCTGCCATATTGGCAACGGAGGATAAGAAAGTGCAGTAAATAACTCAACGAATCAATGGTTTGGGAGAGCAAATTATGAGCCTTAAAAACAATACCCTTGTTGCTAGAGAGCTTGTAGATTTTTCCGGAAAGGAACCAGTAATTGAAAAAAGTATGGACGCTGAAGACGTCAATCTGGTGCAGGACCTGGAACTTGAACAACAAGTACAGGACGATTTACAGCGGAATTTGGATGCCACACAACTCTATTTAAGTGAGATTGGTTTTTCCCCGCTGCTGAGTGCAGAAGAAGAAGTCTATTTTTCGCGAAAAGCGTTGAAAGGTTGTGAAAAGTCACGCAACCGTATGATCGAGAGCAACCTGCGTTTGGTTGTGAAGATCGCCCGTCGTTACAACAATCGGGGCCTGGCCCTGCTGGACCTTATCGAAGAAGGCAATCTGGGACTTATCCGCGCCGTGGAAAAGTTCGACCCGGAGCGCGGCTTCCGTTTCTCCACCTATGCCACCTGGTGGATCCGTCAAACCATTGAACGTGCCATCATGAATCAGACCCGTACCATCAGGCTGCCAATTCATGTGGTGAAAGAACTCAACGTTTATCTGCGCACCGCCAGGGAACTGGCACACAAACTCGACCATGAGCCCACTGCCGAAGAGATTGCCGCCAAACTGGAATTACCCAGCGGTGATGTCAGTCGCATGCTCAAACTCAATGAAAAGATTACCTCAGTGGATATCCCTCTGGGGGGCGATAACGACAAGGCGCTGCTGGATGTGTTGGCAGATGACGACTCCGTCGGCCCCGACTTCAAGGTGCAGGACGAGGACATCTCCAACTCTGTGGTCAAGTGGCTCAACGAATTGAACACCAAGCAACGGGAAGTGCTGGCGCGCCGTTTCGGTCTGCTGGGTTACGAGCCTTCTACCCTGGAAGATGTGGGCGCCGAAATCGGCCTGACCCGGGAGCGGGTAAGACAAATTCAGGTGGAAGCCTTGAAGCGGTTGCGGGATCTCCTGAGTGCCCAAGGGCTGTCGGTGGAAGCCCTGTTCCAGAGCTGATAAATAACGGCTGGCGCATAAATCTATTAGCTAGCGCAAAAGCCTATTAGCTAGCGCAAAAGCCTATTAGCTAACGCAGAAGCCTATTAACAGAAACGCCTCAGATGAGGCGTTTTTTTATGGCTCCAATGTCAGCTATTTTACCAAGGCCTTGAGTTCATAGAGCAAATCCAGCGCCTGACGTGGGCTGAGTTCGTCCGGCTTCAGCTGCTTGAGCCTGGCTTCGGCCGCCGATGGCTCGGCCGGCAGACTCAAGGCCAGGCTCTGTTGAGCCAGATTTTGCTTACCCGATGTCGGTACCTGGTGATCCCGGTTCTCCAACTGATGCAACTTGTGCTTGGCCAAGGCGATCACCTGACTCGGCACCCCCGCCAGCGCTGCCACCTGCAAGCCATAGCTCTTGCTGGCGGCGCCTTCCTGCACCGCGTGCATAAAGGCAATGGTGTCGTCGTGTTCCACCGCATCCAGATGTACGTTGTGGACTCCGGCAATCAGCTCAGGCAACTGGGTCAGTTCAAAATAGTGGGTGGCGAACAGGGTCATGGCGCCCAGACGCTGGGCCAGGTACTCGGCCGCCGCCCAGGCCAGTGACAGGCCATCATAGGTGGAGGTGCCGCGCCCAATTTCGTCCATCAGCACCAGGCTGTTGGCACTGGCGTTGTGCAATATGTTGGCGGTCTCGGTCATTTCCACCATGAAGGTGGAGCGGCCGGAGGCCAGATCATCGCTGGCGCCGATGCGGGTGAAGATCCTGTCCACCGGGCCAATAATGGCCCGCTGTGCCGGCACAAAGCAGCCTATGTGGGCCATCAGGGTGATCAGTGCCACCTGGCGCATGTAGGTGGACTTACCGCCCATGTTGGGGCCGGTCACCACCAGCATGCGCCGCTCGTTTGAGAGCTCCACCGGATTGGGAATAAAGGGTGTCTGGTTGACCCTCTCCACCACGGGGTGGCGACCGGCCTCAATCAAAATTCCGGTTCTGTCGCTCAGTTCCGGGCATTGATAGCCAAGGGTTTCGGCGCGCTCGGCGAAGTTGGCCAGCACGTCCAGTTCCGCCGCGGCGCGGGCAAAGGCCTGCAGATCGTGCAGCCTTGGCAGCACCAGATCGAAAAGCTCATCCCACAGCTGTTTTTCCAGCGCCAGCGCCTTGCCCTGGCTGGACAAAACCTTTTCCTCGTATTCCTTGAGCTCGGGGGTGATATAGCGCTCTGTGTTCTTCAGGGTTTGGCGTCTTTGGTACGACAAGGGCACCAGCGCCGACTGAGCTCGGCTGACTTCTATGTAATAGCCATGGACGCGGTTATAGCCAACTTTAAGGGTGGCTATTCCGGAGCGTTCCTTCTCGCGAATTTCCAGCTGCTGCAAATAGTCGGTCGCACCTTCGCTGAGACCGCGCCACTCGTCGAGTTCGGCGTTGTAGCCGGGACGGATCACGCCGCCATCGCGGATAAGCATCGGCGGGTTGTCGACTATGGCACGCTCCAGCAAATCCTGCTCCGCCGGGAATTCCCCCAGCAGCAGCGCCAGTTGTCGCAGGTGCTGACTTTGGCTTGCTTCGAGATGTTGTTTGAGTTCGGGCAAGAGTCCCAGTGCATCCCGAAGCCTGGCAAAATCCCTGGGTCTGGCGCTTCGAAGCGCCAGACGGGCGAGGATCCGCTCAATATCCCCTAAGTTCCGCAGCGTGTGGCTGAGTGCTTCAAAGCCTTGAGTGTCCAAGAGTTCGGTCACCGCGCCCTGACGGGATTCAATGTGTGTTCTGTTGCGCAGTGGTTGATGGATCCAGCGCTGTAACATGCGACTGCCCATGGCGGTGGCGGTATTGTCGAGCACGCTCGCCAGGGTGCTGTCGCGACCACCTGAGAGGTTCTGCGTCAGTTCCAGATTGCGGCGGGTCGCCGCGTCCAGCACTATGGCGTCGCTCTGGTTAAAGCGCACTATGGAATTGATGTGGGGCAGGGCGGTGCGCTGGGTATCGCGTACATATTGCATCAGGCAGCCGGCTGCCTGCAGTGACAGGCGCGCATCGGTAATGCCAAAGCCACGCAAGTCCCGGGTACCAAATTGCTCCAGCAGCAATTTGACGCAGGTGTCATAGTCAAATTCCCATTCGGGACGGCGGCGCTTGCCCTTGAAATGGTTAATCAGTACCAGCTCGGCAAAATCTTCGCTGTACAGGAGTTCGGCCGGACTGGTCCGTTGCAACTCTGCCTCCAGAGCCTCACGGCTGTCGAGTTCGGCCACCACAAAGCGGCCCGAGGCCACATCCAGGGTGGCATAGCCGAAACCGACCTTGCCCTGATAGACGGCGGCCAGCAGGTTGTCCTGGCGCTCCTGTAGCAGAGCTTCATCGGTCAGGGTGCCGGGCGTGACCACCCGCACCACCTTGCGCTCCACCGGTCCCTTGCTGGTGGCGGGGTCACCTATCTGTTCGCAGATGGCCACCGACTGGCCAATTTGCACCAGCTTTGCCAGATAGCCTTCCACCGCATGATAGGGGATACCGGCCATGGGGATGGGATCGCCGCCGCTCTTACCGCGGGCGGTGAGGGAAATGCCCAGCATCTGCGAGGCGCGTTTGGCATCCTCATAGAAGAGTTCATAAAAATCACCCATGCGGTAAAACAGCAGCATATCCGGATGGGCTGCCTTCATCGTCAGGTACTGACGCATCATGGGAGTGTGTTTTTCCAAATCGTCGAAATCTGTGCTGTTCATGGACGGCCGTATCTGCTGGGTGGCGCTGAAAACTGTGGCGCCAATACTAACAAGGTTTTCGTTGAAATTGAGCCCCATAGCGCTAAAAGCCCCTGCGTCGGTGCAAATTGCCACCAGGGCCGGGGCTGCGGGCACAGGGAAAAAATATTTTACCTGGGCTTGATACTGTATGATTGTACAGTATACTAGCCTCAGTTAAGTACAAACATGCCGACGCCGTTCGGGGTTGCGCCAACAGAATAATCGCGACTTTATTGACAGCCACAGGGCTGCTTTAAGAGGGAACAGGAATGAAGATAGATCCAAACAAAGAGAAAGCGTTAGCCGCCGTTCTGGGCCAAATTGAGAAGCAGTTTGGCAAGGGCTCCATCATGAAGCTGGGTGAAGACCGCTCCATGGATGTGGAAACCATCTCCACAGGTTCGCTGTCTCTGGACGTGGCTCTGGGGGCCGGTGGTCTGCCAATGGGCCGTATCGTTGAGATCTATGGTCCTGAATCTTCAGGTAAAACAACTCTGACACTGGAAGTGATTGCCGCTGCCCAGCGTGAAGGCAAGGTGTGCGCCTTTATCGACGCCGAACACGCATTGGACCCCATCTATGCCAAGAAGCTGGGCGTGGATATCGACAATCTGCTCTGCTCTCAGCCGGACACGGGAGAACAGGCGCTGGAAATCTGTGATGCCCTGACCCGCAGCGGTGCCGTGGATGTGATCATCGTCGACTCGGTTGCGGCCCTGACCCCCAAGGCTGAAATCGAAGGTGAAATCGGTGATTCCCACATGGGTCTGGCGGCGCGCATGATGAGCCAGGCCATGCGTAAGCTGGCGGGTAACCTCAAGCAATCCAACACCTTGCTTATCTTCATCAACCAAATTCGTATGAAGATTGGTGTCATGTTCGGCAACCCGGAAACCACCACAGGTGGTAACGCGCTCAAGTTCTACGCCTCAGTGCGTCTGGATATCCGTCGCACCGGCGCCATCAAGGAAGGCGACGAGGTGGTGGGTAACGAAACCCGCGTTAAGGTGGTTAAGAACAAGATTGCTGCACCGTTCAAGCAAGCCGACTTCCAAATCCTTTATGGTCAGGGTATCAACCGCACCGGCGAACTGGTGGATCTGGGTGTGATGCACAAGTTGATTGAAAAATCCGGTGCCTGGTACAGCTACAAGGGCGACAAGATTGGTCAGGGCCGCGCCAATGCCGGTAAGTTCCTGATTGACAATCCACAAATCGCCGCCGAAATCGACAAGACCCTGCGCGAGATGTTGCTGCACCGTGCCGATGGCAGCAGTGCCGCCGCCAGCAGCAGTGACAGCAGTGGCGAAAACGTCGATTTAGAAACCGGGGAAGTGTTCTGAACCCAGAACTGATGCAAGCCGCGCTGACTTTGCTGGCGCGGCGGGATCACGGTCGGGAAGAGCTTAAAACCAAGCTGCTGGCCAAGGGCCATGAGCTACAGGAAGTGGAAACCGTGCTCGCCGAATGTGAGCTGCGCGGTTATCTGGATGATGGCCGCTATGCCGGGCAGCTTATCCGCAGTCACATTGCCAAGGGCCATGGTCCGACTCGTATCCGCCAGGCCCTGTTGCAAAAAGGCCTGTCGCGGGAGTCCGTGGAAACCGCGCTCAACGGCTGCGATCAAGACTGGTTTGCCCTGGCGCGCACCAAGGCGCGCAAGAAATTTGGTCTCGCCCCCATAGCGGATGCCAAAGACAAGGCCAGACGGGTGCGTTACTTGCTGGGCCAGGGCTTTGGCTTTGACCAGGTAGCCCATGGCCTGGAATTCGACCCCTATGAATGATTGGCAATGATCAGACAATCAAAGGCCCCGACTGCGTCGGGGCTTTTTGTTGTCACCCTAAAACCACCTCCTATGGAGGTGGTGATCGTTCTGGTGGGGCTTTGCCCGGAGAATGCCCATGCTAAATACTCCCTCGGTTTGTTACCAGCAAATCAAGGAGTAAGTAGCATGAGCAGATATGAATCCGCGTCTCACGTATTCTATCGTTGTCAGTATCACCTCGTTTGGACACCCAAGTACAGGTACAAAATCCTGAAAGGTAATCTCGGCAGAGAGCTTTATCGAAGTATCTATGTTTACTGCAACATGAAGAAATGCAGAGTCGTGGAACTAAATGTTCAGGAAGATCATGTCCATCTAGTAGTCAGAACCCCACCCAGTCTAAGCGTGTCGGATTTAATGGGTTTTGTTAAAGGGAGAACCGCGATCAGGATGTTTGCCAAATTTCCTTATTTAAGAAAGCACAAGCTCTGGGGGAATCACTTCTGGCAACGGGGTTATTTTGTGGACTCAGTAGGAGCAAACGAAGACATAATCCGTAGATATGTACGGCACCAGGAAAATACAGCCAAAGAAGAAGAGAAACGGCAAATAGCGTTAGGGTTGGAAGGTTAGTTTTTAAGCCCCCTTTTAGGGGGCTGTGTCAAAGCCACCTGCTATGCAGGTGGATTTTTACTTTCCAGTACTTTCAATGATTACTGTTCATTTAAGTATGAGGTTGGCGAGTCCTATCCCATGCTTTTTCCTGTTCCCGTCTAATACCGTTGGGCACCTGATTAAGGGTGTCTATACCGGCCCCAAAAAGCGGAACGGGAAAATGCCTGTTTGCCGTCACTTGATCCCCAACGCAAAGTCAAAAATCCAAGGCAGTTCAAGGCCTGCACCGGTACTGGATTTCTCGGTAGGGCGCTATCATCTTGGCTTTGCTTATGGTTATAATGGCCCCCAAATTTTCGTCGGCAGCCCGGGAACCTGGCTGCGGCTTGTGATTCAGGCTAATTCATAATTCAGGACGTTTTCATGTATCAAACCACAGCAGCGCTCCGCAGTGCTTTCCTGGAATATTTCAGACAACAAGGTCACCAGATCGTGGACAGCAGTTCACTGGTGCCAGGCAATGATCCCACCCTGTTGTTCACCAACGCGGGTATGAACCAGTTCAAGGACTGTTTTCTGGGAATGGAGAAGCGCAGCTATGTGCGCGCCACCACAGCCCAGCGCTGCGTGCGTGCCGGTGGCAAGCACAACGATCTGGACAACGTAGGTTACACCGCCCGTCATCACACCTTCTTTGAAATGCTGGGTAACTTCAGCTTTGGTGACTACTTCAAGGAAGACGCCATTCGTTTTGCCTGGGAATTCCTGACCGTTACCCTGAAATTGCCTAAAGAACGTCTGTGTGTGACCGTCTATGAAACAGACGACGAAGCCTTTGAAATCTGGAACAAGCAAATCGGCGTACCAGCCGAGAGCATTATCCGCATCGGCGACAATAAGGGCGCCCCCTATGCCTCGGACAACTTCTGGCAGATGGGTGATACGGGTCCCTGCGGCCCCTGTACCGAGATCTTCTACGATCACGGCGAGCACATCTGGGGTGGCCGTCCCGGCAGCCCGGAAGAAGATGGTGATCGCTTTATCGAGATCTGGAACATAGTATTCATGCAGTACAACCGTCATGCCGACGGCACCATGGAGCCGCTGCCCAAGCCTGCCGTGGATACCGGCATGGGTATTGAGCGTATTTCCGCCATCATGCAGGGCGTACACTCCAACTACGAAATCGATATTTTCCAGAAGCTGATTGCCAAGGCCGCCGAGATCATTGGCGTTAACGATCTGGAAAACAAATCACTGCGCGTAATTGCCGACCATATTCGCTCCTGCGCCTTCCTGGTGGCCGATGGCGTGATGCCTTCCAATGAAGGTCGCGGCTATGTGCTGCGTCGCATCATTCGCCGCGCCGTGCGTCACGGCAACAAGCTGGGCGCCACCGATACCTTCTTCTACAAGTTGGTGCCAACCCTGATTGAGGCCATGGGCGATGCCGCCAAGGAACTCAAGGCCACCCAGGCCATAGTGGAAAAGGCGCTCAAGGCCGAGGAAGAGCAGTTTGCCCGTACCCTGGAGCGTGGTCTGGGGATCCTGGATTCGGCCCTGGCCGAGCTCAAGGGCGATACCCTCGATGGTGAAACCGTCTTCAAACTCTACGATACCTACGGCTTCCCTGTGGATCTGACCGCTGACGTGTGCCGTGAGCGCAACATCAAGGTCGATGAGGCCGGCTTCAATGCCGCCATGGCCGAACAGCGCAGCCGCGCCCAGGCTGCCGGCCAATTCAGCGCCGACTACAATGCCGCCCTCAAGATAGATACCGACACCCAATTCTGTGGTTACAGTGAACTCACAGGTGATGCCAAGGTGTTGGCTCTGTACCTCAATGGTGAGGCCGTAACCCAGGCCAATGCCGGCGATGAGTTGGTGGTGGTGCTGGATAATACGCCTTTCTACGCCGAGTCCGGCGGTCAGGTGGGTGACAAAGGCCAGTTGCTGGCCGATGGCGTTGAGTTCGCCGTCAAGGATACCCAAAAATTCGGCCAGGCCACAGGTCATAAGGGTGCCCTGGTGTCCGGTAGCCTCAAGGTGGGTGACACGGTCAAGGCGCTGGTGGACAAGAAGCTGCGCCATCGCACTCAGCTGAACCACTCTGTGACCCATTTGCTGCACGCCGCGCTGCGCCAGGTGCTGGGCAGCCACGTGACCCAGAAGGGGTCTTTGGTTGACCCTGAGCGTCTGCGTTTCGACTTCTCCCACTTTGAAGCGGTCAAGGCCGATGAACTCAAGCAAGTGGAAGAGCTGGTCAACGCCCAGATTCGTCGCAACCATGAACTGGGTGTTGAGGAAATGGACATTGACGCCGCCAAGGCCAAGGGCGCCATGGCGCTGTTCGGTGAGAAATACGATGCCAAGGTGCGCGTGGTGACCATGGGGGATTTCTCCATCGAACTCTGTGGTGGTACCCATGTGGGCCGCACCGGTGACATAGGTCTGTTCAAGATCACCTCAGAAGGCGGTATTGCCGCCGGTATTCGCCGTATTGAAGCCGTGACCGGCGCCGCTGCCATGGCCTATGTGGCCCAGCAGCAAGCCGAATTGGAAGAAGCTGCGGCCCTGCTCAAGGCCGATGCGTCCTCTGTGGTGGCCAAGTTGAAGGCGCAGCTCGATAAGGCCCGCCAACTGGAAAAAGAAAACGCCCAGCTGAAAGACAAGCTGGCCGCTGCGGCCAGCGCCGATTTGGCCGGCGATGCGGTTGAAATCAATGGCATCAAGGTGCTGGTGAAGCAACTGGAAGGTGTCGAAGCCGGTGCCCTGCGTGGTTTGCAGGATGAGCTTAAGCAGAAGCTCAAGTCCGGTGTTGTGGTACTGGGTATTGGTGCCGGCGACAAGGTTAACCTGATTGCCGGTGTTACCCAGGATTTGACCGCTAAGGTCAAGGCCGGTGAACTGGTAGCCATGGTGGCGTCCCAGGTGGGCGGCAAGGGCGGTGGTCGTCCCGACATGGCCCAGGCCGGAGGCACCGAGCCGGCCAAGCTGAGTGCGGCCCTGGCTTCCGTGTTGCCATGGTTGACCGAGCGTCTGTAATTTTAAGTCTGTTGGGCATGTATCACGCTGGGCAGTAGCAGGCTTTTTGTGAATAAACTTTATGTGAAGAAGTTCGGTGGCACCTCGGTTGGGTCCCTCGAACGTATTGAGGCGGTGGCCGATGCCATCGCCAAGGCTCACTTTAACGGTGAGCAACAGGTCTTGGTGTTGTCGGCAATGGCCGGTGAAACCAACCGTCTGTTTGCCCTGGCGGCCGAGGTGGATCCCAAGGCTCACCCCAGGGAACTGGATATGCTGGTGTCCACCGGTGAGCAGGTGAGTATCGCCCTGATGACCATGGCGCTGAGCAAGCGTGGGGTCAAGGCCCGCTCTCTGTGCGGTGGCCAGGTGAAGATACTGACCAATAGCCAGTTTGGCCGGGCGGCCATAGACAAGGTGGAAACCGAGTACCTGAAGGCCCTGCTCGATTCCGGGGTGCTCCCCGTGGTCGCGGGATTTCAGGGGGTAGACCCCCAGGGGGATATCACTACCCTGGGGCGCGGTGGCTCGGACACCACGGCGGTGGCAATAGCTGCGGCGCTCAAGGCCGATGAATGCCAGATTTTCACCGATGTCTGCGGTGTGTACACCACGGATCCGAATCTGGAACCCAGTGCCCAGAAGCTGGATGAAATCAGCTTTGAGGCCATGTATGAAATGGCCAAGCTGGGAGCCAAGGTGTTGCATCCCGACAGTGTCGCCTGTGCCGAGCGCTACCGGGTGCCTCTGAGGGTGCTGTCGAGCTTTGAGCATGGCAGCGGCACCCTGATCCGCTTTGACGGCACCGACATGGCCGAGGCCGGCATAGTGGGGATAGCCGTCAGCAAGGGCTTGGGTCTGGTGTCACTGAGCGAGGTGGCAAAAAACACCGAGATTGAGAAGGCCTTATTTCAGTGTCTGCTCAATGGCGGCGTGGAGACCGACCTGGTGGTCAAGCTCGATGCGGCCGATGGTCTTGGTCTCACCTTGCCGGTGAATGCCATGGAGCAGTGCCTGAGGTTACTGGACGAGCTTGGCAGCCAGCATTCGCTGGGCACGGTTAGTTACGAGACCGGTTTGGCCAAGGTGTCCCTTGTCAGTAACGGCGAGCTGGCGCTGACGGATGTGGCATCCAGGGTATTTGAAATTTTGGCTGGCGTCGGTATACAGGTTAAGCTACTGTCGACGTCTGAAATCAAGCTGTCAGTGGTGATAGCTGAAGAGAAACTACAACACGCCGTTCGCGCACTGCATCACGCTTTCGCCTTAAATAAGGTGTAAGTAAATGACGGTTTTAGTATTGAATACTATTAATTTGTACTAAGCTGACCTTATAATAAGGACGTATGCGGGGCAGTGCCGTGTGTATGATATGGGAACTTAAGGAGCAAACGAATGCTGATTTTGACTCGTCGTGTTGGTGAAACACTGATGATTGGTGATGAAGTCACAGTGACAGTGCTGGGTGTAAAGGGCAATCAGGTCCGTATCGGTGTGAATGCGCCTAAAGAAGTATCTGTTCACCGTGAAGAGATCTACCAGCGTATTCAGTCAGAAAAGACCGGTACCTCAGAAGGCGGTAACTACTGAGACCCGCAACCGCTTGGAAAGGGCAATAGAAGAGTCAGTATTATACTGGCTTTTTTATTGTCCAAAATTTGGATAAAGCCGCTTGATTTTTATCATTTTTTGCTCAATAAACTCGCAGTTTTGCTCCTGGATGGATGTGGATTCAGGCCCGTTGCCAAAGCAGCTGATTAAAAACAGGGCAAACGGAATTCCTTTCCCAAAAAGGGTTTGACTTATTTCCGTCAAACAGTAATATGTGCGCCAAGAAAACCGGAGAGGTGGCCGAGTGGCCGAAGGCGCTCCCCTGCTAAGGGAGTATGGGCTTTATCTCCCATCGAGGGTTCGAATCCCTCCTTCTCCGCCATTTTCTTAAAGCGTTAAAAGTGTGCGCATGTAGCTCAGCTGGATAGAGTACCTGGCTACGAACCAGGCGGTCGGAGGTTCGACTCCTTCCATGCGCGCCAGCTTTTTTCGTTTTTAGCAGTAAAGAAAACAATTCGCGCATGTAGCTCAGCTGGATAGAGTACCTGGCTACGAACCAGGCGGTCGGAGGTTCGACTCCTTCCATGCGCGCCACTTCTGCTTCTGTATTTCTGATTTATCACGCGCATGTAGCTCAGCTGGATAGAGTACCTGGCTACGAACCAGGCGGTCGGAGGTTCGACTCCTTCCATGCGCGCCATTTCAGACTTCAGAATACTGCACAGACTCTTTGAAACGCGCATGTAGCTCAGCTGGATAGAGTACCTGGCTACGAACCAGGCGGTCGGAGGTTCGACTCCTTCCATGCGCGCCAAGAGTCCCTAAAGATTGACCCGAATTCAATGCGCATGTAGCTCAGCTGGATAGAGTACCTGGCTACGAACCAGGCGGTCGGAGGTTCGACTCCTTCCATGCGCGCCAAATTCGCGGAGAGGTGGCCGAGTGGCCGAAGGCGCTCCCCTGCTAAGGGAGTATGGGCTTTATCTCCCATCGAGGGTTCGAATCCCTCCTTCTCCGCCATTCTTTACTATACTCACAGGCAATCGCCCGAGTACCGATTTATGCGCATGTAGCTCAGCTGGATAGAGTACCTGGCTACGAACCAGGCGGTCGGAGGTTCGACTCCTTCCATGCGCACCAAATAAAAGCCCCTGAGTTTGACTCAGGGGCTTTTTTATTGTCACCCTAAAACCACCTCCTATGGAGGTGGTGATCGTTCTGGTGGGGCTTTGCCCGGAGAATGCCCATGCTAAATACTCCCTCGGTTTGTTACCAGCAAATCAAGGAGTAAGTAGCATGAGCAGATATGAATCCGCGTCTCACGTATTCTATCGTTGTCAGTATCACCTCGTTTGGACACCCAAGTACAGGTACAAAATCCTGAAAGGTAATCTCGGCAGAGAGCTTTATCGAAGTATCTATGTTTACTGCAACATGAAGAAATGCAGAGTCGTGGAACTAAATGTTCAGGAAGATCATGTCCATCTAGTAGTCAGAACCCCACCCAGTCTAAGCGTGTCGGATTTAATGGGTTTTGTTAAAGGGAGAACCGCGATCAGGATGTTTGCCAAATTTCCTTATTTAAGAAAGCACAAGCTCTGGGGGAATCACTTCTGGCAACGGGGTTATTTTGTGGACTCAGTAGGAGCAAACGAAGACATAATCCGTAGATATGTACGGCACCAGGAAAAGACAGCCAAAGAAGAAGAGAAACGGCAAATAGCGTTAGGGTTGGAAGGTTAGTTTTTAAGCCCCCTTTTAGGGGGCTGTGTCAAAGCCACCTGCTATGCAGGTGGATTTTTACTTCTTCAAGCTGTTCGATTTCCAAGCTGATTATCTCTCATGTTCTGTAGCCACAAAGCGATAATGATTGTGTGCTTATTGAGCATTTTGTTATAGATTTCTCATTTAATCAGCATAAAAACGACACTTTCCTGAATTCCCCGTCTTAGCCCATTAGACATTGGTCATACCATTTTACAAAGCTTGTGGCTGAATTGTTGTATATTGGTTATCTTATTGTCAGCGCTATTGCGTTCGACTCGATAGCCTATCGGGCTTGGCACGCTGCTGTCCGGCGTTTAGAACAGACAAAGGTATTGCTATGACATCTATCATTTCACAGCTGGGCGACGCCCTTGGGCTCCTGTTACTGGGCATGGGCCTGGTTTACCTCTTTCTTGGGTTGCTGATCCTCGGTATTCATTGGGTAGCGCGTATTTATGGTCCCGAGGCAAAGCCACAGCCGGTTCCTTCGGCTGACCGGCCTGCCATTCCACAGGGGCTGGACCCAAAGGTACTTGAAGCCATACGCATTGCCATTTTTCAACACAGAACCCGGGAGGGACAGAATCAATGAGTAAGCCACTGGCCCTGACCGATGTGGTGCTGAGGGACGCCCACCAATCCTTGCTGGCGACCCGGTTGCGCATCGACGATATGTTGCCCATTGCGGCCAAACTTGATCAGGTGGGTTACTGGTCGCTGGAAACCTGGGGCGGCGCCACTTTCGATGCCTGCATTCGTTATCTGGGGGAAGATCCCTGGGAAAGATTGCGGCTGCTGAAGCAAGCCATGCCCAATACGCCGCAGCAGATGTTGCTGCGGGGACAAAATCTGCTGGGCTATCGCCACTACGCTGATGATCTGGTGCACAGGTTTGTCGAGCGCGCCCACGAAAATGGTATGGATGTATTCCGTATTTTTGATGCCATGAATGATGTGCGTAACTTGCAGGAAGCGGTGCGGGCCGTCAAACAGGTCGGTGCACACGCTCAAGGTACCATCTCCTACACCACCAGTCCGGTACACAATCTCGATACCTGGGTGGACATGGCCAAACGCCTGGAAGACATGGGCTGTGATTCCCTGTGCATCAAGGATATGGCGGGATTGCTCAGGCCCATGGAGGCCTTTGAACTGGTCAGCCGACTCAAGAGTCAGACCGGCCTGGTGATTGCCATGCATTGCCATGCCACCACGGGACTGTCCACCGCCACCTATCAGAAAGCTATTGAGGCCGGCATAGACGTGCTGGATACCGCCATTTCCTCCATGAGCCAGACCTATGGTCACAGCGCTACCGAAACCCTGGTGGCCATGGTGGAGGATACCGAGCGCAGTACCGGTCTGGATCTGGCGCTGCTGGAAGACATAGCGGCCTATTTCCGCAAGGTCCGCAGGAAGTATGCCCGTTTCGAGGGGGCATTACAGGGCATTGATTCCCGTATTCTGCGGGCCCAGGTGCCCGGCGGCATGCTGACCAATATGGAGAGCCAGCTCCGTGAGCAGGGGGCGCTGGACAAGCTGGATCTGGTGCTGGATGAAATCCCAAGAGTTCGGGAAGATTTGGGTTTCCTGCCGTTGGTGACCCCCACCTCTCAGATAGTGGGCACCCAGGCGGTGATCAACGTGCTTATGGGGGAAAGATACAAGTCCCTGACCCGGGAAACCGAGGGCGTGCTTAAAGGGGAATACGGTGCCACCCCTGCGCCGGTGAATCCCGAGTTGCAGGCGCGGGTGCTGGCGGGTGCTGAGCCCATCAACTGCCGTCCGGCAGATCTGCTGCAGCCCGAATTGGACAGGTTGCGCAGCGAGCTCAGTGCCCGCGCCGCCAGTGAGCAGTTTCTCCTTTGTGACGGCCTCGATGACGATGTACTGACCTACGCCCTGTTTCCGCAAATCGGGCTGCAATTTTTGCGCAACCGCGGCAATACCGATGCCTTTGAGCCTGCACCGTGCACTGAGCCTCCGCCATCCGTCAGCAGCGGGCCTGAAACCTACACTGTGACGGTCGAAGGCCAGCGTTTTGTGGTTGAGGTGTCCGCCGGCGGTGAGATAAGCCAAATCCAACCCCTTGGCGGTGCCTCAAAGCCGAGCCCTGTGGTGCCTGAGACAGGCGAATGCAGGCTGGAGATGAATGCTCCCTTGTCCGGCAATATCTTCAAGGTTCACGTGTCGCCGGGAGACAGGGTTTGCGCCGGAGACGTGGTGATCATCTTGGAAGCCATGAAGATGGAAACCGAGATCCGCGCCCAGGCCGATGGTGTTATCGCCAAGCTGTGGGTCAAGGAAGGGGACTCGGTGACGGTCGGTGCCCAGCTCTTGTCATTGGTTTAAAGCCATGTCCTTGCTTTAGGAGACGTTATGGATGGATTGCTGGCCTTCTGGGCCGAGACGGGCCTGGCCCACTTCAGCGCCGGTCAGGCACTTATGATGGCTGTGGGTGGCCTGTTACTTTACCTGGCCATAGTGCGGGGATTTGAGCCGCTGCTGTTGTTGCCCATAGGCTTTGGTGCCGTGCTGGCCAACATCCCCAATGCCGGCTTTACCGAAGAGGGTGGCCTCTTGTACTACGCCTATCATGTGGGCATAGAAACCGGGGTGTTTCCCTTGCTGATCTTTATGGGGGTGGGTGCCCTGACGGACTTTGGGGCGCTTATCGCCAACCCCAAAACCTTGTTACTGGGGGCGGCCGCCCAATTCGGCATTTTTGCGACTCTCATCGGTGCCATTGCCCTGAACCTGGTGCCTGGGTTTGAATTCAGCCTTAAGGATGCGGCGGCCATCGCCATCATAGGCGGCGCCGACGGTCCGACGGCAATTTTCCTGGCTTCCAAACTGGCGCCTGAGCTATTGGGGGCCATTGCCGTGGCGGCCTATTCCTATATGGCACTGGTGCCCATCATACAACCGCCGATTATGCGCGCCCTGACCACGCCTCAGGAGCGGGCCATCAAGATGGAGCAGCTGCGGGAAGTCAGCAAACAGGAGAAAATTATTTTTCCGCTGATGGTACTGGGCCTGACAATTCTGTTTCTGCCGGCGGCCACGCCCCTGGTGGGCATGTTTTGCCTGGGGAACCTGATGCGCGAGTCCGGGGTCGTGGACAGGCTGTCCAATACCGCCCAAAACGAGCTTATCAACATAGTGACCATATTTCTCGGCTTGGCGGTGGGCTCCAAACTGTCGGCGGCGCAGTTTTTGCGCATGGAAACCCTGGGGATCCTGGTGCTTGGAGCCATAGCCTTTGCCATTGGCACCGCGGCCGGGGTATTGATGGCCAAGCTGATGTGCAAACTCAGTGGTGGCAAGGTCAATCCGCTCATAGGTGCTGCAGGGGTGTCGGCTGTGCCCATGGCGGCGAGGGTGGCCAATAAAGTGGGACTGGAAGCCAATCCCCACAATTACCTGTTGATGCATGCCATGGGCCCCAATGTGGCCGGTGTGCTGGGCAGTGCGGTGGCAGCGGGTATCTTGCTTGCGGTACTGGGCTGACTCAGTGCGTCAGCCACAGCAGCAGGCTGAGCAGGGCAATCAGAATGCCACTGCCACTGAGGATATAAACATAGCCTTGCTTACCTTCGGCAAGGGGGATGCGCCTGAAGTACAGGAACATGCTCCACAGCAGGCAAAGTAACAGGGGTAAAAGAAAGAGTCTGGTCATTGCACTTACTGGTGATTGTTGATGAATCCAGTTTAGGCGCCATAACCGGAATCACCAAGTGCTTGTAAAACAAAAGGCCGCCCCAAGGCGGCCTTTAATTTGGTTGCAGTTTAGGCGCGAACTTCTTCCTGCTCTTCTTCCACGACTTCTTCGACAGTAGATTCTTGCTGCTCAAACTTGGCCAGATCCAGTTGGCCTTCCGATTTACCTACCACCACAGCGGTCATCATGTCGCCGGTGACATTGGTACAGGTGCGTATCATGTCTATCACCCTGTCGATGGCGGCGATAAAGGCTATACCCTCCAGAGGCAGGCCAATGACACCCAGGGTGACGGTCAGCATCACCATGGCGCTGCCGGGAACCCCGGCTGTGCCCACCGAGGCCACTGTTGCGGTCACCGCAATCAACATATAGTCGGTCATATCCAGCGGGATGCCGTAAATCTGGGCGATGAAGATGGCGGCGATGGCCGGATAAATACCGCCACAGCCGTCCATGTTCATGGTGGCGCCCATGGGCAGGACAAAGGCGCTGTAATTCTTGGACACGCCCATTGCCTCGGTACAGCGGGTCGTTACCGGCAGGGTGCCAAAGCTTGACGCGGTGCTGAAGGCCACCAGCTGCGCCGGCATGGCCTTGCGGAAAAACTGCAACGGACTCAAACCCGCGCCGAATTTCACCAGGCCGCCATAGACAAAGATGATGTGAATAAGGGCGGCAATATAAATCGCCAGGATGAACTTGCCCAGGGGCAGCAGGGTTGAGAGACCGTATTCACCCACCACCCAGGCCATCAGACCAAATACCCCAAGGGGGGTCAGCTTGAGTACCATGCGGGTCAGTTGGAACATGACCTCGGCACCGGCCTCAAAGGTGCGTTTGAGTGGCTCGGCTTTTTCACCCACGCCGTTGATGGCGATACCGATAAGGGCGGCAAAAACGATGATCTGCAGCACCTTCCCATCGGCCAGGGACGCAAAGGGGTTGACCGGGATCATGTCCAGCAACACCTGGGCAAAGCCGGGGATATTGCGCTCGCGCACCTCTGTGGTGGCCAGTGCCATTGAGCCACCCATATCAATGGCGCTGCCAACGGCCAGACCTATCAGTGAGGCTATGGTGCCGGTCAGCATGAACATACCGAGGGTCTTTATGCTCAGGCGCTTGAGATTGGCGGCGTTGCCAAGGGAGGTGATACTGACCACTATGGCACAGAGTACCAGGGGCGCAACCAGCATCTTGATGGCGCTGATAAACAGTTCGCCCAGGGGCTTGAGCAGGGTCGCACCCTCGCCGAAAATGACCCCGGTGACAGTACCCAGAGCAAAACCCAGCAGCACTTTCTGCCAGAATGGAATTCGATTAAGTGTTTGAAGCAACATGCAGATCCCCGAAATTAGCTGGTGTGGCACTCAGTGTCCGTCGATGCCCGCCGAGAACCACCATAGGTCATTGTAACGGCAGGGGGCGAGTGCGACCAAAACGTTTTTCTTATAACTTATTGTGCGGCAAGCGTTTGTTTTGTTGTCGTTAACATGACACCCTTTTGCAACATGCACAAGTCCGGCAACCGGAGCGCTTTGTGGAAAAATCTGCTTACAGCCCGGCAACAGGCCCGGCTTGAGCCGGCGTGATTGTCTGTTATAGTCAGCCCTTGGCTGAATCATTTGCTTTGTATATAAGGAACTTGCCATGAAAAAATGGATCCTCGCCGCCGCGATATCGGCAGCTTTGAGCGGCTGTGCCCACCAAAGTCCCGCTCCGGAATTGCCCCAGGGCATTAGTTTGCTGGAAACCGTATCGCCCTCTTCGCAGCAGGTTGGCATTCCTTACAAGAAATACCGGCTGGCCAATGGCCTGACCGTCATACTGCATCAGGACAACTCGGATCCCCTGGTGCATGTGGACGTGACCTACCATGTGGGGTCAGACAGGGAGCGCGCCGGTCGCAGCGGTTTCGCCCATCTGTTTGAACACATGATGTTTCAGGGCTCCAAGCACGTAGCCGATGAGCAGCACTTCAAGGTGGTGACCGAGGCCGGTGGTGAACTCAATGGCACCACCAATACCGATCGCACCAATTATTTCGAGACAGTGCCGAGCAATCAGCTGGAAAAAATGCTGTGGCTGGAATCTGATCGCATGGGCTTCCTGCTACCGGCCCTGACCAAGGAAAAATTCGAGGTCCAGCGGGAAACGGTGAAGAACGAGCGTGCCCAGCGCATCGACAACCAGCCCTATGGCCGCATGTCAGAGAAATACAATCAGGCCCTGTATCCAGTCGGACATCCCTATTCCTGGCCCGTTATTGGTTGGCCCGAAGATCTGGAGCGCGCCAGCGTCGACGATGTGAAACACTTTTTCCAGCGCTGGTACGGTCCCAACAATGCGACCCTGACCATAGGCGGCGATTTTGACGAGGCCCAGACCCTGGCCTGGGTAAACAAGTATTTTGGTGAAATCCCAGCCGGCCCCGAGGTGCAGCCCCTGCCCAAAAAACCGGTGACCCTGGACAAAACCCGCTACATCTCCATGGAAGACAAGGTGCACCTGCCGCTGCTGCGGATGGGATTCCCTACGGTTTACGCCCAGCATGAAGACGAGGCCGCCCTGGATCTGCTGGCCAATATACTCGGTGGCGGCAAAACCTCCCTGGTGTACAAAAATCTGGTGAAAGATGGCTTTGCGGTGCAGGCCGGCGCCAGCCATCCCTGCCTGGAGCTGGCCTGTCAGCTGGCGTTTTATGCGCTCGCCAACCCGTCCCGTGGCGGCAGCCTCAAAGAGCTTGAAGCCAGGTTGCTGGAGTCCATCAAGGAATTTGAACAGCGCGGCGTGACCGATGAAGATCTTGAGAAGGTCAAGGTGCAATTTGAGTCCGATACCATATTCAACCTCCAGAGCGTGCGCGGTAAGGTATCGACCCTGGCCTACAACCAGACCTTGTTCGACAACCCCAACATGGTGGCCCACGATCTTGAGCGTTATGCCAGCGTGACCAAGGCCGACGTGATGCGGGTATTTGCCAAGTATGTCAAAGACAAACCCATGATGGTGATGAGTGTGGTACCTGAAGGTGCCATGGCGCTCGCGGCCGCCGAGGACAATTTCAGCGCGCCGGCTCCCTTGGTGGCGGCATCGGCGGTGGAAGGCAAGTTGAGCGACGCCAAGCCCATATCCAGTTTTGATCGCAGCGTCATGCCGGCCTCAGCCAAGGCACCTGTGCTAAAAGTGCCGACCCTGTGGCGCAGCACCCTGGCCAATGGTATTGCGGTGCTTGGCACCGAAAGCCGCGAAACCCCGACCACGGAAATTGTCATTTATCTCAACGGCGGTCACAGACTGGCACCCGTGGCCAAGGCCGGCTTGGCCAGCCTCACAGCCTCTGTGCTTAATGAGTCCAGTGCCAATCGCTCCACCGAAGAGCTGACCCAGGCCCTGGAGTTGTTGGGGGCCAGCGTTGAATTCGGCGCTGCCGAGTACCAGAGTCACATCAAGATCTCCACACTCACCAGCAAGCTGGACGCTGTCCTGGCCATAGTGCAGGAAAAACTGCTGCAACCGGGTTTGTTGCCGGGGGACTTTGAGCGTGCCAAGCAGCAGACGCTGCAATCCCTGCAGCATCTGGCCTCGGATCCCAACTTCCTGGCATCCAGTGCCTTTGCCAAACTGCTTTATGGTGACAGTCCATTGGGCGTCAATGACAAGGGCACTGTGGCCAGCGTGGCCTCCCTGACATTGGACGATGTCAAAGACTTCTACGCCTTGCAGTACCAGGCCGGCAACGCCCAGATTGTGGCCGTGTCCAGTGCGCCCAAGGACAAGTTGCTCAAGTCCTTGGCTGTGCTCGGCCAGTGGCAGGGCGAGGCCGTGCCCATGCCGTCCTTGCCCCCCTTGCCAACGCTTGCCGGCGGCACCCTGTATTTGCTCGACAAACCAGGTGCGGCCCAGTCGGTCATTTCCATTGGCAAGGTGGCCATGCCCTATGATGCCGATGGTGAATACTTCAAGTCTTTCCTGATGAACTATCCCCTTGGCGGCGCGTTCAACAGCCGCATCAACCTCAATCTCAGGGAAGACAAGGGCTATACCTACGGCGCCAGAAGTTTCTTCAGTGGCGGTGTTGAGACCGGCAAGTTTATGGCCACCGCCAGCGTCCGTACCGATGTGACCGCCGAGGCCATTAAAGAATTTGTCAAAGAAATAGCTCAATATCGGGAGCAGGGGATCCGCGCAGATGAGCTGGCCTTTATGCGCAACTCGGTGTCCCAGGGGCAGGCACTGGATTATGAAACGCCTTTCCAGAAAGCGGGCTTTATGCGGATGATCCAGCGTTACGGCCTCAAGGATGATTTCACCGTGCGTCAGGGAGAAATTACCGACAGCATCAGCGCCGCCGAGCTGAATCAACTGGCGGCCAAGCAGCTGGATTTGGGACAGATGGTGATCCTGGTGGTGGGCGATAAAGCGCGGATTGAAGCCTCGCTCAAGGCCCTGGGATATCCTGTTGAGCCGCTGGTATTGTAAAAGGGGGCGACCATCCCCATATAAGCAGCAGCCGGGATAACCGGCTGTGCTGATTTGCTTGCCTGCCAACCGGGTTTGGCATTATTTTGAAATCAGTCTGAAAGCAGGCGGTCGGCTACGCGGTCTGGCTGTACTCTGTGCCCTAGGGCGCGACAGAATGTAGAGAAAAATCAATTGACACAATTCAATGAGAAGCTGGAATTTCTCTCCGATGAAGCAGGGCGCAATGCGCTGCTGGGGATGCGCCGGGGTATAGAACGTGAGGCCCTGAGGATCAACGCCTGCTGCCAGCTTGCCATGGATGAGCATCCCAAGGCGCTGGGTTCGGCCCTGACCCATTCGCGCATTACCACGGATTACAGTGAAGCCTTGTTGGAATTCATTACTCCCGTGGCCCACGACATTGACAGCCTGCTGACGGGCCTGACCGAGACCCATGCCTACAGTGTCCGCAATCTCAATGGACAGAAGCTCTGGCCCGTGAGCATGCCCTGTTATGTGGGTAAGCTGGAAGACATTCCCATAGCCCGATACGGCAGCTCCAATAATGGCAAGCTCAAGACCCTGTACCGCAAGGGACTGACCTACAGATATGGCGCCCTGATGCAGATTATTTCCGGGGTGCATTTCAATTTTTCCGTTGCCGACGAACTCTGGCCCCTGTTGCAAGCCTATAGCCGCAAGCAGGGCAGGGAACCGGTCGGGGATTTTGTGTCCGAGTCCTATTTCGGACTTATCCGCAACTACCGCCGCCTGGTGTGGGTGCTGCCCTACCTGTTTGGTGCCTCGCCGGCACTCTGTTCCTCCTTTATCAAGGGGCAAAAAACAGACCTGGCCTTTGAGCGCACCGGCAAGGGCACCCTGTATCTGCCCTATGCCACCTCGCTGAGGATGAGCGATTTGGGCTATACCAACCGCGAACAGGAGTCACTGAACCTGAGCTATAACTCGCTGCCGGATTACCTGGCCGGTATTCAGGCGGCGATTCATATGCCATCGGCCAAGTTTGCCGAGATTGGCGTCAAGGTGGACGGCGAATATCGCCAGCTCAACAGCAATATATTGCAGATAGAAAACGAATTTTATGCCCCTATCCGCGCCAAGCGGGTGACCCGGGCGGGCGAGAAACCCTCCGAGGCCCTGGCCCGCGCTGGTGTGGAATACATCGAAGTGCGCGCCCTGGATGTGAACCCCTTCAGCCCCGTGGGTGTGGAGGCCAGTCAACTCAGGCTGCTGGATCTGTTCCTGCTGTACTGCCTGCTTGAGGAGTCACCGGCCTCCGATGCCACAGAGGAAGCGGAAATCGCCGCCAACCTGCGCAAGGTCATTCTCGAAGGGCGACGCCCTGGACTTATGCTCAGCCGCCGCGGTGAAACCCTGGGCCTCAAGGATTGGTTGCTGGAAATTTTTGATCGCATGGCGGCGCTGGCGGATTTTCTCGATGATGACACCCAGGCTTACCACGAGGCCTTATCCGTGTGGCGTGCAGCGGTTGAGAATCCCGCCTATACCCTGTCCGGACGCATTCACCAGGCCATAGTGGTTGAGGGAAAGGACCACAGTGATTGGGTAATGACCCTGGCCAATCAGTACCAGGAATATTTCAAGGCCTATCCACTCAGTGCCGAGGTGGAGCAGGGGTACAAAGACGAAGCCAAGGCCTCGCTCGACAAGCAGCAAGCGCTGGAAGCGGCTGACACCCAGGATTTCGACAGCTTCCTGGCCGATTATTTCAAGGTACCATCGTGAGAAAGCTTTTGCCCTTGCTGTTGCTGCTGGGGGGCTGCTCTTCGGCCCCCGATGTGCAGCTCAGTTGCGGCATAGTCTCGGGCTATCTGGAACCCCCGGCTGCTGAACATCTGTACCGGGTGGTGGTGACCCATCTCAATGACAAGGCGGTATTGTCCCGGCCCAATTTTCGTTTGAGCCCCGGGGTGTATCGTTTTACCCTGGCCGAGCTTATCGACGATCCGCGCCTGAAGGTGGCCCTGGCCGCCCGTGGCGCCAAGTATCTGGATCTTAAGGTTGAGGCCGGTAAGCGTTATCACCTGGCGGCGCAGCTGTATACCGACAAGCCCTACGTGGGCAATAACCCGGATTACTGGCAGCCCAAGGTGTGGCAGGAAGAGGCTGTCGAGTGTGAACCGGATGTGCAAAACTGAGCCACAGTGCATTGCATCCCATTGAAGTTAATGGGACACTTTTTTCCTCACTCTCAGAATGGATGCCCTATGACCCTCAAGGCCAAGGCTGTCCTCCCGCTGTTGCTGCTGAGCCTGGGAGGCTGCGCCACATCCCCGCCAAAGGACCCCGATAACCTCTGTGCCATCTTCAAGGAGCACAGGGGCTGGTACGACGCTGCGGTGGCGACCCGTGACAAATGGGGCGTTCCCGTGCATGTGCCGCTGGCGATGATGTATCAGGAAAGTTCGTTCAAACACGACGCCGCACCGCCCATGGAGTATGTGCTGGGCTTTATCCCCATTGGCCGCGCCAGTGACGCCTATGGCTATGCCCAGGCCAAGACCCTCACCTGGGACGACTATGTCAGGGAGACGGACAACGGCTGGGCCAGTCGCAGTGATTTTGATGATGCCATGGATTTTATGGGCTGGTTTATCACCAAGACCCATAAGTTGAATGGCGTGTCCAAATGGGACGCCAGGGCCCAATACCTCAATTATCACGAAGGCTGGGGCGGATATCGCAGGGGAACACACAAGGGCAAGCCCTGGCTGCTGAAGGTGGCCGCCAAGGTGGATGCCAGATCCAAACGCTATGCTGCCCAGTACAAGGGCTGCAAGGAGGATCTGGACTCATCCTGGCTGTGGCGGGTATTTTTCGGCTAACCGGGCTCTTTAGTCTGACGGCCTGTTAGAGGTTGGCCACCCTTTTGCGGTTGTCCTTGTGGCGGTACATGGCGGCATCGGCCAGGGTAAAGGCCTGCTCCCAATGGCCGGCATAGGGCACTATGCCGTAACTGAATCCCACCTTGATGGGGCCGTCGGCCAGCTCTTCCAACATACATTGCAGTTGCTCCTGCAGGCGGTATTCGGGCCCCTGACACAGGGCAACGAATTCATCACCACCGAAGCGGGCCAGCAGTTGCTTCTTGCCCCAATATTTCTGCATCACCTGGCTCAGGTGTTTCAGCGCCTGATCCCCCTGGGTATGCCCGAGCTGATCATTGATTTTCTTTAAGTTATCCATATCTATCAGCACCAGGAAGCTGCCCAGGCTGTCATTGTGTTGCCAGTTGGGCACCTGCTCTTCGAAATGACGCCTGTTGTGCAGTCCGGTCAGGGGGTCGAATTGGGCCAGCTGGGTAATGCGGCGGGATTTCTGGTACAGAGAAATGGCGTTGGCGGCTTCGTGGGTGAGTATCGACACCAGGTTGCGGTCATAGTCGCTGAAGGCGCCCATTTGGCTGCTGTCGAGGTTCAGCATGGCGTAGAGTTTGCCGTCGATGTGTATCGGGCTGGATAGGGTTGAGCGTATGGGCTCCTTGGCCGCCGTCAGCAGTATTTCCTGCTCTTCCTCTGACAGTGTGCTGCCGGCATTGATATTGCGCATATCGTCTATGACCACCACCCGGTCGCATTTGCCCTTGGTGAGTCGGTACTCAAAGGATTGCTCCAGGGTGAAGTGAATTGTCTTCAGGCGGCTGATATCTATGCCAACACAGGATTCGAACTCCAGCTGATGGGTGTCGGGGTCAACCCGAATAATACTGCCCATTTCGGCGCCATTGATCACACTGACCGCCTTGTTGAGCAGGGCATCGAGAAAGGCGTGTTCGTCCTGATAATGGCTGGAGAGATGCACCAGCTCATAGGTGGCGTCATTGATCCCGACCACCTGTTCCAGATGGTGCCAGAGGCGGCTGATCCTGCCCTGATGCAGATAGTAGCTGAGGCTGTATCCCAACAGATAGACCAGGCATACCAGCAACAGGGCCATCCAGTTCACCCCGCTTTCGGGGGCAAACAGCATAAACAAGCCCATAAACAGGGCCAGTGGCAGTGCCAGCAGCAGAATATGAAAGCGGTAGTCGAGGGTATCTATGCGTTTACGTTTGAGGCTATCCCGTTGCTTCACTTTATGCAGTCCATTTTGCCAAAATCAGCTGAGCCATTATAGCCAGGTTGCCTGCCAAAGTACCACAGATAGCAAACAGCCCCGTAGAGACGGGGCTGTGATCCGGGCCGCATTACGGGATTTAATGCTGCTTAAAACTCACTGTTGCGCAGGATCCACTCCAGCGGCGCCTGGTATTGGAGCGGCATCCAGGACTTGAGTTTGGCTATGCTGTCTTCCAACATGGCACTGTTATGTACCGACAGGTTCAGGTGGCCCACCTTGCGGCCGGGGCGCACTTCCTTGTCGTACCAGAACAGCTCGGCGTTGGGCAGACTCAGCCAGCGGTCGTCCTTGTCTATGCCAATAAGGTTAACCATAACGCAGGGGAAATTCACCTGGGGCTGCTGGATGGGCAAGTTGCACAGGGCCCGCAGATGCAGCTGGAACTGATCCATATGGGTGCCGGCCTGGGTCCAGTGACCCGAGTTGTGTACCCGTGGCGCCAATTCGTTCACCAGCAGATGTTCACCGACCCGGAAACATTCCATGGCCATCACGCCCACATAGTTAAGTCCGTGCATTATGGTGCCGAGCATGGCATTGGCTTCGGCCTGCAGCGGCTCAAGCCTTGGCAGCGGCGAGATGGAGGCCATCAAAATGCCATCCTGGTGCAGGTTCAGCGTCAGCGGATAAAAGAAGCACTCACCACTGTGGGTACGCACACCTACCACAGACACTTCTTCATCGAAGTTGATGGCCTGCTCGGCGATGGCCAGGTTGCGCCAGTCAGCGGGAATCTGGCCGTTTTCGGCCTGCTTGAGCCAATGCTGGCCCTTGCCGTCGTAGCCGCCGGTGCGGCGCTTCATCAGCACCCGCTCGCCATATTTGGCATACAGGGCGTTGACGTCTGTGTTGTCATCCACCAGTTCCCAGGGGGCGGTGGCGACCTTGAGTTCATCGAGCAGGGATTTTTGGCTGTAGCGGTCCGCAAGGCGACCAAACACCGGGCCATTGATGAAATTTCTGTGGCTGGACAGTTGCAGGCTCAGGGCCGATTCCGGCCACTGCTCACGTTCGGCGGTGATAATGTCATCGTCGGCCAGCAGCAGTTTGACATCTGTCGGGGTCATAATGTCCACCGGCAGCACTTCTATGGCCAGTGGCTGACCCGCATGGCTCAACATGGCACCGAGCTGACCATTGCCCAGTACCCAGACTTTTTGCTTGCTCGCCATGATTACTCGTCCCTCGGATCCGGATTGTCCAGTACACTTTGGGTCTGCTCGGCGCGGAAGGCCTCCAGGCGTTCGGCCAGGGCAGCATCATTGTTGGCCAGGATCTGGCAGGCCAGCAGACCGGCATTGAAGGCACCGGCTGTGCCTATGGCCAGGGTGCCGACGGCAATGCCTTTGGGCATCTGCACTATCGACAGCAGGGAGTCCATGCCATTGAGCGCCTTGCTCTGTACCGGTACGCCCAGCACAGGCAAACGGGTCTTGGAGGCGAGCATGCCCGGCAGGTGGGCCGCGCCACCGGCGCCGCCGATGATCACCTGAAAGCCCTTGTCTGCTGCGGTGGCGGCAAAATCCATCAACTTGTCCGGGGTCCTGTGGGCGGAAACCACCTCAACATGATAAGGCACCTGCAGTTTATCCATGATCTCTGCGGCAGCTTCCATGGTGGGCCAATCACTCTTGGATCCCATTACGACAGCAACGAGGGCTTGCATGATAACTCCTTAACAACTGATTTTATTTATATTTGCCTGTGAGCAGGCTAGGGTACTTGGGCTTTCGCGCAGGCTTGGCGCCTGCGGGAGCTTGAATGGGGCGAAATGATAGCATGGCGGCGTGGTTTTGGCTGCCTTTTCGATCGCCCCCGATAGGATGGCACGGGCCTGAAGACCTGTGCCCGGTGAGCGGCGGTTTGGCTTATACCGTGGGTTGGCTTATACAGGGAGTTGGCTTACATCGGGGCCTGATTTAGGCCGGGGCCTGGCTGGCAGACGCTGGATGCTGGTCACTGTGCTGTGGCAGGGCCGCCTGCAGTTCATGGTAAAAACTCAGGTGTCCCGGGATCTCCCTGATGCCGGCCTTGGCCAGCACCCGCAGGCCCTGGAAAGGCACGGCCGCAATCAGCAGCTCTTTCTGCTCCTGAATCACCCACTTGATGCAGCGCTCCAGGGCAGCCAGCCCCCCAGCATCCAGCAGGGACACGTTTTGCCAGTCCAGCACCAGATAACGGCTGTCCTTGCCTCGTAACATGAGTTCCGAAAACAGATTGTCGGCGGCGGCAAAAAACAGCGGCCCATCAATGCGATACACCTGCCAGTCGGCCGGCAGAGGCTGGGGCACATGCCTGGGATTTTCGCTGATGTCGGTTAAGCGGGTCATGGCGGCAATTTCTTTCATAAACAACAAGGAGGCCAGCACTATGCCGACCGTGATGGCTATGACCATGTCAAACACCACGGTCAGGCCAAAGCAGCACAGGAACACCAGGATGTCGCTGCTCGGAGCCTGGCGCAGCAGCTTCAGGGCTTTGGGGGCTTCGCTCATGTTCCAGGCCACCAGCATCAGCAGGGCTGCCATGGTGGCCATGGGGATGTAAGCCAGTATCCGGGTTAACGCTAGCAAGGCCAGCAGAACCACCAGAGCGTGGAAGATGGAGGCCAGCGGGCTGCGGGCTCCGGCGCGGACATTGGCGGCGCTGCGGGCGATGGCCGCGGTGGCGGGAATGGCGCCGAAAAAGGGTCCGATCAGATTACCCAGTCCCTGGCCCAGCAGTTCGCTGTTGGCACTGTGGCGGGTGCCTGTCATGCCATCAAGCACCACGGCGCACAGCAGCGACTCTATGGCACCCAGCATGGCAATGGCAAAGGCCGACGGCAGCAAGGCCTGGATAAGGGACAAGGACAGTTGCAGCGGCTGGCCCTTGGCATCTACCTGATCCCAGGGCCAGGCAAATTGCGGCAGCAGTGGCGGTATGCCGTCACCGCGGCTGCCATCGGCAAGCAGGTAGTGAAAGCGACTGCCGATTGTGTCCACAACCATGCCCTGTTGTCCCAGATACCAGGCCAGCAGGGCTCCGACCAGTATTGCGGGCAGATGGGGTGGCAGAGGGGTTTTCAGTCTGGGCCAGAGGATCAAGGTCAGCAATGTCAGCGAGGCCACCAGCAGCTCGGCCAGATGCCAGTTTGGCAAGGCCTGCCAGAGCGCGTGCAGCTTGCCGGGGTAATCGGCGGGCAGTGACTCGAGCGGTAATCCCAGAAAGTCCTTTAATTGCAAGGTGGCGATGACCACAGCAATACCTGCGGTAAAACCCAGGGTGACAGGCTCGGGTATGTACTGGATGAAACGGCCAAGGCGCAGCACTGCCATGCTAATAAGGATAAGCCCGGACATCAGGGTCGCCAGCAGCAGGCCGCCGAGACCAAATTCGCTGGCAATCGGATACAGTAGCACCACGAAGGCCGCTGTCGGTCCCGAAACACTGAAGCGGGAACCGCCACTGAGGGCAATAATCAGTCCGGCTATGATGGCCGTATAAAGGCCGTACTGTGGCGGCACTCCGCTGGCAATTGCCAGCGCCATGGCCAGCGGAATCGCTATGATACCAACCGTGGTGCCAGCGAGCAGATCCTGGAATAACGCGCCGGTTCCGTAACCGCTGCGCAGGCTTTCCCGCAGGGCGTGACCGGGTTGAAGAGACGTCAGGTGGCTTCGGGGCATGTTCAGTGGTCGGAGAAGGTGTGGGAGGGCAACATTGTAGAGGCTGCCGGTCGCGGTATTTTGTGATCCAGCTAACAATTTTTGATGGGTATATCAGTTCATAAACAAATCCCCCTTTTTCCCGGATTCATCGTTGATAAGTGCAAGGGCTATGGTCGGCACTGGCGGCCAGCGTCGAAAGCGGGGCTGGGTTATGGGCTGCATGGACAAGCGGGCGGGCAAGGGGCAAACTGTTGTTATTCATGCCTTAACAGAGCAACAGATGACAGCCTTATCCGCGGTGGCAAGGGATACCCAGAGCGATGAAAGCCTGATGCTGGATTATGCCGGTGGCGATATCCGCGCCTTCGAATGCCTGTACCTGAGGCACAAGGGCGGACTTTACCGCTTCTTTGTGCGCCAACTGGGAGATAAACAGTTGGCGGAAGATTTGTATCAGGAAACCTGGGGAAGGGTGATCAAGGCGGCAGCAGGCTACAGGGTCAGTGCCAAATTCACTACCTGGCTGTATCGCATCGCCCACAATTTGCTGATAGATCATGTGCGGGCGGTTAAACCCCTGGAGCAGCTGCAGGAGCTTGAGTTGGAACCTGTTTGTGACGCCAATACGCCCGAATCTGCGGCGCAGCAGCAACAGCAGGCCTTGGCCCTTAAGCTGTGTATTGGACGCTTGCCGACGGTACAGAAGGAGGCATTTTTGCTCAGCAGTGAAATGGGGCTGACTGCCCAGGCCATCAGCGAGATTGCCGGGGTATCCCTCGAGGCTTGCAAGAGCCGCATACGCTATGCCTATCAGAGTTTGCGTCAGTGTTTGAACCGGCGTTTGCAGGAGAGTGTCGATGAAATCCTCTGAGCAAAAATTTGCCGATATGGGCACCGAAGAGCGCCGCAGCGCGGAGCAATTGGATGCGCTTTACCGGGAGGGGGCCGAAGAGTTGCCCGGCGAAGCCGTCGATAGCCGTATTCTGGAAATGGCGCGGCAAGGCTTGGGACAGCCCAAGGTGCACCGCCCTTGGTGGCGGGCGAATCCTTTGGCCATCAGCAGCGCAGCGTCCTTGCTCTTGGTGGTGGCCCTGGTGTGGCTCAACCCCGCCATGCAGGGAGGTGATCCCTTGCCCCTGAACCCCGAGTCCTTGCCCTTGAACCCCGAGCCCTTGTCCCTTGAGTCGCAGGAACAGGCGTTACCTGCACCTGTGATGAGCTCGCCAGGCAGTGCAGATGTGAGCAGCGCAGATTCTGCCGCGCTGGCGCCGTCAGCCTCAATGTCCCCTGTCGCCAAGCAGGCACCGGTGGCGGCCAGAATGGCCTTGCTGCCCGAGCCTCTGGATGTGGATACGATGCTGGCGGAGGTGAGCGCCTTGCTGGATCAGGGCGATAAAGAGACCGCCGGTAAGCGCCTTGCCGCACTGCTTGAGGCTGAGCCAAGCCTGACAGATGCCCAGCAGCAACGCCTGAAGAGTCTGCAACAGCGCCTGGCACAGCCTTGAGGGGCTGGCTTTGTCAGCGACAATGGGGCCCTGCCTAAGACTTGCGGCAGTGCGAACTATACTCAGTTGAAGTGACTTAACCCTGCCCGGGAGACAGTGCCCTTGCGTTTATTAAGCTTGCTGTTGCTACTGATGATTGCGCCTGTGTGGTCTGCTCCCGACTGTGAACAGCCACTGCGGGTGGGCTTTAATCACTGGCCGCCCTACGCCTGGCAGGAAAGCGACGGGGTAAGCCGGGGCCTGGACGTGGACATTTTGCGTTTGCTGGCGACCGAGGTGGGCTGCGAGCTCGATTTTCAGCTGCTGCCGGCGAAACGCAGTCACCAGCTGCTGCGTCAGGGGGCGCTGGATCTCATGATGGGGGCCAGTTTTACCGCCGAGCGGGCCCAATATGGGCATTTTTCCCTGGCATACCGGGAGGAAGAGGTTGCGCTGTTTGAGCTTGATTCGGCTTCCCAGCTGGAATCGATTCACAGTTGGCAACAGCTGCTGGATCTGGGCTATCGGCTGTTGCTGCCTTCCAGTGGCTGGTACGGCAATGAATTTGAGCGGCTGCGTAATCAGCTCAGCAACCGGCAGCAGTTGATCGCCAGTCCGGATGCGGAGCGCAGTATTCAGATGTTGGCCCATGGCCGTGGCGAGGTGGTGATTGGTGACAGCCTGGCCTTACCTTATATCGCCCGTCAGGTGGAAGGGGTCAGGCTTGAACGTCAGCCCCTGGTGCCGAGCCGCGAGCCTATTCATCTGCTGTTTGCACGCAGCTCTGTCTCCCCGCAATTGGTGGCCCAGTTTGATGGTGCCATCAGCCATACCCGCAAGGATGGCCGGCTGCAAAAATTACAGCAAAGCTGGCTGGATAAGATCTCCGGGATGGTCGCTCAGGATGAAGTCAGGCGATGAAACATCACCGCCCTAACTGGCCATGGACTGTTGCTCGGCGGCATCCTGCTGTTTTGCCTGCGCAATAAAATCGGCTTCGTTGGTCAGAAACACGTCCACCAATTGCGGATCAAAGTGTTTGCCACGACCCTCGATAATGATTTGCCGCGCCTCTTCATGGCTGTAGGGGCGCTTGTAACACCTTTGACTGGTCAGGGCATCATAAACATCCGCCAGGGCCACAATTCGCGCCGCAAGCGGAATGGCTTTGCCTTCAAGTTGCCTGGGGTAGCCGCTGCCATCCCACTTCTCATGGTGTCCGGAGGCTATCTGCTCCCCCAGTAACAGCAGTTGGCAGCTTGGCGCGTATTGCTGCAGATCCCTCAGTACCCCCGCCCCTATCTGCGGATGACCCTTGATGGTTTCAAACTCTTCATCGCTGAGGCGCCCGGGCTTGAGCAATATGGCATCGGGGATGCCGACTTTTCCTATGTCGTGCAGGGTCGAAGCCAGCCCTATGTAATCGATAAATTCCTCTGTCAGCTCATCCGGAGGATTTTGACTGCCCGCCAACCGGGTCGCGAGTAATCTGGCGTATTGGGCCATACGCAGCAGGTGCTCTCCGGTGTCGTTATCCCGATATTCGGCCAGTTTGGCCAGACCTATGACGGTGGCTTGCCTGGAACTGATGGCCTCTTCCAGCGACTTGCTCAGCTTATCCATCAAAAAGGCGATGGACAGGCTTAACATGGCATTGAGCACCATAAAGTTAATCAACACCACAAAGTAAATTGTGGTGCTGTAGGCCGGCAGCGGTGGCCACTGCAATTGCTGTTGCTGATATGCGATACCTATGGCAATCAGGGTCAGGGCATTGATTACCTGAGCCCAAATACTGGCGTTGAATCCCAGTAGCAGCGCGGTGAGCAGGGGAAACAGGAACATCCAGAACCAACCGGCCCCGGTGGGTCCCACAGATACCATAAAGGCGGCGCCTATGCCGTAGCAGAGGCCGCAGCCCATAAGGTAACGTTGCCTGTCACTGAGTTCGGGGAAGAACAGCAATCCCAGCAATAACAGATAGGCCAGGGTGTCCACTATCACCATGGCCCACAGACCCTGGGCAATGCACAGGTAGATGCTGGTCACATACACGGGGATGCAGAAGACGGCCATAAAGCCGAACAGGCGGCGAAATATGGTGTAGCGCCATTGGGGTAAATGGGAGGCGTTAAGACGGAATTCGCTCGCTGGGAACATGGTGCTATCCGATTGAAAAATGACACCCAACAAGCATAAGAGTCCCACAGGCATAACTCAAAGGTTAATTGCGTCATGCCTGCGGGTTGAGGCAGGAGTTTATTCTGCGTCGGGCAGACCGCCCAGTACATCCACCAGGCTGGTCATCAGCGCCACCAGCTCAGAGCCCATCAGGGCAAAATCGGCATCCAGGCGGGCCATGGGGTCGTCATTGCCGACCTCGTCATTGCCGGCACGGAATTCTTCCGAGAACTTCAGGCGCTTCAGGCTGGCATCCGCCTGCAGCAGGAAGGCGATGCTCTGACCAAAGTGCAGTGCCAGTTTGGTCACCTGCTTACCGGTTTCCAAATGGGCCAGCACTTCATCTTCGGTCAACACCTGTTGCTTGAAGCGAACTATGCCGCCTTCATCGGCCACCGCCTTCAGTTCGGCTTCATCCTGCATCTCAAACGGGGCCGGCGCATGACCCTGCTTGAGCCATTCGGTCAATTGCACTTCCAGTGGTTGCTCAAAGCTCACCGGGATAACCGGCAGGCTGCCGATGGCTTTGCGCAGCAAGGCCAGCAGCTCTTCCGCCTTGGTGGCGCTGGAGCTGTCCACCAGGATCATGTTGATCTCAGGCAGGATTAAGGCATGAATTTGGCTGCGGCGGGAGAAGGCCCTTGGCAGCAAGCTGGTGGTGATTTCATCCTTGAGGGCATCTTTTTCCTTCTTGGTCAGCTTGCGGTTTTCTTCTGCCTCCAGCTGGCCCACTTTTTCTTCCAGTGCTTCCTTGATGACCTGGCCGGGCAGGATCTTTTCTTCCTTGGTGGCACAGATCAAATGGCGGTTGTTGGCACTGTGAACCAGGGCATCGCCCTGCTTGCCCAAGGCCTTGGAGAAACCGAACTTGCTGATGTCCTGGCTGGAACAGGGGGAAAAGGTGAAATCGGCCAGGGCTTTTTCCAGCGTCTCCGCGTCCAGTGACACCGGCTTGTTGAATCGATACAGGGTGAGATTTTTAAACCACATAGCTTAGGCTCTGCCAAAAAATAAAACCGCAGTGTAAGCCATACACCTGCGGGGGTAAACCCGTATTGAAATTGCGGCAGCCACAGAATTCATCAAACTGTCATATAGCGTGAGATAATGTCCAAGTGATTGTTGTGTATTGATAATGTTGTTTTTGATGCTGCATTATTCACCGAATAATACAGCTTACTGCAGCAGTGAAATAAAACTGCAATATATCCGTTGCAAACTTGCGCTCGTTCCAAACCAATAACCAAGACGAACAGAACGTCGAAAGGATTAAATGATGAACGTGTTTTGCAAAACTTTGCTCGCTTCTGCACTGACCGCTGCCACTCTCGCGTCTGCCCAGGCCGCTGAGCCTCTGACTGTTTATGGTAAGGTTAACGTAACTGCCCAGTCCAACGACGACGGCGTTGAGTCTGAGACCACTGTACAAAGCAATGCTTCTCGTCTGGGTGTTAAGGGCGAATTCGAACTGAGCAGCTCTCTGGCAGCTTTCTACACCGTTGAATACGAAGTAGATACCGGCAACGATTCCAAAGGCAACTTCCTGGCCCGTAACCAGTTTGTTGGCCTGCAAGGCGCATTCGGTGCCGTTTCTCTGGGTCGTAACGACACCATGATGAAAATTTCCCAAGGTAAGGTTGACCTGTTCAACGACCTGTCAGGCGACCTGAAACACCTGTTCAAGGGCGAAAACCGCGTTGAGCAGACTGTGACCTACATGACGCCTTCCATGAACAATTTCCGTCTGGGCGTGACCTATGCTGCCGAAGCTGCCCATACTCAAGTAAAAAATGAAAGTGACGATGGTTTCTCTCTGGCCGCCATGTACGGTGACAAGGATCTGAAAAAGACTCCAGTATATGCCGCTCTGGCCTATGACTCAGAAGTTGCCGGCTATGACATACTGCGTGCCACTGTACAAGCCAAATTTGCCGACTTCGTTGTTGGCGGTATGTTCCAGCAGCAAGAAAAATCTGTTGGTGGTACCAGCACCGACGGTTTCCTGCTGAGCGCGGCTTACCATATCGATGCCGTGGTTCTGAAAGCCCAATATCAGGACATGGAAGATAAAGGCGATTCCTGGTCTGTCGGTGCCGACTACAAGCTGGGCAAGCCTACCAAGCTGCTGGCCTTCTACACCACTCGCGATATGGATGCTTCAACCGAGTCCGAGGACTACATCGGTTTCGGTATCGAACACAAGTTCTAAGCTTGACTTGCGTGTAACAAAAAGGAGACCTTGGGTCTCCTTTTTTCATGGCATTCTACTGACAATGAAATCAGCTAAATTATTGCAATTATGACAATTTTTTGGATTTAATGACATCGTTGACCGCTCGCTTCATAATTTTGTAATAAAACTGACCAATAATGGCAGTGTGGAAATTCACTGAAGAATATCGCTTATGACTGCACGGATTTTGATAGTTGAAGATGAGTTGGCCATCCGCGAGATGCTGACCTTTGTAATGGAACAACACGGGTTCACCACGATAGCGGCAGAGGATTTCGATTCGGCACTGTCCTTGCTCAAGGAGCCCTTCCCGGATCTCATCCTGCTGGATTGGATGTTTCCCGGAGGCAGTGGCATCCAGCTGGCCAAACGCCTTAAACAGGATGAGTTCACCCGCCAGATCCCCATCATAATGCTCACCGCCCGCGGAGAGGAAGAGGACAAGGTCAAGGGCCTGGAAGTGGGCGCCGATGACTACATCACCAAACCCTTTTCCCCCAAGGAGCTGGTGGCCAGGATCAAGGCCGTGTTGCGCCGGGCCGCACCGACCCGTCTGGAAGAGACCATAGATGTTCAGGGGCTGATGTTGGACCCGGTCAGTCACAGGGTGTCTGTCGGTGACACTGTGCTGGACATGGGCCCCACCGAGTTTCGCTTACTGCATTTCTTTATGACTCACCCGGAGCGGGTTTACAGTCGCGAGCAGCTGCTGGATAACGTTTGGGGTACCAACGTCTATGTGGAAGACAGAACCGTGGATGTGCATATCCGTCGTCTGCGTAAGGCGGTGGAAGTGTCAGGGCACGACAGGTTAATCCAGACAGTGCGCGGCGCCGGCTACCGCTTTTCAACACGCATATAGTGGCTGGCTATAGGCACGGATGGCCTTTTCGGCTATCTTGTGCCCCCATAGCACGACGCTTGGACACTTGAGATGTTCGACTCCTATTCAGGGTATCGCCTGGCCTCCAGGTTGATGATTTACCTTGCCCTTGCATTGCTCATAGGCCTGCTCAGCGGTCAGCTGTTGTGGGTATTGTTGTTGACCTGCATCATTCTGCTGGGCTGGCACTATCGCCAGCTTGGCCGTCTTAATCATTGGTTGTGGCACGATCGTCGTCTGACCCCGCCCCAGGGCAGCGGCAGTTGGGAAGGGGTATTCAACGGCATCTACCGCCTGCAGGGCAAGAACCGTCGCCGGGTCTCCCAGCTGGCGTCCCTGCTGGGCCGTTTTCGCCAGGGGGCGGAGGCCTTGCCAGATGGTGCCGTGGTGCTGGATTCGGATCTCAATATCCTTTGGTGCAACAAGCTGGCGCAGTTGATCCTGGGATTGGTGTGGCCCCAGGACAATGGTCAGCGCATAGATAACCTGCTCAGGGATCCGGATTTTTCCGCCTACCTGAAGAAGCAGCAGTTCCGTGAACCCCTGGAGCTGGCGTCACCTGTGTCTGACAAACGCCGTCTGGAAGTCAGATTGATGCCCTATGGCGACCGGCAGCTCTTGCTTATCGCCCGCGACATCACCCGCATCCGCCAGCTGGAAGGCATGCGCAAGGAGTTTGTTGCCAACGTGTCCCATGAGCTCAAGACGCCTTTGACCGTGTTGCAGGGCTATCTGGAGATGATGCAGGGAATGGCCGAGCCCGATTCGCTGCAGGCCAGGCCGCTGGCGTTAATGGAGCAGCAGACCAGGCGCATGCAATCCATGGTGGAACAGCTGCTGGCCCTGTCACGGATTGAAGATGCTTCGGATATCAGTCTGGAGCACACGGTCAACATGGGGCAGATGATGCAAATCCTCAAGGATGAAGCCGAGGCCCTGGCGCAGGGCCAGTATGAGCTGAGCTTCAGCTGCGAACCGGGGCTCAATACCCATGGCAACGAGCTGCAGCTGCGCAGTGCCTGCTCCAATCTGATTTCCAACGCCATTCGTTACACCGAGCCCGGTGGCAAAATCAATGTCAGCTGGCGCAGTGTCGCCAACGGTGCCCGTTTCTCGGTTACCGACTCCGGCGAGGGTATTGCACCCCAGCACATCAGCCGCTTGACGGAGCGCTTTTACCGGGTCGACAGTGCCCGCTCCCGGGCCACAGGTGGCAGTGGTTTGGGCCTTGCCATAGTCAAGCACGCCCTGAGTCATCACCACAGCGAGCTTGCCATCAGCAGCGAGCTCGGCAAGGGCAGTACCTTCAGCTTTGTTATTCCGACCCATCTGCTGGAGCATGCCGACAGCAAGCGCGCCTGAAATGACGGCCCCATGACAATAAAACAGGTCCTTTGGGGCCTGTTTTTTTTTGCTCGAACCATAAAAGGGTAAAAACCGACCTTTGTCATACAAGTGTCATTTACAGGTAATAGACTTGTCATTGTGGCAGTTGATACTGGCTGCGTTTTAGAAACCAAGTACGCTAAACACTGGAGCAAAAAATGAAACTGAAACAGCTTGTCGGCGCGGTTACCTTAACGGCCGCTGGTGTATTCTCAGCCACTTCCATGGCTGCCCTGGATCCTTCACTGCCTGAATATCAAAAGACCAGCGGCGTATCGGGTAATCTGTCTTCCGTTGGTTCAGACACCCTGGCCAACATGATGACCCTGTGGGCCGAAGAATTTAAGCAAGTTTATCCAAACGTAAACATCCAAATTCAGGCTGCCGGTTCTTCCACTGCGCCACCAGCCCTGACCGAAGGTACTTCTCAGTTTGGCCCAATGAGCCGCAAGATGAAGCCCAACGAAATGGAAGCGTTTGAAAAGCATTATGGCTATCAGCCAACCGCCATTCGCGTTGCTATCGATGCCCTGGCTGTATTCGTGCATAAAGACAACCCAATCAAGGGTATGAGCATGGAGCAGGTTGACGGTATCTTCTCTTCTACCCTGAAATGTGGTGGTACCAACCTGGAGCGTTGGGGCGATGTGGGTCTGGATGGCAACTGGTCAGCCAAAGACATCCAACTTTATGGCCGTAACTCTGTATCCGGTACCTACGGTTACTTTAAAGAGCACGCCCTGTGTAAGGGTGACTTCAAGGCCAACGTGAATGAGCAACCAGGCAGCGCCTCTGTGGTTCAGTCTGTGTCTCAATCCCTTAACGCCATTGGTTACTCTGGTATCGGTTACAAGACTGCCGGCGTTCGCGCTCTGCCTATCTCCAAGAAAGGCAATGAGTTTATCGATGCGACCACTGAAAATGCGGCCAACGGTACTTACCCACTGTCACGTTACCTCTACGTGTACGTGAACAAGCACCCCAACAAGGATCTGGCCCCAATGGAGCGCGAATTCATCCGCTTCATCCTGTCCAAGCAAGGTCAGCAAGTTGTTGAGAAAGATGGCTATGTCGCTCTGCCTAAGAGTGTTATCGCCAAAGATCTGGAAAAAGCCGGTATCCGCCTGTAATTCCAGCGCCTGCCAAGAGCCTCCTTCGGGAGGCTTTTTTTGTTTTTACGGGTATTGTTTATTGCCAAGGGGACTTTTTCGCTTTTACGGCCAAAAATAACAGGCAAAAAAAATGCGACCCGGAGGTCGCAGCAGTTCCAATTCTGAAACTCGTGATGGTTCCACAGGACGCCATCTGAAGGGAGGGTGATGATCTACGCAAAATCAGTTCAGTTCACATGTTCAGACAGGGCCCTTTGGTCAGGGTTCCCGTCACCGGAAAATATTTTCCAGCGGCGCTGCGATTGCATCTTAAGGCGCGTTCGGCTACTGCACTGGCTGACTCAGGCCGTTGCGGGCATAATAGTCAATCATCCATAGATGCCGGGACTTACACTTGAGTCAGCACTATCACCCCCAGAGGGATTTTCACTCTTTCGCCAATCCGGAGCAGATCCGGGTGGAACACCTGGATTTAACCCTCAGCGTCGATTTTGAGCAACAAAGGCTTCAGGGGCGGGTGCGTCTTATGCTGGATTATGTTGCACAGGACAGCCGCTGTCTGTGGCTGGATTGCCGGGATTTGGCGATCTCGGCCGTTTACGATTCTAAGGGTCGCCCTTTGGATTGGCAGTTGTGCCAGTTCAGCGAAGTATTGGGGCAGGGGATGCAAATAAGCCTCAAGGAGGCCAGCCCCTGGATTGAGATAGAATACCAAACCTCACCATCGGCACAGGGACTGCAGTGGCTGAGCCCGGCGCAAACCCTGGGAGGCGAACTGCCATTCCTGTTTTCCCAGTCCCAGCCCATTAATGCCCGCAGCTGGATCCCGCTGCAGGATACCCCCAAGGCCAGAATAAGCTTCAGTGCCAGGGTTATGGCCCCAGAAGGGATGCAGGTGGTGATGAGCGCCTTGAATCTGGGACAGCGCGGCGCCGACGGTGCCTTCTGCTTTGAGATGGACAAACCTATCCCGACCCATTTGCTGGCCATAGCCGTCGGCGATATAGCCCGGCAGGAGATTGGTCCACGCAGCGCCGTGTTTGCCGAGCCCGGTATGCTGGCGGCCGCGGCAAAGGAATTTGAAGACATAGAACAGATGATGCAGGTGGCCGAGAATTTGCTCGGTCCCTATCGCTGGCAACGTTACGATATGCTGATCCTGCCGCCGAGTTTCCCCTTCGGTGGTATGGAAAATCCCTGTTTGGCCTTTTTGACCCCCACCCTTATTGCGGGAGATAAGAGCCTGGTGGCCACAGTGGCCCACGAGCTGGCCCATTCCTGGACCGGTAACCTGGTCAGCAATGCCACCTGGCGCGATCTCTGGCTCAATGAGGGCTTTACCACCTATTTCACCAACCGCATAGTGGAAGCGGTTTATGGTACCGAGCAGGCGCAACTGGAGCTGATGATAGAGTACGGCCGGTTGCGGGAGGAGATGGCTTCTACCTTGAGGTCACAACAGACCTTGCCCGCCAATCTGCAGCGCAGCGATCCCAACCTGGCCTTCAATCGCTTTACCTACGACAAGGCGTCGATGTTTGTCCATTTCCTCGAAAGGCGCATTGGCCGCGAGCGTTTCGACGGGGCTTTGCGCGATTATCTGGCGCATTTCGCCTTTCAGGCCATTACCACGGAAGATTTTGTCGCCTATGCCGAGCAGCATCTGCTGTCGGCCTTCGCCGATTGCCTGACCAAAGCGGAACTCATGGAGTGGATTTATGGCTCGGGCCTGCCCCAAAGCTTTGTGGCCCCCAGCTCTTCCAGTCTGCTCAAGGTCGACGACGCATTGGCGAGTTGGCTTAACGGCCAGCCGGCACTGTCCCTCGATGTGGCCAAATGGCGGGTGCAACATTGGCAATATTTCTTTTCCCGTTTGCCTGAATGTCTCAGCCAGGCACAGTTGATGGAACTGGATGACAGCTTTGGTTTCAGTGACAGCGGCAACAGCGAAATAGCCTGCGACTGGTTCCGGGTCGCCATTCGCAATAACTACGATCCTGTATTGCCTGCGCTGGGGGCGTTTTTAGCCCGTATCGGCCGGGCGAAATTTGTCCGCCCCCTGTATCTGGAGCTGCAGTTGGCGGGTTATCAGCAGGAGCTTGGCGACATTTATCGCCGTTCCCGCTCCGGCTACCACCCGTCACTGCAGGTGCAGTTGGATCGCATTTTGGCTTGGGGATAGGCGGAACAGGGATGAGCTGATAAACAGGTAAAAAAATGGCAACCCAGAGGGTTGCCGAACAATTCAGTGTCAGGATAAGCATCGAGGTTTGCGCTAGCGGTTACGATGCTGTCCCTAAAGGGAGATGATGACGAACGTGAAACTCAGCTGTTAAGCCCGAAGGCACACATACAAAATTCGGTTCACTTATTCAGAGTCCCGGCAAAAACAAAAGTTCACGATTTCTCAAAAAAATTTTCTGCATGGCATAAAAAAAGGCAACCTACCTCGGTTGCCTTCGATCCTTCTTGGATCAAGGGGACTGCGCTAGAAGTCCCAGGGAGAATGATGAACATGAAAAACCTATTCCAGTGTTCATACATTTTGAGAGCCCCATGCGGTAAAAGTTCCCGTCGTTCCGAGTATTTTTTAAACAATTTTATTTGTCACAGACTATCAAAGACTTGCCTATGAGTGCGGCAGCAGCGCCTCGATTTTTTGCGTCAGCGCCTCGGGTTTGGTGGTGGGCGCAAAACGCTCCAGCACCCGACCATCAGCATCGACCAGAAACTTGGTGAAGTTCCATTTGATGCTGCGGCTGCCGAGCAGGCCGGGGGCGGCGTCTTTCAGATGCTGGTAGAGAGGATGGCTGTTGGCTCCGTTGACCTCAAGCTTGGCGAACAGGGGAAAACTGACGCCGAAATTCAGCTCACAGAAGGATTGGATCTCGCTCTCACTGCCCTGTTCCTGGGCGCCGAACTGATTGCAGGGAAAGCCGAGTATGGCAAAACCTCTGTCCTTATAGTCCCGGTACAATTGCTCAAGTGCCTGATACTGCGGGGTGAAACCACACTTGCTGGCGGTATTGACTATCAGCAGCACCATACCGCGGTAGTCGGCCATGGACTGGGTACTGCCATCTATGCGGGTCACGCTCACATCGTAAATTGAACTCATGGAAAACCTCATGTCGGATCACTGGTTAACAAACAGTCTAGAGTAAAATAACTAATTGCACAATTAAATTGTGCGCAATATAAATGTGTCGTTGCGAACACCCGGGTTTGCCAATATAGTCAGCCCAAATGTGAACGGATGGACGGCCCGGTGACAGAACTCAATAGCGAACAAGACATTAACTTGCATCCCCAGAATGAAGTCGGGGTAGTGGTACAGCAGTTGACCGGCGCCGAGGGTGAAGAGCAGGCCGAGATGTTCAGTGACATTCTCGAGGAAGCCGAACCCGGCACTGTGGCCCTGTTGCTGGAAGCGCTGCCGCTGGATGAGCGTTATGAGCGTTGGCAACAAGTGCAATTCGCCGACCGGGTGGAAGTGCTCAGCCTGATGCGTGCCGATCCCCGCATGGGGATTTTGCGGCAAATGCCCGACAGCGAAGTGGATTTGCTGTTTGCCCAGTTGAGTCCCGAAGATTTGATCGAGTGGAGTGACTACCTGCCGGAGAGCTACACCGACAGGGCTTTGGCCCAGATGGGGGAGCGCCAGCGGCAGCACTTCGAACTCTACAACCAGTACGATGAAAACGAGATCGGCCGTTATGCCGATCACCAGATGCTGGTGCTCAGCACCAAGGCCACGGTTGGTCAGGCGCAACGCTTTTTCCGTCGCATCGATTTGGACTGCAATGACAACCTGTTTTTGGTGGATGAGCAGGAGCACTACCAGGGCACGGTACGGCGCCATGATGTGTTCCGGCACGGTCCGGAACAGCCCCTGGCCAGCCTGTTGTCGGAAGACAGCCGGGCCCTGAGCGCCGATGCTTCACTGTTGGAGGCCGCCGAAGCCCTGGAGCACAGCCGTGAGGTGGAGTTGCCGGTGGTGGACGATGAGGGGGGCCTTATCGGCCGGGTGACACTGAGAACCGCCACCGCCCTGGTGCGTGAGCACTACGAGGCCCAGTTGATGGCGACCGCCGGTATGGATGAGTCCCACGACCTGTTTGCGCCCATACTCAAGGGCGCCAGGCGCCGCGCTGTGTGGCTTGGCATTAATCTGCTGACCGCCTTTTTGGCCTCGGCCACCATTGGCCTGTTCGAGAACGTGTTGGCTCAGGTGGTGGCGCTGGCGGTCTTGATGCCCATTGTGGCCTCCATGGGCGGTATTGCCGGCAGTCAGTCCCTGACCCTGATGATCCGTGGCATGGCCATGGGACAGATTTCCGGCGGTAACCTGATGTCGCTGATGAAGAACGAACTCGGCATTGGGGCGGTCAATGGCCTGCTTTGGGCTCTGGTGATTGGCGCCGTGGCATCCTGGTGGTTCAATGACAGCGTCATAGGTATTGCCATCGCCTGCGCTATTTTGATCAATATGCTGGTGGCCGCGGCGGCGGGGGTAGCCATTCCCATGCTGCTGCAAAAATTCAATCAGGATGCGGCCCTGTCGGGGTCGGTCATCCTGACCACTGTCACCGATGTGGTGGGCTTTTTCACCTTCCTCGGTCTGGCGACCCTGCTGTTTTTGTGAGTCTGACATGGAGCTTGAGATAACCGCTGCCCGCAGCCCCGAGGACTTCGATGCCGCCATTGCCCTGCTGCAATCCCGGGATGATAACCACCATCCGCTGGATCCGGAGCAATTGCGCCGGGCCCGGCTGCTGTTGCTGGCCCGTCAGCAGGGGCAATTGCTCGGCTGCGCCGCCATCAAGGCCGGTACGGGTGAGGTGGGGGAACTGGGTTATCTTATGGTGGCTCCGGGCTCACGCCGCAGTGGGATTGCCAAAAGTCTGACCCAGGCCAGGATGGCGGCCGCAAGGGAGATGGGCTTGAGTCTGCTGTTCGCCACAGTGCGTGCCGAAAACAGTGCCAGCCGCGACAATCTGCTGCGGGCCGGCTGGCAATTCTTCGGCGATTACCTCAGCATTCGCGGCACCGGCAACCGCATAGGTTGGTACTTTTTTCCGCTCAAGGCGGATATTGATGCCCTTGCCCTGATGCAACAGCAAGTGGGTGATAGGGTGAGGCTCTGCAACCCTGAATGAGATAGGTTGGCAGCTTGGTTGGAAGCTTGGTTGGAAGCTTGGTTGGTGATTGGGTTGGTTAACAGGTCGCGAAGTTTGTCGTTTGGGCAAGTTGAATACTCAACCTGCCCCTGGCTTAGTGAACTGGCTGTACTATGACTGTCTGTACTATGACTGACTGTACTATCGGGATCAGCGGCTCATTTGTGGGGTTCAAGCTAAACCCCGGAGCACCTTACTTCCATTTATTCTGGAGAAATTCCACCTCTGCATGCTCATCTGAGTAACGGCGCTTGGTATCACGGCGGCGTTGCTTAACCCGTTTGTTCTTTTGCTTCCCTTTGACATGGTCGCCCCATGGCGATTCTTCATCATCAAATTCGTAGGAGTGTGACATGGTAACTATTTCCGAATAGAACTGTGCCATTCTCGGCACGGCTTCTTTTTACCCAAAGGTCTCAATAAGCTAAAGCGAATTTTTTACCGTTTTATGGTGAAAAATATTGCATGAGTTGCACTCATTCGCGGCAGCCGAGGCTTGAGGCAATTTAAAGTACAAACCATTGCTTATTGCCCTGATATAAAAGGGAAATATTTAGCAAGTCAGTGTGATGGGCTGAGTCTGGTATTCGGGGCTTGACCTTGGCGCTCAAGGTGGCTCCGGTGTCGGACACAAATTGGATCAATTCAGGCGACTAATAGCGGGCGACAAACATACCGCTGCTGTTGGCCTATTGTGGGCGAACAGTGGCCAGACAATGGCCATACAGTTGTCATGGTGCAGCGCTCACCGCTGAAAGAAAAAGTATGAGTGAATTCCCCGGGGCCATTCCTTAACGGACAAGGCGGCCCCGAGGGCAGGATCAATCCAGGCGCCGAAAGCGGGCGACGAACATGCCGTCGCTGTTGGCTTGCTGCGGCCAGACCGTGGCCATAGTGCAGCGCTCGCCACTGAAGGGATGGGTGAATTCCTCGGGAACAAATTCGGGGTGCGCAGCGAGAAACGCCTCGGCCACGGCCCGGTTTTCCGCCTCGGCCAGGGAGCAGGTGGCATACACCAGTACGCCGCCTTTTCTGACCGCGGCACTGGCACGGTGCAGTATGTCCAACTGCAGTTCAGGTTTGTCAGTGACCGCGGTGGCCGAGTCCAGCCAGCGCATGTCCGGATTGCGGCGCCAGGTGCCGGTGCAACTGCAGGGGGCATCCACCAACACGCCATCAAAACTGCCTGCATCCACCGGCAGGGCGTCACTGCGCCAACGGGCGACGCTGATGTTGGCAAAACCGGCGCGCCGGGCTCGCTTGCCCAGCTCTTCCAAGGCCTGGGGGCGGATATCCGAGGCGACGATTTGGCCTGCATTGGCCGATGTAGCTCTGTTGGCCATCAGCGAGCTGAGTTGCAGGCTTTTGCCACCGGCACCGGCGCAGGCATCCCACCAGGACTCACCCGGCTTGGGGTCACTGACCTGGCCTATCACCTGGGAGGACAGATCCTGCACCTCCAATTTGCCACTTGTGTAGAGGACAATTTCATTGAGATTGATGCTCTTGCTGCCAAGGCTCAGGGCATCGCTGAAATAGGGGGCCGCGCTGGCGTCTATGCCGAGGGCGCGCAATTGGCTTACAGCCTGATCGCGATCCATGTTCTGGGCACGGGCCCAAATGGGCGGGCGTTTGCACAGGCTGGCAAGCAAAGCCTCACGCTCTGCTTGATCCTGGGGTGGCAGCAGGGGCCAGAACCAGTCGGGCACCAGATCGCTTGCATGAAATTGCACCGGCGCCAGCAGTTGGCTCAGCTGCAGAGCGGTGGCTGAGGGCGTATCAAAGCCGGGCAGTGCCAGTTGCTGCCAACCGGCCTCCATGGCCCAGGCGGCGCGAATGTCTTCCCAGGGATGTTGCTCCAGCGCGGCACACAGGGCCAATTGCCCGTGCCAAAGTGCATCGCCCTCAAGGGGCAGTTTGCGGGCCCAGCCCCACCAGCGAAACAGGGCAAATAGGGTCTCACGAATAAGCTTTCTGTCCTTGGAGCCATGTTTGCGATTGAGCTTGAAATAGGCGGCCAGCACCCTATCGGCACTCTGGCCACTTTCCATTATGTCGTTGAAAAGCTGCTTGATGGTGTGGCTGTGGCTACCCGCTCTTTTAACGGCAACCTCGGCCGGGGAAACTTGTGCACTCAAAATTACTGCGCCCGCTGAAAATCAGGGTGCCAGTGTAACAGAATCGGTTGCGCTGTGCCTCTTCGGCTCAGGTCTCTTAGGGTTAAAGTAACCTGCGCCTTTTCCAACCTCAGTAATCCAGGTTCAGGGCAAAGCACAGGTAGGACATCAGTGCCTGGGTGGCCTCAAATTGCTGCAGTAACCGGGCCGGGAACTCCTCTGCCAATATCTGCTCACGACTTAAGGGCTTGGTGGCGATAAAATCCTTGCGCTTAAGCTCATCAATCAGTGCATGGCTCTTGTCATAGCCCCGAGGAGGCCGGCTCAGTTTATCACCGTCCATCTCGAAGCCGCCGGCCTGCAACTGCGCCAGTGCCTTGCGGTAAGCGTTGGGGTTCTCATCCATGCAGCTGCGGATGGCATTGAGAGCCTGGGCCTCGGGGTGCCAAATTCCGGCACCGATAAAGCAGCCGTCGGTGGCAATATGCAGATAGAGCCCGGGGGCGTGCACATCCTTACCCTGAAAATGGCGGAACTGAATGCCGACGTTGGTCTTGTAGGGGCGCTTGTCGGCACTGAAGCGACTGTCGCGCTGGGGCCGCATCAGGCTGCCGCCGACTTTTTTTGCCACCGCCGTCAGTCTGGGTGACAGGGCCTGAATCCCCGGCGCCAGGGTGGTTATCAGCTGCAGCGCTGGCGTGCGGACCTTATCTTCGTAACGCGCTTGGTTGGCTTTGAACCAGTCCCTGTCATTGTTTTGCTCAAGTTCGCTGAGGAAGCTGAACGTGTCTTGGGTGAACATGGCATTATCCCTTACTTTGATTAGGTCTATCTTTCTTTCGCCCGCCCCGGATGGCGGACAAGAACGGCAATTCCTGTTACAATCCGCATTTACGTTCGTTTTAAGTGAAAGATCAAGATGACAGATGCAATCAGCCGCGCCGGCGGCAAATGTGAATTATGTGGCAGCGAAGGTGAATTGTCGCTGTTTGCGGTACCCGCCAGTGGCGACAGACGCGACAATGAAATCGCCCTGTGTGCCACCTGTAGCGGCCAAATCGCCGATACCGACACCCTGGATGTGAACCACTGGCGTTGCCTCAACGACAGCATGTGGAGCCAGGTACCTGCGGTGCAGGTGATGGCCGCCCGTATGCTCAAGGAACTGGCCAGCGAGACCTGGGCCCAGGATCTGCTGGACATGCTGTACCTGGACGAAGATACCCAGGCCTGGGTGGATGCGGCAGCGGCCGAAGCCGCCCTGGATGCCGATGCGGCGCCGACCCTGGACTCCAATGGCACCCAACTGGCCGCCGGTGATACAGTGGTTATCATCAAAGACCTCAACGTCAAGGGCACCAGCTTTGTGGCCAAACGCGGCACTGCGGTGCGTAACATTGGTCTCACCAGCAACCCCGAGCATATCGAGGGTCGCGTCAATGGTACCCGTATCGTGATTCTCAGCTGCTACGTGAAGAAGTCCTGAGCTTCACAGCTTGCAGTTTAAGCCGCCCCGGGGCGGCTTTTTTGTGCCCTTCTTTTTTTAGTGAATTCAGACTCGACTGGTGGCGGCCAAGCTTAACTGTTATAAATAAGCCATTGAAAACACTGGATGCTGCTATGGCAAAACGACGGGAAGCATTTGAATTCGCCGGTGAGGCCGTGGCTGCGGGGACCGCCCGCACCCTGAGGCTGCCGGCGGCCAGGCTGTACAACGACACTCAACTGGATTTGATGGTGGAGGTGTACCACGGTAACAAACCGGGGCCGACCCTGCTGGTGTGTGCCGCCATTCATGGTGATGAACTCAATGGCATAGAAATCTGCCGCCGGCTGATGGGGCGCATCAATCCCAAGGCCCTGCATGGCACAGTGCTCCTGGTGCCGATAGTCAATGTATTCGGTTTTATTCAGAAATCACGCTACCTGCCTGACAGGCGCGATCTTAACCGCTGTTTTCCCGGCTCGGAAAAAGGTGCCCTGGCGAGCCGTCTTGCCAATCTGGTGGCTACCGAACTCCTGTCCCGCGCCAGCCATATCATTGACCTGCACACAGGGGCCATTCACAGGGACAACCTACCACAGATCCGCTGTGACACTTCGGATCCCGTGATGATGGCCATGGCCGGAGCCTTCGGCGCGCCGCTGATTATGGACAGCCGCGCCAAAGGGGTGTCCCTGCGCGGGTACGCCAATCAAAAGGGGATTCCCTGCATACTGTACGAGGCCGGCGAAGCCCTGCGCTTCAGCGAACTGGCTATTCGCACCGGCGTTCGCGGGGTGCTTAACGTGATGCGGATGCTGGAGATGCAAAAGGGCCCCATACGCCGAACCACGGCGGTCAGCGCCATCCACAGTTATTGGCTGCGCAGCGATGCCGATGGCCTGGTGAACAAAAAAATCCGTCTTGGTCAGCGGGTCAACAAGGGCAATATTATCGCCCACATTGTCAGTCCCCATGGAACAGAGGCCCTGCCAGTTCGGGCGCCTTCCGATGGTATCATCATAGGCATCAGCAATATCCCCGTGACCAACGAGGGGGAAGGCATGTTCCATATCGCCCAGTTCCAGGGCGATGAAATCGAAATCCTCAATGAGCAACTGGATGAATTCCTGATGGAATTCGCCTGATTTTACGTTTGTGTTTTAAAGGATAGTGCATGACTGCAATTCATTTTGACAACCAGAACATCACCCCGGGCAAGATAGTCTGCGTCGGCCGCAACTATGTGGCCCATATCGAGGAGTTGGGCAATGAGATGCCGGACGACATAGTGCTGTTCAATAAGCCCGCCAGTGCCCTGACCAATGAACTCAGGGCCTTTGCCGGTGAGGCGCTGCATTACGAGGCCGAGCTGAGCTTTTTAATTCGCACCGGCAGGATAGTGGCCGTGGCCCTGGGGCTGGATCTCACCAAGCGCGACCTGCAATCCAGACTCAAGCAAAAGGGCTTGCCCTGGGAGCGTGCCAAGGCCTTTGACGGCTCTGTGTTGCTGAGCGATTTTGTCACCATAGAAGATATCGCCGGCTTGAGCTTTGAGTTCCGCTGCGACGGCGAGCTGTTGCAACAGGGCAGCCTGGAGCTGATGATCCATCAACCCGCCACAGTGATAGCTGCCCTGGAAGGCTTTATGGCGCTGCAGGACAACGATGTGCTGATGACGGGCACCCCGGCGGGCGTCGGCGCCCTAAAAGCCGGTGCAGTCTATAGCGGGGCCGTGTACCAGCATGGCCGCTGTTTGCTGACCAAGGAGTGGCGCTGCCGCTGAAGGAGCCGCTGCAGGCTCTTCATAAGCAGCATTGGCGCTGCGGCTGAAGGCTGTTTATAGACAGCAATGATGCTGCGGCTCAAGACTGTTTATTCGCAGCAATGACGCTGGAGGCTCACTTGAGGCAGGGATGGCCGCCAACCATACTCAGATTATTGCCTTAGGAGAATGCCCATGGGGAGAAAGCACGCGATCCTGCTGTTGTTGGGCTTGTGCTGCCTGTCCTTGCAGGCCGGGGCCACACCCAGGCTCAGGGCCTGTGTTGATGAATATCCACCCCAGCAGCGTCTGCACCCCAAAGCCGAGGGGGAGAACATCGCCGCCTTGGAGGCCCTGTCGCAGCTGTTGTCATTGGATCTGGTGCTGGTGGAAGGTCCCAACTTCGCCCGTTGTCTGCTGATGCTCGACAGGGGGGAAGTTGATGTGGTTCCCGGGATCATCCCCAGTGAAGAGCGTGCCCGCCAATACCTGTTGCTGCCGTTTCGCCATGACAGCCGCTATGTATTTGTCAGTCACAAGGGCCTGCAGCCTTTGCTTCGCTATGAAGATCTCTATGGCAAGCCCATAGCCGTCAGCCGTAACACCTTGTATTTCTCCCGATTCGACAAGGATCCCGCACTGCAAAAGGAACAGGTGGGAAGCTTGAATACCGCGATCCGTATGTTGCTGGCGGAGCGGATCCAGTTGGTGATAGTGCCTGAGGTCAATCTGGGGGGATTAAGGTCGCAATTTGAGGACTTTGACCGCCTGTTGCAGGTGAACCCTTTGCGGATAGGTGAGGACAGGATAATTCAGTTCGGATTCAGTCGTTTTCACGGCTTGGGGCTCAGCGAGCAGACACTCAGGGACAAGGTGGAAACGGCCTTTGCCGCCGGGGTGTTTGAGGATGCAATCCGGGAGTTTATTGACACTCATCCTCACTGGTATTGAACCGAGCCTTCAGGAAATAACCTTATGCCTAATGCAGCGCTTGTTGCTCTTTTATCCCTGATCCTCACGGCCTGTCAGCATGGCGAGCCGGAACCTGAATCGAACGGGGAGCAAGTCTTACAACCAACAGCGCTGGCCTGTGGCGAACATGCTGCGGAGCTGAGCTTGCAATTACCCGAGTCCGAATTGCTGTTGACACTGTCTGAGCGCACAACCTGGGATGGACGCAATTTTCTGCAAGGGGATTTTACCCAAGACGAGGTGCGGGGCCGGGCAATACTGGACTGCAGCCAGACCCTGGTCCTGGAGGGCGAAGCCCGGGGGCTGCGGCTGGCCACCTTTGCCGTCAATTATCAGGGCACGGGGCTGTTCTGGTACCTGGGATTGTTCCGGGACAATAGCGCGGGGACTGTGGAGCACCTGGCCAGCGCTTTTCTCGGCGACAGGATTAAGGTGCAACAGTTGAGCCAGCAGGATGACAGATTGGGCGTTGAATTGCTGCGTCACGGTGAGCAGCAGGCCATGGCCGACGAACCGGCCGAGAAGGCGCTGCTGTGGTTTCACTGGCAGGCGGCTTCAAGCCGCCTGGAGCCCGTCCTGCAGAAGCAAGAGTAGGGATCCTTGCCGCGCGATTGAGCCTGGAAATTAATCCATTTCCAGTTCAATATCTGTGCAACCCTTGTCGCAGCGGATATGGCCTATGGGATCTTTTTTGGGATTGGCTGGCAATAGGGCATGCAGTGGTTTGCCGCAGACATCACACTTGATGCTTTTGCCGGAAAGCAATTGCTTGATAAGCTGTTTTTGCTTGTTGAATGACTCTGTGCTGCTGCTGTTAATCTTTGAAAAATCACCCATATTGATATCTCTGTTCCTTTTGGGGCTCAAGCTGCGCCCAGTATACGACAAGCCAGGCATCCGGCCCAGCCCGTTTGCCGCCTGGGGCCGGGCGTCATTCATTTGTGTTTACATTCGAGTTCCGGAAGTCGCTTTACAGTCCAAGTCCCGCGGCCCTACACTTGGCCATCCATTAGCCCTGTGACCTTGCCCATGAAGCTCTCGTCCCTGTTGCAACTTATTCTGCTGTCCGCCATTTGGGGGGCCTCTTTCCTGTTTATGCGTATTGCGGTGCCCGAGCTGGGCCCCGCCTGGCTGATGTTCGGCCGGGTGGGCATGGCGGCGCTGTTTTTGGCGCTGACCGCGCTGACGCTGAAAAAGTCGCTGCATTTTGGCCGTTACAAGGGCCACTACCTGATGCTGGGCATGTTCAATTCGGCGCTGCCTTTTCTGCTCTACGGCTATGCTGCCACCGAGTTGCCGGCGTCGCTGCTGTCGATTCTCAATGCCACCGCGCCGCTGTGGGGTGCACTGATCTCGGCCTTTTATCTTAAACACTGGCCGACGGGCAGGGCCTTGCTTGGACTGGTGACAGGCTTTGCCGGTGTGGTGCTGCTGGCAGGCGTTGAAAGCCTGGCCCTGTCGACGGACGGGCTGCTGGCGCTGCTGGCCGGATTGGCGGCCGCCGTTTGCTATGCCATCGCCTCCATTTACAGCAAACAAGCCAAGCAGACCGATGCCTTCGGTAACGCCCATGGCAGTATGTGGGCGGCCACCGCCATACTGCTGCCGAGCCTGTGGCTGGTACCGGCGCCGGTTGCCATGCCATCCAATGGTGCGCTGCTGGCGGTTCTGGCCCTCGGGGTGCTGTGCAGCGGCATCGCCTATCTGTTGTATTTCCGGCTGGTGAATACCCTGGGCGCCATGTCGGCCCTGACTGTGACCTTCCTTATTCCGGTATTCGGTATTTTCTGGGGGGCACTGCTGCTGGATGAGCACATAGGCTGGCATACCCTTTCTGGTACCGCCATTATCCTGCTGGGCACGGCCCTGACCACAGGGATTCGCCTGCCGTCCCTGTTTAAGCCTAAACTGAGTCGTTCATCATGACCCTGGATATTCTGGAAGATGAATCATCGGCCTTTGCCGATGAGATGAAGGCCCGTATTGCGGCCTTCAACGCCCAGCACTGGGATGCCAGTGCCCGCAAACCCCTGGGACTTAAATTACTTGGCGCCGATGGCAGCTTGCTTGGCGGGATCAGTGGTCGCACCTTCGGCAACTGGTGCCATATAGAGTATCTGTGGGTCAGTGAGGCGGGGCGGGGCCAGGGCCTCGGCAGCCGCTTGTTAAGCCGAGCGGAAGAGCTTGCCAGGGCAAGGGGGTGTCACAGTGTGCTGCTCGATACCCTGGAGTTTCAGGCGCGGGATTTTTACCAGCGCCACGGTTATCGGACCGTGTGGGTGCAGCAGCAGTATCCCTTCAGCGGTGAGAAGTATTTTATGGTGAAGCAACTGGATATGGTGAAGCAACTGGGGCAATAGCGCCAGGCTTGGCACCCAGGCAATAAAAAACGCAGCCAAGGCTGCGTTTTTTATCAGTCAATCAAAGTGTTATTTCACTTTCATTATTCGACTATCTGGGCATTGTGATACACGTTTTGCACGTCGTCACAATCTTCCAGGGCGGCAATGAACTTGTCGAAGGCCACTACGTCTTCACCGCTGATTTCGGTCATGGTCTGGGGCACGAAGGTGATTTCTTCCACCACGAACTGGATGTCCGGCATGGCTTCGGTCAGGGCGGTTTTCACCTTGTAGAATTCGGTGTTGGGAGCAAAGACGCTGATCATGCCATCTTCCACTTCCACATCGGACACATCCACATCGGCCATCATCAGGATTTCCAGTATGGCTTCGTCGTCCTCACCCTTGAACACGAACACCGCCTGGTGATCGAACATGTGGCCCACGGTACCGGGACCACCGAGCTTGGCATCGTTCTTCACAAAGGCCTGACGCACTTCGGTAAAGGTACGCTTGCCGTTGTCGGTCAGACAGTCAACTATCACCATGCAGTTGCCGGGACCGAAGCCCTCGTAACGGGCAGTATCATAGTCTTCACCGCCGCCACCCTTGGCCTTGTCCAGGGCGCGCTCAATCACGTGGGCAGGCACCTGATCTTTCTTGGCGCGTTCAATTAAACGGCGCAGTGCCAGGTTGCCGTCAGGATCGACCCCGCCACCCTTGGCACACACATAGATTTCCTTGCCATAACGGCCATAGATCCTGGTCTTCTGTGTGGCGGTTTTCGCCATGGATTCTTTACGGTTCTGATACGCTCTGCCCATCTTGTTCGTCTCGGATTAAGCCTGTGAAAAAAGTGCCGCGATTTTAACAGCTTTCCTTGCCGCTGTGCACCCACAGAGGCAACACTGCTCACAAAGCACGGATAAATTAAGAAAAATTGTGTTCCTGGCGGGTTCTGAGCTGTTGCTTTCTGAAGCAATTTATAGTGTTATGGAACGGTGTTGTTAACATTTACTTCACTTTAGTGAACGGCATACAGCGTACCGGCACGCACAGCCGGCATACCCAGGACATTAGCTATGCAAGGCGGACATAATAAAGAACAAGAGCTTGCCAACCTGGCAAACGACTTGCGGGAAGAAGACACTGGTGCCACGGTCACTGTGCTTTACTACGATGCCCCGGCCGGGCTTATCATGCACAATGCTGTGCTGACCGATCTGGTGGTCAGCAGCTCGGGCAGGGTGATGATCCCCCAATCCTTCCGGGACGGTAAATCCATCATTGCCGTGCTTGAGGGGGAGTGCAAAATTCTCAACTCCCTGGGTGAGCGGGTTTATGCCCAGAAGAGTCTGGATCTGGTATAACCGACAGCAAGATTTGATAACAAAACGCCCGCAACTGCGGGCGTTTTGTTTTACTGAGAGCGACCTCAGCTACACAGATCCTGGTACAAACGTTCTGTCAGTTGTGCCAAGGTATCCCCTTGGGGATGGGCCTGGGCATAAGTACGCAGACCATAGATCCCCATCACCAGGTATTGGGCCAACAGGGCAGGATCCCTGTCCGGTGCCAATTCACCTTCGGCAATGGCGCGGGCAAACTGTTGCTCAAGACCCTGTTGCCAGCGGCGCAGGCTGTCGCACAACAAACTGCGGATTTCGGCATCCTCTTCGTCCACTTCATTGAAGGTTTTGGTTAACAGGCAGGCCTTGTCGCTTTCACAGCTGCTGCATTCCTGCACCAGATTGTCCAGGTAGGCCCTAAGACCGGTCAGCGCCGGCACCGACGGCGAAAAAAATTGCTCAAATTGTCTGCCCCTGTCCAGCTGATATTGCTCCAGCGCCGCCAGTAACAGGCCGCGCTTGTTATCGAAGGCGCAATAAATGGATCCCGGGTGCAGGCCGGTGGCTCTGGTGAGATCCTGCATACTGGTCTTGGCAAAGCCCTTGGCCATAAAGGCTTTCATGGCCTGTCTCAGCACCTGTTCCCGATCGTATTCCGCGGTACGCATCTGCTCTTATCCTCTGTGAACTCAGCGCCATTCTAACCGATATTGAATGTTCGTTCAAAAAACATCTTGAATGATCGTTCAAGAATGGTTATCTTGAGCGCACATTCAAGAAAGGAGTGACCCCTTTATGACAGCCCAACTTTTTCAGCCCTACAGGCTCAATGACTCCCTGGTACTGGACAACCACATTCTGATGGCGCCCCTGACCCGTTGTATGGCCGATGCCGATCTGGTGCCGACCCAGGCCATGGCCGACTACTATGCCCGCCGTGCCGATGCCGGTTTGATTATCAGCGAAGCCACCATTATCCGTCCCGACGGTCAGGGCTACCCCAATACTCCGGGGATTTTTACCCAGGCGCAAATTGACGGCTGGCGTAAGGTTACAGATGCGGTACATGCCAAGGGCGGCAAGATATTTATGCAGCTGTGGCATACGGGCCGGGTAGCTCACCCCTTCTTCTGGGGCGGTGAAGCCCCCATTGCGCCGTCAGCCATTGCCGTAGAAGGCACAGTGCCGAGAATGCGTGAGCTGGTATACCTGACACCCAAGGCAGTGACAGTCACCGAAATTGCCGAGCTGGTGTCCGATTATGCCAAGGCGGCAGAAAATGCTATCGAAGCCGGATTTGACGGCGTGGAAATCCACGGTGCCAACGGTTACCTGATTGACCAGTTCCTGCACCACGACAGTAACCGCCGTGAGGATGAATATGGCGGCAGCCCCGAGAACATGAGCCGTTTCGCTCTGGAAGTGGTGGATGCGGTTATTGCCCGTATCGGCCATGAGCGCACCGCGCTGCGTCTGTCACCCGGCGCCTATTTCAATATGGCCGGCGATGCCCGTGACAGGGAAGTATTTGACTACCTGTTGGCTGAGCTGGAAGGGCGTCAACTGGCGTACCTGCATGCCGGGATCTTCGACGATGCCATGGAGTTCGATTACCTGGGTGGCCGGGTGTCCGACTACATGCGCGGCAAGTATGGCAAGACCCTGGTGGGTGTCGGCAGCTACACAGCCCACAGCGCCAGCCTGGCCATCAGTGAAGGTCGCTTCAACCTGATTGCCATAGGTCGTCCCTTTATCGCCAACCACGACTATGTGGCCAAGGTGAAGGCCGGCAGCGAGCTGGTGGCCTACTCGGACGAGATGTTGGCCAATCTTTACTGAGGCCTGAAATTTACAGGGCGTGCCTGGCGCCCCATCCACCCCAGGTCCCTTGCCCCGTTCCCAAGCGGGGCTTTTTTATGCCCGGCTTTTATGCCCTGCTTGTATTCCCGGTTTGTATTTCCGGCTAATATTTCAGAGTCTTATGGCTGGCTTGGGAAGGGATAAGTTGCTGCGAAGCTTGCCGCGAGCAGGCATAAAAAAGCCGCCCTGAGGCGGCATTTTTCTTGTTTGGGATCAGATAAGGCTCAGGGTCACATCCACGTTGCCGCGGGTGGCGTTGGAGTAGGGGCACACCTGGTGCGCCTTTTCAATCAGAGCCTGGGCCAGGGCTTGCTCCAGACCCGCAAGCTTAACGCCCAGCTCCACAGCTATGGCAAAACCCACGCCCTTGGGGTTGGCACCTATACCAACCTTGGCCGTGACCTCGGGTTCGTTTGGCAGGCGCAGCTTGTCCTGACCGGCGACAAACTTCAGTGCACCAATAAAGCAGGCGGAATAACCGGCGGCGAACAGCTGCTCCGGATTGGTGCCCGGACCGTCATTGCCACCCAGGGCCTTGGGTGTGCTGAGGCTGACACTCAGGCGACCATAGTCGGAAGCGGATTTTCCTTCGCGACCACCTATGGAGGTGGCGCTGGTGTTGTACAGTGCGTTCATAAGTATTCCTCTTTATATGGGGTAAGTTTGCGCCCGTGAGCCGATGCTATTTCGATAGCAGTTATCTCGATAATAGTTATTGCAATAACTGTTGATTGAAATAAAAAGCCGCTCAGGCGTCTTGTTAATAAAGTTATCGCGATAACTAAATGCGTGCAAGCATAATAATCAATGACAGCTTGGTGAGATGGCGTTTTGTGAGCAGGATCACATGGCGGTGTTGAGCTTTGGGCAATGGCCCTCCGGCTTGGGATTAGGCTAGCTGCCCAGCTTACGGCGCAAATTGTCCAGCAACTGCTTGAGCGCCTGCAATTCGGGGATGTCCATGCCGCAGCGGCTGATGATGCATTGATTGACCTCAAGGGCCTGTTGTTCCATAGCCTTACCTGCGTCTGTGAGGGTGATCGCCAGGGAACGCTCGTCCTCGTCGCTGCGGCGCCTTTGCACCAGGCCCTGGTTCTCAAGCCGCTTGATGACGGGGGTCAAGGCTCCCGATTGTTGCCCCAGCCGCTCGGCTATGTCTTTGAGGCCCATACCATCCTGCTCCCAGAGGATCAGCATGATGAGATATTGGGTATAGGTCAGACCCAGGGGTTCCAGCAGCGGCTTGTAGAGTGAGGTCATGGCCAGCGAGGTGGAATAGAGGGCAAAACAGAGCTGGTTGTCCAGAAGCAGGCGTGGATGGCTGGTCATGATGTGTTTCTTCAAAGACTTGAGTGCAGGCACTATAACAAAAGCGACAGAGCAAATGCCACAGAGTAAAAAACGCCAGGTGGGCAAAAAGCCTGGCGGCCCAGATAACAGGCCGCTCTAAAAAGAATAACAAAGCCGGGCAGGGGCCCGGCTTTTTGTCTATGGAGGACTTGTCAGGATTCCAGTGGCTTGAGGCCGCTCAGCCTGAGCCTTGCCAGCCCGAACAGGGTGTCGCTGCCGCTCTCTTCCACATTGCCGGTTTCCATGCCGGTCAGCAGCGACATGGCCTCGGTGACATGATCTATGGCATAGATGTGGAATTCACCGGCATTGACTGCGGCCACTATGTCCTGCCTCAGCATCAGGTTGGCCCGGTTGGCGGTGGGGATGATCACCCCCTGGCCCTTGTGTCTGCCCTTGATGACACAGACATCAAAGAAGCCTTCGATTTTCTCATTGACCCCGCCTATGGGCTGGGCCTCGCCGAACTGATTCATCGAGCCCGTGATGGCCAGGTCCTGGCGCAGCGGGGCACCGCTGATGGCGGAGATAATGGCGCAGCATTCGGCCATGGAGGCGCTGTCACCGTCGACACCGCTGTAGGACTGCTCGAAGGTCAGGTAGGTGGTCAGCGGTATGTGGGCGGTTTTGCCGAGCACAGACGACAGGTAGGCCGTCAGGATCCACACCCCCTTGGTGTGGATGCGGCCACCGAGCTTGACCTTGTATTCGATATCGAGGATTTCTCCCTTGCCATAGGCGGTGGCGGCCGTGACCCGGTTGGGCACCCCAAACTCGTGATCCGAGGTGGCTATCACAGACAAGGCATTGATCTGGCCCACCACCTGTCCTGTGGTGTCGAGCAGTGTGGTGCCGTTTTTAAACTGCTGCATGATTTGATCTTTAAGGCGGCATACCCTCAGCTCCTGGTTGGCCAGGGCCTGCTCTATGTGCTCCCGCGCCATCAGCTCGGCACCGGCGCTGCGGGCGCAGTAGTTGCTCTCCCTGAGCAGATTGGCAATATTGGCCGAATGCAGCGACAGTTTGGTCTGATCTTCCGCCTGGCGGGAGCTGTACTCTATGACCCGCGACAGGGCGCCGGGGGTGCAGTGCAGCATCTGATTATCGTGCACTATGCTGGAGATAAATCGGGCATACATGGACTCGGATTCGGCGGTGCGCGGCATCACGTCCTCAAAGTCGGCGGTCACCCGGAACAGTTCGCTGAAGTCGGGATCGTAATGCTGCAGCAGCTGGTAGGTTTGGTAGTCGCCGAACAGGATGATTTTCACATCCAGGGCTATGGGCTCGGGGGCCAGGGAGATGGCGCCGGACAGGGACACTTCCCGCTCCAGGGAGCTCAGGTCCAGCTGCCGTGAACGCAGTGCTTTTTTCAGGCCATCCCACACGTAGGGACGTTCCAGTACCTTGATGGCGTCCATCAGCAGCACGCCGCCGTTGGCCTTGTGCAGGCTGCCGGGGCGGATCAGGGTAAAGTCGGTAAATACCGTGCCCTTGAAGGTGGCGCTTTCCACATAGCCAAACAGGGTGTGGTAGTTGGGGCTTTCTTCCACCACCACGGGAAACTTGTGTTCATCCTGGTTGACCAGCACATTGACCTGATAACGGCGGGGCATCTTTTTATCCAGCGAGGCGTAGGCCAGCGCCAGTTGCTCCTCGCTCTCCTCCAGGAAGATGTCCAGGTTGTCCAATATGTCTTTTTGCATGGCGGTCAGGAAGCCGCGCACCTCGGGCTGGCTGCGGTACTTGTCCTTGAGCGGCTTGAAAAAGTGGGTCAGCACCTCCCTGGCCACCTGCTCGTCGTGTTCCTGCTGCTTGTTGGAAAACTCCTCTTCCCATTCGGTCAGCTGGCGAATGATGCCACGCAGGCGTTTCTCCAGCTGCTTGATGGCGCTCTCGAAGCGGTTGCGCTCGGCCTCATCCAGGGCATCGTAGCTCTCGTCGGTGTGGGGCTCCTCGCCGTTCATGGCAATGAGTTGGTAATCCCCCTGTACCGTCAGTGACAGGCTGATGTTCTCCGCCTTGGCTTCCTCGGTCAGTTCGGTCAGGGCCGCCTGCTGCTGCTTGGCCAACTCGGTCTTGAGCTTGTCGGCGCGGGAATAATACATCTCATTGTCGAAAGCCAACGGCAACGCCTTGACCAGGCGCAGCATCAGTTTTTCCATTTCCTTCCTGAAGGTGTTGGCTGTGCCCGCCGGCAGCTTCAACACTTTTGGGCTGCGGGTGTCATCAAAATTGACCACATAGCACCAGTCGTGCAGGCTGTGCTCCTCGAACTCGTGGCGCTTGAGGTAGCGCAGCATCATGGTGCGCTTGCCCAGACCGTTCTGGCCTATGGCATAAATGTTGTAGCCCTTCTCACGGATGGACATGGCAAATTCCACCGCACTCTGGGCTCTTTCCTGACCAATAATGTCGTCCAGCGGTGGCAGCTGGGCGGTTGAGCTGCAATCTGTGCCCAGCGCGTCCAGATTGGCGCAGCGGTACAGTTGCTCGCCCGTGAGAGTCGTGATGGCCATGGCCGTTCCTTGTTGAATAATGCTTTTACTGACAATAAGATGGCTGGAGGCGCAACGCAAACACTCCCTTGCCGACTGCTGCAATTTTATACGCTGTTGGCCCGATTGGCCCCTCGGGGATGCCACTTGTTTGGCTAATTGTCCTGCCAGGGTTACACTGGCGTCCTATGCATGATGTGGCGAATGACCGCAGGCTACCGGATACTGAAAGTATTCTGATCTCAAAGGAATTAGCATTGACTCATCAACGTGTGGTTTGGCACCCGGAGATGCTGGACTTATGTCGCCGGCAATTGGACATACTGGAACGGGCAACGGGCCGGGATGTCTGCCTGCGGGACTGCGAAGGCCAGGTGCTGTGTGGCAGTGAGTCAGGAATAGGCCTGTGGCACGATATTGCGGTTGACTGTGGCCAGGGTGACAACCCCCGTCTGGTGGTGGCCTGTCTTGGTCTTGGGCTGGGCGGCAAATGCAGTGACGAGCTTGCTGATGGCCTGTTGCTGATGGCCTGTGACAGCCTGGGACAGTTGATTGGCCGCAGTGGCCTGACTCCCATGCACCACAGCCTCAGTGACGCCGGCCCCGATGCCATGGAGTTACTGCAAAACTATATTGATTCTTTCCACGAACACATCTGGATTAAAGACACCAGCGGCGTATATCGCATCTGCAATATCAGCGCCTCCCTTTCCTGGGGCAAGCCGCTGGCCGAGATTGTCGGCAAAAGCGACGATGAGCTCAATCCCGATAATGCCGACAGTTTTGTCCGCACCGACGCCGAAGCTATCCGCCGTGGCGTACCCATAGTGGTGGCCGAGTGCGTCGATAGGGATCTGCACAAGGGCCGTATCTGGCTCGAAACCACCAAGGCCCCCATGCTGGACAGGGACGGCCGCCTTCTTGGCATTATCGGTATTACCCGCGATATCGCCCGCTACAAGGCCGCCGAGGAACAGTTACTGTTGGCGCGGCGGGTATTCGAGAACTCGGTGGAAGGGGTGATGATCACCGACCGCCATGGCAAGATCAGCGAAATCAACGGCGCCTTCTTTGATATCACCGGCTACAGCCGCGAAGAGGTCATAGGCAAGAATCCGCGTATGCTCAGCTCGGGCCGCCATGAAAAGGCCTTCTTTGCCAAGATGTGGCAATCGCTGCTGACAGATGGTCAATGGCACGGCGAGATCTGGAACCGGCGCAAGGACGGTAATCTGTTTCCACAGCAGATCCGCATCAGCGCCGTGTACGGCGACAACGAGGAAGTGCAGTACTTTGTGGCGGTGTTTTCCGACATTTCGCGCCAGAAGCAGAGCGAGGCCGAACTGGCCCACATGGCCTATCACGATCCGCTGACCCGCCTGCCCAACCGTATAAAGCTGGCCACAGTGATGGAGCAGCAACTGCGCACGGCGTTGCACCATGGTCAGCAATTGGCGCTGGTGCTCATTGACGTCGATTTATTCAAACACATCAACGACAGCTTCGGCCACCTCATTGGGGATGAGGTGCTGCTGGAGCTGTCAAAACGCCTGGACGACAGCGTCAGCTCCGAAGACATGTTGGCCCGCATCGGCGGCGATGAATTCGTCTTGCTGTGCAACATAGACAATAACGAAGACGCCTCGCTGGCGGTCAGTCGCCTCAAACGCGCCTTCGAGCAGCCTTTCAGGGTCAGTACCGGTGATGAGCTCAGGCTCACCGCCAGCATGGGCATAGCCACCTTCCCCAATGACGGTGGCGATCCCGATACCCTGCTGCGCAATGCCGATGCCGCCATGTACCGCGCCAAGCAGGAAGGGCGCAACAGTCATGCCTTCTATACCGAGCAGCTGACCAAGGCCTCCGTGGTTCAGCTCAGGATGCAAAGCGCCCTCTATGGTGCCCTGGCATCCAATGCCTTCCATCTGGTGTATCAGCCCAAGGTGGATTTGAGCAGTCGCAAGGCAATGGGCTTCGAAGCGCTGATCCGCTGGCACGATCCCTTGCTGGGCTTTGTCTCACCTGCGGTCTTTATTCCCATTGCCGAATCCGCCGGGCTTATTCATGAAATAGGCCTCTGGGTGCTGCGCCAGGCCTGTATGCAGGGACGGCGCTGGCTTGATGCCGGTTATGAGATAGGCCGGATTGGGGTCAACGTCGCCGGACCTCAGCTGCATAGGCCGGGTTTTGTTGAGGAAGTGCAGCAGGTGCTCCGTGATACCGGCTTCCCAGCCGCTTGCCTGGAGCTGGAAATCACCGAAAGCATGATGATGCAGGAACCCGAGCAGGTGATAGACACCCTCAAACGGTTGGGCGATCTTGGTATTATGCTGGCGGTGGATGACTTTGGTACCGGCTATTCATCACTCAACTATTTGAAAAAATTGCCAATTCACATTCTGAAAATCGATCAGTCCTTTGTACGGGATCTGCCGGATGACAGCGACAACGGTGCCATCGCCGGGGCCATCATTGCCATGGGGCAGGCGCTGCGGTTGCAGGTCATTGCCGAAGGGGTGGAAACCGAGGCCCAGGCCAGGTTCCTCAGCGCGCTTGGCTGTCAGCAGGCCCAGGGCTATCTGTTTGCCAAGCCTGCGGCAGCGGAAGAACTGGGGGCTTTTCTGAACCCGTCCCCGGCCGCCGCCGGGCAAAAGACGGTTACCAATGCTGGAAAAGACCGCTGATTTTGCTAGGATCCGCCCCCTGATGTATTAACAGCGGATCCTGCCATGTCCTTTCACGCCTTCGCCCTGCCAGAATCCTTGCTAGCCAACCTGCAGCGCCTCGGATTCTCCGAGCCCACGCCCGTGCAGGGGCGGGCCATCCCGGCCCTGTTGGCGGGCAAGGATCTCCTGGTCAAGGCACAAACCGGCACCGGCAAAACCGCGGCCTTTGGTCTGCCGCTGCTGAGCCGGTTGCTGAGTGAGCCCGCCATGGCACTGAACCTGCCGGCCCCCAGGGCCCTGGTGTTGACTCCGACCCGGGAGCTGGCGCAGCAGGTATATGACAGCCTGCGTGACTATGGTCGCGGCAGCGGCCTCAAGTTGGCCCTGGTCTATGGCGGTGTGTCATTGGAAGGCCAGCTCAAGCAACTCAAAGAAGGCGTGGATTTGTTGGTGGCGACCCCGGGACGCCTGCTCGATCATCTTAAAAAACGCACCCTGAGGCTCGACAAGGTGCAGTTTCTGGTGTTTGACGAGGCCGATCGCATGCTCGACATGGGCTTTGAGGATGAGATCCGCGCCCTGATGAAAAAGCTGCCCGCCGAGCGCCGCACCGCGCTGTTCTCCGCCACCTTTAACGACGGTATCTGGCGCCTGGCCAAGAATCTGCTGACTGAGCCCGAACACATAGAACTGGCCCACTGCGAGGACACCGCCGCCCGTATTGAGGAGCGGGTGTTCACCATAGATGCCCCAAGGCGGCACGAAATAGTAGCCCATCTGCTGAAGACCAACCCCTGGTCACAGGTGCTGATCTTCAGTCGCACCAAACAGGGGGCCGATGCCTTGGTGGACAGCCTTGCCCGGCAGGAGATTGCCGCCGTGGCCCTGCATGCGGATCTTTCCCAAAGCCAGCGTGAGCGCAACTACAGCGATTTTCGCCAGGGCCAATGCCGGGTGCTGGTGGCCACCGACGTGGCAGCGCGGGGGCTGGATGTGGAAGCCTTGCCCTGTGTCATCAATCTGGAGCTGCCGTTCAAACGCGAAGACTATGTACACCGCATAGGTCGCACCGGCCGGGCTGGGGCCAATGGCCTGGCAATCACCTTGCTGGCGCCTGAGGATCTGCGTCTGCTGGAGGAGCTGGAGGCCATGCTCGACAGGCGTCTACCCCAGCAATGGCTGCCGGGGTTTGAGCCGGATCTCAACGCTCCGTCCCCGGAAGGCCGCAGTCTCAGCCGCGCCGCCCAGCGCCAGCGCGCCAAAAAGCGCGCCATGGGGCGCAAGTAGCTTTAGCTGCGAAAAGGATTGGCTAAACAAGTGGTAACACTCGGTTTGTTCTGCCAAAGCACCAGGTAAGTGGTGGGAGTGGTCCGCGGCGGATAACTGGTTTTTCAACCCATGCAATACCGAGTCTTCAGCCGCGACCCGTACGCTCCAGGCGCTCGCTGACCATCTTGTGATACAGGCGTGACAGCCAGGGACGGATAAAAGGCAGGCCGATAAACCAGGCCAGGGGGTTGAGCAGCCACACTCTCTGCATCAGCAATATGTAGGCATCCATTTCCACGTGCAGCTGTTGCTGCTCATCGCGCACATGCAGTTCCCGCAGCGCCTTCTTGGGATCTATCCCCAGTTCACACAGGGCGTCATCCTTTCCTGTGATATCAACCCACTCCACCTCGGCGCCATCTTTCCCGGCCAACTTTTCATAATTGGCCCTGTCCCGCACGCAGGTAGGGCAGGCACCGTCGTAATACACGGTCAAACGTTTTTGGGCCATAACTCCTCCGTGAATTTGTCACTGGAACTTGGGGCTCACTTGTATCATACCGCCATTCGTGACGATGCCCCAAAGCTACAATTTAAGCTCTCTCGAATGTGCGCCGTCTCTTTTGCTACCGCTATTGAGCCCCCGACTGGGATTGCCTACAATGGCGCACGATTTCTATTTTGCAATTGATGAGCAGATAACAAGCATGAACGACACAAAATCACAGCCTGCATTACCGGACCGCCTTTCCATCAACCCCCGCAGCCCGCACCATGTGGCCGCCGTGTTTGAGTACGATATCGGCATCAGGATTAACGGCAAAGAGCGTTTTGATGTTGAAGAATATTGCATCAGTGAAGGCTGGATTAAGGTTGCATCCCGCAAAGCACTGGACCGCCGTGGCCAACCGTTGCTGATGACCATTAAAGGCACTGTGGAAGCTTTCTACAAGTAAGCCTTTTTGAAGTAAGTCATTCTGGCAGCTTTGAATGTGTTATGGCGTTAAAAAGACAGGGCTTAGCCCTGTCTTTTTTATTGTCACCCTAAAACCACCTCCTATGGAGGTGGTGATCGTTCTGGTGGGGCTTTGCCCGGAGAATGCCCATGCTAAATACTCCCTCGGTTTGTTACCAGCAAATCAAGGAGTAAGTAGCATGAGCAGATATGAATCCGCGTCTCACGTATTCTATCGTTGTCAGTATCACCTCGTTTGGACACCCAAGTACAGGTACAAAATCCTGAAAGGTAATCTCGGCAGAGAGCTTTATCGAAGTATCTATGTTTACTGCAACATGAAGAAATGCAGAGTCGTGGAACTAAATGTTCAGGAAGATCATGTCCATCTAGTAGTCAGAACCCCACCCAGTCTAAGCGTGTCGGATTTAATGGGTTTTGTTAAAGGGAGAACCGCGATCAGGATGTTTGCCAAATTTCCTTATTTAAGAAAGCACAAGCTCTGGGGGAATCACTTCTGGCAACGGGGTTATTTTGTGGACTCAGTAGGAGCAAACGAAGACATAATCCGTAGATATGTACGGCACCAGGAAAAGACAGCCAAAGAAGAAGAGAAACGGCAAATAGCGTTAGGGTTGGAAGGTTAGTTTTTAAGCCCCCTTTTAGGGGGCTGTGTCAAAGCCACCTGCTATGCAGGTGGATTTTTACTTTGATATCAAAGGTATGTGGCCTGTTTTACCGGAAAGCAGAAATAAAAAGGGCCATCCGTGTGGATGGCCCTTTTCATCTAGGTTTGGTGGGGCGGCGTCATCTGAACTTAACTGGTAATCATTTGACGATTAACGGCTTTATGCTTAGTTGAGTTTGGTTGGTGTACCCTGTTGTGTACCCATTTTTGTTTGTCACAGGAATTTTTATCAGAGCAGTTGTCTTGAGTGGGTGAAAATCAAGCTGTTCTAGATCTTTATGCTGACTGTAGCTCTTTAGTTCCCGTTCTGCGCTGGATCTCAATAACTTGTAGATGCCATTTCTAAGCCCTTGTCCAATAAGATACTATATGTACCATTTTTATCTTGTATGCATGTGCCTTATAAAAGAGTGGATTTTGAGTAAATTATTGAAATTAGACGGTTTTGTTTCGATGGCCGATGCTCAGGAATACCTAGGTAAAGCTATCGGAGAGAATTTATCATATGCCGAGATTTATCAGCTTGTTCTTAACCAAGATTTGGTGGTTTCGGCTAGGTTCGATGCACATGAATGTGCCTTGCTCGGGAAATATATCCCTTTTACGCCCGAGCAATATGTTGAGCTTCTGAGTCAGCAACAGGTTCCTGAGGAGTGGAGTTGGATTGATCTCAATCATATTCACTATGATGGCGATAAAGCGCAGTACTATGCTTTCAACCCATCACTAACAAGCATAACAGGCTGCTGGGACTTTACGATGCTTGGTGCTGAAGCGGTAGCAATCGATCATTACTTTCGTATACAAGCAGCTAATAGCGTACATGGCGGTTTGTGCGGGGTTGAGTTGAATATACCAAGAGAAGGAATTCTATTAAGTAATGGTGAACAAATAGCCAGGTTGCAGGCGCGGACCCAATTAGATCAAAGTATCAAGTTCGACTATTTCTTGAACAAGTTAGTGTTTAAGAAGCATGAAATAAATCGCTTTCTCCAGTCGCTGGAAACCCAGCCTGATGGGGGGGTAAAGGAAAAGTCATTGTCGGGCAAAGAGCGCAATACATTTCTACTTATTATCAATGCCTTGTTGGCGGAGTTAGGTATATGCGCTTCAGATAAAGGCATAGCACCTGCAATAAGGTTGATTACTGAAACAGCAGGAACGCCAATATCTGAGAACACTATCCGCAGCATTCTTAAACAGATTTGCGATAGCGCCAGCTAGGCTCTTACAACAAAACGATAGCGCAAAAAAACGCAATTGAGTATTTGCTTTCCTCAATTGCGTTTTTGTACCTCCTTTTCCCAATAACCTTTTCGCCATCCAATAAACACCGAAAAGGTTTTACTATGTACAATAAAATCATGCGACTACCTGAAGTTATGAGCCAAACAGGCCTGTCGCGCAGCAGTATCTATTTACGCATTTCCAAGGGGAAATTCCCCTCAAGCATCTCATTGGGTGATCGCGCTGTTGGTTGGCTTGAAGCTGATGTTAACCAGTGGCTTGATGAACGCATCGCTGATTCAAAGGGGGTGCACAATGGGTAAGAACTACAACCCTAGTCGGGTAAAAATCAACCGCTCCTATACCGTCATTGAAGTCAGTGAAATATTGGAGGTCCACCCAAAAACCGTGCGTAACTGGATTCATGCAGGCTTACCTCTTGTGGATGAAAAGCGGCCACTGTTGATTGATGGCGTTGATTTACGAATTCACTTAAAACGTAAGCGAAAAGCTGACATGTATCCATGTAAAGCACATGAAATGTACTGCTTCAAATGTAGGGAGCCGAAATCCCCCTGCGTTGAGTCTCTGCAATTCATTGCGAAACCTGCTGGTATGGCGCAAATGTCGGGGCACTGCTGTGAGTGTGGATGCCATGCAAATAAGTATGTTTCATGGCGCGACGTAAACCAAATTTGGGTCGAGCTTGGAGGGAAATTACCGATAGCTGAAAAGCACTTAATCCTGATGGGGCAAGCCCTCTTAAACTGTCCTTTGGCTGAGGTATTTGATCATGAATAAGAATAGTACAAATAACGCTCGAATCATTCATGATTACATCAAGTATTTGAGGGATGCTAAGCGCCAAGATCACTCAACAATCGATGGCGCTATGAAGTCAATTAATCGCTTCGAGCAATATACGGCTTTTGCTGATTTCAGTAAGTTTAGGGCTAAGCATGCTATCGGTTTTAAGAAGCATCTCCTTTCTCAAAAATCTTTAGTCACTGGAGATAAATTGAGCAAGGCTACGGTGCTGACGATAACTCGCCACTTAAAAATGTTCTTCCAGCATTTAGTTACTCAGATGGGCTATAGAGCAAAAATTTCGTACAGCGATATCGAATATTTCAACTTGTCTGAAAAAGACACTCGTATCGCCAACGCCAAGCGTAAAAGAAATGTGGCTACTCTGGAGCAGATTATGCAAATGCTGGAAGCGATGCCTTGCTCAACAGCGATAGAAATGCGGGATAGAGCTGTTGTTGCTTTTGTTATCTTGACAGGGGCGAGAGACGGAGCGGTTGCATCCGCAAAAATCAAACATATCGATATTGCAGACCAGAGCTTTTACCAGGATGCAAGGGATGTAAATACAAAGTTCAGCAAGACCTTCTCGACCTATTTCTTTCCTGTGGGTGAGTTTCCCTCCCAGGTTTTGAATGAGTGGATTGATTACTTGGTTAAGGAGCTTGGGTTTAACCAAAACGATCCGTTGTTTCCGAAAACAAAGATGGCTCACAACAAGAATCAGCAGTTCGAAGCTGCTGGGTTACTACGGGAGCATTGGAGTAATGCGACTCCTATTCGCAAAGTCTTCAAACAAGGATTCGAAGCTGTTGGTTTGCCATATTTTAATCCCCATAGCTTCCGTAATACGTTGGTAAGGCTTGGTGAAAACTTGTGCCGCACACCTGAAGAGTTCAAAGCATGGAGCCAAAACCTAGGGCATGAAAGTGTGCTGACAAGTTTTTATAGCTATGGTGATGTGCCTGATTACAAGCAAGCAGAGTTATTGCGCAAGCTAGCAAAACCTGCTGAATCTGCCTCGCCAGATATGGAAGAGCAGTTCAAGCAATTTATGCAGTTCCAAAAAATGATGGGAAACCAATAAAACCTACCAAGAAAATCTAGTTGAGCCTGGTATCAATAAACATTCGTATATTGATACCAGACTTTTCAACTCAAAATGGGTATCATAAATTTAGGGTTTTGATTTTATGATGCTTGATCTTTATGATACCCATATATTTGATACCTTCTATAAAGTGAATGACCTATGCGTATCTTTTCTTACTGCCGTGTTTCAACAACAGAGCAAACCACCGAGAACCAAATCCTCGCTATTCGGCAAAAAGGGTATGAGGTGAATGATTCTCGTGTTGTCAGCGAAACTGTCTCAGGCTCCGTTGAAGCGATGAAGCGTGAAATGTTCAAGATGCTAATCAATCACCAGATGGAAAGCGGCGACTTGCTGGTGGTCTTAAAGCTAGACAGGTTAGGTCGAGACAACATTGACGTACAAAACACCATTAACCTGCTGACAGATAAAGGCATCAAGGTTGTTTGCCTGGATTTACCCGTAGCAGACCTCTCTAGTGCAGAGGGCAAGTTGATGCTGCAGATGTTTTCGGCCTTTGCAGAGTTTGAGCGAAACCGGATCAGAGAGCGTACGAAAGAAGGACTTGTACGAGCACAAGCCCAAGGCAAGAAACTGGGCAGACCAAAAGCTTACGGGACTACCAGCGCAGTTCAGGCCAAAAAAGCAGCAGGGTTATCGCAACGTAAAGCCGCGGAAACGCTTGGTTTGGGTATTGCGACTGTCAAAAGGCATTGGAACGAGACAGTCTCGGTCTAACTCATACCTATGCCCAGATCATTGTTCATTCCCCAATTTTCCCATATTCTCTCATCATTAAATCCACCAACGAAATTGGCGAGAGATAACACGCTGAAATGAGTGATCAAATTTTAACCTTGAAAGAGGTGGCGGAGTATTTGAAGCTTACGGAAAAAACTGCCTATAGGCTTGTCAGTGAAGGCAAGCTACCTGGCTTTAAAGTGGGTGGTTCTTGGCGGTTTAGGTACGCAGATCTAGATGCCTGGATTGATGTACAAAAATCCAAGTGAAACTGCCAAAGAAATGTGTGGCTACTGGGCCATTCAGTTTTACAAAGCAGTTTTGAAACATTTTTGAGCTTTTAACGAGACCAATGTATGAATACCGAACAGCTTAAAAAGCTTGAAAAAGACCTTTGGTCGGCCGCAGATAACTTGCGTGCAAACAGTGATTTAAAATCAACAGAATATGCAACACCTGTACTTGGGCTTATCTTCCTCAAGTTTGCCGACAACAAATACTCTCAGGTCGAAGATTCGATCGTCGCCGAGCATGCCAAACTTAAAGGCACTCGCCGAGAAAAGCCTTTTTCAGACGTGGCTATCGAGAAGTGTGGGTTCTATCTACCTGAGCATTCCCGTTACGATTACCTTCTAAACTTGCCTGAAGAGCAAGACATTGCTAAAGCAATCAAGAAAGCGATGGAAGGTATTGAAGAATACAAAGAGTCTCTCGAAGGTGTGCTGCCTAAAGATGAGTACTTTGCACTGACTCGTACTGATAGAACCTTACCTGCCCAGTTACTCAAAACTTTTTCCGATATTCCTCGTGACGCCACAGGCGACATTCTGGGTAAAATCTACGAGTACTTCCTTGGTAACTTTGCACTTGCTGAAGGCCAAGGCGGTGGCCAGTTCTTTACCCCGACTTCCGTTGTTCGTTTAATGGTTGAGGTTATCGAACCATACAAGGGCACGGTCTACGACCCCGCTTGTGGTTCGGGTGGAATGTTTGTTCAGTCTCAGCAGTTTATTGAAGACCACAGAGCAGAGCTAAATGCTCTGGGCGAAGCACACGATGAGAACCAGTTGTTTGTTTATGGTCAGGAAAAGACCTTGGACACCGTAAAGCTGGCAAAAATGAATATCGCGGTAAATGGGCTGCGAGGTGACATTAAGCAAGCCAACAGCTACAAAGAGAACCCTTTCGATTCATACTGTAAGTTTGACTATGTTCTCGCTAATCCTCCATTTAATGTCGATGACGTGCCTCTGGCCGATGTAGAGGAAGACATCCGTTTTAATGAATTTGGTCTTCCAAAGAACAAAACCAAAGCTAAGAAAAAGGATGAAGGGAAAGAGACTGTTCCTAATGCAAACTACTTGTGGATTAACCTGTTTGCCACCTCACTCAAAGACAAAGGCCGTGCGGCACTGGTGATGGCCAACTCAGCTTCTGATGCCCGTCATTCTGAAGCGGAAATTCGCCAACGCCTGATTAAAGAAAACCTTATCTACGGTATGCTCACCCTGCCGTCTAATATGTTCTACACGGTCACGCTTCCTGCCACACTTTGGTTCTTCGACCATGATAAACAGGATGATCGAATTCTATTTATCGATGCTCGCAATGTGTTTACTCAGATAGACCGAGCCCACCGCGAATTTAGTCCTGAACAAATCAGCAATCTGGCGATTATTAGTAAGCTCCACAAAGGAAAACGCCGGGAGTTCGTACACCTTATTGATAGCTACTTTGCAAAAGGCATGGCACTGCTGGCAGAAAACAGGGAGCAAGTTGGGCCTGTAAGCGAACAAATTCTAGAGGTTTTAGACGACGCTGAAGGCAAACTGGCTGTAGGCGAATTGATGAAGCAGTGGTCTGTTCTCACCCAGCTACAAGCTCACCACAAAGACTACACAACACAGGTAGAAGGAAAGTTTGCAGATAAAGGCAAAGTTGATGAACTCAATACCGCTCAACATCAGCTACAGCAGCACTTTGAACCTTTTTTTAAAGCACTCCACCTAGGTCTGAAACAGCTCGACAAAACCGTGCGCAAGCATGAAAAGGCCAAGGCTGAAAAAGCCATAGCTAAAGGCAAACGAGCAACAACAGATCGCCAAACCAAGCAGCTGAAAATGGCCTTAGAACAATTGCACAAAGAGGTTAAGAGTGCCGAAATTTACTTTAAACACATTCATTGGCTGCAAGAGCGCTTCCCTAGGGCGGAGTATGAAGATGTCACCGGGCTATGTAAGTTAGCGACGCCAGAAGATGTAAAAGAACAAGACTATTCATTAAACCCTGGCCGCTATGTTGGTGTAGTGATTGAAGAGGACGGAAGGACTGAAGAAGAGTTTCTAGAAGAGCTGGTGGCTCTGAATGAACAGCTTCAGGAGCTTCAAGAAGAGTCAAATAGGCTAACTGATGTAATCAATAGCAATGCAAATTCGATGGTGGAATTATGACGTCGAATTGGACAGAAAAGCCCATTAAAAGCCTTGGTAAGGTTGTAACCGGCAAAACACCAGCAAAAAGCGAAGATCAGTACTATGAAGGGGGTACGTTTCCGTTTGTATCCCCCAAAGATCTTGATAAAGACCAGTACTTTGTTGCAGGCACAGAGACAAAAATAACCCAGAAAGCGATGGAAAAACATCGTAATCAGGTTATACCCCAAAATTCAGTTCTGTTTACTTCATTGAGTTTTGCCTTTGGAAAAATGGCGATAGCAAGTGAACCTTGCATGACGAACCAGCAAATAAACTCAATAGTTGTTAATGATGAGCATGACTATAAATTCGTTTATTACCTACTTCAGGCTTATCGCCCAATTATCTTTTCATACAACTCTGGCATTGATACCCCTCTTGTACCCAAATCAGTTTTCGAGACGATTAAGGTTAAATGTCCGGATTTACCTATACAGAGAAAAGTCGCTGCTGTTCTCTCTGCCTACGACGACCTAATCGAAAACAACAAGCGCCGTATCGCTGTTCTGGAAAATATGGCGGAAGAGATTTACCGAGAATGGTTTGTTCGCTTTCGTTTTCCCGGTTATCAAACTGCTGAGTTTGAAAAAGGAATTCCAACAGGGTGGGAAGTTGAAAAGCTAGGTAACATCTGCGAGCTCGCTTATGGAAAAGCACTAAAAAAGGAAGACCGAGAAGATGGTCAAATTCCTGTCTATGGTTCCAGTGGAGTAGTCGGCTATCACAACAAAGCATTAACGAAGCAAGGTGGAATAATTGTTGGTAGAAAAGGAAATGTTGGAAGCGTGCATTGGTCAGCCTCTCCCTTCTTTCCGATAGATACCGTTTATTACGTAAAGTCAGATATTAGCAATTATTTTCTCTATTACCTCATGGGTAATATGAATTTTATTAATAATGATGCAGCAGTACCTGGACTAAATAGGAATCAGGCATACTCAAACACTCTTCTGCTGCCAGGTGATAAGTTGATTAAACAATTTGAAATCCGAGTGAAACCGTTGTTTGAACAGAGACAAATTATCTTGGAAGAAATAAGTAACTTAAATTCAACAAAACTCGCTCTTTTACCTCGTCTAATCTCAGGCAAACTCTCTTTAGATGAGTTGGATATCAAATCCCCACCAAGTATGCAGGAAGAGCACAAGGTAGATTTAGGAAAATAACAAGGAAGACAAATGGTTAAAGGCAAGGTTAAGAACATAATTAGCGAAGATGATATTGAACAGCAGCTATTGCAGCAGCTTCAACACCTACATGGCTTTGATGTACTGAATTGCTTCACCGCTAAGCCAGATGAACTTAATGACGGTTCAAATCGCACTGATAAGCGTGATGTCATATTCGCTGATAGATTGCGTGAAGCTTGCCTTGACCTAAATCCACATATTCCAGAGAAAGTTATCGATGAGCAGGTGCTCAACAAGATAACCGATCGCCGTGCAGCGATGAACCCGACTGCGGCTAACCGAGAACTCTACGGCTACATCCGTGATGGTGTACCCGTAGAGTTTGACGATAAGAACGGCAGAAAGCAGAAAGAAACTGCCAGGTTAATAGACTTTAACCAACCATCGCCTAAAGCTAAACGCAACCACTATTTGGCGGTGTCTCAGTTGTGGATTAAGTCCTCGGCTCAGGCTCCATATTCGGCTTATCGCAGACCGGATGTGATCCTTTATGTAAACGGTATACCGCTAGTTTTCATTGAACTTAAAAACTCAAATGTCAAGTTGCGCTCAGCTTTTGATGACAACCTAAAAAACTACAAGCACGATATTCCTCAGCTGTTCCTCTGTAATGCTTTTTGCATTCTTTCAAATGCTATTGAAACTAAAGTGGGTAGCTTTACTGCCGGTTGGGAGCACTTCTTTAACTGGCTGCGAGTCGACAGTGAGAAAGAGAAAATCAACCGTCAAAAAATACGTGAAGAGGGGATCAGTGTTGAGCGAGCGATAAACGGCCTGCTAGCTCCCTCAAAGCTACTCGATTACATCGAGAACTTTATTCTTTTTCACAAAGAAAGCACCAAGATTATCGCTCAAAACCACCAGTTTATGGGGGTTAATCAAGCCTTTTATCGCTTCCTTAAACGTGAAGACCTCGATGGTAAGCTAGGTATTTTCTGGCACACCCAAGGCTCGGGTAAGAGCTTCTCGATGGTGTTCTATGTTCGCAAGATTTTCCGCAAGGTAACCGGAAACTTTAGCTTTGTTGTGGTTACAGATCGCCAAGATCTTGATGGTCAGATCTATCGCAATTTCCTTAATTCTGGCGTAGTGAAGGAAAAGGATGCCGCCCAACCTGCGAACTCCAATGAGTTACGTGATTTTTTAGGGCAAAACAAGAAAGTTGTCTTTACGCTAATTCAGAAGTTCCGTTACAACAAAGGCAAGCAGTACCCTAAGCTGTTTGATCCAGATAAAGAAAAACGAGAAGTCATAGTTATTGTTGATGAGGCGCACCGTACTCAATACAAATCGCTCGCAGAAAACATGCGAGCGGGCCTTAAAGGTGCTCACTTCCTTGCTTTCTCTGGTACTCCACTGTTGGGCAAAAAGTACAAAAACAAAACCTTTATCGGGAAAACCGAAGAATGGTTTGGTGGCTATGTTTCTGAATATACCTTCCAAGATGCCGCAGAAGATGGTGCAACAGTACCGCTTTATTACGAAAAGCGCGTCCCAGAGGTATTAATCCAGAATGATGATCTTAGTGATGAGTTTTATGAGCTTCTGGAAGATGAAGGTTTGGACGATGCTCAGCAGCAAAAATTAGAAAAGAAGTTTTCTAAAGAAATGCAGGTGATAGTTCGTGATGACCGCTTAGATACTATAGCCAAAGATATCGTCTATCATTTTCCGCGTCGGGGCTATCTTGGCAAGGGTATGGTGGTGTCGCTGGACAAATTCACTACTGTGAAAATGTACGACAAGGTTCAGCAGTATTGGAAAGCAGAGATAAAGCGCCTGCGTGGGTTAATCAGTAAATCTACCAGTGATATAGAAAAAGCGCGATTTAAGAAGATAGTTGATTACATGCGCTCTGTTGAAATGGCTGTTGTAGTTAGTGATCCGCGAGCAGACGAAGAGAAGTTCATGAAGGCTGGTTTAGATATCAAGCCACATATTGCGCGCCTTGAACAGCTGGATGAAAACGGCCACGACATCGAATACAACTTTAAAGATCCAGAACATCCACTTCAGCTAGTTTTTGTATGCGCCATGTGGCTGACAGGTTTTGATGCGCCTACAGTGTCGACTCTGTATCTCGATAAACCGATGAAAGACCACACCCTAATGCAAACGATTGCGAGAGCGAACCGAGTGGCATCGCATCGTATTAGGGGCTATAGCGGGGACTTTATCGAGAAGAGGAACGGCGAAATTGTCGATTACTACAACGTATTCCGCAATATGAAAAAAGCACTTCGAGATTATGCCCAAGGTGCGGATGAGCCCGGTGAAGAAGGTGAAGCTTTACCTATTCAAGAGAAGACCGAACTTTTCAACTTGCTGGATGATGCGATTAAGCAAGCCGACAATTGGTGCAGGGAAAGAAATATTAACCTGCATGCTATTGCTGATGATGACGATGTATTTAAGAACATCGCTCTATTTGAAGATTACGCCGATACGCTTCTTTCAACAGACGAATGGCGAAAAACCTTCTATGTATACAACAACACAGTATCTTCGTTGTATGAAGCATGTAAGCCAGAAATTCTGGGCCAGCAGCGCCGACCTTTGATTGCAGTAATTCAATACTTGAGAGGGGTGGTTGACGCTCACATTGAGCAAGTTGATGTGGACGAGCTCTCTCGAAAAATAGCCGAACTACTCGATGAAAGCGTAGTTGTTGATAACACTGAGAAGTTTGCGGCTAAGGAGCACAAGGCTAGCTATGAGATCATTCAAAAAGGCAAAACCTGGGACCTGAGCAAACTCAATTTTGAAAAGCTCAAAGAAGAATTCCAAAAGGCTAAGCATAAGCATGTTGAGATCGCTGAATTAAAGGCGTTCATTGAAGACAAGCTCAGAAAAATGATGGAGCAAAATTTCACTCGCACAGACTTTGCGGAAAAGCTCCAGGAAATAGTGGATCGTTATAACTCTGGGGGCTCATCTACAGAAAATTACTTCGATGATTTGATGCAGTTTGCAGAAAATATGAAGGAAGAGGACGAACGTCATGTTCGCGAGGGACTTACAGAAGACGAGCTCGAACTTTTCGACCTACTGAAAAAAGATAAACTCACTAAAAATGAAGAGCAAAAAGTTAAGCTTGCTGCCAAGAACTTGATTCTGCGCTTACTTGATGGCCACCCCAAGGTACTTGTTCAGGATTGGTGGAAAGATGGCCAAACTCAGTTGCAAGTAAAAAATGCTATTGAAGAAGTTCTAGATAAAGACCTACCCGTTAGTTATGGGCGAATTGATTTCAAAGATAAGTGCGATAAAGTCTATGATTTAGTTGTTGATTTTTCAGCAAAAAATAAGAAATGGGTGGCGTAGTAAACGTAATGGATGTACAACATTTTATTAAGCAATATTTGAGAGAAATTGAAAGCGGCAATGCTGCCATTTTTGCAGGGGCAGGCCTGTCTGTTGGGGCGGGATACGTTAACTGGAAAGAACTTCTACGACCTTTAGCTGAGGAATTAAAGCTCAATGTTGATGAAGAACATGATTTGGTTGCACTAGCTCAATACCATGAGAACAAATTTAATCGCCAGCGTATTTCACAGCAGCTCCTAAATGAGATGGCTATTGAGCAGGCTCCAACAGCAAACCACAAGTTGTTAGCTTCTCTTCCAATATCTACCTATTGGACAACGAACTACGACAAGTTAATAGAGAGCACTTTGACATCAGTAAAAAAAGTTGTTGATGTTAAATATACAAACGATCAATTAGCCGTCACTAAGCCTAAACGAGATGTCGTCCTTTATAAGATGCATGGCGACATAGACACGCCCAACAACACTGTCCTTACCCGAAACGAATACGAAAAATATCCCCATTCTCACGCCCCATTTATCACCGCTCTATCTGGTGACCTTGTTTCGAAAACCTTTCTGTTTATTGGTTTTAGTTTTACTGACCCCAATTTACATCACGTGCTGACAAACATCAGAATTCAGTTCGAAGGGAACCAAAGAAATCATTACTGCATACTACGGCGAGAAAACAGAGCTGATTATAACGATGAAGCGACCTTTGTTCGTGCTGAAACTCGTCAACAACTTTTCGCAGATGATTTAGGGCGATTTCATATCAATGTTGTTTTCATCGATGAGTTTGAAGAAGTTACTCAAATCCTTGAACATATAAGCCGCCTTTACAAAAGAAAAACCGTATTCGTATCAGGTAGCGCATCTGATTTTGGGAACTGGAGTCAAAGTAATACTGAAGATGCTCTTCAAGGGTTAGGCCGCACGTTAATCGACCAAGACTACAGACTCGTGAGTGGTATTGGGCTTGGAATTGGTAATGCACTTATATCTGGAGCTATCCAATCTGCATATCAAAAGCAGTTCTCTCACCTCGATGAAAGGCTGATCATGAGACCTTTTCCGCAGTATATAGAAGACCATGTACAAAGAGCAGAGATTTGGCATTGCTATCGACAGGATCTGATAGGGAAAGCGGGTATCGCAATATTCATATTGGGTAACAAACAGTCCGATGGCGATGTTGTTGTCGCTGATGGGGTGCTCAAAGAATTCGAGATCGCGAAAAAGTTGAATCTAGCGATTGTACCGGTAGGTTTCTCAGGATTTGCCGCAGAACAGATTTGGCAAGAAACGATAGCTCATTTCGAAGAAATTTTCCCTGGGGATAATGGTGAGATAAGAGCTTTGTATGAAACGTTGGGGAGGGCAACTGACAACCCAATGGAGATGATTTCTAGAGTTTTAGACGTGTTAAACGCGTTATCAAAGGAGTAGCTATTTGTGGCAAGGAAAATTTTTGTGTCCTACAAATATGGGGATGAACAAGTACAGGACATCTTGAATAGCTTTTGGGAAACCACAAAGGTAAGAGACTACGTCAATAAGCTTGAGGAAGTCTTAGGCGAAAATGACGAAATCTATAAAGGAGAGAAGGATGGCCAAGACCTTAGCGATTTCAAAGACTCAACTATCGAAACGCACCTAAAAAATAAGATATTCGATAGCAGCATTACAATTGTACTCGTTTCGAAAGGAATGAAAGATTGGACGTTTTTTACTCCGGAAGATGATCAGTGGATTCCGTGGGAAATTTCATATTCGTTAAAAGAAATTACCCGCAATGAGAGAACCAGTCGCACTAATGCAGTTCTGGCGGTCGTTATTCCTGACGAAAACGGATCTTATGACTATTACATCCAAGAAAATACTTGCCCCCATTGTAACTGCAGCACTCTAAAAACAGACTTCCTCTTTGGTATATTGAAAAGAAACATGTTTAACAAAAAAAATCCTGAGATCATAGAGTGCGATGGCCATACTGGGGGAACCGTTTATACGGGCAGGCACTCCTACATACAGTCCATTAAGTGGGAAAACTTTATCAATAACCCTACCTTGTATCTTGATATAGCAACAGAAATTAAAGATGACCTCGAGAGCTACAACATTTCCAAACTTGTTACAGTTGAAGAGTAATTTCAGGCTTAAATCGAACCGTATTTGGTTCGCTTTTTCTAATTTCCAGAGACGGACTAGCCATTACGCTAATCGTAACCAGATGCTAAATGTAGGGCATTGATTTATTGGGTTGGTTTTACAATTCAAATTTGAAAATTGTCAACATTGCAGGTGAGAGCCAGCCCAGGGCTGTACTAACTCACCATTTTCTCAAATGGAGAGCATGCAACCACACTAAATGACTTTCAACTGCTTGGTTCCGGTCATCGACAGGTTGCCTCTGGCGGCCTCTTCAATATGCCCACTCCACCAGCTCATCATCGGACGACGACGTTCTAGGTAATCAGTGCGGTTATAAGCGCCGCGAACCTGATTTTCTTCGACGTGTGATAGTGCTGCTTCAACTAAATCCCTATCAAAACCTTGTTCATTCAAGGTAGTGCTGGCTAGTGAACGTAGACCGTGACTGACTAATCGTCCCGCAAACCCCATGCGTTTGAGTGCCATATTTGCCGTTTGGCTGTTACACGGTTTAGTTGGTTCGCGATCTGAGGGAAACACAAATTCACGATGGCCGCTTATAGGCTTGATTAAATCCAATAGAACAAGCATTTGCTGTGTTAACGGGATACGGTGTTCGCGCTTTTTCTTCATTCGCTCAGCAGGGATGGTCCAAACTCTGTTATCCAAGTCAATTTCGTCCCATCTGGCACCAGCGGCTTCACTTGGGCGAGTCATAGTATGCAGTTGCCATTCGATTAAGCATCGTGTCGTTAACTTGATACTCGCATAGGACAGTGAATGCATCAGCTCTGGTAGTTCGGCAGGAGTCAGAGAGGCCATACTCTCTTTTTTAGGCTTTTTGAAAGCTGCTTTGATGCCTGACAAGGGGTTCGCATTAACCAAACCGCAGTTGGTGGCAAAGGTCATAACTTCGTTCAAGCGTTGAGACAAACGTTTAACCGTCTCAAGACTGCCCTTCGCCTCGATTGGTCTGAGAAGTTCGATGACACGTGGTGCCGTGATGTCCTTGACCGGTATGTTAGCTAGGCTGGGAAAAACGTGTAGTTCCAATGATCGCCAGGTATCAACTGCATGGTCAGCCGATACTGAATCTTTTTTCATATCAAACCATTCTTTCGCTACGTTATAGAAAGTGTGCTGGTGGATGGCATCAACTTCTTGTTGGCGCAGTTTTCGTGCATCTTGGGGATCGATATTTTGGGCGATAAGCTCCCTTGCTTCTAATGACAGTCTGCGAGCGTTTGCTAGCGATAGATCGGGATACTTGCCTAAGCTGAGATTTGCCCTTTTCCTATTGGTGGGCTTGTAATAGTTCAGAATCCACTGCTTGGAGCCGTTCGGCTTTATTCTCAAGCGGAGTCCATCACCGTCAAAGAGGTTGTACTCTTTATCCTGTGGCTTGGCGGTTTTGATTTCTGTATCTGTTAGGCGAGTGGTACTGATGGCCATATTGGGTACACCAAAGTATCGAAGTGAAAGCAGTGTACCCTTGTGTGTACCCAAAAATCAAAGCTGTAGTAAGACGCTATAAAACGTTAATGCATCATAAGTCATTGATTTTTGGTTTTTCAGATAAGAAAAAAGACGTCCTGGGACGTCTTAGTTCAGAGGTTTGGTGGAGGCGGCGGGACTTGAACCCGCGTCCGAAAAACCTACGCTCAAGGCGCTACATGCTTAGTCTTTCTATTGTTTAACCGCTCGAACTCCGAAAGACAGGATTCCTAACGGTGAGCCTGGAACTGTTTCGCGGTTCACCCCCAGACAAGGTTCCCTCGCTAGCACTATGTAAGGTGACCATCAAATCCACTGCCCATGTGCGAGACCTGTGGTAGATGGCTGGCGCTAATTAAGCGGCCAGAGCGTAGTTATCGTCGTTTGCAACTATAACTGTGCGGCTTTTTACGAGGCCAACCGCCCCTCGGCATGCTCCCGGAGTTTCGCGAATCCCGTCGAATCCAGAATCGCCCCCAAGATGGTTTGATTGTACTCCCATGGTGCCCGGTTTACCAAGGCATTATTTGGCAGTGCCAATCAACTGTTTGTTTTACGTTCGAAAATAAACAGCTTATTTGTTCTTCATCACCCGGGCTTTTTCGATGGCCCATTCGCGCTGCTTGGTGTCTTCGCGCTTGTCGTGTTCTTTCTTACCTTTACCCAGACCAATTTCTACCTTGACCCAGGCGCCTTTGCGCCAGTACATGGAAATCGGCACTATGGCATAACCCTGGCGTTCCACCAAGCCGGCGAGCCGGTCGAGTTCCTTGCGATTGAGCAGCAGCTTGCGCGGCCGGGTCGGATCGCAGATCACATGGGTGGATGCCGTGTTCAGCGGGGTGATATGGCAGTTGTGCAGGAAGGCTTCACCGTTTTTGAGCAGTACGAAGCTGTCCGACAGGTTTATCTTGCCGACACGGATGGATTTGACTTCCCAGCCCATCAGGGACAGGCCGGCCTCGAATTTTTCGTCGAAACGGTATTCAAAGGTCGCGCGTTTATTTTTCGCGATTTGCGCCGGAGTGGCGGATTTTTTGGAGTTTTTCTTTACCATAGGCCGGCTATTATACCCACGGGCCGCCAATTTGGAATTGCCAGACCGGGATTATTTAGTGGCTTTGCGAGGTGGGGTTGCTTGTTGTTGCATTTTTGTCCGCTGATAACCGGCTTTAATCTTGCAGGATCTTGGGGCTGGCGTGGTAAAATTCCCCACCTAAGTTTAAGCGCAAAAGAGTGAAGTCAGGACGGATGCCGAAAATCTCCCGCAGTGTGCTGGTCAGGTTCAGCGCCAAGCAGATGTATGAACTTATTAATGATGTTGAATCATATAAGGAATTTCTTCCAGGCTGTGTTGGTGGTCGGGTGCTGGAATTTGACGGTCAGACCATGTTGGCCTCGGTGGATGTCAGCAAGGCCGGCATAAGCAAAACCTTTACCACCCGTAATCAGGTCGTTCCCGACAGGCAGATTAGCCTGCAGTTGGAAAATGGTCCCTTTAAACATTTGACCGGCCACTGGCGTTTTACCGAACTGGCGGAAGATGCCTGCAAGGTGGAGTTTGAACTGGATTTTGAGTTTTCCAACGGTCTGACCGAATTGGCATTTGGCAAGGTTTTTAAAGATTTGGCCGCGTCCATGGTGACCGCGTTTACCAGTCGGGCAAAGGTGGTATATACCCCATGAGTAATGAACAAGAACAATTTCCAGTCGATGTGGTGTATGCCTTACCGCAACAGCAGAAAGTGGTGCATATCATGGTTACGCCGGGCACCACCTTTATTGAAGCTGTGCGCCAAAGCAATATTTGTGCTTTCTTTCCCGAGATAGATCTGGAAACGGTAAAGCTTGGGGTATTCAGCCGAATCGCCAAACATGATGAGGTATTGCAGCCGGGGCAAAGGGTGGAAATCTACCGGCCACTGATTGCCGATCCCAAGGATGTGCGGCGCAAGCGGGCGGAAAAGGCCAAGGACGAAGGCCGGGCCAGTAAGGTGACTGGCGGCCGGGTTTCCTGAGCCGCTCAATAAAACTGTAACTTCATCAATTGAACTCAATAAAAAAGCGCCCCGGGGCGCTTTTTTATTGAGTTCAAATAACAACCGGTGATCAGAAGTTTTTCACGGGTTTTGGGGCCGGGTTATTTTCCTGCACCAGTGGCTTTTCATCGCCACGGGCGGCCGGTACCAGAGGTTCACCCACATCCTGATTGGTTGTTGGCAAGCCGCTCTTTTCCAGCGGTGTGTTGAACTCAGGACTCAGCTCATAGTCACCATCGACCTTGGCCAGTTTGCCATCAACGAAGCGCAGGATTAGTTCTTTGTGAATGATGCTGGCGTCACGACCGCTCTTAAAGTGGTACACGTAATACCAGGTGTCATCGGAAAAACTGTCCCGCAACACAGGACGTCCGAGCACATATTCAGCCTGCTCTTTGGTCATGTCGATACGCAGCTTTTCAACCTGCTGGGTTTCCATATAGTTGCCTTGCGGCACATCCGGCTTGTACACCAGCCAGTCAAATGCACTGCAGGCACTCAGGGACAGCGAGAGCGCAACGGCCCCCAACAGGGTCAGACTTTGCTTTTTTATCAACATTATTCAGGCTACTTCCATAAAAACTGCCGGCCATCATACCCAAGCTAAGGGTTAACTGACAAGCGCCGGCATTATCTGGCGGTCAATTTAGGCATTCGACTCCTGCGAAGGCTCCGGGTTCCACTGTGGGAGGAAAATAGTCTTCATACTTCGGACTGATTACCGTCGCCTTGTTGTTAGAATGAAAGATCTGCACTGGAATATCCGGCAGAAGAGAACCATGCTTAATTAACTTCGCAATATATAAGTACTGCGTCACATTAATCGGTTTAAAACTGCATGAGGCTCGTATTTTGGGCACAGGGAGGATAGCCAGATGGAGAAAAATGGATCTTTGGTTTGCATAGGAACAGGTCTCAAACTTGCCGGTCAAATCAGTGTTATCGCCAAAAGCTATCTAATGAACGCCGATGTGGTATTCAGTCTGATGCCCGAAGGCTTCAGTCAGGGTTGGGTGGAGGAGCTGAACCCCAACGTAGTGAATCTTCAACAGTTTTATGCCCGTAATGGTGAAGTGAAAAACCGTCGTACCACGTATGATCAAATGGTTGCGGCCATAGTCGAGCAGGTGCGGCTGGGAAAAGATGTGGTTGGTGCCTTTTATGGCCATCCCGGTGTATTTGCCTGTGTGCCTCATATGGCGATTGAACAGTGTCGCAATGAGGGGTTTGAGGCGCTGATGGAGCCAGGGATTTCCGCCGAGGACTGTTTGTGGGCGGATTTGGGTATCGATCCCGGAGAGTCGGGGCATCAGAGTTTTGAAGCCAGTCAGTTCATGTTTTTTCAACATATCCCCGACCCGAGCTGCCACCTGTTACTGTGGCAAATTGCCATTGCGGGCGAGCATACACTTACTCAATTTCATACCAGCAGCGACAGGCTGCAGGTGTTGGTGGAACAATTGGGTCAGTGGTATCCACCTGAACATCAGGTCGTTATTTACGAAGCTGCCAATCTTCCGGTGCAACCGCCCAAGATTATTCGCATTCCATTATCGAAATTGCCCTTCGCTGAGCTTACGCCAGCCAGCACATTATTGATCCCACCCTCGAAAAAGTTGGAGTACAACCTGGATGTGCTTCAACGCCTTGGGCTAACGCCCGGGGATCTGGCTTGAAAGCCAAGGAATTCAAGGAGGAGTATGTCACTTGCTGACGAGAAAATTGATCTGTGAGAAGGAAGATTATCATGTCAAAACTAATGGAATCTTTAAAGAAATTAGGCGAAGATGCAATCTTGTTGAACGCATATAAGCGGGATCCAGAGAGTGTATTACGTCGACAAGGGCTGAACGATGAGGAGATCGGAGCCGTAATGACCGCAGACATAGACAAGCTTAACAGGCTTGGCGGCCACGCCGATTACCAAATGTTTGTACTTATTCATCATGGTAGCGGTAGAAAAGAAAGAACCCTTTGATTAAAAGTATGTTCTTGACAGCGGCGATACTGTTTTCCGGCATTGTCGCCGCAGATAACTTTGATCAGGCTTTATCTGAGCTTGAGGCTATGTTGCAAAATCAGCAAGAGGGGGCAAATCACTACCTTGATACCCTGTCAAGGGATTACGCAAAGCTTAACGGCAATCAGAAAGCCAGGTTTTTAATGTTAAGTGGTGTAAAAGATCTTTACTCGGGGAATTATCAGACATCTCTTGATAGCTTGAGTAAAGCACTCAGCCTAGCTTCCTCCCAGCAATTACTTTCTCAAATTCTAAGCTATCAGGCGACCGGTTATATTCTAAAACGTGACTTTAGCAATGCCTTAACTTCCCTGCAGAAAAACCTCGCCATGATTGAAAGACTCGGTGATCAGCAAATTCAGGCGGAGACTTATCTTCGGTTGGCTGGACTTTATTATCAAATGGAGTTGTTCGAGGATGTTGGGCTGTTTGCCAATAGGGCTTTGAAGCTGGTTTCCAAGGACGACACCAAAAATACGTGCTATGCGAAGCTGTATGTTGGCGCTTATGCGATTGAGACCAATCAACTACAGCAGGCTCTGAGTGCATTTTCTGAGACCCGGGAATATTGTCAGCTGCATGGGTGGCAACTCACCGCAGCCATGGCCACCAAGGGGGAGGGGCGGGCAGCTTCTGAATTGGGGGATTGGGATAAGGCCAAGCAACTTTTGTTGGATGCACTGAACCTGTATATAAAATTGGACTATCGACGTGAAATTGGCAGCACGCAGGGGCTATTGGCACAAACATATCAAAAATCAGGTGATGCAGCGAAAGCCAAATACCATGCCGAGCAAGTGTTGGCACTAAATGCCAGTGATGAGCGGGCAAAGAAAATTGCCTATGAGGTATTAGCCAATTTGTACGCTGAATCCGGTAACTATGAGCAGGCTTTTAAGGCGCAAAAATTAGAGCAGCAATACCGCATGGAATTACTGGATGCGACCAAGGCCAAGGCTCAGGCCTACGAGGCGGCGAAATTCAACGCCGTTGAGCAACAGCGAGAAATTGCCTTGCTCAATAAGGAACGTGAACAATATCTGGCCCAGCAGAACATCAATGAAAGAGAGCGTTCCAATTCGTTGATGTTCTCGATTATTTTTTTTGGCAGTAGCCTGTTTTTGCTGATCATGCTGTTGGCGGGCGCTATACAGCGCAATAAGTACAAGCGCTTGTCACAAAGAGACGGCCTGACAGGGGTGTTCAATCGCAGTACCGGCCAGGAGTTTGCCGAGAATCGGCTGATACAGCTGATGGCAAGAAACCAATCTTTCTCACTTATCCTCTTGGACTTGGATGGCTTCAAGCAAATCAATGATTCCTTTGGGCACGGTACCGGCGATTGGGCACTGAAGAAGGTGGTGGAGGTATTGAGCGCCCTGCTGCATCCCGAAGACATACTGGCACGTTTTGGCGGCGAGGAGTTTTTTATCGCTTTGCCCGGTGCGGGAGTGGATAAGGCCTTGGAAGTAGCAGAGCGATGCCGCCTTGCCATTGAAGGTATAGATACCCACTATTCGGGCCATTCGTTTGAACTGACGGCCAGCTTTGGGGTGACCTCACTCAATGAGGACGATTTGAGTTTGGATCCGCTGCTGCACAGAGCCGATCTGGCGCTGTATCAAGCCAAGAGTAGCGGCAGAAACCAAATCTGTGTTGAATTGGGCAAGAAGGGAAGTTCCAAGTCAGTCCTTACGTCCGGTGCACAATCTTTGGCCCAAACCGGGCAATAATAATTCAAGAATTCTTGTCACTTCAGAAAAGACACTGATATGCAAAACTCAGATCTGCTTCCTTCGGTGTTGTATTTCCTGTTGGCCGCAGTGCTTGTGATCCCTTTGGGAAAAAGGCTGGGGCTGGGGCCTATTCTCAGCTATCTCGCCGCCGGCGTATTCCTCGGCCCAGGAGGTTTGGGGCTGATATCGGACCCTCAAGCTGTACTGCATTTTGCCGAGCTCGGGGTCATTCTGATGCTGTTTGTGCTTGGGCTAGAGCTCAATCCCGCCAAATTATGGGAGCTTCGCAGTGCTATCTTCGGCTTGGGCAGCAGCCAATTGTTGCTGTGCTGGGCACTGCTGGGAGCCTTGACCTGGCTCGTTGGCTTGTCTTGGCAAGCCGCCCTGGTGATTGGTGCCGCTTTGTCACTGTCCTCTACCGCGTTTGCGGTGCAATTAATGAATGAACATCGATTGCTGACCACCCCCTTGGGTCGTGATGTATTCGGTATCCTGTTGTTACAGGACTTGGCGGTAATCCCCATACTGTTACTTACCGGCTATCTGGCACCGGCTCAAGCGTCACAGGAGCCGGTGTTGCCTTGGTATGGGGTCTTGCTGGCTTTGGGGCTGTTTTTATTGGCCGGCAGATTCATTTTGCCGCTGTTTTTACGTCTGGTTGCACAAAGCGGTGTTCGTGAAGTGCTTACCGCATTTGCCTTACTGCTGGTTATCGGCAGCGCCGAACTCATGAATTGGCTCGGGTTATCTGCCGGACTGGGTGCCTTTGTTGCCGGCATTATGCTCGCCAACTCCAGCTATCGCCATCAGCTTGAAACGGATATCGAGCCCTTTAAAGGTCTGCTGCTTGGGCTGTTTTTTATGGCTGTCGGCATGAGTATGGAATTGGGGCTGCTGCTGAGTCAGCCACTGTTGTTGCTGGCATTGTTGTCAGCTCTGCTGCTTTCCAAGGCCTTGGTGATAGGGCTGCTGGGCAAGCTGCGCCATCATGGCTGGCGTGCCAGCATTGCCATGGGCCTTATTCTTGCGGAAGGTGGTGAGTTTGCCTTTGTGCTCCTGACCCAGGCAAAGCTCGGCGGCTTGCTGGATGAAGACATTGTCAATGCTCTGGTGTTGGCCATTGGTCTGTCCATGGCCCTGACGCCTTTGCTGTTTGCTGCCTTCAGGGCCACCAGGCGCAAGCAACAGGATAACAGGCAGCCTGATGCCATAGAGGCCTCACAAAGTGAAGTGATCATCTGCGGTTTTGGCCGGGTAGGGCAAATCAGTGGCCGACTGCTGGCCTCTTCCGGTATACCCTTTGTGGCGCTGGATAAGGATCCCCGCCATGTGGATGTGGTGCGCCAGTTCGGTGGCGAAGTGTATTTTGGGGACGGGACCCGTTTGGATATGTTGATGGCCGCGGGCATCGCCAGGACGAGGGTCTTGTTGCTTGCGGTGGACGGCGTTGAGGATTCGTTGGCAATTGCTTCCCTGGTGCAACAGCATTTTCCCCATGTCACCCTGATAGCGAGGGCAAGAGACAGAAATCACGCCTATCGGTTATTGGCTCTGGGCGTAAAGCAAGTCTTCAGGGAAACTTTCGGTTCGGCATTGAACGCTGCCGAGCAGGTTTTACAGGGGCTGGGGTTATCCGAGGTTCAGGCCGCTGATATGGCGCGAACCTTTGCTGAACATGACCAAGCGCTGGTACTTGCCGGCGCTGCTCACCATCACGATCTTGATGCGCTTATCCGAATATCCAATGAGGGAAAGGCCGAATTGGCATCCCTGTTGAGGGGAGATAGGGAGAGAAATAAGCCCTGAAAACCTTTGCCGAATACTACCTTCCTGCGTACTTCTGCCAGTGCAATTGGATGTCCGGTGCCTGACAAGCATCCCTGACAATATCTTTTAGCCTTTTCTCTGCCCACTAGTTTCAGGTTTTATCCTGTTTCTTTGGACGGCATTTCAGCTATTTCCCTGGCAGTAACGTCAATTTTTGCTTTTTTGTGAAAAAATTTTAAAAAAATTTTTAAAACCCAAGCTGTAAACCAAATCCCATCTGGCTGTTGATCGGGCAACGCAAAGCCATTATTGCATTTTCCCAAACGCGACACCTTTAACCATTACGTAAAGGTAAGAGTTAAACGCTTGTTTTAATTCGGTCTGTTGGGGTTGTAGCTTAACATGTTGATTAATAGGGGTATATCATATTAACCCTTGGGGCAGTTCAAAACAAATCAGTAGAATTATACTAAAGTCAAATGGGTAAAATGCCGTATTTAATAAGTAACAACATGTAAACAAATTACGTAATATATTTCTTTGGTTCGTTCTTGGTTAACTGGTAAGACAAATTTTTCCACAAGCATTTGCTCTCTGCTGTGAATTATTGAAAAGAATATTAAAAACAAGTGGCTAACTAGCTAAAGTTTTCTTGGTCAGACCAATTCTTATGTTTCTTTGGTACCTGTTTTCGACTAATTCTTAGACTTCCTGACTGTTGCAATTACAAAAGAACGTGGTTAATTTTTTGTTGAAAACGAACATTTGGTGGTCAAAATCGAGTTTGTAATGTTTTAGCATTACGCTCTCGAAGTAAGAGGTAAAATCATGGAGCAGAGCTTGGCTACAGAATCAAAACAGCAGTCACTGCAAATTACCGGACCTGATATTGCGGGTCAGGAAATTGTGTTCACCGAGGGGGCAGTCGCTTTCTTGCATACTCTGTGTGACCTATATGCAGACGAGGTGGAGCAACTGCTGGAGCAGCGCCGGGAGCGCCAATCACGCATTGACGCCGGAGAGCTTCCTGACTTTTTGCCGCAAACCCGTGCCATCAGAGATGGTCAGTGGACGATTCGTGGCATTCCGGCCGACCTTCAGGACCGACGGGTAGAAATCACCGGGCCGGTAGATCGCAAAATGATCATCAACGCCCTCAATGCCAACGTGAAAGTGTTTATGGCGGATTTTGAGGACTCGCTGGCCCCCAGTTGGGAAAAAGTGGTACAGGGCCAGCTGAATCTGCGTGATGCGGTGCGTGGCACCATCAGCTACACCGCACCGGATACCGGCAAAGAGTATCGCTTAAAGGAAGATCCGGCCGTGCTTATCGCCCGGGTCAGGGGACTGCACCTGAAAGACAAACACGTGTTGTTTAACGGCAAGCCCATTCCCGGTGCGCTGCTGGACTTCGCTCTTTACTTCTATCACAACCATCATCAGTTGCTGGCCAAGGGCAGTGGACCTTACTTCTATATTCCCAAGCTGGAGGGCCATCTGGAAGCCCGTTGGTGGGCCAAGGTGTTTGCCTTCACCGAAGAGCGTTTTTGTCTGGCGCCTGGCACCATCAAATGCACTTGCCTGATTGAAACCCTGCCTGCGGTGTTTGAGATGGATGAGATCCTGTTTGAGCTGCGCTCCAACATTGTGGCACTCAACTGCGGTCGTTGGGATTATATCTTCAGCTATATCAAAACGTTGAAAAACCATCCCGACAGAGTCTTGCCCGACCGCCAGCAGGTGACCATGGATAAGCCATTCCTCAGTGCCTATTCCCGATTGCTGGTCAAAACATGCCATAAGCGTGGCGCACTGGCCATGGGTGGGATGGCAGCCTTTATTCCCGCCAAGGATGAAGAAGCCAACCGTCAGGTATTGGCCCGGGTGTGCCGTGACAAGGAACTGGAGGCCCGTAACGGCCATGACGGTACCTGGGTGGCGCATCCAGCTCTCGCCGACACCGCCATGAGCGTATTCAACGGCTTTATCGGGGAAGACCATGTCAATCAATTGCATATTACCCGGGATGTCGATGCGCCGATTCTGGCCAGTGAGTTGCTCAAGCCCTGCGATGGTGAGCGGACAGAAAGCGGTATGCGGCTCAACATACGGATCGCGCTGCAATATCTGGAAGCCTGGATCAGCGGCAATGGCTGCGTACCCATCTACGGTCTGATGGAGGATGCCGCGACAGCCGAGATCTCACGGGCTTCCATCTGGCAGTGGATCCACCATGGCAAAAGTTTGGCCAACGGCAAGGCCGTTACCAAAGGACTGTTCCGCGAGATGTTGGTGGAGGAACTCGCCAACGTCAAAGAGGAAGTCGGCAGCGAGCGCTTCAGCCACGGCCGATTTACCGAGGCGGCCGTGCTACTGGAAGAGATCACTACCGCCGATGAGCTGGTGGATTTTCTCACCTTACCCGGCTACGAACTGCTGACCCGCAGCGAACACTAAACACCATTAAATAAGGAACTCTCTCCCGCCACCCAAGTGGCAGGCTGGACCCCTACACCCCGAAAAAGGAGCCACACCATGAGCAGCAAATACATTAGCCGTCAGCAACAAATCGACGCCCTCAAAAAGGACTGGGCCGAAAACCCACGTTGGAAAGGGGTTCGCCGTCCCTACAGCGCCGAAGAAGTGGTGTCATTGCGCGGCTCATTCGTGCCCGAAAATACCGTTGCCCAGCGTGGAGCCGCCAAGTTGTGGGAGCTGGTTAACGGTGGTGCCAAGAAAGGCTATGTCAATTCCCTTGGCGCTCTGACCGGCGGTCAGGCGGTGCAGCAGGCGAAGGCCGGCATTGAAGCCATTTACCTGTCTGGTTGGCAGGTGGCTGCCGACGCCAACCTGGCCGGCACCATGTATCCGGATCAGTCCCTGTACCCGGCCAACTCTGTGCCTGCGGTCGTGGGACGCATCAACAATTCCTTCCGCCGTGCCGATCAGATCCAGTGGAGCAATGGCGTGGGGCCCGAAGATGACAAATTTGTCGACTATTTCCTGCCGATCGTTGCCGATGCCGAAGCCGGTTTTGGTGGTGTGCTCAACGCCTACGAGCTGATGAAGGCCATGATCGACGCCGGTGCCGCCGGGGTGCATTTTGAAGACCAACTGGCCTCGGTGAAGAAATGTGGCCACATGGGCGGCAAGGTACTGGTGCCAACCCAGGAAGCGGTACAAAAACTGGTGGCCGCCCGTCTGGCTGCCGATGTGTCCGGTGTTGAAACCCTGGTGATCGCCCGTACCGATGCCAACGCCGCTGACTTGCTGACTTCGGATTGTGATCCCTATGACAGGGATTTCGTCACCGGAGAGCGCACCAGCGAAGGTTTCTACCGGGTTCGCGCCGGCCTTGACCAAGCCATCGCCCGTGGTCTGGCCTATGCGCCCTATGCGGATCTGATCTGGTGTGAAACCGCCAAACCTGATCTGGAGGAGGCCCGTCGCTTTGCCGAGGCAATCCACGCCAAGTACCCGGATCAGCTGCTGGCTTACAACTGCTCTCCCTCCTTTAACTGGAAGAAGAATCTGGATGACGCCACCATAGCGCGCTTCCAGCAGGAGCTGTCCGATATGGGCTACAAGTACCAGTTCATCACCCTGGCGGGCATCCATAACATGTGGTTCAACATGTTTGATCTGGCCTACGACTACGCCCGTGGTGAAGGGATGAAACACTATGTCGAGAAGGTGCAGGAAGCCGAATTTGCCGCCGCCGGCAAGGGTTACACCTTTGTGGCCCATCAGCAGGAAGTGGGCACAGGCTACTTCGACAAGATGACCAACATTATTCAGGGCGGCGAGTCGTCGGTGACGGCCCTGACCGGTTCCACCGAGGAGGAACAGTTCCACTGAGTTGTCCCGCTGCTTCGGCAGCTGTTCCCCCGGACCCTGTTTCCTACGCAGGGTTCGGTTTTTTCTCCCTGTGCCGGGGAGCTTTCAACCAACGTGCTTGTGTTTGGCGGCCTTCGGGCCGCATTTTTTTTGATTTATTGATGATTTATGCAACAGATGTGTTTTAGGAGGTCGCCTGCGGGGCGCTCCCTTGTCTATAATCGCAACAGCCATCAATTACATTGGGTTAACCTTGAAAGCACAAGCGAGCAGCGCCAAAGGCGTCGACTATTGGACCCAGAGGATCAGTGAGCAGGAAATGCCGGCCCTTTGCTCCACGGTAAAAACTCTGGAAAGACTGGCCAAGGATGACGTTTCATCCATGACTATCCTCGGTCGCAGCATCATGCACGACAATGCTTTGACTTCGAGAATTTTGCGGGTTGCCAACAGTGCCACCTACAACAAGGGGATCAGTCAGGTGACCACTGTCAGTCGTGCCGCTGTGGTGCTGGGGTTCGACACTATCCGCAATATTTGTATCACGGCCAAATTGCTCTCCAGCCTGTTGGAAAACAAAAACCTGACTCCTGCGGTTTATCAGCGCTTGCTCAAGCTGATGGCCAAGTCGTTCCAGGCTGCCATGCTGGCCCGGATGATGTTGTCGGGCTATGAGGAGGAAATACAGGAAGAAGCCTTTATTGCGGCCCTGCTATATCACCTGGGTGAAAGTGCCTTCTGGAGTATGGGCGGTGAGCTGGCCATTGAGCTGGACAGGCAGCTTGAAGGGGTTGACGATGGCCTGGTTGCCTTGTCGCGGGTGAGGGATTTGCTGGGCGCTTCTTTTACCCAATTGACCCAGGGACTGGCGCGCAACTGGGGACTGGGGGAGGTATTACTTAAATCCCTTAATAACCCCGATGAACGTACTCCGGAGATCCGGGCAATATTTCTTGCCAACAAACTCAGCGAAGCCCTGGCGGAAGTGCGTCCCGATCCGGTTGAGATGGAAAAACGCATCAAGCAGGCGGCGGATCTGCTGGGGATAAAACCCGATGAATTCCGCAATCAGGCCTTTATGTGTGCCCGTTCGACCCACAAATTGGCAGAAGCCTATGGTGCCAAGGTGTTGGTGGATTTTCTGCCGGAGCCGGGCAAGTTTCTGCCACCGGAAGAGGAAGAGATCCAGATCACCATCCGCGAACCGGATTTGGTGTTGCAACTGAAGAAGCTCAAGGAGCTTACCGGTTTTGCCGTCAGCAAAACCGAAATCAATCAGGTGATGCTGACTGCGCTGGAAGGGATCCTCGATGGCGTGGGGGTGGACCGCTGCGCCGTGCTGCTGCTCTCTCCCAGTCGCAAGATGCTCCAGCCCCGAATCGTCCTTGGGGAAAATGCCGATGATATGAAGCGTGATTTTGTCATCGAACTGGATGAGGACAACCTGTTCCGCCAGGCGGTGGAGCTCAAAACTCCCATGTGGATTGATGCCCCGGACTCGGCCCGCTGGCGCATGAGTATTCCGGAATCAATGCGCAAGCGCCTGTCAAGCAAGGGGTTTCTGATGGCTCCCATGGTGGTGGAAAACAAGGTGATCGGCATGTTTTATGCGGATCGGGGCATTTCCGACCGCAGTTTTACTGGTGAAGAGTTTGACAGCTTCACCCATTTCACCCAGTTGGCGAACGTCTGTTTCTCAACGTCAATGCGCCCCTGAACCCTTACCGGCCGCCGCCCGAATGCGGCCGGTGATCTCCTTGGCGATGTCGTTGGGGATGGGAAAGCTGAGATGGTATTGCAATATACGCCAGCCTCCGGCCGTTTTAACCAGGACTCCGCTGCCCCTGGACTGGCCGTAGGCCGGGCTGTCGAGCAGCTCGTCGAATGCTATGATATCCCCGTGGCGCAGCAGGTGCCTTTGGATCGGCAGATAACGCCAACCCTGGGTCGGCCTGGCATAGGAAGCAAAATCGGCCATGGTCCAGCGTTCGCCGGCATCTGTCCCCAGAAACAGCGCATCTTCGGTGTACAGGGTAAAATACTTGTCCCAATCCGCGCTGGCTGCATACTCATGCAGCTTATCCAATACGGCTTCGGGCGCTTCCTCGGCCTGCAGGGCGAAGTTAAGCAATAAACACAGCAGGGCTATAAATCGCATGGTCTTGATCTCGCTAAATTTGCACTCAGCATACGCTATCACTGCCAGCTTGCCGGATCCAGTTGGTAGAAGCGTTCCAGCTCGTGATACAGGGCCGGGTGCAGTAATTTGAATTCCGCTGCCCGGGTAAAAAAGGCTTCACTGACAACGGCAAAAAATTCCGCCGGATTGCTGGCGCCATAGTAGTCGAACAAACTGGGAAACCCCTCGGCGGCACAGCGTCTCAGAGCCGCATATTCTTCGCTCAACACCGCAGACCATGACGGATAGTCGGTGATTGACGACAGCAGCGGCGCCCCATCGGCAATGCCGTCTTCCTGATCCAACTGGTGGGCAAATTCATGGATCACCAGGTTGTGACCCGAGCCGGGCGCGTTGGCATCATTGAGCAGGGTTTGCCATGACAGCAATACCTGGCCCTGTTGCCAGGATTCCCCCGCCAGCAGGTGGCGTTGCTCGCTCACCAGGCCAATGTCGTCCCTGTGCTCCCTGTCCACATAAAAAGCATCGGGATACACCAGTATTTGTCTCAGCCCGGGATAGAAATCCGTTTTACGGTTCAGCAACAGCAAGCAGGCCTGGGCGGCAATGGCCACCCGGATTTCATCTGTGATTTCCAATCCACCACAACCAATAAACTGCTTTTCACTGAGGAACACCTGAATATGGCGCTTGAGTTGCAGCTGCAAATGGGGAGGCAATGTCTGGTACAGCGGCAGACGCCGCTTGAGTATGGCGCGCCAGGCTTTGGGAAAGGGCCTGGCGGCAACGGCTGCCCGGCGCCTTGAGCTGCGCCAGCGACCGCTGACAATCCAGGCGATGGCGATGGCTCCCGCCAGACTTACCAAAATCAATGCCAGCATCCGCGCTCCCGTTGTGCTGTGTGTCGCTATCTGTTCCCTGTATCAGGTAATGGGGGTAGGAGGGACGGATATCAAGCCGGGTCTTGAAAGAGGGGCGGAAAGAATGCCGGGCGAGTTGGAATTGGAGGCGGTGATAGATGCCGGCTTTGGATTCAGTAACCTGGGGCAGTTGGAAATAAAAAAAGGCCGACAGCTGAAGTAAGGAGTATTAGCCGGTGCTGCCAGCCTGAAGGGTGGGAGATGATAAGTCTGTTAATCTATGTCTAACCCGGCCTCAATCAGGTGACGTTCCTTGGGGGTGAGCCTGTAATGGTGCTCTATCAACAGGCGCACCAGTTTGGATTTTGCCCAATCACAATTTCGGGCCATTTCGGCAAGATGACTGATGGCATTCTCGCTCAGGGTAAAGGTCGCCTTGCGAAAAGGTTCGTGTCTTGTCTTGCCGATGTTCAGTTCTGTGTTTGCCACAACCTGGGGCTGACGTCTGCTGCTGAAATCGATGATCGTTGCCTTGCGGCCCGTCAGTCCCATGGCATACAGATTGGCGCCGTCGATAAAGTCATCCAGCGACAGTTGGGCCTGCAGCTCGGCAGCCCGGGTCAACTCAGATGGCGTAGAGTTTTTCTTGAGATCTGCCAGTCCCATAATTACCTCGCATTTTGCTCATATGTGCCTGTTGCAGTTGATTGCGGATCTCAACGGCATTTTTGACTTCCAGCATTTCGCAGGCAATGGCGCGGATCTCGCCGGCCGCCTTGCCCTTGGGTTCGATTTCTATGACAGACAAACCCGACTCTTCGCTGTCGTCATAAATGTTGCGGCTATAGGTGATGGCATCGAGCACATTGATATCGTAGGTGCGGCAGACCTCTTTGGCTTCGACAATGCGATTGGCTTGGCTCGGCAGGTTGGGGCACTGGGTAATAACAAAAGATGCCTTCATTTTGGGGTTAATCATCATACAGGTGGCGACTACGTCATCCATATGACTGACGGTTTTGAGATCCCGACGCTTGGGACGCAGAGGCATCAGAATGTGGGACGCAACCGACATGGTGGCACGCAGTGCCAGGTTGTCCTGACCACCACAGTCCACTATGACGTAATCGTAATGTTGTTCCAGGCTGAGCAGATCGTTGCGGATCTTGCCATAGAGCTGCACGCAGTTGATGGCGGGAAGCTTGGGGTTATTGTTTCTGGCCTGGATCCAATCCGATGTGGTTCGCTGAGGATCGCAGTCCACCATAATCACTGAGGCCCCGCATTCCTTGGTGAGGAATACCGCGATGTTTTGGGCCAGGCAGCTTTTGCCACTGCCACCTTTTTCACCACCAACCAAGATGATCATTGTTTGTACCCCTGTCCTTGCAGATGAGCTAAACGAGCCTGCTGTTTTCTTTGGAAATGCTCGACCGTGAACCTACTCTAGTAACTGTGCTTTGATAGGTCAATTACCTGATTTTTGACGTTTTTTTATATTCGACATCCTGACGGTAAATTGGCGTTTAAGGGGTAAATGACAAATTATTGACCCGGGGCGCGTTTGTTGGGTGTAAATGTAAAAAAATATTAATAATCAACAGTATGACTTACTGGTTTGTACAATTTGTCCCGCTAAAGTTGAACCTGCGGCTGGGGAGATTGGGTGCGGGCGGATACATGTGAGGCGGAAATGGAATATAAAATTGATAATTAATGAAAAAATAGTATATGTGAGTGGGGAGTCGATATTTCGTCGGTTAAAGCGGCTGTCATTTTTTTGCCAAATGGCTCCACTAAGCTTGGACTTCAGCCAGCGTACCGCAAACCGAAGGGAAGCAAGGAATGGATCAAGTCATTATCGAAAGGCCCTGGTTCACCATAGAAAGAGTTGTGCCACAACAGCATGAATTAATTGCCATAAAGGAAAAAGCGGGCACCTTAATCGCCGATGATATTGCCACTCCGGCACTGGCCATGAGCATACGCCTGACGGCCGAAGATGCTGTGCCGGTGGCGACCGGCCTCAGATGCGGCCAGCTCATCGGTGTTGCCATGGTTGTCGAGGTGCCCGAGTGGGGACTTTTGATTCAGGATTTCATTATCCGCCCGGAATTTGCTCATTATGGGCTCGCCCGGGTGCTGCTTGAGCAACTGCTGCAACATGTTTTGGCTCACTGCCCTAAAGGGACCAAACTGGGGATCCTGGCGGGCACTGAATATCGCAGGATTTGCAGTGAGTTTGGCTTTGAACCCGAGCAGTGCGGTGCCTTCGGTCTGGACATGGTGTGGCGCGGCTGAATCCGGCTCCTTGCCACAGTGAGCATGGAAGCTTGTCACTGTGATGGGCTTTAGGGACAATAGCCCATCAGATCTTTGCCGGAGTTCAGTTTGGATCCCGCCTTTCTCAAACTCGCCATCAATCAGAAAATGCCCTTTGGCAAATATGCCGGACGGCCGCTGCTGAATTTACCCGAGCCTTATCTGGTGTGGTTCCATGGCCAGGGATTTCCTCCCGGGCTGCTGGGACAGCAGTTGGCCCTGATGTATGAGGTCAAACTCAATGGCCTGGAGCCCATGCTCAGACCTTTGCTGGACGAGTGAGCAGGGCACCATGCCAGTCCCACAACCAGCTATCATGCCGCTGACGCCTGCCATGCTGCCGCAGCTGGCTGGGCTTTACCATGCCGCAGTGCAGCAAAGCATGCACTCATCTTACAGCGCTATGCACAAACACATCTGGTCACCCAGGGTGCGGGATCGTCGCCACTGGCGTGCTCGGCTGCGGGGCTATCAGGTATTTGTCTGCTGTGAGCGCGATGCGGTACTGGGCTTTATCGCTTGTCAGACGCGATTTCCGCAGCGGGGCGAGCTGGACTATTTATATGTGGCGCCCGAGGCTCAGGGGCGGGGGATAGCCCGGGCACTGGTGCAGCACCTGCTGGCCTGGGCCCGGGAGCAGCATTGGAGTGAGCTGAGCACTCAGGCGTCCCATCATTCCCGGCCCCTGTTTGCTGCTTTGGGGTTTGAATATCAGGGACGCTGCTATCAACGCCGGGCCGGGCTGGTATTTGAGAGTTTCAATTTTTCACTGACTCTGCCCACGCAAAAGGCTCTGCCCACACAAAAGACGCTGCCTGCACAGAAAGCGCAGCCCACACAGAAGGCAACTGTCCCGCATCACGGGGAAAGCAACTAACGGAACACATCCATGACCATCAAAGTAATTGAGGCCGATGAGGAGCATCTCGGCCAGATAGCCGAGTTGTTTCACGCGGCTGTCCACGGTGCCGGGGAACACTACAGCGAAGCCGAGCGCCAGGCCTGGTCTCCAGAGCTGCGCTCTTTGGAGCAGTGGCAGACAAGGCTGGCACCGACCAAGGTTTGGGTCGCACTGGAAGACGAGGCGGTACTGGGTTTTATCAATCTGCTGCCAAGGGAGCAGGGAGAGGCGGAAATCGATTGCCTGTTCACCCATCCCAATGCAGCCCGCAGGGGTATTGCGTCTTCCCTGTATCGGTCGCTGGAAGCCGAGGCCTGGGAGGCGGGATTTAAAAGCCTCAGGGTGGAAGCCTCGTTTTATGCCAAGCCGTTTTTTGAAAAACAGGGTTTTAAGGTGTTAAGCCGTAACGAGCATCCCCGTGGCGGCGAAACCTTGGTGAATTTCAGCATGACGCTGGCTTTGGGTTGAAAAGCCCCTTGCCTGAAAAGAGGCTTGAAAAGGATCAGGGCAAATCAAACAGCAGGCCGGATACAGGAGCGCTGGCACTGGCTATCAGCTGCTGTTCGTGGCTTATTTTGGCGCCATCCCCGGGCAACAGGGTCACATCACCCAGTTGCAGTTCACCCGATATGAGATGCAGGTAATAGTGCCGTTCCGCCGTTAACGGCCATCTCAGCTCATCACCTGTTGCCAGCGAAAGCTGATAGACGGTGGCGTCCTGTTTTATGCTCATGGTGCCGCTCCGGCCGTCCGGGGTGACCACGGGCGTCAGGGCGGCTGTCTGGACTATATTCTGCTGCTGGTACCCGGGAGTGCCGCCTTTGACAGAGGGCTGGATCCAAATTTGCAAAAACCGTAATTCCTCCTCTTTCGATGCGTTGAATTCACTGTGGAAGATACCGCTGCCGGCGGACATCAGCTGAAACTCACCCTCGGGCAGGGCCTTGATGTTGCCCTGGCTGTCCTTGTGATTGATTTGCCCCTTGAGCACACAGGTGAGGATTTCCATGTCCCTGTGGCCATGGGTGTCAAAGCCGGCGCCCGGCGCCACCCAGTCATCATTGATAACCCTCAGGGCCGAAAAGCCCATATGCTCGGGATCGTAATAATTGCCGAATGAGAAGCTGTGTCTGCTGTCGAGCCAACCGAAAAAGCCGTGGCCACGCTCACTGGCCTTGCGTACCTGGATCATGTCTTTCTCCCGGCGCCGGGCGCTGGGCCCGGCATTCATTGAATGGATTGCTTCTGCTTTAAACCACAGCAGCTTATTTGAAACGGCGACTGATGAATTCATCCAGCGACAGCTTGCCGGCACCGCTGATGGCCAGGGACACGGAAGCCGCCAGCAGGGCCAAACCAAATTCGTAGCCGTTATTGGCCATGAACAGGCCATTGCCTATATGAACAGCAAAAATGGCCACCAGCATGGTGACCGCCAGTACCGCGGCTGTGGGGCGCAGCAACAGGCCTATTAGAAGCAGCAGGCCACCGAAAAACTCACTGGAGCCGGCCAGCAGCGCCATCAGGTAACCCGGACTCAAACCTATGGAATCCATCCACTGACCAGTACCCTCAAGGCCGTAACCTCCAAACCAGGCAAACAGCTTTTGTGCGCCGTGGGCCATAAAGGTGATGCCAATGGGAATACGCAGGGCCAAGGGGGCAAATCCGGCATCGCTGTGTATCAATTTGGAGATTAATGCTTTCATTTCAGTTTCCTCAATGTTTTTGATGATTGGCTCTAAGGCATTGTTACCTTTTCGAGCGACTGATAATGAGTCTATGCTTGACCTTGGCAAATGAAAAACGGAACATTTTGACATGAATGTTCAAATAATTTGATGTATGGAGATGCCATGGCCCACGCCATCAGCCTGGATGCCCTGCGGGTATTGGATGCCATTGATCAAAAAGGCAGTTTCTCTGCTGCGGCCGAAGCCCTGCACCGGGTACCTTCGGCTCTGAGCTACACAATGCAAAAGCTGGAAAGCGATCTTGGCAGCCAATTGTTTGACCGGCGTGGTCAGCGGGCGCGACTGACCGAGGCCGGTTTGCTGGTGCTGAATCAGGGGCGGGAGCTGCTGCTGGCCGCGGCTCGCCTGGAAGAGGCGGTACAGCAGCTTGAATCCGGTTGGGAGCCGTCGCTGACCCTGGCACTGGATACTGTGATCCCGGAAGAGCCGCTGCTGGCTCTGATAGGCGAGTTTGTGGCCCTTGGCAAACAGGTGAAGATCAACCTCATTCAGGAGTCCCTTGGTGGCGGTTGGGATGCCCTGTATGCCGGCCGGGCGGATCTGGCCATAGGTGTGTCCGGAGAGCTGCCCCGTGGTCATTACCATTTGCAGGCGCTGGGGGATTTGGAGTTTGTCTTTGCCCTGGCCCCCAGCCATCCTTTGGCGCTCTTGCCCGAGCCCATCGGCATAGAGGCCCTGGCGGCCTGGCCGGCGGTGGTGGTGGCCGACAGTTCCCAGTCACTGGCACAGCGCTCCAGTGGCCTGTTTGACAGCCGTCAGCTTATTCGGGTGGCCAGCATGGCCACCAAGATCAAGGCCCAGCGCATGGGGCTCGGCACCGGCTTTTTGCCCAGACACCTGATCCGCCATGAGCTGGCCCACGGGGATCTGGTGGACCGCAGAGTGGAATTGCCAAGGCCGGCGCAGACCTTGTATCTGGCGTGGCGTAAAGGCGAGGTGGGCAAGGCGCTGAACTGGTTTGTCGAGCGCCTGCCCAATTTGGATTGGGGCCTCTAGTCAGTCGGTCAGTGACCGGCTGTGGCTAAGACCCTATCTGTGACTGATATAGTGCAGCTGAGGTGCCAGAGGTTCGTCGAGGTTGGCGTGGCGCCGGATAAAGCCCATAAAGGCGCCGGGCAGGGTGAGTTCCGCCACGGTTTCCTGCCAGGCGCAGGACTGCAGTGCCTGGTAACCCTCTTTACCGGAAGCGGTATAGGCAGTGGATACCCCAATCACCAATTCATGTGCTTCCAGGGGACGCCAATGGCCGTCATGCTGCAGATGCAGTGACAGAATTCGCTCCCCCAAGGGTTTGCGACCGTCGTAATGATATTTGAGTCCGTAGGTATAGGGAAAACTGCCGGCGCCCGTGCCTATCACGCTGTTGTTGGTGGCGGCGTTGATGGCCGATTCCAGCGCCTGGTACAGAAAGCGGCCTTCGATGGCGTATTTGACCAGGGGCAACTCGAAGGGTAACAACCTGCCGAGTACGTCGGCAACAGTCACCTGCCCCTGGGACAGGGACTGGCGCACCCCGCCGGCATTGTGCAGGGCGAACTGCACCCTGGCATCCAGTTGCCTGGATTCCTCGTACATGCTGCGACTGACCCAGGGAGCCAGCTCACTGCCGTGGGGCAGGGCTTTACTGGGCAAGCGGCTGTGCACCAATTCCCGGGGGACGAATGCCAGCACCTGGTGTTCCATGGCATGGATTGCCGGGTGGTAGTTTTCCTCAATTGCGCGTTTGACCCCGGCATCTTCCTCTGACCAGAGGATCCCCGGATGGCGCTTGAGCTGGGCCAGCACATCGTGGTAGTCGAACTCACTGTCTCCTGCTTCGACGATCAATTGCTCATCCAGCATAAAGAAATTGTTGCCTTCAAGGAACTCAACCCGGCCGTTGGCATCGAAACTGATGCTGGCCAATCCCAGGGTTTCGGCATACTTGCCTGCATGGACTATGGGGCAGCCATTAATGCGCTCACCATAGGTCATGTCTCCCAGGCCCAACTCGCTGAAATCCCCCTGCAGGGTATGGCTGTGACCGCCCACTATCAGGCTGATGCCTGGCACGGCGGCTGCCAGCTCCCTGTCCTGATCCAGTCCCAGGTGACTCAGCACTATGATGTGGTCTATGCCCTTGGCCTTGAGCGCAGTGACGGTGCGGCGGCAACAGTCGATGGCATTGACAAACAGGGTGTCTGGATCGGGCCTGGCGATAATCGCCATCTGGTCGAGCGTGATGCCGAAAATAGCCAGGGTGCGATCTCCCAGTGGCTTAAGCAGCACCTTGGCACAACCGCTGGCATTGTCGTAATCAAGCAGTTGCGGGTGTCCCCCGAGGGCGGCTGCCTTACCGGGTACTTCCCGGCTTAAATCCATGTTGCCCGCCAGCAGTGGAAAGTCGATGCGGTCGAGAAAACTGCGCACCGGGCCATTGCCGGCATCAATTTCATGGTTGCCCAGCACCATGGCGTCCGGCGCCAGCAGATTAAGCAGGTGGGCGTTGGCCTTGCCCTTGAACTGGCTGAAGTACAAGGTGCCCTGAAAACTGTCGCCGCCGTGCAAAAACAAAAATGACTCTTGGCGGGCGAGGGCGGCGTCCCTGGCTTGGTTTATCTGAAAGGCAATGCGGGCATAGCCGCCGCTGTGACTGCGCACGCGCAGTGACTTTCCCCCCAATTGCAGCTGAAATTGCTGCATGCTGGGGTCGAAATTGGAATGGGTGTCATTGATGTGGGCTAGGGTCAGCCGGTAACTGCTTGAATGCTGCAAATCTCAAATTCCTGGCCAGGTGGCCATGTGCTGTCTGAACGGGAGCCATTGTCTGCGGGCGAGGGCCAGTCCGGATGCTTTGCCATGGCGGTAAATAGGTCCAAGGCAGATAATATGAAAGGAAGGGCTGACCTGTGTCTTTGCCTTGCAGCAATGAGCGGCAGATGGTAACACAGTCTTGCTATCGCTGCTGGTCAAAATCCCGCTGGATCGGTATAATTCGCGGCCCCCGTTCCGGGGATGACTGTTTGAGGTTAGACGAATGAGTGAAAAGAAAATCAATCTACTGGACCTGGATCGCAAGGCGATGCGGGCACTGTTTGCCGAACTGGGTGAGAAGCCATTTCGTGCCGATCAGTTGATGAAGTGGATTTATCACTTTGGCGTCAGTGACTTCGAACAGATGACCAATATTAACAAGGTGCTGCGGGGTAAACTTGCGGCACGTTGCGAGATTGTGGCGCCGGAAATTTCCAGCTTCCAGAAGTCCAAGGATGGCACCATCAAGTTCGCCATTAACGTGGGCCAGGGTCAGGAAGTGGAAACCGTGTATATTCCGGAAGACGACCGCGCCACCTTGTGTGTCTCGTCCCAGGTGGGTTGTGCCCTGGAATGTACCTTCTGTTCCACGGCCCAGCAGGGCTTTAACCGTAACCTGACGGTATCTGAAATTGTTGGTCAAATCTGGCGCGTGTCCCACTTCCTCGGTTTCCAGAAGGAAACCGGCGAGCGCCCCGTCACCAACGTGGTGATGATGGGCATGGGTGAGCCGCTACTTAACCTGGCCAACGTGATCCCCGCCATGGATATCATGCTGGACGATTTCGGTTTTGCCCTGTCCAAACGTCGGGTGACTGTGTCCACCTCGGGTGTGGTACCGGCGCTGGATAAGCTCGGTGATGCCCTTGATGTGGCCCTGGCTGTGAGTATTCACGCCCCCAATGATGAGCTGCGCGATGTGCTGGTGCCCATCAACAAGAAGTACCCATTGCAGGAGTTCCTCGCCGGGATCCGCCGTTACCTGGAGAAATCCAATGCCAACCGTGGCCGGGTAACAGTGGAGTACGTGATGCTGGATCATATCAACGACAGCACCGAACAGGCCCATGAATTGGCCGAGTTGATGAAGGATACCCCTTGCAAAATCAACTTGATACCATTTAACCCCTATCCGGGATCGCCCTATGGCCGTTCCTCCAATTCCCGCATCGACCGTTTCTCCAAGGTGCTGATGGACTACGGCCTGACCGTGATAGTGCGCAAAACCCGTGGTGACGACATTGATGCCGCCTGTGGTCAATTGGCCGGTGACATCAGGGATCGCACCAAGCGACTGGCAAAAAAACGCATGCAAGAATCCCAGATTTCAGTCACAATGGAATAACTCTTTGTTTGCACAGATTAATGGGCTTGCACATGAAGCAAGGATTGGCTGCGATTTCCCTGATGGCACTCCTGTCGGTTTCACTGACAGCTTGCGTGACCGAGCGTACCTATAGCGGGACCGATACTCCTGTCACCGAACGCCAGTTCGACAAACTGGCGGCGGCCCGCGAACGCATGCAATTGGGACTGACTTATCTCAAGCGCGGCAACACAGAACAAGCCAAATTCAATCTGGATAAAGCCATGGATTATGCCCCCGAACTGGAAGAGGTGCATATTGCCATGGCTTATTACTATCAGACCGTGGGCGATCTTATCCGCACCGCCGAGGCTTATCGCCGCGCCATCAATACCCGCGATGCCAGCGGCGACTCAATGAATAACTTTGGCGTGTTTTTGTGTCAGCAAAAAGAGTTTGATGAATCGGAAAAAATGTTCCTCAAGGCCATAGAGCAGCCCAAGTACACCCGTACCGCGGCAAGCTATGAAAACTTGGGAATTTGTAGCCGTGATGCCGGTCAAATAGAAAAAGCGCGACACTATTTTGATATGGCGCTAAAGTATGACCCGCGCCGTGCCACCTCACTGTTGGAGTTGGCGGAAATGGAAGCCGAAGGTAAGGATTTTGCCGCGGCCAAGGCCCAGTTGGCGCGTTACCATAATGTTGCTTCCGAATCGCCGCAGAGTCTGGCGTTGGGAATAGAAATTGAGCGTGGCCTCAACGACAGTGAAGCGGCCAAGCATTTCGTAATTTTGCTGTTGGCCAAGTTTCCCGCTTCCCCTGAAGCCAAGCAATACCGGGCAAGTTTACATTGATGAACGATGAAGAAAAGCAACTGCACACGGACGAACAGCAGACTGAAACACGCCCCAGTCTAGGGGCCATACTCCAGGCCGCCCGCGAGGCCAGGGGACAAACCGTGGCCGACGTGGCAACCGCATTGCATTTACGGCCGTCCATTGTCAGCGACATAGAAGCGGACGATTTTTCCAATATTGCCTCGTCCACCTATGTGCGTGGCTATGTCAAAAACTATGCCCGTTTGGTGGAGGCCGATAAGGCCCTGATCGACGCCTGCCTGGAACAGCAGGTGCCGACGCCCGGTGCCCCTTCAATGCAGAGTTTTTCCCGCAAAACCACCCGTCAGGCCAGAGACAGCCGCCTGACCCTGGTCAGTTATCTGATAGCCATAGTGCTGCTGGCGCTGTTGGTGCTCTGGTGGGTGCAAAAGGCGACCTTGTTTACCGGGGTTGATTTCTCCAAGCCCACGGTGGAAGAGGTGGAAGCGCTGCGTGAGCAGGCAAGAATGCCGCAGCCAGAGGTGATTTCACCGCAAACCGACCCGGCACAAACCGGCCTGGAACACTCGGGTTTGGAACAGCCAGGCGTTGAACAAGGTGCTCTGGCTGTTGACCACCAGAGCACGGCAGACATACTGGCCACAGAAACCACCGCCGGCAGTGCCAGTACTTCCATGGAAGTGCTGGATGAGACTCAATCCGAGCCGCCGCTGCAGGATACCCAAATCAGCGCCACCGCCCAGGGGGTGGATCGCATCAGCTTTACCCTGAATGCCGATTGTTGGATCCAGGTGACAGACGCCAGTGGCAAGGTGCTGCTGAGCGATGTTAAAAAGCCTGGTCAGGCCGTACTGGTCGAAGGCAAGGGGCCATTCAAGCTGATCCTCGGCGCGCCCCAGGCCGTGAGCCTGGAATTTAACGGCGCACCTGTCAGTCTGGAACAGTATCCCAAAAACCGGGTGGCCAGGTTCAGCCTGCCCATGGCCGGTTAACGGCGCAGGCCTTTTTTGTAGAGCACGTCTTTTGTAGAGCAGAGCTGAGATGTACAACGAGAACCCCATCAAACGTCGTCCCTCCACCCGTATTTATGTTGGTCAGGTGCCCATAGGCGATGGCGCGCCGATTGCTGTGCAGTCCATGACCAACACCCGCACCACGGATGTGGCCGCGACCGTGGCGCAAATTCGTGCCCTGGAAAAGGTGGGAGCCGACATAGTGCGGGTCTCTGTGCCGACCATGGATGCCGCCGAGGCGTTCAAATTGATCAAGCAGCAGGTGCAGGTGCCGCTGGTGGCCGATATTCACTTCGACTATCGCATTGCCCTGAAGGTGGCCGAATACGGCGCCGATTGTCTGCGCATCAACCCGGGCAACATAGGCAATGAAGAGCGGATCCGCGCCGTGGTCGAATCGGCCCGGGATCGCAATATCCCCATCCGCATCGGCGTCAACGGCGGCTCGCTGGAAAAAGACCTGATGGACAAGTACAAGGAGCCGACCCCGGAAGCCTTGCTGGAGTCTGCCATGCGCCATGTGGACATACTCGACCGGCTCAACTTTGACCAGTTCAAGGTCAGCGTGAAGGCCTCGGACGTGTTCCTGGCGGTGGAGTCCTATCGCCTGCTGGCAAAACAAATTAAGCAGCCGCTGCACCTTGGGATCACCGAGGCCGGTGGTGCCCGTTCCGGTTCGGTTAAATCGGCCGTGGGCCTGGGCATGTTGCTGGCCGAGGGCATAGGTGACACCCTGCGGATCTCCCTGGCCGCCGATCCCGTGGAAGAGATCAAGGTCGGCTTTGATATCCTCAAATCTCTGCGCATTCGCTCCCGCGGCATCAACTTTATTGCCTGCCCTTCCTGCTCACGGCAGGAGTTCGATGTGATAGGCACAGTCAATGAGCTGGAGCGCCGTCTGGAAGACGTCACCACAGCCATGGACGTGTCCATCATAGGCTGCGTGGTCAACGGTCCAGGCGAGGCGCTGGTGTCCCACCTGGGATTGGCCGGCGGCCACAACAAGAGCGGTTACTACGATGACGGCGTGCGCCAGAAGGAGCGTTTCGATAACGACAATCTGGTCGATGCCTTGGAAGCCAAGATCCGCGCTAAGGCGACCCTGATGGAGAGCCGCATCGACATCAAGGACACCACAGACTGAGGTGACCCGCGCCCGGAGAGCCGCTCTCCAGGCGCTGTTTTATTTTTGGTGCCCGATTGCCTATAATGCGGGACATTTTTTGAATTTACAGCTTATCCAACGAGTCAAATACCGTGGCAAAACAGATCCAAGCGATTCGCGGAATGAACGACATTCTGCCCACCCAGTCTCCCCTGTGGCAAAAACTCGAAGGGGTTCTGCGTGACTGTGTAGCAGCCTATGGCTACAGCGAAATCCGTACTCCCATAGTGGAAAGTACCGATCTTTTTAAGCGCTCTATTGGTGAAGTCACTGATATCGTTGAAAAAGAAATGTACACCTTTGAGGACCGCAACGGCGACAGCCTGACGCTGCGTCCCGAGGGCACGGCCTCCACCGTGCGTGCCGGCAACGAGCACGGCCTGCTGTACAACCAGGAACAGCGCCTGTGGTACATGGGTCCCATGTTCCGCCACGAGCGTCCCCAAAAGGGCCGCTATCGCCAGTTCCACCAGTTTGGTGTGGAAGTCTATGGCATAGGCTCGGCCGACATAGATGCCGAAGTGCTGATGCTGTCGGCCCGTCTGTGGGAAAAGCTTGGCATCACCGAGCAGGTCACCCTGGAACTCAATACCTTGGGTGACAGCAACGAGCGCGCCGATTATCGTCAGGCCCTGGTGACCTTCCTTGAGCAACACAAGGACAAGCTGGACGAAGACAGCCAGCGCCGCATGTACACCAACCCGCTGCGGGTACTGGACTCCAAGGATCCCCAGGTGCAGGCGCTGCTGGCCGATGCCCCGGCCATGATGGACTACCTGGGCGATGAGTCCCGGGCACATTTTTCCCGTCTGTGTGAACTCCTGGAGGCCGTTGGCATCCAATACCGGGTTAACCCCCGTCTGGTTCGCGGTCTGGACTATTACAACCGCACAGTATTTGAGTGGGTCACCGACAGCCTGGGTGCCCAGGGCACTGTGCTGGCCGGCGGTCGTTACGACGGTCTGGTGGGCCAGCTGGGTGGCAAAGACACCCCTGCCGTGGGTTTTGCCATGGGCCTGGAGCGCATAGTGCTGCTGCTGGAAACCCTGGAGTTGACCAAGGACATTCCGGCGGCAGTGGATGTGTATGTGACCGCCATGGGAAGTGACTGTGAGGTTGAAGCCTTGCGCATAGCCCAGGAGCTGCGCAACGCGCTGCCGGGGGCTCGCATCATGAGCCACTGCGGCGGTGGAAACTTCAAGAAGCAAATCAAGCGCGCCGACAAGAGCGGCGCAGCGTTCGCCCTGATTGTCGGGGAGAGCGAACTGACCCAGGGCCAGGTGGCGGTCAAACCGCTGCGCAATGACAACGAACAACAGCTGGTGGCCCGTGAAGCCCTGGCCGATTATCTGAAGAATTTGATCTAGCACTGCACAGGCAAGCGCTGATAACAACAAGAGGACGTGCGCGTGGATATTTATAGCACCGAAGAACAACAGGTCGAGGCGATAAAGCAGTTTTGGAAGGAATACGGTACCTCTATCCTGGTGGGCGCCGTGGTGGGCCTGGGTGGTCTTTATGGCTGGAATACCTATTCCGACATGAAACTGGCCAAGGCCGAGTCCGCCAGCCAGGCATTTGAAACCATCAGTCAGGCCGGTGATGAAGCCGCCATGCTCAAGGCTGCCGAAAACTTCAAGGCCGAGCACGATCAGGCCGGTTATGAAACCCTGCTGGCGCTGATGATGGCCAAGTCTGCTGTGGATGCCAAGGATTACACCAAGGCCGAAGAACTGCTCAAGCAAGTGATTGCCAACAAGGCCGCCGGTGAGCTGGCCATGGTGGCCACCCTGCGCTTGGCACGGGTACAGGCCGAGCAAGGCCAGCTGGCCACGGCGCTGACCACTCTGGATGCAGTGACTGTGCCTGCCTTCGAAGCCCAGCGTGAAGAACTCAAGGGTGATTTCCTGGCTCGCCAGGGCGAGAACGACAAGGCCAAGGCCGCTTATCAGAGCGCGCTGGACAAGAGCGGTGTGGGTGCGTCACCCATGCTGCGTATGAAGCTCGACAACCTGAATCAGGCATAAGGAAGGGCCGATGAAGTCTTGGTGCAAAAACCTGCTCGTAGCCGGGCTGAGCTTGGCTGCCCTGTCGGCCTGTTCTTCCAACGATGTGGAAGAAGAACCCGTCAGTGAGCTCAAGGAAATCAATGCCACCGTTTTCCCCCAGATCAACTGGGATGAAAAGGTCGGCAGCGGTGTTGGTGACTATTACTCCCGCCTCCGTCCCGCGGTGCGTTACGGCAAAATTTTCGTTGCCGATCGCTACGGTGAGGTGACGGCCTTTGACGAGGCCAGCGGTGACAAGGTCTGGTCCCAGGACTTCAGCGAACTGTTCCGTGACAATGTGCTGGCCAAGAACAAGGGCGCCCGTCTGGCCGCCGGTGTCACTGTAGCCCAGAATAAGGTGTTCATTGGCGGCGAGAGCGGCCTCCTGGGTGCCCTGGATGCGAATACCGGCGAGGTGGTGTGGTATGCCTTGGCCGGAGGCGAGCTGCTGTCGGCCCCAACTGTCGCCGACGACATGGTGGTGGTGAATACCGGCGCCGGTGCCCTTGAGGCCTTCAACATAGACACAGGCGCCAAGGTCTGGAGCTATGATAACGGTCTGCCGAATCTGACGTTGCGTGGCACAGGTGCCGCAGCCTATGAAGGTGGTGGCTTCTTTGTCGGCACCGCCGATGGCAAGGTGGCCGTGGTTATCAAGCAAAACGGTCAGCCCGCCTGGGAACAGGCCATCTACAGCCCCAGCGGTGGCAACGAATTCAGCCGCATGGCCGACGTGGATATGACCCCGCTGCTGATAGGTGATAACCTGTACGCTGTCAGCTATAACGGTAACCTGGTTTCCATGGAAGCCCGCACTGGCCGAGTGGTGTGGACCCGCAAGTATTCCAGCTTCAACGAGCTGGCAAGCTCTGGGGTGCAACTGTATCTGGTGGATGACCACAGCCGCATCTACGCCATCGACAGGCGCAACGGTCTGGAAATGTGGAGCAACTCAGAGCTCAGCAACCGTGCCGTGACATCACCTGAGGTGTTCGGTGATTACCTGGTGGTTGGTGATTTCGAAGGCTATCTGCACTTTATCGACCGTGCCGATGGCAAGTTGGTGGGTCGCATCGAGGTAGACAGCAGCGGCCTGTATGGCCAACCGCTGGTGGTGGACAACAAGATTTATGTCCAGGGCCGCAGCGGCAAGGTGGCCATAGTCACACTTCCTTAAGTCAAGGTTGAACCTTGCCAAGCCCCTGGAAGTGCTTCCGGGGGCTTTTTATTGAAAAGTTTGTAATAGAGGCAAAAACATGATCCCTGTAGTGGCCCTGGTGGGTCGTCCCAATGTGGGCAAATCGACCCTGTTCAATCGTCTCACCCGTACCCGGGATGCGCTGGTTGCTGACTATCCGGGCCTGACCCGCGACCGTAAGTACGGCCGCGCGTTTTTGTCCGGCTATGAATTTATCGTGGTGGACACCGGCGGTATCGACGGCACAGAAGAAGGCATTGAAACCAAGATGGCCGAGCAATCCCTCGCAGCCATCGAGGAAGCGGATGTGGTGCTGTTTATGACCGACGCCCGTGCCGGTCTGACCGCCGCCGATCTGGCCATTGCCCAGCATCTGCGCAGCCGCGAGAAAACCACCTTCGTGGTGGCCAACAAGGTTGACGGCATAGACGCCGACTCCGCCTGTGCCGAGTTCTGGTCTTTGGGCCTGGGTGAGGTGTACCAGATGGCTGCCGCCCAGGGCCGTGGCGTGACCAATATGATCGAATACGCCCTGGCGCCCTATGCCGAGGCCATGGGGATCAGCCGTGACGGTGAAGTCGAGGAAGAAGCCGACGAGCGTCAGTACACAGAGGAAGAGGCCGAGGCCGAGCAGCAGCGCCTGCAGGACCTGCCCATCAAGCTGGCCATCATAGGCAAGCCCAATGTGGGCAAATCGACCCTGACCAACCGTATTCTGGGTGAAGAGCGGGTGGTGGTGTACGACGAGCCCGGCACCACGCGCGACTCCATCTATATTCCGATGCAGCGCGAAGATCGCGAATACATCATTATCGACACCGCCGGTGTGCGTCGCCGTGCCAAGGTGCACGAGGTCATTGAGAAGTTCTCGGTGATCAAGACCCTCAAGGCGGTTGAAGATGCCAACGTGGTGCTGCTGGTTATCGATGCCCGCGAAGGTATTGCCGAGCAGGACTTAGGCTTGCTGGGCTTTGCCCTCAACGCCGGTCGCGCCCTGGTGATCGCGGTCAACAAGTGGGACGGCATAGACAACGATATCAAGGACAGGGTCAAGACCGAACTGGACCGTCGTCTGGGCTTTATCGACTTTGCCCGCATTCACTTTATCTCCGCCCTGCACGGCACCGGCGTAGGCCACCTGTTCGAGTCCATCGAAGAGGCCTACGACAGCGCAACCCGCCGCGTCAGCACCTCAATGCTGACCCGCATCATGCAGATGGCCCAGGACGATCACCAGCCGCCGCTGGTCAACGGCCGCAGGGTGAAGCTCAAGTACGCCCACGCCGGTGGTTACAATCCGCCGATCGTTGTGGTGCACGGCAACCAGGTGAGCAAGCTGCCGGACTCCTACAAGCGCTACATGATGAACTACTATCGCCGTTCGCTGAAGGTGATAGGTACGCCCATCCAGCTGCGTTTCCAGGAAGGGGACAACCCCTTCGAAGGCAAGGTGGAAAAACTGACCCTGAGTCAGGAGCGTCGCCGTAAGCGCATGATGACCCACATCAAGAACAAAAAGGCCTGATCCGGGCCCCGCGCTTCGTACCACAAACAGCAAAACACCAGGCAGTGCCTGGTGTTTTGTTTTCTGAAGCCCGAAATTCTCCGTTTATGGGAAGTATTAGCCGTTTGAGTTCGCGTCTAAGTCAATAGCCTCGATGCGGGATACCAGGTTCCCCTGTCTGAGCCGGCTGTGAATAAGCTCGCCAACGGCCACGTCCTGCGCCTGCTCCAGCACCCGGCCCTCGCTGTCCTTGGTGATGGAATAACCCCGTGACAGGGTCGCCAGGGGGCTTACGCTCTCCAATCTGTGGGCATTGGCCGCCAGCCGCTGTTTGGCGTCTGTAAGGCCGTCCGCCATGGCGGAATGCATCCGGCTGTCGAGATAGCCCAGGCGCTGACGTGCCAGGGCCAACTTTTGGGCGGGGGATTGACGGCTCAGACGGGCACCGAGGCGCTCCAGTGTCAGGGTGGCTTGGGCGAGCTTGCGTTCAAGGGCCGCTTCCAGTCGTAGCGCCAGCTCATCCACCCGCTGCATCTGCCGTTCCAGTGCCCGCTTGGGATCCTGCCTGTCGAGCCTTGCCTGCAGCCTTGCCAGGCGCTCGGCCTTTGACAAGCGGTAATGACGCCAGCCCTGTCCAAGGCGCGCCAGCAGGGCGCTCAGGCGCTGGCGTTTGTAGTCCTGATCCTGGGACAGCAGCTCGGCACCGGCAGACGGAGTGGGGGCGCGCACATCGGCAACATAGTCGGCAATTGTGGTATCCACCTCATGACCAACGGCGCTGACCACTGTCAAAGCACTGTTGTAGATGGCATGTGCCAGCGCCTCGCTGTTGAAGCACCAGAGATCTTCCAGGCTGCCACCACCGCGGGTCAGCAGCAGTACGTCTACCTCGAGCCGCTGATTGGCCAGCTCTATGGCGCGGATAATCTCCTTGTCGGCACCTGTGCCCTGCACAGCTGTCGGGTAAATAACGATTTCCAGGGACGGATCGCGCCGTTTCAGCACATTGAGCACATCGCGGATGGCGGCACCTGTGGGGGAGGTGATAACCCCTATGCGCTGCACGTGGGCCGGCAGCGGCCTTTTGGTCGCGGCGGCAAACAGGCCTTCACTGGCCAGTTTTAATTTCAGCGCTTCGTATTGCTGGGCCAGCAGGCCATCGCCGGCCGGTAACATGGCGTCCAGCAGCAGCTGATAGTCGCCCCTGGGTTCGTAGACGCTGATCCCGCCGTGAACTATCACCTGCTGGCCGTTCTGGGGCCGGAAGCTGACGGCAGTGTTGCGACCCTTGAACATGGCGCAGCGGATCTGCGACTGGCTGTCCTTCAAAGTCAGATACCAGTGACCCGAGGCGGGGGCGGAGAAATTGGAGATCTCGCCGCTGAGCCAGATCTTACCCAGCTGTCCTTCCAGCAGTTGCCGTACCTCGCCGTTGAGGCGGGAAACGGTATAAATCGAGTTTTTAGGGACTTGCATGGATTTTTCCGGACAAACGCGAATTTTTATGTATTTTCCATTTACCAGTGCCAGCTTGCAAGGTATAATGCCGCCGCAATATTTCACCTCTTATATCCTACACATGGGGAGATGTTGCAATGCTACGTTTGATTAAAGAAGCGCTTACCTTTGACGATGTGTTATTGGTGCCAGCGCACTCCACCGTACTCCCTAATACCGCGATCCTCAAAACTCGTCTGACCAAAAAAATCGAGCTCAATATACCTCTGGTGTCTGCTGCCATGGATACCGTGACCGAGGCACGCCTGGCGATCGCCATGGCCCAGGAAGGTGGTATTGGCTTTATCCATAAAAACATGAGTATTGAGGCCCAGGCCGAAGAAGTCCGCAAGGTCAAAATCTACGAAGCCGGTGTGGTACAGCAACCCGTGACAGTGACACCGGAAACTACCCTGGCCGAGCTCAAGGTACTTACCGAGCGCAACGGCTTTGCCGGTTATCCCGTGGTTAACCAGGCCAACGAACTGGTGGGCATAATCACAGGTCGTGACGTGCGTTTCGTGACCGACTGGAGCCTCCAGGTTGTTGAGGTCATGACACCAAAAGAGCGTCTGGTGACTGTGCCTGAAGGCACCAAGCTCGACGAAGTGCAGAAGCTGATGCACGCCAACCGCATCGAGAAGGTGCTGGTGGTGGATGACAACTTCCGCCTCAAGGGCCTGATCACTGTTAAAGATTTCGAAAAAGCCGAGCGCAAACCCAACGCCTGTAAGGACGAACTGGGTCGTCTGCGTGTCGGTGCCGCCGTCGGTGCCGGCGCCGGCAACGAAGAGCGTGTCGATGCCCTGGTCAAGGCCGGTGTGGACGTGCTGCTGATTGACTCCTCCCACGGCCATTCCGAAGGCGTGCTGCAGCGTATCCGTGATACCCGCGCAAGACATCCCAATCTGCAAATCATAGGTGGCAACGTGGCCACTGCCGAAGGTGCCCTGGCACTGGTGGAAGCCGGTGTTGATGCGGTGAAAGTGGGTATTGGCCCAGGTTCCATCTGTACCACCCGTATCGTGACCGGTGTGGGCGTACCGCAGATCACCGCCGTATCCGATGCAGCCGCTGCGGTTAAGCACCTGGACATCCCTGTGATTGCCGATGGCGGTATCCGCTTCTCCGGCGATCTGGCCAAGGCGCTGGCCGCCGGTGCCTCAGTGGTGATGGCCGGCTCAATGTTTGCCGGTACCGACGAAGCCCCGGGTGAAACCGAGCTGTATCAGGGCCGTGCCTACAAGTCATACCGTGGTATGGGATCCCTTGGCGCCATGAGCCAGGGTTCTTCCGACCGCTACTTCCAGAGCGATAACGCCGCCGACAAGCTGGTGCCGGAAGGCATCGAAGGCCGTGTACCCTACAAGGGCAAGCTCAAGGAAATCATCCATCAGCACATGGGCGGCCTGCGTTCCTGCATGGGCCTGACCGGTTGCGCCACCATCAAGGAGCTGGGTGAGAAGGCCCAGTTCGTCAAGGTGACCTCCGCCGGCATGGGCGAGTCCCACGTGCACGACGTGACCATTACCAAGGAAGCCCCGAACTACCGTACCGGCGGCTGACAATGACAAGGGCGGCCCAGAGTCGCCCTTGCTGTACCTGATGGTCTGGCCCATGCTTGTGGGCCCGGCCAAAAAATTCGCTTAACGATGAGATAAAGGTTACCCATGAGCAATATTCATGAGCACAAGATACTGATCCTCGACTTCGGCTCCCAGTACACCCAGCTGATCGCCCGCCGTATCCGCGAAATCGGCGTGTACTGCGAACTCTGGGCCTGGGACGTGACCGAGGCCCAGATCCGTGAATTCGCCCCCAACGGTATCATTCTGGCCGGTGGCCCCGAGTCTGTGACCGCCGACAACTCACCCCGTGCCCCCGAGTACGTGTTCAACGCCGGTGTGCCTGTGCTGGGGATCTGCTACGGCATGCAGACCATGAGCGAGCAGCTCGGCGGCAAGGTTATCCAGGGCGTGGGTGAGGGCGAGTTCGGTTATGCCCAGGTGGAAGTGCTGGCCGATTGCGCCCTGCTGCGCCACATCGAAGACGGTCTGTCCGATTCCGGCAAGCCGCTGCTGGACGTGTGGATGAGCCACGGTGACAAGGTATCGGAAATCCCCGCAGGCTTCGTGGCCGTCGCCAAGACCGAGACCTGTCCTTTCGCCGTGATGGCCAACGAAGACAAGAAATTCTACGGCGTGCAGTTCCACCCCGAGGTGACCCACACCCGTCAGGGCAAGCGCATGCTGGAACATTTCACCCTGGATATCTGTGGCTGTGATGCCAAATGGCAACCTGCCTCCATCATTGAAGATGCGGTCGAGCGCATCAAGGCCCAGGTGGGTGACGATGAAGTGATCCTCGGCCTGTCAGGTGGCGTGGATTCCTCAGTGACCGCCATGCTGCTGCACCGCGCCATCGGCAACAAGCTGACCTGCGTATTTGTCGACAACGGCCTGCTGCGTCTCAACGAGGCCCACCAGGTGCTGGAGATGTTCGGTGACCACTTCGGTCTCAACATAGTCCACGTGGATGCCGAAGCCCGCTTCCTCGACGCCCTCAAGGGCGAAAATGACCCCGAGGCCAAGCGCAAGATCATTGGCCGCGTATTCGTGGAAATCTTCGATGAAGAAGCCTCAAAATGCGTCAATGCCAAGTGGCTGGCCCAGGGCACCATCTATCCGGACGTGATTGAATCCGCCGGCAGTGCCACAGGCAAGGCCCATGTGATCAAGTCTCACCACAACGTCGGCGGTTTGCCGGACGATATGGAGCTGGGTCTGGTGGAGCCGCTGCGTGAACTGTTCAAGGACGAAGTGCGCCGCATAGGTCTGGAACTGGGTCTGCCCTACGACATGCTCTACCGTCATCCATTCCCCGGCCCTGGCCTGGGTGTACGCGTGCTGGGTGAAGTGAAGAAGGAATACTGCGACCTGCTGCGCCGCGCCGATGCCATCTTCATCGAAGAACTGCACAAGGCCGACTTGTACAACAAGGTCAGCCAGGCCTTCACAGTGTTCCTGCCGGTACGCAGTGTGGGTGTGATGGGCGATGGTCGTAAGTACGACTGGGTTGTGTCCCTGCGTGCGGTGGAAACCATCGACTTTATGACCGCCCACTGGGCCCACTTGCCATACGATTTCCTCGGTCGGGTGTCCAACCGTATCATCAACGAAATCAACGGTATCTCCCGTGTGGTGTACGACATCTCCGGTAAGCCACCAGCGACCATTGAGTGGGAATAAGCCTCGCGGCTTATCACAGTTGAAGAATAAAAAAGGCGCTCCGGCGCCTTTTTTATTCCCTTATCCTATGTTTATCCGTAGCTCTGGCGCCCGAGAAGCATCCTCAAAGGACGACCAATCTTCTTGCAGTTCTTGATGTTCACAACTATGATTTGTTCATGATTCATGAACGTTGATTTTGTATGAACAAAGAGGCGACCTTGCTAATGCTTGCCATGGATAATCTGCCCCCCCATATCCAAGGCGAGTCTACATTTGATCCAAAGCCAGATGGCCATCTGTACACCGATGCAAAAGTGACTTTAATAGCATATGGTGAACGCTACCCGTTTGACGTTGAAATCAAGTACATTCACCGTAAAGAAAGCCTTGCTGCATTGTTGGATACTGCTCGTCCCGACACCTTACTGGTATGCAACAGGCTGTCGCCCTTTTTGGCAGACTTTTGCTCCAGCCATTCGATCAACTTCATTGATGAGGCTGGTAATGCCAGGGTGAATTATAACGGGTTACATCTATGGGTTGAGGGCAAGGATAGCTTGGTAAGTGCCCCTTCAAGTAACCGGCAGGGAAAGCCGGGGCTGGGTTTTATGAAGCTGTTGTTTGCCTTATTGGCACAGGAAGAGGTATTACACTTACCGTTTCGAAACATTGCCGATATGGCGAATATCTCATTAGGTATGGTCAGTAAGGGATTTCAATATTTGGCGTCCGAAAAGCTTGTCAGTCTAGGCAGTACCAGACGTATTCTGGATAGGGAAGCGCTTTATCATATTTGGATTGAATACTATCGCACGGTATTAAGACCAAAGCTTGGTGGGTTAAGGCTGATTGCTCCGGATGATTGGCGCGAAATCCCGTTAACCTCCGATGATTGCTGGGGGGGGGAAGTGGCCGCCGATGAGTTGACACACTATTTGCAACCTTATGATTTACAGCTCTTCACGTTTGAGCCATTGCAAAAAAAGCTTGCTCTGCTAAAGGCAAAGTCAAACCAGACCGGAAGATTCTGGTTGGTTCCCGCATTCTGGGGGAAAGAGTTGAAAATCGACAGTAAAGCCAAGGCGCTACTTGCAGTTGCGGAACTGCTTGCCAGCAACGATAGCCGAAACAGAGAGGTCGCCGGACTAATAAATGAGCAATATCTACACCTTAAAGCACTCCCTAAAACTTGGGTTTAAACCTGTATTGATGCTGATTGCGGCCACAACCAAGCAAACCGGAATGCCATTTTTTGTAGCAGGAGCAACAGCGAGGGATATTGTCTTGTTCAATGTGTTTGGCCGGGATCCCGGGCGCCAAACCCGTGATATTGATACAGGCATACTGGTACCGGATTGGGAAGCCTTTTCCAAAGTAAAACAGGCCTTGCTTAATGCCGGTTTAACAGAAACTAAAAGCATCCATCGATTACAAGATCCTCACAGTGCCTTGCCAATCGATATTATTCCATTTGGCGGCATAGCAGGCGATAAAGGAGATATACAGTGGCCACCTGAGCATGCAGTCACCATGTCAGTCGCAGGTTTTCAGGAAGCTTACGATGCTGCGTTATCAGTGGACATTGGGCAGGGCAATATCATCAAGGTCGCGTCTCTGGCTGGGCTGACTTTGCTCAAACTCATTGCCTGGCAGGAACGGGGAAATGAGGCTGGCAAGGATGCGGCCGATTTTTTAACCGTTTTGCTTGAATATCAACATATACAAGAAGATCGTCTGTGGGAACCTTTTATTCCGGCAGAGCGATTGAATTATGACATTGAAAGGCAGGGTGCCTTCCTCCTCGGATATGACTTGAAAATGATCTTGTCTGAACCCGCTACCAACCCACAGACTGTCTGCCGGATAAAGGCCTTGGCATCTGATTTGGATCGATTTGTTGGGGCTCTGTTTAAACATCAGCACACATATGGTCACGACAGGATAGAACGACTCCTGTGGGATTTCTGGACTGGGTTGGATTTATAAGGCTTTTTAAATCATTCATGTTACAGAAGGTCAAACTGAGTTAAGGGCGCTGCGGCGCCCTTTCTTTTTTGCGGCTTGGCGGGGTGGCTGGCTATAATGGGCGCCCCGTTTTTTTGAATCGACAGAATCGACAGGATTGAGCTTGAACCCAATAGATGATGATGAACACTGGATGCGTGAGGCTTTGGCCCAGGCCGCTTTGGCCGAGGCCGAGGGGGAGGTGCCGGTGGGGGCGGTGTTGGTGAAGGATGGTGAGCTGATTGCCACGGGCTTCAATCACAACATAGGCCTCAACGATCCCAGTGCCCACGCCGAGATGCAGTGTTTACGCCTGGGTGGCAAGTTACTGGATAACTACCGCCTGCTGGGCACCACACTGTATGTGACCTTGGAGCCCTGCGCCATGTGTGCCGGTGCCATGGTGCACAGTCGCATCCAAAGGTTGGTGTTTGGTGCCAGGGATGAGAAGACGGGGGCGGCGGGAACCGTGGTTAACCTGTTGCAGCACCCGGCGTTCAATCATCAGGTGGAGATCAGCGCCGGGGTCTTGGCCGAGCAATGCTCGGCGCAGCTAAGTGAGTTTTTTCGGCGTCGCCGGCAGGAGAAAAAAGCCTTGAAACAGGCGGCGAAACCGCAGGACTGATCAGTCCTCGGCCTGGATGAAGTTGAAGAACTGCTTTTGACGGTTGAGCAACTGCTTGTGACGGGCCTTCAGTACTGTGCGGCGCCGCGCGGCGGCATTGTTGAATATCTTTCGTTTCATTTGGGGTACTCCTTTTTCCCGGGTCCCTGTGACCACTAGGGTGTTTTTCAGAATTCTCTGTTTTAAAAACATTAACAGCGACGGCCTTTGCTGGCAATAGGGGGCCGGGGAACTGCTTGGCTGTTTCTTGGGCAGATGAGCGGGATATTTGATCTCTGAGGGTATTAGTCCCCAAACGGTTGTCTTTCGGGACTATTTGGGGGCCGTGACCTGGTCCGTCAAGGTATCGCTGTCGGGGGGCGTTTCCTGGGCCAGGGGTTGATCCGGGCTATTCTGGTTGTCAAGCCACACCAGGGTATCGTAGTAGCGGCGGATGGAGTCCACGTAATGCACCGCTTCGCCGCCACGGGCATAGCCGTAGCGGGTACCCTGATAGTATTTGCGTTTTTGCAGCAGTGGCAGGGTCTGTTTCACATCGCGCCAGGCGCTGGGGTTAAGTCCCTGGGCCTCGGCCAGTTTGCGGGCATCCTCAAGGTGCCCCAAGCCTATGTTGTAGGCCGCCAGGGCAAACCACATCCGCTGATTCTCGGGAATCGATTCCGGCAGCCGGGTCAGCAGATCTTTAAGGTAGGCGGCACCGCCACGAATGCTTTGCTCGGGATCCAATCTGTTGTCTATACCAAGTTGACCGGCGGTGCTCAAGGTCAGCATCATCATGCCGCGTACACCTGTCGGTGACCGCGCATTGGGGTTCCAGTGAGATTCCTGATAGCTGGCCGCGGCCAATTTGCGCCAATCCAACTCCCCCGCATAGGCCTCGAACAGCGGCCGGTACAGGGGCAGTTTGGCGTCGATGGCGCGGATAAAGGCACGGGTGTCCACATAGTCGAAGCGTTTGACGTGACCGAAGTATTTTTCGTTCAGATGATCCAGGGTGCCGGCCCGGCGCTCCTGGTGCCAAAAACTCAGCAGCTTGCTCATCAGCACATCGCTGCCCGTGGCCGACAACAGCCAGACCACGGGCTGTTGCTCCGCCAGCACCAAACCGGCCCGCAGCTCCGGCAGAAAGCGGCGGTTAATCTGCAAGCTGGTGGAATGGCTGAGGGTGTATTTGAGCTCCCCCTGGGCCACCTGAGCCAGCAATTCGTCGTTATCCTTGTCGCCGGTTTGTTCCCATACCAGTTCGGGACGCGCCTGCTGCAGGCGGGTCAGGCTTTCCACAAAGGCGGAGTCGGCCACCACGGTAATCTGACCGCTCAATTCGTCAACGTTCTGGGGGGCTTGATTGCCTTCCTTATAGACCACCACTTCGTTGACATAATACAGTGGTGGGCCCATGCGAAAGCGGTCGCGGCGAAAGGGGGTTTCGGTCATGCCGGCGGCGATAATGTCTATCTCGCCGTGGGCGAGGGCATCGAACAGTTCGCTGCGGCTGCCATAGGCCTTCATGTTCAGCGGCAGCGCCAGATAATCGGCAAAGCGCTCCGCCATTTCATAGTCAAAGCCGCTGAGGCCCTGACCTGAGCTCATGTAAATCTGTTGGGCATAAAGGGTGCCGACCCTGAGTTCCTGTTGGGGTTCGGGTTCGACCGGCATTGGTTCATGCACCGCCGGCTGACAGGCGGTCAGCAGCAACAGCAGGATGAATGTTAACCAATGTTTATGCATTTCAATAAATTAGCCTAATATTAGTGCCTGTGAGGCTTGGGTTGAACGACTTGCAGTTTACCATGCTAGCCGTCCTTGGCTGAGGCCAGGCTGAATAGCCTGGAAAAAGTCTGTTCTGGAGCCCTGTCGCTTTGCGAGAAACACTGTTTTGTGTCGCAGCAGCAGGTGATTTACGGAGCACATTTCCCTATAATAGCGCCACCTCTGACCCTGTAATTATAAATAATAAGGTGAAAAGACGTGATGGAGATCATCCGCGGAGCCCCTGCACTCTCGGCGTTTAGGGTGCAAAAGCTGATGGAGGCCTGTGCACAAGCAGCGCTTCCGGTACGCCAAATTTACGCAGAATACGTTCATTTGGCCGATCTTAGCGAGTCGCTCGACGCCAATGAAACCGAGCAACTTGGCAAGATCCTGACCTACGGCCCCGCCATCGAAGCGCACGCCCCCACAGGTCAACTGCTGTTCGTGACTCCCCGCCCCGGTACCATTTCCCCCTGGTCCTCCAAAGCAACAGATATCGCCCAAAATTGCGGTCTTGGCAAGATAAAACGCCTCGAGCGTGGTGTGGCCTATTACGTTGAAGCCGATGCGCTCAGCGCCGAGCAGCAAAAGCAGCTCAAGGGCCTGCTGCACGATCGCATGGTTGAAGTGGTGCTCGACAGCTTCGAGTCTGCCACCGTGCTGTTCGCCCGTACCGAACCCGCCCGCTTCACCAGCGTTAATATCCTGGGTGAAGGTCGTCGTGCCCTGGAAGTGGCCAACCGCGACATGGGCCTGGCCCTGGCGGAAGATGAAATCGATTACCTGGTGGACAACTTTGTCCGCCTGGGACGCAACCCCAACGACGTCGAGCTGATGATGTTTGCCCAGGCAAACTCTGAGCATTGCCGTCACAAGATCTTCAACGCCGACTGGACCATTGACGGCGAAGTGCAGCCCAAGTCGCTGTTCAAAATGATCAAAAACACCTTCGAGAAGACCCCGGATCACGTGCTGTCCGCTTACAAGGACAACGCCGCCGTGATGGAAGGTTCAGTGGCCGGTCGTTTCTTCCCGGACCCTGACGGTGTCTACAACTATCACACCGAACCCATGCACATCCTGATGAAGGTGGAAACCCACAACCACCCGACCGCCATCAGCCCTTATCCGGGGGCGGCCACGGGCTCAGGCGGTGAAATTCGTGACGAAGGCGCAACGGGTCGCGGCTCCAAGCCCAAGGCCGGTTTGACAGGCTTCAGCGTGTCCAACCTCAAGATCCCCGGTTTCGTGCAACCCTGGGAAGGCAACTACGGCAAGCCCGAGCGTATCGTCAGCGCCCTCGACATAATGATCGACGGCCCCCTGGGTGGTGCCGCCTTCAACAACGAATTCGGCCGTCCGGCACTGCTGGGTTACTTCCGTACCTATGAGCAGCAGGTCAGCAGCCATAACGGCGTCGAAGTGCGTGGTTACCACAAGCCCATCATGTTGGCCGGTGGTCTGGGCAACATCCGCGAAGAGCATGTGCAGAAGGGCGAGATTTCCCTCGGCGCCAAGCTTATCGTCCTCGGTGGCCCCGCTATGAACATTGGTCTGGGTGGTGGCGCCGCCTCATCCATGGCCTCGGGTCAGTCCAGTGAAGATCTGGATTTCGCCTCTGTGCAGCGTGAAAACCCGGAAATGGAACGCCGCTGCCAGGAAGTGATCGACCGTTGCTGGCAGCTGGGTGACAAGAACCCAATCCAATTTATCCACGACGTGGGTGCCGGTGGCCTGTCAAATGCCTTCCCCGAGCTGGTAAATGACGCCGGTCGCGGTGGCCGCTTCGAGCTGCGTAACGTGCCTTCCGATGAGCCCGGCATGAGCCCGCTGGAGATCTGGTGTAACGAGTCCCAGGAACGCTATGTGCTGTCTGTGGCCGCCGAGGATCTGCCGCGCTTTGCCGCCATCTGTGAGCGCGAGCGCGCACCTTTTGCCGTGGTGGGTGAGGCGACCGAAGAACGTCACCTGAGCCTGTCCGACACCCATTTCGACAACAAGCCCATCGACCTGCCGCTGGAAGTGCTGCTGGGCAAGCCACCCAAGATGAGCCGCGATGTGGTCAGCAAAAAGGCGGTATCGCCTGCGCTGATCCAGGACGCCATCAAGCTCGACGAAGCCGTTAAGCGGGTATTGAACCTGCCGACCGTGGCCGACAAGACCTTCCTGATCACCATTGGCGACCGCACCGTGACCGGTCTGGTGGCCCGGGATCAGCTGGTGGGTCCATGGCAGGTGCCCGTGGCCGACTGCGCCGTGACCGCCGCCACCTTCGACACCTATGCCGGTGAAGCCATGTCCATGGGCGAGCGCACTCCGCTGGCGTTGCTGGACTTTGGCGCCTCTGCCCGCATGGCGGTGGCCGAGTCCATCATGAACATCGCCGGTGCCGACATTGGCTCCTTCAAGCGTATCAAGCTGTCAGCCAACTGGATGTCTGCCGCCGGTCACCCGGGTGAAGACGCGGGTCTGTTTGAGGCGGTCAAGGCCGTGGGCGAAGAGCTGTGCCCAGAGCTGCAACTGACCATTCCCGTGGGCAAGGACTCAATGTCCATGAAGACCGCCTGGGAAGAGGCCGGTGAGCAGAAGACGGTAACCGCGCCCATGTCGCTGGTGATCTCCGCCTTCGGTGCGGTGCGCGATGTGCGCAATACAGTGACCCCAGAGCTGCGCAGCGACAAGGGTGAAACCGTGCTGCTGCTGGCAGACCTCGCCAAGGGCAAGGTCCGCCTCGGTGGTTCCTGTCTGGCCCAGGTGTATGGTGAGCTGGGTGATGTGGCGCCGGATCTCGAGGATGCCGCCAGCCTGCGCGGTTTCTTCGAAGTGACCCAGTCTCTGGTGGCAAGCCGTCAGCTGCTGGCCTACCACGACAAGAGTGACGGCGGTCTGTTCACCACCTTGGTGGAAATGGCCTTCGCCGGTAACACGGGTCTGGATATCGACCTGTCGGCACTGCCTGGCACGGATCTGGAGCGCCTGTTCAACGAAGAACTGGGTGGCGTTATCCAGGTGGCCAAGGCCGATGCCGATGCCATCATAGCCGCCTATGGCGCCGCCGGCGTTGCCTGCCATCAGGTTGCCGAGTTGGTCAACGAAGACAAGATCAGCATCCGAGACGGTGAGCGTGCCGTATACAGCAACAGCCGCGTGGCTCTGCGCACCCTGTGGTCCGAGACGACCTATCGCATGCAGGCCATGCGCGATAACCCTGAGTGTGCCCGCGAAGAGTTCGAACTCAAGCAACGCGCCGATGAGCCGGGTCTGACCGTTAAGCTGGGCTTCGACCCAAGCGAAGATGTGGCTGCACCCTACATACTCAAGGGCGTGGCGCCAAAGATGGCTATCCTGCGTGAGCAGGGCGTAAACTCCCATGTGGAGATGGCGGCCGCCTTCGATCGCGCCGGCTTTGAAGCCCACGACGTGCACATGTCGGACATACTCTCGGGCCGCATCAGCCTGGAGCAGTTCCAGGGCCTGGTGGCCTGTGGTGGCTTCTCCTACGGTGACGTGCTGGGTGCCGGTGAGGGTTGGGCCAAGTCCATCCTGTTCAACGGCCGTGCCCGCGACGAGTTCAGCCGCTTCTTCGAGCGCGACAGCAGCTTTGCCCTCGGGGTCTGTAACGGCTGTCAGATGATGTCGAACCTCAAAGACATCATCCCTGGTGCCGAGCACTGGCCGCGTTTCGTGCGTAACCGCTCCGAGCGTTTTGAAGCCCGCTTCAGCCTGGTGGAAGTGCAGCAGAGCCCATCGCTGTTCTTCAGCGGCATGGAAGGTTCACGCATGCCAATTGCCGTGTCCCACGGTGAAGGTTTTGCCGAGTTTGCCAATGCCGAGGCACTGGCCCGCGCCGAAGCGACCGGCACCATAGCCCTGCGTTATGTGAATGGCCATGGCCAGGTAGCGACCCAGTATCCGCAGAACCCCAACGGCTCGCCAAACGGCTTGACCGGTATTACTACTCTGGATGGTCGAGTCACCATTATGATGCCGCACCCAGAGCGGGTATTCCGCACCGTGGCCAACTCCTGGCATCCGGACAACTGGGGTGAAGACAGCCCCTGGATGCGCATGTTCCGCAATGCCCGGGTCAAGATCGGCTAATCAAGATAGATCAGTCGTCTATCTCTAATAAAAAGGAGCGCCTCGGCGCTCCTTTTTTATTGATTGCTGATCTGTAATTAGGTGGTTGGAAAGCTTGCTGCACAAGCAAAAAAAAAGCCCCGGGGTGGGCCGGGGCGGTTTTGCGCTAACAAAACAATAAATCACTTCAAAAGGGAACGTTTTACTCTTACAGCTCCTTGGCTGTGTAGAGTTCAACAAAGACACGCTTATAGCGGTTAACCAGACGATCGAGTAAGTTTTTCATTTGGGCTTCTCCACAAAAATTGTTGAATCACGCGGAGTTGGGTTTCGCCTACAGCACAGATGGCAATAAAAACCGTCTCCTTAACACTGGGCATATATTAGCCGCAGTCAATCTTCGCTTCAAACGAGAAAAACTTGAATTAGATATAAGAAAAACTAATCATAAATATGTGGTGTATTTTTCATCTTTAATTAAATACCTATTAAAACAATAAAATACGGTTTATTTGCGTTGCCTGTCATTCTAATTGCTTATCTATTTTAATGAAGCTGTGCCGAATTTAATGGAAATTCAGGGTCAGAGCATAATTAATTAATAATCTGCTGTTAATGGCGTGGTTCCTATGGGGCTCAACCGACGTGGTCATGACCAATTGCCCCGGTTAGGGCATGTCTGCGCAAACGTGCTGTGGTCCGCAAATTTGGCATAAAAAATCACCTTACATTGATCTGGATCAATTTGCGGTGGTATAAACTCGCTGTCGCCAATGGGGCTTATTTAATTAACAGATTGATAAATAAGCTAATGAGTCGGGTTGCCTTTCCAAGTAACGCAGGTTTCCAGGTATCACTCGGCGGCGCTGTGGCACTTATGCCCCCAATCCTGCACGGTATGACCTGATGTCTCCCGGGAGATGTCATTAAAGGAGTCTCTGATGATAGTTGAAGAGGTTGTCGAGCTATCGCGCCTGCAATTCGCGCTGACGGCCATGTATCACTTCCTGTTTGTTCCCCTGACCCTCGGCATGGCATTTCTGCTGGCCATCATGGAGTCCCTCTATGTGATGACGGATAACCCCATCTACAAGGACATGACCAAGTTCTGGGGCAAGCTGTTCGGCATTAACTTTGCCCTCGGGGTGACCACGGGGCTGGCGATGGAATTCCAGTTTGGCACCAACTGGTCCTATTACTCCCATTATGTGGGCGATGTATTCGGGGCGCCGCTGGCCATTGAGGGCTTGATGGCCTTCTTTATGGAGTCCACCTTTGTCGGCATGTTCTTCTTTGGCTGGGATCGTTTCAGCAAGCGCCAGCATCTGGCGGTAACCTGGTTGGTGGCCTTGGGTACCAATATGTCGGCCCTGTGGATCCTGGTGGCCAATGGTTGGATGCAAAACCCCGTGGGGGCCGAGTTCAACTATGAAACCATGCGCATGGAAATGACCAGTTTTGCCGAGGTGCTGTTCAACCCTGTGGCCCAGGTGAAATTTGTCCATACCGTGGCCTCCGGTTACGTGACCGGTGCCATGTTCGTACTGGCCATCAGTTCCTATTACATCCTCAAGAAGCGCGATCTGCCCTTTGCCCGCCGCTCCTTTGCCATCGCCGCCAGTTTTGGCATGGCGTCAATCTTGTCTGTAATAGTGCTGGGTGACGAATCCGGTTACACCGTAGGTGAGGTACAGCGGGTCAAACTGGCCACCATTGAGGCCGAGTGGCATACCGAGCCGGCACCGGCAGCCTTTACCCTGGCTGGGTTGCCCAATCAGGACACAATGCACACCGATTACGCCATCAAGATCCCTTATGCCATGGGCATTATCGCCACCCGCTCCCTGGATGAGGAAGTGATTGGCCTTAAAGATCTTATCGACGGCCACGAGCAGCGCATTCGTAACGGCATGCAGGCCTACGCCATGCTGGAGCGCCTGCGCGGCGGTGACACCTCGCCGGAACTGCGTGAACAATTTGAGGCGGCCAAGGGCGATCTCGGTTATGGCCTGCTGCTCAAGCGTTACACCGACAAGGTGGTCGATGCCAGCGAAGAGCAGATCAAGGCCGCGGCCCTGGATTCCATTCCAAGGGTGGCGCCGGTGTTCTGGAGTTTCCGTGTCATGGTGGGGGCGGGGATGATCATGTTGCTGGTGTTTGCCGCCGCCTTCTGGCAAAGCACCCGTCACCGGATTGAAGAAAACAAGTGGGTACTGCGGGCGGCGCTGTTCAGCCTGCCGTTGCCCTGGATTGCCATCGAATGTGGCTGGTTTGTGGCCGAGTACGGTCGCCAACCCTGGACCATCTCCGAGGTGTTGCCGACCTTCATGTCCGCTTCCAGCCTGACGCCGGGGGACATCTGGTTCAGCATTATCTCCATCAGTGTGTTTTACACTGTGCTGCTGGTGATAGAAGTGTATCTGATGCAGAAATTTGCCCGCCTGGGCCCCAGCAGCCTGAAAACCGGTCGTTATCATTTTGAGACCCACAAGGCCTGAGTTGAGGATCTAACTATGTTTGATTATGAAACCTTGAGATTTATCTGGTGGGCGCTCATTGGGGTGTTGTTCGTCGGCTTTGCCGTTACCGATGGTTTTGATATGGGCGTGGGTATACTGCTGCCCGTGATTGGCAAAGATGACACAGAGCGGCGCATCATGATTAACTCGGTCGCCCCCCACTGGGACGGTAACCAGGTGTGGCTCATTACCGCAGGGGGCGCCCTGTTTGCCGCCTGGCCCATGGTGTATGCCGTGTCCTTTTCCGGTTTTTATCTCGCCATGGTACTGGTGCTGTTGGCGCTGTTCCTGCGCCCGGTAGGTTTTGACTATCGCTCCAAGATAGAAGATCCGCGCTGGCGCAAGTCCTGGGACAAGGCGCTGTTTATCGGCTCCTTCGTGCCGCCACTCATCATAGGCGTGGCCTTTGGCAACTTGTTGCAGGGGGTGCCCTTCGACTTCGATGAATACCTGCGCGCCACTTACCACGGCGGTTTGCTTGGGCTGCTCAATCCCTTCGGCTTGTTGTCCGGGGCGATCTGCGTCGCCATGTTTATGATGCAGGGCTCGGCCTGGTTGCAGATGAAGACCGAAGGGGAGCTCAGGGTTCGCGCAGCGAAGGTTTCCGTGGTGGTTGCTTTGGTGCTGGTAGTGCTGTTTACCGCCGCCGGTTTCTGGGTAGCCAATGGCATAGAGGGTTACGTGCTGACCTCTGTGCTTGATCACGGCGCCGCCTCCAATCCGCTCAACAAGACGGTGGAAACCGTGACCGGCGCCTGGATGGCCAATTACCAGAGCTGGCCGCTGACCCTGATATTGCCGGCCCTGGGACTCATGATGCCGCTGTTGGTGGTCATGGCGAGCCTGCTTAATCGCAGCGGTTTGGCGTTTCTGGCAAGTTCACTGGCAAGCAGCGGGGTGATCCTCACCTGCGGCGCCGCCATGTTCCCGTTTGTGATGCCATCCTCCCTGGTGCCCAACGTCAGCCTGACCATGTGGGATGCCACCGCCAGCGCCACCAGTCTGACCGTCATGACCCTGGCTGCCATGGTGTTTGTGCCCATAGTGCTGAGCTATACCATCTGGACCTATTTGAAAATGTATGGCCGGCTTAATCGCCAGTTTATCGATTCCAACAAGACATCACTTTACTAGGAGGCCCTATGTGGTATTTCACCTGGATTTTGGGCGTATTGCTGGCCTGTGCCTTTGGTATCATCAACGCCCTGTGGCTAGAGCATACCGAGAACATGGATCGCAAAACGGAAAGCGACTGAGCCTGCGCCTCGCCATGACAGCCATAGTTGATTGTCGCAATCTGGGCCCAAAGTCGGCGGCCCTGTTGGCCGAGGTCGGTGTCTGCAATTTGCAACAGCTGCGGGAGTTGGGGGCCATTAATGTCATGCTGCGATTGCAGCGACTGGGGCACAAGCCCAATCTGAACCTGCTGTATGCCCTGGAAGGGGCCATCACTGACAGTCATTGGCAGCAGGTGGCCCGCAGCCGCAAGGGGGAACTGTTGTTGGCACTGGATGCCGCCCTGGCCTTTGACAGGCTGTGACTCTGAGAAAGCCGCTCCGATGAAGCGGCTTTTTTGTGGCGCAATGGCGGCTAAAGTCGCTTTTTTAGATGGGAATAGCAGCAAGTTGCGTGGGGGAATTTGCCAATGTGGCCGGCAGGGATTATGGTTAATTTATGGCTGCAAATTAACCAAGGGAGGGCCATGCATGCTGGGTGAAAAGCATCTTCTGTCTACAGAGTTTCCTGAATACAGTGCGGTTATTCAGGATCTGAAATCCACGGATCCTGAATTTATGGGCATGTCAAAACGCTATCACCAACTGGACCATAAAATTCGTGGTCTGGAACTCAATAAGGTCCCCACCACAGATGAGCACTTCGGTACGCTCAAACTGGAACGGGCCGAGTTGAAAGACAAGCTGTATCGTATTTTGGTGTCCAAGGGGCACTGACATCCATGGTCGGGAAGCCGGAGTTTATCTCCGGCTTTTTGCTGCCCGTTGCCGGGGGCCTGCTCTGAAAGCCAGACAATAAAAGAAAAGGCGCCATCGGGCACCTTTTCTTTATCTTGGGAAGACTCAAGCCTCGGCGCACTGCAGAGTTTGGGCTTTGGGGCGCATCCATAACCGGTACATGATCGGCACCCATAACAGTGACAGCAGGGTTGCCAGGGCCGTACCACCGGCGATGGCGATGGCGAAGGGCGGCCAGAAGCCTCCCCCGGCAATGATCAGCGGCAGGAAGCCCCCCACAGTGGTGATTGTGGTGGAGCTGATATGGCGGGTGCAACTGGCGACTGTCCGTACTATCAGATCATTGTCGGCAGCGCGGCCTTCGGGCACATCCTCCAGTTCGGCAAGTATCACTATGGCGGCGTTAATGGCCAATCCCATCAGGCCCAGCAGGCCAATGATCACGGTAAAACCGAAGGGATAGTCGAACAGGTATACAGCCAGCAACCCCAGCCCCGCCGATTGCACTGCGCTCAGCAAGATAATGCCGGTCAGGCGGAAGGAGTTGAACGATAACACCAGGGTCGCCAGCAGCAGGGTGATCACCAGCACTATGTTCGACAACAGGTTGCCGACCGCTTCGTTTCGTTTGGCGCTCTCACCGCCCACCTCAATGCGGTAGCCAGGTGGCAGGGGCAGGGCATCCACCTCGGCACGTACATCGGCCAGCACCTTGCCGGGCAGAACGCCGGCACGAATATAGGCTTCCAGGGTGGTAACCCGCTGGCCGTTGCGTCTGGGGATGGCGCCGCGGCTGACGCTTAAATGGCTGCTGGACAGGGCGGACAGCGGAATGCCGCCGGCGGCACCCGATACCAGTTGCAGCTCACCTAAGTCCTGTTGCTGCTGGCGGTGGCTGTCATCCAAACGCACCCGCACCGGCAATGACTCGGTCTGCTCCACCAGGCTGCCACCACTGCGGCCGCTGGTGGCCATCTGTACCTGATTGGCTATGTCCGACAGCGACAGGCCGCTGAGCAGCGCCGCGTCCTCATTCACTTCCAGCCAAACCTTGGGGGCACCGGCACTCAGGGTGCTGCGGGTATGGATCACATCCGGATGGGTGGCCAAAATCGCCCGTACCTGTTCACCCAGTTCATTGAGCTGTTCCAGTGACGGACCGTAGACCAGCATTTCCACCGGAGCATTGAACGGCGGCCCCTGTTCCAGCTTGCGGACCAGGATCTGTGCCGCCGGGAATTCACTGTCAAAGCGGCGCTGCAATTCGGGGATCAGGCGATTGGCGCTGCGGAAATCCCGGGTTTTGACCATGGCCTGGGCATAGTTGCTCGACCCCTGCTGGCGTTGGGTAATGTTGTAGTAGAAGGAGGGAATATTGCCGCCCACAACCCAGTCGATGCGCTCTATGCCATCGGTTTCTTCCAGCACCTTGTCGAGCTTCTCCACTTCGGCCCGGGTGCGGGCCAGGCTGACCTGGGGCGCCAGATGCAGCTCTATCTGGAACATATCCCGGTCTGAGGGGGGGAAAAATTGCTCCGTCATGCGCCCGGCGGCTAGAAAGCCCAGCAACGGCAGCAGGCCAATGACCAAAGCGCTGAAGACGGGACGTTTCAGCGCCAGGCTTAAGGTGGCGTTAAAGCGTTTGGCGAGTTTGGGCATACGCACGCCATGGGCCCATACAGAGTCGTGCTCGTGGCTGGGACTGAAGCGGCCGGCGAGACCGGCGATAAGGCTGTGGGAAATTAGATACGAACCCAGCAGGGCAAACATCACAGATATGGCGATACCGCTGACGAATTCACCGGCGGCGCCCGGCATCAAGACTATGGGGGCGAAGGCCAGTATGGTGGTAATGCTTGAGCCCGCCAGCGGCAACCACAGGTGCTTGAGCGTTTCGGTTACGGCCTGCAGTTTCCCCTGTCCCGCCTGGCGGCGTTGGGAAATGGCATCGACTATCACAATGGCATTGTCCACCATGATCCCGAGCGCCACCACCAGACCCGTGACCGACATCTGATGTATGGGCAGACCTATATATTTCATGCAGGCCAGGGTAAACAGCGCCGTCAGCGGCAGGGACAGGGCCACTATGACAGCGTTGCGCAGACCCAGGGTCAGCATCAGTACCAGCAATATGATCGCGAAGCCCTGTAACAGGTTGACTGCCAGCTCCCCCAGACGGGTACTGGTGTAACCTTCCTGCTCAAACAGCCATTGGATTTCCACGTTGGCCGGCATACCTGCCTCTAGGTTGGCCACGGTTTCCCGGACCTGGGCCATCCAGATATCGACCCGGGTGTTGTTGAGCATGCGGGCGCTGACCATCACCCCCTGTTCACCCCGCAGCAGCGCTTCGGTTGCCGCCGGGCTCTTGGGTTGGCGGCTGATGCTGGCCACATCGCCCAGGCGCACGATTTCGCCCTGGGCATCGACCTTGAGCGGCACCTGGCGAATGCGGGTCTGGGAATCCAGCTCACCGGACACTTCCACCAGGGCGCGAAATTGATCATTGTGCAGCTCGCCTGCGGCAATCTTGCTGTCTGCCGCACTGAGGATTTGGGCTATGGCGCCCGGGGTCAGCTGCAATTGGCTGATCTTGCGTCCATCCAGTTCCACCAGAATTTCTTCGGCAGGCTCGCCGTACAGGCGCACAAAGTCGGTGCCGGGCAAGAGGCGCAGCCGGCTTTGCAATTCCTTGGCATAACGGCCGAGAATATCCAGCCTGGGCTGCGAGTCTCCGCGCCAGGCAAGACCCAATATGGCGGTATTGGCGTAACCTATCTGATCGTCAAGCAAAGGGTTGTTGACGCCACCGGGTAGGGCCTGGCGGCTGTCGGCAAGCAGATCCCGGGCGCGGGACCAGACGGGATCGGTTTCCATCACATCGTCTTTCAGCTCCAGTTGGATAACCGAGATCCCCGGCCTGGAGGTGGACTGGATAAGCTTGAGTTCCTCGAGACGACGGAGCTGGTTTTCCAGTACCTCGGTCACCAGGGCTTCAACCCGTTCGGCGGGGGCGCCGGGATACTGGGTTATCACCGAGGCGAAGCGGTTGGTGATATGGGGATCTTCCATCCGTGGCAGGCTGTGGATGGCCCCCAGACCGGCCACGATCAACAAAGCGATCAGCAGGGCCGCCAGGCGGCCGTTTTCGACAAAGGCCTTGATCATGACTTACCTCGTCGCGAGTTGGCTGATGGGGGAGACTTGCTGGCCAACCACCAGTTTATGCAGGCCCTGGGTAATGTAGGCCTCTTTGTCGCCGAGGGCACCGGTCAGATAAGCCCTGTCCTTGTCTGTGTAGAGGATTTCCACGTCCCGGCGTTCGACCCGGTATTCCCCCTGGTCATTTCTGACCACCACGTACAGATTCCACAGACCGCGCAGGCCGTCGGTGAGGGCCGACATGGGCACCCAGTAGCCGGGGGTATTTATCTGTTGGCTGAGGTTGAGATAGAGAATTTCGCCATTGAGCAGGGCCGCATCGCCGGGCAGTGCCAGGCGCAGACCCACGGTGCGGGTGAGGGGATTGAGGGCAGCGCTGATCCCTTCAAGCCTGGCCTGGTAATGGGTATTGCCGACGCGGACATCCAAAGCAGAGCCGACACCCAGGTTGCGGACCAGCTCCGCCGGAACCCCCACATGGGCCTGGGGATTGCCGCTTTGGATCAGGGTAAATACCGGCTGACCCTGTGGCAGGACTTCGCCCAGGTTAAAGTGACGAATGGAGATGGTGCCCTCAAAGGGGGCTGTCAGGCTGGACTTGTCGAGTTTGAGTTTGATGGCATCTCTGGCGGCTTGCAAACGGGCGCGACCGGCTTCGAGGCTGGCCAATTGGCCGCGCAGTTCATCCAGCTGCTGGCCCGAGGCGTATCCCTGTTGATTCAGGGCTTCGCTGCGCTTCAGTGTTGCTTGCGCCAGGGTAAGATCGGCGCTGTTTTGCGCCAGGCTGGCTTCCAGTTCCCTGAGTTCCGCATCCAACAGCCGGGTGTCCAGCCGCGCCAATACCTGACCCGCCTGCACCTTGTCACCGGAGTCGGCCATCAGCTGACTCAGTTTGCCGCCGAGCTCAAACCCGACACCCGTGGTGTTACCGGCCCGGACAGTGCCGCTGAATTCCAGGGTCTGTTGATAATGGTCTTGGGCTTCAAGCACCTGGGTGGTGACGCTTGGGAGCGTTTTGGACTGTTTGCTGTCGGGGTCACCGTCGCAACCGGCAAGCAGGGCCAAACCCAGCAGCACTGAGATTGAGTGAATACGGCGGGAACGGCTGAGTCTATCCATGGGCGCTTATCCTGTTCGACAATCCTGAAAACGAGCCAACCCTTCCAGTATAAGGTCAGCCAAACCAGTCTATGGTGGTCAGACTGGACTGTCTAGTCTAATTTGTGGTTAAATGCAGAAATTACCACCAATACCGGAGTTGTGCATGGCAGCCAAAGAAGCCCCCATGAGTCGCAGCGAACAGAAGCGCGCCCAGATCCTTGAGGCGGCGATAGCCTTGTTTTGCGGCCAGGGATTTCCCAACACCAGCATGGACGAGGTGGCCAAAAAAGCCGGTGTATCCAAGCAAACCGTCTATGCTCATTTTGGCAGTAAAGATGATCTTTTTGTGGCTTCCATTGAATCCAAATGTGTGGTGTATCAGCTGACGGATGTGTTGCTTGCCGATGCGGCGCAGCCGGAAAAGGCCCTGACCCAGTTTGCGGTTCATTTTGGGGAACTGATTGTCAGCGACGACGCCATCACTGTCTATCGTGCCTGTGTTTCTCAGGTAGAAAGCCATCCCGACACGGCACAGCTGTATTTTGATGCAGGGCCTGAGCATATGTTGGGCCTGCTGGTGGAATTTTTTACCCGGGTTGAGACCCATGGACGTTATCTGTTTGGCAACAAGCGCCAGGCAGCCATCCGTTTCTGTTTAATGTTGTTCGGCGAACTGCGGCTCAGAAAGGAGCTGGGGCTGGATACCGGGGAGCTTGAACAGGAGCACAGGCAGTATTGCATTCAAAGCGCTGAGTTGTTTCTCCGGGCCCACCGCCTGGATTAAGCTGTGGTTATACTTGAGCTTTTGATGATGGCATTGAGGACATTGGATGAAAAAGTTCGCAGCATTGCTGGCACTTGGGTGTCTGTCTGCCAGTCACTGGGTGTTGGCCGGGGAAGGTCGGGGCGACAGTTATAGCCTGAGTTTTACCGCCATAGATACGGCCGACGCGGATCTGCAGGGCGGTGGCGAGCTTGGTCGCCAAAGCTATCTCCTGGGAGCCAGGGCCAATTGGCAACTGGACGAGACTTGGGGATTGGGACTGCGCCTGGGTGCCGATAAACTGGACTGGGATTTTTCCGGAGTGGCGGAAAGTATTGCCACAGACCCCGCAGTGACTGCCGCCCAATTCGATTCAGCCACACGCTATAGCGCGGCTATCAGTCTGACTTATAACCTCAATCGCCACTGGAGTGTGATGCTGACTCCGCAACTGCAATACGCCTACAGCGATGAGGTGTCGGCGGCTGATGCGGCCAGCTACGGGATTGTCGGCGCCGCAGTACGCAGATTTGATTCCGGCAACATCCTGGGCTTTGGTATTGCTTATCTCATTGATATCAACGAGGTGAGAACCATCCCTTACCTGGTTATCAATTGGCAATTGAGTGATAAATGGCGGGTGGCCAATCCATTCCAGACGGGATTCAGCGGTCCGGCGGGTATTGAATTCAGCTACCGCATCTCACCCGGGTTGGAATTGGGCCTGGGGGCAGCCTACCGTACCGAACGCTTTTTGGTGGGGGCCAATGAACAGACCTTGGAACTGACAGAAACCAGCAGCTTTGCCCGTCTGGGTTGGCAACTGGGTAAGGGTTTCAATCTCAATGCCTATCTGGGGTATTTTATTAACCCCGAATTGGAGTTGAGTGAGCCCAACAGGGTCAGGGAACTGGACAGTTATCCGGCGGGCGCCCTGCATCTGGGCTATCGTTTCTAACACCCCAACGCGGCTGAGCCGCTATCGCTGCCAACATCCGCTCAATTTATTTAGCACCATGGCTCGATGGGCATGGTGCTTGAGTGTCAGCGTCCCAGCATGGCCTTTTTAAGGCTGCCTTGGGCCGGTGCGTCACCCAGCCAAATGTTCAGCAAGGCCTGGCGAAAGGCCTCTCCGGTGATGGTGTCCTGCAGCTGGCCGTTTTTAAAGGCACTGACTCCGGTTTCCTTACTGGCATAAAGCAGAAACTGATCCCCTTCCTTTATTTCTTCCTCAAACAAACCCATAAAGCGGGTGATATCGGCCTGGATCGCCTCTGTGTTGCCAGCGGTTGCCTCATTGAATCCTTCGCTGATGGCGGCACGCATTTTGTCGGCGGTAATAAGGCCGGAAATAATATGCAAACTCACAGCCGCAACCGGTTGCTGTAAGGCATTGGCGGCGGTATCGGCCTTGTTTGGCAGGTAAAGGCCGCCCACATAAAGATCCATAAAGAACTTGCTGCGCACTCCGGCGCCGTTAAGTTGCAATGGAATGCCCTGTTGGGTCAATTCGGTCGGAATTGAGATCCCTGCAATCTCATAGGGGGCGGAGCTGGCTTGGGTCGGCAGTGACGCACTTAGCCCCAGAGCCAAGAGTATGGCAAAGCAAAATTTCATGAAATGTCCTTTCGGTGGCCCAGGGTGAGGCCTGATTCAGGGGCGGGTGCCCAGATGATACTTGCCCGATTGCTCGAACCACACAGCCTGTTTGGCGCTGTCACTCAGCAGCAGGGGACCATCATCGAAAAACAGAAAGCATTTCCAGTTCCGGCGGTACACGTCCCAGCAGGTCTCTATTACCTGATATTTTTCATAGCAGAAATACACCCGGGTATCGTCCGGCCAATGGATAAACTCCGCCAGCATTGCTGGCAATTCGGCAGCTTCCGAATCCCAGGCTGACTGCCAGAAATCGGTTTTGACCCAGGTCTTGGCCCTTGTCTGCCAATCACCCTTGCCAAATTGTTCAGCATGGCTGCTTTGATTGCTGACCAGCGCCTTCCACACAGCCATGGCACTCTTGTCGTCCAGGGGACGGATCCTGGCCTTGTCTTCATCGCTGACGGGCAGATCCTTGTGATTGAAGATCCATTTGCGACGGTATTGGTCGAGCGGAATATAACTGTGGGTCAAGCAGGACTCCCGGTGGTGCAGGCAGAAAGTGGCAGCATTATAACGGTATAGCCAACACCGGCATAGCCCGGTGTCGGCATTGCGAACCATCTGTAAGATAACAGCATCAACTAAAGCGCACCAAGCATGCCTGGTGCGCTGTGTTGTCAGTCCAGAGCCATGAGTTGCTTCAGGTAGTGGGAGGCTATGGCATTATCCGGGTCGGCCTGCAGGGCGTTGCGGAAGGAGGTTATTGCTGCATCGGGTTCATTCAATTCCACCATGAATTGACCCAGCTTAATCCATGTCGGCACGTCACCCGGGTATTTCTCCAAGTAGTCAACATACACATTGACCGCGGCTTGCCACTGCCGTTGCAGCTTCAGCACCTGAGCGTATTGGGGGGCATATTCATCACTGTATGACAGAAGTTGGCTCAGCACTTCGGAAGCCTGATCCAGTTTCTGCAACGACAGGGACAGTACCACTATTTCCCTAAGTTCTGTTTCTGTCCTGTCCTTCTCCGGAATGCTGAGAAGGCTGTCCAGTGCTTCCTGTGACTTGTTTTCCAGTTGGTACACATAGGTTTGGGCAAGGCGGTAAAGCCTGTGGGCCTCAGGTTCCCCTTTGCTTAACGGTTCAAGCAATTTTACCATGTGGTTGAGGGCGGCTGAGTTCTGATGGCGATACAGCATGATGAGTTTTTGTTGCACGCCGGAGAGTGAGTTCGCTTTTTTTGCAATTGCAGAGATCCCCTGGCTTCCCTGTGACATCTCGCTCTCGAACGCCCTTTGCAACCGGACGATACACGCTTTGTCTTCTTCTGTGAGGTCCCCTGAGATTGCTGCATGCCTGTCCAACCAGACATACACCCTGCCTGGTTCGAGATTGTTCAACCAAAATGATTCCAGTGTGTTTAATTGTGTGGGGACCTGTAACTCAGACTTACGTGCATCAAGTATCAGCTCACAGTCATGAACCATGTCTGCCAGGACATGACAGTTTTCTTCAAAGGCCTTGTAATAGGCCTCTGTCATGTCGAGCATCTTGTCTTGCTGCCATTCATCCGTTGCAGCCGGGTTGAGAAAGCGGGCGAATTCGCCATAGCCAAAAAACTTGAGAAACCGTGCCTGCCTGGAATACTTGTCGTTAATCTCTTGTTCAATGGATTCAATACGTTGCTTTAGGTTGCCCACCTGGCTTTGCGATCCCTGCGGATTGGCCAATTTAGTCCTGAGGGATTGATTGCATTTGATGGCTTCTTTTGCCAGCTTGGCAATGGCGAGCAATTTCTTGTGTGTGGCCTTGATGTTGCTGACACAGACGTTGAGATCCCGCCTGATGTCGTCTGGAGTTGTGTGCGGAATCAAGCTGTGCAGTTTGGCAAAAACATCAATGTCGGCCGCTTCAAAGGAGAAGGATAAGTGACTTCTGTAAGCTATGCCCTCAATTTTGGCGGCATCTTTTGACAGGTTGTAAATCGTACAGTTTTGCAGGTTCTGGGTCTGTTCGGCCAATGACTGCATCGCGTGCAGCAACTGGATCGGCGTTTCGGCCTGGTGACCTGAGTAGGTTTCCACCCATTCTCCCATACTGCTCAGGCTTGGGCCTATCTTGGCTTCAATGCTGCCCTGTGTATGGCTGAATCCCGTAGGTGAATAACAAAAGTCGACTCCCGAGAGCAGGATTTCGCTGAAGCCCATCTCAACCGCAAGATGAATGGCAGCATTGGTAACCGTGGGCCCCATGGTTTCTATGTTGTCCTGAGCGTCATCTTCGTCACCCCATGGATACCTTGCCCCCAGATAGGCGCTCTTGCCCCGCCATTGTCCTATGAGACTTGGTGTGACGTGATTTGAGTTGATGAAAATGGTTTGGTTGGTCAATTTCAGCAGGTCTTTACTGACCTCCATGCTCATCTGCTGGGGGTCAACAGAGACGACTATGTGTGGGGTAATGCCTTTTTCTATCAATTGCTTGCTTAATCTGGAAACCGCAAAGATCACCATATCCTGCTGATGGGATTTAACCCAGTCGATATGGCTATCCAGCGATGGACCACCGGCCAACACTATGCATCTGTGGCCAGTAAACTGATTGCGTAGCAAGGCTGCCGGGTGACGATCATCGGCCAGGTTTTGCAGCTGCCTTTTGACAAAGATTTTCTGGGTAAAGCCTATTTGATGATCGAAGGCTTCATGCTGGAGCAGCTTTTCTACTTCGGCAGCCAACAGCAGATAATCTTGCTGATAGGCTAACTCGGCCCCCATAGATTTGTGCAGGCTGACGGCATTTTTGGCTATGTAGATTTCGTTATTGTCGGTTGAGATGCGCTCAGTAAACTCACTTAAAGACATCACCTGCAGCCGGTGTGCCAGCCGCTGCGGTATGTCTATGTCGAGTAACCCGAGCACAGGGTCTAGTTCGACAAAGAGATACTTGCTGCCCGCTGGTAGCTCGGTATCCAGCAGGTAATTGGCCAGCAGACCCGAGTCCAGACCTATGATGACAAACAGGTGTTGCTGCTTGTGCAACAAGTCTTTCAATTTGGTCCGGTACAAGGTCTTGGAGTCCAGTTTTTCAAAGGTTTGCCTGTTTACCGACGGTAAATAGACTTCGTCAAACTGGCTGATGGCAAATACGGGATTGATCTGTTGTGATGATCCTGGCATAGCATCCTCTACTGGTGTCCATTAGCTGTATCAGCAAACCGTCAAAAAAATGCGATTCCTGGCAAGACAGTTTCTGCGTCGGAAGCACAGGCCGGTGAGCCAGGCTAAGTTTGGCTTACTGTAGCAATTACATGAAAATCAAGCAAATTTAAGGTTTTCAGCCGGTTCCGCATGCTCAGTAGCGACGGAATCATGATTTTTTAAGCCATTGGCATGCTGTTTGCTATCCGTTGAGTTAAGCAAATTTCTGCAGGGCTTTGTGGCCCATAAACTAAAAGTGATCTGAAGTAGACATTTGACGCCGTCAGGTTATGCTCTATCTAATATCATGAATTAAAGCGAAATTTATACCGTCACCGGTAATAACCCTAGCTGTGGGAGTGAGTATGTTTAATGATAAGACTATTTTGATAACGGGTGGCACAGGGTCCTTTGGCCACCAATATGTCAAAACGCTCCTGGAGCAGTATCGTCCCAAGCGTCTGATCGTGTTCTCGCGGGACGAACTCAAACAGTTCGAAATGCAACAGCGTTTCAATGCACCCTGTATGCGGTATTTTCTCGGAGATGTACGCGACGTTGACCGTTTAATGCAGGCCTTTCGCGATGTCGACTTCGTCATTCATGCCGCCGCCATCAAACAGGTTCCTGCGGCCGAATATAACCCCATGGAATGCATCAAAACCAATATCTATGGTGCGGAAAATGTAATTAAGGCGGCCATAGCCAACAATGTGGACAAGGTGATAGCCCTGTCCACAGACAAGGCCGCGAACCCTATCAATCTGTATGGTGCCACCAAGCTGGCCTCCGATAAGCTGTTCATTGCTGCCAATAACATTGTGGGTGGCGGGCGGACCCGGTTTGCGGCCGTGCGTTATGGCAACGTCGTAGGTTCTCGGGGGTCTGTGGTACCTTTCTTCAAAGGTTTGGTTGCCAAAGGCGCCACCTCTTTGCCCATCACGCACCCTGAAATGACCCGTTTCTGGATCACCTTGCAGGATGGGGTTAATTTTGTGTTGAAAAATTTCGCCAGAATGCAGGGGGGGGAAATCTTCATCCCCAAGATCCCGTCAATCAGGGTCGTTGACCTGGCGACCGCCTATGGCCCGAATTTGCAACAGGAGATAGTGGGGATCAGACCTGGGGAAAAGATGCACGAAATTATGTGTCCAAGTGATGATTCTCACCACACTCTGGAGTTTGATGATCATTTTGTCATTACCCCCAGCATACAGTTTTTTGGTGGTAATAATGATTACAGCCAAAACAAGTTGGGTGAGAAAGGCGCCTTGGTTAAAGCAGGCTATGAATATAACTCAGGTACCAATACCCATTTCCTGACGCCAAGTGAAATTCTCAGCATGGATGCCAAGGCATGATTTTATATGGCAGACAGGACATTTCCCCACAGGACATAGCTGCCGTTGTTGAGGTGCTCAATTCCGATTTCCTGACCCAAGGGCCCCGTGTACCGGCTTTTGAGCAGGCAATTTGTGATTTGACCCAAGCTACGCATGCGGTTGCGGTGAACAGCGCCACATCGGCGCTGCATATTGCCTGTCTGGCTCTGGGGGTGGGGGCCGGGGATCTTGTGTGGACCTCTCCCATAACTTTTGTTGCCTCTGCCAACTGTGCACTTTATTGCGGCGCTGAGGTGGATTTTGTCGATGTGGAGCCAACCACCGGCAATATGAGTCCAGCGGCACTGAAGGCCAAACTTGAAACGGCCCAAACGCGGGGACGATTACCCAAGGTCATTATTCCCGTGCACCTGGCCGGGCATAGTTGCGATATGAAAACAATCGGTGCGCTTGCCAGACAGTATGGTGTGAGCCTGGTTGAGGATGCCTCCCACAGTGTGGGCGGGACCTATGACGGGGATCGGATAGGTGCATGCAGCTATTCGGATATCACGGTATTCAGCTTTCATCCGGTCAAGATAATCACCACGGCCGAGGGGGGCGTGGCGACAACCAATGATGCCCGGCTGGCCGAGAAAATGGCGCTTTATCGCAGCCATGGCATCACTAAAGCTGTTGAGAAATTGCAGCGACCCGACGAGGGCCCTTGGTACTATGAGCAACAGGAACTGGGCTTTAACTACCGAATGACGGAATTGCAGGCTGCGTTGGGACTGAGCCAGCTTGACCGGCTGCAAACCTTTGTTGAAATCCGCAATAGGCTGGCCGAGAGTTACCGAAGTGCGTTGACCGGTTCTGCGGTCAAGACGGTCGATCCTTTGGCCGGCAGTCTGAGTGCCTATCATCTGCAAATAGTACGCCTCCCCGATCCCGCAAAGCGCCGTGCTGTATTTGAGAAGATGCAAGCCGATGGTATTCAGGTACACGTACACTATTTCCCCGTGCACCTGCAGCCCTATTATCTGGGGCTGGGCTTCAAGGAAGGCGATTTTCCCGATGCTGAGGCATTTTACCGTAAAATCATGACGCTGCCGTTGCACCCCGGGATCAAGGTAAAAGAGGTGGATTATATAGTCGAATGCTTGTTGACCCATGTGTCGACCTGAAAGGTGGTTCAACTGGTCGGGTTAATCAACAGGAGTAGCTGAACATGGCGATGGCAATGATCCCCGCCCGTGGTGGAAGCAAGCGAATACCGGGCAAGAATATCAAGCTGTTCAACGGCAAACCTATCATTGCCTATTCGATAGAGGCGGCTATTGCCTGTGGTTGTTTCGAGCGCATCATAGTCTCCACTGATGACAGTGACATTGCTCGTGAGGCCATTTCCTGCGGAGCCGAGGTGCCTTTCATCCGTCCGGCAAGCCTTGCCGATGATTATGCCACCACATTTGATGTCATCAAGCACACCTTGCATTGGTTGGATGAGCGCGGAGAGTGTCCCGAGTTTCTCTGTACCTTATATGCCACTGCACCGTTTCTTGAGGCCGACAGCATCCAAAAGGCATTTCAGTTATTACAGCAGGATAGCGCCAAGCAATATTGCTTCGCCGTAGCCGAATATCCCTCACCTATCCAGAGAGCTTTCAGGATTTCTGCGGCCGGGGAGATAGAGATGTTCTCTCCCGAATACTTCCTGAGCCGCTCACAGGATCTGGAGAGAGCCTATTTCGGTGCCGGTCAGTTTTACTGGGGCAGGTCCCGAGCCTTCATGGAGGACGTGCCTTTGTATTCAACGGCCTCTATTCCCTACTTGTTACCAAACTATAAGGTGCAGGATATCGACACGCCCGATGATTGGCTCAGGGCTGAGGCCATGTACCGAGCGCTCAAGAGCATTGAGGCGGAGCCCGGGGGCAGTGAAAATTGACGGCAAGACAATCACACAATACGAGACAGTGAAAGATTGGCATTAAAAATTCAAGTGATGACAAGCTGGTTTAAAAACCAGAGGGCATCTTGTCGGCTGAGCTGACCTATTGTTGCGCCGAGGTTGAGGTGTTCTCACTGGTTATTGAGTCATCCCAGCAAAGCTTGCCTGAGCCTTCAAGGCTGGGCTGGACAGTGGCCATCTGAGTCGTACCATGATCAACAATTATGTTTTCGTTCAAGTGGCCGATAATCATGTAGCGTCCATCCGACATTTTTGCCGTGATGGGGCCCTTGAGACATGTAGCAATTTAAGTCAGTAGCCGATGTTGGAGAAATTCTGTGAACGTTGCCGTTATTCCAGCCAGAGGTGGCAGTAAGCGCATTCCCCGCAAAAATATAAAGTTATTTCACGGGAAGCCCATGATTGCCTGGTCCATTGAAGCGGCGTTGAAGTCAGGTTGTTTCGAGCGGGTGATTGTCAGTACCGATGATCCTGAGATAGCGGCGGTTGCAAGGAATTATGGTGCCGAGGTTCCCTTTATCAGACCCGAAAATTTAGCTGATGATTATGCCACTACGACCGATGTTATTCGGCACGCTGTCACTTGGTTAACTGAGCAAAGGATACAAGCGGAATTAGTATGTTGTCTTTATGCCACCGCGCCATTTGTGGAACCACAGGATATACGTCGGGGATTGGAAATCATGCAATCCACAGATTGCCTGTATGCTTTCAGCGCCACGAGTTTTGCTTTTCCTATTCAGCGTGCCCTTAAGGTTGATTCACTGGGCCAGGTATCCATGTTTAATCCTGAGCACTTACTGACACGTTCACAGGACCTTGAAGAAGCCTATCATGACGCCGGCCAATTTTACTGGGGGAGAGTTGCGGCGTGGCAATCCGCGATACCGCTTTTTGGGCCTCATTCGCGCTTAATTATGCTTGCCAGGCACAGAGTACAAGATATAGACACGATTGAAGACTGGCAGAGAGCGGAACGTTTGTTTCAAATAGGGTAAGTTTATGCATGTCGTTATTCGGGCGGACGCATCACGCTGGATTGGTTCCGGTCATATAATGCGTTGCCTTGTTCTCGCCGATGCGATCAAAGCGGCCGGACATGATGTGACTTTTGTTTGTCGGCCTCAGCCAGGCGACCTGACGGGACTGATTAAAGAGCGCGGCCATAGGTTAATCACATTGCCTGTAGTCAGGGCGCCTCTAATACCCCGGCATAGTGCTGATTATGAGGCGTGGCTGCAAGTTGCTTGGGAAACAGATTCTGCACAGCTGTTGGTGAAGGTGGCATCGGCTGACTGGATCCTTGTCGATCATTATGGCTTACCTGCTGAGTGGGAGCAGGAGGTGGCCAAGGCTTTAAGATGTCGTGTGTTAGCCATTGATGATCTTGCGCGACCTCATAGTTGCGACATATTGGTTGATCCGACGGCACTGAGGTGTCATTCCGCATATTATGGATTGGTTCCAGCGCATTGCCTGTGCCTTGTGGGGGCAAAGTACGCTTTACTGGCCCCAGGGTTCAAGGAATGGCGCAAGATAATACGTAAAACACACAGGGACCCTCGGCGTGTGCTTGTCTCTATGGGGGGCATTGACGAGCCGAATGCGACACTCAGAGTGCTCAAAGTACTCAAGGCAGTGGCTGAGAAGTTGTCTGTGACCGTATTGCTAAGTCAAAGAGCGCCTCATTATCATCCGGTGAAATCCTATTGCGACTCAAACAAAGATTGGATCCAGCACATAGACTTTTGCGACAACATGGCTGAACTGATGGCAGAGCATGGCGTGGCAATAGGCGCTCCGGGGTCTACGTCTTGGGAGCGGGCTTGTCTTAGCCTGCCGAGTATTGTCATTCCGCTTGCAGAAAACCAAGGGGCAATATGCGCGAGTCTGGTAAAAGCAAAAGCTGCAATCAGTATACCCATCGATGCGATAGAAAATGAATTATTGTCAGCCTTAGGTCATTTACAAGAACATTATGAAATCTATCAGGATAACAACTGGATTTTATGTGATGGTGATGGTTGTGAGCGAGTTTTAGGGTATTTAATCAATGAATAAAAACACTGTCACAATATTGTGTACCGATCCATGTCATCCTGTATTTCCCTATTTGTCCCGTTGGCGTGCATTGAATGGTGAACAATATGATGTCCAGCTGGTTAATAGGACTACCGATATAACAAGATTTGGTGGCATACTCTTTTTGGTATCTTGTTCCGAATTGCTAACCGCAGAATTCAGGCAAAAATTCGATTTTAGCTTGGTCCTGCATGCGAGTGAACTACCTGAAGGTCGTGGTTGGTCACCACATATATGGGATGTCATTAAGGGCTGTCATAACCTGACCTTGACACTGCTTAATGCCGAAGACAAAGTCGATACGGGGGACATTTGGCATCAGCTCAAAATACCCCTTAATGGCACAGAACTTTATGATGAGATAAATCATCTGCTGTTCGAAGCTGAACTGACCCTTATCACATGGGCTTGTGAAAATATTTGGCATAGCCGACCCAGAGTTCAGGCTGAAGGTGGAAGTTATTATCGAAAGCGTACACCTCAGGATAGCAGGATTGATCCTCACAGTACCTTAGCCGCGCAATTCGATTTATTGAGAGTTTGTGATCCAGAAAGATTTCCTGCTTTTTTTGAATTCCGTGGTAAACGTTACAACATTAGGTTAGAGAGAGAGGATTAATGAACGATTTTATTGAAATTGAAGGTCGTAAGATTGGGCATGATTACCCTCCGTACATAATTGCAGAGCTGTCAGCAAACCATAATGGCGATATAAATAACGCTTTCAGGATTATTGAAGAGGCAAAAAAAGCCGGTGCAGATGCGATAAAATTACAAACCTATAGACCCGATACAATAACCATTGACTGTGATAAAGAAGATTTTCAAATACACGGTGGCCTGTGGGATGGTCGTTCACTTTATGAGCTTTATGAATGGGCACATACCCCATGGGAATGGCATCAAGCGCTGTTTGAGAAGGCAAGGGAACTGGGAATTACGGTTTTCAGCTCGCCGTTTGACTTCAGTGCTGTTGATTTGCTCGAGTCCCTGGATGCGCCCGCCTATAAAATAGCCTCGTTTGAGCTGGTGGATCTTCCCTTGATAAAGCGCGTTGCGCAGACCGGTAAACCGATGATCATGTCCACCGGCATGGCAAATGAAGCAGAAATTCAAGAGGCGATTGCGACCGCCAAAGATAACGGTTGTAAAGAACTGGTTATCTTGCATTGTGTCAGTGGTTATCCAGCTCCGGCAGAGGAATATAACCTGCGCACAATTCCGGACATGGCACAACGTTTTGGAGTTTTAACCGGGCTTTCGGATCACACCATAGACAATGCGACAGCGGTAGCCGCAGTGTCGCTGGGCGCCTGTGTGATAGAAAAGCACGTCACTTTGGATCGCAACGGTGGTGGGCCGGATGACAGTTTTTCACTGGAGCCTCAAGAGCTGGCGGCACTGTGTCGGGATGCAAAAATCGCTTGGTCGGCGCTCGGCAAAGTGAATTATCAAAAAACGACGGCGGAGTTGGGGAGTGTGAAATTCCGCCGCTCCTTATATGTGGTGAAAGACATAGCCAAAGGTGAGCTGTTGACCGCCGATAATATCAGAAGTATTCGCCCGGGCTTTGGCTTGGCACCCAAGCATTATGAAGCCGTGCTTGGACGAAAGGCTAAGCATGGCCTTGCAAAAGGAACGGCCTTAAGTTTTGAGTTAATAGAATAAGCACATCATTTGCGGGGAATTAAAGGTGACTTACAAGACTGAACAGGAAAGATTTTGGGCTGGGGAATTTGGTGATGAATACCTGAAACGCAACCAAGGGGCCAGGGCGATTGCCGCCAACATCGCTTTCTTTGCCAAGGTATTGCGACGGACGCAAAACATAGGAAGCTTTATCGAGTTTGGGGCCAATATAGGTTTGAATATTGCCGCTTTCGGCTCAATCATGCCGCAGGTAAAAATGTCGGCAATTGAGATCAATGAGAAGGCGGTTGCACAGCTTAAGCAGTTTCAGGATCTCACCGTATATCATTCGTCAATACTGGATTTCGTACCTGAAACTCGTTATGACTTTGTGCTGATAAAAGGGGTACTGATCCATATCAACCCCGACGAGTTGCAGGGGGTATATGACAAGCTGTACAACAGCAGCCAACGCTATATTTGCATCGCCGAATATTACAACCCCACGCCGGTTGAAGTGCCGTATCGCGGGCACAGTGGCAAGTTGTTCAAGCGGGATTTCGCCGGCGAGATGCTGGACAAATACCCCGATCTGCAACTGGTGGATTATGGCTTCATGTATCACAGGGATAACAACTTCCCTCAGGATGACATAACTTGGTTCCTGTTGGAGAAGCGCTGATTGCGGGATTCAGAATGCCTGACCGGTCAGGCATTCGGGAACAGCTGACATTCAGCCTTGGCTTATAGCCGACTGCTGCAACAATAACGGCAATTCATATTCAAGACAGTCGGCCAGGGCAAGCCAATCGTGTCTTTCCTGCGCCGCGAGCATATTTTGAAATAAGGCCATCAAGGCCCCGCTGTCTTGCAATTCCGGCAAAATGCCATTGATTAAATCAAGGCATTCACCAAAATCATGTGAGCCATCGGCTTCATGGCCCAATCGCAATTTATGGGCCGTGCTTATCAGCTTGGGAACCAGGATGATATTGACTTCAGGCTTCATATTTTACACTCCTGATACAGGGTACCCTCAATGGCGGCCCCCTCCAGACTCGAGTTATAAAATGCAACCTGAGGTTGAGTCCGGATATAGTGCTCAAGTGCTAGCAAATAGCCCCTGAAATTCAGGTCGGTAACCACTTTTTCACCATAGCCGTTGATAACCCAATGATGTTTTTCACCTGTTATCTTGGGTCCCAATTTGCCTTCGGGCCAAAAGGCATGAGTCTTGTTTTGGGGATAACTGAAGTCACAGCCAAATAAGATGATTTGCTTACTCTTGAGGTATACCGCCAAATCTATGGCCGGATGGATAACGCTGCCGTTGGCAAACAAGCGCAGCTTTGGATAGCGGCTGTTGAGCTCATTATAGGTTTCATTGAGCGAATAGGCAGCGAAGCGTTCACCCGGCCAGGCATGCAAAACTTGTGGTTGGGTCTTGGGAAAATAGACCAACTTAACATTCGTTGGCAGCTCTTCGGGCAAGTGAGCAAGCGAAATGTTGAAGTCCACGCTCATGACAATATCCGGAATGATATTCTCGTGAGCCAAGGCCTTTAAGGCTGTATCTACGGCAATCATCAGGGGCCGCGTTTCCAAGGGCAACGCCCTTTGTGCCCTCAGATAGTGGTAATGCTGTTCCAGCGAAGGTCCTGTGCCTACGACCAGAGTCTTGCTTGGTTGATAAAGCATGCTCAATGAAGCAGCATCGGGATCCTGCTTTATGGTCTCAAGATTGTCAGCCAGCCGGCGCTGAAATTTCACATCGTCATCGCGGTGTCGTTTGTTGGCAAAGGCAAGATTATTTTGAAACATCAACAGATCGCGCAGTCTGGCATTATCGTCACTGATCAGTAACAGATCCGGTATTACCGCAATGTGATGCTGTGCCAGCGCATCTTGCCGTGGCTGAGGTTCCAACTCCACTCGCATATCGCCTAACCACTCACTTTGATCTGTGTAGCTGAGCAATAACACGAACAGATTCAAATTGAGCGGGCAGATACGGATCTGTTCCAAGTGCTTGTTATCAGCCAGTAAGGTGGGGACATCTCCCATACCTATACCGTAAACCGAGACGGTTCTGCACCCGGCCGGAAGCTGATTTATCAAAAGTTCCGCTTCAGCCAGGCGGTTATGACGGCTGCTGAGCTGGATGCCGTTGACGCTGATGGTTTGATTGGCTCCGGTCACCAACATGGCATCCAGGCTGTCGGTATCCGCTGCATCCATGGCCTGGGCCACTTCCGGCCAGCGCCGGCGGATAATGGCCATGTTGTGTTGCAGCAAATCTGTCATGGGGCAAATTCCTTGAACGGCATTGATTCTGCTTTAATACTAGAGCTTTCTCCAGGCATGAAAAAGCCTTTTTTACTTTAGTAGCAAGCTGTTAGCGCATTTTAAAGGGGAAGGTGTCATGGGGGGAGACATCCTTCCCCTTTTGAACTACAAAAGGCTTCAGGCTTCCTGACGCACGTGGGGGGCGAGGAATACCATAAAGTCGGCCTTGCCGAGCGGTGCGCCCAGGTGACGCAGTATGGCGTAGGCGGTGGTGATGTGGAAATACAGGTTTGGCAGCAGGTATTCACTCAGGTACTGGCGCGCCGGCAGTTCGCAGTAGCGTCCGGGGCCAAGGCCTATGCGTTTGATGTCGTCAAGCTTGGCATCATCGACAGCTATGCTGTTAACCAGCTCCTTGGTCTGGGCAATAATTTCACGGGCCCGGGCCAGGCTTTCCACCTCTTTCCCAAGGTTGTCTATGGGCTGATTAGCACACCACTGGGCAAAACCCCTGGCCTGATTGCACGCCAGGGCCACCTGGGCGCCGAGGGGGAACATGTCCGGCGCCAGGCGCTCGTCCATCTTGCTGTCCAACTCGCCAAAGTGCTTTTCGGCCTGGCTCAGCACATGGCCAAGTGCATCCAGTCTGCTGAGAAACAGGCGTTTGATTTCATTGATTTCAAAGTGACTCATGTTATTTCCCTGTCATGTGATTGGTGATTGCCGCCAAAGCGGCCGCAGATGCCCCGCTCATCTATACAAAGGCAAAATCGCCCCGCTAGCAAGTCCCCTTTGTCGGCACAGCATTAATTTTTAGTGTCATCGCACTGGCTGTCCGGGAATTGGTTCCCCGGGATTGGGCTGCCGACAATAAGACAGAGCAGGGGCTATCTTTGCTTGGCTTGGACTGGCTTAGCTTGGCAAAAGCAGGTCCTGCTTTGACCCAGGCGGCCAGCAGTGGGCTGACGGAGATTGGAAGACTGGTAAAGAGCTGCCCTGGCGACCGCCGGCGATGGCTGATTCAGTGGCCGGGTTCAGTGATTGAGCTCTGGGCCCTCAGCGCAATAACCATTGCGACCGGCGGCCTTGGCGCGGTACAGCTGGCTGTCTGCGGCCGCCAGCAGGCTGTGAGGCAGTTCTGTGTCCGGTACCATGGCGGCAATACCGGCCGAGAGGGTGACCGAGGGGGCTATGTTGGATGCCGGGTGGGGCAGGTCCAGGTTGTACAGGGCTGCGAGGCAGTTCTGTACCAGTTGCACTGCCTCGCGGCTGCCGCTGTTGGGCAACAGCAGGACGAATTCTTCACCACCATAGCGGGCCAGCAGATCGGTGGATCTGTGCAATTGGCTGTTCAGACCGGCGGCCACCCGTCGCAGGCATTCGTCACCGGCCTGATGGCCCAGCCTGTCGTTGTATTCCTTGAAATAATCCAGGTCGAACATCACCAGAGCCAAACTCTGTTTTTGCCGGCGTGCCTCGTGCCAGGCCCGCTCCAGGGCAAAGTCGAAATGGCGCCGGTTGGCTATGCCGGTCAAACCATCCTGAAACGACAGCTGCTGCAACTGCTCGTTGAGCTTGAGCAACTCGGTCTCGGCCTGTTTGCGGGCGCTGATATCACTGATGAAAAAGGACAGACCCATCAAGGCCGACTGGTTGTTGCAGATCTGCGCCAGCTTGACCTCCAGCACACAGTCGCGGCCATTGCCGAGGCGGCAACGCAATTCCAGGCGCAGCTGGGCATGCTGTGGCTGGGCCATTTGCTCGAGGACCTCCGGCATGCGGCGCTGCCATTCGTCGCCGGCGATATCACAGATACATTGATTGCTGAGCTCGCTTGGCTCCAGATCAAACAGGTGCTCCGCGGCCCGGTTCCAGCGCACTATGCAGCCGTTGACCGCCGTGGCCAGCATGGCCTCGTTGGCGGTGTCGAACAGATGCCGCAGAAAGTCTACCGACTGGGTATAGCGTTGCAGGGCCTGGGCACTGTTGCCGCCGCTCTGTTGCAGTTGGTTGTTGATCCGGCCTATAGCCTGCTCATGGCGATAACGCAGCCTGGCCTTGTGCAGCAGTTCCGGCAGCGGTGCCAGTGAATGCCTCGGCAGCACGCTTAGGTGTTGGCTGAAGCGATTCAGGGGCGAGGGCGGTTGCGGCTCTGGCTCATTGGACAGCAGTATCCAGTGGCACAGGGGCGCCAGGGGAAACAGTTTACGAGCGCCGGCCAGGGGCGAGTCCAGATCCGGCGCCAGCAGGCACAGCAGCAACGGCGCATGGGCTTGTTGCAACAGTTGCATGGCCCGGTCGACACCGTCAACACAGCTCAGCTGTACATCGCTTGCCTGAAGGACTGCATGCAGCTCCGGCAGCAGCGGATCTTTTTGTTCATCAGGCTGGGTCTGCGCCGGACTTTTAGTTAGATAAAGTACCAAGCCATCCATGAGCACTTACCTCTACAGCAGCGGCAAGTCGAGCAGTTGCCGACCAATCCAGGTTTTGAGCAGGTCAGTGGTGGGCGACATCACGTGGCCCGCCCTGGCGTCCCGCAGGCGCCTGCCTTGGGGGCCGTTTTCCCGGTAGGCCTGACCGCCCCCCAGGCTCATGGCCTCGTTGGTCACCCAGGTGGCGGTGTCGGCGGCATCGGCCTTGGCCATCATCAGATGCAGGGCGGTATCGGCCCGGCCCTGATCGCCGCGAAACGCCGCCTGATACAGCAGCGCCCGGCATTTTTCCACCCGCAGTTTCATCTCGGCCAGGCGCACCTGCAGCAGCGACACATCCGCCAATGATTGGCCCGAATGCTGGTAAACCCGTCGGCGCAGATGCGTGACGGCATCCTGCAATGCCGCCTCGGCCAAACCCAGATAAGTGCCGGCCATGGCGGTGAGGAAGAAGGGCGCCACCACCTCAAATACGTACCAGATTTGGTCGCCTTCCTCCCCCAGCAGATTGGCCACAGGTACCCGCAACTGCTCCAGCTGCAATCCCCGTGAAGAATTGCCGCGCATCCCCAGGCCATGCCAGGCATCAAGCCAGCTCATGCCGGGTCTGTCGCGGTCGACGATAAGGCAACTGAAATCACCGGCATCCGTGGCCTGGCCGCTGACCTGGGTCGAAATGACATAGGAGTCCGCATGGCCGCCATTGGTGACAAACTGCTTGGTGCCATTGACTTCGAAATAGTCACCATCGCGGCTGAGGCGGGTCTGGGGCAAATAGAAATGGCTGCCGGTGCCGGATTCGGACAGGGCCAGGGTAGTGAGGTGCTTGTTCTCGGCTATGGGGACCAGATACTGCTGTTCGTGAAAGGCAGTGGCCTTGCTGGCGATAACGGCGCTGCCGACGCAGTGCATACCAAAGCACAGGGCCGAAGAGGAGCAGCCCCTGGCTATGGTCTCGCTGAGCAGCGCCAGCGCCAGCAGGCCCTGGCCGTGACCACCCAAACGCGTGGGCACATGCAGCCCCATCAGATTGGCATCCGCCAGGGCCGCCATGGATTCCCTGGGCCAGCGGGCCTCTTCATCCACCCTGGCGGCATTGGGGGCTATGACTTCATCCGTGACGGCCTGCGCCACGGTTTGCAATTCCCGCAGCGCGGGGGAGATCAGTTCGTGCATAGCAGTGCGTACTACCTTAGTTCCAGCCGATGCCCTCATTGACGTTAGCCCCTTGCCCTCCAAGCTGCAACAAAAATTGGCTTGGGTTCCGAAAAAAATCATTATCATCATGCACTTTGTATCAAAGTGTACCTTTGATTCGGCGCTGTACTGGCCCGGGGTTAAACCCGGTTGGGGGCCTTCACTGTGCAAGGGAGAGACAATTTCAGCCTGTGGGCCGGTGGGATTTAATAGGGAGAAATAAGGTGGAGAAATGGGTGCGAGAACAGGGCCCTGCAAATCAGGGATGTAAGTCAGCGCCCTGCCTTTTGGGGCGAATATTTCCCTTAGTGAGCCCTAAAGGGAAACTCATGGCCCACAAGATATGCCATGCACCACTTCATTCAGATAAGGTTCCAAATCGATTGTAACGACAAACTTCAGTAAATAGGCCAGAGCGGCAACCGTGATAAGGGCAAGGAAGTAAAAGGTTATCGCATTCAATTTCGCCCACCAGCCGGTATGGACACGTGTCTTGAACAGCACGGCTGTTCCAGGTGCCGGCCATTGCCCTGAGTGCCAAACCCTTTGTCCGGCGCGATAACACAAATATGCGAATGCCGCGAGGATAACTGTAGCCGTGAAGAGAACAAGTCTTATCCATGGCAGCTGTTCGCTTATTGGTAGCGGGGCGACCCAGTCTCTATAAAGGCCTGCAGCGAATATGCAGACGTAGGCTGCCCCCAAAGGCAGCAGGCTCTGCAACAGGGCAACAAACCTTTGCCTGTAAGTTGGAGTGATATAAGTAGTCATGCTTTGCAGGATCCCGGACTTGATCGACTCTTATCAATAATGTGAGCGCTCATACGCCCTGGCCACCCAGGGGCAGGGTTTCAATCCGCTGGCCGAAACCGGCGATAAGTGGCCGTCCCTTTGCTATTGCATGCCTGACCGAATCCTGTGACAGTGACGCCCCATGTTGCGCCTTACTTTGCCAGACCTCGGTGACCCAGAGGGCATTTTCATCCTGCAGATCGTTGGAGACTATGTAGCTCAAACAACCCGGCATACCGGCTATGCCATTAATCAGAATCGAGGCAAGCTCATCCCGCTTTCCCGGGGTGGCGAGGATCTGGCCTATGAGGCCATACATCTGCTCCCCTGTGTCACTTTTGGGGGCTTGCGGCTCTTTATCTTCAGCGCCTGCCAGCAGCGGCGCCAAAGCGAGCCAACCAATAAGGGTTCTTCTGGAAATCATCCTGATTTACCTTTTGTTTGCGATGGGCCGGCTATCTTGGCCTGCCCGATGGAGTGAATGCCTATAGTGGCACCTTGGTTGCCCGATTGCACCTCCCATCTGTACAGCCCCGGGTTTGAGACCCTGTTTTCAAAGCATTTTCTGTTTTATTTCATGATATGAGTCTGGGTTTCCACCGACTAAAGTGCAGTATGCTGCGACTTCCACCACTATTACTATGATTAGATGACGGAAGCATCATTGAGCCTGTAGAGCAGTGTGTCCTGCCCAAGGGCGATAGATGGGGGCCGCGGGCCTCGATGCTGATAGATGGGTGCATCCAGGCTGCCGCGGCTTGTATGGAAGGGTTACCCCTTTGGCTCGGTCTTTGGGGACAGTCATTTGGCACTGCTTTTCGGTGCCGCCTTTTGGCAACAGAATCAAAAAACCAACGCTGGCGAATATCGAGGTGCTTATGCTTGGCAAATTCCTGAGAAACTACAAAATATCCCGCCGCATTCTGTTGATGCTGGTGCTGTCGTTGCTGGCTACCTTGCTGATGTTTGCCTATGCCCTGCGCAGCATGGATTCTGTGCTGGTAAAGGAAAAGGAAGCGCGGTTGCAGGCATTGACCGATGTCGCCATCAGCATAGTCAGTGACTTCCACGCCAAGGCCCGCAGCGGGCAGCTCACCGAAGCCGATGCCAAGGCCAAGGCCCTGGCGGAGCTCGACAGCATGAGATACGCGGGCAAGGAATACTACTTCACCATCGACAGGCAGGGGATGATGATCCAGCACCCCTTTGCCAAAAAGCTTGAGGGCACCAGCGTGCTGGCCATGGCCGATCCCAACGGCGTTAAGCTGTTTGCTGACATGATCCGTGTCACCGAGCGCAGCGAATCGGGCCTGGTCCGGTATATGTGGAATAAACCCGACGCCGACGAGCCCAGCCCGAAAATGACAGTGGTCAAACGCTTCAATGACTGGGATTGGATAGTCGGCACCGGCATCTACATCGATGACATTGCCGCCCAAAAGCGTGAATTTACCTGGCAATACCTGCTTATCTTCATTCTGGTGTGGGGCCCGGTACTGGCGCTGTTGCTGATGATAAGCCACAGCGTGACCGAGCCCTTAAGAGAAACCCTCAGCGCCTTTAAAAATATCGCCGAGGGCGAGGGCAATCTGACCCTGAGGCTGGCGGAGCGGGGCAATGATGAGCTGACCCAGGTGGCACTGTACTTCAACGCCTTTATCGGCAGAATTCAAACCCTGGTCAGTTCGGTGCGTGACTCGGTTGACGACAGTAAAAACCTGGCCACCGACCTGTCCAGGGTCGCCCACGAAGCGGCAAGCGCGACCCACAAAATGCAGCAGGAAACCGAAAGCGTGGCCACCGCCATTAACCAAATGGCCGCCACCGCCTCGGAAGTGGCCTCCAATGCCCAGCTCGCCGCCCGCTCGGCCGCCGATGCCGACAATCAGGCCGACAGCACCAATCTGGTGGTGACCCATGCCATGGGTAACATACGCCAGCTTTCCGGTGAACTTGAGGTGACCTCGGATGTGGTCCAGGCGCTCAAGGTCAGCTCCGGCGAAATCGGTCAAATTCTCGATGTTATCGTCGGCATTGCCGAGCAAACCAACCTGCTGGCACTCAATGCCGCCATCGAAGCCGCCAGGGCCGGCGAGGCAGGACGGGGCTTTGCGGTCGTTGCCGACGAAGTGAGAACCCTGGCCAGCCGCACCCAGGAATCCACCCGCGAAATCAACGCCATCATCGAAGCCATCCGCGGCTCGGTGGATAAGGTCAATGCCTCGGTAGCCCGGGCCCGGGATCAGTCCGACAAAACCGTTGCCGAAACTGCCCAGGCCATGGACGCCCTCGGCCTGATCAAACAGGCCATCGGCGAAATCAATGACATGAACGTCCACATCGCCACCGCCACCGATGAGCAAAGCGCCGTCATTGCCGAGCTCAACCTGAACATCACCCGGATCAACGACATCTCCCGCGACAATCAGTCCAAGAGCGAAACCGTCGGCCAAACCAGCGACCGTATTGCCGAAGACTCCCGGCAGATGGAGAGTCTTATCGCGGTGTTTAAGGTGTAATGGTTCAATAATCCCGCCTCAGCCAAGCGACGGAAAGTGGGGCGAGGCGTCGCCAGCCGCTATTTCAAGCACATCTTTGTCGGTACTTGTGGCAGGTGGGGCAGTTTTGAAATTCAGGAAGGGAACTCTCGCCGCAAGAGCGGCGAGAGTTGATGGGCGGAGCTATTAAATCAAATAATATTTAAACACATGTTATACCCTTTTCTTTTTGAATTCTTTACCGACATTAAGTGCCTTTGCTAAGCCATAAAATATTTGATATTTAACACCAGTCTTAACTTTAGGGGATATGTTTGCGTAGCTTCTATCCTTAAAACACCAGTGAATAAATGGCTTGTTATCTTCAGTATGCTCGATGTAGCAAATAACATTTAGATCGAACAGGAACTGAAGGAAATCGTTTGGCGTAGCCATGAATTTTGGTTTGTCGGCGGCAATTGAACGGATATGTTCTTGAAGTTTTTCAAATGCAGAAAGATAGAGCTCATAGTTAAACGAATCTTTGCCAGAAAGATATTCAAAGAACTTCAGAAAAATTTCGTAGTGATCTGCCCCGTAATAAAACGAAAGGTGATCCTTAACTTCTCCTAGTAGGTAGTTAGAATATTCGCGCTGAAAGTGAGAGTTTTCAAAGTCGTTCAGTGAGAAACTGGCCTTTGTTTGGTCCCCATTTGTATTGGCCTTCAATAGCTCAAGCATCGTCACGATGTCGCGCGGACGGTAATAAGACCAACGCAAAAAATTAATGAACGAAGTTGTTGTCGAATATTGCTCGTAGACGTTAGGAGAGTCCCAAGGGAAGTAGTTGTCCCAAGCAATCCCCTTCTCCGATGGCGGATCCTGTTGAATGCCAAGCATGTGATCAACTACTTCAAATAGTTGTGAGTTACGATGTGCGTTGTACTCAGTTCGCCAGTCGAGGAAAACTGAATTGTCGCGTATTTTTGTATTCTGATTCTGTAGTCCGATTGATTCGAAGATGTCAGGGCGAATTAGTAGCACCACCCTCATTCTACCCTTTCCGCCTTTTATTGATGGAAAGAAGTCGTTATTCATTTCCCATATGGCATTTGCAAGCCCTTTGATACATTCTAGATACTCTTCGTATGGTATTGAAGATGGTCGAATGTCAATGCCATCAATAAAAAGAATATGGTTCTGGTCTAATCGTATCTGTGAAAATGCTTCTTCGAATTTCTTTTGAATATAGAATAAGTTAATTTGAAATCGGCTTTCTGAAAATGCAATTGAATGTTTTTCTTCGCTTTTTAATGCAGCATGCTTATGCAGCAGTTCAGCTGCAAGTTTAGACTCTTGAACAAAACTAAGTGCCTGGATTATTTCTGGGGAGAAAGCACTTAAATAGTACTCATCAATGGCTGCATTCAGTGCGGCAAACTTCGTGTAATTAAGAAGTTGTGAAAAAACCCCTTCTTTATCCTGGACTTGCTTTGCTAATAGTAGGTATAGAATTACTTTCCAAATGCTTGAAAAGTCGGAGAGGGTTAAGTGCTTTTCTCTCTTAAGCGAAATGAACTTTTGATATTCAGTTTCTCTTACGTATCTAATATTGGCTGACGTATGTTTGTAATTATTATTGGAAAGGTAAATTGAATAGGCAGTTTTTCCTGTGCCCTTTTCACCAATTAAAAATGAAACATTAGGTAGGCAAAGCTCATCCAGATGCGTATCGCGGATGAATACACGATTTAGCAGATCCTTGTTTTCACGGCGCTTGTAATTCTCTGCATCAGCATAACCAAGCTCAAGGTCTTTAATTGGTTTCATTGTCACCTCTGCGTAAGTTGAGGGTATAACATTTCAATATATTGCCCTACAAATTAGGGCTACTTTGCAAGATTGGTCCACCTTCCAAGGAAGGAAGCGTATTACGTATCGGCGTAGAGAGCTAGTCCCCGCTGTTGCTAGTGAACTCGCTACACTCAAATTATGCTGTAGTCTGGCAGACTCGTTACCGGTTAATTCCATACAGCCCGTGCTTTCAGTGTCCTTGCACTCACTAAAAAGGTTTGAATGTATGGTACAAGAGTCCTACTTAGTTCGAACGTACCACAGCACTTTTCAATCGTCTGTAGGACATTTGCTCTTTTTTACAAAAAGTTGTGCTTGCTCAATTCCTGAATTTGCAGGCTTACAGGCAAGTTAGCCATGACCCTAAATCGTCTTCTTCAGTTACTTTGCCTCTGCACAGACTTTGTCTCTACGTTTGGCCAATTCTGGGCTGCTGTCTTGCATCGCCTTCAGGATGAGTACATTACATTCCTTATCTTTAAGCTCTTGCTCTGTTTTCTGCCTTGGTTTGCTTATGGTGGCAATCATGGGCTTGTAGTTCAGCGAAGCGTTGCAGTACATCCGCGACAGGCTGCGGCCTTTTTGACTGAGGTTTTTCATGGCCGATAGCTGATTACACAAATCGGTGAACATGGCTTTGGCTTGCTGGGTGCACTTGGAGTAGGGCGTTGCTTGTTGCTGAAGGTCGGCACAAACACTTTCTTGCTTTATCTGCCAGAGAAAGTGCTGGAAACGAATGTCGGTGCCCTGATAGGTGATCGTTTGAGCTGTGACCGTCATGTTCGCCGCATCAGCATAGGCGTTGGTGATGTTATTGCTCACCATCTCTACATAGGCAGCGAACAGTTGCGACAGTGGATCCATAACTCTTCCTTAAGTAACTGTTGGTGTTCCGGTTTGTTAGCTAGGGATATTAGCTATTCTCATCCAATTTTTAAATGCCTTGTGTCATTGGGGTAACAGTGCGAAAGGTTGCTCCTTCGCATCTGACTTCCACGGATGGAGGAAATGCCTGTTTTGTCAGGAACAAAACAGGCCATGCGATAGCGACATTGGTGCATCCATGCACGGCACCCACGGCAGGGGGATAAGAGTGTCGTCAGACTGCGAGATGAACAGTTTCATCTCGCAAGCGTTCCCCGAAGGCCTCTGGCCGCCACGCGGTGATTAATTGCATTAAATGGTGGATGCTGCATCACCTCAAGAGATTGCCGCTTTGCCAGCGGCACAAAGTCGTGGGTCTCCAACCCACACCCGGGCAAGGGGCTTTGCTCATCCAAAGCCCCTTGCAACCCAAAGGATGCCCCCGATCGGAGCCGAAGGCCCCTCGGATTTATGGGCGAAACGGCCAACGCGACAGACTCGCCTCCATGCTCGACTGTCACTACCTCGGCATCCATGCCTCGGTTGTTGCCGTTTCTTGCCCAACATCCTCGGCGGCTCCAAAGGGGGGAATCGGTGCAACAGTCGGACCATTGCTTTTCATTTCGGTACTTGAGAGATAAGTCCAATGCCGGAGTGGAACACCCTTAGCTTGCACTGCTGCACCAGTGACCATCGGCGACAGGACGTCGCCGCTGAGCCTCCATGGACGGATTCATGGCGTGTCACTGGGGTAGCAGTGCGAAGGCCCACGGCAGGGGGATAAGCGTGTCGTCAGACTGCGAGATGAACAGTTTCATCTCGCAAGCGTTCCCCGAAGGCCTCTGGCCGCCACGCGGGGATTAATTGCATCAAATGGTGGATGCCGCATCACCACAAGAGATAGCCGCTTTGCCAGCGGCACAAAGTCGTGGGTCTCCAACCCACACCCGGCAAGGGGCTTTGCTCATCCAATACCCCTTGCAACCCCAAGGACACCCCACCGACGCTGAAAGCCCCTCGGCCTTATGCCGAAAATTGGCTAGCGCGTCAGACGCTCATCCCTGATTCGACTGACGCTGCTTCGGCATCCATGCCTCGCCACGCCATTTTCGGCAACGTCCTCAGCAGCGTCGGAACGGGGAAACGGTGTCATGGTCACGCTTATGGGGAGGTTTAAGTTGCTCTGCATTCTGGATGTACATCAAATTTGATACTGGGGAACGGCAACAAATGCTGGCAAGGCGGCACATAGGCGGCACAGCCGATCAATACAGATACTGTAGCGGCAACAGAAACACAAAAATTGGCAGAAAAAGAGGAACTGAAAGAAAAGCTTGAAACTTGTGCAAGCAGTCACAAGCAGAAGTGACTGGTCTCCCCACAGGGACTCGAACCCCGATCGGTCGCTTAGGAGGCGACTGCTCTATCCTGTTGAGCTATAGGGAGACGCAGCTGATTATACTGGTTTTGGCTCCGATTAAAAGTCTTGAATTTTAATTGCTTAAATCTTAATCGCTATGTCGTTGAGCTGAATATTCAAGGTCGCCTGCTGCCCCTTGAGCACCGCAATGGCGCTGTCTTCGGTCACTTGCTCTATCTTGATGTTTGTATGTGAATTATTGGCAAGGGTACGCATCCGTGACAGGCGATCGCCGATATTGTGGGTCAAGACCAGCTGCAGCTCGTCGCCATTTTTCAGGCCATGGCGGCGGCCGAGGTTGATGATCAGGGTTTCGCCTTCGCGGGCCACCACCTGGCCGAGCACGGGGCGACACATCAGCGCCTCATCCATGGCGCGGCCGGCGTCGGCCAGCAGCTTGTCTATGCCGCGGCCATAGGCGGAGCGCCAGAAGCGGTCGCTGTCGGGGTCGACGCTGGCCTGCAACTCAAATTCCCAGGGCGCCGAGGTGTCCAGTTCGTTCTGCCAGATCACTTCGCCGCTGATGCCGTGGTACAGGGTCAGCCGCAAACGGAACTGGCGCAGTGGATCGCTGTGCCACAGTCCCAGCATGGAGGATTCGGCAGGCTCGGTGGCAACGCTGATAAGCTCAGGCAGCAGTACATATTGGCTGTCGCTGCTGTCGGCAAGCCAGGACGGCAAATGCTTGCCGCCACTGCCCATGGCCAGCACTTTGTCGGCGGCCAGATGAATAAAGCCGGTGCTGGAAGAGCGTTCCAATTGCGCCCCCAGCCGACGGGAAATGGCGGCGGGCAATTGGGTCAACTGGCCGTGGCGCAGCTGGGCGCGGTCGCGGATCTGCGCCTGGGGCAGCAGTATCGCGGCCTTCAATTGGCCCTTGGCGCAATTGGGCTCGACATCATCCAGGAGTTCCAGCTGCAGCTTGACCGTCAGCTTGTTGTGGCGGATCTCTTCGCTGATAAGCTCGATGCGGTTGGTCATCAGCATTTGTGCCAGGGTCAGGGTATTCTGGGTCAGGCGGCCATTGACCACCTGTTGCTCGGCATTAAAGCTGGCACCACTGGCAAGGCCCGCATAGCTGATGGCCTGGGCCACGGCTTGTTCACGGGCCTTGGCGACATCGCCGTCGACTATGATGGCTTCGCCTGTGGCCTGCTGCCATTGGGCGGTGCCGGGGCCGGACACCAGGGCCAGCAACAACAATAGGGTACGCATGGGCGAATATCCTCCCGGAGTAAACAGGTTTGGCGGCGGACACGGGCGCCCGCTCACCTTCGACCTGGACTAAAGCAAGATGCGTGCCTGAATAATTGCATTGCGGCAACTAAGCGGGGTCAAGTTTTGCTGCCCCGGGCCGATAAGAGACTATCCCTAGTCGGGGGATATGGCATCGGACAGGAGTTCGACTGCAAATTTTCCCTCATTATCAGGTGGTTGGAAATGAATAAAAGCCTAATTATTGCCACTGTACTGGCGCTGCTGGCGCCCATGGCCGGCCAGGCCGAATCCCTGCCCAAAGAGTCTCTGTACCAAGCCGAAGGTTATCCGGCCCGAGGCCAGGTCAATGTATTGGCGCAGCAGATGGTCAACGAGCTGTTGCTGCAAAACGATGGCCTGTTGCCAGAGCAGCCCCTGCTGGTGGCGACCCCGGTTTCCGTGGCGGATTTTCGCGGCAGTAATGAATTGGCCCAACAGTTGCAGCAAGGTTTGATGGCCGCCCTCCATGCCCGTTATTTCAACGTGGTGGATGTGAACCTTGGTGAGGCGGTGCGGGTGACGGCCCAGGGCGACTTGCTGCTCAGTCGCGACTGGCAACAGTTGGGGCAGAATATTGATGTGGGCCACGTGCTGGTGTCCAGCATGAGCCTGGCCAAAGACGGTCTGGTGCTGAACAGCCGAATCGTTGACACAGGAAACAAGCGGGTGGTGGCGGCATCACAAGCCTTTGTGGCTCCGGCACAATTGGCCGGCTACCTGGCACAATCGGAAAAAGTGGTGTCCCGCGATGGTCTGCTGTATCGCTATGAGCAGCGCGGCGAGGACAAGGTGAAGGTATTGGGAGACAGACCATGAAACATTTGATGCTGTGCCTGGTGGCGGCATTGACTCTGGGCGGCTGCGCCGGCCGCGATCGCTATGTGCAGTGGGAAACCGAAGCGCCGGAAAGCTTCCCCAAAATTACCGCCATAGGCTATGCGCCCCTGGACAGTCAACCGGCCAAGGAGCAATCCCAGAAGGTATTGATGGCGATGCAGGCCTCCAAGATTGCCGCCTATCGGGAGCTGGCCGAGCAGGTTTATGGCCAGAACATCAGTGCCGGTACCAGTGTCAACGACTGGATGGTGGCCGATGACAAGGTTAAGGCCAGTGTCTCCGGAGTGATCCGCGGCGCCCGGGTGGTCAAGAGTTACCCCGCCGGTGATCACTACGTCACCGAGCTGGAGCTGGATTTTGCCCAGGTGTGGGCTCTGTACCAGCAAACCCACAGGCCGCAGAAGGTGAAAGACATCACCTATTTCTAGGGAAACCGACTTGCTGACAACAAACCCGGCCATGGCCGGGTTTTGTTTTATCTGGAAGACAGTTTAAGCGCTGAAATCATTGCCCAGGGTGGAGATGGTCGAGGTCTTGCCCTTGTCGTTATAGGTCAGGGAACTGGCATTGCGGCTGACCTGCAGTGCCTGGGCCAGGCGGTTGAGGCTGGCGAGGTTGTGCTCTATCAGTTGGCCATTGAGTTCATTGAGCTGTTGGCACTGTGCCAGGCGCTCTTTGGCGTCCTCGACCCTGGCCTTGAGTTCGGCATCCTGACTGAGCTGCGCCCGATCCGGATGGGCCTCCAGTTGCTTGTCGTTGTGCTGAAGGGCCTGCAGTAACTCGGCCTTGGTGCCGCTTAAGCGCAACAGCTCTTCTGCCGCCTGTTGGATCAGTGCCTGCTTTTCGTCGGTGATCAGTTGCATCAGGCCATCAAGCAGGCGTTGCTGTTGCGTAAGCAGCGCGAGGAGTGTGTGTTCTGTCATTGCTGGGTCCCCTGATGTTAAACACAAGATCAAAAGCAGGCGTCAAAAACGTCGACATTGACCCTACTTTACAGGCAAATAAATGCAAAAGCCCGGCCAACTCTGTCGGCCGGGCTCGCGCTCAGTCTGTTTCCGCTTCAGTCGGTCACGCAAGATCAGACATCAGAATCGAGATCCTGCATATCCTTTTCAAAGCGGGCGATGTTGGCGGCCAGCTTTTCCGGGTCCACCTTATAGCGGCCTTCTGCTATGGCCTGCTTGATTTCGGCAATCTTCTTTTGATCCACATCGGGCAGGGCGGCCATGCGCGACTGAATGCCTTGCAGTTGTTGGGCCTGGGAGGTGATGACCACAGAATCATTCTTGTGGGCAGCACTGTTACCCTGGGTTTGCTCGGTCTTGGCAGACTGTTGCTGCACCTGTTGTGCAGGGGTATTTGATGCGCGTACGCGGGCAGCGTTGGCCGCGTTGCTCTGTTTGATGTCCATTGCCATGATAGGCTCCAAAGTGACTGAAACGGATTACTTAAACTTGTATCGGCGCTGCTGCCAAAAGCTTTAGCTATTTTTACATTTTAACTTCAACTTCTCCAACACCCGTCACTTTTGCTTCCAACTCCTTGTTGGAACTGCTGTTTCTAACTCTAATTTTGTCACCGATATTACCATCTGCCAGGGCCTCGCCCAATGTTTTTATCTGGAAGTGCTCACTCCTGGCGATAATGGCCACCGAATCGCCGCGGCAGACGAAACACAGATTACCGGCGTACACCGGGGCATCCTGGGCAATACGGCGTTTTGCCCGGGTGCCTATCACTTCACTTTCGGCGGCAAACTGTTGCCCCCGCAGCAGGCTTTTATCGACAAACGCCAGGGTCACATCGCCCTCGCCAATCAGCTCTCCTGCCCCCACCGGCCGGGTGGCCACCACCATGGGGAAAAGGATATCCACCCGCACCGAGAGAAATATCTGCCAGGGGTAGTCGAGATCGGGACTGTGGCACTGGACCTTGACCGTGTTGTTCTTGCCTATTTCGCGGTTGCTGGCAAGGGTGGCACTGATGCCGTCGCTGCAGCGTGGTGGGCTCATGCGGTTGTCCAGATTTTGGGCCTGGATTTCCACCCGGGCCTCGTCCGGTGCCTCGATTTTTTGTGCCACCGCCTCTTCAGCCGCTTCCCGTATGGCCGATAGGGTGGGGACAGTGGCAAGGTCGGCGGCCCAAACCGGGGACGTCGAAACTGCGAGAAAGATCCAAATAAACTGTGCTAACTTTAGTTTCATAATGAAGAGACTAGCTTGTCACGCCAGAATACACCTATACTTTCAAAAAATTGGCCTCAATGGCAGTCATCCGTCGCGGTGTGCTGTCAAAAGTTTGACGGCAATGGAATGCGATGGGTCATAGCGGGATTAAAGCAAGTTATATGCCTATACTCTTCAGCATGACAAGGCACCCTCATTCAGAATCATAACTAAGGCGAACTTATGTCGAGCATTCTTGAGTCAGTCAATAAACGTACCCAGTTGGTGGGGCAAAACCGCTTGGAGTTGTTGCTGTTCAAGCTCAACGGCCGCCAACGGTATGGGATTAACGTTTTCAAGGTCAAGGAAGTATTGCAATGCCCACCTTTGACCGCGCTGCCCAGACTCAATCCCTTTGTACGTGGGGTCGCCCATATACGCGGCTCTACCATTTCCGTCATTGATTTGAGTGCCGCCACCGGTGGTCGCCCGATTGAGAACATCCAGAACTGTTTCATTATTATCTCAGAGTACAACCGTTCGGTGCAGGGCTTTCTGGTCAGTTCGGTGGAGCGGATCATCAACATTAACTGGGAAGCCATCATGCCGCCTCCCAAGGGCGCCGGTCGTTATTCCTATCTGACTGCGGTGACCGAGATCGACGGCGAGCTGGTGGAAATCCTCGATGTGGAGAAGATCCTCGATGAGATCTCCCCGGTCAAAACGTCCATCAGCGAAGAGATGGATGCCAACCTGACCATAGACAGGGATCAGCACTTCCACATTATGGTCATCGACGATTCGGCCGTGGCCCGTAAGCAGATTATTCGTGCTCTGAGTTCGCTCAACCTGCAGATCGATACCGCCAAAGACGGTCGTGAGGCCCTGGATAAACTGAAATCCATTGCCACCGAAATGGACAATGTCGCCACCGAGATCCCTTTGATTATTTCGGATATCGAAATGCCGGAAATGGATGGCTATACCCTGACGGCGGAAATTCGCGACGATCCCAAGCTCAAGCACATCAAGGTGGTGCTGCATACCTCCCTGAGCGGCGTGTTCAACCAGGCCATGGTGCAAAAGGTTGGTGCCAACGATTTTATTGCCAAGTTCAACCCCGATGAATTGGCGGCTGCGGTCAACAAACACCTGAGCCTGTAGCAGGAAAGGGCAGTCGAGCTTGTGTTAGGGATTGCCATGCTGTATAAAGCGCCGCTTGTTTTATAGAAGTGTTTCAGAAGCTTGGCTCCGGCGGGGCGGACTTCAACAGAGTGCAGGAAGTAAAGGGTGACTGATAAATCACTGGCTGAGGCTGAGTACAATCAATTCAGGTTGTTCCTGGAACAACACAGCGGCATAGTGCTGGGTGAAAACAAGCAATACCTGGTACGCAGCCGTCTGGCCCCGCTGATGGGCAAGTACGGCCTGCCGTCCCTGAATGAAGTGGTCAAGCACGCCATGAAGCCCACGGAGCGGCAGTTGCGCACCGAAGTGATTGACGCCATGACCACCAACGAGACTTTGTGGTTCAGGGACAGATACCCCTTCGAGCTGTTGGCCAGCGCCCTGTTGCCCGAATTTGGCCGCCTCGGCCGCCCCTTGAAAATCTGGTCGGCGGCCTGTTCCTCAGGTCAGGAACCCTATTCCCTGGCCATGACCATTTTGGAATATCAGCAGAAACGTCCCGGGGCCTTGCCCATGGGGGCAGCCATTCAGGCCACGGATCTGTCGCCTTCCATGCTGGATCGTTGCCGCAACGCCGAATACGATAATCTGGCCCTCGGCAGGGGACTGTCTGAGGAGCGAAAGCGTCAATTTTTTGAGGCTCTTCCCGGCGGCAATATGCGGGTCAGGGACAATGTCCGCCGTATGGTCAACTTCCGTGCCCACAATTTGCTGGAAAGCTATGCGCTGCTCGGCAAGTTTGACATTATCTTTTGCCGCAACGTGCTTATCTATTTTGCCCCCGAGGCAAAGGCAAAGATACTGCGGCAATTTGCTGCCGCCCTCAATCCCAAGGGCATACTCTTTCTCGGAGCCTCCGAATCCATTGCCGGCCTGACCGATGAGTTTGACATGATCCGCTGTAACCCGGGGATCTACTACCAGAAACGCACCTGAGTTAATAACTCACTGTTTTAAAATAATTAATCAGTAATCCTCTCATCGCTGGCAGGTATCTGTCAGCGCCTTCTGAATAAAATCTCCTTTCGATATTTTTTTGGCACGCGTGTTGCTTAATCTCAGTCCAAGTGACAGAGGAGGCAATTTTATGGCGATCAGTTTTGACAAGGCATTGGGAGTTCACCAGTACACCCTGGGGATCCGCGCCGAGCGTGCTGAAGTGCTTTCCAGCAACATTGCCAATGCCGATACCCCCCATTACAAGGCCCGGGATGTGGACTTCCAGGCTGCGCTGCAATCGGCCAAGAGCCAGCAACGCGGTTTGAGCATGAGTCAAACCAGCGAGCGCCACTTCGATCTGGCAGCCCTGACCCGGCAGCATATCCAGTTCCGGGTGCCCAACCAGCCGGATACGGGTGATGGCAACACTGTCGATATCCAACAGGAGCAGTCGGCCTTTATGCAGAATGCCCTCGAGTACCAGATGTCCCTGGGTTTTCTCGAAGGCAAGTTCAACGGCATGAAGAAGGCGATTAAAGGAGATTAACCATGAGCTTGTTTAATATCTTCAATGTGTCTGGCTCGGGAATGACGGCCCAATCGGTCCGGCTCAATACCACCGCCAGTAACATAGCCAACGCCGACTCTGTTTCCAGCAGCGTTGATCAGACATACAGGGCCAGACATCCGGTATTTGAGGCCGAAATGGCCAAGGCCGCCAGTCAGCAGCAGGCCTCCACCGCCGTATCGGTGCGCGGTATTGTCGAGAGCGACAAGCCGCTGCAAAAGGAATATGCCCCGGATCACCCCCTGGCGGACACCGATGGCTACATATACAAGCCCAATGTGAATGTGATGGAAGAGATGGCAGACATGATCTCCGCCTCCCGCTCCTACCAGATGAATGCCCAGGTGGCTGATGCGGCCAAGTCTATGCTGCAACAGACACTCAGGATGGGAAGATAATATGACGCACAGCGCAGGAGGTCATAAGTGAGCCTCGTTAACTCAGTAGGTCAGACGCCGGCCAGGACCCAGTCCAGCAGTGGACAGGTTCAGAGCAGTTCCGGCAACCCGTTTCTGGACAATATCAGGCTGCAGGGAGAACCGGCAGAGCCCGAAAACAAAAACCAACAGCTGGACCAGGACGATTTTTTTGCCCTGCTCAGTCAGCAGTTGTCGATGCAGGATCCGTTCAAACCTGTGGACAACGATCAGATGATCGCCCAGATGGCGTCCTTCTCGACCGTGGATGGGATCTCCAAGCTCAACGACGAGATACTTAACCTCAACGGCGTCATGTCTTCCAGTCAGGCGCTGCAGGCGTCGGGCCTGGTGGGGCAGAAGGTATTGATCCCGTCTTCGACCGGTTACCTGTCGGCTGCGGATCCGGAAATTCGCGGCGTGGTCAGCACCCCCGAGGTGATTAAGGACATCACGATTCGTATCGAGGATGACAAAGGTCAGTTGGTGAAGTCTTACACCATTGACGGCAGTGCCGGCGGCAACGTCGAAGTGGCCTGGGATGGCTTGGATAAGGATGGCAAACCGGCCCCGGATGGTGCTTATACCATCAAGGCCAGCGGCAAGGTGGATGGCAAGGCCCAGGAATTGCCTGTATCTACCTATGCCCACGTATCAAGTGTGTCTCTGGGAACTGCGGCCACCGGCGCAATTTTGAACCTGCGCGGTATCGGCGGCATTAAATTGGCGGACGTCCTGGCGGTTTCTGAAACCTGACCGGACTTGGATTCGGGTCAAGGCCCGGGATGAACAGCTTAATAGAGGTGAATTATGTCTTTTAATATTGCACTCAGTGGTATCGCGGCGGCGCAAAAAGATCTCAATACCACGGCCAACAACATTGCCAACGTCAACACCACGGGCTTCAAGGAGTCCCGTGCCGAGTTTGCCGATGTGTATGCCAACTCCATTTTCTCCAACAGCAAGACCACAGTGGGCGGCGGTGTGACCACCACCCAGGTGGCCCAGCAATTCCATCAGGGCAGTTTGCTGTTTACCAGTAACGCGTTGGACATGGCCATCAGTGGAGGTGGTTTCTTCGTGACCGCCTCTACAGCCGGCTCCCAGGATTATTCCTTCACCCGCGCCGGTGCCTTCAAGGTTGACGCCAATAACTTTATGGTGGATTCCGCCGGTAACTTCCTGCAGACCTTCCCGGTAGACAAGGACGGTAACTCCACTTCTGTGAGTTTGACCACCACCAGGCCGGTGCAGATCCCCGATACCGCAGGCAGTCCTGTGATGACGGAAAACGTCGGTATCCAGATGAACCTCAATGCCGGCGAGAAAGCTAAGGACCCTGCGGCCTTTAATCCGGATGATTCGGATAGTTACAATAACTCCACTTCGGTCACCATATATGACTCCCTCGGTGAGCCCCATATTCTGACCACCTATTTTGTGCGCCCTGAGAACGGTGCCTATACCGGGGTGAACAACTGGGTAACTTTTTATGCCCTCGATGGCCAGCAGGTGGATCTGGGCGGTGCCGCCGGTACCTATAACACCGACTCAGATGGTGACGGTGCGCCCGATGACCTCAATGGTGATGGTGTCCTTGATACCACCCTGGCCCAGACCGCAGGTGGCTGGCGCGGTGCGGTGATAAGCTTCGATTCCGCCGGCGCCTACACCGGCAGTAATCCGGCGGTGATCACTACCGAGGCCCTGGGGGTGTCGGGAGCAAGTGTGCTCGGCCCCGGTGCCGATGGTGCCCAAACTTTGACCATCACTTATGGTAATCCGACCCAATATGCCTCGGCGTTTGAGGTGACCGAACTGACCCAGGACGGTACCACGGTAGGACGTCTGACCAACGTGGAAGTGGGCGCCGATGGTTTGGTTAACGCCAGTTACTCCAACGGTTCGACCGTGCCTTTGGCTCGGGTGGCACTGGTGCGCTTTGCCAACGAGCAGGGTCTGACCCAGGTGGGCAACACCTCCTGGAAAGAGAGTCTGGCCTCGGGCCCGGCCCTGGCCGGTGAAGCCAACAGCGGCACCTTCGGCAGCATTCGTTCCTCGGCCCTGGAGCAATCCAACGTGGACCTGACCACAGAGCTGGTGGACCTGATTTCGGCCCAGCGTAACTTCCAGGCCAACTCCCGTACCCTGGAAGTGAACAATACCCTGCAGCAGACAGTACTGCAGATCCGTTAATCCCCAAGCTAAGCGTTGCCGCCCCGGCGGCAGCGCTTTTCCGCCCAGGTGGCATACCTGGAATATTCCCCAATCTTTTCCTTCGCTTAATATTAAACACCATTGCTCAATTTTTTGGCATAACTTTTGCTTTTCTTTAGCTATGCAAAAAGTTTGACGGAGCAGCCGGTGGATAAACTTCTCTACATAGCCATGAGTGGTGCCAAGCAGAACATGAATGCGCTGGCATTGCGGGCCAACAATTTGGCCAACGCCAATACCGACGGCTTCAAGGCCGATCTGGAGCAATCCAGGGCCATGCAGGCCTTTGGTGAAGGTTTGCCGACCCGGGTGTTTTCGATGACCGAAAGTCCCCAGGCCAATTTCAGCGCCGGTCCCCTAAAAACCACGGGACGGGATCTGGACGTGGCGGTCAAGGGGGATGGCTGGATTGCGGTGCAGGCGGAGGATGGCAGTGAGGCCTATACCCGCTCCGGCAGCCTGAGTTTTGACGCCAACGGTCAGCTGCTCAACGCCTCCGGTAACCCCATCATGGGTGACACGGGGCCCATAGTGTTGCCGTTGCCCATCGATAAGGTGGAGATAGCCCAGGATGGCACCATCACTGTCCGTCCCCAGGGGGCAACCGCCGAAGTCATCGAAGAGGTGGGCCGCATCAAGTTGGTCAACCCCGGTAACGGCCAATTAATGCGTGGCGCCGATGGTCTGTTCCGTCTTGTTTCGGGTAACAGTGCCGCAGCGGCTCCCGAGGTGACTCTGGAAAGCCGGGCCGTTGAAGGCAGCAACGTCAACGCAGTACATGAAATGGTGTCTCTGATTGATATTCAACGTCAGTTTGAGATGCAGGTAAAAATGATGAAGACCGCGGAAGAGAACGACAAGGCTTCCGCGGCCCTGATGCGCATTAGCTAACAGGAGATTGGATTATGCATCCCGCGTTATGGATCAGTAAAACTGGCTTAGATGCCCAGCAAACCGATATCGCCGTGATATCCAACAACGTGGCTAACGCCAGTACCGTTGGTTACAAGAAGAGCCGTGCCGTTTTTGAGGACCTGCTCTATCAAACGGTTAACCAGGCCGGTGGCATCAGTGCCTCCAACAACAAGCTGCCCAACGGTTTGAACATAGGTGCCGGTACCAAGGTGGTATCGACCCAGAAAATGTTTACCCAGGGCAATATGTTGACCACGGACAACTCGCTGGACCTGATGATTGAAGGTCCGGGGTTCTTCGAGGTGCAAATGCCCGACGGCACCACGGCCTATACCCGCAACGGTCAGTTCACCCTGGATGATGCCGGACAGATAGTGACCTCGGGTTCAGGTTATGTGCTGCAACCGGCCATCACCATCCCGGATGATGCCATCAGCATTACCGTGTCCCAGGAGGGCGAGGTGTCGGTGAAGACACCGGGCACCGCCGAAAACCAGGTGGTGGGTCAGCTGACCATGTCTGATTTTATCAACCCCTCGGGCCTCGACCCCATGGGCCAGAACCTGTACCTGGAAACCGGCGCCAGCGGTACTCCCATTCAGGGGACTGCATCGCTGGATGGCATGGGCGCCATTCGCCAGGGGGCACTGGAAACCTCCAACGTCAACGTGACCGAGGAACTGGTGAATCTGATCGAAAGCCAGCGGATTTACGAGATGAACTCAAAAGTGATTTCCGCCGTGGATCAAATGCTGTCCTACGTGAACCAGAACCTCTGAGGAGTCTGCATCATGGTTAAGTACCTGATTTTGGTTGCTGTTGTGCTGCTTAGCGGTTGTGCCAGCACGGAACAGAAACCGATCCCGGACGATCCTTTCTATGCGCCCGTGTATCCGGAGCCGCCACTGACCCAGCTGGAGCCGACCGGTTCCATTTACCAGGATGCCCAGGCTGCCAGCCTGTATTCAGACATTCGTGCCCACAGGGTGGGCGACATCATCACTGTGGTGTTGACCGAATCGACCCAAGCCAAGAAAAGCGCCAACAACGAGATTAAAAAGAGTTCGGACATCTCGGTGAACCCGCTGTACGCCGGCGGCAAAAACGCCACCATCAACGGTATTCCTTTGGATTTTGGTGCCAGTGACAGTGCCGACACCAGCCGTGAAGCGGGTGCCGATCAAAGCAACAGCCTCAAGGGCAATATCTCCGCCAATGTGATGCAGGTGCTCAATAACGGCAACCTGGTGATCCGCGGCGAGAAGTGGATCACCATCAACAACGGTGACGAGTTTATCCGGGTGACCGGCATAGTCAGGGCCCAGGATATTCGCCCGGACAACACCATTGATTCCACTCGCGTGGCCAATGCCCGCATCCAGTACAGTGGCACAGGGGCCTTTGCCGATTCCCAGAAAGTGGGCTGGCTCAGCCGCTTCTTCCTCAGTGACTGGTGGCCCTTCTAAGGAGAATCACGATGAAATTCAAGATGATTATGGCCACAGCCCTGTTGGTGTTATCACCTTTGTCACAGGCCGAGCGCATCAAGGACATAGCCAATGTCCAAGGGGTCCGCAGTAACCAGTTGATAGGTTATGGTCTGGTGGTCGGTTTGCCCGGCACGGGGGAGAAGACCAGCTACACAGAGCAGACCTTCAAAACCATGCTGAAAAACTTCGGCGTGAACCTGCCGGACAATGTGAAGCCCAAGATTAAAAACGTCGCCGTGGTCGCTGTGCACGCCGATATGCCTCCTTTTATCAAGCCCGGCCAAACCTTGGATGTGACAGTGTCCAGTCTGGGGGAAGCCAAGAGTCTGCGCGGTGGCACCTTGCTGCAAACCTTCCTCAAGGGGGTAGACGGCAATGTTTACGCCATCGCCCAGGGCAGTTTGGTGGTCAGCGGCTTCAGCGCCGAGGGCCTTGACGGCTCCAAGGTGATCCAGAATACCCCCACTGTCGGTCGTATACCCAACGGTGCCCTGGTGGAACGCAGCGTGGTGAGCCCCTTTGCCACAGGTGATTACCTGACCTTTAACCTGCGCAGCGCCGATTTCTCCACCGCCAAACGTCTGGCGGATGCGATCAATGAACTGCTGGGCCCCGATATGGCCCGTGCCCTTGATGGTTCCTCGGTACAGGTCAGTGCGCCCCGGGATCCGTCCCAGCGGGTGTCATTTCTGGCGACCTTGGAAAATATCGAGGTGGAGCCTGCCGATGAAAGCGCCAAGGTCATAGTCAACTCCCGCACCGGCACCATAGTGGTGGGGCAGAAGGTCAAATTATTGCCGGCCGCGGTAACCCATGGCGGGCTGACAGTGACCATTGCCGAGTCCGCCCAGGTGTCGCAACCCAATGCCCTGGCGGGCGGCGATACCGTGGTGACCGCTCAGAGCACTGTCGATGCTGCCGAGTCCAATAACCGCATGTTTATGTTTGACCCTGGCACCACCCTGGATGAGCTGGTGCGGGCGGTCAATCTGGTGGGGGCCGCGCCTTCGGATGTGCTGGCAATACTCGAAGCGTTAAAGATGGCAGGCGCTTTGCATGGTGAGCTTATCGTTATCTGATTTTTGGCACTGAGGCTGGCAGACGATTATGGAAAAGCTTGCAAACGCATCTCACTTTCTGGACCTGGGGGGCTTGGACTCCCTGCGCGCCAGCGCCCAGAAAGATGAGAAGGCCGCCCTGAAAGAGGTGGCCAAGCAATTTGAGGGCATCTTTGTACAGATGCTGCTCAAAAGCATGCGTGATGCCAATGCCGTATTCGAGTCAGACAATCCGATGAACAGCCAGTACACCAAGTTCTACGAGCAGATGCGTGATCAGCAGCTGTCGGTGGACTTGTCGAACAAGGGCATGTTGGGACTGGCCGATCTTATGGTGCAGCAACTGTCCCCCAAGGACAGCCCCATTACTCCAGCGTCGATGGCCGCGGCCAAGGGAAGAACCGATGTCGTCGGTGAAAACCGTGCTGCTGAAAGGCCTTTGCACAGTGATGCCCACGACCTTAATGCGCCTGTTCGTCAGGCTCATCACGCCAATCCGATGGTGTCTGTGCCTTTCACTGCGCAGCAACCGCTTCCCGAAGCCAGCGTGTTGATGGGGCAGGCCCCGCGTCTGGACAGCCCCTTTGAGCGGGTCTTGACCGGTAAGGTCACCGCCACCGAGCAGCTGCAGGTTGAACGTGAGATTGCCCGTGAGAATGTGCAGTTTGGTGAACGCAGTGAGTTTGTCAGCGTGCTTTACCCCCATGCGCAAAAAGCGGCCAAGGCCCTGGGAACTACTCCGGAAGTACTGCTGGCACAATCGGCGCTGGAAACCGGCTGGGGGCAGAAAATGGCCCGCCGCGGTGATGGCACCGGCAGCAATAACCTGTTCAATATCAAGGCCGACAGCCGTTGGCAGGGTGAGCGCACCAGCGTCAATACCCTGGAATTCGAACAGGGCGTGGCGGTAAGACAAAAATCCGATTTCAGGGTCTACGACACTCTAGAGCAAAGTTTCAGCGACTTTGTCGCCTTTATTCAGGGCGGCGATCGTTATCAGGGCGCCCGGCAGCAGGCAGCGCGGCCCCAGGAGTTTATCCAGGGGCTGCAAAACGCCGGTTATGCCACCGATCCCCAATATGCCGACAAGGTCATGCGGGTGATGCAATCGGTTACCGCCGAACTCAAGGCCCTGGCCATTGGGGGCCGTAATGAATAACCACACCAGAGTCAACGCCGGGAGTAAGCCAGCATGACAATCGATCTTCTGAATATTGCCCGTACCGGTGTGATGGCATCCCAGTCACAGCTGGGGGTCACAGGCAACAACATAGCTAACGTCAATACCGAGGGCTATCACAGGCAGGTGGTGAATCAAACTACCTATGAATCACAGCGGCTGGGTAACAGCTTTTATGGCACTGGCGCCTACGTGGCCAGCGTCAAGCGGGTTTATAACGAATATGCTGCCCGCGAATTGCGTCTGGGGGTGACTGCCCAGGCCGAGGCACAAACCAGTTACAACAAGATGAGTGAGCTGGATCAGCTGTTTTCCCAGGTTGGCCAGGCCATCCCCAACAGCCTGAACGACCTCTTTGCCGGCATTAACAATCTGGCGGATTTACCCGCTGATTTGGGGATCCGCGGCTCAGTGTTGACCTCGGCCTCCCAAATGGCAGCCTCGGTCAACCAGATGCAGGCGCAACTGCACGGGCAGATGACACAAACCAATGATCAGATTGAGGCCATCACCGACAGGATCAACGAGATCAGCAAGGAGCTGGCAAATATCAATCAGGAGTTGATGAAAACCGGCGGCGCCGATAACCAGTTACTGGACAAACAGGATGCACTGATCAACGAATTGAGCGAGTTCGCCCAGGTTAATGTGATCCCGCTGGAAACCGGTGCCAAGAGCATCATGCTGGGCGGGGCCGTGATGTTGGTGTCGGGCGAAGTGGCCATGACCATGGGCACCAGTGTCGGCGATCCTTATCCCGATGAACTCAAGCTCAGCGCCACCTCGGGGTTCCAGTCGCTGAACATCAATCCGTCACGCCTCGGCGGTCAGCTTGGTGCGCTCTATGATTTTCGGGACAACAACCTGATCCCCGCCGGCAATGAATTGGGCCAATTGGCTCTCGGCATCGCCGATGCTTTCAACACGGCCCAGGCCCAAGGCTTCGATATGAACGGCAATGTGGGTCAGGATCTGTTTTTGGAAATCAACGATCCGCTGATGTCCAACGGCAGGGTGGGGGAGTTCTCTACCAACGCCGGCAGTGCCAATTTGCGCGTCAATATCGATGATGTGCAGGCGCTGACCGGCAGCGCCTATGAGTTAACCTTCACGGCTCCTGGAACCTATGAGCTGAAGGATTTGGACAGCGGCAACATCACACCACTGACCTTGAGTGGCACAGAGCTGTCCGGTGGTGCGGGTTTCAGTATCCATTTGGATTCGGGTGCCTTTGCCGATGGCGACAGGTTTGAAATCCGTCCCACGGCCGGTGCTGCCGCCGGGCTGCAGGTGGTGATGACAGATCCCAAAGGTATTGCCGCCGCAGCCCCCAAGATTACCGCTGCCAGTGGCAACTCGGGTAACACCCAAGTGCAGATCACCGCCATTACCGATCGCAGCGCCGCCAATTTCCCGGGATATGGCAGTGAGTTGACCTTCAGCATCAATACCGCTGCCAATACCTATGATGTTACCGCGGCCGATGGCACCGCGCTGGCGACCGGTGTGTCTTATACGCCCCCGTCTATCAGCGCCTTTGGCTTCACCATGGATGTGAGCTCCACTGCCGCAGCGACCGACAGTTTCACCCTGGATCTCAGTTTTGCCCCTGGTGATAACAGCAACGCCATCGCCATGGCCAAGCTCAGTGACAGCAAATTGATGAACGGGGGCAAGTCTACCCTGGTGGATGTGTTTGAAAATACCAAGCAGGACGTGGGCTCACATACCAAGGCTGCCGAGGTCAGGGTAGGTTCGGCCGATGCCATCTATCAGCAGGCATTCAGTCGGATGGAGAGCGAGTCCGGCGTCAATCTGGATGAAGAGGCGGCCAATTTGTTGCGCTTCCAGCAGTCCTATCAAGCCTCTGCGCGGATCATGCAAACCGCCCAGCAAATTTTTGACACCTTGTTCAGCTCGGTTCGTTAGGAGTAAATGGTCATGCGAATTTCTACTGCTCAGATGTTTTCCCAGACCACCACCAGCATTTTGCAAAAGCAGACTGCGGCGGCCAAGAGCCTTGATCAACTTTCCAGCGGCAAAAAGATCAGTACTTCTGGAGAGGATCCCGTGGCGGCGCTGGCGATTGATAATCTGCGTCAGGAAAACGCCCTGGTTGAGCAATATATGAAGAACATCGATTACGCCACCAATAGGCTTGGGCTTGCCGAAAGCAGTCTGGGGGGCGCCGAGGATGTTGCTTTTTCTGCCCGAGATCTGATCTTGCGGGCAGCCAATGGCGCGCTTACCGACAATGAGCGGCAAACCATTGCCGATGAATTGCAGAGCAATTTGGATCAGTTGCTGGCGATAGCCAATAGCCAGGATGAATCAGGAAGCTTCTTGTTTGCCGGTTTCAATAATGAAACCCAACCTTTCGCCTTCAACAACAGCGGCGACATGGTGTATCAGGGGGATGCCGGAGTGCGTCAGGCCCTGGTGGCCAGAGGCGTGTCTGTGGGCTCCAATATTCCCGGCGATCTGGCTTTTATGCAGGCCCCCAATGCCATGGGTGATTACAGCGTCAACTATTTGACCGGTCAGCAGGGCGACTTTCGGGTGACCTCGGCCAGCATAGCCAATACCGGTGCCTATACGGCCGAATCGCCCGATACTTACGGCTTCGCGTTTTCTGATAACGGTGCCGGCGGCATAGCCGTTCAGATCACTGGCGGATCCGGCACCACCTGGAATATCGACCCCGTCGATCCCGCAGCGCCGCTCAGTTTCAACGGCCTGGAGGTCAGGTTGAGTGCGGTGCCGGCGGCCGGTGACAGTTTCAGCCTGGAGCCTCAGTCAGAAGTCAGCATTTTTGACTCCATGAGCCAGGCCATTAGCCTGATGCGGGATGAAGCCCGTTTCACCTCGTTAACAGGGAAGGCTGAGTTGGCACAGATATTGAATAACTATGACAGTGGTTTAGAGCAGTTAGGTAACGCCAGAGGTTTGGCGGGGAATGGCCTCAAGAGCCTCGAAAGCAATGACGCCAATCATGCGGAATTGCAGCTGGTAAACAGTTCGGCCTTGTCGCTGCTTGAAGACCTGGATTATGCGTCTGCGATTTCGGAATTTGAAAAGCAACAGCTTGCACTGAACGCGGTCTCAAACGTATTTGGCAAAGTGAATGGGACTTCTTTGTTTGATTACATCTAGCTTAAAAGTCAATCACTTAATTTAGAGCGTTAATTTATTAAAAGTTAGCCAAGCTCCACGTCTTGGCGGAAACACTAGGAAGAGGAACTCACTATGGCTATTACAGTTAATACCAACGTCACCTCCATGAAGGCCCAGAAAAACCTGAACATGTCCAGTCGTGATTTGGCCACCTCCATGGAACGCTTATCATCCGGTTTGCGCATCAACAGCGCCAAGGATGACGCCGCCGGTTTGGCGATCTCCAACCGCTTGAACAGTCAGGTTCGCGGCTTGGAAGTCGGTATGCGCAACGCCAACGATGCAATATCTCTTGCACAAATTGCCGAAGGTGCGATGCAGGAGCAGACCAATATGCTGCAGCGTATGCGTGATCTGACCATTCAGTCTGAAAACGGTGCCAACAGCACCGACGATTTGGTTGCGCTTAAAGCAGAAATGGATCAACTGGCCCTGGAAATTACCGCGATTGGTAACAGCACTGCATTTGGTAATACCAAACTGATGACTGGAGCCTTTTCAGCTGGCAAGGTTTTCCAGGTAGGTCATCAAAATGGCGAGGATGTGACAGTTACCATCAATACCAATAATGCGACCAGTTTGTCTGTTAATGCGCTAGCCAACGCGACTTCGGCCAACCGCAGTACCGCTTTGACCCAAATAGATGCAGCTATCAAGAAAATCGATAGTCAGCGTGCAAGCCTTGGTGCGATACAAAACCGTCTGGCACACAATATCAGCAACAGCGCCAATACCCAGGCCAACGTCGCCGATGCCAAGAGCCGGATTGTGGATGTGGATTTTGCCAAAGAGACCTCGGTGATGACCAAAAACCAGGTGCTGCAGCAAACCGGTTCAGCCATGCTTGCGCAGGCCAATCAACTGCCTCAGGTTGCCCTGTCTCTGCTTGGCTAATCCTTTTCATCGGATTCGGATGCGGCATTGTCTGCGCCTTTGGTATACTCGAAAGTGTGCCGGGGGAGCAGGCAGGCCGCTCTGCTTTTTTATGGAGGACTTGGTGTAGGTGTTTGAGAAATAATCAATTTTAAAAAAATTGATTATTTTTTAAAAAAAGATCTAAAGGAAAGAATGGCCGTGCCGTTATATAGGTTGTAACGAGTATGACCCGCCTGGCTGTAGAAGACAGGCAGTCTCCAGCCAGGTAAATATGAGGAATCAATCATGGCCATTACAGTAAACACTAACGTAACTTCCCTGAAGGCACAGAAAAACCTGAACTCCTCTGCGTCGGGTCTGGCCACTTCAATGGAACGTCTGTCCAGCGGTCTGCGCATCAACAGCGCCAAAGATGACGCTGCCGGTCTGGCGATCTCCAACCGTCTGAACAGCCAGGTTCGTGGTCTGGAAGTTGGTATGCGCAACGCCAACGATGCTATCTCCATCGCTCAGATTGCCGAAGGCGCGATGCAAGAGCAGACCAACATGCTGCAGCGTATGCGTGACCTGACCATCCAGTCCGAAAACGGTGCCAACAGTACCGATGACTTGACTGCACTGAAAGCTGAAATGGACCAGCTGGCTTTGGAAATCACCGCGATTGGTAACACAACTGCGTTCGGTGGTACCAAACTCCTGGCCGGCGGTTTCTCTGCGGGTAAAAACTTCCAGGTTGGTCACCAAAATGGTGAGGATGTAACTGTAACCGTTAAGACTACCAACGCCACATCATTGTCTGTGGCGGCGCTGACCAACGATACCTCGGCTAACCGCAGCACTGCTTTGACCAAAATTGACGCGGCCATTAAGACCATTGATAGTCAGCGTGCAAGCCTTGGTGCGATACAAAACCGTCTGGCACACAACATCAGCAACAGCGCCAACACCCAGGCGAACGTTTCAGATGCCAAGAGCCGTATCGTGGATGTGGATTTTGCCAAAGAAACCTCCACTATGACCAAGAACCAAGTGTTGCAGCAAACCGGTTCGGCCATGCTGGCCCAAGCCAACCAGCTGCCACAAGTGGCACTGTCCCTGCTGTAAGCTGAGACAGTTCCTGGTTAGGCTTGAGGGAGGTTCGGCAACGGATCTCCCTTTGCCACATCTGGAAAGCTGGCTTTTTAATCGCATCTGAGAGACAGTCAAAGCAGGCGGTGAGGTGAATCATGGATATTACTATTTCAGGCAATAGCACTCCACAAGGCGCTAAAATAGAAGTTGGTACCCTGCCAACGAAAGCGGCGGTTCGGGACGCCGAGCTAACCCGGGAATCTCTGATTCAGGCCGTTGATGAGGCTGACAATACTCAGGCAACCGCCAAGGAAGGTGAGCAGAGCCCGGAACAACTGGAGCAGGTTGCGGCTGAAATGACAGACATGATGTCGCTGATGCGTAAGGGCTTGGCGTTCAAAGTGGATGACAAATTAGGCATGCCTGTTGTCAGCGTCATGGATATTGATTCAGGTGATTTGATCCGCCAGATCCCCAGTGAAGAGGCGCTGGAATTAGCGCGGAAAATGTCTGAAGTGACAGGCGTTTTGATGAAGACCGAAGCTTAAAACAACTTTGTTTAGATTGAGAGGTAACTATGGCATTAACAGCGACCGGGATAGGCTCCAACCTGCCCATCAATGACATAGTCTCGGCCATAGTGAATGCCGAGAAGGCGCCCAAGGAAGCTTTGTTTGCCCGCAATGAGCAAACCATTGAGGCCAAAGTGTCTGCCATGGGAACACTCAAGAGCGAGTTGTCCAAATTTCAGGACGCGTTGAAGAAATTGCAAACCGGGGACAATCTTAATCTACGTAAGATCAGTACCGGAGACAGCATCTACTTTAAGGCGACCGCCGATAAGACTGCCCAAAGCGGTTCATACGGTATTAAAGTTGAGCAGCTGGCGACCAAACACAAGGTCGGAGGTGCATATACCACAGATGCCAGCCAGACAGTGGGTGAAGGACGACTGGACTTCACTGTTAATGGTAACGGTTTCGGTGTAGACATTGCGGCGACGGACTCATTGAGTGCCATAGCCAGTAAAATCAACGATGCATCCGACAATGTGGGAGTGACCGCTACTATTGTCACCAGTGATGCCGGCAGCCGTTTGGTGCTGACCTCCAATACCGAGGGGACAGACAGTCAGATAAGCGTGACTGCGACCGACACCAGCGGCACAGGCCTCAATGACATGTTCAATGGCGCCAATCTGACCGAGCTGCAGCCTGCGGCTAATTCCATCATTTACATAGATGGCGACAAGGTGACCTCACAAACCAATGAGGTCAAGGATGCCATTGCCGGTGTGACCCTCAGTCTGACAGATGCCGATGTTAACAAAACCAGTACCCTGACCATTGAACAGGATACGGATGCGGTCAAAAGCAATATCAAAGAATTTGTTGATGCCTATAACTCCCTGATGAGTTCAATCGACAAACTGTCTTCCTATGATGCAGACACCAAAAAAGCTGCCGCATTGCAGGGGGACTCAATGATCCGTGGATTGGAATCCCAACTGCGTAGCATGATCAGTGAACGGGTGGACATTGGCGGTGGGGAAACACTTGCCCTGTATGATATGGGCATTAAAACCGACCGCTATGGCAAACTTTCTATCGACGATACTAAGCTCGATAGCGCTATAAAAAATGACATGGGTAAGATAGAGGGGTTGTTTTCTACAACCGATACCGGTCTGGCCAATCGTCTTGAAAGCCTGGCTAATGGTTACGTCAAATCAGGTGGTTTAATCCAAGGGCGTAATAACTCTTACACCAGCGATAAGCAGCGTATTGCCGATCAGAAAGAAGCATTTACCCTGAAAATGGAGCAACTGGAAGCAAGATTGTACAAACAGTTCAATCATATGGATCTGGTTGTTGCCAGTTTGAATCAGCAGTCATCAGGCTTGGCCGATAGGTTAAACTCTTTGCCCGGTGTCGTTAGGGAGTAAGATAGGGGAAACTTTTGCAAGCATTGGATGAATTGAACAGTCAACTGGATCGCCTCCTTGCTGCTGTTGAGCAAATTGCAGCTGCAGATGAAAAATCAGATGACTTGGTATCAGAATTGCAGGTTAAGGTTGAGGAGCGTCAACTTTTACTCGCTGAACTGCTCGCCGATGAGTCCATGGATGACAGAAACTATCTTGAACATCAATTGATGTTGAGCAATAGCTTCACCCAAAGGGCACTGGCTATACAATCTCAGAGGCTATCTCTGCTGCAGGCGGGAAATAAAAGCAAACGACAGCTCGATGTATATAAGTCAATTGATGCGGATAGGTAGGTACTTATGAGAGGGTCACTGCAATCATATCGTAAAGTTTCGCTGGAAAGCGAAATTGCCGTTGCGTCCCCACACAGGATTATTCAAATGATGTTTGCCGGGGCGCTGGAGCGTTTGGCCCAGAGCCGCTACGCCATAGAGCAAAATGATATTACTAATAAGGGGATATACATTGGCAAGGCGATTGGCATTATTACCGGACTCAGTAATAGCCTGAACATGGAGGCCGGCGGTCAAATTGCGACAAACCTGCATGATTTGTATGACTTCATGCTGCGCAGAGTATCCGAAGCCAATCTCAATAATGATGTGCAGGCCATTGATGATGTTATGGAAATACTGCGTACCATTAAGGAAGGCTGGGATGCTATTCCGCAGGATAAACATCACATTAGCTCACATTCTGAAGCGGTTTGATTCCTGTGTGTTTTTTCATCACAAAAAGGCGCCCTGAGAGCGCCTTTTTTGACTAACGACAAAAAATTGACTAAATCGCCAAATTCAGCAAGAAAATTAGGCTAGAATCAGTGTTGGAACAGCTTATTGCGTAACATAAGCTTGCTTCTCGTGAGCCGATAATACAATATTCCCTCTTGGTAACTTTTCTTAATATTTTGTTACCGGATAATGAGACAGTTATCAGCAACGAACACCAATAATTAATGCGATTTTTCTGGTATTTGAGCGTTACGGCCGACTGAATGATGCAGACAGACCAACGAATTTTGCTTGTAGGAACCCAATCTGAGCGTATTAGTCGCCTTTCCTGCATTCTTGAGTTTTTAGGCGAGCAGCTGGAACTTGTGTCCCCTGTGCAGCTGAACGAAAAAGTACAGAATATCCGATACAGGGCCTTGATCGTTGAAACCGATGCTATCCCTTTGGATAAGCTGAGGCCCATTGCCGCCCAAATCCCGTGGCAACCCATACTCTTGTTGGGACCGGTTGATGCTTTGGGTGGTAGCCTTATCGGCCAGCTTGAAGAGCCATTCAACTACCCCCAGTTAACCGAAATGCTGCATTTTTGCCAGGTCTACGGTCAGGCGAAACGCACCGAAGTTCCCACCAGTGGTAACCAGACCAAGTTGTTCCGCAGCTTGGTGGGACGCAGCGAAGGCATTGCCCAGGTAAGACATCTGATAAGCCAGGTGGCGGGTTCAGATGCAACCGTTCTGGTGCTAGGTCAGTCAGGCACCGGCAAGGAAGTGGTGGCCCGTAATATCCATTATTTGTCTGATCGCCGCGATGGCCCCTTTATTCCGGTCAACTGTGGTGCTATTCCACCCGAGTTGCTTGAAAGTGAGCTCTTTGGTCATGAAAAAGGCTCATTTACCGGCGCCATCAGCTCCCGCAAAGGTCGTTTTGAATTGGCCGAAGGTGGCACCTTGTTCCTCGATGAAATCGGCGATATGCCACTGCAGATGCAGGTTAAATTGCTCAGGGTGTTACAGGAGCGCGTCTTCGAACGCGTTGGTGGCAGCAAGCCCTTGCAAGCGAATGTCAGGGTGGTGGCCGCCACCCATAGGAATTTGGAGCAGATGATAGAGAACAACGAGTTCCGTGAGGACCTCTTCTATCGTCTCAACGTTTTCCCCATTGAAATGCCGGCATTGGCCGAACGCAGCGACGATATTCCCTTGTTGCTGCAGGAGCTGGTGAGCAGGGTATTCAATGAAGGACGGGGTAAGGTGCGCTTCACCCAGAGAGCCATCGAATCCCTCAAGGAGCACGACTGGTCGGGCAACGTGCGTGAGCTGTCGAATCTGGTGGAGCGCTTGACCATCCTTTACCCGGGCGGTTTGGTTGACGTCAACGATCTGCCCATGAAGTATCGCCATATCGACGTGCCTGAGTACAGTGTTGAAGTCAGTGAGGAAATGCTGGAGCGCGATGCGCTGGCATCCATCTTCAGTGATGATGAACCCGTCGAGATCCCTGAGACCCGTTTCCCCAGTGAATTGCCTCCGGAAGGGGTCAATCTGAAGGATTTGTTGGCTGAATTGGAAATCGACATGATCCGCCAGGCGCTGGAGCAGCAGGATAACGTGGTGGCCCGCGCGGCTGAGATGCTGGGGATCCGCCGTACTACCCTGGTGGAAAAAATGCGCAAGTATGGCATGAGCAAGGAATAGTTCATCGCTCAGCAAATGTAAAAGGCCGGCTCTGCCGGCCTTTGTTGTTTTTGTCCCCCAATCATACCCGCTCTTACTTAGATATTTTCATATCTATCATGCAGATAATGTTTACCGCTGATTGGCACGCTTCGTGCAGTTACTGAGCCATGTTCATTTTTTGACGGGGGCAGTATGTCTGCCAAACCTCAGGCTCAGGTAAGCGAATTTCCGGCGTTGCAAGTGTCTTCCCTCAGGGGAGCAAAAGCGAATGCCGTTGCCATTTCCATGGACGAAGTGTTGCACGCCATGCCATCCGGTGTGGTGATATTGGATGGCAATGGTGTAGTGCGACAGGCCAACCCCATGGCCGCCGAATTGCTGGGAATGCCTTTGGTTGCCGAACGCTGGCTCAGCATTATCAACCGGGCTTTTGCTCCCCGTGAGGATGATGGTCACGAAGTGTCCTTGCGCAATGGCCGCAGGGTCAAGTTGGCCATTACCCCTTTACTGCAAACCCAGGGGCAATTGATTGTACTGACGGATCTGACCGAGACCCGTTTGTTGCAAAAACACGTGGCACACCTGCAACGTTTGTCTGCCTTGGGAAAAATGGTAGCCACTCTGGCACACCAGATCCGTACCCCCCTGGCGGCGGCATTACTTTATGCGTCCAATCTTGGCAGTGCCAAGTTAACTGCCGAATCCTCATCCCGCTTTCGACAAAAATTGGTGGACAGGCTCAACGAGCTTGAGCGTCAGGTCAATGACATGCTGTTGATGGCCAAGGGGCGTCACGAAGCCATGGGTGAGCGTACTCAACTGGCACCCATACTGGCCACAGTGATGGATAACTGCGCTCCCCTGGCACAGCGCAGCCAAGCTCAATTGCAGCTTATCGATTCCAGTCAGGGACAAATCCTGGCCAATGCCAATGCCCTGGGGTCAGCGATAAATAATTTGTTGATGAATAGCCTTGAGGCAGGTGCCAGCCGGATAGAAGTAAGGGCCGAGGATACAGAGGGGCAGGTGCTGCTGACGGTCACGGATAACGGTAAAGGCCTTGAGCCAGCTCTACAGCAAAAAGTGCTGGAACCTTTTTATACCACCAAAGCCCAGGGAACCGGGTTGGGATTGGCCGTGGTGCAGACCGTGGTCCGCAATCACGGCGGCGAGTTCAATATGCAATGCGCGCCCGGGCAAGGATGCTGTGTGACATTGCGTTTTCCGCTGGTGGCCGAGTCCATCAAAGAGGAGGTCAACCATGGCTGAAGCAAGCATATTGCTGGTGGAGGATGATGCCGCGCTGCGTGAGGCGCTGGTGGATACCCTGATGCTGGCTCACTACGATTGTCAGGAGGTTGCCAGTGCCGAAGAGGCCATTCTGGCGCTCAAGCATCGCCGTTTTGATATGGTGATCAGTGACGTACAGATGGAAGGTATAGGTGGCATGGGCCTGCTTGGCTATCTGAGGCAACATCATCCCAAGATCCCGGTGTTGCTGATGACTGCCTTTGCCACCATAGGCAGTGCTGTCAGTGCCATTAAACTGGGGGCGGTTGATTATTTGGCCAAACCCTTTGCCCCTGAGGTGCTGCTCAATCAGGTCAGCCGTTATCTGCCGGTGGCAGCGGCTCCCGACAGGCCGGTGGTAGCCGATGATAAGAGCTTGGCACTGCTGTCTCTGGCTGAGCGGGTGGCAAAGTCGGACGCTTCCGTAATGATCCTGGGCCCCAGCGGTTCGGGAAAGGAAGTGCTGGCGCGGTATATTCACAACAACAGCCCGAGGGCCGAGGGGCCATTTGTGGCCATTAACTGTGCCGCCATTCCGGAGAACATGTTGGAGGCGACCCTGTTCGGCTATGAAAAGGGCGCCTTCACCGGTGCTTTCCAGGCTTGCCCCGGCAAGTTTGAGCAGGCCCAGGGTGGCACCTTGCTGTTGGACGAGATCTCCGAGATGGATCTTGCGCTGCAGGCCAAGTTACTGAGGGTATTGCAGGAGCGTGAAGTTGAACGGCTCGGCAGTCGCAAAACCATCAAGCTGGATGTCAGGGTGTTGGCAACCTCCAACAGGGATCTTAAGTCCATGGCCGAGCAGGGGGATTTTAGGGAAGATCTTTATTACAGGATCAATGTGTTCCCTCTGACCTGGCCGTCGCTGAACCAACGTCCGGCAGATATATTGCCGTTGGCCCGTCATCTTCTGGCCCGCCATTGGAGTCGCAATGGTATTGGCGCGGCTCCCGAACTGGACGATGGTGCCTGCCGTCGTTTGCTGTCCTACCGTTGGCCCGGCAACGTGCGGGAGTTGGATAATGTCATCCAGCGCGCCATCATTCTGTGCCACGATGCGACGGTGACGGCCCAGGACATTATTCTGGATGCCCAGGAAGTGGCCTTTACCGAACATACAGAGGAAGGACGCTGTGAGCCGGATGGCCTGGGGGATGAACTCAAGGCCCAGGAGCACGTCATCATTCTTGAAACCCTGTCCCAATGTAAAGGCAGCCGCAAACTGGTGGCCGAGCGTCTGGGGATCAGTGCCCGCACGCTCAGGTACAAGATGGCCAGGATGCGTGAAATGGGCATTCAATTACCGGCCTGACCGCTGATCCCCACCCATAAAAGCAGAGCCTGTCTCTGCTTTTCCTCGTTTCTGCTTTCTTGCCCTGATACAGTTGGCAAAGATTTTGCTTTATCTTGTTATCGCGTTTAATCGCCGTCAAATTAGTGACAAGGGAGCCGGATATGCAAATTGGAAATTCTTCACTGCTGCAGGAGATGCAAGCGCTGACGCGCGAAATCTCGCCGCAGATGGGCATAGAAGCCAATCCTCTGCGCCAGGTTAACAATACCGCGGGCACCGATTTTGGTGATCTGCTGGTCAATGCCCTGGGTAACGTCAGCCAGCTTCAAAGTACCTCCAGCAATCTGGCCACCCGTCTTGAGATGGGGGACACCACAGTCACTCTGTCCGACACGGTTATTGCCCGGGAAAAGGCCAGTGTCGCCTTCGAGGCCACGGTACAGGTGCGCAACAAGCTGGTAGAAGCATACAAAGAAATCATGAGCATGCCTGTATAGGCCCGTAACGCATTTAAAGGGTGACTGACGTGAGCACAGATATGATAGTCGGAGGCGGTGCAGGAATGGGCGCCGAGGGGCTGGAAGGAATGGCACAGGAAAACAAACCCGGCATGCTAGGCAGCCTGGGGGGCGTCGACATGATGCGTCAAATCACCATGATTTTGGCCCTTGCCATCTGTTTGGCCCTGGCGGTGTTTATCATGATGTGGGCTCAGGAGCCTGAGTACCGTCCCTTGGGTAAGATGGAAACCCAGGAAATGGTGCAGGTGCTGGATGTGCTCGACAAGAACAAGATCCCCTACCAGATTGATGTGGATGTGGTGAAGGTGCCCGAGGACAAGTATCAGGACGTCAAGATGATGCTGAGCCGCGCCGGTGTCGACAGCTCTCCGGCGGGCGGCGAGGACTTCCTCAGTCAGGACAGTGGGTTCGGCGTCAGCCAGCGCATGGAACTGGCCCGTCTGAAACACAGTCAGGAGCAAAACCTGGCCCGCGCCATTGAAGAGTTGAAAAGTATCAGTCGCGCCAAGGTGATCCTGGCGCTGCCCAAAGAAAACGTATTCGCCCGCAATAAATCCCAACCCAGCGCCACTGTGGTGGTCACTACCCGTCGTGGAGGTTTGGGCCAGGGTGAAGTGGATGCGATTGTGGACATTGTGGCCTCGGCCGTGCAGGGGCTGGAACCCACCAAGGTGACAGTCACAGACTCCAATGGCCGTTTGCTCAACTCCGGCAGCCAGGATGGTGTCTCTGCCCGCGCCCGTCGGGAGCTTGAACTGGTACAACAGAAAGAAGCCGAATACCGCAGTAAGATTGACGCGATTTTGATGCCGATACTGGGGCCGGAAAATTTCACCTCCCAGGTGGATGTCAGCATGGACTTTACCGCGGTAGAGCAGACTGCAAAAAGATTCAATCCCGACCTGCCCGCGGTTCGCAGTGAAATGACGGTCGAAAACAGCAGCGGCGGCGCCGGTGTGATGGGGATCCCGGGCGCTCTGTCCAATCAGCCTCCCATGGAGTCCAACATCCCGCAAACCCTGGCGGCTGCGAACCAGTCTGCCTCTCAGAACAATGGTTCCAGTCACAGGGAAGCCACCCGTAATTATGAGCTCGACACCACTATCAGCCATACCCGTCAACAGGTTGGGGTATTGCGCCGGGTGAGTGTTTCTGTGGCGGTGGATTTCAAGAACGGCGGCGCCAACGGCGAAGGTCAGGTGGCCCGCGTGCCCAGAACGGAGCAGGAGCTGACCAATATCCGCCGTCTGCTGGAAGGCGCCGTGGGCTTCAACAGTCAGCGTGGCGACATGCTGGAAGTGGTTACCGTGCCCTTTATGGACCAGCTTATTGAGGAGGTCCCCGAGCCCGAGCTTTGGGAGCAACCCTGGTTCTGGCGTGCCCTCAAGTTGGGACTGGGTGCCTTCGTTATCCTGGTGCTGATCCTGTTCGTGGTCCGCCCCATGCTGAAGCGGCTTATTTATCCCGATGGCATTGCCATGCCCGATGAACCCCGTCTGGGTCATGAACTGGCAGAAATCGAGGACCAGTATGCGGCCGATACCCTGGGCATGTTGTCGGCCCCCGATGCAGAGTACAGTTATGCGGATGACGGCTCAATTTTGATCCCAAATCTGCACAAAGATGATGATATGATTAAGGCCATACGCGCACTGGTGGCCAACGAGCCCGAACTATCCACCCAAGTGGTGAAGAACTGGTTACAAGACAATGGCTGAGACTAAAGAGAAAGTGACAACCGGCTTCAATGTCAAAGACTTGTCCGGTATTGATAAGACGGCCATCCTGCTGCTGAGCCTGAGCGAGGCCGATGCTGCCGCCATCCTCAAACATCTGGAACCCAAGCAGGTGCAAAAGGTGGGTATGGCCATGGCGGCGATGCAGGATTTCGGTCAGGAAAAGGTCATCGGGGTACACAAGCTGTTCCTGGATGATATCCAGAAGTTTTCCTCCATTGGCTTCAACAGCGAAGAGTTTGTGCGTAAGGCATTGACCGCAGCTCTGGGTGAAGACAAGGCCGGCAACCTTATCGAACAGATCATCATGGGTGGCGGTGCTAAGGGGCTCGATTCACTCAAGTGGATGGATGCCCGTCAGGTGGCCACCATCATCCAGAACGAACACCCACAAATTCAGACCATAGTGCTGTCCTATCTTGAGCCGGATCAGGCGGCGGAAATTTTTGCCCAGTTCCCGGAAAATACCCGTCTTGATTTGCTGATGCGGATTGCCAACCTTGAAGAAGTTCAGCCAGCGGCCTTGCAGGAACTGAACGACATCATGGAGAAACAGTTTGCCGGCCAGGGTGGCGCCCAGGCGGCGAAGATGGGCGGCCTGAAAGCGGCGGCCAACATCATGAACTACCTGGATACCGCCATCGAGAGCCAGCTGATGGAAACCATGCGCGAATCCGACGAGGAAATGGCGCAACAGATCCAGGATCTGATGTTTGTGTTCGAAAACCTTATCGACGTGGACGACCGCGGTATCCAGACGCTGCTGCGCGAAGTACAACAGGATGTGTTGATGAAGGCCCTGAAGGGTACCGACGAACCACTCAAGGACAAGATCCTTGGCAACATGTCCAAACGTGCAGCCGAGTTGCTGCGTGACGATCTTGAGGCCATGGGCCCGATCCGGGTCAGTGAAGTTGAATTGGCCCAGAAAGAGATCCTGTCCATTGCCAGACGCCTGAGCGATGCCGGTGAGATTATGCTCGGCGGCGGTGGCGGTGAAGAGTTCATCTAACTATGACCTACAGCAAACCCGCCAAACACCTGCTGCGCCCCGAGAGCGACAAGGACTTCAGTCACTGGCAGTTGCCCGATGTGACCGAAGTCCAGCAATCGGTGGAGTCCAACCTGCTTGGACGTAAACCCGGTGTTTACCAGCCTGCGCCGGCCGAAGAGGTGGTGGCGCCGCCGACCATGGCGGAAATCGAAGCCATTCGTGAGGCCGCCGAACAGGAAGGCTTTACCGCGGGTCAGGAACAGGGATATGGCGAGGGGCTGGAAAAGGGCCGTCTCACCGGACTGGAACAGGGCCATAAGGAAGGCTTCGTCCAGGGGCACGAACAGGGATTGGCGGAGGGCCTGGCGCAAGCCGGGCATTTGGTTGAACGCTTTGAAGCCTTAATGGCACAGTTTGCCGCCCCCCTGTCACACCTGGATAAAGAAATTGAACTGTCACTGGTGGAGTTGGCCATGACCCTGGCGCGCCAGGTGTTGCTCCATGAGCTTAAGACTCACCCCGAACAGGTATTGGCCGCACTTCGAAAAGGGGTAGAGTGTTTGCCCATCAAGGAGCAGCGGATCAATCTGCGCCTAAATCCCGACGACGTTGAATTGCTGTCAGGTCTTTATAGTCAGGCCCAGCTGGAGCGACAAAAGTGGGAAATTGAAGCGGATCCCACTCTGGCGCGGGGCGATTGCATTATCGAAAGCCAACGCTCCAGCGTGGATCTGCGCATTGAACAAAGAATGGCCGCTGTGTTTGAAGGCCTGGAGCAGCAGACCGGTATTTTGAAGCAGCAGCTGGCAAATCATGAGCAGCATCTGGAACAAGCCGAACAAACGCTTGCCGCGGCTGAAGAGGACCAAGCCGGGGTGCAGACCTCGGAACCGGGAGACGATGATGTCAGCTCGCAGCCAACACCTGCTCCATAACCTGACGCAATACACCCAGGGTATTGCCCCTTTCAGACCCGTGGCCTCCGGCCAATTGGTACGCGTAGTGGGCTTGACCCTGGAGGCCAGTGGCTGCCGTGCCCCAGTCGGCAGCCTGTGCGCCATCGAGACCATGCAGGGTGAGCTGGTGGCCGAAGTCATAGGTTTTGACGACGAACTCCTGTACCTGATGCCCATAGATGAACTCAGGGGCGTACTTCCCGGAGCCCGGGTTATCCCTTTGGGCGAACAGAGTGGCCTCAATGTTGGCATGTCGCTGCTGGGGCGGGTGCTGGACGGCAGTGGCCAGCCACTGGATGGCCTGGGGCCGCTGAACACAGATCAAAAAGCCTCCCGCCACAGTCCTGCCATTAATCCTCTGGCCAGAAGGCCCATTCATGAACCCCTGGATGTGGGGGTGCGCGCCATCAATGCCATGCTCACCGTGGGTAAAGGTCAGCGTATGGGCCTGTTCGCCGGTTCGGGGGTGGGTAAGTCGGTGTTGCTTGGCATGATGACCCGGGGGACCACCGCCGACATTATTGTGGTGGGCCTGGTGGGCGAGCGTGGCCGCGAAGTAAAAGAATTCATTGAGGAAATCCTGGGGCCCGAAGGCCGGGCCCGCTCCGTGGTGGTGGCGGCACCTGCCGATACCTCGCCCCTGATGCGTCTGCGGGCCTGTGAAACTTCCACCCGAATTGCCGAGTATTTCCGTGATTTGGGTTACGACGTGCTGCTGTTGATGGACAGCCTGACCCGTTATGCCCAGGCCCAGCGTGAAATTGCCTTGGCCGTGGGGGAACCCCCCGCAACCAAGGGGTATCCGCCATCGGTGTTTGCCAAGTTGCCCAGGTTGGTGGAACGCGCCGGTAACGGTGGTCCGGGGCAGGGCTCGATTACCGCTTTCTATACCGTGCTGACCGAGGGGGACGACCAACAGGATCCCATTGCCGACGCCAGCCGGGCGATTCTCGACGGTCACATAGTGCTTTCCAGGGCTTTGGCCGACTCCGGGCATTACCCTGCCATTGACATCGAAGCCTCCATCAGCCGGGTGGCGCCCATGGTGATTTCCGATCTGCATCTGGAGTGCATGCGCAAAGTTAAACAGGTGTATTCCCTGTACCAGCAAAATAAAGATCTGATTTCCATCGGGGCTTACGCCCAGGGCAGCGATCCCCGCATCGACAATGCCATTCGACTGCAGCCGGTGATGAACGCCTTTTTGCGCCAGACCATGCGCGATGCCATTTCCTTTGCTGACAGCGAGATGATGCTGACCCAGCTTGCCGCCCAGTGCAAGGTGTAATCCATGGCCGCCCGGGATCCACTGCTGACAGTGCTCAAACTCGCCTCCGAAGCAGAAGAGCAGGCGGCCTTGCAGCTTAAGGCAGCCCAGCTAGATGCCCAGAAACGCAAGCAGCAGCTTGATGCCCTCAATCAGTATCGGCTGGACTATATGCAACAGCTGACCGGGCAGCAGGGCAAACAGATCAGTGCCAACTATTACCAGCAGTTTCACAAGTTCATCCAACAGATAGATCAGGCCATCAGCCAACAATTACGCACCGTTGCCAGTGCCAACACCCAGGTGCAGCATCGGCAGCAACATTGGCTGGAAAAGCAGCAAAAGCGCAAGGCCGTGGAACTGCTGCTTGAGCACAAGGCGCAGAAGCGCGAGCGGGCAGAAGCCAAGCGCGAGCAAAAGCTTGCCGATGAGTTCGCCATTCAACAATTTATCCGCCGCTGAACAATTTATCCATTGCTGAAAGATATTTAGCATTTCTGGTTCGATTTTTGCTTAATCCCATTAAGGTAGAAGCGCCAGTCATAATGCCGACGGTCGACTGGGCCCCGGGTTGCGCTTAGGCGCAGCAGGTGAGGAGAACGCAATGCAACAAATGAGCAATGTGCTGTTGGGTGGTGGAGCCAAGGTGCAGGCCACTGCGGGAAAAGACAGCGTCGACAGTAATGAAAACGGTGATTTTTCAGCGTTTTTCGACAAGGCAACCGCCAGTGGTGAAACACAGGAAACGGTCAGGGTTGATCGTGCCAGTCCCGGCGATAAGTCCGAAGAACTTGACGCCAAAACGTCAGCCGACAACGAAGATAACGTCGCCCTGGTCTTCGCGCAAATTCAGTACTCAAGCATTATTCAGGAGCCGCAAAGCCAATCAGGTGCGACAGACTTTGCCGCCGATCTTGCCGCTGACGTTGCCGCCGATCTTGCCGTTGCCACCCTCGATGGTGACAGTTTGCAGCAGGATCCGGATCTGCTTCCCAAGCTGACTGAAGGTGAGCCGGCTTCCGGCACCATGTCGCCGTTGCAGGCCATGGACAGGTTAATGTTTGAATTGGAGTCGGGTAATCCGGAAATCCTCAGCGAGTTGGCCGAGCTACTCGATGTCGATCCCAAGATGTTGCAGCAGATGTCGGACGAAGAGTTGCAGCAATGGCTGAACCAAGAATTCAAAGACCCCTCCGCCATGGCCCAGTTGCAGCAGTTGATGGGCTCCCAGGGAATAAACGACCATCGTTTGGTCGATGGCGCAGCTAGCCAGGACGATGCCCTGAACATATCCAAAGGCCAGCGACTGCCCCCTGAATGGGGTGCGGGCAAGCCTTCCGGTGCGGAAAAAGACCATATAATGCCGATTAAGCAGCAGATCACCGGCAATGTTGACGGACAAGAGAGCACGGATACCGCGCCTGTGGTGCCTTTGGCAAAAGACGCCAAGGTAGAGCAGGGACAACAGACTGTGGCCGAATTTAAGTTGCAGCCGGTGGCAGTCTCCCAGGCTCAGGTTAATTCTGCTGCGCCAAACGTAGCTCAAGGCGTTTCGCAAACTGTCAATCCATTGGCGGCTGGCGCCATGCAGGATGGAATGGCGATGCCGGTGGCCGATGCAGCGAAACAATTGGCCAACAGTGAACTCATTGTGGTGGAAGGAAAAGAGCCCCAGGTGCAGCTGAAAGCCCAGGATGCTCTATTGTTTGCAGGCATGAATGGCGAGGGCCACAAAGATCTCCAGGCCTTGTCACAGCCCAGCCGTTCCGAGATGCCACAGTTGCAGCTGTCATTGCGACAGGGCATGGAGCAGACCCAGAACATGCATGACATGATCCAGCGTTTTGCCCCCATGATGAAGCAGCAATTGGTCACCATGGTCAGCCAGGGGATCCAACAGGCGGAAATCCGTCTTGACCCGCCGGAACTGGGACAAATGATGGTGCGCATTCAGGTGCAAGGGCAGGAAACCCAGGTGCAATTCCATGTCACCCAGTCACAGACCCGTGATGTGATGGAGCAGGCACTGCCAAGACTCAGGGAAATGCTGGCAGAGCAGGGCATGCAGCTGACCGATGGTCAGGTGTCCCAGGGCGGTGGTGGCCGAGACTTCGGCAGTCGCGAAGGCAGTGGTGGTGCATCCGAGGAATCCATGGATGAAAAAGCAGCAGAAGAAACTTTGTTAAGCGTAAATCAGACAACAAGTTACGGCTCGGGTATAGATTATTACGCTTAACGAGGTAACCTATAGGCAATCGCAAGCATCAGGGTTGTCATTGGCAAGGACAAAGGCGGATACATGGCTGAAGAAGAAGATCTGAAACTGGAAGAAACGCAGCAGCCCAATAAGCGCAACAAGTTATTGTTGTTTGGCATCGGTGGTGGTGTGTTACTGCTGCTGATTGTGCTGGGATTGTGGTTTTTCCTGTCAGGGGATGACGAGAGTGCCGGGGAATCCCCTGCCACAGACACCGCAGAAATGAGTACCAGCGCCGACCCCGCCACCAAAAGCGAAGCTTACTATGTGGGGATGCCGCGCCCATTTTTGTTCAACCTGCCCGGTGCCAATCGTACGCGCTTGGTGGAAATCAAGGTGCAGTTGATGGTACGTGGCTCCGAAGATGATGTTCTGGTCCGTAAGCACATTCCTTTGATTGAGGATGCCCTGCTGACCACTTTCAGCGGTGCCGACGAGCAGAAAATGACGACCCAGGCCGGGAAGGATGAACTCAGACAACTGGCGCTGCTGAATGTGCAGAACACGCTGCAGCCGGTGACCGGCCATAAAGTGGTTGAAAAAGTATTGTTTACCGGCTTTGTGATGCAATAGGCATCCTGGCATTGATGGATAAAAGGCGGAATCGTGACTGATTTATTAAGCCAAGACGAAATTGACGCGCTACTTCACGGGGTCGATGATGTCGAAGAGGAAGATGTCGACGAGAGTGGCATAGAGGCGCGTGCCTACGACTTTTCTTCCCAGGACAGGATCGTCCGTGGCCGGATGCCGACGCTGGAAATCGTGAACGAGCGTTTTGCCCGTCACCTGCGGATCAGCATGTTCAATATGATGCGCCGTGCCGCCGAAGTGTCCATCAACGGCGTTCAGATGCTCAAGTTCGGCGAATACGTCCATACCCTGTTCGTGCCCACCAGTCTTAACATGGTGCGTTTTCAGCCCCTTAAGGGCACGGCGTTGATCACCATGGAAGCCCGCCTGGTGTTTATCCTGGTGGACAACTTCTTCGGGGGCGACGGTCGATTCCATGCCAAGATCGAAGGCCGTGAATTTACCCCGACCGAGCGACGTATTGTCCAGTTACTGCTGAAGATCATTTTCGAAGATTATAAGGACGCCTGGGCGCCGGTGATGGACGTGGAGTTCGATTATCTGGACTCGGAAGTCAACCCTGCCATGGCCAACATCGTCAGCCCCACCGAGGTGGTGGTGGTGAACTCCTTCCATATAGAAGTGGATGGTGGTGGTGGAGACTTCCACATCACCATGCCCTATTCGATGATAGAACCCATAAGGGAACTGCTCGACGCCGGTGTGCAGAGCGATAAGCAGGACACGGATATGCGCTGGTCCCAGGCACTGCGGGACGAGATCATGGACGTGGACGTGGGCTTTGATGCCACCCTGGTCGAGCATGAACTGACCCTGCGTGACGTGATGGAAATGAAGGCCGGCGATATCATCCCGGTGGAGTTACCCGAATACGTCTTGATGAAGATTGAAGACTTGCCGACCTACCGCTGCAAACTCGGCCGCTCGCGGGAGAATCTGGCGCTGAAGATTTGTGAGAAAATTCCACGTCCGGAAACGGTCAAGAGTGAATTACAACTGGTGACCCGCAAAGGAAAATCCAGAGATATCTCTGATTTGTAAGGTGAACTGATATGAGTACAGAAGACGATTGGGCAGCGGCCATGGCCGAACAGGCTTTGGAAGAAGCTCAGATTGCTGAATATGAAGAGCTGAAAGATGAAAGCAAACCGCTGACCTCGGAAGACGCGGCCAAGCTGGATACCATTATGGATATTCCTGTGACCATTTCCATGGAAGTGGGTCGCAGCTTTATCAGCATCCGCAACCTGCTGCAGCTGAACCAGGGCTCTGTGGTTGAGCTGGACAGGGTCGCTGGTGAGCCTTTGGATGTCATGGTCAACGGCACCCTGATAGCCCACGGTGAAGTGGTGGTGGTGAACGATAAATTCGGTATCCGCCTGACCGATGTGATCAGCCAAACCGAACGGATTAAGAAACTCAAGTAAGAGGAAAGCGCCTGTGACAGGTACCCTGTTTGCCGCCTTGGCACCCGCCAGTACAGCCGCCGAAACACAGGCGCCTGCATCCAATCTGGCGCCTCTGGCCAGCATGCTCGGGGGCCTTATCCTGGTATTGCTGCTGATTTTTATACTGGCCTATCTGCTGCGGCGCCTCAATTTGGTGCCCGGCAGTGGCAGTCTGATGAAGACGCTGGCCGTGACCCCATTGGGACAAAAGGAAAAGTTGGTGTTGGTGGATGTTGGCGGCGAGCAATATCTGCTGGGGGTAACGCCAAGCAGTGTCAATCTGATTGAAAAACTCGCCTCTCCCCTGGACATCCCCCAAAACAATACGTTTGCAGCGCGCCTGAAGCAGGCTAAGGCAAAACAGGCATGAGCAATTATTTTTTCCGTATTCTGGCGCTGATGTGTTGTATCTTGGCTTTGCCTGCGGGCGCTGCCGATGGTGTATTGCCGGCTGTCACTGTAACCACCACCCCCGATGGCGGCAGCGAATACTCGGTTACCCTGCAAATTCTGCTGTTGATGACGGCGCTGAGTTTTTTGCCGGCCATGGTTATCATGCTCACCAGCTTTACCCGCATCATAGTGGTGCTGTCGATATTGCGGCAGGCCATTGGCCTGCAGCAGACGCCCTCGAATCAGGTGCTGGTGGGAATGGCAATGTTCATGACCTTCTTCATCATGGCGCCAGTGTTTGACAAGATTTACGAGCAGGGCGTTAAGCCCTATCTGGATGAGCAGCTTACGGTGACCCAGGCCTTTGATCAGGGCAAGGAACCGCTCAAGGCCTTTATGCTGTCTCAGGTGCGCACCACGGATCTGCAAACCTTCATCGATATTGCCGGCTACAAAGACATAGACAGTCCCGAAGCGGCGCCCATTACCGTTTTAATCCCGGCCTTCATTACCAGTGAACTCAAAACCGCGTTCCAGATAGGCTTTATGCTGTTTGTGCCCTTCCTTGTGATCGATTTGGTGGTGGCCAGTATCCTGATGGCCATGGGTATGATGATGCTGTCACCCATGATTGTGTCGCTGCCGTTCAAGATCATGTTGTTTGTGCTGGTGGATGGCTGGAGCCTGGTGCTCGGTACCCTGGCCAACAGCTTTGGGCCCTAGGGAGACAGCACATGACTCCAGAAGCCCTGATTGATATCTTCCGTGATGCCCTGGCGGTCATAGTGATGGCGGTGTCTGTCATTGTGGTGCCCGGGCTGGTGGTGGGCCTGATAGTGGCGGTATTCCAGGCCGCCACCTCCATCAACGAACAGACCTTAAGTTTCCTGCCGCGTTTGCTTATCACCTTGTTGGCACTGATGTACACAGGGCATTGGCTGGTGCAGACCCTGATGGACTTCTTCGTCGAGATGGTCAACCTCATTCCCTCGGTTGTGGGTTGATATGGACTGGCTGCTGGCGACACTCATGGACAGTATCAAGGGCTATCTTTGGCCCCTGTTCCGGATTGCCGCCATGTTGATGGTGATGGCGGTATTTGGCGCCAATACCACCCCAGCCAGGGTCAGATTGCTGTTGTCCGTGGCCATGACCTTCGCCGTCGCCCCCATGTTACCCCCCATGCCCTCAGGGGAACTTTTTGCCCTGAGCTCGGTTTTTATCAGTGCCCAGCAGGTGCTTATCGGGGTGGCCATGGGCTTTGTCAGCCTGATGATGATCCAGATTTTTGTGCTCATGGGACAGATAGTGGGCATGCAAACCAGTTTGGGTTTCGCCTCCATGGTGGACCCGGGTTCGGGGCAGCAAACCCCTGCAGTGGGTAACTTTTTCCTGCTGCTGGCAACCATGATATTCCTGGCGGTAGACGGGCATTTGCTGATGATCCGCATGTTGATTGCCAGCTTTGAGACGGTGCCAGTGTCAATGGAAGGCATCAATATTTCCAGTTATCGGGCCTTGGCCGAGTGGGGCAACTACATGTTCGGCGCCGCCCTGACCATGTCCCTGTCCGCCATTACCGCCCTGTTGCTGATAAACCTCTCCTTCGGGGTGATGACCCGGGCTGCCCCGCAGCTGAACATTTTTGCCATAGGTTTTCCCGTCATCATGATCTGTGGTCTGTTGATCCTCTGGTTGACCCTGGAGCCCATCATGGGCCATTTCGACGAAATCTGGCAGGCTGCCCAATTGCTTATGTGCGATATCAGCCGCGTTCAATGCAAGGTGAATTAGACCATGGCAGAGAACGATACCAGTCAGGAAAGGACAGAAGAACCCACGTCGAGGCGCCTTGAACAGGCGCGCGAGAAAGGTCAGGTTGCCCGATCCAAGGAATTGGGCACAGCCGCCGTATTGCTGGCGGCAGCGGCCGGCTTTTTAATGATGGGCCCAATGCTGGCCCGCAGTATGTACCTGATGATGGGCAGTGTGTTCACCATGACCCGCGATCAGGTATTTGATACCCAAAGCATGTTGCTGGTGTGGGGCGCGGTGGGGCGCGAATTGGCCTTGCCCATGCTGGGGTTTTTGCTGATGTTGGGGCTGATAGCTTTTATCGGCAATATAGTGCTGGGGGGGATCACCTTTTCCGCCAGCGCCTTTATGCCCAAGGGCAACAAACTCAACCCCATGAACGGCTTCAAGCGGATGTTCGGTGTCCAGGCCCTGGTGGAGCTGGTGAAGGGCATCGCCAAGTTTTCCGTGGTCGCGCTGGCGGCGTACGTGCTGCTTTCGGTGCATTTCAACGAAATCATGCAGCTGTCCAACGACCATCTGCCGGGTAATGTATTCCATGCCCTTAAGCTGGTGATGTGGATGTTCCTGTGGATCAGTGCCTCCATGCTGCTCATCGCCGCCATAGATGTGCCATTTCAGCTGTGGAATCACAACCGCCAGTTGAAAATGACCAAGCAGGAAGTCAAGGACGAATACAAGGACACCGAAGGTAAGCCCGAGGTGAAGGGCAGGATCCGCCAGATGCAGCGGGAAATGGCCATGCGACGTATGATGGCAGAGGTGCCAAAGGCCGACGTGATAGTGGTCAACCCGGAGCATTATGCGGTGGCAATCAAATATGACGTCACCCGCTCACCGGCGCCCTTTGTGGTTGCCAAGGGCGTGGACGATGTGGCCTTCAAAATCCGCGAGATTGCCCGGGAACACAAGGTGGCGATAGTGTCGGCGCCGCCACTGGCCCGCGCCATTTATCACACCACCAAACTCGATCAGCAGGTGCCGGAAGGCCTGTTCACCGCCGTGGCCCAGGTGCTGGCCTATGTATTCCAGTTGCGGCAATACCAGAAGGGCAAGGGCACCAGACCCAAACCCATCCCGCTCAACCAGCCAATTCCGGACGATTTGAAATACTGAGTCATCTTGGCCTGCTCTTTGCTTTATCCCTGCCACAGCGTCAAATTTCTGGTTGAATGTGAATGGATCTGTTAGCGACTCTCGGGCAAATCAAGCAGGTTAAACCCAAAAATATCAAGGGACTGGGTACTCCTGTCCTGGTGTTGGCCGCCCTGGCCATGATAGTGCTGCCGATCCCGGCATTCCTGCTCGATATTTTGTTTTCCTTCAATATCGCCTTGGCTCTGGTGGTTCTGTTGGTGGCCATTTACACCGACAGACCACTGGATTTTGCTGCTTTCCCCACAGTGCTTCTGGTGGCCACCTTGCTGCGCCTGGCGCTGAACGTGGCATCAACCCGGGTGGTTCTGCTCGAAGGTCATAATGGTGGCGATGCGGCCGGTAAGGTGATTGAAGCCTTCGGTTCAGTGGTCATCGGCGGCAACTACGCCGTGGGTTTGGTGGTGTTCCTGATCCTTATCATTATCAACTTCGCCGTGGTCACCAAGGGTGCCGGCCGTATTTCCGAAGTCAGTGCCCGCTTTACCCTGGATGCCATGCCTGGCAAGCAAATGGCCATCGATGCCGATCTCAACGCCGGCATCATCAACCAGGATCAAGCCCGTACCCGCCGTGCCGAAGTGACCCGTGAGGCCGACTTTTACGGCGCCATGGACGGTGCGTCCAAATTCGTAAAGGGCGATGCCATCGCCGGTATGCTGATCCTGGCCATTAACATTCTCGGTGGTTTCGTCATTGGTATGGTGCAACATGGTCTGGACTTCTCCACAGCGGTAGAAATCTACACCCTGTTGACCATAGGTGACGGCCTGGTGGCCCAAATCCCCGGCTTGCTGCTCTCCATTGCCGCCGCGCTGATGGTGACTCGCCAGAATGAGTCCGGTGACATGGGCCAGATGGTCATGAGCCAGATGTTTGACAGTCCCAAGTCGCTGGCCATCGCCGCCGGGGTGCTGTTTATCATGGGCATAGTGCCCGGCATGCCTCACCTGGCCTTCCTGACCTTTGCACTGCTGACCGCAGCAGCGGCCATTTGGGTCAACAAACGCAATGAACTGAACAAACAAAAGGCGTTGGAAAAGGCTTCTCAAGGCACGGTGGAAAAACTCGACCATGAACCCAAGGAGCTGGGCTGGGATGATGTGCGTCATGTTGACACTATCGGTCTGGAAGTGGGTTATCGCCTCATTCCCTTGGTGGACAAGGGGCAGGGCGGTGAACTGCTCGGTCGGATCAAGGGCGTACGCAAGAAGTTGTCCCAGGAGCTGGGCTTCCTGGTGCCGGCGGTTCATATTCGTGACAACCTGGACTTGTCACCCAATGCTTACCGGATTTCCCTGATGGGTGTGGTGGTCGGAGAGGCGGATGTACGCCATGACTGCGAGCTGGCCATCAACCCTGGTCAGGTATTCGGCAAGCTGGATGGTATTGAAACCCGCGATCCTGCCTTTGGTTTGGAAGCGGTCTGGATTGCGCCCGAGCTGAGGGAACACGCCCAGACCCTGGGATACACTGTGGTGGATGCCGCGACTGTGGTGGCAACCCACATCAGTCAGCTGCTGACCAATAATGCCGCCAAGCTGCTCGGTTACGAGGAAGTCCAGCAATTGATGGATATGCTGGCCAAGCGCTCACCCAAGTTGGTTGACGGCTTTATTCCGGATGTGATGTCCCTTGGCAATGTGGTCAAGGTGATGCAGAACCTGCTCAATGAAGGCGTATCGGTAAGGGATCTGCGCACTATAGTTCAAACCCTGCTGGAATACGGCACCAAGAGCAATGATACCGAGGTACTGACCGCGGCGGTGCGTATTGCCCTGAAGCGGATGATAGTGCAGGAAATCGCCGGCCCCGAGGCGGAAATCCCTGTCATAACATTGGCGCCAGAGTTGGAACAGATGTTGCATCAATCTATGCAGGCGACCGGGGGAGAGGGACCCAATATCGAACCCGGCCTGGCAGAGCGGATGCAGCAATCACTGGCTGATGCCGCCCAGAGACAGGAAATGGTGGGACAACCTGCCATTCTGCTGACCTCGGGGATGTTGCGCTCCACCCTGTCGAGATTCGTGAAATACACCATTCCAAACCTGAGGGTTATATCCTATCAGGAGGTGCCGGATGAGAAGCAAATCCGCATCGTGTCGGCGGTGGGCCAGTAGGGGATAAATAATGAAAATTAAACGTTTTTTTGCCAAAGATATGCGTGCGGCACTGGCTCAGGTAAAAGAGACTCTGGGTTCCGATGCGGTCATCATGTCCAATAAAAAGGTGACCGGCGGCATAGAAATTGTTGCAGCCGTAGACTACGACGATCCCAAGCCGGTTGCTGCCAAGCCCCAGTCTATTTCCCCTTTTGAAGAGGTGGCCGACGACAGAGTTTCTCTCGGCCTGTCCCCATCCGCTATCAAGACCAGCCGTCAAAAAGTTGCCGCGGCACCCGCCGATTCGCTGCAGGCTTTGCTGGAAAAACAACAAAGCCGTATGCAGCAGCTGAGCGGACAACAGGAAAGTGAGCTGGATATGCCTGCCTGGGCCCGCGGACTGGAAGCTCCTGCACCCAAATCGGCGCCCCAGCCTGCGACCTTTACACCGTCCCCCGATAAACAGCGCGCCCAGCAAAAGCCCAGCGCAGAGCTGGATGCCATGCGTGAGGAATTGAGTTCCCTGCGTAATTTGTTGACTCATCAAGTTGCCGCCCTGATGTCGGAGCAAAAGAAACGTAACAATCCGGTAGGGGCCATGCTGGAGAGCCGTTTGATTGACGCGGAGTTTTCCCCTGCCGTGGCAGCCAAGCTGGCAGCCCTGTCTGAGCATTATTCACCTGTCGAGCTGGTCAGGGCCTTGCCCCAGAGTCTGGCCAACATGTTGGACAATCAGGGCGATGACATAGTGCGTCGCGGTGGCGTGGTGGCTTTTGTCGGCCCAACCGGTGTCGGCAAGACCACTTCCATCGCCAAATTGGCGGCGCGATTCGCTGCACAACATGGCCCAGATCAAGTTGCGCTCATTACCACGGATCATTATCGCATTGGAGCCTTTGAGCAATTGGCAACTTATGGCAAAATAATGGGCTGTCCGGTAAAGCAAGCTCATGATCTCAATGAGTTGGAACAAATACTTTATCAGTTCAGGAATCGCAAGCTAGTATTGATAGATACGGCAGGAATGGGGCAAAGGGACATGCGTCTGGTGGAGCAACTGGACAACCTGACCGCTAATCGAGCCTTGCCGATCCGCAGTTATCTGGTATTGTCAGCGACATCACAACGTCGGGTGTTGCAGGATGCAGTGGAACACTTCAAAAGGATCCCCCTTTCCGGGGCTGTGTTGACCAAGCTGGATGAAGCCTGTTCTTTGGCAGGCGCCCTGAGTGTGCTGATCCAAAGCGGATTGCAGTTGAGTTATGTGACCGATGGTCAAAGGGTTCCTGAAGATATGCAAGTGGCTGATACCCTGGCGCTGGCCAAACAAGCGCTGGCAGCCATGAACGACAATGAACACAGACCCGTGAAAGAAAAGAAATGGGCAGAACAACCGACCTATGCATTTGAGTAAAGCTATGACCCGGGATCAAGCAAGCGGTTTACGTATGATGAATCAACCATATAACGAAAAAGTCAAAGTAATCGCCGTCAGCGGTGGCAAGGGCGGGGTCGGTAAGACCAGCGTTTCCATCAATACGGCGGTTGCGCTTGCCGAGAAGGGCAAGCGGGTGTTGGTACTGGATGCCGACCTGGGTCTGGCCAACGTGGATGTCATGTTGGGCCTGAGGGCCGAAAAAAACCTGTCCCATGTGCTGTCCGGCGAGGCGGAACTCGATGACATCATTCTCCGGGGCCCAAAGGGCATTGGTATTATCCCGGCGACATCGGGCGCCCAGGCCATGGTGGAGCTGACCCCAGCGCAGCACGCAGGTCTCATTCGCGCTTTCAGCGAAATGCGCACCCAGTTTGATGTGCTGATTGTGGATACCGCAGCCGGTATCTCCGACATGGTGCTGAGTTTTTCCCGCGCCGCCCAAGATGTGCTGGTGGTGGTGTGTGATGAACCCACGTCCATCACAGATGCTTATGCCCTGATTAAGATCCTCAGCCGTGAGCACGGAGTATTCAGATTCAAGATAGTGGCCAACATGGTCCGTAGCCTGCGTGAAGGTATGGAACTGTTTGCCAAGCTGAGTAAGGTCACCGACAGGTTCCTGGACGTGGCGCTGGAGCTGGTGGCGACTATCCCCTTCGATGAAAACCTGCGAAAGTCAGTGCGCAAGCAAAAGCTGATTGTCGAGGCTTATCCCAAATCACCGGCGGCCATTGCCTACCACGGTCTGGCGAACAAGGTCATGAGTTGGCCTATTCCGCAACAGCCGGGTGGTCACCTGGAGTTCTTTGTTGAACGTTTGGTGCAGCGTCCTGAGTACCAAGAGGATAGATCGAGTGAATAAAGCCGCGGCGTATACCGCTTTGGATAATAAAACATCCATCGTTGAACAGTACGCACCGCTGGTTAAAAGAATCGCGCACCACATGTTGGCCCGGTTGCCGGCTTCCGTACAGTTGGATGATTTGCTGCAGGCAGGCATGATAGGCCTGCTTGAGGCGTCGACTAAGTTTGACGGCAGCAAGGGTGCCAAGTTTGAAACATTTGCCGGGATAAGGATCCGCGGCGCCATGTTGGATGAAATCCGTCGTGGCGACTGGGTTCCCCGCTCGGTGCATCGCAATCAGCGGCGGGTCGCCCAGGTCATAGATGAGTTGGAGCAGGAACTCGGCCGTGATGCACGGGACACAGAAATCGCAGAAAGACTTGATATGACGCTGGATGAGTACCATCATATCTTGAGCGATGTTTCTGTAGGTAAAATCATAGGGATAGAAGATTTAGGCATCTCTCAGGACGTCTTGGTTCCAGAGGGTGAGCAGTCTGATGGCATCTTTGATTCTTTGGCCGACAGCCAATTTCATGGTGCTTTGGTCGAGGCCATCAAACAATTGCCAGAGAGAGATGCATTGGTATTATCGCTTTATTATGATGAAGCGCTGAACTTAAAAGAAATTGGTGCCATTCTTGATGTCAGTGAGTCCAGGGTGAGTCAAATACACAGCCAAGCTATGCTGCGACTCAAGGGCAAACTCAAGCATTGGACACACGTATAATTACTAATTGAGCATTTAGAGTGTCAGCTCACCGGAGGAAACCTTGGACAAGAATATGAAGATTCTCATTGTTGACGATTTTTCGACGATGAGGCGTATCATCAAGAACTTGTTGCGAGACCTGGGGTTCAACAATACCCAGGAGGCAGATGATGGCTCCACTGCGTTGCCCATGCTGCAAAAAGGCGATTTTGACTTTGTGGTCACGGATTGGAACATGCCCGGCATGCAGGGTATTGACCTGCTGAAGGCCATTCGTGCCGACGAAAACCTGAAGAATATCCCAGTGTTGATGGTAACTGCCGAAGCCAAGCGAGAGCAGATCATTGCCGCGGCACAGGCCGGGGTAAACGGCTATGTCGTTAAGCCATTTACCGCTGCCACCCTGAAAGAAAAGCTGGACAAGATATTCGAGCGCCTCAGTTAAGCAAGGACGGGCTATGCAGCTAAACACTTCAGGGCTCATCAGTCTCGAACAGGCGCAAATGCTTGTCGAACTCTTGTCCGCCGGTGAGCAGGATCAGGCCGATGCGCTGTTCCGTGATTTTGCCATGCCGTTGCAGCGTGAGTTGTTTGATGAAGTCGGAAAACTCACCCGCCAGCTTCACAGTGCCTTGATGGACTTTCAAGTTGATAACAGATTGTTGGAATTGGCCAATACCGAAATTCCGGATGCCAAGGAAAGACTCAATTACGTTATCGATATGACGGAACAGGCGGCCAATAAAACCATGGACGCCGTTGAAGAATGTCTGCCGCTGGCCGATGCATTGATAAACAATATTCAGACTGTGACTCCTGCATGGGACAGACTGATGCGCCGTGATATAGAGTTGAATGAATTCAAAGCGCTTTGTCACGATGTACAGCAGTTGATGGTCCGCAGCGAGAACGATTCAAACCGCCTGCGAGAACTCTTGAATCAAATTCTGATGGCGCAGGATTTCCAGGATCTTACCGGGCAAATGATCCGTCGGGTAATAGAGTTGGTTCGGGAGGTGGAGAGCAGTCTGGTCTCCATGTTGACCGTGTTTGGTGAACATACTCCCCAGGAAACCACCGAGCCCCAAAAAAGCAGCATAGAAGCCGAAGGCCCCATCATGAACGCGGAGGCGCGTCAGGATGTGGTTACGGGCCAGGATGAAGTCGACGACTTACTTTCAAGCCTGGGTTTCTGATTAAGGAGTCAGTTTAATGGCATTTGACGTAGATGAAGAGATCCTGCAGGACTTTTTGATCGAAGCCGGTGAAATTTTAGAGCTGCTGCAGGAACAATTGGTAGCGCTGGAAAACAACCCCGGTGACACGGATCTGCTTAACGCGATTTTCCGTGGTTTCCACACTGTGAAAGGTGGTGCGGGCTTCCTGGGATTGGCTCCCATGGTTGACGTCTGCCATGAATCGGAAAACACCTTTGACCTGCTGCGTACCGGCAAGCGTCATGTCACCGCCGAATTGATGGATATCATCCTCCAGGCGGTCGATGCCATTAATACCATGTTTGCTCAAACCCAGGCCGGCCAGGAGCAAGACCCTGCCTCCCCTGAGTTGCTGGCCAAGCTTAAACTCCTGTCTTCGGGGGCGCCGCTTCCCTCCGAAGGTGGTGCGGTTGCATCCGCGCCTGAACCAGAGCCTGAACCAGACCCCATTCCTGAACCCGTAGTGGCAGCGCCAGCTTCCAAAAACACCAGTGGCGGCGAATCCAGCATTGATGAAATTAACGAGGCTGAATTTGAGGCCTTGCTTGATGCACTCCACGGTTCCGGCAAGGGACCCGGCGTCAAGGCTGGCGTCCCACAGGATGTAGCTGGCAAAGCCACCGCCGCTAAACCCAGTCCAGCACCGTCAGGTGACGATATTACCGATGATGAGTTTGAGGCCTTGCTCGATGAGCTCCATGGTGCCGGCAAATTCAAGAGCGCGGCCAAGGGTGAAGTGGCCAAAGTGGAAGTCAGTGCTGCCGACAAGGTCGATGCAGACGAAATTACCGATGAAGAATTTGAACGCCTGCTGGATGAATTGCATGGCAAGGGTACCGGGCCAGGCAAATCTGCCGCAGAGCCAGCTGCACCCAAGCCATCAGCGCCCAAGCAAGCCGCTGCAGTAACACCTGCTGCGCCTCAGCCCCAGATGGCTAAGGCTGCCGCGGTGCCAGAAGCGCCGGCAGCCCAGGCAAAAGCTGCAGCGACCAACGTGCCCCAGGGTGAAACCACAGTGCGGGTGGATACCGCCCGTCTCGACCAGATCATGAACATGGTGGGTGAGCTGGTACTGGTGCGCAATCGTCTCGTGAGTTTGGGCGTAACCCGTGAAGACGAGGAGATGTCCAAGGCGCTGGCAAACCTGGATTTGGTGACTGCCGATCTGCAGGGCGCGGTGATGAAAACCCGCATGCAGCCCATCAAGAAAGTCTTTGGTCGTTTCCCTCGGGTGGTCCGTGACCTTGCCCGCAGTCTGAACAAGGAAATCGATCTGATTCTGGTGGGTGAAGAGACTGACCTGGATAAAAATCTGGTGGAGGCCCTGGCCGATCCCTTGGTGCACCTGGTACGGAACTCGGTGGACCATGGCATTGAGATGCCCATCGAGCGCGAAGCCGCAGGTAAACGCCGCACAGGTACCATTACACTGTCTGCCAGTCAGGAAGGCGATCATATACTGCTGAAGATAGAAGATGACGGCGCCGGTATGGATCCCGAGAAGCTCAAGCAAATCGCCATCAAGCGCGGCGTGCTTGACGAGGATGCCGCTGCGCGGATGTCTGATAATGATGCTTACAATCTGATTTTTGCGCCGGGATTCTCCACCAAAACCGAAATTTCCGATATTTCCGGTCGTGGGGTGGGGATGGACGTGGTGAAAACCCGTATCACCCAGCTCAACGGTACTGTGCACATAGATTCCATGAAGGGCAAGGGTACTTGTCTGGAAATCAAAGTGCCCCTGACCCTGGCGATTATGCCAACCCTGATGGTGGAAGTGGCCAAGCAAGTGTTTGCCCTGCCGCTGTCCAGCGTCAATGAAATATTCCATCTGGATCTGACCAAAACCAACATAGTCGACGGCCAGCTGACGGTCATAGTGCGCGACAAGGCCGTGCCCTTGTTCTACCTGGAGCATTGGTTGCGGCGAAACAAAACCACCTTCAAACACGGTGACAAGAAGCACGGCCATGTGGTGATAGTGCAGCTGGGCACCATGCAGATAGGTTTTGTGGTGGATGCACTTATCGGTCAGGAAGAAGTGGTTATCAAGCCTCTGGGTGCCTTGTTGCACGGCACTCCCGGTATGGCCGGCGCGACTATCACCTCCGATGGTGGTATCGCTCTGATCCTCGATGTGCCAGGGCTGCTCAAGCACTATGCCCGCAAGAAGTAATGCAGTAATACGGGTACCCCAATGACAATTAAAGTACTGGTGGTTGACGATTCAAGCTTCTTCCGCAGACGGGTGAGCGAGATAGTCAACCAGGATCCTGAGCTGGAAGTGATCGGCGCCGCCGTTAATGGTGCCGAGGCAGTTAAAATGGCTCAGGAACTCCAGCCTCAAGTGATCACCATGGACATAGAGATGCCGGTCATGGACGGCATCACAGCCGTGCGTGAAATCATGGCCAAGGTGCCGACTCCGATTTTGATGTTTTCGTCCCTGACCCACGACGGCGCCAAGGCAACGCTGGATGCGCTGGATGCCGGGGCGCTGGATTTTTTGCCCAAGCGCTTCGAAGACATTGCCACCAATAAAGACGAAGCCATCAAGCTGTTGCAGCAAAGGGTCAAGGCGCTGGGAAGACGCAGGGTTTATCGCCCAGTGTCCAGACCTGCTGTGGCCGTCCCCGAGACTACCCGGCCTGCCCTGGGCACTCGTCCGCCTCTGTCGCAATCTTTACCGCGGACAGCCTCGCCAAGTGCGCCGATCCGTGCCAGCGGAAAAAGCTATAAGCTGCTGGCCATTGGCACCTCTACCGGCGGTCCTGTGGCGCTGCAGAAGGTATTAACCCAGTTTCCGGCGAATTATCCTCATCCTATTTTGCTTATCCAACATATGCCGGCAGCCTTCACTCCCGCCTTTGCGAGCCGGCTGAATGGTCTTTGTCGCATTTCGGTAAAAGAGGCCGCCAATGGCGATGTGTTGCAGCCCGGCTGTGCCTATCTGGCACCGGGGGGAATGCAGATGATGGTGGAAAAGGCCGGTGCCACGGGACGGATCAAGATAGTGGCCGGCAGTGCCGACATGAATTACAAGCCCTGTGTGGATATCACCTTTGCCTCGGTATCCAAGGCCTATGGTGGCGATGTGTTGGCCGTGGTGCTGACCGGCATGGGCGCAGATGGTCGAGAGGGCGCCCGCATGCTCAAGAGCGCCGGTGCGACCATTTGGGCTCAGGACGAGGCCAGCTGTGTTGTCTATGGCATGCCTCAGGCCGTGGCTGCAGCCGGTATTGCCACTCAGTCCATTGCCCTTGAAAGCATGGCCGATGCCATACTCAAAGAGTCGGGCCGTGTCTGAAAAGCAAACAGTGGGAAGACTGTGGCTGTTTTTGCTCGGTCTTGCCCTGGTGGCAGTCCTGGCGCTGTATCTGGATGTACATCGCAAAAATCGTGTCTTGCAACAGGAAATACAGAGGTTGCAAAACAGCCAGGTGCTGTTGATGGTGCCAGATGCGCAGGCCGAGGCCATTGCCGAATGGCTGAGTCGGCATCCTGACGCTACCGATGTCATTATCCGCGATGCCCGTAAGCAGCAACAGCAAGATCCTGCCGCTGGGGCTTCATTGCAACCCCAAGAACAATTGCCTTTGTCGCCGTTGAAACCGGTCAGCGACTTGCCTCATACTGATGAGCCTGATGCTCCCTCATTGCAACCTGTGGTTGTCTCCGAGAGTGCCGATGGGGTGAAGGTGATCAATCTGCCCCATGGCGGGATCAGGGTCACCACCAGAGAAGAAAAACACTGATAATAAATGCGCGCATTTCGGGGGCCTGAGTCTTGAAAGTCTGGACCATCGCGAATCAAAAGGGTGGGGTCGGAAAGACCACCACAGTTGCCAGTCTGGCCGGAACCCTGGCCAAAAGGGGCAAGCGGGTATTGATGATTGATACCGATCCCCATGCATCCCTGGGTTATTACCTGGGCATAGACTCGGAAGAGGTGCCCGGCTCGCTCTATGACGTATTTCTGGCGCACAAGCACCTGACACGGGAGCTGGTGCGGCAACACACAGTACCTACCCTGGTTGAAAATCTTGAGCTTTTGCCCGCCACCATGGCATTGGCGACCCTGGACAGGGCGCTTGGCCACCAGGAGGGCATGGGATTGGTGCTGCGCAACCTGTTGCAATTGGTTGACGATGATTATGATGTGGCCCTGATTGACTGTCCGCCCGTGTTGGGGGTGCTGATGGTCAATGCCCTGGCGGCGAGCCAGCACATAGTGATCCCGGTGCAAACTGAATTTTTGGCTATTAAAGGTCTCGACCGGATGATCAAGACCATGGAGCTGATGGGACGCTCGAAACAGACCCGCTACAGTTATACCGTGGTGCCGACCATGTACGACAGGCGCACCAAGGCCTCTCCGGCGGCACTGCAACAATTGGCAGAGGACTATGGGGATACCCTGTGGCCCGATGTGGTGCCGGTGGACACCAAGTTTCGCGATGCCAGCCTGGCACATCTACCTGCGTCACACTACGCTGCCCACAGCCGCGGTGTGAAGGCCTATGAGCGTTTGCTGGATTTTCTGATGGCCGGAGAGTTTGACCATGTCAAAATCGGTTGACGATACCGTAATCGATTATTTCCGGATACTGCTGGCGGAAACCGAGCCGTCACAGTCAACAGAGCCAGCATTAGCATCTTCACAGGACGTTTTGACGCGCGCTGCCGAAGTACCGCTGGCGAGACAGACCGCCATTGTCGCTGCAGCCCCACAAGCGGCCGTTCAACCGCAGGAGCCTGCGCCAGTGACAGCCGGCGCCACCGCGAAAGCGGTACCTGCGGATGTGCTGCAAAAGCAAACCCTGGAAAAATTGCTGGCCCCTGTGCTGCAACAGGTAAAAGTTGACGCGGCGCCTGCGCCACAGGTTGAAGTCGCAGTTGCTGCTCAAACGGAGGTCACTCCCCAAGCGGTTGAGGCTCAGGTTGTGCCGCAGCGCCTTGAGCCCGAGATGGTGGCCGAGGTCATTCCCGAGACGCAAACCGGCAGCGAACCGCCAAGCCTGACCTATGACCTGCAGCAACAATTGGATGAAGAGTTTCAGGTACTCTTTTTTAAGGTTGCAGGTTTGACACTGGCGGTACCCCTGGTCAGCTTGGGCGGCATAGTTAAGGTTGAACGTATCAACCAGATCTTCGGTCGTCCGGATTGGTTCCTGGGGGTGCAAACCCACAGGGAGTCACAACTGAATCTGGTGGACACCTGCGCCTGGGTCATGCCAGAAAAATATGATGAAGAGCTGGCGCAAACCGTAAATTATCAATATCTTGTACTATTGGAAGACAGTAATTGGGGCCTCGCCTGTGAATCTCTGGTCAATTCAGTGAGAATAAAGCAATCCGAGGTCAATTGGCGCAGCAAGGCAGGAAAGCGGCCCTGGCTTGCCGGCGTGGTGAAAGAACAAATGTGTGGCATCTTGAATGTGCAGGCACTGGTCGAGATGCTCAACGCGGGATTAGGTTGTCAGGATCCTATTAACTGAGGTAGATATGGCAGATTCAAGAAACGTGGCGGCCGTAGCGGCCGGTAAAGACGATGCAGTATTGCAGTGGGTCACCTTCAGGCTCGATAACGAGACCTATGGCATCAATGTGATGCAGGTGCAGGAAGTGCTGCGTTACACCGAGATCGCTCCCGTGCCAGGTGCACCCCACTATGTGTTGGGTATCATCAACCTGCGTGGCAACGTGGTGACAGTCATAGATACCCGCTCTCGTTTTGGCCTGGCGCCGGCTGAAGTGGATGACTCTACCCGGATAGTGATTATTGAGGCCGAAAAGCAGGTGATTGGCATTTTGGTCGACAGCGTGGCGGAAGTGGTTTATCTGCGTCGCTCCGAAATCGATAACGCTCCCAATGTCGGCACCGAGGAAAGCGCCAAGTTTATTCAGGGCGTCAGCAACAGGGACAACGAGTTGTTGATCCTGGTGGATCTGGATAAATTGCTGTCAGATGAAGAGTGGGCCGAATTGGCTCAGATCTGACACTGAAGTCTTTGACCGGCGCCAGACCGGTCAATTTTTATGAATACAGGTGATAGATGGAAGGCAATGAATTATTGATCGCGGCCCTGGTCTATGTGATCGCCTGTCTTGGCTTGGTGTTGTACCTGCAAAAGCAATTGAATAAATTGCGTTCCAAGGTGGATGCCATGACCTTGCTGGTTAAGGACAGTGACAAGCAACGGGATGCGGTCAAGCAGGAGCTGCATGAGCTTCGCAGTGGCACCATCGGCGTGGGCAGAAGGGTGCTGGAGCTTGAAAAGCGCCTGGCACAGCAGGCTGCCAAATTGGATGAGTCCCGTGAGCAGGATCCCCAGGCTCGACTCTATACCCGGGCAATGAAGATGGTGTCTCTGGGGGCCGGCATCGAAGAGCTGATGGCGGAGTGTGAATTGCCCAGAGCCGAGGCTGAATTGCTCATTCGCCTCCACGGCAGGCAGTCAGCAGGCTGAGGCATTCAGGCCTCGGCGACAATTTTCTTGTGCAGGTTATTCCACTGTTCCGGAAACTTACCATCCAGCATATAAACAAAGGCCAGCAATTCTGCGATGAGCAAATATAGCTCCTTGGGGATGGCCTCTCCCAACTCCAACATATTCAGAAAGTTTGCCAGATGCGGATCCTCGTGTATGTGGATCCCATTGGCTTTGGCCAGAGCAATGATTTCCTCAGCCAGCAAATCCTGACCTTTGGCCGTAACCGTCGGGGTATTCTTGCCATCATAGCTGAGCGCAATCGCTGTTTTTCTCTCTGGGGTGTCCGTCATATGGGCTCCTAAGCTCTGGTGTGTACCAGATAATGGTCACCGGGCAGCAGGGTTGCCGGTATGGGGGCAGCTTTGGTGGTCAGCTTGTCCGGCTTCAATCCCAATTCATTGAGCTTGGTCGCCAGCGGCGGCAGGAAATTCTCTATCCTGTGCAGCAGGGATTCGGAAGAAGATTCAAAATGCAGGTTCAGACCTGTGTCGGATTTCTGGGCCTTGATCAGCAAGGGCCCCTGGGTCAGCACAAACTTGAGTTGTAACTTCCAGCCTCCCCGGCCGAGGCCCCCTTCCTCTTCCTGCTCACGTTCAAAATAGCCTTCCATTTGCTCATTGCGCTGGCCCATCTGATAGGGCAAAGCGAAAAACCAGTGTACCGGTGTGGCCGGATTATCCAGACTGGCCTGCTGATATTGAGCCATTGATTGTCCCAACTGCACCAGGGATTCAAGGCTCTTGTGGCGCTCCAGCAGCGCAAGCAGCGGTTGGCTCAGGCCGGTTTGCTGCTGCAAAGAGCCAAGATACTCTTTCATGGTTGGGCTGAGTGGCTGCTTTTGTGTATCGGCTTTTACGCCGAGCAGTAATTGGAACAATATACTCAGGGGATTATTGCCTTGCAGCTGAGGTGCGGCAAATTGGGCCAGGTTTACCGTTGCGCCCTGTTTAAGAGTATCGGCCAGCAGTTGTGGCTGGATCAGACTGGAAAGGGGCAGGGGGGCCAGCTCGGGAAGCAATCTTAGCACTTCGCCGGCGATGTTCTCATTGGTTGAGCGGGCCAATTGTACCAATGGCAGAGCCCCGGTGCGTGATAACACCTTGGATAATATTGCCTGAGGTGGTGGTGTATCGGGTGTCAGCCCTTTGGCGGTGCTCTTTTCTGCCGGCTCCTTGCCTGAGGTGGGGGCGGTGTCCCCGGGTGCTGTTTGCAGCAATTTTTCGCCGGCCTGTAATGTGCTGCCCTGGTTTCCTGAAACCGGGGTTTGGGCTTTGTCAGTTGCGGCGGGAGCACCTTGTGGGACATCAAGCCTTAAATTGGACGCCTGGACTTTCGCTGCTGTTGCCAGCGCTGCTTGGTTTTTGCCGCCTTCGCTCACCTGTGATGATTGCTGGATTTCCTGCTGCTGGGGTTGCTGCGAGATTTGTTGCTGCAACGCTTGCTGCGCCGCTTTTACCTGAGGTGGTAATGGCTGTTGTTCCAGGTTTTTAAACAACTGATTGAGGATGCCGGCAGCTTCCGGCTTGGTGATGATAATTTTGGCCTCGGGAGGCTGGGGAGCGACCCCGGATTGCGTCTTGATACCGGGCTCTGGGGCTGTTTTGAGCAGGGGAGCGGCGCCAACCTGCACTATGTCCAGGATTTGCACCAACCTTAACATTAACTGACGCCCCTGCTGCACCACGGCGACCTGATAATGCCCATCCCCCTGGCGTGCGGCCTGGGCGGAGTGGATACTTACTCCATTCTCAAAACTGATCTGACCGCCTTTGATAGTGGCGTTTGGTAAGGGGTAGCCCTGTGGTCTGGATGCGAGGTTGACCAGTTGCTCGAAGGCAATTCCCTGTTGGCGTGACATTTCCACCAAGGCGCTGGGCAAGGGTAGCAGTCGAGTTTGCCCCAGCAATGCCAGCGCCAGTCTGTCCGGCAAGCTGGTTAGCTTGCTGTCTTCAGCCAGAGGTAAGGCAAAGGACTGGGCCTGAAGCAACAGCCTGGGATGAAACCTGTCCGGCAGAGTGAGTGTATACTGACGGTTATCGACGGTCAGTACTATGCCGTCTGCGCCCAGAGTGACAGAAACAGGGACCTGTTTTGTTGCTACAGCGGCACTGCCTGTCTGCAGGCTGCCCAAAGGTTCCATCGGAGTCATCTTTACATCCGGCGTCAATAGGGCCGACGCCACAGCCAAAGAGTTATGATTTATCACAATTTACCGGTTGACCTTATTGTCCGGGCCGCTATCCTTAGCGCTCTGTGCGGGTAGACAAAATATTGACCCATACCGGTTTATCGACACCTGCACCTGGTTACTTTAACCCGATTCCAAAACGGCTGGCAGTACTTTTAGTCAAAGAGAGCGTTATGAAATTCAAATGGATGATGTTATGTGTGGGCATTCTGACCGCCACCAGTGTGGTGGCCGAAGACGCAAAGGAAAGCGACGCCCAGGGAATCAAAGTTGAATATGTGGATCCGCGCGACCCGTTCGAGGGCTTTAACCGCGCCATGTGGGATCTCAACTACAACGTGCTCGACCGACATATTTATCGCCCTATTGCCCATGGTTATAAGGATTATGTGCCTTTGCCGATCAAGAGTGGCCTGAATAACCTGGTGCTTAACCTGGAAGAACCCAGCTCGTTGGTCAACAACACCCTGCAGGGCAAGTGGGGCTGGGCTGCCAATGCCGGTGGTCGCTTCACCATCAACTCCACCATTGGTTTGCTGGGAATTTTTGATGTGGCGGACATGATGGGCATGTCACGCAAACAGGATGATTTCAATGAAGTTCTGGGTTACTACGGCGTACCCAATGGCCCATTTTTCATGGCGCCATTTTTTGGTCCCTACGTTACCCGTGAACTCGCATCTGATTGGGTGGATGGACTATACTTCCCATTGTCAGAGTTGACCATGTGGCAGTCAGTGGTTAAGTGGGGACTTAAAAGCCTGCACGCCCGTGCCGCAGCGATAGATCAGGAAAGGTTACTCGACAATGCGCTCGATCCATACACTTTCGTCAAGGACGCTTATATCCAGCATGTGGATTACAAAGTGTATGATGGCAACGTTCCGTCAAATCAGGATGACGATGAGTTGCTGGATGAATATATGCAGGAGCTTGAATAGCACATTCCAAGGTCATTTTTCCTTATCCCGGTATGGTGGTCAGAGCGAAAAATAACAGCCAACCGGTGGCAGTGCTGTAAGTTCCTTTTAAGGGGTAGTTATGGCGCTGAATGATGTCTCTGTATTACTGGTTGAGGACGATCCTGTCTTTCGCAAGATAGTGGCTTCCTTCCTCGACAGCCGTGGGGCTCTGGTCATAGAAGCGGATGATGGCGAAAAAGGCCTGGCCCGCTTTCGGCAACAATCTTTCGATATCGTTCTGGCTGACCTCAGCATGCCCAATCTGGGTGGATTGGACATGCTGCGGGAAATGTACCGTCTCGATCCCTCTCTGCCTTCCATTGTGATTTCCGGCAACAACGTCATGGCCGATGTGGTCGAAGCCTTGCGGATAGGCGCTTCCGACTTTTTGGTCAAGCCGGTGTCCGATCTCTACACGATAGAACAGTCCATCAAGCAAAGTCTGGTTGGCAAGACCGAACAGGTGAAGGAGTTCGCCGAATTGGATGAACTGTCGCGGATGGAACTGGATGAGCACTTGCGCTTGCTGGAACAAAGCACCGAGGCTGCACGGCACTTGCAACATCAGTTGTTCCCGGCATCAAGTGTGGTTTACCCCCAGGCCCAAATAGATTACAGCCTGTATCGTCGCGATAACATCAGCGCTTATTTTATCGATTCCACCATGGCCGACAGCGAACACCTGCTGCTTTATATGGCGCATTTTCATCCCGAGAATAACAGCGCCGCATTTGCCGGCGTAATGCTGCGCAGCTTCGTGAACCAAAAGCTCAAGGCGATGCGCAATGGTTTGGGTACCATGGTGCTCGAGCCCTTCAATATGCTGTGTTATTTGAATGAAAGGGTGGTTAAGTCAGGCCTGGATATCACAGTCGACATCATTTACATAGTGGTTGAACTCAAGCATTATCGGGCCGCGATTGCCCAGGCGGGGCACGGCCTGCGCTGTTATCTTCGCAACAAAAAAGGGCTCAGTCCTTTGGCTTTGCCGGATGCCTTGCAACTTGGCGTTCTGGATTGGGGCAAGCCCAGTACCCAGTTCCGTACTTTGCTGCCGGGTGAAAAGCTGTGTATCTCCACCAGTGAACCCGAGCACAAATCTATGCTGCTGCAAGACCGATTCGATGGATTGGCATTTGAACCGGATCTCGCCAGCGGTGGTTATGTACAGGTCAGTTTCTAATGCCGGTAGCAGATAATAAAAAACGCCTCAATTGAGGCGTTTTTTATTACTGATACGTTCAGCCTATCAAGAGCGCTTCAGCGCCTCGTGATCGCCGGTCACAGCAATCTCTTCTTCCAGAGCTTCTTCCTCGGTGTGATGGATTTTGCTCTCGGCACCGTGCATCCAGTCAACCAGTTTGTCGGCCATGAAATAGAGAATAACGCCTGACAATGCAGCCGTAATGGCAATACCGGAGAAGATGGACATGGCGTTCGCCAGTTGCTCTTCCGCTTCACCACCGTGGCCAATGAATGAACCCACTACGCCGGCAATCTTGTTGGCGGCAGCGATAAACAGGAACCAGGCACCCATCATCAGCGATACTATGCGCAGCGGAGCCAGTTTGGTCACCATGGACAGACCGATAGGGGACAGACACAGTTCACCCAGAGTGTGGAACAGGTAAGCACCCACCAACCACCACATACTGGATTTGGCAGAGGCATCGCCGCCCATTTCCAATACGGCACCAATCATAAACAGGAAGCCTGTGGCCAGCAAAACCAGACCCAGGGCAAACTTCACCGGAGAGTTGGGCTCTTTAGCCCCCAGGCGTACCCAGATGGAAGCGACCACGGGGGCAAAAATCACGATGAACATGGCGTTCAGTGACTGGAACCAGGTAGTGGGCACTTCCCAGCTGCCGATCATGCGATCGGTAAAGTCGTTGGTGAACAGGTTCATCAGACCACCGGCCTGTTCAAAACCGGCCCAGAAAATAATAGTGAACAGACCCATCACCATAATAACCTTGATGCGATCACGCTCGACTTTGGTCAGGGGCTCTTTGCGTTCCTGGCCACGGGCCATGTCTTTTTGTTTTTCCAGCTTGGCGGCAGGAACAGTGCCAATGTCACCCAGCAGCTTCTGAGCGAACAACAATTGAATTATCAGGGACAACACCATACCGATACCGGCACAGATAAAGCCTGCCTGGAAGTTGCCGTCAAAAGCGTTAACTACCGAACCAACAATGATACCTGACAGGAAGGCACCCACGTTGATACCCATGTAGAAGATGGTAAAGGCACCGTCACGTCTGTGATCGCCTTCCTGATACAGATCGCCCACCATGGTCGAAATGTTTGGTTTAAACAGACCGTTACCCAGAATGAGTACACCCAGACCGAGGTAGAAGGCTTCCAGCTCCATGCCCTGAACCCAGGCGTGAGGGGTACCGAGAATAAACTGGCCGGCCGCCATCAAGGTGCCACCGATCATAATGGCTTTGCGCTGGCCGAGGATATTGTCGGCCAACCAACCACCAATAAGTGGTGTCAGATAAACCAGACCGGTGAAGGTACCGTAGAGGGAAATAGCGTCAGCCTGAGACCAGCCCAGACCGTGGCCGCCATCTGTCTGTACCCGGTCAACTAGATACAGCACCAGAATGGCTCGCATTGCGTAATAGCTGAATCGTTCCCACAGTTCGGTTGTAAACAGCAGGAACAGTCCCTTGGGATGCCCGAGCATCGTTCCTTGGTTATTTGTTACGCTCATTAAGTCTTCCACCTTAAGCTTGTGATTGCCTGCAGGACCAGTGTCTCCGCAGAAAGAGTATTCCATTCAAGGTTTCTGATTGTGACGGTTGTTTGTAACCTTTTGATATTGATTCAAAAAATCACTCACCCCGTTCCTGCGCCACTATCAGTGTTTTCTTATTTATTATAATTTAGTTGCCAGTTTCGCATTCAAATACGAAAAAGCCCACCCTATATACCCTCTAAAGTGCGCCAAAGTCAATTTTGGCGCCAGCTGCAGGCCGATACTGTCGAACGGCTAACGGCGGAATTTCTCATTTTCATTGACGTCATGCTTTGCTATGATTGCCGACCGTGAACAGGATGTCACTCAGCCAAGATGAGAGTATGCATGAAGGCCTGGTATTTACTTTACTGTAAGCCTCGCAGCGAAGCGCGGGCACAACAAAACCTGATGTTACAGGAGGTCGAGACCTATCTGCCCAAGTGCAGGCAGCAGGTGCGGCAACCTGATGGCCAGATCCATGTATCGGAAGCGCCACTCTTTCCCAATTATCTGTTTATCTATTTCGACCCGCTCGAGACCAGTGTCCGCAGTATCCAGGCCACCCGTGGCGTATATCGTCTGGTGGATTGCCGCGAGGATATGACTCCCATAGATGATGCCATTATCAGGGCTATCAAGCGCAAGGAACAGAAGATCTTCAAGCTGCCGCAACTGCAGCGATTGAAGAAGGGCGACAGGGTCCGATTCAAGGAAGGCCCCTTTGTGGATTTGGAGGCGGTCTTTCTGGAGCCCTGTGCCGATAAACGTTGCAGCGTATTGTTCAGCATCATGGGGCAACTCCAAAGTGTGGTGGTACCTGAGTCCTGTATCGAATCCATTTGTGCGTAATGACTTATTCAATTTGTAAGACATTTGCCATACTGGATCATTGTTCTGTCATATAAATGTCATTAAACTGACTTACTCTCCCAGCTTAACTGGTTGAGATGTAAGTATATTTGATGTTTTTTTGACGGGTGCTGTTTTTCTGGCGGATTGCCGGTTTAGCAAATCGTTGCAAAAAGGGCGCTTGCCGGATATTTATACAACGCCTAAGACCGCGACAAGGTACAATCCCGGCGCTGTATGGAAGCTCTCAGAATACTGTCAGAATAGTCATCAGCGGAAATAGGGCCTGAGATTCTGGCGGCCGCAGTGGTGACGGCGACACAAAAGCTGCGACTGTGCAGGGGTTCGACTTGTGATGTTCGTTGAATTCCCATGCAGTAAAGTGACACAAAATTCTTGCTATTCAACCTATAGTCTCATTTGCAGGTCTATGTTTTGCAAGATAAAAAATTAAGATGGCACGTTGGAAGCCGAAATCCATGGGCGGTAGCGTGTCTGCAGGGCAAGCGGATGAACAGTTTCATCTGCTTAGTGAACGCCGAAGCCCTTACGGGGCGCCACGCGGATCGGTAGCGTGCCTGTCAGAGCGCAGCGAAAGGCGCTGCTTCTAGAATGTCACTGCTAGAACCTAGATGCAGAAGCCCCTTTTGGACGACCTTCTTTTCATTTTATCCAATCACCAATCACGGAGATTTCTGGTGCTACAACAAGTCAAACAATTCATTATCGCCGGTACAGCGATGCTGGTTTTGGTTGCGGGACAAGCCAATGCCTTGACTCCGTCACCACAAATGATTGAGCAGTTTAAGCAATTGCCAAAGGCAGAGCAGGAACGCATTGCCCGTCAATATGGCATAGATCCCGCGATTCTTTCGGGCGGTACCCAAGCTGCTAAACCTGTTGTTAATCCAGAGGTGGTAACGCGCAGGGAGCTCTCTGATAGATCAGAAAAGCCCTCAGATAAATCTGAGGGTTTAGTCGATCAGTCAGAGACCGATGACTTCAATCAGGCAACCAAAACCGAAGAGGTGGTTGAAGCCTCGGAAGAAGAAAAAGAAAAGCAGCTGAAGCGATTCGGTTATGACCTGTTTGCCGGTGAACCATCCACTTTTGCTCCAGTGTCTGACGTTCCTGTACCGGCAGAATATCGCATGGGGCCAGGTGATACCCTGAATATTCAGCTTTACGGCAAAGATAATAAGAGCTTTGCCTTAACAGTTGGTCGAGATGGCAGTATTCAGTTCCCTGATCTTGGTCCTATCAGCCTGGTTGGTCTCAGCTTTGCCGAAGCAAAGGAGCTACTTGTCAATAAAATATCCCAATCGATGATTGGGATTCAGTCCAGCATCAGCATGGGTGAGCTGCGATCAATACGTATTTTCGTGGCTGGTGATGCCTACAAACCAGGCTCTTACACAGTCTCCAGTCTGTCGACTATTACCCAGGCACTGTTTGTATCCGGCGGCATCAATGAAATTGGATCGCTTCGCAACATACAACTTAAGCGCAATGGCAAGTTAGTTGGTACTTTCGATCTGTACGATCTGCTGCTGCGTGGCGACGCATCTGGTGATCTGCGCCTGCAATCGGGAGACGTTGTGTTTATTCCCTCGGTTGGGGGATTGGTGAGTGTTACAGGTGAAGTGCGTCGGCCAGCTATTTACGAAGTCAAATCCGGTGAGACAATGGCCGATGTAATCAAGATGGCCAGCGGCGTGAAGCCTGGCGCTTATCCAAAGGCCAGCACCATTGAACGCTTTACCAATGAATCCAAAACCATTGTCAACATTGATCTTACCCAGGAGTCGGGGTTTGCCATCCAAGCAAAGGCCGGCGATTTGGTTCGGGTAAAGTCCGCATCTGCCCGGGTGGATAATGCTGTCACCCTGATAGGCGCTGTTGTACGTCCAGGGAAGTATCAATATAGGCAAGGAATGCGGGTTGCCGATTTGTTGCCATCCATTTGGGGTGACCTGACGATAAATGCCGATCTGGACTACGGCCTATTGGTCAGGGAAGTCAATCAAAGAGGCGACATCAAGTTATTCCATCTCAATATAGGTAAGGCGATTGCCGATGCCAACAGTGCAGACAATCTGGTGCTTAAGCCAAGAGACAGTGTAATTGTGTTCGATTATGCTGATCGTGTGACCTTGCTTGAGCCTGTTATAGAGCAGCTCAGGCAACAAAGTCGTTATGGGGAAGCCATAAAACTGGCTGATATCAATGGCAATGTGCGTTTCCCCGGTAAGTATCCCATTACCGAAGGCGCCAATATTCGCGATCTTTTGATTGCAGCCGGCGGCTTGGAAGAGGGCGCTTATACCCTGATTGCCGAATTGACCCGTCAACAGATATCTGAGATGGATGGCGTCTTAATTGAACATCAACAAGTCAATTTGGCAGACGTGCTACAAGGTAAAGCCAGTATTGCTTTGCAGAGCCGTGATGTATTGACTGTACGCACTCTCCCTGACTGGCAAGAAACGCGCTGGGTTAAGATAAAAGGGGAAGTGCGTTTCCCTGGCACTTACAGTATCCAACGCGGTGAATCACTTAAAGACGTGCTCGACAGAGCCGGCGGCCTGACACAGGACGCAGCTCCTCGCAGTGCGGTATTCCTGCGCGAATCGGTTAAGCAAAAAGAGCAAACCGAACTTGCCAAACTCTCAGATGAACTGCGTCGTGAGATAGCTGCAAAGGCGCTGACCAAAGATGGTGTGACTGTGGGTTATGCCGATGCGCAAAGCATGCTTAAAGAGCTTGAAAATGTGCAGGTACTGGGGCGTTTGGTGGTTGATATCAACGCCATTGAACTCGGAATAGCTGAGGCCGATCTTAAGCTGGAGGATGGGGATGCACTTTATATCCCACCACAGAATCAAACCGTTTCCGTCATGGGACAAGTGCAGCATCCAAGTACCCACAGATACAAGCAGGGATATACCTTTGATCAATACTTGGAACTTGCCGGTGGTGCACGTAAGCGCGCTGATGATGACCGCGCCTATATTCTTCGCGCAGACGGCTCGGTGGCCATGCCGGACAGTTCATTGTGGTTCAACACCTCAGAGGACCTACAGCCAGGCGATACCATAGTCGTTCCCTTGGATACAGAGTACAAGGACAACCTGACCCTCTGGAGCCAGGTGACTCAAATCGTTTACAACACAGCAGTAGCAATTGCCACGATAAGCAGGCTTTAGGCCGAAGGCCAGAACGCCCGCGTTGCGGGCTGCTAGGCCCTAGAGTCTAAGACGTTACTTCGCAACTGCTAGGACGCAGCGACAACCGCTGCTTCTAGGCCCTAGAACCTAGAAGCGAAGCGTTCTGCTTTTTCTAGAAGTCGCGTAGCGACGCTCTAGCAGCGAAGCGCTCTGCTTTTAGATTCTGACGACTAAAAGGAGTCTACAGATGCGCTTTGAACAATTGGATGTTTGGAAACGCGCTTCCCGGCTGGCTTGTGACGTTTATAAAACGACTGAGGAGGTACAGAACTGGGGATTTAAGGATCAAATTACCAGAGCTGCTCTTTCTGTTCCCTCCAATATAGCGGAGGGTGAGGAACGTGAGTCTGTCAAAGATAAAGTACGATTTTTGTACTATGCCAAAGGATCCCTTGGCGAACTGGTTACTCAACTTTATATAGGTGCAGAGATTGAGTATATCGACAGGCAGACTGCGTTGGCGATGGTTAAAGAAGCCAAAGAGCTTGCGAAGATAATCGGTACCCTGATTAAAAATAAGGAATCACAGATTAAAGAAGAAAACGCTGATTATCATGTTGACTAACACTGCGGTGGATTGATTTGTATTTTGCTTTTATAGCAGCACAGCGCTCTATCCGCGAAGCGTCCTAGAATCTAGAATCTGAAAAACTAATGACTACACATATTACTCAAAACACACATAGTTCTCCGTCAAATGCAGACGTCGATTTTCCTCGTGCAAGACCGATGGAAAGTTCCGATGAGATCGATTTGAGGGAGTTGTTCTCTGTCATCTGGCAAGGCAAATGGCTCATCATAGCTATTACCGTCGTTTTTGCCGTTGGCTCGGCAATTTTCGCCATTAATCAACCGAATATTTATAAATCTGAGGCGCTGCTTGCGCCAGTGAGCGCGGACGCTAACAACGGTGGTCTTGCAGCCCTTGCATCCCAATTTGGTGGTCTCGCTAGTATGGCCGGTGTTAATTTGGGTGGGGGTGTTGGCACAGATAAAACCAAATTGGCTATTGAGGTGTTAAAGTCACGCCAGTTTTTGGGGGAATTTATTGAAAGGCACCAAATACTACCGCAGCTGATGGCAGTAGATAAATGGCATATGTCCGATAATCGTTTAAGCTTTGACCCGAAGCTTTATAACAGTGAAACCAAGACTTGGGTTCGGAAGGTTAAGCCGCCATTTAAACCTGTGCCATCATCGCAGGAGTCCCATAAAGAGTTTCTAAAAATCTTAGCGGTAAGCAGAGACAAAGAGACGGGAATGGTAAAACTTGCGATGGAGCACCAATCCCCCTTTATCGCTAAGCAATGGCTAGATTGGCTGGTTGCCGATATCAACCGAGTGATGAAAGAACGTGATGTTGCCGAGGCGATGCGTAGCACCGAGTTTTTGAAAAAACAGATTGAACTTACCAATGTCGCCGACATTCGTGCCATTTTATATAAGCTTGTTGAAGAACAGGCAAAAACCATTATGTTTGCGGAAGTACGTGATGAGTATGTGTTTAAAACCTTAGATCCGGCATTAGTACCAGAAGAAAAGGCCAAGCCCAAACGAGCATTAATCTGCGTATTAGGGACCATGTTCGGTGGTTTTTTAGCCGGGATAATTGTTCTTATAAGACATTTTGTTAGAAAGGAAATTTAGAGCCAATGTAAATAGTGCGACTAAATGTAGGACTGTTGAAACTGATTTTGAAAAAGCGGAACAATCCAAGTTATCCAATTGATAGCAAATTATTGTCTGCCTCAAAATGAATAACGTGTCTAAGGTTGATTTTAACATACTCAGTTGGTTTCAAGAGTTTAAACGTTCTGCAATTAATTCAAATATATTTCTCCCTTACTTCCAAGGGAATTGATCAAATTGGTAGTTTAAATGAGAATTCTTGTCACAGGTGGAGCGGGTTTTATTGGCTCGGCAGTCATTCGTAATATCATTGAAAACACACAAGATAGTGTAGTTAATATAGATAAACTCACTTATGCAGGTAATTTAGAGTCGCTAGTTACAATTGAAGATAATGAACGTTATTCTTTTGAACAAGTCGACATTTGTGATCGAGCCGAGTTAGACCGGGTTTTTAATACTTACCGTCCGGATGCGGTTATGCATCTTGCGGCAGAAAGCCATGTTGATCGCTCCATTGCAGGCCCAGCGGATTTTATTGAGACCAACATCGTAGGCACGTATACCCTGCTTGAGGCTGCCCGAGCCTATTGGAATGGGTTGGAAGAGGTGCGCAAAGCAACTTTTCGCTTCCATCATATCTCCACCGATGAGGTTTATGGTGATTTGCCGCACCCGGATGAGCAAGGTGGTGTACTGCCTCTGTTTACCGAATGTACATCATATGCCCCAAGCAGCCCATACTCTGCGTCCAAAGCCTCGAGTGATCATTTGGTGCGCGCTTGGCGGCGCACCTACGGACTGCCAACCATTGTGACCAATTGCTCTAATAATTATGGTCCTTATCACTTTCCGGAAAAGCTTATTCCATTGGTAATCTTGAATGCTCTTGAGGGGACACCTCTTCCGGTATATGGCAAGGGCGATCAAATCCGTGACTGGTTATACGTAGAAGATCACGCAAGGGCACTCTATAAAGTTGTAACAGATGGCGCTGTTGGTGAGACCTACAATATTGGTGGTTATAACGAAAAACGGAACTTGGAAGTAGTTCAAACAATCTGCTCAATCTTAGATTCATTAGTGCCAAAAGATACGAAGTATGAAGACCAGATTATTTTCGTAGAAGACCGACCTGGTCATGACAGACGCTATGCAATTGATTCAAGTAAAATACAGCGTGAGCTTGGCTGGGTGCCGATTGAAACATTTGAAACTGGACTTAAAAAGACTATTGAATGGTATTTGGCTAACCGAGAATGGTGTCAACACGTAAAAGATGGAAGCTATCAGCGTGAACGTGTAGGTATAGAGGTATATACATAATGAAAGGAATTATATTAGCCGGCGGTTCGGGAACAAGATTACACCCTATAACAAAAGGTGTATCTAAGCAGTTGCTGCCAATATATGACAAACCTATGATTTATTATCCTCTATCAGTGCTTATGCTAGCAGGAATAAACGAAATTCTTGTTATTACAACACCAGCGGAACAGGATGGATTTGTACGCTTATTAGGCGATGGTTCTCAATTTGGCATCAAATTGACTTACGAAGTACAACAAAGCCCGGATGGGCTTGCACAAGCATTTATAATTGGTGAGTCTTTTATAGGCAAGGATGATGTTTGCTTAGCCCTTGGTGACAATATTTTTTTCGGACAGGCATTCGGTAAGCAGTTAAAGCATGCAGTGCAAAATCTCACAGGTGCGACTGTATTCGGTTATAAAGTAATGGATCCTGAACGTTTCGGTGTTGTAGAGTTCGACGAGAATTTCAATGCATTATCGATCGAAGAGAAACCAGTTGTACCTAGATCTAATTGGGCTGTTACTGGCTTATATTTTTATAATAATTCAGTTATTGATATTGCAAAAAGTGTGAAGCCTTCTGTAAGAGGCGAGCTTGAGATTACTTGTGTTAATCAGGCCTATTTGAAGTTAGGTACCTTAAAAGTAGAGCAACTAGGCAGGGGCTTTGCTTGGCTAGATACCGGAACTCATGATTCATTGCTAGAAGCATCTCAGTTTGTACAAACAGTTGAGAAGAGACAAGGTTTCAAGATCGCTTGTTTGGAAGAGATCGCATTGAATCAAGGTTGGTTAACAAAGCAGCAAGTTAAGGATAGAGCTAAGAGTTTGTCCAAAACGGGTTATGGCCAATATCTTTTGAATATTACTAAGTGATGTAAAGATATGAAAGTTATTAAAACTAAAATCAAAGATCTTGTTGTAATCGAACCAAAAATATTTGGTGATGAACGGGGTTTTTTCTATGAAATGTTTCAATCTGAACGTTATAAGAACGCGGGCATAAACGAGAATTTTGTTCAAGATAACCGCTCTCGTTCAGCTAAAGGAGTTCTTAGAGGCTTACACTTCCAAAAAAATAAGCCTCAAGGAAAATTAGTATCAGTAACAATTGGTGAGGTGTTTGATGTCGCGGTTGATTTGCGGAAAGACTCAGAGACTTTTGGTCAATTTGAGTCTGTTCTGTTAACCGGTGAGAATAAGTTACAGTTTTATGTGCCTCCCGGGTTTGCGCACGGTTTTTGTGTGCTTAGTGAATCGGCAGACTTTCAATATAAGTGTACGGATTATTACGACCCATCAGATGAAAGTGGCTTAATTTGGAACGATCCTGATTTAAATATTCCATGGCCTATAAGCTCGCCTTTATTATCTGAAAAAGATATGACTCTACCGACACTCGCTGAAATTAAGTATAAGATTATCAATGGATGGGAGCAATAAATGGCATTTTATACTGTATTGGGAGGTAAGGGATTTATAGGTAGTGAGGTCGTACAACAACTTCGTTCTAGTGGTGTTGAAGTATTTGTTCCAGAAAAAGAAGACAAGAGAATATTTGAACGCAACTTAGGAACAGTAATCTACTGTGTTGGGCATGGGGATTGCAAAAACAATCCATTCAAGGTTTTTGATTCAAATGTTTTTTTATTAATTACTCTATTGAAAAAAGCTAATTTCGATAGACTAATTTATATTTCATCTACTCGCTTATATATGAATCAGACTTGTTCAAATGAAGACTCTGATTTAACGATATCCAATATTGATGAACGTAAACTGTTTAATTTGACTAAATTAACTGCTGAGGAAATGTGTTTAAAAAGTCGCCTTAATACATGCATTGTCAGGCCATCAAATGTTTATGGATTAGCTTTAAACAGTCCTTTGTTCTTACCTGCTATTACCCGCGATGCTATTAATCTTGGCGTTGTCAATATGTATGTCAGGCCATCATATGAGAAAGACTATGTTTCCGTATTAGATGTTGCAGAGATGATAATAAAAATTAGTAAAAAACAGTCTGTTTGCGGAGAAATATATAATATTGCAAGTGGAGTTAATGTTTCTGCCGAACAAATTGCGAATATTTTACAGCGCGAAACAGGTTGTAAAGTCAATTGGCACCCTTGTGAGAGTAATGAGCAATTTCCAGTTGTGTCAATCAACAAGATTCGAGAAGAGTTCCGTTTTTCTCCACGAAATGTTTTAGAAGATCTAAAAAGTATGATAAATGACTTCAAAAAAGTACTTTAAATGAGAATATTGTTAATTACCCCAGAGTTTTTTGGATATGAGCGCGCTATAGAAAAAGCGCTAGTGAAGTTAGGGTGGGAAGTAGATTGGTATCCGCATATATATGCCCCCAATAATCTATATAAAGCGCTTTATCGATTCTTTAGCTTCGTTATGAAACCGCACTACTACAGATATCTGCTGTCTCACATTAATTATAGTCGTGATTATGATAAGATAGTTATTATCAAGGGTGAGGGTGTTGGTGAAAAATTACTGATTAAGTTAAAGTCGTTGTTTCCAAAAGCGAAATTAATTTTCTATAACTGGGATTCGTTTAAAAATAACAGTATAAGCTCTGAAGAACTTTCTATTTATGATAAAGTTAAGTCCTTTGACGGCGAGGATTGTGCAAGAAATAAAAGCATTGAACATCTACCATTATTTTATTCTAATGAGTTTAAATTAGATGAAAACGTAGAGGCCGATTATTTATTCTTTTTTGCTGGGACTCTACATAGCAACCGCTACTTGGATGTAAAGAAGATTGCATGTTCCATTAAAGGTGACAATGAAAGCTATATCTACTTTTATTGTCAAAGCAAACCCATTTTTTATTTAAAAAAGGCTTTTGGAAAGCTGCCAAAAGATCTGTCCATTTCAGAGGTCGGGTTTGTTAAGAAGTGCAAGACTGAACTCCGAAATTCACTATTGAAGTCTAACTGTGTTATAGATTTTGCCCATGATCTACAAGTTGGCTTGACGATGCGTACGATAGAAGCTCTTGGTATGAAGAAAAAGATTGTTACTAATAACTCATCTGTTGTTGACTATGATTTTTACAATGAAAATAACATTTACGTTTTAGGCAAAAGCAAATGCACGTTAGATGAGTTTCTTTTGAGACCTTATTCTGATGTACCCGATGAAATTTATGAGCGCTATGACATCGATAATTGGGTCCTTAGGTTGATAGATTAGTCATTTACTCGCGTTAGAGTACTTAAATTAGGTTTTAGTTGAGCGATATTTTAAGCTATGCATAAAAAACTAATTTACGTGAGAGACATTGCTTGGATTTATAAAGTAAATAAGATGCTCGAAATAAATGTTGAAGCTTTAAATGTTTTTAGGTTCTATAATAAGTTGTTTTTATTTCTTGACTCTCTTCTGTTGTCGGCAAGAAGGTATAGTATTTATTGATGATGTAGCTGTTAATGATATAAAATTTGGTTGATTTTCTATAGTTGTAATGAACAAAGGCTGAGAGTGTGGATTAAGTAGCTTATTTAGTATTAAGTTGAGCTCCCGCATTAATTTAATAACGCTAGTGACTTGCTATACTGTTAAGGTTAAGTTAATTCTTAAGTTGTAGCAGAAAGGCCCTGAATACTTAAATTGTTTATGATCATTCATCTTTCTTCAATAGATAATAGATAATAGATAAATTTAGTTACCACTAAGCTTATAGTTTAAAGAGATCACAGTAATGAAATTGGAAAATTTAAATATTGGTATTATTGGGCTAGGTTATGTTGGACTACCGTTAGCGGTTGAATTCGGTAAAAAATATAGAACTCTTGGGTTCGATATTAATGAAAGCCGTGTTCTTGAACTCAGAAATGGAAGAGATTCTACACTTGAGTGCAGCAGCGAAGAGCTAGCAGAAGCAGATTTGCTTCAATATACCTCTCTACTGGAGGATATTAAAGATTGTAATTTTTATATAGTTACGGTTCCTACTCCCATTGATGATAGCAATGTTCCTGATTTAAATCCTTTAAAGAAAGCATCGGAAGCTTTAGGCAAGGTGATTTCAATTAACGATGTTGTTGTGTTTGAATCAACTGTTTATCCAGGAGCAACAGAAGAAGTTTGTATACCGATCATTGAACGTGTTTCTGGATTAATCTTTAATAAGGACTTTTTTGCAGGTTACAGTCCAGAGCGCATTAATCCCGGTGATAAGGTTAATCGCTTAACTACGATCGTAAAGATTACTTCTGGTTCAACTCCTGGAGTTGCTGATTTTATTGATACAGTATATAGTTCTATAGTGACCGCCGGAACTCATAAGGCATCTTCCATCAAAGTCGCTGAAGCTGCAAAAGTAATCGAAAATACTCAACGAGATTTAAATATCGCAGTTATTAACGAGTTTGCTAAAATTTTTAACAGACTTGATATCGATACTGAAGAAGTACTTAAAGCTGCGGGTACGAAGTGGAACTTCTTACCATTTAAGCCGGGATTGGTCGGCGGACATTGCATCAGCGTAGACCCTTATTATCTTACCCATAAAGCAAAAGAAGTTGGTTATAGCCCTGAAGTTATTTTAGCTGGTCGTCGTATAAACGATGGTATGGGAAGTTACGTTGCCACTCAAATGGTTAAGAAGCTTTCTAGCAAAAAGATTCATATCGATGAAGCTAAAGTGCTAGTGATGGGCTTTACCTTTAAAGGCGATTGTCCGGATGTGCGTAATACAAAAATTATAGATATTGTTAAAGAATTGAAAGATTTTAATATGACTGTTGATGTTTATGATTCATGGGCGTCCAAACAGGAAGTTCGTCACGAATATGGTATAGAATTAATCGATGACTTAAAAGTTGGCGCTTATGATGGAGTAGTTATTGCGGTCGATCATAGTGAATTTAAACTGATGGGTGTTGAGGCAATACGTGCATTAGGCAAAGAAAACCATGTTTTATATGATGTCAAGCACGTACTGAAACCAAACGAAGCAGATATTCGCCTGTAGTATAGGAATGAACATGAAAAAATTTGCACTTATAGGCGCGGCCGGTTACATAGCGCCACGTCATCTACGGGCCATTAAAGAGACTGGGAATGATCTCGTCGTTGCAATGGATATTAATGACTCTGTTGGTATTATGGATAGCCATTTTCCTAATGCGGAGTTTTTTACAGAATTTGAAGATTTTTCTGCTTTTGTAGAAGATCAAGCGCTGAAGGGAAATAAGCTAGACTATATAGCAATATGCAGCCCCAACTATTTGCATGCGCCTCACATGAAATATGCGCTCAAGAATGGCATAGATGTTATTTGTGAAAAGCCACTTGTGCTTGAATCATCAGATATGGACGTGATTATAAAGTACGAGGAAAAATATGGTGCGAAAGTTAACTCAATATTGCAATTAAGACTACATCCCTCGATTATTGCTCTGAAAGAAAAAGTGGCAGCAGCTCCGGTAGGTCACGTGTTTGATGTAGAGCTGACCTATATGACTTCTCGCGGTAAGTGGTACATGAAATCATGGAAGGGCTTTGATCATAAATCCGGAGGCGTGGCCACTAATATAGGCGTGCATTTTTATGACATGCTGCATTTTGTGTTTGGCAAATTAAAACATAATGAAGTTCACTACCGTGATGAAAAGGCTGCCAGTGGATTTTTGCAATATGAGCGGGCTCGAGTTCGTTGGTTCTTGTCTATAGATGCAAACCACCTACCTGATAATGCTATCCAAGGGGAAAAGCTGACTTATCGCAGCATTACTATAGGTAATGAAGAGCTTGAATTTTCTGACGGGTTTACTGACCTTCACACACAAAGCTATCAAAACATTCTTGCAGGGAATGGGTTTGGTGTTGATGAAAACCGCGTCGCGATTGAGACTGTGGAGCAAATTAGGATAATGCCATTAGTCGATGCAGGCGATAAGGCTCACCCTTTGCTGTCAAAGGTACTAAGATAATGCGCGCCAATTACCAAGTCCACGAAAGCGCCATTGTCGATGATGGCGCCATAATAGGTGAAGGCTCGCGCATTTGGCATTTTGTTCACGTATGCGGTGGAGCACAAATTGGGGCTGGTTGTTCCCTAGGCCAAAATGTCTTTATTGGTAATAAAGTGACTATTGGGAACAACGTTAAAATTCAAAATAACGTTTCGGTGTATGATAACGTGCATCTAGAAGATGACGTATTTTGTGGCCCGAGCATGGTTTTCACCAATGTTTATAATCCACGCTCGTTCATTGAGCGAAAAACCGAATACCGGGACACAATAGTCAAGCGAGGTGCTACATTGGGTGCCAACTGTACCATTGTATGTGGTGTTACTATCGGAGAATATGCTCTGGTTGGTGCAGGTGCTGTTATCAATAGAGATGTGAAAGCATTCGCCTTAATGGTTGGAGTGCCGGCAAAGCAAATCGGTTGGATCAGTAAATATGGAGAGCAATTGGATTTGCCATTGCAGGGAAATGGTATCGCTGTTTGTGAGCACACTGGTGAGCAGTACTTGCTACAGAATGGTCTAGTGACTGTCAAATAATCAATTGAAGTATCAGAGTATGCAATTCATAGATTTAGCCGCACAATATCAACATCTTAAAGATAAAATTGATGCCAGGATTCAAACTGTGTTAAACCATGGTCACTATATAATGGGGCCTGAAGTAAAGGAATTGGAGCAAAGGCTTTCTGAATATGTGGGGGTGAAGCATACCATTACCTGTGCTAATGGCACTGATGCATTAACACTAGCACTAATGGTATTGGGTGTAAAAGAGGGCGATGCTGTCTTTTGCCCAACCTTTACATTTTTTGCGACAGCAGAAACTATTGCTTATGAAGGGGCAACTCCCGTTTTCGTTGATTCAGATATAGATACGTTTAACATTTCTCCGTTTGATTTAGAAAAGCGTATTAAGGAAACCATATCTGAAGGTAGGTTGACTCCCAGGGCTATTATAGCTGTTGACTTATTTGGTCTGCCGGCCGATTACCCAGCAATAAAGCGGATAGCGGAAAAATATAACTTAAAAATCATTGAGGATGCCGCCCAAGGATTTGGCGGAGAAATTAATGGCCAGCGAGCAGGTTCTTTTGGTGATATAGCAACAACAAGCTTTTTCCCGGCTAAGCCCTTAGGGTGTTATGGCGATGGTGGCGCATTATTCACTAATAATGATGATTATGCCGCGCTGTTGGAGTCTTACCGTGTTCATGGGAAAGGAAAAGATAAATATGACAACGTTCGTATTGGCATGAACTCTCGATTAGATACAATTCAAGCTGCCATCCTATTGGAAAAATTAGTCGCATTTCCTCAGGAGCTAATCAACCGCAACAAGGCAGCAGAGAAATACAGCAAAGACTTAAAAGGGATTTATAAAATCCCAACTATCCCTGAAGGATATTTAAGTTCTTGGGCGCAGTATACTCTTGTGGCCGATGATAGAGAAGCCGAAATGGCTAAGTACAGGCAGCAAGGTATCCCAACTATGGTTTACTATGCTACTTGTATGCATCAACAGACTGCATTTAAAAACATGGGGTACAAAGATGGTGATTTTCCAGTAGCGGAAATGCTGGCGAAAACAGTATTTAGTTTGCCAATGCACCCATATCTACCCGAAGAGCACCAAAGTGATATTTTGGAAATTGTCAATGCTTGAACTTCGGATTAGATATTCACAGAGTATATCAAATATTGTTTAACGAACTCTATGCATTCGCTAGAACGCATAGAGTGTCGCTAATAGCCACCTGTATAAAAACTACAACACTTTCATCGTAAGCTCTTTGACGCTAAAAAAGATTTAATTTAGTGTTTACAAGATAAGAGTATTTTTCTGTTGGTTAAATACTATCTGGTAAAGAATAAGGCGTACGATGGAAACTGTAATATTCAACTGAAAGGTTTAAATCCTTAAAAATTATAAATTGGTACATCGTAATGATGCTTCGATCTCGAAATGATTATTAAATTCTGGGTAAAAGCGAACCACTCATTCTTACTGTGAATTAATTAGTTGGACATATAGCTCTATGAGAAATAGGTAAAGTTTTTATTTTCGAATATGAAAACGAAAGCTTAACTTTAAAGTGTAGAATTCTTTCTAATATTTATAAGCTTAAACGATATTTCATAGCTTATGAAAAGCAATAGAAGGTTTGAAAACAAATACATAAGGCTTAAGAAGAGTCGTTAATGATATTAAAGGTAAGAATCACTGTATCGGCTGCTAGTATGTTATTTGAGTTATATGGGGATATGTTTTGTTAAAAAATGTCTTAAAAGTCTTGTCGGGAGGAGTTTTAGCTCAAGCGCTAAATTTTTTTTCATTCCCTATTATAGCTAGTTGGTATGGGCCTGCCACATTTGGAGATTATGCAATATTTGCTTTTTTTATTGCATTCATGCCTATGCTAATGACACTCAGAATGGAAATGGCCTTAATGCAGGATCCAGATGAATCAGAGAAAAACTCTTTGATACTACTATCATTGATAAACAGTGTATCGATATTCATTTTGGGTTTGCTAGCAAGCCAATTTTTCTCTGAGAAAATTAAAATAGAGATAATATTAGTTACTTTTACCTCTTTGCTGATTGCAATTCAAAATATGGCAATTTCGATAGCTAACCTGAAGGAGCGGTATTGGGTAATAGCAATTTCTAGGATTTTATTTCCTATTTTTTTCTTATTAATTATTTGGCTTGCAAAAGATCATTCTGTACTTTTTCCGCTCGCAACTTCTCATATGCTTTCAACAATGTTTGTTTTAGGATTTATATTAAAAGCTTCTGAATATAAAGTTAAACTTACAAGTCTAACACAGATGCCTGTGGTACTGAAAAAATATGAAAATTATGTTAAGTTTGATCTTCCATCAGGAGCATTAAATGCCAGCGCATTACTTTTGCCAGCATACTTAATTGGAATGTTTTTTGATGAAAAATCCTCTGGTCTATATTTTTTAGCTTTCAAACTTATTTTGTCACCGTTAGGCACTTTAACAATGGCTGTAGGTTATGTTTATCGTAGAGAGGCTGTGAAGGAATACAAAGAAAATAAAGTCTTTTTCAAAAGCACTCAAAAGATGTTTTTGTTTCTATTCTTACTCGCTGTAATGATGTTGCTTGCATATTATTTTATGGGTCCAACTGTATTTGGAATTTTCTTCAAAGAAGATTGGTTAGCAGCTTTACCGATTATATCAGTATTGATGCCTATGTTCGCATTAAAGCTAGTTGCATCACCATTGAGCTTTTCTTTCTATATTGTTGATAAACTCAAATTAGATCTTTATGGTCAACTGCTTTTCATTGTCTCTAGTGTTTTAGCTATATATATCGGCTATCTTTTGGGCGATTTCATCAAGGCCGTCTATTTTATAGCGATATCTTCTGGCTTGGTTTATCTTATTTACGCAGTAATGTCAATTCAGTTTAGTAAAGGTAAAGTAGCATGAAATATTATATATTGCAGATTTTATCAAAAATACCGGTATTAAAAATTTTGGTAGAAACGAGAAAATCACAAACGCCTGTGAGGCTACGTCACTTGTTGCAATATATCACAAAGTCTAAAGTATATTGGCCTGTGCATCATTCTAGCCTAGTCTCCTCTCCAGAAAAGATAGTAATTGGAATAGATGTAAGTCCAGGGTATATGCCAGGTTGTTACATACAAGGAGGTGGTGGAATTGTTATTGGTGACTATACACAAATATCATGCAACGTCGGGATAATATCAAGAAATCATGATGTCTTTGATATAAGCAGACACGTTGACACTGAATTTCCCAGCATAAAAATTGGTAAGTATTGTTGGATTGGGATGAATGTAACCATATTACCCGGTGTTCAGATACCTGACTATTGCGTGATTGGAGCTGGTGCTGTAGTAACAAAATCGGTACAAAAGATGGGAAGTGTTCTTGTCGGTAACCCAGCTAAAGTAATTAAGATACTTGATGTAGATAAAGTAAAGGATTTCAAATCTGAATTTGAATATGTTGGCTTTATTCCAAGTGCTTCATTTGAAAAGTATAGGAAAAGAGAGTTAAAGTTATGATCGGTGTGATAGATATCGGCATAAGTAATATTGGTTCAGTTTTGAACATGTTTAAATACGTTGGGCATGAAGCCAAGGCGATATCAAATGCTAACGAACTAGAGGAGTGTGAGAAGATTGTTCTTCCTGGTGTCGGGAGTTTTGATAAAGGTATGGCTAAATTATTTAGTTCTGGTCTTATTGATACTTTAAATAAAAGGGTTGTTGAGGACAAAGTCCCGGTATTGGGAATATGCCTTGGTATGCAACTTATGTGTTTATCTAGTGAAGAGGGAAGGTCTCCAGGATTGGGATGGATTGACGCTACTGTCAGAGATTTTAGAAAATCTGAAACTCCTCCTAAAAAAACTCCTCACATGGGGTGGAATAACGTAAACATTAAGAAATCTATAGCGTTGACCGCAGACATTGTATCAGAATCACGTTTTTACTTTGTTCATTCTTATTATGTCGATTGTAACAACAGTACTGACGCATTCCTGACAACGAACTATGGTATTGACTTTGTAAGTGCCTTTCAGGTTGAGAATATAATGGGCGTTCAATTTCACCCTGAGAAAAGTCATATATTCGGCGCGGCTATGTTTAGAAGTTTTGGGTCCATGTGATGATTAATAACCGTGTTATTGTTAATTTGCTAATTAAGAACGGAAAACTAGTAAAGACTAGGCGTTTCGGAAAAAGCCAGTATGTAGGTGACCCGATCAATGCAATTAAAATATTCAATGAAAAAGCAGTTGATGAGTTAGTTATCACTGATATGACTGCCACTGAAAATGGCATCGATTTTGATCTTGTTCATAAGATGGCCACCGAGGCTTTTATTCCTATTTGCTATAGTGGTGGTATAAAAACTGAGGAAGATGCACATAATCTGTTCAAGTTGGGTATTGAAAAAGTCTGTTTGACATCCGCCGCCGTATCAAATAAATTTTTACTAAAACAACTGGTTGAAACCTATGGTTCTCAAAGTGTTGTTGTGAACATTAATGCAAAAAAAAATATATTTGGGAAGCTAAAGGTTTTCGATGCTGAACGGAAAAAGAATACATCTCTTAGTTTGATAGAACACGTTAACTCTGTCGTAGATATCAATATCGGTGAATTAATTCTTACTGATGTAGATAGAGATGGTGAGCTTTGCGGATTAAATCTTGAATTACTACAGTATGCTAAAAGCGTTTCAATGCCGGTTGTCATTGCTGGCGGAATGAAGTCCGCACATGAGTTAGTTGATGCAAGTATGCATGGAGCGTCAGCGGTAATGGGTGGGAGTTGTTTTGTGTTTCATGGCCCGCATAGAGCAGTATTAATTAGCTACCCTTTTGGTGGAGGCTATAAAATCATGAAGGATGTTAGAAAAAATGATTGAGTGTAAAAGATGTTTGATGAATTCAAATGTGCCAGAATTTGTCATAACCGAAGACGGTTGTAATTTTTGTGATGCGATGGTTAATGCAAACAAAAGAGAATTATTGACCGATAGAGAGAGAAACAGTTTTATTGAGAGTGTTAAATTTTCTGGAAAATCTAAACCCTACGATTGCATAATTGGTCTGTCCGGCGGATTAGATAGTAGTTATGCATTACATCTTGCGGTCAATGCAGGGCTAAGACCATTAGCAGTGCATATGGATAATGGATGGAACTCTGAGCTAGCACAGAATAATATTGCAAATCTTGTAAGTGCATTGGGTGTCGATCTATACACACATGTTATCGATTGGGACGAATACCGGGAAATGATGCAATCGTTTTTTGACGCAGACGTTCTTGATATTGAACTTTTATATGATAATGCCATGCTCGCGGTTAATTACCAATTAGCCAAAAAATATAATTTAAAGTATATATTGGCGGGTACAAATAATGCTACAGAAGGTATACCAATGCCCAAAGGATGGAACTGGTATAAATATGATAAAAAAAATATCCAAAGTATTGGTTCTAAATTGGGTAATAAATTAAGTGATAAATCGTTCCCTTACATATCAACATTGGACAGGGTTATATTCAGACAATTTTACAAGATCAACTGGGTTTCTTTTCTAGACTATTTTCAATATAACAAAGAAACTGCTAAAGAATTGCTCGTTGAGAACTATAAATATAAGCCATACCCATATAAACATTATGAATCCGTTTTCACGCGCTTTTACCAAGGTTATATTCTGCCAGAAAAATTTAAAGTTGATAAAAGGTTGCCTCATTTAAGTGCATTGGTAGTGAATGGTCAAATTAGCAGAGCTGAAGGGATTGAGCTATTGAAAACATCTCCTTATCCAAGCGAGAGAGAACTGCAACTTGATAAGGATTATTTTCTAAAAAAAATGGGTTGGAATGAGAAACATCTAGAGGAATACTTGAAAAGGCCTGAAGTGAGTCATAATGCATATGACTCAGAGGTTCCTTTCAATCAACTTATTGGTAGAATTAAATCGTGGATTCGATAATCAACAAAACCGCTTTCTTTGTTATATCTAAGGGAAAGCCAGGTGGTGCCGAACGCAGATATTATTATTTGTACGAATATTACCTTAGTAAAGGTAAGGTTCCACTATTAATAACAAATACTGAACTATTTGATAGTTTGTCAGTAGACGGATTGTTGGATACGAATGTTTTCAATATGAACCTTAAGGGGAGCAGATTTATAGCTCCTTTTAAGTTTATTTTTAGTTCACTTCTGTACATAAGAAAAAACAATGTTAAACATGTTCATTTTTGTGTTAATCCATCAATTTACTCTTTTTTGATGGTTAGAACGCTTAAAATATTAGGTTGTACAACTAGTGTATCAATAGTCAACTCTATAATTCGTGGCAATTCAGACCTGTCTGTGCTTAATAAGTTCTTCTGGGAAAAAACCATACAGTCGGTTGATATTATTGATGCACTTTCACCATCCATAGCAACTAATATGACCAACATTTTTGGTATTGAAAAGTTTCGGAAAAAGAAAATGTCTATTTCGCCATGTTCATTTTCTAGGATTGCCGATTTAATAAGTGATGATGAACGAAATCGCATAAATTTCCATAGTAGGCCATATGATTTTGTTTTTGCATCAAGGTTAATTGAAGGAAAAGGATTGGAGCTTCTTTTAGATGCTTTAATATTATGTGATTCAGAAGGTCATAGTTTCACTGTATTGATTTGTGGTAATGGCCCATTAGAATCCAAAGTAAAGACTATAAAATTAAAAAATATTAAGTTAGTATACCTCGGTTATATAAAGGATATTTATGAAGTTCTATTGCTATCAAAAGTAGCTTTGAGTTTACAAACCTATGAGAATTATCCGTCACAGTTTTTATTAGAATCACTTGCTGCAAATTGTAATATTATTTGCACCGATGTAGGGGATACTAGATTTTTATTGAATGATGAAATCTCAGTTTTAATTGAAAACAGTGTATTAAGTTTGAAAAACGCGTTGTTAGAAATTAAATGCGATTATTCACCCAAACGTAGAAACTCTGTTTCCCGCGTGTTAAAAAAGCACTCGGTCTCGTCATTCGCCGATTATATTGAAGGGGTTGTTTTGGAGTGTCAAATATAAATGTACGGGGTTGTAAATGATTTTATGCAACTTCATTGGTTACCTTTTTTGGGGGTTGCAACATTTACGTTAATCGTAATTCTTGAGTATAAATCAACTTTAGGCATTTTTTCGCCTTCAGGATTGGCTTCTTTATATTCATTAATTAAGTTTTTTATGGAAAGTTTGCTTGTAATTAATTATGCTTCATTAGTTTCTCTTGCGGACATTTACGGGGTTTCAGAACAAGAGCACATTTCGCAAGCAATTTTGATATCGTTTTTAGTCTCTTCAGTTTCCTATGGCATTCTCTGGATTTGTTCTTATCCAATAAGAAGTTCTTATTCTCACGATATTGCTTATAAGTTTCGTCAGCGTATGCGAGTCAATCAAACATTAATTAAAGATGGATGGACAATATCTAAAACATCATTTGGATATTTAATTCTGTTTAATTTTGGTTTGATTTTTTTGCTAATTGTTTTTCAGAGTGCTGGAGGGATATCTAATTATGTAAGTAGTTTCTCTAGCCGTACCGAAATGCTTGCAGGTTATGGTGCTTTAGTTAAATTTTGTACGCTTTTTATTCAGTTGGCCACTCTGTATTTTTTTGCGAATAGATATAAGCTATCACCCAAATTTTCTTATTTTATAGTGCTATTTGGAATGTTGACGTTGTTCTCCTTGGGGGGGCGTACAGCTCCTATATTTTTGCTTTTTACTTGTCTGATATATGTTCATTTTTATCATCAAAAATTTTCAATTAGCTTAAAGCTTCTGGTTTTCATATCAGTTCTTTTTGTTGGTGCCTTATTTATTAGCCTTTTGAGGTTTGGGAATTATGAAAGCATTATTGAAATGGAACTATCTGAGATACCTTTCAGTATATGGTTTAGTGTCATTGGTGCATACTTCAGTTATATCATCCGAGATTCGGTAATTATTTCTTATTTTTCAGAAAATGATTTTTGGTATGGCGCTGGTTTGGTGTCTTTCTTGTTGGCATTTTTTCCTAGAGGTATCTATCCCGAAAAGCCCGTAGTGGATAATGGTGTCTACGTCATTGCAATGTCTGATGGGCAACGGGTAACCCCTCCGATGGTTCCAGCAGACCTACCACACTATGGATGGCCTGAGTCTTACATGTCAGGCTATATGGAGGCCGGTTGGATAGGTTTACTTCTAGGAGTATTTTTATCTTGTTATTTAGTCTATTTTATTTTTCTAAGGTTAGTGAAAAGTGATTTTAAAATAGAATGGGTTTTCCTTTACAGTTTTTTTATCTTTAGGCAACCATTATACTTAACGAGTATTGATTTGTTTAATATTGTTTTTCATACTATTTTTGTGCTAGGGGTTGGGTTTGTTATTCGAACTAAATTTGTTTATAAGAAAAGCTAGTTTTTTTCAAAGAATAACGATCGTTCTACATTGATATATCTTATAAATGCAGATTTCAAATTTTATCCCAATATAGTTTCAAAGCATATGTAGAATAAGAGCCATGAATAATACACCCTATTTGCAGTAGGGAGCGGAGTTATAAATTGACAAAGATAATTTTTTCACACGCCTTAGTTTTTAAGTTAACACAGAGTGGCAGAATACTTACTCCTGGTGGAATTGATAATAACTATCTAAGGAGATTTTTTGACGCAGGATTTGATGACATTTATTTGCTCTCTCGTTCTTCAGTTTCGGATGTTGAAGATGTTGAAGGTTATAGAGAGTTGGAGAATGTTAATTCTTTCTTTTTAAGTAAGTACACAGGCGGTTATAAATTTCTTTTTTCTTATTCCTTTTATAGGGATCTTTATAAACTGCTAAAAAATGATTCATTATTGATAATTAATTATCCGAGCAGTACCGGGTTGTTTTTGATTTTATTTGCATATTTATTTAAGCTTCCTTATGTCGTTGAAGTTGCATCTGATTCTGATCAGTATAAAGAAAAAAGGTTTGGTATAGTTGTTGATGTGGTTTCCAATTTGCTCGGCAAAATTTGCATACCTAGGGCAGTCGGGGCATTGTATGTGGCGCAGTTTCTAAAGGATAAATGGAATTGTAATAATGGTGACATTGTCAGTAATGTGCACATTGAAAATATAAGTAGTGCAAAATTATTTGAACCTAAAGATGGAAAATATGTTGTTACCACTGTCGGTGCGATTTCATATAGAAAAGGTATCGATGTTATTGTAGATGAATTTGAAGATTTATCTTTTAGTCATAAAATCGAACTAAATATTATAGGTCCCGTAATCGATGAGGGGTTGAAACAGAGAATTGATAACTTAAAAATTCATAATGTTGACATCATATGTCACGGAATCTTGAAAAGAGACGAGGTCATTAGCATATTGGACCATACAGACCTATATATTCAAGCTAGTCGTTCTGAAGGGCTTCCAAGGTCTGTTATTGAGGCAATGTCTAGAGGCGTGCCAGTAGTTAGTAGTAATTTGCCAGGATTAAAGGGCATTGTCGATGAACAATTTCAGTTTAGATTGAATCAATCGGGAAGTCTTAAAAAGATAGTGAGTGAAGTACTCTCGTCTAGGGAAATATTAAGTAAAATGTCTGTTTCTTCAATTAGAGTCGCAAGTGGGTTTCATATTGACTTTACCAGATTGAAAAGAAAACAGTTTTATTCAAACTGTAAAAATCTTATACAATGATAGTGTGAGGCGGTAATGATAAATAGAGAGAACTCGAATAACTTCGACTTAACAAGAAATGTACTTTCATTTCTTGTTTTCTTTACCCACTGGAACATCCTAACTAATGGTGGTTATGACTTCTTTTTGTTTCACCTCAGTGGCTTGGCAATAGATTTGTTTTTTATTGTTAGCGGTTTTTTAATTTGGTGGAGCTATAAGTCAGACAATAACATTATCAATTTTTATTTGAAACGATTTTTCAGAATTTTTCCTCTTTATTTTTTCTTGATACTGCTACAAACATTATTTTTTGCGTTTTATTCAAATGGTTCTATTTATGATTTGCATAAATATTTTTTATCAAACATATTATTTTTGAATTTTATATCCCCAACGGTTGGTGATTTACTTAGTGGCTTGGAAGTTAACGCGATTAATGGAAGTTTATGGACGCTTAAGAATGAAGTAATTTTTTATGTATTAGTTCCATTGCTTTTTAAACTATACGAAAAGTATGGACTTAAGTTTTTATGTTTAATTTATAGCTTTTCTATATTATATATTATTTACTTTCATTTGCTTAATAATGAGAGGATGTTATTTCAGTTTCCTGCGCAAATTAGGCTTTTCTTGTCTGGCATATTAGCATATATTTATTTCGATAGAATTGGAAGATTTAGTCAGTATAAAGTTGTGACCTTAAGTCTGATTCTTGTAATTTTGTTCCGAGAGAATGTTTATTTCAGATTTACTGTCTACCCTCTATTTTTGAGTGTAATTCTTATTTACTTTGTCTACTATGTAAAAACATACGTTATAAAGTTTGATTTCTCTTATAGTTTTTATATTATCCATTTTCCGTTAATACAGTTAGCAATTTTGTTCGATCTTAATCCATCTAATCCATTCCTGTCATTAGTGTTATTGTTTTCTTTAACGGTTCTACTTTCTTATTTGTCTGAGTTGTATATTGAGAAACGTTTCGTTATTGTTGGTAGAGAGATTATAAAGCGAAGAAAAAACGCAGATTTATTGAGGCTCAAAAGTCGGTGATTTTTGTTTTATAAAGATTTTTATTTTTCACAAGTAGTAAGTTTATGGTGTGGTTTTTTGAATGATTATATATTAGTTTTGTTTGTAAAATGACTAATCATTCGGACTGGATTTGTTAATTTCTGAGTTTTGCGTTTCAATTTATTAAGTTAAAACTCAGTGGGAGTTTAAGGCCTGTTGGTTGATAGTCGGTGAAAGTTCTTATGTCATAGATTGTCGTAGTTCTTACATTGAACTTTAATTCGAATTATTTGGTTAATTACAAGAGTTTTTTATGAAAGTATTATTAACTGGCGCTTCAGGATTTATAGGTCAACACGTTAGTTCTCCGGAAATTAAGTTTAGGCGTGTTATAAGAGGCCAGAAAAATAAGTTCCATAGAGATGATTTTTTTTATATTGATAAGCTGGATAATTTAACGTCTTGGGATGGTGCATTTACAAACATCGATGCAATTATTCACTTGGCGGGAGTTGCGCACTCTAAAACTACCAATTTACAAGATTACCAATCTATAAATGTAGATGGTACGCTTCACCTAGCAAATGAGGCTGCGAAGGCAGGTGTTAAACGGTTCATTTTTGTTAGCTCGATTGGTGTAAATGGTACGTTTACTAGAGGTTCTCCGTTTTTATCAACATCCAAGCCAAGCCCTCATAATGAATATACCCAATCTAAATATTTGGCAGAGTTAGGTTTAGAAAAAATTGCCTCTAAAACGAAAATGGAATTGGTTGTCATTAGACCTACCTTAGTCTACGGTCCTCAGGCCCCCGGTAGTTTTGGTATGTTGTCTCGTTTGGTTAGCCAAATTCGTGTTTTACCGTTTAGTCTTGTTGAAAATAGGCGTGATTTTATATCTGTGCAGAATTTGGTCGATCTGTTGATTACTTGTGTGAAACATCCTAACGCAGCCGGTCATATTTTTCTTGCTTCAGAGGGAGAGACTGTTTCGATAAAGCAGTTTACAAATGCTATTGCAAAAGGAAAAGGCCACAAATTAATTCAGCTGCCGCTTTTCATTTGGCTGATACGCTTAATCGGTACAGTCGTTGGCAAATCAAAAATGGTTGAGCAATTAATTGGTGATTTAGAAGTGGACTCGTCTAATTTAAAAGATATATTAGATTGGACTCCACCTTATACAATGGAAGAGTCAATGGCTTTTCTTAAAGATGATTAAAAAGAGTATTTTATATATGATCCGTTTGATTGATATCGTTTCAGCCTTTTTGGGATTACTTTTTTTGTGGCCTGTATTACTCGTCGTCACTATAATCGGTTTTTTTGACACTGGTTCGCCAATTTTTGTGCAGCAAAGAGTCGGGAGGCATAAGAAACCGTTTAAGCTCGTTAAGTTTCGCACAATGTCGGTTGACACACAGTCTGTTGCCTCGCATCTTGCTAGTGCAAGTTCAATCACTAAACTTGGTGCGTTTTTACGTAAAACTAAGATTGATGAACTACCACAACTCTGGAATGTGCTTAAAGGCGAAATGAGTTTGGTTGGTCCGCGCCCAAACTTATTCAACCAGTTCGAACTGATTGCAGAGCGCGATACGTTGAGGGTTTATGAGGTGCGTCCTGGTATTACCGGATTGGCACAAGTTTCCGACATTGACATGTCAACACCTAAATTACTAGCTGAAACGGATGCTAGAATGATAGCTGATATGTCATTAAAAACATATTTCAAATACATTATTAAGACTGTTTCAGGAAGTGGGCAGGGTGATCGAGTAAAGTATTAAATCTAGTCTGTCTTTATTTGTTTTGATAGGGATTGCAAATGAAACTTTTTCAGTTTTTATTCTCACTTAAGCGGGCGCATAAACGTATTGTTAGCGTTGCAGTCGATTCATTTTTTTTAGTCATGTCATTTTGGTTGGCTTTAATCGTAAGACTAGACTCGGTTAATGTGGTTCTTAACAGTCAGTTTTGGCTTTTGATTGCGCTGGTCTGCCCGATGAGCATCATTGCTTTTATCAAGCTTGGGCTTTATCGAGCGGTGTTGCGATACCTTGGGACCCAAGCGATGACGGCAATTGTGGTTGGGGTTGCTGTAAGTACTCTGGCTATGGTGTGTGTGGCTTATTTTTTGTCGGTTGACCTGCCTCGTACAGTGCCGGTAATTTATGCATCTTTTGCCTTGATACTCGTCGGTGGGGCGAGAGCTATGATGCGTTCTATGGTGGGTAATGGTATAAGTCGCCGAGGGGAACCGGTCATCATTTATGGCGCTGGCGTGAGTGGCAGGCAAACAGCGATGGCTCTTTCACAAAGTCACGAATACCATCCATTAGCTTTCGTAGATGATGATGAAACCCTGCATGGCACAGTAATTCAAGGTCTGCATGTTCATTCGCCTTCGATAATTCGTAAGCTGATTAAGCAAAAGCAGGCTACAAGGGTACTGCTTGCTATGCCAAGTGCAAGCAGGGCAAGGCGTCAACATATTTTACAAGCACTTGAGGTTTTAGCGGTTAAAGTAATGACTTTGCCAGCCATGGCCGATTTGGTCAGCGGCAATAAGTTGTTCAGTGATGTAAAGGAAGTTGAGATTGAGGATTTACTCGGACGGGACTCGGTAACGCCACGTTCGGATTTGATGGCATCGAATATTACCGGAAAAGTCGTAATGGTGACTGGTGCCGGCGGTTCAATAGGATCCGAGCTTTGTCGACAAATTATTAGATTGTCTCCAGTTAAGTTAGTTTTGTTTGAACTGTCAGAATTCGGTCTTTACTCCATTGAACGCGAACTGCAGGCTATTAGAAATGAGCTCGGTCTCACTATTGATATCTTTCCTATGATGGGTTCGGTACAGCGGCAAAATCGTGTTCAGGCCGTCATGGAAGCCTTTAAGGTACAAACTGTTTATCATGCAGCAGCATATAAGCATGTGCCTTTGGTCGAGCACAATGTTGTTGAAGGAGTACGTAACAACGTTTTTGGTACGCTTTATTGTGCTCAGGCCGCGATCGCCGCCGGAGTTGACACCTTTGTGCTGATTTCGACAGATAAAGCGGTACGCCCAACTAACGTAATGGGCACAACAAAGCGAATGGCCGAATTAGTACTGCAGGCGTTATCAAAACAGCACACCTCAACCCGTTTTTGTATGGTTCGTTTCGGAAATGTGCTTGGCTCAAGCGGCTCGGTAGTGCCTTTATTCCGTAAGCAAATCGCCAACGGCGGACCGGTAACTGTAACTCATCCAGAAATTACTCGTTTTTTCATGACTATTCCAGAGGCATCCCAGCTAGTTATTCAGGCTGGCGCTATGGGTAAGGGGGGCGATGTGTTTGTTCTTGATATGGGGCAGTCAGTTAAAATTGTCGATCTTGCCCGTAAGATGATACGTTTGTCCGGATTTGAAGTGAAGGATGAGCACAATCCTGACGGTGACATAGAAATTCAATTCAGTGGTCTTCGTCCAGGCGAGAAGCTTTATGAAGAGCTGTTGATTGGCGATAACGTTGAAGGGACAGACCATGAGCGGATAATGACCGCGAACGAAGTTTGTCTCATGTGGGACGATCTTAAAATTGTGCTTGATAAGCTTGATATGGCTTGTCATGGCTTCGATCATGAGTCCATACGTGAACTTATGCTTAAGGCGCCCACCGGTTTTAATCCTACCGATGGGATTTGCGATCTCGTGTGGTTGAATCGAAAATCGTCTGACATTTTAAATGAAAATGGTAGTTCACAAACCAATAATATTGTTAATTTAAGCCGTTAAGGGGTATAGGTGTACAAATTTGCTAAATCTAGTGGCCAAATGTTTTTGGCCACTAGATTGCAGCAGTCCTAAGGGAGAAAGTCTCATCGAGTGAATAGTATCTTTTTAGGAGAAAGATCAGCATAGGGGACAGGCTGTCGGATTTATCCTCTTACCTGAGGCGTATCTAAAGGTTGATGCCGGTGTATGACAAAAACATGATTTACTAGCCTTTCTCAGTATTGATATTGGCCAGTGCCAGGGAGAACCTGATCTAGGGTCATTTCGATTTTGCTGTGCGATTGCACCGAGTTTGGTATTTCGCTTAGCTATACAACCCATATCCCAGCGTATAGTGCCATTGTGCTAGTGGATTTCTTCATAGTACCTGACAGGGAGCTTTGGTGCTTTGGAAGAATGTTTTTTATAATTAGGACTTCTCAGTCAAGCTTAAGAACGCTGTCGCCAAGACAAAAGGCACAATTGTGTTCGCATATCATGATGATGACCATGGCCAGTTTTTTGGGGGGACTGACGGTGACACGAAAGCCCCGTGCATAGAAGAAAAGCCCCCGAAGCGTCTAAATCCAATTACGCCGTCACTGGTTTTTGTCTCTGTGGTAATTATCTGGATAATTTGATAAAATAACCGTAGCTGGAGCGCCAGGAATTAATCAAACTTTTCTGCAAAAGGGGAATTGGATGTCTGTTTGCTGGGGCTCAGATTTGCTTAGTTGGTCAGTGGATTTATTAGCGGCACGCCATTTGGTGCAGATGATTGAGCTGCGCCAGGGACTCAAAATCGGTTGTTTGGGTACAATTGCCTTCCTCCACGGTTGGATAGATAACGTAACGCTGCTTAATTTGACTCTCCGATATCAACATACTGGCTATTGTGACTACCTTAATGCCATAGCTGCAGAAATTTCCGTTTCATAAGCTGATTGTTGGTATAGAAATGAAAGTGTTGATTACCGGTGGCCGTGGTCAAGTGGCGAATGCCTTGTTGCAAACGTTGCCAGAGGGATGGCAGTGCGTTGCTCCTGATCATGAGAAACTGGATATCTCAAATGCCAAGTCTGTCGCGGCCTATGTTGCCATGGAGAAACCGGACTTGGTTATCAACTGTGCCGCATACACCGCCGTGGATTTTGCCGAACAAGATGCTCAACAGTGTTATGCCGTAAATCGTGATGGGGCCGCTATTATCGCCGAGATGACTGCTGGGGCTGATGTCCCCCTCATTCACCTTTCAACTGATTATGTGTTTAATGGTCGCAAGGCTGCACCTTATACGGAGGATGATCTTCCTGCCCCTTTATCTGTGTATGGTAAAAGTAAGCTGGCGGGGGAACTGGTGGTAATGGCTATGAACCCTCGACATATAATTCTGCGGACTTCTTGGGTGTTTAGCGCCGAGGGTCACAATTTTGTCAGAACTATGCTGCGGTTGGGTAGGGCTCAGCTTGCAGGCGACGGCAACGCACTGAAAATAGTGACTGATCAAATAGGTGGCCCAACCCCGGCAAAGGATTTAGCAATGGCGATTTGGACCATTGCAGTACGTATTGCGATTGAAAATAATCAATGGGGTATCTATCACTACAGTGGTACGCCTTGTGTGAGTTGGTTTGAGTTTGCATTGCAGATTTTCAGCGTTGCTAAGTTGCAGGGCTTATTACCGGCAATACCGTTATTGCGGCCGGTCAGCAGTGCGGAATTTGGCGCCGACGCTGCACGGCCGAGAAACTCCTGTTTGAATAATAGTAAGATTCACAATACATTTTTGTTGCAGCCTTCAGATTGGCGCAAGGCGTTGCGAGATATGCTAAAGGCTTGCAAAAATTGACATTACCTATCAAATGTTCGATTACGCTGTAGCAGAGAGCTTTTTCTAGGTGATGAAACGTGAGTAGATCAAACGTAAGATTTACTCAATCCGTGAAGCAGCCAGAAGAGATCTATTTGATTACTTCGAAAGGTTTACAACAGCAAACGGAAATATGGTTCCAGTTATCAGCTATCACCGTAGTGTATGAAAACCCATACCCAAGACGGCTGGAAAGTGTCTAGTTTATTGATAGAAATTCAATCCTGAAGATGAGGACCCAATGCTCGCCATCGACTGGTCTTTGAAGGTCGGTCCGATCGTATTCGGGAAAGATTCTCAAGGCGGCAATTTTGCTACTACGGTAGAAAAAATGAACGGTTAAGTTGGTGGCTGGACAGTACGCAAAAAGGAATCATTTTGCGGCAGGTAGAGGAGGGAGTATCATCGGCTGATGTTTGCTGGTTGTGAGTTTGATTTTTACCTGTAGTTTTTAGGAGATAGGCAGATTTTTATGAAGATAGCGGTTGCGGGTACAGGTTATGTAGGTTTGTCCAATGCAGTGCTCTTGGCGCAGAATAACGAAGTTGTTGCTGTTGATATTGTTGCTGAGAAAGTTGAATTAATTAACGCGGGTAAATCACCCATCGTTGATACTGAAATTGAGCAATTTCTGGCTGAAAAACCGCTGCAATTGACTGCCACATTGGATGCAGAAGCTGCCTACCAAGACGCAGATTTTGTTGTAATTGCAACACCTACCGATTATGACCCCGCGAGCAACTATTTCAATACCAAGTCGGTCGAGGCTGTTATAGCGAAGGTTATAGAAGTGAACCCTCAGGCGGTGATGATTATCAAGTCCACTGTGCCTGTGGGTTACACCAAAACGGTGAGTGAAAGTTTTGGCAGTGGCAATATCCTCTTTTCCCCGGAGTTTTTGCGGGAAGGGCGGGCTCTCTATGACAACCTGCATCCCTCCAGAATTATTGTTGGGGAAGACTCTGAGCGGGCTCGGGTATTTGCAGGTTTGCTCCAGGCAGCAGCGGTAAAACAAGATATTCCGGTGCTATTTACAGGTAGCACAGAGGCGGAAGCTATTAAGCTGTTTGCCAATACTTACCTGGCGATGCGGGTGGCCTATTTCAATGAGCTCGACACATACGCCGAGACCCATGGCTTGGATACCAGGCAGATCATAGATGGTGTTTGCCTCGACCCTCGTATTGGTGGGCATTACAACAATCCCTCCTTTGGTTACGGCGGCTATTGCTTACCCAAGGATACCAAGCAGTTACTGGCCAATTACAACGACGTGCCCAATAACCTGATAGCCGCTATTGTGGATGCCAACACCACCCGCAAGGACTTTATCGCCGACTCTATTATTCGCAAGCAGCCAAAAGTGGTTGGGGTATATCGCCTGATTATGAAGGCCGGCTCAGATAACTTCCGCGCCTCTGCGGTTCAGGGGGTGATGAAACGCATCAAGGCCAAGGGGATTGAGATGGTGGTTTATGAGCCTGTGCTGAAGGAAGACGAGTTTTTTCGCTCAAGGGTTATCCGCGATCTCAATGAATTTAAACAAATGTGCGATGTGATTATTTCCAATCGCATGGTTGATGAACTCGCCGATGTGGCTGATAAGGTTTATACCCGGGATCTGTTCGGGCAGGATTAAACCCTGCTGGCATGAAAGAATCAATAAATGCCGCCGTTGGCGGCGTTTTACATTTGAGAGGTTGATATGAAGTATTTGGTGACAGGCGCAGCCGGTTTTATCGGTGCCCGTGTGGTTGAATTTCTCTGCCGTGATGGCCATCAGGTGGTGGGTATAGATAATCTCAACGACTATTACGAGGTCAGCCTGAAACAGGATAGGCTTGGGAAGTTGGCAGGCCATTCCAATTTTTCTTTCATGCAGATGGATCTTGCCGACAGAGAGGCTATGGCCGAGTTGTTCGCCAGGGAGCAATTCCAAAGGGTCATTCATCTCGGGGCCCAAGCCGGCGTGCGTTACTCCATTGACAATCCAATGGCCTATGCAGACTCAAACTTGGTGGGCCACCTGACCGTGCTTGAAGGCTGTCGCCGGCACAAGGTCGAACATCTGGTGTATGCCTCTTCCAGTTCCGTGTATGGGCTTAACCAAAAGCTGCCCTTTGCCACCGCAGACAGTGTTGACCATCCTATTTCGCTGTATGCGGCGACCAAGAAGGCAAACGAGCTTATGTCTCACTGCTATTCCCATTTGTATGGCTTGCCAACCACGGGCCTGAGGTTCTTTACCGTGTATGGCCCCTGGGGACGCCCCGACATGGCCCCTATGCTGTTTGCCAAGGCCATTATGGCAGGTGAGCCCATCAAGGTATTTAACCAGGGGGAGATGAGCCGTGACTTCACGTTTGTCGATGACATTGTCGAGGGTATAGTGCGGGTGGCGGATTTACCGCCGACAACCCAAGCTGACTGGACCGTGGAGCAGGGGACACCGGCAGAGAGCTCAGCCCCCTATCGGGTGCTCAATATCGGCCACGGCAGTCCGGTAAAACTGTTGGATTTCATTGAAACGCTTGAGAATGCATTGGGGCGTAAGGCCGAAAAAATATTGATGCCAATGCAGCCCGGTGATGTTAAAGCCACTTGGGCTGATACCGAAGATCTATTCAAGCTGACCGGTTACAGTCCGAAAGTTGGTATTAAAGAGGGGGTCGAGGCATTCGCCAACTGGTATGTTGAATATTATTCAAATGATTAAGCGAGAATATAGAATACTTATTAATACAATAACTGAGTAATACCACCCTAATTTAAATACTTAAAAGCACCTCTTTTATGAGGTGCTTTTAATCATTGCCTGATTATTTTTTTGACTTTAGTTCATTTAGCTCATTTTGCATTGACTCTATTTTTTGATTTTGATCCTCTAATTTTTCCATAAGAGCCTTGATAGCTGCAAGTGAGATTCCTGACGTGTCTGTCGGGGATATGTGTTTATTATCAACACCTACATTAAATGTATCGAAAAACTCTTCAGCCATAGGGCCTATATGCATTATCTTCCCTGCGTCTCTTATATAAGACCATGAGTAAATGTCAAGATTGGTTAGCGTTTGCAATATCTTATGGCCATCAATTAGATTTATATTATTTTTGGTTGCACGACTAGAACCTGGACTTATAGTTCCTTGTGCGACAATATTTCCACCAACATCCAAATCATCAGATAGTAATACTTTTCCAGTAGTTTTCTCTAATTGAAAGTTCCAGCGCGAACCTTGAGCTGTACCATTATGCATATAGATATCGCCATCAGGTTGTAGGACGATGCCCATAAACGTTAACGGGTCTACCCCTTGATTAGTAATCGCAAATCCATTGCCTAATGTGGCCTCAATACCTGCTGCCCATGAGTTTGCGGCTACGCCATTTTCATCGAAATATATCTTTGGATCATCTGACTGGCGAATGTGTAAAGCTTCTGAAGGGTTCTTCGTACCTATACCAATATTTCCGCTGGCCGCGATGACAAAAGAGTCAGTGGGGGCTGAAGGCAAAATCTTGAACGGCAGTTTGGAGCTGTGGGTCACGTCACGGATAAAAAAGTTGGTCTCGTTACCGACAACATCCCAAGTCTGTGCAGACCAACCTGAGGACGTATTTTGTTCAAGGCGTATGGATGGAGAATCACCTTGTGCCATATGAAGTCTCACCACAGGGGTAGATGTGCCCAAGCCGATATAACCATTGTCTTTAACGTAAAGCGAATTGGTTGGTGCATTGCCGAGGATGGTAAAAGGTACTTTGCCTGCCGTGATGTCTTCGATTGAAAACTTGTTCAATCCACCGTTATCACTTTCGTTGGCGGTAAGTTGCCAGTCATGATTCGGGAAGCTGCCTGAAGAGCTGGTGTCATCGAATTTTATTCGAGTGTTATTCTCTTTCAACCTCAGGGTATCGAAACCGAAATTTTCTCCATTGACGCAATCGTTACCGATACATTCGCTCATAGTGACGATCAAGTCATCAGCGATGACCTGATCAGCGCTAGCGGTATGTGAAAGAGCCATTGAAAGAGCCAGGGTAACGCCCGACAGGGCTAATTGATTATTTTTCATTGTTCTGTCCTTGAGTGGAAGATTCTACAACTTCAAAGTTGCTGATATCGTTGAAGCTATTGCTTTCATTGGTGGCGCCGGTCATTTCCTTTTCCGATATGGCTTCTTCAACTGTCACCAATTGATTTTCAAACACTCGGAAATGGCCGTTTTCTTGCTTGGTCGAGCCCAGATTTCGTATGGCCTTTACGCGGCCAGTAGTTGGATCTGTAATCTCCTGCTGTTTACCTTGGTTGGCATACTGAATCTCATATTGGTAGTCGCCATCGGCGGTAATGCCAATGGCTTCAATGTCCATGCGGGTGTCATTACCGTTTAACTGAACCTGCTTGTAAAAGCCATTGGGGCCGGTGATGGTGACTATGGCTTGATCAAAATGTTGTTCATTTGCGGGTTCCAGGGTTTGTTGGTCGGCAACAATGGATTTAGCCCACAGGGGGGCCACTGCCGTCAGACAACATCCCACCAGGATCAGTCTGATACCGGAAGAAAGTCTCATACTTAGTCCTTAAGTTGTTATTTAACTGTGTAATTGTAACTGTGGAAAAATATGTTTCAAATCAAGAATTGACTGCATGATGAGGTTCGACCAGCGAAAAAAGCCATCAGTCGAGTCACCAACAATGACAGAGTCCTTTCTATCTGGCTGATTTTCAGTTACTTTAACTGCTGTTTTTCAGGGTGTCAATTTTTTGACGAATCTTGTGCGGTTTGGCCAAATTGCTAGACGGCACTACAAGCGCCTGAAATAGATGTTATTATACTGTAAACCTCCAATGATACTTTCAGGGCATTCGGTTTGTCGCCGAGTGCCTTATTTTGTGAATACAGGGACGACACATGAAAAAGCCAGACCGGTTGACCAGACTGTGCGTAAGAGCCAGTAAATCTGTATTTCCGCTTCTTTTTCTCGCTCCAGCCATCAGTTTGGCTGCGGGTACTGACTTATCCATCAGTGGTAATTTTTCAAATGCTACCGTGGCAACAGGACAGGTTAGCCAGCTGACCTATACCCTGAGCAATGCGTCGACCTCGGATGCAACAGATGTGGGCTTTGATGTCACCCTGGATTCACCGGCATTGAGTTTTGCCGGCGTGAATAGCCTGACTACCAACTGTGATGCAAGTACCGGCAGCGCGGTTTTCAATGGCAATCAGCTCACATTGAGCGGCTACCGGGTGACAGGATCCGGCAGCTGTGTTGTGAATGTCTATGTGGCCGCCGATACCACAGGTGCAGCCACTGTCGCCAATTTAAGCTCCAGTCTTGGCGCCGGAACCGGCCGTTCCGATACCCTGACCGTTGATGGCACTATTATCACAGCCGCCATGACTGCCGCCGAAGCCTCGGTAAACGTTGGCGCAGTAAATCGCATGACGGTTTCTTTCAGTAACTCAGCAGATAACAGCTGGGGCTATTCTTTCTCGCTGCCATTACCCACAAATGTTGCGTTGGCATCACCGGTTAACTTCGTCACCGATTGTCCCAATCTTGCCAGCAGCAGCGTGGCAGGGGCGACAACTGTTTCCATGACATCAACTGGTAATCCAATCTTTACCGTGATTGGCAACGGTGCCAGTTGCAGTGCGTCATTTGATGTGTTGGCTTCCAGCGCCGGTTCCTATGATTTGGTCAGCAATAATTTCACCTACTACAACCAAAGTAATCAGCAAAAGAACAGCGGCAGGGTCGCTGCGAGTTTTGATGTTGTGATGCCGGCGGTGTCTGTTTACGCCAACCCCCACAGCCTGGTGCCGGGAAGCAGTGGCAGCCTGGAATTTACCATCAGCAACTTTGACCGCAGCAACGATGCCAGCAATATCGGCTTTACCCTGGATCTGGACACAGCCCTGAGCGGGTTGGTGGCGACCGGTCTGCCTATCACCGATGTCTGTGGCTCCGGCGCAACGCTGTCCGGCACTGGTGTGGTCACCTTGAGCGGTGCCAACCTGACAGCGAGCGACACCTGTAGTTTCAGCCTGCCAATCACTGCTCCGGCAAATGCAGCCGTGGGTGATTACACCCTGACCGTCAGCAATATTGCTTTGGACCGTGGTGGTTCAACCGAAAACCTGCCGGACAATACCACTGGTTTGGCTATCATCAACGCGCCGCAGTTGGCCATGACCTTGCTGGAAGCATCAGCTACCGCGGGAAGTACTGTCACGCTTCACTATGTGCTCACCAATATAGATACAGTGAATGCGGCCTCGAATATCAGTTTCAGCTCGGTATTCAGCGCACTCCCCGGTGTGGCCCTGGGTTTGCCGGGCAGCAATTACTGTTCAGGAAGTGGCAGTTCCATTCAAACTACGAACCTTGACGTTGTCTATGCCAATTATTCAGGTATCAGCTTGGCAGCCGGCGGGTCCTGTAACTTTGATTTAACCCTGACCTTGCCATCGGATATGTCCTCCGGCAGTTATACCGTTTACAGCAATCAGGTCAGCGCCACCATCAACAGTAATGCCGTATCGGGCAATGCCCCATCTGCCAGTGTCGACATAGCGGTTGATGCTGCGCCTTCACTGACTGTGTCATTTGCCGATACCGTGGTTCAACCCGGGGATAGCACCACCCTGTATTTGGAAATAGCCCATGGCATCAATTCTTCGGCCGATGCTACGGATATTGCCTTTACCGTCGATCTCGACAGTGTCATGTCCGGTTTGGCGGCGACATCGCTGCCAAGCACCTTGTCCTGTGGTAGTTCCTCATCACTGACAGGTACCGGTCAGCTGAGTTTCAGCAGTGGCAGCCTGGCTGCCGGTGATTCCTGCACACTCGCCATTCCGGTGCAGATCCCGGTATCAGCCCTGGGTTCTTATACCCTAACCAGTTCCAGCCTTACGGCTATGGTGAATGGCAATGCGGTGCAACAAAGTGGCAGCAGTGCCGGCATCACTGTCAGCGGACTCACCTACAGCAAGAGTTTCAACCCAAGCTCAATCCGGGTAGGCAGCGGCGGCACTACCATAGATCTGGACTATGTGTTTACCAACCAGGCGGGTGGCACTGACGCGACTTCTGTGTCATTCACCGAAAGTCTAAACAGCATCTATAGCGGTGTGACCATAGCCTCGGCTACTCAAAACGATTTCTGTGGTGCAGGATCAGCTACCTCAGGTACCACAACCTATATTTTCTCTAATATGACAATCCCGGCCGGTAGTAGCTGTGCCTTCAGCATTACGCTCAATATTCCGGCCGCCATTCCCGTCAACAACATCTATGGCAGTACCAGTTCAAATGTCAGCGCCGATATAGGAGGGGTTTTGTCGTTGCCGAATATGTCGGCCAGTTTCACGGTAGACAGTTTGAGTGTGTTGACCTCGGTTAACGTCAGCAGCCCGACCTCACAATCCACTGTGCTGATGAGCATCAGCTTCAGTGCCGATGTGACGGGGTTCGACGTGAGTGACATCAGTGTCACCAACGCCACCCTGAATAACTTTAGCGGTTCTGGCACCGATTACACGGTTGAAGTCACGCCAACACTGGATGGTGATGTGACTCTGGATATTGCCGCAGGTGTCGCCATGGATGCGTCTGACAATAGCATCACCAACAAGGCAGCAACCCAGATCAGTTTTGAGTACCAGACAACACCACTGATCCCGACACCCAGTCTGACCATTGGCAGTCCATCGGACAGCATTGCCAGTCAGGGCCCGATCACTTTTGCCGTTTCTTATCTGGATGTTGAGCAGGTGAATTTGCTGGCTTCCGACATCAACCTCAACACTACCGGTGATGCTTCGGCCACGGTTTCTGTGCTTAATGGTGATACCAGCTCTGCTACCGTGGTACTGAATAACCTGACAGGTAACGGTACCTTGGGTATCAATATTGCTGCCGGAACCGCAAGATACAGTGTCAATGAGGCGCCCGCCGCAGGACCTTCCGGAGTATTCTCCGTGGATACCCGCAAACCCTTGGTGAGCCTGTCATCCTTAGCCAGTCAGTACACAGGAAACTTTACGGTCAATATTCAATTTGATGAGAATGTCACAGGCTTCAGTGTTGACGATATAGGTGTCAGCAACGGCAGCTTGTCAAACTTCCAGGTCACGGACGCCAAGAACTATTCCGTGACCGTCAGCGCCAGCGGCGAAAGCACAGTGACCCTGTCCCTGGCGGCGGATGTTGCCAGTGACACTGCCGGTAACGGCAATGATGCGGCAACCAATCTGGTCATAGGTTATGACGACGTGAGCCCCACCGTGACTCTGGGTGGGGCCTCCGGTACTGTTGCCACTGCCTTTACTGCGACTATAGATTTCTCGGAAGATGTTAGCGGCTTCGTCGTGGGTGATATTCAGGTAAGCAATGCCAACCTGAGCAGCTTCACCAGCATCAGTGCCAGCCAATATACTGTTTTGGTGACTCCCGTCACCCAGGCTGAGGTTACCTTGGATGTCGCCGCCGCTGTGGCCGACGACAGTTTTGGTAATCTCAACCTGGCGGCGACTCAGTTGGCTGTGGTCTATGACTACAATGATGCGCCGGTGATCTCGGGCTCTCCTTCCTCCAGTGTGGCGGAAGACAGTGCCTACAGCTTTACCCCTGTTGCAACAGATGCAGATGTGGCCGATACCCTGAGCTTCAGCATCAGTGGCCAGCCATCCTGGGCCAGCTTTGATACCGGCACCGGCACCCTGAGCGGTACTCCGGTAAATGATGACGTCGGCAGCTACAGCAATATCATCATCAGCGTCTCCGATGGTAGTCTGTCTGATGCCCTGGCAACCTTCAGCATCACTGTAACCAACACCAATGATGCACCTGTGATCACTGGTACACCTGCCACCAGCGCCAACGAGGACAGCGCTTACAGTTTCACGCCAAGCGCCAGCGATGTGGATGTGGGTGACGTACTGAGCTTCAGCATCAGCGGTCAGCCAAGCTGGGCCAGCTTTAATACCAGCACTGGTACTTTGAGTGGTACGCCGGTCAATAGTGATGTGGGCAGCTACAGCAACATCATCATCAGCGTCTCCGATGGCACTGTGTCCACCGCTTTGAGTGCCTTCAGCATCACAGTGGTTAACACCAACGATGCGCCGGTGATAAGCGGTACTCCAGCCACCAGCGTTAACGAAGACAGTGCATATAGCTTCACCCCAAGTGCCAGCGATGTGGATGTGGGCGATGTGCTGAGCTTCAGCATCAGCGGCAAACCGAGCTGGGCCAGTTTTGATAGCAGCACAGGTACCCTGAGCGGTACACCGGTCAACGGTGATGTGGGCAGCTACAGCAACATCATTATCAGCGTGTCCGATGGCACTGTATCCGTTGCGCTTTCCGCTTTCTCCATCACTGTGATCAATTCCAATGATGCACCTGTTATCAGTGGTACTCCGGCGACCAGCGTCAACGAAGACAGTGCTTACAGCTTCACCCCAAGTGCCAGCGATGTAGACGTGGGCGATAGCTTAAGCTTCAGTATCAGCGGCCAGCCGAGCTGGGCAAGCTTCGATGCCAATACCGGCACTCTGAGCGGCACCCCGGTCAACAGTGACGTGGGCAGCTACAGCAACATTATTATCAGCGTATCCGACGGTACAGTGTCTACTGCTCTGCCAAGCTTCAGTATCGCGGTTATCAATGCCAATGATGCCCCGGTGATCAGCGGCATTCCTGCGACCAGCGTTGATGAAGACAGTGCTTATAACTTTACCCCAAGCGCCAGTGACGTGGATGTGGGTGACGTGCTGACCTTCAGCATCAGCGGCAAACCTGCTTGGGCCAGTTTTGATACGACCACCGGCATGTTGAGTGGCACGCCGGTCAATGCTGATGTTGGCGTCTATAACAACATAATTATCAGTGTTTCCGATGGTACCGTTGAAGCGTCATTGCCGGCGTTCAGCATTGAAGTTGTCAACGTCAACGATCTGCCGGTGTTTGAGTCTTCTCCTGTGCTGCAGATAGCGGCGCTGGAAAACTACAGCTATGCGCTGGTGGTCACTGACGTGGATGTCGGCAGCGAAGTCAGCCTGACGCTCATTCAGGCGCCGGATTGGTTGACGCTCAACGGCACAGAGCTGACAGGTATGGCTCCGTTGTCTGCCATAGGTCAGAGTTTTGCGGTGACAGTATCTGCCAATGATGGCGTTGCGCTGGAATCGGTAGAGCAAAGCTTCAATATCGAAGTGACAGAGCCGCTTGAGACTCAATTGCAGGGCAAGCTGCAGATTTCACCTGCTCCAGCAGCCAAGGGTGATGTAGTGTCGCTGACGCTTGAGCTTGAAAACCTGGGCTCCACTGCGGCTCATGGTGTTGGTTTTGAGCTGATGCTGACCAACGAGTTGGCCTTTACCCAAGTGCCCAATGTCTGTAGTCAGATATCAAGTACTCATATCGAGTGCGTTCCGAATGACAGCATTGCCAGCAAATCTACCGCCAAGTGGATCGCCAAGGCAGAAGTGAAAAAGGTCAGCACAGGATTCAGCACTGCGTCCCTGATGGCCACTGCGGACAATCTGTCCGAACCCATGCAGCAGGTACAGGCAACGGTATTGCTGGCCAATGTGGTGGCCAGTTTGCCCGGGGATGTGCTGACCAGCACTTCATCGGGAGTGGGTTATGTGGCCGACATCAATGGCGATGGTTTCACTGACCTGCTGGATTATGTCGCAGCTTCCGAAAGTCTGGAGCTGTGGCTGAACAATGGCAGCGGCGCCTTGGTGAAAGATGCCAGTATCCAACTTGGTACTGACATCAATTCCCTGGTGGTGGCCGATCTGGATATGGATGGGCAGTTGGATCTGCTGACCACGGGCGGCAGTACTGCGACCAACCATGCCTTTATGTTGGAAAGCGATCTGAGTATCCGTGCTGACATCACTCTGGATGCGGTGCAGGCAGACCTGGCGTTGGTGGCCGATTTGGACAATGACCAGATCCCCGAAGTGGTGTTGGCCGGCCAGTATCAGAGCAGCATTGCCCTGTATCAGTTTGTCGGCACCGATGCCCAAACCCTGACTTTGTTGGAGCTGCCTGCATTGCAGGCACAAGCCCAGGCCAAACGCCAAGCGGTAGCTGCTCAAGCGGCAGGAGGCATTCTTGGACTGACCCTGACAAGCAATAATGGTCAAGCGGCCTTGTTGGTCAGTGATGGCAGTCAATTGGTGCTGCTGAGTTTTGATGGGGCCGATTGGACACAGAGCTCCTTGAGTGTCGCAGTGTCGGCACCGGGTAAACTGGTCAGTGGTGATGTTGACGCCAATGGCGAAGACGATCTCTTCATCGACGGCGCCGATGGTTGGACCCTGGTACTGAATGGCTATACAGATAATGCCGTTAAGGTAGAGCAGGCATTCCCGGTCGCTGAAGATGTGGTCATCACAGATCTTGATGATGACGGGGTGGCTGAAGTGCTGTTTGTAACAGGGCAGGGTGTCAGCATCTGGCATTACGATGCTGCGCAAATGCTGGTGTTGGATCCTCAAGTGATTGAATCGGCCAATCTGGTAGATCTCGGCTTACTCGATATCGACGGTGACGGTGATCTGGACCTGTTGACTTTTGATGCGGTAAACGGCATCTCCGTGTGGTATTTCAGTCAGGACGGTGACATAGGCAAGCAGGATGTGGAGCTGGTGCTCTATACCGATATGCCATCGTTCCCGCAACTGGGTATGTCTTCTCCGTACCGTTGGCGGATAGATAACCTGAGTACGGCAGAGGCCAAAGATGTCTCCGTGTTGCTGAGGATACAAGCGGGTCTGCGTCTGGATAAGGCCCCAGCGACCTGCCTGGCCACTGGACTGGGTTTGCGTTGCAGCCTGGGTAGTCTGATGGCTGCTGACAGCAAGAGCGTCGAGCTGTGGTTGACGCCGATGAACGCAGGTAACTTCAGTATTACGGCATCTGTCTCCGGCAGTGACAATGACAGAAATCCCGACAACAACAGCGTGACCAGTGGCATTTCCGTCGCCGAACCTGCCAAGCGTGACAGCAGTGGCGGAGCCTTGGGCCTACTGGCGTTGATGCTGATGGGTATGACCCTGATAGCTCGCCGCAAAATGCGTTATTAATTTTCCAAGACGATGACAGCACACCCAGGTGTGCTGTCTGTTTTTAAGCCTCCCAAGAGAGGAATTCAGGAAGACATTATGAATAAAACCGGAAATACCTTACTGCTATCCATGATGCTTGGCTTGCCGGTCAATGTACTGGCGGCGCCCGTGACCAATACCGAGCCCGATGTGCTGGCATTGATGGGCAAAATGGAGTCGGTACGCGATCCCAAGTGTCACGCCACGGCCACTCGTCTCGAAGGTCTGATTTACGGTACACCGCTGACGGACGAAGCCCGTTATCTCAAGAGCGAGATGCAAAAGACGTTGGCGAAAACCATTTGGCAGCAGGCTGCTAAAATGTCCGCGGCCGATACTCTGGAGCAGCCTCAGATCCAAAAAGCGGCCGATGGTTTGTTTTCCATTGCCCAGACCGACAAACGTTGGCAGTTGACAACCCCAACCATGACAGTGGATATCGAAGGTCGGGATAAGGATCACTACGGTTCCATTGCTTACGGCCTGAGGGCCATGCTGGCGGTGGAGCAGGAGAGCTTGTTGGACCTGACCGGTGAACTGCCCATGCTGAGTGAACAGGCATCGGCTGAGATGGTAACACGTCTGGATCTGGCGACCTTGGCGCTGCTCAAACAGGCCGATATCCGGGCCCGTTTGGGAGACGAATACAAGATCACTCCCAAGGATCTGACGCAGGCCTGGCAGGCCTTGTTCCCCTCTCTGGCACTGGCGGCAAATGCGGATCTGCCAAAGCAGGCTGCCGAACCTCGCCAGACTGGGCTGATGCATAAGGTAGTCGAGCAAAAAATCCAATCCTTTGCCAAATACAACCAGGTCAGTCAGGCGCTGTTTGCCCGTAATTTACAGGTCTATTTTGCCCGCATGTCACTGCCCAAGGATGAAACTGCGGCCAAAGAGTTCAAGCAATACTTCACCGAGGCCATGATTGCCTTCTCGGCAAATTTCTATCTGCTGGCCCAGGCCCAAGCGGGCAGTGATGCCATGATCCGTGAATCCCATGTGGAGCATGCAATGCAACAGATATTGCCCCACAAGGTGAATCAGTATGAGGATGTGATCTTCTATCCCAAGTATCCATCAGACATGCGCCGCGAAATTGAAGCCTACGATATGGATGCCTTCCGGGACGGTGGTTTCCACTGGATTTACCTGCGAGAGGCACTTAAGGATTTGGGTGACAGAATAAAACTGGAAACCGATCCCTATGCCGCCGAACTGCTATCCGAAGGCATAGCCCACTATGGCGTGTTGCTGCTGCGTGAAGCCGGCGAACTGGGCAAGGCACAGCAAAAGGAGGCATTGTCATCGGCACTGGTGACCGAGGCTTACAAGCAAATTGAAGCCGAAATAGCCGCATATCACGCCTATAAGGTGCCTGCCAGTCCGGCCAAGGGCATAGTATCGGCTACCGACACCGGTAAGCCGGGACATTTCCGCGATGTGACCCAGGCAAAAGAGCTTAACGCCGAGCACAGAACCTCGGATTGGCTCAGTCGTCAACTTCGCAGCTACCTGCGAAAGGATGCCGAAACCGGTGTGTCCACCATTCCACCGGCCTTTGGCGGCGGTGGCATCGCGGCGGAAGATGTCAACGGTGATGGACTTATCGACGTACTGGTGCTCAGCGGCAGTGGCAATAAACTGTTTATCAATAAGGGTGACCACTTCGAGGACGCCACCGAAGGTTCTGGGCTGGATAATACCAGTCGTCACCCCGTGCCCAAGGATCAGCCGGTGCGCGCCGGTGAGCCGCGGCAGCCTTTGATTGCCGACTGGGACAACGACGGCGATCAGGACATTTTCATCAGTTATGTCGGAGAGCCACATCGAATCTACGCCAACCAGGGGGACGGTCATTTTAAAGAAATGACAGATATCGCCAAGCTCGGTGGCGCCGATGCTGTGGGCGGTCCTGCGACCACATTCGACGTCAATAACGACGGCTTGTTGGACATCTATATCGAGTATTTCGGTAACTACCTCAAGGGCGAACTGCCGACGCTTAAGCGCCGCAATGACAATGGCGGCCGCAACGTACTGTTTATCAACAAGGGGAATTTCAAGTTCGAGTTGGCCGCCGATGCCTTGGGCGCGGACAACAATGGTTGGGGTCAGGCGGTGACCCATGCGGATCTGAACCAGGATGGTTGGCAGGATCTGATAGTGGGTAACGACTTTGGCGTGAATGCTTACTACATCAACCAGCAGGGCAAGAAGTTTGTCGACTATGCCGCCAAGTTGGGGACAGATAAGCCGTCCTATACCATGAACATAGGTCTTGGGGATCTCAACCGCGACGGCATTGCCGACGTGTATATCTCCAACATTGTCACCATGAACAAGGACCAGAAATACGTGTTGCCGAATGAGGACATGACGGCTCAGTTCAACCCGGACAAGTTGGGTAACATGCGTGTGGTGGAAGGAAACGATCTGTTCATGTCCGGTCGCAGTGACAAGGGCGTATTGTCCTTTGCCTTGTCCGACAAGGTGGGTCGTGGCTACAGCTCCACGGGGTGGGCCTGGGATGCAGATTTCTTCGACGCCGACAACGACGGTGATGAAGATCTCTATGTACTCAATGGCATGAACGATTACTTTGTGTATTCCAGTAAGAATCCCTATTACCAGGATCCCAATAACTTGACCGCCAGCACCACGGCTTACTTCCCGGATGCGAGCCGCGCTGCCAATGTTTTCTTCAGCAACAGTGATGGCAAACTCAACAATACCTCGGCCGACAGTGGCCTGGATTTTGTAGCCAACTCGCGCTCGGCAGCGTACCTGGACATGGATAACGACGGCGATCTGGACATAGTGGTCAATAACTTCCATGACAAAGCCAGGCTGTTCGAAAACCAAAGTGAATCCTTACATAACAACTGGCTCAAGCTGCATCTGGTGGGCGCGCCCGATAAGGGGGTAAACCTGGATGCCATTGGTGCCCAGATCCTCGTGGGCTTCGATGAGAAGGGCTATGGTTGGCGCCAGGTTACCGGCGGCCAGGGCTATATGTCTGTGCATCCCAAGGAGCAACACTTTGGCCTGGGTAAGGCGAGTGAGGCTCGGGTGATGGTGATTTGGCCTAACGGCAAACACCAAACCCTGGGCAAACTGGCCGCCAACAAGCGCTACGAAGTTACTTATGCACCGGATTCCGGCAATTAAGATGTGGCGTTGGCTACTAGCCATACTGCTGTTGTCACTGCCCGCGTTTGCGGGCAGTGATTTGTTGCAGCAGGAAAAAGTCAGGCATGCCTGGTTTGTTGAGCAGGGACTGCTTGGCACCAATGAAACGCCGGCCCATGTCAATGAATTGATATGGGCCGATTCCCCCTATCTGCTCAGTCATGCATTACAACCGGTGAATTGGCGTGAGTGGTCGCAGCAGGCGTTGAATGACGCCCGCGAAAAGCAACAACTTATCTTTCTTTCCATAGGGTATGCTACCTGCCATTGGTGCCATGTCATGGCCGGTGAATCCTTCAGCGATGCAGGCATAGCCGAACTGCTTAACAGCAATTTCCTCAGTATCAAGGTCGACAGGGAGCAGTTGCCTACTGTGGATAACCAGTATCGCTTCGCCATGGAGGTGCTTAAGGGGGAGCCAGGCTGGCCCCTGAATGTGATACTGACACCGGCCGGCGATATTATTTGGATAGATGCTTACCAAAGTCGCGAGCAGCTGCAGCGCTTGCTTTCGGCATTGGCACAGCGCTGGCAAAGCAAGCCGGAAGCGTTGACTAAATTGGCCAAGCGCCACAGTTTGCTGCTCAAGCAACATTCCCTGGGCCAACCCGGTGACGCTGGACAATGGCCGCAGCAAGTTGAGGCGGTACAGCAGCGCATTATGACCAGTCTGGCGGCGGATACTGGTCCCCGTTTTTTGCATGAAACCTGGTTATTGGCTATGGCCTCGGATGCCATGCAGGGAGACAAGGAACAGGAAAGGCGGCTATTTGACCAGTTGGACAAGACGCTTGCCAGCCCGGTGTACGATGTCATTGATGGCGGCTTTCACCGCTACGCTGAAGATGCCAATCGGCAACAACCCCACTTTGAAAAAATGCTTTATACCCAGGCGCTGATGGCAAGTGTATTGGCCAAAGCCTGGAGCCTCAGTGCGGAGCCAAGATATAAGAATGCGTTTTGGCAAACCTTGGCCTGGGTGGACCAATACCTGTACACCAATGGGGGGTATGCCTCCGCCATGTCCGCCGTATCTTCTGCTGGTGAAGGCAGCTACTACCGCTTTGCTGATATCGAGGCCCAAGAACTGGTCAGCAAGGGATTTCTGAGCAATAGCATGGCTTCCACAGGGCGTTTACTGTGGCTGGACCCGTTGCTGCCTGGCTGGCCGAATCTATCGCTACTGCAGCAAGCCAGGGACATTAGAAAACAAGACCCCATACCTCCCATTGATACCAAGGTCATTCTCAGCTGGAATGCCTTGTACCTGAATGCCTTGCTGGATGCATATTGGGCCACCGGCGAGCTCTCCCTGGCACAAAAAGCAGAGCAATTGGGCAAGGTTCTGCAGCAGAACTTTGTCACCCCATCCGGGCTAATGCGTATTGGCTTTGAAAATCGCACCAGCATAGTTGCGGGTGTCGAAGATAGAGCCTGGTTTGCCTTGGCCTTGTTGCAACTGGCGCAGCTGAACAGGAGCCGTGGTGACCTTGGAACAGCTGAAAAACGCCAGCGATATGCATATGCATTGTTAAGAGAGGGGGGCTGGCTGGAAGAGGTGCGAGACGGCGAATTACCCGCTGCCGCCGCTGCTGCCTATCGGGCACTGAATTTGGCCGCCGAACTGGCGCCTGATGAGGGATTTCGCCAGCAGGCCAATGATTTGGCAAAGCGTCTGGCGGCAGAGCCTGCGGGCTTGCTCAGTCAGTACTCCCTGCTCAGGGCTGTGCAGGAAAGCAAGCCGGATAGCCCCAAAGGACTCAGAACATTCGCTGGCGGTCACGGCAGCATTTGGGCGGAACGCCTGGGCAAGGATATCAAGCTGAACGTCAGAATGGATGACGGCTGGCATATCAATGCCCATGGGGCTGAGGCACGCAAGCTAATCGGTACAGAGGTCTTATCACCGGCTTCCCATTGGATACTGACCTATCCAGAGCCACATTGGCGTCGCTTGGGTTTTACCAATGAGACTCTGGCGCTGTATGAGGGGGATAGCGCCATTCTTTTGAGCTGTAAGCCGGAGCAAATTTGCCGCGAGGGGGAGATACTCAAAGTGAAACTTCAGGCTTGTTCCGATAAATTATGTTTGTTACCCCAAACCCTGAGCTTGTGGGCGCCGGCATCTTAACCTCCTCGCCGAATCAAAATCACCTTATTCGTTATCGAACTGGCAGTTTCTGCTCTGTTGGTTGAACCGTGATTTTTGCTGAATACGAATGCACACGGGCGGCCGGGGCTTTCCTGCCTCGGCCTGCTGGCTTAGTATCATTTCCCGGGAATATGATGAATTTGTTATAAATCCGGGGATGCTGAAGTGGCATAATGGCCGGCAGTTTAGCCTCATGTATCCCGGAGAATCCAATGACAATCATCACCATAGGGCCTGATTTACTCGACAATTTGGCCGACATGGCGCGCCGTGCCGGTGACGCCATTTTGGCCATTTATGGTCGTGAGCAATTTGATGTGGCGCTTAAAAGTGACGACAGCCCGGTCACCGCGGCAGATTTAGCCAGCCATGCAGTCATTGTGTCGGCCCTGGCGGAGCGCTATCCCGGTGTGCCCGTATTGTCGGAAGAGGCGGAGGTGCCCTGGACGGTACGGCAAGGTTGGCAGGAGTATTGGCTGGTGGATCCCCTGGACGGTACCAAGGAATTCATCAAGCGCAATGGCGAGTTTACCGTCAATATTGCCCTTATACGTCAGGGACAGGCGGTAGCCGGTGTGGTTTACGCCCCCTGTTTTGAAGGGGCAGAAGGTCAGGGCGCCTGTTACATCGGTGCCAAAGGCCTGGGGGCCTGGTTGAGAGTGCCAGGTGAACCGGCAAGGCCACTGACAGGAGCTGAGCATGTCAGACAGGTTCCCCTGGTGGTCGGCAGTCGTTCCCACGGCTCACCCGGGCTCGACGCTTATCTGGCCGGGTTGGGCGAGCATGAGGTGCTCAGCGTTGGCAGTTCGCTTAAGTTTTGCATGCTGGCCGAAGGGCGGGCGGATCTCTATCCGCGCCTTGGGCCCACGAGTGAGTGGGATACCGCGGCAGCCCAAGCCGTATTGGAAGCTGCCGGTGGCAAGGTGCTTGAATATGAAAGCCGTCAGCCCCTCAGGTATAACCAAAAAGAAAGCTTGCTCAACCCCTGGTTTCTCGCTTTGGCGCCAGGGCAGGGCACGGAATAACAGCACTATGTGAAAGTGCTGACAGAAAGAGGCAAGTTTCATTATGCGTATGGGTATTGATCTCGGTGGCACCAAAATAGAATTGGTTGCCCTTGGCGAAGAAGGTGAAGAGTTGTACCGCAAGCGGGTGCCAACGCCCCGTGAATATGAGGGGACCCTTCAAACCCTGACCGCTCTGGTGCAGGAGGCCGAGGCCGAGCTGGGCATGGGCGGCACCGTGGGTATTGGCATCCCGGGGGTGGTTTCACCCTTTACCGGCCTGGTAAAGAATGCCAACTCCACCTGGATCAATGGCCATCCGCTCGACAAAGATTTGGGGGCGCGGCTTAATCGCGAAATACGGGTGGCCAACGATGCCAATTGTTTTGCCGTATCCGAAGCCGTTGACGGCGCCGCTGCCGGCAAGGGTGTGGTATTCGGGGTCATCATAGGCACAGGTTGCGGCGCCGGTGTCGCCATTAACGGCCGGGTGCATGCCGGTGGCAATGGCATTGGCGGCGAATGGGGTCATAACCCCTTGCCCTGGATGCGTGCCGATGAGTTCAATACCACCCAATGTTTCTGTGGCAATGCCGACTGTATCGAGACCTTTATTTCCGGTACCGGCTTTGTCAGGGACTTCAATGCCCACGGTGGCAATGCCAAGACGGGCAATGAAATCATGGCCTTGGTTGAGCAGGGGGATGAGCTGGCCATTGCAGCCTTTGAACGCTATATGGACCGTCTGGCGCGCTCCCTGGCCCATGTGATCAATGTGCTCGACCCCGACGCCATAGTGCTCGGTGGCGGCATGTCCAATGTTGAGGCCATCTATCCCAAATTGCCGGCACTGCTGCGAAAATATGTGCTCGGCGGTGAATGTGATACCCCGGTGGTGCCGAACCGTTTCGGCTGCTCCTCCGGAGTTCGCGGCGCCGCCTGGCTGTGGAGTAAGTAAAGCCACTGTGATGACCAAACGCCAGCCCCGGGGCTGGCGTTTTTATCTCTGCAGCAGTTATCCTTAGCCGCCGGTCCGCTGCCATGGTTCAGAGCCATGGTTCAGAGCCATGGTTCAGAGTAATGGGCCAGCGGCTAACCTTGACCGATAAGGAGCTTGGTCCATGTTTTGGTTGAAAAAAATCCTCTCGCTGTTTGTTATGCCCTTGCCACTGGTATTGCTGCTGATACTGCTGGCATTTATCCTCATTCGCTCCCGAGCCAAGGCCAGGTTCCTGTTGGCCTGTGCCGCCGCTTTGCTGCTGGTGTTGTCCATGCCCTGGGGCAGCAAGTTGTTAACCGCTCCTTTGGAGGCGCAGTATGAGGTCAATCGCAGCCCCATTGAAGGAAGCTGCCAGGTGATGGTGCTGGGCTCGGGACACGATGACGGCATCGGTGGCAGCGCGGTGCAGCAGTTGTCGCCTACTGCTTTGGCGCGTCTGACGGAAGGTTTGTCCCAATTGCGCCTTGGCAAGGATTGTGTGTTGATTGTCAGTGGCTGGAATGGTGGCCGTGGTCGGGCGCATGCGGACGTGATGGCGGATGCGGCGGTCGAACTCGGTGTGGCACCCGACCGAATTCTGCGTTTGCCCGAGGCTCGGGACACCTTGGAAGAGGCCGAGTACCTGAGCCAGGCTCTGGGTGATTTGCCTGTGCGTTTGGTGACCTCCGCCACCCACATGCCCAGGGCCATGGCGATTTTCAAATTGCGCGGTATCAAGGCGACTCCCGCCCCCACGGATTTTTATGGCCGCAGCGGCTACTGGTGGCGTCCCGATGGCAGCTTCCTGCTTGCATCCCAGCTGGCAATCCACGAATATGTGGGCCTTTTCTGGTTTTGGCTGAGGCATGCATGACATCTCCCCTGTTCACCGTTAAACCCCGCGCCAAGCACAATGGCCTGACCCTGAGTCTGGGAGGGCTGGTGCTGGCACTGTTGGGGCTGGGGATTTTTCTCAATTCTCAGTCCTTGTTTGCGCTGGGACTAACCTGTTTTTCTCTTGGGGTGCTCGCCATGGTGCTTGGCTGGGCTAAATTGGCCGAGCCCGACGAAAGCCTTATCGGTGATGAGCAGGGATTTACCTTTAAACACCGTCGTGGTCAGTTGTATGTACGCTGGGACAATATCCAACGTATTGATGTTCCAAGACTCTCCCAAGGGCTGGAGCAGCTGGAGTTACCCTTTATCGGGCTGCGGCTCTATGCCATCAACCCTGTGTTAGATTCGATTTCGCCCAGGCTGGCCACCGGTCTTTTGTCTGAGCAAAGGCCACTGATGATGACGGCCGTGGCCAATGAAGAGAGCCTGAAGGGGTTGGAAGATTACTTGGGTACCGAATTCACACCGCTTCTGGTCAATGGCGAGCGCTATCGCGGTGTCTTGGCCATGTTCGGTCATCGTTGTGAGTTGCTGGCCAAGCATCTGGGTTATCATCTCTATATTCCCGCCGATGCCCTGGATAGGGAACCAATGGAGGTGGCGCGGTTGCTGCGTCAGACCCGGCAGGCGCAGTTGGCGGACAACCCGCCTGAATAACCCGTCTTTTATTACCTTGCCCATTGTCCCCATTCCCTTAGCTCCACAGTACGGGTGAGTCTTATGATGGTGGTGGGGCCGCATCCGACTATGGCGACGAGGCATATTCGCTTATGGTGACGGGTTAAAGCGGCAGGTTTTTCCGAGTATATAGACTGGCTCACTTCCGGTTATCAAGAGAGTTTTACTTGCCGTTATAGCAACTGGTCCGTCGCAATAAGCCCACAAAGTTGAAGCATAAAAAAGGGGACCGGCAGGTCCCCTTGTTGGTTTAGCTTTAGCTATTAGTTGGCGTGCATCTTATCGACACCGAATTCCTTGCCTTCGGCGTGACAGGTTGCACAGCTTTCAACCGGCAGGTCCTTACTGGTTGCTGCATCACTGGCAACTATGGCGCCCATGCTCTTGAAGTGGGCCAAGGCTGCGTCATCAGAGTGCTCGTGACAGGCGCGGCAGGCTTCGGCCACAGGTGTGACATAGTTACTGCCCACAAGTACGGCACGCTTGCCGGATGTCAGGCCACCATCGGCGGCGAAGAACTTGGCATTGTCCTGGTGACAGGCGCTACAGTCGTTCTCAACTCCAGGGAAACCATTCAGTTTCATGTCCTTGTCACGGTAGATTGCTGGAATACTGCGTCCTGCATCCCAGTTACCACTGTGGAAACGGTGGGCAACAGTCACCAGATCTCTCTGTCCAAAGGTCAAACCCGGTACAGTGGCGAATATCCTGTTGCCGTCAACGTCTACAGTTCCGGTGTCATATTGCACTGTGGAGTGGAAAGACCTTCCGGTGTTTTCGTTGTGACAGTTCATACACTGGGTGAATTCGGTAACACCATGGGTACCCTTGATATGGGTCAGGTTCTGGTGACAACCGTTACACTTGGCTTCATCTATGGTGATCCTGCTTGGGTCATCCATGCGGGCTACCACAGTGGCACCGGCTGGGTCGTCCAGATTGAAGTAGGCAAGTGGGGCAGAGTTGGCCAAACCGTGGTCGGCACCAAACTCCAGACCTTCCAACGCTGTGCCGGCGCCATCACGACATTTAACCACTGCGCCCTTGTCAGCACACACCTGTACTTCGGCAGTCACATAGACAGTACCTGTCAGCTGGGCGTCAGTGAACTCCTTGCTGTTGGTTAAGATTCCGCCCGCAAGGGTTGCGCCGCTGGTGATGCTGATCGCAGCAGAAGTGCCGTTCAGTGCGGTTACACTGCCATTGGCATCGATATTACCGATCAGCATACCGCGAGTGGTGCTGGTCATGTAATCGGCAAGCACAGTGCCATCGGCTACAGGTGCACCGTTCATGGTGATCTTGGCACTGACAGTCAGCGTCTTCATGCCATCGCCGGGGGTTGGATCTGTGACAGTGGCAGTTTGAGCTTCAATCTTGAACAGATCGGCATACTCGGCGCGTTTACCCACATTGTGGACAACGGCAGGGCTCAGGCCTCCAGCACCGTGGCAGTTCTTACACTGGGTGTCGCTGGTTTGCACCAGGCTGAATTCAGAGTGGCCTTCACCTGTCTCGAAGTTGACATTGATATGACAACCCTTACAGGCTTCGCGATACAGATTTTGTTCCCAGCTGTCGCCATTATTGTGGCAGCTGGTACATTCGCGCAGTTCACCCGGGAAGCCAATTTCACCGAAGTATTCCTTGGCTTCACCTGACAGGTAATCACTGATGTGATGACCGGCGTGGATACGGTGGACCATGGGGCCGAAATCAAACACCCAGCCTTCGGCCAACTGCTCTTCAGAGGGCTGATTGTCGGGGTTGTGACAGGTGATACAGTTTTCCGGATTTTCATAGTTGCCGTGAGCACGGATCTTGGCAATATGACCATCTTTGTTACCGTGGCAGTTGATACAGGCTTCCACTGTCACTGTGTCTTTGCCGGTATCGGCTACCAGTTCACCGGTAGCAGGGACAAAGTCGAGGCGATCTGACAATACCTTGCCGGAGACGCTGTTGCCTTCGCTGTCTTTAACGTTGTAAGCGCGCATAAAGAAGCGGTGAGTGGCATTCAAATCGTCATTGGGGTTCATGATGGGCGCGGCGCCCGCATGGGTCCAGGTGCCGGTATAGGTACCTGGTTCATTGGCGTCTTCCACCATGGTACAGGCATTGCCGGTGCGGCCGCGGGAAGAGTAGGTGCCTGTGAGGGTACAGTACATGGAAGAGCCAAGGCCCTGGGTCATGGCATTGTTGACCCACTGCAATGGTGCACCGTCACCGGAGGTGTTTTCTTTGACCGTTATCGAGTACAGAGACACCATGTCAAGTCCGGTAAAGGGCACTGTCTTGCCCTGTGGGGTTTTACCCATCGCTTTGAACTTGATTGCAAAGGTGCCACCACCGGCAACATTGATGTCGGCGGGTTGGATTTCAAAGGTCACATCGGCAGCCGAATCCACGTAAGAAACTGTAGATCCGGCAGGTGCGCCGGGTGTGCCTGGGGTTCCTGGAGTACCTGGGGTACCGGGTGCTCCATCTTGGCCATCTTTCCCGTCTCCGCAAGCGGAGAGGGTCAGGGCACTGAAAAGTGCCATGGCCATCAGAGAGTTATTGTAGTTTTTCATCATCGCGTCCCTTTGTAGCCTTTCAGACTGCGTATGCAGTACCTTAACTATAAGGTGCTGCTCCTATACATAAAGAGGTAATTGCTTCTTTGTTTTGTATTTGTGAACAAAGACTTAAACCTCAAGTATGTAAATTCCCTTTTTTAAAATGCGCAATTGCAAATGATGAGATAAGTGCTGTTTATGAAAGCAATCCGCGCAACAATTCAATGACTTCCACACGCTGTTGCTCGCTGTATCTGCGGTAGCGCATGGGCTTTTCAACCAGATAAAACACGGCGGGTTGAACCTGAGAGTTCAGGCGGCCGCCTTGTCCTTCATCCATGGCTTGCACCTTAAGCCGGGGCAGACAGGTCAGTAATCCCTGTTCGGCGGCGGTCACCAGCGCCAGGCTATCCTGAGTCAACAGGTTGGCATACCATTCTTCCTTATCCTGGCTGATGATCTGGCTTGGGGCCGCAATGCCCTCGCGCTGGCAAAAAAGCACCAGTGAAGCCAGTGGTCCATTTGTATTGGGATGGGCAGGGCTCAGCAGGGGGTACTCACACAGCTGCTCCAGGGTCGGCATGCTGGTTTGCCAGATAGGGTGGTCATCACGACCCACAAGGCACAATTTCTGGGGGGTACCGAGCGCTTCATAGCTCAGTTCCGGATGTTCGTTGGGAGACAGGCAAATGCCCATATCCAGTTCACCGCGATGAATTAAATCGGCAGACTGGTTTTGCCAGCTGTGAAGTCGAAAACGGCTCTTGTGTGGTGCCGTGGTAATGGCCAGAGCCAGTGGGGCCACAAAGCCTTCGCACACGGCCAATTGTAGGCAAGGGCTGTGCTGCTCCTGTGTTGCGGTAAAGGCACAGTGTCCCAGGGCAAACAAAGAATCGGTCAGCTGACAAACAATGGGATAGAGCTGCTCTGCCAGCGGAGTGGCTCTGAGGCCTTGGGCGCGTCTGTAGAACAGTTCATCCGTAAATGCTTGTCTTAAGCTGTTGAGGCTGCGGCTTATTTTTGGTGGCGAAACATCCAGCTGTCTGGCCGCAATATTGGCGTGTCCGGATTCGAAAATGGCGCGAAATACCTGCAAAGCAAACACATCCAGTTCGCCGATTTGCCGGATAAGCTGCTGTTGCATAGCTTAATGCCTGCTTAAGAAAGAGATGAATAACAGGGTAGCACAGGCAAATAACCTTACTATGATCAATGTCAAAATTTAACAGACAGCTTACTTTTGACTGAATCTTAGAGGGGAATATCAGGCTTGTTCCAACAACGGCTCGGATGATGTGCCGGGATGCAGCAGCTCGCCCTGAATGGCATCTCTCTGGCGAATGCCGACAAATTGGCCACCTTCGTAGATTTCCATGGCGTTGCATCTGACTTCACCTTCCACCAGGCCTCCGGCGGCAATGACCAGCTTTTCACACTGCAGTTTACCGGAGAAGTGTCCCGAGACTTTCATTTCCTGACAATGGACTTCGCCATCAACCAGGCCACCGGCTTCTATGGTAATTTTGGCTTCCGATTGCAACTTGCCGGAGACCGCGCCTCCCACCAGCAAGTTACTGCTGAATTGGCTGTTGCCCTTGAATGAACATCCCTTGGCCAGGTAGGTCAGCTCTGCGCCTGATTTGTTTTTTGCAAACATAATACTTTTGTCCAGCTACACAATTTCCAGCGATATTACCGTGCTTTTCGGGCCGGCAAAACCACTAAGTTTTGGCGCTTGGGAGTCAGAATTTTGGCTGTCCCACTGGTGGCAAACTTGGATTGAAGTCCTTTTGCCGCCGGGACTTAAGCGGTATTTCCCGGTGGCAGACTGATGGCATGGCTGGGGCAGGGGGCGACGCAGGCGCCGCAACCGGTACAGGCGTCCAAATCCACATGGGGTGAGGGAGGTTTGCCCACCGCCGGGGTGAACTTGATTGCGCCGGGTTCACAGATATCCCGGCAACTCTGGCACCAGATCCCCTGCTGCGTGAGACAGGCATCCGAGATCTGTGCCTTCAGTGTCCAGGGCGGACTTTTGAGTTTATCAAACAGAGGTTCGGGACAGACATCAACACAGGCGTGGCAGAAGGTGCATTCACCCTGGGTAAAATTGACCTCGGGAAAGCCGCCATCACCCCGGAACAAGATACCGGTTTCGCAGGCCTTGATACATTTGTCGCAGCGGGTGCAAATGTCGGTGAACTCTGTATCCTCGCGTACAAAAGGTGGGCGAATGGCGTTATCGGCTTTGCGCCCGAACAGACGTCTGCGGCCTAAATTAATACTGTCACCCATGTCTATGTCCTATTGTCCGTAACCGTTGGGGTTATTTGACTGCCAACGCCAACTGCTGACAACCATTTCTTCAATACCGTATTCGGCTTGCCAGCCCAGATCACGTTTCGCTTTGTCGGGATTGGCATAGCAGGCGGCTATGTCACCGGGACGTCTGGGAGCAATCTGGTACTTGATGGGTTGCCCAGACGCATGTTCAAAGGCCTTTACCATGTCGAGCACACTGTACCCCACACCTGTGCCCAGGTTATAGGTTACCAATCCTGGCTGTTGAGCGAGTTTTTCCAAGGCTTTGAGGTGGCCCCTTGCCAGATCAACCACATGGATATAATCACGAACCCCGGTACCATCGTGGGTGGGATAGTCCTGACCGAACACGCTCAGGCACTCGCGTTTACCCACCGCAACCTGGCTGATAAAGGGCATCAGGTTATTGGGGATATCGTTGGGTTCTTCACCAATAAGACCGCTTTCATGGGCGCCTGCCGGGTTGAAGTAACGCAGTCTGGCGATGTTCCAACTGGGGTCGGCATGGTGCAGATCGGCGAGGATCTCTTCCACCATCAGTTTGGAGCGGCCATAGGGATTGGTGGCACCGGTAGGAAAGTCTTCGGTAATGGGCAAGCTGGCCGGATCGCCATAGACAGTGGCCGAAGAGGAGAACACCAGCTGTTTGACGCCGAAATCGGCCATCACCTGGCACAGGACTAAGGTACCTGTGACATTGTTCTCGTAGTATTTCAGCGGCTTGACAACAGATTCGCCGACCGCCTTGAGCCCGGCGAAGTGTATTACCGCGTCAATCTTGTAGTCTGTGAACAGTTTTTGCAGTAACGGCCTGTTGAGTATGTCCCCCTCAATAAAGTCGACCGACTTGCCGGTGATCTGACCGACTCGCTCGAGCGCCGCGATGCTGGAGTTGGACAGGTTGTCCAGCACCAGCACCTCAGCTCCCGCCTGCAGCAATTCGACTACCGTGTGGCTGCCGATATATCCGGCGCCGCCGGTAACCAAAATCGTCATTACTTCAATCCTTTAACCAAATGTTTGAGATAAGAGGCAAATTCTTCTGCCAATTCGGGATGACGCAGGGCATATTCCACATTGGCGCGCATATAGCCTTGCTTGTTACCGCAATCGTGGCTGCGACCCTGCATGTAATAAGCATTCACTGTGTGTGAGCCCATCAACATGGCGATGGCATCGGTCAGCTGGATTTCATCGCCGGCACCGGCCGGGGTTTTGGCCAGCAGGGGCCAAATTTCTGCCGGCAACACATAGCGGCCTACCACAGCCAGGTTGGAAGGGGCCTCATCCAGCTCGGGCTTTTCCACCAATTCAATCAGGGGTTCGGACTCGCCGGGCTTGAGATCGTGGCCATTGACGTCGGCTATGCCATATTGGTGTACCAGCTCGTGTGGCACGCCTTCGACCATGATTTGGCCAACGTCTGTGTCGTTAAACAGCTGCACCATGGCCGCCAGATTGTCATGGGTCAGATCGCAACTGCCCTCGTCAATCAGTACATCCGGCAACAGCACGGCGAAGGGCTCGTTGCCGACCACGGGACGGGCACAGAGAATGGCATGACCCAAGCCCTTGGCCTGGGATTGACGCACACTGATGACGGTCACGTCCTTGGGGCAAATGGACTGCACCGCATCCAGCAGTTGGCGCTTAACCCGGCGCTCCAACTGGGCTTCCAGCTCAAAACTGGTGTCGAAATGGTTTTCAATGGAGTTTTTACTGGCGTGGGTCACCAGGACGATTTCCTTGATCCCCGCGGCGATGGCCTCGCTGACCACGTACTGGATCAGTGGCTTATCGACCACTGGCAGCATTTCCTTGGGAATGGCCTTGGTGGCTGGCAACATACGGGTCCCCAGTCCGGCAACCGGGATTACAGCCTTACGGATCTTGCTTGGCTTCATACCTTTCCTTTTTTGAAACCTTATTGGTCATGCCCTCAGTATTCTAAACACCGCAGGGCAGTATGTTAGTTCTGCTGTCGCAGACACTTGTCCGCCTATTGTAAAGGACTCGGAGGTAAAAACCATTGGCTGGTACCCGGTTATGCGAAATTTTCCGGTTTGTGGGATTTCGGGAACCATCCGTCATGGTCCCGATGGCGGCAGGGATAAAAACGCTGTAAATACAACATTATTGTAGTGCTTTTGTAATAAAAGCTTTACAAAATTCCCTAGCGGATCCCGCGGGAATAAAACGTGAAGGAGTTAACAAAAAACATCCGTTGGAACACTATTGGGGGGTTGCAGTTGACGTGAAGTGAAACACTATGACGAAAGGAACCCAATATATTGCCCGCCAGGCGGATGCCCAGGGCTTTATCGCTTACCCGGATGATGAGCACCAGATCTGGAGTGAGCTCTATGCCCGTCAGGCGGTAAAGCTGCCCGGCCGCGCCTGCCAGCAATATCTTGATGGACTGGATGCGCTGGATTTACCCAAGGACAGGATCCCCCAGCTGCCCGAGCTGGACAAGGTATTGATGGCTGCTACAGGCTGGAAAACGGCTGCAGTACCGGCATTGATTTCCTTTGGCCGCTTTTTTGAACTCCTGGCCAGCAAGCAGTTCCCGGTGGCGACCTTTATTCGCAGCCGCGAAGAGTTTGACTACCTGCAGGAGCCGGATATTTTTCATGAGATCTTCGGTCACTGCCCGCTACTGACCAACCCATCCTTTGCCAACTTTTCCGAAATGTATGGCAAGCTGGGTCTGGCCGCCAGCAAGGAAGAACGGGTGTATCTGGCCCGGCTCTACTGGTTCACTGTGGAATTTGGCCTGTTGCAGCACAAGGACGATGAGCTGAGGATCTACGGTGGCGGCATCCTGAGCTCGCCCGGGGAAACCATGTACGCTCTGGGTGACGTGCCCCAGCGCAAGCCCTTTGAACTAATGGATGTGCTGCGTACCCCCTATCGCATAGATATAATGCAGCCCATATACTATGTAATCGAACATATTGATTTTCTTGATGAGATTGCCCGTATGGATATTATGCAGTCCATCACCCGTGCCAGGCAGCTTGGGTTGTTTGCCCCCCTGTTTGAACCCAAGGCCAAGGCCGTTTGACCCCAGAACAACAATAAGGAGCAGTAATGAGCGATTTAGCTACCATGAAGTGTGAGGCCTGCCAGGCCGATGCGCCCAAAGTGTCCGATGCCGAACTGGCAGAACTTATCCGCATGATCCCCGATTGGGCCGTGGAAGTCCGTGACGGCATCATGCAGCTGGAACGGGTATACAAATTCAAGAATTTCAAACTGGCCATGGAATTCACCAATAAGCTGGCGGATCTGGCCGAGGCTGAATTTCACCATCCCGGCATCCTGACCGAGTGGGGCAAGGTGACTGTGACCTGGTGGTCCCACTCCATCAAGGGGCTGCACCGCAATGACTTCATCATGGCAGCCAAGACCGACCAGTTGCTCGGCTGATAATGAGTCAATAAAAATCAGTGTGTTAACTAAGGTTGCACACTGATTTTTTTCATCCGCCGTTTATTCCTCTGTAAACATCGCTTGCCACTTTTCATGTTAAGCTCTACCGTATTAGGCCAAGTACGCTACGCCTCCGCAGCGCCTTGCCACTTGTCGCTGCGGTCACAGACGTTCCCATAAAAATGAACAAGCTAAAGGGACAATCAACCATATGCGCTTGGAAGTGAGTTGCCAGGACCGGGTGGGTCTGGCCAAGGACATCCTGGTCGTACTGGAGAAATACGGCATCAATTTGATTGCCATCGACGCCAGTAACCTCGGATTTCTGTATTTGCAGTTTGCCGAAATCAGTTTTGAAACCCTGAGCGCCTTGATGCCGCAGATCCGCAAGGTTGAGAGCGTCTATGATGTGCGCACCGTTGCCTTTATGCCTTCCGAGCAGGAGCATTACGCCCTCAAAACCCTGCTGCGCACCTTGCCCGACTCGGTGTTTTCCATCGATGCCAAGGGGCGTATTCGTATTGTCAACGAGTCTGCCCTGATGACCCTGGGAATGGCCGAACATGAAGTGGTGGATGAGTCCCTGAATCACTGGGTGCAGGGCTTCAACTTCAGCCGTTGGCTCAGCGAGCCCCAGGTGTTGGCCCAAGCGACCCGGGTGAATATTGGGCCCAACGAATATCTGGCAGAAATGCTGCCGATTTACCTGCCCGATGAGAATGACAAGAGCATACTCGCCGGCGCCGTGGTCTCCCTCAAGTCGCCGGCCCGCGTCGGTAAGCAGTTCAATGCGCTGCAAAGCCAGACCAAGGGGTTTGAGAACGTACTTGCCATCAGCGACAAGATGAAAGAAGTGCTCAAGCAGGCCAGGCGTATGGCGCAGCTTGACGCGCCTTTGCTTATTACCGGCGAAACAGGTACCGGCAAGGAGTTGATGGCCAGGGCCTGCCACGATGCCAGCATGCGCCGTGAGCACCCCTTTATCGCCATCAACTGTGCCGCCTTGCCTGACAGTGCCGCCGAGGAAGAGCTGTTTGGCTTTGTCCGCGACGGGGTCATAGTCAAGCGGGGCCTGTTTGAAGAAGCCAAGGGCGGCACCGTATTTCTCGACGAGATAGCCGAGATGTCCAAGGCGGCCCAGGTCAAACTGCTCAGGCTGTTAACCGAGGGCTCTTTCAGACGTATCGGCGGCGATGACGAGGTGAGGGTAGATGTGCGTATCATCTGCTCCAGTCAGAAAAACCTTGCCGAGCTGTGCCAGTTGGGCGAGTTCCGCGAAGATCTCTATTACCGCATCCATGTGCTCAGTTTCCACATGCCATCCCTTCGGGAGCGGCGGGTGGACATCATCCCGCTGACGGAAATGTTCCTCGAGCATTACAGCCAGCAATTATCCAGCCCCATGCGCAGGATTTCGGCCCAGTGCCGGGATCATCTGCTGACCTATGCCTGGCCCGGCAACGTGCGTCAATTGAAGAATGCGGTGTTTCGCGCCGTGTCCATGTGGGATGGCTCCACCGAGTTGACCGTGGAGCAGCTGAAGCTGCCGTCCTACGCCGAAGGGTTTGGCTATTTCGATCACCAGTTTGACGGCAGCCTCGATGATGCTATGAAGCAGTTTGAGGCCAGTCTGCTCAGGCGCCTGTATCCCGCGTATCCCAGCACCAGGCAGCTGGCGAAAAAGCTCGGGGTCAGCCATACGGCCATCGCCAACAAGCTCAGGGAATACAAGATAAGCAAAAAGCGCTGACGCCCGGCGTCAGCGCTGTAAATAGAAACTGCCATGTTGGCGCGCCCCAAATGCCCGCCAATGTCGCACCGCCGCCATGGGGCCACAGGGATCTCTGGCGTGTATCAATAAATTTACAAACCCCGGGGACACCGCGTGAAATGTGATTTTGCTCACGCTATTCTCTTCTTCGGCCCCTTGGGGTATTTGTATCGCCAATTTCAACGTCGTTCCGACGACGGGATAACAGGACAGGAGCAGATATGAAGTTAGCAAGTTACCACAATGGACGCCGTGACGGTCAGCTGATGCTGGTAAGCCGCGATTTGACCAAGGCCGTTGCCGTGCCCGCCATCGCCCACACCATGCAGCAATTGCTGGATGGCTGGGATCTGCTCAGCCCACAGCTGAATGAGCTGTACGATGCCCTCAATGCCGGTCAGTTGGAAAACACAGTGGCGTTCGACGAGACCAAGTGTCTGTCACCTTTCCCCCGTGCTTTCCAGTGGGCCGATGGCAGCGCCTACGTGAACCACGTTGAGCTGGTGCGCAAGGCCCGCGGTGCCGACATGCCGGAAACCTTCTGGACCGATCCATTGTTCTACCAGGGCGGTTCCGACAGTTTCATTCCACCGCGCAGCAATATTGAGCTGGCCAGTGAAGACTGGGGCATAGACTTCGAATCCGAGATTGCCGTGGTGACCGACGATGTGCCCATGGGTGTCAGCAGCGAAGATGCCGCTCAGCACATCAAACTGCTGATGCTGGTCAACGATGTGTCGCTGCGTAACCTGATCCCGGCCGAACTGGCCAAGGGGTTCGGTTTCTTCCAGTCCAAGCCATCCAGCAGTTTCTCGCCCGTGGCCATCACCCCGGATGAGCTGGGAGAGCGCTGGCAGGACAGCAAGGTTCACCTGCCGCTGGTGACTCATCTCAACGGTGAGCTGTTCGGCAAGCCCAATGCCGGTGTCGACATGACCTTCAACTTCAGCCAACTGGTGTCACATGTGGCCAAGACCCGCCCCATTGGCGCCGGTGCCATCATAGGCTCTGGTACCATTTCCAACTACGATCGCAGCGCCGGCTCAAGCTGTCTGGCCGAGAAGCGTATGCTGGAAGTGATTGCCGATGGCAAGCCGAGTACGCCCTTTATGCAGTTCGGCGATCGCGTGCGTATCGAGATGTTTGACGATGCCGGCAACAGCATCTTCGGCGCCATCGATCAGCAAGTGGTGCAATACCAGCGCTGAGTGCGCTATCTTTGCAAAAAAGCTTGATAACAAATTGAATAAAACGGGGCACTGGCCCCGTTTTCTGTATGGAGGCAAACATGAAATTATACGGTTACTGGCGCTCCAGCGCGGCCTACAGAGTGCGTATCGCCCTCAATCTCAAGGGCCTGAGTTGTGAGCAGCAGTCTGTGCATCTGGTTAAAGATGGTGGTCAGCAGCATCAGGACGACTATGTGGCGCTCAATGCCCAGCATCTGGTACCGACCCTGGTGTTGGATGACGGTACGGCCCTGACCCAGTCCCTGGCCATCATGGATTACCTGGATGGTCTAAACGACGACAATCCCTTGCTCCCCAAAGACGCGGTTGCTCGGGCCCAGGTACAGGCCATGGCCCTGTCCATTGCCTGTGACATACACCCGCTGAATAACCTGCGGGTGCTGCAATACTTAAGCAAGGATCTGGCCCTGTCCGATGAGGCCAAGAATGCCTGGTATCACCACTGGATCCACACGGGCTTTGCCGCCATTGAACAGCAATTGCAGCAGCACGCTGGACGGTTCTGCTTTGGTGACAAGCCCACCCTGGCAGATGTTTGCCTGGTGCCCCAGGTCTACAATGCCGAGCGGTTCAAGGTGCCGATGGACAGGTATCCCAACATAGTCCGCATTTGCGCCAACTGTAATGCCCTGCCGGCATTCATGGATGCGTTGCCGGAAAATCAGCCGGATGCCCAGTAGGCAGACAGAAAAAAGCGACCCCAGGGTCGCTTTTCTTTTATCTACTTCATTTGAAATACGGTATTTCATCCCGCCATGTTGTAGTCATTTTGACTGATTAATTTTCGGAAGTTTTATTTCTTATAAATAAATTTATTGAATTGGTAAAAAATATTATTGAGAATTTTTCAAGCTAATTTACCGGGTGTTATCCGCAATAAAATATGCGGCATTACCGTAATTCAAATACTTGCCATATAAAAAAATGCCGACTCATTCAGGCAGTGTTCAGCTATAGCATTCAATGTGTTACAAGTTGTGAGCTTGTGGGTTAATACCGCTTCTTGTTCTGTTAACCACATGTTTTCAATTGAATATTCCTGTGCTAAAAATCTGCCGCCGATAGAGCACACATTAATAAGTAATCGCCAACACATTCATGGTCACCAAATTAATTAGAATGGCGTTCCATGGATGATTCAATTGACAAGAAGGAATGTTCAGAATGCGTAAGTCTGTTATTGCCTTAAGTATCACGGCAGCCCTGCTCACCGGCTGTGGCAGTGACAAGGCCCCGGCTCCCAAACCCAATACCGTCCCCACCAGCCAGGATGTGGCCTACAGCATAAGCCAATCGCTGACCCTTAATGGTCAACTTGAAGGTGCTGATGCCGAGGGCAGTGTCAGCTTCTCCCTGGTGGATCCGGCCGAAGTGACTTTGGGCACCCTGACCATCACCAATGCCGCGACCGGCGCCTTTACCTATGTGACCGAGGCCGAAAGCGGTACCGAAGTGGTGCGTTTCAAGGTAAGCGACGGCAAGGCAGAATCCATTTCTACCCTGACCATCAAGATTGATGGCTTCGATCCCCTGTATGCCGAGCAATGGCACCTGAAAAACACCGGCCAGAATGCCTTTGCCAAAATGCGCGGCAAGGCCGGTGAAGATATGAATGTCGCCGGTGCCGTTGCCCAGGGCGCCATGGGCCAGGGCATCACGGTTGCCGTGGTGGATGACGGTCTGGAGATAAGCCATCCTGATCTGCGTGCCAACGTGGTCGCAGGGGGCTCCCATAATCTGATCACTGGCACTATCGACCCCACTCCCTTTGACGACGAGTCTGCTCACGGTACCGCTGTGGGTGGCATTATTGCAGCAGAAGGTTGGAACGGTATTGGTGGCCGGGGTGTCGCACCCAAGGCCAAGCTTATTGGCTTTAACTATCTGGATGATGACCCAACAGGTGAAGTGAAGAGTGTGCAAACCTTTGAAAACTTTGCCCTGAGCCACGGCGCCAGCGCTTACAGCGACAGCGCCCGGGTATTCAACCAAAGCTATGGTTACTCAGTGCCTTTCCCCCACGGTTTCGATGAAGATGAAAACGATCTCTATCAGGAAGTGACTACCGAGAGTGCAGATGGCAAGGGCAGTATCTTTGTTAAGTCTGCCGGCAACGGATACAACTACTTCCGTTCCATGGGCTATTACTGGATGCCAATTGATTACTTTGATGCCCGTAAGGCAGGCATAGCGGCCAATAATGGCCTGCCATTCCACAACTCCAACATGTCCACCGATAACGGCAACGTCTATAACCTGGTGGTCAGTGCCATCAATGCCGATGGGGTGCGCTCAAGCTACTCTTCGGTAGGCGCCAACATCTTTGTAACCGCGCCGGGCGGTGAGTACGGCGAAGATCATCCTGCAATTGTGACCACAGACAGAGCCGGTTGTGACAAGGGCTGGGCAGTGACCGAAGACAGGCCTTCCACGCCTTTCCATGGCGGCTTGCATCCAATGAACCTGGAGTGTGATTACACCTCGGTGATGAACGGCACTTCTTCCGCTGCGCCGAACACCTCGGGTTCCATCGCCGCAATATTGAGCGCCAATCCTAACCTCAGCTGGCGTGATGTGCGCCACATCCTGGCATCCACTGCGACCCAGGTGAATGCGGACGTCGCACCTATTGCAGTGGCCGTGGGCGAAGGTGAAGATGCGCCGCAATACGATGCCATTCCAAGCTGGACCACCAATGCCGCCGGTTACCATTTCCACACCGAATATGGCTTTGGCCGTATCGACCTGGGTGCTGCGGTTAAGATGGCCAAGGATTACAAGGCCAATCTGGGCGAGTATCAGGTAACCGAGTGGCTGGGCAGTGATGAGCTGGACAAGGCTATCCCCGATGCCGAGGTGGCCGGTGTGACCGATGCCATCAGCGTGGAGGAAGACTTGGTTATTGAAGCGGTACAAATTGAACTGACCGCCGACCATCTGCGTTTGCCGGATGTGGCGGTGGAGCTGATTTCTCCCGCCGGCACCCGCAGTGTGCTGATGACGCCCTACAACGGCATGGTCTATCAGGGCGTCATGGATCCTACCGACCCAACAGATCTGGTAACGGGTTACGATGCCACGCCCATGTTGTCCAACGCCTTCTATGGCGAGAGCAGCAAGGGTGAATGGACACTGAAGGTGATAGACGTTAACAGCGGTGAATATAGCTTCAAGATTTACAAAGTAGCTGACGTTGAGATCCCCAACGAAGCCAACGGCAAACTGAAGGGTTGGTCAATCCGTTTCCACGGCCACAAGGCCTGAGCCGGAAGATAAGGAGAATAGATTATGAAATTGTCTAAATTAGTACTGGCTTCAACCCTGACCGGCCTGATGAGTTGTGGTGCCGCCACTGCCGCGCCTCACGAAAAGGCGCCTGCTGAACAGGCAACCCCATCTAAAATGCAGGTCACCCGCGCTGATTTCCTTGGCCTTAAGGATCAATATCTGGTCAAAACAGATAAGGGTGTCCAACCTGCCAAGTCGTTGAAAAAGGGCAATGAGTTGGTGACTCAGGGCGGCGAGCCTTTTGCAGTGCTGACCGGTAAGCTGGTGGTCAAGTTGGCTGAAGGGGTTTCCGCCGATGAATTTGCCAAGTCCATGGATCTGCGCCTTGACTGGCAGAGCAGCAACCAATTGGTGCTCTTGTCCGCAGCCGCCGACGCCGATCTGCTGGGCTTGCTGGAACGGCTGAAGGCCAATCCCCAGGTACTGCGCGCCAAGCTGGACCGGGCTGCCAACAAGCAAGAACCCATGTAATCTGATGGGGCTGATTGAAGAGCAGGGCTTAGGCCCTGCTTTTTTTATCTGCTCTCCAGCAGAAAGTCCACAAAGGCGCGGTCGGCCAGGCTCACGGGCCGGTCTTTTTTCCAGCTGATATGCAGGTCCAGATAAACAGGTGGGGAAAAGGGGCGGGCCACTATGTTATCGCGCTCGTTGATCACCATTTCCAACACACTGGTGATGGCAAAGCCCTGGGTGACCACCTGCTTTATCAGATTGATAAGGTTGGTCTCGAAGGCAATATTGGGTTGTTTGTTAAGCTCTTTTGCCCGCCCCAGGATCCATTCGCGGTGAAAATAGCCGGGCTTGAACATCACCAGCTCGTGCTCGAAGAAATCCTCCAGACTGACATTGCGTTGCTGAACAAGCGGATGTTCCTGGCCCATGGCCACCACCATCTGCTGGCGCACCAGCAGGCAGGAATCAAATTCCGGTTTCAGATCCTGGGCGGTGATCACCGCAATATCCACTTCTTCCTGCTCCAACATCCGTAGCGCATCGCGGGTGCCACCTTCGAACAGACTGAGCTTGAGATCCGGATAACGATGGCGGAAGGCCATTAAGCGCGAAGGCAGGTAAAAGGAGCCCAACATACCGGGAACGGCAATGCGCACCTCGCCCCGGGTCAGATTGGCCATGGCGCGGATTTGTTGTTTAGCTTGCTCCAGCTGCTGCACTATGCTTCTGGCATGCCCCAGCAGCAGCTGTCCCTCTGCCGTCAGCGTCAGTTGCCTGTCAGCCATGCCCTGGCTGCGGTTGACCAGGGTGACCCCCAGTTCCGATTCCAGGCGCTTGATGCTTTGACTCAGTGCCGGCTGCGCCAGATTGAGGCGTTTGGCGGCCCGGGTAAAACTGCCGGCCTCACTCAATTGCAGCAGATGATTCAGCTGTTTGATGTCCATGGGGGCCCCAATGATTCAAATATAAAAAACAGTAATCAATCGTATAACAAACATCTATTATGGTTATGTTATTAGGCTTGATATCCTGTGTCCATTGCCAACTATCAGGGGCGCAAGATGGCCGATTCCCAGACTTATTCTCTCTCCGGAACTGATGGTCAACGTTTGATTTATGGTTTGTCGCTGGCTTCTGTGGCTATCTTCATCAACCTCTATCTGACCCAGGGCATGCTGCCCATGTTGGCCGAACGTTTCGATGTCAGTGCCGGTCACAGTACCCTGGTGGTATCGGTAACCAGTTTTTCCCTGGCTCTTTCTCTGCTGGGCTATGCCTTGTTGTCGGACAGAATTGGCCGCCGCCGGCCTTTAATCGCAAGCCTGTGGCTGCTGGCCCTGTCCAATCTGTTGCTGTTTTGGGTGCCTGACTTTGATGCGTTGCTGTGGCTGAGATTGGGGCAGGGCATGCTGCTGGCTTCGGTACCGGCCATCGCCATGGCTTATCTTAAGGACAGACTGCCTCCTGTGATGCTGATGACGGCAGCAGCGCTCTACATTGCAGCCAACAGTTTCGGCGGCATAGCCGGTCGCTTGCTGGGCGGCGTAATGGCTCAATATCTGGACTGGAATCAGGCTGTGCTGTTGCTGACTGTGTTGACCTTGCTGCTGGTGGCCTCGGCACAGTGGCTGCTTGGCATAGACAGGGGCGCTGACAAACGCCACGTGCGCCAGGGGCAGGGCGCTCTCGGGGGATTTGTGCTGCACCTTGGTAATCCGTATTTGCGTGGTCTCTATCTACTGGGGGGATTGGCCTTTATGGTGATGGTGAACCAGTTCAGCTTTATTCAGCTGCATCTGATGGCCGAACCCTTTGGCTGGAACCGGTTTCAGGCCACTCTGATATTTTTGTGTTATCTGAGCGGTACCCTGAGCTCCGGTCAGTCGGCCCGGTTGATGAACAAGCTGGGGACTGTGCCCCTGCTTATTCTGTCCATTGGCCTGATGGCGCTGGGCAGCGTTTTGACTCTTGCCAATACCGAGTTGGCCATTTGCCTGGGATTCCTTTGCAGCGCCTGTGGTTTCTTTCTGATCCATGCCTGCTGTAACAGTCTGGTGGCGTTGGGCGCCGAGCAGCACAGGGCCAAGGCCACAGCGCTTTACCTGTGCAGCTATTATCTCGGCGCGGCCCTGGGCGGCCCCTTTTTAATGCCCTTCTGGCAGACCTGGCATTGGCAGGGCGTGGTGGCGGGATCCTTGCTGTTGATTGCGGCCAATGCCCTGGCATTATGGCGCTGGCAGCACCTGGCAAAATCCCGTCAACTTGATACTCCGGTCAGTCTTCGCCGCTGTCGAAATTGAGATAGTGTTTGCGGTCGAGTTCATACTTGCGCATCTTGTCGTACAGGGTTTTGCGGGGCAGCTCCAGTTGCTCCATGGTTAACTTGATGGATCCCTTGTTGTGACTGAGGGCCTCTTCCAGCAACATCTTCTCGAAAAACTCCACCCTTTGGGTCAATGACATACTCGAATGCAGCTGGCTGCTTGTTCCCAGATTGCCAGCAAAGGCCGCTTCGGCTCCCAGCAGCACGTAACGTTCGGCCAGATTGCGCAGCTCGCGGACGTTGCCGGGCCAGTCGTGTGAACTCATCAGTGCCTGCTGGGCGCTGCTTGGCGCTATGAGTTCCCTGTGGTAACGGGCCGACGCCAGGCGGGCGAAATGCAGAAACAGCAACGGAATGTCTTCACGACGTTCCCGCAGCGGCGGGATGGGCACTGTCACCAGGTTGAGGCGGTAGAGCAGATCCTGGCGAAATTCGCCTTTGTCGGATAAGGCTTTGAGATCCACCTTGGTGGCGGCAACCACCCGAATGTCCAGGGGGATGCTTTTGTTTGATCCCAGGCGTTCCACCCTTCTGTCCTCCAGTACCCGCAGCAGCTTGACCTGCAAGGACATGGGGGTGCTTTCGATTTCGTCGAGAAACAGGGTCCCGCCATTGGCGTACTCGAACTTGCCGATACGGGTTTTGTCCACCCCGGTAAAGGCCCCGGCCTCGGCGCCGAACAGTTCGCTCTCAATCAGATTTTCCGGAATGGCGCCGCAGTTGATGGCGACAAAGTTGGCTCCCTGGCGATTACTGTGATCGTGCAGGTAGCGGGCCACCAGTTCCTTGCCGGTGCCGGTTTCGCCCTCGATAAGCACATCCGCCGGGGTATCCAGCACCCTGTCTATGATATGGCGCATATGCACTATGCCGGGGCTGTGGCCGAGGATCCTTGGCCCGGGCACCTTGTGGGATTCCAGTTCCCGTTTCAGGTTTCGGTTCTCCAGCGTCAGGGCCCGTTTCTCCAGCGCCCGCTTGACCACATCCAGCATATGCTCGTTATTGAAGGGTTTTTCCAGGAAATCGTAGGCGCCTTGCTTAAGCGCATTGACCGCCATGGCGATATCGCCGAAACCGGTGAGCAGCACCACAGGCAAATCCGCATCGATGGCGCGAATTTTGGAGAGCAGGCTGATACCGTCAAGGGCCGGCATGTTGACGTCCGATACTATGACGCCGGGCCAATCGCGGCTCAGGGCGGCGCTCACGGTGCGCGGATCCGTGGTGTGGACCGCACTTAAGCCTTCCAGCTCAAACAATTGCACCAACACTGTGCCTATATGATGCTCATCATCGACGATAAGTACCTGGATATTTTCAAGTTGCGGACTGCTCATGACGCGTGGGATCCTTCGTGCCGGTAGAGGGGCAAAATAATGTCAAAAACGGCGCCGCCAGTATCGGCATTGGACACCTGGATGCTGCCCTGCATGGATTCGATAATCCTTTGGGAGATGGACAGCCCCAGGCCAAGTCCCTGGCGTTCATTGGTGGTGTAATAGGGTTCAAATATTTTCTGCATCTGGCTTTCACGCACCCCGGGACCGTTGTCCTGAATGCGGATCCGCAGTTTTTCATCGGCGATGGCGCTAAGTTGCAGTCTCTTGTGGGGGCATTGGGCCATGGCCACTATGGCGTTGCTCATCAGGTTCACCAACACCTGTTGCAATCGTACCTTATCGCCCCAGACTTCAATTTTCTGATCCGGCAGCGCCAACTTGAGCTCCACCCCTTGCTTGTCGATTTCCGGCTGCACTATGGTCAGGGACTGGCGTATGCATTCACCTATGTCGGTGGCCGTATCGGTGCCCTGACTCTTGCGGGTAAAGCTTTTGAATTGGCCGACGATTTCAGCCAGCCTGTCGGTGAGCTCCACTATGATGCGGATATTGTCGCCGGCCCGTTCACGCATGTCGCGGGCCAGGAAGGTCTGGGTATTTTGCGCATAGCTGCGAATAGCAGCCAGCGGCTGGTTAAGCTCATGGTTGATGCTGGCTGACAGGCTGCCGATGACTGTCAGCTTGGCCGCCTGAATAAGCTCATCCTGGGTGTCTTTGAGTTTGGTATTGGCGGCTTCCAGATCCCGGGTGCGTTCCCGCACCCTTTGTTCCAATTGATCCCTGGCCTGCAGCATGCGGGCCAGGCTGCGTTTGCGCTCGTTATGCAGCAGCAAACCCACCACCAGCAAGCCATAACAGCTGGCGGCCAGCAACAGCAGCATCGGCAATTCATCATGGAGTGGCTTCATGGGCGACAACACGTGCACCCGCCAACCGGCCTTGGCCATTTCCTGTTGGGTATCCATGTAGTAAAGACGCTTTCCGTTCGTTGGGATCTGGTAGCTTTGGGGGGCCTTCTCCTTGCCTGCTCGACTGTAAGGCGGGCGGATCAGCAGCTCATTGATGGCGCGATTGGCGTAGCGCTTGCTGGCATTGAGGGCAAAACGTTTACTTTGGGTCAGAGGTGTCAGTGAACTTAAGCGCCACTCGGCCCGGCTGGATAAGAACACTATGTCGTCGGGATCGGTTATCAGGTACTCATATTGGCCGGCTTCGGCAATGCCGGTGGCCTGTTGTTCTATATCGGCAATATCAACCTTGACCACTATGGCACCCAATATGGTGCCCCGGTCGTATATTGGGTAGGAAAAATAAAAACCCCTTTTATCGCTTGAGGTGCCGACGGCATAGTACCTGCCTAGTCGCCCGGAGATAGCCTCGATAAAGTAGGGCCTGAAAGAGTAATCCTGGCCAATGAAGGAGAAGCTCTGTTTCCAGTTGCTGGCGGCCACCGCAATCCCCAAGGCATCAATCAGGTAGATATCCGAGGCTTCGGTGACGTGTTGCAGTTCTTCCAGATACAGGTTCAGCTCGTGGCGCTTTTGGTCATTTTGTTGGTCGAGCAGGGCGCTGGCCAGGGTGGGGTTGGTGGACAGTACATGGGGTATGGTTTCGAATCGGGACAGCAAGCCGTCGAGCAGGCTGATCAATTGTGACAGTTGCTGCCGTGACTCCTGAGCCAACGCTTGTTCACCCTGGTGCACATGATACCAGGCTGTCAGCCTTAACGTCAGGAACAGGCCGGCAGCAATAAGCAGTGCCAATAGCATTTTTCTGCGGATTTTTGCCGTCACAGGCAGCATCTATGTCTCCCGAAAAACCTTAAACCATGCACTCGGCATGGTCTAAGGCTCGCTTAAAAATCAACGAGAATCAAGGCTATTGCCCGGTACTTACCTATAACCTTGCAGTGCATCAAGGTATTCGGGCAGGAACAGCGAAATTTGCGGCACATAAGTGATAAGCACCAGGAAGCCGAGCAGCAATAGCAACCAGGGCAGACAGGCATGGATAACCCAGCCTATGCTGCGTCCGGTAATGCCTGCGGTCACGAACAGATTCAGCCCCACCGGCGGTGTCAGCATGCCTATTTCCATGTTGACCACCATGATGATGCCAAGGTGTATTGGATCTATACCCAGTTGGGTGGCAATGGGGAACAGAATCGGGGCCATGATGAGCAAAATGGCGGAAGGTTCCATAAAGTTACCCGCTGCCAGCAACAGCAGGTTGACTATGATGAGGAATCCCCAGGCCGGCAAGCCCCAGCCCACTATAGTTTCGGCAATCACATGAGGAATACGTTCCGTGGTTAATACGTGGGCAAACAGCATGGCGTTGGCAATGATAAACAGCAGCATGATGCTGACCTTGGCACCATCACGCACCACCTGGCGGATCTCCCTGTCCACCGGCGTTTTTATCAGGGTCAGCAGACTGAACCAGATATTTCGGCCACAGGCTTTGAGCAGATTTTCACCGGGATTACGCCAGGCAATGCCTTTCATCGGCCCAATATCACGGTAGCCATAGACGGCGATTAAGTAGGCGTAAACGCAGGCCACCGCCGCCGCTTCTGTGGGGCTGGCGACACCGCCATAGATGGAACCCAACACGATGAAAATCAGCGCCAATCCACCCATGGCCTTGGCACTGGATTTCAGCAATGGCTTTACCCCGGGAAAGGGCCGTGAAGGCAGGTTTTTCCAGCGGGCGACTATGTAGATGGCCAGCATCAGCAAGAAGCCCATCAGCAGACCGGGGATTAAACCGGCCATAAACATGCGGGCCGCCGAGACCTCGGTGGCTGCGGCATAGACCAGCATCACAATGGACGGTGGGATGAGAATGCCCAGGGTGCCTGAGGTGGTGATAACACCGGCGGCAAATTTTTCAGGGTAACCGGCGCGTACCATACCGACGATAACGATTGAACCAATGGCGGCTACGGTCGCGGGGGAAGAGCCGGATACGGCGGCAAACAGCATACAGGCCATGACAGAGGCCATGGCCAGACCGCCGCGAATATGGCCGACACTGTCCATGGCAAATTCGATAATCCGCCGTGCCACCCCGCCGGTGGACAAAAAGGCGGAAGACAGAATGAAAAAGGGGATGGCCAACAGGGTGTAGTGCTCGGCGGTCGAGGCATAGAGTTTCAGTGCGACCGATGCCAGGGAATCATTGGAAAAGAGCAAAATGGTCAACATGCTCGAAAAGCCCAGCGCGATGGCGATGGGCATGCCCAGCAGCATGCACAGAAACAGGGATAGAAACAGGGTGGCGATTGTCATGGCTGGGCCTCGTTATCTTTCTTATCGGTATCAGCGTCAATCAGGTGCATGCTTTCTTTGGCTTCATCATGGAAACTGAATCCCACGGATTGATTGCGCAGTATGGCAATGAACAGCTCGATAAAGCGCCAGGTGAGCATGGAAAAGCCGATCAGCAGAATGCTCTGGGAGATCCACAGTGGAACAGCGGGGTCTTCCGGGTCGATTCGCAGTGTGTCCCAGGTAAAGTCGGGATCCATTTTGGCAATCAGCCAGTGGGGAAAATCTATGTCTTCCATGGGCACGCCTATCTGGTACATCTGCCCCAAATAATCCCAGCTGCCCACCAGAAACATCACGCAATAAACCAGGCAGACCAGTGCAGCTATCACTGCGGTTGCCTTGCGCGGCCCGGGTGACAGGGTGCGTACAAAGGCGTCCACCCCAATGTGGGCCCCGACCTTAACGCCATAGGACATACCAAATAATACAAACCAGCCGCAGATGGTCAGCGTCAGCTCTTCAATCCACAGGAAGCCGGTATTGAAGAAAAAACGGGCGATAACTTCGCCAAACACCAACAAGGTCATGAGGGTGATCAGCAGGTTTAGAAACCCTTCTTCAAAATAACCCAATATACGAGATATCACTTTGTTTTCCCCAACTTAGCCACTGCCTCCTGGCATTTTTAACCATCCCTGGCGTGCTTGTGTGTGTCCGGCCCCGGGTTTGGGGCCGGACGGTTTCATCATTGCTTGTTGGCAGCCAGAGCGGCCTCAATCATGTCTTTGCCAATCTGATCTTCGAACTTGGCCCACACGGGCTTCATGGCATTGACCCACTGCTGGCGCTGGGCGGGTGTCAGGGTGACCAGGGTGCTGCGACCGGATGCCAGGATAGCCTGCTTGTCTTCTTCATCTTTGGCAGCAGCGATTTCATTGCCGAATGCGATTGCTTCGTCGAGGGACTTTTTAATGACATCGCGCTTGTCTTTGGGCAGGCCTTTCCAGAAGGTGTCGCTGGTGACGACCATGTAGTCCAGCACGCCGTGATTACTTTCGGTGATGTGGCTTTGGACTTCATAAAACTTCTTGGAGTAAGTGTTTGACCAGGTGTTTTCCTGGCCGTCGATGGCGCGGGTCTGCAGCAGGGTAAACACTTCGGAGAAGGGTTTTTTCACCGGTATTGCACCAATGGCATCAAACTGGGCGGCAATCACGTCGGAGGCCATGATGCGGAATTTTTCGCCTTCAGCGTCCTTTGGCAGGTGCAGTGGGTTGTTGGCAGAAAATTGCTTCATGCCGTTGTGCAGATAACCCAGGCCAACGATGCCTTTACGGTTCATGGAGTTCAGCAGCTTCTGGCCGGCTTCGCTTTGCTGGAAGCGATCAACGGCGGCCATATCGTCGAACAGGAAGGGTAGATCAAAAATTTGCAATTTCTTGGTGTAACGTTCGAACTTGGACAGGGAAGGGGCAACCAACTGCACATCGTTCAAAAGCAGGGCCGCCAGCTCGTTGTTGTCACCAAACAGCTGTGAGTTGGGAAACACGCTGACCTTGTACTCGCCGGGAAGACGCTCTTCTACCAGCGACTTGAATTTGAGTGCCATCTGACCCTTGGGAGTGTTTTCTGCCACCACATGGGAAAACTTGATCTCTACCGGCTCTGCCAATGCACCAAAGCTGGTGCCGAGCAGGGCCGCGAGTGCGGTAACCTTGGTCAGGGCAAAGAGTTTATTGCGAAAGCCTTGTTGATAGCTGTGTTTCATTTTGGTTTCCCTTTTGTTGTCGTGGGTATTGTCCTCGGCGGGACAGCTGTCCTGCCTTGGGGGATCTACTGCCTTGAAATCCCTCGAGGTATGAAACAGTATAGGCAAAAGCCAAGCCAACTCTATTCACAATTGGTTAACCCATTTAACATCAGCGTGTTATGAATATGATCTGGGTCACGAACCCGGCTTGATTGGGTGAGATATCGCTCACGCCGATGTGGGGGGTGGGTGGGTTTCCACCCATTTATTTGGAGGCGCCCAGACGGCGCAGCACTGCATCGCTGGGCAGGAGTTCCAGGTGACCCTGTTCATCAAAGTACCAGCCATCAATAAATCCCTTCTGACGCATGGTGACCAGATTGTGCATGACTTCCCGGGCTTCCCTGAGGGCGGTTTGCTCGTCGTAATTGTGTGCCAGTTTAAGATAGGCCGCGATACTGGTAAGCGAAGCTGATTGACTGACGTGTGCCATGGTCGTGTCCTGTGCTGTACCTAAGGCAAAGCATAGTTCAGCGGGGGATGATTTACTAAAAAACGGCGCTGTAGATGCGGGTTTTGCGGTGCCGCAAGCGAGGGACCAATATGGCGTGTTGGGGCAGGGCGCGTCAGACTTTCGTCCCCGATGCCGGGACTATGCCGGTGGCGGGAAGGACTGACTGGAGTGGATGGTTTTCCAATCCTTGATTTGGCTGGTAGAATATCGCCACTTTTTATCTGTGTCCGGCTCAAGGGCCGTTTCTTCTATATAGGTTAATGTCCGCTTATGACAATCAAAACCCGCTTTGCTCCCAGCCCAACAGGATTCCTGCATGTGGGCGGTGCTCGTACCGCGCTTTATTCCTGGCTCCACGCCCGCGCCAATCAAGGCGAATTTGTGCTGCGCATTGAAGACACCGATATTGAACGTTCTACCCAGGAAGCCTGTGATGCCATTCTGGAAGGTATGCAGTGGCTGAACCTGAACTGGGATGAAGGCCCTTACTACCAAACCAAGCGCTTTGATCGTTACAACGAGATCATCGCCCAGATGCTGCAAGCCGGCACCGCCTATAAATGTTATTGCTCCCGCGAGCGTATCGAAGCACTGCGTGAAGAGCAGGCCGCCAAGGGCGAACGCCAGAAGTACGATGGCTGCTGTCGCAATGCTGCACCGCGCACTACCGACGAGCCGTTTGTGGTGCGCTTCAAGAACCCGCAAGAGGGCAGTGTGGTATTTGATGACCATGTGCGTGGTCGTATTGAGATTGCCAACGAAGAACTGGACGATCTGATCATTTCCCGCAGCGACGGTACCCCTACCTATAACTTCTGTGTGGTGGTGGATGATTGGGATATGAATATTACCCATGTGGTGCGTGGTGAAGACCATATCAACAACACCCCCCGTCAGATAAATATTCTCAAGGCCCTGGGTGCCCCTATCCCTGAATATGCCCACGTATCAATGATCCTGGGCGATGATGGTGCCAAGCTGTCCAAGCGTCACGGTGCCGTAAGTGTGATGCAATACCGCGACGATGGTTTCCTGCCGGAGGCGCTGCTGAACTACCTGGTGCGTCTGGGCTGGTCCCATGGCGATCAGGAGGTGTTCTCCATCGAGGAAATGAAGCAATACTTCAGCCTGGATGATATCAACAAGGCGGCCTCAGCTTTCAACACCGAAAAACTCTTGTGGCTGAACCAGCACTATATCAAGAGCCTGGATCCCGTTTACGTTGCCAGTCACCTTGAGTGGCACATGAAGGACCAGGGTATAGACACAAGTAATGGTCCTGCCTTGGCTGAAGTGGTATCGGCTCTGGCCGAACGCAGTAAGACCCTCAAGGAGCTGGCCGCTTCCAGCCGCTACTTCTATGAAGATTTTGAAGAGTTCGATGCCGAGCAAGCCAAGAAACATTTGCGCGGCGTGGCACTGGAACCATTGAAGCTGGTACAGCAGAAATTGGCGGCATTGCCTGAGTGGACCCTGGAAGCAATTCATCAAGCCATCGAAGCCACGGCTACCGAATTGGACGTGGGTATGGGCAAGGTGGGAATGCCTCTGCGGGTGGCGGTGACAGGTGCCGGTCAATCGCCCGCATTGGATCTGACTTTGCTGCTCATTGGAAAGGCCCGTTCTGAGCAAAGAATCTCCAAAGCGGTTGATTTTGTAGCAGATAGAATAAATGCCTAAAAAAGGCGTTGACACATTTGGGTGTGCTGCATAGAATGCGCCTCGCAGTTGAGACAAGGGGCCGCTAACGCTGGCAACGCACTCAAATGCGAGGTGAGATAGCTTGGGGCTATAGCTCAGCTGGGAGAGCGCTTGCATGGCATGCAAGAGGTCGACGGTTCGATCCCGTCTAGCTCCACCAAGTTATCTTTGCCTTGGTCAACCTACCTAAACGGTAGGTTGAATGCTCTTGGAGACCTGAGTTTAATCGGTTTTCGTCCAGGGTCCCCTTCGTCTAGAGGCCTAGGACACCGCCCTTTCACGGCGGTAACAGGGGTTCGAATCCCCTAGGGGATGCCACACTCCTTGAAGCCGGAGTCAAAACAGGTTTCGTCCAGGGTCCCCTTCGTCTAGAGGCCTAGGACACCGCCCTTTCACGGCGGTAACAGGGGTTCGAATCCCCTAGGGGATGCCACACTCCTTGAAACCGGAGTCAAAACAGGTTTCGTCCAAGGTCCCCTTCGTCTAGAGGCCTAGGACACCGCCCACTTTCTCTGGTAGAGAGTCGGCGGTAACAGTGGTTTGAATCCCCCAAGGGATGCCACACTCTTCTAAGCGAGTCTAAACACTTAGGTCCAGGGTCCCCTTCGTCTAGAGGCCTAGGACACCGCCCTTTCACGGCGGTAACAGGGGTTCGAATCCCCTAGGGGATGCCACAAATTCTGAAATATTTGCCATTCAGCGAAGATTTCGGGGCTATAGCTCAGCTGGGAGAGCGCTTGCATGGCATGCAAGAGGTCGACGGTTCGATCCCGTCTAGCTCCACCAAATACTCTTCACAGAGTTTAACTGTGAGTCCAGGGTCCCCTTCGTCTAGAGGCCTAGGACACCGCCCTTTCACGGCGGTAACAGGGGTTCGAATCCCCTAGGGGATGCCACACTCTTCTAAGCGAGTCTAAACACTTAGGTCCAGGGTCCCCTTCGTCTAGAGGCCTAGGACACCGCCCTTTCACGGCGGTAACAGGGGTTCGAATCCCCTAGGGGATGCCACACTCTTCTAAGCGAGTCTAAACACTTAGGTCCAGGGTCCCCTTCGTCTAGAGGCCTAGGACACCGCCCACTTTCTCTGGTAGAGAGTCGGCGGTAACAGTGGTTTGAATCCCCCAAGGGATGCCACACTCTTCTAAGCGAGTCTAAACACTTAGGTCCAGGGTCCCCTTCGTCTAGAGGCCTAGGACACCGCCCTTTCACGGCGGTAACAGGGGTTCGAATCCCCTAGGGGATGCCACAAATACTGAAATGTTTGCCATTCAGCGAAGATTTCGGGGCTATAGCTCAGCTGGGAGAGCGCTTGCATGGCATGCAAGAGGTCGACGGTTCGATCCCGTCTAGCTCCACCAAATACTCTTCACAGAGTTTAACTGTGAGTCCAGGGTTCCCTTCGTCTCGAGGCCTGGGACACCGCTCACTTTCTCTGGTAGAGAGTCGGCGGTAACATTGGTTTGAGTCCCCCAGGGGATGCCACACTCTTCTAAGCGAGTCTAAACACTTAGGTCCAGGGTCCCCTTCGTCTAGAGGCCTAGGACACCGCCCTTTCACGGCGGTAACAGGGGTTCGAATCCCCTAGGGGATGCCACAAATTCTGAAATGTTTGCCATTCAGCGAAGATTTCGGGGCTATAGCTCAGCTGGGAGAGCGCTTGCATGGCATGCAAGAGGTCGACGGTTCGATCCCGTCTAGCTCCACCAAATACTGCTCAGGCAGGAAAAAGCCACCTTAGGGTGGCTTTTTTGTTTTCAATGTTTTTTCTATCAATCAGCTAATTAAATCAAGCCAATAAACAGTACTGCCACAGCTCACCGGTCAGATATCTTCGAGCCCGGAAACTGGTGCGTTTATGGTGTTGAATGACGTGGCTTACAAAGCCTGTGTCTTTGTCTTGTTTGCGGGAAAACAAAGGGGCTGCCGGCGAACCGGCAAGCCGTTGTTATCGCGATCATTCGACGCCGAGGAAGCCGCCGGTCTGGTGTGCCCAAAGCTGGGCATAGATACCGCCGCTTTTCACCAGCTGCTGGTGGCTGCCTTGTTCAACAATTCTGCCTTCATCGAGCACTATCAGGCGATCCATAGCCGCTATGGTCGACAGGCGGTGGGCAATGGCTATCACAGTCTTGCCTTCCATCAGTTGATACAGACTTTCCTGGATCGCCGCTTCCACTTCGGAATCCAGTGCCGAGGTGGCCTCGTCCAGGATCAATATCGGCGCATCCTTGAGCAGCACCCTAGCGATTGCAATACGTTGCCTTTGGCCGCCCGACAGTTTGACCCCACGCTCTCCCACCTTGGCGTCCAGTCCCTGATGACCATCGGGATCGGACAACTCGGCAATAAAGTCTGCTGCCTGGGCCTTGCGTATCGCCTGCAGCAATTCTTCTTCACTGGCATCGGGACGACCATAAAGAATGTTCTCCCGAATGGAGCGATGCAGCAACGAGGTATCCTGGGTCACCATGCCTATGTGGGCCCGCAGTGAATCCTGATTGACCTGAGTGATATTTTGGCCATCGATGCAGATCTCACCGCGCTCCACATCGTGGAAGCGCATCAGCAGATTCACCAGGGTTGACTTACCGGCGCCGGAGCGGCCCACCAGACCGACCTTTTCGCCGGCGGCGATGGATAAATCCAGTCCCTCTATGACGCCGTGTGATTCGCCATAGTGAAAGCTGACGTTACGTATGTCTATCTGGCCGTGTTTGACTTTCAGTGGCGGCGCATCGGGCGCATCCTGGATCTGGGTTGGCTTCGACAGGGTATTCATGCCATCGGCAACAGTCCCTATATTTTCAAACAGCGAGCTGACTTCCCACATGATCCACTGGGACATGCCGTTGAGTCGCAGTGCCAGGCTGACGGCAATGGCGATGGCGCCTATGGTGATGGCACTCTCGCTCCACAGCCAAATGGACATGGCGGCGACGCAAAAAACCAGCAGGTAGTTTAGGATCTGCACGCTGACGTTGATGCCGGTCACCAGGCGCATCTGCCGGTACACAGTCTGCAGAAAGCCCTCCATGGAGGATTGGGCATAATCGGCTTCTCTTTGGGTATGGGCGAACAGTTTAACCGTGGTGATATTGGTGTAGCTGTCGACAATGCGGCCGGTCATGGTGGAGCGGGCATCGGCCTGTTCGGTGGCGACCTTTTTCAGGCGTGGCACGAAATACCATTGCAGGCCGATATAGCAGCACAGCCACAGCAGCATTGGCAGCACCAGACGCAGATCGGCCTTGGCTATCATCACCACCATGGTGGTGAAATACACCAATATGTAGACCAGCACATCCAGCAGTTTCATCACGGTTTCCCGTACGGCGAGCGCCGTTTGCATGACCTTGGTGGCAATGCGACCTGCAAAATCATTGTGATAGAAAGACACACTCTGGCGCAGTAAATATCTGTGTGCCAGCCAGCGTATGGCCATGGGATAGTTGCCGAGCAGGCTCTGGTAGACAATTAGCGCGTGCAGCAATACCAACACGGGAATGGCTACCAGCAGCAACAGCGTCATCCACAGCAAGGTTCGGCCTTCCTCGGCGAACAGGGTGCTGGGATCCTTGTCCACCAGCCAATCCACCAGCTGGCCCATAAAACCAAACAGCGACACTTCCAGCATGGCCAGCAGTGCGGTGAGCACCGACATGATAATTAACTGCAGTTCAAAGCCGCGGGTGTAATGGCGGCAAAAGGCATATAGGCCGCGGGGCGGCTGCGTGGCCTCATCGGCCGGCAGCGGATTGGTCCAGCGCTCGAAGCGGGAAAAAAGTTTATCCATTTTGTGTTCTTCATTATCCAACCAGTGCTTAGCATATCCGCTTTTCAATCCGGATGCCTCATGTGCACCTGTGCTTTCGGTTCGGTTCCGATTATCGCTGGTGGGGGCCGGTGGTTTTGGTTACTCTGGCTACAGAAATTCAAGCCAGACCGCCATTGAGGCTGATTGCCATGCCCAACTTACCTACGCCCCAGGCTTGCCGCGAAGCCAGACTCAGTCGTGATGCCCGCTTTGACGGACTGTTCTTTGTCGGGGTGCTGACCACGGGCATTTATTGCCGCCCCGTGTGTCCGGCCGTGGCCCCCAAGGAAGAAAACGTGCGTTATTTTGCCAGTGCCCAGGCCGCGGCCCATGCGGGGCTGCGTCCTTGCCTGAGGTGCCGTCCCGAGTCGGCTCCTGGCTCCTTTGCCTGGAAGGGCACGGGCACCACGCTGGAGCGGGCGCTGAAACTGATAGACCAAGGCTTGCTGAATGATGGCGGCGACAACCAGGCCATGGAACATCTGGCCGAGCGGCTTGGGATCAGCAGTCGCTATTTGCGGCGCCTGTTTCAGGAGCAATTGGGGCTGTCGCCCAAGCAATACGCGGATTACCAACGGCTGCTGTTTGCCAAGCAGCTGTTGCATCAAACAGACATGAAAATCACAGACGTGGCCATGGCCGCCGGTTTTGGCAGTCTGAGGCGCTTTAACGAAGTATTCCGTGACACCTTGCAACTGACACCGAGTCAGTTGCGGCAGAAACGTGGTGTGCAGGCACAGACCTGCCTCTTGCTCAACTACCGCCCGCCCTATGATGCACAGGCCATGCTGGCATTTTTCCGGCTGCGGGCGGTCGATGGCATGGAGTGGTTTACCAGTCAGGAAGGCGAGCCCTGTTACGGGCGAACTCTGAGGCTCAACGGCCTGCTGGCCTGGTTTGAGGCCTGCCATGAACCCGAGCAGCACAGATTCAGGGTGCGTATCGGTTTCGACGAGGGCAGCGATATGAGTCAGCTGCGGCCCTTTGTTATGGCCATTCGCCGTATCCTGGATCTCGACGCCGATATGGACAGCGTCGCCCGTTGCCTGCCGCTTGGGCTGGTCACCGAAGGCAAGGCGCTGCCGCGTTTGCCGGGTGCCGGTAGCATGTTTGAGGCGGCCTGCCGCGCCATATTGGGGCAACAGGTTAGTGTCAAACAGGCCACCCAACTGCTGGGCAAGCTGGTTCGGGAATGCGGTGAGAGGCGTACCGTGGCCGGGCGTGAACTGTGGTTTTTCCCGGCAGCCGGCGCCCTGGCACAAGCCACCCTGGATGAATTGCGAATGCCCGGCAGTCGCAAGGAGGCGCTGCGCGCCCTGGGGGCCAAATTGGACGCCGAACCCGATATGGGCGCCGATGCGATGCTGGCCATCAAGGGCATAGGTCCCTGGACCGTCAATTACGCCAGAATGCGCGGCGAGGGCGATCCCAATGTGTTGCTGGTGGGCGATCTTGTGGTGCGTAAACGCCTGCAGGCCGTGTCACAGCGCCAGGGAGAGGCCATAGATACTGATGCCCTGGCCAAACAGGTGGCGCCCTGGGGCAGCTACCTGACGTTGGTGCTGTGGGCCATGGAGGACTCGCCGTCATGAGCATGAATATGAGCATGGGCATGAGCAGGCATTGAATTTGGAAGAAAGTAGGAGACGAGCAATGAAATCACTCAGCAGCAACCGCATTTGCTGGCAGGCCGCGGCCGAGGTGCTGGCCAGCGCCGAGTATCAGTCCAGCGTTGGTCGGCTGTATTTGGCGGCAGGTGCCGCAGGATTAACCCATTTGACGGCGGCCCCCTTGACCGGGGTTGAGTTGGGGCAGGGGGACGAAGCGGCCCTGGCAAGTGCCAAAGGGCACCTTGCTGAGGCGATAGCGCAACTCGATGAGTATTTTGCCGGCCAGCGCCTTGGCTTTGAGTTGATGCTGGCCCCCAAGGGCACCGCCTTTCAGCGCCGGGTCTGGCAGGCACTGGTGGATATAGCTCCCGGCGCCACCTGCAGTTACAGCCAACTGGCTGATGAGATAGGCAATCCCAAGGCGGTGCGGGCCGTGGGCTGCGCCAACGGCGCCAATCCCATTGCCATTATTGTGCCCTGCCACAGGGTGATAGGCAAAAGCGGCAATCTGGTGGGCTATGCCTGGGGTCTGTCAATGAAACAGGCGCTGCTGGATCTGGAAACTCCGGCAGCTGGATAAAAGGGCCTGGCTGGCTCGCGTTGCTGAATTTACGGGCCTTTGGGGCCCGTTTCTTTTAGAATACCCGGTCATTTGAATTTAACGGTGTTGCCATGATTGAAGTTTCAGCCCCGGACGCGGGTTTTGCTGCCTTACCCTTATCTGCTGCCCTGCAGGAAAGGCTTGTCGCCCTGGGATTCAAGATCCCGACGGCGGTGCAATGGCAAGCCATTCCCAAGCTGGCGGCAGGTGAAGACCTGCTGGCGGTCGCAGACACGGGCCAGGGCAAGACGGCCGCCTTCGCCTTGCCGCTGCTGGATCTGCTGGCCAAGGGCGCCCGCCGCCGCGGCCAGGGTAATCAGGTACGTCTGTTGGTGTTGGTGCCGACCCGGGAATTGGCGCAGCAGGTTGCCAGCGCGTTCGAAAGTTTCTGCGAATCCGCCAAGGGCCACAGCGCCAAAATCCTCGCCGCCTATGGCGGTGTTTCGGTCAACAGCCAGATGCTGGCGCTGCGCGGCGGCGCCGATGTGCTGGTGGCGACGCCTGGACGTTTGTTGGATTTGCACGGCAGCAATGCGGTGCGCTTCGATGCCCTGGAAGCCCTGGTGCTGGATGAGGCCGATCGCATGTTGAGCCTGGGCTTTGCCGAGGAGCTGGCGTCCATCCGTGAACTCCTGCCCGTCAAACGCCAGACGGCGCTGTTTTCCGCCACTTTCGGTGAGGAGCTGCAATCCCTGTTGCCCCAGTGGCTGAAACCGGGATTTCAGGAGCTGCAACTGAGCCAACCCAAGGCCTCCACCCTGGTGCAGCGGGTGATCACAGTCAACAAGGAAAACAAGGCGGCGCTGCTGGCGTCCCTTATCAAACAATACGACTGGCGCCAGGTGCTGGTGTTTGCCAGTGCCAAGAGCAGCTGTCAGCACCTGTGTACCAAGCTCGCCAAGGCCGGCATCGAGGCCCAGGTTTTTCACGGTGACAAGAGCCAGGGCAGTCGTGACCGTACCTTGGAGGATTTTCGCAGCGGCAAGACCCGGGTGCTGATCGCCACCGATCTCGCCGGTCGCGGCATCGATATAGATGACCTGCCTGTGGTCATCAATTTTGAGCTGCCCCGCAGTCCGGCGGACTATATGCACCGCATCGGCCGCAGTGGTCGGGCTGGGCGCGAGGGACTGGCGCTGTCGCTGATTTGCCACGAGGAGTATCACCACTTCCGGGTGATAGAAAAGAAACACAAGCTGAGGCTGGAGCGGGAGCAGATCCCGGGCTTTGAGGCCAGCGCCGATGCGCCAGAGGGAGTGGATATAGCCAAACCCCAGGCCAAACCCGAAGGCACCGGCAAGAAAAAGCGTAAAAACTTGCCCCCGGTCAATGCCGGGATCTGGCGCAAACCCTCATAGTGTGAGTGTCTGGCTTGTTTGAGGAGTGCCGCTGATGCAACAGGTGTTCTGGTTGATTGAAGGTGTGTTGGCCGGTCGCAGTGGTCCCAACAAGGATGCCTGGGATCCCCGTGCCCTGAGGGCGTCCGGCATAGGTGCCGTGCTGTCGGTCAATGGCGGGGAAGGTTGCGATCCCAAGGCGCTGGCGGAGGCCGGTCTGGACTATGCCTGCTTCCCATTTTCCACCAATGTGCCGCCCTTGCCGGGCGATGACGCGCTGTGTGCCGAACAGGCCGAAAAGGCGCTCGCTTGGCTGCTCGAGCATGAAGCGCGCGGTGTACCTGTGCTGGTGCATTGTCGCAACGGCCGGGACAGAACCGGGATCCTGATGGCCTGTTATCTGATGCACAAGGGCGCAGCCCCTGTGCATGCCGTCAGTCAGGTGCGCAGCATCCGCGAGACGGCCTTCAGTTCTGAGGGTTGGGATCAATTGGTTTACGACGTGCTCTACCGGATGCAAAATTAACCAAGGTCAGTAACAGGGCAGGAGAACAGCGATGGTTCGCCGGGGCAGCAAACGCTTGGCACGACTGCGCAATCGACTGCTGACGCTGCTCGGGTATGTGCCCCTGCGGGATCTGGCCAAGGCGCGAAGTGCCCGTGAGGCGCAGACGGTCGAATCGCCGGCTATGGCCGGGACCGAAACTTCCCCCCTGGATTTAACCTTACTCGGCGCCTCTCGACCGGAACAATGCGGCGCACTGCCGCTGTACGATGGTGTGGATGCCATGGTGGCCCGCCTGGCGCTGATCCGCAGCGCCAAACATTGTATCGATGTGCAATATTATCTGTTCCGCCACGATGAGGTGGGAAAACTGCTCATCTGGCAACTGCTTGAAGCTGCCGATCGCGGCGTCAGGATCCGTTTGTTGCTCGATGACACCACGGGTATGCGTCAGGATGCCGAGCTGCGCGCCCTGTCCTGTCACCCTCAAATCAGCGTCAGATTGTTCAATCCAGCCCGCCTGCGCCGTTGGCGCTCGCTGTCTTTGTTGTCTGATTTCGCCCGCCTCAACCACAGAATGCACAATAAATCGCTGTCGGTGGATGGCCTTTTGGCCATAGTCGGTGGCCGTAACATAGGTCGGGAATACTTTGGCGCCGATACCGAGCTGGAGTTTGGCGATCTTGATTGCCTGTTGACCGGGCCCGTGGTGCAGCAAGTGTCTACCCAATTCAATGCCTTCTGGGATGGACCCGATACCTTTGGTATAGAGACCATCAGGCCCGAAGATGATTTGGGATTGACTGCTTTGCAGGACGACATCGAGCGGGCGCGGCCAATGCTGGGCCATTCCCCCTACCTGGAACGCTTGGCAAGCAGCAGTCTGTTACATGCCATCTCGAATCGGGAATTGGGCTGGTTTTGGGGCCCGGCAAGCGTGCTCAGTGACCCGGCACACAAGGCAAGGCAGGACAGTCAAAGGGATTGGCTGATAATGGCCCTGGCGCAGCGTATGCGGATGGTCAAAAAGCAACTTGTCATCATTTCTCCCTATTTTGTGCCTTCCCGCGCCGGGCTGGAATTATTGACCTCCCTGCGAAACCGGGGTGTGGGTATCAGGGTTATCACCAACAGCCTGGCAGCAACCGACGTGCCCCTGGTGCATGGTAAGTACCGAGGTTACCGGCAGGCGTTGCTGCAGGCCGGTGTCGAGATTTATGAGCTTAAAAGTCAGGTGCGGCGCCACCACCGTGTCTGGCGGGGCTCCCGTGCCAGTCTGCATGCCAAGAGCTTTGTGTTTGATGATGCAGGCTTGTTCGTTGGTTCATTCAATTTCGATCCCCGCTCCGCCTGGCTCAACACAGAGATGGGGGTGATGCTGGAAAACCCGGCCTTGGTGGCCAATCTGGATCTGGTACTGTCAGGGATACTCGCCAGGCAGGCTTATCAGCTGATTTGGGATGCTGATGGCATGGGCTGGCGCGATCCTCAAACCGTCAGGGTGTGGCGCCGGGAGCCCGAGGCCGGCGTCTGGCGCCGTTTGCTGGTGACTTTGCTGGCCTGGTTGCCCATAGAAAAACTTTTATAATTGGGTGCTTTGCCCCCTTTCTGCCGGGCCATAAACTGTTAGGATAGAGATTGAGGTTTCATCAAGGTTAACTGAATGAAAAGCAAGGCTAATCAATCACAAGGATTATTGCTCTTCCATTTGAGCAAGTCGCAGCTGTTTGCGCTGGGGACATTGAAGATCCGCGAACTTGTTCCCTACAGCCCGCTCAATGCAATGCCCCAATCTCATCCAGCCGTGATGGGAACGGCGACGGTAAGGGGCCAAACCATAGCTGTGGTGGACATGGCGGCAGCAGTGGGTTATCCCCCGGTCACCGAAGATGAGCGTGCCAGCTGTTACATCATTATCACCGACTGTCAGCGGATGCTGATAGGTTTTCTGGTGCGGGGCATAGACAAGATCATCGAGTGCAACTGGCGCGACATAGAGTCGCCACCGGATAATCTCGGCAAACAGGCCTTTCTGACCGGGGTAACCCGTTATCAGGACCGCTTGGTGCAGTTGCTGGATGTGGAGCTGCTGTTGTCCAAGGTATTCCCCATACAGGACGACAAGCGCATCGCCGTTTTGACCGATGTGCAGCGAGAACAGATTAAGCCCCTCAACATCCTGCTGGTGGACGATTCCAAGGTGGCCCGCAAGCAACTCAGCGACGCGCTGGATGCGATTAACATTCCCTATCAGGTTGCCAGTAACGGCAAGGATGCGCTGGCCATCATGGAGCAAAATGCCCGGGATCACAGGCCGGTGCAACTCTTGGTCAGCGACATCGAAATGCCCGGTCTTGATGGCTATGAACTGGCCTTTGAGGTTAAAGATAATCCAGCTTTGTCAAAAGCTTATATTATTCTTCACACCTCGCTTTCCAGTGAAATCAGCGTAAGCCAGGCCCATCAGGTGGGGGCGGATGAGGCGCTCACCAAATTCGACGCCCAGGAGCTTATCGCCGCCATGTTGCGTGGTGCACACAAGGTCAGTGGTAACTGATCCGCTGGACAAGGCGTCCGAGTCCCTGTAAAACCGGCTGGGGACCAGCGCAGGCGCAGGCATTCGAACCAGTGCGTCACCATGATAATAATTGCTAAATTGCGACGGATTTAACATGCAAAACAATAACTCTTTGCTGGCCAAATTGACCAGCGGCAGCCTGGTGCTGCAAATTCTTGTGGGGATCATCGCCGGTGTGGCTTTGGCCAGTATCAGCCCGGAATGGGCCCATCAAATGGCGTTCCTCGGCGATCTGTTTGTTGGTGCGCTCAAGGCCATAGCCCCTGTGCTGGTCTTTGTGCTGGTGGCTTCCTCCATCGCCAACCAGAAGCAGGGCAGCCATACCAATATGAAGCCTATTTTGGTGCTGTACCTGGTGGGTACCTTCGCCGCGGCGCTGACCGCCGTGTCACTGAGCTTTATGTTTCCCACCACCCTGGTGTTGCAGGATACCGCCGCCGCTGCCAATCCGCCCCAGGACATAGGCCAGGTACTGCACACCCTGCTGTTCAAGGTGGTGGATAACCCGGTCAATGCCCTGATGACGGGTAACTATATCGGCATTCTCGCCTGGGGCGCCGGGTTGGGACTGGCATTGCATAAGGCCGGGTCGGCCACCAAGACGGTATTGTTTGATATCAGCCACGGTGTTTCGCAAATGGTGCGGGTGGTGATCCGTCTGGCCCCCTTGGGTATCTTCGGTCTGGTCACCGAAACCGTGGCCCAAACCGGATTTGCGGCCTTTGACGGTTATCGGCAGCTGTTGGGGGTCTTGCTTGGCGCCATGCTGATCATTGCACTGGTGATTAATCCCCTGATCGTCTTTATCAAGATCCGCCGCAATCCCTATCCTCTGGTGTTAACTTGCCTGCGCGAGAGTGGTGTGACAGCCTTCTTTACCCGCTCATCGGCCGCCAATATTCCGGTCAATATGGCCCTGTGTGAACGTTTGAAGTTGCATGAAGACACCTATTCGGTGTCCATCCCCCTGGGCGCCACTATCAACATGGCCGGTGCCGCCATCACCATTACCGTGCTGACACTGGCGGCGGTGAATACCCTGGGTATTACGGTTGATCTGCCCACAGCGCTGCTGCTCAGTATTATCGCCTCTGTGTCCGCCTGTGGAGCCTCTGGCGTTGCCGGTGGTTCACTGCTCTTGATCCCGCTGGCCTGCAGCCTGTTTGGTATCTCCAACGAGGTGGCCATGCAGGTGGTTGCCGTGGGCTTTATCATAGGCGTTGTCCAGGATTCGGCCGAAACGGCGCTGAACAGCTCCACCGATGTGCTCTTTACCGCTGCCGCCTGTGAGGCTGCAGAGCAGCGTGGCTGATAGCTGAAACGTCCCTCAGTAAATGGCAGCCCGGGCTGCCATTTTTATTGTCACCCTAAAACCACCTCCTATGGAGGTGGTGATCGTTCTGGTGGGGCTTTGCCCGGAGAATGCCCATGCTAAATACTCCCTCGGTTTGTTACCAGCAAATCAAGGAGTAAGTAGCATGAGCAGATATGAATCCGCGTCTCACGTATTCTATCGTTGTCAGTATCACCTCGTTTGGACACCCAAGTACAGGTACAAAATCCTGAAAGGTAATCTCGGCAGAGAGCTTTATCGAAGTATCTATGTTTACTGCAACATGAAGAAATGCAGAGTCGTGGAACTAAATGTTCAGGAAGATCATGTCCATCTAGTAGTCAGAACCCCACCCAGTCTAAGCGTGTCGGATTTAATGGGTTTTGTTAAAGGGAGAACCGCGATCAGGATGTTTGCCAAATTTCCTTATTTAAGAAAGCACAAGCTCTGGGGGAATCACTTCTGGCAACGGGGTTATTTTGTGGACTCAGTAGGAGCAAACGAAGACATAATCCGTAGATATGTACGGCACCAGGAAAAGACAGCCAAAGAAGAAGAGAAACGGCAAATAGCGTTAGGGTTGGAAGGTTAGTTTTTAAGCCCCCTTTTAGGGGGCTGTGTCAAAGCCACCTGCTATGCAGGTGGATTTTTACTGTCCCTTTCCAAAATGCGCAGTCAGTCGGCTTTTACCAACGTCGTTTGCATGTTCCAGCAGAAAAAGTGAATTTGATCGCGTTTTTGTCCGCAAATTAGGCTACACTTTCCGCCGTAGGTTAGGGGCATGGCGTACCGAGTGGTCAACCGGGTGTTTTGTCCTTGCATGTTACTGTTTTGTAACCCGTGATTAACACTTGGGGTATTTTTGGAGTGATAACGCCAATGGCATCCATGCTTAACGCTTCCTCATATTCTGGACTGAATGAGACGGCATTCGAACTGCATAGGAATGCAAATGTATCCGCGATAGAAAAACGCAAACGCCTGCATTGGCGGGAGGCAACAATGAGCGCACGTGAAATTGTGGGATCCTGGTTGGATGAAAGGCCCGAATTGGGGGACAGGATCACCCTGTACCGCGAGGGTGAGCGTTACTTGCTGGAAACCTGGTTTAACGATGGTTGTCATAGCCTGGATGACATGCTGGCGACGGAAACCGAGTCGGGACTCAAACTGGAAGACAAGGGCGGCAACTTCTTCGGTGAGTACTTCATCGTGGTCGAAGCTGGACTGCAGTTTTGCAACTTCAAAGGCTGCTATTACACAGCACCGGTGGCACCGGCTGTGATGGTGGCCTGAAAAACGGGCGACATACGCAATTAAGCCGACGGCATTTGACTGTTCGGCTCCAGGCATCCAAAGAGATGCCGCTGATAAAGAAATAGAAAAAGTAAGCGATTGAAAAAGCCAAAACGCCCTGCGTCTTGGCTTTTTGCATTTCTGAGCTTTTTGCGTTTTTGACCTTAGCTGCCACTGAAGGGATGGGGGCTGACAAACTGCAAGGGTTTGCCGCTGTAGGGATGGCTGAGGCTGAGACTCTGGGCGTGCAGGCAGAGGCGTGGGCGTGCCAATTCAACCGTGGTATCGGCGAAAGGCGTGTCCTGGCCGTAAAAGTCATCACCCAGTATGGGATGGCCCAGGGCCAGCATGTGTACCCGCAGCTGGTGGGTGCGTCCGGTTAACGGCATCAGCTGCAGCAGGGTCGAATCCTGGCGTCGCTCCAGTACCTTGAACCGGGTCAGGGCACTTTTCCCCTCGATATCCACTTGCTGCCAGGGCGGGTTCAATTTATCTGCCCCCAGTGGTAAATCGATTTCGCCCTCATCCGGTTCCACAATGCCGGCGACCTCGGCGATATACAGCTTCTCTGTGTGCCTGTCCTGAAACTGGGTCTTGAGATTGGACTCGGCCTTTTTGTTACGGGCAAACACCATGATTCCCGAGGTGGCGCAGTCGAGCCTGTGTACCAGCAAGGTGTCGGGATAGAGCCGTTGCAGCCGGGTCAGGGCGCAGTCGTGGGTTTCCGGGGCGCGCCCCGGATTGGACAATAGCCCCGAGGGTTTGCTTATCACTATCAGGTCGCGATCGCGGTATCGAATGTCGAGCCAGGGCAGGGCCGGTGGCTGGTAGTGGAAAATTTGCATCTGGAACTCCTTTGGCGCGGCATTCTACCTCAAAGACGACCCCTTGTGAGCCAGCTTAGGTTCGCCATCAAAGAAATTCGGCAGGTGTGGTGCGAGCCAGGCGGCGGCTATAGGCCATCAGCTGGGGATAGAGGGTGCGAAAGGCAATCTCGATTTCCACATCCATTTTTTCCACCACTTTTTCGGCATTGTCCAGCAGTTCGGGGCGACTGAGGCGTTTGCGCACGCCACTGATGGCCTGGTTCAGGCCCTGACGACCGGCATAGGCCATCAGCCAGTCTTCCTGCGCCATGCGTGGTAACACTGCCCGCAGTGATTCGGGCAAATCGGCGCTGGACTTGAGACTGGCGTAGGCCCGCTGACTGAACTCGGCCAGCGGCTGATGATGGTATTCATCCCAGTAGCGAGCCAGCATGTGATCAAATGCCAAATCCATCAGAATGCCGGCGCCGCGGGTGAGGCTTTTTGGAAACTTGGCCAATAATTCCCGGCTCAGTTCATGCTCGTCGGTAATTTTATCTATCTGACGGTGCAGCCAGATCCCCTGGCGCAGTGATTGTGGATGACCGTCGATGGCACCTTTGGCAAAGTCCCCGGCAAGGTTGGCTGCAAGGCTGGTATTGCTGATGTCTGCAAGATGCAAGTGAGCGAGAAAGTTCATAATTTACACTTGGTGAATATCCGGGTTTCACGGTATCATGCGCGCCGGTGCGAAGGAACCCCCGCAATGCGGTAAGGGAACCTTGAGGATGTCGCGCCAGGATAGCAATTGAGTAATCCATCATGAAACGGTTTGAGGATCATGGATGATGTGGAACTGGTTCACTAAAATGTTGGGGATACGTCCGCAGCCGCAGCGAAAACGGGTGCAGGTGGAGATCCCCATGGAACTGCACGAATACCGCGCCGAAATTCAGCGGCAGCCCATAAATAATGGGCCCAAGCCCGACAACGAGGGGTCCTGACCTGCCTGGTGCGTGGATCCCTTACCAAGCCAAGCAGAGTAACTTGCCCATGCGTTTAGCCGATTTTTCCTTTGAATTGCCCGATGAGCTTATTGCCCGCTACCCCATGCCGGAACGCAGTGCCTCCAGGCTTTTGACCCTGGATGGCAACAGCGGCGCCCTGGCAGACAGGCAGTTTGTTGAGCTGCTCGAGTTGATCGAGCCGGGCGACCTGATGATATTCAACAACACCCGGGTGATCCCGGCCCGCCTGTTCGGCCAAAAGGCCACTGGTGGCAAGCTGGAAATCCTGGTGGAGCGTATGCTGGATGACAAACGCATCCTGGCCCATGTGCGCAGCTCCAAGTCTCCCAAACCCGGCACCGAGATCCTGCTCGACGGTGGTTACCGCATGACCATGCTGGCCCGCCACGATGCCCTGTTTGAATTGGCACTGGAAGATGAGCTCAGCATTCTCGACGTATTGGAGGCCGTAGGCCATATGCCGTTGCCACCCTACATCGACAGACCCGATGAGGATGCCGACAAGGAACGCTACCAGACCGTCTATAACCAGAAGCCCGGTGCCGTGGCGGCGCCAACCGCCGGACTGCACTTTGACCAGCAAATGCTGGCCGATCTCAGGGCCAAGGGCGTCGACATGGCGTTCGTCACCCTGCATGTGGGTGCCGGCACCTTCCAGCCGGTACGGGTCGACAATGTGCTGGAACACAAGATGCACTCCGAGTGGGCCGATGTACCCGAAGAGGTGGTGGCCAAAATTCTCGCCACCAAGGCCGCAGGTAAAAGAGTCATCGCCGTGGGCACTACCTCGGTACGTTCATTGGAAAGTGCGGCCCGTGCCAGCGAGGGTGAGCTGAAGGCTTTCCGTGGTGATACCGACATCTTTATTTACCCCGGATTTCGCTTTCGGGTGGTGGATGCCATGGTGACCAATTTCCACCTGCCCGAGTCCACTCTCATCATGCTGGTGAGCGCCTTTGCCGGTCATGCCGAAGTGATGCGGGCCTATGAGCACGCGGTTGCGCAAAAATACCGCTTTTTCAGTTATGGCGACGCCATGTTTGTGACTAAAAAAGCCCCCTGACAGGGAATTTTGTTTTAAAATGCCTGCCCAACCTGACGGTTGGGCATTTTTTTGGCCGCGCCGGCTTGAAGCCGGATGGCGGTGTCCCCATGTGTAAACAACGGCTTGATGCCATTTGAAGAGTCAGACTGTTTCTCTGACGAGGTCATTATGAAATTTGAATTGGATACTACCCAGGGCCGTGCCCGTCGTGGCCGCCTGATATTTGAACGCGGTGTGGTGGAAACCCCGGCTTTTATGCCTGTGGGTACCTATGGCACGGTCAAGGGCATGACGCCCGAGGAAGTGCGTGCCACAGGAGCCGACATACTGCTGGGCAATACCTTCCACCTGTGGCTGCGTCCCGGGGAAGAGATCATGCGCAAGCACGGTGATTTGCACGACTTTATGAACTGGCAACGGCCGATCCTCACCGATTCGGGTGGTTTCCAGGTGTTCAGCCTCGGCGATATCCGCAAGATCACCGAGGAAGGAGTACACTTCCGCTCGCCCATCAATGGCGAAAAAATCTTTATGGATGCGGAAAAGTCGATGCAGATCCAGCACGCCCTTGGCAGTGACGTGGTGATGATTTTTGACGAGTGCACCCCGTATCCGGCCACCGAGGACGAGGCCCGCAAGTCGATGCAGATGTCGCTGCGCTGGGCCCAGCGTTCCCGTGACGAGTTCGATCGGTTGGAGAACCCCAATTCATTGTTCGGCATTATCCAGGGCAGCGTCTATGAGGATCTGCGTGACGAGAGCCTCAAGGGGTTGCTGGAAATCGGCTTTGACGGTTATGCCATAGGTGGTCTGGCCGTGGGTGAACCCAAGGAAGACATGCACAGAGTTCTGGAGCATGTCTGCCCGCAGATCCCCGTTGACAAGCCCCGCTACCTGATGGGCGTTGGTAAGCCGGAAGATCTGGTGGAGGGCGTACGCCGCGGTGTTGACATGTTCGACTGCGTAATGCCGACCCGTAATGCCCGTAATGGCCATTTGTTTACCAGTGAAGGGGTGATCAAGATCCGCAATGCCCGTCATCGCGATGACACTTCACCGCTGGATGCCAAGTGTGACTGTTACACCTGCAAAAACTATTCGCGGGCGTATCTGTACCACCTGGATCGTTGCAACGAGATACTCGGTGCCCGCCTGAACACCATACACAACCTGCGTTATTACCAAAGGTTGATGGAGGGTTTGCGCACCGCCATAGAGACGGGTACATTAGACGCCTTTGTTGAGGACTTCTATACCAGTCAAGGGCGTGAAGTTCCCGAGTTAAAAGACTGATTAACTAGCTAAAAAGAAGAGAAAAACTATGTTCATTGCAAACGCGTATGCGGCAGGCCCGGCTCCCCAGGGCGGTGGTACCATGGAACTGGTACTGATGTTGGCGATTTTCGGCCTGATTTTCTATTTCATGATTTTCCGTCCCCAGTCCAAGCGGGTCAAAGAGCATAAAAATCTGATGTCCTCCCTGTCCAAGGGTGACGAAGTGCTCACCAGCGGCGGCATTGTTGGCAAGATTGCCAAGATAGGCGACGACAATGACTACGTCCTGCTGGCCCTGAACGACAGCACCCAGATCACCATCAAAAAGGATTACATTGCGGCGGTATTGCCTAAAGGCTCTATCCAGTCCCTGTAAGCCAAGAGGGCTAAGGCGTGTTAAATAAATACCCAATGTGGAAGAACCTGATGGTGATGTTCATCATAGTCGTCGGTTTTTTCTACGCAATACCGAACCTGTTCGGTGAAGACTACGCGGTGCAGGTGGTGGCAACCCGTGGCGCTGAGGTGACTGTGTCTACCCAAACCCAGGTCAGCGAGTTGCTGGCCGGCAAGGGCATAGTCGTCAAGCGCAGTGAACTGGAAAAAGGTCAGCTGCTGGTCCGCGTGAATAACGCCGAAGATCAACTGCTGGCCCGCGAAGCCATCAGCGACACCTTGGGCGACAAGTTCACCGTGGCGCTGAACCTGGCCCCGGCAACCCCAGAGTGGCTGGAGTCCCTCGGTGGCTCCCCAATGAAGCTGGGTCTTGACCTGCGCGGCGGGGTGCACTTCCTGATGGAAGTGGACATGGGCGAAGCCATCCGCAAGATGGAAGAGGCCAAGATTGCCGATTTCCGCACCCAGTTGCGGGAAGAGAAGATCCGCTACGCCGGTGTACACCGTACCGTCAAGGGCATAGAGATCAAGTTCCGTGACGCCGACACCCTGTCTCAGGCCGAGGCTTTCCTCAAGTCCCGTGGCAACGACATGCTGTTCACCGAGCAAACCGGTGATGGCAACTTTGTGTTGTTGGCCACCATGAGCGAAACCTACCTGCGCCAGGTGAAGGAAGAAGCCCTGCTGCAGAACATCACCACTATCCGTAACCGGGTGAATGAGCTGGGTGTGGCCGAGCCTGTGGTGCAGCGTCAGGGTGCCGAGCGCATCATAGTCGAATTGCCAGGGGTACAGGACACTGCCCGCGCCAAGGAAATCCTCGGTGCCACGGCGTCCATTGAATTCCACATGGTGGATGACAAGGCCGACGTGGCCGCAGCCCTTGCCGGCCGTGTGCCCGCAGGCTCAGAGCTGTATCAGCGCCGCGAGGGCGGCCCGGTGGTGCTGAAGAAGGAAGTGATGCTGACCGGCGATCATATAACCGGTGCTCAACCTTCGTTCGATCAATACAGCCGCCCCCAGGTATCCATTCAGTTGGATGCCAAGGGTGGCAGCATCTTCTCCGATGTCACCAAGGACAATATTCACAAGCCAATGGCGACCCTGTTCATCGAGTATAAGGACAGCGGTGAGCGTAATCCCGACGGCAGCGTGAAGATGAAGAAGATAGAGGAAGTGATCTCGGTTGCCACTATTCAGGCACGCCTGGGTCGCAATTTCGTGATCACAGGTCTAGGTCATGCCGAATCCCAGAACCTGGCACTGCTGCTGCGTGCCGGTGCCCTGATTGCGCCCGTATCCATAGTTCAGGAACGTACCATAGGTCCAAGCCTGGGTGCCGAGAACATAGCGAACGGTCTGCAGGCGATGATCTGGGGTATGGCTGTGGTGCTGCTGTTCATGATGGTTTACTACCGCGCCTTTGGTGTGATAGCCAACCTGGCCCTGTCCGCCAACCTCATCATGGTGGTGGGGGTGATGTCCATGATCCCCGATGCGGTACTGACCCTGCCGGGTATTGCCGGTATGGTGTTGACCGTCGGTATGGCGGTTGATGGCAACGTGCTGATTTACGAGCGGATCCGTGAGGAATTACGCGCCGGTCGCAGCGTACAGCAGGCCATTCACGAAGGTTACGGCAACGCCTTTTCGACCATTGCCGATGCCAACATCACCACCTTCATCACGGCGTTGATTCTGTTCGCCGTGGGTACCGGAGCCGTCAAGGGCTTCGCCGTGACCCTGATGATAGGTATTTTGACTTCCATGTTCACTGCAATTGTGGGTACCCGCGCGATAGTTAACGCGCTTTGGGGCGGCAAACGCGTGAAGAAACTGTCTATCTGAGGGAGCGACAATCATGTTTCAGATTTTAACCCTCAAAAAATCGGTAGACTTTCTCAAGCACGCGCTGCCGATCAGCATAATGTCCGCCATTCTGGTGGTGGCGTCACTGGTGTCGCTGGCCACTGTTGGTATCAACTGGGGTCTGGACTTCACCGGCGGTACCGTGGTGGAGATGGAGTTCTCCCAGCCCCAGGATCTCAACAAACTGCGGGTGGCCCTCGACCGGCCGGAAACCAGTGGTTCAGTGGTGCAGAACTTTGGTTCCAGCCGCGATATCCTGGTACGCCTGCAGGTGCGTGACGGCATCAAAAGCGATGATCAGGTCAAGCTGGTGATGGCCGAAGCCACCAAGCTGGATGCCTCCGTGGTGCAAAAGCGCGTTGAGTTCGTTGGTCCCCAGGTGGGTGAGGAACTGGCGGAGCAGGGCGGTCTGGCGGTACTGGTTGCGCTGATCTGTATCCTGATCTACGTGTCCTTCCGTTTCGAGTGGCGCCTGGCGGCGGGCTCGGTGGCGGCACTGGCACACGACGTGATAGTGACCCTGGGCGTGTTCTCCGTGCTGCAGCTGGAGTTCGACCTGACGGTACTGGCCGGCGTGCTGACCGTGGTGGGTTACTCGCTCAACGACACCATAGTGGTGTATGACCGCATTCGTGAGAACTTCCTCAAGATGCGTAAGGCCACACCCTATGAAGTGGTGAATGCCTCCATCACCCAGACCATGAGCCGGACCATTATCACCACGGGTACCACGCTGATCACGGTGGTAGCGCTGTTCCTCAAGGGCGGTACCCTGATCCACGGTTTTGCGACCTCACTGCTGCTGGGTATCTTTGTCGGTACCTATTCCTCCATTTATGTTGCCAGTTATTTGGCAATCCGTTTGGGGGTGTGCCGCGAGCACATGATGCCGGTGGAAGTGGAAAAAGAAGGCGCCGATCAGCCATCCATGATGCCCTGATAGCCAAATTTCACGCTTCACAGTTAAAAGCCACCTCAGGGTGGCTTTTTTATCGGCTGAAACTGTGGAATATATGCTCGATTTTGTCACATTTTCCCGTTAGCATGGGCCCGTACCCCGCCCGGAAAACCTTTGGACCTGAAAAGTCATAGCAGAGGATTCTCCCGGGCCATAACAAAAATAAACTCCATAGACAGGTAGTAGCATGGAAGAGCGCAAATGTTTGCTGACCGGCGGTAATCTGCTGCAGGCCCACACCTGGAAAGGGCTGTTGCAGCTCAGTGGCATTGAGGTAGAACTCAGGGGCGAGGCCCTCTTGGGGGGGATAGGTGAGTTGCCTGTGGATCTGCAAAACGTCGAGCTGTGGGTGTGCCAGTCACAATTGCCCCAGGCCCAGGCGCAACTCGACAGCCTGCAATGCGATCTGCCCAAGTGGCAGTGTGTCCAGTGTCACGAATTCAATGAGGGCAGTTTCGAGCTCTGTTGGCACTGCAGTGCCGAACGCAGTGAGGCCCACAACTGAACACTTGTTTCCCCTTTGGCACGGCACTACACTTGAGCCAAAGGTTGGGATAAGGAGTTCAAAATGCAACATAATCCGGGATTTCTCGCCTTGGTCGAGTCTATTTTGCCCAAGGTTACCGAGATCAGCGTCGAGGCCTATCAGGCAGATGACAGCTGGCAACTGCTGGATGTGCGCGAAGATCATGAATGGCTCAAGGATCACCTGCCCGGTGCCCGTCATTTGGGACGTGGCATTCTTGAGCGCGATATCGAAACCCGCTATCCGGATAAAAGCACCCCCTTGCTGCTCTACTGCGGTGGCGGCTATCGCTCGGCCCTGGCGGCTTATAATCTGCAGCTGATGGGTTATACCCGGGTCGCTTCACTGACCGGTGGTTATAAGGCCTGGGTGGCGCGGGATCTGCCCCTGGTCAACGACTGAGAGTCAGATGCAATATTTTCCCCTGTTTGTCGACACCCATAATCTCAAGGTGTTACTGGTGGGTGCCGGTGATGTGGCCGCCCGCAAGCTGGCACTGCTGAACCGCACCCAGGCACAGATCACTGTCATAGCCCCCGAGGTATGTGATGAGGTGCAGGCCTTGGCCGCCAGCGGCCATGTGCAGCTGTTGCAACGCCCAATCTGCGATGCGGACATCAGCGATTGGGATTTACTCTATCTTGCAACCGCCGATAACGAGCTTAACCGCCATTATGCCAATCTCGCCCGGCACAAGGGTATTTGGGTCAATGTGGTCGACAGCCCCGCCGAATGCCGCTTTATCACCCCCTCCATAGTCGACCGGGGCCGTTTGGTGGTGGCCATCAGCACGGCCGGTGCCGCGCCGGTGTTTGCCCGCGACATTAGGGCCCGGCTGGAAACCTGGTTGCCGCCCTCCCTGGCACCCCTGTTTGATTTTATTGCCGACAAGCGTCCGCAGGTGCAGCAAAGATTGGCCTCAGTGCCCCAGCGGCGCCGCTTCTGGGAACGTTTCTTTGCCCTCAATGGCGACCGGTTCGATGACAGCACAATGGATCATTTCGAGCAGGCCTTTGGCTGTGAGAATTGGGGCGGTGAAGGACGGGATGGCGAACTGTGGCTTATCGATGATGCTACCCGCGCCGATCTGTTGCCGATTGCGGCATTGGCCCCCTTGCAGCGTATTGACTGTATCTGCAGCGATATATCGCTGCCACTGGAGCTGAGTGAGCTGCTGCGCCGGGACGCCGACCGCAAGGCCTTGCCAGCGTCAAGCGAGTTGAGCCACGCCCTGGAGGCCGGCCAGCGGCTGCTGGTTTATGGCGATGCCGACGCCATAGACAGGCTCAAGGCGCAATTCCCCATGGCCAGGCATTTACGCCCCGGCGCCCTCTGAGGTGTTTTTGCTGGGCCTGGCCCTTTTGATCGGCTAGACTGCCGCCTATTTGGATGCGGGAGTTCCCATGGCACTCAAGGCCACAGTGTTCAAGGTCGAGCTGGATATCGCCGACATGGACAGACATTATTATCAACAGCATGCGCTGACCCTGGCGCAACATCCCTCCGAAACCGACGAGCGCATGATGGTGCGCTTGCTGGCCTTTGCTTTGAACGCCAGCGACAGCCTGGCCTTCAGCAAGGGGTTGTGCGTCGATGACGAGCCCGAACTGTGGGACCGGGAGCCGAGCGGTGAGATTAGGCTGTGGATTGAATTTGGCCAGGCCGATGAGAAGTGGCTGCGCAAGGCCGCCGGCCGAGCCCGGGAGGTGCAGCTGTTCGCCTACGGTGGTCGCAGTGTGCCCATCTGGTGGCATCAAAATGCCCAGGCCCTTGAGCGCTACCGCAATCTGAAGGTGATTGAGATCCCCGAGGCCCAGGTCAAGGCCATGGCCACCCTGGTGGGCCGCAGCATGAAACTCAATTGCTCCATCAATGAAGGCCAGATATGGTTGTCCAACGAAAGCGATTCGGTACTGATTGAGCCCGTGGTGCTTAAGCCAAGTCTGCAATAGAATAAAAAAACGGGAGCCAGAGGCTCCCGTTTTAATTCCAGCGAAATCGATTATTGGAAGGTCAGAGACCAGGAATCGATATAACCAGTGTCTTGGCTGGCGCTGTCTACGGCTTTCAGCTTCCAGGTACCGCTGGACTCAACACCTGACATATCGGCAGTGTAAGTCTTGTTGATGTTGTCTGCGCTTGAACCTGTGTTGCTGTGCAGTGTCGCTACCTGGCCGGTTGGGCTCACCAGTTGAACCTTCAGATCACCAATGTAGGTGTGAACTATGTTCACTGCTACGGTCACAGTGCCTGAATCGCCGGTACGGGTCACGCTGATTGGGCTGGTGATACCGGTGGCATTGTTGTCAGGGATGCTGTAGTTGCTGTCATTGGTATAGGTCACAGGACCTGTGCTGCCACCACCAGTGCTGCCTTCGGTGTAGCTGCCTACCAGGCTCACGCCGCTGAAGGCACTGTAGCCACGCAGCATCACATAGTAGGTACCTGCCTGAACGTTGCTGATTGGGCAAGACTCGGCATTACCACCCTTGTATGGACGGCAATCGTAGTCAGTGGTGGTTGGGGCTGCACCAAAGTTCACGTACAGATCCGCATCACCGCTGCCACCGCTCATGGCGAAGCTCAGGTTGGTGGCGCCGGCTGGCACGTCCATGGAGAAGTGCAGCTCTTCAGCCTTGGCACCGCTCAGGTTGGTCTTGGCTACACCGTTTTCCAGCACGTTGCCGCCAACCGGACCGGTAGGACCGTTACAGGAGGCATCCAGGAATTCCTTGGCGGCAACCGCGTTGACCAGACCATAACCTGTCTTATCATCACGACCGGCAGTGCCCAGATCTTCGGCAGTGGCTTTCAGGGCCTGACGCACCTGGGCTGCGGTACACTCTGGGTGGTAGCTCCACACCAGGGTAGCAACGCCGGACACGTGTGGGGTGGCCATGGAAGTACCGTTGTAGTACTCATAGTCCTTGCCACCGGTGTTGGATACGGTCACGCTGGAACCCACCAGGTTACGCAGCTCCAGACCGGTAGCACGGTCAACAGATACTGACACCTTGGTCAGCTCGCTGTTGGTGTCCACCAGGAAGGGGTTTTGCAGACCGGGCAGGGCAGTGTTCGAGTAAACTATGGTGGCCGCGGCGCCGGCGGTTTGACAGGCCTTGGCAGCATCGATTTCAGGGTAGCTGGTGCCCTGATTACCCACACGCTCAACCAGACACACCTTGTTGGTCATGTTGCCACAGTTGAAGGTGCCGTTGGTCACGGTACATTCGGCCAGGGTACCGGTGGCGGTGCCGTTGATTGGCGCGCCAACGTAGCTGGTGCCTGACTTGACGAAGCGGTGATGGGGGACCACACCCTTGTCAAAGTAAGATTGACCATTGATCACTATGTCAGACAGACGACCTTCACCGCGGGTAACGGTAGAGAGAATCGCTTCACCCGGACCTGAGATTTCTACCTGGTTGGTGTACTGGGAGAAAGCAGCGTGGTCTTTGTTATTGTCCACGGCAGCCACAGACATTACCGCATCGTAGGATGCTGGGTAGCTGTGGGTGTTGTCACCGGCGTTACCGGCGGCGGCGATCAGCAGCACACCGTTGTTGTAGTGGGCTGCAAGGGCGTTACGCTCTGTGGTGCTGGAACCTGAACCACCCAGGCTCATGGTCACGACGTTGGCACCGTTTTGCACGCAGGTGTCTACCGCACCAACCAGATCGGAAGAGTAACCCCAACCTGCAGAGTTGAACACCTTGATCACGTGGATGTTGGCATTTTGGTTGGGCATCACACCCACAACGCCGTCACCGTTGGCGATGGCGGCAATGGTACCGGCCACGTGGGTACCGTGGGCGTTGTCTGCACCTGGCTCAAACCAGTTGCCGGTACCTGAGTTGTTGGTACCTGTTACGTTGTTGCCGGACAGCTCGGAGTGGCCACGATCGTAACCTGAGTCGATGATACAGATGGTACGGTTGCCGGCCAGGCTGTCGGACAGTTGGGTGGCGCCCACGAAGTTCTGACCCCAAGGGGTGGTTTCAGACAGCAGACGGCGTGGCATATCTTCTTCAACGTATTCCACGTCGGCGCGGGCACGCAGAGCCTTGATACCTTTGGCATCGAGCTTGGCACTGTAGGCGTTGCTGCGGCCAATACGCTTCATTTCCTTGGCTGCGGCGGCGTTCAGGGCCTTGTGATGACCAGAGACTTCCAGAGCAGCTGGTTCATAGGCCATGCTTTGGACAGCAGCGTTGGCGGCAGCCCTTTCATTCTTGAATTTCACCACGTAGCGCTTTGGCAGCGGTGATACCTGTTCCTTGGCGGGTAAAAAACCTGTGGCAGCAGGAGCTGCATGCACACTGGCGGAAATGGCGAGGGCGAGGGTGGATAAACCCAACACCATTTTAGCTTTATTATTGATTGTCATACTTATCTTCCGTGTTGCAAGAGTCAGAACTAATCGTTGTTATTGGATGCTTTGCCAGCGAAAGCCGCACAAAGCCGTTACTCCGGCAGTGAATTTAACTACTGATGCTACACATGTAAAACAAATGTTAACGGAATGCTGTGTGGTTTTTTCGGCCGACCGGAATGCTTTGCGTGACTAAATATGCATGAATACGATTGCTTTATTCATAAAGCTGGCTAAAACCGCATCAATATTCGATGTGGGTACTTGGACGGCATACGGACGTTTATGCGTCTGTTATGCGCCTAAATCGGGTTTTGCTGTTATATCGTCATGAAAATGCGTAAGTATTTTTTCTTATTCCAATATGGAATAAGTTATCCTTAAATGTCGAGTGGTGAGCGGGGAAGTGTGAGCAACTGACATCTTGTTCAGCCCTGGTTCAGTTTCGGTCACCGCGAGCGCGCCAAAAATGTTGATGTGCACATTCGATGGGGGAGAGGATTCAACAACTTCGCCTCTGTGAAAAGGAAGTTGCGTCAATAAAAAAGGCACCCAAGGGTGCCTTTTCAATGTAACTGAAATCAGGGTTTGGCTGCCGCCAGGGATTCAAAGCCGCCACCGTTATAGGTGTGCTCGTACCCTTCGGCCATCAGGCTGTCCTGGGCAATGCCGCTGCGGCGTCCACTGCGACAGTAAAGCACCACTTCTGCATCCTTGGCGATACCGCGCTTGGCAAACTCGGCCGCAATCCGCTCGAAGGGGATGTTGATGGCGCCTTCCAGGTGTCCGGCAGCATATTCCTCGGCGGTGCGTACATCCACCACCATGGCGCCGGCCTGGATTTTTTGCCAGGCGACGGCAGGATCTTTGCCTTCTCCGGCCCAGGATGTGATTGGCAGCAGCAGGGTCAGGCACAGCACCAGGCCGCGCCAAAGTGTCAGTAATTTCACAGTCTCTCCTTGTGTGAGTGGATTATTTCTTTGCCAACTCGGCCTCTGACTTGATCCCCATCTTTTTCATCAACATGGCGGCGGGGCAGAAGCCGGTAAAGGCGCTTTGAAACAGGTTAGCGCCAACGAAAGCCGTTAGCCAGACAAAATTATGATGTACAAAGGCGGTCAGCAGCAGTGACAGCAGCACCATAAAACCGGCAAATGCCATAACAGAACGTTCAAGTGACATAATGACTCCTCGCGCCAGGGCGCATTGGTTTAAGACTCCATACGGTGGCGCATCAGTGCATAGTAAAGCACGGGTATCACCACCAGAGTCAGCAGGGTTGATATAAAGATACCGAAGATCAGGCTGATGGCCAGACCGTTGAATATGGGATCATCAAGTATAAACAGGGCGCCAATCATGGCAGCCAACGCCGTCAGCATGATGGGCTTGGCCCGCACGGCCCCCGAGTGGATCACAGCCCGTTCAAAGGGCACGCCGGCGGCGGACTCCTGATTGATAAAATCTACCAATAATATGGAGTTGCGCACTATGATCCCTGCCAGGGCTATCATGCCTATCATGGAGGTTGCGGTGAACTGGGCCCCGAGCAGGGCATGCCCCGGCATCACGCCTATGACTGTCAGTGGGATGGGCGCCATGATTATCAGCGGCACCAGGTAGGAACGGAACTGGGCCACCACCAGCAGGTAAATGGCTATCATGCCCACCGCATAGGCCAGACCCATGTCGCGGAAGGTTTCGTAGGTGATTTTCCATTCACCGTCCCAGAGTATACCCGGCATGGCCAATCCGGATGGCTGCTGGATGTAGTTCTGCTCAATACCGCCCCTGGCATCTATCTCCGCTGCCATATCAAACATGCCATATAGCGGGCTGTCCAAAGGTCCGGCCATATCCGCCACCACCATCACCATGGGGTTGAGGTTCTTATGGATGATGGGGGCATCCATCACCTCGGTTCGGATAGCGACCACTGCCGCCAGGGGAAAGCTTTGCCCCTGGGCGCCACTGATGTTCATCGCCAGCAACTCTGACAGGTCCAGCTTACTGCCTTCTTCCAGCTGCAAGCGGATAGGCACACTCTTACTCTGACCCTTGAGGTGTAATACCCCCACATCCTTGCCGCCGATGGCGCTGCTGATGAGATCCACTATGGTGTCATAGCGGATGCCAAGCAGGGCAGCCTTGCTGCGGTCTATCTGCACCTGCCATTTTTGCTGGGGATCGGGCAGAAAGATATCTATATCGACCACATCCGTCGTGGCGGCAAACAGGGACTGAATTTCCCGGGCCGTGTTCTCACGACTTTGCTGATCCGGGCCATAGATCTCGGTCACAATCGGTGACCAGACCGGAGGTCCGGGTGGCACTTCCACCACTTTGACATTGGCACCATAACGCTCGGCGACCGGGCGCAGGGCTTCACGGGCGGCCAGTGCTATGCTGTGGCTGTCTCTGTGTCTGTGGCGCTTGTCCAGCAGGTTGACCTGAATGTCGCCAAGCTCAGGACTGGAGCGCAGATAATAGTGACGCACCAGACCGTTGAAGTTCATCGGCGCCGCCGTTCCAGCATAGAGCTGCAGGTGTTCAACTTCTTCCAGCTTCACCAATTCGGCTGACAAGGCTTTCAGCACCTTCTGGGTTTGCTCAAGGGGCGTGCCCTCGGGCATGTCCAGCATCACCTGAAACTCGGACTTGTTGTCAAAGGGCAGCATCTTGAGCACCACCAGTTGCACCGCTGGCAGTACCAGGGCCACCAGGATAAGTCCGACAATGCCCAGTCCCAGTCCCAGTCTGGCTTTGCGGCCCTCGCTCCCCTTGAGGAAGGGGCCAATCAGGCGGGTGAACAGCGTCAGCAGACGAGGATCGGCGCCGGCATGTTCGCTGGCTCCTGTTTCGGTCTCGGACTCGGCACTGGGCTCATGGTGCTGGTGACGGATAAACTTGCGGCTCAGCCAGGGGGTCAGCACAAAGGCCACTGCCAGGGAAATCAGCATCCCCATGCTGGCGTTGATGGGAATTGGGCTCATGTAGGGGCCCATAAGGCCCGAAACAAAGGCCATGGGCAACAGGGCCGCGATAACCGTCAGGGTTGCCAATATGGTGGGACCGCCTACTTCATCGACGGCCACCGGAATTAATTCCAGCAGGCTGCGTTTGCCGAGCGCCATATGGCGATGGATGTTTTCCACCACAACAATGGCGTCATCCACCAGAATGCCGATGGAAAAAATCAGCGCAAACAAGGATACCCGGTTCAGGGTAAATCCCCAGGCCCAGGAGGCAAACAGGGTCAGGGCGAGGGTGATAATGATGGCCACGCCCACCACCAGGGCTTCACGGGCGCCCATGGTAAACAGCACCAATACTACTACGGCGGCGGTTGCAAAAATGAGTTTGAAAATCAGCGTATTGGATTTATCTGCCGCAGTAACCCCATAGTTGCGGGTGACGGTCAGCTGCACATTGTCAGGCACCAGTTGGCCCTTGAGTTGCTCAACGCGGGTCAGTACCGCATCGGCAATATCGACCGCGTTGCTGCCGTTTTGCTTACCTATGGCTATGGTCACGGCAGGAACCGTGCCTTCACGGTCCACATGGAAAACCTGTTGCCTGGGAGCGTCTGCCTTGAGGCTGATGGTCGCCACATCCTGCAGGTATACGGGAGTTTGGCTGCCGTCGTTTTCCTGGAATACGCCAACCACAAGTAAACCCACATCGTCGGCGGAGCGCAAAAACTCGCCGGTCTGTACCCGGATTTCCTGATTGTCCTGTACCAGGGGCACGCTGGCCGCCATCAGGTTATTACCGCGAATGGCACTTTCCAACTGGGTCAGGCTCAGACCGTAGGCCGACAGTGCCTGGGGATCGATGCGCACATTGAGCACCAGTTGCTGCTGGCCCATGGCGGAAATCTCCCGGGTGCCGGGAATGCGCTTGAGCTCGGCTTCCAGGGTTCTGGCCACGTCGGTAAGTTGCTGGGCCGATACCTTGGGGTCGTTGCTGTGCAGGGTCAGGCTGACGATGGGCACATCATCAATGCCGCGGGGTTTGATCAGCGGCTCACCGACGCCGGCCAGGCGCGGCACCTTGTCCAGATTGGAATAGATCTGGTTGTAAAGTTTGACTATGGCGTCATGGCGTTTCACCCCCACCTCGAAGATGACGATAATCAGGGCGCCATCGGGTTGGGAAAAAGAATACAGGGTATCTATGCCCTTGATTTCCGATATTACCCGCTCCGCCGGCAGGGTCACCAATTGCTCGACTTCCGCCGGTGTGGCGCCGGGGAAGGGGATAAAGACATCGGCAAAAGTCACATCTATCTGTGGCTCTTCTTCCTTGGGGGTGATCAGCACGGCGAACAGGCCCAACAACAGGGCCAACAGGGCCAGCAAGGGGGTTATGGCACTGTGCTGGAAGCTGGCGGCGATGCGGCCCGAAATACCCAGGGCCTGGGATTGCTTGGTCATTTTGCCTCCCTTACCTGGCCGTAACCTGATGTGCATTGAGGGCGATTTCATCCCCTTCTGCAAGTCCTGAAAGCACGGTCAGCTCATCACCTTGCTCCTGGCCCAGGCGCACCTGGGTCAACACAAAAGCGTCGGCTTGTTTGAGGTAGACGGCATTGAGTTCGTTGCGCACTATCAGGGCACTCTTGGGGATCCGCAGCTGTGAGCGCATTTCCTTGATAAAGCGCACCTTGGCCCAGGAGCCGGGCGTCACGGCGGCATGCTCGGGCAATGCGACGCGCACTCTTTGGCTGTGACCTCCGGCGGAGGCAAAGTCGAACAGTTCAATGCGGTCACTGTCTATCTTGCTGCCATCGGCCAATTGCAGTTCCACCTTGGCGTTGCCGCGAAAGGCGCTGACCCATTGCTGCGGCAGACTGAACACGGCGCGCATCGCATCACTGCCATAACCGGACAGCAATGGTTGACCTGGATTGACGGTTTCACCGACTTCCACATGGCGCGCCGTCAGAACACCGCTGAATGGGGCGTACACCACGGTGTAATTGAGTGATTCCCTGGCCCGGGTCAGACCGGCCTTGGCGGCCGTCACGGCTTGTTCTGTGCTGCGGGCACGGGCGATGGCTTCATCCATGGAGTTGCGCGATACCGCGCCCTTGGGAAAGAGTTCGCTGACTCGTTTAAGCTGGGCCTGGGCCTCAATATTCACCGCCTGTGCCTTGGCAAGTTCGGCTTCGGCGGCCGCGAGACCGGCGCCCTGTTCCTTGCTGGTGATTTCCAGCAGGGCAGCGCCGGCCGGAACCTTATCATTGACATCGAAATTGAGTTTGATGATCCGTCCCGAGGTTTGCGCCGACACGGTTGCAGCGCGCACCGGCTCAATGACCGCATCCAGTGTCAGGTACTGGGGGTGCACCTCGGCCTTCAGGATCTGAGTTTGTGGTTCGGCCGCGTAGGCAGCCATACTTGTGGGCAATGCGCTCAGGGTCCAGGCACCCAGGGTTAAGGTGCTTTGTGCCAGCAGGGTCAGCAAGAGTGAATTAGCCTTCATGGGGAACTCCAATTAAATCCATGAGAAAATTCTAATGGAATGTGGTGTATCCAGCAATCCATTTCATTAGAAAAAATTAATGGATTGTGGCCCAGCGCAAAAAAATGAAGGCGCATCAGCGCCTTCTTTTCAGTCTGTCAGGTAGTAGGTGACAGTGGAAACCACCCTGATGCGCTTTATTTGGGGGCTGTTACTGTCACGGTCACTGATGGTGAATTGTCCCTGGCTGGCACTCTTTATCTTGCCCAGGTGGGAGCCCGAATCATGGGCGAACTTGTCCGCCACTTCGCGGGCATTCTCTGTGGCCAGCTGAACCATGGCCGGCTTGACTGCGTTCAGGTCCGTGTACAGGAATTCGGTGCGGTTTTCGTAGTCATTGCCGCCAATGGCTATGCCTTCCCGGGCCAGGGTCGCCAGTTGTCTGCGGGTTTCCAATACCCTGGCCACCTGGCTGCTGTAGAGGGAGATGGTGACCTTGGCGGTGTATCGGTACTTGAGGTTGGGATCGGCATACCCCTGGGCCTGCCTGTCTTCTATGGCGGGTAAGCCCAGACTGATCTCGCTGTCATCAAACCCCTGTTGTTTGAGAAAGTCGAGCACCTTGGCACTTTTTTGCTCCAGGGTGTCGTACAGGCGGGGCAAATCGTTATCGACTTCGGTAAAGCGGATCGGCCAGATGGCGATATTGGCGTCGACGTCCTGTTCGGCCAGACCTTTGACGGTCACGGTACGCTCACTGGCCTTGAGTGCCAGTGCGGTTTGTTTGAGATATAAGCCGGTGGCCAACAGACCTGCGCTGAGACTCAGACCCAGTGCAAGGGCCGGCAAGGTAAGGGACTTTTCCATGTAAACTCCTGTAATCAACCGGGCTTCAGCATAACCTGTTGCCGCCTGGCAGGCATCAGTCCTGTTGACTATTCCCGGGCGCTTGCCAGAGTTCCACCTTGTTACCGTCTGGGTCGATAAACCAGCCAAAACGCCCCAATTCAGAGTCCTCGGTATTATTCAGCACCTGGGCTCCAGCCGCACGCAGCTGCGCCAGGGCTCCGGCCAGGTCATCCACCATCAGGTTGAACATGAACCCCTTGTTTGAGGGAGCGAAATAGTCGCTGTCGGCGTTGAATGGACTCCAGACATGGTAGCTGCCACTTGGCAATTGCGCGGTATGAAAAGCGCAACCGCCCCAGTGTTCTATATCCAGACCAAGATGTTGTTGATACCAGTTTGCCAGCGCTGCCGGATCGGGGCTTTTGAAGAAGATCCCCCCAAGACCTATGACTCGTGCCATTTCCATTATCGCAATGTGATTATTGTTTGCTTAAATGTAGGCAAGAAATTGAGTGGATACAAAAAAGCCGCCCCGGGGCAAGGGAGTCCCGGGGCGGCATTGTTGTCAGCAGGCTATCAGAAACTGCGACTGTACTGCATGGAGTAGTAAACGGCGTTGGAGCGGGTGTGGGCTATGACCTCACCAATCAGGGCGCTCATTTCGTGCACTTCCACATCTTCGCCGCGGACAAATGCCAGGCCAAAGTCGACGCTGGACTGCTTGTCCAAAGCAAAGGTGGTGCCGACCGTGTACCAGTTGCGGTCAGAATCAGGAATTGACAGTGAGCTCAATTGATCCACCACACCCTGATCGTGCATGTAACCGGCACGCAGGCTCCAGTCGGCGTTCAGTTTGTAGGTGCCGCCGACGCTGAACAACCAGGAATTGTCCCAGGCGTAGTGCTTGAGCTGGGCGTTGCCCACGGCCATGCCGTTTGGCAATGAGCCGTCCTTGACCGTGATTTCTTTAAAGTCGCCCCAACTGGTGTACTGCGCCGTGTAGTGCAGGGCAAAGCTGTCGCTCAGCTGATGGAAGCCGGCAACCTGGAAGATATCGGGCATGGGGATGGCAATTTCATCGAAGCTGACATTGGCCATGGCCTGGGTATTGAACACATTGATGTCACCGGAGGCGGTGAACTCGGGGCTCAGGCGGTAACTGGCGCCGATGCGGTGCTCGGCATTGAACTCGTACACCAGGCCGACAATCCCGCCCAGGGCCCAGCCATCGGCATCCACGTCAACCAGCTTGGCGTTCACCAGGGCACCATTGGGACCCAGCGGCAGGGTACCTTCGCGGCTCAGTTTGCCCTGACCATAGATAATGTCGATACCGGCACCGATACTCAGGTGCTCGTCGAAACGGTAAGACAGGCTGGTGTTGAGGTTGACCGTGGTGACCTCGGTGTTGCCGAGCAAATCAACGGGTGCCGGCACAGTGCCCAGACCCGGGATGGTCACCGCGTTGTTGGCCAGGGCCGTGGTGTCGGTGCCGGTGCCGAAGTTGCTGAAGGCGGCCATGCCAAAGGCCAGCTTGTCGCTGAGTGGGCGAATGTAATAAAAGTTGGGAATGAATTTGGCGTCGGCGGCATCATGTTCGCTGCCAAAGTCCAGCGGCATGCCGGCTGCCTGTACGTCTTTGACCTTGACGTCGATATCGGCGTAGGTCATGCCCAGTGACAGGGCGGCCTTGTCAAACATGGCCATGGCGGCAGGGTTACGGGCCAGTACCGAGGCATTATCGGCGATAACGGCATCACCGGCGAAGGCGCGGCCGATACCCGTGGCGGATTGGCTGTTCAGTTGAAATCCGGCAGCCATTGTCTGGCCACAGGCCAGGGCGAGGGCAGAAACCAAAAGTGTCTTGTTGAAATACGTCATTATTTTCATCTCTTGCTGGTTGTCCCGGCCCAAGCGGCGCAGGAAGTTGCTGCGGCATCTTAGGGAGTACAGTTGTATGCAACAAGTCCGACCAGAGCTAAAGCTCCATCGCAAGTGGTGAAAAGATAAACGGATTTTTGTACGGTATCTGGAAGTGTTGACTGCGGAGCGCTTGAATTCTGCGCCCGGGTGCCCGTGGTCAGGGTGTTTGCCGCGCGACAGTCATTTGAATTTGCCATTTGAATCAGGCAGGGCACCTTGGAGGTTTTAGGAGCGGACAAGCGGATAAATAAAAAGCGTACATATGTACGCTTTTTCTCTGGCTATTTTCAGCCGTGGTTAGAGGCTGTTGTGGAAGCGATCAAACTCCTGTTCCACCCGCTCACAGGGCTTGGCAAGCTTGCTGGCCAGCATACCGGCGAGGGTCGCCAGCACAAAGCCCGGCAAGATTTCATACAGATCAAACAGGCCGCCGCTCAGCTGTTTCCAGATAACCACTGTCAGGGCACCGCTGATGATGGTGACCACGGCGCCGGTGCGGCTGTAACCGCGCCAGAACAGGGACAAGAGCACCACGGGACCAAAAGCTGCGCCAAAACCGGCCCAGGCGTAGCTCACCAGTCCCAGCACGCTGCTTTGGGGATTGAGGGCTATCACTCCGGCAATAATGGCTATGGTCAGCACGCCGATGCGGCCCACCATCATCAGTTCGCGATCGTCGGCCTTGGGTCTGAGCCACTTGCGGTAGAAGTCTTCGGTGATGACAGATGAGCACACCAGCAGTTGCGAATCTATGGTGCTCATGATGGCCGAGAGAATGGCGGCAATAAGCAAGCCGCCAATCCAGGGATTGAAGGCCACCTGGGACAGGTGAATAAACACGGTTTCAGGATTGTCCAGGGGCTTGCCGGCAAAATACAGGCTGCCGGCAATGCCGGTGGCGAGGGCGCCCAAAAGTGACAGTATCATCCAGCCCATGGCAATGCGGCGGGAGAGCGGCAGATCTTCCACCTTTCCTATGGCCATAAAGCGCGACAGTATGTGGGGTTGACCGAAATAACCCAGGCCCCAGGCGAGCAATGAAAGCAGACCTATGACAGTGGTGTCGCTGCTGATCAGGCTCAACATTTGTGGCGGCAGGGTATCCAGATTGGCATGGCTTTCGGGGTGGGTGAAAATAGCCACAGGCACTATAAGCAGGGCAATCAGCATTAAACAGCCCTGGAAAAAGTCGGTCCAGCAGACGGCAAAGAAGCCGCCGATGAAGGTATAGCCGACAATAATGGCCGAACCTATGACCAGGGCGGCGTTATAGTCGAGGCCAAAGACCTTTTCGAACAGAATGGCACCGCCGACCATGCCGGAAGAGGCATAGAAGGTGAAAAACACCAAAATGGTGACGGCGGAAACCAGCTTGAGCGAGCCCTTGTCATCGTGGAAACGTTTCTCGAAAAAGTCCGGCAAGGTCAGGGCATTGTCAGTTTGCTGGGTGTAGACCCTGAGCCTTTTGGCTACCAGCAGCCAGTTGAGCCAGGCACCGACCACCAGGCCAATGCCGATCCAGGCTTCGCCAAGACCACCCAGGTATACGGCGCCGGGCAATCCCAGCAGCAGCCAACCCGACATATCCGAGGCTCCGACGCTGAGCGCCGTGACGCCTGGCCCCATTTTGCGGCCACCGAGAATATAGTCATCGACCGTATCCGTTGAGCGGTAGGCCCAAAATCCCAGGCCCATCATCAGGGCCAAATAGCCCGCAAAGGTGATTAAAACCGGTGTCGCTATCATTATGCTGTATCCGTTGTCGTTTAGTTATCAGTGATATGCATTGGTTTGGCATGCTAGCAGAAGTCGATGCAGGATCCCAATAGACAGGTTGTTGGCCCGTCAGCTCAGACCAGTATTGTTGCCAATCTCGGCCGGCAAATTAAAAAAGGCCGTGGGCATTGCCCCGCGGCCTTTTTGCAACTGTTTTGTCAGACCTAGATGAAATCCCGGCGTATGGTTTGTTGCAGTGCAGTCAGCGATTGCTGCTCATCGCCCACCAACATCAGGAAGGCATCTCGGGTGCGGAATCCCAGACCTTTCAGGGTGCTGTCGGCAAATCGCTCGCTCAATTGCATCCGCTCTTCCAGCGGCACGATAAACAGGGTGGTTTTGCCATTTTCACCTTCCAGCACCAGATGTATGCTCTGCACTCCCCGAAAATCGCAGAAGGCCTTGAATACCACCTTACCGGGGAGGGCATTGAAATGCGCTCCCTTAAGGCCGGAGATGCTGGCCAGGCTGGCATTGAGGGCGGGCAGGTCTACCGCCTGTTCCATGGTCAGGGCCTTGGGCTCATGGTGCACGTGGGCCAGGGCATGCTCACCCAGATCCACGGGCCCCAAGCGTAACCAACTGAATCCCAAACCAATGACAAAGGCGATTGATGCCGCCATGGCCATCAACCAGGTGGCGCGGCGTTTGCTTTGCCTGTGCGCCACCAATTGCTGGCGCAGCAGCAGACGCGCGGCGAGGGTTTCGGGAACGTCCACGTTCATGGCCCGGGCCAATTTGGCATCGAGCTGCTTCAGTTCCCTGACAAAGGCGCCACGGTTGTCCTCTTCGGCCATGGCTGCCAAAAATTCGGGATCCTGGCTTTGGGGGTCGCTATAGGCACGGCGGCGAAACTCAAGTTCATCCATTTGACTGACCTCGGATAGATGGATGTTCCAACAATTCTCTTAGCTGATTACGGGCCCGGAACAGCCGGGTCATGACGGTATTGCGGTTCAGCTCCAACATCTCGGCGATTTCCTCACCACTGAAGCCGCCGATAACCTGCAGCAGCAGGGGTTCCCGGTATTCGGGCTCCAGGGTCGCAATTTGCCGCCTGAGCCAATACTGCTCGGCGGCATCCTCGGTGGTGTGAGCGGCAGCATCGCTTAAGTGCTCCTGATCCACATCGGAATAATCAAACTGCTTGCGCTCGAAACGGCGGGCATTTTCGCGCCGCAAAATGGTGATCAGCCACGCCTTGGCCGCCTTTTCATCCTTGAGGGAGTCGAGGGAGCGCCAGGCCCGGAGAAAGGTCTCCTGGGTGATGTCTTCTGCCACCTGTCTGTCACCGCAAAGCCAGAAGGCATAGCGGAACACGTCGGTGTGCAGTGCCCGGACCAGGGCATCGTATCGTCGTTGTTTACTCAGCATGTCAGACATGACCGAGTCGGATTTGGATTTATTGCGCCCTTTGGCAAACATAATTTATTGCCCCTCAGGGATTCAACGGGCCAAGGGCCGGAGCCTGCCTGGCGGATGCGGCTTTTGGCAGGGCCAGTACCGCCTGCAGCAGCGCATCACCGTTAACGCCATGGGCACCTCGGGCGTAGGCGGCTTGCTGGATTTGCGCTATGGCCTTGGCAAGCTCCGGCGACAGCCCGGCGATATCGACCAGCCGACCGCTGTGGCCCTCGGCGGCCATATAACTGCAGAGGGCATTGAGCATGGCACCGCCATCCGCTCCGGCGCAGGCGCGGCGCAGTCCGGTTAAATCCGTGCTCAAAACCTCTGATGTGCTCTGCTGAAGTTCAGGCTCTGAGGTTTTTTTACGGTTTTGCCACCAAAGCCCCAGGGTTAACAGCCAGGCAATTGCAAATAATCCGGTCAGATAGGGCCAATAGCCTGCCGAGCCACCGGTTTGCACTGCCGGGGTTGTGGTCGCGGCGACCGCAACGGGTACCGCGCCCGTGACCACTATGGTGCGCGCCGGCAGCACCGCCAGCTCCTGGCGTCTGAGCCGTGAATTCCACCAGGGCACTTCCACCTTGGGCAGGGTATAGCTGCCGGGCGCGGTCGGCACTATGGCCTGGGTCAGGCTGATCTGGCTCACCAGTTTGCCGTTACGCATAAAGGTCTGGCGCTGCGGTTTTTCCGGGTAGGACTTGAGCGCTGGCGGTAAGGGGAGTTCCAGCTCCGGTAAACTGGTTTCATCTGTATTGGATGCCAGCAGGGTCACGGTACGGGAAATGGGGGCACCGACCTCGAATTCCTGCTTATCCTCGGTAAAGTTATCTTTCAGCAGCGCCAGATCGCTAACAAACCCTTTTGGATCGAATCCTGCCGGCAGGGGCAACACCTTAAGGCTGCTGTCCTCGGCCTTGGCCTGAATTGGGCGGCTTTCGTTGAAGCTGAACATGCCGCCTCGCCGGGGCGCTTCCACCAGCACATCACCCTCGAAGCGGGCGCCGCGGATGGCCTGTTCACCGGCTTGGTCGGCAATGATGCCATAGGTGCGCTCAATCACCCGCAGGCGGCGTCCATCGACTATCTCAGTGCCATCCTTGTCTTCGCCCAGTTGTTTGATCTGGGCGCCTTCCAGCACGGGGGCGCTGAGCACACCCCGTTGCAGCTCCTGGGCCAGGAACAGCTTGACCTTGTAGGTGATTAGCTGACCGACATAGGCCTCGTTGGTCGACAGGCTGGTTTCCAGGTACAGATTCTTCATCTTGACCGGCTCGGCGTCGGCGGCCAGTACCTTAAGCTTGATGGGCTCGGATGCCACGCCGTCCAGGCTGAAGGCGGGTATGGTCAGCTCGCCGACCTGTTTGGCCGCCAGCAGGATCTGCCAGCGGGTTTCCCTGTGGGTGTCGAAATTGAGCATCTGGGTCGAGCGACTGATACTGGTACGGCCGACGATAAAGTCCTTCAGCAGGGCCGAGGTGTCGAGCTTGCCGGCGTCAATCTCATCATCGGCCGTGATGTTCAGCACCAGGTATTCATCCTGGGTGACCGGATTCTTGTCCACCGTGGCTTCCAGTTTGCTGAGCGCCCAGGCCGGGGCGGCAGCAAGTGTGGCCAGCAGGAGAGCACATGCGATTCTTACCACTGTTCCTTTTCCTTCCTGTGTTCACCGCGCGCCCGGCGCAGTTGATATTCAAGTTGCATCTTATTGCGCAGCAGCACCGAGGGGTCGTCATTGATCACCCGCAGGGCACGCTCAGTCTGGGGTGACATTTGTCCGGGTTGTTCGGTTGCTGCCAGGGCGGCCGCTTTTTCCCCATCCTCTGATGCCTTGTCAGCGCCGGCCACGGCCTGTGTGGCCGACTGTGCCTTTTCCGGCTCTCCTTCGGCGGCCCCGGCTTGAGTCCCGGCTGCTTGCGTGCCTGCTTGCTGTTGTTTGTCAGCGGCGTTGGGGTCAGCCTGCATTTGCGCGTCGTTGTTTTGACTGCTGCCGGAGTTGCCTTGCCCGCTGTTCTGCTCGGACTCCCCTTGCTGCTGCCCTTCTTGTCCATCCTGCGGTTGACTGTCATTTGCCGCAGCATCATCCCCGGCGCCTTGGTTGTCGGATGAGGATTCCTGTTGCTCCGGGTTTTGGTTTCCCGAACCCTGACCCTTTTGCTGACTTCCCTGAGACTCTTGTCCCTGTTGATCATCATTGGCGCTATTATCACCCGACTGACCCTGTTGGTCATTGGCGTCATTATCGCCCGATTGGTTCTGGTCCGAGCCCGAGCCGTTTTGCTGCTGGGGGGGCTGCTTGGCGAGTTGTTCCGCCAGCTTGGCATTGGCCTTGGCCGCGTCCAAATCCGGTTGCTTTTCCAATGCCTGTTGGTAGCGTTTTTCCGCCTCCTGATATTGCCCCAGCTGCATCAGGCTGTTGCCCTGGTTATAGAGGCCCATGGCGGAGTCGTCCTGCTCAAAATCCTTGAGGGCGGACTCGTAATCTCCGGCCCGATAATGGGCAGCCCCACGCCAGGCGGGCAGGGTGAAGCTGTCCGCCGCCTGCTGGAATTCGCCCCGTTTAAATGCCTCCATTGCTTGTTGATCCTGGGTCTGAAACAGGGCGGCCTGGCTCTTGCCCAGTGGCAAGATACAGGCAAGCAGCACGGCGGCCGGCATGCCGAAGCGGAAACTGAGCAGCACCGGCAGCAACAGCAGCAGGGCAATGTAGGGACCGAGATCCTGCCAGCTGTCACCGGTCAGTTCTGTGGCCTTGGCATCTGTGCCGCGCTCAAGCCAGCTCAGTAATTGTGGTAATTCGCTGCCGTCATTTCTCGCCGCCAGCGCCATGCCATCGCCTTTGCGGGCAAGATCGGCGAGCCTGACCAAATCGGTTTTGACTATGACCAGCTCATTGCCGGCATCGCGCAGCAAATTGCCATCGGGCAACCTGATGGGGGCTCCCTGTGGGGTACCGAAGGCCAGGATAGACAGGCGATAGTGGCTGCCATCAAGCAGTTCGCGGGTCTCGCGATATTCGTCTTCGTTGATCCCATCGGTCAGCAGCACAATGTCACCCTTGAGGTGGCCACCCTGTTGCAACAATTCAATGGCCCGGCGCACGCCCTGGCTGAGACTGGAGCCGCGCACCGGCATGATGTCAGGTGACAGGGTAGGCAACAGATTCAGCAGGGTATTGCTGTCGCGGGTCAGCGGCGCAATGGTAAAGGCATCCCCGGCATAGGCCACCAGGCCGGTTTCACCATCCGACAGGGAGCGAATAAGGTCGGTGGCGCGGAATTTCGCCTGGGTCAGGCGATTGGGGGCGAGATCCGTGGCATACATGGACAGACTCATGTCCATCAGCAGCACCCGCCCGGCATCGGTAGCAAACACAGGCAAGGTCTGCTTTTGCACCGCGGGTCCTGACAGGGCCAGCACTGCGATGACCCAGGCCGCTCCCAGCATGCCCATGCCCTTGGGACGGGCGCTGTTTGTGCCGCTCAGCAGCAGGGCGGCCAGATGGGGTGCAATGTAAGCATTCCAGGTTCCGCGACTGCTGCGATGGCGGTACAGCCACCAAAGCAGCGCCAGCAAGGGCAGCAGCGCCAACAGCCACCAGGGGCGGATAAAATGCAGGCTCATGATTGTGCCTCCGCAAAACGTCCCCGGCCGCGCAGTGCCAGCCAAAGACTGAGCAGCAGTGCCAGGGACAGTGGCAGGTAAAAGAGATCGGCACTGGGCCTGAAGCTTTGCTGATCCCGACTCACGGGCTCAAGCTCGTCTATGGCCTGATAAATTTGCTCGAGCTCTTCGGTATTGCGGGCGCGGAAGTATTTTCCGCCCGTGGTCTTGGCCAGGGATTGCAGCTGGGCTTCGTCCAGGTCCATGGAGGGATTGACCCGCTCGCGGCCAAACAGGGTGCGACGCTCCATGGCTTCGGCACCCACCCCGATACTGTAGATCTTGACCTTGCGCTCGGCGGCAATGGCGGCAGCCTGATCCGGGGCCATGTCGCCGGCATTGTTGGAGCCGTCGGTGAGCAGCACCAGGATGCGGTTGCTGTCTTCGAGGTTGTCAAAGCGCTTCACCGCCAGACCTATGGCTTCACCTATGGCGGTCTGTTTTCCCACCAAACCAATTTGGGCCTCACGCAGGTATTGCGCCACCGAGCGCCGGTCCTGGGTCAGGGGCGCCTGCAGGTAGGCGTGATCGGCAAACAGGATAAGGCCCAGACGGTCGCCTTTGCGGCGCTCAATAAATTCGCTGACCACTTGCTGGATAAGGGTAAAGCGGTCGACGGTCGCGCCGTTCAGCACCATGTCTTCAATCTGCATTGAGCCGGACAGGTCCACAGCCAGCATCAGATCCCGCCCTTTGCTGGGCAGTTCTATGGGATCGCCAAGCCATTGGGGCCGGGACAATGCAAGTAACAACAGGGCCCAGAGCAACAGCAGGGTTTTGCGGCCGGAGGCCGATGTGCGCTGCAGCTTGGGCCGAGCCAGGCCTGCCACTCCGGGCAGATGCAGCCGGGCATCGCTGTCCCGGGAAGCGTTGTTTTTTATCAGCAGCGGCAGGGGTAACAGCGTCAGCAGCCAGGGCCAGGCCAGGGTCAGCATGGGAACCTCCCGGCAAGCCATCTGGGCGCCTGTTTAAGCCAGAGTTCGGCCAGAGACAGCAGGGTTTGGGCCTGCTCAGGGCTTAATGTTTGAGGTGTGTAACGACTGCCAAGCAGGACGGCAAAACCGGCATCGCCCGGGGGCAGTGCCTCGTCGAGCAAGGCGCTCCAGGCATCGCCGCCCAGAGCCGCTATTTTATCCCTGGGACCGTAATGCAGTGCGACGCGCTTGAGCAGGGTGCTGACCTGCCACGCCAGCTCTGGCGTTTGGGAGTTCAATTGAGTCAGTTCCCGCAGCGCAATTTTCTGCGGCGCCAGATGGCGCTGCCTTTTTCGTATAAACCAGGCCAGGGCCAGACACAACAACAGCGACAGTAGCATCAGCAGATACCAACCGGTCGCCAGAGGCCACAGACCGATGTCGGGCGGCAGCTGAATGTCCTGCATCTGGGCCAGCATGGGATTGCCACCCTGGGGCTGAGAAGGGAGTGATTGAGTCAACGCAAAACTTCCAGTTGGGATTGCAAGGTAGTGCCGGCACTGATGCTGCGGGTCTGGACCCCAAGGCTTGTCATCAGGCGACAGAATTCGTCACGTCGCTGCGATTCCCGTGCCAGCCAGTTGTGGTATCCGGCTCGGTCCAGCACTGTGTCGACGCCGGCTTCGCGTACCGGCAGTTGAATATCCGCCGGCAGCGGCAATTCTCCACAGCGCAAAGGATCGGTCAGCAGGAATGCCCCCAGTTCACAATGGCGCTTCAGGGCCGACAGCGGCGCCAGGCACTCGCTGTTGACGGCACTGCCGTCCGTGATAAGCCACACCAGGCTGCCGGGTTTGGCAATTCTGGCCAAGCGCTGGCAGGCTCGCAGCCAATGCTGACCATCGCCACTGCCCTTGCTGAAGTTGTTAAGCTGATGGCTGTGGGTGCGGCAAATGCCCTGGATCAGCTGCAATATGCCGGTGTGACGGCTGCGGGGTTTAAGTTCCAGATGTTCGTGCTCACAGGCAATAAGGGCGCCGAGGCGATCGCCGTGGCGCACCGCCTGCCAGCCCAGGGTGCTGGCCAAATGGGCCGCCTGCACCGCCTGCAGTAGCAGGCTGGAGCCAAAATACAGGCTGTGGCTCAGATCCAGCAGTATGATCACCGGCCGTTCACGTTCTTCCACAAACAGCTTGGTGTGGGCCTTGCCGGTGCGCGCCGTCACCCGCCAGTCTATGGTGCGGATATCATCACCCTGCTGGTAGTGGCGCACTTCGGCAAATTCCATGCCTCGGCCCTTGATTATGCTGGCTCTGTGACCGGCCTGGGCCGCACGGGCGCGGCTGGGGCGGTCGGGCAGGGCGCGGGCCAGATCCTGGGTCGCCAATAATTCCTTTTCACTCAGATGGATGCCATCAGCAAACAAAGGCAGCTTGTTCAAGGCACGGCCACCTGGGACAGAATGTGGGCAATGACGGCGTCGGCATTGATGCCTTCGGCCTGGGCCTGGTAGCTGAGCAGCATTCTGTGCCTGAGCACATTGGGCGCCACCGCCTGGATGTCTTCCGGCGCAACAAAGTCACGCTCATTGAGCCAGGCGCGGGCACGGGCGCAGCGCTCCAGCGCCTGGGTGGCGCGGGGGCTGACACCATAGGCGAGCCAGTTGCCCAGCTCTTCGCTGTACTTGTGGCCTTCGCGGGTGGCCATGACTATGTCGACTATATATTGCTCAAGGGGTTCGGCCAGGTAGAGTTCCAGCGCCTCGGTGCGGGCTTCAAATATGTCGGCCTGGGCTATGGGATCCATCTGCGGCGGCGCCTGGTGCAGCGCCTCGCTGCGGGACAGACGCATAATTTCCCGTTCCGTTTGCGCATCAGGATAGTCCAGGTTCAGGTGCATCAGGAAACGGTCCAGCTGGGCCTCGGGCAGGGGATAGGTGCCTTCGTTTTCCAGCGGGTTCTGGGTTGCCATCACCAGGAAGAAGGGCGGCAGCTTGTAGCTCTTCTTACCAACCGTTACCTGTCCCTCGGCCATGGCTTCCAGCAGCGCCGATTGCACCTTGGCCGGGGCACGGTTGATTTCATCGGCCAGGATCAGGTTGTGAAAAATCGGACCGGACTCAAATTCAAAGGTGCCGGTCTGGGCGCGGTAAATGTCGGTGCCGGTCAAATCCGCCGGCAGCAGATCCGGAGTGAACTGAATGCGGTGAAAATCCCCCTCAACCCCATCGCACAACGCCTTGACGGCACGGGTCTTGGCCAAACCCGGCGGGCCCTCTACCAAGAGGTGTCCATTGGCCACCAGGGCAATCAACAGATTTTCTGTGAGCGTTGGCTGCCCCAGGATCAGGGTGTTGAGGTAGTTCCGCAGTGCATGAAATCGGCTCAAAGGCATGATGCTACTCGTTTTATTCTGATTGTGAGCTATAGACCATAGCTATGGTAAAAAATTCCCGTTGTGCTTGGCTAGTGTTAAAAAAGCAAACAAGTGTTTAAAACCTGTAAAAAAGAAATTAGAATCGAATCACACTTTGATGGTCCGACCTGTTGTAAGCGGTTCAGGTCAGAAAGGAATAACCAGCCGGTGGCCCAAGGCCAGCAGGCATATAAAGAGGGTGGAAGATGAGTGACAGACAACAGGTAACCAACGCCCGCGGTGAGCGGATTGCCATAGTGGCGGGTCTGCGGACCCCATTTGCCAAGCAGGCGACGGCCTTTCACGGGATGTCAGCCCTGGACATGGGCAAGATGGTGGTCAATGAATTGATGGCCCGCAGTGAGCTGGACCCCAAGTTGGTGGAACAGCTGGTGTACGGTCAGGTGGTGCAAATGCCCGCCGCTCCCAATATTGCCCGTGAAATCGTGCTCGGCACCGGCATGAATGTGGCCACCGATGCCTACAGCGTGACCCGCGCCTGTGCCACCAGTTTCCAATCCACAGTGAATATTGCCGAAAGCATCATGACCGGCAATATCGAGATAGGCATTGCCGGTGGTGCGGATTCATCTTCCGTGCTGCCCATTGGCGTGTCGAAAAAGCTGGCACACGCCCTGGTGGATTTGACCAAGGCCAGAACCCTGGGCCAGAAACTGGCTATTTTCCGCCGCTTGGGACTCAGGGATCTGCTGCCGGTACCGCCGGCGGTGGCCGAATATTCCACCGGCTTGTCCATGGGCCAAACCGCTGAGCAGATGGCCAAGAGCCATGGCATCAGCCGCGCCGATCAGGATGCCCTGGCACACCGCTCACACACACTGGCAGCCCAAACCTGGGATTCCGGGGTGCTCCGTGACGAGGTGATGGTGGCCCACGTACCGCCCTACAAGCAATTTATCGACCGTGACAACAACATACGTGAAAACTCGGAATTGGCATCCTATGCCAAGCTGAGACCGGTGTTTGACCGCAAACACGGCAGTGTGACCGCTGCCAACAGCACTCCGCTGACCGATGGGGCGTCGGCCATACTGCTGATGAGCGAAGGACGCGCCAAGGCCCTGGGTTACACTCCCATTGGTTACATCAAAAGCTATGCCTTTGCCGCCATTGATGTCTGGGAAGACATGCTGATGGGCCCGTCCTATGCCACGCCGTTGGCATTGAAGCGTGCCGGTATGCAACTGGAAGACTTGAGCCTGGTGGAAATGCACGAGGCCTTCGCCGCCCAGGCTCTGGCCAACATGAAGATGTTTGCTTCGAAAAAGTTTGCCGAAGAAAAGCTCGGTCAAAGCCGCGCCATTGGCGAGATAGACATGAGCAAGTTCAACGTGCTCGGCGGCTCACTGGCCTATGGTCATCCCTTTGCGGCCACGGGTGCCCGCCTGATCACCCAGGTATGTAATGAACTTAAACGCCGCGGTGGCGGTGTCGGCCTGACCACAGCCTGTGCAGCCGGTGGTTTGGGTGCGGCCATGATAGTGGAAGTGGAGTAACAGAAAATGGAAAAGACTTTTAACCTGAGCCGCCGCGAGGACGGTATCGCCCTGCTGACCATGGATGTGCCGGGCGAGACCATGAATACCCTGAAAGCCCAGTTTGCCCCCGAGATCACCGCCATTTTGCAGGAGATCAAGAATGATACCAGCATCAAGGGTCTGGTGCTGATCTCCGGCAAAGCGGATTCTTTCGTCGCCGGTGCCGATATTTCCATGTTGGATGCCTGCCAAAGCGCCGAAGATGCGCGCCTGCTGTCGCGTCAGGGCCACCATGTGTTTGCCGAGCTGGAAGGGCTGAATATCCCCGTGGTGGCGGCCATTCATGGTGCTTGCCTGGGGGGCGGCCTGGAGCTGGCGCTGGCCTGCCATAGTCGCGTCTGCAGTGACAGCAGCAAAACCATGCTGGGGGTGCCAGAGGTGCAGCTGGGATTGTTACCCGGCGGCGGTGGTACCCAGAGGCTGCCTCGGCTGGTGGGCATTGCCAAGGCACTGGATTTGATGCTGACGGGCAAACAGGTTCGCCCAAAACAGGCGTTGAAAATGGGCCTGGTGGACGATGTGGTTCCCCAGAGCATTTTGCTGGACAGCGCCATTGAATTGGCCAAAGCAGGTAAAAAAGTCCGCAAACCCGTGAAGCAGTCTTTGGTGACAAAGCTGCTGGAAGGCACACCCGTGGGGCGCAACATCATGTTTGATCAAGCCGGCAAACAGGTGCTGAAGAAGACCCAGGGCAATTATCCCGCCCCGATGAAAATCATTGACTGTGTTCGCCAGGGTATGGCCAAGGGCATTGAGAAAGGATTGGAAGTTGAAGCCAGTCATTTTGGTGAGCTGGTGGCGACAGCTGAATCTGCGGCCCTGCGCTCCATCTTTTTTGCCACCACGGAAATGAAGAAGGAAACCGGTGCCGGCGATGCGACGGCCAGGGCGCTGAACAAGGCTGTGATCCTCGGCGGTGGCCTGATGGGCGGCGGCATTGCTTCTGTGACCACCACCAAGGCCAAGATCCCGGTCAGGATTAAGGACATCAACGAGAAAGGTCTGTCCAACGCGTTGGGATATGCCTATAAATTGCTCGATAAGGGCGTGAAACGCAGATATATGTCGGCGGCCGAACGGGATAAGCTGATGGCCTTGATGACCACTACGACCGAGTACAAAGGCGTCAAGGATGCCGACATAGTGGTTGAGGCGGTATTTGAGGATCTCAAACTCAAACACCAGATGGTGCAGGATATTGAGCGCGAGTGCAGCGAGCACACCATATTCGCATCAAATACCTCGTCTTTGCCTATTACTCAGATAGCGGAAGTTGCCAGTCGACCGGAAAACGTGATTGGCCTGCATTATTTCTCTCCGGTAGAAAAAATGCCGCTGGTGGAAGTGATTGCCCATGAGAAAACGTCGCCTGAGACCATAGCCACCACAGTGGCCTTTGCCCGCAAGCAGGGTAAGACCCCGATTGTGGTTAAAGACGGTGCCGGTTTCTACGTAAACCGTATTCTTGCCCTCTATATGAATGAAGCTGCGCAGTTGCTGCTGGAAGGTCAAAGTGTTGACCATTTGGACAAGGCGCTGGTGAAGTTCGGCTTCCCTGTGGGTCCCATGACCTTGCTCGATGAAGTGGGCATAGATGTCGGGGCCAAGATTTCCCCTATCCTGGAAAAGGAGTTGGGTGAGCGTTTCAAGGCGCCTGCCGCCTTTGACAAGTTGCTTGCCGATGAACGCAAAGGGCGCAAGAACGGCAAGGGATTCTATGTGTATGGCAAAGCCAGCAAAAAAGGTAAGCAGGTGGATGAAAGCGTCTATGCAGTGCTGGGACTGAAACCGGCAACCGCCAGAGAGCCCAAAGAAATTGCCCAGCGCTGTGTGGTGCAGATGCTCAACGAAGCCGTGCGCTGTTTAGAGGCCGGGATCATTGCTTCCCCCCGTGACGGCGATATAGGCGCCATATTTGGTATCGGCTTTCCGCCGTTCCTGGGTGGGCCGTTCCGCTATATGGATACTTTGGGGGCCGGCCAATTGGTATCAATCCTTGAAGGTTACCAAGCCAAGTATGGTGACAGGTTTGCGCCAGCGCCCTTGCTCAAGACCATGGCAGCAGAAAACAAACGTTTTTATTGAAACATTTCTGCAATGAACCGATAAAAAAGCGGCAACATTTTGCCGCTTTTTTATTGCCGGCGGCAGCAAATTGCCTGAAAAAACATCGCCGCTGTTGGGGTTTTAATGTACAATTCCGGCTCATTTTTGCCGCTTGGGCTGTTAAGCAAAGTGCCGGGGAGAAGTCATGGCTCTGTTATTGATGGTGTTGGCGAGTGTCGGCTCAGCCTGGTATTTGGGAATGACGGCCTTCCATTCAGGCATGCCTGTCAGGCGTTGGATCTGTGCCGGCTTTCTGATGGGACCTGCTGCCTATCCGCTGTTTTCGACCCATAAACACTTGGCGGAGCGAAAGCGCTTGCTCGGTGAAACAGCAGAAATATTGCTTTAAGCACAAATGATAAGGGAGCCTATGGCTCCCTTATCATTTGTCGTGAAACCTCAGTTCCACCAACCCTTGGCGGTCACTACCTGCAGTTCGGTAATACCCTTGGGCAGTTTGACTTTCTTACGTTCTGGCTTGGTCAGGCCCAGTACTTTCAGCATTGAATTCAACATAAGTAATCTCCCTTGACCTATCCGCTGTTTAGGCAGTTTGGTTGTTTGCAAATTTAATGTTTGGTGTGCCGGCGGTTTGAGTTTCAGAGAACTTAATGTTTGGTGTGCCGGCGGTTTGAGTTTCAGAGAACTTAATGTTTGGGGTGCCGGCGGTCTGAGTTTCAGAGAACTTAATGTTTGGTGTGCCAGCGGTTTGAGTTTCAGAGAACTTAATGTTTGGCGTACCGGCAGTCTGCGTTCCAGAAAACTTGATGTTGGGAGTACCTGCGCTTTGCATGTTCGCTTCTAATGCCATGGTCGCAACAGACACCAAGGCTACAGTAGTCAGAAATCCTTTAATCATTTCAATTCTCTCAGTTCAGTGATTGATAGTTGACACTGAGAGAATTAATGCAGGTGTTATGCCAACATAGCCCTGATTTTGAATTTATCTTGAATTGGCACTCAGGCGCTGACTTAGAAACTCGGCCATGTCTTGCTCGAGCAGAGCACCGAACTCGTCCTCGGGTAACGCTTTGCTGTAGATGTACCCTTGGATCTCTTCACAGTTCAGCGCCCGCAGTATATTAAGCTGCGAGGGGACTTCGACGCCTTCTCCTACCACTGTCAGGCCCATGTTGTGAGCTATGGTGATGATGGAGTCGACCATCTTGAGATCGCGGTCTGATTTATCAATGTCATCGACGAACGCCTTGTCAATTTTCAGGCTGTGGATGGGAAAGCGTTTAAGGTAAGACAGCGATGAATAACCGGTCCCGAAATCATCCAGCGCCAGGTTTACCCCCATCTTAGATAGCTGTTGCATAACCTTGATGGCTTTCTCTGGCTGCTTAATCACTGTACCTTCGGTGATTTCCAGCTCCAGATTGGCTGCCGGTAGCTGAGTCAGCCGTAAAATTGACTCAATGCGTTGTTGCAGATCGGGGAGTGCGAATTGCCTCGACGACAAATTGATGGCTACCCTGCCATTAAAAAGTCCCTTTTCACGCCATTTTTGCGCTGCGAAGCATGCCTTACGCATCACCAGCTCACCAATTTCAATGATAAGGCCGGTGTCCTCTGCCAAAGGAATAAAGTCCGAGGGCGGGATCAGACCATGCACAGGGTGATTCAGTCGTACCAGGGCTTCCATACCGGCGAGACAGGATCGCTTCAGGTCGATCTTGGGTTGGTAATAGACCTCGAACAAATCGTCCCGTAATCCTTCCCGGATCAAGTTTTCGATTTCCAATTGGCGGATGGCGTTGCGGTTCAAAGACTCTGAGTAGAATTGATATCTATTACCTCCCGCAGACTTGGCATGGTACATGGCAATATCTGCTTTGCGCAGCAATGCTTGTTCGTTCTGTTCATCTTCAGGGTAGAACACTATGCCAATACTGCAGCCTATTACCAATTTCTCATCGGCTAATTCGAAGGGCAATTTAAAGGCATCAATAACCCTGTGGGCAATGGCCGCGCTGGAACCTATGTCTGGGTTTTTATCGATCAAAATAGCGAACTCATCGCCGCCGAGACGATACAAACTGGTGTGGTCGGGAACTGTCGCCAGGATCCGCTCCGAAACCATTAACAGCAGATCGTCGCCTACCTTGTGGCCCAACGAGTCGTTAATCTTCTTGAAATTATCGAGATCGAGCACCATCAGGGTATGATGAGTATCCTTTTTTACCAGGTTACCCAAAGTCACCTGCAAGTTGGAGCGGTTGGGCAGACCCGTTAACAGGTCATTGTTGGTAAGTTTCCTGAGCTCTTCTTCCTGCTGTTTTCGACGGGAAATGTCGGAGAACACCCCGACATAGTGGGACAAATCACCCTGTTCGTCGTAAATGGCGTCTACCGTGAGTTCCATCAGAAAGAAGCTGCCGTCTCCACGCGCAGCTTCGACTTCAGCTGTCCAGCGGCCTTGCTGCTTGAGCAAAGCACGGATCTGAGCCGAAAAAGATTCCGGATAGCGCTGGAAATTGAACTGGCTGCCAATAAATTGCTCTCTGTCTTGCTGACATAGATTACAACAGGCATCGTTGACTTCAACGAATCGAAAATCACTGTCGAGAATAAACATGCCTTCAGAGATATTTTCGATGGCGCGTTCAAACAGCCTTAATTGTTCTTCTGCCAACTTGAACTGGTTGATATTTTTAATGGTCCCAGTCATCCGCAGAGCCTGATCTTTATCATCCCGTTCTACTATCTTGGCGCGGTCAAGGATCCATAACCAATGATCGTCCTTGCTCTTGACCCGATACGCGGCCTCAAAGTGATCGGTTTCCCCATAGAAGTGTCGATTCAGGGCTTCGCGGACCCTTTCCTGATCCAATGGATGTATATTGCTCTCTTCATCACTTGCGCCCGAGCGTTGGCCGTCACGGGGGAATTCCAACGAGCCCCAGATATTGGAACGATAAATCTTGCCGGTTTCTATGTCCCAGTCCCACATTTCGTCGCCACTGCCCCACAGGGACAGCTTCAATCGTTCCTCACTGATGGCAATTTGGCGCTGAACTTCACGCCGTCTCAAAATAGCTTTAGCGATTATTGCCAAAATAATAATCATTAATAATGCATATGCTATCTTTGCTTGTGTAGACATCCACCAAGGTGGGGTGATAACAACAGAGATAGACTTGATAGGGCCAGATATTTGACTTAAATTATCTCTTGCATACACTTCAAAGCTGTATTTTCCAGGGGATAAATTTGTATAGGTCGCCACTTTAGTTTTTTGAGCACTTATCCATTCGTCAGATAAACCCTGTAGTCTGTAAAAATGTGTTACATTGGTACTGCTATATTTGGGTGATGAAAATTGTATTGCAAATGGGTAATCAGAATACTTTAAAGTAATAATTTCTGAAGAATCGACAGACTTACTTATTATTTCAGAGTTGTTTTTTATTTCTTTATTGAAAAGGTATAGTCCGGTTAAATTAGTGTTTAATCTCTCCGAGGCTTTAGACATTACATACTGAAACTCCTTTTTATTGATAATGGATATACCCTGTATCCCACCTAGTACAACACCATCCCGGAAAACACCAAAGCCTTGGTTGTTGTACTCTCCCTGAGCACCGTTGCTAGATTGTAATGTATAAACTTTTTCTGGCGTAATTACAGTTATATTACTTATCGAAGATCCAAAAATCCAACCATCATAAATTCCCAAGCTATAAATTGGTTTGTCAGTATTAACAATGGGTTTTATCGAGTTTGTTGGCTCATTATACTCTATAATACCATTTTCAGTTGCGATAACTATATCTTCATTCAGAAACTCAACTCCATAGACTATATGCTTTGTGATAATGTCATCTATAGCAGTACTATTATTTTTCATAATAGATAGTCCGCCTTGATGTGATATGTATAGATTGTTATTTGAGTTACTAACTTTTAACTGAAATATAGGCAGGTTACTGGATTTTAAGATCTCTTCATTAAAATTATTTATATCTATTGAAATCAATTTAAGGTCATCGGTCCCAATATATATCTTATTATTTTTCTCACTGTACGCTAATGAGTAAGCTATACGTTCTGATATTTTTGTATGATCTCCACTAGAAGTAGTGTATTTAAATATTCCTTTAGAGGAACAATATACTATTTCATTATCATTTATAACGGCTAAGGCTTTGAATCCATTGGTTTCTGTTTCGATTTCATTACTAATCTCTAAGTTGTTGCTGTTATATATTTTAATCCTAGTAGTTTCGTCAGCAATTAGTAAATTATTTTTGTAATTAGCAATAAACCAAATGTTGCTATTCTTTTGAACGGTACCAGTCTTCACAATGTTTTTATAATCTTGGACGTATAAAAAACCATTGTTCATGCTTGCGATGATGATCCCATTATCAACTTGGAATATAAGTGGAGACAGTAGTGAGAATGTGCTATCAATTACACCTGCGGTTGTTAACTCTCCGTGCATTACTTTGACGATGTTGTTTTTAATTGAGATTTTATTAGAGCTTGAGTAAGTGACACTGTCATAAGTCGCATTATTTAACTTGACTAACTGTCCATTAATATACTCATACGTTCCATCTGTCCTATCTATTAGTAAACGTCCATTGTTATTACCAATAGAAATTGAATCCTTAGTAACTTCTATTACATTTTTAGAAGCGGTTACTTTTAAAACTGTTCCATTATGATTTCTTATTAGATAATAGTTTTCAAATTTAATTATCTGTTTTACAAAGTCAATTTTATCATCTTTTATGTCAAGTGTTATTTTTGAGTTTGAATCTAATACCTTAATAGATTTGCTTGAGCCGATGAAAAGATTGTCATCATGTTTTTGTAAAAATGTGATGGGCTCCTTTACTTCTAGAATAACCTCAAATTTCTCTGTGTCAGGATCCATTTCTAATAAATTACTATCAGTTCCAATCATTAACTTTTCATTAAAAAATTCCAAGCTATGAATAAAAGAACTACTAAGGTTTGTATAATCTTCTGAATAATATTTTTTGAATTCATTACCATCGAATCGATTCAGGCCATTCAAGGTTCCTAACCATATATATCCGTTTTTATCTTCGACTACGGACGTCACTGTATTTTGAGACAATCCCTGAAGGGTACTGTACACATCAGCATTTAAGTGCATTAGTGATGCGTCATAGGGATGCAATTCGGTCGCTTCTTGGTATGCACTTACAGACCAAGTAATCATCAGTAACAATTTTAGAAAATGAGAAAGGGCTTTTTGCATACGTTTTTGTTGGTCTTTATTTGTACAAAGATTGCACTTATATGTTACTCCACTTTTTCAGAAAGTGTGCGATTTGTCAAAATTCATAGCAAAAAAGTCTTTTCATAGCAGACGGATGGGCGAATTTTCTGCACCAACCAAGACTTTTTGTGCCGTGACTCGTTCGGTATTATCGGTTTCACCTGACCTTTCCCCGAGATTAGTACCAATCCCTTGATGAGATTTTCCAGCTTATGCTGCCTGCTTGGCATACTCAACAGGCGGCGTGTAGTTCAATGAACTATGTGGGCGAACATGGTTATAGTGTTCACGCCATAGCTCGATTTCATATCTGGCTTCGTCCAAGGTTCTGAACCAGTGCTGGTTCAGACATTCGTTCCGGAATTTGCCATTCAGGCTTTCCACAAAGGCATTTTGCGTCGGCTTTCCTGGCTGGATAAAGGCCAGTGTGACGCCCGTTTCCTTACTCCAGAAGAACATTGCCTTGCTGGTAAATTCTGTCCCATTGTCGCAAGTAACCTTGTTTGGCGTGCCTCGCTCTTCCATCAACTGGTCCAAGAATCTGGCGACCTGCCTGCCACTGATGGCTACAGAGACTAATTGACCGACCATTTCCCGCGAATAATCATCCATGACATTCAGTACCCGAAAGCGCCGACCATTGCTGAGTTGGTCTGACACAAAGTCCATAGACCAACGTTGATTCGGTGCTGTCGGCACCTCCATCGGCTGCCTTGGCCGGGTTAGCTTCTTGCGCTTCTTCGTTCTGACCTGCAAGCCTTCCTCCGTGTAGAGCCGATAGGTTCGTTTGCGGTTTTTGACCCAGCCTTCGCCTCTGAGCAAACCATGCAGCATTAAATACCCATAGCGAGGATATTGCGTCGCCAGCGCCTTCAGCCGCTGTCTGAGCCCATTGTCAGCCTTTGTCCTGGGCTGATAGCGAAACGCGGTCCGGCTCAACCCAGCCAGCTTGCAGGCCACACGCTCACTGAGACTGAAACCTTCAATCAAGTGCTGGGCAACAGGCTTTTTTGCCGCTGGCGTTACCACTTTTTTGACAGCACATCCTTCATGGCTTCGACTTCCAGCATCTTGTCGGCCAGCATCTTTTTGAGCTTGTTGTTCTCGGCCTCCAACTCCCTCAGCCGCTTCGCTTCATTCACTTCGAGCCCGGCATACTTGCTGCGCCAGTTATAGAAAGTGCCCGTAGAAATGCCCATTTCACGGCAAATGTCATCGACCTTTGCCCCTGCCTCATGCTGTTTGATGGCCTTAATGATTTGTTCTTCGGTGTAGCGTTTCTTCATGTTGAGATCTCCATTGGCTCCAGTGTATTGGAAATCTCATCAATGTCATGGTCTTAAAGTTGGGGGAGAGGTCACACCAAGAGCCAAAGGTATTTTGGCAAAAGTGTAGAGTAATGATTTGGCCAAACGCAGATGGAATGTTAGAAACTGAACTTGTCAGCCTGAAGTTTGAAGCTGCGAAGGTCTGTGATCATCTTGTCCGAGGTCAGGGGTTGCTGGTGCCTGTGTTGTTCGCCGCAGCTGAACAGTACCAGGCGGTCGCAATGCTTGGTGCGCATTTTTTGCATCATAAAGCGGATCAAATCGGCACGGGTCAGTTGTTCGATTTCCTCAACCACCAATTCCCTTTGATTAAATCCGTAGTCCTTGTTGCCTATGCTGGACCAATACCTCTGGCTGCGGGTCTTGAGGTTGGCATCGTGTTCCATGATTTGGTTGATTAGCCCCGACTTGGTGTCTTCCCACTGTTCCTTGGTGATCTGCATGATGGCGTAACTGAAGTCGGCAATGAACTCGTCTATGGCTTCCAGTAACTGTAGTGGTCCTGCGGTGGGGGACTGGATATAAAAGATCATCCCCGGGTGCCTGTTAAGTGGCAAATAACCCGTGCCTACCATGTAACCCAGCTGCTGTTTGGTACGCAGCTCGTGGAAGAAAGTGGATGACATGGCATGGTTAAGCAGGCTGAACAGGGCCATTTTTTGGGGATTGGCCACAGGTGATTGGTAGTAAACCAAGATGGCACTGTCCTGATGGGCAATGCTGAGTTCGCGAAGCAGGGTGCCATTGCCTCGTAAATCAATGAGCTCCCGCGCTGATTCGCCGCTGGGGCTGGACACCAGGGACAGCAGATGGCTCAGGCGTTTGCCCAGCGCCTTGGCTTCTTCCTCAAGCCAGTCACCGTAGACCAATCCTTCCAGATAGATGCGTTCATAAAAGCTTCTGACATGTTCGTGCAGATCTTCCAGGGTGATGTCTTCAAGCATCTCCGCCATTCGTCTTGGCTCATAACTGCGACGCTGCAAGGTCACCGTCAGGCTGGTGAACAACTGGGAAATGGGTTTGGCCTGGGCAGAGTTGTACCAACTGCGCAGCAATTGCCGCTTGATTATGTTGAACCGCTCTTGGGTGAAGTTGCGTTCCCTGGCCTTGTCTATCAACAGTGCCAAGAGGGTTTCCTGGTTACCCGTGAACCCCGTGAGGTGCAGCGTCAAGCCGCCCTGATGGGGATAAATGTTGTAGCTGAGTCCGGCAACCTCCGCCTGATAGGTGGGCTCCGTCAGATAGTCCAGCAACATCTCCACATAGAGGCGGGTGAGGGCCGCGTGACGCGGTGTCGGGCTGGCCTGCTCCGAGTCCAGCGACAGATACAGGTGTCCCTTGGGCACGTTGAACTCATCATCTTTTTTGTGCCAGATCCGGTAACCCGGCGCTTCAGCAACTGTAATGGGCACTGGGGCACCGGCCTTGTCCGGACGGGCCTGAGAGTCACTGACAATGAAGGGATTGGGCTCAGGCAATTTCAGTTCTGCTCTGATGCCGTCCACCCGCCAGCGCGCCATTTCCCCGGCACTGAAGGCTTTCACCTCGTAGGGGGTGTGGTACCACGCGGCCCTGTTTGATGTATCAACCTCCTGGCTGACCAACTGCAGACGCATGTTTTCCGCTGTCATCATATCCAGGAGTGTCAGTACTTCTGCTTTATCCAGGCCATCCATACGGTAATCACCGAAGACCAGATCTTCACAGTGGTAATGGTGCATGTTGATGCTGAGGTGACTGGCCAAATCCAGCACCTTGATTTGTTCCTGGTACCGAAACGCCAAAGCCAGCAGATTGCTGCGCTCTTGATAGCGCCAATCTTCCAGCCCCTGCTCACGCACCAGACTGATGTATTCAAAGCTGGCGAGAATGATGTCATCCAGGTGCTGCAGGCCACGATCAGTCAATTGAAAACTTATGTTGTAATCCTTGAAGTTGTAGCCGTTAATGCCGCCACCGGCCGACAGTTGATTTACCCATCCCTGCTCCTTGAGGTATGACAACAGACTGCCGGGACTTTCATTTCCCAGCAGATGGCTCACATAGGTGAGGGGCTTGTGGCGGTAATAGCGGTCAATTCCGGGCAGGGCGAAACTCATGGTCAGGCGCTTTTGCTCCTTGAGCGGCACTATCTGTACCCATTGGCAAAGCTGTTCCTTCCTGTACAGAGGTTCGTCAGGATAAGACTTGCTGAGGTTGTGATTGGAAATGGAGGCAAAATACTGCCTCGCCAGGCTTTCCTGACGCTCCAGGCTCAAGGGCGCCACCAGGCATAGGGTCATCAGGTTGGCGCTGTAATGCTCCCGGTAAAAGGCCAGCAGTTCTTCCCTCAGATCCGCTTGCTCACCGCCCAGGGTTTCCAGATTGCCCACCGAGAATTTGCTGAAAGGGTGGGCCGGATTAACGGTTTCCTTGTGCACCTGGTAGATGCGGCGCACATCATCCTTGAGTTTGAGGCTGAATTCGGACTCTATGGCCCGGCGCTCCCGGTCCACCAGTTCCAGGTTGAAACTCGGAGCAATGAAAAACTGGCTGAATCTATCCAGGGATTCTTCAAAGGCATCGGCATGAATGCTGAAAAAGAAGTTGGTGTGCTCGGTGCCCGTCCAGGCGTTGTTGCTGCCACCATGCTGATTGATAAAGGCGTGATACTCACCGGGATCGGGAAATTTTTCCGTGCCCAGAAACAGCATGTGCTCCAGGAAATGGGCCATACCAAAGCGGGAGGCAGGATCGTCGAAGTGACCCACATTGACCGCCATGGAGGCGGCGGCTTCACTGCTGTGTTTGTCTTCCACCAAGAGCACCCGCAGGGCATTGTCCAGCGTCAGATACAGGTAGCGGCGGTGATCGTTGGGACTGGCAATGAGCGAATTGCTGCTGGACAAGTGGGCGTCTCCCCGGGTGTTTTTGCTCGTTATATATTGAGCGGCGAAGCCCTTTTTAGCAAACATCTCTTGTGCTTATCGACCAAAGATTAAGACAAATGCAGTTTGTTCAATCAGGAATTCGGGCTACAATTGGCGCGAACACTGAGATATCCGGGTGACAATAATAAGCATGCAACTATTTTTGATGAGACACGGCGAAGCCAGCTACCAGGCTCAGACGGACAGAGACAGGATCCTGACCGACACCGGACGTTATCACACCCGCTTGATGAGCAATTTTCTTAACGGTCTGGTGACTGAATTTGATCTGGTGCTGGTCAGCCCCTATTTGCGGGCGCAGCAGACCTGGCAGGAAGTCAGCAGTCATTTTCCCGAGCCGCGCAAGTGGCTGGTGCTCGATGAGCTGGTGCCGTCTGCCGATCCCACGCTTGCGGCCGATCTGGTCAGGGCCTACGCCGAGCAATTCAAGGCCGACAAGGTGTTGGTGATTGCCCATATGCCGTTGTTAGGATACATGGTGAGTGAGCTGGTTCGCGGTATTGAGCCGCCGCTGTTTGCCACCTCCGGCGTGTGCCTTATCGATGTGCATATGGAGCAGGCACATCAGGTGTGGATGAAGGCGCCCCATAACATCAGCTGATTAACAACATTAAGCCGATAAAAAAGCAGCCCTGGGCTGCTTTTTTGCTTTCTCATCTCACGCGGCATCAGCGCCTGAAGGGCTGATCGCCTATATCCACCAGTACCAGCAAGGCGGCATCGCCACCCCATTCCTTTGGCGCCTGATGGAAAGCCTTAACCTTGGGATGCTGCGCCAGCCACAGGGGTAACTGCTGTTTGAGAATGCCGGTGCCATAGCCGTGCATCACGCAGCAGCATTGGCACTGTTCCCTGATACAGGCTTCCAGCAGGGCGGCGAGTTCCAGCTTGGCCTCGGTCTGACGCATACCGTGCAGGTCCAGGATCAGATCCGGAGGATAATCGCCGCGGCGCAGCCGCTTGAGTTCCTGCTTGTCCGCATGTTCGGCGCGCCAGCGCATGGGGCCGTCGCTTGGCAGCAACGGCTGAAAGGTATCGGAAAAATAATGCTGCACCGCCAATTTGGGGGCCAGTTCCTGGCGCGCGACCTTGGCCGGCAGCGGCGTACCGAAATGTTGTTTGTCCTGGGTCAGGGGTTTAATGCCCTTCACCAGTTCCTGGAAGGCCTCCAGGCCCTCGTATTCCAATGCTTTGTTCATCGGGCTATTTTATTGAATCCTGTGTCAACTGAACAGACTTCAGTTACAATGGCGGCAAATTTGGATTGCGGGAGCCTCCCTTGGATAAGATTTTTGTAGATGAAGCCGTCACCGAGCTGAGAACCATAGGCGATATGCTGCGCTGGGCCGTCAGCCGTTTCAACGACGCCAACATTTATTACGGTCACGGTACAGATAACGCCTGGGATGAAGCCGTCTCTTTGGTGTTTCACGCCCTGCACCTGCCGGACAACCTGGGCACCACGGTTATCAACGCCAATCTCACCAGCAGTGAAAAGCACAAGATTGTCGAGCTGATTATCCGCCGGGTGCGCGAGCGGATTCCCGTACCTTACCTGACCAACAAGGCCTGGTTTGCCGGACTGGAATTCTATGTGGATGAGCGGGTATTGGTTCCCCGTTCGCCCATCGCCGAGATGATAGAGCAGCGTTTCAGCCCCTGGCTGTACAACAAGCCGGTCAACCGTATCCTCGACCTGTGCACCGGCAGCGGCTGTATCGCCATCGCTTGTGCCCACGCCTTTGAAGAGGCCGAGGTCGATGCCCTCGACATCAGCGAAGATGCCCTGAACGTGGCGCAGATTAACGTCGAGACTCTGGGTGTAATGGAGCGGGTGTTCCCCATGGCCTCGGATCTGTTTTCTGCCATTCCAAGGGCGCCGCAGTACGATCTTATCGTCTCCAACCCTCCCTATGTGGATGCCGAAGATCTGGGCGATATGCCGGAAGAGTATCATCACGAGCCGGCACTGGGCCTGGCCTCGGGCCGAGACGGTTTGGACCTGACCAAGCGTATCCTCGCCAATGCCGCCGACTACCTGACCCCCAATGGGTTGCTGGTGGTGGAAGTGGGCAATTCCATGGTGCACCTGATTGAGCAGTTCCCCGAAGTGCCGTTCACCTGGGTCAGCTTTGAGCGTGGCGGTGACGGGGTCTTTGTTCTGACCCGGGATCAGCTTGTTGAAAATGAATCACTGTTCGCCATCTATAAAGATAGGGAATAATGTGTTGCAGCCGCCGGGCCCATAAGGCCCGGCGCTAACCCTTAAACGGGTTACTCCATCTCCTTTCGGTCAATCAAGAGGTACAGCAGGCGCATGGCGGGTAACAGCATAGGTCAGAATTTTGTCGTCACGACTTTCGGTGAAAGCCATGGCAAGGCACTGGGTTGTATCATTGATGGCTGTCCTCCCGGCCTGGAATTGACCGAGGCGGATATGCAGCTCGACCTCGACCGTCGTCGTCCCGGCACCTCAAGGTATACCACAGCCAGACGCGAGGCCGACGAGGTCAAAATTCTCTCCGGTGTGTTCGAGGGCAAAACCACGGGCACTTCCATAGGTCTGTTGATTGAAAATACCGATCAGCGCAGCCAGGACTATTCCAACATCAAGGATCTGTTCCGTCCCGGCCATGCCGACTACACCTACCAGCAAAAATACGGTTTGCGGGATTATCGCGGCGGTGGCCGTTCCTCGGCCCGGGAAACCGCCATGCGGGTGGCGGCCGGTGCGGTGGCCAAAAAATACCTCAAGCAGGTGCATGGCATAGAAATCTATGGCTTTTTGTCACAGCTGGGCCCTATAGGCTATGAGGCGTTTGACCGGGAGCAGATTGAGCAGAATCCGTTTTTCTTCCCCGATGCCGGCAAGCTCGATGCCCTGGATGAATTCATGCGCGAGCTGAAAAAATCCGGCGACTCCATCGGCGCCAAGGTGTCTGTGGTGGCCACCAATGTGCCCGTGGGCCTGGGTGAGCCGGTGTTTGACCGCCTGGATGCCGACATAGCCCACGCACTGATGGGCATCAACGCAGTTAAAGGTGTGGAGATCGGAGACGGTTTTGCCGTGGTGAACCAGAAGGGCTCCGAGCATCGGGATCTTATGTCACCTCTGGGGTTTGCCAGCAACCATGCCGGCGGTGTGCTCGGCGGCATTTCCTCTGGCCAGCCCATCGTTGCCCACATGGCACTCAAGCCCACATCCAGCATCAGCATTCCCGGCGAGAGCATGACGGTGCAGGGCACCAGCGCCGAGGTGGTAACCAAGGGCCGTCACGATCCCTGCGTTGGCATTCGCGCCGTACCCATTGCCGAAGCCATGCTTGCCATAGTGCTGATGGATCATCTGCTGCGCCACCGAGCGCAAAACCTGGACGTTCACAGCCAGACCCCCGCCATCGGAATGCGTTGATGACCCGAACCATGAGCACTGAGGCACAATTGCGCTGGCTCAGTGCCTGCTACTTTTTCTTTTTTGCTATTCTCGGGGTCATGGTGCCCTACCTTGGGGTCTTCTTTGACGCCAGGGGCTTCAATGCCAGTGAAATCGGTTTACTGCTGGCGATTCTGATGGCCACCCGCATTCTGGCCCCCAACCTGTGGGCCATGGTCGCCGATCGCACCGGTATGCGCGCCGAACTTATCAAGCTTGGCGCCGGGGCAGGGGCCCTGACCTATGTCAGCTTCTTTTATCCCGGCAGCTTTGGCTATATGGCCCTGAGCCTGGCCGTCTACACCTTTTTCTGGAATGCCATCCTGGCGCAACTGGAAGTGATCACCCTGGAAACCCTGGGAGACAGGGCCCACAGGTACGGCATCATCCGCAGCTACGGCAGCCTGGGCTATATCTGCCTGGTGGTAGGGGCAGGCTTTGCCATAGGCCAATGGGGCCCGGAAATTCTGCCCTACATTGGCATGACCCTGTTCATCGGCATGCTGGCCAGCTGTTTGCCCTTGCCGGCCAACCGGGTCAAGGTAGAGGCCAAAGCCGCTGGCGGCTTCAGCCTGCGGGGACCCATCGCCTGGTTTTTGCTGTCGGCCATCTTGCTGCAAATGAGTGCCGGTCCCTTTTACGGCTTTTTCGTGCTCTACCTCAAGCAGGCTGGTTACAGCGAATTTGCCGCGGGCCTGGCAGTGGCCCTCGGGGTGGTGGCCGAAATCCTGATGTTTATGCTGGCACCACGTCTGCTGGGCCGCTACGGCAGCAAACCGCTGATGTTTATCAGTATTCTGCTGACCAGTGCCCGCTGGTTGATGATGGCCTTTGGCGTCGATAGCCTGTTCTGGCTGTCCCTGGCCCAGTCGCTGCATGCTTTTACCTTTGGCCTGGTACACGCGGCTTCCATCCAGTTTATTCACCAACAGTTTGACAGCCGTCGTCGCAGCCAGGGCCAGGCCCTGTATGCCAGTCTGAGTTTCGGCGTGGGCGGCGCCATCGGCACCTGGCTCTGTGGCCATATCTGGGGCATAGATCCTTCTTTGTGCTGGGTTTTCGCCGCAGTGTGCGCCTTGCTGGCCGCCTTGGCCGTGCTCCCCCTGCCGGGGCGGGCCAAACCTAACTGATTTTTTGTTGGAGGCATTCCATGGGCAAATTTCGCCTGGGACTCATTATCAATCCATTGGCCGGACTGGGCGGCAGCGTCGCCCTCAAGGGCAGTGACGGTGTGGCGGCCGAGGCGCTGGCGCTCGGCGCACAGCCCAAGGCCGGGTTGCGGATGCAGACGGCCCTGGAGGAGTTGCTGGGCTTCAAGGACAGGATCATTGTCTATACCGCCTCCGGTGCCATGGGCGAAGATGTGTGCCGCGCCATGGGCTTTGAAACCGAGATCTGCTACCAGGCGCCTCTGAATACCGAAGCAAGCGACACCAAGGCGGCCGTTGCCGAGCTGTGCAAGCTGCAGCCGGACCTGCTGCTGTTTGCCGGTGGTGATGGCACAGCCCGGGATGTGTACGCTGTGGTCGATGAGCAGCAGGTGGTACTCGGCGTGCCTGCCGGGGTCAAGATCCACTCCGGCGTCTATGGCATCACTCCCAAGGCCGCCGGCATAGTGGTACGCCTGCTGCTGCAGGGTGAACTGGTGTCCCTGATGGACGCCGATGTGATGGACATAGATGAAGCCGCGTTCCGTGAGGGCACAGTCCGCGCCCGCCGCTTCGGTGAGATGCGGGTCCCAGCGGAGCCCCGCTATGTGCAGGCGGTGAAAATGGGCGGCAAGGAAGTGGATGAGCTGGTGCTTGCCGATATCGCCGCCGAGCTTATCGATGAGATGGATGACAGTCTCTATATCATGGGCTCGGGCTCAACCGTGGCCGCCGTGATGCAGGAACTGGGACTCGACAACACCCTGCTGGGGGTGGACCTGGTGCAGGACCGTCAATTAATGGCGTCCGATCTCACCGCAGCGCAATTGCTTGCAGCTACAGAAAATCAAAAGGTTAAGCTGGTTATCACCCTGATAGGTGGTCAGGGACACATTCTGGGGCGTGGCAATCAGCAGCTGTCACCGGCCCTTATTCGTCGCATCGGCAAGGACAATATTGTGATCCTGGCAACCAAAACCAAGCTGAAAGCCCTTGAAGGAAGGCCGCTGATCGTGGATAGTGGCGACCCGGAACTGGACAAGGCCCTGAGTGGCTATTACCGAATTGTCACCGGCTATCGGGATTATGTGATGTACCAGGTGGCCAACCCGTCGGAGTAAGAGATGTTTGAGAAGTATGAAAACGCCCTGGATCAGTGGATCGCGGGCATAGTGGCCAACGGCGATGACGATGCTATGTTTGCCAGCGGTTATCTGCAGGGCCATTTTGCCGTGGCGCTGGCCGAGCTGGAAGCCGAGGGGGATGTGGACAGCGAGCGCCTCGACACCAAGATGGCTGCCTGTCTTGACATCGCCAGGGGCGAGTTGGCACCGGCGGATTTCGCCCTGGTGGCCAACGCCTGGGACGAACTGAGAGCCAGTATCGCAGCCTAAGCGCTTGCCGGGCTGCAGCGCTTGCCGGGCTGCGGCTGTCAGTCCAGTGATTTACCCTTGAGCAGTTTACGCTGCCACATTCTGCTCGGGGCCATGGCATCGAGTAATGCCTGGCTCAGGGGCGGCACTTCGCCCTGCATCATATCTGCGAGGCACTCGGCCGCCAGTGGCGCCGAGCTGATGCCGCGGGAACCCAAGCCCGCCAGCATGTAGAGTCCCGGCAGTTCCGGCAGAGCCCTGTGCTGCCAAAAGCTTGCCGCTGCAGGGCCCACGCCCTGGGCCTGATACATGTCCATCAGGGCTTGAGTATCGGGCACGGCACCCATCATGGGGAAATGATCCCGGGTGACCATGCGCACTCCAACCCTGGCGCTTTGCGCCGAAATATCAAGATCCTCAAGCCACTGCTGCTGCGGGTAGCTGTCCCGCATCTTGTCCAGATTCCCCCGCTGCTCGGCTTCGCTGTAATGGCCATCCTGAGCCCCCTTAACGTAGCTTGCCCCCATGCAATGGCTGCCCATGTGCCCCGGCGTGAAGTAACCCTGGGAACAAAGCACGGTTTTCAGCTGCGGCAGCGCTCCCTGACTCGGTACATGGGATACCTGACCGCGGAAAGGACTCACCGGCAGGCTTCGGGTCTGGGCAAACTGCATTATGCCCTCGCCGCAGGCCAGCACCAGTTGGTCGAACTCCCCAAGGGCGCCTTCCGTTCCCTCAAGTTGCCAACCGTGTTCAAGCTGCTTAAGTTGTTCAAGTTGCTTAAGCGCCTTCACCCGGGTGCCCAGGTGCAAGTCCAACAGGCCGCTTTGTTGGGCCTGGGCCACCGCAGCGCGGCAAAACTCGGCCGGGCTGACCCAGCCGCCGAGGAGGTAGAAAATGCCGGGATTGTCTATGCCGAGCCCGGCAAGCTTTGCGCCTTCGGCCGCATCGACCCGTCTGGCTATCCTGTCCGGCCAATGGCTGGCCTGGATGATTTTTTCGAGTCGCTCCGCCGAGCGTTGATCATGGCCGGTTTGCAGTACGCCGCAAAAATCATGGGCAATGGCGTGACCGGCAGACTGCAACTGCTCTATTACCCTGCGACTGTAAAGGAAGGCCTGGATGAAGAAGCGGCACAGCTCGCCATCCTCAGGGGTCAGCAAGGGGTAAATTGCGCCCTGGCGATTGCCGGAGGCGGCACCCGCCAACTCATCTGTTGCGCAAAACAGGCTGACCCTTTGGCCCCTCATGGTCAGTGCCAGCGCCATGCAGGCACCGGCTATGCCGCCGCCGATAATGGCCGTGGTTTTGGGCTCTACTGTCCCGACCGTCAGCGGCAACCTGTGCTTGCAGCGGTATTCGTGCCACAGCGCCAGGCGCTCGGACAGATCCAGCTCATGCCTTGTACCTTCTGCCAGGCAAAGAGCCCCATCCCGGGACAGGCGCAACAGTTCCCGGCTGGGTAACAGTTCCAACCAGGCATCGACCGCACCCTGCGGGCCGCAGGGCAGGGCGGCGAGGGTAGTGGCAACATCGCCCAAATGCAGATCCAGCCACAAGCCACCGTCCTCAAGCTGTAACCTTTGCCCTTCTTTGAGTGCCAGCGGTTCACATTCGAGCAATTGCTTGAAAACAGAATGATCTTTTTCAAATTTTGTGTTGCTATAGAGTGTATTCAGCTTAGGCATACTGTCGCAGCACAGCAGCAGCTTGAGGCTTAGTCCCTCGGTCAGCAGCGCCCGTAACAGGCTGTCGGCACCGGCCAGATGTTCGGGCTTGCTGGCATGCAGTACCAGGGTTGCGCGCCTGTCCAGGGCTTGGTTTTTCAAGGGCAGAAGTTGTGCGTGATAGGAGAGGAAGCCGGGCTCGGTCGGGGTCAAAGCATTTACTCTGTGTTGCATAATAGGCATTATTTTACCTGCCTTTATGGAAAGCTGACCACTTAAAAGCGCCAAAGGGGATACTATTGGCGCACTAAAATTGGTACTGATTGTACGGAATGGATAGTAGAACATGAAAAGAGTCGTGATCACCGGCATTGGCGTTGTGTCAAGCATAGGTAACAACAAGCAGGAAGTGACCGAGTCACTGAAGGCCGGACGCAGTGGTATTACTCACTCTGCGCAATTTGAAGAAATGCAGCTGCGCAGCCATGTGTGGGGCAACATCAAACTGGATCCCGCTGAGCTTATTGATCGCAAAGCCATGCGCTTCATGGGCAACGCCGCCGCTTACGCTTACCTGTCAATGCAGGAAGCCATTGAAGATGCGGGTCTGACCGAAGAGCAATATTCCAACCCCCGCGTAGGTTTGATCGCCGGTACCGGTGGGGCTTCATCTTCCAACCAGGTGCAGGCTGCCGACATTCTGCGTGAAAAGGGCGTCAAGCGCGTAGGTCCATACATTGTGCCGCGCATCATGTCCTCCACAGCCAGTGCCTGTCTGGCGACACCCTTTAAAATCAAGGGTATGAACTATTCCATCAGCTCTGCCTGTGCCACCAGTGCCCACTGTATCGGTCACGCGGTTGAACTGATCCAAATGGGTAAGCAGGACATGGTTTTTGCCGGCGGTGCCGAAGAGATCGATTGGACCCTGACCATGGGCTTCGACGCCATGGGCGCCCTGTCAACCAAGTACAACGACACCCCAGAGAAAGCCTCCCGTACTTATGATGCGGATCGCGATGGTTTCGTGATCTCCGGTGGCGGCGGCATAGTGATAGTCGAAGAGCTGGAACATGCACTGGCCCGTGGCGCCAAGATCTACGCCGAAATCATCGGCTACGGTGCGTCTTCCGACGGCTATGACATGGTGGCCCCAAGCGGTGAAGGCGCGGTGCGCTGCATGCAAATGGCCCTGGCCGATGTGGATACCCCTATCGATTACATCAACACCCACGGTACTTCTACTCCGGTAGGTGACGTGCGTGAGCTGGAAGCCATCCGCGAAGTATTCAAGGACAAGGTGCCGCCAATTGCGTCCACCAAGTCTCTGACTGGTCACGCCCTGGGCGCAGCCGGTGTCCATGAAGCCATCTACAGCCTGCTGATGATGAAGGACGGCTTTATCGCCCCTTCGATCAACATCGACAATCTGGACGATGCCGCCAAGGATATGCCGATTGTGCGTGAATACCGCGATGCCGAGCTCAATACCATCATGAGCAACAGCTTTGGCTTCGGTGGCACCAACGCGACACTGGTAATGCGCAAGTACAAGTAAGCGGCAACGCTACACAAATACACAAAAAAGGGGAGCTATGCTTCCCTTTTTTATTGTTACAATGCACCCACTTAGTCCTTGGGAGTCTCAGCTTGTAATGAAAATCCTGGTCGATGAAAACATGCCCTATGTTGACGAGCTGTTCGGTGAACTGGGGCAGGTGGTCAAGGTGTCCGGTCGTACTTTGGATGCCGCGACAGTGGCCGCTGCCGATGTGCTGCTGGTGCGCTCCGTAACCAAGGTCAATGATGCCCTGCTGCAGGCCAACCAACAACTGCGATTTGTCGGCAGCGCCACCATAGGCATGGACCACGTGGACCGGGATTATTTGGCGAGCCGTAATATTCCCTTTGCCAATGCACCCGGCTGTAACGCCATCGCCGTCGGCGAATTCGCCTTCATTGCCATGCTGGAATTGGCACAGCGCTATGGCGGGCGACTCAAGGATAAAAGGGTGGCCATTGTCGGCGCCGGCAACACAGGCACGGCCCTGGCCAACTGCCTGAAGGCCTACGGGGTTGAGTATAGGCTGTGCGATCCCTTGCTGGCGCAAAGCGGCGATAAGCGGGAATTTTATGCCCTCGACGAGCTGCTGGGCTGGGCTGATGTCATCAGCCTGCATGTACCATTAACCCGCGAAGGCCCGCACCCCACCTGGTACCTGTTCGATGAGCAGAAGTTGGATAAGCTGCCACAGAATGCCTGGTTGCTTAACTGCTGCCGCGGCGAGGTGATAGACAACCGGGCGCTTATCCGGGTAAAGAGCCGGCGGGCGGACCTGCGCCTGGTGCTTGATGTCTGGGAAGGGGAGCCCAATCCCATGGCCGAGTTGGTTCTGCTGGTGGATCTCGCCACACCCCATATTGCCGGTTACAGCCTCGAAGGCAAGGCCCGCGGTACTTATATGCTCTACCAGGCACTGTGCCGGGAGCTTGGTATTACCCCGAGTGCCGACCTCAACAGCCTGTTGCCACCCTTCCATCTGGCCGGCGTGACCCTGTCTCAAAACATCGATGAACGACAACTGCTGGGTCTGTGTCGCAGCGTATACGACCTCCGTGATGATGACTGGGTCTTTCGCCGTGAAGGCCTTGATGGGCGCGGTTTTGACAATATGAGAAAAAATCACCGCCATCGCCGGGAATTCAGTGCCCTGGCGCTGGCACACACGGGGGCATCTGAGGTAGATTGGTTGTCCCAATTAGGTTTCACTGGAATCGGTTCATAAACATGTCGCAGCAATTTAACGTAGTCGTATTGGGTGCATCGGGCGCCGTGGGTCAAACCATGATTGAGATCCTCGAGGAGCGCAATTTCCCCGTTGCCAAACTTTTCCCCCTGGCCAGTGCCCGCAGCGCCGGCGATACCGTGACCTTCCATGGGAAACAGGTGGAAATTCTTGACGTTGAGAGCTTTGATTGGTCCCAGGCACAGATTGGTTTCTTCTCTGCCGGGGGCGATGTGTCGGCCCGTTGGGCCCCCATAGCCGCCGAGCACGGGTGTGTGGTCATAGACAACACCTCACACTTCCGTTACGACATCGACATTCCGCTGGTGGTCCCCGAGGTGAATCCCGAGGCCATTGCCGATTTCCGTAACCGTAACATCATTGCCAACCCCAACTGCTCCACCATTCAGATGCTGGTGGCCTTAAAGCCTATCCACGACGCCTATGGCATCAGCCGCATCAACGTGGCCACTTACCAGTCCGTGTCCGGTACCGGCAAGAAGGCCATCGAAGAGCTGGCCGGTCAGTGTGCCAAGCTGCTGCAGGGGCTGCCGGTTGAGCCCAGCGTTTACAGTAAGCAGATTGCTTTTAACGTTTTGCCACACATAGATAAATTCATGGATAACGGCTACACCAAAGAAGAAATGAAGATGGTGTGGGAGACCCGCAAGATCCTCGGTGACGATGAAATAGTGGTTAACCCCACGGCCGTGCGTGTACCCGTGTTTTATGGTCATTCCGAAGCCATACACATAGAGACCCGTGCCCAGGTGGATGCCGAGGACGTGAAAGCCGTGCTGCGTGATGCCCCGGGTGTGGTGCTGTTCGAGGATGATGACGATTATCCAACGGCAGTGACCGACGGTGCAGGTCAGGATCCTGTGTATGTGGGTCGGGTGCGCAAGGACATTTCCCATTCACACGGCATAAACCTCTGGGTAGTCTCGGATAACATCCGCAAGGGGGCCGCCCTCAACAGTGTGCAAATCGGTGAGATCCTGATCCGCGATTATCTGTAAAAAGTGAGCAAACTCAGTGAGTTTGTAGAAAAAGCCCGCAAGCAGCGGGCTTTTTTTGTTTTACAAATGTGAACAGTAGCAGGGCATGAATTTCTGGTTTATAGTAATCTGAATAAATACAATTGCCTAAAGCCTGTCGCCGCCCGGTGAACATGCGCGCTTGAAAGGGAAGGATTGATGAACTTTCGCACTTCTTATCTTGGTGGCCTGGTCGCTGCCGTTTTTATTACCCTTGCTGCCCCCCAATTTCCCGCTGTACAAGCCGCCGAGCCGCTGAAAATAACCGGCCCAGATGGTCAGACCCGTGAGAGCCAACGCCAGTATGGCCCCACCTCCTCGGCCGACACCTTCTGGAGCATAGCGCAGAAAGTCCGCCCCGATACCAATGTCACCATCTATCAGGTGATGGCGGCCATATACGATGCCAACCCCCATGCCTTCGCCACAGCCAATTACAACAGTCTAGAAAAGGGCATGATACTGCTGATCCCATCCCGGGAGGCCATGCTGGCCATTCCCAAGTCATTGGCAAAGGAGCGGGCAGAATCCCAGGATAAGGCATGGCGCAGTGGCGCTGTCGTCGCAAAGCCTGAGCCGGCTAAACCTGCCGTGGCCGAAGTTGTGCCTGAGCCAGAAGCCAAGATGCCGCCCAAACCTGTGTTGCCAAACCAGGATGAGACGGTCAAGCAGTTGAGCGCTAAGCTCGAGGAAGCCCAGGGGCAGAATTTGGCCCTTACCGACGAGCTGGGGCGGGTGAAAGATCAACTGGAAGTGCGTAACAACGATGTTGAAGGCTTGCAGGTCAAGGTTGAGGAACTCAATACCCGTATCGCCACCCTGGAAGAAGCCTTGGCGGCGGCAAGGGAACAAAATGCAAGTCTGCAGACCGACAATGAGGCTCTGAAGCAAGCTCAGGCGCTGGCTCAGATAGAATCCACCAAGGCCGGGGATCAGTGGCGCAGCCTGGTGGACAGCCCCTTGGTGTTGATCTTGGGCGCTTCCATTCCTGCGGTGCTGATATTGGCGCTGGTGTGGATGTTTATGCGTCGCCGCCGTGGTGCGCAGGAATCGATGACCGAGCCCAAGGTCATGGAGGCTGCTGCAGTGGCGGCACCTGTTGCCGCAGCCGTGGCCGCCACACAGCAGGAAGCCACCGACGAAATGGCCGTGCATCTGGATGAAGATGCCGACGACAGCATTGATTCCTTGCTGGACATGAGCAATGTCACTGTGGCGCCGGAGCCGTCTGAAGAGGCTGAGGTATACGTTGATAGCGGTGCCGATGAGGAAGGACAGAGTTTGGACGACCTCTGGGCCGAAGCCATGGGTGAGCAAGACGGCGAGGTCAGCGATGAGGATCTGGATGCCTTGATGGCGGGACTGGAGACCACAGAAGATAAATCTGCCGAGCCAAGTGAAGCCGAGGTCGAGGAAGATTTGGACGCCTTGTTGGCCGATATGGAAATTCCGGCCGATGACAGCATTGAACCGGACACGGACGAGTCAAGCCCTGCCCTGGATGAGCAGGACACCCGAGACTCAATTGCTGCCGAATTGGATGAGGAACTGGGGGAAGGGCCCGATGTCGGCGAAGAGGATTTGGATGCCCTGTTGGCTGGTTTTGATGCTCCGGCCGAGCCTGAGCACGACGCGGAACAGGAAGATCTGAGCGCTGAAATTGCGGCAGAGTTGGAAGAAGAACTGGGCAGCCAGGACATGGAAGAGGATCTCGACGCCCTGCTGGCCGAGTTCAATCTGCCACCGGAAACCGAAGAACCGGTAAAAGGTCCAAAGGCCCTGAGCCAGGATGAACTGGATCAACTCAAGCGGGAAATGACCAAGGCCGATGAGCCTGAAGAGGTTGAGACCGCTGACTTCGACCTGGACAGCCTCATTGAGGATACGCTTGCTGAAAGCGAGCCCACATTGGACGAGGTTGAGACCAAGGAAGATAAAAACGCGCCGCTGGAGTTCACTCTCGATAAGGAAGACAGGCCCAAAGCAAATAAGGAAAGGGATTCTGGTTTCTTCAACGATCTTAAGGCCGGCAAGCCAGGGGCGAAGACGCTGGAGTGGGATAGCCCGGATGAGGCAGAGGAGCCAAGTGAAGATCCCAAGGCCATATCCGCCAAGGACATCAGTGATGATGATCTGCTGGCAGCATTTGCCGAGCAGGAAGAAGAAGGTTTCAGCCTTGATAATGATGATTTGTCGATGGATGAAGCCCTGGCGGCCTTGACCGCGACGGAGAAGAAAAAGAAACCGGCGCGCAAGGTGGAAGAGGAAGATCTCAGCTCCTTCCAAAAAGAAAACGGTTTTATCGATATCGACCGTCTGCTCAACGAAGCAAGCGAGAGTGAAGCCGAACTGGAGCCTTATCCTGCGCTGGATGTGGACATGGATTTGGGCGAAATGGACAGTCTGCTCGGTAACACCTCCATGATTGATGTGGATGACGAGGAAAACTCGGTCAATGCCAAGCTGGATCTGGCCCGTGCCTATATCGAAATTGACGATACAGACAGTGCCAGAGCCCTGCTGCGGGAAGTGGAAATCGACGGCAATGCCCGCCAAAAAGAAGAGGCTGCGGCCTTGCTGGCGGAAATCGAATAAGCTCTGATTACAGCGGAAAACGGCGCCCGGGGCGCCGTTTTTTTTTCGGGAAAGGCGCCGTGACTATGCTAAAATCCGCCGCCTTGTTCGAGATATGTGAGAATAGACATGCGCATTGCCCTGGGAATTGAATACGACGGCAGTAAATTTTATGGCTGGCAGCGCCAGGCCCAGGTGGACTCGGTGCAGGCGCAATTGGAGCGGGCCCTGTCCATTGTCGCCAATGAACCCATAGAAGTGCAGTGCGCCGGTCGCACCGATGCCGGTGTCCATGCCACGGGCCAGGTAGTGCATTTTGATACTCAGGCCATACGCAAGGAAGGGGCCTGGACCTTGGGAGTGAATGTGCATTTGCCCGATGCCGTGGCCGTGCGCTGGGCCAGACCCGTGAGCGATGAGTTTCATGCCCGTTTCTCCGCCACCGCCAGGCGCTATCGCTATGTTATATACAACCACAATTTCCGCCCCGGGATCCTGCGTCACGGGGTCAGTCATTACCATGGCGACATAGACGAGCAAAAGATGCATTTGGCGGCCCAGGTGCTGCTGGGGGAGCGGGATTTCACCAGCTTTCGCGCCATCGGCTGTCAGTCGAAGACCCCGTTTCGCAACGTGCACAAGGTCAGTGTCAGCCGCCAGGGCATGTACATCATAGTGGACATCCAGGCCAATGCCTTCCTGCACCATATGGTGCGCAATATTGTTGGCTCCCTGTTGGAAATAGGTCTTGGCAATCAGCCCCTGGACTGGATGGCGACCCTGCTTGAAGCCAAGGACAGAACCTTGGCTGCAGCCACGGCCAAGCCCCATGGCCTCTATCTGGTGGATGTGACTTATCCCGAAGAATTTCAAATACCTAAATTGGCATTGGGTCCTTTGTTCATGCTGGACTGAACCTTGTCCCTGTGCTAATTTTTGAGCCATCCGGGCGCGGCTTGCATTGTTAATAAACCTTGATATCCAACACGCGCCCAATTCAACCGAGTTTGTTTTCTATGGAAAAGCGCCCCGGCAGGGATTCGAACCTGCAGCAATGGCTGGATTACCAGCTCTCCATTCATCCCACCGAAATTGAAATGGGCCTTGGCAGGGTGACCGCCGTGGCCAGGCGATTGGGCGTGGACAGCTTGCCGGACAGTCTGGTGATCACGGTCGCGGGCACCAATGGCAAGGGCAGCACCTGCGCCATGCTGGAATCTGTGCTCGCGGGGGCCGGCTACAGTGTCGGGGTATACAGCTCACCCCATATGCTGAAGTACAACGAGCGGGTGCGTATCGGGGGCAAAGACGCTGCCGATGCCGATCTGATAGCCGCCTTCGACGCCATAGAAACCGCCCGGGGTGAGATTTCCCTGACCTTTTTCGAATACGCCACCCTGGCGGGGCTGATGCTGTTTGCTGCCGCCAAGCCGGATGTGGTGATCCTCGAAGTGGGTTTGGGTGGGCGTTTGGATGCCACTAATCTGATTAATGCCGATGTGGCGGTGATCACCGCGGTGGATTTGGACCATCAGGCCTTCCTTGGCAACACCCGCGAGGCCGTTGGCCGTGAAAAAGCGGGCATATTCCGCGAGGACAAGGCCGCCGTGGTGGGGGAAGCTGATCTGCCCCATACAGTAATCGAAGTTGCCGCAGAAAAAGGCGCCAGGCTTTACCGTGTGGGTCAGGAGTTTTCCTATGGTGACGATGGCACGCTGTGGCACTTCCAGGGCCGGCAGCGCAGCCTGCAGAATTTACCCTTGCCCCAGTTGCCACTGCCCAATGCCGCAACCGTGATTGCGGTGCTTGAGCAATTGCCACTGAACATAAGTGATGAGCAGATTGCCAGGGGCATTGCGGCGGCGCGGCTCACAGGCAGGATGGAGCAGATTGCCAGTGCGCCTGACATTATCCTCGATGTGGCCCACAATCCCCATGCGGCCCGCTTCCTGGTCAAACAACTTGCCGCTTATGACGGCAAACGCATCCGCGCCCTGTGCGGCATGCTCAAGGACAAGGATATCGCCGGCGTGATGCAGATTATGACCCCCGTCATCAGTGACTGGTATCTGGTGAGCCTGGGTGGTGAGCGCGGGGCAAGCGCCGACACCTTGCGCGATTGTTTGCCGGCAAGTGCCAGTGTTCGCTGTTTTGCCGGGATGGACGAGGCCAGGGATGCCGTGCTTGCAGAAGCCGGCAAGGATGAGGTGGTAATTGTGTTTGGCTCCTTTTACACTGTGTCCGGGTTCAAGTCGTTGATGGGTGGTAACTAGGTTTGTCGAGTCAGTTTCATAACCGTTTGGTCGGTACCGTGGTGTTGGTGGCCCTGGGGGTTATCTTCCTGCCCGATATTCTTGATGGCAAAAAGGCGCGGGTGGAAGAGCAGTTCGCCGAGATCCCCCTGCGTCCGGAGGCCAGTGCCGAGCTGTTGCCCGCCAGTCAGTTTGAACCCGAGAGTCTGGCTGAGGATGACGATGCGGGTGCGCCGTCTGCGGCCGATGAATCGGTGACTGAAACCGCCACCGCCGAGCCAGAGCCAGAGCGCAAGCCTGCGGAGGCCGAGGTCAAGCAAACAGCGCAGGCTCAGCCTCAAACTCAGGCCAAGCCGGTACAGACCCAAAGCCAGCGCAGTGCCAAGCAGGCGGCCTGGACGGTGCAATTGGGCGCCTTCAGCAACGCCGCCAATGTGCAGGCCCTGGTGAAAAAACTGCGCAAGGCCGGCTTCAGCGCCTACACCCTGCCGGCAAGGCCCGTGGATGGTAAGTTGACCAAGGTGTATATCGGTCCAGATGTGTCCCAGGAGAAGCTCACTCGTTTGCTTACCGAGGTGGAAAAATTGACCCAGCTCAAGGGCAAGGTTGTAGCCTACGATCCACTGGAAAGCTGAGTGTTGCCACTTACGAACAATTTATTTGCCGTCGCGGGGGTGAGAATCTCCCGCTTCTCTGTTAGAATCGCGCCGTCCTGAAGCCTGTGCCGGAAAGCCCATTCCATGGTCTGGATTGACTACGCCATCATTTTTGTCATCGGATTGTCGACCTTAATCAGTCTGATCCGCGGTTTTGCCAAAGAAGCCATGTCTCTGGTGGTATGGTTTGCGGCCTTTTTCATTGCCAGCCAGTTTTATCTGGATCTCGCACAGCAACTGACCCAGATCGCCGACGAAATGCTGCGCAATGGCGTTGCCATTGCCATACTCTTTGTCACCACCCTCATCCTCGGCGCGCTCATCAATTATCTTCTTGGCCAATTGGTGGCCAAAACCGGATTATCGGGTACCGACAGGCTGCTTGGCCTGTGTTTCGGTGCCCTGCGCGGCGCTTTGATCGTCAGCGCCATGCTGTTTTTCCTGGATGCCTTTACCGGCGCGCCCAATACCCCATGGTGGAAGGCGTCGCGATTGGTCCCCGAGTTTGGGGTGGTCATCCAGTGGTTTTTCCATTACCTGGAAAATACCTCGAGCTTTGTACCCAAAATATAAAAAATACAATCACATCTTAAATACGAGGAAACTCTCACATGTGTGGTATCGTCGGAATTGTTGGCCATTCATCGGTTAACCAAACCATCTATGATGCCTTGACCGTGCTTCAGCACAGAGGTCAAGACGCGGCCGGCATAGTCACTGTTGATGGTGGCGCTTTCAGATTACGCAAGGCCAACGGCTTGGTGCGTGATGTGTTCGAGCCCAAGCATATGCAACGTCTCCAGGGTAACGCCGGCATCGGCCATGTGCGTTACCCCACCGCCGGCAGCTCCAGTGCCTCCGAAGCTCAGCCCTTCTACGTCAATTCGCCCTACGGTATTTCTCTGGCCCATAACGGCAACCTGACCAATACCCTGGAGTTGGCCGAGCGTCTGAAGCAGCAACGCCGTCACGTGAACACCACCTCGGATTCCGAAGTGTTGTTGAACCTGCTGGCCGATGAACTGCAGCAGGTGCAAACGGCTCATTTGTCGAGTGAACAGGTGTTTGATGCTGTGACCAAGGTGCATGCCCAGACCCGTGGTGCCTATGCCGTGGTGGCCATGATAGTGGGCGAAGGCCTGGTGGCGTTCCGCGACCCCTATGGTATTCGTCCTCTGGTGCTCGGCAAGCACGAAACTGCCAATGGTACCGAGTACATGGTGGCTTCCGAAAGTGTTGCCCTGGACGCGGTCGGCTTTGAGGTGATGCGCGATGTGGCCCCCGGTGAGGCCGTGTACATCACCCTCGATGGTCAGTTGTTTACTCGCCAATGCGCCGCGACGCCGAGCTACTCACCCTGTATCTTCGAATTCGTGTATTTTGCCCGTCCGGACTCCACCATAGACAAGGTGTCTGTGTATGCCAGCCGGGTCAACATGGGCGCCAAGCTGGGTGAGAAGATCAAGAAAGAATGGTATGACCATGACATTGACGTGGTGATCCCTATTCCCGAAACTTCCTGTGATATCGCGCTGGAAATTGCCCGTTGCATGGACCTGCCGTATCGTCAGGGTTTCGTGAAGAACCGCTATATTGGCCGGACCTTTATCATGCCCGGTCAGCAGGAGCGCAAGAAGTCGGTGCGCCGCAAGCTCAATGCCATCAACGCCGAATTCAAGGGCAAGAATGTGCTGCTGGTGGATGACTCCATAGTGCGCGGTACCACCTCAGAGCAGATCATCGAAATGGCCCGTGAAGCCGGCGCCAAGAAGGTGTACTTTGCCTCTGCGGCCCCGGAAATCCGCTTCCCGAACGTGTACGGTATCGACATGCCCACTTCCAACGAGCTGATAGCTCATGGTCGTGATGCCGATGAGATTGCCAAGCTTATTGGTGCCGATGGCATCATATTCCAGAATCTGACCGATCTGGTGGAAGCCGTACGTATGGAGAATCCGGAGATCAAGCGCTTTGAGACCTCGGTATTCGATGGTCACTACATCACCAACGATGTGGATCAGGCCTACCTGGATCACCTGACCCAGCTGCGCAACGATGACGCCAAGGCCAATCGCAACAAGGATATTGGCACCAACCTTGAGCTGCACAACGTCTGCCATCCTTGATAGATGTTGGCTTGAACAACGCCGGTCCCAGTGACCGGCGTTGTTGTTTTTGCGGTCGGATCCCTGGGGCCAACTTGCCTTGTCAGCGCAGCTGGTTTACATTTTACTGTAAATTCATCCAGTGCTTTAAACGCCATGATCCTCTATATTGCCGAGAAGCCCAGCCTGGGGCGGGCCATTGCCGATGTGTTGCCAAAGCCACACACCAAGGGCGACGGCTATATCCAGCTCGGTAACGGCGATTGCGTCACCTGGTGCATTGGCCACTTGCTTGAGCAGGCCGAGCCCGATGCCTACGATCCCGCCTTCAAATCCTGGCAGTTTGAACACTTGCCCATAGTGCCCCAGCGCTGGCAACTGGTGCCCAAAGCCAGTGCCAAGGGGCAGCTGGCGGTGGTCAAGCGCCTGCTGAAACAGGCAAGCACCATAGTGCATGCCGGCGATCCCGACCGGGAAGGGCAGTTGTTGGTGGACGAGGTGCTGTCCTTTGCCGGTGTCGATGCGGCGAGGCTCGCCAACACCCGCAGGCTGCTGATAAGCGATCTCAACCCCGAAGCGGTGAAACGGGCCCTGGCGCAGCAAAGATCCAACAAGGAATTTGTGCCGCTCGCCACTTCGGCCCTGGCCCGCAGCCGCGCCGACTGGCTCTATGGCATGAACATGACCCGGGCCTATACCCTGGCCGGGCGCAAGGTGGGCTATCAGGGGGTATTGTCCGTGGGCCGGGTGCAGACACCTCTGCTGGGACTGGTGGTGCGCCGCGATGCCGAGATAGCCAATTTCCAGCCCAGGGATTATTACGAGGTACTGGCCCATATCATCACTACCCGGGGTGAGCGCTTTTGTGCCAAGTGGCAACCGAGTGAAGCTTGTCAGCCCTACATGGATGAGGAAGGACGGGTCTTGTCCCAGCGCCTGGCGCAAAAGGTGGTGGACAGCATAGGCAATCAACCGGCGCAGTTGTTAACTTTGGAAACCAAACCCAAAAGACAGGCGCCGCCCTTACCCTACAGTTTGTCGGCACTGCAGATTGATTGTGGCAAGCGCTTTGGTATGAGTGCCAAGGAGGTGCTGGATACCGCCCAGGCCCTCTATGAAAAACACAAGCTTATCACCTATCCGCGCTCGGATAGTCGCCATCTGCCGAAGGCGCAGCTGGCACAGGTGCCGACCACCTTGGCTGCGATAACCCAGGGCGCCGCCGAGCTGACTGCGGGTATGGATGCGCCGGATCCCAAACGGGTGTCCAAGGCCTGGGACGATAGCAAGGTGGATGCCCACCATGCCATAGTGCCGACCGAGAAGGTTGCCAACCTGGCAAGCCTGGCGCTCAGGGAGCGGCAACTGTATCTGCAGATTGCCCGCCAGTACCTGGCACAGTTTTATCCCCACCATGAATATTATGAGACCGAGGTGCTGCTGCAAATCGCCGGTGGCCGCTTTGGCAGCAAGGCCAAACGGATAACCCGCCCCGGCTGGAAGCCGCTCTTCGGCCAGCAGCAGGAAGACGATGAGGGGCAGTCAAACCTGCCGGCCCTCAATGCCAATGAACCGCTGCACTGTGAGCGCGGTGAACTGCTCAGCAAGCAAACCCAGCCCCCCAAGCATTTTACCGATGCCACACTGCTGGCGGCCATGACGGGCATTGCCCGCTACGTACAGTCGGCCGACATCAAGAAAATCCTCAAAGAAACCGATGGTCTGGGCACAGAGGCGACCCGGGCGGGGATTATCGAACTGCTGTTCAAGCGGGGCTTTCTTGTGCGCCAGGGCAAGCAGATATTGGCCACCGACGCCGGCAAGGGGCTTATCGCCAGTCTGCCCGAGGTGGCCACCACGGCCGATATGACGGCGCTGTGGGAAAGCCGGCTCAACGGCATCAGCCACAGGGAACTGGCTTATCAGGCCTTTATGGCACCTTTGACCGAGCAGTTGCAGGGGCTGATCGCCGAGGCGGCCGCCAGTGTGCCGATGGCGCTAGCCGGCGTGAGCGCCAAACCCGCCTGGAAAAAGGGCCGGGGTGGACGCAAAGGCTATTCATCCAAAGGCAATTCTTCTAAAAGCTATTCTGGCAAAGGAACCACTGCGAAAGGTAATAGTGCCAAACCCAAGACAGGCGCTGCAGCAGGTAGCAGCACAAGGAGAAGTGCTGTCAAAGGGACGGGGGCAGGCAAAAGCCGTAGCAGTGCAATTGCCTGAGCTAAGTTATTTGGCTCGATATTGGTTGCTGATCGGATCGTAACGATAGCCGCAGCGGGCCAGACGCCTGTCCAGCTCGGCGCCATCCATATCCAGCTCGTACAGGAGTTCGGCCTTGTCCTTGCACTGCAGCCGCAATTTCTCATTGACTATGCCCAGCAAAATTTCCGGCGCCAGGGCTTGGGGATTGTGAATATCCATCTGCTTGGGTCTCCTTGTGAAAGGCTCTTTCACAGTATCGGTCAGCGTGCTGGCCCGGGCAAGCCACAGGCGAGGGCAGAAGGCCTGGCAGTGCGCAACAAGCAAAAAAAAAAAGAGCAAGCCAAAACGGGCTTGCTCTGAAAGCAATGATCAATTCACGGAACGGTTGGAACACTGCGATTGTGCCCCACGAGCCTTAACCGAGACTGAATCAGCTCGGTTTATCGGCAAGTCATGGGCTTTATCATCTGCTTACGCCATTGGCTCAGCGCAGCAGCTTGCCACGGTTAAGGGCGATTAGCCTGTCAAGCACCCGTTCGCCATCCATGCGGATGCCATTGTGCTCATATTCCGAGGTCAGCCAGTAGCGCAGTCCCTTGACCTTGGCCGCCGTGGCCAGGCTGTATTCCATCTCGACAAACATGTCTTCGCTGTAGATGGCCGCTGCGACGGGTACCTGGTTTTGCCCCAGTTGCTGTTCGTCATAGAGCGCCGGCCAGTCCTGCTTGGCTGCCAGCAGGTGTGCGGCATCGCGCAGGGGGCGAAGGCTGGCAAATTGCTCAAACATCCAGGGGTAAATCATTTCTCCGGTCAGCAATAAAGGCTTGTCGGCATCGTAGTGAAACTCGGGATAGTCGTTTCTTACCCTGTGGGCGGCCCAGTCGGACGCCTGGTCCTGACAATAGATGGCCTCGTGCAGCACGGCAAACAGCGGATTGCTGTTGTAATCCAGCATCTGACTGAATTGCACCGCGAAAAAGGGATTGAGCACAGTGCCCTGGGTGGTTTGCAACAGTGCCTGTTCCAGCAGGTAATACACGGCTTCGGGGCCGCCTTCCATACCCAATTGGATCCCGAGCAGCTGCAGCATTTCCACCGTCAGGGTTTCACCGCTGGCAAGCCTGGGCTTGTGCTGTGTTATATGGGCGGCAAGTTTGTCGAGCAGCGCCTGGGCATCGGGGAAGCGCTGGTGAAAGTTGCGGTTTTTTTGCAGTACCCGCTTATAGGTGGCGCGGTATACGGCTTCGGCATTGAGGCTCAGAGGCGGTATGCCGCCGGTGATATAGGCTTCTTTGAGTCCCTGTGGTGCAAAGCTTAAGTAGTTGAGCACACAGAAGCCGCCGAAACTTTGCCCTAATATGGTCCAGGGCGTGTCTGGGCTCAGTTTGCCCCGAACCCATTCTGCATCCCGAACTATGTTGTCGGCGCGAAAATGGCTCAGGTATTCGGCCTGTTCATTGGGACTCAGGCCGGCGAGGCTTTGGTAATTGATGGGCGACGACAACCCGGTACCACGCTGGTCGAGCAGCAGCACCCGGTATTCATCCAATGCCCTTTTGATCCAGCCTGAATCGCCCATGGGCCTTTGGGCCGCGAATCCCGGGCCGCCCTGGAAATACACCAGGAAGGGCAGTTCGGCATTTTCCTTACCGCAACGGACCAGTTCGCGCACGAAAAGGTCAATCTTGGCCCCATTGGGCTGACTGTGATCCACTGGGACCTGGAATTGGTGTTTGTGGGCAATAACGCCGGCGAGTTTTTGGGTGCTGTGCATTTCTGACTCCGAAAGACATGTGCGTCGAATTGTATACAAAAATACCGGCCTGTGGCAGCCATTAGCCTTTTTCAGCGCAAAATCGGTCGACGCGGACAGATCGCAGTTTGCAGGTTTTATCCGTTGCAGGCTGGCAATTTATCATTCGGCTGGCGTACTCTAGGGCCAGGTTTTCCAAGCAATAGTAGTTTTCAAAAGTGGTTATGAAGTATCTCATTATTCCTGTGACGCCCTTTCAGCAAAATTGCACCTTGCTCTGGTGTGAAAGCAGCCTCAAAGCTGCTGTGGTCGATCCCGGTGGTAATCCTGAGCGGATCCGCGCCGAAATATCCCGCCTTGGTCTGAGTCTGGAAATGGTGCTGCTGACCCACGGGCACCTGGACCATGTGGGCGCCGCGGTTGAAATGGCCGAAAGCTTTGGGGTAGAAATCCTCGGGCCCCACGAAGATGACAGTTTCTGGTTGCAGATGCTGCCGCAGCAGAGTCAACGTTTTGGTTTTCCCCCTTGTGCCGCGTTTGAGCCCAGTCGTTACCTGATTGAAGGGGATGTCATCAGCATAGGGGAAGAGCGCCTCGAAGTGTTGCATTGCCCGGGCCATACGCCGGGCCACCTGGTGTTTTTCCATCGCGCCGACATGCTGGCGCTGGTGGGGGATGTGCTGTTCAATGGCTCCATAGGTCGCACCGATTTTCCACGCTCCAACCATGAGCAGTTGCTGCACTCCATCAAAAACAAACTATGGCCGCTCGGCGACGTCAGCTTCATACCCGGTCATGGCCCCATGTCGACCTTTGCCAGAGAGCGCCTCAGCAACCCCTTCGTGGCTGATCCCCGATTTGGTTGATGTCGGGTTTGGTGTTTTATTTCACAAACTTTGCCCCAAGTCCGGTTTTTGCAGCCTGGATTGACGTATTTTTACCAAACTAAAATACAAAATCCGGGGTTAATCATGTGGAATCGTATGCCGGCGGCGATCGCTGCCGGGCTATTGGCGGCCGTTTGGGCCGCGTTTGCCGATCACTTCGGCCTGCTGACAGTGGCGGGCTTTCTCGGTTGCAGTGCCTTCTTCGCCCAAGGCCGGCTTGATGCCAAGGGCTGGTTATATTGCAATCTGACCTTAATATCGGGCCTGTTCTGGGCCTGGCTGATACTCAAGGGCGGTGGCGCTATGCCGACTCCCTGGCTCGGTTATCTGCTGACCGGTGTGGCTACCTCCGCCATGTGCCTGCAGGCTTGCCACAGGGCCCTGTCTTTTATTCCTGCCGCTTTTATCGGCTGCTGCGGCCTGTTTGTGGCCGGTGGCGAGCCTGTGGTGGCTTTGCTCCCCCTTATGTTGGGCGCGGCCTTGGGGCTGGCCATGGCCAAGCTGACCTCGGCCATAGAGCAACTGCTGCAATATCTGGGTATTGAAGGGCTTAAGGCATAGGACTTGGGAACATAGGTACGCTGTGTTCCGGTTGCGGCCAACTATACTTGGCAATGCAGCCGCGCAACGGTGAAGGAAGCATAAGATGAAACAAATCACCTTTCGTAAAATTGACGCTCTACTGATCAAGCTGAGCCTTAATGGCAAGTTCTGGGTCGTGTGCTCCATGGTGGCGGCCATCACGGCCGCTGTGGCGCTGGCCAATTACCGTCTTGAGCTGAAACTGATTGAAGATGGCAGCGCCCGGGCCGTGCAGGCTGCCCTGGATGCCAGATTGGCAGCCCTGGATTCGGTATCCGAAGATGCCAGACCGGCACTGATGACGGCGCTCGGGCTTGAACCCCAATCCAGAGCTGGGCGGCGCGGTGATACGGTCACGGCCACCGGGCAATGGCAGGGGCAAAGCCTGGGGTACAGCGCGCAGGTACGAAGTCGTGAGGCCGAGGCCCGCGGTGATGCCAGCTTGATGCTGTGGCTCGCTGCCCTGGGTTTGTTGCCCTTGTTTCAGCTCAGCTACTGGATTTCCACTTCCCTCGGTGGCGGCCTGTGGGACATGTACATGGCCATCAAGCGTCTGGCCGACGGTGATTTGACCCAAAGACTCAACTTTTTCGGTACCGATGATTTCAGTTTGATTGCCAGAGAAATCGATCGCTGCGCCGATAACATGAGTGATATGGTGGCCGCCATCGGCGGCAATGCCGAGACCCTGTCGAAGGCGGCCAGGGAGTTCAATCAGCAGGCCAAGGCCAGCGATGATCTTATCCGCAACCAACACCATTTTCTGGATTCGGTGACAGTGGCCATGTCTGAAATGGCCAATGCCATCGAAGAGGTTTCGGCCAATGCCAGTCTGACTTCAAGCCAAACCAAGTCTAATGCCGGCGCCGTTAACGCCAGTCAGCAGCGGATTGCGGCAACCGTGCAGGGCATAGCGACCCTGTCGGGCAAGATTGGCAGCGCGTCGGACTCGGTCAGTGCCCTGTCCCGTGAAGCGACCGAAATCAATGCGGTGGTGACCACAATCAACAGTATTTCCGAGCAGACCAATTTGCTGGCGCTGAATGCCGCCATTGAGGCGGCCCGCGCCGGCGAGCAGGGTCGGGGTTTTGCCGTGGTGGCTGACGAGGTGCGTACCCTGGCCGGGCGCACCCAGCAGGCAACGGTGGAAATTCAGGGCATGATAGAGAGTCTGCAATCCGGTACCCGGGGACTGGCGAACATTACCGGGGAGATAGTGACAGAGGCCGATACCCGCCGTGAGGCCATAGCCCTGGTGGGGGATGATGTGGCGCAAATGGCCGACTCGGTCAATCAGGTGTTTGACATGGCCAGTCAGATAGCCGCCTCGGCAGAGCAGCAAAGTGTGGCCTGCCGGGAGATAAGCCATCAGCTCAATGAGATCCGCAGTCAATCCGGGGTGATAAGCGACAACGCCCACAGGGCCCTGGCCCTGTCACAGGATCTCGACAAGGCGTCGGCCGGCCTGGATGACATACTGCACAGGTACCGTGTCTGATTAAGTGTTTGAATGAGTGTTTGAATAAATGTCTGAATTAAAAGGGGCGCTGTGAGCGCCCCTTTTTTAGCTGTGTCACGTTAGCCGTGTCAAGCCGGACTGAACTCGCTCCACACCGGGGCGTGATCCGAGGGCTTTTCCATGGCCCTCAACTCGTAGTCCACTCCTGAGGCCTTGAGCCTTTGGCTCAGGCTGGCTGTGGTCAGGATCACATCGATGCGCAGGCCGCGGTTGTCATCGAATCCCTTGCTGCGATAATCGAACCAGGAGTAAACCCCATCCTGCTCCGGGTGCAACAGACGGAAGCTGTCATCAAAGCCCCAGGATTTAAGCTTTGCCAGCCACTCGCGCTCTTCCGGCAGGAAGCTGCACTTGCCGGTCTTTAGCCAGCGTTTGGCATTCACTTCGCCTATGCCTATGTCGAGATCGATTGGTGAGATATTGATATCACCTATCACGGCAATGTCCTGATCCGGACTGAAGGATTCGCTGAGCAGGCGCTGCAGATCGGCGTAGAACTTGCGCTTGGCGGGGAACTTGGTTTCGTGGTCACGGCTTTCACCCTGGGGGAAATAGCCGTTGATCACTGTCAACAGTCGGCCATTGGCCTGGCGGAATTGGCCCATGATCAGCCGGCGCTGGGCATCCTCTTCATCCCAGGGGAAACCCTTGGACACGGATTCAGGCTCGTCTTTGGACAGCAGGGCAACGCCGTAATGGGCCTTGCCACCGTGGTAATGCACCTTGTAGCCCATGGCCAGCACGTCTTCCAGTGGGAAGGCCTCATCGTGTACCTTGGTTTCCTGCAGGCCTATGATATCCGGCTGCTGGGTGTCGATAAGCGCCTGCAACTGGTGCAGGCGAGAGCGCAGGCCATTGATATTGAAGGAAACAATCTTCATCAGGGCAGCACTCGCTTAAAGGGTTTGACTATCACGCTGGCGTAAACGCCGGCTGCAATGTAGGGATCGGCATCGGCCCAGGCCTTGGCCGCTTCCAGGGATTCAAATTCGGCAACCACCAGAGAGCCGGAGAAACCCGCTTCGCCGGGATTCTCGCTGTCGATGGCCGGATGTGGCCCCGCGGTCAACAGGCGACCTTCATCGGCCAGCTCCTGTAATCTGGCCAAATGGGCGGGACGGGCTGCCAGACGTTTTTCCAGGCTGTTTTCAACGTCCTGGGAAGAGATCATGTACCACATCATTTAAGTTCCTTCTGTTGCTCTTCGGGTAAATGCTTGTAGAGATAAAATACTGTGCCAAACAGGTTGATTAAGGTCAGGGCCGTGAGGCCAAACACCTTGAAATTCACCCAGACTTCCAGTGGCAGCTCAAAGGCCACATAGATATTGCCAAGGCCGCAGCTGACAAAGAATGCCACCCAGTACCAGCTGACCCTGGCCCAATATTTGTCTGCCACCCTCAGTTCCTGCCCCAGCAGTGACTTGAGCACCGGACGGCCCATCAGCTGGGTCACGACGAAGATAGCGGCAAACACGCCATAAATGATGGTGACCTTCCACTTGATAAAGGCATCATTGTGGAAAATCAGCGTCATGCTGCCGAACAGCAAGACCAGGGTGAAGGTGAACCAGAGCATCTTTTCGATTTTACGGTAGATAGCAAAGGTCGCGATCAATTGCAGCACACTGGCGGCGATGAGGGCGCCGGTGGCGGCATAGATATCGAAAAATTTATAGACGATGAAAAAGACCAGCAGCGGCAGAAAGTCCAGCAGTTGTTTCATGGAAATCCCAAACAAGACGGCAAAGCAGCGAGTGTAGCACGCCCGGGCAGGCCGTTAAACAGGCGCCCGGGCGGCTTGGCGGCCCATTATTCCGCCCGCCACTCGTGGGTGCTGACGCCGGTGGCAACCACACCGAAGCTTTTGATACTGCACAGGGTGGCGTTGTGGTGCGCGATTATGCTGGCGGCATCCAAATGGGGCTTGTTGGCTGTGGTATGGGCATCCGTTACCAGGGTCACGGGATAACCCAGGGCCAGGGCGCGGCGCACCGTGGTGTCAACGCAGAACTCGCTGGCATAGCCGCAGATCACCAGTTCGGTCACATCGAGCTCGTCCAGCAGAGATTTGAGCCCTGTGCCATTGAAGGAGTCCGGGGTGCTTTTGCCAACCCGAAAGTCATCGTCTTCGGCCACCAGCCCAGTGGCCAGCTGCCAGCCGTCGCTGTCACGGGCGATGGGCGTACCTTCCTGTTCATGCTGGATAAAGATCACCGGCATGCCGGAATCCCGCGCCTGCCGGCTGAGGCTGTTGATCCTGTCGATGACGGCGTGTGCCTCATGGGGGGGATTGCTGTTTTCAAACAGCAGCTTTTGTACATCGATAACCAATAATGCCTTGGTCAACAATGCCTCGGTCAATAATGCCTCGGTCATGGAACCGCTCCTTAGCTGACCCTGATTAGAACATGGGCCCGGGGTTAAGCTTCTTTTGTAGGGCAAGAGTCATAGAGAGTCAATCTTTTCAAACTGTTGGCCAGTTTCTGGGGCCAGATACAAAAAAGGGCTACCCGGTTTGTGGGTAGCCCTCAATCTCATCAGTCATTCTCTATATGCCTTGGAAGGCACAATAAGGGCTTGCTGGGAGCGCTTAAGTCGCGGCCTTCATGGCTTGGCTAAAGCCCTTGAGCTCGGCGATAAGGGCGGTTGGATTATCCCTGTGGGTCTCGATCAGCTTGACCACGGCGGAGCCCGATATGGCCCCGGCGGCGCCGGCGGCAATGGCGTCCCGGACCTGCTGTGGCTGGGCAATGCCAAAGCCCAGCAACGGCGGCGGGGCATCGAACTCCGCCAGGGTGCGGAGTATGGTCTCCACAGGTGTGCCGGCCTTGGTGTCCGTGCCCGTGACCCCGGCCCGGGACAGGAGATAGGTGTAGCCTTCACCCAGCTCTGCCACCTGCTTCAAGGTGTCGGCATCGGCATTGGGCGGGGCGATAAAAATCGGCGCTATGCCGTGGGCCTTGGCTGAGGCCACAAAGGGGGCCGATTCTTCCACCGGCACATCGGCTATCAGCACCGAATCCACACCGGCGGCCTTGGCCCGGGCGTAGAAATTATCTATGCCGTTGGCATACACCAGATTGGCGTACAGCAGCAGTCCTATGGGCAGCTCGGGGTATTTGGCACGAATTTCAGCAATCATGGCAAAACAGGTGTCCGGGGTGGTGCCCGACTGCAGTGCTCGCAGGTTAGCGCCCTGAATAACCGGGCCATCGGCCAGGGGATCGGAGAAGGGGAAGCCGAGCTCCAGGCAATCGGCGCCGCCCGCCACCAGGGCATCGACAATGGCCAGGCTGAGGTCTGGTGTCGGGTCACCCAGGGTCACGAAGGGCACAAAGGCGCCGCGACCTTCGGCCGCCAAGCGGGCAAAGCTGGTTTGATAACGGTTCATTGGGGCTCTCCCTCGCTGTTGTTTGCTTGGCTGGCGCTTGCCGACTCGCGGGCCTCCAGTATGTCTGACACTGTGAAAATGTCCTTGTCACCGCGACCGGACAGGTTGACCACCAATATCTTGTCTTCGGTGCATTCGCGGGCAAATTTCAGGGCATAGGCCAGGGCGTGGGCCGATTCCAGCGCCGGGATTATCCCTTCGCTGCGGGCCAGCAACTGGAAGGCATCGAGCGCCTCATCGTCGGTGGCCGACTCGTATCTGGCGCGGCCGGTGGCATTGAGATAGGCGTGTTGGGGGCCCACCGAGGGGAAGTCGAGGCCGGCGGAAATGGAGTAGGACTCCTCAATCTGACCGTGGCAGTCCTGCATCAAGGGCGCCTTCATGCCGAAGAAAATCCCCGTCTTGCCATGTTTGAGCGGTGCGCCGTGCATCGGCGTGTCTATGCCCTTACCGGCAGGTTCCACCCCGATAAGCTCCACCGAGGGCTCATCGATAAAGTCGGCGAACATGCCGATGGCATTGGAGCCACCGCCGACACAGGCAATGACGGCATCGGGCAGGCGACCTTCTTTTTCCAGCATCTGCGCCTTGGTTTCCTCGCCTATCATGCGCTGGAACTCTCGCACTATGGTGGGGAAGGGATGGGGACCGGCGGCGGTGCCAAGCAGGTAGTGGGCCCTGTCATAGCTGCCTGACCAGTCGCGCATGGCTTCGTTACAGGCATCCTTGAGGGTGGCTGAGCCCGAGGTGACCGGAATGACTTCCGCGCCCATCAGGCGCATCCGGAATACGTTTGGACTCTGACGGGCCACGTCCTTGGCACCCATGTAGACCTTACACTTGAGCCCGAGCAGGGCACAGGCCAGAGCGGTGGCGACACCGTGCTGACCGGCGCCGGTCTCGGCGATGATCTCCTTCTTGCCCATGCGTTTGGCCAGCAGCGCCTGGCCCAGCACCTGATTGGTCTTGTGGGCGCCGCCGTGGAGCAGATCCTCACGCTTGAGGTAAATTTTCACCCTGGGGTTGGGAGACAGGTTGCGGGTCAGGGTCAGTGCCGTGGGGCGGCCGGCATAGTTTTTCAGCAGATCGGTGAATTCGGCGGCGAAGGCCGGATCCTGCTGGGCCTCAACAAAGGCGCTTTCCAGCTGCTTGAGGGCCGGCACCAAAATTTGCGGCACGTACATGCCGCCGTATTCGCCGAAGTAGGGGTCGAGCTTCAAGTCACCCATGTGCTTGTCTCCGTTGATAATTAAACTTTCCAATCATATTCAAATTCTGTTGTTGCGCGCAGGGCTGTTGGCCGTTTGCTAATAGCGGCGCAGGGCGGCAAAGGCTGCGGCTATCAGGGCCGGATCTTTGACCCCGGGGGCGCTTTCCAGCCCTGAGTTGAAATCCAGTCCCCGGAAACCGGCCCCGGCGGCCTCGGCGGCGTTGGCGGGGTTCAGGCCGCCGGCCAACATGGCCTCATTGCGGCCCTGCAGGTCCAGTTGCCAGTCAAAACTGATGCCGGTGCCACCGAATTGCCCGGCGCTCTGGCTGTCGTACAGCAAGCGGTCTGCATTGCCGGGGATAGCGCTTGGTATGCTGCTGGCTATAGCCCCGGGCGGCTCATTGGTCACTGCCACCGCCTTCCAGATTTCAGTACCCTGGGGCAGCAAGGCTCGCAAGCTTGCAATATCAGCCTCGGACTCGTTGCCGTGCAACTGTACCGCGGCCAGCTTCAGTTCCCCTGCTATGGCGGCAATTTCCGCCGGCGCCGTATCGACAAAGACCCCGACCATGGCGAGCCGCTGCTGCGCCTTGGCGTTGGCGGCGCAAAGCGCCCTGGCCCTGGTTAAATCCACCGCCCGGGGGGATTTGGCGGCAAAAATCAATCCGCCATAGACGCCACCGGCCCTGGCCACAGTCTCAAGGTCGGCCTCCCGGCCAAGGCCGCACACCTTGTTGGCGCCGAAAATCAGCCTGCGACAGGCAAGATCCAAATCCTGCTCCGCCATCAGTGAACTGCCCACCAGGAAACCGTCCACCAGAGGTGCCAAACGGCGCACCTGTGCCTGGGTGTAGATCCCCGATTCGCTGATAATCAGCGTCCCTTCCGGGATGCGTGGCGCCAGCGCCTCAGTGGTGGCGAGATCGGTGGACAAGTCCCGCAAATTGCGATTGTTGATACCTATGATGGGGGCGCCCAAGGCAATAGCGCGCTCAAGTTCCTCATCATTGCTGACCTCGGTCAGGGTGTCGAGCCGATATTTGGCCGCCTCAACCGCCAGCTCCCGATATTGGGTGTCATCCAGCACGCTCAGCATCAGCAATATGGCATCGGCGCCCTGATGGGCAGCCAGCCTTACCTGATAGGTCGAGATAAAAAAGTCCTTGCACAGCACAGGTTGGCTGATGGTCGCCCGCACTCTGGGGATATAGTCCATATCACCCTGAAAATACTGCTCGTCGGTCAGCACAGACACGGCAGCGGCATAACGGTCATACACCTTTGCTATGGCTATCGGATCGAAGTCGGCGCGAATAAGCCCCTTGGAGGGGCTGGCCTTTTTACACTCCAGAATAAATCCGGCGCTTTCGCCCGAGAGCGCGTCTTTCAGGCTGCGATCGGATACCTTGGGTTGCAAAGAGGCTTCCGGAAAACGGGCCTTGAGCGCAGCTATATGGGCCTGCTTGCTGTCGATGATGCGGGTCAATACGTTGCTCATTGGGCTTTTCCCTCTTTTTTTGCTTCATCTTCCAGCCCAATAGTGACTGGTTCACAGGCCGCTGCCAGTGACAGGAGTTTGTCATAACCTTTGCCCGATGCCAGCACAGTTTTGGCGAGCTCAAATCCCTGTTTTGGGGATGCGGCGAGCCCCGCCAGGTAAATGCCACAACCGGCATTCACCGCCACCGCATTGGCGTGGGCGCTTTGGCCGCGGCCCTGCAATATGGCCTTGGTGATGGCGGCATTATGGGCCGGGTCGCCGCCTTCCAGATCTGTGACGGCAATGGGGGCGAGACCGAAATCCGCCGGACTCAGTTGATAGTCCTGCAGCTCACCGTTTTTCAGTTCACACACCAGGGTGTCGCCGTGGAGTGCCACCTCATCGAGGCCGGCACCGTGGACCACCATGGCTCTGGATACCCCCAGACCGCGCAGCGCCTCGGCTATGGGGCGGACCAAATCCGGGCTGTAAACACCGAGCAGCATATACTCGGGACGACTGGGATTAATCAGGGGCCCCAGCAGGTTGAACAGAGTGCGGGTTTTGAGCTTGGCACGCACCGGCACAGCGTGCCTGACGCCCCCATGGTAGTGGGGAGCGAACAGGAAACACAGGCCGAAGTTTTTAAGGCACTGGGCCGCAAGTGTCGGACTCATGGTGAGATCTATGCCGAACTGGCCCAGCAGATCCGACGAGCCTGACTTACTGGAGACACTGCGATTGCCGTGCTTGGCCACCTTGGCGCCGGCGGCCGCGGCCACAAAGGCGGCGGTGGTGGAAATGTTGATGGTATTGAAGCCATCGCCGCCGGTACCCACTATGTCGAGTATGCCACTGTCAAACTGCGGCCGGGGAAAGGGATTGGCGGCCTCACGCAGGGCCTCGGCGGCGCCGCAGATTTCTTCTATGGTTTCGCCCCTGACTTTGAGGGCGATAAGCAGGGCGCCTATGGTGACCTCGTCCAGCTCGCCGGCGATCAGGGCACCGAACAGGGTCTTGGCCTGGCTGCGATCCAATTGCTCGCCCCGATAGAGGCGCTCCAGCAAGGGGCCGACGTCGGCTGTGCTCTTTGCATTGGTCATAGGGCTTGCTCCCTTGTCTGGGTCACTTCCTGCTTCATTTTTTGTTTCGTATCTTGCATAAGATAATCCAGGCTCTGCACCAGCAGGGTGCTGCCCTGGGTGGTCAGGATTGACTCGGGATGGAATTGAAAACCCAGGGCCCTGTGCTGGGGGTGCAGCACGGCCATGGGCATGCCCTCGGTTTGGGCTATCACCTGCAGGCACTCAGGCACCCGGGTCGCCACCAGACTGTGGTAGCGGGCAACGGGCAGCGGGCTTGGCAGATTGGCGAAGATCCCCTGGCCATTGTGCTCTGTGGGGCTGGCCTTGCCGTGCACCACGCTCGGTGCCCGGGCCACCTTGCCGCCATAGTGTTCCACCAAAGCCTGGTGGCCCAGGCAGATCCCCAGTATCGGCCGCTTGCCGGCAATCAATTCAATCAGCGCCATCATGCAGCCCGCCTCGTGGGGAGCGCCGGGGCCTGGTGACAGCACCAGGGCCGAGGTTTCATCGGCGAGGATTTTTGCAGCGAGATCATTGGGGTCCACATCATTGCGGTAGATGAGCACCTGATAACCCAGGCTGCGGAATTGATCCACCAGGTTGTAGGTAAAGGAATCGAAGTTATCGAGCAAGTAAAGTTTCACAGGCCACCTCCCATCTTGATGGCGGCAATTACTGCCTGGGCTTTTTGACTGGTTTCTTCGGCCTCGGCCCTGGGATCTGAGTCATAGACCACCCCGGCGCCGGCCTGAATATGGGCCAGGCCGTCTTTGACAAAGGCCGAGCGAATAACAATACAGGTATCCATGTCGCCCAGACCGTTAAGGTAACCCACGGCGCCGCCGTAGCTGCCGCGCCTTTGCTGCTCCACCTCGCGGATAAGTTGCGAGGCCCGCACCTTGGGGGCGCCCGTGAGTGTGCCCATGTTCATGCAGGCCTGGTAGGCGTGCAGGGCATCGAGATCGTTTCGTAATGAGCCCGTGACCCGGCTCACCAGGTGCATCACATGGCTGTACCTGTCGACCTTGAGCAGCTCCGCCACCTTGCGGGTGCCGCTTTCACTGATGCGGGCTATGTCGTTGCGGGCCAAGTCCACCAACATCAAATGCTCGGACAGCTCCTTTTTGTCGAGGCGCAGTTCCAGTTCGATGCGGCTGTCGAGGTCGAAATCTATCTCGCCATTGGCTTTTTTACCGCGCTTGCGAGTCCCGGCGATGGGATAGATTTCCACCTGATTGTTATGGGCCTGGTACTTGAGGGCGCTCTCGGGGGAGGCGCCGAACAGGGTAAAGTCGGGACCCCGGAAGTAAAACATGTAGGGGCTGGGGTTGCTGCGCTTGAGCGCCCGGTAGGCACCAAGGGGATTGGGGCAGGGCAGGCTGAAGCTGCGGGAAGGCACCACCTGGAATATATCCCCGGCGATGATGTGTTGTTTAAGGGCATCTACCTTGGCCATAAAGGCCTCGTCGCTGACATCCACCCTGACCTCGGCCTGTACGGGTTTGAGTTCCGCCAGCTGCACAGGTTCGGCGCATTGTTGCAGTATGGCCTGACACCGGGTCTCAAGCTCTGCGGCAATGTCGGTATCCGCAGCCGTGTCACAGGCATATTGGGCGCTGATAAGCTCGGCCTTGCGACTTTGGTGATCCACCAAAATCAGGGTTTCGGCCAGGTAGAACAGGAAATCGGGACAGGTGTTGGCACTGGCCTCTACCTGGGGCAGCGGCTCCACCGCGTCGATAAGATCGTAGGCCAGCACGCCACCGAGAAACAGATCTTCAAAGGCGGGAGCTGCTGTACCGCAATCTATGCCGGACAGCAAGGTGCGAAGGGCATCCAGGGGGGAACCTGCCTTGAGGCGGCTGTCTTCATCCAATCCGGCGGCGGGCCTTGCCAAGGTCAGGTTCAGGCTTTGCCCCTGCAGCTTTGCATTACCGCCGAAATGGGCTTGCAGGCGGGGCAACAGCTGGGCGCCGTTATTGCTCAGGGCCTCGAAAGTAATGTCGTATCCGCGGGCTGTTATCCTCAGCGCTGCGGCCGTCATTATGATGCTCTTGAGATGATCTTTGCTGTCGATTTCCGCCGACTCCAGCAGCAGGGTGTCGGCACCATCGCCGGTGAGGCTGTGGTACAGGGTGAGCGGATCATCGCTGTAATCGAGCAGCCGGTGCTGCTTGACCAGTCTGGCGAGGGTTTTCCCTGGCACTGTCTGTTTCAGCACTGTCTGTTGCGACATTGTCTGTTTCTGCATTGCTTATCCCTTTGGCAGCCTCGGCTGCGATACTTGATGCCTGTCGCAGACCCAAATGAAAAAGGCCCGCAATTTGCGGGCCTTTTGTCGAATCCTGTTACTTTTCACACAAGCACAGAGAGTCACACCACCCGCGAGTTGGGGAAGTGCCACCACCAGTTAATCAGAAGCGCATTGCCCAAAAGGGCTGGAAAAATCCGGTTCATGTGAAATCGATACCTTACTTGTGTTGGCTTATAGAAAAACCCAGCACCGGATAATTGTCAATTGAATATTTGTCATGAACGGCGGGTTGGCAGGATAAACTGTGATATGACCAAGCTTTTGCAAGTAAATTCAAGTACAATGGCGCCATGATAACAGAATCCATTCTGGCAGATCTGCACTGCCACACCACAGCATCCGATGGCCAATTGGCGCCGGCCGATGTCGTTGCCCGAGCCCAGGCTATGGGCGTGCAAATGCTGGCCATCACAGATCATGACACTGTTGCCGGACTGGACGAGGCCCATGACTTCAATGCTGCCAGCGAGCGACCGCTGGTGCTGATAGATGGAGTGGAGATCTCTACCCGCTGGCACAGCTATGATATTCACATAGTGGCGTTGAATCTTGACCGGCAGGACTCGCGACTGCTGACCTTCCTGGAGCAGCAACGCATGTTGCGTGAGGTGCGGGCCCGTGAAATAGGCGAGCGTCTGGCCAAGGCCGGCATCGAGGGCTGTTACGACAGGGCAAGGGAGCTGGCCGGCAACGCCGCCATCAGCCGGGGCCACTACGCCAGGGTGCTGGTGGAAAAAGGCATAGCGCCGGATATGGCCTCGGTGTTCAAACGTTTTCTGGCCCGCAACAAGACGGGCTATGTGCCGAACAACTGGGGTGACATGTCCTCGGCCATCGCCGTTATTCACGCCGCCGGTGGGGTGGCCGTGCTGGCCCATCCCAGTGGTTACAAACTCTCGGCCAAGTGGCTTAAAAAGCTGGTGCGAGAGTTTAAAGAGGCCGGTGGTGATGCCATGGAAGTGGTGCTGGGTCAGCAGACCCTGGAAGACAGGGCCAATCTGGTTGCCCTCAGCCATCTCAATGGTCTGTTGGGGTCCATTGGCAGCGATTTTCATTTTCCCGGCAGTTTTGTGGAGCTGGGGAAAAATTTATTTCAGCCTCAAGGCGTTAACTGGATCTGGGGATCAGACCGGTGGAGAACAATATCATGAGTCAGTTTTTTTATGTGCACGAGGTTAACCCTCAGGTGCGCCTTATCAGCCAGGCGGTTGCGATTCTCAAAAGCGGCGGCGTTATCGTCTATCCCACGGACTCGGGCTACGCCCTGGGTTGTCTCTTGGGTGACAAGGATGCCATGACCCGCATAGTGCGCATTCGCCAAATGGAGAACGACCATCATTTCTCGCTGATGTGCCGCGACCTGTCGGAAATTGCTACTTATGCCAGGGTTGACAATCAGGCCTATCGCCTGGTTAAGCACTGCACTCCCGGGCCTTACACCTTCATCTTTAAGGCCACCAAGGAAGTGCCGCGCCGGCTGCAAAACGACAAGAAGAAAACCATAGGTATCCGGGTGCCGGACAATGTTATCGCCCGTGCCCTGCTTGATGCCCTGGATGAACCCCTGATGTCCACCAGTCTGGTGATGCCGGGAGAAGAGTTTGCCGAGTCCGATCCCGAGCATATCCGCGATCTGCTGGAGCATCAGGTGGATGCCATTCTCCACGGCGGTTATCTGGGGGAAAAACCCACCAGCATCATCGACATGTCGGAAGACTCGGTGGAGATTATCCGTGAAGGCGCTGGTGACCTGACGCCATTCCTTTAAAGGTGCTGAATACTCAGGTATAATCGCGCGTTTGGCGCAAGGCACGGGTAGACCAGTATCCAAGTGCGGTTTTGCGGGGAGAGAAAGAGTGCAGGGCGTGCAGCAAAGTTTGCCATTGGCCTTGGTACGCGGCGAACCCGTCAGGGAGTTGCCGGCGGATCTCTTTATTCCTCCGGAGGCGCTGGAGGTTTTTCTCGAGGCCTTTGAAGGCCCGCTGGATTTGCTGCTGTACCTGATCCGCAAGCAAAAGCTCGACGTGGTGGATTTGCCACTGACAGAAATCACCGCCCAATACCTGGAATACATCAATCTGTTGACCGAGGCCCGCATTGAGTTGGCGGCGGACTATCTGGTGATGGCGGCGACCCTGGCGGAGATAAAATCCCGTTTGTTGTTGCCCAAGATGGTGCAGGATGACGAGGAAGAAGAAGACCCCAGGGTGCGGCTGATCAAACAGCTTAAGGCCTATGAGGTGATCCGCGAGGCGGCCTTCTCCCTTGACGCCTTGCCAAGGCTGGAGCGGGATCTGCACCAGGCCAAGGCCCAGCCGGCACCGGGCATTAAGCCTGAGCTGATTGCGCCGGATGTGTCGCTGAAAGAATTGGCCTATGCGCTGGCATCTGTGATGCAGCGGATCCAGGCCAGCGAGCATCACCATGTGCGCAAGGAAGTGCTGTCGACCCGGGAGCGCATGAGTGAGATTCTGGCCAAACTCAATCACGAGACCTTTGTGCCTTTCGGTCAGCTGTTCAGCAATGAAGAGGGCCGGGCCGGGGTGGTGGTGAGTTTTCTGGCGCTGATGGAACTGGTCAAGGAGATGCTGGTGGAGCTGTACCAGGCGGAGCCCTTGTCCGGCATTTATGTGAAGGCGGCATGAGGTGGCGTGCATGATGCGGTGTGAGGCAGCGTAAATAGTGCAGATCAATAACCTGCAGCTGAAACAGCTTATCGAGGCCTGTCTGTTTGTTCAAAGCAAGCCCATGACGGTCAAGGCGCTGCGCGAGACAGTGTTGGCGCCCTTTGCCGTGTCCCGGGAACGGGTCAGTGCAGCTATCGCCGAGCTGACAATCGATTATCAGGAGCGCGGGGTCAATCTGGTGCGGGTGGCGGGCGGTTATCGCTTCCAGACCCAAGAGACCCTGAGCCCATACCTGCAAACCCTGTGGCAGGAAAAAGCGCCCAAATATTCACGGGCCACCCTGGAAACCCTGGCGGTGATTGCCTACCGTCAACCTGTGACCCGGGGGGATATTGAGCAAGTCAGGGGCGTGGCCTTAAGCAGCCACACCCTGAAAATATTGACTGACCGGAAATGGGTCAGAGTGGTGGGGCATAAGGAAGTACCGGGGAGACCGGCGCTGTATGCCACTACTTCAGAATTTTTAGCGTATTTTGGCTTGGACAGTCTGGCAGCTTTGCCTGCATTGGCCGATACCGAGTCATTGGAGGCACTCTTTGGTCAGAGGACCGAAGTGCCATCAGAGTCAGAAGAGTTAACTCATGAGTGAAAAATTGCAGAAAGTCTTGGCCCGTGCAGGCCATGGCTCCCGTCGTGAGATGGAGGCATGGATTGCTGCAGGCCGAGTGAGTATTGACGGTGAAATTGCCAATCTGGGTGACAGAATAGAGGCCGACGCCAAGGTGCGTATCGACGGCCGTGCCGTGTCACTCAAGTCTGCCGATGACATTATCTGTCGGGTGCTGGCTTACCATAAGCCGGAAGGTGAGATCTGTTCCCGTAAAGACCCCGAAGGGCGTCCAACCGTGTTCGATCGCCTGCCGAAGGTGCGTGATGCCCGCTGGGTGGCCGTGGGCCGCCTGGACATCAACACCTCGGGGCTGTTGCTGTTCACCTCCGACGGTGAGCTGGCCAACCGCCTGATGCACCCCTCCAACGAGGTGGAGCGCGAATACGCGGTGCGTACCTTTGGTGAAGTGTCCGATGCCACCATCCAAAAACTGCGTACCGGCGTAATGCTGGAAGACGGTCCGGCCCAGTTTGACTATATCAAGGCCGCCGGTGGTGAAGGCATCAACCAGTGGTGGCACGTGGGTCTGAAAGAAGGCCGTAACCGCGAAGTGCGCCGCCTGTGGGAATCCCAGGAAGTGCAGGTCAGCCGCCTTATTCGGGTGCGTTACGGTATGGTGGAACTGCCCAAATCTTTGCCCCGCGGCGGTTGGATTGAACTGCCGCTGGAGCAGGTCAACTACTTGCGCCAACTGGCCGGTCTCGAGCCCGAGACCCGCTCCATGCTGGGTACCGACAAGCACAGTGTGGCCCGCGCCCAGGTGCGCAGCGCCAAGATCCGCCGTGCGGTACGCAAGCACAAGGTGACAGGTGCCTCCGGCAGACCCAAGCCAACTCGCACCCGCAGCTAACTGCTTCTTCCCTCAGTTAAACGTCACTGTCAAAGGGCCGCGAATGCGGCCTTTTGTGTTATATAAAGCCTTATACCGTTTCAGAAACAAACTGTTATCACAGTGGGGCCGCGATGAAGATTCTGTCAGTGCAAAAGATTTGGGATAAGGCGGAGCACAACGCCTTTACCGATCTGGTCCGTTTTCGTGGTCAGCTCTATTGCGTGCTGCGAGAAGGCGATACCCATGTGTCCCAGGACGGGGCGCTGCGGCTACTGTGCTCCGTCGATGAAGGGCTGAGTTGGCACAGTGTCGCCCGACTGGCCATTGAGGGGGGCGATCTGCGGGATGGCAAGTTGCTGGTGGCAGGAGACAGGCTATACATCTTCAGCGCGGTATTTCGGAGTGAACAGCCACGTCGCTCTTTATTCTGGTCTTCTGCCGATGCTATCCAATGGGGCGAGGCGGAATTGCTGGCAGATGACGGCTACTGGCTGTGGCGGGTAAGCCGTGGTGCGGATGGTTATTATGGCGTCGGTTACAGACCCGGCCCGGATGGGGATGTGCGATTGTACCGGGCACCGCTTGAGGAGGGAGAGCCCCTGAGAGCCCAGGATTTCTCCGTTTGGGTCGAGTGCCTGTCGAACCAGGGTTACGTCAGCGAGTCATCCATGCTGTTTGAAGATAATGCGGCCCTGTGCCTGCTCAGGCGGGATCCCGTGTGGGATGAGCGGAATCTCGGGCTGCTCGGCAAATCCACTGTGCCTTACCAAGAGTGGCAATGGCTGGAGCTGGATTGTCGCATCGGTGGTCCGGTTGCTTTTCGCTGGCGGGGGCAATTGATGGCGGTCGTGCGGCTATATGATGACAAGGTGCGCACGGCGCTGGTGGAGATCTGCGAGACCACGGGTCATGTGTGCGAATTGCTGAGTCTGCCTTCCGGCGGCGATACCAGCTATGCTGGTGTGATATTGGAGCAGGATACTTTGCTGGTGACCTACTACTCCACCCATGAAGGCAAAACGGCGGTGTATTTCGCCAGACTGAAATTGGAATAGCGTTCAGCTAAATCAATAGCTCATATAAAGCTTATATAAATAGCGCCCAATAAAAACGGCAGCCTTAGGCTGCCGTTACTTTTTCCAGGTGTATCAGTTCTGGGTTAACAGATAATCCAGGGCGGCGCAGATGGCTGACACCTGAGCGGCATTGCACTCCTCGGCCGTGGCCTTGGGGCTGTCCGGGTACACTTCCGTGGTGGTGGTCAGCTTGGCACCTGTGATGCTCGCACACAAACCCAGCTTGTGCAGCGGGTAGTTTATCACCCCGTGCTGCACCACTTCCGAGCCGATGATCTTGCCATCGCTATCCGGTGGCGCTATATGGGTGACTTTTTCTACCGCGGCAATCACGAAGCGCTGGAATTCCGGCTGTGGATTTTCCGTGTCTCCCACCAGGTAAAAACCGTCGGGAATGCCATCGGGTTCATAGTCCTTGCCGTCACGGGCGGCCAGCGCCGGACGGAACTCGGTTTCGTCACTGTCAGTGGTTTCGTGCAGATCAATGTGCAGACCGAATTGGACGCCCTGGTCGGCTACCAGCGCCATCAGCGCGGCGGATTCTTCCGCTGGGCTGTTCTCTACAAAAGAGCGGTTGGGATCCACGGCCTTGGGATTCCAACGATGGATCATTTCGTAGGCCCAGGGGCTGACGCAGGGGGCTACCAATAGGTTGACCTTGCCCTGATAGTCCTTGGCCCTGTGCTCGAGGAAGTCCAGGGCGCCCTGAACACCACTGGTTTCATAACCGTGAACCCCACCTGTCACCAGGGCACAGGGCAGGCCGGGCTGCCAGTTATTTTTGGCGGCCCACAGTGGAAATTTTGCGGCATCCAGACTGAGAGCACCGTATTGTTGCCAGTTAAACTGCGCCTTGAGGGCATCAATGCGGCTCAGTACTTCCCCGGCATAGCTGCGCTTAACGTCGCGGCTGTTGAACCAGGCTAACTTTTCGGCATCGCCCCATGGGGTGCCCGGGGTACCTATGGGATAGCTCATAGTCTGTCCTCTGTTATTTGTGTCCATCTGGGGTATTGGTCCATCACTGGGCGTTGAAGGCCTTGCCGTTTTCCTGTTCGCTGTCATCGCTCATCAGGTAGAGGTAGGTTGGCATCAGATCTTCTGCCGTCTTCAGTGTCATAGGATCTTCAGCCGGATAGGCATTGGCGCGCATCTTGGTGCGGGTGGCGCCGGGGTTGATACTGTTGACCCTGACGCTGGTGCCTTCACATTCATGGGCCAGTACCTGCATCATGCCCTCGGTAGCAAACTTGGACAGGGCATAGGGGCCCCAGTAGGCGCGACCCTGGCGGCCAACGCCGCTGGAGGTAAAGAGGATGGAAGCCTTGGGGGCTTTGCGCAGCACCTTGAGCAGCGCCTTGGTCATGATGGCCGGGGCGGTCAGGTTAACCTTCATGACCTCGTCCAGTGACGATTGGGACATGTGCTCCCAGGGACCCAATACACCCAGAAGGCTGGCATTGTGCAGCACGCCATCAAGATGACCGAATTGTTCTTCAATGGTCTCAGCCATGTCGATGTAGTTCTGCTCTGTGGCGCCCTTGAGATCCAAAGGAATGATTGCAGGTGTCGGATAACCGGCGGCCTCTATGGCATCGTACACTGCCTCAAGCTTCCTGACGGTTTTTCCCAACAGGATAACAGTGGCACCGTGGGCGGCGTAGGTCATGGCGGCGACCTTGCCAATGCCATCTCCGGCACCGGTGACCAGTATTGTTTTGCCCTTCAGGGCATCTTTAGCAGCTTGATATTCCAACATGGATAGTTACTTCCTCATGGCACAACAGCCCGCCGTGACTGGCGGTCAATAGAGCTTAAACGGTTGTTTGAAACAAATGACTGATTATTGGCCCGGAGAGGCTCAATTCTTTGTGACAAATTTGTAGCTAACTCACTATTTTTACGTTAACTTGAGACGAGTTACGGGCTGGGAAAAGCCCGGATTGGTCTGCAATTTTGCTATTGTGACCAATTTCTTGGGGAAAACAAAATTATTAAAACAAGATTTGGGGAAAAAAGATGAAAAGACTCATTTTGGGTGTTGCTATCGCATCTGCTTTGGGGCTCACAGGATGTGGTGAAGACAGTGTCAACGAGCTTAAGGACAAGACCGAAGCCTTGATCCCTGAGTCCCATCTGGTATATGACCCTGGTAACGCCCTCTTGCCTCTGCCAAACGATTTGCTGTTCAGCGGCACCCTAGACGGCACCTTAAATATTCCTTCTTCGGCCACAGAACCCGGCGAAAACATAGAGCCGGGAGTACATCCGGACAGCGGTAATTACACCAATCCCCGTGTTGCCATGGGCTCATTGGATGGTTGGTCAACCACCATGCCCATCAGCATAGATGTTGCCCTGGCCAAAGACCATCAAGGTGAAAGCCTGAGTCTGATGGCCGCCTCCGTCGCCCAACCCGGCGCGGTCAGACTGTTCGAGGCCACCACGGGCGGCGCCCTGTCTTCCGATCCCGAGTGTAAAGCAGCCGCTTCAGTCTCCGCCTGTAAAATAGGTGACGAGCTGCAATTTGGCGTCGATTTCATTTCCATGGCGTCCGGCAGCAAGATAGTGATAGTGCCACTGAAGCCGCTCAAGGCCGGCCAGTCCTATATTTATGCCACCACAGATAAAATCATGGATTCCGAGTCCCGTCCGGTGAAGGCCTCGACGACCTACGCCACGGTTAAGATGGACATAAACACACTGCCGCTGGAAACCCCGGAGCAATTGTTGGTGCAGGGCCTGGTGAACAGCTATGAAAAGGCCCTGGAGTCCAAGGGTGTGGACAGTGCCGGCATCACCTTGTCAGGTCTGTTTACTACCCAATCGGTTAATCCCGTCTATGAAACCACCAAGTTGCTGATGGCCAGCCCTGCTCCCGAGCATGCGCCCTATAAACCGTCTTTAGTAATGCAGCCCACCTTTACCGGCATGACGGTAGCGCAGGCGGCAGGATTGACGCCTGCAGCTGGACCTGCTTTCTATGCGGCCGATATGGCCGACCTCTATATAGCCAAAATCAAGCTGCCCATATACGGTGATTGCTCCTCTGCTGCCTGTTTGACCGAAGACGGTGAGGCTGCCATCAATGGTCGGTGGGCTGCCTATGGTGACAGTCCGGTATCCGTGTTGCTGGCATTGCAAAATGGAACCTTGAGCCAGCAGAACTATGGCATCCAGGCCGTTGCCCAGGGGATTGAAGATCCTGCAGCAGCGCTGGCCAACCCTTCTTTGCTGGCGGGTAAGCACTTTAACCTGGACGATGACACTCCGGCAGACAAGACCCGCCACCTGACCAAGTTCAACCCCATACCCCAGATCAAAGGGTATGAGACTGTGACCGCTTATATCACTCTGCCCAACGAGGCCAAGACAGGTAAGGTTAAGCCAGCCACAGGTTGGCCCACCAACATAGCCATGCATGGTCTGGGCGGCGCCAAGGAAACCGTGTTTACCTACGCCGGCACCTACGCCGCGGCAGGGGTGGCAAGTATAGCGATTGATATGCCGCTGCACGGCGAACGTTCCTTCGACGCCAACAAAGACGGTGTTTATGAAGTCTCTGCAACCGATCCAAGGTTTGGTGCCGCCATCGGCAAGGCTGCTGAATATGCCAACGGTAATCCGCTGGTATTCGTGAACATTGCAAGCTCCCTGAGCGTGCAGGGTAACTTCCGTCAGGGGGTTATGGACCAACTGGCGCTGCGTTTGGTTTTGACGGGTTACGCCCAGGCTCTGGCTCAGGCCAATGCTCCACAGGTGTTTGATGTCAGCAAGATTAGTGCCCAGGGCCTGAGTCTGGGGGGCATTATTGGCACCGACTTTGCCACTTATGCCTCTACCGGTTTGTTTGACCCGGCCACTGGCACATCGCTCGGCAACCCCTATGCACTGGATGCAGTATCACTGGTGGCTCCAAGCGGTGGCTTGGCGGGCAGCTTTGTGGGCTCAGCCACCTTTGGTCCTTTGCTGTTTGACAATATCATGACCAATGAAACCTTCCTGGCCGCTGTTGCTAAAGCCAATACCGCTGGCTATGAACCAGGCAGCCCTGAGTACGCGGCCCTGGTGCAGGCGGTATATGCCGAATTCATACCGACATTTGCCTTTGCTATCCAGACTGCGGTGGACAGCATAGATCCTGTTAACCATGCTGCCACACTGAAGGCCACGCAATTGCCGGTGCATTTGATTGAGGTCGTGGGTGATGGTAACGGTAACCTGTCGGATCAAACTCTCCCTAATACTGTGGAAGGTTTCCCAACCTCAGGCACCGAACCTCTGATCGCCAGCCTGGGACTGGAATGCCGAGATAGCACCTTAGCTGGTTCGGGCGCGGTGCGTTTTGCCAAGGGACATCACAGTTCCATCATCAGTGCCAGTGAAACCGATGCCACAGATGGCAGGGCTGCTGAAGCTACGGTAGAGATGCAAAGGCAAGTGGCAGGCTTTGCTGCTACCGCTGCTGCCGGTCAAGCGACCATAATGGTGAATGATGCAACCCTGCTGGCGCCTTGTAGCTAACAGGCTTGTCTGAATTGAAAAACCGGCCTTTAGGGCCGGTTTTTTATTGGTTTTCGTTGCGACCTTGTTAGAATAGGCGCCACTTTTCCCGGGGCCAGAGGCCGCCGGCAGACAGATTGGAGTAGAGTTTGGAATTTCTATACGAATACGGATTGTTTCTTGCCAAGGCGGTAACCCTGGTGGCGGCCTTAGGCGCGGTGCTGGTGCTGATCATGTTGACCACAACCCGGCACAGACCCGAGCGCGGTGAACTCAGACTGACCCACATGTCTGAGGAACTGGATGCGCTTAAGCATCATCTCAAGGAGGAATTGCTGGATAAGGCAGCCTTCAAGGCCTATGAAAAAGCGCAAAAGGCCGAAGCCAAGGCCCGGGAAAAGGGCGATGTGCCGCCCAAACCGCGCACCTTTGTGGTCAATTTCCACGGCAGCCTGGATGCCCATGAGGTGGCCTCCCTGCGGGAGGAGATCACCGCGATATTGACCGTGGCTGAGAAAGAGGACGAAGTGCTGCTGATGGTGGAAAGCGGCGGAGGCATGGTGCACGGCTATGGACTGGCTTCCAGCCAGTTGGACAGGTTGCGTCAGGCCGGTATCCCCCTGAGCGTCTGTATTGACAAGGTAGCCGCCAGCGGTGGTTACATGATGGCCTGTGTTGCCGAGCGCATCTACGCGGCACCTTTTGCCATTGTCGGCTCCATTGGGGTGGTGGCCCAGTTGCCCAACTTCAATCGTTTGCTGAAAAAGCATGACATAGATTACGAGCAGCACACTGCAGGTGACTTCAAACGTACTTTGACCCTGTTCGGTGAAAACACCGAGGAAGGGCGGCAGAAATTCCGTCAGGAATTGGAAGAAACCCACGAGTTGTTCAAGGCCTTTGTTGGCAAGTACCGTCCCGAATTGGATTTGACCAAGGTGGCCACCGGCGAACATTGGTATGGACAGCAGGCGCTGGCGCTGGGCTTGGTTGACGAGATTGCCACCAGTGATGATCTCATCCTGAAAAAATCGACCGAACGCACTCTTATCAAGGTGCAATACCAGATGCGCAAGAAGTTGACCGATAAGATAGCCCACAGCGCTTCAACCACTGTCAGTGCCTTGATTAATCGCCTGGTGGAAAAAGATCGGGGTCTGTGAGTGTGAGTCAAATCTGAAAGGGCCCGCAATAGCGGGCCTTTTTTATGCCCTTTTTGTCAAAAAAAGGGGCATAAAAATCCCGGCCGGGCTCATGGATGAACACCGACCGGGGAGAGGGTAAAGGTTATTTGATGCTGATTTGTCTTGCCTCAGGGGCCTTGTGGGCCAGTTTGGGCACTGTCAGCTTCAGTACCCCATCACTGAATTGGGCGACAATATCGTGTTCGCCTATATTGGGTCCCAGATTAAACTGACGGCTGAAATGGCCGCTGTAACGCTCCTTGCGGATGACCTTGTCCTGTTCCGTGGTTTTTTCACTCTGGGTTTGGGCTTCAATGCTCAATACACCGTTGTAAACCTGCACCCGGACATCTTCTTTTTTCACACCGGGGAGATCGGCGATTATCTCCAGGGCGTCCCCCTTGTCGGTAATATCGACCCGGGGGCTGAGCATATTGCCCTTATCTTCCAGGCTTGCAGGGGTAAAAAATTGATCAAAGAACCGTTCTATGCTCGGCCATTGATGTTGGGAAGGCAGGCTCATATGGGGCTCCTTTTGTTCGAGGTTGCACAAATTTGACCCGTCGCCAAGCCGACGACATATAGTATAGGCCGCTATGCAACCGCCATTGGGGATATGTCAGGCGGTTTTGACCGGCGTCAAAACCGGGGTGAATTTTGGGCAGGCAAACAAAATTGGGCGCGTTTTAAGCATGGCTGAGCCCGGGGTGGGAGCGTAAAAAATAGCGCCGGCATTGCCGGCGCTATCTTGAGGTGGTCTTCGCGGAACTTATCGTTTGTAGCTGATGTGCTGATGGAAGCGCACAATCAGATCGTCACGCTCACCGTCCAGTTCTATGGCGCGGGCAAAGTGCTTCAGTGTGTCTTCCACCTGATTCATAAAGCGTCCGAAGCCACTGTCGCTATGATCTTCCTTACCGGCCACTATCATAAAGTGCGCCGACTCCACCAGATTGTCTGCCTGCCAATGGGCCACAAATTGCGGCTCACTGGCGTTGGGGTCAAAGCCGAGGTACTGCACGCCCTTATTGGTTTCCAGCTGCTCAAACTTGCTGTTGCGCACCAAGGGAATAAGGCCGTTGGCCACCATGGCACTGCGACTGAAGGCACCCGTGGTGACGGCACTGTGGAACCTGTCCTGCAACTGCTGATACAGGGCACTGTAATCGCCGTGGGTCATCTCAGCCCCCAAGAGTTTTTGCTTCAGACGTCGCCCCAGTGGCAGGGTGACGGTCACGTAACTCAGGGCGCTGACATCGTCGGGCAACTGACACTGACGGGCCTTGTAACGCTGGGGCAGACCGCGCAGCTTATAGCCATAGGTTTTTTTATTGCCTTTGGCACGGGCAAAAAGGTCATAGGTCAGGTGTTGATGATCGCGGATCTTGATGGGTTGCTCCAGCGCCAGCTTCGGCTGCAGTTCTTCCATCAGCCTTACCACCTGGGCGTGGAAACTGGCGGAGTTGGCGCGTATGTCTTCGCCAACGGCCAGGAACAGGAAGCGGATTTTGCGGGCCCGGTAATCGGGACGGGCAAACAGGTTCTGAGCTTCATGGTACTTGGGATTGTAAAAAAACAGCACCTGATGTTCGGTTTCCAGGCTGTAGGCCTCGGTATGAAAACGCACCAGCGGCAGCTTGTCGTTGGCAATGACATGCACATTGCGCAGGCCATGCTGATCGGCGGCTTCAAACACCTGGCGGGAAAGATCCCGGTAACAGCTCATCAGATCGGGATACTGGCTCAGCAGGGCGTCCGTGACTTTGATTTCTGCCGTGATGTACTGATTGGTGCGTGCATCCAGTGGCAAATAGACTTTTTGCTGATGGGTAACAGACATAGACACTCCTTGGTTTATTCACCCTGTCAGGGGTTGGCGCTATCCTAACGTGGATATGCTGCACTAATGTTGCATTGGCTCTAATAAATTAGCAATTGAATGACAAAAATGTGACCGACTTCGCCACCGATCATCACCGGTGTGGGGCCATCATTGGCCCCGGGTGGCGGGCACCACACTGCCGCTGGCCGTTGACGGTGTCAGCCAGGGCCGCATAAAGTCGCTGATTTGTTCCTGTGCGGCCTCGTTTGGGTGCAGACCGTCGGCCTGCATCAACTCGGGATGCGGCGCTATCTTGGTCATAAAGAAGGGCACCAGGGGCACATCCTGCTCTTTGGCCAGGGTTTGGAATACCTGATTGAATGCCTTGGCATAACGGGGACCATAATTGGGCGGCACCATGACATCTGACAGCAATACCTTGGCACCACTGGCCTTTGCCAGAGCGATGATTTTTGTAAGATTATTTTTCAGTTGTGCAATGGGGAAACCGCGCAGGCCATCGTTGGCCCCCAGTTCCACAAACACCAGGTCAGGCTTGTCAGAGTCAAGCAGGGCGGGCAATCGCCGCAATCCGCCGGCACTGGTTTCGCCGCTGACGGCCGCATTGACTATCTTGTGTTCGGGCATTTTGGCCCGCAGCAGGTTGACCCAGCCTATGTCTTCATTCATGCCATAGCTTGCACTCAGGCTGTCACCGAGGATTAATATGGTATCGGCTCGCAGGGGCATCACCCAACAGGTCAACAACAAGAGTATGCCCCGCAGTAACCTGGGCACAGAGAAGGACAAGATGTCAGATTTCAGCGTAATCAAAGTGGAAAACCTCAGTAAACAGGTCTCAACCCAGGAGGGGGCGCTTTCTATCCTGAGTGGCATCAATTTGGATGTCAAGCCGGGGCAAAGCCTGGCAATAGTGGGCCCCTCAGGCTCCGGCAAGTCGACCCTGCTGGGGTTATTGGCGGCCCTGGATACCCCAAGCTCAGGTGAAATTTGGCTCGATGGGGAAGCCCTGTCGGTGTTGGATGAAGAACAGCGCGCCAGCCTGCGTAAGGAAAAGGTCAGCTTTATTTTTCAAACCTTTATGTTGGTTGATACCCTTACGGCGCTGGAAAACGTCATGTTGCCGGCGGAACTGGCTGGGCGCGCCGACGCCAGGGAGCGGGCCATGGGCCTGTTGCAGCGGGTGGGATTGGGTCACAGGCTGAATCACTTGCCCAAGCAGTTGTCCGGCGGTGAGCAGCAGCGGGTGGCCATAGCCCGGGCCTTTATCAGCGAACCCAAGGTGCTGTTTGCCGACGAGCCCACCGGCAATCTGGATGCCGCCAATGCCCATAAGATTGCCGACATGCTGTTTGCCATGAACCGTGAGAGCCATACAACCCTGGTGTTGGTGACCCACGATCTGACCCTGGCGCAGCGCTGTCAGCGGCAACTGCTGATGCAGGCCGGTGAACTGTCCGAGGCCGCAACAGCGGCTACAACCCCAAGGACACAGGAGACCGGCACATGGGATTGACGCTGGCACTGAGATTACTGCGCCGGGAACTGCGTCAGGGGCAATTGCTGCTGATTGTACTGGCCATCGCCCTGGCGGTCCTGGCCGTGACCGGCTTGGCCCGGGTCAGCGAGCGCCTGCAGCTGGCCATCAATGGTCAGGCGAGCCGTTTTATTGCTGCCGATCGCATCATTGAATCCCCTCATCCCCTGGAGCAAGCCACCCTGGCGCTTGCCGATAACTTGGGCTTGCGCAGGGTAAACAGCCTGCAATTCAACTCCATGGTGTATGCCGGCGAGGCGTTCCAACTGGTGACGGTGCGGGCCGTGGCCGACGGCTATCCGCTCAAGGGGCATATTGCCATGATTGACGGGCCGGCAGATGGATTACCCGCAGCCGGCAGTCTCTGGTACGAAAGTCGATTGGGGGGCCTGCTCGGTTATCCGCAAAGCATTGAGCTGGGTGAGCGCAACTTCAAGATGGCCGGGGAAATCGCGCAGCTGCCCGATGCCGGTTTCAATCCCTTTGCCTCGGCGCCTGTGGTGCTGATGCGCCTGGAGGATGTGGCCGCCACCGGCGTCATAGGTCCCGGCAGTCGCATGACCTACAGATACCAGTTTGCCGGAGATACCGCGGCATTGGCAGACTTTGAAACCCAGGTCAAAGCCGAGCTCAGCAGCAGTCAGCGCTGGATAGACCCCACCTCGGGAGACTCCCCTGTGGCCCAGGCAGTGGTCAGGGCGGAGCGCTTTTTACTGCTGGCGAGTTTGCTCGGCATAGCGCTCGCCTGTGCCGCCATCGGCATTGCCGCCCAGCGTTATTGCCAGCGTCACTACGATGTGGTGGCCATGCTCAAGACCTTCGGTGCCAGTGCGGTGCAAATTCGCACCATCTTCGGCCTGCATCTGTTGCTGGTCACCCTGACCGGAGTGTGTTTGGGGTTGCTGGGGGGCCTGGCGTTGGATGCGGCCGTGAGCGCCTTTTTACCCCCCGCCATCACGGCCTACGACGCCCCTTTACTCAGACCATTGCTGCTTGGTTGCACCACAGGCCTTATCAGCGCCCTGATGTTTTCGGCTTACCCCATGCTCAGGTTGCTGCGTATTCCACCGCTGCGGGTGCTCAATGGCCAGTTGGAAGGCCTGACGCCGGGAATGTGGCTGCATCTGCTGCTGAGTCTGAGCGCCATGACGGCCCTCGGCTGGATTTATTCCCGCTCATGGGCCCTGACCCTGTCCGTGGTCGCCGGCGTGTTATTGCTGGCCTTGCTCTTGGTGGTGCTGGGACTGACCATGATCCGTCTTGGCCATGGCCTGGGAATGCGGACCACCAATCCGATGCAATTGGCGCTGGCGGGCCTCAGACGCCGTGCCAGGCAAAATGCCTTGCAACTGGTGGGTTTTTCCACGGCGCTGGTGTTGCTGCTGACCATTTTGGCGCTGCGCCAGGACTTGTTGCAGGAATGGCGCCAGCAGTTGCCCGAAGGGGCGCCCAATTATTTCCTGGTCAATATCGCGCCCGAGGATGAAGTGCCGCTGAAAGCCTTCTTCGCTGAACGGGGGATAGAGGCCACTGCCATCTATCCCGTGGTGCGCGGACGTCTGGCGGCCATTAACGGTGAGCCCCTGGTGAGCCGGGAGCAGGCAGAGGCCGAGGGCGGCAGGGTAGGGATAGGACGTGAGCTCAATCTCACCTGGCAGGAGCGTATTCCGGCCAACAATGAACTGTTGTCCGGGGAGTTTACCCAGGACGCCGACACTGTCTCGGTGGAATCCGGCGTCGCGGAGCGGCTCGGAATAGGGCTCGGGGACAAGCTGGAGTTCGTGATAGACAACAGACCCGTCAGCGTCAGGGTCACCAGTGTGCGTCAGGTGCATTGGGAAACCCTGCAGCCGAATTTCTTTATGATTTTCCCGCCAGAAGCACTGCAGGGCTTTGCCTACACCTCCATGGCAAGTTTTCATCTGCCGGCGGAGCGCCGTGAGCTGATCCTTTCCCTTATCAAGGGCTTCCCAACCATTTCGGTGATAGACGTGGACGCCATGGTGGGCCAGCTCAGGGACATAGTGGCCCAGGTGTCCATGGCCCTGTCACTGGTGCTGGCTTTGGTGCTCTGTGCCAGCGCCCTGGTGCTGTTCGCCCAAACCGAGGCGGGTATGGTGCTCAGACAACGAGAGTTGGCTGTGCTCAGAACCTTCGGCGCTCCCGGGCGCTTGTTGCGCCTGGCGACCGCCATGGAATTTGCCCTTCTGGGGGCCATTGCCGGGCTGTTGGCCGTGTTGGTGTCTGAGTTTTCCCTGTACCTGCTCAAGACCCAGGTATTCGAGCTCAAAGCCTTTTTGCATCCGCAGTGGTGGCCACTGGCCTGTGGCGGCGGAGCCATATTGGTGGCGAGCCTGGGCTATTGGCGTTGCCGGCAATTGCTGCAGCGCACCGCAGCCAGTCTGCTGAGGGCCGATTGAGCCCCTTGGTGATTGCGACTGTCAGGAAAGCAGTTATCAGTCGGGGAAGATGGCTTCCAAAGCCTGATCAATTTGGGGGAACAGGAAGCGAAAGCCGGCTTCCTCTGCCCGCTGTGGCAGCACATATTGCCCTTCGGTGACCATGGTGCTGGCTTCCCCGAGCAAGAGTTTCAATGCCAACTCAGGTACCGGCAGCAGGGCGGGCCGGTGCAGTGCCTTTCCCAGGGCGCCGGCAAAGTCACGGTTGCTGACGGGATTTGGGGCGCAGGCATTGTAAATGCCGCGACAACCGGGATTACCCAGTAAAAAGTGGATCAGACGGATCATGTCATCCATGTGGATCCAGCTGATCCCCTGATTGCCGCTGCCGATGGGACCACCCAAACCCAAGCGGAAAGGTGGCAGCATTTTGGCCAGGGCGCCGCCGCCCTGGGCCAATACCACGCCGGTGCGGACGACGCACACCCGGGTTTGGGGCGAGGCGGCTTCCAGGGCCAGTTGTTCCCAGGTGGCACAGATTTCATGGGCAAAGTCGTCCACCGGCAGGCTGGCTTCGGTGACTACCTGATTGCCCTGATTGCCGTAGAAGCCGACGGCAGAGCCGCTGATAAATACCGCGGGGGGATTGTCGCTCTGCTGAATGAGACCTGTGAGTGTGCTGGTGATATCCCAACGGCTGTGCTTGAGCAGGTGCTTTTGGGCGTCACTCCAACGTCGGCCCACTATGGGTTCACCGGCGAGGTTGATCACCGCATCGACGTCATTGAAATTTTCCAACCGGTTAAGGTCCGTCAGGTATTGGATGCCTTCACCGAGAATGTCCCTTGCCCGGCCCACATCGCGGGTTAAAACCCGCAACTCATGCTCGGCCAGGGTGGCCACCAATTGCCGCCCGATAAAACCCGTGGCACCGGTGATGAAGATCTTCATGGATTTGTCTCCTTTGCCCCTCTTGTATCAAGCATATACCCTGGCGGACACGCTGTTGGCCTCAGATGAATTTATTCGCCGCGGGTGTACCTGAGTTCCATGGATACCGAGTCAGCGAAACGCAGGGCATGGGGTTTGTCCACTTCGACACTGGCCGATTCAACCCAATCATGCTCGCAGGCAATGTCGAGCACCTTACGGGTCAGGTGTTCCAACAGTGAAAAGCGGTTATTCTCCACCAAGGCGATGATTTTTTTGGTAATGGTGCGATAATTGAGCGCGTCATCCATTTGGTCGCTTTGCATGGCACGGCTGGCCTGGTAATCGATGCGGACGTTGATAATCACATCCTGTTTGTTGTTAATCTCGTCTTCCTTGATGCCTATGTGGGTACGCAGGCGCAGGTTCTTGATCCTGATGGTGGCTGTATCTGATGTCATCTTTGTCAGCTGCAATCTATGTATGGTGGGGCACAAGAGTAGCAATTCAGGCCCCGGGAAAAAAAGGAATTTCTGGAATGTTTCCAATCGACCGACCTTCAATGGCCTTCAAGGGCTTTGCCATCATGGCGTTTTTAATAGTGATCCTCGCCGGGATCAAGGCGGCGAGCCCCATAGTGGTGCCCTTTGTGTTGTCGGTGTTTATTGCGGTGATCTGTAATCCCGTCATCGTTTACCTGATGCGCTTTCGGGTACCCAAGTGGCTGGCGGTAATGATGCTGATGCTGGTGATAGTGTTGGCGGGCTTGTGGCTGGCGACCCTGGTGGGCAGCTCGGTAAACGAGTTTTCCAAGCAATTGCCCCATTACCGGGGGCAACTGGTGCAGCAGTTTGCCTGGGTGCTGGAGAAGTTGCAGGCTTTGAATGTGCAGATTTCCAAGGATCAGGTGCTGGCCTATTTTGACCCCGGCATGGCCCTGTCCATGACCACCAACATGCTCTCCGGCGTGGGCAATGTGATGGCCAATTTGTTCCTGATTATCCTGACCATAGTTTTTATGCTGTTCGAGGCCCAGCAGTTGCCGAAGAAGTTGCACCTGGCGCTGGACGATCCGGATATGCGCCTCAAGCAAATCGACCGTTTCCTGCAGTCGGTCAATGAATACATGGTGATAAAGACCCTGGTCAGCCTGGCCACAGGTGCCGTGGTGGGTATAGGCCTGTCGCTTATCGGCGTGGATTACGCCCTGCTGTGGGGGGTTATCGCGTTCCTGTTCAACTACATTCCCAATATAGGCTCGATTATTGCCGCCATTCCGGCTATCCTCCTCGCCTTTATTCAGCTGGGCCCCGGCGCGGCCGGCGGTACGGCGCTGCTGTACCTGGGTACCAACATGGTGATGGGCAATGTCATTGAACCCAGATTCATGGGGCGTGGCCTGGGCCTGTCGACCCTGGTGGTGTTCCTGTCATTGATCTTCTGGGGCTGGCTGCTGGGCTCGGTCGGCATGTTGTTATCCGTGCCCCTGACGATGATCGTCAAGATTGCGCTGGAGTCCAGTTCCAGCGGTAACTGGCTGGCGATTTTGCTGGCAGATCAGGTTGATGACAAGCATGTAGCGCCCAAGGTTGAGGCCCCATCGAAAGAGCAGTAACAGCATGGATTTATTCGTTGAATTTTTGCAGCAGGTCGAGTTCCCCGCAGACAGTGGCCGTATGTTCCATGGCCGCGGTGGCCTGTATCCCGGTGTCGAACACCTGTGTCTGGACTGGTATGAGCCGGTATTGCTGCTGACCAGCTTCAGCGAACTGGGTGAAACCGAGCTTGCCCTTTATCAGCGGGCCATCAGCGAATTCTGGCTCCGTCATGGCAGGTCAGGAGAGCCTAATCTGGTCTATCAGCTGCGTGCCGGTGTCGACAGCCAAACCCTTATCCTCAGCGGCGCCGTGCCCGAGCCCCATATTATCACTGAGCAGGGGCTTAAATTTCAGGTGCACCTGCTCAGGGGCCAGAACCATGGACTCTTCCTCGATATGCGCGCCGGTCGTCAGTGGGTGAGGGAACAGGCAGCGGGCAAAAATGTGCTTAATCTCTTTGCCTATACCTGTGGTTTTTCGGTGGCGGCGCTCGCCGGTGGTGCCGATAGCGTGGTGAATATGGACATGGCCAAAGGGGCGCTTGCCATAGGCAAACAGAACCATTTGCTCAACGGTTTCGCCGCTGGGGCGCGTTTTCTTGGCCATGATATTTTCAAGTCCTGGGGCAAGCTCAGCAAATTGGGGCCTTATGATCTCATCATTGCCGATCCGCCGAGCAACCAGAAGGGCAGCTTTATTGCCACCAAGGATTATGTGCGCCTGCTCAGGCGTTTGCCCGAGTTGCTGACGCCGGGCGGCGACTTGTTGCTGTGTCTCAACGCGCCGGAATTGGGGTGTGATTTTCTGGCACCCCAGGTGCAGGAAGCCGCGCCTCAACTGGTGTTTATTGAGCGCCTCGCCAATCCTGCCATCTATGCCGACATGGACGAGCAGAAATCCCTCAAGGTGTTAAGGTACCGCTTACCCGCAGGACAATAAGCCAAGGCTGGCGGCGGGCGGCCACCACTCTTGATTTGCTGGCCCAATGCGTGCGCCGGGCCATCAAGTTCAGGTGAGTGAAGAAAGGGTCAGTTGCCGAGTCGCTCCGGCATGGTGGACTGGCCATGGGTTTCCAGCCAGCTGGCTATCCGAGAGGTATCGCCATCCAAGGTGGCCATTTCGGCAAACAACCTGTCCTGCACATCCAGGGGGATGTGCATGTGTTCCATAAACAGGCGGATCCCTAAAGTATCCCCATGGAGCATGAGGTTGGCGAGCCTGCCGGCTTCATATTCAATCAGCGCATTCATAATACAGTCTCCTGCTGTTGATGCTTTAACAAATAGCACCAGCCAAACCGGCCCCCTATAACATTTTCTTGTAACCAGCAAGCGCTAATACTTTTGACTGCTAACGAGCCGGTTAAAGGCGAATTTTGAGTTGTCAGCGTGAAAGGCTTTCAGTTTTATGGAGCTGAAATCGGCTGATTTCGGCATTTAAACTTTCAGCGCAAAACATTTCTGAAAGTTTTCTGTAATTCTTCTTTGTAATTGTAGGGGGCGTGCTGATATACTCCGCAACCATGAAATCCCGTTCTCACCGAATGGATTTCTCCAGGATACGATGTCTGCAAAGAATAGACCGACCTGTGTACCCGACCTCAACCAATCCGGAGCCAGTTATGGATATGCATGATTACGAAAGCGCCTACTACCAGGTACAGGATGAAGTGATTGCTTCTCTGCCTGTGGAACATGACGAAGAAGCGTTTTTGGATTAACGGATTGTGCTGTCCAAGGACAGCTGGACCATAAAAAAGCGCCCCGGTCGGGGCGCTTTTTTTTACCTAGGTTTTGCGGCACTGCAAAACGCTCCGGCAGCGTTTAGCCGTTAACAATCCGTTTTTCTTTCATGACTTCAACAATGATCCATTGATTGCCGCGCTTGTGCAGTCTAAGGGTTCTGTCGTCTATCCAGGGCTCTCCGGCCTTGACGCCCTTGAGCTTGACTATCACAGTAACGTCCTTGGTGAATTTGCGAAAAAAGTCGATGTCAATTTCATCAATTTCCATCTCCACATCCGTCATCGACAGATTCAACATATGACGTTGAACCGAGGCGGCGATGTAATAGTGCCGCAACACTTCCTTGAGTGGTGCATCCACAAACTGGGTGGCTTTTTCCACGTCCCGGTCCACATAGATGGCACGGAAAAAGCCCAGTGAAACCTGCTCGGGGGTCAGATTGGTAGCAGAGTCGTCCTGTTGGCGGCATCCGCTTAACAAGAGTAAAGCAATCAGAATGATACGTAACATTGGCGCCATGGGGTCTGATCTTTTGGAATGGGATCCAGTATCCCGATTTTTCGCCCCAGGGACAAGCATTGCCATAACTGCCTGCTTAAGTCTTGCTCTGGTGGGGATATCGTGTCATATATAAAAAGATAACCCGGCATGGTTATCCACAGAATCTGTGGAAAACTGTGTTGAAGACTCGGGGTGAATTAGTTAAGCTGCTGAATTAAGTGGATTATTGTTGCTGTTCAAAAAGTGACGCTATCTGCACCATCTGCTGCTGCGTTTCTGAAATGAGATCCCGGAAGCATAAAAAAGCACTGCCAAGGCAGTGCTTTTTTCGTTGTCACCCTAAAACCACCTCCTATGGAGGTGGTGATCGTTCTGGTGGGGCTTTGCCCGGAGAATGCCCATGCTAAATACTCCCTCGGTTTGTTACCAGCAAATCAAGGAGTAAGTAGCATGAGCAGATATGAATCCGCGTCTCACGTATTCTATCGTTGTCAGTATCACCTCATTTGGACACCCAAGTACAGGTACAAAATCCTGAAAGGTAATCTCGGCAGAGAGCTTTATCGAAGTATCTATGTTTACTGCAACATGAAGAAATGCAGAGTCGTGGAACTAAATGTTCAGGAAGATCATGTCCATCTAGTAGTCAGAACCCCACCCAGTCTAAGCGTGTCGGATTTAATGGGTTTTGTTAAAGGGAGAACCGCGATCAGGATGTTTGCCAAATTTCCTTATTTAAGAAAGCACAAGCTCTGGGGGAATCACTTCTGGCAACGGGGTTATTTTGTGGACTCAGTAGGAGCAAACGAAGACATAATCCGTAGATATGTACGGCACCAGGAAAAGACAGCCAAAGAAGAAGAGAAACGGCAAATAGCGTTAGGGTTGGAAGGTTAGTTTTTAAGCCCCCTTTTAGGGGGCTGTGTCAAAGCCACCTGCTATGCAGGTGGATTTTTACTTTCGGTCCGCAAACCCGCGTGAGCTTAATCTTCTGCTGTGCCCTGGTTTTGGGTGGCCTGAATGGCGGTCAGGGCTATGGTGTAGACTATATCGTCCACCAGAGCGCCCCGGGACAGGTCATTCACCGGCTTGCGCATGCCCTGCAGCATGGGGCCGATACTGATGAGATCGGCGCTGCGCTGTACCGCCTTGTAGGTGGTGTTGCCGGTGTTCAGATCCGGGAACACAAACACGGTTGCCTTACCGGCCACCGGACTGTCGGGGGCCTTGGAGCGGGCCACGTTCGGCATGACCGCCGCGTCGTATTGCAGCGGGCCGTCGATGACCAGGTCGGGCCGTTTCTGTTTGGCGATACGGGTCGCTTCACGCACCTTGTCCACGTCCGAACCCGTGCCCGAGTCACCTGTGGAGTAACTTATCATCGCCACCCTGGGCTCAATGCCAAAGGCCTTGGCCGATTCTGCCGATTGGATGGCGATGTCCGCCAGCTGCTCGGCATCGGGATCCGGGTTAATAGCGCAGTCGCCGTAGACCAGCACCTGATCCGGCATTAGCATAAAGAAGATGGAAGACACCAGGCTGGAACCGGGGGCAGTTTTAATCAGCTGCAGCGGCGGCCTGATGGTATTGGCCGTGGTATGCACGGCGCCCGAGACTATGCCGTCGACTTCGTCTTCGGCCAGCATCATGGTACCGAGCACCATATTGTCTTCCAGTTGTTCACGGGCAACCACTTCGGTCAGGCCCTTGTGGCGCCTCAGATCCAGCATGGGTTCCACATAGCGCTCACGCACTTCATCGGGATCCACTATCACCACATCTTCACCCAGCACCACCTCCTGCTGGGCGGCAATGCGCTGGATTTCCTCCGGCTTGCCGAGCAGAACGCAGCGAGCAATACCGCGCTCGGCGCAGATGGCGGCGGCCTTGATGGTGCGGGGCTCATCACCTTCGGGCAGCACCACGGATTTCTTGGCGGCCCGGGCCAGCTCGGTGAGCTTGTAGCGGAATGCCGGCGGCGACAGCCTGTGTTCCCGCGGTGAGTGTTCGGTGACGCTCTCAATCCAGCTTTGATCTATGTGACCGGCCACGTACTCCTGCACCAGTTCGATGCGCACCGCATCGTCCACCGGCACTTCGTGGTCGAAGCGCTGGATATTGAGCGAGGTCTGCCAGGTATTGGTGTCCACCAAAAACACCGGCAGGCCGGTTTCGAATGCCTGTTCACAAAGTTTCAGCACTTCGGGCTCGGGCGTATAGGAGCCGGTCAGCAGCAGGGCGCCAATCTTGACCCCGTTCATGGCCGCAAGACAGGCGGACACAATCACGTCCGATCTGTCCCCCGAGGTCACCAGCAGGGAGTCGGCACGGAAGTGTTGCAGCATGTTGGGGATAGAGCGGGCGCAGAAGGTCACCTTGCGCAGGCGGCGGCTGTTCATTTCACCGGCGTTGAGGATCCTGGCGCGCAAATGCTTGGCCAGATCCGAAGCCCGTGGTGATACCAGGTCGAGGTTATAGGGCACGCTGCCGAGGATACGCAGTGGGCTCTTGCCCGGCAGTTGGAACATGGCCTTGGTGTCGCTGCGCTGGTTTTCCTGGTGGTCAAACACCTCCGACAGATCAGGGCGGGCGCGACCTTCGTCGTCCACCGGTGCGCCAATCTTGTTGATAATGGCGCCGATAAGGCGTTTGTTCTTGTTACCGCCCCAGGACTTGAAGGCGATTTCCAGACGGTTTTTCAGTCCATTGGCGCTGTCGTTGCCCGGGGTGGCGACAAAGATCACGTCCGCATCCAGGGCCTTGGCGATGGCATAGTTAAGGTCATCGGCGAAGGTGTGGCTGCGGGTTGGCACCAGGCCTTCGATGATCAGGGTTTCGGTATTGCTGGCGCACTCGGCAGCGCGGGCAATGATCTGCTCCATCAGCACATCGGTCTGATCGGTACGGACCAGTGCCTCGGCATGGCTCATCTCAAAGGGTTCCAGCGGATTGACGGTCGGTGATTTGGCCAGAATAGTGGTGGAACGCTCGGGACCGTGATCGTGGGGGCGCAGCTGGCTGATGGGTTTGAAGAATTGCACCTTGACGCCGTGGCGTTCCAGGGCGCGCACCATGCCCAGGCTGAGGGAGGTCAGGCCAACGCCCGTGCCTATGGGAACCAACATGATGTTGCGGGACATAAAGTACCTCTGTCTTTTACTGTACCTGGTGTGTTGCTGTGGCAGTTCTCACCGCCGTGTATTAATTGGGGCCGCCATTGGGCGGCCCGGCTGACTCAGTTGTTGCCCACCAGACGCAGCGAGTCTTCGGCAATCACCCACTCTTCGTTGGTGGGGATAACCATGGCGATGGAGCTGCCATCGGCGGTGATAAGTCCACTGTTTCCGAAGCGCGCTGCCTGGTTGCGCTCGCTATCGACCCTGAAGTTAAAAATTTGCAGCAGGTTCAGCACTTTTTCGCGGATGAGGTCGGAGTTTTCACCAATGCCGCCGGTGAAGATCAGCGCATCCAGACGTCCCAGAGGCACGGTATAGGAGGCGATGTACTTGGCCAGGCGATAGCAGAAAATCTCCAGCGCCAGGGTCGCACCCTTGTGGCCCTTGGCATAACCTTCCTCAATGCCGCGGCAGTCGTTGGTCAGCTCGGAGATGCCGAGCAGGCCGCTTTGCTTATTCAACAGGGAGTTGACCTCATCCAGGGTGTAACCCAGTTGCTGCACCAGATGGAAGATGATGGAGGGATCAAGATCGCCGCAGCGGGTACCCATCACCAGCCCTTCCAGCGGTGTCATGCCCATGGAGGTATCGACGCTTTTGCCGCCCTTGACCGCGGTCACCGAGGCGCCGTTGCCCAGGTGGGCGCAAATCACATTGGTGTCCTCAGGGGCCTTGCCAAGCAACTTGGCAGCCTCGCGGCTGACATACAAATGACTGGTGCCGTGCATGCCGTAGCGGCGAATACCGTGCTCGCGGTACAGCTTGTAGGGCAGGGCATAGATATAGGCCTCGGGCGGCATGCTCTGGTGGAAGGCGGTATCAAATACGGCCACCTGGGGCAGGTTTGGGAAAGACGCCATGGCGGCACGGATGCCGATAAGGTGGGCAGGGTTATGCAACGGCGCCAGGGAGGCGCAGTCTTCAATGCCCTTGATCACCGCCTCATCAATCAATACCGAATCGGTAAAACGCTCGCCGCCGTGGACCACCCTGTGGCCTATGGCCTTGAGCTGGGCCTGCAGTTCCGGCGCCTGGGCCAGAATGTTACGCACGATAAACTCCACCGCCTCACGGTGGGCACTGAAGGCGCCGAGGGCGGCTTCCTGCTTGTTACCCGCCAGTTTCCACTTGATGCGGGCATTTTCCAGGCCAAAGCATTCGGCCAGGCCAGAGAGTTTCTCATCGCCGCTGACCGCGTCCAGAATGGCAAACTTCAGCGAAGAGCTGCCGCAATTGAGTACCAAAACCAGTTTATCGGACATGTAATAACCTTTTGAAGCAATTGAATCTAGTTTGTTCCCGCCTGCGGCGGGGTCTGAATGGCCGGTTCACTGACCGGCCGGGCTGTTACCTTGGCCTCCGGCTGTGCTAAGGTAAAAGCGTATGTCTTATGCAGCAGGTACCCGGGTCGATGTTTTCCTTATTTACCACCTTAAGAGATGGCCGCGCTTATATGAAAACCTGGCCCATGGTCAGGCAGCTTGGCTATTTCTTTCCCGAATACCGGGTGGTAAAGGCGACCTCGCTGGCCATCAAATGGATGCCTGCGCTGGCGCTGCCTGCCGCCGCCAGTCAGCTCTATCTGCACGGTTGGGACTTTTTGCCCCAGGCCATCACCATAGCGCTGTTTTTCATCAGCCTGCCGCTGCAGGGCCTGCTGTGGCTTGGCAAACGCGCCCGTCATCCCTTGCCGCTGTCCCTGCTCAGTTGGGGTAATCAACTGGGAGAGAAGCTGAACGCCATGGGCGTTGATTGCACTCTCCTCGGAGCCAAGGCCTGTTATCTGGACATGGCCCGCCTGCTGAAGATAGCCTTTGAGCGCCTCGATGCAAGTTACTGGGACGCGCTTTAAGCCTCAGTAGCTGGCGTTAATCCCTCTGCTGACAAATACCGCCTTGATTTTTTCCATGGTCTCCCGTGATGGCGGCCTGATGTCCTTCAGCGGATAATCCTCGCCCAGGGCCTCCCATTTGTGGCGCCCCAACTCGTGGTAGGGCAGTAACTCCACTTTCTCCACATTGGCCATGGGCCCGACAAATTCCGCGAGACGAATGGCGCTGTCCTCATCGTCGGTAAAGCCGTCCACCACCACGTAGCGGATCCAGGTGGGCTGACCCCGTTTGGCCAGGTAGTCGGCAAATTGCAATGTTCGCTGGTTGCTGACCGAGGTCAGATCCTGATGGCGCTTGTCATCCATCTGCTTGATGTCCAGCAGCACCAGATCCGTGTTGTCCAGCAGTTCGTCGATCACCGGGCTGTACTTGCGCACAAAGCCGTTGGTGTCGAGACAGGTGTGGATCCCTTCCCGGCGACAGGCCTTGAACAGTTCGGCCACGAAGGGCGCCTGCAGTATGGCTTCGCCCCCGCTGGCGGTGACGCCACCGCCGCTGGCCTCAAGGAAGGGCCGGTAGCTTTGGATTTGCGCCATCAGCTCATCAACCCCAACTTCGCGGCCGCCGTGGAGATCCCAGGTGTCGCGGTTGTGACAGTACTGGCAACGCATCAGGCAACCCTGCATAAACACGATAAAGCGTATGCCGGGGCCATCCACCGTGCCGAAGGATTCCACCGAATGGATCCTGCCTGTAACTGTCATTGCCTCTCCTGAAAACTGACCGGCAGATAGTGGGAATTGAAGACCCATCTGAACATAGGGGCTGAAGAACAAGGAGCGCATTGTCCTTCAGCCTCGGTTGCATTACCAGTCCCTGAACTACATACCTTTGGTAAAGGTGCGGGCGATCACATCCTGTTGCTGCTCCGGCGTCAGGGCGTTGAAGCGTACCGCATAGCCCGACACCCTGATGGTCAGTTGCGGGTATTTTTCCGGATGCGCTATGGCATCTTCCAGCATCTCGCGATTCATCACGTTGACGTTGAGATGCTGACCACCCTCACGTACCGGACTGTGACGGAAATAGCCGTCCATCAGCGCCGCCAGGTTACGGCGTCTGGCGCCATCCTCTTTGCCCAGCGCGTTCGGCACTATGGAGAAGGTATAGGAAATACCGTCCTGGGCGTGGGCGAAGGGCAGCTTGGCCACCGAGGTGAGCGAAGCAATGGCGCCTTTCTCGTCACGACCGTGCATGGGGTTGGCACCGGGGGCGAAGGGGGCGCCGGCGCGGCGACCGTCCGGGGTGTTGCCGGTTTTCTTGCCATACACCACGTTGGAGGTGATGGTCAGAATGGACTGGGTCGGAATGGCATTGCGGTACATCTTCTTGTTGCGGATCTTGCCCATAAAGCGCTCGACCAGTTCGCAGGCGATGTCGTCGACCCTGGCGTCGTTGTTGCCGAATTTGGGGTAGTCACCTTCGATGTCGAAGTCCACGGCAATGCCATTTTCATCACGTACCGGTTTCACTTTGGCGTACTTGATGGCCGACAGCGAGTCGGCGGCAATGGACAGGCCGGCGATACCGCAGGCCATGGTGCGGCGCACGTCGCGGTCGTGCAGCGCCATCAGCGCCGCTTCATAGGAATACTTGTCGTGCATGAAGTGAATGGCGTTCAGGGCGCTGACGTACTGGGTCGCCAGCCATTCCATAACTTCATCCAGTCGGCCCATGACCTCGTCATAGTCCAGCACCTCACCCTTGATGGGGTCGGCCTTGGGAGCCACCTGAATTTTCAGCTTTTCGTCGATACCACCGTTGATGGCATAGAGCATGGTCTTGGCCAGGTTGGCGCGGGCACCGAAGAACTGCATGTGTTTGCCAACCACCATGGGGCTGACGCAGCAGGCGATGGCATAGTCGTCGGACTCAAAATCCGGGCGCATCAGGTCATCGTTTTCATACTGGATAGAGCTGGTGTCAATGGAGACCTTGGCGCAGAAGTGCTTGAAGTTTTCCGGCAGTTTCTCGGACCAGAGCACGGTAATGTTGGGCTCAGGACTGGGGCCCATGTTGTACAGGGTGTGCAGGAAACGGAAGCTGGACTTGGTCACCAGGGTGCGGCCGTCAAGGCCCATACCGGCTACGGACTCGGTGGCCCAGATGGGATCGCCGGAGAACAGTTCGTCATATTCCGGGGTCCGCAGGAAGCGCACCATGCGCAGTTTCATTACGAAGTGGTCGATCATTTCCTGGGCTTGCTGCTCATTGATCAGGCCACGCTTGAGATCACGTTCGATATAGATGTCGAGGAAGCTGGAGGTGCGGCCCAGCGACATGGCGGCGCCGTTTTGGCTTTTGATGGCGGCCAGGTAGCCGAAATAGGTCCATTGGATGGCTTCGCGGGCATTGGTGGCGGGGCCGGAAATATCGCAGCCGTACTTGGCCGCCATTTGTTTCATTTGTCCCAGGGCGCGGTGCTGCTCGGCGATTTCTTCCCGCAGTTGCATGGTGGCCTGCAGATCCTCACCGGTTTCGAAGGCGTGCTGCAGCGATTCAAACTGCTTGAGTTTGTCGGCCATCAGGAAGTCGATGCCGTAAAGGGCGATGCGGCGATAGTCGCCTATGATGCGGCCGCGGCCGTAAGCATCGGGCAGGCCGGTCAGTACTCCTGACTTACGGCAGGCCATGATTTCCGGGGTGTAGATGTCAAAGACGCCCTGGTTGTGGGTCTTGCGCAGTTCGCTGTAGACATACTTAATATCTGGATCCAGCTCACGGCCATAGGCGGCGCAGGAGCTTTCCACCATGCGAATGCCACCATTGGGCAGCATGGCGCGTTTGAGTGGTGCATCGGTTTGCAGGCCCACTATGGTTTCCAGTGACTTTTCGATATAACCGGCATCGTGGGAGACGATAGTGGAAACCTTGTCGGTATCGAAATCCACCGGTGCATGGGTGCGGTTTTCCTGCTTGATGCCTTCCATCACCTTGGCCCACAGTGCCGTGGTGGCCTCGGTGGGGCCGGCGAGGAAGCTGTCGTCCCCTTCGTAGGGACTGTAGTTGCGCTGGATAAAGTCGCGCACCTTAACCTCTGAGCTCCATTCTCCGGGAATGAAACCTTCCCAGGCCTTGGCAAACTGCATTTGTTTGTCTGTCATATCGGGCTACCTTCTCATTTACCTGGCTCTGTGCTGCCTGGCCAGGTGTAAGTTTTACAATTCTGTCCTCTGACGTGCCCCGATTGTTGGGCTTGCCCCGGCCACTTGTTCTGAATTCACTGTAGCGGAAAAGTGTGGCAATTATGGGCTTGAGTCAGTTTATTTTTTAAAATGGTAATACCAATTGTCCATGGTGATAGTAGCACGACTGCAAGCAACTGACATCCGCTTATCAGGCTTTCATCTTGTCTGAGTGTGAATTTTGCTGGCAGCTTAACATTTTTATCTTTCAGGCTTGGATTGGGAACGGCGAAACTTTGCGCTGGCAGCAGTTTTATTGCCGGGGTTGGTCCGCCAGTCTTCTGCGATGAACACAAGGTGAGCGATATAATATTGGTAAGACCAATTTACATTAGTGTGCTCGACTTCAAAGAAATGCACTTGGGGTTGTGATGGCGGTCACGCTTTGGCGGGCCCTCTCTGTCCAGTCATTTTCAGGGCGGGATAATGCCTGCGAACCGGGGCACATCAAGGTTTATGTGTGAAGGCAATCAACAGCAAGCAGCAGTGAGCAGGCAATGACGACAAAGCAGGCAGTGGCAAGCAAAGCGCCGATGGCAGCCAATCAAGAGGTCGGGATATTTCATGGTCCAGAACAGAATGATGCGCCGCAGCGCGGCACAGGGGCGACGACGGCAGATAAACAGCAATACCCGGCGCCAATGGGTCTGGTGGCACAGGCAGAGCAGTACGGTGCCGGAAAAATTGCCAAATCCGCCACAGCGCTGACGGGGCTGGGGGTGTTTGCCGGCATCTTTATCTCCATTGCCTTTGTGTTTTACCTGACGGTCACCACGGGCGCCGGGGCTGCACCCTGGGGCCTGGTACGCCTGGTTGGCGGCATTGCCTTCAGTCTGGGATTGATTTTGGTGGTGGTCAGTGGCGGAGAACTGTTCACCAGCTCGGTACTCACCAGTGTCGCCTGGGCTGCAAAGCGTATCAATACCGCCCAGATGCTCACTTGCTGGGGCCGGGTGTTTGGTGGTAATGCCCTGGGGGCTGGGCTTATGGTGGCGCTTGTCATGGGCGCCGGCCTGTATCAACTGGATGGCGGCCAGTGGGGACTCGGTGCCTTGAAACTGGCGCAGCACAAGCTACACCACAGCTGGAGCCAGGCCTTTTGCCTGGGGGTCTTGTGTAACATGCTGGTATGCCTTGGGGTGTGGATGACCTTTGCCTGCCGCGATACCCTTAGTAAGGCCTTGCTGCTGGTGTTGCCTGTGGCCATGTTTGTCAGCAGCGGCTTTGAGCACAGCATTGCCAACCTGTTTATGGTGCCACTGGGGATTGCCATTCACAGTTTTGCCGGCAGTGAGTTTTTCAGCGTCATAGGTGTTGATCCCGCAACCTTTGCCGACCTGACCTTAAGTAACTTCATCCTGCATAATCTCATCCCCGTAACCTTGGGCAACATTGTCGGCGGAGCCTTGGTGGTTGGTCTGGGCTACTGGTGGATTGAGCAAAACGCCACTCATGGTTAATCGGATACGCACGCCAAGGCCCCGTCTATCCCGGCCGGGCTGAGGCGTCTTGTTAACGCCGCGTCTTTTTAACGCCACGTCTTTTTAACGCCACATTAGGGCTTGTGGACGTTTCATGGTTATTTTTGCAGCAGTCCGGTCGGTTTTTATGCAAGGCGGCGGGAGTGCAGTGTAGCTATTCTACATAAACGTGCACTAACGCTGCAGAAAGACCGACCTGGCGCCGCCCTTCGGGTTCGTCTGGCGGCTCCCTGCACTTTGTCACTCGTCGCTTATTTAGAATAACTAAACTTCGCTCTTCGTTTCGCGTTCAGAACGCCGCCAGAAAGAACAAAATTTAATCTCTAAACGTCAACAAGCCCTAGCAGGCTTACATCAAGACTTGCCGGAGCCATCGTCCCCAACGGCATTAATCCGCATCAACAACTCGACAAACAGTGACAGTTCGGCCGGGCTCAGGCAGCGGCCGATTTTGGCATTGAGTTCGGCGTAAACCACTTCCTTCGCGGTTAAAAATTGTTCCAGGCCCTGCTCGGTGAGGAGGATGTGCTGGGCCCGGGCATCGAACTGGCAAGTGACCCGGCGAATGAGCCCCTTTTTCTCCAACCGGTTGACCATGGCACTGGCGGAGGATTTTTGTACCTGCATCTCGGCGGCCAGCGCCGAGAGGTGACTGCTGTCGTCATGGTCCTGGCCATGGGGTTGTGCATGCGAATTGGAATTCATCTCTGCCAGCCCGGCCTGGTGTACGCACCAGAGATATTCAAACTCGTTGACTGTGAGCGGGGTTGCCTGCTGCTCTGTCGCCATATGCCAGGCACCGGCGAGACAGCGCTGAAATTGGATCAGTGCCTGTGTCAGTTCCATAGTGATTGTACTCAAGCCATAGGTGGCAATTAAGTTAGTTAGGCGAACAGTTTTAACCTTGTGACTGGCTCTGTCAAGTAAGGTTTTCAGCAATGTTTTATTTTAAAGTCATCATCTTTAAGTCAACCATGGCTCGATTGGTATTCAGATTTATAGTTTGACAGGCTAACTAAATTTCAATATGGTTAGTCAGTCTAACTAAATATGCAATCCAACATGAGGATAAACCATGGATCTGACACTCGCCCTGATGGGCCTCTCGCTGTATATACTCCTGTGGGAAAAGCTGCCGGATTGGGGCAATTGGTTCAACGCCTTGCTGGCAAGACTGCCAAGGCCTCTGACCTACCTATATGAAGCATGGCACTGTCCCTTCTGCTTTGGCTTTTGGGCCGCTTTGGCACTGCATGGTCTGACCGGCATAGTGACCATTGAGGCTCTATTCACACCTCCTGCCTATCTTGGCTCGTTTGGGCTTCCCATAGCCTGGTTTCTCGATGCCCTGGCGACAGCCACCCTGATCATGGCGGCTTCACTTGGCTTTAAGGCTATTTCCGGGCCTGCCATCAGGGGGCACCAGATGACCGAAGAGTTTCGCAACTCATTCAAGCAGACTCAGGGTTAGCAATTACACCGGGAAACCGGGCGCTGGTTTGTGGGCAGCACGTCGGCAGCCTTGCATCTGGCCTTGGGTGACAGTTTGTCTGCGCCTTGGCTGGATGTTGGTTTTTTCAGCCGGGGCAGGTAACAGGAATGGGCCTTATAAGATGGAATATTGAGTTATCCATCTTTGGCCTTGAACTTACTTTGGTTTATATTGCCAGCCCACAATGCCTAACCATTATTCTCTGCGAGAACAGCCTCAATGACGACCGCGACATCCCCGGGCAAAAAGCCCCTTGCCATGCCCGACACCCTGGTGCTTATCTTCTTTGTGGCCCTGTTTGCCGCCGCCCTGACCTATTTGGTGCCTACGGGGGCCTTTGATACCCAGGAAGTGCATTTCAGCCAGAACGGCGAAGAAAAAACGCGCACTGTGGTGGATCCGGGCTCTTTCCGCTATGACCTGGACGAGGGCGGGGAACCCAGGCTGGCACCTGTGGCCCTGTTTGATGCTTCCGGGCGCGGTTTGCTGAACTTCATGTTCGAGGGACTGGTGTCCGGGGACAAGTGGGGCAGTGCGGTCGGCGTCATCATGTTTATGCTGGTGATAGGTGGCTCCTTTGGCATAGTCATGGCCACGGGCACAGTGGATAACGCCATCCTGCGCCTCATTGCACACACCCAGGGGCGGGAGCAACTCTTTATCCCGCTGTTGTTCGGTTTGTTTTCCTTGGGCGGCGCCGTATTCGGTATGGGGGAGGAGGCCATCGCCTTTGCCATTATTCTCTGCCCCTTGATGATACGTCTGGGCTACGACGGCATTACCACTGTGATGGTGACCTATGTGGCCACCCAGGTGGGGTTCGGTGCCAGTTGGATGAACCCCTTCAGTGTCGCCATAGCCCAGGGGATAGCCGGCATTCCCGTGCTGTCGGGTGCCCTGGTGCGTATGCCCATGTGGCTCGGCTTCACCCTGCTCGGCACCCTGTTTACCATGCACTACGCCAAACGCATCAAACGGGATCCCACACAGTCCTACAGCTATACCACCGATGCCCATTTCCGTGATGCCCAAAGTGACCAGGACCATAAGGGGCGATTTAATCTCGGCGATACCCTGGTGCTGCTGACCCTATTGGCAACCATGGTGTGGGTGATTTGGGGCGTGCTGGTCAAGGCCTGGTTTATCCCCGAAATTGCCAGTCAGTTCTTTACCATGGGGCTGGTGGCTGGGTTAATCGCCTGCATTTTTGGTCTTAACGGCATGACCCCAAGCCAGGTGGCCAGACAGTTCAAACAGGGGGCCGCCACCATGCTGGAGCCCTGTTTGCTGGTGGGCGGTGCGGCCGGGGTGCTCATCTTGCTCGGCAACGGCGGTCCTACTCAGCCGAGTGTGCTCAACACCATTTTGGCGGCAGCGGGTGAACTTATTGGACAGCTGCCAACTGCGCTGTCGGCCTGGTTTATGCTGTTGTTCCAATCGGTATTCAATTTCTTTGTGACTTCGGGATCGGGACAGGCAGCCCTGACCATGCCCCTGATGGCACCCCTGTCCGATATAGTCGGTGTCAGCCGTCAGGTGGCCGTGCTTGCGTTTCAGTTGGGGGACGGTTTTACCAATGTGATAGTGCCAACCTCTGCGTCCCTGATGGCCACCCTGGGTGTGTGCCGGGTGGAATTCGGTGCCTGGCTGAGATTCATCTGGCGCTTTCTGGTGCTGCTAATGGTCGCGGCGAGCCTGATGGTGCTGGGTAGCCATTATCTTGGGTTTGTCTGACAGGTTAGTGAGAAATAAAAACGGCACCCAAGGGTGCCGTTTGATTATTTACCTACTGCTTAGAATTTCACGTCGTATTGCAGATAGGCGAAGCGACCTATGTTGTCATAGGTACCTTGACTATAGAACGGCCAGTCATTCGGAGCGCTGAATGAAGGCTGTCTGTCCAGCAGGTTGCGAATACCGAAGGTCAACTTGTTGTTGTCGGCAAAGTAGTAGGCCGTGGTCCAATCCAGCTGGAAGTAAGCAGCATTGTGCTGTGGCTTACCTGGGTTGACAACGTCACCGGTCTCTTCGTCGTATTCCACATCATAGTAACCGATCAGCTGACAGGTCTTGGCGGCTGTATTGCGTTTCTCGTAGTCATTGAAGCCTGGCAGGAAGCGCATGTTCAGTGAGGTTTCAATGTCATCCAGCTGATATGTTACGCTGCCATTGAGACGGAACTTGCGTGCGGCGTCATCGGCGATGTCATCACACAAAGGCTGTACTGCAGATGACTGCTGCTTGTAAGTCAGGAACTGCTCAGCATGCAGGTTGGCACTCAGGTTACCGAATGAGAACTCGCTGTTGTATTGCAGGTCGTAAATCAGACCGGTTGCGCTTTGCTCAGACAGGTTTTGCAAGTTGCTCTTTACATAACCCTGGCGGGCTGAGTCTGTCAGGCGACCCTCTGAGTTACGTACAACCAGATTCGTCAGATTGCCCTTGGCTTCTTCGTCAAGGATTTCCTGAATTGCCAGTGAACCAACCACGTCTTCAATCTTCAGTGACCAGTAGTCGAGCGAGAATGACAGCTCGTCGGTCAGCTGATAAACAGCGCCCACGTTGTAAGACACGGAGGTTTCTGGTTTCAGCTCTGGGTTACCGCCGCTCTTGGAGTTCAGCTCTACGCGTTTACAATCCGGATGAGCAGGATTGTTACCGGCCGCCTGGCACAGCTTGGTGTCGATAGCGCGTTGAACGCCGGCAGAGGTGCTGGTGAACAGATCGGACAGGTTTGGAGCCTTGAAGCCGGTACCGTATGAAGCGCGCAGCAACAGGTCATCGATTGGACGATAAGACACTTTGGCTGAGTAAGTGGTATCGCTGGCATCGCTCAGATCCCAGTCAGCCTTGTCGTGACGGACTGCCAGGTTAAGCTCCATGTTTTCCACCAGAGGCAGAGATACTTCCAGGAAGCCGGCGATATTGTCAAACTTGCCGCCGCCGTTGGAGCCGGCGCCACCAATCACTTCACCATTCACTGTGGCTGGATCGGAGCGGTCCTGGTATTTCTCTTTACGCATGTCGACACCGGTGGCGATACCCACTTCACCACCGGGCAGTTCCAAACCAACCAGACCATTCAACACCAGAGAAGAGAAGGTGACGTCATACTCACCGGTACGGTGGATGGCTGCCTGTAAATCACGACAGATTTCAGCCAGTTCGTCCGAGGAGCAATCGTTGACGATAAAAGGATTGAGTTTTGATTCAGGATCGTTGAACGCATCGGCGACGTTGCTGGCGAGCAGTTGACCAGCGGCACCAATCTGACGGTTGGTCAGCTTGGAGTGACCCAGATCGAAGTCCAATGCCCAGTTGTCATCGATGTTGTAGTTCATACCAACAACGGCTTCAAAAGTTTCGTTGGTATTGTCTTTCTGACGATTCGGGAAGTCGATATAACGACGTCCAACAGAGACTACTGCTTCACCGGCTTCGACCAGGCGGATGATCTCGTCGGCCTTGGCAGCATCATCTTTGTAACGATCGTTACGCAGGAAGTCTGCCAGGAATGGGCTTTGTGACACGTCAACCTGACCTGGAGCCGGAGCGTTTGAGGTCAGAGTATATGCGCGGGTATAGCGGAATTGACCATCGATAACCAGGTCGTCTGAGGCTTCATGGGTAATGCTGGTGAACAGTGACTGACGCTCGGTTTCAGGTTGGATCTGGTACAGAGATGCGAAGTCATAGGCGCAACGACCGTTGGACAATACATCATTTTCCGGGCAGTCGGACCAAGGTACTGAGCCTTCACCCTTAGCTGCGTTGTCCAGACGCTTACCGTCTTCACCCAGTGCTGAGTTGATGCTGGTAAAACCTGGAATACCCCAGGATGAGCGACCGTCGCCACCTGGATGACCTTCGATAAAGGCGGTACGGCCAAATTCACGATCTGTGGCTTGGATGGCTCCGCGGGAGAAGTGTTCGGCGGTGAACAGGATATTGGTCTTCTCACCTGATGCACCGGCTACTACGGACACGTTCAGTTCTTTACCGTCGTTGTGTTCCAACGCTGCACCGTACTTGGCAGACAGGGCAACACCTTCGAAATCCGTCTTGGTAATGATGTTGATTACACCGGCAACCGCATCTGAGCCATAAATGGCTGAAGCGCCGTCAGGCAGAATATCAATGCGGGCAACAGCTGTCATGGGGACTTGGTTTACGTCAGTAAAAATGCCGCCGGCAGAGTTTTTGGGCAGACGACGACCATTGAGCAGGATCAGTGTGTAATCACTGGCAAAGCCCTTCAGACCTACAGAAGAGGCACCCGCGGCTTGGCTCAGGGTGGATGATTCGTTAAAGCCGCCAGAAGCAGCGTTGGTACGCAGGAATTCGGCTACGGTAGAGAAACCTGATTTTTCAATGTCCTCAGCGTTGAACACTGTAATTGGGTTGGCGGTTTCCATATCGGTACGCTGAATGCGTGAACCGGTCACTGCGATACGCTCGACTTTGGCACCAGCATCTGCTTCGGCTGCAGATACAACTGACATTTGCATGGCAGACACTGAAGCGCCGCCAATCAGCGCAAAGCGAATGGCTTTGGCCAATGTATTATTGGTTTGCATGTTTTTCTCCCTGACACTTTATTGTGTTTTTATGCGTAATAAATTCGATTGCTCATGTTTTTTAGCATCAGAATTTATTTCGGGGAAAGATATAAGCACAGGGAAATAACAAGTTCAATACAAGGTAAATTCTTGTAAAAAGCAACAAATAATGAGCTTTGTGGCAACAATAAATTAAAGAATTTCAGATGTAAATTTCACGTGGATCAATAAATAAGCTGAAATATTACTGTCATGCTTACATTGTATTAAAATGGTTAATGGTGTGTGCTTTGGGTTGATATTTATTAGATTTATCTATGTTTAAAGTCTGTGATAGTTAAGCAAGTTTGCAACATTTTGCTGTCAGGTAATTATTGGTTTGTTCAGAAACTGAATGCTAAATATACAATGTAAAAAGGTTGTCATTCTGTATAACGAGGTTTTGGTTGTTATTTTTTCTTTGATATATGTTTTTCTCTGACCTATATAACAACATGCCATTTCGTTAATGCTTGATTGAATATTCAGTTTTATTGCGTTTATATCTGGCTTGGACGCATCTTAATTAAGATGCCAACTACATGATGAAATCAGTGATAGCTAATTTATGAACTGGTAAAGCTTTGAGACTGGTGGAAATGTGTCGGGGTTAGCTGAAGCCATCAGCTGCCGATGGTGCAGATTCTGCGTTTGGGCCATTGCAGATCTTCAACCTGTCAAACGCCTTTTATGTGGATAAGGTCGGTTGCCGGGTTTTGGCAAACGCAGTTGGAAAGAAATACCTGAAGAAGCAGATACTGACCCAGAGCACGGTCAGACAGGCAATCAGCAGCTCAACCAGTGCCAAATCATGCACAGTCACGCTCAATTCTGTCATGCCGTTGGCACTCATCCAGGCGCTGACTTTGAACAGGGCCGTTGCGCCTATCACCAGGGGAAAGGTAAATGCCGCATAGCCCGGACTGAACGGCAGGCGCAATAAGGTCGGAGCCGCCAGGTACACCACAGAGGTCATCAACAGGGCCAGCGGCAGCAGCAGGGCTATCACTATGGGATTGACTTGCTGGGTAACGCTGAGGTACCCGGCCAACGACAGGCTGGCGGGAGCCGCGAGAATGGCAAGTGAGGGCTGGGCGGCGGTGGCAAGCGGAGCACACACAATTAAGCGATACAGCATCAAGGGCAGCAGCAGGGCGTAGGAAATCAGGCCAAATCCGAGCAACCCCTGGGCGAGCGCCAGGTTGGCACCTGTGGGCATGGCAAATGCCGCGACTATGATGCCCACCGGTGGCACAAACCAACTGGGCGCCATATCTGTCAGTTTAAAGCGGCGGAGCCTGTGGCCGGCAAACAGTGTAAAGAAGCAGATATGTACCAGCACGGCAAAGGTCCACACTCCGCTTGCGACCCGGGGGGCATATTGACCCAGGCAGTTGGACACAGTCATTAATCCCATGGCAAAGGTGGGCAGTACGCTGCCAAGCAGAGGGTGACTCAATTCCTGCCACAATACCCTGGGATGCAACACAAACTTGGCCAGCAGCAACAGCAGCAAGGGCGTGGCCAACAGGGCGCCCATTAATTGGGCCTGACCATTGAATCCTGGCCCCAGGTTTTCCAGGCTCCAACCCAAACCGGCTATGGCCAGGGCCAGGCCCCCAAGCGGACTTGGTAGGTGCGCGATTCGGCTGACCAGAGCTGGAATGGAATTCATGGCAGGGTTCCTGAAGCATTAAAGGCTGCCATAGTATGCCCAAGGGGCGATTAAGAAAATTTGATATATCTTAATGGTTGAGTAATTAAAATTTACTGCAGCGATAAAAATGGCCCCGGAAGCAGAGCATCCGGGGCCATGGGCGTTCGACCGGCAAGGGATCCGGTTAGCCCAGGGCGTAGCCGCCGTTCACGTGGGCCACGTTACGGTAACCCAGGCGTTTGAGCGCCCTGGCCGCCACCAGAGAACGACTGCCACTGCGACAGATAAGTACCAGCATCCTGTCGTAGTCGGCAGCGTTTTCAGCCACAAAGCCCGCAAGTCGGCTCAGGGGCACATTGATGCAGCGCTCCTGTCTGTGGGACAACTGGTACTCGTGGGGCTCGCGGATATCCAGCAGCAAGGCTTCGGGGTCGCGTGCCAGCAAGTCATCCAGGTTCTGACCACGGTATTCCACCACGGACTGGGCCTGTTGGCACTGTTCATAGGCACCGCACATCAGCACTTCGCCCACCTGATCCTCCAGGCGGCTATCCAGATTATCCTTACGCAGGATAAATTCCTCCCGGCTTATCCGACCATCCAGCAGTCCGGCAAGCAGCGGGTTTTGTTGGATCTCGGCAGCAAAATTGGTGAAAAAGTCGTTGTGATAGTCATGGGAAGCCAGGAGCACGCAGGTTTCGCCCAGCGTCGAGTGCAACTGTTTAAGGCTGTCATACAGCAGGCCGGTATCTGAGCAGGCAAAATTACTGCGTCCCAGGCTGCCGGGCAGCACGGTATCACCAACGAAGGCAAGTTGCTGCGCACCACCGGCATCTTTGAGCAAATAGGCGCGGCTGTCGGCGGTATGCCCCGGCGTATCAAGGCGTATCAGGCTGGCATCGCCAAGGGACAAGCCTGCGCCTATATCCTGGGGCCAGCCCAGGTGATCGCAGTCGAATTCCAACCCCAGGGCCTGGCACAAGGCTGTGCGGCAGCTTTGATGATCGCCGTGTCCGTGTGTGTCGAGCACTGCCACCACCGGCAACTGCTGACAATTGACAATCTGCAGTAACCTGTCCATCAGCTCCGGCAGGGGATCGACAATTACTGTGGCGCGGCTGCCGGGTTCCACATACAACCAGCAGCAGGCACCATCGGATTTGAGCTGTAGCAATCCCTGCAATGGGGCCTTGGTCAGATTGCTGTCGCTGGATTCGGCGCTCAGCAGGCAGGAATGTTGCAGCGCACCGGCCGCCGCTTTGATTGCCGCGCAGGCCTCGGCCAGTTGCACTTCCGTCATGGCCGGACCAAAGGACAGGCGAATGGCAGACTCACTCTGCCAGCGTGGCAATCCCATGGCATCGAGTACGAAACTGCCGGTGACCTTGGAGCTGCAGGCCGAGCCTGAGCTGACCCTGATATTGGCCGCATCAAACAGGTCCATGATTTCTTTGCTGGAAAATCCGGGTACGGCAAAGTTGAGTGTTGTAGGCACACTGTTTTCCAGGCTGTGGTTGAGCACTATCCTGCCAAACGCCTGTTCCAGCGCGGCGATAAGGCGCAATCGGTAGTCGCTCAGGGTCGCTTTATCGGCAAATGGGGTATCCCCCTTGCCGTTGAGCATGTCCAGCACCACCTTGAGGGCCGCCATGGCCGGCAGGTTTTCGGTTCCTGAGCGCAGACCGCCTTCCTGACCACCGCCGGCAATAAAAGGTGTGAACGGGGCCGACTCGCGGATATAGAGCATGCCTATGCCCTTGGGCGCATAGAGCTTGTGGCCACTGAAGGGGGCATAGTCAATGCTGGTGCGGGCCAGGTCCAGATCGATTTTTCCGAGCGCCTGCACGCAATCCACCATCCAAAACATACCTGGATTATGGCTGCGGATGGCATGCTCCAACGCTTTCAGATCCTGGAACACCCCGGTCTCGTTGTTCACCGCCATGGTACAGATCATCAGGGCATCGGCGGCCTTGTCGGCGATAAAGGCCAGATCCAGTCGTCCTTCCCTGTCCACCGGGATGGCCATGACTTCGGCATTGAGCCCCAATACCTGATTCCAGTGTTTCAGGGATTCGGGCACTGCCTTATGTTCGGTCGCGCCATAGAGCAGCAGTCCTCCCGCCGCACCACCCTGATTTCGTGCGGCCACCAGGGCCGAGAGTATGGCGGTTTGAATGCCTTCGGTGGCGCCACTGGTGAACACCAGGCGTCCATTGCCACTGCCCAGGCATTGTTTGGCTGCTTTGCGGGTGTCTTCCATCAGGGCTTTGGCCTGCAGTCCGGTGATGTGACTGCTGCTGGGATTACCGTACATATCCTGCATCGCCAACATGGCTGCCTGCGCGGCTTGTGGCAGTACCTGGGTGGTGGCATTGGCATCAAGATAGATGGCTTGGGGGCGAGACGTCATGGGAGAAAAACCTTCTTATTATTATTAGGAATAACTTATGCAAAACGACATGCTAGCAGTTTTTATCGGCATTACAAGAGGGGAGATTTTATCCGGCGTCATTGAATGGTATGGCCGAAAAGAGTATGTTGTTGGGCCAATTTGGACGGGGTCATAGCCCTTTGTCCCTTAGGGCGGGATAAGTCACTATTTACAGTGCCTTTGTAAGGAAGATTCTCATGTCAGGCTCGCAGTCATATGTTGGACGCCAGACCAGTCGCAGCGACGGTCATGCCAGGCGCACCGCCATTCTGGAGGCTACCCTGGCGCTGATTGCCAGTGATGGTATCCGCGGCGTCAGACACAGGGCCGTTGCCAACATGGCCGGGGTGCCATTGGCATCAACCACCTACTATTTCAAAGACATCAAGGCTCTCATTCATGATGCGCTGGTGTACTTCGCCGAACGCTCCATGGAGCACAATATTGAGCTCAAGGAGCGTGCCTTTGCCGCCGTTCGCAGCTACACACCTGAGAGTCTGAGAGACAAAAAGAGCCGGGATATGTTGACCAACATACTTGCCCGGCTGATTTGTGAGCATATTCAGCGTCAGGTGTTCAATATCGAGAACCGGCTGTTACAGCTGGCCTTTCAGGAGGAAGCCCTGCGAAATCCGCAGTTGGCCAAGGTGATGATCCCCATGGATGATGCGGTGCTGGGGTCACTGGAAAGCTTCTTTGCCCAACTGGGCTCTAAAGCGCCCATGAACGAGGCTTGCCAGGTACTGGGGCTGATCCGTTTACTTGAATATCGCTATTCGGTGCGCCGGGCCCGGGTGGATATGGCCGAATGCGAGACGCTGATCCGTGGTATGTTGGAAGGATTGTTGCTGGGGCTGGCACGTTAGCCTTGCAAACAAATAAAACGCCCGGCAAGCCGGGCGTTTTTAATGCAGAACTAGTGCAAAAAGTTACTGCAGGTTTTCCAAATCGCTGAACTGGCCCTGGAACAATACAGAGGACAGATAACGTTCGGCTGCCGATGGCAGAATCACCACTATATTCTTGTCGGCGAATTCAGGCAGGGCGGCGATGCGGTTGGCGGCCACCACGGCGGCACCGGAAGAGATGCCCACCAAAATGCCTTCTTCTTTCATCAGTCGGTGCGCCATTTCAATGGCTTCGTCATTGCTGACTGTTTCGACCCTGTCCACCAGTTCCAGATCCAGGTTACCGGGAATAAAGCCGGCGCCTATACCCTGAATTTTGTGCGGTCCAGGTTGCAGTGGCTGACCGGCGAGGGTCTGGCTGATCACAGGTGAGTCTGCCGGTTCCACGGCCACCGAAGTGATGGCCTTGCCCTGGGTCTTCTTGATGTAGCGGCTGACACCCGTGATGGTGCCGCCAGTGCCCACACCGGCCACCAGAACATCAACCTGACCGTCGGTATCATTCCAGATCTCAGGACCCGTGGTCTTCTCGTGAATTTCAGGGTTGGCAGGATTATCAAATTGTTGCAGCAGCAGGTACTTGTCCGGTGCCGACTGGCGAATTTCTTCGGCCTTTTCAATGGCCCCCTTCATACCCTTGGCACCTTCGGTCAGCACCAGATTGGCGCCCAACGCCTTGAGCAGCTTGCGACGTTCCAGACTCATGGTGTTTGGCATGGTCAGGGTAAGCTTGTAGCCACGGGCTGCCGCCACATATGCCAGTGCGATCCCAGTGTTACCCGAAGTGGGTTCGATCAGTTCCTTGTCCTTGTTCAGCAGACCTTTCTTTTCAGCGTCCCAAATCATGTTGGCGCCGATGCGGCACTTAACGCTGAAGCTTGGGTTGCGGGCCTCGACCTTGGCCAGTACCTTGCCATTGCTGACACGGTTGAGGCGCACCAGAGGGGTGTTGCCGATAGTATATGAATTGTCTTCGAAAATTTTACTCATGGATCGCGTGCTCCTTTGGCGTTATCCACTAAAGCATAAACGTGAATGGGGCATTTAGAAGTGAATCTTTGTTCTTCTTTATTCTTTTTGGTTATTACGACCAAATCTATTATTCATAATGCCTAATTTGTCTGTCAGACGAATATGTTAGGCTCTCTGCAGCAGCAGGATAACAGTGGCATCGGCACCGTGGCCGTGACAGGGAGATATATGTTTAAACGTCTTCAACTCTTTGGCAGTAAAGAGAATAACCAGGTCAAAGATCCTAAAACCATGGTCACCCCCTATGCCTTCAAGGTGGCCGATGAATTGCTGTACATTCCCCTCGCCAGCCCCATGCGCCGGGGCGTTGCCATGGCCATCGATGGGCTGGTAGTAACTGTATTGGCGGATAAGGCCGGCCCGCTGTTTATGTTGCTGCTGGTGGCGGTTTTTTTCTATGTCCGCAAACACCATGACAGGCTGGAGCGTTGGGCCAAGCGCATTATCTACGCGATCTTGCTGCTCGGCATGCTCTGGTCTGTGGGCAATATGGTCTCGTCGGAATTGCCGGGTAAGGTAAATGACAAGAGTGTTTTGCCCCTCTCTGCTGCCCCAATCCTTATTCAAATGGCCAGTTGCGAGGATATTGCCTGTGCCCGGGAGCATGGCAATGACCTCAGCCAGTTGTTTAAAAAGCTGGAGGTCAGTCGCGAGGAAGCAGGCACCATCTTAAGTGGGGTGATTGATGAGTTGCCGCTGACGGCCGAAGAGAAAGGTCAACTGCAGGGCGAGTTTGCTCCCGCACTGTTGGCGCTGTCACAAGCTACCTCGGATGACAATTCCACTGACGTGGCCTTGGGCAAACAAACTCAGGATGGCGAACAGGCAACGCCTTTGCTGGTGAAGGACGATGCCGGGGAGCGTGATCCCTACAGTGTGTTAGGCTGGTTAAAGGGCGCGATGAACGATTTGGGGCTGGGATTTGGTTGGGCGGCATTTTATTTCACCGCCTTTACCGCCTGGTTTGATGGCCAGACCCTCGGCAAAAAGCTGACCGGGATCCGGGTGATTTCCCTGGCCGGCAAAAAACTCGGATTCTGGGATGCCTTTGGCCGCTACGGTGGCTACGGTGCCGGTTTCGCCACGGGGTTAATGGGCTTTTTACAGATTTATTGGGATGCCAATCGCCAGGCCATTCAGGACAAGATTTCCGGCACTGTGGTGATAGATTTGCTTCGTCCCAGGATGATCCCCGAAACACCGGGTGAATTGGGGCCGTTATCAACAACACCTGAGCCGACCGCTGAGCAGTCAGCAGATAAACAGTAACCAAGGATAAGCCAATGGACAGCATAGTGATTTCCGGCAGTGGCCTGTTTACGCCGCCCAATGGCATCAGCAATGAAGAGTTGGTCGCCAGTTATAACGCCTATGTGGATCAGTACAACGCCGAACACGCCGGCGAAATCGCCATGGGACACCTGGGTGCGCTGGCTTACTCCTCCAGCGAATTCATCGAAAAGGCATCGGGTATCAAACACAGGTACGTGATGGTCAAGGATGGCATATTGGATCCGGAGATCATGATGCCGCTGATCCCGGAGCGCAGCCCCGAAAGCCTGTCATTGCAGGCTGAGATGGGACTGGCGGCGGCGCGGATGGCCCTGGAAAGCGCTTCGCTGGCCGCCCATGAAATAGATTTGGTCATCGTCGCCTGTGCCTATACCCAAAGAGCTTACCCCGCCATTGCCATTGAAATTCAGCGGGAGCTGGGATGTGCCGGCTTTGCCTACGATATGCAGGTGGCCTGCTCCTCTGCGACCTTTGCCCTGGCCGCCGCCAGGGGCGCCATCCTCGGCGGCAGCGCCTCGCGGGTACTGGTGATCTGCCCCGAAATTTGCTCGGCGCAAATCAACTATCGCGACCGTGACAGCCACTTTATCTTTGGTGATGTGGCCACGGCACTGGTGGTTGAGAGCGCCGCCCAATGCCGTGCACCCCAGGCTTTTGAGATCCTGGGCCACAAGTGCAAAACCGAGTTTTCCGGTAATATCCGCAGCAATTTTGGTTTTCTCAATCGCTGCGATCCCGCCAGCGCCCATGCCGCCGACAAGTTGTTTCATCAGCAGGGGAGGAAGGTGTTCAAGGAATTATTGCCTATGATTTATCAGCATCTGGATGGGCAGCTGGACGAGTTGGATTTGACCGCCGATGCCTTCAAGCGCCTGTGGTTGCACCAGGCCAACATCAATATGAACCAGTTTGTGGTGAAAAAACTGCTGGGCGAAGAGGTGAGCCCACTGACCGCGCCCGTGGTGCTCGATCAGTACGCCAATACCGCGTCTGCCGGCTCAGTTATCGCCTTTCACAAGTATCGCGCCGATATGCAGGCGGGCGATCTGGGTCTGCTGTGCTCCTTCGGTGCCGGTTATTCCATTGGCAGCCTGGTGCTGCGTTGTTGTTAAGCAGGCAATAAAAAAGAGCCGCAATTGCGGCTCTTTTTTATTGCTGACAGGTCATCCCGGCCTCATAGGGCCCAGGCGTAGCTCAGCTTCATAAACACTGTCTGATCGGTACGGCTTAAGCCGGGGAAACTGTCATCGGCGGACATGGCATCCGAGTATCCCAGGTAGAAGACACTGAAGGGATTGAGCTTGTAACCGTACAGGAGTTCTGTGCCAAGTTGCTGCGACAGGCGGTCGGGGGTGAAGTACAGATAACGCGAGGGTTCCCGTTTGACATGGGTATAGATGGCCGACAGCCGGATAAAGCTCTCTATACTCAGTTGCCAGTTGAGACGCAGATCGCTCAGATTGGCGGTAAACAGGCGGCCCTCATCCACATCCAGAGTCTGGAAGGTGTGAGCGATTTTCAGTGACAGCCCTTCGGTCAAACGCAGTGTCAGGGTGGGATTAAGGTACAGCTTGCGCCCCAAACGATTATTGGCTTGGTCAATTTCATCGCCAAAGGCGCTGTCCAGCTGGGCAGTGAACCAGGTGAGGGGGCTCATGTTGCCGTAGAACCAATACTGGGTTTCATTGAATTCTCGGGTATTGCCCTCAATGGCAAGTTTACTGCCATCCAGACGGGGGCCGACCCGGTCGCGGTTGACCCAGCCCATAGCCAGATAGCTTTGCCAGCCGCCCTGCAGCTCCAGAAAGCCTTCCAGCTCCTGCTCCAGTTGCTCTCCGGCCTGGTTCAGGGTTCTGTCCCAGTCACCGCCGAGTTTTATCTTATTGAAGGGACCGGATTCGGGATACCAGACGTAGTTGCCTCCGGTGGTGAATTTGCGAAAGTCCACCTTGTCGACAAAGCCCAGATCGGCACGGAAATCCTCACCTATGTCGATATAGTCGGCAAACAGGTAATAGTTGCGATCGTTGTGTTCGTACTTGATGTTAAACAGGCGGTCGCCAAAACTGTCCTGTTTGCGGCTGCGCAGCACCCGCTCGTTGAGGGCGCAGTTACCCGGAGCACAGGCCGAGTCCGGCTCACTGCAATCTTCGCCACGGCAAAACTGTTGGAAAAAATCCTCGGGATAACGGGTATCCGATGCCACCACCTGGGCGATCACTGCATCCTGCTCTGTAAGCTGATACTTGAGATCCGCACTTGCCACAGTATTGTGATAATCGCCGGCGGATTTGGTCGTCACCAGGCCACCCAGGGCAAAATGATTGCCGGCGTCAAAGCGGTAACGGCCCGCCAGATTGATGCTTTCCTTGTCTATGCTGCCAATTCCCGAACCCAGGTTGCCCGGTACCAGAAAGTGGGTCTGGGTGTCATTGCTGCCCAGCAGGGCAAAGGTGTGTTGATCCGTCTTGCTGGTCAGCTTGAGACCGTAATCGGGATCGGCAATGTTGCGGGTGTGCAGCAAGTTAATGCGGGTATCGAAATAGTCCTTGTTGTCGAGAAAGAAAGCGCGCTTCTCATCGTAAAACAGGGCAAAGGTGGTATTCACATCCAGTTGGCCGGCATCGGCCTCCACCTGGGAGAAGTCCGGATTGAGGGTGGCGTTGACCAGGGTCGACGGGGTGACGGCCCAGCGCATATCGAGTCCCGGATCCAGGTCTTTTTCGTCCTGCCACTTGGCGCCATCCTCGGGACCGCGGCTGCGATGCCCCTTGGCCACCAGGGAGGGCGTCAGCTGAATACCTTTACCTTGTTCGGCTTGCTCCAATCCCCGGGCAACACCCAGCTGGCATAACTGGCAGTTGTTGTCTCTGGCTATTTTGTGGGTTGAAAAGCGCATATCCTCGTTGCGGGGATAAAAACGGATCAGCTCTATGCCCCATTCCTGCTCGTCCTTGTCGCTGTCAAAGCTGAACAGCGTCAGCGGCAGTGCCATCTCCACTCGATAGCCGGTGGCCGTGCGGGTGCCGGCGCTGTACCAAATGCCGTCCCAGGCGGCGCTTTCCTGTTTGGTCAGTTCATTCTCTATGGAGTCCAACTGGACCCCGAGCGGGTTGACGAAAAACTGGTACGCCAGCTTGGCGCTGTTGAAGGTGTCGAGCTTGATGCCGATGAGGTCATCCCCCCAGACATCATCCCTGGCCCGCAGGTGGGCCCGCATTTCGTCGGGGTTGGGGTCTTTGGCCTCAAATGCCACGTAGAGGGTATCTTTACTGGCATAAATAAAGGCATCGGTGGCCACCGGCGCCGGACCATTTTCGGATGGACGGGTTTCATAGGTAAGCGAGGCACGTCCGGCCTTGGCCCAGACGGCATCATCCAATTCGCCATCAATATTGGCCGCGGTCTCTATCGTGGGGATCTGGATACTGAACTGGCTGTCGAGGCCAGCATGGGCGCTTGAGGCTGCCAGCGGCAGCAGGCCTGCCAGCAGCGTGCGCCGCCACAGTGAAGTCTTGTTATGAGTCATGTGTTTGATTGTTATCGTTGATTTTATGGCGCTTCTGGAGGAAAGCCATGAGCGCAAAAGTGGGCCCAGTTTAGCGAAAGTGAATCAAGCTGACAGGGGCAATTTGTTACATAAGGTTAATGGCCTGTGTTAGACCGGCCTGTGTCAGTAACACTCTGGCTATTAAATGGATTGCAAAAAAAAGCCGGCAGTGTTGCCGGCATGGTGTGTTATTCGGGGGCTATCACCGGATGGCGATAGGCCTCGCGGTACTTGTCGACCCACATGGCGGTGGCGCCGCAGATGGCCACCGGCATGACGATAAAGTTCACTATCGGGATCATGGAAAACAGTGTCACCGTGGCGCCGAAACTCATGGCACTGCCCTTGGTGTTGCCCAGGGCAAAGCGCATGTCCTTGAAGGGCACCTTGTGGTTATCAAAGGGGTAGTCGCAGTATTGGATGGCCATCATCCAGGCACTGAACAGGAACCATAAAATGGGGGCAACTGTCTGACCCAAAATGGGGATCCAGAACAGCAGCAGGAACAGCAGGGCCCGCGGCAGGTAATACTTCAGCTTCAGCCACTCGCGGCCCAGGATCCGTGGCAGGTCCTTGATAAGATCCACAGTGGTTCCTGAATTGAGCGCCTTGCCGGTGAGCTTCTGCTCGACCTTTTCCGCCAACAGGCCGTTGAAAGGCGCCGACAGCCAGTTCATCACCGAGCTGAACACAAAGGCCATCACCACCAACAGGGTGATAATAGCCAGCGGCCACAGCAGCACATCGAGCCAGCCAAGATAATCCGGCAACTGGGCATCCATCCAGTTAAACAGGGCCTGCAATTCACCGATGGCAAACCACAGGGCGCCGGCAAACAGCACCAGGTTGATGGTCAAAGGCACAAATACGAAGGTGCGGATCCCCGGCTGGCGAATGAGGCGGAAACCATCCATGAAATAATTGACGCCACTCTTGGCGCCGCGCAGTGTTGCTGTGGGCATGGGACTCACTTTTTATCTACACAAAATCCTGACTGGCATTGTGAGCAAGGGGCGACCGTGAGGCAAGGACCAATTTAGCGCTAAGCCGATAAAAAACGTTACAAAATGCTGGCCGCTTTGGTACAGTTGCCCTCAGTTTAGCAAGGGCTTTATGGCTGTAACGCCCCATAAGAACATTCATAAAAAAACAATAGGCAATACCTGCGGGCGACCTGACTGGCACTATGAGACTCAAACAAATCAAACTTGCTGGATTCAAGTCGTTCGTCGATCCGACCAAAATTCCCTTCCCCAATCCCCTGACCGCCATCATAGGTCCCAACGGCTGTGGCAAGTCCAACGTCATTGACGCCGTACGCTGGGTCATGGGGGAAAGCTCTGCCAAGCACCTGCGCGGCGACGCCATGACGGATGTGATCTTCAACGGCTCCAGTGCCCGCAGGCCGGTGTCTGTGGCCGGGGTCGAACTGGTGTTCGACAACAGTGAAGGCCGCCTCGGTGGCCAGTATGCCAGCTATCAGGAACTGGCCATCAAGCGCCAGGTCAGCCGTGACGGGGAGTCCCTGTATTTTCTCAATGGTCAGAAGTGCCGCCGCAAGGACATTACCGATCTCTTTATGGGCACAGGTCTTGGCCCCCGCAGCTACGCCATCATAGAACAGGGCACCATCTCGCGGTTGATTGAGTCCAAGCCCCAGGAACTGCGGGTCTTTATCGAGGAAGCGGCGGGGATATCCCGTTACAAGGAGCGGCGCCGCGACACCGAAAATCGCATTCGTCACACCCGCGATAACCTGGAACGCCTGGGGGATATCCGCCTCGAACTCGGCAAACAGTTGGAAAAACTCGCCATCCAGGCGGAAGCCGCAAGGCGCTACCGGGAATACAAGCACAGCGAGCGGGAGACCCATGCCCAGTTGCTGGTGATGCGCTATCGGGAATTGCTGGACAGTGCCGAGCACCTGGGACGGGAACTGGAGCAGATACAATTTCAGCTGGATCTGGCCCAGGGCAACAGTACGGCCCTGGAAGCTGAGCTGGCCACCCGTCAGCTGGCCCTGGGCTCTCTGGTGGAAGACGAGCAGCAGACCCTGGAAAGCTTTTATCAGCATGGCACCGAAGTGGCGCGGCTAGAGCAACAACTGAGCCATCTGGATGAACGCAGTGCCAGCATCAAGGCCGAGCTCGAACGCCTCACCCACGATGCCAAGGCCCTGGCTGAAAGTCAGCAGCAGGCCAAGGTTGTCCTCGACAATCTCCAGGCCCGCCTGGCCGAAGGTGAGGCCCAACTGGCCCTGGCCACCGAGGCGCAGGAAGAATGGCAGGCAAGGCTCGATGAACTGCAGGACAAACTGCATGCCGGCCAGCAGGAGCAATTGACTGTGCAGCGCCGGGCGGCGGACGCCGCCATGGCCCAGTCCCAGTGCAACAACCAGCAACAGATGATACGCCAGCGCCTGGAGCAATCGCGCCAGCGCTGTGAGGAATACCGCCAGCAACAAGCTGCATTGCGCCATGGCGGCCACGCAGTGGCCGACGATAACGGTCTTATGGCTCTTGAGACCGAACAGCAATTGTTGCTGGAGAAAAAAGCCCTTGCCGCCGAGGCCCTGGAGGATGCGCAGCTGGCGCTCAGTCGCCATGAGCAAGCCTTGGCGGAGACCAATGAGGCCGTCAGCGGCGTCTCGGCCCGCCTGACCCTGCTGCAATCCTTGCAGGCCCCTGAGCCAGCCGAGGGCCTTGATGCCCTGTGGCAAGTCCTGGAGGTTGAGTCCGGCTGGGAGCGGGCGGTGGAAGCCTTGCTGGCACCCTTGCTCTCCAAGGCCGTGACGGAACAGCATGACGACGGCTTCGTGCTGGGGCCAATTGCTCACTTTGGGCCAGTCAGCGCTCCGGTTAATCTCGCGCCCTGGTTGGCCCGGGTTGAATTTGTTGAGGATTTGTCGGTGGCGCAGGTCAGATTGTCCTCGCTCCCCAAGGATGCCCTGCTGGTGACCCGCAGCGGTGAGTTGTTGGGGCAGGGGTTTTGCCTGCAGCCCGGAGGCAAGGGCAGTGTATCTCTAAAGGCCGAAGCCGAGGCCCTGTCACGGGAGCTGGAAGAACTGGAGGCCAGGCGCCAACAGCAAAGGCAGGTCCGTGAGCAGGCCATAACAGAGCGGGAGGCGTGCCGCGCGGCATTGGCATCCACCCAAGGACAACTCGACGAAGTACAGCGCCGCTTGCTGGCCGAGCAGGCAAGGCTCAGTGCCATCAGTGCCCAACAGGAAAGGGACAGTCGGCAGCTGGAATTTCTGGGCAATGCCCTGGCAGCACAGGCCACGGAGGCCGAGGCGCTGGCATTGGAGCTGGAGCTGCTGGAGGAAAAAGCCCAGTTGCTGGAGGAAGCGCGTGACGGGGCCGAAGCCGAGCGCCACCAGTGCGAGTTGGCCCAAACCGGACTCACGCAGCAGTTTGCCACCCTCAAGGGCCGCGGCGCGGAGCTTGAGCGTCAATGTGCCACCCTGTCGGCCCAGTGCCGTCAATGGCAGACCGAGGCCGCGCTGGCAAGGCAGCAAATGAGCCATGGCGAGCAGCGTCAAAGCGAGCTTGTGACCAAGGTACAAGCCCTGGAGCTTGAGCTGGAGCGCGCTTCCATGTCGGTCACCACCGAGGGGCGGGCCGCGCTGGAGGATAAGCTCAAGCTGTTACTGGCCGCCCAGCAGCAGCGGCAAACGGCACTGGCCCAGAACCGCGCCGAGCAGGCCGGTATTCAGGAACAGATCGACTCCTTGGTATTGAAGCAAAAACAAGAAGTTGGCAAGATAGAGCAGCTTAGTCGGCAATTGGAATCCCTGAAGCTGCGCCGCGAGGGCCTGCGGGGTCAGGCGGACAGTCAACTGGGTTTGATGACCGACGCCGGGGTGCAGCTGGCGGACACGGCACCGGGTATTCCCGCTCACGCCACGGTTGACGAATGGCAGGGGCGATTGGAAAAGCTCAGGCAGAAAATCAGTCGCCTTGGCGCCATCAACCTGGCCGCCATCGACGAATTTGAAGAGCAGCAAAGTCGCAAGAATTACCTGGATGAGCAGGACAGGGATCTGAACCAGGCACTTGAGAGCCTGGAAGAGGCCATCCGCAAGATTGACAGGGAGACCCGCACGCGTTTTAGGGCCACCTTCGATCAGGTCAATGCGGATCTGGGGCTCTTGTTCCCCAAGGTGTTCGGCGGCGGCAGTGCCTATCTGGCGTTGACCGATGATGATTTACTTGAGACCGGGGTCACCATCATGGCGCGGCCACCGGGCAAAAAGAATAGTACGATACATCTGTTATCGGGTGGTGAAAAAGCGCTGACCGCTTTATCATTGGTGTTTGCTATTTTCAGGCTCAATCCGGCGCCTTTCTGTATGCTGGATGAGGTCGATGCACCGCTGGATGACGCCAACGTCGACAGGTTCTGTCGTTTGTTGCAGGAAATGTCCGCCACGGTGCAATTTATTTATATCAGCCACAATAAAATTACTATGGAAATGGCTGATCAACTGGTTGGAGTAACGATGCATGAACCAGGGGTTTCACGCATCGTAGCCGTAGATATTGAAGAGGCGGTGGCCTTGGCCGACGCCGGATAATTTTGGGAATCACAGGGTAACCAATGGAAGATTTGCAACTGGTATTGTTTGTGTTGGGTGCGATCGCAATTATCGCCGTACTCGTGCATGGTTTTTGGTCTATCAGGAAGCAGCAACCCAGATCCATAAAAGAAAGTCGGCCACAGGCCTTTGTGTCAACGCAGCGCCGGGATGCCGAGGGATTCGATGCCGACGGCATAGGCGAAGTGCGGGTGCGCAAGGTCAAGCCGGCCGAAGCCCCGGCAGACACTGGCGAGCCAGAGTTTGCCCTTGATGCCCAGGCCAAGGTCACCAAGGTGCGCAGCCGTCAGGAACCCGTACTCGGTGGCAACAAAGCCGCAGCCGAAGCAGAGATGAAACGCACAGAGCCTGAAATCAGCCAGATGGAGTTGGGTCTTGGCAGTGAGCAACCGCAGCAGGAAAACCTGTTCGCCGAAACCCAAGAGTTGGTTGAGGTCGAAGATGCTCAGGTGGCTATCAGCGATGGTGCTGCCGCTCAACCTCAGGCCGAAGCAAAACCAGAGCCGGAGCCTGAACCTGAGTTGGGCGAGCCCCGTGACGTCTTGGTACTGCACGTGGTGGCGAGGGAAGGGCAGTCGCTCATGGGCGCCGAGCTGCTGCCGAGCCTGCTGACCCTGAACTTCAAATTTGGCGACATGGACATATTCCATCGCCATGAAGATAATGCCGGCACCGGCAAGGTGCTGTTTTCCATGGCCAACATGCTTAAGCCTGGTACCTTCGATCCCGACAATATGGAGCAGTTCACCACCCAGGGTGTGGTGTTGTTCATGACCTTGCCCTGCCATGGTGAGGCCTTGATGAACTTCTCCATCATGCTCAACTCGGCCCAGCAGTTGGCGGACGATCTCGATGCCCTGGTGCTTGACGGCCAACGCCGTCCCTGGGATGAGCATGCCAAGGCCGACTATCTGCGCCGTATCCGGGCTCAGGCCTGATCTAACTTTTTGTTTTATAATAAATTGATTTGTAAACGGGGCCGCGGGAGCGGCCTCATTCATTTGCAACGGAAATTTCTGCCATGTCCGAGTCCATGACTGTGCTTGACGAGATACTGTCCCTCACCGACACACTTAACCGCCACAATCACTCCTACTACAACCTGGATGCGCCCACCATTCCGGACGCCGAATACGACCGTCTGATGCAAAGGCTCAAGGCGCTGGAAGCCGAACATCCCCAATGGCAGCAACCGGATTCACCGACGCAAAGAGTAGGCGGTGAGGCGCTGGACAAGTTTGAGCAGGTCAGCCACCTCAAGCCCATGCTGAGCCTGGACAATGCCTTCAGTGAAGAAGACTTCCTGGCGTTTCACAAGCGGGTGGGCGATCGCATCGGCAGCCCTGTGTACTGCGCCGAGCCCAAGCTCGATGGCCTGGCTGTGAGCCTGCTGTACCGCAACGGCGTGCTGGAGAGGGCCGCCACCCGCGGCGATGGCAGCACGGGCGAAGACATCACCCAGAACGTCAAGACCATTAAATCAATCCCGCTGCGGCTCTATGGAGACGCGTTGCCTGCCCTGGTGGAAGTGCGCGGTGAGGTGTTTATGCCCAAGGCGGCTTTCGATGCCCTCAACGAGCGCGCCCTCAAGAGCGGCGACAAGCAGTTCGTTAATCCCCGCAACGCCGCCGCCGGCAGCCTGAGGCAGCTCGACAGCCGGATCACGGCCCAGCGGGCACTGGCCTTTTACGCCTATGCCCTGGGGGTGGTGCAGGATGAGGCCGGGGCCGCATTGGCGCTGGCGGATAACCACAGGGGCCAGCTGGAAATCCTCGCCTCCTGGGGTCTGCCGGTCAGCACAGAGGTGAAACTGTGCCCTACGCCCCAGGCCGTATTTGACTATTACCGCGACATATTGGCGCGCCGTGCCGAGCTGGCGTTCGAAATCGATGGCGTGGTGATCAAGGTTAACGACATGGCGCAGCAGCAGGAGCTGGGCTTCATTGCCAAGGCACCGCGCTGGGCCATCGCCTTTAAGTTTCCGGCTCAGGAAGAAGTGACAGTGCTGGAAGGGGTGGATTTCCAGGTGGGCCGCACCGGCGCCGTGACCCCTGTGGCCAGATTGAAGCCGGTGTTTGTCGGCGGCGTGACAGTGTCCAACGCCACACTGCACAATGCCGATGAAATCGCCCGTCTGGGAGTCAAAATAGGCGACAGCGTTATTATTCGCCGTGCCGGTGACGTGATCCCACAAATCGTTGCGATAGTGCCTGAGCGTCGTCCCGATGATGCCCGTGATATCGAATTTCCGTGTCAGTGTCCTGTCTGCGGCTCCTTGGTGGAGCGCCTGGAAGGTGAAGCCGTGGCTCGCTGCAGCGGTGGTCTTTTCTGCGAGGCCCAGCGCAAGGAGGCCATCAAGCATTTTGCCTCCCGCAAGGCCATGGACATTGACGGCATGGGCGACAAGATAGTGGAGCAGCTTATCGACAAAGAGCTGGTGCAGAGTCCGGCGGATCTGTTCCGTCTCAATGCCTCCATGCTGACCATGCTGGAGCGCATGGGGATGAAGTCGGCCACCAAGCTGGTGGAGGCCATAGCCCACGCGCGCCAGACCAGCTTGCCACGTTTTCTGTATGCACTGGGGATCCGCGAAGTGGGTGAGGCCACTGCTGCCAACCTGGCCCGGCACTTCCTGACCCTGGAGGCCATTCAGGCCGCCGATGTGGACGCCCTGATGCAGGTGGAGGATGTGGGCGAGGTGGTGGCCCGTCACGTGGCTCACTTCTTTGCCCAGCCCCACAACCTGGAAGTCATAGACAAGTTGCTGGCCGCCGGCGTTAACTGGCCCGCCATTGAAGCCCCTTCGGCCGATGCCCAGCCGCTTAAGGGCCAAACCTGGGTACTGACCGGCACCCTGACCAGCCTGGGCCGTACCGAGGCCAAGGCAAAGTTGGAAGCGCTCGGGGCCAAGGTGGCGGGCAGCGTGTCGAAAAACACCGATTGCCTGGTGGCCGGTGAGGCTGCCGGTTCCAAACTGGCCAAGGCCCAGGAACTCGGCGTTAAGGTGCTGGACGAGGACGGTCTGTTGGCCCTGCTGGGCGCCTGAACCCCGGCTACTTGAGATGGGCCGAATGAAAAGGGCACTGTAAAAGCGCCACATAAAAAAGCTGCATGAAAAAACGTCAACCTTAAGTTGGCGTTTTTTTATTGCCAAAGCAAAGATAATAAAATATACAATATCCCGTTAACAATAACGTAACAATGGGAGCAAGCCATGTTTAAACACACCTTAGTCTTTTCTACCCTGATGCTGGCACTGGCAAGCAGCGCCACAGTGGCGGCCAAGGGCCGTCCCGGCGGCGGGGGCACCACGCCACCGGACGTGGATCAGGTATTGCCGATACGGTTTGAATGCAGCCCCACCATCAAGGTTTGGGCCCAGGACATGACTCAACAACAGCTCATCGACAGCTGCGCCCAGTTGGCGGTGCAGGAGCAGGACTTTCACCAGCGCCTGGCGACCGGTAACCAGCCCGTGGCCTATGACTACAACGACAGCCTGAGGGTAGTGGTGTTTGATGACTACAACCAGTACAACACCTATGGCTATGATTTGTTTGGCATCAATACCAACAATGGCGGCATGTATATCGAGGGTAATCCAGCGGATCCGGCCAATCAGGCCAGCTTCTATGCCCACGAGGCCGATTGGCTCAGGCCCGAGTTCCAAATCTGGAACCTGCGCCACGAATACATTCATTATCTGGATGGCCGCTTTGTCAGCTACGGCGGTTTCAACCACTACCCATCCAAGATGGTGTGGTGGGCCGAAGGTTTGGCCGAATACCTGTCCCTGGGCACAGACAATGGCGAGGCCGTGAGCCTGGCCCAGAATACCCGTCCGTCACGTCGTCCGTCCCTGGGCGAAATTTTCCTGACCGATTACCGTGACAGCACAGACCGCATTTATCGCTGGAGCTATCTGGCGGTGCGGTTCCTGTTCGAGCAGCACTATACCGAGGTGCTGGCGATGACAGACAAGCTTAAGCAGAACGATTTCAATGGCTACAGTGCCGCCCTTAACCAGATGTCCAGCAACTACGGCACTGCGTTCAGCCAGTGGATTGATGGACTCAGTCCGGCGCTGGCGCCCAAGTCCAGCTCGCCACAGCGGGAACAGATGTTGCTGCGTCACAGCGAGAGCCACAGACAGGGCCACAATCAGAAAAAGTAGATTTCTCCCTTAATCGACCCGGCAGTTGCCGGGTTTTTTCTGCCCGTATTTTTTTGACCATGTCTTTTGCCTTGGTTTTTTCTGTTCATTGTGTGGCCCCTGGGGTTGAAATTCATGGCCACGGCATCCATCTCCCGATAACAAGTGATTCACTTAGGATCTTATGTGTTCAAATTTGAACATGTCCCCTGGCTGGACGATAAGGGCCACGTTCGGCCACCGCTGATGCTGTATCTGTTGCTGGCTTTTCTTGGCCGCGGCTGGCTGGTGTTTATTGCATCCCTGACTCAGGCCGATGACAGGACGGGGTTGGTCCGCCTGTTTTATCCGCTCAAAGATGACTTTTTGCTGGCGCTGTTGACGGGACTGGGGGCCGTGCTCTTGTATTTGCTGGTCATCGCCGAACGCAAACGCGCTTGGCGCTGGCCAATAGCTGTGTTTCGGCGCATGAAATGGGGCCTGTGGTTTTTGCTGGCCCTTGACGGCATGTTGCTCGGTCAGCGTTTGCTGCACAGTGATTTTATGTTCAGTCCCACCGCCGCCTTCGATGCCCTGATGCTGTTCTGGGGCGCGCTCTACCTGCTTAAATCCCTGCATCTGAAACTTTACCTTAAGGACTGGCAAGCTAACGCTGAAGACTGAGCCAGAGTTATTCCGGCGCTCAATATTGCCATTGCTGCTGAAGGGACAAGGTCTGACCGGAAAGGGCAAAAAAAAGACGCGATGAACATCGCGTCTGAATCGCAACCTGAATTGCCCTTGGGCAATTTTTTGGCCACACAAGAAGGAAATACACTGAAGGGTTCCAGCGTGAGAACCACTCCAGGGCAATTGACAGCAACACTGTCAGCGACCTGGCTCGGGGTGCACTCGGTCACTGACATAATGAGTCTAAAATGAGCGAATAAAATATACAATATAAAAATATTCAGGTTGTCGGTCGAAATAATGAGCTTAAACGCTAAGTGTCCGTGATTTCAGGATAAAATTGTGCACTAGTTCCCCAAAAATGTTTGCGCAAAACCACTTATGGATTTACGCTTTATTTTCAGGTAATTGGCATTAATCCATGATGTGGCCAGTTTTCACTTCTCAGACTCAGGAGGCGCCCGGTGGCCAAGGCTGAACCCATACAGCTCCCTGTTTCGGCTTTACGGCTGGGCCTGACAATCAAGTTGCCTTTGTCCTGGGCCGATCACCCCTTTCTGCGAAACCGTATTGAGATCAAAGAGCCGGCGCAGATTGAGATGATCCGTGGCCTCAATGTGCCCTATGTCATACTGCTGGACGGCCAGGAGTTGCTGGAGGCCGATAACCAGGAGGCGCCGCTGGAGGTGCCGGAAGAAATCGAACCCCAGCTGCAGGAGCCCGATGTCCGCAAGGAGACCCGCAAAGCCATTCGCCTCAGTCAAAAACGTTTTATTGAGTGCGTCAATAACAGTCGCAGCCTGTTTTCCAAGATCACCTCCGATCCCGAGGGGGCCTACCGCCTGGCCGCCACCCTGGTGGAAGATATGTTGGTGCATTTGCTGGAAGTGGAAACCCCGTATTTGGCTCTGGTGAGCCTGGGCGAGCAGGATGGCTCGGTCACCCAGCACGGCATCAGCGTGGCGGTATTGTCGCTGATGATCGCCAAGGCCCTGGACCTGCCCAAAAAAGACATGCGTGACATGGCACTGGGTGCCCTGTTGCATGACATTGGCAAACTCAAGGTGCCCGACATCATCCGCCGCAAGCGCACCGGGCTGACGCCAACCGAAACCCGCTTTATGCAGCAGCATCCCAATTTTGGCTATGAAATGCTCAGCCGCAGTGGCCTGTTTCCGCCTGAGGTGCTGCAGGTGGTCAAGCATCATCATGAATACATAGATGGCAGCGGTTTTCCAGACGGGCTCAAGGGCAAGAAGATCCCCATCATTACCCAGATAGTGAGCCTGGCCAATGATTTCGACAGTCAGTTGTCGAGCCAGAAGCTGATTTCGCCCCAGCTGGCCTTGGGCTATCTGTTTAAAAATCATTCCGACAAGCACGCCGAGACCCTGATCTCAGTGCTGGTCAAGGTGCTGGGTATCTATCCGCCGGGGACCCTGGTGCGTTTATCCGATGGTTCGGTCGGCAAGGTGATGATGACCACCAAGGAAGTGCGCCAACCTCAGGTTTGGGCCTGTGAGCCAAACGGTGCCAATCCTGCGCTGCGACTGCTCAGTGAAGAACCTGTGACCGTGGATCAGGTCATCAAGGCCGAAGAGTTGCATGAGGCTGCCTTGCGGGTACTGCAGGCCGACTCGGCCATCAATTTCTATTTCAGCGCCATGCAGGGCTGAGTCCGCTGTTTTCCGGAGTCACAATGAATAAAATTCACACAGTTGCCATTGTTGGCTGTGGCTGGTTTGGTTTGCCTTTGGCACGCCATTTGATGCAAAAAGGTTTCTCGGTAAAAGGCTGTAAACGCAGTCTGGAAGGCGCGGCAGAATTAACCCGGGAGGGGATTGCGGCCTTTGTGCTGGATCTTGAGCAGCCCGTGCCCGAGACGACGCAGGCATTGTTTGATGCCGATGCCCTGGTGATCAATATACCGCCGGGCCTCAGGCGCGGGGACAGCGGTTATTTGGCACGGCTTGGCCATCTGGTGGCAGCCCTCGGCGACAGGCAATATCAACGGCTGATATTTATCAGTACCACTGGGGTGTATCCCGAGTTGGCGCAAACCATGACCGAGAAGGATGCTGCGGCCCACAGTGATACCGCCAGAACCCTGTTGGCGGCCGAGGCCATGTTCGGTCAGCAGCCCAATGCTACCCTGATGCGTTTTGCGGGACTGGTGGGACCCGGGCGGCACCCGGGACGCTTCTTTGCCGGTCGTCAGGGCGTGGCTGCCGGTGGGGCACCGGTCAACCTGGTGCATCTCGATGACTGTATCGCTGCTGTCACCCTGGTGCTTGAAAGTGCCAATCCCGATAGCTGTTACAATCTTTGTGCGCCACTGCATCCAACCAAGGCTGATTTTTACCGGGCCGCCGCCGAAGCTTTGCAATTGCCGCCACCGCAATTTGCCGAGGAATTTGCAGGAGGCAAAGCCATTGACGGTGAGCATATTTGCGCTAATCTGGGCTTCCATTATCGCTATCCGGATCCGCTTGCAATGATGCTGAGTCCGGATGCTTTTTAATCACCAGAGACAAGAGGATTGTTGGGAATGGCATATGTTTCCCGTGTATTGGTACTGACCCTGTTGGCAATGATGTTGCAGGTCATTGGCGTATCGGCTCAGGCGGCCAATTTTATTGAGGGCAGGGATTATCTGAAGGTGGCCGGGATACCGGAGGCGCAGCAGCCGGTGCTGCGGGAGTTTTTCTCCTATAACTGCCCCCATTGCTATCGCAAGGATCCTGCTGTGGAGGCACTGACCAAGGCCCTTGGCAAGCAGGTGGAATTCACCCGTACCCCGGTGGCAGGCGGTCGTGCCGCCTGGGTCTTCAGCCAGAAGGCCTATTTTCTGGCGCAGCAGTTCAAGTTGACCGAGGTCAGCCATAAGCCCTTGTTTGAGCGGATCCAAAAGGCGCCGTTTCGCAGCGATGTGGAGTTGAAAGACTTCTTCGTTGGCTTGGGTATTGAGGCCGGTGTGGTGGAAAAGGCGCTGGCATCGGCGGATCTCACCCTGGCACTCAGCAATTATGACACTCTGGCGCAGTTGGCCGAAATCAAGGGGGTCCCGTCTTTGCTGGTTAACGGTAAATACCTGATCCGGGATCACGGTCAGAGCACGGAGGAAATGGCCCAACTGGTGCGTTTCCTCAGCGGAAAATGACAATAGAATGTTAATAAAACGCCCGGCTTGCCGGGCGTTTTTCATTTTATGGCTTGGTGACAGCCGCTGAGACTGCAAATATTTGCATTTACAACATTGTGGGAAATATTTTATACCACTGATATTAAAGATATATATGTGTATTGGTTGCATGTCGCAATCCATGCTTAGACTAAGGTGTGATTGTGGTCACACTCCCGCTTGCTAGATTAACCTGGACTTAACAATAAAATGCACAGGGGAGTCACTATGGCTTTTGAAAGCAACGACAAGGCACAAGGGTACTGGCGCGAGAATCTTCGTCTGGTGCTGGGGCTGCTGGCAATCTGGTTCGCCGTTTCATACGGCTGCGGGATCCTGCTGGTGGATGTTCTCAATCAAGTAAGCTTTATGGGATTCAAGTTGGGTTTCTGGTTTGCCCAGCAGGGTTCCATGTATGTGTTCGTGGTACTGATCTTTGTCTACGCGGCAAAGGCCAATGCGCTCGATAAAAAATATAACGTGCACGAAGACTGAGGAGCCCGGCAATGGATGTTCAAACCTTAACGTATTTAATTGTGGGCCTGTCATTTGCCCTCTATATCGGCATCGCGATTTGGTCCCGTGCCGGCTCCACCAAGGAGTTCTATGTGGCCGGTGGCGGTGTGCCTCCAGTCATGAACGGTATGGCGACGGCGGCGGACTGGATGTCGGCGGCGTCTTTTATTTCGCTCGCCGGTATTGTGTCCTTCGTGGGGTATGACGGCTCTGTGTACCTGATGGGTTGGACCGGTGGTTATGTGCTGCTGGCTCTGTGTATGGCACCCTACCTGCGCAAGTTTGGCAAATTTACCGTGCCTGACTTTATCGGTGAACGCTATTACTCCCAGGCAGCCCGTACCGTGGCCGTTGTCTGCGCCATCTTCATCTGCTTTACCTACATTGCCGGTCAGATGCGCGGCGTGGGTGTGGTGTTCTCCCGCTTCCTGGAAGTGGAAGTGGATACAGGTGTGTACATTGGTATGGCGGTGGTGTTCTTCTACGCCGTGCTCGGCGGTATGAAGGGCATCACCTATACCCAGGTGGCGCAATACTGCGTACTGATTTTCGCCTTCATGGTGCCTGCTATTTTCCTGTCGGTAATGATGACAGGTCATGTGCTGCCACAGCTGGGCTTCGGTGCGCAATTGCTTGATGCCGCTGGTAATGGCTCAGGTGTTTATTTGCTGGATAAGCTGGATGGCCTGCAAACCGAGCTGGGTTTTGCCCAGTACACCGAAGGTGCCAAGAGCACCATTGATGTGTTTGCCATTACCGCCGCATTGATGGTGGGTACAGCAGGTTTGCCACACGTAATTGTGCGTTTCTTCACCGTTCCCAAGGTGAAGCATGCCCGCTCCAGCGCTGGCTGGGCCCTGGTGTTCATCGCCATCATGTATACCACTATTCCTGCTCTGGCTGCCTTCTCCAGGGTGAACATGATTGAGACCATCAATGGTCCAGACTCTGCCGGTGTGGCTTACGAGACAGCGCCCCAGTGGATCAAAAACTGGGAAAAAACCGGTCTCATCAAGTGGGATGACAAGAACGGCGACGGCAAGATGTTTTATGCCAAGGGCGATGCCAACGAGATGAATATCGACCGCGATATCATGGTGTTGGCGACCCCTGAAATTGCCAACCTGCCTGCCTGGGTGATTGCCCTGGTGGCCGCCGGTGGTCTGGCTGCGGCCCTGTCGACCTCGGCCGGTCTGTTGCTGGTGATCTCCACTTCGGTATCACACGATCTGCTGAAGAAAAACCTGTTGCCGAACATTTCCGACAAGCAGGAACTGATGTACGCCCGTATCGCCTCAGCGGTGGGTATAGTGATCGCCGGCTACTTCGGCATTAATCCGCCCGGATTCGTGGCAGCAGTGGTGGCCTTCGCCTTCGGTCTGGCAGCGGCTTCGCTGTTCCCGGCCATCGTCATGGGGATTTTCTCCAAGAAGATGAACAAGGAAGGTGCCATCGCCGGTATGGTGGTGGGTCTGGCCTTTACCGCAGGTTACATTGTCTACTTCAAGCTGATTAACCCCAGCGCCAACGTTGCGGACAACTGGCTGTTCGGTATCTCTCCAGAAGGTATTGGCATGATTGGCATGCTGCTGAACTTCGGTGTGGCCCTGGCGGTAAGCAAGGTGACAGCACAAGTGCCGATGGCGGTACAGGAGATGGTCGAGTCGATTCGTTTCCCCAAGGGAGCCGGAGCGGCCGGGGATCATTGATCCTTGTCACAAGGCATTGATAAAAAAGGCGCTGCGGCGCCTTTTTTCATTCTCTTTGGCCTTTGGTCCTATGGTTCGATGGCGGTTACGGGGCTATAGTGATGACAGACCTTTCTGTGGAGCCTTGTATGGATGCCAGCGAAATCCAGCCTCTGATGCAATTTCTTGGGCAACTGGTGCCCTTTGACAGCCTCAGTGCCACCACCTTGTGTCACTGTGCCCGGCGCCTGCGGATAAACTATTACAGCCGGGCCGATGGACAGGTGCACTTGAGCCCCGATAACCCCATGCTTTATATAGTGCGCAGTGGTGCTTTTGAAGTGCGCGACAGTGACAACGAACTCCTGGACAGGTTGGGGGAGGGCGATTTCTTCGGCTTCCCTTCGCTGTTGTCGGGCGAGACCATCACCAATAAGGTGGTGATCCTCGAAGATGGTTTGGTGTATCAGCTGGACCTCGACAGCTTCAACGCCCTGCGCCAGGAAAGTCGCGAGTTCGACCGCTTCTTTAACCGCGCCTTTGCCAAAAGGCTGCGGCATCAGGGGCGCTTCAAGGCCAGGGAGTTGACCACCACCAGCCGTATCAGCAGCCTGATGTCCCGCAGCCCCAAGACCCTGGATTGCCACCTGAGTGTGGCCGAGGCAGCTGTCTGTATGCGCCAGGCCCGGGTTTCATCGGTACTGGTGACGGATAATGGCCGCTTGTGTGGCATTCTGACCGACCGGGATCTGCGTAATAGGGTACTGGCTGAGGGACTTGATGGCAGCCTGCCAATACATCAGGCCATGACGCCCCAGCCGGTGTTTATCGGCCCCCAGGCGCTGGTCTTCGAAGCCATGCTGCTGATGAGTGAACACAATATTCATCATCTTCCTGTGGTGGACGAAGGCGAGGCCGTCGGTGTGGTTACCAGCACAGACATACTGCGCAGCCAATCATCGCAGCCGCTGTTGCTGATTGGTGAAATAGAACGTCAGCAGGACCTGCCGAGTTTGATCTCTGTCAGTCGCCAGATCCCCTTGCTGCTGCAAAACCTTATCAGTGCCGATGCCAGGGCCGAAGAAATCGGGCGGGTGTTGACCTCGGTCACCGATGCCCTGACCCGGCGCCTGATTGTGCTCAACCAACAGCTGCTGGGAGAGGCACCCATGGCCTTTTGCTGGCTGGCCTTTGGTTCCCAGGGACGCCAGGATCAGGCGGCCTGCTCGGATCAGGACAATGGCCTGCTGCTTGCCCACGAACCGGATGAACAGGCCCAGGGCTATTTTGCCGCCCTGACCGAGAGAGTATGTGAGGGGCTGGATCAATGCGGTTATCGCTTCTGCCCCGGCGACATCATGGCGCGCAATCCCACCTGGCGCATGTCGCTGGCCCAGTGGCAGCAAAAGTTCTCCGATTGGGTACTGGCGCCCGAACCCAAGGCCTTGATGCACGCCAGTATCTTTTTCGATATGCGGCCCGTGTTTGGCCCCATGAGCCTGTTCGATAACCTGCAGGATAAGGTGCTGGAGCAAACCCGTCACAATGATATCTTCCTGGCTGCTATGACAGGCAACAGCCTGGATCAGGCACCGCCACTGGGATTTTTCCGCAAATTTGTGCTTGAGCGAGACGGCACCGAGGTTAAGGGCATAGATCTCAAACACAGGGGCAGCGCCCTTATCAATGACATTGCCAGGGTGTATGCCCTGTCGGCGGGGATCAAGGAAGTCAACACCGCCAGGCGGATCCGCGCCTTGATGGAGCAGGGCATACTCAACCGCAAAGATGCCCTGAACCTGGCCGATGCCCATGAGTTTATTGCCCATATGCGCCTGGCCAACCAAGGGGCGCAATATAGCCGTGGCGAGGCCAGCAGCAACTTCCTCAAGCCCCAGGAATTGTCATCCCTGGTGCGGCACCAGTTGCGGGATGCCTTTAAGGTGGTCCATGACGCCCAGTCGGGATTGAGACTCAGTTTTTTACGGAGTTTTTAGCCTTGTTCAGACTGAATGAACTGGCGCTCAATGCCAGAATGAGTTGGCGAGCGCGGAGATTGCACTCACAAAGGTTAAGGCATTTTTTCGACAGCCAGCGGCAGTTGTTGTCACGGCCTTTAGAGCAGGTACCTATATTGGCGCTGGATATGGAAATGACCGGCCTGGATCCTGTCAAAGACCAGATCCTTGCCATGGGTCTGGTACCGGTTTTTGAGCGGCAAATTCATCTCGAGGATGCCGCCTCTGTGCTGGTGAGCATTGACGGCAGCGTGGGGCACAGCGCCACCATTCATGGGATCACCGACCTTGATCTCAGCGGCGGTCTGACGCCGGCGGTGGCGTTGGACTGGCTGCTGGAGCGGGCCGAAGGGCATATATTGCTGGCCCACCATGCGCCACTGGATCTGGCTTTTCTTCAGCAAGCGGCGCAGCGGCAGCTGGGGGAAAGGTTACCATTGCTGGCCATAGATACCCTGGCGCTGGAAAGGCAAAGATTGCTGCGCAGCGAAGATGTGCTGAAGGAAGGCAGTTTGCGCCTTGACGCCTGCCGCAGCCGTTATGGCTTACCGCGCTATGCGGCCCACAACGCCCTGACCGATGCGTTGGCCTGTGCGGAACTGTTTTTGGCCCAGAGTGCCTGTCTTGGAAAGTCCCTCCATTGTCATGAGCTGGCCAGACTCTACAGGTAGGCGGCTCAGGCTCAGAAGGTGAGTCGGTTACACACCAGGTTACAGAATTTCCCTCCCTAAATCAGCGCAGTGCATCTACCTTAGCTCAATAGCACAAGGCGTTTTTTAACGGAGGATGCCATGGCTCTACCCTTGATTTGGCTTGGCGGTGCAGCCCTCGGAGCGCTGGCGCTTGCCGAGCGCGAGAACCGACGCAAGCTGCTGTTGGAGCGCAGCCTGGGACGCAGCGCCCGCGAACCCCATGAAGCCACAACTGTGTTGGCGCCCAGTGTCTGGCAGTTTGACGGCCCGAGTGTCCGGCCCGTGCCCGGCGCCATAGTCTGTTGCCATGTTTATGGTCTGGTGGAGCATACCGGAGTCTGGCTCGGTGACAGCATAGCGGAGCTTCATGGCAGCGGTCTTATCCGCGCCGTGTCAGCCAAGCGTTTTCTTCACGGTCGCACCGGCAGCCGCATTTTCGTTGCCTGCGATCATGATAATCAGCCTCTTGCCACTCAAGCCTGTGCCGACCGGGCTAGCGAGGCGCTGTTTCAGTTTCGGGATTACGATCTCTTTGCCAATAATTGCCACCGTTTCGTATGGCAGTGCCTGAGCGGCGAGGACCGTGAGGTCAAGAGCTTCGAGGCCTTCAATCAATTGCTGGCCAGCTTCTACAGTCGCGCCCTGTATTGGGATCCTGTACCTGTTTAGTGGGCAAAGAAAAAGCCACCCTAAGGTGGCTTTTTACGCTGTCATTCTGTTCTACTTACAATGACTTACTTGCAAAAGCTTACTTGCAAAAATAGTCCACGGCGCGCTTAACCAGCTCCAGACCCGTCTGGTCACAGGGTGGCAGCTCGGCGTCGGACTTATTGATAGGCGTCACGCGTTCGCCCCACTTGAACAGCACTGCAGCAGATGTCAGACCGGCACCGAAGGCGCAGGACAAAATGGTTTGGTTCGGCTTGATCAGACCCTTGTCCAGGGCGTCGCAGATGGCGATGGGAATCGTGGCCGCCGAGGTATTGCCGTAGTTGGCGATGTTGACGAAGGCCTTTTCCTTGGGAATACGCATCCGGCTCACCAGGGTATCGATAATACGTTCATTGGCCTGATGGGGGATTACCAGATCCACTTCGTCTTTATCAACACCGCACTTTTCCAGCACCTGGGCACTGAGTTTGCCCATGCCGTTGATGGCGCGCTTGAAGATTTCCTGGCCGTCGAACTGGATGTAGAAATCCAGTGACTCGGCGCTGAATCTGTCCATGGCGGTACCAAAGCCGGCCTTGAGTATGTCGCGGCCTTCGGGATCGTTATTCAATTCATATCCCAGCACACCGCCGGGAGTCTCGCTAGCTTCCACAACCACGGCACCGGCACCGTCACCGAACAGCACGGCGGTTTCGCGGCGGGACCAGTCCAGATAGAAACTCAGGCGTTCGGCGCCTATCACCAATACCTTCTTGCACTGGCCACTCTTGATCTGTGAGCTGGCGAGCCCCAGACCGAAAAGGAAGCCACTGCAGGCGGCATTGATGTCAAAGGCGGCACACCTGGCGCCTATGTTGGCCTGAACCGTGGAGGCGATATTGGGGATCAGGGTATCCGGACTGGCACTGGCCAGGATGATCATGTCCAATTCGCTGCCGTCGATGCCGGCGGCGGCCAGGGCATGCTTGGCGGCCACCGAGGCCATTTCCGAAGTGTTGACGTGGCTTATATGGCGCTGACTGATGCCGGTTCTGGGTTTAATCCATTCATCCGAGGTATCGATGAAGGTGGCCAGATCGTGGTTGGTCAACACGGCGGGAGGAACGCATTTCCCCCAGCCAGTAATAGTGGCGTACTGCATGTGGTTATCTCTCAAAATAAAAAAGGCAGAACCTTTGGCCTGCCTCAAATCATGACAATCATGCCTTTGGCATCGGCAATTTGTCGCTGATTATTTTACCTGTTCTGCGACCAGAGTGCGAATGGCTTCCGCGGCATGCAAAATATGCTGACGCAGCAGGGCCACGGCCTTATCGGTTTGTCGCTGACGGCACAGGGTCAACAGGTCCCTGTGGTCCTGCTCTGCCTGGGGGATCCCGCCGGCAAGCAGTAATTGCAAGCGAATATAACGATCGCAATTGGTATTCAAACCGTGAACCACTTCCAGGGTATGGGGGCGGTTGGCCGGTTTGTACAGACAGGTATGGAACTGGGTGTTGAGTTCGGCCCAGCTGCCCACCGCATCTTCTTGTTTGAAGGCGGATTCCAGCTGCTCAAGCACTTTTTCAGCTTGAATTAAGTCTTCATCTTGCAGATTCGGGATGGCTTTTGCAAGCAAATCGGTTTCAATCAGCGCCCTGAGCTCAAATAATTCTTTCACCTGTTCAACGGACAGCTCGGTGGCGGTGGCACCCTTGTGGGCTTCGAATTTCACCAGGCCTTCGGCTTCCAGTTGCAGCAGGGCTTCACGGACCGGGATCCGGCTGACGTTGAGTTCTTCTGCCAGGGCACTTTGACGCAGTGGTTCACCGGCGGCTATGTCGCCGGAAAGGATCTTCTCCCGCAGTACTTCGACCACAACCTGAGTGCGCGTTTTATGAACGATAGGCGTGTTTCGACTCATAATTTCCGTCTGTTAAATCGTTGTTTCGTTAATCCGACCAAGATTACCGCCAACGCGGGTATAAATAAAGGGAAACCATGGGTTCCCCTTTATTATTTATGCCTTTACCGCGCCCATATCATAGGGTTTCCATCCTTAAGCGGTTCGGGCAAAAGTGCCTGGGGCATATTCTGATAACAGATGGGGCGCAGGAAGCGCTTCATGGCACCGCTGCCCACCGAGGTGCTGCGGCTGTCGGTGCTTGCCGGGTAGGGGCCGCCGTGCTGCATGGCATGACAAACCTCGACCCCGGTCGGTGCCTGATTGAAGATAAGCCTGCCCACCTTGAATGCCAGCCGCTGGATATGGGGACCAAAGTCAGCGAGTTCTTCCTCCAACCCATGGACCGAGGCACTCAGTTGCCCCTCCAGCGCACTAATAACGTCCAGTAGCTCATCGGCACTGTCACACACGGCCAGCAGGGCAAAGGGACCGAAAATCTCCTGGCGCAGCGCCGGATTGGCGAGCAATGCCTTACCGCTGACTTTTGCAAGTGTGGGACGGGTTTGATGGCTTGCTTCGATGGCCTGACCCTGGGCCAGCAACTCCAGCTGTGGCAGCAGTGACTCCACCCCCTGGCGATAGGCATTGGCTATGCCGGCGGTGAGCATGGCGCCGGCGCCTTGCTCCGCCAGGGCCCTGCTTGCGGTGGCGATAAAGCGCTCCAGCCCCGGCCCCTTGATGGCCAGCAGCAGCCCCGGGTTGGTGCAGAACTGTCCCTGACCCAGCAACATGGCCGTGACCTGATTTTGGCCCAGTTGCTCGGCATGGGCTTCCAGCATTCCCGGCAGCAGTAACTGGGGATTGATTGAGCCCAGCTCACCATAGAAGGGGATGGGCTCGGCACGGGTGGCACAGCAATCGGCCAATATCCGGCCGACCTTGAGGGAGCCGGTAAAGCCGACGGCCTTGATGGCGCCGTGACCGACCAGCGCCGTCGACAAATTGGGGCTGTGGCCCTGCAACAGGGAAAACAGGCCCTGTGGCATATCGCACTTTTCAATGGCGCGGGCAATGGCACGGGTGCAAAGCTCACTGGTGCCCGGATGGGCCGGATGGCCCTTGACCACCACGCTGCAACCGGCGGCGAGCGCCGAGGCGGTATCGCCTCCCGGGGTGGAGAAGGCCAGTGGGAAGTTGGAGGCGCCGAACACGGCGACCGGCCCCAGTGGCAGCTGCCCCAGACGCATATCCGGCTTGGGCAGCGGTGTGCGCTCCGGCTGGGCTCTGTCGACTATTACCGGCTCCATTGGGTCGCGCAGCGCGGCAGCAAACAGCCTGAGCTGGTTGCAGGTGCGGCTCAGTTCTCCCTGAAGCCTGGCCTGTGGCAGTGCCGATTCCTGCATGGCCATGGCCACTATCTCTGCGCCATCGGCCAGCAATTCTTCGGCCATGGCCTCAAGCAACTCGGCGCGCTCTGCAGCGGATTTCTGCTGATACAGCCAGAAGGAGGCTTCGGCGGCGGTTACCGCAGCGTCCACATCGGTGTCGTTGGCATCATAAAAGGGCTCCGGCAGAGCCTGATTGCTCGCCGCCGCCATGCGATGAAAAGGTTCACCGCTTTGGTGCCAGCGGCCCTGAATGTAGTGACCGCCGTTGAGTTCAATTGTCATGCATGTTCCTTAGGGGGATCAGATCAAAGTGGGGTCAGATCACCTGAAAGCCGAAGGCATAGGGATCGGCATCATCGACCGTTATGGCGTTGTGACCATAGATCCTCGCCCAGCCCTGAATGCTGGGGCGAATGGCCGCAAAATCACCGACCCGGGTTTCGGACTCGATACGGCCGATAAACTGACTGCCTATGATGCTTTCGTGGGTATAGCTGTCGCCCACCTTGAGTTTGCCGCGGGCGTGCAACTGGGCCAGGCGGGCGCTGGTGCCTGTGCCGCAGGGGGATCTGTCTATGGCCTTGTCGCCGTAGAATACGGCGTTGGCACCGTCGGAGCCGTCAGTTATGGTGTCGCCGGTCCAGAGCACATGGGACACGCCGCAAACCGTGGGATCGTCCGGATGTACGCAGCTCAAGGTTTCGTGTGCCACCTGGCGCACTATGGGACTCCAGCGCAGGATCTCGGCGGCGCTCCAGTGGCGCAGACCGGGGAAGTTTTGCTGGGGATCGACAATCACGTAAAAGTTGCCGCCGTAGGACACGTCGACCTTGAGTGTGCCCAGACCCGGAATATCCAAAACCGCGTCCCTGTGTGCCAGGAAGGCGGGCACGTTATAGATGCGCACCCAGTCCACCTTGGCACCTGTCTGCTGAAAGTCGATTTCTATCTGGCCGGCGGGCACATCCAGCACCAACTTGCCGGGAGTGCGCGGTTGCAGCAGCCCCGACTCTATGGCCGCTGTCACTGTGCCTATGGTGCCGTGGCCGCACATGGGCAGGCAGCCGCTGGTCTCGATAAACAAAATCGAGGCGTCGGCATTGGCCGAGCAGGGCGGATACAGGAAGGAGCCCGACATCATGTCATGGCCGCGGGGCTCGAACATCAGCGCCTTGCGGATCCAGTCGTGGTGGGCCAGGAAATCCTGGCGTTTCTCGCTCATATTGCTGCCCTTGAGCTGCGGATGGCCGCTGGTGACCAGCCGCACCGGGTTACCGCAGGTGTGGGCATCGACGCAAAAAAAGGTTCCTTTGATCATAGTGTTCGGGCTCCGCGAAGACACTCAGTCGAGGTTGTACTTGGACAAATCCAGACGATTGGCAACGGATTTGTTCATCAGTTGCTCCACATAGGCGCGTTCTTCACCTATCAGCGTCATGCGTGGCATGCGCACCTGCTCGCTGCCGCGGCCCACCAGTTGTTCGGCAAACTTGATGCACTGCACCAGGGTTGGAATGGTGTCCAGACGCAGCAGTGGCATAAACCAGCGGTAGATCTCGCGGGCTTCTTCGATACGACCGGCACGGGCCAGCTTATACAGGGCCACGGATTCGCGGGGGAACACGTTGGTCAGACCGGAGATCCAGCCGGTGGCACCCAGCAGCAGGGATTCCAGCGCTATGTCGTCCACGCCGCAGAACAGGGTGAAGCGCTCACCGAAGCGGCTCTGCAGCTCGGTCAGGCGGCGGGTGTCCGTGGTGGATTCCTTGATGGCCACAATATTGGGCTCGTCGGCCAGTATGGCGGTCATTTCCAGATTGACATCAACGCCATAACCCACGGGATTGTTGTAGATCATGATTGGCAATTTTGTGGCGCGGGCGACCATCTGGTAATGGGTCACCACTTCGCGGTCGGTGCCGCGGTAGATCATTGCGGGCAGCAGCATCACGCCATCAACACCCAGGGCTTCGATATCGCGCACATATTTGATTGCCAGTTCGGCGGTATTTTCGGTGCAGCCACTGATCACCGGGATGCGGCCAGCCACAGTTTCGACCGTATGCTTGATGAAGGCGCGCTTTTCCTCTGCGCTCAGGGAGGCGTTTTCCCCTATGGTACCCAGGGCAATGATGCCATCGATACCGTCGCGGATAAGGTCTTCCAACATGCGGGCATTGGACTCGTAATTGATGCTGCCATCGTTGTTGAATTGGGTGGAGATTGCCGGAAACACGCCTTGCCAGTTAACTTTCATGTTCTAACCTCTTGAAAAATGTCTTTTATCTGCATCGTTGTCCCACCCATTAAGCTGAACATGTGTGATATAACGCCAAGTGTGACCTGAAGCATTGTGCAAAGTTATAGTATATTGTATACAATAGTGCAAGCATTACTCGGAGCGACGGATGCATTTTACATGGATGTAACAGTGAAAGTATATTGGATACATTATCTATAAAGGAAGACATGATGGGACCCTTGACACTCAACAGTGAATTATTGTCGCAATTCAGGCAGTTCACCTGTATCGATGCCCACACCGAAGGGGAACCGCTGAGGATTATCACCTCGGGTTATCCTGATATTCCGGGCGACACCATGCTGGCCAAGCGGCGCTATGTGAAAGAAAAGCTTGATGATTATCGCCGGGTGCTCATGTATGAACCCCGTGGCCATGCCGACATGTACGGCGCCCTGTTGACCGGGCCGGTGACACCCGGTGCGGATTTCGGCGTCTTGTTCCTGCATAACGAGGGTTATTCCAGCATGTGCGGCCATGCGGTGTTGGCCCTGACCAAGATTGTCTGTGAGACAGGCGCCATTCCTCTTGGGACCGAGCCGCGGGAAATCCGCATCGACGCGCCCGCAGGACTCATTCGGGCCCAGGCGGTGCGAAATGCCGATGGCAGTATTGGGGCGAGTTTTCTCAATGTGCCTTCCTGGGCCGAGGCGCTGGATCTGTGTGTCGGAGTGCCAGGCATTGGCCAGGTCAATTTTGATATAGGCTTTGGCGGCGCCTACTACGCCTATGTTGATGCCGATGCTTTGGGACTGGAGTGTACTCCCGACAATAGCGCCAGGCTTATCGATTGGGGACGGCGCATCAAGCTGGCCGTAATGGGATCTTTTGGGATAACACATCCGTTGGAGCCGGATCTGGGCTTTCTTTATGGCACCATCTTCTACTCATCCAGGGTCAGTGATGGCAACAATCATTCCCGCCATGTGTGCATTTTCGCCGACGGTGAACTGGACCGCTCACCCACGGGCACAGGGGTTGCCGGCCGCATTGCCCTGCTGCGGGCCAGGGGCGAGGTGGCCCTGGGCGAGACCTTGCGTATCGAAAGCATAGTGGGCGGTTGCATGGGCGTCAGCGCCACCGACAGCTGTGACTTTTATGGCAAGCAGGCGGTGATCCCCAGGGTCAGTGGCCGGGCCTTTATTACCGGTGAGCACAGATTCCTGCTGCATCCGGACGACATTTTCCCAAGCGGATTTTTGCTGAGGTGAGCCATGGAAGAAAATAATGATGCCCAAGAGAACAGGCGCGTCCAGATGCACAAGCGCGTCATAGTGGTCGGCGCCGGCATAGTGGGCTTGTGCTGCGCCCTGGATTTGCGGCGCAAGGGTTTTGAGGTCACAGTGCTGGACCGGGAAGGAGTCGCTGCTGGGGCATCAAGCGGCAACGCCGGACATTTTGCCACCGAGCAAGTATTTCCCCTGGCCGATCCCGCCATGTTGCCCAAGTTGCCGGGCATGTTGCTCGATCCCCTGGGGCCATTTCGGATAAAGCCCGCCTATTTCCACCGGGCCTTGCCCTGGTTTATGCGTTTTCTGGTCAATATGTTGCCATCAAGAAGGAAGCACAATGGCGAGGCCATAGCCGCCCTCAATCGCCGCTCAATTGCTGCCACCCAGGCCCTGGTGGACTTTTGTGGCTGCCCGGAATTGCTGGTGCTCAAGGGCTCGTTGCTGGTGTTCGAAACCCGGGATAAAGCTGTGATGGAGGCCGAATACCACAAGTACGCCGATGCCGGGGTGGCGGTCAGGCTGCTCAGCGGCGATGAGGTGCGGCAATTGGAGCCGAGCCTATCCCCGGCCATCACCGGCGCCTTGTATTTTACCGAGGTGGGCCATACGCCGGATCCCAAGGCCCTGTGCCAGGCGGTGGCCGCCAAGCTGCTCGCCCTGGGGGGCAAGATAGAACAACAAGGCGTTACCACTCTGCTGCCGGGGGACGGACTTGGGCTTGTCTGTGACTCGGGTGAATTACTGGCAACCGACAAGCTGCTGATTGCCACCGGAGCCTGGTCCAAGCCTCTGGCAAAGGCGGCAGGGAACACTGTGCCCCTGGATACCGAGCGCGGTTACCATCTGATGCTGCCACAGCAAAGTGGCCTCGGTCGTCCTGTGGCCTCGTTCGATCGCAAGTTCATCATTACCCCCATGACAGGGGGCACTTGCCTCGCGGGCACGGTGGAATTTGGCGGCCTTGAGGCTCCCATGTCGCGGGAGCGGGCCGATTGCCTGCTGCCACACGCCAAGGCGCTGCTGCCGAAGGTGTTCAATGATGCCAGGGTAGAGCAGGGGGAGCGCTGGATGGGCTTCAGACCCTCTTTGCCCGACAGTTTGCCGGTGCTGGGGCCGAGCGGCAAAGCGGGGGTGTTTTTTGCCTTTGGCCATCAGCATCTGGGCTTGACCTGGGCGGCGGTCACGGGGGAGCTGATATCGACCCTGATGGCCGGTGATGAACCTGAGCTGGATCTTGGGCCTTACAGCGCCAATCGTTTCGATTAACAGGGGCTTTAATAAGAAGCAAACGCTTCAATAATAAAGGCTGCCAGTGGCAGCCTCTATTTAAAATTGCTTAAGGTTTACTGTTGCTCAGGAATCGCTGTTGCTCCAGCTCAACCCACTTGTGCCATAAAGGCCTCGATCTCGGCGGCGCTGCGTGGTGCACCCCGCGACAGGTTTTCATGGCCATCCTCAGTTACCAGGATATCATCCTCAATCCGCACCCCAATGCCACGGTATTTCGCGGGGATATCCTCGGCATCGGCGGGAAAGTAGAGCCCGGGTTCCAGGGTAAAAACCATGCCGGCTTCCAATGTGCGCCACTTGCCTTCGCTGTCGTGATAGGGACCCACATCGTGGACATCCATACCGAGCCAATGACCCGTCTTGTGAACTGTGAAGCGGCGGTAACTCTCTCTGTGCATCACCTCATCTATGCTGCCAGTGATCAAACCCAGCTCGATGAGTCCCTCGGCCAGCACCCGCATACAGGTCTGGTACAGGCTGTCCCAGGGCATGCCTGGGCGAACCAGGGCGATGGCGGCATCCAGCGACTTGAGTACCAGGTCATGAATTTGCCGTTGGGCCGGGGCGAAGCGGCCATTAATCGGAAAAGTGCGGGTGATGTCGGCGCAATAGTGGCGGTACTCGGCCCCGGCATCGACCAGCAACAATTCACCGTCCTTAAGTTCACAGCAATTGTCCTCATAGTGCAGACAGCAGGCGTTGTTGCCGCCGGCGACTATGTTGGGGTAAGCCACGTCGAGACACTGGTTGTCGGCAATGGTTGCCATAAAGTGTGCCGCCAGCTGCGCTTCATTGAGGCCCGGCCGCACCTTGCGCAGCAGCGCCTTGTGTCCTTCCACCGAGGCCTTTACGGCGTGACGGATAAGGCCAAGCTCATGATCGGTTTTGATAACCCGCAGCGGATGCAACACCTTGGCCAGGGGCGTCAGAATGGGATAAGACTTTATCGCATCAAAGGGGCTGGTGTGGCGCTGCCGGTTGAGCAGGGGCCACAGTTTATCGTTGAGCCGCCCCAGTTCATCACCGAGGAATATGTAACATTTGCCCGCCAGTTTTTGCAGCAGCACCTCATCAAAATCCGCTATGGCATAGGCTTCATCAGCACCGAAATGCTCTATTGCGCCTTCGGGACCGCTGCGACGGCCAAAGCTGACCTCGGCCGCCGGATCCCGCGGGCGGCAAAAGAGCACCAGTTTGTCCTCGCGATCTTCACGCCACATAAGTGCCTGGGCATCGGGCTCGTTGAATCCCGTCAGATAAAGGAAATCATTGTCCTGGCGAAAATGATATTTGATGTTTTTGCTGCGTACCCGCTGAGGGTAGCCGGCCAGGATTGCCAGTGAGTCCCCGGGCAGACGGTTCAGCAGTTGCTGCCGGCGCTCGGCATACATGGTCTTATCCCGGGATCCAAAGTGTGTTGGGGGCTGCATCTTGATTGAACCCTTGCGGAGAATGAACTGTGAAAGGTTAGAATATTTGCATGCAATATACAAATCAAGACTGATTGCACTAAATACTTGGGCCGCACTTAGGCCGCAAGTTCGCGGTGCATTTCCCCAAAAGGAGTGGAATAATAGCGCCAGTGGCAATTTCGGAGTAACAAAGTGAATCGAGCGGTATTTTTGGACAGGGATGGGGTGATCAATAAAGATCACGGCTATGTGCACACTGTTGATGAGTTTGAATATATCGAAGGGGTGTTCGAGGCCTGCCTGGCGCTCAAGTCTATGGGCTACAAGCTGGTGGTGGTCACCAACCAGTCCGGCATCGCCCGCGGCATGTACACCGAAGATGAATTCCACAGCCTGACGGAATGGATGGACTGGAACTTTGCCGATAAAGGGGTGGATCTCGACGGCATCTATTATTGCCCCCACCATCCTGACAAAGGCATAGGTGACTACAAGCAGGACTGCGATTGCCGCAAGCCCAAACCCGGAATGTTTGTTTCCGCTGCCAAGTTTCTGAAACTGGATTTGGCCAATTCTGTCATGGTGGGCGACAAGGCCGATGATATGCGCGCAGCCGAGGCGGCCGGGATCCCCACCAAAATCCTGGTGCGTACGGGTAAAAAGCTGGATGCCGAGGGCGAAACCCTGGCGACCGTGGTACTCGACAGTATCAAAGATGTGCCGGCCTATCTTAAATCCAAGGCCTGAGTAATCAGGCCAATAGCAAGGTGTTAACTCGCCGTTGCGCAGCTGTTTGCAAGTATGTGGCTTTATAAAGCCTGAGTGTTGAATCTCACACATTTAGGCGAATTTATGTGCACTCGGGCCAGATGGGAGCACATTTCCCGATAAAGCCCTTGCAAGAAAGTTCAGGCTCCCTATAATGCGCATCCGTTGACCCAAGCGGGTCCGGCAGCCAAGGTTGCCGACAGTTCTTTAACAATTTATCAAGCAATCTGTGTGGACACTCGCAGAGCTGATGACATCGACAACGATATTCATCAGTGAATGATGTCCATGCAAACATGCAGTTTGCGACTGTTTACAGTTGCAAAATCGACAGAATTCATTGAGCAGTTTGGCGTAAGCCAAACACCAAAACTTTTAATTGAAGAGTTTGATCATGGCTCAGATTGAACGCTGGCGGCAGGCCTAACACATGCAAGTCGAGCGGTAACACAAGGGAGCTTGCTCCTGAGGTGACGAGCGGCGGACGGGTGAGTAATGCCTGGGAACTTGCCCATTCGAGGGGGATAACAGTTGGAAACGACTGCTAATACCGCATACGCCCTACGGGGGAAAGCAGGGGAACTTCGGTCCTTGCGCGAATGGATAGGCCCAGGTGGGATTAGCTAGTTGGTGAGGTAAAGGCTCACCAAGGCGACGATCCCTAGCTGTTCTGAGAGGATGATCAGCCACACTGGGACTGAGACACGGCCCAGACTCCTACGGGAGGCAGCAGTGGGGAATATTGGACAATGGGCGCAAGCCTGATCCAGCCATGCCGCGTGTGTGAAGAAGGCCTTCGGGTTGTAAAGCACTTTCAGTGGGGAGGAAAGGTTGTAGGTTAATACCCTATAGCTGTGACGTTACCCACAGAAGAAGCACCGGCTAACTCCGTGCCAGCAGCCGCGGTAATACGGAGGGTGCAAGCGTTAATCGGAATTACTGGGCGTAAAGCGTGCGCAGGCGGTTTGTTAAGCGAGATGTGAAAGCCCCGGGCTCAACCTGGGAATTGCATTTCGAACTGGCAAACTAGAGTCTTGTAGAGGGGGGTAGAATTCCAGGTGTAGCGGTGAAATGCGTAGAGATCTGGAGGAATACCGGTGGCGAAGGCGGCCCCCTGGACAAAGACTGACGCTCAGGCACGAAAGCGTGGGGAGCAAACAGGATTAGATACCCTGGTAGTCCACGCCGTAAACGATGTCTACTCGGAGTTTGGTGTCTTGAACACTGGGCTCTCAAGCTAACGCATTAAGTAGACCGCCTGGGGAGTACGGCCGCAAGGTTAAAACTCAAATGAATTGACGGGGGCCCGCACAAGCGGTGGAGCATGTGGTTTAATTCGATGCAACGCGAAGAACCTTACCTACTCTTGACATCCAGAGAACTTGGCAGAGATGCCTTGGTGCCTTCGGGAACTCTGAGACAGGTGCTGCATGGCTGTCGTCAGCTCGTGTTGTGAAATGTTGGGTTAAGTCCCGCAACGAGCGCAACCCTTATCCTTACTTGCCAGCGGGTCATGCCGGGAACTTTAGGGAGACTGCCGGTGATAAACCGGAGGAAGGTGGGGACGACGTCAAGTCATCATGGCCCTTACGAGTAGGGCTACACACGTGCTACAATGGTCAGTACAGAGGGTTGCGAAGCCGCGAGGTGGAGCTAATCCCATAAAGCTGGTCGTAGTCCGGATTGGAGTCTGCAACTCGACTCCATGAAGTCGGAATCGCTAGTAATCGTGGATCAGAATGCCACGGTGAATACGTTCCCGGGCCTTGTACACACCGCCCGTCACACCATGGGAGTGGGCTGCAAAAGAAGTGGGTAGCTTAACCTTCGGGGGGGCGCTCACCACTTTGTGGTTCATGACTGGGGTGAAGTCGTAACAAGGTAGCCCTAGGGGAACCTGGGGCTGGATCACCTCCTTACCTAAGCGATGCGTCGCACTGTTGAGTGTTCACACAGATTGCTTGATAGATGAAAAGAGACAAATGCGTGAGGGTCTGTAGCTCAGGTGGTTAGAGCGTTCGCCTGATAAGCGAGAGGTCGGTAGTTCGAGTCTACTCAGACCCACCAATCTCATTGATGCTGCGTTGGGCTCGTCGTCGTTTACTTCAGTAAACTTCCGCCGTTCCCGCCTTGCCTGAATGAGATTAATCATCCCGCATTGTTTCAGACTGTGATGACGGCGGATGCTGTCTGAAATGGGGCTATAGCTCAGCTGGGAGAGCGCCTGCCTTGCACGCAGGAGGTCTGCGGTTCGATCCCGCATAGCTCCACCACTTCGCTGCCACAGCGACAGTCTCAGGAATAGAGACGCCAAAGATAAGTATTGAATTTATCTTTGGCTTTTTTAAGCCCGCTCTTTAACAATTTGGAAAGCTGATAGTAGAAACTGGACCCTCTCTTAGAGATGGATTCAGTTAATACAAAAATTGAGTTCTCAAACACTTCAATCAAGTGTTTTGGGTATTCTTCAAGGCGGGTCCATTTCCTACCCTGGAAATGAGACCAAGTAAAACCAGCTGGTCGCAACAGCTCAAGTGAAACTCATTTGGGTTGTATGGTTAAGCGACTAAGCGTATACGGTGGATGCCTTGGCAGTCAGAGGCGATGAAGGACGTAGTAACTTGCGAAAAGCGTTGGTGAGGTAGTAACAACCGTTATAGCCAGCGATGTCCGAATGGGGGAACCCGGCAGCATAAGCTGTCATCACTACATGAATACATAGTGTAGTGAGGCGAACGAGGGGAACTGAAACATCTAAGTACCCTTAGGAAAAGAAATCAACCGAGATTCCCTAAGTAGCGGCGAGCGAACGGGGATTAGCCCTTAAGTCTTTGGGGTGTTAGTGGAATGTGTTGGAAAGCACAACGGTACAGGGTGATAGTCCCGTACACGACAACTAACCAGAGATGAAAACGAGTAAGGCGGCACACGTGATATGTTGTCTGAACATGGGGGGACCATCCTCCAAGGCTAAATACTCCTGACTGACCGATAGTGAACCAGTACCGTGAGGGAAAGGCGAAAAGAACCCCTGTGAGGGGAGTGAAATAGAACCTGAAACCGTATACGTACAAGCAGTGGGAGCGGTTCTTGAGACCGTGACTGCGTACCTTTTGTATAATGGGTCAGCGACTTACATTTAGTAGCGAGGTTAAGCGAATAGCGGAGCCGTAGGGAAACCGAGTGTTAACTGCGCGTTTAGTTGCTAGGTGTAGACCCGAAACCCGGTGATCTAGCCATGGGCAGGTTGAAGGTTGAGTAACATCAACTGGAGGACCGAACCGACTAATGTTGAAAAATTAGCGGATGACTTGTGGCTGGGGGTGAAAGGCCAATCAAACCGGGAGATATCTGGTTCTCCTCGAAAGCTATTTAGGTAGCGCCTCGGACGAACACCTTTGGGGGTAGAGCACTGTTAAGGCTAGGGGGTCATCCCGACTTACCAACCCTTTGCAAACTCCGAATACCAAAGAGTGCTATCCGGGAGACAGACGGCGGGTGCTAACGTCCGTCGTCAAAAGGGAAACAACCCAGACCGTCAGCTAAGGTCCCAAAGTAATTGCTAAGTGGGAAACGATGTGGGAAGGCTTAGACAGCTAGGATGTTGGCTTAGAAGCAGCCATCATTTAAAGAAAGCGTAATAGCTCACTAGTCGAGTCGGCCTGCGCGGAAGATGTAACGGGGCTAAGCAATTCACCGAAGCTACGGGTGTGCACGATAACGTGTACGCGGTAGAGGAGCGTTCTGTAAGCCGTTGAAGGTGAAGGGGTAACCCACACTGGAGGTATCAGAAGTGCGAATGCTGACATGAGTAACGATAAAGGGGGTGAAAAACCCCCTCGCCGAAAGACCAAGGGTTCCTGTCCAACGTTAATCGGGGCAGGGTGAGTCGACCCCTAAGGCGAGGCCGAAAGGCGTAGTCGATGGGAAACGGGTTAATATTCCCGTACTTCTGCTAACTGCGATGGAGAGACGGAGAAGGCTAGGCCAGCACGGCGTTGGTTGTCCGTGTTTAAGGTGGTAGGTGGTGTGCTTAGGCAAATCCGGGCACACATACACCGAGAGCTGATGACGAGGTGCTACGGCACTGAAGTGGTTGATGCCAGGCTTCCAGGAAAATCTTCTAAGCTTCAGGTTAGCAGGAATCGTACCCCAAACCGACACAGGTGGTCGGGTAGAGAATACCAAGGCGCTTGAGAGAACTCGGCTGAAGGAACTAGGCAAAATGGTACCGTAACTTCGGGAGAAGGTACGCTGCTGTTGGTGGAGGGACTTGCTCCCCGAGCTGACGGCAGTCGCAGATACCAGGTGGCTGCAACTGTTTATCAAAAACACAGCACTGTGCAAACTCGCAAGAGGAAGTATACGGTGTGACGCCTGCCCGGTGCCGGAAGGTTAATTGATTGGGTTATCGCAAGAGAAGCTCATGATCGAAGCCCCGGTAAACGGCGGCCGTAACTATAACGGTCCTAAGGTAGCGAAATTCCTTGTCGGGTAAGTTCCGACCTGCACGAATGGCGTAATGATGGCCACGCTGTCTCCAGCCGAGACTCAGTGAAGTTGAAATTGCGGTGAAGATGCCGTATACCCGCGGCTAGACGGAAAGACCCCGTGAACCTTTACTATAGCTTGGCACTGAACATTGACCCTACATGTGTAGGATAGGTGGGAGACTTTGAAGCGGGAACGCCAGTTCTCGTGGAGTCGTCCTTGAAATACCACCCTTGTAGTGTTGATGTTCTAACCTGGGCCCCTAATCGGGGTTAGGGACAGTGCCTGGTGGGTAGTTTGACTGGGGCGGTCTCCTCCCAAAGAGTAACGGAGGAGCACGAAGGTTGGCTAAGTACGGTCGGACATCGTACGGTTAGTGCAATGGCATAAGCCAGCTTAACTGCGAGACAGACACGTCGAGCAGGTACGAAAGTAGGTCATAGTGATCCGGTGGTTCTGAATGGAAGGGCCATCGCTCAACGGATAAAAGGTACTCCGGGGATAACAGGCTGATACCGCCCAAGAGTTCATATCGACGGCGGTGTTTGGCACCTCGATGTCGGCTCATCACATCCTGGGGCTGAAGTCGGTCCCAAGGGTATGGCTGTTCGCCATTTAAAGTGGTACGCGAGCTGGGTTCAGAACGTCGTGAGACAGTTCGGTCCCTATCTGCCGTGGGCGTTGGATGATTGAGGGGAGTTGCTCCTAGTACGAGAGGACCGGAGTGAACGAACCGCTGGTGTTCGGGTTGTCATGCCAATGGCATTGCCCGGTAGCTACGTTCGGAATCGATAACCGCTGAAAGCATCTAAGCGGGAAGCGAGCCCCAAGATGAGTCATCCCTTGGACCTAGAGTCCACATAAGAGCCGTTCGAGACCAGGACGTTGATAGGTCAGGTGTGTAAGCGTTGTGAGGCGTTGAGCTAACTGATACTAATGACTCGAGAGGCTTAACCATACAACCCAGATGGGTTTTACTGAAAATGTTCTACTTTAAAAATGCTCCAAGCATTTAAAGTATTTCCTACATCCTTGTAGGTCACCACATTTTCCAGCACTTCCTCCTTCCCTGGAGGTCGTACGTAAGAATATCCAAACTTGATTGAAGTCGAGACTCAAGGCTCGTAAGAGCAGCAGCTTTCCAAATTTAGGAACGAATTTATCAAATACATCCTTGTATTTGACCCTAACGGGCCGCGCTAAAGCGCGTTTAAAATTTGTTCCATACAATTTTATGTCTGGTGACAATAGCATTGTGGTCCCACCTGATCCCATTCCGAACTCAGAAGTGAAACGCAATCGCGCCGATGGTAGTGTGGGGTCTCCCCATGTGAGAGTAGGTCATCGCCAGACGCCTAATAAATGAAAAATCCCCAGCACTTAGTGTTGGGGATTTTTTCATTTATCAGCCTGTGAAAGTCTGCGCTCACATGGGGAATGACTCAGTGCATGCAAAGCATGCATCCTTACCATGTGATAGTAGGGTGAAGCTGTTGCGCTTACTGACCTTTCCCCGAGATTAGTACCAATCCCTTGATGAGATTTTCCAGCTTATGCTGCCTGCTTGGCATACTCAACAGGCGGCGTGTAGTTCAATGAACTATGTGGGCGAACATGGTTGTAGTGTTCACGCCATAGTTCGATTTCGTATCTGGCTTCGTCTAAGGTTCTGAACCAGTGCTGGTTCAGACATTCGTTCCGGAATTTGCCATTCAGGCTTTCCACAAAGGCATTTTGCGTCGGCTTTCCTGGCTGGATAAAGGCCAGTGTGACGCCCGTTTCCTTACTCCAGAAGAACATTGCCTTGCTGGTAAATTCTGTCCCATTGTCGCAAGTAACCTTGTTTGGCTTGCCTCGCTCTTCCATCAACTGGTCCAAGAATCTGGCGACCTGCCTGCCACTGATGGCTACAGAGACTAATTGACCGACCATTTCCCGCGAATAATCATCCATGACATTCAGTACCCGAAAGCGCCGACCATTGCTGAGTTGGTCTGACACAAAGTCCATAGACCAACGTTGATTCGGTGCTGTCGGCACCTCCATCGGCTGCCTTGGCCGGGTTAGCTTCTTGCGCTTCTTCGTTCTGACCTGCAAGCCTTCCTCCGTGTAGAGCCGATAGGTTCGTTTGCGGTTTTTGACCCAGCCTTCGCCTCTGAGCAAACCATGCAGCATTAAATACCCATAGCGAGGATATTGCGTCGCCAGCGCCTTCAGCCGCTGTCTGAGCCCATTGTCAGCCTTTGTCCTGGGCTGATAGCGAAACGCGGTCCGGCTCAACCCAGCCAGCTTGCAGGCCACACGCTCACTGAGACTGAAACCTTCAATCAAGTGCTGGGCAACAGGCTTTTTTGCCGCTGGCGTTACCACTTTTTTGACAGCACATCCTTCATGGCTTCGACTTCCAGCATCTTGTCGGCCAGCATCTTTTTGAGCTTGTTGTTCTCGGCCTCCAACTCCCTCAGCCGCTTCGCTTCATTCACTTCGAGCCCGGCATACTTGCTGCGCCAGTTATAGAAAGTGCCCGTAGAAATGCCCATTTCACGGCAAATGTCATCGACCTTTGCCCCTGCCTCATGCTGTTTGATGGCCTTAATGATTTGTTCTTCGGTGTAGCGTTTCTTCATGTTGAGATCTCCATTGGCTCCAGTGTATTGGAAATCTCATCAATGTCATGGTCTTAAAGTTGGGGGAGAGGTCATTACCAAACGAAGTTTGGTGCGACAGCTGAACGCGGAGAGCTTGCTCGAAGCTGGCCATCGCCAGGCACCTGATTCTGGTTTCCCGTTGCAACTGAAAATCAAACCAATCCGAAAGAAATGTAAAAAGGCCAGCCAAGCGAGTGACCCTTTTGCTATTCTGTGAGGGTAACTCCAATAAGTCCCAGACCATGCACGCCGGCGATAATTCTGAGCCAGATCTGACCAGTAATTAATTCAGTAGCTTTGAATCTTTACGCTTTTCATTGACATATTATCGGGTAAACTAGCGGCATTTTTATTTCCGGCCCTTTGGCCACCTCAGTTTCAGGGAGGTTGTATGATCACTGCCTATGTATATGAGCACCGTCGCTTGACAGTAACCGAGCTCAGTGTCCATGACAACCTGCCTCCCAATACTCTGTGGCTGGATCTCTATAAGCCAGAAGATGATGAGCGCGAGTGGCTGGCCAGGTTTTCGGTGGAAGAGTTGCCCGATGAAGAGGACATCAACGAGATTGAGGCCTCGGCACGTTTTTACCAAAACAGCGACGGTTTGCACATTAACTCCCTTTTCCCGCAGCGCGTTGGCCAGGACGTGCGCGGTGTCAACGTGTCATTCAACCTGCGCACCAATTTCCTGTTGACCATCCGGGAAGATGATGTGGGCCTTATCCGCCTGTTGCGCAATTATTTGCGTCTCGGCCGGCTGGAGGTTTCCACGCCCCAGGAGCTATTTCTGGAGCTGTTCAATCTCAAGGTGGATTATCTGTCGGATCTTATCGAAGACGTTTATACCGTATTGGAAAATGTCGGAGAGGAAGTCTTTGCCAGTGAAGAGCTGGACGAAGTGTTCAAGCTCATCACCATGCAGGAAGATGCCAACGGTAAGGTGCGTCTGAGTTTGCTCGATACCCAGCGCTCACTTCGGTACATGCAGCGCTACTACCGTGGCCAACTATCCGACGAAAACCTGAAAGATTTGAGAGAGATGCTGTCGGATATCGAGTCGCTTATCCCCCATAGTCAGTTTATTTTCGACAAGCTTAACTTTTTGCTGGATGCCGCCATGGGTTTCAGCGGTTTGCAACAAAACAAGATCATCAAGATTTTCTCGCTTGCGGCAGTCGTTTTCCTGCCCCCAACCCTTATTGCCAGTATTTACGGAATGAACTTTGCCCGCATGCCTGAATTGTCCTGGCAATACGGCTATCCCATGGCAATTCTGATGATGCTGGCCAGTGCCGGTGGTACTTACTTCTTCTTTAAGCGTAAAGGCTGGCTCTGAATCCCACTGCAGCTCTGGTTATCAGGGTTTCTGCGCAGGCCGGCGAAAAGGAATGATCTTCGCGGTTTCCAGAAATTCTTCCGGTTCGTTGATGATGGTGGAGAGGGTATAGAGCTTACTGCGCATCATGCCCATGGCGACCACGCATCTGTGGTAGGGATTGTCGCAGCGCGCCAGTTGTTGTTCCAGATTGAATACCAGGCAGGTAAGTTGTTCCTGATTACCATCGGAGGCGGCAATGGCTTCCTGATTGAGCTGATGCTGTAATTGCTCAAGCCTGTCGGGCTCGTGGTCGGCGAGCCAGCGCAAGGTGTCAAAGTCAGGCAGTGGTGTCATCTTGCCTCCCCACCCGCATTGGATTGTCGGGTGCTCTTACTTCAAGCTAGCCAAGTGGCGTCGGGGTGGCAAGATTTGTTGTGACTAAAAAAGCAGCAGGGTTTCCCTTTGGGTTATAAGGCTCAAGACTTGGATTCAGAACCAAAGAAATAGCTGACCCTTTCCCTGGGATTGAGGTAATTAAATACCTTTTCCGGCAGTGCCGATGGTGGCAGGCAGCGTAAAATACTCAGTCCCTCGGCTTCGAGATCCACTATAGGCGCCTGATCCTTGGGCACCAGGGGGTCATAGACCATGATCCTCGGAAACAGCAGCTTGGACACGTTGACCGACATCACCATGCCATATTGTCCGCTGGACAGTTCCACTACGCTTCCCGGTGGGTAGATGCCGAGCATCTTGATAAGCATGCCCACGTATTCCTGATTCAGCTTGGTCCTGAAGTTTTTATACAGGTAACCCAAGGCAGCATAAGGGGTTTTGGCATGGGTCATCACATCCGGATGGCACAGGGAGTCATACTGGTTGATGGCGGCAACCAACTGGGCCATCTTATCAAGATCTTTTTCTTTAAGGCCCTTGGGGCTGCCACTGCCATCGAGAAACTCATGGTGCTGGGTAATGGCGGGCAGGGCGGCTTCGGGAAAGTTGTCCGCCAGCTTGATCATTTCCGCCCCGAATAGTGGATGTTGCTTGATAAAGTTAATCTCGGGCGTGGTCAGCGGGCCTTGTTTCTTGAGGATTTGCTGCGGCACCTTGAGCTTGCCTATGTCATGGAACAGAGCTCCCAGGCCTATGGCTTCAATCTCGCCCCGGCCCCAGCCCAGTTCCTTGGCAATCAACATGCACAGCACGGCGACGTTCAGGGAATGGAAATAGATGCCATCTTCCTTCTTGGCATCATTCATCAGATGCAGCACCAGGTTATCGCTTTCGAGCAACTGTTTGGTGATGTCCTGCACCAGATCCTTGGCATCATTGACCGCATTCAGCGGCCGACTGCGCAGCTTGTTAATCAGATTGCGCATCATGGAGATGGAGCGATTGAAACTCTGCTCCGTCTTGTGCAGCTCACGGCGCATTTTTTTCAGCTGCTCAATCTTTTCCAGCTTCTCCTTGTCCATGGCTTCCCTGAGGGAGTCCAGCTTGTGCAGCGGCTGCGGCTCCGGCAGGGTATCGGGTGGCAAAGGGGGCACGTCGCTGCGTTCCAAATCGACAAAAACGTGGTTGATGCCCAGATTACGGATAAGCTGGATCTGCGCCTCTTGTTTAAGGCGAAAACTGTTGAACAGAAATGGATGATCCTTCCAGGCGACCGGCAGACGGATGAAATTACCGACCTGTAGCTGGTTGACCGTGACTTTACAGCTTTTTTTCATATTATGTCAGTCAGTTAACTCTCTTGTTAGTTTAACTCAATCACCCGACTTTACAATTACTTAAGTCACGTGTCAGCATAGCAGGCTAAAAGAGCGACAGCAGCGAGCGAGAATGCTATGGATTTTATCGAAATCTATCCCAATGCGATACCGGATGATCTCTGTGATCGTCTGATTGCCACTTTTGAGTCCCACAAGGGGGTCACAGACGGTCACACGGGCAACGGCGTGGACAAGGAGAAGAAGCTCAGTCGTGATCTGATGCTTGATGCCCATGCCGATCTCCAGCCTATCCGCAATGAACTGCTGGGGTACACCCTTAAGGGGGCCACCGATTACTTCAATAAATACGCCATGGCATTAATGGGGGCCGTGGCTGTCACAGTGGCCGACGCCAATGGCCAGCCGGTCACACTCAATCCGGACAACTACGCCGAATTGGGTGCTCCCCGTGCCGAGGCTCTGGTGAAGTATCTTTACCGCAGCGGCACGGTCAATGTCCAGAAGTACCCACAAAAATTGGGTGGCTATCCACACTGGCATTCGGAACAGTTTCCTCAGCCGGGGCACAATGAGGCGTTGCACCGGGTGGTACTGTACATGTATTACCTCAATGATGTGGCCGAAGGCGGCGAAACCGAATTCTATTACCAGCAGCGCAAATTCAAGCCCACCAAGGGCACCCTGGTGATAGCCCCGGCGGGCTTTACCCATTCGCATCGGGGCAATATGCCGCTGAGCAATGATAAATATATCGCCACGTCCTGGATCATGTTCAACCGCGCCGAGCAATTGTACGGCCAGCCGCGCTGATTCAGACCGGGATCCGGATCCGGAACAGGGCGCCCTCAAGGGCCGACTCTTCTATCGTCAGGCTGCCGTTGTAACTTTCGACTATTTCATGGCACACGGCCAGCCCTATGCCCTGACCGGGACTTTGACTGTCGGCACGGACGCCGCGCTCAAGAATCTTATACCTCAGGCTTTCGGCCACACCCGGGCCATCGTCTTCCACCCTGAGTTCAAATTCACCCTCATCTGTGATTGCCGCCGTCACCCGAACCTGACTGATACAAAGCCTGAAGGCATTTTCCATCAGGTTGCCACACAGCTCCATCAAATCCCCCTTGTCACCGGGAAACAGGATCAGCGGTGGGATGTTGGCGCTAAATTTTACCGACTTGTCACGGTGGATCTTGTACAGCATCTGTGCCAGCTGTTCCACCAGAGGCGCGACCTGGGTCTGTTCCTGCTTCAGGCCTTTGCGGCCTAGCATGGCGCGCTTGAGCTGGTATTTCACCAGATGATCCATCTGGCTGACCTGCTCCATGATTTTTTCGTGGCTGCTTGTTTTATCGAGTGCTGAATCGTCGGTGATGGCATGCACAGCCGCCAGCCTGGTCTTTAGGCTGTGGGCCAGATCGTTCATGGCATTCTGATAGCGTTCCTGTTGGGATTTGGTTTGCAGCAACAACTGGTTGAGCGCCTGGGTGATACCTTCCACTTCCACCGGATAACCACCGGACAGGGAACTGGCCTTGCCATCGCTAATGGCTTGCAGCTCGGCCTGCATCCGCGTCAGAGGTCTCAACCCCCAGTAGGCGGCACTGACCAGCAAAAGCAGTGCCAACGCCAGTACCAATGCCAGACGCAAATAGGTGGTGCGCGCATATTTGCTGGATTCCAGCTCCAGCCGGGCGGCATCTTTCATCATCAGCAGGTTGTAATGAACGCCGCTGATCTCCACCGACAACAGATAGATAAAATAACCCCGCTCATCGGCCAGGGTCAGGTAGTAGGGGGGAGAGTCGCCGCGGATTTCATTGAAACGTTCGCAGGTGTCGAACAAACCCTTATCCACCGCCAGCGCCGAGGTCCACACCTGCTTGAACCTGTCATCGCAGGACACCACCACAAAGCCGCCGGGCTTTTTGTTTTCATCCAGCCAGGCTGAGGTGTCGGGGATCAGATCATGCTCCCTCAGCTCGGCCGCCACCTGGGGAATTTCTGCAATCAGTTGCGCGGTTTCCTCGTTGTAGCTGTTCTGGGCATGAAGCATGTTGACCATCCAGGCGAGGCCGAAGCCCACCAGAGTAATGATCGACAGCGAGGTCAGATACATGCGCGTCAACAGACGCTTTTTGGGTTTTAATTGCATGGCAGATTGAACTTATAACCCTGGCCACGGATGGTGACTATGGGGGTATCCATGCCTTCCTTGGTGAGCTTTTTACGCAAGCGGCTGACCATGACCTCTATGGTGTTGGGATCGCCTTCCTTGTCACCGTAAATCACATCCAGCAGACGCTGCTTGGCGACAACCTCGTGACAGTGGCGCATCAGGTATTCGAGGATCAGGTATTCAAAGGCCGTGACCTCCATGCGCTCGCCATTGAGTGTCACCTGTTTGGCGGCAAGATCCAGCTCCAGATCACCACTGCTTATCCTGGGTTTAACAAAGCCCGCGCTGCGGCGCACCAGGGCATCGAGCCGTGCCACCAACTCCTCTTTCTGGAATGGCTTGACCAGGTAGTCGTCGGCACCGGCATTGAGACCCTCGACCTTGTCCTGCCAATTGACCCGCGCGGTGAGGATAAGGATAGGCGCCTTCAGCCCTTCGTTGCGTAATTGGGTGATAAGGCTGATACCATCCCCATCGGGCAAGCCCAGATCCACTATGGCCACATCTATGGGATAGTTGGTTGCCTGATAAAAACCATCACCTGCGGTGCGGGCGACCTGGACCTGATTGCCAAGCTCTGTGAGTTGCACCTTGAGATGGTGGGACAGCAGGGGATCATCTTCAACGACAAGAATTCTCATACCGGGTTTCCTGAATCAAACTGGACCCAGTGTACGCAAGTCACTGGTCACTGTAAAAACTTTGCCGCATTCTACGGCAAAAATGCTTAACCCGGGCTGACATGGCTGCATTCAGCCCTTGTGCCAGTATTTTAATGCTTTAAAATGCCAAAAATTTTAGGAGTATGTCCCCATGAAACGTCTGTCGGCCCTGTTTGGTCTTTGCCTTTCCCTGCTTGCCCCAATGGCAAGTGCAACTACTTTTACCTTTACCGCCATTCCCGATGAAGATGAATCCGCGCTGCGCAGCCGTTTTGATAAGGTGGCCGCCTATCTTGAGACTCAGCTCGGGGTTGAGGTCAAGTATGTGCCGGTGAAATCCTATTCCGCGGCGGTGACGGCATTTCGCAACAACCAGGTGCAATTGGCCTGGTTCGGCGGCTTGTCCGGTGTACAGGCCCGTCGTTTGGTGCCTGGCTCAGAAGCCATAGCCCAGGGCTATGAAGATCAGTTCTTCAAGAGCTTTTTGATTGCCCACCACAGCACAGGCCTGGCCAAGGGTGACGGTTTCCCCGCAATTGAAGGCTATACCTTTACCTTCGGCTCCAAGGATTCCACTTCCGGCCGCCTGATGCCCCAGTTCTATGTGGAGCAGCACCTGGGCAAGAAACCCGAGGATCTGTTCAAGCGTGTGGGTTTCTCCGGTGATCACAGCCGTACCATAGCCCAGGTGGAAGCCGGCGTGTATCAGGTCGGTGCCGTGAACTACAAGGTGTGGGAATCCGCTGTGGCCCAGGGCAAGGTGGATACCAGCAAGGTTTCAGTCATCTGGGAAAGCCCTGAGTACCCTGACTACCAGTGGACCGCCCGCGCCGGTCTGGATGCCAGCTTCGGTGCCGGCTTCAAGGACAAGCTCACCAAGGCGCTGCTGGAGATGAAAGACCCGGATCTGCTGGCCAGCTTCCCGCGCCAGTCCTTTGTGCCCGCCACCAATCAGGATTATGAGCCGGTGGAAACCGTGGCCAAGGCCATAGGTCTGCTGGACTGAACATGCTGCATCTGCAACACCTGTCGCTCGGCTATCAGGGGCGACAGGTCTTTGGTTGTGACTCGCTCAGTTTCCATAGGGGAGAGCGGGTCGCCATTGTCGGTGCCTCGGGCGCCGGCAAGTCCACTTTGCTCGGTCATATCCATCAACAGCTCGCGGCCGAGGCAGCCCTCTGTGCCCAGGCCCAGGGTTTGGTGGATGGCCTGAGCGTGTTTCATAACGTGTATATGGGCGCCCTGGCCCGTCATCACTGGTCCTATAACCTTTTGAATCTGGCATGGCCCCTGGCCGGCCACAAAAGCGCTATCCGTGCCCTGTGTGATGAGCTGGAATTGGACTGTCCCCTGACCACTGCGGTGGGGCGACTGTCCGGCGGTCAAAGACAGAGGGTTGCGCTGGCGCGAGCCCTGTATCAGAACAAAGACATTTTTATTGGTGACGAACCCCTGTCGGCTCTGGATCCTCTGATGGCCCAGCGATTGCTGAGCCGTATACAGGCAAGGCACCACAGCACAATAATGGTGCTGCACAATAAGCAACAGGCACTGAATTATTTTGATCGTATTATCGGTATAGCCGAGGGCAGGGTGATACTCGACAGTCCCACCGCCAATCTGGATGCCTCGGCCCTGGACAGCTTCTACCTGGACACCGCGGCCGACGCCACATCATGAACAAGCAGTTGTTTGAGTCATCTTCCCAACCCCCTGGGTCCTGGACCTTTGCCGGTCGCTGGACCCGCTTGACCTTGGCCCTGTGGCTGCTGTCGGCGCTGGCGTTCCTGGTGGCCGACACCGAGGTTATCGCCCTTGAGCCCTGGAACGAACTGAGGCGCATGCTCGCTGGCCTGCTGGCGCCGGATTTTTTCGCCACCGAGCAGTTGCTTGATGCCCTGTGGCAAACGGTGAGTTTTGCCTTGCTCGGGGTGAGTGGCGGCTTGCTGCTGGGCTCGGGCTTGGCGCTGGTGTATCACCATCCCTTGATAGCCGCGGCTTGCGCCTTTGTGCGCGCCATACATGAGCTGTTCTGGGCCCTGCTATTTTTGCAGATTTTCGGCCTGTCGCCGCTCACCGGGGTGATGGCCTTGATCTTGCCCTACGCCGGCACATTCGCCCGGGTGTTCCACGATATGTTGTGCCGGGCGCCAAGAGTCACCGACAGTACCTTGCCGGCGGGCGTGGACGGCATCAGTCGCTACGTGTTCGGCAAGGTGGTGCACGTGCTGCCGGAAATGCGTGCTTATGTACGTTACCGCTTTGAGTGCGGACTGCGCAGCAGTGCCGTACTGGGTTTTATCGGTATGCCGACCCTGGGATTCCATCTGGAAAGCGCCTTCCGCCAGGGCCATTATCCGGAGGGGATGGCGCTGTTGCTGCTGTTTGTGCTGTTGATTGGCACTATTTCCCTGTGGTGCCGGCGCTGGTTGGTGCCGCTTTACCTGCTACTGGCCATCTATACGCTGCCGCCACTGGCCCAGGTTGATGGCAGTTTGCTATGGCGATTTGTCAGTCAGGATATCTGGCCCGCGAGTGTGCAACAGTGGCTGCTGGCGGGCGCATCCTTGAGTCAAGTGCCCGCCGCACTGTGGCAGACCTGCGACTGGCTCTGGCGCTTGCTGCAGCAACAGGCGTTGCCGGGCATAGGATCGACACTGGTGTTGGCTCTGGCGGCGTTGGGCATGACCCATGTGCTGGTGATGTTGCTGCTGCCCTGGGGACGGAAAACCCGTGAGCCAAGGCGCTGGGACAGGGTGCCAAGAGCGCTGCGCTGGCTGGGACTGCTGCTGATGCGCGCCATTCCCGAATACGTGTTTGCCTTTGTGTTTATGCTGCTGCTCGGCCCTTCCATGCTGCCGGCCATGCTGGCGCTGGCGCTGCATAACGGCGGCCTGATTGCTTTTTTAACCGCCAGGGCGGTGGACAGGGAAGGTAAAGCTTTGCCGGCCGGCCTTGACGGCTTCGGCTATCGGATCCTGCCGGTGATTTACCCTGGGTTTATGGCCTTGCTGTTTTACCGTTTTGAGGTCATTTTGCGTGAAACCGCTATTTTGGGCATGCTCGGCATTGCCACCCTGGGTTTCTATATCGACAGCAATTTTGCCGAAATCCGCTTTGCCGGCGCCCTGGTGCTGATGATTTGCACCGCGCTGCTCAACATTGGGGTCGATATTCTGGCCAGAAGGCTGCTGACGCCGGGCCGCAGCCTGCTACCGGAGCGCTGCTGAGGCGTCAGTCGTTTGCTTCCTGTGGTCTGAGGTTATCGAGGCCGAAGCTGGCCCACAGCGCCAGACTCATGTAGGTCATGACCGCTCCCATAATCAGCAACAAGCGCATCCAAGGTACACCGGCTGCCATGCGTAGCTGCACATAGTCGAAGGTACTCATACCCCACACCAGGATCAGCATGGACAAGAGTGCCAGTTGCAGCAGTCTCAAGGCCGGTTTTGGCCCAAAGCACAGCAAAGGCAGCAGGGCACAACCCAAGGTCAGTAAAAGATTGTCATATCGGAGGAAGTGAGCCCCGGTCAGGAGGCAGGCCAAGGCAATGATAAAGGTACGCCACCACATGATAATTTCCCTTTTGCTAATCCAGTTGAGGTCAGCATAGTCCCCTTGACGGGCACGTAAATGAAGCTGCATCACAGAATGGATTTTCCTGGGTGATCCGGATCGCGCTTTTGCCGTTTCGTTTACGGTTAGGGAAATTCACGGGTTGATCTGAAGCAGAATGCGGGCACCGGGCCCGCATCCGTGACTCAGAGGATCAGTTCAGTGCCTCACGCAGCTTGGCTTTTTGCTCCTCGGTCAGCTTGTTGTGTTTGAGCATATCCAGCAGCGCTTCGGTGACATCGTGATGTCTGACCTGGAATACCCGCCTGCCATCCTGTTTGTCACCGCGGATGATTTCCAGCTCCATGCCGTCTTCATCATCCCATTCCAATACCTCATGGGGCATATGAGCCTGTACCAGAAGTTCGATTTCATGGCCGCGCTCCTCCAATTCCCTGGCCTTGGATTCGACGCGTTGTTCAAACTCTTTGGTATGAAATTCAATGACCTTTTGTCTCTCTTCCATCTCGGCTTGCAAGGCGGCCAACCTTTTGTCGAACTCGGGGTCCATCCCCGGCATCTTGCCTTCGCCCATGCGTTTGAGCAGCTTGCCGACCTTTTGCCTTTGTTCATCGGGCAGGGCACCGAGCTTATTGTCTATGGTGGCGCTGTCCTTGAGTTCGTCGTCACTGAAGTCGGCTTCGGTGACATTGCCATCGACTACTACCCGCACGTGGGTTTTTTCTTCCTGACTCCCATCCGGGACCTGGCTGGGGGCGGCGCAGCTGGCCTGACTGAGTAACAGACCGGCACTGAGCAATGAGGCCAGTAATATGTTCAGGCGACCGGGGATATTGAACCTTGTATTCATTTGAGCTTTCCTTGTGTTGATAGATGGGTGTTGCTTGTATCGCCAGGTTATCCCTGGTGCTGCCATGGATAAGGCGCAAATCGTGCCAACTTTGTAACTGATTGAATTAGTGGGAATATGTCTTGTTAGCTTGGGGTGGCAACACAGCCTTATGCCGCAAATGGGCAGATACATTTCCCCAAATGAGTAAATCCCGCGGTTATCCCATGTTACAGGTCCAAAGCCTGCCCGGTGCTGCAATGGGATAACCCTTTATTATTCAGTGAATTGATTGCATGATAGTGGGAAACTGGCTGCCGACGCCTTGCTGGCACCTTAATTGAATAGTGCCGGTAAGCTGAGTAATTTTCCGGCCGCCCATGGCCTGCGAGAGGTTCCGATGTCTATTAAGCGTTACCTGTTTATCCTGTTTGCCACCCTCATCCTGATGCTGGGGCTTAGCCAGATGTTGCTCACCGGCTATGTCAAAGGCCAGCTGGATGAAGAGCTGCAGCAAAGTTCGTTGTCCTTGTCCAGACAGCTGGTCAGTGTGGTGGTTAACAGCGTGGACGATACCGAACCCTCGGCCGAAGAGGTGGCGGCATTTGAGGCCGAAGTGGAGTGGTTGGACAAATCCGCTGTGCCGGAGCCGGAGCCAATTGCCACCCACAATGAGAGGCAAAGGGTAGAGCTGGACAGACAAAGTGCAGATGAGGAAAAACAAAATGCTCTCCAGGAAAGAGAAAGTGCCGAACTGGACAAGGCCATAGCGACACTGGAGCAAACCCTGTCACAGTGGCAGGCAGACAGCGGCAAACAGCATGAGCTTCCCGCCCATATCAAGCAGGAGTTGCAGCGCCAGTATGAGCAATTGCAACAAGAGCGCGAGCATTTGCGCCATGCCCGCGAAGTCATGGGCCGCGAATACCGCCAGAAAGTCGAACGGGCCCTGGAAAACCTGGAGCTGGATACCCGTCAGTGGCTTGACCGGGGCCAGGTGCAATTGATTGAAAGCGGCACTATCCCGCAGATCCACAGGATAGATGTCAGCCAGGACGGCGCCACCTCGGCTCTGACCCGTTTCCGCGAATGGACCTTGCTGTTAATCCTGGTGTCCTGCGGCGTCGGCATTTTGCTGGCGTATTGGCTCAGTCACCATGTCAGTCGGCCCCTGTCCGAGCTGGCAAAGGGACACAAATTGCTGGGTGAGGGGCAATTGGGGGTACAACTTGAGCCCCGTGGGGTTGAGGAGCTTAAACAGATGCTGGCGGGCTTTAATGCCATGAGTGCCAAGCTGGCGGAGCTGAGCCGAAAGGAACAACAGATGCGCGGTCAGCAGCATCTGGTGGAATTGGGGGAAATCACCCGCGGCATAGCCCACAGCCTGCGCAATCCGCTGCACACCCTGGGGCTCCTATCCGAGTCGTTGGCGAGCCGGGAAGACGCCCGGGAGCGGGAGCGGCTGGCCGCGCAAATTCAGCAAAAAATTGCCATGATGGATAAGCATATACAATCCCTGCTGGTGCTGAGCGGCAGTGGCGTGTCCGGGCGCAACTGGGTGCCGTTGGCGGCCGTGGTGCAGGATATACTGCTGGAACTCTCGGTCAGTGGCCTGTCCCCACAAGTCAACGTCAGCGGCCGCGAGCTGGGGCTCCGGGTGCGCGGACTGGAGTCCGAGGTGCGCAGCATTCTCCATGCTGTGATGGTCAATGCCTGCGAGTCCTATGGGACTTTGGCGACCGACAAGCCGCTGCGTCTGGATGTGGCGCTGGAACAGGATGACAGCGAAATACGGGTGAGGGTGTGCGATTGGGGCGCCGGACTGCCGCCGGCCGTTCGCACTCAGTTGGGCCAGCCCCATATCAGCAGTAAACCCGAAGGCACGGGCATGGGCCTGTATATTGCCATGCGCTTGCTGGACAGCCATTACGGGGGCCGTTTGAGTTTCGAGGACAATCCCGAAGGCGGCACTCAAGTCACTGTGCATTTCGCCCGCACTGATGAACAAGCCGCTGCAGTCCAGGCCGACGCTCAGGCGGGGGAGATCAAATGAGCCGCGCCCCGGAGCAAGGAATAAATAAGGAGTGGCCATGGCCGATACGCTGAAAATCCTGGTGGTGGAAGATGAGCCCGGGCAAAGGGAACTGATAGTGGCCATGTTGGCCGAAGCGGGCCATAGCCTGAGCGCTGCCGGCAGTGTCGAAGAGGCGATTGTCGCCATCAAGGCCGACATGCCGGATCTGGTGTTCTCCGACTGGAAACTGGGGCAGCTGTCGGGCATGGATTTACTCAATTACGTCAAGCGCGAACACCCGGATCTGGGTTTTATCATTGCCACGGCCTACGGCACCATCAGCCATGCGGTGGACGCGGTCCAGGCCGGTGCCGATGATTACCTTACCAAGCCTTACCAGCGTCAGACCCTGCTGCTGGCCATCAACAAGGTTGCCAGGGCTCAGGCGCTCAAGCGCCAGAATCGTGAACTGTCCAGCGCCCTGTCGGAGCAGCGGGCCCTGGTGGGGCTGGTGGGCAAGGCGCCCTGCATGCAACAGGTGTTTGAGCGGCTGCGGCGCATCAGCGCCACCGATGCCACAGTGTTGATTGGCGGCGAAAGCGGTACCGGCAAGGAGCTGGCGGCCAGAGCTCTGCACCAGCTGTCGGCCCGGCAGCATGGGCCCTTTGTGGCCATCAACTGCGGTGCCATTCCCGAAAGTCTGGCGGAGGCCGAGCTGTTCGGGGCCGAGAAGGGGGCCTTCACCGGCGCCAACAGCCTCAAGCTGGGAAAGCTGGAAGCGGCCAATGGCGGTACAGTGTTTCTCGATGAAATCGGTGAGCTGCCCTTGCTGCAACAGACCAAGCTGCTGCGCTTTTTGCAGGAAGGGGTGATCACCCGCCTCGGCGCCCAGCAGGAAATGACCCTGGATGTGCGGGTCATAGCCGCCACCCACAGAAACCTGCAGCAGGAAGTGGCCGAGGGCCGTTTTCGGGAAGATCTCTTCTATCGTCTCAACGTGGTACCCATCCGCATGCCGCCGCTGCGGGAACGACGTGAGGACATAGGCCGGCTGATCGAGCACTTTTTGAAATTACACGCCCGCCAATACGGTTTTGACGCGCCCGTGCTCGACAAGAGTACCCTCAAGCAGTTGCTGGATTATGCCTGGCCCGGCAATGTGCGCGAGCTGTCCAATCGCATTGAGCGCTTTGTACTGCTGGGGGACGAAGAGGAACTCAGGGCCGAGACCCGCCCGGGGGCCGTTACGGTCAAGGGCGGCATGCAGCTGCCCGAGGAGGGGCTGGATTGGGATGCCTTTGAGCGCCAGTGTCTGGCGCAGGCAATGGCGCGCTTCGAGGGCAATCGCACCAAGGCGGCCAGGTGGCTCGGCATGAGCTACAAGGCCTTCCTTTACCGGCTGGAAAAGCACGGCCTGGTATGAATTAGGCCAGCAACCCCAGCAGCAGATTGCCGAGAATACCGACAGACACCAAGAGGAACAGGCCGCCGGTCAGGGCATCAATCGGCAGTTGCATCCGCTTGAGCCAGGCCTGAAATCCAGGCTTGGTCAAAAGCAGTGCCAACAGGCAGAACCAGGCCAGCGACAGCAGCAACAACAGCACCGCCGCGGCACTTTTGGTGGCCAAGTTGACCTGTGGGGTGATCAGGGCCGAAAACAAGGTCAGGAAAAACACCAGTGCCTTGGGATTGAGCAAATTGGTAGCCAGGCCCAGGGTGAAGCCCTTGAAGGGGCTGAGCGGCAGCGGGGCTGCCCGGGAAAACGCGCCATCGCTGCGGGCGCGCCACTGGGCCAGGGCACCGCGCAGGGCCCCCAATCCCATCCAGCCCAAATACGAGGCGCCGGCCAATTGCACCAGGCCAAAGAGCCAGGGGGAACTCTGGATGATCAGGCTAAGGCCGGTGAGGCTGGCTAGGGTGTGCAGCAGTATCGCCAGGCTGATCCCGGTGGCGGTCAGCAGGGCTACCCTGGGGGGATTGCTGCTGGCAACCCGCAGCACCATGGCGACATCGGGCCCGGGGCTCATCAGGGCCACGCTGTGAATAACCCCCAGAGTGGCAAGCAGCGACAGGTCCAGCATCTTGTTCTCCTACTATTGGTGATGGGCATTATGCACCCGGATTTCAGGCCTTTGGCTGTGGCTTGCCAACAAGGCTCAGTACAGGGCATTTTCCAGTTGCATCTGTGGCCCGATATGAAACAATTCAGTCCATCTTATAGGGTGGCCAAGGCGCTCGGCCAGCACTTTATTGCCGGGACCCTATGGCGATTTCAGACAAAGACAGTCAGCGGAGCACACAGTGAAAGGACAGATTCTGCGTGAGATGAAAGTACTCACCTCCATTACCCCCGACTTTGAGGTCCAGCGCCGGGTGGCCTTTATCAAGGCCAGGTTGAAAGCGGCCCACAGCAAGACTTTGGTGCTCGGGATCAGCGGCGGGGTGGACTCCTCGGTTGCCGGTCGCCTGTGCCAGTTGGCGGTCGATGAACTCAATGCCGAGCATGACAGCGGGGAATACCGTTTTATCGCTGTGCGCCTGCCATACCATATTCAGCAGGATGAACACGAAGCCCAGATGGCCTGCCAGTTTATCCGGCCCAGCAAGCTGGTGACAGTCAATGTCCACAGCGGCGTCGACGGCGTGCATTTTACCGCCCTGGCGGCCATGGAAGAAGCCGGCATAGCCCTGCCGGAAGACGCCAAGGTGGACTTCGTTAAAGGTAACGTCAAGGCCAGGATGCGCATGATAGCCCAGTATGAAATTGCCGGCCTCACCGGCGGCCTGGTGGTGGGTACTGACCACAGCGCCGAGAACATCACCGGCTTTTACACCAAGTGGGGTGATGGTGCCTGCGATCTGGCGCCGCTCTTTGGTCTCAACAAGCGTCAGGTGCGCCAGTTGGCCGCCTTCCTCGGTGCTCCCGAGGTGCTGGTGAAGAAAGCGCCGACAGCAGACCTGGAATGCAACAAGCCTGGGTTGGAGGACGAAGTGGCCCTGGGGCTGAGCTACGACCAGATTGATGACTTCCTCGAAGGCAAGGCCGTCAGTCAGGAGGTGGAGGACAAGCTGGTGGCCATTTATAAGGCGACCCAGCACAAGCGCCAGCCGATCCCGACCATTTACGATTGATATTTTTTACGGCTGATTTATAGAGACTTAACAACAAGGGGGCCCAAGGCCCCCTTTTCGTATGCCCGGGTTATATGCCCAGGGCCTCATCCTGGAATTCGCCGTTATCCGGCCCCTTCAATATGCTGCAGAATACCTTATTGCGGCCGGCGTTCTTGGCACGGTACAGATTGTCGTCGGCAAGCTTAATCCAGGGATCCAACTCTCCGGCGTAGCTGGCATTGGCCACCAGGGCCCCCATGCTGACACTGATGCTGAATTCACGGCCATCGCTGGGACTGATCATTGTGGTGTCCTTGAGCCTGGCGCGGAAGCTGTTGAGGTGATCTTCAATCTTGAGCGCATTGGTCATGGGCAGCAATAACAAAAACTCTTCACCGCCGTAGCGGGCCACCACGTCCGAATCACGTTTGAACTCCTGCCCGAGCAGGGCGGCCACCTGGCGCAGGCATTCGTCACCGGCAAGGTGACCATAGGTATCGTTGACCTTTTTAAACCAGTCGATGTCAAGAATGGCCACGGTAATGGCTTCGCCGCTGCGCTCACACATGGCTTGCAGGGTTTCGAATTGGGAAACGGCATAGTGGCGGTTGTATAGCCCGGTGAGACCGTCGCGTTCGGCCAGTCGCTGCAGTTCGGCGTTGGCCAGCTCCAGTTCACGGGTGCGTTCGGCGACCTTTTCTTCCAGCTCCAGCTGGTAACCCCGCAGTTGCTGCTGGCTGTGCCTGAGGCGGTTGAACAGGGACTGCACCTCTACTGTGACATTGCTGTCATTGAGTTGGTCCAGCTCGTCAAAGCGCCCAACATGGTTGGCAATTTGCTCCAGCGGCTCAGTCATCAGCCGGCTTATCCGCAGCGCCATCCACAGCGATGCCAGAATCGCCAACACCATCAGCAAACCGGTGCGCAGGTACTGCACCTCAGCCAGTTCCAGCAAAGGTTCAAAGGGTTGCAACACGTATACTTGCCAGCCAAATTTGGTGGCAGCAGTTTCGTAGATATATTCGGGGTGAGTGTTATCCGGCTCGCTGATATTCATCATGGGCAGGAAAATCCGGTATCCGTTGCCACTGGGCTTCAAGGGGTGTTCTGCGAGGGATTCAAGGCCCAGTTCGGGCGATGCATAGATGACCTTGCGCTGCTCATCGGTGATGACAATGAAATGTTTGCTCCCTTGGCTGCTTAACTTGTTCAGCTGACCAAAGCGGCCAAGATCCAGCGACCCTTCTATTATGCCCCTGGGCTTTAACCGATTTCCCGGCACAAAGAGGGGGGCACTGATGGCAACTATGGGATCGGTGCCAAAACCGCGCCCCAAAAACACCGGCGACAGATATTGGCGCTGGTTATAAAAGGCCTCGATAAAATAATGGCGGTCGGCCACGCTGTAATCGCCGGATTGGATCAGGGGATCGAGCAGCCGCGCCGCCGGACTGGCCGCCACTATGTGGGCCCTGTCATTGGTCAGCAACATGGTGAGGAATGCCGGATAGTGACGGTGCAGGCGGGTCAACATTTCCTGTTGTTGCTCGGGTTCAGGTACCTCCAGACTCAACCAATCCGCCGCCTGGGCTATGGCCGTCCTGTGTTCGGAAATGTAGTTGTCTGTGGCCTGCACCAGATATTGGGTTTTATTCTGCAGATTTTCATCTATCAGTGCCTGTTGGGCTTTGAGAAAGAACTCGTTGAAGGTCAGGGTACTGCCCATCAGCGTCAGGGTCAGGAACAGGGTAAACACATAGGCCAGGCGGTTACTGAAGCGTACACGTCGGGTGCCATGGACCCGGTTGCCCAAGGCTGCCAGTTTGGGAATGAAAATCAGCAGTATAGCGCCGAGACTGGTATAGAGCAGGCCATTGACCGCCTGCTTGCTGACCGCAAACAGCAAATGGGCGCTGGGCAGTTCGGTGGCCAGCAGGCCGTACAGGTAGATGAGTGGAATACCCAGCAGCAGCCAGTAGGCCAGATCCGCATGCAGGGCATAATGACCCCGGCGCCTCGCCAGCGCCAGCCACAGGCCCTCCAGCGGAAACAGCATGAACACATAGGGCTCCTGCCAGTGCCAGTAGAGCCCCAGGGTGCACAGCAGCGCCGTGATCAAAGCAAGGCCGGGAGCCAGGCACAGGGCTGCCAATACATACAGGGTATTGCCAAAAATCAGCTGCACTGCCGCAAACAGTGGCAGTGGGAACAGGTTCAGCAGCAGGCCCGTCAGGCCAAAGGCCACAGCCAGACCGAATTGGCGCAGCGAAATTCCGATATGTGGCACCCGGGCTTCCTTTGGTAAAACAATGATGTCGGCATTTCTATGCTAGCCGTGAGCGTGGGGCGGCACAAGTAAATAAATCGGTAATTCAGTGGCTTGGTTGAGCTAAAACTCGGGTGTTTGAGCGGGGGCTGTGCAGTTGGGGCGCAAGGGTGGAGGTATTTATTCACTGGCAAGCCGACCGGGAATCGACAAAGCTGCCAGGTTGCATGCATGAGGCGTTATACAAGCTGCTATCGCGATGAGCATGGCCGCCGCAGGCTTTGCCTTTCTCTCACACCCGATTCAAGCGCAACCCAAGCTAACTTGGTGTTACACAAGGAATATCCCTTAATCCGGACTACACTTGAGTAAAAGCGCAGCCAGGGAATTGCGCCCGTGAACACTGCATCTTTACCCATCTACCGTATCTCGGCCCTGACCAAAATCTATGGCGAGGGTGAGGCGGCGGTGCACGCGCTGCGGGGCGTCGACCTCGACATTCCCGGCGGTGAAATCCTGGTGTTGCTGGGACCATCCGGCAGCGGCAAGTCCACCTTGCTCAACATACTCGGTGGCCTCGACCGGCCGAGCGCTGGCGAGGCCTGCTTCAATGATACTTCCCTGGTCGCCATGGACGAGGCGGCGCTCACCGAATATCGCCGTCGCCACGTGGGCTTCGTGTTCCAGTTCTATAACCTGATGCCGGCGCTGACCGCCAGCGAAAACGTGGAGCTGGTCAGCGATATTGCCGACAACCCCATGACGCCGGAGGACGCCCTGGCGCTGGTGGGCCTGTCGGAGCGCGCCGAGCATTTTCCCAGTCAATTGTCCGGCGGCGAGCAGCAGCGTGTTGCCATCGCCCGGGCCATCGCCAAGCAGCCCACCGTATTGCTGTGCGATGAGCCCACCGGGGCGCTCGACAGCGTCACCGGCAGGTCCGTGCTCAAGGTGCTGCAGGAGATCAATCACCGTCTTGGCACCACGGTCATCATCATCACCCACGCGGCGGCCACACAAGCCATGGCAGACAGGGTGATCCGCTTCGGTGACGGTCGCATCCAGGAGGTGTTTGTCAATGACACCCAGCTCGATGCCGACCAACTGGTGTGGTAAGCGGCCATGAGTCCCCTCAATCGCAAGCTGCTCAGGGATCTGTGGCGCATTAAGGGCCAGGCGCTGGCCATCATGCTGGTTATCGCCCTGGGGGTCATGGTCATGGTGATGATGACCAGCCTTATCAACACCCTGGAGCAAACCCGCGATGCCTATTACGCCCGCTTCCGCTTTGCCGATGTGTTTGTGGATCTGGTGCGGGCACCCAAGGCGCTTGCCGAACGGGTGCGGGAACTTGAAGGTGTGGCCCGGGCGGAAACCCGCGTCAGCGGCGGCGCGCTCATCGACCTGCCGCAATTTGCCACCCCGGTCTATGGCCAGATGATTTCCCTGCCGGACTTCAGCGAGCCGGCACTCAACCGGCTGTATCTCAGTGGCGGGCGCTTGCCCGCGCCCCACAGCGGTGATGAGGTGTTGCTGCTCAAGGGCTTTGCCGATGCCTGGCATCTGCTGCCGGGTGACAGCCTGCCGGTCACCATCCGCGGCAAACGCCGGACGCTGCACGTGGTCGGTATCGCCCTGGCGCCCGAGTATGTTTACACCACGCCGCCGGGGGAACTGGCGCCGGACGATGGCCGTTTTGCCGTGCTGTGGATGCGCGAGAAGGCGCTGTCCCAGGCCCTTGAGCTGGAAGGGGCATTTAACCAACTTTTGGTGCGGCTCACCCCGGGCATGCGGGACGAGGGGGTGATCCTGGCGCTCAACACCCTGTTTGAACGCTACGGCGGCCGCGGCGCCTTTAACCGCGACAGCCATTTTTCCAACCGCTTTGTGCGGGACGAAATTGCTGGCCTGAAGACCTCGGCGGCAGCCGTGCCGCCGATATTTCTCGCGGTGGCGGCCTTTTTGCTGTTTATCGTGGTTTCCAGGATGCTGGCCGCCGAGCGCGAGCAAATCGGTCTGCTGAAGGCCTTTGGCTACAGCCGCATCCAGGTCACAATGCATTACGTCAAGTTTTTGCTGCTGATTGCCTGTGGCGGCGCGGCTTTGGGTTGCCTGTTCGGCATTTTGGAAGGCACCCGCATCAGCCATATGTATCAGCTTTACTTCAAGTTTCCGTTTCTGCTGTTTCAAACCGAACCCAAGGCCTTTGTTATCGCCGCCCTGGTCAGCATAGGCTCGGCTTTGGCCGGGGCGTCACTGGTGCTGTGGAAGGTGTTTGCCCTGATGCCCGCCGAGGCCATGCGCCCGCCGACGCCGCCCGATCACAGTCGCACCCTCGATCTGGGGGCCTGGCTCAAACACCGGCTCGATCCCGCCGCCAAGATGGTGCTGCGCAATTTGCTCAGGCGCCCGAAGCGCTACCTGAGTTCTGTGCTGGGCATTGCCGCCGGCATGGCCCTGTGTGTGGCCATGCTGAGTACCCTGAGCGGCTTCGATGGCGCCATAGACGACTATTTCAACCTGAACGATCGCAGCGATGTCACCGTCTCCTTTGTTGAGCCCGCGCCCTATGCTGCCCTGTTTGAGCTCGCCCATTTGCCCGGGGTGCTGGCGGTGGAGCCGGTGCGGCAATTGCCCGTGGTGTTCAGGGCCGGGCTCAGGGAATACCGCGGTGCTCTCACCGGGCTGGATAATAAGGGCCAGGGTGCCTTTTACCGGGCCTTGGATGCGGCGGGTGATCCCCTGTATATCCGTGACGAGGGGTTGGTGCTGGGCCAGTCCCTGGCCCGGGTGCTGGGGCTGGCCGCAGGTGACTCTGTCCGGGTGGAATTGACGTCCGAGGCCCGCCGGGAGCTGGTGCTGCCGGTTATCCGCATCGCCGATACCTTGCTGGGCGCACCTGCCTACCTGTCATTGAAAGGGATGGAAACCAAGCTGCGGGACAGGCAAAGGGTGAGTGGTGCCTTCTTGCGGGTCGATGCCCTTGAGGTTGATGCCCTGTATCGTCGCCTCAAGGCGATGCCGGCGGTGGCCGGTGTCAGTGTCAGAGCCCAGACCCGCGCGGCCTTCGAGCGCATGATGAACGAGGGCGCCGGCGCGGTGCGCTACATCATGGCCCTTATCGCCGCTATCATTAGTTTCGGTGTGGTCTACAACAGCGCCAGGATAAGTTTCGCCGAACACGTGCGCGAGCTTGCCTGCCTGCGGGTGCTGGGCTACAGCCGCGGCCAGGCCGCCTATGTGCTGCTGGGGGACATGGGCTTGGCAACCCTGCTGGCGCTACCGCTCGGCGCCTGGGGCGGATTTTATCTGACCAAGCTTATCGCCGTACGCTTCAGCACCGAGCTGTATACCATACGCGCCGTGGTCGATCCCCACAGCTACGGCATTGCGGCCCTGGCCGTGTTGCTGGCCGCGGGCTTTTCGGCCTGGGTGGTTCGGCGCGATCTCGACCGCACCGATCTGGTCATTGCCTTGAAAACCTGGGAGTGACTCTTGTTAAAACCACAGTGGTTAAAACTTAAGTTGAAAACGCATCTGTCTTTGCAACAAGTCATCAAATGGGTCGCACTGCTGGCGGTGTTGGCCGCGTTGCTGTTTGCCTTTTGGCCGCGGCCTGTGCCGGTCGATGTGGCCCAGGTCGGCTATCGGGCGCTGGCTGAAACCGTGAGCGAGCAGGGCCGCACCCGGGTGCGCAATCGCTTTCAGGTGTCGGCGCCGGTGGCAGGGCACCTGCAGCGACTTGAGCTGGAGGCGGGCGATAAGGTGCAACAGGGTCAGCTGCTCGCGATGATCGCTCCGGGAGCCGCCAGGCTGCTCGACAGTCGGGAATACAGCGAGGCGGCAGCGGCCCTGGATGGCGCCCATGCGGCGAAATCCATCAGCCTCGCCCGTCTGTCCCAGGCCCGGGAAAACGTCCGCCTCGCAGAACAAGACAACGCGCGTATCGAATCTCTCTATGCCAACCACAGTGTTGGCCTGGCTGAGCTGCAACGAGCGAAGCGGGATTTTGCCAACGCCCGGGCCGAGGTCGCGGCGGCGCAATCGGAGCTGCTCCTGCGTGAGGCCGAGATCAAGGCCGCCGCCAGTCGCCTCGCCGGCCAGCAGACTCTTACCAATGCAAATGCCAATGGCAGTGGCACCGACATGGGCACCAAAACAAACACTGAGGCCGCTGTGCCCGTGTTGGCACCGATTAGTGGCACAGTGCTGCAGGTGCTGCAAAAAAGCGCCCAGGAGGTGCTGCCCGGCACCTTGTTGCTGGAGCTTGCGGATCTCGACCGTGAACTGGAAGTGCTGGTGGAGCTCTTAACCTCGGATGCGGTGCGGGTCTCTCCCGGCGATGCGGTGGAGATCAATGACTGGGGCGGCGCGCCGCTCAGGGGGACTGTAGATCGCGTCGAACCCGGCGGATTTATCAAGTTTTCAGCCCTCGGGGTCGAGGAGCAGCGGGTCAATACCCTCATTCGCTTCAGCGGCAGCGCCGCCGAGCGGGCCAGACTTGGCGATGGTTTCCGGGTTGATTGCACTATCACCACCTGGTCGGCGGAGCATGTGCTCAGTGTGCCGATAAGTGCCCTGTTCCGCCAGGGGGATGCCTGGGCGGTATTTAAGGTAGTTCACGACCGTCTGGAATTGGTACCACTGGAGATAGGGCATAAGAATGCCAGTTATGCCGAGGTGCTGGCAGGACTTTCGGAGGATGACATTGTGGTCCTGTATCCGGATCCCCAGTTGGCACCAGGGGTGAAGGTCATCCGGCGGGATGAATGACGCTTTGGGATGCGTGCAACATCCCAGGCGTTTGCTTTTGCCGTTAGCCAGGCTAGATGGTTATGCCTATGTTGGATTGGAACACCAAAGATTGGCACTGCGAAAGCGCACCGCAGGTGATTTAGCACTTCCCATTCAGGAAGTTGCATAGAAGCTCAAGATAGCCGCTGTGCCAGCAGCACAACGTCGTGGGTCCCAAACCGCGGGCGCCGAGCCCACCCCCGGGCAAGGTGCCTGGCTTGTCCACGGATAACTTCCTTTTTTAACAGCCAGCTCACCGTCCATGATTCGATTGGCGCTGCGGCGGCACTCATGCAGCCACTGCTGTTCTTCTTGTTATGTCGACATCCGGTTATGTCCCCAGATATAGGGAAGGCTACGAGTCATGCCGACACTGGGTATAGAGCCGGATGGGAGCAGGGAATAGCCGAAATCCATTCAATCAACAATCTGACCCCTGGGGATATTACCCCGGCAGTCGACTAAACTGTTTAATTAAGGTGTGTTTCAGGGCGCCGCCAAGCCATGGTGCAATGGCTGCCCGCGGAGCCTGCTGTCTGCGTCGGGACAACGAAAGCTGCTTTTGTGTGGGGATGTGGCGACGGGCTCCCCTGTGCCGAGGTGAATATGATTAAATCCAAGTTTTTCCTCTGGACCTGGCTGGCCGTCTCAATGGCGGTTTTCCCCGTGATGGCCGAAGGCGATAACGCCGAGCCGGCAACTCCGAGTCCTTCACTGTATGACAGGTTGGGTGGCCTCATGCCCATCAGCGTGGTGGTGAACGATTTTCTGGATGTGTTGGTGGTGGATGATGAGCTTAACCGCAATCCTGCCATAGATGCAGCCCGCAAGCGGGTGCCTGTAGCTTACCTTAAGTACAGGGTGACCTCCATGGTGTGCCAGGTCACTGGAGGAGATTGCGAGTATCGTGGCCGGGCGATGCGAGAAACCCATCAGCATCTAAATATCACCGAGAATGAATGGGACCGTATGATAGCGCTGTTCAAGCAAGTTCTGGCCAAGCATCAGGTGCCGGAGCAGGAAACAGCGGAGCTGTTGGATATCATGGCCTCAACCAAGGCCGACATAGTGATAAGCAAGTCTTAGCCTGTTTCGGGCATGAAAAAACGAGTCGCATGACTCGTTTTTCTACTTTACATAATCAAAAAGCCACCGCTTCAAGGGGCCGATATTAAATCGGCACGGGGAGAAATTCTTAGATGTAATCAGGGCCGAGTACCCACAATGATATATTTGGCTAAATAACCATTTTTCGTTTATGGTTAAGCCACATGGAGGTGATAGCCCGTGTAAAATACTCACTGAAGCAGTTGGTTACATGATAAAGCGCACATTTTTTCGTATGTTGGCTTGTTAAAGTGAGGACACCCGGATGGTGAAATTATTGGCCCGGCAAGGGCAAATAAAGCTCGCCATTGCACGGCGGCCGATGGCAGCAACCCCATAAGAACTGCCACAGACCGTCAAGATTGGAGGAATTGAACGTGAGCAAAATCCTGTTATCAGCCCTATTCGCAGCGTCCATGGCGGCGTTGTCCCTGTCACCCGCAGCGTTTGCTGCCGATGACCAATTGCAATCCGACTTCCATGCTGCCAAGGATGGTTGTGAGGCCTGCCACCAGAACGAGACCATGTCCGAAGACGGCATGTACGAAAACGACAAGTGTGTTTCCTGCCACAAGCCTTTATCTGAGGGCGATGAAATTCATAAGCCCCACGATAATGAGATTGTGTGTACCGACTGTCACGTACAGCACGAGATGAAAGTAGGCGAGCGTCCAACCTGTGACGAGTGCCATGACGATGGTCGTACTCCTGAGTCAACGCTGAAGAAATAACAGCGCAGCTAATGTTAAACGCCGGCCAACAGCCGGCGTTTTTTATTGTGGCGATGACCCGCTTCTGTGGTAGTTTGGAATTTGATGTAACGACATGGATTTAAAAGGAAGTTTGTCATGGCCACAGGAAAGACCGCTACAAGTAAAGGGACGCGCTTCAGATGGGGAAAGCTGGCTGCTTTGCTGGGACTTGTTGCTCTCATTGGTGGCTGTTCCCAGCTGAAAGCGGGTAAAGCACCACCAACGCCATTGCCGTTCAACAATGCGCTTTATACGCCGGTCGCAGTACCTGAGCCATCTCAGTTTATTACCCTGACGGACGCTCAACGTGCAGAGCTTGCTGATTTTGTTGTTCGTCCGGATATTGCCGGGTTACCAGTTTACAAACAGGCACAGCGTTTTCTGGTAACCAAATTGCAGGACTTTGGTTACGAAGGCAAGAATCTGGGGGCCTCTGAGGCGCTGGACTCACTCGGTGGCAACTGCATGAGTCTGGCATTGGTGACGCTTGCTGTTGCCCGGGAGCTTGGCGTGCCTGCTCAATTTCAGTTGGTGCATGAAGCACCAGTCTTGCTGGATATGAAAGACGACCTGATGGTACTTTCGGACCATGTGCGCAGCCTGCTTTACGATGCGCCGATGGACACACCTTTTTTAAGTCCATATTTTGGCGGCTATTCAATAATGGTCGTCGATTATTTTCCATCAGGTAACAATCTGTTTGGCGCTTTGCTTAAGCAAGAGACCTTTATCGCCATGTTTTATCGCAATTTAGCTTCGGATGCCTTGATAAAGGGAGATCTTGCTGCGGCTTATTGGCTTTCCAGAGAAGGACTGAAATGGGATAGCACTTACGTGCCACTCATCAATATTGCGGCCATTATCCACAGACGCAGCGATGATGATGCCTCCGCAGAGGCTTTGTATCGTCATGCCTTGATGCTTGAACCCAACAATCTCAATCTTTTGTCCAACTATCGAACATTGGCTATCCATAAGAAGGATGTGGTTCTGGAACAGTCATTGGTTTCGAGAATGGAGGCCATAGATGAGCACAATGGCTATGATTTTTATCTGCTTGGCCGGGATGCCTTGGTTCGGGGGGAGTATCTTGCAGCGGAGCGCTATTTAACCAAATTTTTAAATTCCACTCCCTATTTCCATCCTGCCTGGTTTGATATTGCCCGGGCCCAGGTCGCTCTGGGGAAAGAGGATAAAGCCAGGGAGGCCTTGCGCCAGGCAATGACCTTGGCATCCCAGGATGAAGATCTGCGAAAGTACCAGGCGAAATTGGCCATGATAAAGACTCAAGCGGTTCGTCACTGAACCACAAGGGTGCAAGCTTTGCACCCTTGTGGTACGTGGGGCGAATGATTGGTTTTTAAAATCACGTAAAATCAAATAGATAAATATTGGCTTATCCCTTGCCTGTCTCCTCTCTCCAATACGAGATGGGAGAAGCCTGTGAGAGAAGTCAACACTACCTGCGCTTACTGTGGCGTTGGCTGTGGTGTCAGCATTGCGCCGGATGGCAAGGGGTTGCATGGGGATGCCAGCCACAGTGCCAACCTGGGGCGCTTGTGTCAGAAGGGTGAGCGCCTGCTGGACAGCTTGCCACTGCCATCCGCCCTGAGATACCCCCGTCTTCACGGCAAGACTACGGACTGGGATTCGGCCATCGCCCTGATGGCTGAGCGTTTTTCTGCTGCCATCCGCGATCACGGCCCCGGGTCCGTGGCCCTGTACCTTTCCGGGCAACTCCTGACCGAGGATTACTTCGTCGCCAATAAGCTCGCCAAGGGCTTTTGGGGCTCGGCCAACGTGGATACCAATTCCCGCCTGTGCATGTCGGCGGCGGTCAGCGCCCATCAAAGGGCCTTCGGTGAAGATCTGGTACCCGGCTGTTACCAGGATTTTGAGCAGGCCGAACTGGTGGTCTTGGTGGGCTCCAACGCCGCCTGGACCCATCCAGTGTTGTTTCAGCGATTGCTGCGTGCCCGTGAGTCCCGTGGCACGAAAATAGTGGTGATTGACCCGAGGAAAACCGCCACAGCCGCCCAGGCCGATTGGCACATCTCCCTGCCACCCGGCGGGGACCTTGCGCTGTTCTCCCTGCTATTGCTGGAATTATCCCGTCAGGGCGCGGCAGATCCCGCCTATGTCGAGGCCCATACCCAGGGGCTTGATGCCACCCTGGCCAGCCTGGACGCTGCCTTGGCGGATACCGGCGCCGCCGCCCGGGCCCTGGGGCTGTCCCTGCCTGAGCTACAGAAGCTGGTGGATTTGTATCGCGGCAATAAGGTGGTCACCGCCTTTTGCCAGGGGGTAAATCAGCAGGTACAGGGCACAGACACCATCAATGCCATCATCAATTGCCATCTGCTGCTGGGACAAATTGGCAAGCCGGGCTGCGGTCCTTTCTCCCTCACGGGGCAACCCAATGCCATGGGTGGCCGAGAGGTGGGGGCGCTGGCGACCCAGCTTGCCTGCCACCTGTCCTTTGGCGACGCCGAGCGGCAGTTGCTGCACGGCTTCTGGCCCGGCAGTCAACTGCCGGATGCGCCGGGATTAACCGCCACCGAACTGTTCCGGGCCATGGCGGACGGTAAAATCAAGGCCGTGTGGATCATGGCGACCAACCCCATGGTGTCTCTGCCGGACCGGGAGCTGGTGCAGCGGGCGCTGCAAACCTGCCCCTTTGTTGTGGTGTCGGATATCACCCCAGATACCGACACGGCGCAGCTGGCGCACCTGCTGTTACCGGCGCTGGGCTGGTCGGAAAAGTCCGGCACTGTGACCAACTCGGAGCGCACCATCAGCCGCCAGCGGGCCTTCAGAGCGCCCAAGGGGGAGGCGAGGGCCGACTGGCAGGCGGTGTGCGCACTGGCCCAGGCCATGGGCTACGACGGCTTTGACTATCCCTCAGTGGCAGCGATTTTCCGTGAGCATGTGGCGCTGTCCGCCGTGGTTAAAGGCGTCTTCCCGGAAAAACACTTCGATATCTCGGCCCTCGCCACTTTGAGCGATGAGGCCTACGAGGCCATGGCGCCACTGCGCTGGCCCGTGGGCGCACAAGAGCCGCGGCTGTTCGCCGATGGCCGATTCGCATTCAAGGATGGCCGGGCGCGCTTTGTGCCTCCGGCAGTCATGCCGTCTTTCCCGGCAATCAAGGCGGCGCCGGCTATCAATGAAAGGCCGGCCAGGCTCACCTTGGAGCCGGGCAACTTCCAACTGAATTCGGGCCGCAGTCGCGATCAATGGCATACCCGTACCCGCACCGGCCACGTTGCCGCCCTGTGCCGCCAGGAATGGGAGCCGCAGCTTTATCTGGCCCCCAAAGATATGCAAGCGCTCGCGCTCAAAGAGGGGGACCTGGTCGCGCTGACTATGCAAAAACAGACAGAGCAGGCCGATGGTGTAGCGGTAAAAACCTCGGAGCTAAAGCCCTCGGAGCTAAAGAATGTGTCCAAGGCGGAACTGTTTTTGCCGGTGAAAAAGGACGACAGCCTGAAACCCGGTCATCCCTTTGTCTCCATGCACTGGACCGGGCAAGAGCTTGGCTCGGGTGTCAACGCCGTGGTTGCCGCCGAGGTGGATCCCATCTCCCGTCAGCCCGCTTTCAAGGGGCAAAAGGTGAGGCTCAACCCCCTCGGATCGGTCTGGAAGCTGGTGCATTACGGTGAGCTGGCATCCGGGCAACTGCAGTATCTGAGGCGCCAGAAACTGTGTCTTGAGTCCGGCGCTGCCGAGGTGTTCTATTTTCCACCCGGCGTCGCGCCCGAGGGCAACCCGGGCCGACAGCTGAAGGCTCTGCGCTGGCAGCTTAAGGCTGGCCAGAAGACGATTTGGTTGCAGGCCTGGATCCGCGACGAAACCCTGGCCGGTTTCAATATCGCCGCCAAGGGCGACCTGCCGCTGGACCATATTGCCCTTGCCGCCATGGTGGGCAGGCCGCTTGACGGTGCGCTGCTCAAGACGCTGGAGTCCCAGGTCCTGGCGGGTGACAGCCCCCTGGTATGCCTGTGCCGGGGCGTCAGTCGTCAGGGGATTGAAACGGCGTTGGCACAATGTCCGGACGGTTCGGAGCCATTGCTTTGGGCCAGTGAGCAAACGGGCTGCGGCAGTGGCTGTGGCAGTTGCCTTGGTGAAGTCAGGGCCATTGCCGATGAATTTCTTATGTCTGCGGAGGTATCCCATGGCTGATCTGACGTCCTTGATTGGCGCCCTTGGGGGCGAGTTTTTACCCGGCACTGTGGTACTGGCGGGGGCCGGCTGTGGTGATGTGGGCAGTCTGACCCTGGATGTGCTGGCGCTGCTGCGCCGCTGTGATGCCCTGGTGTATGACGCTCTGGTGGACGAGTCTGTGCTGGCACTGGCGAATCCCGGGGCCCGGCACATAGCCATGGGCAAACGGGCCGGTGGCCAATCGGCGCACCAGGATGAGATTAACCTGTGTCTGGCAACGCTGGCCGGTGAGGGACTCAGGGTGCTCAGGCTCAAGGGCGGCGACCCCGGCGTCTTTGGCCGCGGCGGCGAGGAAGCGGCGTTTTTGCTGACACGGGGCATTGATTGTCGCTGGCTGCCCGGTGTCAGTGCGGCCCTGGGCTGCGGTGCCGCTGCCATGATCCCCCTGACCCACAGAGGACTGTCGCGCTCGGTCACCCTGATCACAGGTCGCCAAATTGGCGGCGATGCCAGTCGTCACTGGCAGCAATCCCTGGCCCTTGGCAGCACCCTGGTGTTTTACATGGGCGCCACCCAGGCCGCCGCGATTGCCGCCAGTCTCAAGCTTGCCGGGGCCGATGGCGCCTTGCCCTGCGCCCTGGTGCGCGACGGTGGTCGTCCCGGACAAAGGCTCGAATTCTGTTGCCTTGATGAACTTGCCACCGCCGCCAGAAGCCTGGGGGGTGATGGCCCTTGCCTTATCATGGTGGGGGAGGTCTGCGCCATAGGTGAAGAGCTGACCGCACTGCGGGCGGAGCTGGGCAGGTTGACCGCGACGGAGGTGGCCCATGGCTGACGGATTTGATCACAGCGCCAAGGCGTTGCTTAGAGCCATCGCCTGCGGCCCGAAACGGGCACGGACCCTGACGTTGGAGGAAAGCCGCGCCTTGCTCCTTGGCTGGTCGGCGCAGGAGGTCACCGACCTGTCCCTTGGCGCCGCGCTGATGGTGATGCGCAGCCGCGGCGAAACCCCGGCCGAGGTGGCGGGGGTGGCGCTGGCGCTGCGCCACTTGATTGCCTCCGCTGCCGGGGAAGACGCAAATGCAACCCCTGGTGCCGGCGCCAGCTCTACTCCCTTTATCGATTGGCCCTGTTATGCCGGCAAGCGTGGCCAGTTTCCCTGGCTGCTGTATGGGGTAAAACGCTTGCAGGCCGAGGGCATTCCTGTGCTGTTGCACGGCGATGATGGCCGCGATGCGCAAGCGCCCGGCGGCTATAGCCGCCGCAGCCATGTGGGGCAGGCGCTGCACCATGTGGGGATCCCCACCGCAACTTCAGTTGCCGAGGCCCGCGCCTTTATTGGGGATGGTGTCAGTTGTTACCTGCCACTTTCGGCGATACTGCCGCGTTGGCGCGCGCTTGGCTCACTGCATGCCACCCTGGGTATTCGCAGCTTGCTGACCCAGGCGCTGAAATTTATCAATCCCTTGAATGCGCCCCTGGGCATGCGGGCCTTCTTTCACCCCAAACTGGAGCAGCACTACGCCGAGGTGATTGCCTTGATGGCCAGGGAGCAGGGGCACGGAGCGCGGCAGTTGTTGTTCCGAGGTTTTCAGGGCGAGGCCGAACCCAATCCCAGGGTGGAGACCGAGTTGTGGCACATTGATGCAGAGGGTGCCTGCCCGCGTGGGCCTTCCTGGTTGTTGCCCGCCTGTGCCCCCGAGGGCACCCAGGCCAGCCTCAATGCGTTGGCCGACGATGCAATGGCGCACCGGCAACTGGGGGCATCGGCCTTGCCGGGTGCCGGCGATGACACCTGGCAGGGGGCCTGTGTCCGGGCGTCCCTGGCCGCCGCCTATCTGCTGACGGAACGGGCGGACTGCGCCGACGCGGCATTGGCACTGGCCTACTCGGGCAAGGCACAGGGTTCCGGGCCCGTTGGCCGGCTTTGTGCCCTGATGATGGCCGAAGGGGTGACCGAGGCCGAAGCCCTGGGATTGCTGCGGCGCCACTCGATGCACACTGGCCAATCCATGGAGGTGCTGGCCGATAGCCTGCTGCGCCAAAGGAGTGCAGTTGCCCAATAATGACGCACCGGTACAGGGATGCGCACCCGAGTCACAATGAAATAGTAAGTAAAAACAGCAAGATAAAAAGTGGCACGGCCTGTGCCTTATGAAAAGTGGCTTCCATCGTTCGGTAAGCCTGACCTGCGGTCAATTTGGGGCGCCAAGCCGCCCCACTCAATTTGAATCTTATGGCAAAGGCGCCTCGCTCCCATTCCCGGAGCAGGTGCCTTTTTTGTTTTCTGGAGGTCTTATGTCCAATCACAAACCCCGGGTCGTCGTGGTCGGCAATGGCATGGTGGGGCACCACTTTGTTGAATATGTCTGTGAGCAGGGCTGGCAAGGCCGCTGGGACTTGCTGGTAATAGGTGCCGAGCGCCAGATTGCCTACGACAGGGTGCAGTTGTCGTCCTATTTTCAGGGCCGGGCCCTGGATGAGCTGGCCCTTGGCACCGAGGCCCAATACCGGGCCTGGGGCGTTGAGCTGAAGCTGGGTTGCAAGGTGGTATCGCTGCACCCGGAAGATAAGCAGTTGACCCTGGATAGCGGCGAGACCCTGGCCTATGACCATCTGGTGCTGGCCACAGGTTCTTACGGCTTCGTGCCGCCCATTCCCGGTGCCGACAAGGAGGCCTGCCTGGTGTATCGCACCACAGAGGATCTGCTGGCCATCGAAGCGGCGGCCAGGGATTCCCGCTCCGGAGTCGTCATAGGCGGCGGTCTGTTGGGACTGGAGGCGGCCAATGCGCTCAAGAGCCTGGGGCTCAAGACCCATGTGGTGGAATTTGCCCCCCAATTGATGCCGGTGCAGCTGGATGCCGAAGGCGGCGAGCTGCTGCGCAGCAAGATTGAAGCCCTTGGGGTGTCGGTGCATACCGCCAGGGCAACCAGTGCCATCCTCGACGGTGAAACCGCCCGCTTGCGGCTGTCTTTCACCGACGGCGAAATCCTGGAAACCGATATGCTGGTGTTTTCCGCCGGTATTCGTCCCTTTGATGAGCTTGGCAAGGTCGCCGGGTTGGCCCTGGGCGCCCGGGGTGGATTTGCCGTCGATGGCCTGATGCGCACCAGTGCGCCCGGGGTGTTTGCCATCGGCGAGTGTGCCAGTTGGCAGGACAGGATCTACGGTTTGGTGGCCCCGGGCTATCAAATGGCCCGCATTGCCGCCGACACCCTGATGCATGATGCCTTCGGCGCCGCCTTGCCCGAGGCTTTTGTTGGCGCCGACATGAGTACCAAACTCAAACTGCTGGGCATAGACGTGGGCGCCATAGGCAACAGTCGCGGCAACGACGAGCTGCCCTTTGTGGAGTTCAGTGATGCGGTCACGGGCGTCTACAAAAAACTCTGGCTCGACGAGTCCGGCACCAGGCTGGCCGGCGCATTGCTGGTGGGCGATGCCAGCGACTATGGGCGCCTGCTTGGCCGCTACCTCGGGGGCAGCGTCATCGACGGCAGCCCGGCGGCGCTGCTGTTGGGCGAGCCTGCCAGCACCAGCGCCGATGCCCTGGTGTGCTCATGCCATCAGGTAAGCCACAGCGCCATAGTCAAGGCGGTCAAGGACGGCTGTGAGACCCTGGGCGACATCAAGCGCTGCACCAAGGCCGCCAGCGGCTGCGGCGGCTGTGGTCCCGAGGTGCAGAAAATTATCGACACCGCTCTGGCTGAAGCCGGCAAGGCACGCGACAGCTCCCTTTGTCCCCATTTCGGTTACAGCCGCCAGGAGCTGTTTCACCTGTGTGCCCTGGAAGAGATCAAAGACTTCGATACCCTGCTGACGCGCCATGGACGCCCCGGCGCCCATCCCTATGGCTGCGCCGTCTGCCAGCCGGTGGCGGCCTCCATTTTTGCCACCCTGCACAACGATCATGTGCTGGGGGACGACAGGGCCAGGCTGCAGGACACCAATGATGCCTTCCTTGGCAATCTGCAAAAGGACGGCACTTACTCCGTGGTGCCCCGCATCGCCGGCGGCGAAATCACCCCGGAAAAACTGATAGTGCTAGGGGAGGTGGCCCGGGATTTTGATCTCTACACCAAGATCACCGGCGGCCAGCGCATCGATTTGTTCGGGGCCCGCCTTGAGGATCTGCCTGCCATCTGGACAGTGCTGGTGGAGGCCGGATTTGAAACCGGTCATGCCTACGGCAAATCCCTGCGCACCGTGAAGTCCTGCGTCGGCAGCACCTGGTGCCGTTATGGGGTGCAGGACTCGGTGTCCATGGCCATCACCCTGGAGCACAGGTACAAGGGGCTGCGCTCTCCACACAAACTCAAACTGGCGGTATCCGGTTGTGCCCGGGAATGCGCCGAGGCCCAGAGCAAGGACATAGGGGTGATTGCCACCGACAAGGGCTGGAACCTGTATGTGGGGGGCAACGGCGGCATGCGGCCCCGCCACGCTGATCTGTTTGCCAGTGATCTGTCCGACGAAGCACTCATCGACTGTATCGACAGGATACTGATGTTTTACGCCAGCACCGCCGACCGGCTGCAACGCACCTCGGTCTGGCTCGAGTCCCTCGAAGGTGGCGTCGACTATCTGCGTCAGGTGGTGCTGGAAGACAGCCTGGGGCTGGGGGCAGAACTCAGTCGCCGCATGCAACAGCTGGTGAACGGCTACCGCTGTGAGTGGAAGGCCGCCATCGAAGATCCCGCCATCCGGCGCCGCTTTGTGGAATTTGTCAATCCAGCACCAACCGCTGCGCCTGAGCTGCCCTACCGCAGGGTAAGGGGCCAGAAAATGCCGCTGACCCCAGCCCAGGCCAAAGATTTGCGAATTGATATCAAGGAGTTGTCATGAACTGGACCCAAGTGTGTGAAAAAGAAGCCCTGCCCGAGGGCGCCGGTGTCGCTGCCTGGCTCGGCAGCCGTCCGGTGGCGATTTTCAATTTGGGCCACCGCGGCCTGTACGCCCTGGATAACCGCTGTCCGGCCACAGGCGTCAGCCTGCTCGCCCGGGGCCAGGTGTGCGAGCTGGCGGGGGAGCTGTATGTTTGCTCGCCCCTTTACAAACAACATTTTCACCTGACAACCGGTGAATGCCTGGAAGACACAGAGCTCAATGCCATCCCCATTGCGGTGAAAGCCGACGCAGCAGGGGTGTGGCTGGCCGGGGAGGGCGCATAATGGACAACAGATTCAACCTCTTTTCCTTCAGCGGACGCATGCGGGTGCTGCATCTGAGCTGGATTGCCTTTTTTGTGACCTTTGTGGTCTGGTTCAATGCGGCGCCGTTGCTGGGCCCCATAGCCCAGAGCCTGGGGCTCAGCAAGGAAGAGGTTAAAACCTTGCTGATCCTCAACGTGGCCCTGACCATTCCGGCCCGGGTCATCATAGGCATGGTGACCGATGCCTATGGCCCCCGCCGGGTGTACACGGCGCTGTTGCTGCTTTGCAGCCTGCCTTGCTTTGCCTTTGCTATGGCGGACAGCTTCACCGAACTGGCCCTGTCGCGCTTTTTGCTGGGCTTTATCGGCGCCGGTTTTGTGGTGGGGATCCGCATCATAGGTGAGTGGTTCCCGGCGCGGGAACTGGGCTCCGCCGAAGGGATCTACGGTGGCTGGGGCAATTTCGGCTCGGCGGCTGCCGCCTTTTGCCTGCCGCTGGTTGCCCTCTGGTTTGGCGGTGACGATGGTTGGCGCTATGCCGTGGGCCTGTCGGGCTTGCTGTGCCTGGGGGCCGGCGCCGCCTTTTATTGGGGCGTGCGCGATACCCCCAAGGGTTCAACCTACTTCAAACCCAAGCAGTCCGGCGCCATGGAGGTCACCAGCAAGGGCGATTTTTACCTGCTGTGCCTGATGAAGTTGCCCATGTACGCCACCCTGCTGTTGCTGTGCTGGAAGTTGTCCCCCAGCGGCGTCGGCCTGCTCGGCAGTACCAGTGTCATGCTGTGTGTGGCCTTTTTGCTGCTGGTGCTGGCAGTGGATCTGCGTCAGACCTTCAGGGTCAACCGCAAGATTTTCCATGAGCCCGTGCCCGAGTATGAGCGTTATTCCTTCCGTCAGGTGGCTGTGCTCAACGTGCTCTATTTCTCCACCTTCGGCTCTGAGCTGGCGGTGGTGTCCATGTTGCCGCTGTTTTTCCGCGACACCTTTGGGTTGGGGCTCGCCGAGGCGGGTATGGTGGCCTCAAGCTATGCCTTTATGAACCTGATGTCGCGCCCCGGAGGCGGCTACCTGTCCGATAAGTTTGGTCGCAAGACAGTGCTGCTTATTCTCACCACGGGCCTTGCCGTCGGTTACTTCACCCTGGCCCAGATAGGCAGTGAGTGGCCGCTGACACTGGCGGTGGCCGCCGTGATGGCCTGCTCCTTCTTTGTGCAGGCGGGGGAGGGCGCGGTATTTGCCGCCGTGCCCCTTATCAAGCGCAGGTTGACGGGCCAGATAGCCGGTATGACCGGCGCCTATGGCAACGTGGGGGCGGTGTTTTTCCTGACCCTCTATTCCCTGGTGTCGGTGGAGGCATTTTTCTATGCCATTGCGGTGTCGGCGCTGTTTGGTCTTATCTGCCTGGCCTTTATGACCGAGCCCAAGGGACACATGGCCGAGGTGGATGCGGACGGAAGGGTGACACTGATCAGTGTCGGTTGAGGACTCATAAGTGTCGATTGAGGACAGGTCTTGAGTGCAGTAGCAGAGAACTTAAGCGCAGCAGAGAAAATGGACTTGCCCCTGGGGCATGCCCCGGGCGTGATAGCCGGGGCCTTTTCCTGTGCCGGGCGCAAGGCTGAGAATGAGGATGCCCTGGGGGTGCGCTTGCCGCCGGAGGGACTGGGGGCCACCAAGGGGGTGGCCGCCGTTATCGCCGATGGGGTCAGCGCCGCCGAAGGGGGCGGCGAAGCGGCACGGGTGGCGGTATCCGCCTTTCTTGGTGACTACTACAGCACGCCCCAAAGCTGGGGGGTGGAAACGGCGGCACAGAAGGTGATAGGTGCCATCAACCACTGGTTGCTGGGGCGGGGGCGGGACTACCGGGACGCGGGGCGCGGCTTTGTCTGTACCTTCAGCGCCCTGGTGCTCAAATCCCGCAGCGCCTTTTTCTTCCACGTGGGAGATGCCAGGCTCTATCGCTATCGCCGCGGCCAACTGGAGCGGCTGTCGCGGGATCATTGCGTGGGCAACAGACTAAGCGGTGGCCACTTTCTCACCCGGGCGCTGGGGCTGGATGCCAGTCTGGAGCTGGATCACCGGGTGCTGGCATTGGAGGAGGGGGATCTCTTTCTGCTGCTGACCGACGGGGTCCATGGCAGCCTGAGCGACAGGCAGATTATTGATGAACTCCAGCGTGACCGTGATGCTGCGCTCGACAGCGAAACCGCGCTTGATGAGCTCAGCGAAACTCTGGTGCAAAGGGCGCTGGCCAATGGCAGCGGCGATAACCTGAGTTGCCTGTGCCTCAGGGTGCAGCAGTTGCCCGCTGTCACCCGTGAGTCGATGTTTGTGCAGCTGTCGGAACTGCCGTTTCCGCCGCCCCTGGTGCCGGGGCAGAGCCTGGATGGCCTCAGGGTGTTGCGCATTCTGCACGAGAGCCGCCGCAGTCAGGTGTATCTGGTTCAGGATGAGGTCAGTGGCGAGCGCTTTGCCATGAAAACCCCCTCGGTCAATTTTATCGACGATGGCGCCTACATTGAGCGCTTCCTGCTGGAAAGCTGGATTGGCAGCCGCTTGAGCCACCCAGGTGTGATTCGCCACTTCCGTCCCAAGGGCGCGCAGACGGCGCTCTATACCCTGAGCGAGTGGTGCGAGGGCCTGACCCTGACCGAGTGGGCGAAGGCCTGTCGCCCGGGCTTTGAGGAGAAACTCAGGGTCATAGGACGGATAGAGCAGGGACTGCGGGCCTTTCACCGCAAGGATATGATCCACAGGGATCTTAAACCCGACAATCTCTTGGTATGTGCCGATGGCCGGGTCAAGATCATCGATTTTGGCAGTGTGCTGGTGCGTGGCGTCGAGGAAATTCACAGCACCATTGCGCGGGAGCAGGTTCTGGGCACAGCCGAATATTCGGCGCCGGAGCTGGTGCTGACCGGCCGGGCCGATGTGCGCTCGGATCTGTTTTCGCTGGCGGCGCTGGCCTATGAACTCTTTACCGGCGAGTCGCCCTTTGCGGGCAAGCTGGCGGGCTGTCAGGGCCAAAAAGATTACCAAAGGCTGGAATATATCCCTGCCCAGGTGTTTTGCCCGTCGTTGCCGGGGTGGGTGGACAGGGCACTGGAGCGGGCTCTGTCCCTTGATGCCGACAAGCGCTTTGCCGACAGCCACGAGTTTTGGTTGGCCCTGTCGACGCCAACTGTGGCTGCACAAGGGCCTTTACCCTGGGCGACCAGGACTCCCGAGCAGTTTTACCGCAGTCTTTGCCTGGCGCAGCTTTTGATCATATTGCTCTTGCTGCTACTGCTGCTTGCCTGAATGTGAGTTGAGGGCATCGGCCGGTGCGCCCCGCAGCCATTTTTTGCCCGAGAACATGGCAGAAATCAGCCCGCCCTGGCGTCGGCAATCTGTGTAAATGACAGCGGCGATGTGCAGCAGCGCGAGCAGCCACAGGCAAAAAACGCCGTAAAGGTGCACTGTGCCTATCATGGACTTGAGCGGCTTGAGCGCTTCGGCCTTTACTGGGTCCACATAGGTGTTGTCATAGGGCTTTATGGCGGCGGGATCTTCGCCATCCCTGACCAACTGCTGCTGGATACTGCTGCCAAAGGGCGGGAAATAGATATCGGTCCCGGCACGGAACAGGCCTGTGGTGGCAATCAGCAGCATCAGCAGCACCATGGCCCCCACAGCAAACTGCCCCTTGGGGTTATGACCCAGGTACTGGGGCGATTCGCCCCGGGCCAGCGCGGCTTTGTAGGCCTTGAGTTTTTTCATGGTGGCAGGGCCGGCGAACAGCTGCCCCAGGCTGCCATACCCCTTGGCAAACAGGCCATAGAGCAAGCGACAGACCAGATTGGCGACAAAACAATAACCCACCAGCACGTGGGCCGTCTTCAGTCCCACTCTGGCGTCTGTGCCATTCATACCCAGCTCGCCGCGGAACAGCATCAAGAGCCCGAGCACTGTCATCATCAGCACCAGCAAGAGATTTAACCAGTGAAACACTCGCACCGGCAGTGGCCAGACCCGGTACTCGTGCACCTGAAATTCTGCCGGTTTGTTTTCGGGGGCTGTGGTGTTCTTGTCCATGTTCATATCCATGTCGATGTCCGGTTGTGGTGGCAAGAGTTTCATCATAGGCTTGGGGGGCCGGAATAAAAAAGTCCTGGCCTCTCTTTGAATCGGAGACAGCTTAATATTAGCCGCTCCTACGCCCATGGTGGTAAGCCCGGTGCGTGGACCTTGGCCCCGATGTCGGAGATGGGGGCTTCTGCGGCACAGCAGACTGCCAAAATGAATTCTGTTGGCATAAGCTGTCGATTTAGTGTAACTTTTTGCCGTTATGCTAGGATGGGTTCCGGTACATCATGGTCTTTGCCGGACATACACGGAGGTTGTATATATGTTCAAAATCATTCACTGGATGGTGGTGTCGCGTTCGCAATTGCTGGCGGATCTGCTTGATTGCAGATGGCCCCAGGAATTTTTGGTCAAGCTCGCCAAGGTTCAGCCCGAAGACATGGCCGATCGTCTGTATCAAAGCCAGGTGTCCCTGGTGGTGATGGATCTGGCCACAGTGGATCTGCAAAAAGCCTATCAACTGCAACGCCTGATTGAGCGTGAACACGCCGGGATCAAGGTGATCTTTGTCCATTTTCCCCGTCAGGTGGATGGCCGCTTCCTGATCCATCAGTCGGTGACCGCGGGGGTGTTTTACGCCGATGCCAGTCTGGCGGACATCAGCGAAGGTCTGGGGGAAATCCTCAAGGGCCGCAGCCAGATCCCGGCCACACTGCAGGGCAATGGTGCCGATGAGGCTGAGCTGGACAGCGACAGGTTGACCATTCGCGAGCGTGAGGTGCTGCAGGCGCTGTTATCCGGCAGCACCAATCTGGATATCGCCAATCAGCTGTTTGTCAGCGAAAGTACCATCAAGACTCACCTGTACCGCGCCTTCCGCAAGATTGGGGTATCGAGCCGTGGCCAGGCCATCGCCTGGGCCCAGACCCATCTGCACGAGGTTCAATTGTAGAAAGGTGCAGTTGTAAAAGGTGCAGTTGTAGAAAGGTGCAGTTGTAACAGGTGCAGTTTTAAAAAGCACTCTGGTTCAGGACATAAAAAAACGGGGCTAGGCCCCGTTTTTTATTGTCTGCTTTTTATGGCCCAGGGCTTAACAATCGAGCCAGGCCTTGATTTTGCTTTCATCTTCCAGGTGCAGCGACACTGTATCCAGTGGCGCTGAGCGCAGCGGCAGTGAGCCCGTCATCAGCTCGTCACGGCGGAACCAGTGCAGGGTGATTTCACCGCCAGGCTCAAAGCCCTGCAGCAGGCTTTCAAAGTTGCCATTGACCTGCAAACCGTCGGCGGCGATCAGCAGATCGCCGGCGCTGAGTCCGGCACTGTGGGCGGCTCCGCCCTCGGCGACCGTCTGGATGCGCACCCCCAGGCCCTCGGCCTTGTACTTGGCGCCCAGGCTCAGCTTCAGTGGTGTTGGCTTGCCGCCGCCATTGTCGCTTTGACCCGAGGCGGCCCTCAGCTCCATCCTGACGCCAAATTCCGCCAGCAGTTCGGCAAGCGGCAAATCTTCTGTGTTATCAAGCCAGGCAAACAGCTCGGCGGCATCCCGTCCCAGCAGTTCACTCACCAGTTGCTGATGGGTGTCATCATCCGTGCCTATGGCGGTCAGGCCGTGGCGCTGCCACAACAGGCGCATCACATCGTCGAGGGACTTGCCGGCATCGCGGCGCAGCACCAGATCCAGCATCAGGGCAAACAGGGCGCCCTTGGTGTAATAGCTGACGATGGCGTTCTGGGCATTCTCATCCTGCTTGTAGAACTTGGTCCAGGCGTTGAAGCTGGAATCCAGCAGGCTCTGCTTGAAGCGGCCCGTGCCACGGTAGACCCGGGTCATGGTCTCGCTCAGCATGTCCAGATACTGGCTCACATCGACCCGGCCGGCCCTCAGGGTCAGCAGATCGTCATAGTAAGAAGTGATGCCTTCATAGGCCCACAGCTGACGGGTATAGCTCTCGGCCGCCAGTTCATATGGCAAGAAGCGCTTGGGTTTGATGCGCTTGACGTTCCAGCTGTGGAAGTACTCGTGGCTGCACAGGGACAGGTACACCCGGTAGTCGCGGTTGACCTCGGCATCCTGGGTCAGGGGCAGATCCTTGCGTGAGCATACCAGGGCGGTGGAGCTGCGGTGCTCCAGGCCGCCAAAGCCATTGTCCAGCACGGTCGTCATGAACAGGTATTCACTGAAGGGCGCCGGGGTGGCGAACATGTCTATCTGGGTTTCGCAGATGGCCTTGAGATCCTGGCACAGGCGGTCCATGTGGCAGCGATGGCGACCGCTCAGCACCACATGGTGTGGCACGCCGCGGGCCTCAAAGCTTGCCAGGGTGAAATCACCCATCTCCACCGGATGATCGATAAGGGCATCGTAGCTTTCGGCCTCGAATTCGCCAAAGCCCCAGGCCTCGCCGCTTGAGCGCGGCAATGTGGTGGCAAGGCGCCAGTGGGCCAGTGCGCTGTCCTTGGGAGCGCTGATGCTGACCCTGTGGGGCAGCTGCTCCTGACCTTCCACCGCCAGGAACACGCTGGAACCGTTGAAAAAGCCGTGGGTCATGTCGAGGTGAGCGCTGCGCACCGAGAGGTCAAAGGCATAGACCTGATATTTGATGCTGACCGGCGCAGTGCCGTTACAGTCCAGCTGCCAGGTTTGCTTGTCCAGTTGGGTAATTCCGACCTTGTGGCCCGCGGTGCTGGCGCTCAGGCCAATCAGGTTACGGGCGAAGTCGCGCACCATGTAGCTGCCGGGGATCCAGGCGGGCAGGGTGAGGCGCTGGTTTTTCGCCGGTTGGCTCAGCAGCAGGGTAACGGAAAACAGGTGGGCCTTGGGATCGCAGGCGTCAATCTGGTAATGGATCATGGGTATAAATCCTGGGGAAATTCAGTGGCAGCCATGCTGCCAAAAAAGCCGCTGCGACGCAAACGCCGTGCGGTCCGGCCAGCTCAATCCGGGCTGCAAAAGGGAAAAACGTCTTGACCCGTCTGCCTGTGCCGCTCGCGCAAGGCGCTGGCTTGCTATTATAATGTCATTGAATTCTATGGCAGAAGCCTAACTATCATCACTCAGCCCCAGTCGGAGTCCAAGATGGCCGAAGAAACCATTTTCAGCAAAATTATTCGCCGTGAAATTCCCGCCGAAATTCTGTACCAAGACGATTTGGTGACCGCGTTTCGCGATATTCATCCCAAGGCGCCGACCCACATTCTTATCGTGCCCAATCACCTGATCCCCACGACCAACGACGTCAAGGCCTCGGATGAATTGGCTCTGGGCCGTATGGTGACAGTGGCGGCCAAGCTTGCCGCCGAGGCGGGCATTGCCGAGGACGGTTACCGCATTATCATGAACTGCAACCGTCACGGCGGGCAGGAGGTGTATCACATTCACCTGCACCTGCTGGGCGGCGCGCCCCTTGGCCCCATGGTGAGCCTGCGCTGATGAAGGTCAATCCCGAGTTCTTTCCCCTGACCGAGCTGGCCAGCCGTTTTGTCAATCAGCTGGCCCAGTGCCGGCGCCTGGGCTTGTCGGTACTGGAGGCCAGTGAGCACCATGTGCTGATTGAACTGCCCTACAGCCGCGCCTTGATTGGCTATCCGGACACCGGGGTTATCCACGGTGGGGTGATCACCACCTTGATGGACACCGCCTGCGGCTGCGCCGTGGTCTGTGCCATTCAGCAGCAATTCGGTTCGCTGGAGATTTCACCCACCCTGGATCTGCGGGTGGACTATATGCGCCCGGCCGAACCCAACAAGAGCGTCTACGGTTTTGCCGAGTGTTACCGCCTGTCATCCAACATCGCCTTTACCCGCGCCATCGCCTACCAGGACAGCATAGATAAGCCAATCGCCCATGCCGTGGGCGCCTTTATGCGGATCAGTCCGGAAATGGTGGGTGAGAAGTTCCGCCAGGCGCTGCTGGAGCCTGGGCATGTGCTGGGGCCACAGGTGCAAAGCCTGCAGGCCGAAGCCCAGAAACCCGGGGATGGCGCGGCCGCGGCCCTGGATGTGAAGCAGATAGTGCGTCAGGTAACCGAACTTAACGACTTCAGCCCCCTGCTGGAGCAGGTGCCCTATGCCCGCTTTATCGGCATGGAGGCTTCGCGCTTTGGTGATGAACTGGTGTTCCGCCTGCCGGCCAAAGACACCAACATAGGCAATCCCGTGGTACCGGCTATCCACGGCGGTGTGATTGCCGGCTTTATGGAAATGTCTGCCATAGTGCAGCTGATGGTGTTTATGCAGACCTCCAGGGTGCCCAAGGTGGTGGATTTCTCCATCGACTACCTGAGGGCCGGTTACCACAAGGATACCTTTGCCGAGTGCCGCATCACCCGCCAGGGGCGCAGGGTAGCCAACGTCAACATCAACTGTTGGCAGACCAATCGCAAGCAACTGGTGTCCACCGCCAGGGCCCACTTCCTCATAGATTGAGCGACGGCCTTGAAGTGCTGAAATCGGCGCCGTGACAGGGCGCCGATTTTCATTAATGGCTTGCAACAAAAGTATCACTTTGCTTTTTGACTCGGGTATAATCCTCGCTGCCAAGGGGTGTCTGCCGATTGCAGACTGAGATGTCACATGACAAACCCTTAGAACCTGATCCGGCTGATACCGGCGTAGGAATGGGCCATCTGCACACTTCTAATCCGCTAAAGCGTTGCCGGATCTCAAACCAGACATTTGAGGTCCTATTTTGAGCAAGACATCGTTCAGTAAAAGTTTTTCTTCTCAGCTCCTGACCAAGGCGCCTGTGGCCCTGGCGATTGCGGCTGCCCTGGGCTCGGTCGCGGTACAGGCCGCCGACGCGCCTTCCGACAAGGCCGGTGCCGATCCCGAAGCCATGGAAGTCATGTTGGTGACCGCCGATTTTCGCGGTATTGCGGTGGAAAAAATTCCCTCCAGTGTGACCGTGATAGATGCGCAGAAAATCGAGGATGAGGGCGCCCGTCATTTTGAAGATCTGCTCGGCACTGTGGCCAACTTCAACTGGTCTGGCGGTACTTCCAGACCCCGCTATTTCCAAATTCGCGGTGTTGGCGAGCAGGAAGAATACAAGGGCGCGCCCAACTCCTCCATCGGCTACCTGATTGATGATATCGACCTGTCGGGTCTGGGTATGGTGTCCAGTATGTACGACATGCAGCAGGCGGAAGTGCTGCGCGGCCCCCAGGGAACCCGCTACGGCGCCAACGCCCTTGCCGGTCTGATTTACCTGAAAAGCAAGGACCCCACAGAGACCTTTGAGCACGGCGCCAGGGTGTCGCTGGGTAATGACAATCTGCGCACCTTCAGCGGTTTCAGCTCAGGCCCCATGATGGACTCGGGGGAACTACTGTATCGGGTGGCACTGGAGAAGCATTATCAGGACGGCTTCCGGGACAACCCGTATCTGGGACGCAGCGACACCAACGAACGTGACGAACTGTCGCTGCGGGCCAAGCTGCGCTGGTATGCCAGCGACACCACCCAGGCCGATCTGGTGCTGATGCACGCCAACTTTGACAACGGTTACGATGCCTGGACGTTGGACAACAATGGTTTCGATACCCTCACCGATGCGCCGGGCACAGACAATCAGCGCAGCACAGGCATAGGCCTCAAGCTGCATTTCACCGATATTGAGGGGGCCGAACTGACCTCGCTCACATCCTACGCCGCCACCGATCATCACCATGGCTATGACGGCGACTGGGCCAACCCCGAATTCTGGGCGGCGAGACAGTGCGTCGATGATTACGATGTCAATGGCAACGGCGACTATGAGGAGCTGTTGCCCTGTCAATACGATTACACTTGGGACAAGCGCGGTGACAGGGCCACAGTGTCCCAGGAATTTCGCCTGACCAGCACGGATGCGGGCCGTATCTTTGATGGCAGCACCGACTGGTTGCTGGGACTCTACGGCATGGATCTCAAGGAGGACAATAACACCGAGTCCTTCTACAACGCTTGGCCCGATGAAATGCTTATCTCCAGCTACGAGGCCCGCAACCTGGCGCTGTTTGGCCAGCTCGACAGCGATCTCGGCCAGGGCTACAACCTGTCGGTCGGTGCGCGTCTGGAGCGTCGTCATGCCGATTACAGTGACGATGCCGGTGATGCCTTTGACCCGTCCGAAACCATGTGGGGCGGCCATATTGCCCTTGGTAAGGCCCTCAACGACAACCACAATCTCTATCTGCGATTGGCCCGCGGCTACAAGGCCGGTGGTTTCAACATGTCGCTGCCGATGGAGCTGGCCGACAAGAAGGAGTTTGATACCGAGATCCTTTACAACTATGAAATCGGTCTCAAATCCAGCTTCTTCGAGGGCAATGCCGACACCAAGCTGGCGCTGTTCTACATGGACAGACAAGATCAACAGGTATCCGCTTCCCAGCAGGATCCCGATAAGCCGCAGCGCTTTATTCTGTTTACCGAAAACGCTGGCAGCTCCAGCAACTACGGCGCCGAGCTGGAAGGTAACTGGTACGCCAGCGACAACCTGCACTTTTACGGCAGTGTAGGCTATCTGCAAACCGAATACGGTGACTACAGCTATCAGGACAAGTACGGCGGTGAGGTGGATCTCAGCGGCCGTGAGCTGGCCCATGCCCCCAACTGGACCTGGGCGGTCGGTAGCACCTGGCGCAGCGATCGCGGTTTCTTTGTCAACCTCAATGCCAACGGCAAGAGCCAGTTCTACTATTCTGACTCCAATGATTCCAAGTCCAAAGGCTATGGGGTAGTGAACGCCAGAATGGGTTACGAGGCCGATGCCTGGTCCCTGTTTCTCTGGGGTCGCAACCTGCTGGACAAGGAATACGGGGTGCGCGGCTTCTACTTCGGCAATGAGCCGGACAATGGTTGGGCCGATAAGCAATACATACGTTATGGCGATCCAAGGGCCTTTGGCCTGACCTTTGATTTGCGCCTGATGTAATCCGCAGAAAACAGGGGGGCCCGGTTAACAGCGGGGCCCGCCGGAGGAAAAAAGTAATGAAACTGACAGCCGAAATCAGCATGTACCCGCTTAAGGAAGACTATGTGGCTCCCATCCGTTGGTTTATTCAGCGCCTGGACAGCTATCCCAATATTGAGCGCCGCACCAATGCCATGGCGACCCAGGTGGTTGGGGACTATGCCGAGGTGATGCAGATGTTGACCACCGAGATGCAGGCCGCCCACCAGCAGTTCGGCAAGGCGGTATTTGTCTGTAAATTTATCGGTGGCGCCCTGGATCTGGGCCACAGCGAGTGACGGACGTGGCAGAAGCAATGACGGCCTGGTTTGGCGCCCTGATGACCCCCTTGCAAACGGCGCTCGGTGAGATGCAGGCCATGACGGTGTGGGAAGGTGTGGCCGTGCTGTTGGCGCTGGCGTATCTGCTGCTTGCCATGCGCGCCAGCATCTGGTGCTGGGCGGCGGCGTTCCTCAGCACCGCCATCTACACCGTGCTGTTTTTCAAGGTGATGTTGCTGATGGAATCCTTGCTCAATGTGTATTACATGGCCATGGCCTTCTATGGTTATTGGCAATGGAGCAGGGGCGGGGAGCGACACCACGGGGTGCAGGTGTGCAGTTGGCCGCTGGCAACCCATTTACGCTTGATTGCGCTGACCTCCATCGTCAGCCTGGCCGTGGGCTATCTGATGGCCAACTTTACCCAGGCCTCTTTTCCCTATCTGGATGCCGCCACCACCTGCTTTGCCGTGATGACCACCTATCTGGTGGCCCGAAAAGTGTTGGAAAACTGGCTCTATTGGGTGGTGATAGATCTGGTATCCATTTATCTCTACCTCAGCAAGGGGCTGATGCTGACGTCCTTGTTGTTTGTGCTTTACGTGGGCCTGGCGGTGGGGGGATTCTTCCTCTGGCGCAGCACCATGGCCGAGGAAGCCGAGGCTGTTGCCGGATGATGTCAGTGCTGCCGGCCAATGCCTTGGCCTTTGTCGCCGCCCAGGGATTGGCACAGGCCACTGTTGAGCCCCTGACCCTGGGACTCAGCAACAGCAACTATCGCCTGAGCCTTGGTGACAGTCATTGGGTGCTCAGGGTGAACTCAGCCGCTTGCAGCGCCTTTTGCCAGCGCGAGTTCGAAGCCGCCAACTGGCGTCTGGCCAGCGATGCCGGTCTGGCCCCCAAATTATTAGCCGTCAGCGCTGACGGCCAGTGTTATCTGGCCCCCTGGCTTGAGGATGGCAACTGGCATGAGCTCAATACCGAACTGGCTTGGCGTGAGTGGCACTCAGCTGATACCGAGCAAGAGCATGATCTCGAGCCTGAGCGCTCGGTGCGGGCAAGGCTGTTGTTTGAACTGCTTCAAGGCCTGGCAACCTTGCCCGTGCCCGCCAATCACAAAGGTTTCAGCCAGCAGTGGCAGGATTATCAAGGGGCTTTGGCTGGCTGCTCGTTAAGCTGCCCGGATGCGGACGGCGAGTGGCTGAGGGCCCATGGGCAGTTGCAAGCGAGGCTGCCTACTATCGAAGCTCACCTGGCGCGTTTGGAGCACAGGCGTCTGCCGTTGCAATATGCCCACAGGGATCTGTCACCGCTCAATCTGCTGCATCACGAAGGCCGACTCTTCGCAATCGACTTTGAATTCAGCTGTGCCTCCCACCCGCTGTGGGATCTGGCGACCGTGCTGGCATCCCATCAGTTGAGCGCCGCAGAGCGTAGCGGATTGGCGCAGGATTATCTGGCCTGGCACCCACAGTTGCAGCCGCAAGATACCACTCTGCTGGGGGATGCCCTGGCCATGCACTGGCATTTCGCCGCCATCTGGGCGCTGTTGATGGCGGCCGGCAGTGGCGACAAGGTGTTTCTGCTGTGGTTTGACAGATACCTGCAACTGGCCAGTGCCTGAGCCGGCATTTGATCTGGTTTTCGTTATGCACAGCGTATTTTGCTGTCATATGCCGGGCGCTGTTGATGGCGGCCGGCAGTAACGACAAGGTTTTTCTGCTGTGGTTTGACAGATACCTGCAACTGGCCAGTGCCTGAGCCGGTATTTGACTCGATTCTCTCCATGCACAGGGTATTTTGCTGTCATATACCGGGCGCTGTTGATGGCGGCCGGCAGTAACGACAAGGTGTTTCTGCTTTGGTTTAACAGATACTTACAATTGGCCAGCGTCTGAGTCTCTCGCATTGATAGCCTTGCTCCCGTTCACTTGTTAGCCTTGCATTAGTCTGATTTTTCCGGAACAACAAGGAAGCTTGTCCATGAAGCGTGCCCTGGTGGTACTGATGCTGTGTGTTCTGGTGGGATGTTCCACCAAGATGTCCTATTACTTTCTCGACTGGGCCATAGAATGGCAACTGGACGATTATGTGACCCTGGACCGGAACCAACAGCACCAATTCGATGTGCTGCTTGACGATTTCCTTAAGTGGCACAGACGAGAGGAGCTTAACCGTTACGCAGAGCAGTTGACCGAACTCAAGACACAACTGCAGCAGGGCACCCTGACCCCCGCGCTGTGGGCCGAGCATATGGACAGAGCCCAGGCACACTGGTTCAGGTTGTTTGACTATGGGCTTGAAGGCCTGCTGCCGCTGATCCAGAGCTTCAACCAGGCTCAGGTGGATGAAATCATCGCTCAGCTGCGCAAGGATGAGGCTGAACTGGCCGAAGAATATCAGGGCAAGACCCAGGAGCAGTTGGTCAAGGAGTCCGACAAACGCTTGCAGCAACAGGCGGAAAAGTGGCTCGGCAAGCTCAGCGAGCGGCAAAAGGCCTTGATCCATAACAGCAATGCCAATCGTCTGGCCACCCTGGACATGTGGCTGGAGTACCGCCATGAGTGGCTCAGGCAGTTTGAGCAGGCCCTGAATCAGCGCCAGGATGCGGCATTGCTGCGCAGTCGCATGACCCTGCTGATGACCGCCCCCCAGCGTCTCAAGTCCGAGGCGCACCAGCAGGCGGTAAGGCAGAACACCGAAAACTTCGGTCGGCTGGTGCTTGATATTTACCAGGACCTGTCCGACAAACAGCGCCGCAAGCTGTGGCGGGAATACGATGATCTGATAGAAGATTTGCGTGAATTGGCGGCTGACGCGCAATAAATGCCGTAATTACCGGGTCAGTTGCAGCATGACATTTCCTTAGCCCTGAGGCCAATATGCTCAACTTTATCACCTCCAGCCTGAATAAATTCGTTGCTTTTGCCCGTGTGACGGGGGAAAGCAGCGGCCCGCTGTTATTGCGCCTTTATCTGGCACCGATCCTCTTGCAGGCGGGCTACAACAAACTGAGTCACTTTGAGGATACCGTAGCCTGGTTTGCCAATCCGGACTGGGGCCTGGGACTGCCGTTTCCCGAGCTGATGGCGGCCCTGGCCGCCGGCAGCGAGTTTTTCGGTGCCATATTGCTGCTGCTGGGATTGGGCACTCGCTTGATTGCCGTGCCCTTGATGGTGACCATGTTGGTGGCGGCAATCACAGTGCATTGGGGCAATGGCTGGTTGGCCATTGCCGATCCTTCCAGCTGGCTTGCCAATGAGCAGGTGATGGCCTCGGCCGAGCGCCTGGCGCGGGCCAGGGAGATCCTGCAGGAATACGGCAACTATGACTGGCTCACCGGCAGCGGTAAATTTGTGGTACTCAACAACGGTATTGAGTTTGCGATGACCTATTTTGTGATGCTGCTGGCGCTGTTTGCCATGGGGGGAGGTCGCTACAGCAGCCTGGACTATTGGCTGGCGCGGCGCTTCGGCCACACAGGTCACTGAAATAAGTCCCGCCCGTTGGCGGGATTTTTACGCTTTTGGGCGGGGGAATTTGGTATCCTTGCCCCTTCAAAACAGATCACAAGGATTATAAGAGTGGATGCGAAGACACTGCTGCTGACCCGTCAGTCCTGCCCGCGCCTGGTGGCACCGGCTCCCGATGAGCAACAACTGAAAGTCATTCTGGATGCGGCGGCGCGGGTACCGGATCATGCCGGGCTCAATCCCTACGAATTTATCATAGCCACAGGTGAAGGGCTGGACCGTCTGGCCGCCATCTATGTGGCGGCGGCCAAGGCCCGCGGCGCCGATGAAGCGGCGCTCAACAAGGCACAAACCATGGTGTACCGTGCGCCCATGGTCATTACCGTAGTGGCCAGGTGCCAACCCCACCCCAAGGTGCCTGTGCTGGAGCAACAACTGGCGGCAGGTTGTGCCGCCATGGCGATGCAGATGGCGGCCTTCGCCCAGGGGCTGGGCGGGATCTGGCGTACCGGTGACTTCGCCTTCGATGCCAATGTGAATCAGGCCCTGGGGCTGGGTGAGCAGGATCAGATAGTGGGTTTTCTCTATCTTGGCACTCCGGCGGTGGTGGCGCCCATCAAGTCGACCCGTGACGGCAGCGCTTTTGCCCGCTGGCTCTAGACGGCGATCCCCACTTCCAGCTTGGCGAACCAGTCCAGAAACTCCTGGACCTGTTCGCCGCGGAAGATGCGCCCGTGTTGGGGGCACAGATAGTCAATCTTGAGTTCCCGCACCCTGGCGACCCAGTCATTCTTGGCCCGATTGGACGGCATCCAGCGTTGATGGAAATAGGCCATCTTGGGGATGTGACTGGCCACATCATCGACGAAAATATCCGCTTCAGCCCCTTCGAGGGCGGCGCCCACATCCCCCGACATCAGCACCTTGGCCACGGGATCGTACACATGAAAGTTGCCCGAGGCGTGCAGGTAATGGGCAGGAATAAACTGCAACTCCACCTCACCGACCTGCAGCTTGCCACCCTTGTCGTCCAGCGGCTCGTAACTGATGTTGTGCATACCAAAGTGGCGAATAAAGCCCTCCCATAACCAGGGGGCATACAGCTTGGCCTTGGGCAGGGTTTGGTCCCACAGACCCAGTGAAGAGATGATGTCCGGATCCTGGTGGGAGGCGAACAGATAAGTGAGGTGGTCCACCGGCAGGTGGCGTACCAGGCTGGCCAGCATGGGGGCAAACAGCTCTATGCCGCCGGGATCCATCAAGAGTGATTGATTGCCACTTTGGACCAGGTACTGATTGGTATCGATAATTTTGTCATTTTTTTCAGGATCCCGGCCAAAATACAACCACTTGTGTGTCGGGGTTTCCACCAGTAACTGGCTTTTCATAGTGCCTTCCTTGGTATGGGTTAATGGGAATCAAACAGGGAAATGGCGCAATCGACCCGCTGGCGAATTTGGGCCGCCACTGTGTCGACCTTGTTGGCCACGTCCACGAAAATGGCTTGGGAGCGGCTGTCGATACGGCAGGCCTCCACCCGGCAGATGGAGGCGAGGGCGGTGGCACCGCGCAGGGATTGTTTGAGATCCGCCAGTTGTCCCTGCATCCGGTCGAGAATGCGCTGAAATTGTTGTTCCTGCTCACTGAGGCTGTTTTCGGTCTGCTCTATGGCCTCGTTCATACTGGCCCTGTATCTGGCGTCGGCGGCCTTGCGCTGCGCCAGGTGGAAGTGACTTAAGGCCAATGCGGTACGTGCGGTTTGGGTCGCCAACTTGCTGGCATCTCCGGCCAGTTGGTTGATGTCATTGGCGGCCTTTTTGGTGTACCCGGCCAGCTCATCTATGTAATGGGTCAGGGCCTTGAAGCCCAGGGCGGCGCTGCCGATGCGGGCCGAGGCGGCCTGGGCGTTGCTGGCGGTTAAATTGATTTCTTTGCAGCAGCCCAGGGTCTGGTTGAGTTCGGCGGCGACCATGGCTGCCGTAACGTAGTAGGGTCTGCGTCCTTGTATCAGGTCTTTCATTGTCTTTCATCCCTATGGTGACGGCTAAAGTATAGCCAGTACTGGAAAAAAGGTAGTGGTGAAGGCATGATGAACCCATGATGCCGCTTCCGGGGACAAGCAAATGGAACCCTTAACGACAGAGCGTTTGCGCCTGCGGGAACTGACCGCCGCCGATGCCGCTTTTATGCTGGAATTACTCAACACCCAGGGATTTATTACCAATATCGGCGATCGGGGCGTGCGCACCCTGGAACAGGCCCGCCAGTATTTGATGGACGGCCCCATTGCCAGTTATGCACAGAATGGCTTTGGCCTTTGGTTGATGGAGCGCAGCCTTGATGGCATGCCGTTGGGGCTGTGTGGCCTTATTCGTCGTGATACCCTGCCGCACGTGGATATAGGTTATGCACTGTTGCCGGCCTTTGAAGGTCAGGGCTATGCCTTTGAAGCGGCGAGGGCCACCATGGCCTTTGCGGTTGAGCGGGGTATCGATCCCGTGGTGGCCATAGTCAATCCCGATAATCAGGCTTCCATCCAATTGCTGCTCAAGTTGGGACTTAAATATCAGCGCCTTGTCACATTGCCGAACATTCCCCACGAGGTTGCGCTCTATGTGTGACGTAACGCATTGATATTAAACACAATTAATAGATTGCTTAATTCCTGTTTATCCCCTAGAATTCCGCCGATTTCTGTTTGAGCCAGTTCCTTTGCCCTCCAAAGGTGCTGGCTTGTATTGACGCCCTACCTCGAAAAATCAGGCCTTCTCCCTCCCGGCCTTTGAGTACAGAAAAAGCGTAGTCTCTTGTTGGATGTAGCATGTATGGTTTCGCAATTGAGTGAAGCGGTGCTGGATGTGATTGCGGATGCGTTGGTGGATAAAGGCTATTTGTGCTTATCCGAGGTATTTCCTGCTGAGTTGACCGATGCGTTGCGTCGTTGCCTGCTTGAGGAAGAATTGCGTCCGGCGGCCATAGGCCGTGGGGCTGAGCAGCAGCTCAACCGGGATATACGCAGGGACAAGATCCGCTGGCTTGAATCCCATTACGAGCCAGATTGTCGCTATCTCGATCTGATGGAGCAGCTCAAGCAGGGGCTTAACCGCCGCTTGTTTCTGGGTCTGTTCGACTATGAAAGCCACTATGCCCTGTACGAACCGGGCGCTTTTTACCGCAAACATGTGGATGCCCTCAAGGGGAGCCAGAACCGGATCCTGACCACGGTTTATTTTATGAATCCCGATTGGCAACCGGGACAGGGTGGCGAGTTGCTTATTTATGATGAAACGCAGCAGCTGTTGGAAACCGTGGCGCCAACTCACGGTAAACTGGTGATATTTCTGTCCGAGCGTTTCCCCCACGAAGTGCTGCCCACCGAGGTCAGACGGGCCAGCATTGCCGGTTGGTTCCGGGTTGCCGGCAGTCGCCATGGATTCTGAGCTGGTATCAAACTTTCGATTGGTTTGAATAAAAAATTCATAATTTTCAATGGAATTTTGCTGTTCATCCCCCACTCGAATTTGTTACAAAGAAGGCAGACTGTAGTAAAAGGAGGCGTCTGTCTGGATATGGTAACAAGTTCGAATTGCCTTGATGGCGAACTGGTAGTGTTGGAACCCCTGTCATTGGATCACGTACCTGCGCTTAGCCTGGCGGTGGCCGATGGCGAACTGTGGCAGATTTGGTACACCAGTGCCCCCCATCCGGATGAGATGAAAGCCTACGTGGAAAAGGCCCTGGCCCAGGAAGCGGCGGGGCAAGCGCTGGCTTTTGCGGTCCGATGCAAGCACAGTGGTGAAGTGGTTGGCTGTACCCGTATTTGCAATTGGGATCAGCCAAACCGTCGCCTTGAAATTGGCTACACCTGGTATGCCAAGCGCGCCCAGCGTACAGGCATTAACACCGAAACCAAGCTGCTATTGCTCGGTTATGCCTTCGAGGTGTTGGACGTAATGGCTGTGGAGTTTCGCACCCATTGGCACAATCAGCGCTCCCGCGCGGCGATAGCTCGCTTGGGGGCCAAGCAGGATGGGGTCTTGCGTAATCACCAGCTGCTGAAAGACGGCACGGTGCGCGATACCGTGGTGTTTTCCATCATTGACAGCGAATGGCCGGCGGTGAGGCAGAACCTGCGTTTTCGCTTACAGCAATTCCAGACCGCACACTAGTCCGGTCGCCATAGCCAACAGGGATGCAAGACTATGACGTTCAGGATACAGCAGGCCGGCAGCGAACATTTGGATCAACTGGCGCCGCTCTTTGACGAGTATCGGCAGTTTTATGGTCAGCAAGCGGATCCGGAGCGGGCAAGGGGGTTTATTGCCGCACGGATGGCCGAGTCATCTTCGCTGCTGTTCATTGCCACAGATCAGCAGGGTCTGGGGCTGGGATTTGCCCAGATCTATCCCAGCTTTTCATCCATTGCGGCCAGGCCCATCTTTATTCTCAATGATCTGTATGTGACTCAATACGCCCGTTGTGTTGGCGTGGGCAAGGCCTTGCTGGCCCAGGTCAAGGCCTGTGCCAGGGAGCGGGGCATAGCCGTCATCAAATTGGAAACCGCCACAAACAATACCCGGGCTCAGGCTCTTTATCAGGCTGAGGGATTTGTCAGGGAGCAGGGATTTTTCAGCTATCACCTTGATATTCAATGATGGCTAAAGTAGTTTGACCTCATTAACCCTGATGAGGATTACCTATGTCTCCAAACAAAAAGGCCCTGACGCTGGCGGTATTTTTCCTGAGTGTCGGTGCCCATGCCGGTGAGGCCGAACAGGCACTTGCCAATGAGCTGGTGGATTGTGCCGCCTATTACCAGATAAGCTCCGAAGCCATCAGTGCCATGAAGGATGCGCCGCAAATGCAGGTGGTAGGTGAAAGACTCAAACAGTCTGCGACCGATACCCTGTCACTGGCCGGAAAATATGCCGTTGGTTCGGATGTGGAAGCCATGCTCAAGGAAGCCCGTGAGCGCCAGGTAGCCTCCCTTGCCGGCTCCAGCAGCCTGGCGACTTTGATGGCCAAATACAAGGATCAATGCAAAGACATACTCGCCAATCCGGAGGCGCGGCTGGACTACTGGGTCATGTCAAAGATGTAACAAAAAGGAGACCTTGGGGTCTCCTTTTTGTTGTGCCTGATTACGGATTTGGCGCCATCATTTTTGCTTCGGGATGGCGACAGTGCCCACAGGCACACTGTTCCCCGATTGGGAAAGCAGATGATATTGACTGAGTAGCTGATGAAATGCCTGATCCTGCTGCACCTTGGCCAACAGACGCAGCAGTGTCGCCGATTTGATGGGACTTTCCGGGTGGACCAGGGCATAGTGTTGATAACGCTGATCCCAGCGTTGGGATACCGTCAGTTTGTCCTGCTGCTCCGGATGCTGTGCCAGGTAATATTGCAGATAAGACCAGGTGACAGGGGCCACATCTCCCCGCTCACGCAGTATCGCCTTGATGGCGGCCTCATTGCTGGGTACCAGGGAGGCGAGAAACCGGCTTTTGATGAATTGCTCGTCTGAACTGAACTCGGTCAGGCTGTAGTGATAGCCCCGCACCAGAACCAAACGCTTATCGGCGAGATTGTCGAAATAGCTGTCATCTTTCACCTTACGGCTCAGGGCGATATAGGGTTCGCCATCCTGCACATCCAGGGCCACGGTCTGATTGGCAATGTGTTGCCAGCCCCACTTTGGATTTTCAAACAGGATCAAATCAAAGCGATGCATTTCGAATGCCTGGTAGCGATTTTCTATGCTGGTGGGCACAAACTCGAATTGAAAATCTTTTTGGGTGCGATTGAGCAGCGCCAACAGATCCGGCACCAAGCCCTTGGTGGCTTCGCCTGCGCTTATCACATAGGGAGGAAAGGGATATCCGCCAACTATGACCTTTATCGGCTCAGCCGATACCCTGCCAGCCCAAAGTAGCAAGGATAACAGCAGATAACTCAGTCCCGGAGGTAATCGCAACAGCATTTCCTTCTTTAATGGCTGCTCGGCTATGGAATAAATATCTGTGACAGGAGCATATTGAATGCATTTTTCCAGAATAACAGATGCCCCTATGCTTGCCAAAGGGATCTTTGTACGGTAAATCGGCAGCAAATCAGCGCCCCCGCACCTGCAAAAATCCAGGATGCTTAAAAATGCACCTCAGGCGTCAAGCCGGTTTGCCATACGGTTTGGTAAATCTCATTTACATATGCAACCTGAATGTAACCTGGCTCGATTATAGTAGCGCCGTTTTCCGGGAAGCCGTTTCCGGCAACGCGAAATAATAATCAACTATAAACATTTAGGGGTTAATCATGAGATCCAGAGCAAGCTGGCTTGCACTGGCGCTGGGGAGCGCGTCTTCCCTGGCCCAGGCGGCCGATACGCTAATCATTTCCGAATATGTCGAAGGCTCAGGCTATAACAAGGCCATCGAACTCTACAATCCAACTGCGGCAGCGGTGGACTTGAGCCAGTATGAGCTCAAGTTCTTCTTCAATGGCAGCCAGACCGCCGGCACCACCATAGCCCTCGAAGGCACCCTGGCCGCCGGCGCCACCTATGTGGTGGCCGATAACGATGCCTCCGCCGAATTGCTGGCCAAGGCCCAGTTGTTGAGCACGGCGGCCTTCTTCAACGGCGACGATGCCATAGTGTTGCTGCACAACGGTCAGGCCGTGGACAGCCTGGGTCAGGTGGGTGTGGATCCCGGCACCGAGTGGGGCACGGGGGAGCTGTCTACTGCCGACAATACCCTGAGACGCAAGGCCGATCAGCTCTTGGGCGACAGCCAAATCGACGATGCAATGAGCTTCGACAGCTGGCAGGGTTTTGCCAAGGACGATATCAGCGATCTGGGCCTGTTTGCCGCCTTGCCACCGGAGCCGGAAAATCCACCTGCTGCCATGCAGTGTGGAAGCGATGCCACCGCTATCCACGCCTTGCAGGGCAACACCAATACCAGTCCACTTAACGGTCAGATTGTTGAAGTGGAAGCCGTGGTCACCAGCAATCAGGAAGCCGGTCTCAAGGGCCTGTTTCTGCAAATGGCCGATGCCGAGGTCGATAGCGATCCCGCCACCTCTGAAGGTGTGTTCCTCTACACAGGTAATGCCCCAAGCGGTTACCTGGCCGGTGAGCGCATCCGCGTCAAGGCCAAGGTCACAGAGTACCAGGGCCTGACCGAGCTGACCTCGGTTACCGAGCACAAGCTGTGCGCCGACAATCAGGCGCTGCCGAGTGCCGCCCTGATAAGCTTGCCTCTGGCCAACAGCGCCGATTTGGAAGCCTTTGAAGGCATGCGCGTCACTTTCAGCCAAAACCTGGTGGTCAACGAAGTCTATAACCTGGGCCGCTACGGTGAAGTGACCCTGGGCAGCAAGCGCCACTTTATGGGCACCCAGGTAGCCGCCCCCGGCGCCGATGCCCTGGCCGTGACTGCTGCCAACAAGTTGGACAGCATATTGCTGGACGATGGCCTGACCGCCCAGAACCCGGATCCTGTGCGTTATCCCGCCCCCGGTCTCAGTGCCGACAACAGCCTGCGGGTGGGCGACACTGTCACCGGCCTCAATGCCGTGATGCACTATGGCTTTGGTGTGTATCGCCTGATGCCGGTGGACACTGTCAATATAGTGGCCAGCAATCCACGCCTGAGCGCGCCGGAATTGGCCCTTGGCGGTAACCTCAAGGTGGCCAGCTTCAACGTGCTCAACTTCTTCAACGGCGATGGCATGGGCGGCGGTTTCCCCACCGCGCGAGGCGCCAACACCCTGAGCGAGTTTGAACGTCAGAAGGCCAAGATTGTCAGCGCCATGGTCGCCATTGATGCCGATATCTTCGGCCTGATGGAAATCGAGAATGACGGTTACGGTGCCGAGTCCGCCATTGCCGAACTGGTCGCGAGCCTCAACGCCGCAATCGGTGAGCAGAGATACCAGTACATTCAGCCCGGCAGTAACGGCATAGGTACGGACGCCATCAGCGTCGGTATGATTTACCGCGCCGATCGCGTGACGCCCCAAGACGCGGCCAGGGTGCTTTCCAGCGCCAACTCGGCCCTGGACGATGCCGGTCAGCCCCTGTTCAACGATGGCAAGAACCGCCCCATGTTGGCCCAGGCCTTCAGTCACAATGACAGCGGCGAGCCTCTGGTCGTGGCGGTAAACCACTTCAAGTCCAAGGGCAGCGACTGTGTGGCCGAGGGCGATCCCGATCTGAACGACGGCCAGGGTAACTGTAACCTGACCCGCAGCCGCGCCGCCAAGGCCGTTGGCGCCTTCCTCGGCAGCGAGTTCGCCGACGCGCCCGTGCTGGTGATTGGCGATCTGAACTCCTACGCCAAGGAAGATCCGCTGACCGAACTGGCCAACGCCGGTCTGACCGAGCTGTTTGCCCATCTGGCCAAGGAAAATGCCTATTCCTACGTGTTCTCCGGTGAGTCGGGTCAGTTGGATCACGCCCTGGCAAGCGCCGCCCTGCTGGACAAGGTGGTGGATGTGACCGAATGGCACATCAACACGGATGAGCCGCGGATTTTGGATTACAACGAAGAGTTCAAGACCCAGACCCAGCTGCAAAACCTGTATGCGCCGGATGCCTTCCGCTCCTCGGATCACGATCCTGTGGTGATCTCCCTGCTGCTGGAAGCGCCAAACCAGGCGCCGGTGGCCGATTTCAGCGTCAGCGTTGATGGCGGCAATGTCAGCCTGAGCTCCCTTGCCACCGATGTGGATGGCACCCTGGTGAGCCAGGTATGGGATCTGGGTGATGGCACCCAGGCACAGGGCGACAGCGTCAGCCACGCCTATGCCAAGTCAGGTGACTATCAGGTGACCCTGACGGTAACCGACGATGACGGCCTGAGCCACAGCCTGACCAAGACGGTCAGCGTGACTGTGCAGGGTGTGGCCCACAAGCCCGTGGCCCGCATAGTGCATTTTGACCTCTGGTTCTGGGATCTGTTTGTCTCCGACAGCTATGACGAAGACGGCGTCATCCGCAAGCAGCACTGGCAGTTCAGCGATAAGCGCCAGGGCGGTGGTAACTTTGTGCTGCGTCGCAAAGATGGCCGCGCCAACAGCGTCACCCTGACAGTGACAGACAATGACAAGCTGAGCGATAGCACCAGCCTGAGCTTCTGAGTTCACTAACAATGCAAAAAAGCCCGCGAATGCGGGCTTTTTTATTTAAAGCTATGGCTATTTTCGCAACCAGTTGCCCTTGGCATCCTGGATCCACTCACCCTTGTCGGCGGCGCGGATGGCCTTCTCGGCCGCCAGCTTGGCCACATCGTCGGTGGAAATCTGGTTTTGGGCGGCGATTTTCTGATAGTGGGCCCGGCGCTTGGCGTTGACTTCGTCCATGATGGCCCTGGCTTCGTCATTGGCCTTCACCAGTCCGAGGTAACCGTCATTTTGTTCGCCCAAATAGCCCATGGACTTGGCCTGGTGCAAATCCATGGCCATGGCCTGGAATGCCAGCAGGGCAGGGACCAACAACAGCAGCAATTTCTTCATCATTCTTCTTCCCTAAAAGAGTTCATCGTTGGCCAGCAGGGCGTCGAGCTCCTTGTCGACCTTGATCTTGATTTCGTGCTCAATCTTAACGTTGAGATTGATGACTATGGGCTTGTCCGGCGGCTCTATCTTTACCGTGGGCGTACAGGCTCCGAGAAACAGGGCTGAGATGGCTGCCGCACAACAGAGGAATTTTTTCACTGGCGATATCCTTGTTATTTCACCGATTGTTCGATCTGACTCTGCAGATCTTCACCTATGCGCAGGCTCTTGAGCAACTGCAATAGATTCTCTTCCTGAGAGTAGTTCAAGTGGATGGGCCGTTCAATCCCCGGGTTACGGCCCTTGACCTCCACCTTCATCAGGGCATCGCCGGCGGGGGCCATGTCGAAACTGCTGGCCAGGCTGGAATATTGCAGGTGCTCTAGGGCGGAAAAGGCAAATTCCAGATAGGGCTGGGAGGCGCGCATTTGCTCCACCGCCGGGTTGTTGCGCACCATGATAAGGCCGCCCGGCGCCCGCGCCGCCAGTTTGCCGCCGCTGACACTCACCTGGCCCTGGGCCAGCTTTACCGGCAGTACACCGTCGAATATGCCGTCGGCATAGATGCCGGTCACGGGCTGCAGCTCCAGCAGTTTTTCCAGGCTCAGGCCCTGCAACACCAGGTAGGCACTGGAGGGCTCGGTCAATCGCAGGGCAAATTCGGGCAACAGGAACTCACCATCAAGCAGCTTGCCTTCGCTGGTAAGATTGATATTCAGCGCCGACAGGCTGCCATCGGCGGCCTGACCCAGGGCGAGATCGCCCCGTCCCTGGATGTCGGACACTATCACCCCGGGATTGAACGAGGCCAGTTGCCATCTCACACTGGGACAACCCAGCTCCAGGGTGTGTTCCACCCCAGAATGCAGCAGCCGGCAGTTGGCTTCGGCGGAGCCGCCCTGAAGGGGTAAGTTGTCCCAGGCGCCTTCGAGTTCGGAAAGCTTGGGGGTTAAGTGGATTTGGGTCAGCGCCGAGGCAAAATCCATAGCCACGTCGGCGCGCACCGAGGTGTCGCCGCTGAGCCGCAGCGCCGGTGGCATAGGCAGCAGACCGGTGCCAAGCCTGAGCCAGGCTCCAAGGCTGTTGTCCGCCTGCCAGTTGGCCGTGAGTTTGGCCGGGTGCCAGGGGCTGGGCTTATCGCTAGCCTGGTCACTTGCTTGGTCACTAACCTGGCTTGGCCATGTGAGCTTGTGGCTGGAGCTGAGGCCGACATCATCCAACTGCCATTGCTCCGAGGTGGCGAGGGTCTTGCCCTCGTTCTCGGGGACCAATCGGCCTTTGAATGTCATCTGTCCCAGTTGCCAGTGACGATTCTCCAGCCGCTTGCTGCCGGGACGGGGGCGGCTGTAATCAAGCTTGAGCGACTTAAGCCGGAACTCCTGTTGCAGTTCGCCAAAGGTTTGCAGGAAAGGCTGGGGTGAATCCAATTGGAGCAGTGCGTCCAGTTGCGCCTTATCGAGACTGAATCCCGGGCCTGTCAGCTCAGTGCCTGCGCTTTGGACGCTGAGCTTGTCCTGGCTTTTGTCCTGAGTGCCCTTATTTTGAGTGCCCGTATTTTGAACACCAGGGTGCTGCCTGTCGGCCTTCAGACCTTCCAGTTGCAATTGCACTTGCCAGGCAGAGGCCTGCAGTTGCCACTCATCATCAGAGCCGTTTACGCCCAGATGGTTTAAGGCGTTACGGCTGAGGCTCAATCCCAGCGGCTGCGCCAATGACAGGCTGAGGGCGTCCAGAGTGAGCGACAGAGTCTCGCCCTGCTTCAGGGCTTGAGGCATGGCTGTGGGCTGAGGTTTGGCGTTCGCGGATCCTTGTGTGGAAGCAGGTATGGAAACTGGTGTGGAGGCCAGGGCCAGTTGCGTCAGGGCCAGCTCTAGATCGCTGAAGGACAGGCTCAGTTGTTGCCCGGTCGCTTCCCGCCCTGCGCTTATTCCACCTTGCTTGAGCTGCAGATTACCCGAGCCGGTGAGATTGATCGCGGCGTCATCGTTCAGTTGCCAGTGTTGTTGCCCGCTCTCCACGGCGTTCTGCACTGGCAATCGTTTTAGCAGTGAAGCGATTGAAGCGCCACCTTGCATCCGCCAATCACCGTGAAGCTGTATTTGGCCCAGGCCGTCGCGCTCAAGTTGCAGCTGAGACAGCTCAATATTTGCCTTGCTCTCGCCTTGGGACAGCGCCAGCCGGCCATCGAAGTTGAGGCTGCTGGTATCGGGTGCGTGCCTGGCACCCAGGCCCTTGGGCAGATTCAATGCCAGGGTGAGGGGCTGAACGCCGAGCCAGGCAGGCGCCGATGCCAGTCCGGCAAGTCTGGTCCAGGCCTCGGCACTTGGCTCCAGGGTCAAGCTCAGCGTCAGGGGCGAGAGATTGAATGACTGCCCCTCAGGACTGGAATCGGCGCTGAACTCCATTAAGGGCGGCCAGTTGGGTTCAAGACCCAGGCCCTTGAACTCAAAATTTTCAAGTTGGTGATGACTGCTGATGACGGCATCGGTAAGGCTCAGACTGACAGTGCTGGCAAGACTGCCACCAAGCCGTATGCCCCGGGCTTGATAGGCTTGTTCAAATTCGTCCAGTAGGGGCCAGAGGCTGTCGGTGCCGTCAACCTGTTTGATGGCGCGGGCCAGGGGCTCCAGATTGGCCAAATTCAGCTCACTTTGCAGTTGCCATTGCTCGCGACCAAGTTCGGCATCCAGGTTCAGCAGTGCCATGCCATCGAGTTTGAGCGCCGTGTGCAACAGCCGCTGTTGATCCAGGGACAGATAATCAAGACTCAGGCTTTGCCCGTTGGCGAGTGTTATGGTGACAGGCCCCAGGGCGATTTGCGGCAAGCTGGCAAGGCCTATGGCCAACCCCTGACCGCCTCTGTCCCGGGAGTTTCCGGGGGGCGCCAGCTGCACCCCGGCGCTGTCAAGGCTTAATGATGCCAACTCTTGCTGCACTGCCAAGGTCAGGGCGGAAATGGTTTGGCCGTTGAGCCCCTGGCGCCTGAGGGTGTCAAACAGCAGATCGGGAAGGGGTTTTCGCAGCCCTATTGCAACTTGTTTGAGTGCGATGTGACTGCCGTTATAGCTGAAATTGAGCCGTTCCAGTCGCAGTCCTTGCAGATTTGGGTCGAGGGCAAGTCCCTCGGCCGAGCCGTCAAAGGATTGCAGCGCGCTGTTGGCCAGGGATTGCAGCAACGCCTGGCGCTGGTACCAGAGCACAGAGGCCAGCATGATAAGCAGCAGCGCCATGATCCAGGCCAGATGGCGCAGACGAAATTTCAACACTTGTCGGTGACTTCCCTGAATATCCTTGCAATGCGTGCTGGGGCCAGTCTAGCACGGCGAGGCGGTGAGGGCACAGCGACAAGTGTTAACCAACACCCGAGGCCTGATTGCTTAAGCGCTTAAGTCTTATCAGGAAAAAGCCGCAAGGAGCATAAACCCGGCTCTTCCGTCAATGCCGCTATTGCCAGGTCTTGTTCGGGCATGAGTTCGCGCCACCAACGGTTCGTGGGCTTGGGACTGCGCAGCGACACGGGTTCACCGAATCTGGGGGTCAGCAGCACCACACCCTGACGCCTTGCCAGGGCCTCGATCCGCTCCAAAGGTTCATACCAGTCGTGCAGCGCCAGATCGAAGGTGCCGTTGTGTATCGGCAACAGCGCCATGCCGGCCACATCCAAATGGGCCTGCAGACTCTGCTGCGGATGCATATGGATATCGGCCCAGAGTTCGTTATAGGCACCTGTCTCCATCAGGGTGATATCAAAGGGACCAAAGTGCTCGCCTATCTCCCTGAAACCCTCGAAATAACCGGAATCGCCGCTGAAAAACACCCGCGCCTGTTTGCCTGCCAGTACCCAGCTGGCCCACAGGGTATGGTTTTTATCCCACAGGCCGCGGCCGGAAAAGTGCTGACTGGGTGTTGCCGTGAGCCGGATGCTGCCAAGGTTGATGCCTTGCCACCAGTCGAGTTCGGTAATTTTTTCCGCCGCCACGCCCCAGGCGCGCAGGCGCCGGCCGACGCCGAGTGGGGCGATAAACTGGTCTACCTTGGCATCCAGTGCCTTGATGGCTGCCTTGTCCAAATGGTCATAGTGATCGTGGCTTAATATCACGGCATCAATGAAAGGCAGTTGCTCAGGTGTCAGGGGGCTGTCATGGAAGCGTTTGGGGCCGGCCCATTGAACCGGGGAGGCGCGCTCACTGAAGACGGGATCGGTCAGCAACCATTTGCCGTCGAGGCGGATAAGCACGGTAGAGTGGCCGAGGCGATAGAGGCGGGCCTCATCACGGGCCAGCTCAGCCTCATCTATCTCGCACAGAGGCACTGCCACATCGGGTCTGGGGGCGGCGCGTTTGGCGCCAAGATACGCCTTGGTGACTTGCCACAGGTTGGCGGCATCGGTTTCAAAGGCTACCCGGGTATTGTGAAAGCGGCCCTGGTGAAATACCGCGCCTTCATTGTGAAACATTGGCTCAGCTGTCAGTTGCTGTGTGTGGCTCATACAACCCCCTTGGTATTCTGTTGGCAATAAATGCAAGTAAACTACACTGAGCAGTTTACTTATGGGTTTGATAAAAGTAAACCAGTCAGTGTAAAATCGTCTGCAAACCTTAATCGGGGATCCCCATAAGTGCAGAGCGGCAAACTTACCCGCAGTGAACTCAAACGCCAGGCCATACTGGATGCCGCCAGACAGGCGTTCCAGCAGCAGGGCGTGCAGGGCACCAGCATGGATGCCATAGCGGCCCTGGCCCAGGTATCCAAGCGTACCGTGTACAACCATTTCGCCACCAAGGAAGCCCTGGTGTTGGTGCTGATAACCGAAGTCTGGCACCGGGCCAATGCGGATCTCGGGGTGAAGTACCGGGCCGATGCAGCCCTTAAACCCCAGTTATTGCAAATGGCCAAGGCTCAGGTTGAGCTTATGAGTCGACCCGATTATCTGGAGCTGGTGCGGGTGGGCTTTGGCCACTTTCTGTTTCACCCGGAAGGCATGCGGGAGCAGATGAAAAATACCGATATGACGGATAACGCCATTGGGCGCTGGCTCAAAGCGGCGCTGGCGGATGGTCGGCTCAAGCCCATGGACGTGGGCGAAGCCATGGGGCAGTTGTCGGCCATGCTGAAGGGCGCGGCCTTTTGGCCGCAATTGACCCGCATGAGAGAACCTCTGACCAAGGAAGAGCAACATAAGGTGGCCGAGGCCGCCGTGGACATGTTCCTCAATTATTATCAGGTTTGAATTTCACACTGATAAAAAATGCCGCAGTTGACTGCGGCATTGTTGTTTTCAGCCCTAAGCCACCTTCTTCAGAAGGTGGGTTATTTACTGCGGCATTGTTATTTAAGGCAATTTGCCCGCATCAGCACCAGTATTAGCACCAACGGATGCGGGTGGTGAGGCAGTGGCTCTCGCCCGGCGCCAGCTCAAGTGCATCTTCCAGCACATTGGCCGCTTCCAGACACACCATGGTCAGGTAATCCTCATCATTGAAACGGGCAAGACGTTTGGACTTGTCTATCCAGGGATTCCACAGCACAGCCGAGTGGCTGTGTTCGCGGGACACTTCTATGGTGCCATCTGTGGTATGCAGCTGCTGCACCGCCCCCAGTTGGGTGTAGACCCGGTCGGTTTCTCTATCGAAGTGCACCTCATCGCCGTCCTGGGCATAGGGACCCTCACCGAACTCGATATAGCGGGCACCGGCAAAACCTGTGGCCCGCAGGGCATGAATGTCACCTATGGGGAAATAGCTGTGCAGAGCCTGGGTGATGCGCACCGGCTCCTGGCCCAGATTGCGGTTAATAAGGCTTACCGTCAGGCTCTCGCCAAGCAGAAAATGCAGTTCCACCTGGCTGTTATGGGGCCAGAAGCGGCGGTCGGCCTCCTGTATCTCCAGGCCGAATGCCAGCGCCAGCACTTCGCCTTGCCACTCATGGGACAACAACTGCCACTCCCGGGTGCGGGCAAAACCGTGTTGGGGAAAGCCGTCGCGGCCATCCATGCCGAACCAGGGCCAGCACACGGGAATGCCGCCGCGGATACCGTTGCCGGGACTGTAGTCATCGGCGTCTGAAACCCACAGCAAGGGCGCCTTGCCGGTGGGAATGAAGGAGTCTATCTGGGCGCCCTGGAAAAAAATCCGCGCCTGACACAGGGCGCTTTCAACCTGCAGATATTCCAGGCCGTTGGGGTGTTGGTGACGGGACAGCTTGCCCATAAGAAAATCCTCCCGGGATGAGATGCTTGTCTGGCTTAGGTAATTGGCTGCCAGCATAGCGGTTTTTTGCTGTGGGGATAAGCGCTTGGACGGCCTGATTTGCGAGCGGCCTGTTCGCAGCGGCAAACAGCTCAGCCTTGGCTGTCTTTGCTTACTTTAGTTAAGTGCAGCAGACGGTTGTTGGCCGGCATGGCATGGTCCTGCATCAGCGCAAAGCCGGCAGCATCCGCCAGTTGCAGTACCCATTCAATATCGCGGATGCCGCTGACGCTGTCCCTGGCCTTGAGCCAGGCATCGAAGTCGCGGTTGCTGGCACTGGTATAGTCGCCGCCATAGTTGAAGGGGCCGTAGATACAGAGTTGGCCGGTAGCGCCAAGCACACGTCCGGCACCGGCAAAGAAGCATTCGACCGAGGCCCTGTCCATGATGTGCAGGGTGTTGGCGCTGAAGATGCCATCCACTTCCAGTGCTGGCCAGGGCCCGCTGACATCCAGCACCAGGGCTTTGGACAGACGCCCCCGTCCCTCCAGCGCGAGGCGGGCATTGAGGGCAGCGAGATTGCCCATGTCACTGCATTGCCAGTTGATATGGGGCAGGGCGGCGCTGAAATACACCCCGTGCTGTCCCGTGCCCGAGCCAATTTCCAGCACCCGGGTCACAGAGGCAAAGCTGTGTCTCAGCACCTCGAGAATTGGCGCCTTGTTGTTTTCACAGGCCTGGGAGAAGGGCAACTGGCTCACGGCGCGGCTTTCTTATTGGCGCTCACGCTGGCTACCACGCTGGCATTTTCACTTGCAATGATGTCGCGTATGCCGTGGGGATGCAGCTTGATGCAGACCTTGTCATCACTGAAGGCCAAGGTGGGGTTGGCAAGGCGCTCATGCTCACCCTGGGGGGAGCTGGCCTTGATGCGCAGTGTTCCCGGGGCTTTAATGCGTTTTGCCACAGTGGGTAGCGCCTGTTCGAGGGCCGCTTCGAGGGCATCACAGTCGGCTGCCTTGCAGGGGAACACCAGTTCTATATGTTCCCAACCTTCTTTCGGATAACGCTTTTCGCCGGGGAAGGGCAGTTCTACACAATCGATGGACCAGGGACCCAGTTGCAGCGGTTCGTCCAGGGCTATGATAAGGATTGGCCTGCCGTTTATCAGGTTATTGCTGATGACAGTGCCTATGGCCTCAAATTCCTGCACCAGTGCCTCGGCAGCCGCCGTGCTGTTGACCCGCAGGGCCACATGATCGCAGTGCCAGCCTTGGGCTGTGTCCATCAGGTCGAGGGACTGTGCCAGTGCCTGAATATCATCGGCAAAGGGCTGCCAATCTCTTTGCAGTTGGGCCAGAGTCAGAGACATGGGCACTTCCTCAGGGCCAGATTTCTATCGGCGTACCTTCGTCTATCACCTGCCAGAGTTCATCCATCTCCGGATTGGTGAGGGCGATACAGCCATTGGTCCAATTATAGAGCTGGGCCTCTTCCGGGCTCAGTTCCGAATTGGGGTTTTGGCCGTGGATCATGATCTGGCCGCCGGGCTTGAGCCCCAGGGCCTTGGCCCGCAGCAGATCTTCTTCATTGGGATAGGAAATATGTATGGCGCGGTAAAAGGCGCTGTTGACCTTTTTATAGTCCAGCCGGTAACGCCCCTGGGGGGTGCGTTGATCCCCTTCCTTCAGTTTATGGCCGGTGGGATTGTCACCCATGGCGATATGAAATTGCTTAAGCAACTTGCCCTTGGCAAACAGCTTGAGGGTATATTCCGATTTATTGACCACCACCAGATCGGCCTTTTGGCCCGGGAGCCTGGAAGAGGCCGCTACCTGGGTGGCAAACAGCAGGGGCAGCATGGCAATGAACAGGGTACGAAACATGGACTCTCTCTGGGCAAAGGCCTCCTGGGCCGGTTGGGATGATTGTAACCATAAGCCGCTTTAAGGTGAACCGGCTGCAGAATCTTTTTGAGCTTGCCCGGCCGCCATGGCAAACTGGGCGCTCGATCACATTAAGCCACTGAAATGTCAGTTGCCATGCCCCATATGGCCGACAAGCGACCGGTGAAGGTACCGCCCATAAGAAACCCGGGCGGTTAACAGTGCAGGACAGTCAATGACAGAGCAAATTCCCGAGCCCCAGGAATCGCAATTTAAACGCCAGCTGCGGATCATCATATTCGGCACCGATACCACAGCCGGTCGCTGGTTCGATATAGGGCTGATTATCTCCATCATAGTCAGCGTGATCCTGGTGCTGCTGGACACAGTGCAGTCGGTCAACAGCCGCTATGGTACGCTGATCCACGTGCTTGAGTGGTGTTTTACCTTGTTGTTTAGCCTGGAGTATGGCCTGAGGTTGTATTGCAGTGCCAACAAGCGCCAATATGCCCTGAGCTTTTACGGTCTGGTGGACCTGCTGTCGATATTGCCCAGCTACCTGGCCATATTGCTGCCCGGCACCAACCTGGCGCTGGTGGTCAGGGTACTGCGACTGTTTAGGATTTTCCGGGTCCTCAAGCTGCTGCGCTATCTCAGCGAGGGCAACCTGCTGCTGCGGGCAATGATGCAGTCCAGCCGCAAGGTGTTTATCTTCTTCTTTTCGGTGAGCCTTATCATTATGGTGCTCGCCGCCATCATGTATCTGGTGGAAGGGCCTGCCAGCGGCTTCAGCTCCATTCCCAAGTCCATTTACTGGACCATAGTGACCATTACCACGGTCGGTTACGGTGATATCACCCCCAAGACGCCGCTGGGGCAGGCCATCGCCGCCTTTACCATGTTGCTGGGTTATTCGATCATTGCCATCCCCACAGGCATACTGACGGCGGAAATTTCCCAGGAAATGGGCCACAGACGGGATCTGCGCCGCTGCGACAACTGCCTCAAGACGGGCCATGAAACGTCCGCCCATTATTGCAATCAGTGTGGCAGCGAGCTGCCGCAGGACATTTAAGGGAAAGCCATGGCCGAAGCCAAGTTTGTCGAAGGCTCGATACTGCGCCACATTTTGGTGATGAGTTCCACCGCCGCCATCGGCATTTCCGCCCTGTTTCTGGTGGATCTGCTGGATATCTTTTTCCTGAGCATGCTGGGGGAGCATGAGCTGGCAGCCGCAGTGGGCTATGCCGGTACCATCAGTTTTTTCACCACCTCCATAGGTATTGGCCTCGCCATAGCCCTGGGGGCCCTGGTGTCCCGTGCCATAGGTGCACGGCAGGTGGAGCAGGCCAGGCGACTGCTGCTCAACTCGGGTCTGGTGACCCTGATAGTGGCCGTGTTGGTGTCCGTGCTGGTGTGCCTCAATATTCCGGCCCTGCTGGAGTTGGTGGGGGCCAGTGGCCATACCGCTGAGCTGGCGGCCAGTTATCTCTATATTCTGGTGCCGTCTTTGCCGCTGATTTGTCTGGCCATGGCCATGGGGGCCGCACTGCGGGCCGTGGGTGATGCCAAGCTGTCCATGGTGTCGACCCTGGTGGGCGGCGGCGTTAATGCGGCGTTGGATCCGCTGTTTATCTTTTTACTGGCCATGGGCATCGAGGGCGCCGCGGTGGCCTCTGTGCTGGCACGCCTGTCGGTGCTGTTGGTGGCAGGGCACGGGGTGCTGGTCAAACATGGCCTGCTGGGGCGCTTTGACTGGCAGGCATTTCGCGCCGATCTGGCGCCCATTTTCGCCATCGCCGGCCCCGCCATGTTGACCAACGTGGCCACTCCCATAGGCAATGGTTTTATGACCCGGGCGGTGGCGGAATTCGGTGATGCCTATGTGGCGGGCTGGGCCGTGGTTGGCCGGGTGGTGCCGGTTGCCTTTGGCATGATCTTCGCGCTTTCCGGTGCCATAGGCCCCATAGTGGGGCAAAACTTCGGTGCCGGTCGTATCGACCGTCTCAGGCAAACCCTGACCCAGTCTATTCTCTTTTGTACTGTTTATGTGTTGGCCATGTCCCTGCTGCTGTTCCTGCTTAAGGATGCGCTGATAGGGGCCTTTGAACTTGGGGTCGAATCGGCGGAGTTTGTGCGCTTCTTTATGAGCTATGTTGCCGTGTTCTTTGTCTTTTCCGGCATGCTGTTCGTGGCCAATGCCTCGTTCAACAACCTGGGTAAGGCCAAGTATTCCACCTTCTTTAACGTGGGCAAGGCCACCTTGGGGACCATTCCCTTTATTTGGCTTGGGGCCAAGTGGGGCGGGATTTACGGGGTGTTGCTGGGGCAGGTGGCAGGGTCAGTGCTGTTTGGTATTGCGGGTGTGCTGACCGCCTATGCTCTGGTGGACAGGATTGCCGCCGGACATGCGGCTGAGCACACGGAAGCGGCGGAGGAAGTGCCGGTGTCGGTTACGCCCATGTCATCGTCCTGCACCCAGATGGCGCAGCTGACCGAAGAGCAGGACTGTGTCGGCGCCACCGCCGCTACCGAGTTGCCGGGATCGCGTCAGGAAGCCTGAGCTCAGGCTTCGGGCGCGTGTTCGCTTGACTCGTTTTCAGCCTCGGCTTGTGCGGCTTCGGCAGCTTCCAGCTTGGCGCGTTCGGCCTTGGAGATGTAACGCTCCTTGGCGCCGACCTTGGGCTTTTCCTTCTTGTTGTCCCTGGCCTTGGCACGCTTGGCCAGTTTTTTGATGATAGCTTGTCTCTTGTTCATGGTATCGATCTACTGTGCGGGCCGCGCCCATGGCGGCCAAAAAGAGGCGGCATTCTACCCCAAAGTGGCCGCCGGGGCGACTTTTTGGGCGCCCGCTCGCGAAAATTGCCGTCGTTACCCTGTTGTTCTGGTCAAACACCCGGCACTTGGGTATACAGGTAAGCCTTGATTTCTCAGGAGTAATACCATGACGCCCATGTCATCCATTTCCTTTTTCGAACGCTTCGAAGCGGATATTCTCAGCGGACGCAAGACCATCACACTGCGGGACGAGTCCGAGTCGGGTCTGGTGCCAGGCCAGGAGCTGCCGGTCGTTACCTTTGAACAGGGGCGTTGGTTTTGCGATATCCGCATTCTGGCGGTCACGCCGCTGGCGTTTTCTGAATTGGATGAGGAGCATGCCCAGGCGGAAAACATGTCACTGCCCGAGCTTAAACTTTTGATTGGTGAAATTTATCCCGGGCTGGAACAGCTGTATCTGATACGCTTTGAATTGCTGCAGGGCTGAACAGGCACAGCCTGACTCAAGCTTGTTAAGCCTCTCAGCCTTGCGATGTCCTTCAGCGCTGTGATGTAAAGTGGCGCCTGTCTTCTTCGCTGGCGCCTTCCTTGCACTCGCCGCGGATCTCGGCCCTGTCGCTTTCCACCAGGCGGCTGATCTCAATATAGCCATCGCGGCAATAGCCATTCATTTTCAGGGTGTTGGCAAGACCCAGTTCCACCTGCTGCTCCCATTGCTCCAGCGCGTTGTCCCTGTCCCGGCGCCCGGCTTTTGGCTGTGGCTGGCGCTTTTGTTGCTCGAGCCTTATCGGGGCATTTTGAGCCTCCACGCCACTGCGCATCAGACTGTAGGTGAAGAGCTTCAGGCCATTGGCGCGAATATCCTGCTCGAACTTATCCCTGACCTTGCCAATCAGGGCCTCATTGCGCTCCGGCAGGCCTCTGTCTTTGGCGCAGCCTTGCAACAACAGTGGCAGAATGGCGAGGATAAACAGGGATTTGACTTTCACAGGCACAATTTCCTTGGGCGAGAGCGTTGGATTGCATGATAATTCAAGAGCAAGAGTAATGGCTTAGGCCACAGATTGGAACCCTCTCCCATGGTGGAATTCTGGCAACAGACCCTCAGCGGTATTCATTGGCAGCTTAATGGCGCCATGTTGCTCGCCTGGTGCGCTGCGGCATTCTGGCTTTGGCTGATTTGGCCCACGGCCGAGTTACGTGTTTGGCTGGGAGACAGGGCGGCACAGCGGCGCACCCTGGTGGCGCTGCTGGCCGTAACCGCGCTGTGGTTGATGCATGCCAGCGTGCAGCCGGCGATGCAGTTGCATTTCCTGGCCCTGGTGACCCTGATGTTGATGTTGGGCTGGCGCCTGGCCACAGTGCTATTGCTCTTGCCGGCAAGCTTCTATTGTTTGCTGGTGCTCAAGTCACCGGCGGAGCTCGGTGCCCTGGTGTTGCTGGGGTTCTGGTGGCCGCTGTTTATCGCCTTCGTTTTTTACAATCGTTGTTTCCACATTCTTCCCAAGCATTTGTTTGTGTTTATTTTTTGTGGTGCCTTTATCAACGCCGGTCTGTCACAACTCAGCCATGAGCTGCTGTGGGGACTTTGGTTGTGGTGGGGCCGGGACTATCAGCCTGGGGTGATCTGGGACAATTACTGGCAGTTAGCGCCCTTGCTGGCCTTTCCCGAGGCCTTGCTCAACGGCATGGCCGTGACCCTGCTGGTGGTCTATAAGCCGGAATGGCTGGCGGATTACTCGGACCGTGTCTATCTATGGAAGAAATAGTCTGTGGAAAAAATAGCCTGTGGAAGAAATGGCCTGTGGAAAAAATAGGCAACATTGGAAAGGAATAGAAGGCAGAGCCCAATTCCCGGAATCAACAAAAGGCCCGACATTGTCGGGCCTTTTGCTGTTTTGGCTCAGGCATAGCGCTGTTGCAGGAATTGGATAATTTCCCCTGACTCATATAACCAGCGCGTTTCTCCCGCTTCCTCAATGCGCAGGCAGGGCACCTGCACTTTGCCGCCGTGCTGTTGCAACAGTTGTTTATGTTCGGCTTGCTTGGCATCCACCAGGGCTATGTTCAGCCCCTGGCGTTTCATGGCGCGGCGCACCTTGACGCAAAACGGACAGGCAGCGTACTGGTAGAGCGCCAGCGGCTTGGTTTGCTCATCGAGCTGGGCCTGTTGCTCGGGGGCGCGCTTGGGGGCCCTGGGGCTGAAAAGGGCATCGAACAGCAGAATGAGCCGTCCGAGCAGCCAACGAATGATTGCCATAGAAATTCCTTTAATTACACATAAAAAAACCGGCCCATCAGGGCCGGTGGCAGTGTATCCGAAAGGGGGGCTATTGCAAGGCGCTTTCCGGTTTCAATAGTCCGGTTTCAATGTTCCTGATTCAATAGAGCGCTTCTCCAGCGCCTAATTGAGTGTTTAGTCGGCGCCCAGCTCCAAAGTGACCCTGGCGCCTTCCTTGGCCAGCTTGATGCGACTTTCCTTGAGGAATATCCGCTCCGGCGCCAGCTGGAACTGTTCCACCAGAGCCGCCTTGACCGCTTGCGCCCTTTGCTGTGCCAGTGCCCCCAAACTGTCGTCCGAGCGCGGCATGGCCTTGTGTTGCAGATTGTAGAGGGTGATGTGCCAACGCTTGTTGGTTTCCTGGGCCAGGGCATCCGGCGCGTTGGCAAATTCGGCTTCGGTGGCCAGCTTGGCGGCTATGTCGGCCTTGAGCTGGGCCGACCCCTGGTTGTTCTGGTTGTCAAAGCGACGAATCAGGGCATCGGCCAGGGGGCCATCCACGGGCCAGGCGCTGGCGCCGAGGGCTTCCGGCAGCTCAGCATCGCCTGCCAGGGCTTGCAATTCCTGCCTCAGGGCCAGTTCGGCCAGTGCCGGACCGTCGAGCTTGGGATCCACCTGGCCTTCGAGGGTGATCTTGAGTGCGGGCCTGGCGGTCAGTGCCTTGCTCAGGGCGCCCAGCTTACCGGTTTGGGCATCACCGAGGTTTGCCATGCCGGGGGCAAAGGCCAGGCTGTCCAATTCCTCGTCCGAGCCCACCAGCGCCGCCAGCAGTGAGAAGGGGGCCGTGACCGCCTTGGTGATCAAATTGGTAAAGGCCTTGAGCACTATACCGCCGATGCTGAAGCTGGGGTCATCCAGCTCGCCCTTAACCTCAAGCCCCAGATCTATCACCCCATTACTGTCCTGCAACAGGGCGATGGCCAGAGTCACAGGCAGGGAGGTGGCAAGATCGCTGTGGCTGGGTTCGCCCAGCTTGAGTTGATCCACCACCACATGGTTGCTGCCCACCAGGCGGTTGTTGTCGAGCTTATAGTTGAGCTCCAGCGTCAGTTGGCCCCTGTCTATGTAGTAACCGGCATAGGTGCCCGAGTAGGGATTGACCGAGGTCAGCTCCACGTTGCGGAACGACAGGTCGAGATCCAGATAGGGCTTCTCCAGCAAGGGATTCATTTCGCCCTTGAGCACCACGGGGGCATATCTGTCCACCTTGCCCTGGATATCTATGCTCGAGCGCACCTTGGGATCGCTCGACAGCTGGCTTATCTTGCCCTCCAGCAGCTCAATCCCCGAGGCAAAGTGGGGTGTCAGTGAGTTGTCGGCGAAGAAGGCCGAGCCCTGATGGATATTGATCTCGGTGACGCTGATGGTCATGGGCCTTACAGGCTCTGCCTCAGTGCTTGCCTTGGCGGGCTTGGGTGCTGCGGTTTCCGTGCCTTGGGACTCGGGCGCCTTCACCAGAAGATCGCTGATATTGGTGGTCCTGTCTTCGTGAATTATGATGCGGCCATAGGGCTCAAACAGGTCCAGCGAGGCAATCTCGATACTGTTGGCCGCCAAATCGATTTGCAGCCCGGCAACGTCGAGCTTTTGCCATTTCAGCAGGGGGACCTTGGCCCGGGTATCCAGCACAGCCAACTGTGTCAGCGTCGAGTCACCTTCAAACCGCAGCTGCCCTTCACCATCGAGCTTGAATTGACCCGCGACTCCCAATATTCCCTGCTGCAGCTCCAACTGCACCAAGGGCTCCAGATAAGGGGCAAACTGGCTCAGATCCAGCCCGGCCAACTTCAGTTGCCCTTCGGCCTGGCGACTGTCCGGGATCACAGTGGCGTTAAGGTTCAATGCCGCCTGCTCGGGTTTGTCATTGCGGCCCAGGTTCAGGGATGCGGCCAGGGTTACGGCCTGAGTCAGATCGCTGCCAAGGGCGCCTGTCTCAAGTTGGATATCGCTGATGCGCCAATCCACAACCTTATCCAAGCGGGAGGATTCATGGATAAGCAGCTCGCTGTTGCCCAGTTCAAAACGGCCAAGGCGCGCCGTCCAGGCGTTGTTCGCATCGGGTTCTATCGCCGACTGTGGCGCCTGTGATTCTGTGTCGGCAGCCGCTACTGTGTCGCCAATCTGTTCTGTCGTCTCCGGCGCCTGTGATTGCCACAATCTTTGCAGCCCCAGGCCTTGTTTATCGAACGCGGTGGCGAGCTTGAGACCGTCGATGGCCAGCAGTTCGGCATTAGCCTGTTTTTGGGCCAGGGAGACCCGGATACCGTCCAGCGCCAGGCTGGCAAGACTCAGGGGCTCGCCGTCTGCGGGCTTGAGCGCCACATCTGACAACACCAAGCGGCCCTTGCTGAATTCCACCTCGGGCTTGCTATCGTTACCCAGCCCCAGGGTCAGTTTACCTGCCAGGCTCAGGCGCGCACTTTGGGGTTCAAGCAACAGCTTGCCTTCCAGGGCAGGCCAGAATTTCAGCAATGATTGATTGGCGAGCTGGAACTCAACCTCGGCCCCGGGGTGATTCAGGTCAAAATGGCCATTCAAAGAAAACTGCCCCTGGTTGTCGTCCGCCAGATGCAGTTCAAAGCGGTTATGTTCGATATCGGCCAGGGCGGCCCGGCTGTCCAGGGCCATCAGGCTGAAATTGATGTCCGGATAGTGCAAATCAATACCGTGGACCTGATCCGTCACACTGAATTGGCCGCGGCCAAGTCGCAGCCTGTCGATAACGAAGGCGGGTATCGCCGCTGGCGCTGTGTCTGTGGGGGTTGAATCTTTGGCTGGCAGCAGGGAGCTGAAGTTAAAGCTGCCGTCGGCCCGTTGCAGCAAATGACCAAAAGGTCCCTCAAGTTCCAGATTTGCCAGGGTGGGGGCGCCATTGAAGATGCTTTGCCACAGGGAAAAGTTTACCCCGAGACGCTCAAACCCTGTGAAGGGGCTGCCGTCGGATTCGGCCAGGGCAAATTCCCGGGCCTCCAATTCGAGTGTGAACGGGTTAATGCTCAGCTGAGTGAGGCTGACCGGGCGGCCGGTGAGGTCGCTCAGCTTACCGGGCAGCATGGCACCGAGCAGTGCCGGCAGTGCCAGCCCAAAGAGGAAAGCATAAACCAGATAGCCAGACAGCAAATAGCCGGCGATGCGCAGACTGCGTGGCAGCTTTACAAAGCGCTGCCACAGGGATTTTACGGGGGAAAACATTATCAAAAACCTTGATAAGACAAGCGGGTTCCAGAGTCTAAGTGTAACCAATAGCCCGGTAATTTACCTAGCTTATTTCAGTTGAATGCAGCGCAATTACTCAGCACAAACTCAATTAAAACAATCTCTTTTCTTGACATTAACCTTTTGGGCTTTCATCTTGTGGCTGACATCAGCACCCGTCGGTATCCAAGGGACAAGCTCCAGGCAATGACACGTTTTATCCTCGATGACAGCAATTTTAACGCACTGCCCGGTGAGACAGTGTTGGCTGCCCTCAGGCGCCACGGCGCCACTGTGAATTATTCCTGCACCAAGGGCCAGTGCCGCAGTTGCTTGTTGCAACACAAGGCCGGACCCATTCCCAGACAAGCCCAGCGCGGCTTGGAAGCGGGGTTGAAACAGGCGGGGCTGGTGTTGGCCTGCCAGTGTCCGGCCAGGGATAAACTGGTGCTCGCCAGCCTCGACCAGGCCTTTTACCAGGCTGCCGTTATCGTCGACAAGCAATGGCTCACCGACTCGGTGGTGCGGCTGGTGCTCAAACCCGGCACTCCCCTGCATTTTCGGGCCGGTCAATGTTTAAGCCTGCTGGTACCCGGCATGTTCAGCCGTACCTATGGCATTGCCAGTCGTGAAAACGCCGACACCCTGACCCTGCACATAAGGCGCAAACACAATGGCAAACTCAGCCACTGGCTGTTTCACGAGGCCAAAGTGGGAGAGCAATTGCAGCTCAGTCAGCCCTGGGGGGAGTGCTGCTACCGTGCAGAATTCGTTGAAGATGAACTGATAGTGGTGGCCGGTGGCACAGGTATAGGGCCGGCGGCGGCCATAGTGGAGGAGGCCATGGCTTCGGGCCACAGGGGCAAGATTTACCTCTACCACCATGGTCGCAATCTGGAGGATCTCTATCTGCATAGGGAACTGCTGAGACGGATGCTGGAGCGGCGGGAGTTGCACTATCAGGCACTGATCAGCAGTCGCAGCGAGGCCGACAGGATAGACAACAACAGGGTTATCCTGGCCGAACCCCAGGATATTGTGCCGGCACGCCACAGTCTGGAGCGCCACCAGAGGTTGTTTATTCTGGGGGAACCGGCCATGGTGGCCGCCGTCCGTGAGATGGCGTTTCTTGCCGCCTTGCCCATGGACCGCATCCATGTGATGGGCTTTGAATACCGGGATTTGCGCCGCAGCCCACGTTGATGGCTTAGCCCTTTGGTTACTTAGCTCTTGGGGAAGCTGATGGCTCTTGGTCCTTGAGATATTAGTCCTTGAGGTAGCTGATGGCGGCAATCACAGCTCCCAAGGGATCCTCAAGCCAGCAAAAACGGCCAATACCTGCGATATCCTCCGGCCCATAGAGCAGTTTGCCCCCCAGGCTGCGGGCCGTGGCGGCCACGGCGTCCACATCTTCCACCGTAATATAGCCGGTCCAGCGGGCCGGTCCCGTACCCTTGTCGGGGGCAATACCCCCTATGGCCTCACCGTGATTTTCTATGATGTGATAGGGACCATCCTGCAATTTGATGGTCTTGAACTGCCAGCCAAAAACTTGACTGTAGAAGCTCATGGACTGCCTGGGATCCCGGCTGGCGAGCTCGTGCCAACCCAGGGCTCCCGGAGTGGTAAAGGGCGAATTCATTGGGTTTTCCACTCTTTCCAAGGGTAAGATCAAGTGTAGCCTTTACGTCCGCATGTGGTTGTAAAATAGCACTTTACCACCGTCAAAAATATGTTAAGGTGGCGCAATAACAACAAGATATTCCGTCTATTCACTGAATGGCACATGAGGGCACTGCCCATGGTCGTAGTATTAATTCAAGGATGAAGTATGCAGATACGTTTGGCTTCGGCTATCGATCTCGATAATCTGGTTCCCCTGTTTAACGCCTATCGTCAAAGTCTCGGACAAGTCTCGGATCCCCTGGCCGCCCGCGAGTTCCTTGGGGCCCGCCTGCGGGAAAACGATTCGGTAATTTTCCTCGCCCTGGACGAAAACAATGCCGTCGGCTTTATCCAGCTCTATCCCTCTTTTTCATCTATCCTTCTGAAACCATTATGGTATTTTGACGATCTCTACGTCACGCCGGCCTATCGGGAGCAGGGCATAGACAAGCGATTGATCCAAAAGGCCCAGGAATTGGCCCTGGAGGCCGAAGTGTTGGCCGTGCGCCGCACCCATGTCAGCGCCAGCACCTCGGTGGTGCTTGATGAGCACAGCGGCGATCGCACCGTCTATGAGCTGATGGGACCGGCCTGACCCCGCTCGACTCGTGTCTGAATTTTGCTAAAATGCCGCCATTTCAGCGAATTCCTGCAGGAGTATTCCAGTGAACAAGAGCCTGTTAACCAATGGCCTGGCCGCCGCCATGACCGCCGGAGGCCTGGTGGCCCACCAGCCCCTGCTGTTGTCCGTCGGTCTGTTTTCCCTCTCGGGTGCCGTCACCAATGAGCTGGCGGTGCACATGTTGTTTGAGAAGGTGCCCGGCCTGTATGGCTCTGGGGTGATCCCGGCCCGCTTTGAGGATTTCAAGGCCGCCATCCGCAACCTGATGATGGAGCAGTTTTTCACCGATGAGAATATCGACCGCTTTCTGAGCAGTAATGCCGGTGACAGGGCGCTCGACCTCTCAGGTGTTATCGAGCAAATCGACCTGGGGCCGGCCTTCGATGCCTTGGTAGCGACTGTGGCCCAGTCCTCCTTTGGCGGCATGCTGGCCATGTTCGGCGGCACCGAGGCGCTGATGCCCATGAAAGAGCCCTTTGAAGAGAAGATGAAGGCTTCCCTGGTGACCATATCCGGCTCCGAGGAGTTCCATGGCCTGCTGAAGGCCGAGCTGGAGCGGCCGGACATGCTTAAGGATCTCAAGGCCCAGGTGGAGCAGATAGTTCAGAGTCGACTCGATGAGCTGACCCCTGAGCTGGTCAAGACCCTGGTGCAGCAGATGATCCGCGAGCACCTGGGTTGGCTGGTGGTTTGGGGCGGGGTGTTCGGAGGTCTCATTGGCCTTGTGGCCGGACTGCTGCAGGCGTAAGCTGGTAATAAGCCAATCAACAGGGGAACAGTATGGAAAAACATCACAGTATCAATTACCTGGAGCTTCCTGCCCGGGATCTTGAGTCCACAAAAGGCTTTTTCAGCGCCGTATTTGGCTGGCAGTTTCAGGACTATGGCCCGGACTACAGCTGCTTTCTCGACGCAGGCATAGACGGCGGTTTCTTCCGTGCCGAGGCCGACTTCAATACCCAAAGGGGCAGTCCCTTGCTGGTGATTTACAGTGCCGACCTTGAGGCCACCGAGGCCAGCGTCGTTGCCAAGGGTGGCGAGATAATCAAACCGGTCTTTTCCTTCCCCGGCGGTCGTCGCTTTCATTTCACGGATCCCAGCGGCAATGAATTTGCCGTCTGGTCGGAGTAAGCATGCCCCATTGCGTCATTGAATATTCGGCCAATGCCCTTGCCGCAGACAAGGTTACCGCGCTGACCGATGCCGCCCACGGCGTCATGCTGAGCTGTGGCCTGTTTGAACCCGCATCGGTCAAGAGCCGCGCCATTAAACTGGAGCATTTCAGGCTGGGTGAGCAAGGCGGCAGCTTTGTCCATATCAGCATTGCCATCATGCCCGGGCGCAGTGATGGGCAAAAGCAGGCGCTGCTGCAGGCCATGGACGAGGCGCTTGCGCCCTGGCTTGGTGATTGCGACAGCCTGACCATGGAAGTGGTGGAATTGGTGCAAAGCGCCTATTTCAAGCGGCTTCGCCCCTGATGCTGCACACCTGTTGATAGTGAGGCCCAAATGAACCGCCAATCCTTGCCTTCGCCCTGTGTTCGCAACTGCTGCCTGGATGAGGCCGATGTGTGCCTGGGTTGCGGCCGTACCCTGGAAGAAGTGCTGCGCTGGCATCATGCGGACCTTGCCGAGCAGCAAGCTATTCTGGAGCGGGCCCAATCGCGGCTCGCGAAGCGCCAGCTGGCACAGCCGCTGCAGGATTACTGATAGCAGCCCCCGCAAAGATTTAAATGGCTTAACCATGAAAAAGAGCACACCTTGGTGTGCTCTTTTGCTATTTAGCAGTGGTCAGTTGTACAGGACCGTCAATAACTCTGGCTGTGCACCGAGCGCACCGCACGACCGGAAGGGTCTATGATCCCCTGCAGACTGGCATCCCAGGCAAGCGCCTCGGGGGTGGAGCAGGCCACACTCTTGCCGCCGGGCACCGTCAATGCGGCCGACTCCAGCGGAAACAGCTCTTCAAAGAAGCTGCGGTAGAAATAGGCTTCCTTGGTGTCCGGCGTGTTGTGGGGGAAGCGGAAGCGGGCGTTGGCCAGCTGCAGATCGTCCACCACAGAGGCGGCATGCTCTTTCAGGCCGTCAATCCAGCTGTAGCCGACACCGTCGCTGAACTGCTCCTTCTGGCGCCAGGCCACCTCGGCCGGCAACTTGTGCTCAAATGCCTGCCGCAGAATATGCTTCTCAATCTTGCCCTTGCCCGACATCTTGGCCTGGGGGTTGAGGCGCATGGCCACGTCCATAAATTCCTTGTCGAGAAAGGGCACCCTGGCCTCCAGTCCCCAGGCGGCCATGGCCTTGTTGGCCCGCAGGCAATCGTACAGGTGCAGCTTGTCCAGCTTGCGCACCAGCTCCTCGTGGAAGGCTTGGGCGTTCGGCGCCTTGTGGAAGTAGAGATAGCCACCGAAGAGTTCGTCGGCCCCTTCGCCGGAGAGCACCATCTTGATCCCCATGGCCTTGATTTTGCGCGCCATCAGGTACATGGGCGTTGCCGCCCTGATGGTGGTGACATCATAGGTTTCCAGGTGATAGATCACTTCCTTGATGGCATCCAGACCTTCCTGGAAGGTGAAGTTAATCTCGTGATGTATAGTGCCTATGGCATCTGCCACCTTGCGGGAGGCGGCCAGATCCGGCGCGCCCTTCAAACCCACCGCAAAGGAGTGCAACTGGGGCCACCAGGCATCGCTCTGGCTGTTGTCCTCGATGCGCTTTTTGGCGAAGGTCTGGGTAATGGCCGAGACAATGGAGGAATCCAGACCACCGGACAGCAGTACGCCGTAGGGCACATCTGACATCAGCTGGCGTTTGACCGCAGCTTCCAGCGCCTGACGCAGCTCGTCGATGTCGGCACTGTTTTCGGCCACGGCCTGATAATCGCGCCAATCCCTTTGGTAATAGCATTGGGGCTGACCTTGAACCGAGCTGTGGAAATGGCCGGGAGGGAAGGTGGCCACCTGACGGCACACGGGTATCAGGGCCTTCATTTCCGAGGCCACATAGAAGTTACCGGCGGCGTCGTGGCCTGTGTACAGGGGAATGATCCCCATGTGATCGCGACCAATCAGGTAACTGCCCTTGGCCTTGTCATAGAGCACAAAGGCGAAGATGCCGTTGAGCTTATCGAGAAACTCAACACCGTATTCCTGGTACAGGGCGAGGATCACTTCGCAGTCGCTGTTGGTCTGATAGCTGTACTTGTCGCCCAGCTCGGCCTTGAGTTCCCTGTGGTTGTAGATCTCACCGTTGACCGCCAGCACCAGACTGCCATCTTCGCTTAACAGTGGTTGGGCCCCGTGTTCTATATCGACAATTGCCAGGCGTTCGTGGGCCAGTATCGCCTGATCATCGGCGTAGATCCCCGACCAGTCGGGGCCGCGGTGACGCAACAGCTTGGACATTTCCAGCGCCGTTTGCCTGAGGGCCTTGGCGTCACCCTGAATATCCAGAATAGAGAAGATGGAACACATGCTAAGACTCCCGAATCGACAACAATGCTATGGGCACACTGTGCCAGCATTTGCCGGGAATGCCAAACTTAAAATTGATGAAAAATGGTGTTTTAGGTGTCTTATGATGTGAAAAAGCTGGCTGTAACGCTATTTAAAATGAATAAAAGCCAATTATATGATGCGTAAGATGAGATATGTTTATTTGTAGTGTCGCAATGTCGCCGGGGATTGTTTTTTCTCCATTGGATTGGTGAAAAAATGCATGTTTGCTAAAAATAACCGCCGTTGATTGATTTTTACCCTGTTGCGGCCGGCATTTTGATGGAACATCATCGCCCAAATATCGTCGCCCAAAAAAACGCAGCCCGGAGGCTGCGCTGTTTTTATGACTCAGCTTATGACTCAGCTGGCAGGTCTGAGGCTGTGGAATTCACTGCCCTTGACGTAACCCGGCCTCGCTGTCGAACTGGCCAGTGTCTTGGCTGTGTCGTAAAACACCGCCATGTCTTCCAACGCGCCACTCAGATCCCAGTCCTCGCGATAATGGTCACAGACGTTGTGGTAGCAGCCTTTCATCTTCAGTTTCATCTGTTCCTTGTAATCTGCGGTAGCCTGATCCACAGGTTCATCACCGCCCCCGGCGAATACCGCAGGAACCCCGTACTTGGCGAAGCTGAAATGGTCAGAGCGGAAGAAACCGCCTGACGCCGGATTCCTGTCGCCCACGGCCTTGCGACCCTGACGGGTGGCGGCCTCAATCAGATAGCTTTCCAGCTGTGATTGGCCCTTACCCACTATGGTGAAATCCTTGGTGCGGCCATAGACATTGGTGCTGTCCATGTTGAGCACGGCTATGGTGTCTTTCAGTGGGAACAGGGGATTGGCGGAATAATAACGGGATCCCAATAAGCCTTGCTCCTCACCCGTGGTGGCGACAAAGGTCAGTGAGCGGCGCAGCTTGTGTCCCATTGCTGCTTCGCGGGCAAACTGGCGGGCAATTTCCACTATGGCGGCGGTACCCGAGGCATTGTCGAGGGCGCCGTTATAGATCTGGTCCCCTTCTTTGGTCTCGTCCTTGCCTATGTGATCCCAATGGGCGGTAAAGAGAATGTGCTCATTGGCAGCGTCTGTGCCGGGCAGGGTGGCGACCAGGTTATAGCTGTCGCTGTAACTGGCCCCATTGGCAAATTGGATATTGGCCTTGCCACCTAATGCAACTTGGGTTGGCGCCTTGGCAGCCCGTCGCATCAGGGCGGGAAGATCCTGTCCCTGCTGCGTAAACAGCTTGTTGGCAAAATCCAGCGTCATCCAGCCTTCCACCTGCACCCTGGCATCGCGCTCGGCCTTGGACAGCACCAAGTCCTGTTGGGGACCGGTCCAGCTGTTTTCCACCACGGACCAGGGGTAGGAAGCCGGCTCAGTGTCGTGGATTATGATGGCACCGAGCGCCCCCTGGCGGCTGGCCTCTTCAAACTTATAGTTCCAACGGCCGTAGTAGGTCATGGCCTTGCCGTTGAATATGCCCGAGTCCGGTGCGGCAAAACCTGGGTCGTTGACCAGGATCACGGCTATCTTGCCCCTCATGTCGAGACCGGCATAGTCATCCCAATCGTATTCCGGCGCCTTGACGCCGTAGCCGACAAACACCAGCGGCGCATCCTTGATGTCGACACCGCCGTTATCATGGCGACTGCCGAGTACTATGTCCTTGCGATAGCTTGCCTGGAGTCCGGCGAGGCTGACGCTTTGGTTTTCGCTGGCGCTGTAGGTCACCATGGGCACGCTTTGCAGGAAGCTGCCCTGGTTGGCGCCCTTGAGTCCCATGGCCTTGAAGGCGGTGACCAGGTAATCCAGGGTCAGTTTTTCGCCCTTGGTGGTGGGGGCCCGGCCCTCGAACTCGTCCGATGCCAGTACCTTGATGTCGTTGCGGTAACGCGCCTCGTTAAATTGCGGCCCGGTAGAGGCCTCCTGATTGCCGGCATTGCTGCATGCACTGAGCAGTGCCAGCAGGGTGAGAGGTAACAAAGGTTTCATTGGGTTCCTGCTTTCTTATAATTTTTTAATTAACGCTTGTAGGGTTGAAGCGGCCCCATAATGACAAAGGCCGCCTGCCCAGTACAAGGCAAACGGCCACTTTTGTGTGACTTTTTGTTTCCGAATTTGTTACAGCTCTGGTCGGCGGCAAAGCTAAGCTAAACCACGTCAATGTCACCGGCGCAGGCAAACACATGGTTGGGCCTGAATGGCTCCCGCTCAATATCCTCCAGCTTGCTGACCCCGCTGGTGACCAATATGGTCTCCAGCCCCGCCTGGAAGCCCGCCAGAATATCGGTGCGCATGTTGTCACCTATGATGACGGTATTGTCCGAGTGGCCATTGATGTGATTGAGGGCCGAGCGCACTATCCAGCTGCTGGGTTTGCCGACATAGAAGGGCATCTTGCCGGTGATCCGCTCAATGGGCGCACACAGGGCGCCGCAGGCGGGGCTGTACGCCGGGCCATGGGTGTCCGGGTTGGTGGCGATAAAGCGGGCGCCATCGGCGACAAAGCGGGCGGCCTTGTGGATCATGTCCCAGTTGTAGGAGCGGGTCTCGCCGACGATGACAAAGTCCGGATTGATGTCGGTAATGGTAAAGCCGGCCTTGTACAGTTCGTGGGTCAGGGCGCCTTCGCCTATGACAAATGCCTTGCTACCCTCCTGGTGTTTGAGAAAATCGGCGGTGGCCATGGCGGCGGTATAGAAGCACTCCTCCGGCACCTGGATCCCGGCGGCGCCGAGGCGGTTTTGCAGATCCTTGCCCGTCTGCACCGGGTAATTGGTGAGGATCACCAAGGGATTGCCCTGCTCAAGAATGCGGTGAATAAAGCGGTCGCTGCCCGGCACCAGCTTGTTATCGTGCAGCAATACACCATCGATATCACAGATAATATTCTTCATTGCAACGTCCTGATTTATAGCCTGGGGGCTGGGGTATTTGTGGCTCGGATCATGGAATACAGCCTAGCGTCAAAGTGCGTGAGTTATCAATGGCAAAGCAAGAAAAGCGGGGCGGGCGTAACAAAAGCAGCAAAAAGTGTCAGGCATAAAAAAAGCGGCCATAGCCGCTTTTTAATTCATCCAGATGGACGGGAGTGAGTTATCAGTCCGGCGCGTAGCCCATGGGGCCGATGGCGTTGCCATCGAGCCAAGCCTGGCCGTCCTTCATGGCCAGTCGACCATTGGCGAACCACTTCACCACCAGGGGATAGATGGCGTGTTCCTGCTCATGGACCCGCTCGGCCAGCAGCTCTGGGGTGTCGTCTTCGTAGACGGGCACCTTGGCCTGCAGGATCACCGGACCCGCGTCCAGCTCAGGGATCACAAAGTGCACGCTGGCACCGTGTTCTGTTTCACCGGCCTCGATGGCACGCTGATGGGTGTCCAGACCGGTGAATTTGGGCAGCAGTGACGGGTGTATGTTAAGCATACGGCCCAGGTAGCGCTGCACAAAACCGTCGGACAGGATCCGCATAAAGCCGGCGAGCACGATAAGGTCCGGCTGATAGCTGTCTATGATGGCTGCGAGGCGCTCATCGTAGTCGGCGCGCTTTTCACCCTTTTGGGCAATGACGCAGCTGGTATCGATTTGGGCATGGTGGGCGCGAATAAGGCCATAGGCCTCGGGCTTGTTGCTGATAACAGCAACCACCTCGGCATGCTGTTTGTCCTGACAGGCGTCAATGATGGCCTGCAGGTTACTGCCATTGCCTGAAATCAATACCACTACACGACAGCTCGCAGCCATTTACACTATCTCCACTTGCTCTTCGTCACTGTTGCGGGCAGCGATGGCACCAATGTGCCAAGCTTGCTCACCTTCGGCATTGAGCAGGGCGAGGGCCGCATCCACCTTGTTTGCTGGCAGGGCGACAATCATGCCCACGCCGCAGTTGAAGGTGCGGTACATTTCGTACTCGGCGATGTTGCCGGCATCCTTGAGCCAGGAGAACACCGCTGGCCATTGCCAGCTGTCACCCTGGATCACTGCCTTGCAATCTTCGGGCAGAACGCGGGGGATGTTTTCCCAGAAACCGCCACCAGTGATATGCGCCATGGCGTGAACCTCGGACGCTTCAATCAGCTTCAGCAGCGATTTGACATAAATTTTGGTGGGTTCCAGCAGATGCTGGATCAGCGGCTTGCCGTTGAGATCCTGCTGCGGGTCGGCCTTGCTCACTTCCAGAACCTTACGGATCAGTGAGTAACCGTTGGAGTGTGGACCGCTGGATGCCAGGGCGATCAGGGCGTCACCGGCCTTGACCTTGGAGCCGTCGATGATGTCTTCTTTTTCAACCACACCGACACAGAAACCGGCCAGGTCGTAGTCTTCACCTTCGTACATGCCGGGCATTTCGGCGGTTTCACCACCGATCAGGGCACAACCTGACTGGAAGCAACCTTCGCCAATGCCATTGACCACGGCGGTAGCGATTTCCACATCCAGCTTGCCGGTGGCGTAGTAATCGAGGAAGAACAGTGGCTCTGCGCCCTGTACTATCAGGTCGTTGACACACATGGCCACCAGGTCGATACCGACTGTGTCATGCTTTTTGTAATCAATGGCCAGACGCAGCTTGGTACCCACGCCATCGGTACCGGACACCAACACTGGGTGCTTGTACTTGGTGGGCAGTTCACACAGAGCACCGAATCCACCCAGGTTGCCCATAACTTCGGGGCGACGGGTACGCTTTACAGCGGATTTGATGTTGTTGACCAGTGCGTTGCCTGCGTCGATATCGACACCGGCGTCTTTGTAGCTCAGTGGGGTAGGAGTGCTCACGGAGATCCTCTCGGGTACATCGTTATGGATTTTATGCGGGCGTATTCTAGCAGCTTGTGCAGGGGGTCGAAAGGAAAGTTTTGGTCAATCAGGCGTCTTTCCGAGGAGAGTTTCCGACCTGGGTCACGAATTGAACGTCATTTGCCGTAATGGTGAAACTTTCTGTTTTACCTATAGAACAAATAAACTAAAATCCCGAAAATTTGCCTAAAACGAGTCAAAAAGCAGGAGAATGACATGAAAGTTGTCGAAGTGAAGCATCCTCTGGTGCGCCACAAGATCGGACTGATGCGCGAAGGTGATATCAGCACCAAGCGTTTCCGCGAACTGGCAGCGGAAGTGGGCAGTTTGCTCACCTACGAAGCCACCGCCGATCTGGAAACCGAAAGGGTGACCATCGAAGGCTGGAATGGTCCTGTGGAAGTAGAGCAAATCAAGGGCAAGAAGGTGACAGTGGTGCCTATCCTGCGTGCGGGTCTGGGCATGATGGACGGCGTGCTGGAGCATATCCCCAGCGCCCGCATTTCTGTGGTGGGCATCTACCGTAACGAAGAAACCCTGGAGCCAGTACCTTATTTCGAGAAGCTGTGCTCCAACGTTGACGAGCGTCTGGCGCTGATTGTTGATCCCATGTTGGCCACCGGCGGCTCCATGATTGCCACCATCGACTTGCTCAAGCAGCGCGGCTGCAAGCAAATCAAGGCCCTGGTGCTGGTAGCAGCTCCTGAAGGCATTGCCGCCCTGGAAAAGGCCCATCCTGATGTGGAGCTTTACACCGCTGCCATTGACAGGTGCCTCAATGAGCACGGCTATATTCTGCCGGGCCTAGGCGATGCCGGTGACAAGATTTTCGGCACTAAATAAGCTGTCAAGAATGTAAGCCGTAAAGCATTTTAAAAAGGCGCCCAGGGCGCCTTTTTTATTGCCCGCATATCGACTTGCCCGCCCATTTGGGCTCCTTCGGGATTTCACGCAAGGGACAGATTTCAGTGGCCTTTCGGGAGAAGGGCCTACACTTGAGTGGACAGTTTCCATTGGAAGTCCGCCCATGACCAAACCCGTAATCGCCAACAACAGGCCGGCCAAGGTGAATCTTGAGGCCGGTAAGGAATACCTTTTCTGTGTCTGCGGCCGCTCCGCCAGCCAGCCCTTTTGTGACGGCTCCCATGCCGGCAGTGGCCTGACGCCCAAGCGCTTTGTTGCCAAGACCAGCGAGACCGCTTACCTGTGCCAGTGCAAGCACACGGGCAATGCTCCATTTTGCGACGGCACCCACAAGCAGTTTGATGACGACATGGTGGGCAAGGAAGGACCGGGCATTGCAGTGAAAGCTGGCGGCAAGGTGGTGGCCAACGTTGCGCCCAAGGCCCGGGCCACGGCGGAGGAGCCCACGGTGGAGTTTATTCACCAGTTGGCGCGGGAAGGATTGGAGGGCGTGGGCCGCCATGGCCCCATGACCGCCATGGGAGTGCCGAGGCAGCAATTGCCCCACTGGGATCAGCTACAAATTATGGTGGCCCAGATGGCCACCAAGCCGCTGATGGAAAATGTGCCTGTGGCGACCGAGCTGGTGATTGGCCCCGAGGCCCGCAAGCCGCTGGTGCTGAAGATGCCGCTGCTGGTGTCGGACATGAGTTTCGGCTCTTTGTCGGAAGAAGCCAAGGTCGCCATGGCCATGGGGGCCGAGTTGGCCGGTACCGGCATTTGTTCAGGTGAGGGCGGCATGTTGCCCGAAGAGCAGGCGGCCAATTCGCGCTATTTTTATGAACTCGCCAGTGCCAAGTTCGGCTTCAGGGAAGAATTGCTGCAAAAGGTGCAGAGCTTTCACTTCAAGGGCGGCCAGGGGGCCAAGACAGGGACCGGCGGCCATCTGCCGGGAATAAAAAATCACGGCAAAATCTCCCTGGTGCGTGGTATTCCAGAGGGACAGGACGCCATCTCACCGCCCACCTTTAAAGATCTGGTCACTGTCGCCGATTTCCGCCGCTTCGGTGAAAGAGTCAGGGAGATCAGCGGCGGTATTCCCATTGGTTTTAAACTCAGCGCCAATCACATAGAGCAGGATATCCAGTTTGCCCTGGATGCCGGGGCCGATTACATCATTCTCGACGGTCGCGGTGGTGGCACCGGGGCGGCGCCGGCGATGTTTCGCGATCATATCAGCGTGCCCACCATACCGGCCCTGGCGCGGGCGAGACGTTATCTCGACAGTCAGGGCATGAGCGGCCGGGTGACGCTGATCATCACCGGCGGTCTGCGTATACCTGTGGACTTCGTCAAGGCCCTGGCCCTGGGGGCCGATGGGGTGGCCATAGCCAACAGTGCCATGCAGGCCATAGGCTGTGTCGGCGCCAGGATCTGTAACACCAACTTGTGCCCGGCGGGCATAGCCACCCAGGATCCCGAACTGCGTAAGCGTTTGAACGTGCCCCAGGCGGCGCAGCAGTTGCAGCGCTTTTTGGAGTCCTCAGTAACCCTGATGCAGGTGATGGCCAGGGCCTGTGGTCACAGTGCCCTTAAAGGCTTTAACCCCAATGATCTGGCCACCTGGCACAGGGACATGGCCCTGCTGAGCGGCGTGGCCTACGCCGGCTATACGCCGCTGCAACGGGAATAGCGCCGGTGGCCTTTCTGTACAGGGCTATAAGTTTGTAACATACTGGCGTTTATGAAAATTTCAGGACTCAGCCCAAGGGGATGCGGGTATGCAGGATTTATTGATCACCAATGTGATACTGGAAGAGGGCGGCGAGCTTAAGCAGATCCTTATCGAGTCTGGCCGCTTCAAGGCCATACTCCCTGTGACAGACAGCTTGGACTTCCAGGGCGAGCGGCTCGATGGTGAGGGTGGACTGGCCATGGCGCCATTCTGTGAACCCCATATTCATCTCGACACCACCCAGACCGCGGGTTCGCCCAGTTGGAACCAGTCGGGCACCCTGTTTGAAGGCATAGAGCGCTGGGCCGAGCGCAAGGCGCTGCTGTCTGCCGAAGATGTGAAGGCCCGTGCCATCGCCACCCTTAAGTGGCAGATTGCCAACGGGGTCCAGCATGTGCGCAGTCATGTGGATGTGTCGGATCCCAAACTGGTGGCCCTCAAGGCCATGCTGGAGGTGCGCAGCGAAATGGCGCCCTGGGTGGACTTGCAGCTGGTGGCCTTTCCCCAGGAGGGCATACTCTCCTATCCCAACGGCAAGGCATTGCTGGAAGAGGCGGTGCAGCTTGGCGCCGACGTGATAGGCGCCATTCCACACTTTGAATTCACCCGTGAATACGGAGTGGAATCGCTGCATTTCGCCTTTGAACTGGCACAGAAATACGACCGCCTGCTGGATATTCACTGCGATGAGATAGACGATGAGCAATCGCGGTTTGTGGAAACCGTGGCCGCGCTGGCGCTGCGGGATGGCATAGGTGAGAAGGTGACCGCCAGTCACACCACCGCCATGCACTCCTATAACGGCGCCTATGCCTCGCGGCTGTTCCGGCTGCTGAAAATGTCCGGCATTAACTTTGTCGCCAACCCGCTGGTGAATATCCACCTGCAGGGCCGTTTCGACGACTACCCCAAGCGCCGCGGCATCACCCGGGTCAAGGAAATGCTCGCCGCCGGCATCAACGTCTGTTTTGGTCATGATGATGTGTTCGACCCCTGGTATCCGCTCGGCACGGCCAATATGTTGCAGGTGCTGCACATGGGGCTGCACGTATGCCAGCTGATGGGGTATGAGGATATCAATCAGGGACTCAGGCTTATCGGCAGCCATTCTGCCCGCACCCTGAACCTTTCCGACTATGGCATTAAGGAAGGCAACAGCGGCAATCTGATCATCCTGCCGGCCAAAAATGGCTTCGACGCCCTGCGCCGTCAGGTGCCGGTACGCTTCTCGGTGCGCCGTGGCAAGGTGATTGCCAGCACAGTGCCGGCCAGTACCCGGCTGTTTCTGGAAGGTGAGGAGCGGGTGGATTTCAGCCAGCCTGTGCCGCCCAGCCTCTGAGTTAACTCCACTCAGTAGACTGGATTGAGCAATAAAAAAGCGCGGTATTAACCGCGCTTTTTTGGCCCTGTGACGTGCTAAAGCACCATGGCCGCTATCCAGCCGAAGATCAGCAGCGGAATATTGTAGTGAATAAAGGTTGGGATCACGCTGTCACGCATATGATCGTGCTGGCCGTCGGCGTTAAGCCCTGCGGTGGGGCCAAGGGTAGAGTCCGATGCCGGCGAGCCGGCGTCACCCAGGGCCGCGGCCGTGCCCACCAAAGCTATGGTGGCCGGTACCGAGAAGCCGAAGGACAGCGCCAGGGGCACATAGATGGTGGCTATGATGGGAATGGTGGAGAAGGACGAGCCTATACCCATGGTGATCAGCAGCCCCACCAACAGCATTAAAAAGGCCGCCAGCGGCTTATTATCACCTATGAGTTCACCCAGGGAGCTGACCAGGGTCGCCACTTCGCCGGTTTGTTTAACTACTGCTGCAAAGCCTGCGGCTGCAATCATGATGAAACCTATGCTGGCCATCATGCGCACGCCCTGGCTGAAGAGGTCCTGATCGCCCACGTGTCTCAGGGCGCCGGAGAAGCTGAAGATCATAAAGCCCACCAGGGCGCCGAAAATCATCGAGTCGGTCTTAAGCTGCACCGCCAACGTGGCGGCAATGGCCAGCAGGGCCGTGATGATGGAGCGGCGATTCAACTCGGTGGCTATCTCGGGTTCCGCGGCCAGGATCTCCTGCTCCCGGTAGTCCCTGGGCTTGCGATAGCTCACCAGTACCGCCAATGCCAGACCCAGTAGCATGCCAAGTGCCGGAATGATCATGGCGCCGGGTACCTGTTCGCGTACGGCGTTGAGACCATTGGTATTGAGATTGGCCAGTAATATGTCATTGAGGAAAATGCCGCCAAAGCCCAGCGGCAGCACCATATAGGTGGTAACCAGGCCGAAGGTGAGCACACAGGCCACCAGGCGCCGGTCGAGGCGCAGCTTGGACATCAGGTGCAACAAGGGCGGCACCAGGATAGGTATAAAGGCGATATGAATTGGCAGCAGGTTTTGTGATGATACCGCCATGGCCCCCAGTGCCAACAGCAACAGGCGCCGCATCCAAATCAGTTCTTTGGCATTGGCATCTCGTCCCAAACGACTTATCACGGTGCGGGAAATCAAGGTGGTCAGCCCCGAATGGGACAGGGCGACGGCAAAGGCACCGAGCAGGGCATAGCTCAGGGCAATCTGCGCGCCACCGCCCAAACCATCGTTGAAGGCACCTATGGTGGCGTCCAGGGTCATGCCGCCCAACAGACCGGCCACCAGGGCACTCAGGGTCAGGGCAACAACCACGTTAACCCGCGCCAGGCTCAAACCCAGCATCAGGCACACGGCAATCACAACAGAATTCATGTTAAGGTCAACACCGGCTAATTAACAGAAGGGCTATTGATGACAGGCTTTGACGCCACTGTCCAGTATCAGGATTTCGATTGCGGCATAGGTGGTCAATTGCGGCTTATTCCGGCTGCCGTGGCAGCACAAAGGCCAAGTTCAGGCTCGCTGTCCAGTAGAACGCTGCAAAAATGTGATATTGATCCTAAATGGGTTGTAAGGCGCGTGGCAGCACTTATAATGCTGAATATCTGAAAGGATTTGTCATTTTATCCCTAGCTCAATCCATAGATGGAGGTAACAAATGAGCGTATTAGTAGGCCGTCCGGCCCCTGACTTTACCGCTGCGGCAGTTCTGGGTTCCGGCGAAATCGTTGACAGCTTTAACCTGACTGCAGCCATCAAGGGCAAGCCTGCCGTAGTCTTTTTCTATCCTCTGGATTTCACTTTCGTGTGCCCATCTGAGCTGATCGCCTTCGATCACCGCATGGATGAGTTCAAGAAGCGCGGTGTGGAAGTGATCGGTGTATCCATCGATTCTCAGTTCACCCATAACGCCTGGCGTAACACCCCGGTAGAAAAGGGCGGTATCGGCCAGGTGCAATACACCCTGGTTGCCGACGTTAAGCACGACATCTGCAAAGCCTACGATGTTGAGCATCCTGAAGCCGGTGTGGCCTTCCGCGGTTCTTTCCTGATCGACAAGAATGGCATGGTACGTCACCAGGTAGTGAACGATCTGCCACTGGGTCGTAACGTTGACGAAATGCTGCGTATGGTTGACGCGCTGCAGTTCCATGAAGAGCACGGCGAAGTGTGCCCAGCCGGTTGGGTAAAAGGCAAGAAAGGCATGAGCGCCAGCCCAGACGGCGTTGCGGCTTACCTGGCCGAGAATGCTGAAGAGCTGTAATAGCCGCTGGTGTTAATAAAAAAGCCGCCCAATGGGCGGCTTTTTTTATGCGACGGTTCAGCTGTCTTATTCTATGGATCAGCTGTCGCTGCCCGCCTCGTTGTCGGTATCGTCGGTTAAAGACGCGGCCAGGGGCCAGCCGCCCAGGGCCTTCCAGCGGTTGACTATATAGCAGAACAGCTCGGCGGTACGCTCGGTATCGTACAGGGCGCTGTGGGCCTCGCGGTTGTCGAACGGAATGCCTGCCATCTGGCAGGCCCTGGCCAGCACTGTGTGCCCCAGCGCCAGGCCCGACAGACAGGCGGTATCGAAGGTGGCAAAGGGGTGAAACGGCGAGCGCTTGATGTCGTTGCGCTCAATGGCCTTGCTGACAAAACCATGATCGAAAGAGGCGTTGTGGGCCACAATAATGGAGCGATGGCAATCGGCGGCCTTCTGGGCCTTTTTGACCGTCTTGAAGATTTCCAGCAGGGCTTCTTTCTCGCTGACGGCGCCACGCAGTGGATTGGTGGGATCTATACCGTTAAAGGCCAGGGCCGCAGGTTCCAGGTTGGCACCTTCGAAGGGCTCGATATGAAAGTGCAGTGTCTGGTCGAGGCCAAGATTTCCTTCGGCATCCATTTTCAGCAGGGTGACGGCAATTTCCAGCAAGGCGTCGGTCTGGGCGTTGAAACCTGCGGTTTCCACGTCTATGACAACCGGGAAATAGCCCCGGAAGCGGTACTTGAGCAGGTTGGCCTTGTTAGCGTCGGTCATCGGAAATCCAGGGAAATGAACAAGGGCGCTATTATGCTAAATGCCATCGGGCCTGTCATGTCCGATTGCTGTAAAACTGAGCTAAAGAACCCAAGTAAATGGCCGATACCACAGAAGTAACCCGGAACGGACGAGAATGGCTATGTGGCGAAAACTTCTTTTGTTGTCTTCTTTGCTGATGCCCGCCATGGCAAGCGCGGAATTACGCCACTATGTGGCTAACCTGGATGAATCCCAATGGCGTCTGAGTGCTGCCAGCCCCATCATGTGCCGCCTGGAACATGATATTCCGGCCTATGGCAAGGCGGTGTTCACCAGTCAGGCCAGCAAGGAGCTGAACCTGGCCTTCAGCCTCGACATGTGGTCCAAACCCGATGCCGCCACCTCGGCTACCTTGATGAGCAGGGCACCGGCCTGGCGTCCCGGGGTGAATTCCCATCCCATTACCGAGCTCAGGTACCAGAAGTATTTCAGTGGCGAGGTGCCCAAGAAGGCGGCCTGGTCCATGCTGACCGAACTGGAGCGGGGCATGGAACCCACCTTTTATTATGCCGATTGGTACAATAACGAAAGCAAGGTGGCAGTGGGCCTGTCTTCCGCCAACTTCAAGCGCAAATACAATGAATTCAAGGCGTGTCTGGCAAACCTCTTGCCCTACAGCTTTGAGGACATTTCCTTTACCGTGCTCAACTTCGAGTCCGGTGGCAGCGAACTGAGTCGCTTTTCCAAACAGCAACTGTCACGTATTCAGGAATACCTGAGCTATGACCCCGAGGTGCAACTGGTGCTGATTGATGCCTACACCGACAGCTACGGTGGTCGCACGGTCAACAAGAAGGTCAGTGATCAGCGGGCCGACAGTATCAAGAGCTATTTCCTGGAAAAAGGCATTCCCGATGACAGGATCATGACCATGGGACACGGCGAAAGTCGTCATGTGGCATCCAACGACTCGGTGGATGAGCGGGCCCGTAACCGCCGCGTAGTCATCCGCATCAGCAAGCCCATGTAATACAGGAATAAATGAAAAAAGCACCGCCATTGAGCGGTGCTTTTTTTTGAGTGCAGAGTCTGTCCCGGAGGATAAGGTCGGGTGGAAAAAGGTTGTGACGACAGTGAAAATCGACAGATAAAAAAATGCCCGCTTGGTTTCAAGCGGGCAGCAAAAATAATGCATTGCAATCAACAAATTGAAGGAAGGAAGTCAAGCATAAGAACCAGGGATAGAACCGACGTCGTGGACACCGGTTCAGGTGTTCTTGTTTTCAATACCCGTTGGGGAGGGCACTTCCTGAAAACGCGCTCATTCTAGCCTTGGTTATCAGGTCGGACAAACTAGAAAAATTGCCCTGATTCATTAGTAAAACTAATCATTGTAATGAGCGAATAGCCTATTATGCGGGGTTATGCGGCATGTTGTGATGTTTTAATCAGTTATTCGGCATAAAAAATCATATCTTGAATGGCGTCCGGCTTTAAACGGGCGTTTGCCTTTTTTATAGCCGGTCTTGCGGGTTTTATCTGTTGTCTTGCCCGATGGTAGGCTTGAGCTTACCGATTGCTGCGGGAGATGGCCGACGAACCTGAGCCTATCTGCATAATTCAATATGACTGGCAAGGGGGCGCAGGCCATTTTGCTGCTTTTATTTCTTTGCATGTGGGGCTGGACCTGCCATTCACAATCTGGCGGGGGATCGGTATAGTAGGGCTCAATTTTGTATGTCCGGAAAATGGTTTTGACCGTGTTTAACTGGCCAATTTCAGTCTATTACGAAGATACAGACGCGGGTGGCGTGGTGTATCACTCCAATTATCTCAATTTTTTTGAACGGGCCCGTACCGAATGGCTGAGATCCCTGGGGATCAGTCAAACCGCCTTGTTGCAGGATGACATCGCCTTTGTGGTACGGCGTGCGGAGCTGGATTTTCGTAAGGCCGCGAGATTTGAGCAGAACCTTATGGTGCAAACCAGGGTCATAGAGTTGAAAAAGGCGTCGCTGGTGTTTCATCAGCGACTGATTGATGGTGATGATATTTGTTACTGCGAAGGTACCATTTTGGTGGCCTGCGTGGCTTTATCGAAAATGCGTCCCCATGCAATTCCCCCATTCATAGCGCAGGAGTTTACCCAAGGTGCAAGCTGATATTTCTTTTATAGGGTTGTTTCTTCAGGCCAGTGTGCTGGTTAAATTGGTGATGTTGGCCTTGCTCGGCTTATCCGTGATGTCCTGGGCCGTCATATTGCAGCGCCGTAATCTGCTGAACTCCGCCCGCAGCAAATCACTCAAGTTTGAAGACAAGTTCTGGTCCGGTGTTGATCTCAACCGTCTGTATCAGGAACTGTCGGCCCGTACCGAGCACAACTCGGGGCTGGAAGCCATGTTTGTGGCCGGTTTCAAGGAATATTCGCGCCTGTCACGTCTGAGCGGCAAGGTGCCCGGCGCCGTGATGGACGGTAGCTACCGCGCCATGCGCGTGACCCTGTCCCGTGAATTGGAAAAGCTGGAAACCCATTTGCCTTTGCTGGCGACCATAGGTTCCACCAGTCCCTATATCGGCCTGTTCGGCACAGTGTGGGGGATTATGAACTCCTTTATCGCCCTGGGCGCGGTGGAAAATGCCACCCTGGCCATGGTGGCTCCCGGTATCGCCGAGGCCTTGATTGCCACCGCCATGGGTCTGTTTGCCGCTATCCCGGCCGTTATTGCCTATAACCGCTTCTCAACCCAGGTGGAGAAAATTGAGGGCAGCTACGCCAACTTTATGGAAGAGTTTTCCAGCATTTTGCACCGTCAGGCCTACAGCGAGAAGGAATCGGCATGATGCAGGGCTACCAGCGCAAGCGGCGCCGCCCCGTGGCCGAGATTAACGTGGTGCCCTACATAGACGTGATGTTGGTGCTGCTGATCATCTTTATGGTGACGGCCCCCATAGTCACCCAGGGTGTCAAGGTGGACTTGCCCACCGCCAGTGCCGAACCACTGCCGTCCGACAGCAAGCCACCGGTTATCGCTTCCATCGATGCCGAAGGCAACTATTACCTGGATGTGGGCAGCACCAGCAATTATCAGATATTGGAGTTGGATAAACTGGCCGAAGAAGTGGCCGCCATACTCCTGATTGACCCTGAGCGTCCGGTGGTGGTCAAGGGCGATCGCAGCATTCCCTACGAGAAGGTGATCCAGTTGATGACCACCTTGCAGGGCGCCGGTGTGCCTTCCGTCGGCTTGATGACAGACTCACCCAAAGAGAAATAAGGTGTGGCAGTGAATTCAGACTTTAAGCTTCCACTTATCATTTCAGCTGCAATTCATGGCGGCGTGATACTTATCCTGGCGCTGGGCATAGACTTCCAGCACACACCGCCGCCGATGCCGGCGGCCAGTGCCCCCGCGGTCCAGGCCGTGGTCATTGACTCGGGCAAGGTGGCGGCGCGGGTGGAAGAGCTCAAGCAGCAAAAGCGTGATGAGGAAAGGCGTGAACGTGCCCGTCAGGAAGAGCTGGAACGCAAGGCCGATGAAGCCAAGCGCGCCCGTGAGCTGGAGCAGGAACGGATCCGCAAGCTGGAAGCCGAGCGCAAGCAGAAAGAAATTGAAACCCAGAAGGCCGCCGACGCTGCCAAGGCTGCCAAGCTGAAGGAACAGCAGGAAAAGGAAAAGGCCCAGAAGGCCGAAGCCGAACGCAAGCAAAAGGAAAAGGAACGTCTGGCCGAGGAGCAGGCCGCCAAGAAAGCCGCCGACAAGCGTAAGGCGGAGGAAGAGGCTGCCCGTAAGGCCGAGGAAGAGCGCAAGCGTAAAGAAGCCGAACGCAAAGCCAAGGAAGAAGCCGAGCGTAAACGCAAGGCCGAGGAAGATGCCAAACGCAAGGCGGCCGAGGAAGCCAAGCGCCGCGAGCAGGAATTGGCCGACATGATGGCCTCTGAGCAGGACACCATCAATGCCGCCAAAAACCAGCAGGTGATGTCTGAACTTAGCCGTTATCAGGCGATGATTGCCAGCACACTGCAGCGCAACGTACAGAAAGAAGACAGCATGCGCGGCAAGAGCTGTGAAATGGTGGTGAAGCTGGCAAAAGACGGCTTTGTGATCAGCAGCCGCGTCAAGCAGGGCGATGCCCAGGTTTGCCGGGCCACCCAGGCCGCCATCCAGAAGCTGCAACGCTTGCCCGTGTCGCCTCAACCCGAGGTGTACGAGAAGATGAAAGAACTGAACATTATTTACAAACCCGAGTTCAATTAAGGGAGCTACATGAAACTTTTGCTTAAATGCGCGCTGCTGCTCGCGGCAGTGCTGAGCGTACCGGCCCGGGCGGCGCTGGACATAGTGATCACCGACGGTATCGATGCGGCCCGCCCCATCGCCGTCATGCCCTTCGTCTGGCAGGGCACAGGCCCGGTGCCATCACAGATTTCCGATGTGGTGGCCTCGGATCTGACCCGCAGCGGCACCTTCAAGCCACTGGATGAACTCAATCTGCCACAACGTGGCTTGACCTCGGTGAAGCAATTCAACGCCAAGGCCTGGAGTGGTATGAATGCCGAGGCCCTGGTGGTCGGCGCCATCAAGCCCTTTGGTCCGGATCAGTATATGGTGACCTTTGACCTTATCGATCTGGTCAAGGCCCAGCTGCCAGGTAATGGCCCCCGCGCCATGGAAGAATTGTTGCTCGACAGTCGTGAGACTGTGATAAGTGCCGCGCAGTTCCGCCAATATGGCCACAGGATCAGTGACATAGTCTATGAAAAGCTCACAGGGATCCGCGGTGCCTTCCTGACCCGCATCGCCTACGTGGTAGTCAATCACAACGAGAAATTGCCCTATAAGCTCATGGTTGCCGATTATGACGGCTACAACGAGGTCATGTTGCTGCGCTCGCCCGAGCCCTTGATGTCACCTTCCTGGTCTCCCGATGGTCGTCGTCTGGCCTATGTCAGCTTCGAAAACCGGAAAGCGGAAATCTATGTGCAGGACATTTACAGCCAGAACCGGATCAAGGTCAGCAGTTTCTCCGGTATCAACGGGGCTCCGTCCTTTTCTCCCGATGGCAAGACCCTGGCGGTGACCCTGTCCAAGGACGGCAATTCGGAAATTTACACTATTAATATCGACACCAAGGCCATCAAGCGCGTGACCAACCATTACGCCATTGATACCGAACCTTCCTGGTTCCCTGATGGTCGCTCGCTGCTGTTCACGTCAGAGCGGGGTGGTCGTCCACAGCTCTATAGCGTAGAGTTGGCATCAGGAAAGATCAGTCGCTTAACCTTCGAGGGCGAGTGGAACCTGGGTGGCTCCATCACTCCCGATGGTCGCAGCCTGGTGTTTGTAAACCGTACCAACGGTAAGTTCAACATAGCCCGGATGGATTTGGAGACCCGCTTTATGCAGGTGCTGACCTCCACCCGTCTGGACGAATCTCCCAGTGTGGCGCCCAATGGCACCATGGTGATCTATGGCACCACACACCAGGGCCGGCAGGTGCTCGCTGCCGTGTCCACAGATGGACGCTTCAAGGCAAGATTGCCGGTGGGGCAGGGTGACGTGAAATCACCCGCTTGGTCACCGTTTCTGTAACAGTTATCAAAGAAGGATTAGTAAATGGAACTCAACAAATTGCTCAAAGCCATGCTGATTGTGGTACCTGCCCTGGCGCTGGGTGCCTGTAGCTCCACCGATTCTACCACTGACGCCACCGGCGGCAGCGGTTCCATGGGCGGCAGCGACAGCAGCATGATGGGCGGCGGCGTTGAAACCGGTGGCGTATCTCCCATTCTGTCCCCCGAAGAGCAGCAGCGCCAGATGGCAGAACAGCTGCGCCGCGAGCACATCATCTACTTCGATTTTGACCGCAGCGAAGTGCAGGGTGAATACGTGGACATTCTCAATGCCCACGGTAACTACCTGTTGGAAAACCCAAGCGTACGGGTGTTGATAGAAGGTCATTCCGACGAGCGCGGTACTCCCGAGTACAACATTGCTCTGGGTGAGCGCCGCGCCAAGGCTGTGGCCAAGTATCTGCAGGCCATGGGCGTGCAAGCCGGTCAAATCAGCATAGTGAGCTATGGTGAAGAGAAGCCACAGGACATGTCACGCACAGATGATGGTTTTGCCAAAAACCGCCGTGCGGTACTGGTTTACTGAGGATAACCCCAAGAGACAGGATAGAGATTGATGAATAAAAGCGTATTGGCAATGGCGTTGTTGCTGGCCGGCACTGTGGTGCAGGCGGCTCCGGCGCCGGTGGAAGATCTGGGTGGTGGCAGCCTGGACGAGCGTATCGCCCGTCTGGAGCGCATGGTCAAGGCCAAGCAGCAGACCGAATTGGATTTGCTGCGTCGGGTGGACACCCTGCAACAGGAAGTGCTGGATCTGCGCGGCTTGACCGAACAGCAGAACTATCAGATCAATCAGATGCTGCAGCGTCAGCGTCAGCTCTATGATGAGATTGCCAATCTGTCTGCCCAGCCGGCCCAGGCCAGCAGCAGTGCTGCGGCGACGCCGGCGGCGGCTGCAGCGCCGGATGCCAGCCTCGACGAGACGGCGCTGTATGAGCGGGCGGTCAATCTGGTGCTCAAGGAACGTCAGTATGACGAAGCCACCGATGCCTTCCGCGGTTTCATCAAGCAATATCCTGACTCCACCTATGCTGCGAATGCCAACTACTGGCTTGGACAGTTGCTCTATAATAAGAACCAACTGGATGAAGCCAAGCAGGCGTTCACCGCTGTGGTCAATCGTTTTACCGATTCAAGTAAGCGTGGCGACAGCATGGTTAAGCTGGGTCTGATTGCCGAAAAATCCGGCGATAAAGCCGGCGCTAAAAATTGGTATCAGAAGGTACTGAAAGAGTACGCAAACAGCGCTGCGGCGCGGATTGCACAGCAGCAGCTAAGTGCTTTAAAAGGTTAATTAACTAAAAAACATACTCTTAGTTTGTTTTTCATGCAGACGGCAAAAAATAGGGAATTTGCGCTTGCATGCAAAGATGAAAAAGGTATTATAGGCGCCCTCGGAGCGGCTCAGACCGTGACGGGGGCAAATTGAATGGGTCGTTAGCTCAGTCGGTAGAGCAGTTGGCTTTTAACCAATTGGTCGAAGGTTCGAATCCTTCACGACCCACCACTTCAACTTGTCCGTTTATCCGCGGGTCGTTAGCTCAGTCGGTAGAGCAGTTGGCTTTTAACCAATTGGTCGAAGGTTCGAATCCTTCACGACCCACCACTCCAAGTGTTGTTCCGGATAAACCATTGCCTAATGGGTCGTTAGCTCAGTCGGTAGAGCAGTTGGCTTTTAACCAATTGGTCGAAGGTTCGAATCCTTCACGACCCACCACTTTTGGTGGGCCAGGCAAACACAAAATGGGTCGTTAGCTCAGTCGGTAGAGCAGTTGGCTTTTAACCAATTGGTCGAAGGTTCGAATCCTTCACGACCCACCACTCTTTTTAGAGTGCACATTCCGCGGTACCTCAGATGGGTCGTTAGCTCAGTCGGTAGAGCAGTTGGCTTTTAACCAATTGGTCGAAGGTTCGAATCCTTCACGACCCACCATCATCGCCGGAACACAATACGGGTCGTTAGCTCAGTCGGTAGAGCAGTTGGCTTTTAACCAATTGGTCGAAGGTTCGAATCCTTCACGACCCACCACCCTTGCGCCGGGGTACAGGCCAAATCTTTTGCGGGTCGTTAGCTCAGTCGGTAGAGCAGTTGGCTTTTAACCAATTGGTCGAAGGTTCGAATCCTTCACGACCCACCACTCTTTCAAGAGTGCACATTCCGCGGTACCTCAGATGGGTCGTTAGCTCAGTCGGTAGAGCAGTTGGCTTTTAACCAATTGGTCGAAGGTTCGAATCCTTCACGACCCACCATTATTTCTGCTTCCAACATCCGTTGTTTTCTACTTTGGTCTCATAGACCTATTGCTAATATAACCCTGCTGTTTATTTGTTCATATTGCTGTTGACCAATAATAACAATCAGGGAGCAAGCTCAATGAAACAAGCACCAGTATCAATTGCACTGGCAGCAGCACTTATGACGCTGGCCGGTGGCGCCAATGCCGAAGCGGGCAAAACCGACTTTAAGTTTGGCGGTTACATTAAAGCTGATGTGATGTTCAGTGATTACAGCAATGGCGCACCGGATTCGGGATATTTATCCCGGCAGTTTTATGTGCCAGGCACTATCTATGGCAAGGCCGGCAACGGTGAGCAGGTGGTGGATTTCCATGCCAGAGAAAGCCGGTTTAACTTTAAAACCACCACGGATTTGGATGGTCATACTCTAAGTGGGTTTATTGAACTGGACTTTATGACCCATACCGATGGTGACGAGCGGGTATCCAACAGTTACTCGCCCCGCATTCGCCATGCCTTTGTCAGTTACGATAACTGGACCATGGGTCAAACCTGGACCACCTTCCAGAACCCGGGCGCTTTGCCTGAAAACCTCGATTTCGTCGGTGCCGCCGATGGCACGCCCTTCGTGCGCCAGACCCAACTGCGCTATACCAATGGCGGCTTCCAGTTTGCGATAGAAAACCCTGAAACCACGATCAGCGGCTCCGAAGTGAAGGAAAATGGCAGCCTTGTAGGCTATGCCAACGGTAAAGACAGGATAGTCGGCGGTACTGGCATGCTCCCCGACATGGTTGCGCGCTATAACTTCAAAACAGAGGGTGGCGCTTCATTTTCCGTGGCGGCGATTGGTCGGCAGCTGACCCTTGAAAAACTCAACATCGATGACACTGTGTTGGGCTATGGTGCCAGCTTCTCAGGTGTTATTCCTGTGGGACAGGATGATATTCGCTTCACCGCTACCTGGGGTGAGGGTCTGGGACGTTATCTGGGGCTCAATTTTGCCAATGCCGCCATGATAGATGCTGATGGTGATCTCGATACCATTGGATCCTACGGCGGCTTCATTTCATATCGCCATTGGTGGAATGACAAGTGGCGCTCCAGTTTCACTGTCTCCGGCATGTCGGTCGATAACGATGTCGATATTACCGGCAGCAACATCAATAAGGATGCCTATTCGGGCTACGTCAACCTGTTGTATTCCCCAAGCAAGCCGCTGACCTTCGGTGTGGAATACATGTCTGCCACCAACAGCAAGGAAAATGGTGTTGATGGTGATTTGAACCGGGTTATTTTCTCGGCCAAGTACGTGCTTTGACAGGGTAGGATAGAAAATAAAAAACGAAGCTTAGGCTTCGTTTTTTTCTGTCTAGTAATCGGGGTAGCGGCTGCGTACCTCCTGGCACAGGTCGAAATTGTCCAGCAGCACCTGCACCAGTGACGGATCAAATTTTTTGCCGCTCTGCTCCAACAGATAGGCGCGGATCTTGGCAGCAGGCCAAGGGGTCTTATAACTGCGTTTGGAACCCAGGGCGTCAAACACATCCACCAGGGCCATAATTCTCGCCTCCATTGGGATATCTTTGCCCTTGAGGCCTTCGGGATAACCGCTGCCATCCCAGCATTCATGGTGGTAGCGGGCCAGGGTGGCCCCCATGCGGGCAATGGGCAGGGAGGAGCGTGACAGCAAGGAGCCACCCACGGTGGCATGACTTTGCATAATGGCCCATTCTTCGGGATCCAGCGGACCGGGCTTGTGCAAAATCGCTTCGGGTGTGGTGACCTTGCCGATATCGTGCAGCGGCGCGGCAATTTTGATGGCATGGACGAAGGAGGGCGGCAGCCCCAGTTTTTCGGCAATGAGTTCGCACAGCAGGGATACCCGTTTCACGTGTGAGCCGGTTTCCTTGCTCCTGGCCTCAATGGCGTCCCCCACTATGTACATCAGTTCGTGCTGGGTCTGCTCCTGCTGGGCATGGGTGACCAGGCTTTCCAGTACCAGGGCCAGATTGTTGGCGAACAGCTCCGCCAGGGAGGAATTAAAACTCTCACTGTGTTCGTTGTACTCGATATACAGCACCGAGGAGGTATCCTGACTGGTGGCAAACACCCCGACAAAAATGCCGTTTTCATTGCTGCTCTTGCCGTTGCGAAAGGCGTTATCGATTCTGTTTCGGACTGCGCCTGGCAGGTTATCGACCTGTTCCCCCTGATCAAAGCGGCCACAACTGGCCAGGGCCACTTCCTGCTCTTCCTGATAGAAGTTTTTCTCCCGCCGCACTATGTAGAGTGCCGAACTGTCCATGTCCATCAGGGATAACAGATTGGCCAGTGCTGCGCTGGCAAACTTGCTCAGGTCACGGATCTTCAATATGTCGGTGGAGCATTCTATCAGGCGGCGGAAGGCTTCCAGGCTGCGCTGTATTGTGACTATGTCGCGGTAGCCCCGGATAGCAGTATACACAGCGGTGACCAGCTTCTGGGCCGTCAGCTCGGTCTTGGTTTTATAGTCATTGATGTCGTAGCGGGTGATCACCTGATCCTCTGGTGCCAAACCCGCCTGGCCGGTTCTGAGGATCAGGCGTATGGTGCTGTTTTTCAGCTCGTTACGTATCCAATCCACCAAGGTCAGGCCGGCGTCGTCCTGCTCCATCACCACATCGATAAAGGCCATGGCAAATTCGGTGTCGCCGCCAAGCAATTCCCTGGCTTCGGCCGCCGACATGGCTGAGTGCAGCTGCAAGGGTCTGCCGAGCACCTGCTTGCGGGCCAGCACCAGGCGTGAGATCTGATGTATGGCGATTTCATCATCCACTATCAGGATATGCCAGGGTTGCTCCCGGAATGCTGTGGCTTCCGGCATCTGCTTGGTTTTGAAATTGGTTTTGAACTTCACTGTTGACACTCCAATCAGGTTCCGACGGCACGTTCTGGCTCGCCTGTCATGGCAAGATCGGCAAAGCTGTAACTGAGGCCAAAGCCGGGGGCATCATCGAGCAACCTCACCCGTCCCTTGAGCTGTTGATTGACCAGATTGAACACAATTGACATGCCCAGCCCCACTCCACCCTTGTGCCTGGCCGTGGTGTAGAAGGGTTCGAACAGGTGCTTTTTGCTTTCGCTGGTCAGGCCGCAGCCATTGTCGCAGTAAATGATTTCGTACAGGCCATCGGGACTGCGCCGGCCCTGGATGCTGATCCTGTGGGGACCCGGGCCATTGAAGCCATGCTGGACGCTGTTGCTGACAAGGTTGGTGAGGATCTGGGCGTGTGTCCCGGCGATGGTTTCCAAATGCCAATCCTCGGGAATATCGAGCTCAAGCTCGGCCTGAACCTGCTTCAACAAAGGCTTGAGGGTCAGCGTGGCCTGTTGATAGTAAGTGGCGATATCCAGCAGACTGCGCTCGCTGGAGTGCTGATCGGCGGCGGTGCGGCGGAAACTTTGCACCAGTTCCACCGCCCGCTCCAGATTGAGCCGCAGCAGCGGCATGGCCTCCTGGGACAGAAGCAGGAAATCGCTCAGATCCTGCTCGCTCAGTTCCTGGCTGGCAAACTGCCTGGCCAGGTTTTCCAGTTGCTCTTCCAGCAGGCTCTGGGTGGTGATGGCCACCCCAAGGGGCGTATTGACTTCATGTGCCAGCCCGGCCACCAGATTACCCAAGGCGGCCATTTTTTCCGACTCAATCAGATGATGTTGAATTTCTTTTAGCTCTTCGGTGGCCTGAGCCAGATGGGCGGTACGTTCGCGGATGAGTTTTTGTAGTTGCTGCTGGGCGCTGAGGGCCTTTTCTTCCTGGTCAACCCGCTCCATTTCGGCCTCGATTCGGCCGGAGAAAAGTTTAAACAGCGCCAAAGTCTTTTGCTCATCTTCTATGGGCTGGTGATACATGGCGACTATGATGCCCATAACAGTGCCGTCGAGGCTGTGCAAGGGCGTGCCTATGTAGCCTTCCACCTTCATCTCCAGCAGCAGGGTATCGGCCGGGTAGGCGGCACAGACATCGCTTGGGTAACAGCAAATGCTGTCATCTGCGGCATTGGCGCAGGGGGTACCCACCAGGCTGTAGCTGATGTTGTCCACCAGGGTGTCACCCGCCGCCAGCGCCAGGGTATGGGCGCAGTTATTGACCCGGTCGATGCGGGCCACCAAGGTAAAGTCAGCCTTGACCGCCTGGTGCAGGGCCTGGGTAATGGTATTGAAAAACGCCTGACCGCGGGTATTGGAGACGCTTTCAATAATGGTTTTCAACAGTGTTTCCATTGATGCATTCCAATGGTGACGACACAGTTAAAGCATAGACCAAGGTATTGTGATCAGAGGATACAAAAAGGCCTGCACGGGGCAGGCCAATCAAGGATCCAGACAGGCTCAGAGCAGCTGATTGCTCATGACATAGGCTTCGAAATCGGTGCAGCCGCCAACGTGCTGATCGTTGAGAAAAATCTGTGGTACTGTCGCCACGGGTTTACCTATGGTCTTTGACAGATCTTCCTTGCTGATCCCTTCCTCATACATGTCCACATAACGGAATTTGAAATCGTCACGCTTTTCGGTCAACTGCTCAGACAGTTGCACGGCGCGGACACAATAGGGACAGCCGGGGCGGCCAAAAATGACTACGTTCATGTCAGCTCCTCAAATAAATGTGCGCAATTTATACCACAGCCACAGCGCAATTGATATTCACCCGGTAAAACGCGCGGCGCTGCTGTAGTGGCCCTGATAGTCGAAGAACTTGCGCACCAGCTCCCAGCCGTATTTGCTTTTTTTCAGCAGCAACAGATCGGGGCTGCGAAAACACGCCCTCGCCGCCACCAGTTCCTCCGGGCGACTGAACCTGGGCATGGCAGTGCCGGGCGCGCGGCTGTGGGGCTGGATAAACAGGGCATAGAGCGCGCGCCTCTGGGCGGCGGTGATCATATGGAATTTCTCTTTGAAAGGGGTGCCATCCACGTCGCTGTAAATCACTTCCAGCACCTCATCCTTTGCCTGCAGCTGCATATCGCTGACCTTGAACAGGTGATGGTGCCTGTGACCGAGCACGGCCTTCAGGTGTTTGTCCGGGTCCACCAAGGCCGAGCGGCATTGCTGGCATTCCCGGGCCGCCACATCGTTTTCGGCGCCGCAGTCGGGACAGATGCGGGCACGGAAGCGGAAGCTGCACTGCCGCGGTGGCTCAACACTTACCATTCCCTGGCAGCGGCGGCCGTAGTGCTCGACTATGTCGCCGTCGCCATCCAGCTTGCCCCAGAAGGTGTTGGCAAAGCCGCACTCGGGGCAGGGCACCTGCACAGGCACACTGCGACTGTCGGGCCTGGGTTTGCCCACCTCGGGATAAAAGAGGCTGTAGCCATTGGCGGCGTAATCTATGATAAGGCAGTCTTTTTTGCCCTCGGCAATGCGCAGGCCGCGGCCCACCATCTGCTGGAACAGGCTGACCGAGGCCGTGGGGCGGAGGATGGCAATCAAGTCCACGTGCGGCGCATCAAACCCCGTGGTCAACACGGCTACATTGACCAGAAACTTAAGCTGTCGGGCCTTGAAGGCGCTGATGAGTTGATCGCGTTCCTTGCCATCGGTGTCGGCGGTGATGAGGGCCGCGCTCTCGCCCTCAAGCAAGGTGAGGATTTCTTCACCGTGGCGCACCGAGGCGGCAAAGATAATCACCCCGGCGCGGCTTCGGCCAAGGTCGATAAGCTGTTTGATGATTGCCGTGGTGGCGCGGCCGCTGCTGTCCAATATGTGTTCCACCTCGGCGCCGGCGTAATCGCCGCCTTCGCCGGGTGTCAGGGCACTGAAATCGTACTGGGCCGCCAGGCCATCGAGCAGCAGCGGCGGGCTGAGAAAACCTTTTTTTATCAGGGGCCGCATCGCCAATTCGAAGATACAGCGCTCGAAGCTCGGATCTTTGTCATTGCCCACCTTGCCATGCACGTGCCAGCGATAAATAAAGCCCGAGCCAAGGCGATAGGGGGTCGCGGTCAGACCCAGCAGCAAGAGGTTGGGATTGCACTGTTTCAGTTGGTTCAGCAGCTGCTGATATTGGCTGTCCTGGTCGACACTCACCCTGTGGCACTCGTCTATGATGACCAGGGAAAAGGGCGTGTCGAAAGCCGCGGGATTACGGGCCGCCGACTGCACCGAGGCCACCACAGTCTTGTCGTTGGCCTGTTTTTGCCCAAGACCGGCGGAGAAGATCCCCGGCGCATTTGTGAGCACAGATACCTTGTCGGCATTCTGGGCCACCAGTTCCTTCACATGGGTCAGCACCAGCACCCGACCGCGGGCAAGCCGCGCCAGCTCGGCGATCACCAGACTCTTGCCGGCCCCGGTGGGCAGCACCAACACGGCAGATTCCTTGCTGCTACGAAAATGGCGCAGCGCCGCATCGACGGCATCTTGCTGATAATCACGGAGTTTCAATAGACTTTGTCTGGCAAAGATTAAAGGGGCCATAGTGTAACAACACAGAGACCTGATCGGCTATGGCGAAAGCAAGCATGACCCACGGCCTATTTGCGCCTGGCACTGAAGGGTCTTGATAGCGAGTGGTTTTAAATGATGCAGGCATGAAATCCATGTTCAGTTGAAAGAAACGTTTGTTTAATAGAAACCTGTCGACTAAATCATCGACTTAACTCCGGACACCACCGATACACATGTAACGAATGGCGGATGTTGTCTGTAAAATACAACAACAGAACCTGGGGCAATCCCCTGCTGGCATGTCGACAAAGCTTAAACAGCTGATTGAATAAAGCTGCACACCATAATGTGTGCAGCAAATAGATTAAATCCTACAGCTTTCGTTTCGTCCAAGCACAGTGCTAATCGCAGAGCACATTGCCTGAGCTTGCGTTTTTGACACGCTGATCAGGATTTGCTCATTCATTTTGGTTTGATTACGTACACTGTTAACCGACAGCGGCCATTTAGCGGGCAATTCGCCAAACAATGCCTGATAAAAGACCGTTGCCGTCAGATAGGTACCCAATACAGACGGGTGAGATTTATCTTTGCCATAAAGTGGCATACCCGGTGCCTGTTGTTTTAGTGCCTGCCAAATCTGGCCCACCGGCACAAGTTCTGCCTTGCTTTTTTGTGCCAGCTGCTGGTACAGAGCGTTGGTACGCTCATACATAACAGGCACAAAGGCGCTCAGTTGCTGACGCTGCTGCTCGTCTTTGATCCCTAATACCCAATCAGGAACGCCATTATAGGCCCAGGTATTGAACAGCAAGGTGCGGGCAAGATGTTGCGTTGCCAGATCGCTGAACAGCTTGCCGTAGTGCAGTGTTTCCTCCGGGTGTTCCTCTGCACTGGCACTGGCATCCTGTAATACCACGTAATCCCACCGTTCAGCGGTGATCTTTTGTTGCGCAATTTTCTGCTGCCAGTGTTGGTTCAAGGATGTACCATTTTGGATCACCGCATCCACCTCCAGGGCTTTATTGTTGGCATCGGCCAGCGCCTTTAGCACATAGGGCAGGTAGTTTGCCCCTGTATAGCTGTTGCCGATAAACAGCACCCGCAATTCTTGCTCGGCGGATCCTTTATGGCCAGTTGGTTCAGCTGCCCGGCTCACTGGACCTAAAACGGCCGACATAATGAGCAAGCAGGTGATAATCAGCTTCATATTATTCCCCTAAAAATTAGCCAATAAGTTTCCGGTTTTTAGCCTTTTTTCTTAAAGCGGAAGACAAAACGATCGGTTTTTCCCTTGGTGCTGTCCTGCCACACATCCAGTGCGAAGTTGTCCTCGGGGTTGGCCAATATGCTTAAGGATCTGTCCAGCTCGAAACCGGCTGCCAGAATTTCGTTCAACACAAAGGTACTCTCTACCCTGTGTTTGGTCTTGGTGTCGTTAATGCCGTGACCGGGCGAGGCGTTATGATCGATGACTATTAGGTAGCCGCCATCGGCAAGCTGATGGTGCATACGATTAAGCAACTGCCGGCGATCGATTTCGGGCTTGTTGATTAAATCGTGGTAATTGAGTGCGGTAAAAATACGATCAACGCGGCCATCAATATCCCCTAACAACAGGTCCTGGGTTACCTTGATGTTACTAAAAGTGGACAGTTCACGATCTTTGAGCTTGCCCTTAACGCTGTAAAGTACGCCTTGGTTATCCAGTATCCTGGCGAATAATTCGCTGTAATATCCTTGCCCGGCAATGTAATCCACCACCGACATGCCCGGCCGAATATCGACCAGGGCAAGAATCTCGGTAGGTTTCCTGTTATCGTCTCTGGCCTTGTCGTTTGCCGGCCGCTGCTGATGACTAAGCGCCATGTCGATACTGACCGCCAGAGCAGGTTGTTGTGCGTTGGCCAAAAGTGCAAGCAGCACAAATTTCGTCATATTTTTCATAGTAATTACTCCATAGTTTGTGGAATTACATTTGTAAAAGGTCTGTAAATGGCGAACAATATTGGCCGCTTGATTTAACAACGATTAATTGATGATGTTTTGTTGATGTTTTGTTGATGTTATTATTTTTCATAGACTTAAAAGAAAGCCATCACGCCAGATTTGGCCCTCAAGAATACGAATAAAGGAAACATAACCAGGTGACAGTAAGGATCACCGGCAATTTTCGGGTCGGTAATTTTGAAGTAAACAGAGATCTCAATACCATAGCCTTGGGCGACAAGGTGCAGAGCGTCGAACCCAAGGTAGTCGACGTACTGCACTATCTTGCCTGTCATAAAGACCAAGTGGTGAATCGCGAGCAGCTGATGAGCGAGTTATGGCCCGCCAAGGTAAGCGATGGTGCAGTAAGCCGGGTTATAGCCCTGCTGCGTAAAGCGTTGGGTGACAATGCTGACATGCCGCGTTATATCCAGACTATTCCGAAAAAAGGCTATCGCCTGATTGCCGAGGTTGAGAGCCTGGCAAGGCAACCGATAGAGGGGATAGTTGCGCAAAACGCCGGCCTCCAGGAGGCTACGGGGCGCTTCAGTAACACAGGGGCGCAGAACACTGCTCCTCGGGACGTGGCGAATAAGGGCATGCTGTGGCGTATTAACCGCTGGCTTGTGCTCCTGCTGCTCTTGGCACTGGGAATTGCCGTGCTGTGGCAATTGCCTTGGCAGCAAGAATTCAAAGCGTTATATATTGGAACACCGAAATTTATACAGGTAACCAGCGAAGTCGGCTTTGAGTATGATGCCACCTTGTCGCAGGATGAAAAGTGGTTGCTCTATCGCCATCGTCCCACTGTGGATGCCCCCTACAATCTATATCTCAAAGTGCTCGATAGTGGGCAGCGAATTCGGTTAACCGAATCAATGTTCAACGATCGCAGCCCCAGCTTTTCCCCGGATGCGCGACAAATAGCGTTCTTTCGCAAGGGCAGCGGGCAATGCCATTTGATGTTGCTGAGCCTGGATGCCCTGGGCAATACCATAGACGAGAAGCAACTCTATCAATGCGGCGCCGTTGAACACTATAGCAATGTGGTATGGGCTCCGGACGCTAAAAGTCTGTACTTTACCGACAGGCGTAATCCACAACAGCCGTACCAGATCCATCGTCTTGATTTGGCAACCGACCGACTCACCACTATCACCGCCCAAAGTGACAATTATTACGGTGACAACGAGTTGGCCATGTCGCCAAGCGGACGCTACCTGGCTTTCTTGCGCAATAAGTACTGGGGTAATAACGAGGTCTATATAAAAGATCTGCAAAGTGGCCAGGAACGCAAACTGGTAGAACTGGGGTTTCTAGCCTGGAATATCAGCTGGACCGCTGACGAACAATTCTTGCTCTACAGCGATAATCGTACCGGTGGTGAGCTGAAACTAATCAATGTTGAAACGGGTGAGCTGAGTTCCCTGTACCACGCGGCAATGCCGATGCAGGCACCGGAACTCAGCAGCAGCGGCAATGCCATTGTCTATGCCATCCAAAGTGCCGAAGTCGACCTGTGGCAACAAGCACTGAGCCCGAAGGCAGCAGCGGTCAAACTCGATGCCAGTTCGAGCCGCATTGACAGCCAACCCTGCTATTCGCCCGATGGACAGTCCCTGTTATTCCTGTCCGATCGCAATGGTCTGATGCAGCTGTGGCTTAACCACAGGGGCGAGTTGACTGTGCTCGATGCTCTGCCACAAGATGTGCAAATCGACAGCTATGCCTGGCATCCGGATGGTAATCGCATCGCGGTCGCTACCAGCGACAAGAAGCTTTACCTGCTTAATGCACAACAAAATCGTCTCGAGCCCTTGCCGCTTGACGATATGACGGCTGCTTATCCGCAGTTTTCCCGCGACGGCACCACCCTGTATTTCACCTCTGATAACAGCGGCGACTGGCAGCTGTGGGCAAAGGATCTGGCCTCACAACAAACAACGCAATTGACGCAAGGTGGTGGCTATCAGATGCGCCAGGCAGAGAGTGGTGCGCTTTACTTCACTAAATTTCACCAGACCGGCATTTGGTATCTCGACCTGGAAACGAAAAAAGAGCACCTGCACCTTGCCGACGTGCTTCGAAGTGACAACTTTGCTGTATGTAACGACGCCCTGTATTACCTCAAACGGGATCTTGAGCAGAACAGGGGCATTAGCCTTATGCGTCATTCCTTTTTACAAGGAACAGAAAGCGAGCTGCTTTCGCTTGCCGGGGATGCCAAGTTGAAATTCGACCTGACACCAGAATGCGACGGATTGGTGTATTCCAAATGGCGGGACCAGCAATCGGATATCATGCTGATGCGCATCAACCAGGGTGGGATGTAGCACTGACCGAAAGCACAGGTAACTCATTGGCAGGAAATAATATCTTATTGGGCGATGACGCTATTGACCTTTCCCCGAGATTAGTACCAATCTCTTGATGAGATTTTCCAGCTTATGCTGCCTGCTTGGCATACTTAACAGGTGGCATATGGTTCAGTGAACTATGTGGGCGAACATGGTTGTAGTGTTCACGCCATAGTTCGATTTCGTATCTGGCTTCGTCTAAGGTTCTGAACCAGTGCTGGTTCAGGCATTCGTTCCGGAATTTGCCATTCAGGCTTTCCACAAAGGCATTTTGCGTCGGCTTTCCTGGCTGGATAAAGGCCAGTGTGACGCCCGTTTCCTTACTCCAGAAGAACATTGCCTTGCTGGTAAATTCTGTCCCATTGTCGCAAGTAACCTTGTTTGGCTTGCCTCGCTCTTCCATCAATTGGTCCAAGAATCTGGCGACCTGCCTACCACTAATGGCCTCTGAGACTAATTGACTGACCATTTCCCGCGAATAATCATCCACGACATTCAGTACCCGAAAGCGCCGACCACTGCTGAGTTGGTCTGACACAAAGTCCATAGACCAGCGTTGATTGGGTGCCGTTAACACTTTCATGGGCTGCTTTGGCCGGGTTAGCTTCTTGCGTTTCTTCGTCCTGACCTGCAAGCCTTCCTCGGTGTAGAGCCGATAGGTACGTGTACGGTTCTGGACCAAGCCTTCACCTCTGAGCAAACCATGCAGCATCAGATACCCCTAGCGGGGATATTGAGTCGTCAGCGCCTTCAGCCGCTGTCAGAGCCCAGTGTCTGGCGTTGTCCTGGGCTGATAGCGAAATGCAGTCCGGCTCAGCCTGCCAGCTTGTAGGCCACTCGCTCACTGAGGCTGAAACCCTCAATCAGGTGTTGAGCAACAGACATTTTTGCCGCTGGCGTTACCACTTTTTTGACAGCACATCCTTCATGGCTTCGACTTCCAGCATCTTGTCGGCCAGCATCTTTTTTAGCTTGTTGTTCTCGGCCTCCAACTCCCTCAGCAGCTTCGCTTCATTCACTTCGAGCCCGGCATACTTGCTGCGCCAGTTATAGAAAGTGCCCGTGGATATGCCCATCTCTCGGCAAATGTCATCGACCTTTGCCCCTGCCTCATGCTGTTTGATGGCCTTAATGATTTGTTCTTCGGTGTAGCGTTTCTTCATGTTGAGATCTCCATTGGCTCCAGTGTATTGGAAATCTCATCAATGTCATGGTCTTAAATTGGGGGGATAGGTCACATTGAAGGCGTTGATTTCTTTCGATAATAGCCACGTTAACCCTATGAAACCGTGCCATGAAATGCAGAAAACCGTGCTTGCGTTTTGGCCATTGGCAATAACACTGAGAATCTTTGCTGAACAGTGGAAACGGGTTGGCATTTAGGCAGCAAAGGAGTCGGCAAGCGATAATTTCATGCTTTGGGGTCTTTTGACTGAGACAACCATTAGCCGGAGAGGAACACCATTGAACAAGCACTGCCGCACCAGTGACCATCGGCGACATGGAAGTCGCCGTTGAGTCTCCAGGGAGGGACTCGCGGCGTGTCACAGGGGTGGCAGTGCGAAAGCGCACCGCAGGTGATTTAGTACTTCCCATGCCGGAAGTTACATCAAGGGCAAAACCAATGCCGTCTTGCAAGCGGCAGAAAGTCGTGGGCCTTCAGCCGGGAGCGATTGGCTAATAACTTGGCAAGGGGGAATTTACCCGCTGCCTGCTGCCCGGCTTTTCAGCATAAAAAAAAGCCCCTCAATGAGGGGCAAGCGAGGAGAAAGACCGGGTGAGGGTCATTTAAGGTACTCAGTTGTTGCGATTGAGACGGCTCTCGATGAGGGTATCAATCACGGCCGGATCGGCCAGGGTAGAGGCATCGCCCAGGTTGGTGACTTCGTTGGCGGCAATCTTGCGCAGGAAGCGGCGCATGATCTTGCCGGAACGGGTCTTGGGCAGACCGGTTGCCCACTGGATGAGATCCGGTGTGGCCAGGGCGCCGATTTCTTTGCGTACCCATTGGCGCAGTTCCTGACGCAGCTCTTCGGTGGCTTCGGTTCCCTTGGTCAGGGTCACATAGGCATAGATACCCTGGCCCTTGATGTCGTGGGGATAACCCACCACGGCAGCTTCGGCAACCAGCTCATGGGACACCAGGGCACTTTCCACTTCGGCGGTGCCGAGGCGGTGACCGGAAACGTTGATCACGTCGTCCACCCGGCCTGTTATCCAGTAATAGCCGTCTTCGTCACGACGGGCACCGTCGCCGGTGAAATACATGCCGCGGAAGGTTTTGAAGTAGGTGAGGGCGAAGCGTTCATGGTCACCATAAACGGTGCGCATCTGTCCCGGCCAGGAGTCCAGCATCACCAGGTTTCCTTCGGTGGCGCCTTCGAGGATATTGCCCTCGTTGTCCACCAGGGCCGGTTTCACGCCGAAGAAGGGACGGGTGGCCGAGCCGGGCTTGGTGTCTGTTGCGCCCGGCAGCGGGGTGATCAGTATGCCGCCGGTTTCGGTTTGCCACCAGGTATCCACTATCGGGCAATGGCCGTGGCCTATCACCTCGTGGTACCAGCGCCAGGCTTCAGGGTTGATGGGTTCACCTACAGAGCCCATTATCCGCAGTGACTTGCCGCTGAAGCTGTCAAAATGCTCCTTGCCTTCGGCCATCAGGGCTCGGATAAGGGTAGGGGCGGTATACAGGGTATTGACCTGATGTCTGTCGATCATTTCGCCCAGACGTTTGGGACTGGGATGATTGGGCACACCTTCGTGGATCAAAATGGTGGCACCGTTGGCCAGCGGACCATAGACCATGTAGCTGTGGCCGGTGATCCAACCCACGTCGGCGGTACACCAGTAGATTTCACCGGGCTTGTAGTCAAACACGTATTCATGGGTCATGGCGGCATACACCAGGTAGCCACCTGTGGTGTGCAGTACGCCCTTGGGATTGCCGGTGGAGCCTGAGGTGTACAGCAGGAACAGCGGATCTTCGGCGCCCATTTCCTCAGCCGGGCACTGATCGGCCATACCTTCGCAGGCCTCGTGCCACCAGAGATCGCGACCCGCTTGCCAGTTGACGTTGCCACCGGTGCGTTTCAGCACCAGCACACGCTCCACTGTGGTGACATCGGGATTGTTCAGGGCCTGGTCTATGTTGGCCTTGAGCGGAATTTTACGGCCGCCACGCACGCCTTCATCGGCGGTGATCACCAGTTTGGACTTGCCGTCAATGATGCGTGAAGCGATGGAATCCGGTGAGAAACCGCCGAACACCACGGAGTGCACGGCGCCAATGCGGGCACAGGCCAGCATGGCCACGGCGGCTTCGGGCACCATGGGCATGTAAATGGTGACCACATCGCCACGGGCAACGCCCTGGGCCTTGAGGGCATTGGCAAAGCGGCACACTTCGGCATGCAGTTCGCGATAGGTCAGGGTCCGCTGCTCGCTGGCGTCATCCCCTTCCCAAATGATGGCCTTGGTGTCGCCCTTGGTTTCCAGATGGCGATCGAGGCAGTTGGCGGAGGCGTTGAGGGTACCGTCGTAGAACCAGTTGATTGACAGGTCCCTGTCGTCGAAGGAGGTTTTCTTGATCTGGGTATATGGCTTTATCCAATCAATGCGCTGGCCGTGCTTGCGCCAGAAGCCATCGGGATCGGTAATGGATTCCTGATACATCACCTGATATTGCTCGTTGTTTACAAGTGCCTTGGCGGCAAAGTCGGCATCGACCTTGTAGAGAGACTGCGTGCTCATGGGACTTCCCTTTTTATCTATAGCGTGGAATGAGTATGGTCATGGGGACTTCTCTACTCCATTAGACCTTGGTCTAGTTTATAAATTCCTTTATTTTTCAGTCTGGTGCATCATGTTTCTTGGCTGGATTTTGACCGCTTTCCGGTGCACAATAGACCAAAAAAAATGAGCTTACTATGAATCTGACCCTGTTTGTTGCCGTTATTGCGGTTTTTTACGTCTTTCTGCTGTTCCTGCTGGCCTGGGGGGCTGAGCGCTGGTTCAGCGGTGTCACCAAAAAGCTGCAGGTGTGGATCTATGGCCTGAGCCTGGCGGTCTATTGTTCCTCCTGGAGCTTCCTCGGCACCGTGGGTCAGGCGGCCTCCGATATGTGGTCCTTCCTGCCGATTTTTATCGGCCCCATTCTGGTGTTCACCCTCGGCTTTGGCCTGCTGCGCAAGATGGTGCTGGTGTCCAAGGCTCAGAACATCACCTCGGTGGCCGACTTTATCGCCGCCCGTTACGGCAAATCTCAGCTGCTGGCGGCCCTGGTGACCCTGATAGCCCTGTTCGGCATCATGCCCTATATAGCCTTGCAGCTTAAAGCGATGATCGCCAGTCTGGATTTGTTCCAACGCCCGGATGATCCCCTGGACGCCGGCAATGTGGGACTGATGATCTCCGCTGTGCTGGCGGTGTTTGCCATTCTGTTCGGTACCCGCAAGCTCGATGCCACCGAACACAATCCGGGCATGATGCTGGCCATTGCCTTTGAATCCCTGGTGAAGCTGGCGGCCTTTTTGCTGGTGGGTGCCGTGATAAGTTTTGGGGTTTTTGATGGTTTCGGCGATATCTGGCAGCAAGCCGTGGCCCGGGATCTGGTGGCCAATCCCACCGTCAGGCTGGAGGCCATATTGCCGGATCTGTTGGTGGGCATAGCCGCGTTTCTCTGTATGCCAAGGCAGTTTCATGTGATGGTGGTCGAGTGCGCCGGTGAGCAGACCTTGAGCCGTGGCCGCTGGCTGTTTCCCGTTTATATCGCCTTGTTTGGCCTGTTTGTGGCGCCCTTGGCGCTGGCGGGCAAGGTGCTGCTCGGTGACAGCGTGCCCGCCGATTCCTATGTGATTAACCTGCCGCTGGCGCTGGAGCAACCGGCCCTGGCCGTAGTGGCGCTGCTCGGCACCCTGTCCGCCGCCACCGGCATGGTGATAGTGGCAGTGGTGACCATATCTGTGATGGTCAGTAACGAGTGGCTGGTGCCACTGATGCTCAAAACCGGCCGCATCCGTGAGAAGAATTTCAGCCAGTTTTCCACCTTTTTGCTCAATGCGCGCCGCCTGACCATAGTGCTTATTCTGGCCATGGGCTATTTGTCCTACCTGAATTTGTCCAACAGCGACTCACTTTCGCACCTGGGCATGTTGTCCTTCGGGGCCTTTGCCCAATTGGCGCCGGCGCTGGTGGGTGGCCTGTATTGGAAATACGGCAACCGCAGCGGCGTGTTCCTGGGCCTGGTGGCGGGCTTTGGCCTCTGGGGCTATGTGCTTATCAAGGGCGCCATGGGTGAGGCTGGCGGCGCCGGGGAAGGCCTGCGGCTGCTGGCCTATATCAGCCCCAATGTCAGTGATACCCTGCTGGCACTGCTGGTGAACAGTGTGGCCTATGTACTCGGTTCACTTTGGTTTCGCGCCGGGGTGGTGGAACGTATTCAGGCCAGCGCCTTTGTGTTGCCAGGTGAGCTGAAGGGCAGTGGCAATCGCAAGACAGTACCCATCAGTCAGCAGGATTTGCTCATTCTTGCCAGCCGTTTTGTCAGCCCCACCCGGGCCTATGAAAGCTTTTCCCGTTTCTCTCCCGAAACCGTCAATCGCGACAACTGGAACAAGGCGGCGCCCCCTGAGTTGATTGCCCACACAGAGCACATGCTGGCCGGTGTGCTGGGGGCCTCCAGTGCGGCACTGGTGATGGATTCGGTATTGCAGGGACGGGATCTGGCCCTTGATGAGGTATTCAGCCTGGTGGATGAGGCCTCAAGCAAGGTCATGCTGAGCCAGGAGATCCTCCGCGGCGCCATTGAACATGCCTACGAAGGGATCAGTGTGGTCGACAAGGATCTGAACCTGGTGGCCTGGAATTTCCGCTATGCCGAGCTGTATCAGTATCCGAGCAATTTTTTGCAGGCGGGTATGCCCATCAGTGAAGTGATCCGCTTCAACGCCGCCCGCGGCTATTGCGGTGAGGGCGACATTGAGGAGCAGGTGGCGCGCCGGGTGCAACATATGCGTGATGGCACGCCCCATACCTCGGAGCGGCAACGCAGCGACGGCAAGGTGATCAAAATTCAGGGTAACCCCATGCCGGACGGCGGTTTCGTGATGACCTTTACCGATATTACCCAGTACCGGCAACAGGAAAAGGCGCTGCTGGAAATTAACGAAACCCTTGAAAGTCGGGTGCGGGAGCGTACCTATGAACTGGCGCTGCTCAACAGCCAACTGCTGGAGGCCAAGGCCCAGGAGGAAATGGCCAATGCCTCCAAGAGCCGTTTCCTTGCCGCCGTGGGCCATGATTTGATGCAGCCCCTCAACGCCGCGCGGTTGTTTACCGCCAGCCTGTCCCAGTACCCCAAGCTCGATCAGGAGGCGCGCACCACCTTGTCCCATGTGAACAGTTCGCTGCGCATTGCCGGTGAACTGCTGACGGATCTGTTGGATATTTCCAAACTGGATTCGGGGATGGTGGAAGTCAATCGCCGTGATTTTGCCGTGGCCGATCTGCTCAATGGCCTGGCGGTGGAGTTTGACGCCATGGCGACCGACCATGGTATCCGTTTTGCCATGGTGCCGAGTACGGCAACCATCAACTCGGATCCTGCGCTGCTCAGGCGGGTGCTGCAAAACTTCCTCACCAACGCCTACCGCTATGCCAAGGGGGGCAGGGTGCTCCTCGGTTGTCGCCACAGGGACAAGGCCCTGGAAATTCAGGTGCTGGATACCGGCTGCGGCATAGATGAAAAAGAGCTTTATGAAATATTCAAGGAATTCAAACGGCTGAACAATCCAAACAGTCAGGGTGTCAGCGGCTTGGGACTGGGACTGGCCATTGCCGACAGGATAAGCAAGGTGCTGAACCATGAAATCCGGGTCACTTCGGTGCTGGGTAAGGGTTCCTTGTTTTCCATCCTGGTGCCGCTCGGAGAAACCGTCAGCCAGGTACAGCCCAGGGCCACTCCAGCTGTGCTTAAGCCACTTGCCGGCGTCAAGGTGCTGTGCATAGATAACGAGGAGGCCATTTTGGCGGGGCTGGAGAGCCTGCTCAGCCGCTGGCACTGCGAGGTGATCTGTGCCCGGGATCTGGGGGATGCGCGCATCAAGCTCGGTCTCAAGGGCGTGGCGCCGGACATAGTGCTGGCCGACTACCACCTGGATGATGGCCAGAACGGCGTGGACGCCATGGATGGGATCCGTGCCCTCTACGGTCAGCAACTGCCGGGGATCCTTATCACCGCCAACACCCGCAAGGAATTGGTTGAGGATGTGCAACGCCGTGGCTATCACTACATGGCCAAGATGATCAAACCGGCCTCCCTGCGGGCACTGATCTCCAGCCTGGTGAAGGCGGCCTGAGGCTTGCTGCGATTGGGATGGCAAGGTATAAAGGCGCGCCGGATGTGTCCGGTGCCTGAATTGAGATAAGGATTAAGATGACAGTGGTGGACAACCCTACCCCAAAAGCCGATGGCCAAGAACACAGTACCCAGGAAGCTCATACCCAAGAAGCCCATGAGCCAGTGCAAATTTGGGTCGATGCCGATGCCTGCCCCGTGGTTATCCGCGAGATGCTGGTGCGCGCGGCCTTTCGCAGCGGCATAGTGGTGACCTTTGTCGCCAATCAGGCGCTGCGGATAACAGGTGCCGCCTCCATTCGTTGCCTGCAGGTGCCCAAGGGCTTTGATGTGGCCGACAATGAGATAGTCAGAAGGGTAAATGTCGGCGATCTGGTGATAAGCAACGATATTCCGCTGGCGGCGGAGGTAATAGACAAGGGCGCTTTTGCCCTAAACAGCCGCGGTGAGCTCTTGACCCGGGACAACGTCCGCGCCCGGCTGAATATGCGGGATTTTCTCGATACCATGCGGGCCAGCGGCGTCGATACCGGCGGCAGCCCCAAATTGAGCCAGGCCGACAGGCAGGCCTTCGCCAATGAGTTGGACAAGTTTGTGCTTAAGTTTCAGCGCAGTCGCTGAGCAGATAAGAACACGCCTGCATTTGCAGGCGCGGGTTTCAATTTAATTCGACCTTATCCATTTCCAGCTGCTGCAGGGCGATGACAGCCTGGGTGCGGTTGCGAACTCCAAGCTTTCTGAAAATGGCGGTGGCGTGGGCCTTGATGGTGGCTTCGGACACGCCCAAATCATAGGCTATCTGTTTGTTCAGCAAGCCTTCGGCAAACATCTGCAGCACCTTGTACTGCTGGGGCGTCAGCTCAGCCAGCTTACCTGCGGTTTGATCCGTGCCACTCTCATCCAGGGCTATCAGTTCTATGCCCTCCGGCAGCCAGATATCACCGTACAGCACTGAGGTCATGGCCTCGGTGAGGGTATCCATGGAGGCTGATTTGGGGATAAAACCGGCGCTGCCATAGTGGATGGCACGGCTGATGGTCTGAACATCCTCATGGGCAGAAATCACCACCACAGGCAATTCGGGATAGTGGGCCCGTAGATGGATAAGGGTGGAATAGCCGTGGGCGCCCGGCATTTGCAGATCCAGCAGCACCAAATCGTAGGCCTCGGCGTCCTGGTCCAACAAGGTTTGCAGCGCCTCGGCGCTGTCGGCTTCAAACCAACGGGTGTCGGCAAAGGCACTTGAGAGCGCCTGGCGCAGGGCGTTGCGGAACAGCGGGTGGTCGTCGGCTATGATGACATTCAGATTTTCGAGCTTCATGGCGTTTATGGTTATCTTGGTTGCACGTGAAGATAAGCCAATGTAGCAGAAAAGTAATGCCGGTTCCTACCGCTTTATTACCCCGCCAATCGACAAATGCCCTTGATTAGCGGGGGACTAGACTAAAGTCTAACTGGCTTGGGGCTCCAGCCACACCCGGGTAGGCTGTCGCTGGTCATCAATGGCCACAAAGGTAAAGACGCCGCGGATGGCATGCTCGCGTCTGTCCTGATACATGTCCTCAATATAGATATTCACTTCCACCTTGAGTGAAGTATTGCCCACGTGGATCACCCGGGCTACCAGTTCCGCCAGGCTGCCGGCCGGGATGGCCTTGTTGAAGTCGATGCGGTCGGAACTCACAGTGACCAGGGTTTTGCGGCAAAAGCGGGTGGCGGCAATAAAGGCAGTTTCATCCATCCAGGCCAGGGCTTCACCACCGAACAGGGTATTGTGATGATTGGTGATGGACGGAAATACCGCCTTGATCACCCGTGCTTCGGATTGTTCGATGCGTGCGAGCATGGCGTCGGACAGGGTGGAGACGGTTTCGGTGGGGGACATGGGCAACCTGCGGTTTGAGCTGAAAAAGGAGCCGGATTATAGCCATCCGGGTGGCCAATAAATAGCGACTCTGGCCGAAATTTGCCCGCTTGGCGCAGGTTTTACATCGCCATGGTTATTCTGTTACACCCGGGTCATTGCGGGGTTACAGGCTGTTAACTTTGCCTCTGATAAGTGGAACAAAGCGGAAAACAAAAAAGCCCCGAATGTCGGGGCCTTTTCAAGGAAACCCGGCGCTGAAAGCCGGGTTCGGAAAACACGGGACTCAGCGTTTGGCCAACAGGGCGCGGCGATCGCGCACCGCAGCCGCCAACTCCCGCAACAACTGTTCGGAATCTTCCCAGTGCAGACAGGCATCGGTGATGCTCTTGCCATAGCACAGGGGCTCACCGGCTTTGACCGCCTGATTGCCTTCTTCCAGGAAACTTTCGGCCATGATGCCGGCGATGGCCGTGGAGCCACTGCGCAGCTGTGCCATTATGTCCTTGGCCACTTCCAGCTGGCGCTTGTGCTGTTTCTGGCTGTTGCCGTGGCTGAAATCCACCACCAGACCTGTGTTGATGCCAACGGACTCCAGCTTTTGCTTGGCGTCATTCACATGCTCGGCACTGTAGTTGGGAGCCTTGCCACCGCGCAGAATGATGTGGCCGTATGGGTTGCCATGGGTGCGGTACACCGCCATGGCGCCATCCTTGTCCGGTGAGTAGAAGATGTGCGGCACCTTGGCAGCACGCACTGCGTCCACGGCGATACTGATGTTGCCGTCGGTACCGTTCTTGAAGCCCACGGGGCAGGAGAGGGCCGAAGCCATTTCCCTGTGTACCTGACTTTCGGTGGTGCGGGCACCGATGGCGCCCCAGGTGATGAGATCGGCAATATACTGACCGTTGACCATGTCGAGGAACTCGGTGGCGATGGGCAGCTTGAGTTCGGTTATCTGCTGCAGCAACTGCCGCGCCAGACGCAGGCCCTTGTTGGGACTGAAACTGCCGTCGAGATCCGGATCTGAAATCAATCCCTTCCAGCCCACTATGGTCCGCGGCTTTTCAAAATACACCCGCATCAGGATGCACAGATCCTCTTTAAGCTCATGGTGCAGCTTCGCCAGACGACCGGCGTATTCCAGTGCCGCCTTGGTGTCATGGATGGAGCAGGGGCCGATAACCACCAACAGGCGCTGATCTTCACCCGTCAGTATGGCTTCCACCTCGCGGCGCTGGGCCACCAGATAATCGGCTGCTTCCTGGGTCAGAGGATATTCAGACGCCAATTGGGCGGGTGAAATAACTTTACAAAGAAGGGATGTTCGCAGTTCGTCTGTTTTAATGGTCATTCATCATACCGGTATTCGTGCGGGCTTATCGCTGGATTGAACCGGATTATAACCAATAGTGTTTCGCTGCACAGCGGCAATTGCTGCATTTATCGACAACCGTGCAATGAAATTGATTTAAGTTAGATCTGAAATGGAAATCCCTTGCACTATCAGAACATATGCCGTTCGAGTCCGGTGACATCGATGATCTTGGTGGAGATCTCTTCCACCGAGTGGTTGGTGGTGTCGATATAGGGGATGCGTTCACGTTTGAACAGCATTTCCACTTCCTTAACCTCAAGTCGGCACTGGCGCAGGGAAGAGTAGCGGCTGTTTTCCATCCGGCTCTGGCGGATTTCATGCAAGCGCACCGGATCTATGGTCAGGCCAAACAGCTTGTGCTTGTTGCGTTTAAGCGCCTCGGGCAACTTCAGGTTATCCATATCATCTTCGGTGAAGGGGTAGTTGGCCGCCTTGATACCGAATTGCATAGACAGATACAGGCTCGACGGGGTTTTACCGCAGCGGGATACGCCGAGCAGGATAAGGTCTGCCTTGTCCATGTGCTTGAGGGTCTGGCCATCATCGTTTTCCATGGCGAAGTTGATGGCATCTATCCTGGCTTCGTAGCTGTGATTGGCCTTTCCGTGGGTTCTGTGGGTGACCGGCTTGGCGCTGACCCCCAGTTGTTGCTCCAGCGGCGCCACGAAGGTGTTGAGAAAGTCGTAATCCAGGCCTTCACTGGAATAGATGATGTCGCGGATATCGGCGTTAACTATGGAATGAAATACCAGAGGACGTTCCCCTGTCGTAATAAAACTATCATTGATCTGCTTTTTTACCGCCTCGGCCCTGCTGATAGTTTCAACAAATGGGATGGTAAGCGCTTCAAATTCCATCGGAAATTGTGAAAGTACCGCGTGACCGAACACCTCGGCCGTGATCGCTGTTCCGTCGGAAATGTAGAAAACTTTACGAGCCATACTTACCCCATGTAGTAATAAAATTACAAAGAAAATTATAGATTTACGCTAACCCTGCCGAAGTGTAAAATGCCGCTGCCCTCGTGTGAAGGGGCCACTTAAATAAACTTGCGGAGATAGAACAGTGCAGCAATATGTACTCTGGTATCAGGAATTAGGCATGGGCGACGTCAACAAGGTTGGCGGTAAAAATGCCTCTCTTGGCGAGATGATAAGCAATCTGGCCAATGCCGGCGTTCAAGTACCTGGCGGCTTTGCGACCACGGCTCATGCGTTCAATGAGTTTCTTGAGCAAAGTGGAGTTAACCAGAAGATTTATGACATTCTTGACACTCTGGACGTCGACGATGTCAATGCACTGGCAAAAGTGGGTGCACAGATCAGACAGTGGGTGATTGAAACCCCATTCCAACCCGAACTCGAGCAGGCCATCCATGAGGCCTACAACAAGCTGTCTGGTGAGACCACAGACGCGTCCTTTGCGGTACGTTCTTCCGCAACCGCCGAAGACATGCCCGATGCCTCTTTCGCCGGTCAGCAGGAAACCTTCCTGAACGTTAAGGGTTACGATGCCGTGCTGGTGGCCATCAAGCACGTGTTTGCTTCTCTGTTCAACGATCGCGCCATCTCCTACCGTGTGCACCAGGGCTACGATCACCGTGGTGTTGCCCTGTCTGCCGGCGTGCAGCGCATGGTGCGCTCCGACAAGGCCGCTTCAGGCGTAATGTTCACCATAGACACCGAATCCGGTAACGACGATGTGGTGTTTGTGACTTCTTCCTACGGTCTGGGTGAAATGGTGGTGCAAGGCGCCGTTAACCCTGACGAATTCTACGTTCACAAGCCAACCCTGACCTCAGGCCATCAGGCCGTGGTGCGTCGCAACATTGGTTCCAAGCTTATCCAGATGGTCTACTCAGACGATCTTTCACACGGTAAGCAGGTCAAGATTGAAGACGTTGAGCTGGCCAACCGCCGCCAGTTCTCCATCAGCGATGCCGAAGTGATGGAACTGGCCAAGCAGGCCATGATCATCGAGAAACACTACGGTCGTCCCATGGACATCGAGTGGGCCAAAGATGGCAACGACGGCAAGCTGTATATAGTACAGGCCCGTCCCGAGACTGTGCGTTCACGTGAAGACGTACAATTGATTGAGCGTTATCACCTCAAGAGCCGTGGCGCCGTGATCTGTGAAGGTCGCGCCATTGGTCACAAGGTCGGCAGCGGTGTTGCCAAGGTACTGAAGTCCATCGACGAGATGGACAAGATCCAGCCCGGCGACGTGCTGGTGACCGACATGACAGACCCTGATTGGGAACCCATCATGAAGCGCGCCAGCGCCATAGTCACCAACCGTGGCGGTCGTACCTGCCACGCGGCCATCATCGCCCGTGAACTGGGCGTGCCAGCCGTTGTGGGTTGTGGTGATGTGACCGACCGTATTCAAAACGGCCAGATGGTGACCGTATCCTGCGCCGAAGGCGACACAGGCTACATCTACGATGGCAAGCAGGAGTTTGAAGTGGTTTCCAGCCGTGTGGATGCCATGCCCACACTGCCGATGAAGATAATGATGAACGTGGGTAACCCCGACCGCGCCTTTGACTTCGCCCGTCTGCCAAACGAGGGTGTGGGCCTGGCCCGTCTGGAATTCATCATCAACCGCATGATAGGTATTCATCCCAAGGCGCTGCTGGAATTCAATCAGCAGGATGCGGCGCTGCAGGAAGAAATCAACGAGATGATCGCCGGTTACGAATCACCCGTTGAATACTATATCGCCCGTCTGGTGGAAGGTATTGCCACCATCGCCGCCGCCTTCCATCCGAAGAAGGTGATTGTGCGTATGTCTGACTTCAAGTCAAACGAGTACGCCAACCTGGTGGGCGGCGATCGCTACGAGCCCGAGGAAGAGAACCCTATGTTGGGCTTCCGCGGTGCCAGCCGTTATATCTCCGAGTCTTTCCGTGACTGTTTCGCCCTGGAATGTGAAGCCATCAAGCGCGTTCGCAACGACATGGGTCTGAAAAACGTTGAGATCATGATCCCCTTCGTCCGCACCCTGGGTGAGGCCGAGCAGGTGATTGAACTGCTGAAGGAAGAAGGTCTGGAGCGTGGTAAAGACGGTCTGCGCGTCATTATGATGTGCGAACTGCCATCCAACGCCCTGTTGGCGGACAAGTTCCTGGAGCACTTCGATGGTTTCTCCATCGGCTCCAACGACCTGACTCAGCTGACCCTGGGTCTGGACCGCGACTCCGGCATCATCAGCCACCTGTTCGATGAGCGTAACGAAGCGGTTAAAGCGCTGCTGGCCATGGCCATCAAGGCCGCCAAGGCCAAGGGTGCCTACGTGGGTATCTGTGGTCAGGGCCCATCGGATCATGCCGACTTCGCCGCCTGGCTGGTGGAGCAGGGCATAGACACTGTGTCTTTGAACCCAGACACTGTAATCGACACCTGGCTGTACCTGGCTGAAGCCCACGGCTAAGCAATTTACCTTTGTGTCACAAAAGCCGCTTTTTAGCGGCTTTTTTTTGTTTATAATGCCGAAACTAGAATAATCGACCAGAAGCCCCTCATGTTACCCCAGCTTTCACATCAACAAACCCTGGACCCCGTCTATCTTGCGTTTCTCGATGCCTTGTCCCATTGCGGTTTTCAGGGCGACATAGACAAACGCTACAGTGCCCGTCTGGTGCAGGCCACTGACAATTCGGTATACCAATTTTTGCCCCAGGCAGTGTTGTATCCCAGGAGCACGGCCGATGTGCAAAAGGTGATGCAGCTGGCGGCACAGGAGCAATTCCGAGAAGTGGTATTCAGCCCCCGTGGCGGCGGTACTGGTACCAATGGCCAGTCGCTGACCCATGGGCTTATCCTGGATTTGTCCCGTTACATGAACCGGGTGCTGGAAATCAATGCCGAGGAAGGTTGGGCCCGGGTTGAGGCCGGTTTGGTGAAAGATGCCTTCAACGATGCCTTAAGACCCCACGGCTTCTTTTTCAGCCCGGATTTGTCCACCTCCAACCGCGCCACAGTGGGCGGCATGATCAATACCGACGCCTCCGGTGCCGGCTCCCTGGTGTATGGCAAGACTTCCGATCATGTGCTGGGTCTTAAAAGCGTGCTGGTGGACGGCACTGTGCTCGATACCATGCCCATGTCTGCCGAGGCGATTGACTCAGCAGGCCTGCACTCCAAGGTGGCGGCGGTATGCCGTGACAAACGTGAGCTTATCCTGAAGCGTTTTCCGCGCCTCAACCGGTTTCTGACCGGTTACGATCTCGAGCATGTCTGGGACGATAGCTTAAGCAAGTTTGACCTGAGCCGCATTCTTACCGGCTCAGAAGGCACCCTGGCGGTGATCACCGAGGCCAAACTCAACCTGACTCCGCTGCCGAAAAGCCGAGCCATGGTTAACATCAAGTACGACTCCTTCGAGTCGGCGCTGCGGCACGCTCCTGCTTTGGTGCAGGCCAAGGCAACCGTGGTGGAGACAGTGGATTCCAAGGTATTGAACCTGGCCCGCGAAGACATAGTCTGGCACTCGGTGAAAGATCTTATCCAGGATGTACCGGGCAAGATTATCGAAGGCCTCAACATGGTGGAGTTCGCCGGTGAAGACCATGAGGTCAGCGCCAAGGTGGCGGCGTTGGAAGCTGTGCTCAGGGCTCAGATAGCATCTAACGAGTGTGGGTTGATGGGGTTCCAGACCACCCATGACAAGGACAGCATAGAGAAAATTTACGCCATGCGTAAAAAGGCCGTGGGCCTGCTGGGCGCCACAAAGGGCAGTCGCAAGCCCATCGCCTTTGCCGAAGACACTGCGGTACCGCCCGAGCAGCTGGCCGACTTCATCATGGAGTTTCGCGCCCTGCTCGACAGCCACAAGTTGCAGTACGGCATGTTTGGCCATGTGGATGCCGGTGTGCTGCATGTGCGCCCGGCGCTGGACATGTGCGATCCCGCCGATGAAAAGTTGCTCCGTACCGTGTCGGATCAAGTGGCAGCCCTGACCCTGAAGTACGGCGGCCTGATGTGGGGCGAGCATGGCAAGGGCGTGCGCGGTGAATATGGTCCGGCGGTATTTGGTGAAGAACTTTACGGCGTGCTGCAGGACATCAAGAGCTGGTTTGATCCCGACAATCGCCTCAATCCCGGCAAGCTGGTGGCCCCAAGGGACAAGGGCCCACTCTGTTATGACGTTGACAGCACCAAGCGCGGCAGTTTTGACCGGCAAATCCCCGTCAAGGTACGGGAGTCCTTCCCCGATGTGATGAACTGTAACGGCAATGGCTTGTGCTTTAACTACAGCACGGCATCGCCCATGTGTCCGTCGTTCAAGGTGACCGGCGATCGCATCATGTCGCCCAAGGGCCGCTCATCCTTGATGCGCGAGTGGCTGAGATTACTGGAGGCCGAAGGGGTCGATGTGCTTGAACTGGCCAAGGCTAAGCCACTGGGCTTGCTGCAACGGGCCCAGAACAGCCTCAAGGCCAAGGACGAGTACGACTATTCCCACGAGGTGATGGAATCGCTTCAGGGCTGTCTTGCGTGCAAGGCCTGCTCCAGTCAGTGTCCGGTGAAGGTGGATGTGCCCAAGTTCCGCGCCCAGTTCTTTAATATTTACTACCAACGTTACCTGAGGCCGCCAAAAGACTATCTGGTGGCCGGTATCGAGGATTCGGTGCAGCTGCTGGCCAGGGCGCCAAGGCTTGCCAATGCCGTGACCCACAACGGCCTGAGCAAGTGGGTGATTAAAAAGGCCCTGGGTTATGTGGACTCCCCCAAGCTGTCGGTGCCGACGCTGAAAGAGCGCCTCGATGGCCATGCCAGCCGGGGTTATGATTTACAAGTGCTCAAGGCCATACCCCAAGAGGAGCGCAGTCGCTATGTGCTTCTGGTACAGGATCCTTTCAACAGCTTCTATGATGCCAAGGTCGTGTACCGCATGGTGCAGCTGGTGGAGCAGTTGGGACTGAAACCCGTGTTGCTGCCCTTCAAGCCCAATGGTAAGCCGGCACACATCAAGGGCTTCCTCGATAAATTTGCCGCCCAGGCGGCGGACAGTGCAGCTTTCTTAAACGAGTTGCATCAATTGGGTATGCCCATGGTGGGGATAGATCCCGCCCTGGTGCTGGTATACCGGGATGAATACCGTGAGGCCCTGGGTGACAAGCGCGGTGACTTTAATGTCCTGCTGGTGAATGAGTGGTTGGTTAAAGTGTTGCCGTCACTTCCTTCACGAACCGAGAGCAAACACAGTTACACCTGGTTCAGCCATTGCACCGAGGCGACCGCCAGACCCGGCACCGCCAAGGAGTGGCAGCAGATATTTGCCCAACTTGGTGCCAAGCTGGAGGCTGTCAACCTGGGTTGCTGTGGTATGGCCGGCACCTATGGCCACGAACTGGACAATCAGCAGCGCTCTCGTATGCTTTATGGTATGTCCTGGGAAGCGCAGGTGGCTCAGCGGCCACAGACGCAGATCCTGGTGTCCGGCTATTCCTGCCGCACCCAGGTGCAACGCTTCTCGGGTTTCAAGCCGCGCCATCCTCTGGAGGCGGTGCTGGAGCTGTTGCAAACACAGGAGTGAGGGCCATGAGTGACAATGAATTGGAACGCCTGCTGGGAGAATTGCATTTGGGTTCGGACATGGATGAAGCAAAGGCGCTTTGTCAGGACGAGCCCTTGTTTCATATCGATTCCGAGGGCATGTGGCATTATCGCGATGCACCCTTGCCGGAGAAGTTCGCCCGGTTGTTCGCCACTGTGCTGGTGAAAACCCCAGACGGCTATGAATTGCGGACGCCAGCGGAAAGATTGCCAGTCAGTGTTGCTCTGTATCCTGTGCTGGTGTTTGATTTTTGCCTGTTGGCCGATGGTCATTATTTGCTTAATTCGGTAGTAGGTGAGGATTATAAAGTGCCGGAGACTGCCATACAGATGAAAGATAAAGGGGTTGAAATTCATCTGGAAAACGGTGTGGTTGCCGGTATGACCCGGGCTTGCTTCTACCGCTATGCGGATATGATACTGGTCGATTAAGCCGCCTGGTGCGGCTTTTTTTATGGTCAGGCCTGCTAGTTTATTGTGCTTTAGGTGGTAGTATTAAAAGGACAGGAAGTTGCCCGAAGCCAGGATGGCGGAAGTTGCAGTTGTCAGTGGGGGTGACGTTTGAATCGTCAGGAAAGCCTGGGCTATCTTATCTCGCATCTGAATGTAGCCATAGCCAATGATCTGGATGCACGCCTTAAGCGCTACGACTTGGATATCAAGTTGTGGCCTGTGTTGTTTGCACTTTGGCAGGAAGAGGGCATTACCCAGACCGAGCTTTCCCGGCGTTGTGACGTGGCCAATTACACCATGACCCGCTTGCTGGATCAGTTGCAGGTGGCCGGCCTTATCACCCGACATCAGGAAGCGGATAATCGCCGCGCATTCCAAATCTTTTTGACCGATAACGCCAAGGCGCTCGAGCAGGACCTTATCCGGGAGGCCGAGCGGGTCAATGAAGCCTTTCTCTCTATTCTCGATACCGATGAGCAGCAGCAGCTGATGGCACTGCTGTGCAAGATAAACCGCTTTTAAGTCTTATTGGCATCCGCGTGTTGGCTTGTGGTTCACATTTGAGCCGCGATAGCCTCAATTCAGAATGACCTCAGTTCAGAACAACAGCAGGTCAGAACAATAGCAGGGCCACCAAAACCAGGCTGCAGCACATGATCATGCCTTGCTGGAGCAAGCGTTGGCTCTGGATCAGGTTTTGTTTACCCTGTTTCAGACTGGCAACCAATTCATTGCGCTTGTAGATGCGGCACATGAGCTCTTCGGTTTGTGGGTCAATAAGTAGTTGAAATTTGCAGGGATTACCGTCACCCAAAGGCACGGCGTGCTCGCTTTGTTGGCCAAAGTTGAGTTTGCTGGACACCATTTGACCGTCTACAAAAACCCGTTCCAGTCCACACCAGTTGCTGGCCTGCAACTCGACCCTGTGCTGATTCAGATCATATTTGAAACTGACCATGGCTCTGTCCTTGAAAGGGGAACGAGTGACTAATTCAAGCAGAGAGAGGGGGGCTTTTCCACGTCAAATTGATGAAATTTGTGTGTCGGTAAGCTATCTGACTGTTGACGTTGGGAATAAATTTTTTCGTCTAAAAAATGGAAAAAGGGAAGTGTTTGGACACTTCCCTTTTTGCTGCAATCCGGCTATGACAGCGGACTAAACTCAGGCTTTGGCGCCGTCAATGATGGCTTTGGCCATCTCATCGGCCACTTCACCCGTGGTGCGATTTTGCTCGTCAGCCTTGGCGAAAATGGTCAGCAGGGTGTTGTAGATCTGCTCAACCTTGGCGGTGGACTTGGCCGCATCGTAATCTTTTTCGAAAGACACGTTGATGATACCGCCGGCGTTAATCACATAGTCAGGCGCATAGAGTATGCCCATGTCCTTCAGCTGTTTGCCATGACGTGGCTCTGCCAGCTGGTTGTTGGCACAACCGGCGACTATGGAAGCTTTCAGCAAAGGCAGGGTGGCATCGTTCAGAGTGGCGCCCAGGGCGCAAGGTGCATAAACGTCAACGTCCTGAACGTAGATATCCTGAGGGGCAACGACCGTGGCGCCAAATTCGCTGGCAACGCGATCCAAAGAAGCCTGATGGATATCGGTCACCACCAGTTCGGCACCTTCTTCATGCAGGTGCTTGCACAGGTAGTAGCCCACATGGCCAACACCCTGTACGGCAATTTTCAGGCCCTTGAGGCTGTCCAGACCACGCTGATGTTTAACGGCAGCCTTGATACCCAGATAAGTGCCCAGAGCGGTGAATGGAGAAGGATCGCCACTCTTGCCTTCAAGACCGGCCATGTAAGGTGTTTCCTGATGGGCAATCATGATGTCGGCTGTGGTGGTGCCCACATCTTCGGCTGAGTAGTATTTGCCACCCAGGGTATTGATGAAACGGCCGAAGGCGCGGAACAGTTTTTCCCTGTCCTGAGTCTTGGGATCGGCGATGATCACTGATTTGCCACCACCCATTTCCAGACCGGCCAGGGCGTTTTTGTAGGTCATGCCACGGGACAGGCGCAGAACGTCGGTCAGTGCTTCATCATCCGAGTGGTAATTCCACATACGGCAACCACCGACGGCAGGGCCGAGGTTGGTGTTGTGGATGGCGATAATGGCTTTTAAGCCACTTTCTTTGTCATGACAGAAAACAACCTGTTCATGTTCGTCATAAGATACATGATTGAATACAGCCACGTGCAGATCTCCGCTATGCGCTTAAAAATACCGCAGGCCAGGGGCCCGCGGTCGACTTGTTATATTTATTGCAGAACGATAGCATTTAGCGCTACTCTCGACCAAGCCTGAATGCGGATTAATTGTGATCGGCATGGCAATTTTGCTTTCCACTTTACGTCAACGTAAGCTTTGACTGAGGTGAGGGTGAAACTGTCAGCAAGACAAATAACAGATAGTAGGTATAATCCGCAGCATAACAATAAGATAGGAAAGAAGTATGACTGAACAAGCTGTAGAGCCACAAGTCAATGACACTCAGATGGATGCTGAAGCCATGCGTCAGGAGTGGGTCCGGGCTCATTTTCAAAAGGCCAACCGTTTCCTGGCCGAGAAGGGCATATTGCCCGGCAAGGTGCTGGTGGATGAATGCCGTTACCTGCCTCCCTATGTTGCAGTGTGGAAGATGGAAGCCCAAAAGCCTGCCAAGCAGACTTTCTGGGTCATGTCCGGCGATTTGCCCACCGATTATGTGGATGTCAAAGTCGCAGGTACCGCGCGCGAGGCCCTGCGCCATTTCTCCATGATGTGGCAGCTGAAAGCAGAAAATCTCATTAAGTCAGGTGCGGTGAAAGATCCCACCCAGGCCAAGTTTGCCAATCTGTTGATCTCCCGAGCCCAAAGTCTGTATCAGATGCAGGCCGACGAGAAACTCTGGGGCTAAGTGTGGCTCGAGCCCAGTCGATTAAGGCTTGCTCAAATAGAAAAGGCACCTCAGGGTGCCTTTTTTAATGGGTGCGACCTGGGCTTATTCACCCAGGTACCAGTAGCCTTTTTCCAGCATGGTCAACCAGAAGCTTTGCCAGCAGGGCTTGGCCAGCAGGGGAGCCACAGCGTCGGCATCCAGGCAAGTGGCATTGGCAACCAGTAATAGCTCGTCAGGGCTGGCCTCGGTTATTGGCAGGCTTTCACCGGCAATAAACAGACGGGCCTCGGGATCCGCTTCCATTCGCAACACTTTCAAGCCGCCAATGCGCACCAGATTGGCGCCATCGTCGAGCGCGTCGGTCAGCTCGGTCAGATCCATCGCCGATTCGTTTTCGCAGATATCGAGTTCAAAGCGGTTTTGACTGAGCAACTTGCCAAGCACAGGTATGTACTGGGACGGCGTATTTGCCAGCTCGGCCAACAGGTTCATGATCCCAGTCTGTTCGCTGCAGGATACCAGGCCTTGGCTGCCGGCTTCACTGCTGCTGATAAAACGCTGCTGCCCCTGATTGGCATCGATAAGGAAATCTGCCAATTCACTTACCAGTTCCTGCTGACTCGGTGCCCGAAATCCCATGGAATAGGACAGGGCCAGACTCAGGGTTTCGCCCTGATGGGGGAATCCCGGAGGAATATAGAGCACATCCCCGGCTTCCAGCATCACGTCAATGATGGGTTCAAAGTCTTCAATCAGCGGTGATTCGGGATTATTGCCACGGCGCGCGTACTGGCCTTTGGGACCCACTGTCCAGCGACGGCGGCCTTCACCCTGGATAATGAACACATCGTAGTTGTCTATATGGGGACCTACGCCGCCCTGGGGCGTGGCAAATGACACCATCAGATCATCAAAACGCCAGTCGGGCAGAAAGCGAAAGGCTTCCACCAGCGGTTGGGCGTCGGGGTACCAGTGATTCACCGCCTGTACCAGCAGTTGCCAGTGGCTCTCACCATAGGCGTCGTAGTCTTCAAAGGGGCCGGATATCACTTCCCAGTCATTGCCCTTGGTGACCACTATGCGTGAAGAAACCTCCTCTTCGCAGGCCAGACCCGCCAGTTCATCGGCGGCGATGGGGTCGACGAAGTCCACAAAGGCGCGGGGGAAAACCTTGGGTTGCTGTTGCCAGACATCCCGCAGGAATTCGGCTTTATCTATATTCAACTGATACATGGTGGAAGATCCATAAGCGGGTAATGACAGGGTGAAAAAAGGCGGTACTGGAAACCAGTGCCGCCTCTTGTGACCGGAACTCGTGTTACTTGAGGTCGTCCACGAAGGCTTCGGCGCGGCCTATGTAGTTGGCCGGAGTCAGCAGTTTCAATTCTGCCTTGACTGCCTCGGGGAGTTCCAGGTTATCGATGAACTGGGCCAATTGGGCTGCATCGATGCGCTTGCCACGGGTCAACTCCTTGAGCTTCTCGTAGGGCTTTTCGATACCATAGCGACGCATCACCGTCTGTACCGGCTCGGCCAGCACTTCCCAGTTGTTATCCAGTTCCTTGGCCAGGCTGGCTTCGTTGACTTCCAGCTTGCTGATCCCCTTAAGGGTTGCCTGGAAGGCGATGATGCTGTGGGCAATACCCACACCCAGGGTGCGCAGTACTGTGGAGTCGGTCAGGTCGCGCTGCCAGCGGGAAACCGGCAGTTTGGACGCCAGATGCTGCATCAGAGCGTTGGCAATCCCCAGGTTGCCTTCGGAGTTTTCGAAGTCGATGGGGTTAACCTTGTGCGGCATGGTGGACGAACCGATTTCACCGGCCACTGTCTTTTGCTTGAAGTGACCCAGGGCTATGTAGCCCCAGATATCACGATCGAAGTCAATGATGATGGTGTTGAAGCGGGCCAGGGCATCAAACAGCTCGGCAATGTAATCGTGGGGTTCGATCTGGGTGGTGTAGGGGTTCCAGTTCAGGCCCAGGCTGGTGACAAAGCGCTGTGACAGCGCGTGCCAATCCACTTCGGGATAGGCGGACAGGTGAGCGTTGTAGTTACCCACGGCACCGTTGATCTTGCCCATGATTTCCACGGCCTGGATCTGCTTGAGCTGGCGCTCAAGGCGCACCACCACGTTGGCCATCTCTTTACCGAGCGTGGTAGGGGAGGCTGGCTGACCATGGGTACGTGACATCATGGGCACGCTCTTGTTGGCCTTGGCCAGCGCCTTGATGGCATCGATCAGCTTTTGGCAATAAGGCACTATAACCTGCTCACGGGCTTCCTTGAGCATCAGACCGTGGGACAGGTTGTTGATGTCTTCGGAGGTACAGGCAAAGTGTACGAATTCATCAATGGCGACCAGCTCGGCATTGCCGGCAATCTTTTCCTTGATGAAGTACTCGACCGCCTTTACATCGTGGTTGGTGGTGCTTTCAATGGTTTTCACCCGCAGGGCATCGGCTTCGTTGAACTTGTCCTTGATGCCATCGAGCAGCGCCAGGGCGTCCTCGCTGAAGGGGGGGACTTCTTCAATTTCTGGACAGCTGGAGAGCAGCTTGAGCCAGTTGATTTCGACCTGAACACGATACTTGGTAAGACCGTACTCGCTGAAAATCCCACGGAGTTCGACAGTTTTGCTGCCATAACGGCCGTCTACCGGAGAGATAGCAGTCAGTGCGGAAAGATCCATTGTAAGCTCCTTGATGAACTTGCTTTATTGTTTATAGGGTAAGCTGTTTAAAAATTTAGATTTTTTCTGGCGACATCCACTATTGCCTTACGGGCAAACACCAGATGACGGCGTTTGCCGCCGAGCTGGCGCCACAACACGGCGCTGCGCATGGCAGCCAATAACAGGGCGCGGATTTTCTGCTGCACCTGGGGCCGTTGCAATACCAAGGGGTTGCCTGTGATCTGCAGCTTGGGCCCAAGATTGCTGATGATGTCGCTGTAAATACTGGCCAGATTGGCGATGACCTGCTCATCGGTAATGGCAAAGTGATTGAGCTGGCGATGAATTTGATTGATGCGCTCCGCCAGCATGCCCAGGGCCTGACGATTGCGGCTCAGCTTGCGCTCCAGGGCCAGCAAGCCCACCAGGTAGCGGGTGATTTCCACGTCTTTGTCGCTGCCGTCACCGAGCTGATTGATAATCCACTTATAGCCGCTGTGCAACTGCTGCTTATCCTGATACACATCGTCCGGCTGATCCGGATTGGTCACCAGAATGGTGTTCAGGCTGGCGGCCATGGCGTCTTTGTCGCCGTCACCATGGCGGGCCAGGTATTGTACCTGGGCCAGTGCCTGCAATATACCGGCAAAGGCCATGGTTCTTGCTTCCAAAGCTGCTGCAGACACGGCGTTACTCCTTGATAAGACTGTCGATAATGCCGCCACCGAGGCACACTTCGCCGTCGTAAAAGACCGCGGATTGCCCCGGGGTGACCGCCGCTACGGCTTCATCAAAGATGACGCGGATAAGGCCGTCGGCAACATGTTCGACACGGCAACCTATGTCCTGCTGGCGATAACGGGTCTTGACCGTGATGGCTGCGCCATCGGCGGGACCGACTCTGTCTACCCAGTGCAACTGATTGACCATCATACCGACCGACATCAGCCTTGGGTGGTGACCGCCCTGGGCGACCACCAGTACATTGCGCTCTATGTCCTTGTCGACCACGTACCAGGGATCGTCATTGGCGTTTTTCATGCCGCCTATGCCCAGCCCCTTGCGTTGACCCAGGGTGTGATACATCAGACCTTCGTGACGGCCGACCACTTCGCCCTCGGGGGTTTCAATGTCACCGGGCTGCGCCGGTAGGTAGGTGGCGAGAAAATCCTTGAACTTGCGTTCGCCGATAAAACAGATGCCGGTGCTGTCTTTCTTGTCATGGGTGATCAGTCCCTGTTCCTCCGCGATGCGGCGCACCTCGGGTTTTTCCAGTTCACCGACCGGAAACAGGCTGCGGGCCACCTGCTCGTGACTCAGGGTATAAAGGAAGTAACTCTGATCCTTGTTGCCATCGATACCGCGCAGCATTTCGGTCTTGTCACCTGTGTCGCGGCGGCGCACGTAGTGGCCCATGGCGATGTAATCGGCGTCGAGGATCTCGTCGGCGAATTCCAGGAAGGCTTTGAATTTGATTTCCTTGTTGCACATGATGTCCGGATTCGGGGTCCGGCCGGCCTTGTATTCGGCGAGGAAATACTCGAACACATTGTCCCAGTACTCGGCGGCAAAGTTGACCGTGTGCAGTTTGATCCCCAGTTTGTCGCATACCGCCTGGGCATCTTTGAGATCCTCGGCGGCGGCACAGTATTCGTTGGTATCGTCTTCTTCCCAGTTTTTCATGAACAAGCCTTCCACCTGGTAACCCTGCTGCAGCAGCAGGTAAGCGGATACGGAGGAGTCCACGCCGCCGGACATGCCGACGATGACTTTTTTGGCAGAAGAAGGGCTAGTTGACGTCATACTTTCCTGAAAACCATAAAAACTGTTGGATGGTGCACGGCCCCAAGGGCGCTATCGGCATTAATCTGCCGGCTCTGAGCTTAGCTCTTAACTTTAGCTCTTAACCTTAGCTCTCAACATAGTGGCCGTTTGTGCGGGGCCGTATTCTAGCACGCCTTGGCCTCAGCGGCTATCGCCAGCATGCTGCTGTCAAGCAGATCAAGGCTGAAGCGTTTGCCGGCCAGGTAATCCTCAATACATTTGCGAACCAAGGGGCTGCGAAGGGCGAGGGGGCTGTTATCCAGTTGCGCCGGACTTAGCCAGTGCAGGTCCTTGATGACCTTATCCTGGGGGCGGCCCGTAAGGGGCGCCGGCAATTGGCTATAAAAGGTGAATCGCAGAAACGCCAGCTCAGGTGAGGCGCTGAACTGATAAATACCCACCAATCCCTGCGGCATTAATTGCAGACCGGTTTCTTCCAGTACCTCGCGGCTGCAGGCCTGCAACAGGCTTTCAGCGGCTTCCAGATGCCCCGCCGGTTGGTTGAGGATTGCGTGACCGTCGATAGTTTCTTCCACAAACAAGAACTGGCCCGCAGCCTCGATAACGCAGGCCACTGTGACATTGGGTCTGTATCTGTCCATTAGCTGTTCCTCTCGCCTGTGGCAGCCTTTTCCAAGCGGGCCAATTCTTCCGGGCTCAGCAGTCGGTATTCGCCGCTGGCCAAATCCCCCAGACAAAATTCGCCTATTTGCCAGCGGATTAACCTCAGGGTTGGGTAACCCACATGAGCTGTCATGCGTCTGACCTGACGGTTGCGACCTTCGCAGATCTGAATTTCCAGCCAGCTGTCGGGCACAGATTGCCGCTCCCGTATGGGAGGATTACGGGGCCAGACATCGGGGGCCGCCATGGGGCGCACCCTGGCGGGCGCGGTCATGCCATCTTTAAGCACCACGCCCTGTTGCAGGGCGGCAACGGCGGCGGCATCGGGAATGCCTTCCACCTGCACCCAGTAGGTTTTCCAGGTTTTGCGCTTGGGCTCGGTCAGCCTGGATTGCAGGGCGCCATTGTTGGTCAGCAGCAATAAGCCTTCGCTGTCCCTGTCGAGCCGACCAGCGGCATAGACATCGCTGATGGGGATAAAGTCCTTCAGGGTTTGACGACCATCCTCATCGGTAAACTGGCACAGCACATCAAAAGGTTTATTGAACAGTACCACCTGGGTCGGCCCCTTTGGCTTGGACTTAGGCTTTTGCGTAGGTGTTAGCCTGGGTTTGGCCGTGGGTATAGCTTTGGGCTTTGACCGCCCGGAGAGGGGGCGGGGAGCGGTAGCGGTACTTTTATTGCCGCGGGTGCTGCGGTCACTTCTGGCCCTTGGGGTGGAAGTCGGCTTTGGCACTGAAATTTCCGGTTTGTTTGCAGATCTGTACAGTCTACTTGGCATTCGCCGTTAGTGGAATTTGAATATTGGCGTGGATGCACTATGATGTCCGCCATTAAAATGCCGTGGCCCAAGGGGGAGCGGGGACGATTATCGGGCCTCGAATACCGCAGGGCTTAGCGGCGATGGGACTGGCAGCCCACCAGGAAAATGCGGCGCCATTCCGGACAGAATAAAAATAATAATTCTTATTTTACAATAATGTAGGAAATAAAATGAAAGATAATTCTCCAACGATTATTTACACCGAAACCGATGAAGCACCAGCACTGGCAACCCTGTCACTGCTGCCCATCATTCAGGCGTTTGCCAAGCCTGCGGGAGTGAAAATCGAGACCCGTGATATCTCTCTGTCCGGCCGCGTTATCGCTGCATTTCCCGAAAAGCTGACCGATGCCCAGCGCATTGGTGATCACCTGGCTGAGCTGGGTGAGTTGGCGACCCAACCCGAAGCCAACATCATTAAGCTGCCTAACATCTCTGCTTCCATTCCGCAGCTCAAAGCCTGTATCAAGGAATTGCAGGCCAAGGGTTACGATATTCCCAACTATCCTGAAGAGCCAAAAAGCGACGAAGAAAAGGCGATTCAGGCCCGTTATGACAAGATCAAAGGCAGTGCGGTAAACCCTGTGCTGCGTGAAGGCAACTCTGATCGCCGTGCGCCTCTGTCCGTTAAAAACTATGCCCGCAAGAACCCACACTCCATGGGTAAGTGGAGCAAGGATTCCCAATCCCATGTGGCTCACATGAGCGAAGGTGACTTCTACGGCTCAGAGCAATCCGTAACCCTGGACGCGGCCGACGCGGTTAATATAGTGCTGACCAACAAGGCCGGCGAAGCCAAGGTGCTCAAGCAAGGTCTGAAACTGCAGGCCGGTGAAATCATTGACTCTGCTGTGATGAGCAAGAAGGCTCTGGTGGCCTTCTTCGAGCGTGAAATCAACGCTGCCAAAGATCAAAACGTACTGCTGTCACTGCACCTCAAGGCCACCATGATGAAGGTATCTGACCCCATCATGTTCGGTCACGCGGTTAAGGTGTTCTTCAAGCCCCTGTTTGACAAGCACGGAGAGCTGTTTGCCCGCCTGGGCGTGGACGTGAACAACGGTTTCGGTGACGTGGTTGCCAAGCTGCAATCCCTGCCTGAAGCCGAGCGCGCCGCCATTGAAGCGGATATCAAGGCCATCTATGCCGAGCGTCCTGCCATGGCCATGGTTAACTCCGACAAGGGCATCACCAACCTGCACGTGCCAAGCGATGTGATCATCGACGCCTCCATGCCTGCCGCCATCCGTTCTTCAGGCCAGATGTGGGGCCCTGACGGTCAACTGCACGACACCAAGTTTATGATCCCCGATCGTTGCTACGCCGGTGTTTACAACGAAACCATCAACTTCTGTAAAGAGCATGGTGCGTTCGATCCTACCACCATGGGCAGTGTGCCAAACGTGGGTCTGATGGCTCAGAAAGCCGAAGAGTATGGCAGCCACGACAAGACCTTTGAAGTGGCCGAAGACGGCGAAATCACTGTGGTCAACAGCGCAGGTACAGTGCTGATGCGCCATCAGGTGGAAGCCGGTGACATCTTCCGTATGTGTCAGGTGAAAGATGCCCCTATACAGGATTGGGTCAAGCTGGCCGTCAAGCGTGCCCGTCTGTCCAATACTCCAGCGGTATTCTGGCTGGACAAGAACCGTGCCCACGATGCCCAGCTGATCAAGAAGGTGGAAGCCTACCTGCCGCAGCATGACACCAGTGGTCTGGAAATCCATATCATGTCTCCCGAAGAAGCGACCCGTTTCTCTCTGGCTCGCATGAAAGATGGCAAAGACACCATCTCGGTAACAGGCAACGTACTGCGTGACTACCTGACCGATCTGTTCCCTATTCTGGAACTGGGCACCAGTGCCAAGATGCTGTCAATTGTGCCGCTGATGAACGGTGGCGGTCTGTTTGAGACTGGCGCCGGTGGCAGTGCGCCCAAGCACGTGGAGCAAGTAGAGCAGGAAAACTACCTGCGTTGGGATTCACTGGGTGAATTCCTGGCTTTGGCAGCCTCCTTTGAACATCTGGCCCAAACCGCCGGCGTGCCCAAGGCGCAGGTACTGGCCGATACCCTGGATGCTGCCATTGGCAAGTTCCTCGACGAGAACAAGTCACCGGCCCGCCGTGTGGGTCAGATTGACAACCGTGGTTCGCACTTCTATCTGGCCATGTATTGGGCCCAGGCTCTGGCTGCCCAGACCCAGGACGCCGAACTGGCGGTTTACTTCAAGACCCTGGCCGATGGCCTGAGCGCCAACGAAGCCAAGATAGTGTCCGAGCTGAACGGTGCCCAGGGTGTGGCTGTGGATCTGGGCGGTTACTATCGTCTGGATGCCGACAAGGCCAGCCAGGTGATGCGCCCCAGCGCCACCCTCAATCAATTTATCAATGCCTGAAGCTGATTGAATGAAAAAACGGGAGCCTTGGCTCCCGTTTTTTATTTGCCCGGGTTAAGGCTTGGCAAATAAAAAGGCAGCTTTTAGCTGCCTTTTTGGTTTCCTGTCAGCAAAATATCATTTTGCCGGCGAAATCGCTGAAGCGTGCATCCCTTTAGGGCCCTGTTCCACTTCGAACTGGACTGGTTGGCCTGCTTTTAGAGTTCGATAGCCTTCCATTTCGATAGTTGAATAGTGCGCAAAAACGTCCTCACCACCTTCATCAGGGCAGATAAACCCGAATCCTTTGGCGTTGTTGAACCATTTAACAGTTCCGCTTGCCATACTTCCACTTCCTTCTGTTGTCTACTTCCCAGTAAGATAGTAAAACCTGATTGAGCAGGGTCCGTATCTCCGCTCGATGAACAGAATGAAAGCAGCACTTGTGGATGTCAAGCGAAAATTAACAAAGAAGCAACATCTGCGTAAATTCGCGGTATCATTTGGTACTGCCAAATCCGAGAGGCTAAAATTGCTATTATGGCGAAAGCAGGAAATATCGAGCGCGTGGTCGAACGCGCTGACACCGAACTGATGCCACCCCCCATGTATAAGGTAATCCTCAATAATGACGATTACACCCCCATGGATTTTGTGGTAGAAGTACTTCAACTGTTCTTCAGAATGAATGAGCATCAAGCCACGGAAGTCATGTTGCAAATCCATCATCAGGGGAAAGCGGTGTGTGGTGTGTTTCCCTTTGGCATAGCTGAAACCAAGGTAGTGCAGGTGAACCAGTTTGCCAGACAAAATCAACATCCATTGCTGTGTTCACTGGAAAAAGCCTAACCCGAGTAGCTAGTTATTGCGCATGTGTCGTATTTTGAGGGGGTGCCTATGCTGAACAAAGATCTCGAAGTGACCTTAAATCTGGCGTTTCAGCAAGCCAGGGATGCCCGTCATGAGTACATGACGGTTGAACACCTGCTGCTGGCGTTGATAGACAACCCTGCCGCCCAGGCAGCATTGCTGGCCTGTGGTGCCGATATAGATAAACTCAGGGATGAAGTGGCGAGCTTCATCCAACAGACCACTCCACTTATCACAGATCCCGACGATGACCGGGAAACCCAGCCAACACTGGGCTTTCAACGGGTATTGCAGCGGGCCGTATTCCATGTGCAGTCATCCGGTCGCAATGAGGTGACGGGGGCCAACGTCCTGGTGGCGATTTTCAGCGAGCAGGAATCCCAGGCCGTTTACTTGCTCAGGCGCAGTGATATCACTCGCCTGGACGTGGTGAATTATATTTCCCATGGCTTCTCCAAGAACGAGGATGCGCCCGCACCTCAGGAGCAGGAGCGCATTGAAGATCACAGCGAAGGCGAAGAGCAGAGCAGTATGCTGTCGCAATTTGCCAGCAATCTCAATCTGTTGGCAAGTCAGGGCAATATTGATCCCCTGATAGGACGACATGATGAAATTGAGCGCTCCATTCAGATCCTTTGCCGTCGTCGCAAAAACAATCCCCTGTTGGTCGGGGAGGCGGGCGTAGGTAAAACCGCCATTGCCGAAGGCCTGGCCTATCGGATAGTCAACAACGATGTGCCCGAGGTGATGCAGGAAGCCACTGTATATTCTCTGGATCTTGGTGCCCTGTTGGCCGGTACCAAGTATCGGGGTGATTTTGAAAAACGCTTCAAGAATTTGCTGAAAGAGCTGAGCAGCGACAAGCACGCGATACTGTTCATCGATGAAATTCATACCATCATAGGTGCCGGTGCGGCCTCAGGTGGTGTAATGGATGCATCCAATCTGCTTAAGCCCTTGTTATCCAGTGGCAATCTGCGCTGTATGGGCTCAACCACCTTCCAGGAATATCAGAGCATATTCGAGAAGGACAGGGCGCTGGCGCGCCGCTTCCAGAAAATCGATATCAATGAGCCCAGCGTGGCAGAAACCACCAAGATTTTGCAGGGCCTCAAGAGCAAGTACGAAGAGCACCATGGGGTGCGGTACACCCTGGCGGCCCTGAGTGCTGCCGCGGAGCTCAGTGCCAAGCACATCAATGACAGGCACCTGCCGGACAAGGCCATAGACGTCATCGATGAAGCCGGCGCCAGAATGGCAATGCAGCCCCTGAGCAAGCGCAAGAAAACCATAGGTCAGGCGGAAATCGAGTCGATCATCGCCAAGATTGCCAGGATCCCGGAAAAATCGGTTTCCAGCAGTGACAGGGAAATGCTCAAGAACCTGGAACGTAACCTCAAGATGGTGGTTTTCGGCCAGGACAAGGCCATAGAAAGCCTCAGTGCCGCCATTCGCCTGTCCCGCAGTGGTTTGGGCACCGAAACCAAACCCGTCGGCAGCTTCCTGTTTGCCGGTCCCACAGGGGTGGGTAAAACCGAAGTCACCAATCAGTTGGCCAAGTGCCTGGGGCTCAAGCTGACCCGCTTCGATATGTCCGAGTACATGGAATCCCATACAGTGTCGCGCCTGATTGGTGCGCCTCCGGGATACGTGGGTTATGACCAGGGCGGTCTGCTGACCGATGCCGTCATCAAGCATCCACACAGTGTGGTGTTGCTTGATGAGATAGAAAAGGCGCACCCGGATGTCTATAACCTGCTGCTGCAGGTGATGGATCACGGTACCTTGACCGACAACAATGGCCGCAAGGCAGACTTTCGCAATGTGACCCTGGTGATGACCACCAATGCCGGGGTACAGGAAACAGTGCGTAAATCCATTGGCTTCAAACAGCAGGATCACAGCCACGATGCCATGTCGGAAATCAACCGGGTCTTTTCACCCGAGTTCCGTAACCGGCTCGATTCCATCATCTGGTTCAACCATTTGGATATGACCATCATAGCCAAGGTGGTGGACAAGTTCCTGGTGGAATTGCAGGCACAATTGGACACCAAGCGCGTGACTCTGCATGTCAGCGACGAAGCCCGAACCCTGCTCGCCGAGAAGGGTTACGACAAGGCAATGGGTGCCAGACCCATGGCCCGGGTGGTGACCGAGCTTATCAAGCGGCCCCTGGCCGATGAGATACTGTTTGGTACCCTGGAGCAGGGCGGTATTGCCCATGTGGATGCCAAAGAGGGTGAGATAGTGATCAGCACAGAGTGTGCCGAGAAGGTGACCTGACCCCGCTGTTTCAGGTAATTAAAAACCCGGCTCAGGCCGGGTTTTTGCATAATTGAAGCGGGATTAGCGGGCGCGGAAGACGATGCGACCCTTGGTCAAGTCGTACGGGGTCAGCTGAACGGTTACCTTGTCGCCGGTCAGGATCCGGATGTAGTTTTTGCGCATCTTGCCGGAGATGTGGGCAATCACCACATGACCGTTTTCAAGCTCTACGCGAAACATTGTGTTTGGCAAGGTCTCCAGAATGGTGCCCTGCATCTCAATGTTGTCTTCTTTCGCCATTAATTAATTGTCCCATTAGCCTTCAAATATGAAAAACGGGCGTATCATGCCGCAATTTACCCGGACTGTAAAGGGGAGCGGCTAAATGATTACCGGCCCGGCGAGGGGAAATTCAACTTCTGGCTTCGCCGTATTCCCAACCCATGGGACCAAGAATTTGATAGGGGTGATAGAGGCGTTTGTAGTTCATCTTGCGATTTTCATCTATTTGATATCCAAGGTAGAGAAAGTCCTTTCCCCAATCTCTGGCTATCTGTATCTGAGTCAGGATCAGCTGGCTGCCAAGGGAGCGTTTGTCATAATCGGGATGGAAAAAGCTGTAAATGGCAGAAAGGCTGTTGGGCAGCACATCTGTGACCGCCACAGCCACTAAATTGCCCTCAAGCCGCAGCTCGAGAAATTGCGGTGGCAACCAATGGCAGCGAATAAAGTGCTCGAATTGCTCTCTGCTGGGGGGGAACATGGGGCCATCATGGTGTCTTTGACGAATATAGGCATCGTACAGGGCATAATGCTCGTCACTGCTCTGGCTCACCATATGCCAACTCAAATCCCTGTTACCCGCCAGGGTGCGCTTTTGTCGCCTTGATGCCCTGAATTCCTTGACCGGCAAACGCAGAGGTTTACAGGCATCACAATGGGGGCAGCGGGGCTTGTAAATGGCATCGCCGCTGCGTCTGAATCCCAGTGCCAGCAGTCGCTCAAACAGGCTGCTGTCGAGGCTGCTTTCCTGAATTATCAGCAACTGCTCCTGCTGCCCCTCGATATAGCTGCAGGGAAACAGGCGGCTGATGCCAACGCTGATACGGGTATTAACAGGCTCCAAGTTTCACCTCCCCCGGCTGCCAGCAATTCCGGCTGACTTCCAGATCCCGCAGTTGTTTCAATCGTGCCAGAAACTCGGTTCTGCTGATGCTCTGGGCTCCCAAACTTTCCAGGTGTGGGTTCATGACCTGGGCATCAAGCAGTTTAAATCCATGGGAAAAGAGGTGTTGATGCAGGGCCAGCATGGCAATTTTGGAGGCATCTGTGTGGCGATGAAACATGGATTCACCGCAGAACACCTGGCCAACGGCCAGGCCATAAAGGCCGCCCACCAGGCGCTCGCCGAGCCAAACTTCCACCGAATGGGCACGTTGCTGCACATGTAATTCCCGGTAGGCCATTTGTATTGTGGTGGTGATCCAGGTGCCATCCTGTTTGGCCCTTGGCTGGGCGCAACCGGCCATGACATCGGAAAAGGCCTGATTGATGGTGATGCGCCAGGGATGGCGTCGCAGGGATTTTTTCAGGCTCTTGCTGATGTAAAGCTCGCCCGGAATAAAGACCGCCCGGGGATCCGGCGACCACCAGAGTATGGGGTCATCGGCGTTGAACCAGGGGAATATGCCTTCGTAGTAGGCGGCCAGCAGGCGGTTGGGGTGCAGTGAACCCCCTATGGCAAGCAAACCATTGGGATCGGCCAATGCCAGTTCCGGCGAAGGAAATTGCACCAGCTCGTCATCGATAAAGGACAGAGAGTTCACAATTGCATATTATTTAAGAGAGCCTCTTTATAAGTTAGCGGAAAATATCTTATGTGGAAACCTGTACTCTTTGGGTTGATGCTGGTGCTGATGCCTGTTACCTCCGCCCTGGCGGAGTATGAACGCAACCAGGCCGTGCCGGTGGAAAAGGTGGTCTATGGTGAAGTGCTGTCGGTACGGCAGATCAGCGAGAGCCAATTGGTGGAAGACAGAAATCGGGGGTGGCGCACCTTCGGCGGGGCCTTGCTCGGTGGCGTCATTGGCCATCAATTCGGCAGTGGCACTGGCCGGGATGTGGCGACCGTACTCGGCGCCCTGATCGGCGGTGGTGTGGCCAATCAAAGCGGTGGCGCCTATTACCGGCAATATCGCTTGCTGGAGCTGATGATCCGCCAGGAGGACGACAGTCAGATTATGGTGATCCAGGATGCGGATCCCGGTATGCCGCTCAAGGCCGGTGATCAGGTGCGGGTGGTCTATCTGGTGGGCTCGGTGCGGGTCGATTTGGCCATGTAAAGCAGCGCCAAAGACGGTTGGCAAACAGCAAGGCCGCCCTGGGCGGCCCTGTTGCTATGGGGGTTTAAAAGCCCCGAGGCAATTGGTTCTTTCCCTGGGCCTGCAGTTTTTGGCGCCATAATTCTTTGGGGGTCAGGCCGCCTGCATTGCCATCTGTCTTAACGGCCGGCTTCTTTGTCGGCGCTGCTTTGGCGGCTGTTGGCTTGGCCGTTGTGGGTTTGGCTGGAGCTGCTTTTTTGGCCGCCACGGGCTTGGCGGCGCCACTCAGCTCTGCCAGCATGGCTTCCAGCTCGCCAAAGCGCAGAGACTTGCCATCATCAATCTTGTACCAGCTACCTTTTTGCTCAATCACCACCTTACGGCCTTGTTGTTGTTCCAACGCCGCTTCCAGGGCTGCAATCACCTCTTCTTTGGTCAGTTTTGACATAGAATCAACCTATCGCTGTTATTGTTTACATTTCAGTTATGGCGGCAATTTTAAAAGTCTGGAACGCCTATGTCCAATTTCGAGGGCAAATTTTCGCCAACGGCGATGGATCTGGCTGCTAATCGCCTTGAGTATCAGCGAGCTAAGGGTACACTGGGAACCAAATGGTCACTATGGAGGAGGGCGCAATGAAGCGCACTGAGTTAGACGCATACCTGGCAGATTTTCTGCAAATCAACAGATTCAAAGACTATGCCCCCAATGGCTTGCAGGTTGAAGGCAAGGAGGAGGTCCGCACCCTGGTGACCGGTGTGACCGCCTGTCAGGCCCTCATAGACAAGGCCATAGCGCTAAATGCCGATGCACTGCTGGTGCACCACGGCTTTTTCTGGAAAAACGAGCCCGAGGTCATTACCGGCATGAAGCAGCGACGCATCAAGGCGCTGCTGCAACACGATATCAGCCTCTTCGGTTATCATCTGCCGCTCGATGCCCATCCCGTGGTCGGTAACAATGCCACCCTGGCCGACAAGCTGGGACTGATTGAGGCCGAAGCCCACGAGAGTATGGGCGATGGATTGCTGTGGTGGGGTCATACTGAGCTGTCACAGACTGCCGCCGAATTCACCGCCACCCTGGAGCGAGCCCTTGGCCGCACACCGCTGCACATAGGTGATCCTCAAGGGACCATCCACAGTGTGGCCTGGTGTACCGGCGGTGCCCAGGATTATATCGATATGGCGGTGCAGTTGGGCGTGGATGCCTTTATCAGCGGCGAAGTGTCTGAGCGTACCTTCCACTGCGCCCAAGAGCAGGGGATCCACTATTTCGCTGCCGGGCACCATGCTACCGAGCGCTTTGGCATTGAGGCCCTGGGTCAGCATTTGGCGCGCAAGTTTGGCCTTGAGCATCATTTTGTCGATATCAGCAATCCCGTCTGATCTTTGCCGGATGACAGCAGTAAAAATCCACCTGCATAGCAGGTGGCTTTGACACAGCCCCCTAAAAGGGGGCTTAAAAACTAACCTTCCAACCCTAACGCTATTTGCCGTTTCTCTTCTTCTTTGGCTGTCTTTTCCTGGTGCCGTACATATCTACGGATTATGTCTTCGTTTGCTCCTACTGAGTCCACAAAATAACCCCGTTGCCAGAAGTGATTCCCCCAAAGCTTGTGCTTTCTTAAATAAGGAAATTTGGCAAACATCCTGATCGCGGTTCTCCCTTTAACAAAACCCATTAAATCCGACACGCTTAGACTGGGTGGGGTTCTGACTACTAGATGGACATGATCTTCCTGAACATTTAGTTCCACGACTCTGCATTTCTTCATGTTGCAGTAAACATAGATACTTCGATAAAGCTCTCTGCCGAGATTACCTTTCAGGATTTTGTACCTGTACTTGGGTGTCCAAACGAGGTGATACTGACAACGATAGAATACGTGAGACGCGGATTCATATCTGCTCATGCTACTTACTCCTTGATTTGCTGGTAACAAACCGAGGGAGTATTTAGCATGGGCATTCTCCGGGCAAAGCCCCACCAGAACGATCACCACCTCCATAGGAGGTGGTTTTAGGGTGACAATAAAAAAGGCCGCAAACGCGGCCTTTTTTATTTGGGTCTTATTTGACCCAATTATTTAACCCGCATACCGGGCTTGGCACCTTCGTGCGGCTCAAGTACCCAGAGATCCTTGCCGCCGGGACCGGCTGCCAGCACCATGCCTTCTGACATGCCAAAGCGCATCTTGCGTGGTGCCAGGTTGGCCACCATCACGGTCAGCTTGCCTTCCAGATCTTCCGGATTGTAGGCAGATTTAATACCGGCAAACACCTGACGCACTTCACCGCCGATATCCAGCTGCAGTTTCAGCAGCTTGTCGGCTTCGGGCACGGCTTCGGCCTTCTTGATGAGGGCGATGCGCAGGTCAACCTTGGCAAAGTCTTCGTAGTTGATGGTCTCGCTGATGGGATCGTCCACCAGGGGCCCTGTGGGCTTGGCTTCGGTAGCCTGCAGGTTCTCCTTGGAGGCCTCCACCATGGCGGCGACCTTATCCAGCTCCACACGCTGCATCATGGGCTTGAATACGGCAATTTCGTGGCCGGCGAGATCTAATTCCAGCTTGTCCCAGCACAATTCCAGCTGCAGGAAGTCTTCCACATCCTTGGCCAGGCGTGGCAGCACGGGCTTGAGGTAGGTCACCAGAATACGGAACAGGTTCAGGGCATTGGAGCATACCTGATGGGCCTCTTCCTGTTTGTCGTCCTGCTTAACCAGCTGCCAGGGGGCGGCATCAGCCACATAACCGTTGGCCAGGTCCGCCAGCGCCATGATTTCCCGCATCGCTTTGCCGTATTCGCGGCTTTCGTAATACTCGGCGATAAGATCCTGCTTGAGGAGGAAGGTGTCAGCCAGGCTGGTATCCTTGATTTCTGCCAATCGGCCATCGAAGCGCTTGCTGATAAAGCCGGCGGTACGGGAGGCCAGGTTCACCAGTTTACCCACCAGATCCGAGTTAACCCGCTGGGCGAAGTCTTCCAGGTTCAGGTCCAGATCGTCGATGCGGGCGCTGAGCTTGGCGGCATAGTAGTAACGCAGGTATTCAGGGTCCAGATGATCCAGATAGGTGCGGGCCTTGATAAAGGTACCCTTGGACTTCGACATCTTGGCACCGTTGACAGTCACGTAGCCGTGGGCATAAACGCTGCTGGGCTGGCGGAACCCGGCGCCGTGCAGCATGGCGGGCCAGAACAGGCTGTGGAAGTAGACTATGTCCTTGCCGATGAAGTGGTACACCTCGGCCTTGGAGTCCTTGTTCCAGAACTCGTCGAAATTAATGTCGCCGCGCTTGTCACAGAAGTTCTTGAACGAGCCCATGTAACCTATGGGCGCGTCGAGCCAGACGTAGAAATACTTGCCGGGTGCATCCGGAATTTCAAAGCCGAAATAAGGTGCATCGCGGGTGATGTCCCACTGTTGCAGTCCTTGCTCGAACCACTCATCAAGCTTGTTGGCCATTTCAGATTGCAGCGCACCGGAGCGGGTCCACTCTTTGAGCATGCCCTCGAAGGCGGGCAGATCAAAGAAGAAGTGCTCGGTCTCTTTCATCACCGGGGTGGCGCCGCTGACCGCCGAGCGTGGATTGATAAGCTCTGTGGGGCTGTAGGTGGCACCGCAGGCGTCACAGTTGTCACCGTATTGATCTTCGGACTTGCACTTGGGGCAGGTGCCCTTGACGAAGCGGTCCGGCAGGAACATGGACTTTTCGGGGTCAAACAGCTGGGAGATGGTTTTACTCTTGATAAAACCATTGTCCCTGAGCTTCAGATAGATATCGCTCGCCAGCTGACGGTTTTCGTCGCTGTGGGTGCTGTGATAGTTATCAAAGGCAACGTTGAAATCGGCAAAATCCTGCTGATGCTCGACGTTGACCTGGGCAATCATGTCCTCGGGGGCCATGCCGAGCTGCTGGGCCTTGAGCATGATGGGGGTACCGTGGGCATCGTCGGCACAGATATAGTGACACTCGTGGCCACGCAGCTTCTGATAGCGCGACCAGATGTCGGTCTGAATGTATTCCAGCATGTGCCCCAGGTGGATTGGGCCATTGGCATAGGGCAGGGCGCTGGTGACAAGGATCTTGCGTTGTGAATTTGCCATTTTTCTCAAAATCATGTTAGTCCCGGAATAATTGGCCTAGATACTAACCGATAGCTCACGGTTTTTCATCAAAAGCCTGTGCGACTGTGCTATTTATGCACGCATCTTTTCGTCAATATCTGATACACTTGGCCAAATTTTTGTCCGGGGGAAATTGCCTTGTCTCAAATTGCCGCTGACTATCGTCTGGATGGCGCCTTGCTCGGCCCAGTGCTCGCCCAGCTCGATGCCCACATTGACCTTTATTTGGGGCGCGGATTGGTCAGTGCCGGCTGCGTGACCAGTCTGGCAATGCAAGGCGACAGGCTGCAACTGGGGCTGAGCTATCCCTATCCCTGTAGCGGCGTCCAGGCGGAAACAGCTGGTCAGTTGGCGACCGCGTTAACCCGCTTGCCCGCCATTAAGTCGGTGGATTGTGAGTTCAGCTTCGTGGTCCCCAAGACCTCTGCCGACAGGCAAGGCACCCTGGCCAAGGTGGCCCACATTATCGCCGTGGCTTCCGGCAAGGGCGGCGTGGGAAAATCCACCACGGCGGTGAATCTGGCGTTGGCCCTGGCAGTAGAAGGCGCCAGGGTCGGGATCCTCGATGCCGATATCTACGGCCCCTCAATTCCTTTGATGCTGGGCATTGCCGATTTCAAACCCCAGTCAGACGATGGGGTGCACATGAACCCGGCCAGGGCCCACGGTATCTGCGCCCAGAGCATAGGCTTTATCATTAACGAAGAGCAGGCCGCGGTTTGGCGCGGCCCCATGGCGGCCGGTGCCCTGGTGCAGCTTATCAACGAAACCGCCTGGCCCGAGCTGGATTATCTGGTGGTGGACATGCCACCGGGAACCGGCGATATCCAGCTGACCCTGTCACAAAAGGTGGCGGTCAGTGGCGCCGTGGTGGTGACCACACCCCAGGATATTGCGCTGCTGGATGCCAAAAAGGGCGTCAATCTGTTCCAGAAAGTGAATATTCCCGTACTCGGGATAGTGGAAAATATGAGTTATCACCTGTGTCCCGCCTGTGGACACAAGGAACATCCCTTCGGTGCCCATGGCGGTGACAAAATTGCCCAGCGTTATGGCGTGCCCATGCTGGGTGCCTTGCCACTGAATATCCGCATCAGGGAAGGCATGGATGTAGGGCAACCTTCAGTGGTGGCCGAACCTTCGGGTGAACTTGCTGCAATCTACCGGGAGATTGCCCGCAAGGTGGGGGCGCAATTGGCGCTGTCACACAGTCAATCCGGTGTTTCTATCAGTCTTTCAGATGACGAGTAAGGTCCAAAAGTATGAATTCGCAGCAATGTGTCATTATCGGAATTGCCGGAGCCTCCGCCTCGGGCAAGAGCCTCATTGCCAAAACCATATATGAAGAGTTGTGCCACGATCTGGGCACAGATCAAATAGGCGTAATCGCCGAAGACGCCTATTACAGAGATCAGAGTCATCTGTCGATGGAAGAGCGGGTGCAGACCAATTATGACCATCCCAAGGCCATGGACCATCAGTTGCTGGGGCAGCACCTGAAGGCGCTCAAGGAAGGTCAGCCGGTGGAGATCCCTGTATACAGCTACACAGAGCACACCAGGATGAAAGAGACCCGCACCATGACCCCGAAAAAGGTCATCATCCTGGAAGGGATACTGCTGCTCACCGATCCCGAACTCAGGGAGCAAATGGATGCCAGCGTCTTTATGGATACGCCGCTGGATATTTGCTTCCTGCGCCGCCTGACCCGCGATGTGGCCGAGCGTGGCCGGACCATGGAGTCCGTCATCAGCCAGTACAAGAAGACGGTCAGGCCCATGTTCTTGCAATTTATCGAGCCTTCAAAGCAATATGCAGACATCATAGTTCCACGTGGCGGCAAGAATCGTATTGCCACCGACATATTGAAGGCCAGGATCCAACACCTGTTGGCAAAATAATTACGACTCAGGGAGTAACAGGCAAGATGCGCTTGACCGACATTGAAATTGAACAGGCCCTTGATGAAGGCACCATATTGATTGAACCACGGCCCGGCAGCGATGCCATCAGTGGTGTCAGCGTGGATGTGCGCCTGGGCAACCAATTCCGCGTGTTTCAGGACCATACCGCGCCTTTTATCGACCTGAGCGGTCCGTCCCGTGAGGTACAGGAAGCCCTCGACCGGGTGATGAGTGACAAGATAGAGATTGCCGACGGCAATGCTTTCTTCCTCCATCCCGGGGAGTTGGCGCTGGCGGTGACCCATGAGAGTGTGACCCTGCCCGCCGACATAGTGGGCTGGCTTGATGGTCGTTCCTCCCTGGCCCGTCTGGGCCTGATGGTGCATGTGACGGCCCACCGAATCGATCCGGGTTGGCAGGGCAAGATAGTGCTGGAGTTCTATAACAGCGGCAAACTGCCCTTGGCATTGCGCCCGGGTATGACCATTGGTGCACTCAATTTTGAACGCCTCAGCGGCCCGGTTGCCCGGCCCTACAACACCCGTAAAAACGCCAAGTACAAAGATCAACAGGAAGCGGTAGCGAGCCGCATCAGCCAGGACAGCTGACCATGGCGGTGTGGGTCAATGGTGTGCAAACGGACCAGATCTCGGCCCTGGATCGCGGTCTGGCCTATGGCGATGGTCTGTTCGCCACCATGAGGGTTTCCGGCTCCGGAACCATACTGATGCTGGAACATCACCTGCTGCGTTTGAGCCAGGGCGCTGCGCGTATCGGCATAAAGTGGTCCCCTTCGGACAAGCTGCAAGCACAGCTGCAACACCTTGCCGCATTGCATCCCGGTCAATGCCTTAAATTGGTGCTGACCCGGGGCTGTGGTGGTCGCGGTTATCAGCCGCCAGCAGAGGCCAAGGCCTCCGAAATCATCAGTTTCAGTCCTGTCCCGGCCCATTACCCAAGGTGGCAACAGCAAGGTGTCGCCCTGGCAAGCAGCGAAGTGCGGCTCGGCCGTCAACCTTTGCTGGCCGGCATTAAGCACCTTAATCGCCTTGAGCAGGTGCTGATCCGCAGCCAAGCCTTGCCCGAGTGGGCCCAGGATTGGCTGGTGCGCGACAGTGATGGATTGATCATTGAAACCTCCATGGCCAACCTGTTTTTTGTCACGGAAGAAGAAGTGTTAACGCCTGCTATCACCCGTGCCGGTGTGGCCGGTGTCACCCGGGAGCAAGTGATCAAGGCCCTGTTGGCGCTTGGCTATCGGGTGCGTTGCTGCGATCTTGATGACAGCGTGCTGGCCCAAAGCCGGCATGTGTTCCTTTGTAATAGTTTGCTGGGTCCTGTGAATGTGCTGCGCATAGACCAATGCTCCTATCCGCCTTTTGAACATACGGATAGCATGAGGCACATGATGGATATGAGCCTATGACGCGGCTGTTAAAAACCATAGCTACTGCGCTGTTGAGCCTGTCATTGCTGGCTGCGCTGGCCGCTTACTGGGGTTGGCAGCAGGTACAAGAGTTTGCCGATGCACCACTGTCGCTTGATTCCCCAATTGAATTAAAGGTAGAACGTGGCACCTCCGCCAAGGCCTTGGGCAGGCAACTGGTGGCCCAAAAGCTGTTAGCGGATAATTGGCAGTACCCCTGGCTGTTGCGCCTGCAGCCCGAACTTGGTGCTATTCGCAGTGGTTTGTACCAGGTGGAACCCGGCACCAAGCTCAGGCAGTTGCTGGCGCTCTTGGTCTCAGGAAAGACCAAGGTGTTCAGTGTGACCCTGGTGGAAGGGTTAACGGTAAAGGAATGGCAAAGCCAGTTGCAGACGGCCGCCCACCTGACCTGGGTGGAACAACCATTTTTGAAAACCTTGCAGGATAATGGCGATACCAGTGGCTTGCCTGAGGGTAAGTTTTTTCCTGACACCTACAGCTATCATGCCGGCGACAGTGTGCTCGACCTGCTCGATCAGAGTCACAGGAAAATGCTGCAGGAGCTAAACAGTGCCTGGGCCCAGCGCGCTGCCGGACTGCCACTGAAAGATCCCTATGAGCTGCTGATCCTGGCCTCCATTATTGAAAAGGAAACCGGCCGCGCCGATGAGCGTCCCTTGATAGCCGCGGTGTTTGTCAATCGGCTACAGCGCAAGATGCGTCTGCAGACAGATCCTACTGTGATTTACGGCATGGGCGAACGTTTCAAGGGCAACATCAGTCGTAAGGATTTGCGGGAGGCCACTCCCTTCAACACCTATCGCATTGATGGTCTGCCGCCGACACCCATAGCGGCGCCGGGCCGGGCCGCCTTGATGGCCGCCGCCCAACCTGCCGCGGTTAATTATTTGTATTTTGTGTCCCGCAATGACGGCAGTCACGTATTTTCAGTTAGCCTGGCCGAGCACAACAGGGCAGTTAACCAGTTTCAGAGAAAAGCACAATGAGCCAGAATTCAGCCCGTTTTATTGTTATTGAAGGCCTGGAAGGTGCAGGCAAGTCCAGTGCGGTGAGCCTGGTACGTGATTTTATTGAAAAATACACAGGCCATGCGCCCCTGTGCACCCGAGAACCCGGTGGTACACCACTGGCAGAGAAAATTCGCACCTTAGTGAAGACCGCTGAGCCCGGCGATCCCCTGTGTGATGAGGCCGAGTGCCTGTTGATATATGCAGCCCGTGCCCAGTTGGTGGCGAACGTGATTAAGCCCGCGCTGGCAAGGGGCCAATGGGTGCTGGGTGACCGGCACAATTTGTCTTCTTTGGCCTATCAGGGCGGTGGCCGGGGGCTGATGTCCCTGGTGGAAACCGTCAGTCGCGCCACACTTGGGGACTTCAAGCCGGATTTAACCCTGTATCTTGATATAGAGCCGGCCCTGGGCCTGCGGCGGGCCGCCCGACGGGGCGAGTTGGATCGCATTGAGCAGCAGGAGCTGGCATTTTTTGAGCGTGCCCGCGCCACCTATCTTGCCAAGGCGCAGGAAGATGACAGCATAGTGGTCATAGATGCCGGTCAGGATATGGCCGAAGTACATAAAGATATTTTAGCCATGCTGCAACAGCGTCTTTGATTGCCGGGAAACCAACCATGATACAGATGCCCTGGCTTAGTGCTCCCCTTGGCAGTTTCATGCAATTGCTGATGGCAGGCCGCTTGCCCCACGCCATCCTGGTGGGGATGGACGGGGGATTGGGCGCCGAACACTTGCTTGGCGATATTGCCAAGGCGGCGTTGTGCCTGACGCCGACCGCAAAAGGGGCCTGTGGTCATTGCAAGGGCTGTCAATTGATTGCCGCGGGTAACCATCCGGATCTGTACCGGGTGCAGGCCGATGGTCACCAAATCAAGATCGACCAAATCCGGAGCCTGTGTCAGGATCTGACCAGCACCTCTCAGCAGGGGGGCAGACGGGTTGCCATAATCTACGAGGCAGAGCGCATGAACATAGCCGCTGCCAACGCGCTGCTGAAAACCCTGGAAGAACCGGGGCGAGACACCTTGTTGCTGCTCCAAAGTAACCAGTCAGCGCGCTTACTGCCGACTTTGGTCAGCCGCTGTCAGCGCTTGCCATGCCAGGAACCTTCGCCCGAAGTTGTCTCTACCTGGTTGCGGGGCTTGAGTCCGGAAGGGGAAGATGTCAGCTGGTGTCTGCCGGTATGTGGCGGTCCGGTAAAGCTGGCTGAGTTATTGCAGGGTGATGGCTACAAACAACTGTCACAACTGAGAAAAGATTGGCGCCAAAGTTTGTCGAGCGGACATCTCTATGCTAGTTTGATATCTATAACTGAAGAACAAATTACTGATGCACTTAAAGTTTTATATATCGAACTGAAATCCGATCTAGAACGGGGCTGGCCTCAGGATGCGTTTCAGCGTAATAATATCGCCCGGCTTGCCGCCGAAATTATGCATGTTTGTCAGGGATTAACTGCAATGCCGAATGTGAATTGTCAGGCATTGTGTCAAAAAGTCGTTTTGGATTATCAGCGAATTGTAAGCAGCTAATATGGTAGATCTTGTGGTTAACTTTGACACTTTACACCAGTTGTATCGTGCCTATATGCCTTTTATTAAACCGGCCGGGTTGTTTATTGCCACCAGTGAAGCCCATTACCTGGGGCAGGAGCTGACCATAGGCTACCGCTTACCCGGCGCAACCACGGCCCACGAGTTCAGTGGTGTGGTGGTGTGGATTAATCCGATTGGCGCCTCCGGTGGTCGTCCCGCCGGCATAGGGATCAAGATCCTCACCGATGCCGACACTCACAAACATCACATAGAGACCCTGTTGTCACGGGAGCTGGCCTCCGGTGATTTGACCTGCACCATGTAGCTCTGTATCCTTGCCGTCCCCTTAGTCAGCCGGATATTTTACTGTGCTTATCGATTCCCATTGCCATCTTGACAGGCTTAAAGCTGCCCCCACCCAGGTAGAACTGACGCAACTGCTCAGTGACGCCAAAGCCAGAGGGGTGGACTACATGCTGTGCGTCAATGTACGGCAGAAGGGATTCCAGTCGATGCTGGACAAGGTGGCTGGCTTTGAGCAGGTATTCCTTTCCAGCGGCGTCCATCCCCTGGATGTCAAAGAAGGTCTGGATGTGGATGAGCTTCGCACTTTTGCCGCCCATCCCCGGGTGGTTGCCATTGGCGAAACCGGGCTGGACTATTTTTACGCCGATGATTCCCGCGAACTGCAACAGCAATGTTTTGCAGATCAGATAGCCCTGGCCCGTGAAGTCAACAAACCTTTGATTGTGCATACCCGCGATGCCCGCGAAGACACCATAGCCCTGTTAACTCAGGGTGGGGCAGATAAGGTTGGCGGTGTGCTGCATTGTTTTACCGAGACCTGGGAAATGGCCAAGGCTGCCATGGATCTGGGTTTTTATATCTCGGTCTCCGGGATAGTGACCTTCAAAAATGCCGCCGAGTTGCGTAATGTGATCCGCAAGGTGCCCAAAGACAGGCTGCTGGTGGAAACCGACTCACCCTATCTTTCGCCGGTGCCGCACCGCGGGCAGGAAAATCAACCCGCCTATGTCCGAGACGTGGCCGAGTTTGTTGCCCAGTTGCGTGGTGAAAAGTATGAAGACTTGGCCGAGTATACCAGCGAGAACTTCTTCACCTTGTTCAAGGACGCTGCACGGTTGATTGGCCGCTGATTGGATGCTTATTGGCGGAGCCCCAAGTTTCCTTCCTTGAAAAATCGCCCATAAAAAAAGGCCCAAAACTATTCCAATTGTTTTGGGCCCAGGGGAATGGCTCAATAAATGAGCCGTGCGCTACTGGTTAAAAGCCGCCTTGGCAGCTTTTGCAAAAATCCGCCCCTGACGTTCAGGGTCACTGCCACTAAGTGTAGACACAGCCATCAGCCATTGCTTAATTAATGTGCAATTATTTTTGCTTCAGCTGTAAGAAAATGTGACATGGCTCGCAACTCATGGCGGTAGCAAGTGCCAATGTGCCTATCAACTCTGCACCTTATCCCTGACCAAGTCCCTCGGAAGGCCGTTTTTCAGCCTGTTCCCCAGGTGCTTCACCACACCAAGCGGAGCCCCCTGGCACCAGACCAGTTTTTCGCCTGAGGCCTTGGCGGGGACGTCCAAGGCGATGTCCCGTCCCATAAGGTATTGGCACGCCTGCTCTTCATCCAGCACCAATGCCTTGTTTTGGGTACCGAACGCGATGACTGCTTCGTGGCGCACTTTCAATCCGTGTTTGGCGTCGTCGGCCAGCTTGATGCCGATACGCTGAAAACGCATTTTGCCCTGCAGTGCTTCGAAGCCGTCCGGGAACCACCAGAACTCGTCATCTCTGGCCATAAGTTGTCCTTCGTCGGGCCAGCTCAGTCCCAAGTCTGCAAAGGCCTGTTGTAGCCTGAGTGCATCCTTGTTGGCGGCCTTCTGAAATGGGAACTGCTTCTGCAGCCTGGGTTCTGGATGCTCCCTGGGGACCGAGGCGGTTTTTCGCAGTCTGGCAACAAAGAAGCCCTCACTGTCGTATATTTGGGGCCAAATATGCAGGAACCCTTCGCTGGTCAACGCCTTGTGGGCACCGTCGAACAAGTTTTCCAGGGACTCGAACTCGACCGCATCGCCGTACTTTTGCTTGAGGTGGAGGCAGACATCCTGGTTTTCCCGCCGGTTCAGGGTGCAGGTGGAGTAGACCAGCACACCGCCCGGCTTAAGGGCCAGAAAGGCGGAGCTTATCAGCGCCTTCTGGGTATCGGCTATGGCATCGATTTCGCTTTCATCCCAGTGCTTCAGGGCATCGGCATCCTTGCGCACCGTACCTTCACCGCCGCAGGGGGCGTCGAGCAGCACAGCATCAAAGGTTTCATACAGGTATTCACCAAATACCCGACCGTCAAAATGGGTCAGGGCGCAGTTGTATACCCCCATGCGGAGCAAGTTGGCGTGTAATACCTTAACCCGACTGGAGGAATATTCATTGGCAACCAGCAGCCCCCGGTTGGCCATCAGGGCCGCCATCTGGGTGGTTTTGGAGCCGGGGGCCGAGGCGACGTCCAGCACTGTATTCGGTTCATTGTCCTTGAACAGTGCCGTTGGCGGCAGCATGGAGCTGGCTTCCTGAATGTAAAACAGGCCCTGCAGATGAGCGCTGAGATTTCCGGGTTGACACTCCTGGGGGTATTGCACCCAAAAGCCATCCCGACACCAGGGAACGGGCTCGAATTGCCAGCCCTTGGGCTCCAGCAGCGCCTTCAACTTTGTCGCATCTGTTTTCAGGGTGTTGACCCGAATGGCGGGGCGCAAAGGCAGGCCGCAGTAATGAATAAAGTCGTCCAGCGACAGATGGGCAGGCAAATCTTTGGCGATGCTATTGATAAATTTTTGATTTAACTGAACCATAGTAGGCCATAGCGGTAAAAAACTGGCGCGATTATAGCAAACAAAGGCGCCTCTGTGGCATGGGAGTGCGATGTGCTGAATCGGGTTTGGCTGGGCTTTTTCTTGATCTCCATGGCGGCGGTGGTCATTCGTCTGCTGCAAGGAGAATTGGCGGTATTGTCCCAGACGGTGGAGGCGCTGTTCGCCAGCGCCAAGTTGGCTGCGGAAATCGCCATAGGCCTGGTGGGCGTGCTGGCCCTGTGGATGGGGCTGATGCGCATAGGCGAGCGGGCCGGCATGGTGGCCTGGTTGGCCCGGATAACGGAACCGCTCCTCAGTAAACTAATGCCCGAGATCCCCCGGGGACATCCTGCATACGGCAGCGTGACCATGAACTTGACCGCCAATCTGCTCGGACTGGACAACGCCGCTACCCCTCTGGGCCTTAAGGCCATGCACGATTTACAAAGCGTCAATCCCAGCGCTGCCGTGGCCAGCAATGCCCAGATCCTGTTTCTGGTGCTCAATACCTCCTCCGTGACCCTGGTGCCCGTGACCGTGTTCCTGTTTCGAGCCCAGCAGGGGGCCGTGGCGCCGGCGGATGTGTTTTTGCCTATTTTGCTCGCCACCACCAGTTCCAGCCTGGTGGGATTATTGGCCGTTGCCTGGGTGCAGCGTCTGCCCTTGCTCAATACCCTGGTGCTGGGTTATGGCGCGGTGCTGTTTGCCGGATTGGGCGCCTTGGTGTGGTACCTGATGGGCCTTGGCACAGATGCCATTGGTGCCTTTTCCACCAACCTAGGGAATGGGGTTTTGCTGGCCCTGGTGTTTGCCTTTGTACTGCTGGCGGCGCTGAAGCGGGTGGCGATTTACGATGAGTTTGTTGATGGCGCCAAGGAGGGTTTTGCCCAGGCCGTGGCCCTGATCCCTTATTTGTTGGCTATGCTGCTGGCGATTGGTTTGCTGCGGGCATCCGGGGCGCTGGATGTTGCTCTGGGCGTGTTGGCTACCATGGTGCAGTCCTTGGGACTGGATGGACGCTTTATCGATGCCATGCCAACGGCTTTAATGAAACCCTTCAGCGGCAGCGGCGCCCGGGCCATGATGCTGGAAACCATGAATCATTTTGGCGTGGACTCTTTTGCCGGTCGGCTTGCCGCCGTGGTGCAAGGCAGCACAGAAACCACATTCTACGTATTGGCCGTGTATTTCGGCGCCGTGGGCATAAGGTACAGCCGCCACGCTGTTCCCTGTGCCTTGCTAGCCGATCTGAGCGGGATACTGACCGCCATCGGGGTTTGCTATTGGTTTTACGGCTGATGGTTTTACGGCAAAGGCCAAGCGCTAAGCGCCAATAAAAAAGCCGGAATTATCCGGCTTTTTTATTCTATGTGGCACAGATATCAGCGCTGTGGCATAGATATCAGCGCTGTGGCTTAGATATCAGCGCTTATTGCAGCCAAGCCTCTTCGGCCTTGGTCCGCAGGGGCAGCAGGCTGCCCTCGACCATGGCGGGAGCATTTCGGTCAAGGGTGGATACCCCAATACCGCCGGCCAAAATGGTTTCCAGGGAGCCGGTTTGCACCTTGGCTCCAGAGAACAGGCCTATGTCCACCGAGATCCCGGACAAATCATAAAATACGCTGCTCTGGTTGATGAGCTCGCGATAGCGGCCATCTATGTGGACAAACAACTGCACCTTGTCGCCCTGAAGGTTCAGGGCATAACCATCCACCTGTCCCACGGCAATGCCACGGTAGAAGATCTGACTGCCACGCTTGATGGAGCCGAGATTGGGCCGTTCAAGGGTCAGCGCCAGCGCATCCTTTGGCAAGGCGGCATAGGGGCTGATGCTGGAGTCGACTACAAAATGGTCGGCATGGGTGTCGCTGCGGCCGGGCAGCACCGAAATAAAGGGGCCGGTCAGCAGCGTTTCCGGAGCTTCGATTCCGCGCAGCGAAATTTGTGCATCCACCAACAGGAATTGGGCGTCGTCACGGTTAAAGTGATCGGCATAATCTCCGTATAAGTAGCCTTTGGCATTGAGATGGATCAGATCTTTGTCGAGCCGGACTTCGGTGATTTCACCGACCTGATGCCCCTGATAGCGAATGGCGGCGCCGGCGCTGATCCTTGCATCGGCCTTTAAAGTCAGCGACAGGGCACTGGCTTTGGCCATGGCCAGGGCCTCGGTATCATATAGGTGCTTGCCGTTAACCTTGCTCTGTTCCGGCAAGATCCCCAGGCTGATGCTGCCGCCAAGCATTCCCTTGAGCGGGGCGACATCGACCTTGATACCTGTGAGGCCCGCATCCAGGTGCACAGCGCTGTTGCGCCAAAATACGGTATTGGTACCCAGCAAGGAGTGGAAAGCTTTGTCTATGGCCAGTTTGATGGCGAAACTGTCATCACTGGCGCGCCAGTCGAGAGAGACCACTTCGCCCACTTGCATTTTTTTGTAGTAAACCGGTGAGCCTTGGGATAAATCCGCACCATCGTGACTGCTGAGGGTGAGGTATTTGCGACCGGCCAATGCCTGCTGCTTGTCAGCCTCGTCCACCGAAGCGTACAGGTTCAGTACCGTTCCCGGTGGCAGGGGTTGCCCCTTACCCTGGATCAGACTGAGCGCGCCGCTGACCAGGGTTTTGGCGTCACCCAGTGACATCTTGACGCCGCTCAGGCTGGCATCGATGGACAGCGCCGATTCGGGCACAAAGTAACTGCCCTGGGTCAGCAGCGGTGCAAACTCGGGCAAAATTTCCAGGCGGTATTCCACCGAGTCCAGATCCCGCGCCAAAGACACAGACTTGACCGTGCCTATGGCAACATTGCGGTAGCGTACCTCGGCACCTTCGCTGATATTTTCGTTGCGCTCGGCCCGCAGCAGCAGTTCATGGCGGGCCAGATTCATGGGATCGGGGGCGTTGGTTTCCAGTGGGAAGTTGTCCCGGGCCATGCCCAGGCCCGGCATAAAGGCAATTACATCGCCGGTTACCAGTCGGGCGGCATGCTTGATGCCTGACAGCGACAACTCGGCGCCTTCGCGCCAGAAGCGGGCACTGTCACCCAGAAGCTGCACATAATCGTCGTCAATCTTGACCTCAAGTTCGACACCGTCCTGGCTCAACTGGCTGTCCAGTACCTTGCCTATGACAAGGCCACGGTACAGTACCTGGGTGCCGGCACCTATGCCATCGGCGTCTTTGGCGTTCAGACGGATAATGCGGCCGCCGAGGGCATTGGCTTCGCTGTCATAGAGCATAAAGCTGTCGCCGTGTTTGGCTGAACGGTCGCTGTCAGAGGAGCTGAAGCTGATGCCGCCGGCCAGCAGTGACGAAATGCTTTCGCTTTTGATTTGTACTCCGGCCAGGGAGGCGTCTATGGCAATGCCCGAAACGTTCCAAAATCGTGAATCGGTTTTTACCAAGTGGGCGTATTGCTCCTGAATAAAGGCGCTGATAATGACGCGCCTGTTACCCTCGAGACGATAGCTGACCACCCGTCCCACGGGAAGTTGGCGAAAGAGCACGGACGAACCCACATCCAGTGAGCCCAGACGGTCGCTGGCAAGTTCCACCACTATGCCCTCATTGCCGGGCAACAGCGGCGGCGCTTCACGCTCGGCCTCAAATTGGGTGCGGGAGTCACCATCGCCCGGTTGCACCGCAATATAATTACCGGAAAACAGTGCGTCGAGGCCGGAGACGCCAGTGATGGATGCCTTGGGAGTCACCAGCCAGAACTTGGTTTCATCCTTTAAGTATGCGCCGGCCCGATAGTCCATTTTCACCTTGACGTTCACACCCTCCAGGTTGTCGTCAATAGCGATGTCGGTTACCTTGCCCACGGTCAGGCCCTGATATTTGACCAGGGTTTTGGCCACATCTATGCCTGTGGCACTGGGGAAGTGGATAAGGATTTCCACGCCGGACTCGCGGATGCTTTTAACCCCGAGCCAGGCGCCCAGAGCCAAAGCCACCAAGGGTAAGAGCCAGACAGGTGAAAACAGCTTTTTCTTCACAACTTTCGGGGCTTCAATTTGCGTCATGTTCGAGTTCCAGTCGATCCCAAAGTAAACGAGTATCCAACACCTTGGCAGCCAGCTGGGTCAGCAGGATCACCAAGGCAAAAGCGGTTGCGGCCGGCGCGGGTTTGGCGTCCAGCAGCTGTCCCATATTGACCAGCGCCACGGTCAGGGAAATGACAAATAAGTCCAGCATGGACCAGCGACCAATCCATTCAATGATATGAAAGCCCCCCATCAATAAATGCTTGGGAATGGGCAGGTGAAAGCTGATAGCGCTCAGGTAGATGGCCAGGCCGATAATCTTGAGCCAGGGCACCAGTATGCTGGCGGTAAAGACTATGATGGCTATCGGCAGCATATCCGAATCCACCAGGTGCTTAATGCCGGAAAATATGGTGTCCTGGGTGACCACCCCCTGATTCACCAGGGTGGTGATGGGATAGATATTGGCTGGAACCAACAGAATGGCGGCGGTGAGCAGCAGGGCCCAGCTTTTTTGCAAACTGCTGTAGTTCCGCTCGGATATCGCCTCGCCGCAGCGACAACAATGGCTGAGATGGGCTGAGTTCACCTTGCGGCAGACACTGCACAGCAGCAAGCCTAAATCCTTACCCTGGGTGCCGGCTTCAGACATCGAGGTAGCTCCACATATGTTCGAGGTTGTATTCACGCTGCAGAAACAGGGTTACCAGAAACAGCATGGTGAAACAAAAGGTACCGACACCGAAATAGATATCGGAAAAATCTGCCAACTGAAATGCTGAGACCAGAAAGCTGATCACATAGATTTCCAACATGGTTAACTGGCTCAGCAGCCCGTGCTGCTCCAGCAACCATTCGTAGGTGGTACGTTGCCATCCCTGCTTGAGTCCGGCCTTGATTAACAGGATCTGGCCCAGGATGGACAGCAGCAGGATCCCGGGGGCAATGACGGCGGCGGTTAATACGGCCACACCCACCACCCAGTAACCCAATGCCATCACCGCCATGGCCCCTTCCACCACGCTGGCGGTACGGACGCTGCCGAGAAAATGCAGCTCCAGCACAGGAAACAGGTTGGCGGGCAGATAGAAGGCGAGGGCGGCCACACACAAAGCCAGCATGCCGTTAATGGAACAATATGGCGTGTCGTACAGTGCCGTATGACAGCGGGGACAGAGGGCTCGGACCCCGGAGGGCAGGGCTCGCTTGCGCACCGCCATGTCGCAGGCACGGCAGAGAATGACTGTCTGGTCTACGGCATCGTCTTGCATAATGGCTAAACTGACTTCCTCTTTGGCAGCGGCGGACATTTCTGCACGTAAGTTTGCGTAATCACGTGAAAAGAATTCAATTATTGCCGCTTTTAATGCCATGATACTAGCAGATCCCGTTCCGGACTTGCATCATTAGTTGCACCTGTGACACTCTATGCACTGTATATATAACCAGTAAGAGGGCAATCATGGCAGTTATCACTCAATATGTCGTGGTCAGAGAAGGGGTGGAGAAGATGACATTCACATCGAAAAAAGAGGCCGATGCCTATGACAAGATGCTGGATATCGCCGACAGTCTTATCCCATTTATCCAAGGTGCCGGGCTGGATTTGGACGATGGTAAGACAGAAAAGTTGGCCTTCTATTTAGCCACCCACAAAGATGATCTATCATCCCTGCTCAAGGGCGCTCCGCTTGCCAAAGCAGAAGCCGCGCCCAAGAAAAACACCAGGAAAGAAGCCGCTGATTAATCAGACGGCATTGGCATAAGGTACTTGCATGAAGTCTGAATTTTACCAATCACTGAACCGACAACTGGCAGCTCTGCTTGAGGGCGACGACGATATGGTGTCGGCCATGGCCAATTTCTCCGCCATGCTTAACAGCCAGCTGACCGAATTGAACTGGGTTGGTTTCTATATCCGTCGTGGTGACGAGCTGGTGCTTGGCCCCTTCCAGGGTAAGGTCGCCTGTAATCGCATTCCCTGGGGCAAAGGCGTCTGTGGCACCGCAGCAGCGCTGGACAGCACCCAGAGAGTCGCCGACGTGCACCAGTTCGATGGTCATATCGCCTGCGATTCAGCCAGCAACTCCGAAATCGTGATCCCGGTTCGCAAGCAGGGGCAGGTCGTTGCCGTGCTGGATATTGACAGTCCGGTGTTCGACCGCTTCGACGAAGCGGATCAATTGGGCCTGGAACAGGCTGTCCGGGTGCTGGAAAACACCCTGTTTGGTTGAAATCCCACCAATTTAGCGTAAATCCCGGTCGCATTCGCTCAAGGCCGCCTTATAATAGGCGGCTGCTTCCTGCCGTGCGGGGGGCGGATTAACGGAAATTTGTTAATCAATGTTTATAAGCACTTTGGCATCCGTCGATATAATGCTAACGTGTGCGATGGCTCCGGGTGGCCATAACCTTACATAACCGACGCCGCTATCAGAAAGCCGCGTCCCTGTGAACTGTGGAAGTAGAAATGGAATCAACAGAAAAGTTGACCGACACCAACGCCATTCTGGCGTATTTGTATGAAACATTCCCCCTGTGCTTTATCGCCGAGGGTGAGGCTAAACCTCTGAAAATAGGTTTGTTTCAAGATCTGGCAGAAAGGTTGGCTGATGATTCCAAAGTCAGTAAAACACAGCTTCGTGTTGCCCTGCGCCGTTATACCAGCAGCTGGCGTTACCTCAAGTGCATCAAAGAAGGTGCGGTAAGGGTTGACCTTGATGGCAATCCCTGCGGTGAGTTGGAGCAAGAGCACATAGATCACGCCCAGGCGACCCTGAAAGAAAGTCAGGAGAAAGCCAAGGCCAAGCGTGCCGAGCGCGCCCCCAAGGCCGAGGCAACAGATAAGCCTGCCCGTAAACCACAGGCCAAGCGCCCCCGTCAGGAGCGTCCAGGTCAAGATCGTCCGCGCCAGGACCGTCCCCGTCAGGAACGTGCCGCCAAACCATCACAGGCTGAAACCAAGGCTAAACCCGCCGTGGATGTTTCCAATTTGGTTCAGGCAAAACTGGCCGATCTGAAACCAAAACAGCGTGTGAATGTCAAATTGGGTATGTCACCCGTGGCCGGCACAGTCGTCGATATCAACAAGGAAGATGTACATGTCCAGTTGGATAGCGGCTTGACTGTCAAGGTAAGGGCTGACTATATACTGCTGTAACCCAATCAAGTACAAAGGAGTAACTTGTTGATGCGAAAACTCACTTTAGCCGCGTCAGTCGCTTCAGCTCTGGCTGCTTTTTCAGCTTGGGCAATTCCGCCGGCAATTCAAGTCAGCGAGTTACCCTCCCTTGATCAGGAGCCACAGCACAAAGTGGCCAGCAAGCGAGTGGCCGATCTGTTCACCCGCTCCCACTATCACAGATTCAGTCTGGATGATGGTTTCTCCGCAAGCATCTTCGATCGCTATCTGCAGCAATTGGACTATCGTCGCAATGTGCTGACCCAAGCCGATATCGCCGGCTTTAAGAATTACGCCACACAGTTTGATGACATGCTCAAAAATGGCGATTTAAGCGGCGCTTATGCCATGTTTGACCTGGCGCAGCGCCGTCGCTACGAGCGCTTTGCCTATGCCCTGAGCCTGCTTGATACCAAGATGAATTTCGATGAGCCGGGCGATGCTTACGAGTACGATCGTGAGGAATCCCCTTGGCCAAAAGATGAGGCCGAGCTCAATGAGCTGTGGCGCCAGCGGGTCAAATATGACGCGCTCAATCTGAAACTGACCGGTAAAAACTGGGATGAGATTGTTGAAGTGCTGCAAAAGCGCTACAACAACGCCATCAAGCGTTTGGGGCAAACCCAGAGTGAAGATGTGTTCCAGACAGTAATGAATGCGTTTTCCCGCAGCATAGAACCCCATACCAGTTATCTGTCACCGCGCAACGCCGAGCGTTTCCAGATGGAAATGAACCTGAGCCTTGAAGGCATAGGGGCGGTGCTGCAACTTGATGAAGATTACACAGTCATTAAGAGCATGGTGGCCGGTGGCCCTGCGGCTCTGAGTGAAAAGCTGTCGCCTGAAGACAGAATCGTCGGTGTCGGCCAGGAAGATGGCCCCATAGTCGATGTTATCGGCTGGCGTCTGGATGATGTAGTAGATCTTATCAAAGGCCCCAAGGGCAGCAAGGTACGGCTGCAGATCCTGCCCAAGAAGGGCGGCTCCAACGCCAAGCTGTTTGAAGTCACCATAGTGCGCGACAAGATCCGTCTGGAAGACAGAGCGGCGACATCCAAGGTGATTGAACCTAAAGAAGGCGCTTACGCCAACCGTAAGGTCGGCGTGATTCAGATCCCCGGCTTCTACATGAACCTGTCCCAGGATGTGGCCAGGGAGCTGGTTAAGCTCAATGAAGCCAAAGTAGAAGGTATTGTTATCGATCTGCGTGGCAACGGCGGCGGTGCGCTTACCGAGGCCGTATTGTTGACCGGGCTTTTCATCGACATGGGCCCCGTGGTGCAGGTGCGTGACGCCAATGGCCGTGTTTCCCAGCACAGGGATAACGATGGCAAGGTCAGTTACTCCGGTCCCTTGACCGTGTTGGTGGACCGTTACAGCGCATCGGCATCGGAAATTTTTGCCGCAGCTCTGCAGGATTATCAGCGAGCACTGATAGTGGGTGAATCAACCTTTGGCAAGGGAACTGTGCAGCAGCACAAGAGCCTGGGACGTATCTACGATCTGTACGACAAGCCCATAGGTCATGTGCAATACACTATACAGAAGTTCTACCGTATCAACGGCGGCAGCACCCAGCTCAAAGGTGTGACACCCGACATTCCGTTCCCAAGTGCACTGGCCCAAGGGGAATACGGTGAGGCGGAAGAAGATAACGCTCTGCCTTGGGATCAGGTACCCGTGGCCCAGTATGGTGTGGTGGGAGAGATCTCACCTCAACTGGTGAGCAGCCTGGAAGCCAAGCACGAGCAACGCATCAAGCAGGACGTGGAGTTCGGCTATATCTACCAGGATATCCTCGAGTTCAAAAAGCATCACGAGGAAAAAACCGTGTCACTGGTGGAAAAAGACCGCCTGGCACAACGCGAAGCCGATGACAAAAAACAATTGGACCGCGCCAACGAGCGCCGGGTACAGCAAGGTCTTGCACCGGTGAAGAGCCTCGATGAGCTGGAGAATACTCCGGAAGCGCCGGATCCATTCCTTGATGAAACGGCCTTTATCACCCTGGATATGGTCGATGCCGGTCAACTGGCGAAAAATGCCGGTTGATTTGCCGGTCAATCCATTAAAAAAACGCGCCCTGGCGCGTTTTTTTTCACAAGCTCAGCAATAAGGGAAAACCATGACAGAGCCAACAGCCAAACACCTGGATGACTACCGTGTCAGCGACTTTTTGATCAGTGATATCGAGTTGCGATTTGAGCTGGCACCTGCAGCCACCCGGGTCACCGCCATCAGCCAAATCCAAAGACAGCATTCAGGTGCGACCGAACTGGTGCTAGATGGCGAGCAACTCAAGCTTGAGCGGGTGTCTGTTGATGGCAGGGACGTTGCTTATCGTCTGGAGCCGGGAAAACTCATCATCGCCGACGTGCCGGAGCGCTTCAGTCTGGAGCTGGTTACCCTGATAGACCCTGCTGCCAACTCCAGTCTTGAAGGTCTGTACATGTCCGACGGGGCTTACTGTACGCAGTGCGAGGCTGAAGGTTTCAGACGTATCACCTATTTCCTGGACCGCCCCGATGTGCTGGCTCGCTACAAGGTGCGTATTGAGGCGCCCAAGGCGGAATTTCCCTTTCTGCTGAGCAATGGCAACAAGGTGGATGCCGGTGAGTTGGAGGGGGGCCGTCATTTCGTGTGCTGGGAGGATCCCTTCCCGAAACCCAGCTATCTCTTTGCTCTGGTGGCGGGGGATTTTGACCTGTTGCAGGACAGTTTCATCACCCGCAGTGGCCGCAATGTAGCGCTGCAGGTATTTGTCGACAAGGGCAATCTGCATAAGGCCCACCACGCCATGGCGTCACTGAAAAAGTCCATGGTCTGGGATGAAAAGCGCTTTGGACTCGAATACGATCTCGATATTTACATGATAGTGGCGGTGGACTTCTTCAACATGGGTGCCATGGAGAACAAGGGCCTGAATATCTTCAATACCAAGTATGTGCTGGCCGACACCGCCAGCGCCACCGACGAAGATTACCACGGCATAGAATCTGTCGTGGGCCATGAGTACTTTCATAACTGGACCGGTAACCGGGTGACTTGCCGCGACTGGTTTCAGCTCAGTCTCAAGGAAGGTTTGACCGTATTTAGAGATCAGGAATTCAGTTCCGATCTCGGCTCACGGGCGGTAAACCGTATTCACGCCATCAAGGTAATAAAGAATCAGCAGTTTGCCGAGGATGCCGGACCTATGGCGCATCCCATTCGCCCCCAAAGCGTCATCGAGATGAACAACTTCTATACGGTTACCGTATACAACAAGGGAGCGGAAGTGATCCGTATGCTGCACACCTTGTTGGGCGAGGCCGGATTTCAGGCCGGTATGAAACTGTATTTTGAGCGCCACGATGGTCAGGCCGTTACCTGCGATGATTTTGTTGCCGCCATGGAAGATGCCAGCGGTATAGATCTGCGCCAATTCCGCCGCTGGTACAGTCAGGCCGGTACCCCAATGGTCACTGTCAGTGACAGCTTTGACAATGGCTGTTATCGCCTGAAGTTGAGTCAGCAACAGCCCAGGATAAAGGGACTGAGCGATCCTTTGCCCTTGCATATTCCCTTTGATGTTGAGTTGCTCGGTGAGGGGGGACAATCCCTGATCAATCGGGTACTGGATCTGACAGGTGAAGAGCAGGTGTTTGAATTCCCCGATTTGGCGCAAAGGCCTGTGCCCTCGTTATTGCAGAACTTTTCCGCCCCGGTCAAATTAAAATACGATTTTTCAACCGAGCAATTGGTGACTCTGATGTGCCATGCCGGCAGCGAAGTGGCCCGTTGGGAAGCCTCGGTTGAACTTTTCAGCCGTGCCATTTGGGGCAATGTTTCCAAGTTGGCGGCCGGTGACGCCATGGGTCTCGACAGTCGGGTGGCGGATGCGCTGCGGGCCATACTGTTGGATCCACAGCTGGATCGGGAGCTGGTAGCCGAAGTTTTGTCGCTTCCATCCATTAATTCCCTTATCGAACAAGTGGAAACCGTTGAGCTGGATGCCTTGCTGGCCGCCCGCCGCTTTGTGGTTGAGGAACTGGCGAGCGAGTTGGCGGATGAATTGCAGGCCCGTTACCGCGAGCAAAGTGTGCTTGATGATGCACCGGCCCGGGCATTGAAAAATGCCTGTTTGGCGCTGCTGTGTCAGGCCAGCGCCGAGGCCGAGAGTTTGGCATTGGCGCAGTATCATGGCAGCAACAACATGACCGATACCCTCGGGGCCTTGAAGGCCGTTATGGCGGCGGAGTTGGAGTGTGCCGAACCACTGATGGCCGATTTTGAACGCAAATGGAATACCACCCCACTGGTGATGGACAAATGGTTTACGCTTCAAGCGATGGCAGAGGATGATGCCGTGCTGACACGTATAGACGCACTCAGTCAGCACCCGGCCTTCAGTTTGTCCAACCCAAATCGGGTGCGCTCGCTCATTGGCAGCTTTGCCGCCGGCAATCCGGCCCAATTTCACCGTCCCGATGGCCGGGGATATGAATTGCTGACCGGGTATCTGATAAAGCTTAACAGTGCTAACCCCCAGCTGGCGGCGCGCATAGTCACGCCGCTTATTCAGTTTGCCAAGTTTGATGCTGTGAGACAGGAAAAAATGAAGGCCAGTCTGGGACAATTGTTGGCCATGCCTGATTTGTCGCGCGATCTGTTTGAAAAGGTCTCCAAGGCCCTGGCCACAGATTGATGTCAGCAACGGGGGCAAGTTTCATTTGCCCCCGTTTATGAGGAAAAGATGCAGCTATTTTTTCGAATCAATCTCAGCTTTGATAATTTTCTCCCTTACTATCAAGGGACTGCGGAGATGATCCAGGTAAAGGATGATGCCGGTCGACTGCTGTGGATCCACGGCAGGCATCTGCGCCGTTATTTGACCAGAGAGGGGATAAGAGGGCATTTCAGGCTGGAGTTGGATCAACAGGGTAAATTTGTTTCCATAGAAAAATTAGAGTAAAGACTTAAAACGTTTAATTGGATTTTGTCTTCGGCCAAAAATTTTTGTGAAGGCTCTAAGCTCTTGATAAAAACCGACTAATCCGACCAGTCATTTTCCCCTTCGCGCTCATGGTCGAAAGATTTAAATCAGGCATCTGAAACGGGTGATTGAATTTCGACTAAGTGCCCAATTCTTTAGAAAATTTTCTCAATCAGCGCCTTGCTCAACCGCAGCAATTGCTGTAACAATGGTGTTACCTGTAGGCTAACCATATGTTGGTTGCAATTCCTATAACAAAGAATCCAGCAGGTTACGGAGAGAAGCTAACATGAAAGTTGTTAAGAACGGTTTTAACAAGTCGGCGCTTGCTTTGGGGGTGGCGTCGGCACTCAGTTTGGGGATGGCGTCAAGTGCCAGCGCCGTGTCGTTTGATTGGGGGGCGGTCAAGGGGACATTTGACTCAACCTTTACAGCCGGTGCCAGTTGGCGGGTTGAAGAGCGTGATTGGGACGGCCAGATAGGCAAGGTCAATCACCCACGCTTTGACTGGTCCAATTACACCGCCTTCGGTAACACCAAGTACACTTCCGCCGAGATCTGGGCCCAGCCCGGCTCTTATTCCAGCAACAACGACTTGAGCAACCTGTTGTATTCCAAGGGGGATACCACCTCGGAAATCGTTAAGGGATTGCACGAGCTGTCGTTGAAGTATGAAAACTACGGCGTATTTGCCCGTGGCATGTGGTTTTACGATCGCAAGCTCAATGACGGTGATTTCGGCTACAGCGATCCTCTGACCGGCATGGAATATGACCCCTGTGCCGATAAAAAGGCCCGTGAAGTTCAGTGTAAAGATGTGCGTCTTCTTGACGCCTTTGTCTATGCCAACTTCGATTTGAATGATGGCAATAACCCGCTGTCCATCCGCGTTGGTGATCAGGTGGTGTCATGGGGCGAAAGTACCTTGATAGCCCATGGTATCGGGGTGATTAACCCTGTCGATCTCAATATTCTTAATGCCCCGGGAGCCGAGCTGAAAGAAGCCTTCCGTCCCCAGGGGATGGTGTGGGCTTCTTTGGGCCTCACCGAAAACCTGAGCCTTGAGGCTTTCTATCAATATGATTGGCAGCCAATCTGGATCCCGACCCCGGGCTCTATTTTCGCCACCAATGATTTCGCCGGTTACGGCGGTTACAATCAGAATGCCCAGCTTGGCTTCAACGCCAACCCTGACATCAATCTGGAATTCCTGCTGGCGGAATACAACAAGCTGAGTGGCATGTTGGCCTCAGGCCAAAGCATTCCTACAGAAACCCTGATTGGCCTTGCCCTGGCTTATCCCACCAAGGTAACCCTGGTGGAAGACGAAGCCAAGGCCAGTGATGACGGCCAATACGGTTTCAAGCTGGGCTACTATGCCCCTGAGCTGGGTGAAACCGAGTTCGGCCTGTACTTTATGAACTACCACAGCCGTCGTCCTCTGATCAGCGGTACCACGGCTGATTTCAGTGCCGGCGCCCTGATGCTGGATATGCACACCCTGGGTGTCAATGCCGGCAATATCGACCGGGAAATGCTCCTGGGGCTGAAGAGTTTCTCCAAGGCACAGATAGTGTATCCGGAAGACATCAAGCTCTATGGTTTCAGCTTCAACACCCTGATTGGTGACACCTCGGTGGCCGGTGAAATCGCCCATCGTCAGGATGAGCCGCTGCAAATTGATGACGTGGAACTGCTGTTTGCCGCCATGCCGCAACAGCTGGCCAATGCCGGCTGGCGTCCCGACCTCGACGGTTTGTCCCAGTACAGTGCTTACGTCAATGATGTTGGACTTGGTGAGTATGCAGAAGGCTTTATCCGCCGCGATACCACCCAGGCTCAGATGACCTTTACCCACCTGTTTGGCCCAACCCTGGGCACAGACAACCTGACCATGCTGGCCGAGGTGGGTGGTGTATGGATCCACGATATGCCAGGTTTTGATGAGCTGCGCCTCAATGGCCCGGGCACTGCCCGCTCAGGTGGTAATCCCGATATGCCGGGCATCATCCAGGCGCTGCATAATGGTCCGGAAACCAATCCGTTCCCCACCGATTTCTCCTGGGGTTATCGCGTTGTGGCCAAGGCCGATTACAACAACCTGTTCTTTGGTGTTAACGTGTCGCCAAGACTGATTTGGTCCCATGACGTCGATGGTATTACACCCGATCCCATGTTCCTCTTCACCGAGGGGCGCAAGTCGGTAGCCTTTGGTATCAACTTCGATTACCAAAGCCGTTGGGGAGCCGATATTTCCTATAACAGCTTCTTTGGCGGGGTGGGTACCACCAATGCCATGGCTGATCGTGACTATGTCTCGTTCAACCTCAAGTATTCGATATAAGGACAATAACAATGAAGAAACTTGCGATATTGTCTGCAGCGGTAATTCTGGCCCTGGGTGGTCCCGTTGCTATGGCCAAGGTCTCGGATAGCGATGCCGCCAAGCTCAGCAGTACCCTTACGCCCCTGGGGGCAGAGAAGGGCGCCAATGCCGATGGTTCCATCCCGGCTTGGGATGGCGGCATTACCGCTGCGCCTGCCGGTTATAAAAAGGGCGATCATCATTCCGATCCCTTTACCGGTGACAAGGTGCTCTACACAGTGACCAAGGCCAATATGGCCCAGTACAAGGATCTGCTGACACCGGGTCAGGTTAAGCTGTTTGAGCTGTATCCCGATAGCTTCAAGATGAACGTGTATCAGACCCGTCGTTCGGCTTCTGTCCCCCAGTTTGTCTATGACGCTACCAAGGTCAACGCCACTCATGCCGAACTGGCAGCCGACGGTAACGGTGTCTTGAATGCCGCCATAGGTATTCCGTTCCCCATCCCACAGAACGGTCTGGAGGCCATCTGGAACCATATTCTCCGCTTCCGCGGCGTGGATGTGGAAACCCAGCGTAACCAGGCTGCTCCTGCAAAGGACGGTGGTTACACCCTGGTGGAACTGTCTGAGCAATTGCGCTTTGAGTATTCCCGTCCCGATATGACGGCGGACAAGCTGAAGGCGAGCAATACCCTGGCGCTGTTCAAGCAAGTGGTGACCCAGCCGGCTCGTCTGGCCGGTACCGCGCTGCTGGTAAAGGAAACACTGGATCAGGAAGCGCTGCCACGTCAGGCCTGGACCTATAACACAGGTCAACGCCGGGTGCGTAAGGCCCCCAACGTGGCCTTCGATACCCCGGGCACAGTGTCTGACGGTCTGCGTACCACAGACGATTACGATATGTTCAACGGTTCCCCCAGCCGCTATAACTGGGAACTGGTGGGCAAGAAGGAAATCCTGATCCCGTACAACGACTATAAGTTGCATTCAGACAAGGTTAAGTACGATCAGGTGCTGACTCCAGGCCATATCAACCCCGAGTTGGTGCGCTGGGAAAAGCACAGGGTATGGGAAGTCAAGGCCACACTTAAGGACGGTATGCGCCATATCTACAAGAGTCGCGTATTCTTCCTTGATGAGGACTCTTGGCAGGTATCTGCAACCGACATGTACGACAACCGCGATGAGTTGTATCGGGTCGCATTTGCCCATGGTCTGAACTACTACGAGGTGCCGACTCACTGGAGTACCCTGGAAGTGTTCCACGATCTGCAGTCCCGTCGCTACCTGGCCATTGGCCTGGATAATGAAGGCAGTATGTATAACTTCGATGCCAAGTTGTCAGACTCTGACTTCACCCCGGATGCGTTACGCCGTGAAGGTATCCGTTAATCCAGCCAACATGGGGGGCGCAGTGCGCCCCCTGTTTCTTAAGTAGGTAATGTATGTCGTTTCGCATTCTCTTCACTTGTCTCTGTATCGGGTTAATCACAGCCGCGGCCCATGCCGAGCCCCTGTCACAACTTCAGCCCCTCTCCCGTGCCTCTTTGTTGTTGGATATCGGCCATGCCGGAAAGCATCTCATTGCCGTGGGTGAAAGGGGACATGTGCTTATCAAACAACAGGATTGGCAACAGGTTCCGGCACCGACGAATGCGCAATTAACCAAAGTTTTCTTTTTTAACGATAAACTGGGCTGGGCCGTGGGCCATGATGCCACCATATTGCATACCCGCGATGGTGGATTGAGCTGGCAGGTGCAGCATCAGGATCCCAAGCGCGAAAAGCCCTTCTTCGATGTTTTTTTCAGCACAGAACAAGAGGGCGTGGCTATTGGTGCCTACGGTCTGTTTTTCCGCACCCATGATGGCGGTGTCAGCTGGCAGGAAGAATTCCATCAGGAATTGCTGTTTGAGGAGGACGTCGGTTACCTCAATGAACTCAAGGACAGCGATCCCGAGGCTTACCTGATTGAGCGCGCCTCCTTGCTGCCCCATTTCAATCGCATTATTCCTTTACCGGACAATCGTCTGTTGATGGTGGGTGAACTGGGCCTGGTAGCTGTTTCCAGCGATAATGGCATGACCTTCAACCGCACCGAATTCGACTATGATGGTTCCATGTTCTCGGCTTTGGTCAGTGGCGACAAGGTTTATGTACTTGGTTTGCGCGGCCACGTATTTAGCGCTTCCCTGTCCCTTGATGACTGGCAAGAACTGCAATTGCCGGTGGAGTCGTCCATTAATGGCGGACTTGCCAATGATGATGGCAGCCTGTATCTGGTTGGCAACGCCGGCGTGATACTGCGCCAGGACGCCAATGGTGACATGGCCTTGCTGGCTAGACGCCAGGGCGAAAACATAGTTGCCATCGACAAGGATGATGCCGGTACAGTGTGGATGGTGGGTACCAAGGGGGTGTTTTCCCTTGATGATATTGCCAAGAAATAATCCCGATACTTATAAACATAAAGAAAAACATAAAGAAAAACAGGGCCGAATAGATGTTAGAAAAAATGGTCAACGGATTTGAATCCTTTTTGTTCCGCCGCCGGGGCTATGTGATAGCCCTGTTTGTGTTGGCGACGCTTTTCCTTGGGATCCGGGCCGGACAACTGAAGATGGATGCGGCATTCGTGAAGAATATCCCGCTGGCCCACAGTTACATGCAAACCTATCTCAAGCACCAGAAGGATTTTGGTGGTGCCAACAGCATCATGGTGGCGGTGGAAGACACCGGCGGCAATATATTTAATCCGGTGTTTTTTGACGCGCTGAAGAACATTCATGATCAGTTGTTTTTTATCCCCGGAGTTGAACGCGCCAACGTAAAATCGCTGTTTTCACCCTCGACCCGCTTTACCGAAGTGGTGGAGGACGGCTTTGCCGGCGGTCCGGTGATCCCGGCCGACTATGTCAATGATGCTCAGGGATTGGAGGTTGTCCGGGACAACATAGAGAAGGCCGGCATAGTCGGGCGCCTCATCGCCGAGGATTACAGTGCCGCCATGGTCTCGGCCCAGCTGATGGACTTTGACCCGCAAACCGGCGCGCCGCTGGATACCATTGCCTTTGCCAAGCAGTTGGAAACCGAACTCAGGGGCAAGTTTGAAACGGATCAGATCAAGGTCCACATCATAGGCTTTGCCAAGATGGCCGGCGATGTGGCCGAAGGTGCCAAGGGCGTAGTGCTGTTCTTCCTTATCGCCATCCTGGTGACGGCGGTTATGGTGTATCTCTTCTCCCGCTCCATCATGTTGACCCTGTTGCCACTGGTGTGCAGTTTGATTGCCGTGGTGTGGCAGTTGGGACTGTTAACCGTTATAGGTTTTGGTCTGGATCCCATGTCGATTTTGGTGCCGTTTTTGGTGTTTGCCATAGGTGTCAGTCACGGGGTACAGATGATTAACGCCGTGCGTCGCCGGGTTATCGACGGCCAGACCAGCAAGGCCGCAGCGGCGTCGGCGTTCCGCAGCCTGCTGGTACCCGGTGGTATCGCCCTGTTGTCCGACACAGTTGGCTTTATGACCCTGCTGGCCATTGATATCGGCATTATTCGTGAACTGGCCATTTCCGCTTCTTTGGGTGTGGCCGTGATTATCCTGACCAACCTTATCCTGTTGCCCGTGGTGATTTCCTTCTTTGATCTCAAGGTCAAGGGGGAAGCTCTGGGTAAGAGCAGCGCCGAGAAAATTTGGCAATTCCTGGCCCGATTCGCCAACCCCAAATTTGCCTTGGTGATCCTGGCCCTGAGTGCGGCCCTCTACGCTTTTGGCCTGCAGTATGCCAACAACATGAAGATTGGTGATTTGCAGGGCGGGGCACCGGCGCTGCATCAGGACTCGCGTTACAACCAGGACACCTTCTTTATTACAGATCACTTCTCCATCACCACGGACGTGATGACAGTGATAGTGGAGGGGTTCCCGGAAGCCTGTACCTATAACGAGGTCCTGACCCGCATCGGTGATTTTGAATGGCAAATGGCCAATACCCCGGGCGTTGAGTCAACTGCCAGCCTGGCGTCCGTTGCCCGTAAGGTTAACGCCGGTTTTAACGAAGGTAATCCCAAGTGGCAGGTGTTGCCGCGCAATACCGCCAGTCTGGTCCAGGCCATTGGCCAGATCCCAACCAGTTCCGGATTGCTCAACGGCGACTGCTCTGTGATGCCTGTGTATCTGTTCCTCACAGATCACAAGGCGGAAACCATCGAAGTGGTGGTGGACAAAGTTAAGAAGATTGCTGCGGTTCTGGACAATGACAAAATTCAGTTCAAGCTGGCATCCGGCCCCGTGGGCGTAATGGCCGCCACCAACGAAGCCGTATCCGAGGCCCAGCTGCCCATGATGCTCTATGTCTATGGCGCCGTGTTCCTGCTGTGTTTGCTGAGCTTCCGCTCCCTGCGGGCAACCATAGCGGTGATCCTGCCACTGTACGTGGTGTCGACCCTGGCCCAAGCCCTGATGACCAAGCTCAATATTGGTCTTGCGGTCAGTACCTTGCCTGTGATTGCCCTCGGGGTGGGTATAGGTGTGGATTACGGTATCTATATCCTCTCCACCATGGCTCAAAAGCTGCGCCAGGGCATGGCGGTACAACAGGCTTATCTTGAAGCGCTCGAAGAACGGGGCAGTGCGGTGATCTTCACCGGGTTGACCCTGGCCATAGGAGTCAGCACCTGGTTTTTCTCGGCACTGAAATTCCAGATGGACATGGGCATATTGCTGACCTTTATGTTCCTGGTAAATATGCTTGGAGCGATAATTATTTTGCCGGCGCTGACGTCGGTGTTTTGGCCCAAACGCAGGTAATTAACGGGATCGGGGAGCATGGCTCCCCGATTGTTTTTAAATCTGCCATGAATAGTTACTCTGCTCGATTGATTGTTTGTTCACGAATAGCTAACAAATGCCCGTCGCGGCTGGCTTTGCACAGGATCTACCACTAAAATTTTCCTCGAAAATAGCCAAGTTTAGTAATAAACTGCGCGCCATGACCTTGGTCACATGCCTATTTTCGCCCTGGGTCATACGTCGAAGCATCCATAAAATGAAAAAGCGCTGCCATAGACGCTTAAGGAAACAGCAACATGGCCTTGAAAGATGCAATGCCTTCAGTACTACTTGAAAATGTAGTCAGTTTGATTCACTCCAAAGTCCCTAATTCACAAGCAAAGCAAGTTGAACAGTTCGCCACCTGCCTTTACGCCCACATGTCGAAAGACGACCTGCAGGCTCGTAACGACAGCGACCTCTATGGTGCCGTTCTGAGTCTGTGGAACGCCCTCAACAAGACCCCAGTCGGTGACACTCATATCCGGGTATTCAACCCGAGCCAGTCCAAGCACGGCTGGCAATCCGCCCATACCATCATCGAAGTTATCCAGCCAGACATGCCTTTCCTGGTGGATTCCCTGAGTATGGCCCTGAACCGCATGGGTGTGACTGCCCATATGATGCTGCACACACCTCTGGCCATCTGCCGCAGCGGTAACGATGTGACCGCAGTTAGTCATGTGAACAACAGTCCCGCCGACAGCGATAAGGTCGCGGTATTTTTGATTGAAATCGACCGTCAAAGCAGTGAGGCCGATCTCAAGGTGCTGCTGAAAGAAATGCAGTCGGTCATGGGTGATGTGGCTGCGTCGGTGAACGACTGGCAAGCCATGTCAGACAAGTTGGCCGAGACCATCAAGGAACTACCAAGCCGTCCTTTCCCCGGCAGCAAACAGGATATGGAAGAAGCCATTGCCTTCCTGACTTACCTGAATAACCATCATTTCACCCTGCTGGGCTATCGCCAGTATGACCTTAAGCGCATCGAAGGTGATATGGAGTTGGTGCCGAACCTGGAAACGGGTCTTGGCCTGATGAACAAGCCAGGCAAGGTCCACAGCGATAAAGCGCTCAAACTTTCTACCCTGTCAGACAGTGCCCGTAAGGAAGCACTGGACGAGTCCATGCTGATCCTGACCAAGAGCAGCAGCAAGAGCCGGGTACACAGACCTGCCTATGTCGATTACATCGGCATCAAGCGTTTTGACAAGCAAGGCAACGTGGTGGGTGAAGACAGATTCATCGGCCTGTACGCTTCCAACGTTTATAACCGCAGCCCAAGGGAAATCCCGCTGCTGGCCGAGAAGGTGCAGCGTGTGCTGGACAACTCGGGTCTGGTGCCCCGTTCACACGACTACAAGGCACTGGTGAACATTCTTGAAAACCTGCCACGGGATGAGCTAATCCAGGGCAGTGTTGAAGAGTTGGCCCATGTGGCCCACGGCGTGCTGGAAATGCAGGACAGGGACAAGCTCAAGCTGTTCGTGCGCAAAGACGGTTTCGGCCGTTTCCTGTCATGCCTGGTCTACGTCTCCAAAGACAGATACAACACCAAGCTGCGTCAGGATACCCAACGCATTCTGGCCAAACATTTCAACAGCCAGGACGAAGTGGAATTCACTACTTATTTCTCTGAATCCAGCCTGGCCAGAACCCACTACATAGTCAAAGTCGATAATAACAATATGGAAGTAGACGTGGCCGCCATTGAAAACAACCTGATTGAAGCCGCCCGCAGCTGGGAAGACAAACTTTACAGCGCGCTTAACCACAGCCAGGGTGAGGAGGCAGGCAATCACCTGTCCAAGCGCTACCTGACCGCGTTCCCCCGTTCTTACAAAGAAGACGTGTTGCCAAGTGCCGCCGTGGTGGATATTCAGCAGCTGGAGTCACTCAACGAAGAGCACAAGCTCGGCATGTTGTTCTACCAGCCACAGGAAGCCGCGCTGAACAGCAACAAGGTGCGCCTGAAGCTGTTCCACAAGGACGAGCCTATCCATCTGTCCGATGTATTGCCCATGCTGGAAAACTTCGGCCTGCGCGTCATCAACGAGCGCCCCTATGAGGTCAAGACCCCCGATGGTGCCACTTTCTGGATCCTCGACTTCCTGATGATGGTGACAGGTGGCAGCACCGAAAACCTGGCCGACAGTCAGGACAGATTCCAAAGTGCTCTGGCCCAGGTGTGGAACAAGCAACTGGAAGACGACGGCTTCAACCGTATCGTGCTGGCCACCGGCCTGAGCGGTCGTGAAGTGTCCATCCTGCGTGCCTATGCCAAGTACATGCGTCAAATCGACGCCACCTTCAGCCAGGCCTACATTGAGCAAACCTTCGCCCGCTATCCGCAGATTGCCGATCTGCTGGTGAAGATGTTCATCCGTAAGTTCAATCCCAAGCTGAAGACCCGCACCCTGGACAAGTTCCTGGAGCAGTTGAACCTGCGCCTGGAAGAAGTGGCCAGCCTGGACGACGACCGCATCATTCGCCGTTACCTGGATCTGATCAAGGCCACAGTGCGTACCAACTTCTACCAGACCAAGGCCGACGGCGAGTTGAAGGATTACATCTCCTTCAAGTACATCCCCAGCCTGATCCCCGAGATGCCAAAGCCGCTGCCGAAGTTTGAAATCTTCGTCTACAGCCCAAGGGTTGAGGGTGTGCATCTGCGCGGTGGTAAGGTGGCCCGTGGTGGTCTGCGCTGGTCAGATCGTCGCGAAGACTTCCGTACCGAGGTACTGGGTCTGGTGAAAGCCCAAAACGTGAAGAACACGGTTATCGTGCCAGTAGGCGCCAAGGGTGGTTTCGTCTGCAAACAAATGCCGGTCGATGCCAGCCGTGAAGCCGTGTTCACCGAAGGTCAGGAATGCTACCGCATCTTTATCCGTGGTCTGCTGGATATCACGGACAACATCATCAACGGCGCCATTGTGCCGCCTGCCGATGTGGTGCGTCATGACGAAGACGATCCATACCTGGTGGTGGCTGCCGACAAGGGTACTGCGACCTTCTCGGATATCGCCAACGCCATCTCCATCGAATACAACCATTGGCTGGGTGACGCCTTCGCGTCAGGTGGTTCAAACGGTTACGATCACAAGAAGATGGGTATCACAGCCAAAGGTGGTTGGGAATCCGTTAAGCGTCACTTCCGCGAAATCGGTATCGATTGCCAAACCACGGATTTCACCTGTCTGGGTATAGGTGACATGGCCGGTGACGTATTCGGTAACGGCATGCTGTTGTCCGAGCACACCTGTCTGGTGGCGGCGTTCAACCACATGCACATCTTTATCGACCCAAATCCGGATGCGGCCGCCACCTTCAAGGAACGTGAGCGTCTGTTCAACCTGCCACGCTCCAGCTGGGACGACTACAACCGCGAGCTGATCTCCAAGGGCGGAGGTATCTTCCTGCGCAGCGCCAAGTCCATCACCCTGAGCCCAGAGATGAAGCAAATGCTGGGCACGGACAAGGCTTCCATGAACCCAACCGAGCTGCTCAAAGAGCTGCTGAAAATGGAAGTGGACCTGATCTGGAACGGTGGTATCGGTACCTACGTTAAGTCTTCCCGTGAAACCAACGCCGAAGTGGGCGATCGCGCCAACGACGGTCTGCGTGTTAACGGCCGCGACGTACGTGCCAAGATCATCGGTGAGGGCGGTAACCTGGGTTGTACCCAGCTGGGCCGTATCGAATACGCCATGAACGGCGGCCGCATGAACACTGACTTCGTTGACAACGTGGGTGGTGTGGACTGTTCCGACAACGAAGTGAACATCAAGATCCTGCTGAACGCCATGGTGGCCGAAGGCGAGATGACCCTAAAGCAGCGTAACCGTCTGCTGGAAGAGATGACCGACGAAGTCAGCGACATAGTACTGCAGGACTGTAAGGATCAAACCCGTACCATCTCCGTGACCCAGGTGCGTGGTGCCGAGCAGCTCAAGGAACAGATCCGCTTCATCCATTACCTGGAGAAGGAAGGCAAGCTGGACCGTGCACTGGAATTCCTGCCAAACGACGACGAACTGGCCGAGCGCCTGGCCAATGGCCGTCCGCTGACCCGTCCCGAGCTGTCTGTGCTGGTGGCTTACGCCAAGATGGTGCTGAAAGAGCAGCTGGTTACCGCTGAGATCACCGAGGATGAATTCCTGTCCAAGATGCTGATCTCCTACTTCCCCAAGAAGTTGCAGGAGCAGTTTGCCGACAAGATGACCAGCCACCCGCTGCGCGGCGAGATCATTGCCACTTCACTGGCCAACGAGCTGGTGAACGACATGGGTCTGAACTTTGTGCAACGCATGCAGGATGAGACCGGCGCCAGTGTGGCCGAAGCGGCCATCTGCTATACCATGGCTCGCGAGGTCTTTGGTCTGGCTGACTTGACCAAGGCGATCACCGATCTCAACGGTATAGTGCCAGCCGTGGTGCAACTGGAAATGCTGCATCAGCTGCGTCGCAACATGCGTCGTGCCTGCCGCTGGTTCCTGCGTCATCGCAACCGCACCATGAACATCCAACAAACCGTGGCCTTCTTCAAGCCAGTGTTCGACGAGCTGCGTGCCGACGTTCACAACTACATGGTGGAAGAAGAAGTGGTTGGTATTCAGGCCGAAACCGATGCACTGATCAAGGAACAGGTACCTGAGTCCGTGGCTCGCCTGGTGGCTTACATGAGCACCCTGTTCTCGGCTCTGGACATAGCCCAGATTGCCCAAAATGAAAGCAAGCCTGTGGCCCTGGTGGCCGAGGCTTACTTCAAGCTGGGTGCCAAGGTTGAACTGCACTGGTTCCTGGAGCAGATCAGCGCCCAGCCTGTGGGCAACCATTGGCAAGCGCTGGCCCGTGCCGCCTTCCGCGAAGAGCTGGATTGGCAGCAACGTGCTCTGAGCTCTGTGGTACTGCGCACCTGCAGCGAAACCTGTGATGCCGATACCATCATCACTCAGTGGATCGACACCAATCGCTCATTGCTGGAGCGTTGGTTCCACATGCTGGCCGACTTCAAGACATCGCAAAGCCATGAGTTTGCGAAGTTCTCAGTTGCCCTGCGTGAACTGAACCTGATGATCCTGCACTGCGAAGGTCACCAGTAAGATCCAGGTCAAAAATACCAGCCCCGGCAATTGCCGGGGCTTTTTTTGACCAAGACGTCGGCCCAAGCCTGGTGTAAACTTGGCGCCGTACCCGCCTGGTGCGCCAGGAACTGTGAAAAGCCCATAACAGAAAAGAGTCCAGGAGACCCAATGTTTTATAAAATCGCACAGAAGATCATGTTCCAAATGGACGCTGAGCGAGCCCACCATCTGGCCATTGACGGCCTCAAGCGCAGCGCCAATACGCCCTTGAGCTGTATCTACAGCCAGCAATTGCCGAGCAAACCCGTCTCCTGCATGGGACTGACGTTCCCCAATCCCGTGGGCCTTGCAGCCGGTCTGGACAAGGACGGTGAATCCATAGATGCGTTTCATGCCATGGGTTTTGGTCATGTGGAAGTGGGCACTGTGACCCCAAGACCCCAGCCGGGCAATGACAAGCCCCGCCTGTTCCGCCTTAAGGCAGCCAAGGGCATCATCAACCGCATGGGTTTCAACAACAAGGGTGTCGATAACCTGGTGGCCAATCTCAAGGCCAGAAAAAGCGATATTCTGGTTGGGGTAAACATTGGCAAGAATAAAGATACGCCGGTGGAAGAGGGCAAGAATGACTATTTGATCTGTATGGACAAGGTCTATCCCTACGCCTCTTATATTACGGTCAATATCTCTTCCCCCAATACCCCGGGCCTGCGAACCCTGCAATACGGTGAGCTGCTCGACGATCTGTTGGCCTCGCTCAAGGCAAAACAGCAGGAGCTGGCCGACAAACATGGTAAGTACGTGCCGCTGGCACTGAAGATAGCGCCGGACTTAAGTGATGATGAGATAGCCGACATCGGCCGTTCGCTGCTTAAAAACCGCTTTGATGCGGCCATCGCTACCAACACCACCCTGAGTCGTGATGGTGTGTCTGGCTTGGAACACGCCAATGAGAGCGGTGGCCTGTCCGGTAAGCCGCTGACCGAGTTGTCGACCCAGGTGATCCGCAAGCTTGCCGCTGAACTCAAGGGCGAAATTCCGATCATAGGTGTAGGCGGGATCTGCTCGGCCACGGATGCGCTGGCCAAATTTGATGCCGGTGCCACCCTGGTACAGATCTATTCCGGTTTTATTTATCAGGGGCCGGAATTAATTAAAGATATTATTGCTGCTTATTCCGGCAAATAAATATAAAAACAGATCAATTAACAGACAAAGGATCGCTGAGGTGATCCTTTTTATTTTCCAGATCCGAAACGATCTAAAATAGATCTGAATATGATCTTTTAGATCTGCATAACGTCTTGTTAACTGGATTAAATTCTATTAAAAAGATTTTGATATTGAGTAAAATATCAACTATTATCGGCCTGTTAATCTAATTATCTCATTATGGGTAGACGTTATGTTATTAATGCCAAACAGGGATTGGCAATGGACATATAACGATGCTTACGGTGTATTAAGCGTTTCGTTAGGCGCAGAAATGGAATTTCTGACCCCTTACAAAGCCAAATCCTTAATTCCGGATGCATTGCACGAGCACGAATTTAGCGTCGAGCACGCCAGGTTCTATATTGAGCTGCTCGATCGTCTGCAAAAGAATTTAAAATTAACCGATGCAGCCCTGGTGCAAATAGCCCTTAATGCCACCGCAGCGCACTTTATGCTCAAGCCTCAGATGCCCAAGTCCTGGTTTTTTGATACCAGTGATGTTTGTGTTTATGCTGAAGTGGGCAAGGTATTTGAGCTTAAATGCAACCGGGAAAAATATCTGGTGCTGGTGGTGGAAAATACTCTGCAGGCCGCGCTGGTTATGATGCTTTCAAGCGAATGCTGCTTAAGTGATGCCAAGAGTTTGCAGCAGTTTGATACCATCAAAGTCATGCACAATCGCCTGCACGAAATCAGAGTCAAACGTCACACTGTTGCCGCTTGAACTGCGAGCACTCTATTAATAAAAGGCGCATCAGCGCCTTTTTTCATGGTTATTTTCAGCCCCGTAGACAAAGCAAAAATAAGTTCTGGCAACGCCGGCAGCCCATTTTGTTTTTAAATGGAATTTGCTAGATTTGCGCCACCGCGGGTAGCGGCCGTTCGCTGCCCCAAATCCGTCCGGAGGCGTTCTGCCATGTTTGCCAAAGTCGCAGCCTTGATGCTGCCCGCCATCACCCTATGCCAGTCGGCCATGGCTGTCGCCGGCAATGACATTCAATTCAGCAGTGACTTTGAACTGGGCACCGGCAGTGAGTGGTCCTTTGTCTATGGCTGTGAGCGTCAAAACTCTGTGCCCCACACAGGGGAAGGCGCGCTGCATTGTGGTCCCGGCACTGCCGTGCTTATCAGCAGTCAGGGAGTGGCAGAACTGGGGATGCTGGAGCTGTGGCTGAAGCCCGACAGTGTCCACAGCCGTTTTAAGCTCAGCCTGTACAGCGCCGAAACCGGTGGACTCAACAGCATCTGGACTCCGGTGGCCGTGCTTGAAGGCGAGGGCGATGACAGCTATCAGGCCCAGCGCATAGCCATAGATGAAGCCGGCCAGCGCTTTTTGCGCCTGGATATTGAAACCCAGAATGGCGGCGTCAGCCTCGATGATATCCGCATAGATAAAATTCAGCTCAATGCCGCACTGGCCAAAAACGAGCGCCGCATCATTGGTGGTCTGCTGGAGAAAATCAAGGAAGATCAGGATTACAAGCTGCAGTCGGATTCCATTGCTACCATGGCCCGCAGTTTTGCCGGCCAGCTTGAGAGCCAGCGCCAGTATTTGGAATACGCCAACGGTATCTATTCCTCCATCACCTTTGTGCTGGCCACTTCCGAGCGTAACAAGATGGCCAATCCCCTGGTGTACAAAACCTTCAAGGGCATTTTGAACGACACCAAGCGGGTGGCCACACCGCTGCAGGAAGCCAGGCTCAATTCCATGATAAAGCCCTTCGGCGATCTGGTTGGCGCCACGCTCAAGCTGGTCAGTGCCGGCACCTATGCGGTGTTTGCCGAGCCGTTTAAATCCTTCCTGGCGGCGACCTTTGACAAGTCCAACATAGATAATTCGGATCTCAGTCGCAGCGACAAGAAATTTGCCCGTGAAAACGGTCTGGCCATCTATGAACGGGCCGAGAAATTCATGACCGAGCTGGAGCGGGAGCTGGGGCAGACCACGGCGTTGGATAACGATTTGAGCCAGATCCTGAAAAACATCGACAGCTTTCGCAAAGATCTGGAACGCTTTATGGGCGACACCATGCAATATGCCGATTTGGGGCGTAATCAGGAAAACCGCAGTGCCCTGATGAGCAAGGACGACGCCAGCCGCGCCGCCATTCAGCAAAAGGCCCAAGACAATATTGCCAGGCGGGCCAACGCCCTGGCTGATGCCAGGCGCCAGACGGATCTGGTGCAATACCTGCTGCGAACCTCGGGCTACATAGAAACGACCCAGGGGTATAAGGAGCGTTTCAACCAGATCACCGCCCAGGTGCTTTCATTCTACGATCGCTTCGAACGCTCCGTGGCGCCCGAAGCCAACCCCTTCAGCGAAGGAGAAGATCGCAAACTGTGGGAACAACATGCCGTCCGCGCCCGGGCCTATATCAGGGATTCCAGGGATGCGTTTCACAAGGCCTATATGTAAGCCTGGGAAGAGTGAAAGATTAAACAGCGCCGGCCATTATTGGCCGGCGTTTTGTTGTTGCAAGAGTTCGGCTTCTGTCTGGGTCTGCTGCTGCATGGCCAGCAGGGCAGCGATTTTGGCGCGTGCAAAGGCAATGTCGGCCTGCGGCAGACCTTCGTCCTCGGCCCGGGCTATGGCGGCCTCAAGCATGCTCACCTTGGCGGGCACCGCGGTGGCAAAGCTTTGCAGGAGTTCGGTTCGGCTGCGCCCGCTATAGGCTTGATAGGCGGCGGGGCTGGCCAGATCGTCGGCCGTTGGCAGCTGAGGTTCAAGGTGCTTACCAATCCTGGGGGCGCGGGGATCGCCGCCAATCAGGGCGCCGCGCAGACTGATGGCATCCAGCTCACTGACCTGGGGCAGTGCCTCTTGGTCAAGCTCCTGTTGCTGGACTTTGTCGTCAGTGGCAGCGGACTCATCGCTCGTGACTGCCTGTATGGCAACTGTTGGCGGATATGCAGCGCCGGTTGATAGCGGCACATCCTTGACCGCCACTTTCTCGACTGCCACGTTCTTGACCGCCACTTTCTCGACCGCCGTGTCCTTGGCCGGGCTGTGCCCGGCGGCCTGCGGTGGGGCATGGTCGCTTGCCAGCAGCCAGGCCGTGACCAACACCAGCGAGGCCAAGACCAGAGACACCAACACCAAGGACGTATGGGGCTTCAGGGCAAAAGCGGATCTGGGTTTCATGTGCGTTTCTCCTTATCCCTTGGCTTTCGCTTTCGCTTTCGCTTTAGCATTGGCTTGAGCTTGAGCTTGAGCTTGAGCTTGAGCTTGAGCTTGAGCTTGAGCATCATGGACATCCGCCGCACGTTGGGCAGGAGGCAGACCCAGCTGTATTCGCAATGCCTGCCATTTTTGCCAGGCCTTGTCTGCTGCCAGCGCGTTGCGGGCAATGAAGGCCGTGGTCTCGCTGTCTTCCGGGTACAGATCATAGGCCTTGTCGCCGGTTTGCAGCAGCAGCCACAGTCCCTCGGGACTGCGCACCGGCTGGCTCAAGCTTCGCGCCGGTAAGGCCGCCGCGAGACTTCTGAGCCAGATGCCATCAACGCCAGCGTTGTTGTCATTGCCTTTCCGGCAGGGCAATTCCACCAACCTTGTTGCGTCATCTGCAAGCCTGACACGGGTGGGGGCCTGCTCCCGATTGCGTACGGCCGCGTTTTTGCGTCTTGCCCGCCCGGCTTCTGACTGAGCCCCGTAGCACCAGACCTCGGCCTCGGCCTGTGTTAACCGCAGAAACCTTTGTGGGTATTGGCGGTAGAAGGCACGAATCTCGTCCCCTGTCACCTCAGCCGCCAATGCCTGCAACGCCGGGGTGTCGCCATGTTGATCGGCACCGACGCCAAAATGCGCCAGCAATTTGGGGTAGAGCAGTCTGGCGCGGGTAAGGTAGCGCAGAATGTCGAGTTCTGCTCCGCTCAGCATGCCATTGGCAAGCAGCCACTGCGTCTGTCGCTCCTGCATGGCGCGGCGGGCTATCAATTGCTGCCAGTAAGCCACATCCGCTTGCAACAGTTTTTGCCTGCCCTGCACAGATTGCTCGTTGAAGATCTGCGCCAGGGATATATGCTCACCCGCGCCCAGGTCTATGGCTATCCGTTCGCCGAGGGCTTGCTGCTGCGCGGCGGAAAGCTCATAACCCAGGGGATTAGGATCTTTTAACAGCGCCTGTAGCTCCGCCTTGTCCGGAACAGCGATCCAGGGACTATCGCGGGAGGCCTGGACCCGACTGGCTGCCACCTTTAGCGGCAGTTGCTGCAATTGGGGAAACAATTGCTCCAGAGTGAGCGACAGATTGGCCCGCAGCAGGTAATCCATGTCATAGCCGGTGCGGCCCTGTTGCCACAGGTTCTCCGTCATGTCCCGGTCGTGGTAACGGGTCAGACGCCATTGCTCCAGCAGCATGGCATCGAATGCCTCGCGACTTATGCTGCCATCACCCAGGCGGTACAGACTCTCGCCAAGACTTGGGCTCAGTCCCGGGGTATCGGCTTGCGCGGTTAAAGCAGTCCTGTCGGCGTTCATGTCAGGCCCTGCGGCCATCGCTGCCCACAGGGGCAGCAACGACAGCAGGGCTATAGCGTACCGGCCAGGGTTCATGGTGCAACCCTGTTGCCGGCATGGTTCAGCAGCCGAACCACCATGGCAATGGCGTGGGGGATCACCTGACGGCCCACATCACGGCGCATGGCGTGATCTTCGCTGTAAAGCACCTGACCGCCAGCGGCATAAGCCAGGGTTCCGCCCTGGGTGAGCAGGCCACGGATCTCGGAGCTGGAGGGATCCAGCGGGCTGAAGTCCGCCAGCGCAGCGGTCACCAGATTGGTGTCGTTGAGCTGCTCGGCATCGTAATAGTCACGCACCCAGGACTCCCAACTGGAGTGATTCAGATCCGAAGTGGTCCAGACATGGTGAGGCTGCAGCAGATCCGTGGTGTGAAAGACAAAACCAAGCGACTGCACAGTGGGTTGGACCCAGAACTGTTGGTACCAATATTGCCCCAGGTTATCTATGGGCTGGAAGGGCATGGTCTCGAAGTCTTTATACATGCCGTAACTGGAGCTGCTGCCCTGGCGGTAGTGGGCCTCGGTTACACCGTAGCTGTTGTATTCACTGTCCTCGGCCCCGAACCAGCCGGTCTGTCCGCCGGCGCCATCGTCCAGGTGATCGCCCTTGAGCCAAGTGGCGGCCATGGTATCTACCGTGCCCCACACCGTCAGCTTGGCGTAGTTATAACCGCCAAAGTCGTTGCCGTGGGCATCGCTGCCTTGGGTATGGTTCTGGAAATGCCAGTAGGAGGTGTACTTGACTATGCTTTCTGCCGAGCCCCATACGGGTGCTTGCACACAGTCGCCGGTTACAGCACCGCAGATAAATGTGTCTTCAAAATCGTCCACATCATAGGCGGCCTGGCCCAAGCGTTCGGCCAACTCATCAATGCTGATCCCCGCCGCTGCGGCCATGGCCTGCAGCTTGTTGTAGTTGGTGCTGTCCGGATGGTTTTTCATATAGTTGACCGCGTCTATCACTATGCGTTTATGGGTGATTTGACTGAAGGCATTGGCCTGGCCGGACAGCAGCACAGCGCTCACTGCAGCAGCAAGAAGGAGTTTGTTCATCATGGTAAAACCTTTTTATATTATTGAATGATATAGGGTAAAACCCTGACACCCGTCAGGTGCAGCCGAGTCTAGGGCAAGAAAATGACAGTTCGGCGTCGTTTGCGTTAAAACTCTAATGCAGTGTGTGACAGTCACCCGAGCGGACATTTCCGCTGACATTTGTTGCTGGTGAAAAGCTCGAGTTCTTTACATAATGGGCATACCTAAATAAAGGAGCTCATCCAATGAATGCAGGGACACTCGCATTGCTTATCCCCATAGTCGCCATTGTCGGCGGCTATCTGGTCGCCATGATGAAAATTCGTGAGCGGCAGCAGTTGGCCAGTCAGCAACATCAGCAGGAAATGTTGGTAATGCAAGAAGAGATAGACAAACTCAAGGCACGGATCGAGGTGCTGGAGAAAGTGGTGACCGAAGATGACTGGCAGCTCAAACGTGAAATCGACCGCGCCTGAGCCCCGGGATAAGTCTTATTTCATTTATATGTCGCAGTTATCTTCTGTTACTCGAGAAGGGTTGACGGGCCTTGGTCTGTGCTGAAACGACACCATAACGCTTCAAGGCAGGGGCCGGATCACCGTGAGGGTGAGCAGGTGACTTTTCTTGAGGTCAAACAGCACTTTGGCCTGGGTCATGTGCGGGTCGGCAGCTGGGTCAGTAGGGAGGAGTCACTGCTGGCCGCCAATCTGGTGTTTGATGCCCTGGCGGATCTGGCGCTGATACTGGGATTGCCACCAAAGGCACTGGGGCTTAGGGAAAGTTTGAATCTGGCCTTTGGCCACGGTGGCCGCGAAGGCGTAATGGCCCATTATGCCCCCCAGGAACGGACCCTGGCGCTGGCAAAAAATGCCGGTGCCGGAGCGCTCGCCCACGAGTTCTGGCATGCCTTCGACCACTTTATTGCCCCCAAGGTTTTTGACATAAGAGCCTTTGACAGCCGCGCCTGTGACAATGGCGGGCGCGGTCATGGTCCACATTTCGCCAGCGGTCTCTGGCTCAGGGATGTGCCCATTTTGAGCCATCCTCTCAATGAACGTTTGAGCGAGCTGTTCCGGATCACTATGCTCAGTGAAGACAATCAGCAACCCAGCGACTTTGTTAACCGGGCCGTACAGCTGGATAGGGGGAGTGGTTACTGCTATTTTTCCCGGCCTTCGGAGCTGATGGCCAGAGCTTTTGAGGCCTGTATTGAGAGCTGTGGCAGTTATGAGCGCCTGGATCAAGACACCGGCGAGCTTTGCTTGCTGCCACTTGTTAACCCTTATCTGGTTACGGGAACCCAGGCCAAATCCGGGGCCAGGCGTTCCGGCTGGGGCACCATGCCAGATGGCGCCTTCCCGGATGAATCACACAGAAAGCTCATCCACGGGGCGCTGTGCTGCTATTTTCACCCATTGGGACGGGCGCTCATGTCACGGCAGTAGCCGGGGTAAAGGCCTGCACATAAGGAGAACTGCATTATGCATCATTCAGTGTTGATCACCGGTGCCAACCGGGGGATAGGACTGGCGTTGACCCGGGCCTATCTCGAGGCGGGAAGTGACGTCATCGCCTGCTGCCGTAATCCCCACGATGCCAAAGAATTGCAATCCTTATTGGATGAACACGAGGGCCTGGAGGTTTTTGAACTGGATGTGACCTCCGTTGAGTCCATTGCCGCGCTCGCGGAGGACCTGGCAGGTCGACCACTGAACCTGCTTATCAATAATGCCGGAGTCTATGGCCCCAACGGTGTTTGTATCGGTAATACGCCTGCGGCGGAGTGGCTTAAGGTTTTTGAAGTCAACAGCATAGCGCCGATGAAAATGGTGGAGGCCTTGCTGCCGAACCTGATGGCAACCAAGGGCACGGTCGCCAACATGTCATCCAAGATGGGCAGCATGGCCGATAATGACAGTGGCAGGGCCTACATATATCGCTCTTCCAAGGCGGCCCTCAATGCCGTGACCAAGAGTCTGGCAATTGATCTGACTGACAAGGGCATTATTGCGGTAGCCCTGCACCCGGGCTGGGTGCAGACTGAGATGGGGGGCCCCAATGCGCCGCTGGAAAGCAAGGCCAGCGCTGCCGGCCTCAAACGGTTGCTTGATGGCCTGAGTCTTGTCGACAGTGGCGGCTTCTATGACTTTCAGGGAAACAAGGTTCCCTGGTGAATACAGCACGGTTTTAGATTCGTGTGCTAAATCAAATACCTCCGAGACATCATACTTGAGTATTGGTGCTGTTTTATGCAAGACTCGTCTTGATAACAAAAATATAACGGGAGGCATGATGCAAGGTAAATTATTGGGCATGGCGGCAATAGTCGCCGCACTGCTGGTACCGGGCGCCGCAGCGGACGGTTTTCGTTCAGGACCTGTCATTGAAGGTTTCGGCAAGGTGGCGTATGTGAAACAAACCTTTCCTGTGGCCAAAGATCAGCACTTCAAAGTGGTATTTGATACCGGTGAGCAGGGTAAAGAGGGGGATGTCAACCGCACCCTGGACAGTATGGCCCGCTTTCTGAATATGCATGGAGCGGCCGGCGTGCCTTTGGAGAACATCCAGTTGGCGCTGGTACTGCATGGCAAGGCTGCCTGGGATGCGCTGACCGATGATGCCCACCAGAGGAAGTTGGCCAAGTCCAATCCAAACAGTGCCTTGCTGCAGGCCCTTTTGGACAAAGGAGTCAGGATCATAGTATGCGGTCAGACTGCGGCGTATCTGGGGATTGACAATAATATGTTGGCTCCCGGAGTGGAAATGTCCCTGTCTGCCATGACTGCCCATGCGCAGCTCGCTCAGCAGGGCTACAGTCTCAATCCTTTCTAACGGCATCTTTATGACAAACATAGGGAACCCCGGCATCCAGTCGGGGTTTTCTTTTTCTCCCCCGTTTTCACCAGGGCAATGCCCACAGCAGCAAGGTTCACAAGAGCGAGGCTCATTGCAATAGATTAGCGGCCTGATATCCGGCCAAGCGGCAGCTTTTGGCTGTAACCGTAAAATCGATTGAATATAAAAGATAACCAGGCGGCGGGAGCCGGATTACTTTTATTACGAAGAGGGTTTGAAGAAGAGGGCGACGACCTTCGCTGCGGTTAATGGAAAGCTGAGCCCGGCGAGCTACTGCTCCATCCCGCGTCCGGATGTGACTGTGAAGTCGATTGATACACAAAAGAATTGGTTGCGGGAGCCGGATTACTTATTTAAAGGAGAGGGCGACGACCTTCGCTGCGGTTAATGGAAAGCTGAGTCCGACGAGCTACTGTTCCATCCCGCGTATGGATGTGACTGTGAAGTCGATTGAATACACAAAAGAATTGGTTGCGGGAGCCGGATTTGCATCTCGACCTTCGCTGGCTGTTTATGAAGAGCTGAGCCCGATGAGCTTTTTCTTTATAACGGCTTGACCAAAATTGGTTGCGGGAGCCGGATTTGAACCGACGACCTTCGGGTTATGAGCCCGACGAGCTACCATGCTGCTCCATCCCGCGTCCGGATGTGACTGTGAAGTCGATTGATACACAAAAGAATTGGTTGCGGGAGCCGGATTTGAACCGACGACCTTCGGGTTATGAGCCCGACGAGCTACCATGCTGCTCCATCCCGCGCCATTTTGTGCTTTGCGTTGAATTATGATTGGTTGCGGGAGCCGGATTTGCATCTCGACCTTCGCTGGCTGTTATGAAGAGCTGAGCCCGACGAGCTTTCTCTTTATAACGGCTTGACCAAAAATTGGTTGCGGGAGCCGGATTTGAACCGACGACCTTCGGGTTATGAGCCCGACGAGCTACCATGCTGCTCCATCCCGCGTCCGAATAATCAACGCTGCTTTTGTGACCGCCAGTCTGTGCGTTCCAGTTACCCTGTACCTGCCATCTTGGCTACGTCCTTCAAAGCGGGGCGAACTATAACGAGCCTGTAAGCCAATTACAAGAACCAATTTCAAATTCCTGTGTGAATGCTCAAATATGAACCGTTATCCGCTGTCGACAGGGAAATGTACTGACCTTATCGGTACTGGCCTTACAAAATTCGGTGCCATGGTAAGGCTTTTATCCGCTGGCAATCGAGCCTTTAAGGCTAACTTTGCTTATCTTTTGCGGTATTCCACGGGTATAATGTGCGCTTCGATTTTCTGTTGGCGCTTATTTACATGTTTAATTTTTTCGCGGCGGCCCCCAAGGGCTTTGAATATGCATTGGCAAATGAACTCACGGCCCTTGGTGCAACCGAGGTGCGTGAGAGTGTCGCCGGGGTATATTTCAGTGGCTCATTGGAATTGGGTTACCGTGTCACCCTGTGGAGCCGCTTGGCCAGCCGGATTATTTTGTTGGTATTCAGTGGTGAGTGCACCAGCGCCGAGCAACTGTATAACGGCGCCTATTGCATCGATTGGCCGGCGCATTTATCCAATAAGTCCAGTTTCAGCGTCGATTTTCACGGCAGTGGCGGCTTTATCAACAATACCCAGTTCGGCGCGCTGCGCATCAAGGACGCCATAGTTGACCGTTTCCGCGACGATGGCCTCAATCGCCCCAATGTGGGCCGCGGTGACGCCAACTTCAGGGTTGATGCCCACTACCGCAACGGCAAGATCAGCATAGGGCTGAACTTCTCAGGCCCGGCGCTGCACCAGCGCAGTTATCGCGGCAACACGGGCGAAGCGCCGCTGAAGGAAAACCTGGCGGCCAATATGTTGGTGCGCAGTGGTTGGCAGGCGGAGCCAGTGACCCTGATGGATCCCTTCTGCGGCAGTGGCACTGTGCTGATTGAGGCTGCCATGATGGCCTGCGATATGGCACCGGGATTGCTGCGTAACAAGTTTGGCTTTGAGCACTGGCGTCGTCACGATCCCAAGTTGTGGCAAGGCATAGTGGAAGAGGCCCGTGCCCGGGCCAGTCTGGGTAAAAGTCGCTGCGAGCTGAAGTTCTACGGCTCCGACATAGACTCCAGGGTGGTGGCGCTGGCCAAGCGCAACGCCAACAACGCCGGCGTATTTGAATTTATCGATTTTAAAGTGGTCAATGTCCTCAATGTGACGCCTCCTGCCGAGACCGGCATGGTGGTCACCAACCCCCCTTATGGTGAGCGCCTTGGCAATGTCACCAGCCTGCTGCAGTTGTATTTCCAACTGGGGGAAAAATTCAAACAGGATTTTGGCGGCTGGAAGTTGGCCATGCTGTGCAGCGATATTGAGCTGGTGTCTTCGCTCAAGCTTAAGGCTGACAAGCAGATGAAGATGTTTAACGGTGCCCTGGAATGCGCCTTTAACCTCTATACCCTGCATGCCAGCAGCACCCGCCGTGAGATCCCCATTGCACAGGAAGGACAGGGCGGCGAGATAGCGCCGGCCTTTGCCAACCGCATCAAGAAAAATGCCAAGCAACTGGATAAGTGGGCAAAACGCGAGGGCATAGACAGCTATCGCCTTTACGATGCCGACATTCCGGAATACAACGTGGCGGTGGACAGGTATCTGGATCACCTGGTGGTGCAGGAATATGCCGCCCCGGCCGCGATTCCCGAAGCCGTCAGTAAAAGGCGCGTGACAGATGTCTTGCTGGCCCTGCCACGGGCCCTTGGGGTGGATCCGGAAAACATTATTCTCAAGACCCGTGAACGCCAAAAAGGGACCAGTCAGTATCAGAAGCTGGACATGGAAAAACTGGAACTGGTGACCACTGAATATGGCTGCCGTTTCAAGCTTAACCTCAGCGATTATCTGGATACCGGTCTGTTCCTTGACCACCGTCTGACACGCAAGCTGGTGGGCGAGAAGGCCAAAGACCGTGATGTTCTGAATCTGTTTGCTTACACTGGGTCGGCCTCGGTGCACGCCGCCAAGGGCGGCGCCAAATCGGTGACCACTGTGGACATGTCCAATACTTACCTGAATTGGGCGAAAGACAATTTTATGCTCAATGGTTTGGTGGGGCGACAGTACCAGTTTATTCAGGCCGATTGTCTGCAGTGGCTGGCCGAATGCGAGCAGAAATTTGATCTGATCTTCATCGATCCGCCCACTTTCTCCAACTCCAAGCGCATGGAAGATTCCTTTGATGTGCAACGGGACCATGTGAAGTTGCTGTCGGCGCTGAAAAAGCTGCTCAATCCGGGCGGTGAAATCCTATTCTCCAACAACAAGCGCAAGTTCAAGATGGATATGGACGCCATGGCCGCCGCGGGCCTGCAGGTGGTCAACATCGACGATAAGGTGTTGCCCATGGATTATCAGCGCAATCCGCAAATCCACAATTGCTGGCTGGTGACCCATGCCTGAAGTGTTGCCGTCCCCTGATTTCATTTTGTATCACACCGAAGGCTGTCACCTGTGCCACGAGGCGCAGGCCTTGCTGGAGCAGGCAGGTATAGCCTACCGTCTGCAGGATATCTGTGAAGACGAGCAATTGGCCGAGCGTTACGGCGTCCGCATTCCCGTGGTGCGCTGTAATCACAGCGGCGCAGAACTGGGCTGGCCCTTCGATTTGAACTTATTACTGGATTTTGCAGGAGCCTGAAGTGAGTCTGGTCCGTATTAATAATGGCTCTTTGGCCTATGGTTATACCCCACTGCTGAAAAATGCCGATTTCAGCATTGAACCCGGTGAGCGGGTTTGTATCGTCGGCCGCAATGGCGCCGGCAAGTCCAGTCTGCTGAAGATCCTCGATGGTGAAGTGGTGCTGGACGATGGTGAGCTCAATATCGCCAGCGATCTGAAAATCAGTCGCTTGCAGCAGGATCCACCCAAGGCCGAGTCCGGCTCGGTATACAGTTATATCGCCATGGGGCTTAAAGACGCGGGTGAAGCGCTGGAACGTTATCATCAGCTGTCCCACGACGTTGCCACCGCTGACGGCAGCGAGATGGAGCGTATGCTGAAAGAGATGGAAAGGTTGCAGGCCCAGTTGGATCACCTGAACGGCTGGCAACTGGACAGTCGGATTCAGGCACACTGCAAACGCCTGGACCTGGATCCCGATACGCCCTTGTCCGCTCTGTCCGGTGGCTGGCAGCGCAAGGTGGCACTGGCCCGGGCGCTGGTGAGCGAGCCGGATCTGCTGCTGCTCGACGAACCTACCAACCATCTGGACATTGACACCATTGAATGGTTGGAACAATTTCTACTCGGCTTTGCCGGCGCCATAGTGTTTATCAGCCATGACCGTGGCTTTATCTCGCGCATGGCCACCCGGATTGTCGATCTCGATCGCGGTGTGGTGACCTCCTGGCCGGGTAACTATCAGACATATCTTGATGGCAAGGCCGAATGGCTGCGACTGGAAACTGAAGCCAATGCCCAGTTCGATAAGAAGCTGGCCGATGAAGAAGTGTGGATCCGCCAGGGGATTAAGGCCCGCCGTACCCGCAACGAGGGCAGGGTAAGAGCCCTTAAAGCGCTCAGGATGGAACGCAAAGAAAGGATCAATCGCCAGGGCGGCGTCAGAATGGCGGTATCCGATGGTGAGCGTAGCGGCAAACTGGTGTTTGACGTTAACGAGCTGAACTTCAACTTGCCGGATAAAGATCTGGTGAAGCAGTTTTCCGTGTCCGTCATGCGTGGCGATCGCATTGCGCTGATTGGCCCCAACGGTTGTGGCAAGTCGACCTTGATCAAGCTGCTGCTTGGCCAGCTGGCGCCCCAGTCCGGGGAGATCAAGGTCGGAACCAAGCTGGATGTGGCTTACTTTGACCAGTACCGGGAAACCCTGGATCCGGAAAAGACGGTGGAAGAAAACGTCGGCGAAGGCAAACAGACGGTCACAGTTAACGGCAAGGACAGGCACATCCTCAGCTATTTGCAGGATTTTTTGTTCTCGCCGATGCGGGCCAGAACGCCGGTGAAGGCCCTTTCGGGGGGAGAAAAGAACCGCTTGCTGCTGGCGCGTTTACTGCTCAAGCCTGCGAACCTTATCATCCTCGACGAGCCTACCAACGATCTGGATATTGAAACCCTGGAACTGCTGGAATCCATGCTGGCGGACTACGAGGGCACCCTGCTTATCGTCAGTCACGACAGGGCCTTTATTGATAACGTGGTCACCAGCAGTTGGTGGTTCGCCGGTAATGGCCGCTGGAGCGAGTATGTGGGCGGCTACCAGGATGCCCTGGAGCAGGGCGCAAGATTCTATCGCGAGCCCGAGGAACCCGCAGAGCAAAAGAGTGTCCAACCTGAGGCCGCTGTGGTAAAACAGCAAGTCGGTGTAAAACCTGCGAAAAAATTGTCGTACAAGTTGCAGCGTGAGCTCGAGGAATTACCGGCTCTGATGGAAAGTTTGGAAGCGGAAATCTCCGCGCTGCAGGCCGAAGTAAATCAGGCCGATTTTTATGCCCAGGGGCAGGACAAGGTAAACGCTCGGCTCGCAGAGCTGGCGGACAAAGAGCAGCAATTGGAAGTTTGCTTCGAGCGGTGGGAAGAGCTCGAGTCCATGAAGTAAACCCATAATAAAAAACGGGAAAAAGTGAATGAAGTTGAAGCTGGATAAAGCATTGACCCTGGTGGCACTGAGTGTTGCCGGTGTATTGGGAACCGCCCAGGCAGCACCTGTTTATGAAGTCGTCAATATCGAAGATTTTGATCTCAATGGCACCCTGGAGGGTACCCGCAACGGCTACGCCATGGGCATTAATGCCAACAATGAATTGGTGGGTGTAGCCCAGGGCCGCAAGAAGCTCAACAGCAGCGATGTGGAAGGTGGCATTATCGATGCTGAGGATGGGGTGGCCGATGCCGAGAAAATCACCTATTCGGTGAATTCCCCCATAGTCGCCAACAACTTCACCTTTGTTGCCGGTGCCAATGGCGAAGCTGGGGCCTGGATCCCGACTTTTGAAAGCCTCGGGGGCACCACAGATCCTGCTTTGACCGATACCGATGTGCCGGAAAGTATCAACTCGGTTGATACCTACTACTACGACATCAATGATGCCGGCATCAAGGTGGGCGCTCTTACCGCACCTGAGAAAAAGGTTGATTATACCGGCAGCAGCACTACCCAGGAATTTTGGTATTACCGTGATTTTGAGCAGCGTGCGGTAGTGAAGACGCCGGGTGGTGAAATCGAGCTGCCTCCTCCTTATACCACCTATGTCAATGAGGACAAGACGGTGGAACTGGGCGGCATGTCGCTGGCTTCGGCCATCAACAACAATAATCAAATTACCGGCTATGCCAGTACTGCCCTGAGCAGCTTCAGCTCTGACCGGGTTGCCGCCTGTATTACAGCCGATGAAGCTGGCACCGGCCTGCCATTGGATATTTGTGTCCAGCAGGAGCAATATCCCTCCGGTAGCCAGAACACCCGCAATATCCAATACCAAAATCGTGCCTTTGTCTGGCAGTTGGGTGAAGAGACAGTTACCGAGATGGAATTGCCTCTGGGTCTGGAGCCGCCGGCCGATTCCAAGGTGGTGTATTCGGCCCAGGGCCTTGGCATTAACAATGAAGGTGATGTAGCCGGTCGTTCTCACATCTTTCGCGACAACGACACGAAAAAGTTACGTTTGGACGCCGCTTATTGGCGTAAAAATGCCGAAGGTCAATATGAATATCACTGGGTACCGGTAATCAATAAGGATGTCACATCATCGATTGCCTTTGATATCAACGACAACGGCATTTTGGTGGGCAGTTATCGCAGTTATATCCAGGGTGTACTGCGGGACAAGTTTTTCTACTTTGACACCAAGGCAGACGCTGCCAGTGTGGTGGTGCCGAACGATTTCTCCACCAGTCTGACGGATCTGAGCAGCAAGCCCAGAGACATCAACAATCAGGGGCAGGTGGTTGGTTTTATCGAAACCGAGTATGACAAGGACAAGCCAAGACCAAAGGCCGGATTCCTGTTTGATATGAACTCGGCCGAGTTCGTCAACCTCAACAGCCAGTTGACCTGTCAGTCCAAGGGCTTTGAGCAGGGCACCGATGGCAACTGGCAACGCCACAAAGTAGAGGTGCAGGACGGTACCGGCAAGACCCTGAGTTACGAAACCGATATCCAGATTGTTGAGGCCAACAGCATCAATGAGGCCGGGCTTATCGTGGGTACCGCGTTTGTGCGTAAGCCGGTGTACCAGACCGATCTCAATGGCATTCCTGTGGTGGGCGAAAATGGCTTGCCGCTGTTCTCCCTCGATGGCAATGGCGATCCCGTGACCTCGTATCTGCCGCGCATGGTGGTGCTGGCCCCGGCCGCCTCGGGCGCCGAGGCCTGCGATGCGGTTGATGGCGGTACAGAAACCAAGTACGAGCGCAAAGGTGCAGCCGGTGGATTGTTGGCCTTGTTGTTGCTGCCGCTTACCTGGATCAGACGCCGTATTCGCTGATCCCCCTCAAAATACCGAAACGGGACAAAAATATTTGTCCCGTTTTTTATTACGATCTCAAAAGCTTAAAAATTGAGCGCTATAATCGGCGATTTTTTGATTGATCTTGGATCTGAAAAGTTCTATTTCTACTTGGGAAGCTGTTGCTTCTTCTTTATGTAGAACAGAGGACGCTTGCATGAAAAGACAAAAACGAGATCGTTTAGATAGGGCTTTTTCAAAAGGATTCCAGGCTGGGGTCGGTGGCCGTTCAAAAGAACTTTGTCCCTATGCCAATCTTGATTCGCGTTCCCAGTGGCTGGGGGGATGGCGGGAAGGAGTCGATGGTAGACTCAACGGGCTGTTCAACAAATAGTGCAAACCTAAGCAACAACAAAAACGCCCTCCATTGAGGGCGTTTCTGTGTCCGGGCCTAAGCTCAAAAGGTTGATGTGTCGGTGAATACACCCACTTTCAGATCGGTGGCGCTGTAGATCTGGCGGCCATCCACTTCGAGAATGGCATCGGCGATACCCATCACCAGTTTGCGGTGAATGGTGCGTTTAATGTTCAGGCGGTATGTCACCTTCTTGGCACCGGGCAATACCTGACCGGTAAATTTCACTTCACCCACACCCAGGGCACGACCTTTGCCTTCTGCGCCTTCCCAGGCGAGGAAGAAGCCCACCAGCTGCCACATGGCATCCAGACCGAGACAGCCTGGCATCACTGGGTCATCAACGAAATGGCAACCGAAAAACCAGAGATCCGGATTGATATCCAGTTCAGCAACAATCTCACCTTTACCGAACTCGCCGCCGTGATCATTGATTGTGGTTACCCTGTCGATCATCAACATATTGTCGATGGGCAGGCGAGGAGAATTCTTGCCAAATATGTCCCCGTAACCGCAGGCGATGAGTTCTTCTTTGTTGAAACTGTTTGCTTTATTCATTGTAATAGTTACCACTCCAGCATATAGAGTGGCCAAGATTAGCGAACAGGTGTAAGCCAGACAACTCCGATCAGCTGTTTAGTTGCCTCTGGATGTCCATTTTGCGAGCAGTCTGGCAAAAAAGCCCAGCGGTTCTTCGTCGTCATGTCCGGCAAGCTTGTCCAGGCGCTGCTGCACCATGCCGTAGAGTGTGCCCTCGGGGAAGTTATCATCCTCATCGGCGACTCCGGCAGGCAAATCCATCAGCAGTTCCACTGCTTCATCCATATGGGCCACCTGGTACAGTTGGAATCGACCGGCCTTGACCGCCTCTATGACCTTGGGATCCAGATTCAGTTGCAACAGGTTGGCCTTGGGAATGATCACCCCTTGTTCACCGGTAAGACCACGGCGTTCACAGAGGCTGAAGAAGCCTTCAATCTTTTCATTGACTCCGCCAATGGCCTGCACATTGCCGAACTGGTCGAGGGCGCCGGTCACCGCCAGGGATTGGCGTATGGGCTGTTCGGCAATCGCCGACATCAGGGCGCAGTACTCGGCCAGGGAGGCGCTGTCGCCGTCGATTTCCTGGTAAGACTGCTCGAACACTATGTTGGCGTTGAGGTGCAGTGGTGCATCGCGGCCAAAAATGCGGTACAGACAGGCGGACAAAATCATCATGCCCTTGGCGTGTATGTTGCCACCGAGTTCTGACTTGCGCTCGATGTCAGCCACTTCACCGTCACCGTAATGCACGGTCGCTGTAATCCGCGCCGGCTCGCCGTAACTGTAATCTATGCTGTCAATCACGGTCAGGCCGTTAATCTGACCCACCTTTTCGCCGTCCGTCAGCAGATTGATAAAGCTGTCGTCGAAACTTTGGGCGGAAAAGCGTTCCGAGATGTTGTGTCTGTGTTCGGCCTGCTGCAATGCTTTGGTAATGGCCTTGCCATCAAGGTGGCTGGTGCCGCGATAGGCGGCGGCCTGAGCGAACAGCTGTACCATATCCTGTCCCGCCAGGGCCAGACGCTGCTGATGTTCACTGAGGCGTGAGCCATGTAAAAACAATGGCAGCAGTGCCGACTCGTCCAGCGTCACACCCGCTTCCTGCGCCAGAGCCACCAACCAGGAACCGTATTCCAGCTCATGGTGGCGGGTTAAATCCATTTCGTTGTTAACTTCGCCCAGCAGGGGGAAGCATTCATTGAACTGGGGTTCGTGCGCCTTGAGTTCGCTATAGATGCCGGCATGGCCCACCAGCACCAGAGTGGTGTGCAGCGGGACCTTGGGCAATTCATCGCTGACCCGGTAAAACCCCTGACTCAGCACCTGCAGCAGAAAATCCCACAGGCTTTCGCGGCGGCACAGGCTATCGGCGCTGAGAAACAGCCAATTATGTTTGGCGAGCAGGCCGGGTTGATATTGGCGCTTGCCGCCGACTGTGGTCATCTTGCCTATCAGATCCGCCCGGCGCAGGGGGCCATTAATGTAGGCATAGGCGGACTCCTGTTTGGCCAGGGATCCCACGTTGTCTCCGCTTGGCTCGCGCCATTGCAGCTCGGGTTCACCTTCCTGCTTCAGGGCAACCAGGTTCCTGGGTTGCCACCCTTGGGCATCACACAGGGCTTTGAACAGCGGTTCCCGGGCGACACCGGGGTAATCGGCAATAAACAAGTGCTGATCACGGATGCGGCTCGCCAGCTGAAAGGCATCCTGCAGCCTTTCCTGGGCAAGCAACAAGGCCCGGGATCCCGGGGTGAGTTTATCAATAGCAGGTAAGGTAAAACTGGGTGCCAATGCTGACACAGGAATATGGGATAGAGTCATGACGATTGCTGAATGCATTGAATAAGCCGATTCTAGCATAAGCCGCAGCCAGTTCTTCAATCCCGGATGCTTTTCATGACAAAGGACAGATTTGTTTATCGTCAATAATAAAAAGAAGCAGTTGCCGCAGGCGACCAGACATTGAGCAGTTGCACCGGCCGAGAGCGAAAAGGAGTTTACAGCGGACCCAGGGGGCGCTAGTATCCGCACTGTTCGGAGGGGTGGCAGAGTGGTTTAATGCACCGGTCTTGAAAACCGGCGTGGGTTTATAGCCCACCCAGGGTTCAAATCCCTGCTCCTCCGCCATATTCAAAAAGCCCGCTTATATAAGCGGGCTTTTTACTTTAACGGCATCGAAAAGTCGTTGATTGCAGCACAAATGAGCAATCGAGCCCGCAGTGTAAAAATTCAGTTTACAGTGACGTGACAGGCCGTTATTATGTCGCTCGTTCCGGAGGGGTGGCAGAGTGGTTTAATGCACCGGTCTTGAAAACCGGCGTGGGTTTATAGCCCACCCAGGGTTCAAATCCCTGCTCCTCCGCCATATTCGAAAAGCCCGCTTATCTAAGCGGGCTTTTTACTTTTCAGCCTTGAATAACCTTTTGATTTCCGTGCTTTTTTCTTACACTAGGCGACAAAATTTTGTCATTTGGCCGGCTTGGATCCGCGCTATTTCCCGGGGAAAGGTCAGAAGTTATCTCTTTTTATAAGTAAATTAGTTGTTTAGTATCAATGCAATCATTATGGCCACAATGATTTAGTGCTTTGCATGCATTGGTAGATGGGCTAAATTAGCTCACATGGGCGACAAGGGATTGGCGCCGAATGCTGCCTATCCCCGCAAAGCAAGATCAAATAGGGTGGAAAGACGTTGATTTCAGTATATTTGGTTGACGATCATGAGTTGGTGCGTACCGGTATCCGGCGGATCCTGGAAGATGAGCGTGGTATCAAGGTCGTGGGCGAGGCCGCCGACGGTGAGTCAGCGGTGCAGTGGGCCAGGCAAAACGAAGCCGATGTGATCCTGATGGACATGAATATGCCCGGGATCGGTGGTCTGGAAGCCACCCGTAAAATCCTGCGCTATCAACCCCATGCCAGAATTATCGTCCTGACGGTGCACACCGAAGATCCTTTCCCCACCAAGGTGATGCAGGCGGGAGCCTTTGGCTATCTGACCAAGGGGGCCAAGCCGCCCGAGGTCTTGCAGGCCATTCGTCAGGTGGCGGCAGGGCAGCGATACCTTTCGCCGGAAATCGCCCAGCAGATGGCGCTCAATCAGTTTAACCAGAGCGAAGAAAGCCCGTTCAAGTCCCTGTCAGAGCGCGAATTGCAGATCATGATGATGATCACCAATGGCGACAAGGTGAACGACATTTCCGAGCAGCTCAACCTCAGCCCCAAGACGGTTAACAGTTACAGATACCGCTTGTTTGCCAAGCTGGGGATCAATGGTGATGTGGAGCTGACCCGTCTGGCAATCCGTTATAAGATGCTCGATACCGGTCAGTTTTAATGGCGTAAACGCCTTTTCCGAATGACAAGCCCGTTTAATTCCAAGCAGTTTCTCAAAACCGTTTCATCCGGCGCCGGCGTGTATCGTATGTACGATGCCGGCGGTGCCGTTATCTATGTGGGTAAGGCCAAAGATCTCAAGAAGCGCCTGTCATCCTATTTCCGCAGCAATCTGCCCAACGTCAAGACCCAGGCGCTGGTGTCCCATATCGCCAACATAGATGTCACCCTGACCCACAGCGAGACCGAGGCGCTGATCCTCGAGAACGATTACATCAAGCAGTACATGCCCAAATACAATGTGCTGCTGCGGGATGACAAGTCCTACCCCTATATTTTCTTAAGTGGCCACAAACATCCCAGACTGGCCTATCACAGGGGCGCCCAGCGGGAAAAGGGCCAGTATTTCGGGCCTTACCCCAATGGCGGTGCGGTGCGCGAAAGCCTGAACCTGATGCAAAGGCTGTTTCCCATCCGCCAGTGCGAAGATTTGTATTACAAGTCCCGCTCCCGTCCTTGCCTGCAATACCAGATAGGTCGTTGCAGCGCTCCCTGTGTCGGCAAGGTCAGCGATGAGGATTATCAGGAGCAGGTACGCCTGGCGACCTTGTTTCTCAAGGGCAAGGATCAGCAAGTGATTGCTGCCCTGGTGGACAAGATGGAGCAGGCCGCCATCGCCATGAAATATGAGCTGGCGGCCCGTTACCGGGATCAGATCCAGGCGCTGCGCAAGGTCGCCGAGCAGCAGGAGGTATCCGGTCACAAGGGCGATATGGACGTGATTGGTGCCCATTACGCCTCGGGGCTGGCCTGTTTCCATATCCTGTTTATCCGCAACGGCAAAATCTTCGGCAGCCGCAGTTATTTCCCGACCGTGCCGGCGGAAACCGAACTGCCGGAGTTGCTGCGCGCCTTTATGTTGCAGTTCTATCTCAACGAGGATGCCAAGCGCACCTTGCCCAAGGAAGTGATCATCGGCGAGGAGTTTGAGGATCTGCACGAGCTGGAGCTGGCGCTGCTGCAATCCCTCGGCACCCGGGTGGAGATAAAAATGCGGGTGAGGGGGGACAGGGCGGGTTTCCTGCGTCTTGCCACCACCAACGCCAGCAACGCAGTCAGCAGCCGTCTGGCCCATAAGAGCACCATAGAGCAGCGCTTTGAGCTGCTGGAGGATGTGCTGGCGCTGAACTTCCCCATAGGTCGGATGGAGTGTTATGACATCAGCCACACCATGGGCGAGAGCACAGTGGCTTCCTGCGTGGTGTTCAACCGCGAAGGGCCGCAAAAGTCCGAATATCGCCGCTATAACATCACAGGTATCACGCCGGGCGATGACTATGCCGCCATGGCCCAGGCCCTTAGCCGTCGTTTTGACAAGATTGAACGGGGCGGAAAGGTGCCGGATCTGCTGTTTATCGACGGTGGTCTGGGGCAGCTGCGGGCGGCCATGAAGATAGTCATGCCCAAGGTCGCCGAACTCGACAAGCAACCGATACTTATAGGTATTGCCAAGGGCGAGAGCCGCAAACCCGGTCTGGAAACCCTGATCATGGGCGACACGGAGCAAGCCTTTGCACTGGAAGGGGATAACCCGGCGCTGCATCTTATCCAGCACATTCGCGACGAGTCGCACAGATTTGCCATCACAGGCCACAGGGCCAAACGGCAGAAGACCCGCAACAGTTCAACCCTGGAGTCCATTCCCGGCATAGGGCCCAAAAGACGCAAGGCGCTGCTGCAGTACCTTGGTGGCTTGCAACAGGTAAAAAGCGCCAGCGCAGCAGAACTTGCCAAAGTGCCGGGGATCAGCCCAGAAATGGCGCAAACGATCTTCGACTCATTGCGGGGGTGATAAAAATCAGGCAAGATTGGCGCTGCTTTTTGACTATCCGGTTGCCTTTACATGCCATTTAACTTGCCAATAGCATTGACCTTTTTCCGGCTGTTCCTGTTGCCGGTATTCGTGGTGATGTTTTATTTACCCTATAGCTGGGCAGCCTTTGCCGCAGCCTTTGTCTATTGGCTGGCTGCCATTACCGATGCGCTGGATGGTTATGCGGCGCGCAAACTCAAACAATCCACCCGCTTTGGTGCCTTCCTCGATCCTGTTGCCGACAAGGTCATGGTAGTTACGGCCCTGGTGTTGCTGGTGGCCGACTACGACAATGTCTGGTTGACACTGCCGGCACTGCTGATGATAGGTCGGGAAATCGTTATTTCGGCTCTGCGGGAGTGGATGGCGGAAATCGGCAAGCGCGGCGCCGTGGCCGTGTCCTGGATGGGCAAGTTCAAGACTGCAGTGCAGATGGTGGCCATCATTGGCCTTATCTGGAAGCCCAATGACTTGTTGATTGGTCTTGCCTGGGTGCTGTTCTACATTGCCGCAGTGCTGACCTTCTGGTCGATGATGAGCTATATACTGGCCGCCTGGAAAGATCTCACTGCCGAATAGCACATTAAAAGATCAATGAGTTTAATTAGTGTGCAAGCAGTTCACAGGCTCACAATAAGCAATTGACACTCAGGGTTAAATAGGTAGAATGCCAATCCGCAGTCAGGGCAAACCTGCTGCAAATGTTGAACAGGAAATTCCTGTGAAGACAATGCGACATTAGCTCAGTTCATAAAATGCGGGATACCTCGCAGATGTTATAGAAAAGCGCTGATTAGCAAACAGTGATGCGACATTAGCTCAGTTGGTAGAGCGATACCTTGCCAAGGTATAGGTCATCGGTTCGAACCCGATATGTCGCTCCAATCACTGCCCCGGCAGTGACAATTCTTAAGATGGCGCGATGGCAGAATGGCTATGCTGCGGATTGCAAATCCGTCGATCTCGGTTCGACTCCGGGTCGCGCCTCCATCTTAAATGAGAACCCGTCTGGGTAATCATGCTAAGCCCGAGTGGTGGAATCGGTAGACACAAGGGATTTAAAATCCCTCGCTGGTAACAGCGTGACGGTTCAAGTCCGTCCTCGGGTACCATTCAAATCAAACAGTTACACTCCAAGCAAATCTATATCAAGCATATATAACACCCCCCAATCTGATTAGTCTCGGGCATTTGTGTCATAAATTAATTGGCATTATTTGTGGCCGAGATCCACTTTAACATCAGCCCACTTTAACATCAGGCAACTGAGCCTCAGCCAACCAAGCATCGGTTAACTCAGCAAATTAAAGTAAATCCGGCATGTGCATTGTGGCCATGGTCTGTGTGGTGTGCACCCAAGGTTTGCGCTGGCCTGATGTAAGGTCCACTATCAGGTGAAAACGGAGGGAGAGCAAAATGTCAGAGATAGTCTTGGATTCTGAAATGACTTGCCCAGCATGTGGATTTAAAAAAGCGGAAATCATGCCCACCGACTGCTGCGTGTATTTTTACGAGTGCACTTCATGTCATCAGCTGTTAAAGCCAAATCCCGGGGATTGTTGTGTTTTTTGCTCATTCGGTTCGGTGAAATGCCCGCCGGTTCAGCAGGGGAATGAATGCTGTGGCTGAATAACAGACCAAGCTGAGCGTGGCAAAGCCACGTATGGGAAGCTGTTGGGGGAAAAGGTTAAATCTGAGGTTTAAGATTTTGCTCGCACAGCATCCTTGCCGTGTAAATCAATAAGATAAAAATCTGTCGCCAGCCAAACTATGTTTCAATCCTTCAAGTCTTTTCTACAGTATTCCACTGCTCGTTTATGGATTGAGTCGATGTCACAGCCGGCCAGCTCAGGCATGGCCCCGGATCAGCGGTTAAGGGCGTTTTTCAATGCCGGCGACGGTCTGAAACTCGGCTGGTTGTAACCGGCTATCTCTATGGGTTCGCCGGTTTGGGGATGACGGCCGTTTTTGGGCAGAAAGTATCTGAGTTCAAAGGTGCCCAGCGGCGGCAGGTAGACTTTTTCGCCCTCCATCAGGGCACCGCGGATCGCGCCGAGCAGCTGCTTGATGATCTCGTTGGCATCATTAGGGGATAGTTGCAGTTCAAGGGCAAGGCGTTTGCTTATATCGCTTTGTTTCATGGGAACTTCATTTGGAAATTGAGCCCGGCTTTATAACAATTTCTGTTTTCCAATGACACCCAAACGCCCGCGTTTGCTCGATTTAAGCACTATTCCCGTGCCGGTTGCAGACTTTTCCAACAGTCTCAGGGGGATGGCGTTTAACCGCGCCGCAGAGGGTGAATTAGGGCCCCAAGGGCGCGCACCGATGCCATAATCAAAGTCAGGCGAGTCGAGGGAGCAGGCGAATGAGCTTGAGGTTACTGTCTCCGGGAATAGGGTTGGCGGGGGCATTTTTTCTGGGGTATTTGTGCCTGTCCGCAGAAATTGTGTGGGCCGACAGCAATACCGTGGCTGCGGGAAAGGTATTGGCCGAGCATGCGCGGCTGCTGGCTCTGGCCAGTCAGGACCCAAGCCTTGAGCGCTATGCCAGGGAACTGGAGTCGGATTCCCTGTCAGCCCAACTGGAATACTTTGATGTGGCGGCCGAAGCCATTGCCGATTTCTGGCGTGCCAGGCAGGTTGGACTCCCGGTCGATGTGGCGGGCGGGGATAAACTTAGCCAGGCAGCAGGGTTGGAGCCTTTCCCCAACCAATTTATGCTGACGGTAAACCGGGTAAGGCAACTGCTTTGGCTCGACAGCCATGCAGATTGGCCACTGATATCCCCCCGTGGGTTGCTGAGACCCGGCGACAGCCATGGCAGTATTCCGCTGATTGGCCAACGTTTGTGGCTGCTGGGGGACTTGAAAACCGAGCCCGATAACAGCACATTCTATGATGACAGGCTTAAGCTGGCGGTTCAGCAATTTCAGGCCCGGCATGGCCTTAAGCAGGATGCGATTATCGGACCGCTGACGCTGCAATGGCTGAATCGCTCACCGCTGGAGCGGGCGCAAATTCTTGCCCGCAACTTCGTGCAGTTCGTGATGGACAGCAGTGCGCTGGGGGAGCGTTATCTGTTGGTCAACATCCCGGCTTTTGAGCTGGTGCTGGTGGATGGCGGTGAAGAAGTCCTGCGCTCGCGGGTCATAGTGGGGCGCACCTACCGCCAGACGCCCTTGCTGAGCGGTGAGATCTCCAACGTGGTGCTCAATCCCAGCTGGCGGGTGCCAAAAAAACTGATGCGCAAGGATGTGCTTCCCAAGGTCCGCAAGGACGGCAGCTACCTGCGCGAGAAACAATTTGATGTCTTTGATAGCCAAGGGCAGTTGGTTGAGCACTCAGATGCGGAATGGCAGCAGCTTGCCTCCAGTCAGTTTCCTTTCAATCTGGAGCAGCGACCCGGTACCCACAATGCCCTGGGGCAATTCAAGTTTCACTTTGCCAACGAAGCCAGTGTCTATTTGCACGACACCCCGGAAAAAGAGCTGTTTGAACACAGCGACAGGGCCCTGTCTTCGGGATGCATTCGGGTGGATAAGGTGCATGAACTGGCCAATTGGTTTGCCGACAACCTGATCAGGGACAGACGCATGTGGGACAGCATGTTGGGGGGCCGGGAGCGAACCCAATGGTTTTCCCTGACAGAAAAAGTACCTGTGCATCTGGTGTATTGGACGGCCTGGATGGACGGCGAGCAACAGGCACAATTTCGTAATGACATTTACCACTTACGCCAAAATACCCCCATGCTGACGGCGGCACACCCCTGAAGTCCTGACGCAGCGCGGCTCACAGCAGTAGCACAGAAAGCTTGATCCTGCCGCCAAATCAGGATACTTTGCGGTCGAAGTGTTCAAAAATAGTACTATGGTGGTATGAGTGTCTGATTTCTGTCCTGCCCGTCGGCAGTTGTTATTAGGGTTGGGGGGAGCTGCATTGGCTTCCATGGTGCCATCAAAAGCGATGGCCAGCCGCTCAACCAAGGGCAGCAGGATGCTGAGTTTGTACAATCGTCACACCGGGGAAACCCATAAGGGTGTGTATTGGATTGATGGCAAGTACCAAAAGGAAGCTTTAGAGGACTTCAGTTACCTTTTGCGTGATCACAGGCAAAATGTGGCTGCACCCATGGATAAGCGGGTGTTTGACTTGTTGTTTCAGTTACAGAATCGACTGGATACCAGCAAAACCATTCACGTGATTTCCGGTTACCGCTCACCCCAGACCAATGCCCTGCTGGCATCCAAGAGCAATGGGGTGGCCAAGAAGAGTTTGCACATGAAGGGCATGGCCATAGATATTGCCATACCCGGCGTACCGCTGAACAAATTGCGTGATGCCGCCTGTGCGCTCAAGCTGGGTGGCGTGGGTTATTATCCCGAATCGGGTTTTGTTCATGTGGACTGCGGCGCGGTGCGTCGTTGGTAAGAGCCTGATTTTCCAGTATCGCCGTGAGCTTGTGGCGAAAGTCCACAATCTCCCGGCGTTGCTGCCAATCGGCCAGCAAGGCTGACAGTTGTTGGTAGAACTGTCCCACACCGTTGGGACAGGCAATGGCCTGCATGGGGGCCTGCTTCGACAGCTTTTGCTCCAGGCGGAATTTTTCTTCACACAGCGCCATCAATTCAGCCAGGCGCACGTCCATCTGCAGGGGATCAATCCCCAGGCTGTCGAGGTTATTGGCAGTATCACGCAGAAGTTGATGCAGCAGTTTAAGGTTGCCATGCCATTGGCAGCACAGTTCAGCCGTTAGCCGCGGAAATTGCTTGTCCATGCGATACCTTCCTTAGTTGATTCCGCACAGCATACCAGTGTGGCAGTGACGAAATTGTGATCCCGCTCTTGCCGGCATCAACACAGATCAAAGGCGCAACCATTGGTCACAATTGGATAACACAGGATAGCGCAGCTTGGATGTTGTTAAGGGGCTGGACTTGTGTGCCGGGGCCTCGCGTGCTAGTATTCGCGCTCCCTGATCTCAGGGACCTGCGGCTGGCATTGGTCGAAAATGGCGTCGCAGTTTACTTTAATGACTTAAGTGAGAAAATCATGTCTTACACTATCGAAGCACAAACCCGCACTGAAATAGGGAAAGGTTCGAGCCGCCGCCTGCGTCATGCTGGTAAAGTACCTGCTGTTATCTATGGTGCCGGCAAAGAGCCAGTATCAATCGTTTTCGATCACAAAGATATCATCAACATCCAAACCAACGAAGATTTCTACACCAGCGATCTGACTATCGTTCTGGATGGCAAAGAAGTTAAAGTACGTGCCCAGGCTATGCAGCGTCACGTATTCAAGCCAATGATCGAGCACGTAGACTTCGTTTACGCTTAATCTTTGTGTCACGAAAAAAGCGCCCCGGGGCGCTTTTTTTGTGCCTGCGTTTTGCCTACAGGTCAAAGCTGTAATAGATGTCCAGTGATTGCCCCAGGGTTCCGGACACAGTCTCCAGGTACAGTTGTCGCAGCAGGTAATAACGTACCGTCATTTCATAGCCGGGATTGAACACCCCGACCCCGTACTTGACCATCAGATCCTCGCCAATGTAACCACTGATGGCCACCTTGCCTTCATCGTTGGTGTCCAGGCTGACATTGGAGAAGCCGAATTCCTCCATCAGCGAGGCGGCGGTATTCCCTATATTGCCAATGGCACTGCCGCCCAATTGTGAGCCCAGGGTGAGGGCGGCTCCCATCATCAGGGCATTGGTATCCGTGTTGCCCAGATTGGAGAACCCCTTGCCCTTGAGAATATAGGACAGGATTTCCGCCTGCTCCTTGACCGGGTTGGAAAACAGGGTGACCACAGGGCGGGCAGGGGTGCCGGTGATCTTCACCCCGGCGATCAGTTCTTCTTCCTTGATTTCCCGTATTGCGTCCACATCCAGGTTTGGCAGTTTGGGTGGTCCGGCAAATTGCAACTCACCCTGACGGATTTTCAGGGTCTGCCCCATGAACTTGTAGAAGCCGTTACTGATCCCCACATTACCGAACAGCAGTGGCGGCTTGAATGCCTGTTGTCTCAGCCTCAGGTTGCCCCCCAAACGTCCCATCAGCCCCAAGCCTTCGATACGCACATCCTTGCCGAGATCGATGGCCAAATCGGCCTCGATGGCATAAGGGTTACTGCGTTGCTCGCCAAGGGATACCGAGTCTTCAAACACCACATCATCGGACAGGGGCACACCGCCCTCGCTCAGTTGCACCAGGGTAATTTGCCCCGAGGGGATCTGTACCTGGCCTGTGAGTGCCACCTTGCGGGTATCGAAACGTATTTGCAGATCCGGTGATACATTCAGCAACGCCAAGGGGGGGACTATCACAGCCAGATTGTTCCCGGCCAGTTGCAGATCGCCATTGAACCTGCCGTCCTCCCAGGCCAGCTTACCCTTGAGGCTGGCGGGGCCCTGGCCCATTTTCCATTGTCCCGTCACGTCTGCCTGCTGTCCTTCCAGGGTCAGCAGCAGCTGTATTTCTTCAAGCAAGGTGGGGTTGCTGCTGGTGGCGATGGCGCCTTCGGTCAGAGCAATGCTGCCTGTGATCTCCGGAACGTTCAGGCTGCCGCCCAGTTGCAGTTGACTGTCCAATTTACCTTCCAGCGTTTCCAGCTGTGGCAAAAACTCCTTAATGGCGGTCAGGTTAACCCGGGTCAGACTAATGTTTCCCGACAGGGCCCGATCCGGGCTGACATTGACCCTGAGATCTGCATTCAGGCTGGCCAGTTGCTCTGACTGGAGCCCTAATGTGGCGACCAGCTGCCGGGGATCCAGGCTGGCATCAAGATCCAATGCCCGGTAGCCAAACTCCAGCCATTGGCCCTTGGGCCGCCTGAGCTTAAGCAGTCCCGGCGGCAGCGTTAATTTGAGATCGCCGCTGGGTTTTTGCCCCTTGGTCCAGCCAAGGCGACTGTCCAGGCTGGCCTGCCCCTGCCAGCTAAGATTGGCCGGCAACAGCGGAGCCAGAATTTGCCCGGGATCGCCGCGAAATTGCACTGCAAATCGCCCCTCGGCGCCGAATCGCCCCTCCTCAATCAAACACAGTTTGCCGGCAGCGTGGCCAAGACAGAAGGGATTGAGGCGTCCATCCTCCTTGGCCTGTTGCCAATCAAACACCAGTGGCCGGTCCAATAGCCAGGGCCCCAGAGGCGTGCCCAGGCTGAGTTGGCTTATCTCCAGCCTGTCATTGCCATTCATAGCCGAATACCGGTTGCTTGCCTTGGCGCTGATGGCAAGATCGCCCTCGGTCAGCAGCGCCAGACTTTGTTGTTGCAAATCCCCCTGAAGTTGCAGCTGCAGCTGCTTTTGTCGCATATTGCCAAGGTCCAGATCCTTGCCATGGGCGGAAAGCTCAAACCGCTGGCCACCAAAGGGGTGAGCCTGACCTTCGACAGCCAGGGCCGCCAGTCGCAGGGTTTGATACTTCAGGTTGCTGCCCTCTGCACTGAAGTCGAGCACGGGATCGCGCCGTTCACCCCGCAAATTGAAATCGAGCGCCAGGGTGGCCTCCAGTTCCGGCCATAACAAAGCTGCATCGGCAACCGCCAACTTGCCGGTAAATTGCCAGTTGTTGGTCAGGCCGCCATCCAAATCCAGCTGAGCCCCAAGGGCCTTGAGATGAAAATTTCCGGCCTCGATCTGCCAGTTTTGACTTGCAGAAATGTCCCCACTCAGGCTAAAGGGCAATTCATTGAGCATCCCCTGAACATCGGCCTCAGTCAGCGCCAGGCGCCATTGGCCGTCCATAAGTTGACCTTCGCTGGCAAACTTGCCATTGAGCTCACCCTGTAGCGGCATAGCCGGTATGGCGGGCAGGGACTGGGGCCGCAACTTGGACAGGGCCACCTTGGATTGCCAGGCGAGCCCCCGGGTGTAATCGAGTGTGCCCGAGAGTTTGAGATTGCCCGCCGCGCCATCGGCGTCAAATTCGCTCAGGGAGAGTTTTCCGTCGCTGTGGTTAAGCCGGCTGTCTATGGTGAGGGGCTCGGCGCCCGGCAGCTGCAGCTCGGCCTTGAGCCGGCCCTGCTGCGCCTGTAGATCGCCGCTTAACTGCAGCTGGGCGTGATTGAAACTGTAGTCAGGATTGGCTAGCGGCCAGCCAAAATGCCCATCGCTTATCGTGGCGCTGAATGGCAGCAGCTCCCGGGTTAAATCCACCCGGCCATCGAGTTGCAGCGCCAGATCGCCCACCGATTGCAGCGTCAGCTGCAGCGATTGCAGATCGCCATCAAGATTGGCATCGGCGGTCAACGCCAGCGGTAACCAGCGGGGATGGCGCAGTTCACCACTCAGCTTCAGTTGCAGTGGATAGGCTTGGGTCAGGGCAAATTGGCCGTCGACAGTCAGGTCAACGTCAGGGGCGTGGACGTCAAGCCGATAAACGCTGAACTGGCTGCCGCTGGCTGTGGCCGCCAGCGTCACGCGGTCGAGTCGTTGTTCAAAGCCTGCAATATCCAGTCGACTGTCGCTGAACTCGCCGCTGTCGAGCCGGATGGCCATGGGCAGTATGACTTCGGGGAAGGCTTGTCCCGGCTGCTCCGCAGCCTCAGTGTTTGCCGTCCGGGTGGGTGCCTGGTCGCTTTCCTTGTCACTTTCCTTGTCACTTTCCCTGACCGGGATAAACGCCTTGAGTCCCTGGCTTGAAAGCCTGCGGGTATGGATACCCTGCTTATCCCAGTGCGCCCCCAGTTCAAGTTCGGCGGCCGAGAATTGCATCTCGTTTACCTCAACCAGCACCTGCTTGAGGGTACCCCGCTGCAGTTCGATGGCTAGGGGCAATTGCAGCTCTGTTTGCGGCGCAGCCACCTCGTCGTCATCCTCAAGCGATACCAGAGCCTGCGTGTCCACCTTGACCTCAATGCCCGAGGCGTCGAGGCGATTGACGCACACCCGCCTTGCCAGCAGACAAGTGGGTTGCCAGTCAAGGGTCAGGTCGGTCAGGGAAACATCAACACCGGCCATGGACCAGCGGCTTTCACCCAGTTGCAGTTCACCGTTGAGGGTGCCGGAGCGGTACTCCACGGTGAGCCCGGTTACCAGAGCGTTGGCTATCCAGACGGACAGGGCACTGCCAAGGGGGGTGCCCACCAGCAGGGCCAGCAGTACCAGTGGCACCAGGGGCACATAAAGCAGTAGCCGCAGTGCGAGCTTCAGCCAGCGGAGCCGCCTTGGCGGGCTTTTGTCCGGTTTTGGGCCATCGGCCTTGGGCGCTGCAGTCTGAGACAAGTCTGTCATAACTCGGCCCCCATGGTCAGGTGGATACGCCAAGAGGAGGGAATGGTGTCGGTTTCGCGCACACCGAAGCCCAGATCCAATTTGATCGGACCTATGGGAGATATCCAGTGTACACCGCCGCCGACCGACATGGCGGGCTCAAATTGGCGCAGGTCAAAGGCGTTGCCACCGTCAACAAAGGTAGCCAGACGCCACTCCGGGGTCAGATAATATTGGTATTCCAGGCTGGCTACCGTCAGGAAACGTCCGCCCACCACCTGGCGGGCCGGCACTCCTTCGTCGGTCGTGTAATTGATAAAAGGCCCCAGCTCCTGATAGCCATAACCGCGGATACTTTGATCGCCCCCGGCGAAGTAGCGCAAAGATGGTGGCACCAGGGGTTCGTCTCCCTGTGGTACCCAGTTGGCGCCCAGATCCACCCTGGCCACCAGGCGGTGCTTATCGAAGAAGGTGTCTATCCATTTGAATTTGGCCATGGCCCTTGCCAGACGCACAGTGGAACCCAGCATGGGATCGGCATATTCAAGGCTGTAAAACTGCCGGAAGCCGCCCTTGGGATCCAAACTGGTGTCATTGCGGCGACTGTGCTGGAAGCTTATCCCGCCAAGCAGGTAGCGTGGATCGTATTGGGTGTCCGATTGGGTATAGAACTCACGCATATAGTCCACTGAATAGCTGTAATACCAGCGGTTTTGCAGGCGCTGCTGCCGCCTCACCCCCAGCAGGCGGGTACTGGACTCCAGCTGCCCTGTGTTGTTGTAGCTGTCGTCCGCCACATTGTATTCCTGGGTGACGCCGTATTTGTCCCGCAATAACCCCAGGCGCAGTATCAGCTGATCATTGAGTGGATGGCTGAGCGGCAGGGTATAGGTGGTCAGGAACTTGGGCCGGTCCGGCGACCATTCCACCGACGTTTCCTGGGAGTGCCCAAAACGGTTTATTTGTGGCGTGCGCCAGGTCACCCTGACCCTGGGTTCTATGGCGGCATCGCTGCTGGAGCCGATATCGGCACCCAGACCCAGCTCAATGGTGTGATCGGGTTTGGGCGTCAGTTCCACCCGGATAGGCACATGCTGCTCACTGGCATGGGCCAGTTCCGGCAACACCTTGATGCCGGAAAAATAGCCGGTTTCCTGCAGGGCACCGTTGAACTGGCCCAGCTCGCGGGTGCCGTAGGGGCTGTCACTGTCAAAGGGGACCAGCTGCTCCAACAATTGCGGTTCCAGACTGTGGCCATTGAAGCTGACCTCGCCGAAATGGTATCGGGTTCCGGAATTGAAATGCAGGCTGATAAAGGCCAGGTTAAGGTCGCGGTTGACCTTGATCTCCGCCTTGCTGAAGTCGGCGTCGAAATAGCCCCGTGACAGCGCCAGGGTGGAGAGTTCCGACTTGACCTCTTCATAGCGACCGTGATTCAGCGGATCGCCGGGTTTCAGTGGCTGTCCCTGCAGCCAGCTATCGAAGGCCTTGTCCTGCAGCATGTCGCCGAGAAAGCGGATATCCACCCAGGCAAGGCGTACCGGTTGCCCGGGAGTGAGTTTCAACGACAGGCGCCAGGGCTTTTTGTCTTTTTGTTGCAGCTGCTGTTCAAGCTCACCATGGTAATAGCCCATGGATTGCAGCGCCGCGAAGACAGCGTCTTCCACATTAAACAGAAATGCCCGCCGCTGCACTTCGGTCTGGGGCAGGGTGCCCAGATGGGCCAGGATATTTTTGCCCAGGCGTTCATCTGCGCCCTGAATATCCAACTCAAGATTGGTGTCAGCAGCCATGCCTTGCTGCCACGTTAAAGCGGCAGCCACTCCCAAGCCCAAACCACGCGTGCTGACCCAGCGCAAATTCCCTGTTCCCGTCCAATAGCCCAAGGCCGATATTGTCGCTATTTAGTGTAGGCCAGGCAAGGATATCATTGAATTCCCAGCGGGAAATGGTTACAACAAATGTCCGTTTACCGGAGATACAATAATGAAAATAAACTCAGCACTGTTGGTACTTTCGATGACATTCGCAGCCCTGGCCCAGGGGGCCGACAATCCACCCTTCGGCATCGCCATCCACGGCGGCGCCGGCACCATATCCAAGGCCAAACTGACACCGGAGCAGGAGCAGGCCTATCGCGACAAACTGGAGGAGGCGGTCAATGTTGGCCATAAGATCCTCGCCAAAGGGGGCGACAGCCTCAGCGCGGTGCAGGCGGCCATCAAGGTGCTGGAAGACAGTCCGCTGTTCAACGCCGGCAAGGGCGCCGTTTACACCTTTGATGGCACCCACGAACTGGACGCCGCCATTATGGACGGTGCCAGCCTCAATGCCGGTGCCGTGGCCGGGGTCAGGCACATCAAAAACCCCATTGACCTGGCGCTGGCGGTGATGCAGAAGTCTCCCCATGTGATGCTCTCGGGCCAGGGGGCAGAAGAATTTGCCCTGACCCAGGGTTTCAGCCTGGTTCCTGCTGACTATTTCGATACCGAGGGGCGCTACCAGCAGTTGCTCGATGCCAAGGACAAGATCAAAAAAGCCGAGGCCGAAGCCAAAGACTACCAGGCATCAAACGAGCAGCTGGATCTGGATTACAAATTCGGCACAGTGGGCGCCGTGGCGCTCGACAAGAAAGGTAATCTGGCGGCCGGTACCTCCACCGGCGGCATGACCGCCAAACGTTTTGGCCGTGTCGGCGATTCCCCTGTGATAGGTGCCGGCACCTATGCCGAAAACGGCGCCTGTGCCGTGTCCGCCACCGGTCATGGTGAGTATTTCATCCGCTATCAGGTGGCGGGGGATATCTGCGCCCGGGTGAAGTATCAGAATAAATCCGTGTTGCAGGCGGCCGATGAGGTGATAAACCAGCGCCTGGTCGAAGCCGGTGGCACGGGCGGGGTGATAGCCATTGATCAGCGCGGCAATATCGCCACCCCGTTCAATACCGAGGGTATGTACCGCGCCAGCCGCGCCAACAATGACGCTCCGCTGGTGATGATCTGGCGCGACAAGTAAAGCCAGATTGACACAATCGATTCTTCAGGCAGGCGAAGAACCGTGTTTTTTCCTACACTTGTTAAAGGAACAACCAACTGGGGAATGCTATGGACTCGATTAAAATCAGGGACTACATGGACAGGCATGCCGTGCTGCTGCACGCAGAGATGTCATTGGCCGCCGCCGTGGACAAGTTGCTTGAAAACAAAAAGAATGGCGCTCCTGTAGTGGATGATAAAGGCCATCTGGTGGGGTTTTTGTCACAGCAGGATTGCATGTCGGTAATGCTGAAAAGCAGCTACCACTGCGATATGACGGCCACTGTGGCCGATTGCATGCACACAGATGTGCTTTCCGTGGGGCCGGATGACAGCATGTTGAAGCTGGCGGAGCAGATGCTGGGGCCCAAACCCAAGATCTATCCCGTGGTGGAAGAGGGTAAGGTCATTGGCACCATCAACCGCACCGCTGTGCTCAACGCCATGAATACCTACATGCAGCAGTGTTATCTGAAGCAGGCCTGAGGTAGCAATTGTAGTCAGATAAGAAAGCCAAGCCCCGCATCTTGCGGGGCTTTTGCCAATTTAGGCATACCCAAATGGGCGCCGACTTGCTAGGATCGCTTCTTTTCAAGCGAGTGGGTTCCGGTTTTGGCAACGCAGCAACATCCTCTGTCTCAGGCCTTTCTCAATCAATGTTTTCAAAAAGATGCCGTCAGGATCAGGCGTGGGCTCAAGCAACTGAGCGCCATTAAAGCGCCCGAGGCCCGCGCGGCAGCCGAGGCCGAGTTGGTGCAGGCCGCCGAGGTGGCCTTTGCCAAGGTCAAACAACGGCTGGACAGCAGGCCAAATTGTCAGTTCCCCGAGGCCCTGCCGGTATCGCAAAAGCGCGATGAGATAGCCAGTGCCATCGCCGCCCACCAGGTGGTGATAGTGGCCGGTGAAACCGGTTCGGGCAAAACCACCCAGTTACCCAAGATCTGTCTGGAACTTGGGCGTGGCAGTCGCGGCCTGATAGGCCACACCCAGCCAAGACGACTGGCGGCCCGCAGCGTGGCAACCAGGGTGGCGGAAGAGCTGCAATCGCCGCTGGGTGAGGCCGTCGGCTTCAAGGTGCGTTTTGCCGATGCCATCAATGACAACAGCTATATCAAGCTGATGACCGACGGTATCTTGCTGGCGGAGCTGACCTCGGATCGTTTTCTCAATCAGTACGACACCCTGATCATCGACGAGGCCCACGAGCGCAGCCTCAACATCGACTTTATTCTCGGCTACCTGAAGCAGCTGCTGCCGAAGCGGCCCGATCTCAAGCTTATCATCACCTCGGCCACCATAGACGTGGCCAGATTCTCCAAGCATTTCAACGATGCGCCGGTAATCGAAGTATCGGGGCGGACCTTCCCGGTGGAAACCCGCTACCGGCCGCTGGTGAAGGATGACGAGCCGGATCTGGATCTGATGGACGGCATTTTTGCCGCTGTCGATGAGCTGATAACCGAAGGCCCCGGCGACATACTGATCTTTATGAACGGCGAGCGTGAAATTCGCGATACCGCCGAGCAGCTTAATCGCCGCAACTATCGCGATACCGAGGTCTTGCCCCTGTACGCCCGCCTGTCCTATGGCGAGCAATCCAAGGTGTTCAAGTCCCACACCGGCCGCCGTATTGTGCTGGCCACCAACGTGGCGGAAACCTCACTGACTGTGCCCGGTATCCGTTATGTGATCGATCCAGGTACCGCCCGCATCAGTCGCTACAGTTACCGCACCAAGGTGCAGCGCCTGCCCATAGAGCCGATTTCCCAGGCCAGCGCCAACCAGCGCCAGGGCCGTTGCGGCCGGGTCGGGCCTGGGATCTGTATCCGCCTGTACGAGGAAAGCGATTTCCTGTCGCGGCCCGAGTTTACCGATCCCGAAATTCTGCGTACCAACCTGGCGTCGGTCATATTGCAGATGCTGGCCATCGGCCTTGGTGATATTCAGGGCTTCCCCTTTATCCAGCCCCCCGATGAGCGTCATATCAAGGACGGCTTCCTGCTGCTGGAAGAGTTGCAGGCGGTCAAGTCCCGTAAGGGCGAGCTGGGGCTGACGCCCCTTGGCAAACAACTGGCGCACATACCGCTGGATCCCCGTTTGGCCCGCATGGTGATCGAGGCCAATGGCCGTGGCGCCCTGCATGAAGCCATGGTGATTACCTCGGCACTGTCGATTCAGGACCCCCGCGAGCGGCCGCTGGAGAAAAAGCAGGCCGCCGACGAGGCCCACAAGCGCTTTGCCGACAAGGATTCGGACTTTGTTGCCCTGCTGAACCTGTGGAACTACCTCAAGGAGCAGCAAAAAGCCCTGTCCGCCAGCCAGTTCCGCAAGCAGTGCAAGAGCGAATATCTGGCCTACCTGAGGGTGCGCGAGTGGCAGGATCTCTATGCCCAGCTGCGCCAAAGCGTGCACGAACTAAAGTGGCGCCTGAACGGCACTCCGGCCGACTATGACTCGCTGCACCGCTCCCTGTTGTCCGGCCTGCTCAGTCACATCGGTTTCAAAGACAACAACAATGAATACCTGGGGGCCCGCAACCGCCGCTTCTTCGTATTTCCCGGCTCGCCCTTGGCCAAAAAGGGCCCCAAGTGGATAGTGGCCGCCGAGCTGACCGAAACCAGCCGCCTGTTTGCAAGGGGCTGCGCCAAAATCGAGCCCGAGTGGCTGGAAGAGCTGGCGGCGCACCTTATCAAAAAGCAGCACAACGAACCCCATTTCGAGGCCAACCAGGGCGCGGTTATCGCCTATGAAAACCAGGTGTTGTACGGCCTGACCGTGGTCAACCGCCGCAAGGTGCAGTACGGTGGCATCAACCCGGTGGAAGCGAGGGAGATTTTTATCCGCAGCGCATTGGCCGAGGGCCAGCTCAAGAGTCGCGAGGCCTTTTTCGTCAACAACCAGAAGTTGTTGGAAGAAGTGGAAACCCTGGAGCACAAGTCCCGCCGCCGCGACATTCTGGTGGACGAGCAGGTGCTGTTCGATTTTTACGACGCCCGTCTGCCGGAGGGCATTTACAACGCCCCCAGATTGATGAGCTGGTGGAAAGAGGCCCGCAAAAAGACGCCGCACTTACTCGATTTCAACGAAGAAATGCTGCTGGCCCGCAGCGCCGGTCACGTGTCGGCCCTGGACTTCCCCGACAAGTGGCATCAGGGCAATTTAAGCTTTGCCCTGAGCTATCACTTCGAGCCCGGCAGCGAGGATGACGGTGTCAGCGTCCACATTCCGGTGGCGCTGCTGAACCAGGTAGAAGACGTGGGCTTCGATTATCTGGTGCCTGGGTTGTTGGAAGAGAAATGCACCGCCCTTATCAAGAGCCTGCCCAAGCAGCTTAGACGCAACTTTGTGCCGGCACCGGATTATGCCCGCGCCGCGGTGGCTTCCCTGCAGCAGGATGCGCCGCTGCTCGATGTCCTGTGCAAGCAGCTGCTGCGCATGAGCGGGGTGCGGGTCTCTCCCGAGGACTTCGTGGTTGCCGAGTTGCCAGCGCATCTGTTGATGCACTTCAAGATTGAAGACGACAAGGGCAAGTTGGTGGGGCAAAGCCGGGATCTCGACAGCCTCAAGGCCGGATTGCAGGGCGTGGTGGCCAAGGCCATTCGCCAGGTGGCCAAGAGCGGCATAGAGCAAAGCGGGCTGACCGAGTGGAGTATCGAGGCGCTGCCGGAGCAATTCCAGCGCCGCAAGGGTAACTACGAGGTCAAGGCATTCCCGGCGCTGGTGGATGAAAAAGACAGCGTTGCGGTGAAATTATTTGATGATGAGCATCAGGCGCAAAAGGCCCATGCGGCCGGTGTCCGGCGTTTGCTGCTTATCAATATTCCATCGCCAGTCAAACACTTGCAACAGGCTTTGCCCAATAAGGCCAAGTTGGCCATGTACTTCAATCCCTTTGGTCAGGTGCAGTTGCTGATTGATGACATTATTTTTGCTGCGGTCGAGCAAATTATTGCAACGAAAAATCTGCGTGTCAGGAGCGCCGAAGAGTTCGATGCGGCCCGGGATGCGGTGCGCATGGATCTCAACGAGACCGCCGAGGCCATAGCCCTCAAGGTGGAGCAGATTTTGACCCTGCACAATGCCATCCGCAAACGGCTCAAGGGCAAGATAAGCCTCGAGATTGCCTTTGCCATGAGCGATATCCAGCAGCAGCTGGACAACCTGGTGTATAGGGGCTTTGTGGCCGATTGTGGTTTTGGCCGCCTTTCGGACATCATTCGCTACCTCAAGGCCATAGAATACCGACTGGAGAAGCTGCCTGTGGATCCTGTGCGTGACAAGCTGCAATTGCTCACCATCCACAGGGTGCAGGAGGCATTGGCGGCCCAAAGGGCCAAGGTGCCGAAAAGCCAACCCGAGCCGGCCCAGCTGTTGGAGGCCCGCTGGCTGATTGAGGAACTGAGGGTATCTCTGTTTGCCCAGGTGCTTGGCACCTGCTGCCCGATTTCGGAAAAACGGGTACTGGCCCACATCAGTCAGGCCTGATCTTTACCCCCGGGTGATAGCTGTATCGCCCGGGGTAATACCTCTTAAGGGATGACACCTATCCCAGTTCATATCATTTCTGACGGCTTTTGTGCCGCTTATCCACCATACTCTGTTGTCACATCGTTAAATTGTTGAAAAAAGCGTTCGTCGCTACGCCTGTTACGTGATCCGCTTAACATCAGGAAAAATTTGATGATCTGGATCAAAGGTCAATCCTTTTACCGATAAAGGGGTATACAAGTTGTTAACGGGCAAGGCTTATTATTAAACCCGTATAAAATTACCGTGTATTGCCCAAGGGCGGGACGCGGTTAAAGGGCAAAACCAAGCGGGAATTGCCAAACGGAGGAGCCATGAGTGCCACACCCAATAGCGAAAAAAGCCTGGAATTGAAGATCTTCATCTTTCTCACCGTTTTCCTGGCCCCTGTACTGGCGGTCGCGCTGGTCGCCAGTCTGGGCTTCAGCATCTGGATCGGCCAGATTTTTACCGGGCCACCGGGAGCCGGTTGACAGTCGAAAGAACAACGTAACAACGGATAATAATCAATGAGCAATGAACTTCATGTAACCAGCCTGATAGTCCAGGTAAAGCCAGGTGAAATGGCTGCAGTACGCAGTCAGATCATGGCGATGGACAATGCCGAGTTGTCGGTAAACAACGAGGCCAAGCTGGTGGTGGTAGTGGAAGGGCCCCATCAGAAGGTGTTATTGCAAACCATTGACGCCATCAATGCCTTGCCGGGCGTGCTGACGGCCACCATGGTTTATCACCAAAGCGAAGTGCTGGAGGAAGGTGAGTAATGAAAATGAACAGACGTGAATTTATGAAGGCCAATGCCGCCATGGCTGCGGCAAGTGTCGCAGGCCTGGCTTTGCCGGCCGGTGCCAGCAACTTGATCACCAGCTCGGAGCAAACCAAGCTGGAATGGAACAAGGCGCCTTGCCGTTTCTGTGGTACCGGCTGCTCTGTGATTGTGGCGACCCGCGATGGCAAAGTGGTGGCAACCCATGGTGATGCCAACAGCGAGGTAAACCGTGGTCTTAACTGTATCAAGGGTTACTTCCTGTCCAAGATCATGTACGGCCGCGACCGTATACAAACCCCCATGCTGCGCATGACCAACGGCAAATACGACAAGCACGGTGACTTCACCCCCATCAGCTGGGATCAGGCTTTTGACATCATGGCCGAAAAGTGGAAAGCCACCCTCAAGGCCAAGGGCCCAACCGCCATTGGTATGTTCGGCTCAGGTCAGTGGACCGTGTGGGAAGGTTATGCCGCGGTTAAACTGATGAAGGCCGGTTTCGGCTCCAACAACATCGACCCCAACGCCCGTCACTGTATGGCTTCCGCCGTGGGTGGCTTTATGCGTACCTTCGGTATGGACGAGCCCATGGGCTGCTACAACGACATGGAAGCGGCCGATGCCTTCGTGCTCTGGGGCTCCAACATGGCCGAGATGCACCCCATTCTCTGGACCCGGGTAACCGACCGTCGTTTGAGTGCGCCCCACGTCAAGGTTGCTGTGCTGTCCACCTTCGAGCACAGATCCTTTGAGCTGGCTGATCTGCCCATGGTGTTCACGCCCCAGACAGATCTGGCAATTCTCAACTTCATTGCCAACTACATCATTGAAAACGGCGCAGTTAACAAAGACTTCATCAGCAAGCACGTTAACTTCCGTAAGGGCACCACAGACATAGGCTATGGTCTGCGTCCAACCCATCCGCTGGAGCAGAAGGCCAAGAACGTGGCCACCGCAGGTGACTCCACGCCGATTGATTTCGACACCTTTGCCAAGTTTGTGTCTGAATACACGGTCGACAAGGTCAGCAAGCTGTCCGGCGTACCGGAAGACAAGCTGATCGCCCTGGCCAAGCTGTATGCCGATCCGGACACCAAGGTGACTTCTTTCTGGACCATGGGTGTCAACCAGCATACCCGCGGTGTTTGGTGTAACAACCTGCTGTATAACATCCATTTGTTGACCGGCAAGATTGCCACCCCGGGCAACAGCCCCTTCTCGCTCACCGGCCAGCCATCGGCCTGTGGTACCGCCCGTGAAGTGGGTACCTTCGCTCACCGTCTGCCCGCAGACATGGTGGTGAAGAACCCTGAGCACCGTGCCATCGCCGAGAAGATCTGGAAGATCCCTGCCGGTATCATTCCCGCCAAGCCCGGTTACCACGCGGTTGAGCAGAACCGTCGCCTGAAAGATGGCGATATGAACGTCTACTGGGTGCAGGTGAACAACAACATCCAGGCCGGCCCCAACCTCAACGAGGAAGGTCTGCCCGGATATCGCAATCCCGATAACTTTATCGTGGTGTCCGATGCCTACCCAACCGTAACCACCCAGGCCGCCGATCTGGTACTGCCCGCCGCCATGTGGGTTGAGAAAGAGGGCGCCTATGGTAACGCCGAGCGTCGTACCCAGTTCTGGCACCAGTTGGTGAAGGCGCCGGGTGAATCCCGCTCCGATCTGTGGCAGCTGATGGAATTCTCCAAGCGCTTCACCACAGATGAGGTATGGACCAAGGAAATCCTCGATGCCAATCCGTCCTACAAGGGCAAGACCCTGTTCCAGGTGCTGTTCCAAAACGGCAGCGTTGACAAGTTCCCGCTGAGCGATCACGACAGCAAGTATCTGAACGATGAGTCCCAGCACTTCGGTTTCTATGTACAAAAGGGCTTGTTTGAAGAATACGCCGCCTTCGGTCGCGGTCATGGTCATGACCTGGCTCCCTTTGACCTGTACCACGAAGTACACGGCCTGCGCTGGCCCGTGGTTGATGGCAAGGAAACCCTGTGGCGTTACCGCGAAGGTACCGATCCCTATGTCAAACCCGGTAAGGGCTTCGAGTTCTACGGCAAGCCCGACGGCAAAGCGGTAATTTTCGCGCTGCCCTACGAGCCGCCTGCGGAGTCGCCCGATGCTGAATACGACATGTGGCTGTCCACCGGCAGGGTACTGGAACACTGGCACTCAGGTTCCATGACCCAAAGGGTGCCCGAACTGTACCGCGCCTTCCCGGATGCCGTCTGTTTTATGCACCCCGAAGATGCCAAGAAGCGTGGCCTGCGCCGCGGTGACGAGGTCAAGGTGATATCCCGTCGCGGCGAGATCCGCACCCGGGTTGAAACCCGTGGCCGTAACAAGCCACCTGTGGGTCTGGTGTTCGTACCTTGGTTTGATGCCAGCCAGTTGATCAACAAGGTGACCCTGGATGCCACGGATCCGCTGTCCAAACAGACAGACTTCAAGAAGTGCGCCGTTAAAGTGGTCAAGGCCTAAGGAGTAACAGCATGAAAACAATAATGACAATCTCTGCGCTGGCCTTGCTTGGCATGTCATTCGTGTCGGTTGCAGCCGAACCTGTGCAGGATGAAAAGTTGGCAACACTGCGTCAGGCGCCACTGAACGTGGAGCCCAAGCCGCCGGTAATGCAAAAGGTGGTTAACTCGGATAAGCGCCAGGTGCGTAACTACCCGATGCAGCCACCCGTCATTCCCCACAAGGTTGACGGTTACCAGCTGGATCTCAAGGTAAACAAGTGTATGTCCTGCCATGCCCGTGGCCGCATTGGGGATTCCCAGGCGCCCATGGTGAGCGTTACTCACTTTATGGACAGGGATAACAACTTCCTGGCGGAACTGTCACCCAGACGTTATTTCTGCTTGCAGTGCCACGTGCCGCAACTGGATGCCAAACCTTTGGTGGAAAACGAGTTCGTTGACCTTGAGCACCTGCTCAAGGCCAATGCCAACACCGAAGGCAAGCACTAGGAGTCCGCTATGTTGGATAAGCTGAAAAAAATCTGGCGGGTGCTCAATAAGCCCAGCGTGCACTTCAGCCTGGGGTTCCTGACCCTGGGGGGCTTTGTGGCCGGGATCATCTTCTGGGGGGGCTTCAACACCGCCCTGGAAGCCACCAACCGCGAAGCCTTCTGTATCGGTTGTCACGAGATGCAGAACAACGTGTACCAGGAACTGAAGACCACTATCCACTTCACCAACCGCTCGGGTGTGAGGGCGACCTGTCCTGACTGCCACGTGCCGCACAACTGGACCGATAAGATTGCCCGCAAGATGCAGGCGTCGAAGGAAGTGTGGGGCAAGATCTTCGGCACCATCAACACCCGTGAAAAGTTCGAGGCCAAGCGCCGGGAACTGGCGGAGCATGAGTGGAAACGCCTCAAGGCCAACGACTCGCTGGAATGCCGTAACTGCCACAACTTCGACTACATGGACTTTACCCGTCAGTCAGAGCGTGCCGCCAAGCAGCACTCCACCTCGCTGGCCAGTGGTGAAAAGACCTGTATCGACTGCCACAAGGGCATAGCGCACCACCTGCCAGATATGGAAGGGGTACCAGGTTGGTAACAACCGCTTGTTAAGCATAAAAAAACCGTGGCTTGCCACGGTTTTTCTTTTTCCCTGCTATGGAGTTGAAAGTAGAATTAGCACCAGAAAGGGGACTAGGGAGGGTTGTTTCTACTCGAAGTAGCGAAAGGCTAGGGGAGCTTTAAACACCTTACCCTTTGGAGTGTGTCGGCATTGCAGTATACAAAGAATTGATGGGATGCTACTGACACTTGTTATACGCTACCTGCACCATCTTCACGATGTCCAGATTCGGTCTGAAGCGGACATCGAACGTAGTTAACTGCCCTTGAATTAGTAGACGTGCTAATTTCATATGCGAGTTATCCTTAGGGCTGCTATTCCAGCCAAATCTGGCTCCTTAACATGGCTCGAGCTCATCCGCAGAAGTCAGCAATTTTTCGACCCAATAGATGAAATCAGACCGGACCTCTTTACTCTCCACAGATGTTCCTGACTCGAAGCTTTTCAGCATAAACCCATGCCCCGACTCTTTATCGATAGAGAAAATTTCCTCCTTTCGAGTATTGGGGTTATAGGCCAAGGAAACCATGGGGTAGAGACAAATGAAATCGGACTTGTGCTGAATATATAGCTTATCAATTGACAGGTTTTGCTCAGAGCTGAATTGGATCTTTTCAAATGCAGGATGATCCCCCTTTAGCATACTGGCGGAGTACATCAACTCATCACCACGCCATTGCTTATCAATTTTGTCAATACGGATTAATTCGCAATCTGAAATAAACTCAATATGCATCAGCAGCTCATCTAGAGTTTTAGATTGCTCCTCTCCACCCATTTTTCTTTCGTGACGATTTGAGGGGCCACGATGATGCTTATAATCATTAAGCTTAGAGACGAGGTTTTCCCTAGCATTTTTTGCGAATACCGATTCTTTCTTACCGCCAGGCTTGTACCAAACCTGAGAGAAAGACTGCGCAATAGGCACCTCCACAGAACTCAAGAGTTTACAGGCCTTTTGGAGGATCGTTTGAAAATCACCAGGCGACACACCTCGACGAACATAAGACTGAAATTCCTTAAGTAACTCTACCTTCTCAGAATTGTTTTCAATACCACCATATTTAACACTCAATGCAATTCCCACAGCAGACAGGAAAGACAGCAGCTGCTCCCCATATTTCATCTGCCGATCGTAAATTCCTGCGTACTCGTGCTCCAGGTATATATTTCTATAGGCATAAGCTAACGGGAATGGATACTGCGTTCTTACACGATATTTAATGTCGTCCTTTTGCTTTAGTGCAGCCTCAAGAGCATTGGCTGTAAATCGTGCATCTTCAAAACGGCTGCTGATATCTCTAGGATCATACCCATCAAACAGAGCCTTCTTGTACTCTCTGGCCTTTTCATATTCATTCTTTAGTGACGCTTCGAGCGCATTCATTTCCCTCACCAGATCGATAATCTTCGGGTCTGGAATGGGTACTTCCAAAGCTCGGATTGACTTGAGCGTCTGGGTAGGAATAACCGAGTAACTCCTCGCATTGCTAATACGACTCGCAACTTGATCAGAATTGAGGAACTGGCAGATAAAATCCATCGTGCCCATCGCGAGGCTGGAGCTCCGAATGATAAAGACGGTATCTTCCACCGCACAGCCTTGTTCTCGGTCACCCACTAAATAGGCGGCAGGATTGGCCCCTATACGTTGCAGTAAAATATCCCCTCTCTTGGCATATCGAATAGGTTTCGAGAAGCCAGCCAGATCCTTCTTAGCCAGATCATCTAAATCTATTTGACTTGTCCTTAGGTCCTTGCCCCTAATAACAGGTTGATCTCCTTCTTCAACCTGCGAAAGAGAGGTCCCTTGAAATACATCGGCAATGTTGCCGATCTTTGACCATTCCTCGGACAAATGCCCAATATTGCTTTTCTTCGCAGGGATATACTCACTGGGAATCAAACAATACTGATTGTCAGCAATAGCGCTATAGGCAGTATCAATGACCCCCTCTTCAAGATAGTCCGAGAGACTCATTCTAAGAATTGTTTTGATGTTTTCGTATGACAAACGATTTTGTCTTCTATGGCCATTCTCAAAGCACCCATCGGCTTTGACAAAACGAACTAATTCTTGTCGTCCGCTGTTTTTGAAAAACAAAATGGCACATCGTAAGCCTGTATGTGGCAACAAATTAGCAGGTAAAGAAATCACCAATTTTAACATGCCAGATTGTACCCAGCTCTTTCGAGCCTGCTCAGCATCACCTGTCTGAAACAGCAGTCCCATGGGGACTAGGTATGCAGCCCTTCCTTCAAGTTTTAGATGCTGAAGCCCCAACTCAATAAAATTGGCCGACATATCCTGATAAGCTATACCACGGAGAGCATCAGAGTACATATACCGTGCTTGGTCGCGGTTCAATTTTCTAACTGGAGGATTGCTAAGCACTACGTCAAACTGAGGTAAATCGCTGGCAAAAGCAAAGCTAGATCCTCGAATTTCATGATAATACTGATTAGAAAGCAAAGTCTTTAACCGAACTACGACCAGATTGAAGGCATTTTTGTCTCCCCCCCAAAATTGAAAGTCAGACAACCCTGTTTGCTGGACAGCATTCAGAAAGCCACCGGACCCCATACAGGGATCAAATAGCGTCTCCCCTGGCGACACTTCGACCAAATCAGCCATCAGTTTTGCTACGGAGCTTGGTGTTACAAATGTTCCACTTTTTCCATCTGGAATAGAATAAACAGCGTCCAGTAGTTCGAGTATCTCTATATCCAACTCGATGTACAAAGTACTTGCCTCATACAAGAAACGATGGAGAGCAGGATGTTCGAATGGTATATGATAAACGTTATTTAAGCTCCGATAGCTACCAAAAAAATCTTCTTCAAACTCGCCAACAATCCCCCTTAAAAAGGAATTTATCTCTCGAGTTGATGCCATCATTATCCTATCTTGATTACTATCCTTACGAAGAGCAATTAAGCATACTACCGCACCTAGAGCTATAGATTCCGGCCGAGATCCCGAGCTTCGCAACACTTCAAGATATCGTAAGAGAGCGGACAGCAACTCCTCATTATTCGACCTTTCGTCCATGATGACTCCTGTTGTACTACTAATTTTTATAATTTAGCAGATTAGATTACTAAAAATTCAATGCCCGCATTGGGTCGAAATTAGACTTACTATGACCAGCGTATAACGCTGCCCGCAACGGCGAGCGTAGCGAGTCCAGCAGCCGAAGGCTGCGTGTTGGCGGGCCTTGTTAGGAGTTGTTGTACTTTCTAATTCCAATCGAACCACCTATGAAAACCAAACCTAAAATTGCTGATAATGGCCAATAGCCCATCCATTGAATTGGCAGGCCCGATGGATCTTGTGGTAAGAGCCACATACTTGAAATCAAAACCAGAGCCAAGGTTATACCAATAAAACCAGCGTGTATTGCTTGATTAGAAGCTTTAAACAAAACCATGAACATTGAATGTAAAAAATAGGGTGCACCGTAGAAAAGAACACCATAAAAAAACAATCCAATAAAACTAGCTTGGTTTTCCTTGCCTGTAATTAAGGCATAGCAAGCAACTAACAAACTAAAAATTATCGGTATAGTTAGATATTTGGGAATAAGCTTCATGCCCCAATACTCCTAGCAGCTGTATAGTGCGCATGCGCGTTTTAGTCCTCGGAGGAGTAAAAAACGTGCATTGCTAACCTTTTGTATTTCCTACTGAATACGATAATTGGTCAAAATATCCATTGCAGCTAAACGCGCATGCGCAGTTATCAAACCTATTATCTAAATCGCAGTGAATTTAATTTACTGATTTTTAGTTAATTCTTTAAAATATCGTGGAAATAGTGCGCACAGTTTTTGGTCACTTGGGCTACCTTTCACCCAAAACTCAGATATGACTGTATAAAACCACTGTACAAGCCATGCTGCACTTCCGGTATCTGACTAATAGGTATCGCTTCACGCCTCTCATTGCATCATTGTGCCAATAGGGGAGATAAGCAGGTATGGCTACCGCACGGGCTGAAGTGATTTTCTTCATCCCTGAACCTTGTTTTATCTCCTTGAATCAGCATCTTGGCAGAGGTGGTTGCTGTTCGGCAAGTGATAATTTGATGTACTTCTTTGTCTTTTGTCTAAGGTCGCACATTTGCCAAAGTGGTACTCCCAGAATTAGCACTGCCGCACTAGAGGCTAAAGAATGCCGCTGTCCAGCGGCACAAAGTAGTGGGTCTCAAACCGGGGGCGCCTAGCCCACATCCGGGCAAGGGGCTTTGCTTGTCCGCGAACGACTTCTCTGTCTAACTGCCAGCTCGCCATCCATGGCTCGCGCTCATAGCGCTCTTACGAGCTTCGCCCTTGCAACCCCAAGGACACCCCACCGACGCTGAAAGCTCCTCGGCCTTATGCTGAAAATTGACTAACGCGCCAGACGCTCGGATTTATATCCATGTAAATCTATCCCAGCTCGGCTCCATGCCACGCGCTCGTGAACTTGTCACTGTGTGACACTCGCCCCTTATTCAACTGGCGCTGCTTCGGCATCCAAATCCCTCCATGGACAACAGCCAGCTCTGCATCCATGCCTCGCGCTCATTAACACGCTTGCCGTAGGCAAGCATTCGCCCTCGCCACGTCATTTTCAGCAGCGTCTTCGACTCTGGCTCCTGCTTCGTCTTAACTCCTGCATCCATGCAGTCGTCGGCGGCTCCGAAAGGGGAATTAGCGGTGCAACAGTCAGGCTTTGGCTTTTCAATTCAGAAATACTACGCAAACATCTGAAGCCGGAGAGGAACACCTCCAAACTAGCACTGCCGCACCAGTGACCGTCCGAGCCATGGTCGCTCAATCACATCCATGAGATCGCGACATTCGACCATCCATGGTCAGCAGATGTCGCCGGGGAGGCTCCAAGGACGGCTGATTTTAAACCAAGAGTCGCCGTGTCACGGGTGTGGTAGTGCGAAGGCGCACCGCAGGTGATTAACTGCATCTGATGTAGGAAGTTACTTTAAGGGCAATCCATGGCCTGTGTGGAAGCACGTAAGATGCATGGCTCTCAAGCCGAATTTGCAGATATGACGCTACATTTTGGCTGCAGAGCCTGAACGCAATACCGTGGCCATCGGCCACAAAAAATAAAACCCGCTGAATGCGGGTTTTATTTTTAACGGGCAGGTCAAAGCAGGGCCGCAGGCCCTGCGAAGGGGTTACCTGGCGTTTGTGCTCTCGAAAATCTTGTCGGCGGAGGCCGCCACGAATCCTGGGTAGAGCTTGCCGTCTTCCAGCGGGAAGCGGCGGGCGAATTCGTAGAAGCAGCTGGGGATCATCTTGCTGCCATCGGTGAATTCCACCAGGGCTTCGTCGGCCAGGGTGGAAGACTGCTTGAGTTTAACTTCTTCGCTGCCCTTGATTTCGCCGCCCGAGGTGTTGAGCACAAAGCCCGCGGACTTGAGTGCTTCGTTAACCGAGGCCAAAGTATCGAAGTTTTTCAGGGCGTTAACGGACACTGTGAAGTGGTTGGCGCGGAAGCCCCAGACAGATACCCAGGCGGCGTATTCGCTTTCCGCCAGCAGGGCTTCGTAGGTGGCCTGATCTATGGCCCAGTGGCGGCCGGAGTAGAGGAAGTTATCCGCAGTCACGGCGGCTTCTTCAACCTGATCAACCAGCTTGTGCACTATGGCCTGCAGCTCGGGGGAGCATTTTTCCAGCAGCAGTTCGGAGATGAACACCTTGGGCTGGGTGGCATCTGGGTGCTCGAAATGCTTGGCGTACAGTTTCTTGGCTTCGAAATGGTACTCGCCACATTCCACATAACCCAGGGCGAGGAAGTGGGCGGCCAGTTTCTCCAGGTTAATCTTCTCTATGTTGAAGGTACGCAGTGCAATGTGATCGTTTTGCACGTCGTCCTGCTGGGAAGAACCCAGCAGGGCGTGGATTTTCTGGGCCGAGGGCGTTACCGCCACATAGTCTTGCCACAGCTGGGAGAAGAGTTCGTTAATCTGGGTGTGCATACGACTTATCCTACAAATATCAAATTGTTAATGTGAAAATGTTAATAAAATCAATCAAATTCAATCAGATGCTCAGGCCTGGGCTCAGGGTGGCCGGCAGGCTGACGCTGCTGGCTTCCACCGAGGACACGGGGTAAGCACAGTAGTCCGCCGCATAGTAGGCGCTGGCCCTGTGGTTACCGCTGGCACCAATACCACCGAAGGGGGCGGCGCTGGATGCACCTGTGATGGGCTTGTTCCAGTTGACTATCCCGGCGCGGATGCGGCCGAAGAAGTGCTGGTAATCCGCTTCGTTATCGCCGAGCAGGCCCGCCGACAGACCAAAGGCTGTGTTGTTGGCTTCGTCGATGGCGGCATCGAAGTCTTCATAGCGATAGACCTTCAGCAGTGGGCCGAAGTGTTCTTCATCTGGCAGCGGTGCGGCCTTGGTGACATCGATAATTCCGGGGGTGACAAAGCCAAGGGCCGGATCGATCTGGGTCAGTTCCAGCAGGGATACACCACCTGCGGCCTGAATGTCGGCCTGGGCCTTGACCATGGCCGCGGCGGCCTTGGCGCTGATCATGGCGCCGTAGAAGGGTTGCTGCTCGGCAAAGGGTTGACCCACCTTGATCTTGCTCGTCGCTTCGACAAGTTTGGCCAGGATGGCATCACCCTTGGCGCCCTGTTGCAGGAACAGGCGACGGGCACAGGTACAACGCTGACCGCTGCTGATAAAGGCCGACTGAATGATGTCGTGCACGGCGGCGTCGATGTTTTCCACATCCTTAACCAGCAGGGGGTTGTTGCCGCCCATTTCCAGCGCCAGGATCTTGCCCGGTTGACCGGCATACTGCTGGTGCAGCAGATGACCCGTGTTGGAGCTGCCGGTGAAGAACAGACCGTCGATGCCGGGATGGCCCGCCAGCGCCTTGCCGGTGGCGACTTCGCCCTGCAGCAGGCTGATAACGCCCGCGGGCAGGCCCGCCTGTTGCCACAGTTGCACCGTGTATTCGGCAACCTTGGGGGTCAGCTCAGATGGCTTGAACAGCACCACGTTACCGGCGATCAGCGCCGGCACTATGTGGCCGTTGGGCAGGTGGCCGGGGAAGTTATAGGGACCGAATACCGCCACCACGCCGTGTGGCTTGTGACGGATAAAGGCGCGGGCGCCTGGCATGGGGTTTTCCACAGTGCCGGTACGCTCATTGTGGGCGCGGATGGAGATGGCAATCTTGCCTGTCATGGCAGCCACTTCGGTGCGGCTCTCCCACAGGGCCTTGCCGGTTTCCTCGGCAATCAGGCGCGCCATGGTCTCGCTGTTGGCAGTCAACTGGGCGGCAAAGGCCTCCACCACCTTCAGACGTTCTTCAAGGGGCTTGGCCGACCACAGATAAAAGGCGCTTCTCGCGGCTTTGACTGCGCCGGCCACCTGGGCTGCGTCGGCGCCCTGGCCGCGCCAGATGACCTCGCCATTGGCGGGGTTAACGGATTCAAAGGCGGTACCGTTTCCGGCCTGCCACTCGCCCTGAATAAACTGGCAAGCGTGGGTATTGTCAATTGCTGAGCTCATTTGGCCCCCTTGTCGAGATTTAAGTAACGGACCAGCTCGTCCTCGTTGACCTTGAGCAGATCGGCCATGGCCGGGCTCATGTACAGGCTGTGGGTGTCGGGGTCGAAGCGGCAATCGTCCGTGACCGTGGCGCGGAATTCGCGGCTCTCGCAGTTACACACGGCCAATTGGTACTGACCCTTGCGCAGTGCTTCATCCTGGGTGATGACCACCTTGGCCCTGTGGCTCTGGCGCACGGATTTGATTTGCTTAAGCTGGGCTTCCACCGTCGGACCGGCATCGAACAGGTCCACATAGCCGCGGTGCATAAAACCTTCGTTTTCCAAAAGCTTGAGGGCGGGAACCGTGTTTTCATGGACCTGACCTATGACCTTGCGGGCGGCTTCGGGCAACAGATCCACATAGATGGGGTAACGCGGCATCAGATCGGCGATAAAGCCCTTGTTGCCGACACCTATCAGGTAGTCTGCCTTTGAGAAGTCCATGTTGAAGAAGCTTTTGCGCAGCCAATGCCAGAAGGGCGGCTGGCCCTGCTCATCGGCGGCGCCGCGCATCTCGGCTATCACCAGCTTGGAGAAACGCTGTGGCTGCTCGGCCATGAACATGAAACGTACCTTGGACAGAAAGCGGCCATTGAGGCCAACCCGGAAGGGCTCCCGCAGGAACAGGGTGCAGATCTCGGTGGCACCTGTGTAGTCGTTGCCGACGGTCAGCACTTCCACCGGATTGAAGATATCCAGTTCCTTGCACTGATGCACAACTGTGCTCTTGTGGAAATGGTACAGGGGGTTGGACAGACCCACGGCGGCTTCGATGCCGGAGGCACCGAGGATTTCGCCGGTGGCTGTGTCTTCCAGTACAAACAGGTAACCCTGATCGCCCGGCTTTTGAATGTCTGCGGCGAAGCTTTGCTCCGAATGCACAATCTTGTGGGCCAACTTCTGCTCATCAAGTGGCAGAGAGGTAAAGCCCGCACCTGACTCCTGCGCCATGGTGAGCAGCGCAGGAAAGTCCGTGCCCGAAATTGGACGGATCAATAACATAATGGTGTTCTCTGAGCTTGAGAGCGGCCAGATCGGGGGATCTGGCCGCTGTTTGGCTTAAGCGGCCTTTGCTTCAGCGGCTTTGAATTAAGCTGCCTTGGCGGCGGCAACCAGTTTGGCGATGGCGGCCTCGAAGCGCACCAGACCTTCCTGGATATCTTGCTCAGGAATGATAAGAGAGGGGGCAAAACGGACCACGTTTTGACCGGCCATCAGCACCAACAGACCTTGTTCGGCGGCGGCGAGCATAAAGTCGCGGGCCTTACCGGCGTAATCGGCGTTCAGTGCGGCACCGAGCAGCAGACCTTTGCCACGGACTTCGGTGAACACCTGATACTTGGCGTTGATAGCCATCAGGCCATCGCGGAACAGCTGTTCACGGGCCTTGACGCCGTTGAGTACTTCCGGGGTGTTAACTGTGTTGAAGGCCGCCAGACCCACGGCACAGGCCAGAGGGTTACCGCCGTAGGTACTGCCATGGGTACCGACAACCAGGTGCTTGGCCAGCTCGGTGGTGGTCAGCATGGCACCGATGGGGAAACCGCCGCCCAGGGCCTTGGCCGTGGTCAGCACGTCCGGGGTGACACCCAGACCCATGTAGGCATACAGATCGCCGGTACGGCCGACACCGGTTTGCACTTCGTCGAACACCAGCAGCGCCTGGTGCTTGTCACACAGTTCGCGTACGCCCTTGATGAATTCGGGAGTGGGGTTGATGATGCCGCCTTCGCCCTGCAGCGGCTCAAGTACCACGGCGCAGGTGCGATCGGAGATCAGTGCCTTGAGGCTGTCGAGGTTATTGTACTCGGCGTGCACTATGTCGGCTGGCTTGGGACCGAAACCGTCTGAGTAGGCAGGTTGGCCACCAACGGATACGGTAAACAGGGTACGGCCGTGGAAGCCTTGTTTAAAGGCGATGATCTGTGACTTGTCGGCGCCATGGTTATTCAGGGCCACGCGACGTACCAGCTTCAGTGCAGCCTCGTTGGCTTCGGCGCCTGAGTTGGCGAAATACACTTTCTCGGCAAAGGTGTTGTCAACCAGTTGCTTGGCCAGCATCAGTGCCGGTTCGTTGGTCATGGTGTTGGACAGGTGCCACAGCTTGTGGGCCTGTTCGGTCAGGGCATTGACCAGGGCAGGGTGACAGTGACCCAGGCAGTTTACTGCGATACCGCCGGCGAAATCGATAAACTCACGGCCTTCCTGATCCCAGATGCGCGAGCCTTCGCCCTTGACCGGAATGATTGGAGACGGGGCGTAGTTGGGTACCATCACTTCATCGAATAAGCTTCTGTTGACTTGCATGCAAACCTCTGTTTTATCTGGGTCGAATGACCTGTTATTTAGTTATTTCTGTATTATATTGAGCAGAAGTAGCAAATTGCAGCGGCATTATTAACACTTTGTGTGTTATAAATGTCATTTTAACGGACGGATTTAGCAAATTGATAAGCAAAGAAGACGAACGCCTGCTGGCGCTGCTGAAAAATAACGCCCGCACCAGCGTCTCGGATCTGGCCCGGGCGCTCAATTTGTCGCGCTCGACTGTGCAGACCCGCATCGCCAGACTGGAGGAAACCGGGGTCATCAAAGGTTACGGGGTGGAGTACGGCGAGGCCTATATCAGCAATTTGGTGTCGGCCCACGTGTCCATCAAGGTGAAGCAGAAGTTCACCACCAAGACCAATATCGAGCTGAAGAAGATGCACATGATAAGCGAGCTATATGCCATCAGCGGTGAATACGATCTGATAGCCGTGGTGCAGGCCCAAACCACTGAGCAGCTCAGCCACCTGCTGGATGACATTGGCAATTTGGACGGGGTGGAGCGCACCACCTCGTCGGTTATTCTGGAAACCAAATTCAAACGTTAAAACGAAATAGAGAGCAAAGCGCTAACGCGGAATAAAAAGCAGAGCGCTAGGCGTTAAGAGAGCTGGAAGTTAACAGCTGGAAGTGAAGCGCAAGACGCGGGGCAGGACATCACTCCACCCCGTGGCAGCGTTTGATTTCCTTGATAAGCGCCTTGGCCAAGGGCGTGGCCGAATTGTTTTTGGAGGTGATCAGCACCACGGGGATTTGGTAGGAGTATTTTTCCGGCAATATCGCCCTGAACAGGCCCTTGTCGACCCAGTAGCTGGCGTAGTGCTCCGGCAGGTAGCCGATAAATTTCCCCGACAGGATCAAATGGGCTATGCCTTCGTCGTGGTAGGCGGTGGCGCTGTTTTGATAATTCAAATCGTCGTTGCGACTTTCCTTATCGCGGGTGTAGTTACTGGTGATGACTTCGGCATTTTGCAGCAGCTTCTGGCTTGCCCCGGGGTCGCAGTCAAACAAGGGATGGCCGACGCCGCAATATAAATAGTTGGTTTCGTTGTGCAGCGGCTCGTAATCGAGGCCGCGCAAATGATGGCGACTGACGCCTATACCCGCAAGGGAGCGGCCGTTCACCACAGAAGTTTCCACTTCGCGGGCCTCACAGACGTTGATATCGAACTGGATGTTGTTGCTCCTGGCCTTGAGCGAGGCTATGGCCCGGGCCACACCGCAGCGGGGATCGCTTACCAGGGTATCGATGATGGCTATGGTTACCCGGCCCGACAGCTGCTGCTTGGAGCTGGCGACCGTGCTGGCAAAGGCCTCACATTGCTGTAGCAGTTCCAGCGACGCCTGATAGGTCACCCGTCCGGATTCGGTCAGTTCAAAGCCGCTGCGACCGCGTTTACACAGTTTCAGCCCCAGGCGCACCTCCAGATCCGACAGGTGGGAGCTGATGGTGGAGCGACCAATATTGAGCCGGGATTCCGCCGCCGACAGGCCGCCACATTCCACTATGGCCACGAAAATCCGCAGCAGCCTCAGATCTACATCATGTACCTGCACTCAGTATTCCCCTTTTGGCTCAAGACATTGGTTTGAGACGTTAGCGCCATGCATTGGCTCGATACGCGTTATTCGGTCGAACATAGCCCGACCTATTAGTTTGATACTTATGTTTGATAAAAACGGAATGAATTACGAATATTATGCATTTATAAAACATCTGCAGCAAGCTAGCATGGGGGTAACAAAGGCAATTGCTGCCAACTAAAACAGAAAGATAGCACTGGCTTTTACAGTGATAGAACAGCTACTCAGGAGCATAAGATGAGCTTTAGATATGGTGTTGACCATCTCACTCTCGAAATCGTAAACGGCATTGCCGATGGCAGTATCCAGGCCGAGCTGTGCCAACAGGCCGTTGACAAAATCAATGCCAGCCGCCACAACGTCGATATCATGGCCAATTCAGACAAGGCCATTTACGGCATCAACACCGGCTTTGGTCCCCTGTGTGATACCCAGATTTCTCCCGCTGAAACCGCGCTGCTGCAGAAAAACCTGCTGATCACCCATGCGGTCGGCGTGGGCGAGCCCATTGCCAAGGCCATCTCCAAGCTGATGCTGATCACTAAGGTTCACGCCCTGAGCCAGGGTTTCTCAGGTATTCGCCTGGAAGTGGTTGAGCGTATGCTGGCCTTTTTGAAGTTGGATCTGATCCCTGTGGTGCCAGAGCAAGGCTCTGTCGGCGCCTCCGGCGATTTGGCTCCGCTGTCACACCTGTTCCTGCCGCTGATTGGCGAAGGTGAATTCTGGCAGGGTGAACGTGCCGTGCCCGCCATCGAGATGCTGCGCGAACATGGCTTGGCGCCATTGGAGCTGCAGGCCAAAGAAGGTCTGGCGCTCATCAACGGCACCCAGTTTATCCTGTCCCACGCCATCACAGCCCTGACCAAGATGCGTTATCTGCTGGACTTGGCCGATCTCGCCGGTGCCATGAGCATCGAAGGCATGCAGGGCAGCCAGTCGCCATTCAGGGCCGAGCTGCATGAAATCCGTCCCTTTGCCGGCAACATCGAAGTGGCGGCGCGCATGCGCAAGTTCTTCGAAGGCTCGCAAAACATGGCCGCCCATGTGGATTGTGACCGGGTGCAGGATCCATATTCGCTGCGCTGTATCCCCCAGGTGCACGGCGCGTCACGCAACGCCTTCTACCACCTGAAAGAGCTGGCCGAAATCGAAATGAATTCGGTGACCGATAACCCGATCGTTATCAGCAGCGATGAAGCCATTTCCGGCGGCGGTTTCCACGGCCAGCCTTTGGCCATGGTGCTGGATTACACCTCCATTGCCGCGGCAGAGCTTGGCAACATCGCCGACCGTCGTTGCTATCTGCTGCTGGAAGGTCTGCACGGTCTGCCGCGCCTGCTGACCAGTTCAGGCGGCCTGAATTCCGGCATGATGATCCCCCAATATGTGACCGCGGCCCTGGTAACGGAAAACAAATCCCTGTGCTTCCCGCCGTCCGCCGACAGCGTGCCCACCTCCATGGGCCAGGAAGATCACGTGTCCATGGGCAGCATCTCAGGAAGGAAGCTGAATCAAATCCTCGGCAACCTGGAAAAGATCTTCGCCATCGAGCTGATGTATGCGGCCCAGGCCATAGATTTCCGCCGCCCTAACACCTGCTCCGAAGTCATCGAGCACAACTATCAACTGATCCGCGCCAAGGTGGCCAAGCTGGAAGAAGACCGTCTGCTCAAGCCCGACATAGACGCCATCATAGCCCTGGTGAAGGCCCAGGCGTTTATCGTTAACTGAGGGGAGGAATAACAGAATGGAAACAGCAATGAATTTTCACGACCAAATCAAGCAAGGGATCCCAAGCGTACTGCCGGCCCCCAAGCCTTATCCTGCGGACGCCAACCGTGCCCCCAAGCGTAAGGACATCCTGAGCGCCGCAGAAAAGCAGCTGGCGGTGCGCAACGCCCTGCGTTACTTCCCCACCGAGTGGCATCAGGAGCTGGCGGCAGAATTCGCCCAAGAGCTGCAGGACTTCGGCCGTATCTACATGTACCGTTTCAAGCCTGAATACGCCATGAAGGCCCGTTCCATCTCCGATTATCCTGCCAGGTGCGAGCAGGCGGCAGCCATCATGCTGATGGTGGATAACAACCTCGACCCGGCTGTGGCCCAGCATCCCGAGGAGCTTATCACCTACGGCGGCAACGGCGCCGTGTTCCAGAACTGGGCCCAGTATCTGCTGACCATGAAGTACTTAAGCGAGATGGAAGCGGATCAGACCCTGCACCTGTATTCAGGTCACCCCATGGGCCTGTTCCCCTCGTCCAAGGATGCGCCGCGGGTAGTGGTCACCAATGGCATGATGATCCCCAATTACTCCAAGCCCGACGATTGGGAAAAATTCAACGCCCTGGGCGTGACCCAGTACGGCCAGATGACCGCCGGTTCCTTTATGTACATTGGCCCCCAGGGCATAGTTCACGGCACCACCATTACCGTGATGAATGCCTTCCGCAAGGTGCTGGACAAGGGAGTAAGCCCCAAAGGCAAGATTTTCCTCACTGCCGGTCTTGGCGGTATGAGCGGTGCCCAGCCCAAGGCCGGTAACATCGCCAACTGCATCACCGTGTGCGCCGAGGTGAACCCCAAGGCCGCCATTAAGCGTCATCAGCAGGGCTGGGTGGATGAGCTTATCGATAATATGGATGCGCTGATTGCCCGGGTCAAGCTGGCCCAGGCCAACGAGGAAGTGGTGTCCATCGCCTTTATTGGCAACGTGGTTAACGTGTGGGAAGCCTTTGATGAGCAGGGCATTTTTGTGCATCTTGGCTCGGATCAAACCTCTTTGCACAACCCCTGGTCCGGTGGCTACTATCCGGTGGATATCAGCTACGAGGAATCCAACCGCCTCATTCGTGAAGAGCCGGAGCTGTTCAAGACCAAGGTGCAGGCGACCCTCAAACGTCACGCTGCCGCGGTCAACAGACACACAGCCAAGGGCACCTACTTCTTCGACTACGGCAACGCCTTTCTGCTGGAAGCCTCACGCGCCGGTGGCGATGTGATGGCTCCCAACGGTATCGACTTCAAGTATCCATCCTACGTGCAGGATATCCTGGGCCCCATGTGCTTTGACTATGGCTTTGGTCCGTTCCGCTGGGTCTGTACCTCGGGCAAGAGTGAAGACTTGGACAAAACCGACGCCATCGCCGCTGAGGTGCTGATGAAGATCATGATGGAGTCGCCGGAGGAAATTCAGCAGCAGATGCAGGACAACATCACCTGGATCAAGGACGCCAAGCAGAACAAGCTGGTGGTGGGTTCACAGGCACGCATCCTCTACGCCGACGCCCAGGGCCGGATGGAAATCGCCAAGGCCTTCAACGACGCCATTGCCCGCGGTGAAATCGGTCCAGTGGTGCTCGGCCGTGACCATCACGATGTGAGCGGTACCGACTCGCCATTCCGCGAAACCTCCAACATCTATGATGGCAGCCGCTTCACCGCCGACATGGCCATTCACAACGTGATAGGTGACAGCTTCCGCGGCGCCACCTGGGTCTCCATCCACAACGGTGGCGGAGTAGGTTGGGGTGAAGTGATCAACGGCGGCTTTGGCATGCTGCTCGACGGCACAGACGACGCCGAGCGTCGCCTCAAGTCCATGCTGCTGTTCGACGTCAACAACGGCATCGCCCGTCGCAGCTGGGCCCGCAACGCCGAGGCCAACTTCGCCATCAAACGCGAAATGGCCAGAACGCCCAAGCTCAAGGTCACCCTGGCGAACCAGGTTGATGATGACATCATCAACAAGCTGAGCTTCTAATTGATTGCGGTTAAGGCTTGAGTGAGCCCGAGCCAGCAGCGGCTAGTCCGCCTGCAACAAAGTAAAAACGCCCCTCAAGGGGCGTTTTTTATGCTTTTGTGGTTAGAATCGTAGTTGCCATCGGCCCAGATAATGTCTCGTACTTAATTTCCTCGTGATGGCTAAAGGCCTTCGTGCTACGACTTGTTCTGTCCTTGTGCTGGCAGCAAATCATCGCTGCCTGATTCTGAATATCAAGGCTTAATCTATTTGGGCCTGCCATATCTCACCGCTTTCATGATCCAATTCGGACATGACTAATTGAGTTTCGTCCCCCGATACTGAAAAACTTCCATAACTCTTAGTGACCGGAGTATTCAGAGTGGCCAATCTTTGGCCTTTGTCGTCGTAAACTGCGATTCCTTCTGAGGTTGCCAAATAAAGATGATTACTTCGCAATTGCCACTGCGCCCAAGATGTGATTTTTGCATCTTCAATGAGCAGCGCTTCTTCCCCGGAGTTGACATCCAGCGAAAACAGACCAGGCTGATTGAATTTTGTCAGATACAGCGTACCAGAATCAGGATTTCCTTGGACGCTGTACCCACCATATTTAGATACCTGAGAGAGTATATTTGACTGGAGGTCCAATGCCCAAATCTGCCAATCGCCGGACTCTTCGGAACTAAACAGCAAAGTGTCGGCATTGGCATAATGTACGTAATGGATCTGTTTAATATTTGGTACTAAAGTTTCCCACTGACCGATATTCAAATCATATCTATACAGACCATTATTAATGCCTGCGATAAAATAGTTACCGTCCGGCGACCAACTCAGGTTAGTGAAACCACTAATAGGTTCGGGGAATTTAATAGTTTGCAGGTTAGAATCAAAGACAATTTTCAGCGTTATCACACCGTCTTTCTGAGTAAAAAAAGCAAGTTTTTGGGATTGATTGGCATAGCTTGGTCCGATTGGGAACAAGTCTGCTGTGGTGGCTGGCGACTTCTGTGTGAGTTGGTTCTGAATAATGGAATATTGGTAGAGATTGCCAATTTGCTGATATCTATCAAAAACAAAGGTATGAGTGTTGCTGTCGACTGAAGCGTAGCCTATATCCGGTGAGGTTAGCAGGGGCCTTATACTGTCCGTTAACCTATCATAAAGCTGAACCCCCTCATCCGTGACAGTCACCAACTGCTCATTATTAAGCCAGGACAAACTGCTTGGGTGAGGGAAAAGAACCTCTGCGTAATGACTTTCTTCACTTTGTAGATCCAAGAACTTCAAGCGGGAAGTGCTATCTAGCTGATATTCATATATGGCCAGTGTTTTCTTGTCAGGAGAAAGCGCAAGTATATAATCGCCACGTGCGTTACCTTTATGAGAAGGGCGCGTGAGCTGTTGTAGGCGTCCGGTTTTGATCTGGTATTGGTAGATGGAATAGGGTTCGTTGACGTCGTTTCTGTGGTTAAAATATAACTGTTTCAGTTCCTCATTGTACGCCAATACAGGTATGGACCTGGGGCTACAGTCAAAAATTGGGGTTATTTTTGCAGTTTTTATATTTATTGACACAATTTCACACAGTCTGTCATGTAAGTTATTAAAACGGCTGGCATAAACATCATTTTCTGATGTGAAAATTGCATGCAGGTAGTAGTATTCTCCGGTTGTTAAGGATCTTGGCGGAGTACGACCCTCTTGATACCAGATTTGCGCAATTGCTCCATGGGAAGACCTGTTGATAAATAGAAGACCATCATGAAAAGGGGACAATTGGGCTCGGAAAGACACGCCCTGCGGGCTGGCCCTAAGCTCCTGCATGCCTACTTTTCTGGATTCCATTGTATCTGTGGAAAAGTATGACAAGATTAAATAGCTGCATTGCAATAAGATGAGTACTGCGGAGAATGTAAATCCATTAAACTTGCCGATTAATGGATGACAGGCATTCTCCGGTTGCAATGAAGAATCTTTCTTAGTCTGAACAAGGTATTCCTCTGTTTTTACCTCGGCGGCAAAAGAATACCCTATTTTACTGATGGTTTTTAGATAAACTGGAGCAGATGAGTTTGGCTCAACAATTTTTCGCAATTCGCTTACAGCACGGTTGATAGCAGCCGCACTGACGATTCGCTTTCCCCATACTTCATCGATCAATTCATCCCGACTGATGGGTCTGTTCGGATTCATGCAAAAATAAGTGAGCAACTGAAATATTCTAGGCTCCAGCGGCTGTTCAACATCAGCCTTCGTTAGCGAGAACAATTCAGTGTCAAGGCAAAAGTCATCAAACCGGTACTTCATTTTCCCTCTTAGAACAGCAAGATAGCTGTCATTAGCATTTCATTATAAATCCATTTTTAAAGGCTTATTGCCATTATCTCGTTAGCTTATCAAGCTGGCTGGCAATTACAACAACTGGAGCTTTTAAAATGCACTTTCTTTCAAAGGGATATATGAATTACTGGCTTAGAATAATACCATTTGGTATTGTCTTTGGTCTCGTAGGTTGCGGTGGTGAGGATACAAAAGAAACCGTTAAACCAGTGATTCAGGAAAACCGCTGCGCCGGCAGTGTATTGGATGAAGACAGTCTCTGCGTAAATGTCGGACAACGTGAAGCGATACTATATAAACCTGCCAATAAGACAGGCAATCAGGGTATAGCGTTGTTTTTGCACGGAGCTCCCGGGCATGCAAAAAAAGTCATGGGTATCTTTGGTGCCAAAACGATCGCTGACAAATATAATCTGGTTGCTTTGGCTCCAAAAGGAAATGGCTCGGCATATGAATGGGACAGTGAAAATCAAGCCAGAGCCAATTCAAATAAAGATACCGCTTTTATTATAGAGTTGCTGACAAGGGTGAAGGCCGAGCACAATATCACATCTGACAACCTCTATGTGTTTGGTTACTCAGCGGGCGGGTTTATGGGGTACACTCTGGCCTGTGAAATCCCAGAGTCCATCACTGGCATGGTATCACTTGCCGGTCAATTCAGAGGGGCTTTTGACAGTTGCTCTACTTCTACACCAGTGCAGATCCATCATCTGCATAGTCGTTTTGACCAAGACGTACCTTATGTAGGACGTGAGGCTGGTATGGTTCAATCGGTGGATGACACTATTGCATTTTGGGTCGATAAGAATGCTTGTTCGGGCCAGACAAAGAAAAGTGAGTATCCTGGAGTAACCACTGATAGCAAATTTTCTAGCTCATTGAGCTATCAAGACTGTATGGAAAACGTCACTTTAACTATCTTGGATCAGGTGCCACACGAAGCCAGTTATTTGCCCGAAAAACTCCAAGCTATCATCTCTGACGTATTTCATAATTAGCTAAGCTGGCTTGTGATTGAAAGAGAGGACACATTGTCCTCTCTTTCAGGTAAATGGTTCAAGTACCGGATTGGATGGACCATTTTCATGGAACGTGAAATAGGATTGGCTGACTGGATTGGTGGGGATATCATTCCAAAATTTGCGCCATTGGCCAGTTCGCCATAACCGAATAATTAAACAAACACCATGAAGGGTGTTTTTATGCTCTCCAGTCTCTCTGCATTGATATCTCAGAGACACGGTAATTGTTGGTTTAAACATCATAGGCCCTGTCATCGTTGGTCAATTTCCGTTCTGGTCAAGGAGCATTTTTCCAACAGAGTCTTGGGGAAGAGGTCAGCGGTAGCCATGGCGCTGAATTGATACGAAAGGCGGATAGGTCAGATTTTCTAAGTAACGGCTGCTAACAATAATTGGTTTAAAAAACGCCCCTTGTGGGGCGTTTTTTATCCCTGCGGATCACCCGCCAGACCTTGCTGGCCTATTCCTGCAGGCGACGCTTGCTTCCCTAAAGCGCATTCAGCCCTTTGAACAGCTGTGCCTGGCGGCGTGACATTTCCACCTCGCGACCATTTTTCAGGGTCAGTTGCAGGATGCCACCTTCAAGGGATTCGATGCCGACTATGGCGTCCAGGTTAACAAGCTGACCGCGGTTGGCGCGAATGAACTTGTCCTCCGGCAGGCGTTCCTCCAGCTGAGCCAGGGAGCGCTTTATCATTGGCTGCTTGTCGTTGAAGTAGACCTTGCAGTAGTTCCCTATGGAGTCAAACAGCATGATGTCGCCGACTCTTACAAACCAACATTCATTGCCGTCTTTGATGAATATCTTGGCGTCGGCACTCAGTGTTTGCTGTGGGCCGGGCTGTTCGGCCACCTTCTGCAGCGCTTTTTGCAGCCGCTTTTCGTCAATCGGTTTTAGCAGATAATCCAGGGCATCTACCTCGAACGCCCTGATGGCATATTGATCATAAGCCGTGGTGAAAATGACCGCGGGCACAAAGGCCAGCCGTTCCAGCAATTCAAAACCACCGCCGCCAGGCATATCGATATCGAGAAAGATCAGATCCGGGCGCAGGGTTTCGATGAGCTGTTGCGCCTGGGTGATGTTTTCGGCCTCCGCCAGCAGTTCTACCTGCCGGCAAGAACCCAGCAAGTACTTCAGTTCTTCACGGGCCAATTGCTCGTCATCGACTATGATGGCTTTCATTGTGGAGACTCCGTTGCTTGTCCCGGGCTGGGGTAGCGCATTTGCGCCAGCACCCGATTTTCTCCCGGCGATGTCAGGCTGAGCTCTGCGGCATCACCAAAAATCAGCTTTAACCTTTGGCGGATGTTCTTCAATCCGAGACCGCCGCTGTCCTCGCTTTGCAATTGCCCCTCGTTTTCCACCCACAACCGCAGTTCCTGGCCTTGACGTTGGGCGCCTATGGTCAGGGATATTCCCCGCTCGGTACGCTGGATATTGTGTTTGATGGCATTTTCGACCAGGGTTTGCAGCGACATGGGCAATACGGGTATATCCATCAGCCCATTGTCGAGGGCGAAGCCGGCCCGGAGCCGCTCGCCGTAGCGGATCTTTTCCAGTGCCAGGTATTCTTCGACGATTTCCAGCTCCCGCGACAGCGGCAAGGTGTTTTGTTCTCCCAGGTACAGGGAGTAGCGCAGAAGGTTCGACATTGAACTGACCATGGTGCGGGCGATGTTCTGATCTTTAATGATCATGGCCCGTATGGAATTGAGGGTGTTGAACAGGAAATGGGGATTGAGCTGCTGTTTTAAGCCGGAGAGCTGGGCTTCCTGATAGGCAACTTCCAGCAGCAGGCGTTTGGTCTCGGCCAGTTCCTTTTGCCTCGAAGCAAGCCAACTCAGGTAAACCAGCGACCAAAACAAGAAAAAGCCCTGTTTGATGGCAAATACCACCAGGAATTGGGCTCCGGACTGAGAACGTATCCCGAAGCCGGTGATCGGGATCCAAATCGCTTCGGCGACCATGATCATCAGTGCGCACAGCAAGGTCAGCAGTATCAGCTGCAGCGACTTTTTCAGCACCCCGCCAGGCCTGTCGGCCGACGCCTGAAAGTAGCTCCGCAGTACAAAGTGCGACAACAGCAGACTGACGCAGCAGACCAGCAGGATCCAGCTGAGCAGCCAGAGGGTGTCTGAATCAGCCAACGGCCCCGAGACAACCAGCACATACCACAGCAGCCCGGCTATGCTCCAGCCGCCCAGCTGCGCCAGTACATAAATGCGTGGCTTCTCCGCCAGTTCAATGTTGTCAGTGGTCTGCCGGCGCACCCAGGCAAGTTGATAGCAAAGCAGCCAGGCATAGAGGAAAATGCCGTGGAACAGCATTTTCCTGGGCAGCTGTTCAGCCAGCAGCTCGAAAGAAAAGCCGTTCAGGTAGAACCAGAGATATTCCATTGCGGCCAATACAAGGATCCCGGCCCAGGGCAAGGCCAGCAGCAGGGGATAGCGCCAGGGCGGCGGGGGGAGCCGTGCCCGCAACGACCTGACGAGGGGGCGAAACAGGCAGTGCGTAATGGCGAAATAGCCGCTGCAGATATAGAGGTCCCAAGCGAGAAATCTCAGATCAAATCCGACATTGTCGACCCCATGAGCGGCAGCCCACCAGATCAGGGCCACCAGGCTCCAGCCCAAGCCTTGCCGGATAAGATAAGAGAGGGCATTTTCGGGGCGTGATAGTGATGTGGTGCTTTCGGCCATGTTTGCTGAAAAAGTCATAATTTTTAATTTGTTTGGCCTAGCATAACACAGAGAGTGGAAGGGCTTTTGTCACAAAACACGCTGAAACGGATATTCATCCCCGCTATTGACCGCTCCGTAGCCATTGTTAACCGTTGCTGTACTTTTTCGGGAGCGAACAAGAAAAGGCCTTAAGATGCTCACTGCAATTCATACGAGCGTAATTAAGGAAGAGAGATATGCATGATGAACGTTATCACGCCCTCGACAATTTGAGAGCCCTGGTGATGTGGCTCGGCATCTTGCTGCATGTGGCGGTGCAGCACATGGCCGGGCCAAGCGATTTGCCATGGCGAGACAGCCAAACCACGCCTTGGGCGGACTTGCTGTTGGTGTGGATCCATAATTTCCGGGTGCCGGTGTTTTTTATTTTGGCCGGATTTTTCGCCGCCATGTTGGTGGCGCGCAGCGACGTCAGGGGCATGATAAGCCACAGACTCAAACGTATCGCCTTGCCCTTTGCTCTGTTCTGGCCGTTGCTGTTTGTGGCCATGTCCTTACTGATCAATGTGTATATCCAGCTGATGAAAACCGGCCAGCCCGGCCTGGATCTGTCGCTGTTGGGAAAAGGTGCCGAAATCCGGACGCCGGGTGGCAATCGACCCTTTATCAATACCTTGCACCTGTGGTTTATCTACTACCTGTTGTTATATTGCCTGCTGGCATTGCCCGTCAGCCAGCTGCTGGCGCGACTGGGCAGCCGTTTCAAGCGCAATCTGAATGCTATTGGGGACACCCTGATTGGCCGTTGGTGGGGATTTTTGCTCTTGTCGGTACCTTTGGCACTGGTGGGCAGTTGCTACCCCTTTGGCATGGTGACGCCGGACGGCTCCTTCGTGCCCAATATTTATGAATTTTTGCATAGCGGATTATTTTTCCTGGTGGGCTGGCATTGCTATGGGGGCAGGGAAAGTCTGTTTGCCGCCTGGACCAGATACGTGTGGCGATTTCTTAGTGCGGCCATTGTGTTGTTCATCGCCTCCCTGGTCTGTTTCGAGATAGCCAAGGCGGGAGCATTGCCGGAATGGCAGGGGCGGGTGCTGATAGCCTATGTGTACAACTGTTCAACCTGGTTGTGGAGCTTTTTCTTTATCGGCTTGTTCCTGCGCTACGCATCTGGCCACAACCGGGTAATGCGTTACCTGTCTGACAGTTCTTACTGGGTTTATCTGGTGCATATGTTGGGCACCCTGGGGTTTGGGATCCTGCTGTATCAGGCGCCGCTGTCGGCATTGGAGAAGATGGCCCTCAATACTGTGCTGACAAGCTTGGCTTGCCTTGTCAGTTATCATCTGATGGTGCGTTATTCTGTCATCGGCAAATTACTGAACGGAAGACAATTTCCGCGCAATAACAGCCGCCACGCCCAGGCGGGGACTGTTGCCCCGGATTTAAACAAAAATAAGGGATAGTTATGGCAACTGAATATATCAGGAGCACCCATGCCATAGTGCACAAGGGCATGGCCAGAGCCGATGGCAGGCTGACGCTTACTGAGGAGGCCTTGTGCTTTGAACCTCTCAATAAAGGGTTTGGACTCGGGCCCTACCGGCTCCCCCTGGGGGACATCATCAAGGTTGAGACCTACAGTTTGCCGCCTTTTATTCCGGAGGGCATCAAGGTCAGCTTGAGCGATGGCAGCTATCGCCGTTTTGTCATGATGGATGCACAGGGATGGGCCAGGCTGTTGCAAGAAACCCTGGGGGCTTGAGTGTGTTTAATATTGATGTGAATGGCGGGCCCCCCTGACACCGTCTCTTTGGATACGGGATTGCTGGAGGAGCAGAGCAGTTAGCCGTCGTCAAAGTGCGGCTCACGGGTTCATTTCCAATGAGCAAGGCTTTCGGTTAAGGTAGAAACTCCGCTCTGGATCAGAAAATACCGGTATTGGGGGTGGGAAATGGGCTTAGACGCTGGTTTTCTGATTTCAATTTAAGGATGAATTATGAGGCACATTTGGACGGTCAATACGCTGTTATTTTCCCTGCTTGTCATCAGCAGCCAAGGTCATGGCCAAGATTTTAGTCAAGATTTTAGTCAAGTTAAAAAACCGCGCCTTGAAGGCCGCTATCTTGGGCAAAAGCCACCGGGTTTGACCGCTGAGCCCTTTGCCCCCAGCATTGTTAATACCCATGATTGGGGGGATGCGGGGCATTTTTCCCCCGATATGAATGAGTTCTACGTCATCCGCTGGCGGGTGAATAACGGGAAGAGAGAAACCCAATCTGTTAGCTTCAAAAAGGTCGACCACGGCTGGCAGCAGACAGCGACGCCATATACAAGTCACATACCTTTCGACTCGCCGGACGGAAAGACCCAATATTTTGGCGCCCAATACAGGGAGCTAACCGAGACCGGCTGGTCAGAAATGAAAAGCTTAGGGCCGGCGTTTGAAGCAATACGCATTATGGGGCTAACGGCCTCACGCAACGGCACCCTGGTGCTGGACGAGATGGGGGCGTCCGATGGCGACGGCGTAATCCGCTATTCGCGGCTGGTTGACGGCAAACACCAGGCGCCCAAACCGCTCCCTGAAGCGATCAATACCGGCAAGTGGAATGCCCATCCATTCATCGCTGCGGATGAATCTTACCTTATATGGAACAGTGAAAGAGAAAGCGGTTATGGCGATACCGACCTCTATATCAGCTTCCGTCAGCCGGATGGCGCCTGGGGAGAGGCGATTAACCTGGGGAATGAGGTAAACACCAAGGCCGAAGAAGGTGGGGCACAGGTGACCCCCGACGGTAAATATCTCTTCTTCAATCGAATGGTGCCGCAAGCAGGCAGCGATGGCGAGCCGCAGTCGGATCTTTACTGGATAGATGCGCAGATAATCGAGCAACTCAGGCCCAAGACGTTGTCCCTATAACAACCGGCCCATATAACAAGTGGCCCATACAAAAATGACCGTGGCTTGTTGTTAATGACTTTCAAGCACCTGTGCCAATAAAAAACGCCCCTTGCGGGGCGTTTTTTATTCCTGCTTGTCACCGGGCGGGCCTTGTGGCTTTTCTTCCTGGTTATGCTCTGCCGAATCAGTCTTAGAAACTTTATTCTGAGGATCTGCATCCGCTGCGGCTTGGTTGGCCTCATTTTGCGGCTGGCCTTGTTGTTCCTTGGCATTCTTCTTGGGATCGCCAAATTGGGGCAGCTTGAACTTGGCGCTGTACCTGAGTACCGCCAGGTTGCTGGCGATAACGCCGACAACCAGCAGGATGATCAGCCAGACTTCGAGGGATGACATGCCGGAGCCGTTCATCAGTCCACCTTCAGGCGGGCTTCACAGCGACGGATATCTTCCGGAGTATCCACCTCGGGCGAGTCGAAGGCGCTGATGGCGACCTTGATCTTGTGACCGTACTCAAGGGCACGCAGCTGCTCGAGCTTTTCAAGATCTTCCAGGCGGCCCAGCGGCAGGCTGTTGAAGGTGTGCACGAAGCGGCGGGTGTAAGCATACACGCCGAGATGCTTGTAAACCGGATACTCGCTCACGTCACGGCCGAAAGGAATACGGGCACGGGAGAAGTACAAGGCATACATGTCGTTGTCGAACACCATTTTGACGTGCTTGGGATCGTCAAGCTCCACTTTGTCGCTTATCTGGTAACCCAGGGTCGCCATCTCGAACTCGCCGGGATGGCGGCGGAACAGTTCGACTATTTGCTCGATGGAGATGGGGTCAATCAGGGGCTGATCGCCCTGGAGGTTGATCACCAGGTCGTCATCGCCGAGGCCCAGCTGGGTGATGGCATCTTCAATCCTGTCGGTGCCCGAGGCGGCGTGGGTGCCGGTCATGACCACCTTGCCGCCGAACTCTTCAACCGCATCCTTGATGCGTTCATCGTCGGTGGCCACGTAGATGGCACTGAGGCCCTTGGCCAGGGCGGCACGCTCGTATACGTGCTGGATCATGGGCTTGCCGTTAATCGGTGCCAATGGTTTACCGGGAAAACGGCTGGAACCGTAGCGGGCCGGGATTAACAGGGTGACATTCATTCAAAAATTCCTGTGCTTAAAGAGGACAGGGCCCAAGTGGGCCCTGAAACAGTGATGCCTGGGTAGAGCTTAGATGCGACGGAAAAGCGCAGTCAACATCTCGTCGGTGACTTTTTCCTGCCAGCCTTCGCCATAGACGTTGGCCCACAGGGGACCCATGCTCTTGGTGACCTTGACCATGGCGGCAATGGTGTCGTCCGGCAGATCTTTACAGATGTTCTTCGGCAGGGTGATGTTGTGCTTCTTCAGCATCTGGCGGAATTCGGCCACACCTTCGGGGTAGAACTCGTCCAGCACGTCAAAGGCGATACAGTTGCCTATGCCGTGGTGGTAACCCAGCACATAGGACAGGCCGTAGGACACGGCGTGGCAGGCACCCACCTGACTGTAGGCGATGCTCATGCCGCCCATGAAGGAGGCCATCATCAGCTTGTCGTCTTTTTCGGGGTGATCGCCCAGGTAGACTTCGCGGCACAGATCCATGGCCTTTTCGGCGTAGGCACGGGCGAATTCATTGAGGAAGGTACCTTCCAGCGATTCAACGCAGTGGATGTAGCAATCCATACCTGTGTAGAACCATTGATCTGTAGGGACACCGTCAATCAGCTCGGAGTCCATGATGATCTGATCGAACACTGTGTAGTCAGAGTTCAGACCCAGTTTGCGCTCGGGGCCACAAAGTACCGCGGTGCGTGAGGCTTCAGCGCCGGTACCGGACACAGTGGGGATACCCACGTGATGCACGGCAGGGTTTTTGATGAGATCCCAGCCCTGGTACATGGCGGAGCCGCCAGGGTTGGTCAGCATCAGGGATACTGCCTTGGCCAAGTCCATGGTGGAACCGCCACCCAGACCGATAACGCTCACCGGCAGTTTGCCGTTGAAAGCCTGTACTTCGGCGGTCAGGCCGTCAACTTGCTCAGTGGTAGGCTCTTCATCCACGTTGACCCACAGCAGCAGATCCTGGGACTTCAGGGGAATGCGGCCTTCCAGTGGCTTGCCACGGTGCACATCGTCCACCACGAACACCACGAAGTCGTCGGCGCTCTTGCGTTGAGCGGCCAGCACTTCGTCCAGTTGATTGAAGGAACCACGGCCGAAGATCAGCTTCTCAACGACTTTGAAATTCTTGAAACTCATGAAACACACTCCCTCGAATTATTGGGCAAATGCCTTCTTGATGTTGGCTATACGTTGCTGGATCTGTTCTTCGGTCCAGCTGAGTTTGATCAGCATGGAGATGGTCCGGCTCATGATGGCATCGGACTTGGGCACAGATACCTGGGTGTAATCGGGTTTGTCGGCCACCAGGCTGATGGGCAGGGCGGCTGGGGCCTGCAGATTGTGGATGTGGTGCCAGTTTTTCAGGTAGTGCCAGTTGTTGACGTACCAGTAGAAGCAACCGTCGACGCCATTGGCGGCCAGGGCCTTGTTGATTTCCTGGGCACGTTCTTCACTTGGCAGCATAAAGCTGAGGAAGCCGGCGTTGTCGCCTTCAGGGTCCGGGATCACGCGGAAGCTGACCTCGGGGATTTCCGCCATGGCGTCCTTGATCATCTTCTTGTTGGTGCGCTGGATGTCCAAAATGGTGTCCAGCTTACGCAGCTGTGCCAGACCCAGGGCGGCGTTCATTTCGCTGATGCGGAAGTTCAGACCCATGATGGGGTGCTTTTCGGCGCCGCGGTCGTTGCCTATGTGGTCGTGACCGTGGTCAGAGAACATGTGGCTGTGGTTGTAGATGGTTTCATCGTTGGTGATTACCGCTCCGCCTTCACCGCAGGAAATGGTTTTCACCGAGTCGAAGGAGAAGCAACCCACATGGCCGATAGAGCCGAGGAACTTGCCCTTGTAGCTGGCACCTATGGCCTGACAGGCGTCTTCCAGCAGGATCAGGTTGTGCTCATCGCAGATGGCCTTGATTTCGTCCATATGACCCATGGAACCGCACATGTGCACGAAGTTAACGGCCTTGGTGCGTGGGGTAATGGCGGCGCGGATGCCTTCGGGGGACAGACACAGGGTCTCGTCGATTTCGGCGAACACGGGGACGGCACCGGCCATCATGATGGCTTCGATGGAGGCCACAAAGGTAAAGGGGGGAACGATAACTTCATCACCGGCACCAATGCCGGCGGCCATCAGGGCCGTGGTCAGGGCACAGGTACCGCTGGAGAGCAGATGGGCGTGTTTGACATTGAGCTTCTCACACAGCAGCTCTTCCATTTCACGGCTCTTCCAACGACCATTGCGCATGCCATCAAAGTTGTAACGGAAGGTAAAACCGTTCTCCATCACATCTGCGACTTCCTGCTTCTCTTCAGGACCAAATATTTCAAAACCGGGCATGGAAGTGGATCTCCTAAATAGGGCATAGCGCCTGGGCGCAAAGATAAAAAAACTTAGGGATTATAACTGGCTTGCCAAGGGGCTGCGATGGTTTGCGGTGAAAAAATTGCGGAATTTGCCGGTCCCGGGAACGGAACCGGCGGGGGAAGGATTAATTGCCCTGGTTTTGGGCCGTTTGCCTGTCTGTGGTGACATCCAAATCCGTCAGCAGACCATTGTCTATGCCATAGATCCAGCCGTGGACGGCGACGTCCTGACCGCGCAGCCAGGCTTCCTGGATGACGGTGGAGCTGACCACGTTGGCCACCTGCTCAATGACGTTCAGTTCGCAGAAGCGATTGAAACGGGCCTGGTCATCCATGCCGGCCAGCTCCTGCTGGTGAATACGGTAGATGTCGCGCAGGTGACCGAGCCAGTTGTCGATAAGGCCCAGGCGCTGTTTGCCCATGGCGGCGCGCACACCGCCACAGCCATAGTGGCCGACCACCATCACGTGCTTGACCTTGAGCACCTCCACCGCGTATTGCAGTACCGACAGGCAGTTGAGATCGGTGTGGATCACCATGTTGGCGATATTGCGGTGAACAAAGACTTCACCGGGCAGAAGATCGATGATCTGGTTGGAGGGCACCCGGCTGTCGGAGCAGCCAATCCACAGATACTCAGGGTTTTGCTGTTTGGCCAATTGCTCGAAAAAAGATGGGTTTTCATGGCGGATGCGCTCGGCCCAGCGGCGGTTGTTATCAAACAAGGGCTTAAGTAGTTTCATTGTTTTCATTTTCGCAAAATTGGCTGATGTCGGCGCTAGTGTATCAGGAAATTTTTCCTGTCTGGTCTATCCAAGACAAAATCAGCATAAAGATATGAAAACTCAGAGGTTGGCAGATAAAACAGTCCTTGCTGAATAACAAGGCCGGCGGGTGCCGGCCTTGGTTTGTGTTACCGCCAGGAGCAGTGATTTTTGAGCTTAGGGCTCAGAAGCGGGCCACCACCTTGACACTGGCGTCGACCGCGGCCGCATCCATAAAGCCAATCATGTTGGGGTTGGCGGCGATAAGGCCCAGCACTTCGGCGTTTTCAACGACCTTGGGGGGTTGTCCCTGGCCGGAAAACACCAGTTTTGACCAATAGGCCTTGAGCTGACTTTCGGACTTGTTCAGTACCTTGTCGACAAACTGGCTGCGGATATCGCTGCCTTCCTTGAGATCCAAGGGCACCACAGGGCTGCCACCGGGAAAGGACTTGAGCTTGCCAAGGTAGATGCGCGAGATATCGGCGCTGGTCAGGGTGTCGTTGTTGCTGGGGTGCACCACCACAGCCACTTCGGCAAAGGCCAGTGGTGCCAACAGCGTCAGTGAGGCGGCCAGTAATTTAATGCTTTTCATTGTCTGTCTCCTCTTAGAACACCAGATCCACGCCCATCATCAGGGCCTGACCATCGGCCGTGGGGCCCTTGTCATTGGTAAAGTCGGTGTACTCCATCTTGAAGGCGGCCGACGGATGGAAGTCCCAGCGCAGGCCCACAGTGTAGTAGTTGCTGTCCTGTTGCTGGGTTTCCAGTGCTTGCTTGGTCAACGCCAGCAGTGGCAGCAATTGGGCCTGGGTTTGTGCCGGCAGGCCGGCTATCACGGGGGCCATGGCGTTATAGGAATCGTATTGGGGTTTGTTTTCATCCTGACCATAGGTCAGGTGGAAGGTCAGTTGGTTCCAGCGGATCCCGGCCGAGACATATATGGAATCCTGGTTGGTAAAGGCGTTGGCATCCTGATACTCAGAGGTGGTGTATTCGGCGAGGATAAACCAGTTGCCCGGGTCATATTTGCCGTGCACCCCCACCAGACTGACGGCATCATCAATGGCCAGGAAATCATTCAGGGTGGACTCGTCAAACAGACCGGTTTGGGCCCAGGTCTCCGCCAGCAAGGCCAGATCCGGATTGAGGTAGGTCACTTCCGGGGCGTAACCCAGATTGAGGCCGTATTCAAAGTCGCCGGTGGTGAAGTTCAGGTTCAGCACATGGGCCTTGGCTGAGAAGGGCGCAGGTTCGACGTCGGTTCCCGAGGGCACATAGTCGTCGATAGAGGAGGTAATGTACTTGTAGGTGACCCCCACATCGGTATCGCCCCATTGGGTGGTGTACAACAGGCCCACGCCCTCACCTGAGCTGAAGGGCAGGGAATAGACCCCCTGGGGCGGTTGGATCCAGTGGTAGGCATAACCCACATCTATGTAGTCCGAGTATTTGTAGAGGTTAAAGCGCTGGCGCCCGGCCATTAGCATCAGGTTGTCACTGATGTCATAGGACAGGTAGGCCCACTCGAACTCGGCGCTGTAATCCTCGCTGCCGCGGGCCAGCACCTGGGCCGTGGCTTTCAGGCCCTGGCCGAGATCCGCTGCCACTTGCACGGCAAACTTGGTGTGTTCGTTGAAATCAATATCTTTATCATAACCATACAGAGGTTCATCATCATCCAGGCTGCTTCCCGCCACTATGGAGGCAAAGCCGTTGATCTGCACCTCTGCCAACAGCGCAGGGCTGTGAAGCAGTGGCAGCAGGGCGAGAGCTATTGTTGTTTTTTTCATGTTTTTCAGTCCTGTATTTGGGAATACAAGTTAAAAGTAGCTGAAGGTGGCGGTTTTACTTTGATTTCAAGCAACAAATAAGCAACAAGAATGAAACATTGCTGGATGTGTGAGCGATTTCGCGGGCCCGAAGGTCTGACCCGCGTTGAAGGCTTGGAGGGGAGGATTAATGACCCAGATGACGGGCGAGGAAGGCCAGCAGGGCTTTGTTGACCTCTTCGGGCTGTTCCAGGCAGCTGATGTGACCGGCTTTTGGGATATGCACCAGTTCGCTGCCGGCAATGGTTTCGTGCATCAGGTAACTTTCCAGCACAGTTCTGGCCTTGTCTTCGGTACCGACCATGATAAGGCAGGGCTGGGTCAGTTGCTCGGCATCCTCACAGGTGTCACGACGGCCAAAGATCATCCTGCCCAAGCGCTCCAGACTGTCTATTCTGGCGGCGGGTATGGCCAGCAGCTCGGCGCGAAAATCCGCCATCAGGGCATCGCGCTGTGGTGATTGTGTGGTGGCAAAAAACAGCGGCACTATGGCATCGGCTAATGAGTCAGGAATGGCTTGCTGCTGCTTGATGATATCCAGCATGCCGAAATATTTGTCACGGGTGACTTCGGGTTCAAAGCCGATAAAGCTGTCGAGCATCACCAGGGTTTGCACCCGACCCGGCGCCAGCAGCGCCAACTCGGCGCCCCACATGGCCCCCACAGACAGGCCGATAATGCTGAACCTGTCGATGGCCAGGCTGTCCAGCAGTGCCAGCATGTCTCTGGCTATGTCTATCAGGCTGTGATGGTTGGCGGGCAGGGGGCCCGACTCGCCGTGGCCATAAAGGTCCACGGCTATGACCCGGTATCTTTGGCTCAGCAACTCAAGCTGTTCCCGCCACATGTGGTTGTCCCACAAATAACTGTGACCGAGCAGTAAAACCGGGCCGTCGCCCAAATCAAGATAACTGAGGTGGCTGCCGTGCAGGCCAAAGCGCTTGGGGGTGATGTTTTCCATCTGAAATTCCACTAACTGTTTGGGCGAGCCGCCGGGCCCGGCGGCGCGATAAAGTGAACATAATGTCGCACCAGGGCATCGAGGCGCGGCAACACCTGGGCCTTGAGTGCCAAGGGAGCTTGCTCCAGTGCCAGGGCGAGGTCATGACTGTCAAATTCGGCCAGCATGGGCACGGCAAGCGGGGCATAGCTCAGGTGCCATGGCTCGGCGCTGACTCCGCTCAGGCCCGACTGATAGGGAAAGAAAAAACCGTATTCGTGGGCATGGGCCTCAAGCCAGTCATGCAAAGCGCCGCAGGGGCCGGTTTGCTGATATTCCGCTGGCACCAGTTGCAAATCGGCCTTGGTAATGCGACTGCAATCAAAGACATCGAGATCCGTACCCCAATGATGCCGCGAGGTGCCGGGCAATGCCGACCAGAGCAAAATAGCTTCCATCAACTGCTGCGGATCCAGACTGGCTGGGTCAATGGCGGTGCCATCACGGTCGAGCAGTGGGCGCTTGCCCCCAGCCTTGGCATTCCAGATTGCCAGCTGGCGATCGAAACTGCGATAGCCGGAGGCAATGGCGATGGCTATGCCTTCGTTACGGGCCGCGATTGCCATGGCCTCAAAGGCCCGGGCGACCTGTGGTAACAGGCCGGCGCCGCCAATCTCGGTCAGCGCCGGGGTACCCAGGCCGTAAAGCTCAGGCTGACTCAGGGGCACAGCAGTTTTTCCAATATGCGCTGGTAGCAGCCCACCAGCAGTTCCAGATCTGCCACCTTCACGCACTCGTTTATCTTGTGAATGGTGGCATTGACCGGCCCCAGTTCTATGACCTGGGCGCCGGTTGGCGCGATAAAGCGCCCATCTGAGGTGCCGCCTGTGGTTTGCGGATCCGTATGGCTGCCGGTGACCTCGAAGATGGCCTCCCGGGTGGCTTCCAGCAGTGGGCCATCACCGGTGAGGAACGGCAGGCCATTGAAGGTCCAATGCAAATCATAATCCAGGCCATGGGCATCAAGAATGCTTTGTACCCGGCTGATAAGCTCCTCGGCGGTCACTTCGGTGGAGTAACGGAAATTGAACATCACCTTGAGCTCGCCCGGGATCACGTTGGAGGCGCCGGTGCCGCCATGGATGTTGGCAATTTGGAAACTGGTTGGCGGGAAGAATTCGTTGCCGTTGTCCCAGTGCATGGCGGCCAGCTCTGCCAGGGCAGGCGCGGCCCGGTGCACCGGGTTGTCCGCCAGGTGCGGGTAAGCCACGTGGCCCTGAATGCCCTTGACCGTCAGGTTGCCTGTGAGGCTGCCGCGGCGGCCGTTTTTCACCACATCCCCCAGCTTGTGGGTGCTGGAAGGCTCGCCCACCAAAGCCCAGGTGATCTTTTCGTTACGGGCCTCCAGGGTGTCTATCACCCGGGTGGTGCCGTTGATAAAGGGACCTTCCTCATCACTGGTGATTAGAAACGCAATGGAGCCCTGATGATCCGGATGCTCGGCCACAAAGCGCTCGGTGGCCACCACCATGGCGGCGAGGGAGCCCTTCATGTCGGCGGCGCCACGGCCGTGGAGATAGCCATCTATTATGGTGGGCTCGAACGGCGGTGTGTGCCAGCGGGCCAGATCGCCTGTGGGCACCACATCTGTGTGACCGGCAAAGCAGAATACCGGCCCCTCTGTACCGCGGCGGGCCCACAGGTTGGTGGTGTCTTCAAATACCATGGGCTCCAGTTCAAAGCCAATGGCGGCCAGGCGCTGCCCCATCAGGGTTTGGCAACCTTCATCCAGCGGGGTCACGGAGGGGCGCGCAATCAGCGCCTGGGTCAATTCAACAACTGGGCTGCTCATTTGCCGAAAATCTCACGATATTGGGCCTCGGAAAAACCGCAGGCTATTTGGGAGCCGTGCACCAGCACGGGCCTTTTGATCAGTGTGGGGTTGGCCAGCATCAATGTCTGGGCCTTGGCAGCATTCAGATTGGCTTTGTCGGCATCGCTCAGGGCGCGAAAACTGGTGGAGCGCTTGTTGAACAAGGCTTCCCATCCCAGGTCGTCAACCCAGGCTTCTAAGGTTGCGCTGTCCAGACCATCGTCGCGGAAATCGTGGAAGTCCATGGCCAGCTGGTTGGTTTCCAGCCATTTACGGGCCTTTTTTACCGTATCGCAGTTTTTGATACCATAAATTTTGGTGCCGGAGAGGGTCAAAGTGGGTTACTCCCTTGAATTGATGTCGAAAGCCTACGTGAGGGCATTGTGGCATTCTGCGTTTTCAGTCACAAGTGCCGGGGCGCTGGATTGGCTTTATTTGGACTACAGCATTTGCCTTTTGCTTCATGGGCGAGCAATGGCTCCGCAGAGTCTTAGTCATGGCTTTCTATTGAGGGGCTACAGAGGGACTTGAATGGAAGCTCGATAACTTAGTGCCTGGATTGCTAACTCTATGTCGTCAAACAAGATTGCCGCCGATGTGAATTAATCGTGTATGATAGGGTTCATCCAATGTCCGGCTTAACACCAATAAAGAGACGGAGTTAATCCAATATGTTACAGACAGCAATCGAAGAAAAAACTTGGATACTCGTGAAATATGCTCATGCACTTGTCCGTCCTCTCAGTATTGTGTGTATCTTGTTTGGTTTTACGGCAATTGCCGGCTATTTTGGGTCTGTCGAGGCGTTTTACAGGCCGATTACTAATGGACCAGCAACTAATCCATTGACAGCAATCTGCATGATTTTTATAGGCTTTGGACTCAGGGGTGATTATAACAAACCGCGCGTTCTGTTGTTGCAGAGAGCTTTGGCATTGATGGTGATTATCATCACATCTACCCGATTCTTCGATGTCTTGTTCAATGCCGATGTTTCCGAATCGATAACACCTTTTCAGCGCCAAGTGGCACTTGACCTGCAAATGGGCAAAAGCAATAACATGGGGATCAATTCCGCCATCATGTTTTTTTGCATTGCACTGAGCTTACAGTTATATGGTTTTAAGCGATTCATAGCCTCGCAATTTGTCGCTTTCATCGCGCTGGCCATACCTACAATCTCCTTTACGGGTTATGCCTATGGGATTGACCAATTTTACGGTCAAATGTCGATGCTGACGGCTTCCACAGGATTTGCGCTCGCAGTAGCCGCCTTGGTGATGACGGCCAATTTCGGCGCCGTGAAGGCCATTTTGAGTCCGTATGTCGGAGGCAAAATAGCCAGGTTACAAACCATAGCCGGCTACGCAATCCCAACTCTACTCGGCTATCTGCTGATTAAATCGCTCAATTCAAACGATGGGAATTTGTTCGGTGTTTTCGTCGTGACCATTTGCTGGTTCATTATCTTAATGGTTAGCATGTCGGCCATCTTCCAGGAAAAAATCGATCATGAGCGTCGTATAGGTGAATTTTTACTCACCCAGGCAGCCATGAATGATCAATTGACAGGGCTAGCGAACCGCCGAAAGTTTCTTGAGTTTGGACAAGAAGAACTGTGTCGTGTCCAACGTAACGGCGGCCTGTTCTGGCTGTTGATCCTGGATGTAGATTATTTCAAGAAGATCAACGATACCGCCGGGCATGATATGGGGGATCGGATACTGGTCAAATTTGGGGAAACCCTAAGAAATTCTGTCCGCACTGTCGACCTGGTCAGTCGAATTGGCGGTGAGGAATTTGCCATTGTACTGGTTGATACCAGCCGCCGGGGAGCCGAAAGGGTCGCTGACAACATACGTTCAAATATCGCAAACATTTACGTTGAGGGTTGGACGGATATACATGGACCTATTACGGTCTCGATTGGCTGTACGGCAAATGACGGCAGCCAGACGCTGGAGGAAAGCCTGAAAGCTGCAGATCAAGCACTCTACCAAGCAAAACAGAGTGGCCGTGATCGGGTCTGTTTTGCAGATGACAGCGAATGCCAATGATGCAAAAAATGAGAGAGTAGAAATAGCCAGATCAGCGGCGACACTTATTTTGCCAACCCGTACCCTTCTTGGCTGCGTGGTTGCATGAAGTTCCCCATGGTTTGCTACGCTGATTTTTCGCCGACGGAATGATAATAGGGGCTGTCGCACAAAGACTTAGGGCGGGGCGGGCTTTTGATTAACTCGCCCCAGAAATTCCTTAAACTCCATGCGCCTGCATGAGTGTTTTACGGGATAGTGTGTGCATATACTTCTGAAATCAAAGACATAAGATGCGGCTTATAGCTGCACTGTGAAGATCACGTCCTTGCCGGCAACGACCTTGCCCTGGGCCTTTTCCAGATACTTGATGTCTTCCATATTGGCCAGCACCACAGGGGTCAGCAGGCTGTCGGCATGCTCACGCAGGTAGTCAAGGTCGAAAGACAGTATGGGATCGCCGGCTCTGACCTGCTGGCCTTCCTCCGCCAGACGGGTAAAGCCATTGCCCCTGAGTTCCACGGTGCCGACGCCAAAATGGACAAACAGCTCAAGGCCCTGGGGGGATTCTATGCTGAAGGCGTGGTTGGTTTCGAAAATCTTGCCTATGGTGCCGTCGATGGGGGCGAGGATCTGCTCGCCCTGGGGCAGGATGGCAATGCCGTCACCGACTATCTTCTCGGCAAACACCACATCGGGCACCTTTTCTATGGGAAAAATTTCGCCCGAGACGGGGGCCAGTATGGCTATGCCACCTTCAAGGTTTGGCTGGCCGGAAATGAGGCGCCGGATGCGGCTGAAAAATCCCATGTATGTGCCCCTTAGTTGTTATTGGCTTTGCTTGTGAGTATGAGGTTTATCATACTGAATTAGTAGTGCTATTTGTAATTTGTTATGCATTGGTTGAGCTGCTCCAGACGGTCGGCCATCAGGGCCTGGCCCGCCAGCAGCAGGCAGCGCTGGTAATCAGCCTCACAGATGGCCGCTTTGACCTCCAGCGCCATGCCGGTGTTGACGCTGAGTTCGTCAAGGCCAAGGCCAATCAGCAATGGCACCAGACGCGGATCGCTGCCCAATTCGCCGCACAGGGAGACCCGCACATTCTGGGCCCGGGCGCTTTGCAATATCATGCTGATAAGTCGCAAAATCGCCGGCGATAAGGTGGGGTAATCCCGGGTCAGTTGCGGGTTGGCGCGATCGGCGGCCATGGCGTACTGGGTCAGGTCGTTGGTGCCTATGCTGACAAAATCCAGCATGGGCAACATGGAGGGCAGGTTCATCACCGCCGCCGGGGTTTCTATCACTATGCCGAGACTCAGCTCGCCGAAACCGCGTTCCTCCTCGATAAGCTCCTGTTTGCACTCCTCCAGCAGGGCAAAGACCCGATCCAGTTCTTCCACCTGATTGACCATGGGAAACATCAGCCGGATATGGCCGTGGTTGGCGGCCCGCAGTACCGCCCTAAGCTGGGTTTTGAGCATCTCGGGGTGGGCCAGACTGTAGCGCAGTCCCCGCAGGCCCAAAGCAGGATTGTCTTCGCTGGTGAGCGGCAGGCAGGGCAGTTCCTTGTCGGCACCTATGTCCATGGTGCGTATGGTGAACACCTGGCCTTCAAGGGCGTGGAGGGCATCGCAATACAGGCGGTACTGGCTGCGCTCATCGGGCAGCTCGCTGCAATGCATCAACATGAATTCGGTGCGGAACAAACCAATGCCATCGACCCCGGTTTTCGCCAGATGGGTAATGTCGTTGAGATTGCCGACGTTGGCCAGCAGGCTGACCTCGTGGCCATCTTTGGTCATGGCGGCCCGCTCGCGGTATTTCTCCAACCTGACACGGCGCTCGGCCTCAATCTTGGCACGGGCGTTGAGCTGCTCCAGCAGCTCGGCATCCGGTTGATGGTGCAGACAACCCTGTTCGGCATCGAGCACCAGGGCATCGCCGTTGGCAATGTTCAGGCTGTCGAAGTTGCAGGAGAGCAGGGCCGGCAGACCGGCGGCACGGGCCAAAATGGCGGTATGACTGGTATATCCGCCGCTTTTGAGCACCAGACCACTGATATTGTCCAGCGGCAGTACGGCGAATTCGGCGGGGGTCAGATCCGGCGCCAGTATGATGGTAGGGCGGGTAAGCTTGCCCGGCTCCAGTGCCGCCTTGCCATCCACTGCGGCAATAAGGCGGCGCCCCAGGCAGCGTACATCCTGGGCCCGGTGGGCCAGGTAGGGATCGTCCATGGCCTCCAGCTCGCTCGCCTGGTGGGCAAACACCCGCTCTATGGCCACTGCGGCGGAAAATTGCAGTCCACGGATGGAGTTGCGGATCTGTCCGGCCATTTCGGGGTCTTCCAGCAACAGCAGATCGGCTTCAATCAATTGATAATTGTCGCTGTGCTCGTCGAGTCCCTGCAGGCTGTCTGCCAATTGCTGGGCCAGGCGTTTAAGCCCGGCATCAAAGCGATTCAGTTGCTGGGGAATGCGGCTGAGCGGCAGCAACCGGTAATCCAGATTACGCTGCTCTGTGGCCAGGTGCAGGGCTTCGCCGAAGCTGATGCCCGATGATACCGCGATACCCTTAACGTCCATGGCCTATTCCCGTCAGCTTAAGGTGATGAGCAGTTCGGCCACTTCCTCGACCGCCCGCTCGGCCTCATCGCCCTGGGCAAAAACCCGCACGCTGACGCCATTGTAAAGACCCAGGGTCTGCAGCTTGAACAGGCTTTTGGCGCTGGCCTGTTTGCCATTGCATTCCACTATTACATCGCAATCAAAAGACTTGGCCGCCTTGACCAGCAGGGCGGCAGGCCGGGTGTGTATGCCATGTTTGGCTGTGATGGTGACTGTTTTTTCGTACATAGTAATTCTGGCTAGCCAAATAGGATGCGCTTATTGTCTGCAAGGTGACACTGTACTGCAAGTTCAGGGTGTCATTCGGTTTGTGCCGGATACTCGATTATCTGGTAGCCGCTGCGTTTAAGGGCGCCTATGGCCTGCTTGAGCTTGTCGCGTTTGACCAGAATATAGTCGGTATCAAAGGTGGAGATGGCAAAGATACTGATGCTGGCGTCGGCCAGGGTGCCGGACACCCGTGACAGTATGCCGGTCATGGAAAAGCCCAGCGGCCCCAAAATTTCGAAACAGCGCCAGTCTGTTTCGGTTTCCAGGCTGTCCAATTCCAGTTCCGCAGGGACCACCACGGACAATTCTTCGCGGGTCTTACCGATAAAAAACATCGGCTGGCTGAACACGGCGGCCGGCAATGGGGTCTCCGGGCTGAAGCTGTGAATGCTGTAGAGCTGCGGATGCACCGCCAAAGTCATGCGCACCTGAAATCCCTCTTGGAATGACCCGAGAACAGTCGTTGTTTGGACTAGGTTAACATAAATGTTACCAATAAAAAGAGGGACTTTAGTGTCCCTCCGGCTGGTTTAAATTTTAAACTGACCCAGGCAACTCGACATCTGGGTACTTATTTGTTGCAGGTGTTCTGCGGCCTTGGCATTGCCGTCGTTACCCGCCGCCAGCACCTCCATCAGCTCGGAAATATTGCTGATGTTGCGATTGATTTCCTCGGTCACCAGGCTTTGCTCTTCGGTGGCACTGGCCAACTGGGTATTCATGCCATTGATATGATCGATAAGGCTCAAAATGGCATTAAGCGCGTCGCCGGCCTGTTCGGCCTGGGCCTGCAGTTCCACAGACTGTGCCTGGTTGTCGGCGTTCGATTGCATCACTGAGGTGATGCCCGATTGAATATCACTGATGATGGCCTGGATTTCATTGGTGGAGTCCTGGGTGCGGTTGGCCAGGGCGCGCACTTCATCGGCGACCACGGCAAAGCCGCGGCCATGGCTGCCTGCGCGGGCGGCTTCAATGGCCGCGTTGAGTGCCAACAGGTTGGTTTGGTCCGCAATGGCGCGGATCACATCCACTATGCTGCCCACCTTGGCCGAAGCGGCACCCAGTTGTTCCGTGGTGACTTCGGCGGCCTTGAGATCGGCCACCAGGGTTTGGGTCTGGGTTACCGTATTGCCCATCAGGGTTTGGGTTTTCTGGGCCTGCTGCTGCACACTGGTGGCGGCATCGGCAGCCTGCTGGGTGTTACCGGCCATTTCGTGGCTGGTGGCCAGCATCTGGTTGATGGCGGTGGCCACGCTGGCGGTTTCCCGGTGAATATGTTCGCTGCTCTGGCCCGATTCCTCCACGGCCACCATCAATTGGCGGGCGTCCTGGTCAAGCTCGCGTCCCAGTGGTTGCATCTGCTCTACCAGTGCGGCAATTTTGGCCACGAACAGGTTGAACGCCCGTGCCAGCTCACTGATTTCGTCACGGCCATGGGTATCAAGCCGGGCCCTGAGATCTCCTTCTCCCTGGGCTATGTCTTCCATGGCGAGGATGGCGTCCTTCAAAGGTGCTGTGATGGAGATGTTCAGCATCACAAACATGGCCAGCAGCGGAATGGAAATGCCCAGCATGATCAGAAAGTAATGCCATATTGCCGTTTCCATCACGCTGTGGATGTCTTCGATATAGGCACCTGTGATTAAGGTCCAGCCCCAGGGGACAAACTGACGAGACTCGGTGAGCTTGTCTTCCGCACGTCCCGTAGCCGGGTTGGCAATTTCGTAGGTGCGCATGCCTTTTTCTTTGGCCCTGGCCTGCTGTACCAGATCGGCCACCGGATTGTCACCGTCTGCGAGGCGGAATTCCCGGATGGAACGCCCAAGCCACTGCTGGCCGGCACCGTGGGCAATGATGTTATCGTCTGGGCCCACCACAATGAAGTAGCCGCCATTGCCGTAATGGCTGTCACCCAGAATTTCCAGTACCGCATCCTTGGCCTGTTGCTCGCTCAGGACGCCTTCTGTTACCCGGTCTTCAAATCCCTTGGCGATGGACAAGACTGTATCCAGCTGACCGTCATTTTGCAGCCACTTCTGGGCTTCCAGATTGTTGTATTGCTCACGGATGGATAGGCCGCCGAACACCAGGGTGCCCAGGGCGGCGAGCAGCAACATCAGTATGAGGCGTTGCAGGACGGACAGTTTTCTCAGCAGTGCAATCATTATCACAAACCCTATGTGTTCACCGGCCAGGAAGGCCAATAAGACCCGGCATTCCTTGCCTTAATCAGTCGTTGCTGTTTTATGGATAAATATAGTGGAGATAAGCGGCGCCCGAAGGGCTCTTGGCCCCATGTATGGTCCCGGCGCCCGCCGGGGTCATGATAACCCTGATTTCACAGAAAGCTGTGAGCTGGATCACGGCCTGCAGCCAAAAAATCAATTGCTTAGCGCCTATCCCTTGCCGGTTGGCGAATAAATGGACTAATTGGTTGTTTTGGCTTTGATTTTAAATTCGATTGCGCGCACTATTAAGTATTATTTTTCTAAGGGTTTACGCCATGAATACGCCTCCGTCTATTGTGACCTCGGACGACATACTGCTGAAGTTGTGCCACTCGGTTTCCCACGTGCTGAGCAGTACCAGCGCCAGCAGGGTGACGCACGCAGCCATGGTGCAGAACATCAGTCGTACCAGGCTTAAGCCGGATCTCGGCTGTTTTTCCATTTTTGACGGCGGTTTCTCCGGCCTGGTGGTGATCAACTTTTCCGCCGCGGCGGCGGTGGAAATTTACCGCCGTTACATGATTAATATGGGCATGCCGGAAAGCGAATTGGCCGTGGCGCACACCTCTGATGAGGTAGGTAACGTGATGGGCGAACTGATGAACCAGATCCTGGGGGATTTCATCGGCAAGGTGTCCAAAGAATTGCAAACCTCCATCAGCCAAAGCCAGCCCAAGATGTTGACCATCAATAAGGAAATTACCATTTCCATTGATGCCAATCTCGATGAACCCGTGACCCGCAGGGTCTCTTTCCGTACCGAAAGCAATCACATCTTCTATCTTGAATTCGCCATGGACAGTACCGAATTTATCAAACTGGATGAATTTGAACTGGATGAAGAGTTTGATCCCGACCGCTTGCTGGAACAGCACGGCGGCAGCCAGAGTTCTCCCTGGTCGCAGATGGCGAGCAAGGGCGTGGTGGTAGGGGATGCCGACGATCTGCTTGATGAACTCGGGATCTGATCCTGGCTGGAAAAGCGATAAGATAAGTGTGTGACCGGCGGGAATGGCTTCCGCCGGGTGTCCTTTGTTGAGTGAATGTGTTGAGTGTGAGTCTTGCCTATGGCTGCCAAAGCAACTTCCATTGATATTGCCTATCGTGCCGGAGTATCCCAGTCCACCGTATCGCGGGCACTGCGCAACAGCCCCTTGGTGAGCCCAGAAACCCGGGAGCGCATCAAGGCCATAGCCAGGGAACTGAATTACAAGGTGGACAAGAATGCCAGCAACCTGCGCACCCAGAACAGCCATACCCTGGCGCTGCTGCTCTGTGAAGATCCCACCAATGATGATTCGCTGATCAATCCCTTTTTCCTGTCGATGTTGGGGTCCATTACCCGCGCCACAGCCCGCCAGGGCTATGATCTGCTGGTGTCTTTCCAGCAGCTGTCCGAAGATTGGCATGCCGATTATGAGGACAGCAACAAGGCCGACGGCATTATTTTGCTGGGTTACGGCGACTACATGGACTACGAGCAGAAGTTGGAAAAACTGCTGGCCCAGAACACCCATTTTGTTATCTGGGGCGCCGAGCACAACAACAAGTCGGTGCTGTCCATAGGCTGCGACAATGTTCAGGGCGGGGTGATAGCTACAGAGCACCTGATTGGACTTGGGCGCAAGGAGTTTGCCTTTCTCGGTGGTGCCTCCAGCCACTGCCCGGAGTTCAGGGACAGGTATCTGGGACATTGCAAGGCGCTGAAGGCCGCGGGTCTGGTGGTGGACAAACGCCGCCAGATAGATGCCATCAGCACCGAAGCCTCAGGTTACGAAGCGGCCCAGCAATTACTGAAAAAAGGCATGGTGTTCGATGCCCTGTTTGCCGCCAGTGACCTGATTGCCATTGGCGCCATCCGGGCCCTGAAAGAGCAGGGGATAGCGGTCCCTGAAGACGTGGCCGTGGTGGGCTATGATGATATTCCCGTGGCCAGCTTTGCCAATCCGCCGCTGACCACGGTTAAACAAAATACCCAGTTGGCGGGTGAAATTCTGGTGGAGAGTCTGTTGAAGTTGATCCTTGGCAAGGAGGTATCGACGCAACTTATCCCCACCAGCCTGGTGGTACGCCGCTCCTGCGGAGCAGGCGAAGTCTGAACCGGAACAAAACCCTGCTAAACCTCTGACATCAATAGTCAGCAATAAAAAAGCCAGTCAGTGACTGGCTTTTTGCATTCTATGACGGTCAGGGCTGCTGCGGATACTTATCCCAGACGGCACCATCTGTGATGGAGCGCACCAGCTTGACGTACTCGGCATGGGTCCAGGCCAGCGGCGTGGCGGAGTTGGTTCCCTGTCCGGTTTTATACTGGAAGCGGGTGCTGTTGCCAACGCCGTCCCATACCTGCTCGGGCAACATCAGCCCTTCGTTGGCGAAGCTTTCCATGCCCTGCACATAGGTCGACACCAGGGCCGCCCTGTCTTGGGCGCTGAGCTGTGCCTGCTCGGTCAGAGCCGCCAGCTCAAAGTGGCCCCGCTCGCCGGTGAAGAAGGGCCACACCCGGCCACGCTGATTGGCACTGTTGCTGCCGGATTCGGCGTAGTTGGCTCCGCTTTGGGTATCTTCGCCGTAACCGTCATTACCGTAACGGCGGAAACCCGGGAAGCTGCTGCCGTCTTTGGCGGTGAATTCGTACCTGATCCGCAAGTTATCTTCCAGGGTGTTGGAGTCCACAAGGGCGAGGGTGTTGTTGACCACGGGATCGGACGCAGGAGTTACCCCGTAACGCACCAGCTCCAGAAAGCCGCCATCAAGGATCTGACGTTGATCCAATCCCGGACGGCCATTGTTGTCAGCGAGCTTGTCGGCCGCATCGGGTTGGCCGTTGGGGCTCAGACGCACGTAATAAGGCTTGTCGGACAGGGTGCCCTTACGGGTGACCATGGTGTGTTCCAGGTTATCCCGATAGCCTTGGGCGGCCTTGCTGTAGCGCTGTGCCGAGGTCTTGTCACCGGCAAACTCGGCAATGGCCGCCGCGGCATTGAGGCCGGTGATGACCGCCGCCGTGGTAGAAGGTGAGAAGCCGGCTTGCTCTTCCCAGCGTTCCTGCTGGGTCTTGGGTGGTACTATGTTTATGTGGTTCCAGTCAATATTGACCTCACCACCAGTCACCAGGAAATCCGCCGCGCTTTTGAGCATATCGCTGTACCAGGAGCGGATCTCGTCGTCGCTGAGTACGCCTGCCTGCCACAGTTTCCAGCCCAACATGATGGGCATGGCGGTCTGGTCAAGCTGCACCCCTACCCATTCAGTCTGACCATCCACATGGGTCTTTTGCAGGAACCAACCCGGGGTGCCTTGGTAACCTGGCGTGTCGGCGCCGGCCTGAACCTGTTTCAGGTACTCAAAGGCAACCTTGGCGGTGGCGGTGTCTCCCATGGCCATGAACGCCATGGCGCACTGGTAAAAGTCCCGCGGCCACACCGCCTTGTATCCTGTACTCGGCTGTACGGCCGACACTGTATCGCCCCAGGGATTGGACAAAGAGGCGATCAGGGCCCCTGCATGGGTCTTGTCTTCCTGGGCCTTGAGCACCATGGCACTGGCGGTCAGCAATTTGCCGTTATCCGCGGTGTTGGCCACCATGGCGGGCAGACCCTGGAGGCTGGCCAGGTAATCCTGCCAACCGATCGCGGCGCCTTCACCCTTGAAGTTGGCCAGCAGCTGATCGTAGCCCTGTGCCAGGGTCGCTGCGGCCGTGGCGCTGCTGCTTTGCTCGTCATCTGCAAAGCCCAGCACCAGATCCAGGGTCAGGGTCTCGCCCGGCTTGATACTGGGGTATTGGCCTGTCATGGCGACGTTGCCGCCATTTTGGCTGCCATCGGCCGAGGTGGTTTGAAAGCGGTTTTTCAATTCACCGTACTGACGGATTTCGTCGAGACCGTCACTGCTGCCGACAAATCCCACCTGCTGCGCGGCAAAGGGCAGGGAAGACTTCAGGGTCATGACACTGGACTCTTGTGCCGTCTTGCGGGCCATAAAGCCACCGTCCACCACCCGGGCCAGATCCCCGTTGCCGCTGTTGTCTATGTGCGGGTTGGCATAGAGGAAAGGGGTGATCTCTTCAGTCAACGCACTGATGTGGGTACGCATGATGAGACTGTTGCGGTCAGGATCGGTAAAAATATGTTTTTCAATGCGATAGGCACCGTCTTTGTCCAGGTTCACAACCCGGTAAGCCAAAGACTGGGGGCGGCCTTCCGCATCGGTATCGAGATAGCTGATACTGCTGTCGGTATCCTGGCTTTCAAGGTCGGTAAAGCCCTGGCCCTTGATAACAAACTGCAGTTCCTTGAGCTGGGCATTGTGAATAAGGCCATACATGGTTTCGGTCAGGACGCCATTGGCGATGGAAAACCACACCTTGCTGATGGACTTGGGGGCAGCACCGTAGGGTTCATAGCTGGTGCCTATACCCGTCTTGCCGGCGAAAGCCCAGGTAGGGGCTGCGCCCGGGGCACCCGGGGCTACCTTGATGGCTGACTGTTCTGATTGTGTTTGTGTCTGATCAGGTGCCTGTTCGCAGCCACCGAGCGTCAGCGCTGCCGCGACAGCCAGGGACAGCGCGGCCAAAGATGGCCCGAAGAGGGCGCCGTGGCTGACGTTCTTGGTTTGTTTCATCTGTAATAACTCCTTTATTGGCTGACGGACCGGGGCTCTGCATCATCGGTTTTCACAAACCACACACTGATCCCCGCCAGCAGCATCAAGCTGCCACCCGTGACCAGGGCATAGATGGGTTCGCCACCAAAGCCGACTTTCAGGATTAATCCCAGTACGCTGGCGGCCAGCAATTGTGGGATCACGATAAAGAAATTGAATATGCCCATGTAGACCCCCATTTTGCCGGCCGGCAACACGGTTGAGAGCATGGCGTAGGGGATTGACAGTATGGAGGCCCAGGCGAAGCCGACGCCAATCATGGGCAGCCACAGCAGGGCGGGATCCTTGATAAAGAGGAAGCTGATAAGGCCTGCGCCACCGAGCCACAGGTTCATCATATGGGCGCCCTTGTTGCCAAGATAGCGTGCCTGCAGTGGGATCAGCATGGCCGCCAGCGCAGCGAAACCGTTATAGGCGGCAAACAGCACACCGACCCAATCGGCGCCGTCGTTATAGGCCTTGGACAGTACATCCTGGCTGCCAAAGTGATAACCGGTCACCGCCGCCGTGGTATAGATCCACATGGCAAACAGGGCGAACCAGGAAAAGAATTGCACCAGGGCCAGTTGATGCATGGCCTTTGGCATATGGAACAAGTCGTCGACCACGTTGAACACCAGCCCCAGACCGCGGCGCGATTGGTTATTGCCCAGCTTGATGGCACAGTAAAATTGCAACGGACCAAAGGCGAAAATGCCGATACCCAGGATATAAAGTTGCTTATCGAGATTGCCCAGATAGATGGCGCCGGTAAGCAGGGCGCCCAGCACCATCCAGATAACACCGGCCAGTTGATAGTCCTTGTGGGTGCGATGACGCTCCAAAGTCCCGGTACTGCCCTGGGGATGATCGCCGGCTTCAAAGGCCTTCAATTGCGCGGGAGAATATTCCGGGGTGCTGATGACGGTCCACAGTACCGCCAATAACAGCACTGCACCACCGAAGTAGAAGGCATAACGCACCGAATCGGCAATTTCACCTTCAGGAGCCGTATTGCTGATCCCGAAGAACTGGGTCAGCAGGTAGGGTAATGCCGATGCGACCACAGCTCCGACGCCGATGAAAAAGCTTTGCATGGCGTAGCCAAGGGTACGCTGCTGCTTGGGCAGATTGTCTCCCACAAAGGCACGGAAGGGCTCCATGGCGATGTTGATGGAAGCATCCATGATCCACAGCATGCCCGCAGCCACCCACAGGTAGGGCGAGTGCGGCATAACAAAAATGGCCAGAGTAGTGCATATGGCGCCAATCAGAAAATAGGGGCGGCGGCGGCCGAAGCGATTCCAGGTGTGATCGCTCAGGTAGCCGATAATGGGTTGCACCAGTAAGCCGGTGAGTGGCGCGGCAATCCAGAGTATGGGTATCTCATCAATGGAGGCACCCAGGGTTTGGAAGATGCGGCTGACGTTGGCGTTCTGCAGCGCAAAGCCAAATTGGATGCCGAGAAAGCCGAAACACATGTTGAAAATCTGCCAGAAGGACAGTGCGGGTCTGGTTTGCATCAGTGGGGAGCTGAATTTGGTCATAAGGCTTCCTGTTTATGGCGCTGTGCGCCTTATAGTTATCTGCTTAAGGCCGGCTTAAACGCATGGCCGGCTGAAACACTCGGCGGGGGCCTTCACCCGTCGGTGCCCGATTTCCGGAAAGGGTGATGGAAAAAATAGGCGGCTACCGTCTCCCTCAGACATTCGCCGCCAAACACCTTGAATTCCTTTGCCGGACCTATGCGGCAAGGGAAGGTACTCCAAACCCATCAAAGGTAGCCTGCGCCACCTGTGATGGAAACGACCCCACCTCGGACCGAGGTTGAAAATCAGCGGATTGATAGTACCCCCGCCTAAGTTTGACGGACAACTGCATACATACGTATTCATGGGTGCCATGCAACCTGGCGCTAACATCGCGGCCGGCATTGCAATGGGCTATGAAATTGTAAATATTTCTATTAAACAGGCAATTGCGTAGATTGCAATGGGTGAGCATGTTAGCCTCAGGTTAAAATTTTCAGCAGCGGAGGCAGCATGTATATACCACCGGCCATGGCTATGACAGACGAATCTCAGGTGTTTGATTTTATAGAACGCTATCCTTTTGGCTTGTTGATTTCCAATGGTGAGCAGCTTGTACCTCAGGCAAGTCATCTGCCGTTTTTGTTGGACCGGGAGGCACGGGCGGTACATTGCCATTTGGCCAGGGCCAATGATCATTGGCGTTTGTTGGACGGTCAACAGGTAAGATTGGTGTTCAGTGGTCCACATGCTTATATCAGTCCACTTTGGTACCGGAATCAGCCCTCGGTTCCCACCTGGAATTACAGTGCGGTACATGTGCTGGGGCGGGCTCGCTGTTTACCAACCTCAGAGAGCATCCCATTATTGATGCGTATGTGCGAGCGGTTTGATCCTGAACTCACTGGCCGGACTGAGGTGTTGGCGCCAGAATATGTGGAACGCCTGTCCAAAGCCATTGTGGCCGTGACCATCGAGATAGAATCCCTGGAGGCCAAGGTTAAGTATGGCCAACATAAAAAGGCCGCCGATCAGCAGGGTGTTTTTGATGGTCTCAGTTCCAGCAGCAGTGCCGAAGCCCAAGGGTTGGCTGCGGATATGATGCGTCTGGATATAGGTACCGGCAGGGACTGAACTCCCTTTTTTTGCATGGTCCCTTGCATAGACTCCTGCATGCTCTTTTGCATGGTTTAGGGCGCTTCCAGGGCGCCTTGGCCATGACTTGGCCAAGGCCTATGATATTGTCCATTCCCGGTTGTATCAGGGCCGGGTTTTACTTTTCTGTACCTAAGGCTGATTTTTCTCTCAGCCCAACAATTTTTCACTGCATTTCAATCTATTGACTATTCTTAATTCAGATTAGGGGACTATTGCTCCCGTCCATTGGCCATGTTCAAAGGGATTTCCATGGAAATGCTCAAGGATGTACCGCCAGCCAAGTTTTCAACAGTTTCCGCAGTGGCGGTTTGTTCGCCCGGGCAAGGGGTTAACGCACGCTCTGAGCAGCGGAGGCCCATCCGATGAAATGGTTCAGATATCATCTGCTTGCTGCTGCCCTGGTGCTGACTTTTGCCGCCCTTGCGCTGCAATCCTTTTCCATGGTCTTTCGTAACAATCTGCTCCATTCAGAGCAGCAGCATCTGCAGGCCGAGCTGACAGCCACACTGGCGGCCATAGAGCAGCATCTGCATGAGCGTTTGCTGGATGCCAAGGTGCTGCCGCTGACCATGGCGGAGTTGTTTCAGCCGCAATCTTCGGAGGTTTTGACTCAAAGGCTGGACCAATTGGTGCTGCTGAAGGGGGAATACAGCAAGATTTTGCTGCTTGGCGCCGATGGCAGTCTTGTGGCTCAAAACAGTATCGATCCCTTTGGCCGTCCGGTTTATGCCATGAGTATTGAAGCGGATTACCTGGCTGGGCTGGATTGGTTCGAGCAAATGAGCATGGGAAAACGCCTGGAGCCCGGTAACAGAAGCGGCACCCTGGTGGTGGGACCGGAGCAGTTTCTGCTCAATGAAGATCCGCTGCGCTTCGATATGCTGTTTGCGTCGCAGATCCAGGCCTCCGGCGGTGAGCTGCTGGGGTACTGGGTGGGGGTGATGGATTTTGCCCGGATTGAGGCGATACTGACCGACACCCTCAAGGGCATGTCCGCACGGGGGCTGGGCGATTCCCGACTCCTGTTGCTGGACAGCAAAAATAAGCTGCTTGCCGAATTTGCTCAGGATAACAACCGACACTGGCAACTCAATCGTGACTACACCAAGCTGAATCGCACCTGGGAGACCCGATCACAGCAGGATAAAAGCGCCGGTGTGATGTCAATGGGGGCGGCTTGGTTGTCCTTGAACGAGCCTGCGGATGCCCTGCAAGTTGTCGCCAGCCCCATCAATCTGTTCAATGAGCTGAACACAGGCTGGAGCCTGGCACTGGAAGTGCCTGAGACGGCGCTGCTGAGCCGATTCGGTTCCTTTAACCAACCCGGATTCATCGTATTGGCACTCCTGTGCTTGAGTCTGGTCGCCTGGTTGGCATTCCTATATCAGACCGTGCTGTTACCCCTGACCCGGATTGAGGCCAGTTTGCCGTCGCTGGCACGACTGCTGAATCACAATGACAAGCTCAATACCGACGCCTTGCCGCCCTTGATGAGGATCACCGCCTGGCTTGCCCGCGCCATTGATGCCTTGGAGACCCAATCCAGCCAGTGGCAGGAGTTTCAGCGTGAATTACAACTGCTGCGGGCGGTCAGTCACAGCCTGGATGCCTTGCCAAGGGCCGTGCTGCTGATGTCGGTGGAAGATCATGGCCGCATACTGTATGCCAGCAAGTGGCTTGAGGTCCTGACCGGTTACTCGCCCCATGAACTCAAGGGAAAGCCCCTGATGCAGTTGCTGGAGGACGGCAGTAACAGCCGTATCGAAAAACTGCTCAGCAGCGGCATCAGCTATGGCCGCAGTTGCAACGGCATAGTCAAGCAATTGCGCAAGGATGGTCATGGGTTTTACAGCCAACTGTCGGCATTTCCGGTTTGGGATCAGAACGGCGAGGTCAGCCATTATGTGGTGGCGTTGGATGACATTCATGAAGAAACCGACAAGCACGAACCTTTACCCAGTTATGAAACCCACACCCCATCGCCTTATATCCATGGCGATCTGTTCCTGCTGCTTGACCGGGAAGGGGAAATCCTCGATGCCAGTGACGCTTTGGCCCTGTTGCTGGGCTATGAGCACAGTTTGTTACTGCAGCAGGATTTTGCCGAACTCTCGCCCTATTGGGACCTCAGCAGCAACTTCCCCGAGCAGCTCTCCCTGCTGAACCATGAGGGACGGGTGCTCGATTTCAGTCTGTCCGGACAGTTCAGCAACCTCGATGGCCGGGAACTGTGTTGGCTGTGGCTGAGCACAGGGCGTGTTGAGGACTCAGCGTCCGACTCGCCGGTGCGGGAGACGGGATATCGCGCCGCATTTCTGCAGGCTCCGGTGGGTTTTGCCCGTATCGGTATTGATGGCACCTGGCTGGAGGTTAACGACAAATTTTGCGGCATTCTTGGCTGCAGCCGTGAACAAATCACCCTGATGGACAGCAGTTTGGCCATCAACCTGGAACAATTTGAGGATTGCCTCAGGTTCAGCGATCTGATGTTGACCAACGAACTTAAGTTTCATACCGACGAGAAACGCTTCCTGCGCCTGGATGACAACATTGTTTGGCTTAACGTGTCCGTTTGCCTTATCCGCGACAAGAACGGTCAACCGCGATATTTCCTGATGGCCTGCGAAGACATCAGCCAACGCAAGCAGTTTGAACTGGTGCTGACCGAAGCCAAGTTCCAGCGTGAGGAGCTGATTAAGGGGCGGGATCTGGCCTCGGAGGCGGGGGGCATAGGTAACTGGTCCATGGACATTGAGACGGGTGAGCTGCAATGGGACAGCCGCATGTACCAGACCTACGGGCTCGATAATGACGGCCGGCCGCTGACTCATGAGGATTGGAGCAATCAGGTTCATCCGGAGGATATTGAAGAAGCGGAGCTCAGGGTGCGCACCGCCATCGAAGAGCGCAGGGCCTATCACGCCGAATTCAGGGTCATCAATCGCAAAACCGGCAATATTCACTGGATTAAAGCGGCAGGGGACACCATCACTCGCAATGGCGTGGCGGTAAAGCTCTTTGGTATCAACCTTGATGTGACCGATGTGAAGTTGGTGCAACAGACCCTGGAGCGCGAAAGTGCCGAGGCGAACCAGGCGAGCCAGGCCAAGTCGCGGTTCCTGGCGGTAATGAGCCATGAAATCCGTACCCCGATGAATGGGGTCGTCGGCATGATAGATCTGCTGCGGGACACCGGACTCAGTTCAGAGCAGCAGCGCATGGCCAATACCATTCGGGATTCGGCCTTTTCACTGCTGGAAATCATCAACGACATTCTCGACTTTTCCAAGATTGAAGCCGGCAAGATGGAGCTGGAAATTGAACCCACCTCCCTGTTGTCAATTCTGGAGAAAACCGTTGAAGTGCTTTGGTTTAACGCGGCCAGCAAGAACGTGTTCCTGAATATCCTGCCGGATCTGAGTTTGCCGCGAGAGGTACTGCTGGATCCGGTGCGCATCCGCCAGATAGTGCTCAACCTGCTCGGCAACGCCATCAAGTTCTCCCACAACCAGCACCAACAGGGACTGGTGATGTTGCGCACCGAATTTCGGCGCAATCATACCCAGGAACATGAAGTGGTGCTGGAGGTGATAGATAACGGAGTCGGCATGACCCGGGAGCAGATGAACCAGCTGTTTGAACCCTTTACCCAGGCCGATTCCTCCACCACCCGCAAATATGGTGGCACTGGTCTTGGATTGACCATTACCAAATCCTTTATCGATTTGATGGGTGGCAAGATTGAAGTGGAGAGCGAGCCCAACGTTGGCAGCACCTTCAGAATAAGGCTGCCCTGCAGGCCTGCGGATCCCTACGGTGAGTCAGAGCAGGATCTGTATCAGGGGCTTAACCCGGGCCTGATTATTTGTATTGAAAACAAACAATATCTGGTCTCAGTGCTGCACCTGCTTGATCAATTGGAACTGGAATATCGGTGCATCAACCCACGCAACGTCAACGGCAACCTGTTCGATGCCAATTTGCTGGATGATTTCAGTGGCTTGCTGATAAGCGACTATTATCAGGCCTATAAAGCCCACAAGGCGGAACACCCGCGGACACATCTGCCCTATAAGTTGTTGATGATGGATGAGGATTCTATTTCTTCCAAGGGCGAAGAAAGTGAAGGTGTCTGTGTGCTCAGTTGTCATCCGTTGAAACCCTCGGATTTGTTGGCCGGCATGGCCATGCTCAATGGTCAGCCCAATAGCCTGTGGACACCCTTTGCCGGAACCGAGCGGGGCAAAATGGGTCGCAGCGCCTCGGAAACCGACATTGCCAAGGACAGCGAATTCCGCATTCTGGTGGCCGAGGATCATGAGACCAACAGGGAAGTGATCTCGCTGCAGCTGAAAAAAATCGGCTGCCGTTTCGAACTGGCGGAGGACGGTGCCAAAGCCTTGGAATTGTGGAAGACGGGCCGCTTCCGGGTGCTGCTGACCGACTGCCACATGCCCAATATGGATGGCTTTGAACTCACAGCAGAAGTGCGGCGGCTGGAAAAAGAGCAGCAGCTTGAACCCACACTGATCATCGCCATTACCGCCAACGCCATGTCCGGAGAAGCCGAAAACTGCCTGGCGGCGGGAATGGATGACTATCTGGCCAAGCCGGTGGAATTCAAGCTGCTCAAAAGCAAGCTGTTGGCCTGGCATGGCCGCAATAGCCTGAAACAGCGCCAGCAGCAGGTGGTCACGGAACAGGAAACGGTGGAGGACGATAGCCCCATCGACTATCGCAAACTGGCGGAAATCCTGGGTACCGATGATGAAGAAGTGCTGAATTCCATAGTGCAGTATTTCCTCGACGCTTTGGCCAGGGATATAGAACCCCTGTACCAGGCGATGGATGAGGGAGAAGCGGAGGAGATCCGGCGCTTGGCCCATGCGCTCAAGGGGGCCGCCAATTCTTCCGGCGCCAGCCGCTTGGGCCAGATATTCAGTGAATTGGAGCAACAGGCTGCGGCCAAGGATTTGCACCTGGTGCATGAATTCAAGACGCGGATTGAAGAGCAGGTTAGCTTACTGGCGGCCAAGGCCCAACCTCAGGGCGATACCCTGCAAGAATGATAAGGCCGGCCTATGGCCGGATGTGATTCACAGCGCATAGGCAGTGATGGGAGAAAGCGATGAAGGATTCAACGACGACCTTGGTTCTGTTTTTTGATGATCTCGACCTGGTGGAGCCGGTAGAAGCCATAGTGGGCGTTTATTTTGAGCGCGTTATCAAGGTCGATATCCGGGTTGAAAACAAAAAGCTCAGCAGCCTTTGTCAGGCGGCACATAAACGCATGTTGCTGGTCTACTGTTTTCAGGAAGTGTCCCATGCCGAGAGTCTGAAAAATTTTCTGCAGTCCAACGAGCATTTCAATACCCTGAGAACCGTGCCACACGCGTCCATGTTGCTGTGCGAAAAGAACAACAGAAACGATGCCTTCCAGCTGTGCTGTAACGAGACCTTTGACAGCTACGACACCATTCGTCCCGTGTATGACAATCACAAGATCATACTGACACTGTACAAGCTGATAGAGATCATCGAGTTAAAGGCCGAACTCAAGCGTTTTGATCAGGCCGGTCTGGATATGCAGTACGAAATGCAAAATACCGCCAGCCAACTGCAGGGATTGCATGAGTCGGTCAAGGTGGCCAGTAAACAACAGTCTTCCCTGATCACCAATATCATGCAGGATGTGGATGGGATCTTAAGTTCCATTTCCGAAAGTGCCTTTATGAAATCCTTCCGCAAGGTGTTCCATGCCTTGCCCGATGAGGAGATCAACAAGTTTATCCATGAACTGAGAAAGCACTCCATTAATCCCCAACTCAACCGACTCAAGGAAAAGAGTGAGTCTTTGTTCAATGAGTTGTCGACCCAACTGTTGGCGCAAAAGGCTGCCTTGGAGAAAAAGGATAACCTGCGAAAGGCCACCGTGGTGGTGGCGGACGATCAGGACGTGGTACTTAAAATCATCGCCACCATACTGGAGCAGCATGGTTACAAGGTGGAAAAGGCATCGAACGGGGTGGAGGTGCTGCTTAAGGCCAAGGTGCTGAAGCCGGATCTTATCCTGCTGGACATAGACATGCCGATATTGGATGGCATAGAAACCCTCAAGGTATGTAAAAAGACCCCGGTGCTGCAGGACATTCCACTTATCATGCTGACCAGCTATGCCGATGTGGAGCATTTTCAGAATGCGCTGCTGCTCGGGGCCGAAGATTACATTATCAAGCCAACCAATGCCGAAACCCTGTTGAAGAAGATACGCAGCGTGCTCAACTGAGCCGCTGCCCATGTAACTTATCCGGCCTGGTACAGCTCCAGCGGTAAGCCATCGGGATCGGCAAAGAAGCAGAAGCGTCTTCCCGTGACCTCATCGACGCGGACTGCCTCGGTGGCAACGCCCCTGGATTGCAGATAGGCCAGCGCCTTATTCAGATCGCTGACCTCAAATGCCAGATGTCTCAGGCCGCAGGCCTCTGGATAGCTCAACCTGGCCGGCGCTGAAGGGAAGGAAAACAACTCCAGCCGGGCGCCAGAGGGCAGGCTGAGGTCCAGCTTCCAGGAGTGGCGTTCGGCCCTGAAGTGTTCAGCCAGCACCTGCAACCCCAGCACCTGGGTATAAAAGGCCTTCGAGGTCTGATAGTCAGATACGATAAGGGCAACGTGATGAAGGCCCTTCAAGCCAGGCAGCATGGGGTATCTCCTTAATTATTGCGACGCGCCGACTTCCACAGGCAATCTGAAAACCGCTGAGCTGTAGGGCGGAAGCTTGAGTCTGAGTTTTCCCTGCATGAGTTCGGCCTGGATTGGCTGGCCATCTATGTCCGTCAGCAGGGACGACAGTAGCATGCTCTGTTGCCCATGATCTACTGGGATGAACTCCGGGCCAAGCTGCTGCTCCAACGCCAGAGGCTCGGCGCCAAAATGGCTCAAAACCAACAGGCTGTCGGGGCCGGATTGGCGGATAAAGCCAAACAGGCTGTTGCCCGGCAGCGGTAACAGTCGCAGTTCCCCCCGCAATGCAGGCTCACTCAGCGACAGTGTCAGCAGTTGCTGATAGTAGCGTCTGAGGCCGGCAATATCCGCGGGCAAGGCTTCGCCTGTGCGCTTGGCCTGCCGGTAACGCTGCAGGGCGGGGACGCCCACATAGTCGAAGATACTGGTGCGGCTGGGTTTGCCAAACCCCGCATCTTCACTGCCGTCTTCGCCCAATTCCTGGGCAAAATAGACCAGGGTCGGTGCCTGGGTCAGTAAACTGGAGACCACCATGGCCGGCAGGGCCTTGCGGGGATCGCCGGCAAACTCAGGACTGGCAATGCGCTGCTCATCATGGTTTTCCAGAAAGTGCAGCATATGGGGGGCGATGTCGGCTACCGCCTCATGGGCGAGACCGATACTGTCGGTCCCCTGACGGCCCTGAATAACCGCCTTAAGGGTGTCGTACATGCCCACCTTGTCGTAGAGAAAGTCCATCTTGCCAAGGTGCAGATAGTCCCGGTAGCGGGACGGGTCATACACCTCAGCCAGCAGCATGGCGTCGGGCTTGATGCGTTTGATGTCGCTGTTGAGGTAACTCCAGAATTCCACCGGCACCATCTCGGCCATATCGTAGCGGAAACCATCTACGCCTTTGGCCAGCCAGAAGCGGGCAATATCGCGCATCTTGGCCCAGCTTGACGGCAGCTTCTGGGGATCCTGTTGCCGCCAAAAGGCGTCATGCTTGGTTGTATTCCAGGTGGCAGCGTCGGCAGGCAGTGAAGGGAAGTCATGGCTGCCGTCGGGGCGCAATCCATAGTTTATCTTGACCGTTTCATACCAGTCATCGACCCGGGGTTGATGACTGCGACTGCCGTTGCCGGTCCACTTGGCCGGGGACTCGGCAAATTGACCGTCAAAGCCGGGGGCCTTAGCGCCGCCAAGGGGCAGGTCCTTGGGGCCGAAGTCCGGCACCTGGAAATCCGTGCCGGGCACATAGTAAAAATCATTGTGTTTGCTGTAGGCCAGTTGGCTGTTGTCATCGACCCCGAGGCTCTTCACCCCGTCGGGGGCCGTGACCGAGTCATAGCCCCTGGCAACGTGGTTGGGCACTATGTCTATGATGACCTTGAGGCCATGGTTGTGACTGCGCTTTATCAGCGCCTCAAATTCCTGCAGGCGTTTATCGGGATCGCGCGCCAGATCCGGATCCACATTGTAATAATCCCTGATGGCATAGGGGGAGCCGGCGCGGCCCTTGACCACATCCGGATCGTCCATTTCAATACCATAGGTGCTGTAATCCGTCACCGAGGCATGGTGCAGTACTCCGGTATACCAGACATGGGTAACCCCCAGGGCCTTGATGTCCGCCAGTGCCTTGTCGTCAATATCGGCAAATTTGCCAACCCCATTTTCGGCTACCGTGCCCCAGGGTTTGTTCACTTGCTTATCGTTGCCATAGAGGCGGGTAAAAATCTGGTAGATCGCCGCTTTTTCGGGGGCTGCGGCAATAGCCGGCGCAATGAAGCAGCACAAGGCCAAAGCCGTCATTGCCATCTTGCAGTTCGGGCCGCGCTTGGCTTTGCCCTTCGTGTGGGTGTTGTTCATCTTATTCTTTTCCGTCATCACAGTTTTCGGTTCGGGGCTTACCAGCTCAGCAGCGTCACCGGCGCGCTCAGTTGCAATTGCGCGGGCAGATTGAAGCTCTTGCCTTCAAACAGACTGTTAACCCGGCTTCCTGGGGGCAGGTATTGGGCGAAGCGCCCCATATCAATGGCTGTGGTATCCGGGTTTTTATTCAGCAACAGCAGCACATGCTCGGCCGCCTTGCCTTCATTGGCCGGGGCTTCACGGTAGAGCACATAAACGCCATTTTGGGGCACAAAGTGTTTCAGCTGTCCCTCGGCAAGTGCCCGCGATTGTTTACGGAATTGTGCCAGGGTGCGGACAAAGGCCAGTGCCTGCTGTTGCTCTGTGCTCAACCCCTTACCGGTAAAGGCATTGACCCTGTCATCGGCATTGAAACCCGGCATATCCCCCCGCACCAGGCCATCATGGCGCCCTTCAACCGGGCTGGTCAGCAGCACTTCGGTACCATAAAACAACTGTGGGATGCGTTTGACACAAAACACATAGGCCAGCGCCAGTTTGTACTTATCCAGATCTTCACCCAGCACACTGTAGAGTCTGTTGGTATCGTGGTTGCCCTCAAACAGCACCAGGTTATGGGGCGCGGGATAGAGATTATCGTTGACCAATGCCTCATACAGCTCTATCCAGCCCTTGCCCCAATCTTCCTTGGTGTTGATGGCCCTAAGCAGGGTGTCATTGAGGGGGAAGTCCATCAAGGCAGGCAGTTCGGAGACATAGCCGTCGGGATTGATTTTACCTTTTTGCCAGTAGCTGACTATGTTGGGATTGGTGCTCCACTCTTCGCCGACAATATTAAGGCCGGGATATTCCCCTCGCACCTGGGCTGCCCAGCGGGTGAGGAACGCCTTGTCCGAGTAGGACCAGGTATCGGTTCTCAGCCCCGAAAGCCCGGCAAATTCAATCCACCAGATACTGTTTTGAATCAGATAAGTGGCCAGCTGCGGGTTACGCTGGTTGAGATCCGGCATGGAATCAACAAACCAGCCGCTGGCAAAGTCCTGCTGGTCTGCATCGGTGGCGTAGGGGTCCTGCGCTGTGGTTCGCCTGTGACTTGTATATACAGGTTCATCGGCATAGTTAATCCAATCGGGGAAGGGCAGATCCTGCATCCACCAGTGGCCTGAGCCTATGTGGTTGAGCACCACGTCCTTGATCACCCCCATGCCCTTTTGTTCTGCGGCCCGGACCAGTTCCCGGTACTGCTGATTGGTACCAAATCGCTGATCTACGTTATAAAAATCTGTTATTGAATAACCGTGATAGGAATAGGCCTGCTGGCGGTTTTCCATCACAGGATTAATCCACAGCTGAGTGACGCCAAGGTCTGACAGGTAATCCAGATGCTGGGTTATGCCCTTGAGGTCGCCGCCATGACGACCATCCTTGTTGTCCGGATCGGCGGGATCGCCCAGTGCGGCAACATTGTCATTGCTGCTGTCACCGTTGGCAAAACGATCTGGGGTAATGAGATAAATCAGATCGCTGCCATCAAAACTGGCGCGCTCAGCCGAGCCGACCTGGCGCTCCAGCAGGGAATAGCTAAGACGCAGCTCTTTACCGTTCAATGTCAGCACCAGGGTGATGTCTCCCGGGCTGGCCTGATCCAGATCCAGATCTGCGAACAGATAATTGGCACTGCTGCCACTGAATGTTTTTTCAAGTTCGGCCCCATGTGCATTTTCCAGCCGCAGCTCGGCCTGGCCAATGCCCTTGCCGTGCAGCATCAATTCCAGCTTGGGGTTATGCATGCCGGCCCACCAATTACTGGGCTCGATTTTAAGTTCGGCAATATCGGGCGCTGCGATTGCCCCAAGGGACCAGCACAGGGGAAACAGGGTGAAAAGGAGTGGCTTCTTGGTCATCGGGCTAGGCTCCTGAGAAAATCTGTGTGAGAAGGCATGGCAGCGACGGTGGCATCGACCACCTTGCCCATGTCTTTGAGGTACTGGGAGAGATCGGCGGCCGCGGGAGTGTCGGCCATAGGATGATAATGGGCAGGCAACAGCCCCTGACCCAGGAACACCTGCTGCCAGGCCGCTTCACTGAAGAGCTCATCCTGATGACGGAACACCTGGCCACCTTGGGCAAACAGGTCCAGCTTGTGCTTCAGGTGTGCGGGGATTTCCATGGTGGCGCAGTGTTGCCAGAAGGCAGAGCTATGGCCATGACGGCTACGGTTAAGATGGTAATGCAAAATGATAAAGTCACGAATTTGTTCAAATTCGGCCCGGGATTGACGGTTATATTCTTCGCGGCAGGCACCGCCATCCATATCCGTTGGAAACAGCCGGATAAAGCGCACCAGCCCGGAATGGATAAGATGAATGCTGGTGGACTCCAGTGGCTCCAGGAAACCGCTGGCCAGGCCCAATGCCAGGCAGTTTTGTTGCCATTGCTGTTGCCGGCGACCGGTGCGGAATTTGATGAGCCTGGGCTCGGCCAATATGGGGGCATCCAAATTGGCCAATAGGCGCGCCGTGGCTTCATCCTCACTCCAATACTCGCTGCAATAGACCATACCGTTGCCGGTTCTGTGCTGCAGTGGAATGCGCCACTGCCAGCCTGCTTCATGGGCGATGGACCGGGTATAGGGCTGCAGAGGTTCGGTGCGCTGGGTCGGTACCGCAATGGCGCGATCGCAGGGCAGGAAATGGCCCCAATCCTCGAATTCGGTGGCCAGTGTCTTGCCGATAAGCAAGGCGGCAAGGCCGGTGCAATCAATAAAAAAGTCTGCACTGAGTGTTTGACCCGAATCCAACACCACAGAGGCGATGCGGCCATCCTGCTGCATGACCTGGGTGATATGGCCTTCAATCCGGGTGACGCCCTTGTTCTCACTGTACCGGCGCAGCATTTGGGCGTACAGACCGGCGTCAAAATGATAGGCGTGTACCAAAGGTGCCAGGGGGGAGCCCTGCAGCTGGGCGTTGGGCGAGAATCGGTTGGCCTTGGCAGCCTGATAGTTCAGGGAATAACGCCAGAAATCCGTGCTGTCGCCTGTTGCTTGTTGTCTGAGCCACAGCTGGTGGAAGTCGGTGGCGCCGAGGGATTTTCCGATACTGCCAAAGGCATGCATGTAGCGCTCGCCCTCGGCACCCCAGTTTTCAAACTCGATCCCCAGTTTGTAACTGCCCTGGGTCGCGGCAATGAACTCGGCCTCAGAGATCCCAAGCAACTGATTGAAGTGGGTCAGGGGAGGTATACTGGCTTCGCCTACACCTATGGTGCCCACCAAAGGTGACTCCACCAGGGAAATGCTCAGCTTTGGCAGCATGCGACTGAGCAATGCCGCCGCCATCCAACCGGCGCTGCCACCACCGACGATCAGCAGCTTGTGAATGCCATTGTTCATGATCCGGTTCCTTGTAGCTGGTTCTGTTAAAAAAATGCCCCTGTCACTGAAGTACAAGGGCATTTTTCAGTCTAGCAAGCCTGGGGATTAGAACTTGTAGTTCACACCCAGCATGTAGTTACGACCATAGTTCTGGTAGTCGCGAACGAAACGCTGATCATCACCTGTGTAGGAGATGAAAGGCTCGTTGGTCAGGTTGTTCACCTGGAACAGAACCGACAAGCCGTACAGGGCTTCGATGCCACTTTCAGAGAAGTCATAACCCACCTGGGCATCAACCACGGTTTCGGCCTTAACGTTCACATGGGTACGTTTCAGGCTGATTTCCGTTACTTCACCCAGGAAGTCTGAGCGGTAACGTGAGCTGATACGTGCCTGGAAACCACTGTTTTCGTAGTAAACCGTGGCATTGAAGGTCTTCTCAGACAGGCCTGGCAGTGTAGTGGGTTCACTGTCGGCTGTTTCCTTGACTTCGCTTTCATTGTAAGTACCGCTCAGGTACATACCGAAACCTTCCATCTCGGGTACGAAATAACCGAAATCCAACTGCACAGTGGCTTCGATACCGCGAACGTAACCACCGTTACCATTCTGTGGTTGAGTCACCTTACCGATGGGATTACCTGTTTTTTCTGGGAACAGCTCACCGAAGTTAAAATCGCTACGCTGATCGTAGACGTAGTTTTCCAGATCCTTGTAGAACATGGCTATTGCGAAATAGCCCTGATCGGCAAAGTAATTTTCGTAGCTGATATCATACTGACGGGCCAACCAGGGGCGCAGCTGTGGATTGCCGCCACCACCGGTCCAGTTCGGATTCCCCGCTGATGGGATCTCAATGTAGCTGTAGGCGACGTTGGCATTCATCTTGTCCATGCGGGCACGGGTCAAGGTGCGGGCCGCTGCCAGGCGTACCACCTGATCTTCTGCCACTTCGAATGCCAGGTTCATGCTGGGCAGCCATTCCAGATAGCTGTCACCGGCGGTAACTGGAGTTTTCTCTACTTTTTTGGTTTCAGGATTAACAGTCGCCGCTGTGCCGTTGGAGCTTTGGTCTGTGTGTACTGCCTGCAGGCCGACGTTACCGGACAGCGGCAAACCAAAGACTTCGGTTTCCAGGTTGGCTTTGACAAAACCGGTGGTGACTTCCTCATTAACCAACCAGGAGTTGGTGGCACGGCCGAGATCAACCTTATCGGCGTTGGTTTCGATGTAGTTGCCATCGTTGTAGAAAGCCAGGGAGTCATAGCTCAGCATGTCACCCATGCCGAAAAACGCCAGAGAGGTTGGATCAAGCAGGTACTTCGCCGGAATCGTCAGCATTTCAGGATAATCTTTCAGGGTCAGATAGAAACCCTGGTCCAGCTTGGACTTTTCGCGCTCGGTGTAGTTGACACCGAATTGCACGCTGCGCACGGCACCGCTGTCGAGCACATACTCGGCGGCCAGACGCATGGACTTGAGTTCATCCTCAATTTCGGGTTTGTTGATAAAACCGTCCTGGCTGTCCGGGCCAACCGGGTTACCCCAGCTGAAGGCACCGCCAAGCTTGATCAAATTGGGGTCGGCATAATTCAGATCATGGGTAAATTGATAACGGCCATCGCCTTGATAGGTGAAGCCCAGGGTGTCGGTGGCACCATTGCCATTGCCACGGCCGGTGCCGCTGTAGCTTTCCATACCTATGTCGGTACGGTTGGCCTTGGACAGGGCGATATCCGCCTCCAGACTCCAGTTGTCATTGACTATGTACTTGTTATTCCAGCCCATGGACAGGGCGTCGGCGTCGCGGGTATTGATGTCGTTACGCACTACAACGCCCGCATTGTTGATAACGCCCTGGGTCACCAGACCGTTGTCTTCGCTAATGGCAGTGATACCGCTATTTGCCCAACCTCCGCCCCACTGGCCAGGTATTTCGATGCCTCGCAGCAGTTGTTGGTCCTTGAACTGGGAGTAATACACATCCAGTAAGCTGTGGAATTGATCGTTTGGCTGGTATTCCAGCACCATCAGGAAACCGTCACGTTCCAGCTCGCTGGAACGGACGAAAGGCTTGGCTCCACCCAGTACATTTGGTTTGGTGTCATCATAATCCAGGTTTGGATAACCCCACGCCTGCCAACGCTCTTCCTGGTTGGGAGACTGCATGCGGGCATAACCGAAAGCAAATCCCAGGGTGTCATCGAGGAATTGATCCACATAGGAGATACTGGCGCGATAACCTTTATCAGTGCTGTCGCTGTTAAGCGCGCCCAGATCGTTCAGTTCGCCGCGGGCTGAAACGGCAATGGTTTGTTCACCGTGGGCAAGGGGGCTGATGGTGCGCATGTCGACGGTGCCGCCGATGGATTGGGCCATCAGGGTTGCATCGGGCGTTTTGTACACCACAACCTGGTTAAGAAGTTCAGATGGGTACTGGTCAAACTCAACACCACGGTTATCGTTGACCGAGGCCTGTTCACGGCCATTGAGAGTGGCTGTTGTAAAGTCTGGGCCCAGACCACGGATAGAGATTACGTTGGCGCGACCGTCAAGACGTTGCGCAGCAACACCGGGCAAACGTGCCAGAGATTCAGCAATACTGACGTCGGGCAACTTGCCAATATCTTCGGCCGAAATGGCCTCAACCACCGAAGAGTTGGACATCTTGGTGGCTTGGGATTCTTGCAGTGAACGGCGGATACCGGTCACCTGAATAACTTCAATGGATTCGTCTTCAGCTTTTTGGTTGGCAGCATCTTCTGCGGCGAGCGCGCCGTAGGAATACATGCTGGCACCGGCGGCTACCAGTGCCAACGTCAGTAGGCTCGGTTTATATTGGAACATTCATCTTTCCCCTTTGTCGCTATAGCTCATGTCTTAGCTTATAAGTGTTGGGACAACAGTCATTTGTAGTAGTGTATTTGGCGTTAACGCGCTTACCTGACTGCATAAGTGCCGTTTTTATAACCAAATTGTTGCACAACGGTGAAGATACTACTCCCGCCATTTGGGCTTGCTCAATCGTGTGCATACGTATTCAAAAGGCCCATGGAGCAGGATTGTGACGCCGTTATGGTTAAAAAGAGGGCTTTTTCATACGAACAAGTGCTTGTTACTCATTGTTTAATATAGGAATAGAACATTCTGTCCGCCAGCTGCGATGAGGAATGATCTCTGCATACGTATGCAGCCGTATTGAAGGCGGTTTCCCAGTTCACGTATCCTCGTTTCAATCCTAAAAGGCGTCAAACCGCTTACCTCGGGGCAACAAAGTTGTAACCCTGACATCAGTGCAGATGCCGGCCATAAAAGTAAAAAAGAGGCGAGAATGAATGAGTTAGCCTGGTGGCGCGGTGGCGTCATCTACCAGATCTATCCGCGCAGTATGCTGGATACCAACGGCGATGGCGTCGGCGATCTCAAGGGCATCATTGCCAAGCTGGATTATATCGCCAGCCTGAACGTGGATGCGATCTGGATCTCGCCCTTTTTCAAGTCACCAATGAAAGACTTCGGTTATGACATCAGTGACTATCTGGCCATCGACCCATTGTTTGGCACCATGGAAGACTTTGATGAATTGATTGCCAAGGCCCATAGCCTGGGACTCAAGGTCATCATAGATCAGGTGCTGAGCCACACCTCGGATGCCCATGCCTGGTTTGAAGAGAGCCGCCAAAGCCGGGATAACCCCAAGGCTGCATGGTATGTATGGGCCGATCCCCGTGAAGACGGCACCCCGCCCAACAACTGGCTGGCCATTTTCGGCGGCTGTGCCTGGGAATGGGAACCCCGTCGCCAGCAGTACTACCTGCACAATTTCCTGAAAAGCCAGCCGGATCTCAATTTCCACTGTGAAGACGTGCGTCGTGCCGTGCTGAACAATGTGGAGTTCTGGCTGAAAAAAGGCGTTGATGGTTTCCGCCTCGATGCCATTACCTTCTGCTTCCATGATGCGGAGCTCAGGGATAATCCGGCCAAGCCCAAAGATCAACGTCAGGGCAGGGGCTTCTCGGAAGACAACCCCTATGCCTACCAATATCACTATTACAACAACACCCGTCCCGAGACCGTCGGTTTTATCGAGGAGTTGCGGGCGCTGATCGACCGCTACCCAGGTACCGTGACCCTGGGGGAGGTGTCTTCTGAAGACTCTCTGGCCACTATGGCCGAATACACCAAGGGTGATGGCCGCCTGCACATGGCCTACAGCTTCGAACTGTTGACCAAGGATTACAGTGCCGGTTATATCCGCAGCACGGTGGAAGCCCTGGAAGCCAGCATTGGTGACGGTTGGCCCTGTTGGGCCATAGGCAATCATGATGTGGAGCGGGTACTGAGCCGTTGGGGTGGTGCCGATGCGCCTGCTGATATGGCCAAGATGCTGAGCGCCATGCTCGCCAGTTTGCGTGGCAGTATCTGCAGCTATCAGGGTGAAGAGCTGGGGCTCACCGAAGCCGACATTCCTTTTGAGGCCCTGCAGGATCCCTTTGGCATTGCCTTCTGGCCCAACTTCAAGGGCCGTGACGGCTGCCGCACCCCCATGCCCTGGCAGGCGCAGGCAAAGGAAGCCGGCTTCAGCAACAGCAAACCCTGGCTGCCTTTGGCTCCCGAACACTTGCCCAAAGCTGTGGATGTGCAGGAAAGCGCCGAAGGTTCAGTGCTGAACCAATTCCGCCGCTTTATGGCCTGGCGTAAACAACACCCGGCTTTGGTGGTGGGTGATATCAAATTTATCGACAGCAAAGAGCCTTTGCTGCTGTTCATCAGACAATGGCAAAATGAGCAATACCTGGTGGCCTTTAACCTCGGTAGCTCCGAAGAAAGCCACGAGCTGCATGGCTTAAAGGTGTCAGAAGGTCTCCAGGGCCATGGGCTGGTCGCGGGGCAACTTGTGGGGGATAGCCTGAGTCTGCCGCCCTATGGCAGCTTTTTTGCCAAGCTGAGCTGATTAAATCTAATTATTGGATGAAAAAATCTGATGCATGATTAAGCCTGGAGACGGGCTTAATCGTTGACCAGGCGCCGGGTTTTCATCAGTATCAGTCGAAGATGGAATACTTTATACATAGCGACAGCGGTCGAGGTTGACCCCTGAAGCCGGCCTGGCGTCGCAAATAACGATAACAACAGAAAGAGAGGAAGCTATGGCAAGCAGTATCAACACCGGGGCTACGGTCCAAGTGACGGCAACAGACGGCAAATACGGTTTTGCCCTGACGTCGCTCACGTCGCTGTTCTTTATGTGGGGTTTTATTACCTGCCTGAATGATATTTTGATCCCGCACCTCAAGGGCGTGTTCTCACTGAACTATACCCAGGCGATGCTGATCCAGTTTTGCTTCTTCGGCGCTTACTTCCTGGTGTCGGTACCGGCAGGGCAGTTGGTGAAAAAACTCGGCTATCAGCGCGGTATTGTCACCGGTTTGGTGGTTGCGGCCATAGGTTGCCTGTTGTTTTACCCCGCGGCAGCGGCCATATCCTACGGCTTGTTCCTCGGTGCCTTGTTTGTGTTGGCGTCCGGCATCACTGTACTGCAGGTGGCTGCCAACCCCTATGTGACGGCACTCGGCAATCCCGAAACCGCCTCAAGCCGTCTGACCCTGACCCAGGCCTTCAACTCTCTTGGCACCACAGTGGCGCCTTTTTTCGGTGCTGTGCTTATTCTGTCTGTGGCCAGTGGCGCAGCCCTGGACGCCCAGGCCGAGGCCGATGTGGTCAAGCTGCCTTATCTGTTGCTGGCAGGCATGCTGGGCCTGCTGGCACTGGTGTTTTCCAAGTTGTCATTGCCCGTCATCCACAGCCAGGAAGACGCGGTTGCTGAACCTGTCCGCAGCGCCTTGAGCTACCGTCACCTGGTGCTCGGCGCCGTGGCTATTTTCGTATATGTGGGCGGTGAAGTGGCCATCGGCAGCTTGCTGGTGAACTTCCTTGGTGATGAAAAGGTGGCCGGCATGGCTGAAGCCGATGCGGCCCATTACATCGCCTATTACTGGGGTGGTGCCATGGTGGGGCGTTTTATCGGTTCTGCCGTGATGCAAAAAGTGGCTGCCGGTAAGGTGCTGGCGTTCAACGCTCTGATGGCGGCGGCGCTGGTGATGCTTGCCATGGGCAGCGAAGGCCAGCTGGCCATGTGGTCGATTCTGGCCGTGGGGCTGTTCAATTCCATTATGTTCCCAACCATTTTCAGCCTGGCACTGCGGGATCTCGGTCCTGCCACTTCACAGGGCTCAGGTGTGCTGTGTCTGGCCATTGTCGGTGGCGCCATCATCCCGCTGTTTCAGGGCATGCTGGCCGATGTGGTCGGGCTGCATCTGTCCTTCGTACTGCCGGTCCTTTGCTACGGCTACATACTGTTTTATGGTCTGCGCGGCTCACGCCTGGACTGATATTGCAGGCGCTATTGCCGAGTTTGAAAGGGGCCCTGCGGGGCCTCTTTTTATTTTGGCGGATTTTTCACGCCGTTTGCGGCTTTCGGGGCAGGTTCGCCTTGCGCCCGCCGGCGTTAACGCCTAAGATCCGGCGGTTTTCTTCACCCGGATCCTGCCATTATGTTATCTCCCTTGTCTGCGTCTTCCTGCGAATTGGTGCTCGGTGTTCTCAATCAGGTATTGATTGAAGGTGCGCCCCTGGACAGAGCCTATTCCAGGCACTTCTCAGGACTGCAACTGGCACCTGCCGAGCAGGCCAGGATCGCTCTGGTCACGGGGGATCTGCTGCGGCGTCTGAATCTGTTTTGCTATTTGGCCGACATAGAGCCGGCAAGGGTGGAGCGTGAAGGTTCGCGGCTTATCAACGCCTGGCACCTGTTCCATGAACTGCCACTGCCGAAAATGAAGTACGCCTTACCGGTGGATGCGGCCGAATTCGCAGGTCGTCTGGCACAGGCTCGCAACCAAGGGCCACTGTGGGATGGTTGTCCCGCCTGGTTGGATACCCTGGGCCAAGCGGAGCTGGGTGAGGCCTGGCCGGCAGAGCGCGCGGCGCTGGCGCTGGCACCCAAGCGCTATCTGCGCAGCAACGGTCTCAAGTGCGATCCGCAGGCGCTGATGGCCCGTCTCAAGGGCGAAGGCGTTGATACCCAGCCGGTGGCCGGTGTGCCCTCGGCGCTGGAAGTGACCTCGGATGCTGCGCTGTTTCGCACCCAGAGTTTCGCCGATGGTTGGTTTGAGCAGCAGGATGCTGGTTCGCAGCTGGTGGCCGATGCCCTGGATGTGGCGCCCGGTATGCGGGTGATCGATGCCTGTGCCGGTGCCGGCGGCAAGACCCTGCATCTGGCAGCCAAGATGCAGGGCCGTGGTCGTCTACTGGCCATGGATGTGGAGCAATGGAAGCTGGATAACCTGAAGCAGCGTGCCCGCCGCGCCGGCGCCCACAACGTCGAAACCCGCCTCATTGCCGGCAGCAAGACCATCAAGCGCCTCAAGCTGTCCGCCGATCGGCTGCTGCTCGACGTACCCTGTTCTGGCCTTGGGGTACTCAAACGTAACCCCGATGCCAAGTGGCGTGACACCGAAGAACGTTTACCTGTGCTGATGGAGTTGCAGGAACATATTCTCGGCAGCTACAGCCGGATGTTGAAAGTAGGTGGCATACTGGTTTACGCCACCTGCTCGATACTGCCATCCGAAAACCGCCGTCAGGTGGACAAATTTCTTGCGGCACAAAGCAACTTCCGCCTGTTGGATGATGAGTGTATTACGCCAGCAAATCAGGGTTTTGACGGCTTTTATCTTGCGCGCATAGAGAGAATCGCAGAGTAGCAACCAAGGGGCCGCTGGTTTATCCCGGCTGCCCCTGCAGGGTTAGCAAAAGGCGCCGCGATCCCCCCGCATCCCTGTGCTCCCCGAGATACACGCCTTGCCAGGTACCCAGTGCCAGTTGTTGCCGGTTAACAGGCAGCAGCAGGCTGGTACCAAGGATACTGGACTTGATATGGGCCGGCATGTCATCCGGGCCTTCATCCAGGTGTCTGAAGTAAGGCGCGTTTTCAGGGACCAGGCGATTAAAGAAACGTTCGAAATCACCCCGGACATCGGGATCGGCATTCTCATTGAGACTGAGGGAGGCCGAGGTGTGCAAGAGTTGCAGATGCAGCAGGCCACAGCTCACCGCAGGCATGCCTTGCAGCGCGGCATTGATTTCCGCAGTGATCAGATGAAAGCCCCTGGCTCGCGCTTTGAGATTAAGTGTGTGTTGCTGCCACATTGAAAACTCCTTTTGCTGTCAACGAGGCGCCAGTGTAGGCGCTGTCCCCGGGGACGGCAAGACTGACGCCGCCGCGCTTTTGCGGTAAGATCGCCCCAGACTTTTTCTATTTAAGTGCCCCCAGACGGGGCGCAGCAAAAGAGGTAAACCATGGCCCGCGCCTGTGCACGACATATTCTGGTCAAAACCCGCGAAGAGGCAGAAAAGCTCAAGGCCCGTATCACCAAGGGCGAGGATTTCGGCAAGTTGGCCAAGCAATATTCCCTTTGTCCATCAAAGCGTCGCGGCGGCGATCTGGGGGAATTCGGCCCCGGACAGATGGTCAAGGTATTCGATGACGTGGTGTTTAAAAAGCCGGTGCTGGAAGTTCATGGTCCGGTCAAGACCCAATTCGGCTTTCACTTGATCCAAACCATCTACCGCAGTTGATCCCATGGCCGATGTGCCATCTCTGGCTCCGGACTACTATCTGGGCAATTTTCTCAGCCTGTTGGGGGGACTCGACAGGTATCGCGATCTGCTGAGTGACAGCGAGCTGGGGTTTCTTGCACGCTTCGACCAACTTGGCCATGACGCCCGCTGCCTGCTGGTCAGACTGTTGTTGCGCAAGGGGCAATGGTTCAGGATAAGCAAACTTCGCTATCCGGAACTGGATGATTTGCCCTCGGCACTGAATGAGCTGCGCCTGGCGGGCTTTATCGAAACCGGGCTGGCCGCGCCCCATTCTGAGCTCAATGCCTTACTGACTCTGGCCGAGTGGCGCACGGCGCTGGTCTCTGAGGACCCCAAGTCCGCGCCCCTGGGCGTAAGCAAGGGCGTAACCTTGGACGTAAACAAGGGCGTAACCAAGGCCGAGTTGGCAGTTTTGATAGAACAGAAAGGCCTGTGGTCGAGCCTGGCCGAATATTGGCGCAGCGATTGTCTCTGGCTGCGGGACGATCCCATGGCCCTGTTCAAGTTGCTCTATTTTGGCAACAGTTATCAGGATCTCAGTGAATTTGTGCTTGGTGATATGGGGCTACGGCGCTATGAAAACTATGCCGTAGACAAGGCCCTGCGCAGGTTCGATACCCGGGCCGACATAGAAGCGGCGCTTTTGCTGAGCCAGCTCAGTGAGCAGCTTGAGCTGAGCGGCCGTACTCTGGAGCGCGATGAACTAGAGCTTATGCTGGCCCAGTGCCCCCATCCCTTGGCTACTGGGGGAGGGCTGGAGGATAAACGCCAGCAGTTAAGGGGGCGCATTGCCCGGGAGCTGGAGCGCAGGGGGGCTGATGACCTTGCCCTGACAATTTACGGGGAACTGGCGCAGACGCCGGCTCGGGAGCGCTCGGCACGTTGTCTGGAGAAACTGGCACGCTTTGAAGAGGCCCTGGCTGTGGTGGAGGCCATGATAGCCAATCCCTGGGACGAGCAGGAGTTGGCGGCGGCAAGGCGCATGGGGCCGCGATTGGCCAGGCAGCTTGGTAGGCCTTGGCTTAGGGCGCCGGCTTCGACTATTCCAGGGCAGCAACTGGCGCTTCCTCCCTTTGAAGGCAAGGTTGAGCAGGCCGCCATCGCCTGGTTCGAGTCGCGGGGCCTGCGGGCCTGGCATTTGGAAAATGCCTTTGTCTGCGGCATTTTTGGCCTGGCGCTGTGGGATATTATCTTCATGCCGGTCAAGGGCGCCTTTGACAATCCGTTTCAATCCCGGCCAAGGGACATGTACCGCCCCGGCTTTGTGGCGGCCCGGCAAGTTGCCCTGGAAGAGCGCCTGCAGCGCCTGCGGGAAGGGGAACTGTCGATATTGACCCGGCATTTTGAAACCAAGCAGGGCTTGGTTAACGATTGGGTCAACTGGAAGCAGTTTGACGGCGAGGTGCTTGCGGCTGTGCTTAGCCACCTGGATGGGGCGCTGCTGACGGATTTGCTCGAACGTATGCTTAAGGATCCGCAATTTTACCGCAGCGGTTGGCCGGATCTGCTGGTGCTGAAACAGGATGGGCTGGCCTTTGTGGAAATCAAGGGCCCGGGTGACAGGCTACAGGACAGCCAGCGTCGCTGGTTTGACTGGTTCCAGGCGCGGCAACTTGACGCTTCGGTACTGCATATCAGTTGGCTGACAGGGGACTAGTATCGCCGGGCAGCTCCAGCTCCAGGCGGGCCAGAAGCAGCTCTTCACCTGTCAGGGTGCGGGTATTGGTCCCCTGACATTGGGGACAGATCATGCTGCGGTTGTGGGCGGGTCCGCTGGCGCCGCAGTCATTGCAGCCCAGGGTCAGGGGCACTATCTCCAGTTCAAGCTCGGCCCGTTCACAGAGACTGCCCAACTTGAAGCCGTCAAAGGCGGTGGCGAGCAGCGCCGGTTCGACGCCGCTGACTTCCCCCAGCTGAACCTTCACATGGGTGACACCAATGGCGCCTTGTTCCCGCGCCAGGCGTTCACACTGCTCAAGCAGCGCCGCCACTATGGAGAACTCGTGCATCAGCAGATCCTCGGCAGCAATTCACCCTGGGGCAGGTCGAGGTAGCGTCGTCCCCCCCAGGCGGTGGTCAACACCACTCGGCCCGCGTGATCCTCGCACACTTCACCTATGATGGCGGCCTTGCTGCCGCCGTCAAAACGGCGCAGCACTTCCAGGGCGCCTTCGGCATCGCGCTTAGGCAGCGCCAATACGAAGGTGCCTTCGTTGGCGAGATCTGTGGCCTCAAAGCCATAGAGTTCACACAGTCCCTGCACCTCGTCGCTGATCGGCAGACGGGCTTCTTCAAGGGCTATGCCGACACCGGAGCGAACGGCCCATTCGTTGAGCACGGCAGCGATGCCGCCGCGGGTGGCATCGCGCATGGCGTGCAGCTCAAAGGGAAGAGCCAGCAGTTGCTCGACCACTTGCCACAGGCTGGCGCAATCGCTAATCAGATCCGACTCCAATTGCAGACCTTCCCGGGCCATCAGAATGGCGGCGCCGTGCCTGCCTATGTCGCCGGACACCAGGATGGCATCTCCCGGCTGCAGTTTTGCTGCCGACAGGCCCGGACGCAGCACCCGGCCGACACCTGTGGTATTGACAAACAGTCCATCGGCGCAGCCCTTGGGCACTACTTTGGTATCGCCGCAAACGATGCGGGCACCGCTTTTTGCCAGCTCCGCTGCCATGCTTTGGATAATGGTTTTCAGTTTGGCCAGTTCAAAGCCTTCTTCTATCACCAGGGCCAGGCTCAGGTACTGGGGTTCGGCGCCCATCATGGCCAGATCATTGACCGTGCCGGCTATGGCGAGTTTGCCTATATCACCACCGGCAAAAAACAGCGGCGATACGGTGAATGAGTCTGTGGTGAAGGCGCAGGGGCCGCTCAGGTTGAGTACGGCGGCATCCTCTTCGGCTGCCAATATGGGATTGTCAAAGGCGGTAAAAAACAACTCACGGATCAGTTTGGCCATCTCCAGGCCGCCGCCACCGTGGGCCAGTTGGATCTGTTTAAGGGACGTGCTCTGTTTAAAGGACATTCGGCCCTCCGCTGTATCTGTAATAGGCATTGCAGGCACCCTCAGAGCTGACCATGCAGCTGCCAAGGGGCGTCTGGGGGGTGCAGCCACGACCGAATACCCGGCAATCCGTGGGATCGGCGAGACCTCGCAGTATGTCGCCGCACTGGCAGGCCTTGTGATCGTCAATTTGCACTATGGGCAGGCGCTCACCGTAAACCCGCTCCGCGTCCCGGTGTTGATATTCGTCTCTGAGTTTCAAGGCAGACTTGGGTATGGGGCCGAGGCCACGCCAGCGAAACTCGTCCCGCACTTCCATCACCTGATTGACCTTGGCCTGAGCCGTGCGGTTACCTTCGGCCGTGACCGCGCGGCTGTACTGGATTTCCACTTCGCTGCGGCCCTCGTTTTTCTGCCGCACCAGGCGCAAAATGGATTCCATCAAATCCACGGGCTCAAAGCCGCTGACCACCACAGGGGTGTGATATTTGTCTGCGGCAGGTCGATAAATGTCGGCACCGGCAATCACACTGACATGGGCCGGTCCGATAAAGGCGTTTACCTTGGTGGCGGGCTCTGCCATTACGGCGTCCATGGCCGGAGGCACCAGCACGTGGTTGATGTGGAAAAGCAGGTTATCCAGCCCCAGACGTTCGGCCTGTTCCAGCAGCACTGCGGTCATGGGGGTGGAGGTTTCAAAACCTATGGCAAAATAGACGACGGTTTTGCCGGGATTGTCACGGGCGATGGCAAGGGCATCGAGTGGATCATAGAGGGCGCGGATATCCAGACCCTTGGCCCTTTGCTGCGCCAGGCTGCCATGGGAGCCCGGCACCCGCATCATGTCGCCCAGGGTCAGCAATATCACTCCCGGTTGGGTTGCAAGAATCGCCGCCTGATCGATGCGCTCCTTTGGCATAATGCACACAGGACAACCGGGTCCATGGATAAAACGTATGTTGCTTGGCAGCAGGCCAGGCAGACCATATTTCATTATGGTGTGGGTATGGCCGCCACAGACCTCCATAATGTTCAGTGGCTCGCTCAAGTGGGCTGCGTCCTTGGCAATGGACACGGCCAAGGCGGCCATGGTGTCCGGATCACGGAATACCCGGTACAAACTCTTGAGTTCAAGCATTTTCATCGCTCTCCATGCTTGAAACTATATCCTTGTATGTTTCTATGCTTTTCAGTGCATCTTCTTTATCAATTTTATTCATAACAAAACCGATGTGGATCAGCACGTAGTCGCCGATGGTCAATTCATCGGCCAGCAAATGACAACTGACTTTGCGCCGTACGCCGAGGGTATCTACAGTGACCGCGGCTTCATCGGGATGCAGTGCCACCACCTGTGACGGGACCGAAAGACACATCAGCGCTCTCCCTGCCGTTGCAGGCTATTGGGCTGGTCAGCGAATCTTTGACCGTGATCCTGTGCCAACCAGTCGGCCAGTTCGGCCATACCGCGGCCATCCTTGATGGAGATCTGGATAACCTTAACCTTGGGATTAATGGCGTGAAGCGACGTCAGCGCCTCATCCAGACTGAAATCGAAATAGGGCAGCAGGTCGCACTTGCTGATCAGCACCAGATCGGCGCGGCGGAACATGACCGGATACTTGGCTATCTTGTCATCACCTTCGGGTACCGACACCAGCACTATGTTGCGATGGCAGCCTATGTCGTAGCTGGCGGGGCACACCAGATTGCCGACGTTTTCCACAAAGGTGATATCGACCTGGTTGCCTTCAAGGTGGTGGAGGGCGCCATGCACCATAAAAGCGTCCAAATGGCAGGCGCTGCCGGTTTGAATTTGCACCGCTTTGATCCCGCGAGCCAGCAGGCGGTCGGCATCGCGACTGGTTTCCAAATCCCCTTCAATGACCTGAAAACTCAGGGGCGTGAACTGACCAAGGTATTCCAGTAAACTGGTTTTGCCGCTTCCCGGGCTGCTCATCAGGTTATAGGCGCTCATGGCACCGGCTTCGAAGTGGCGGCGGTTATGAACGGCCTCACTGTCGTTGCGTGCCAGGATCCTGTGGATACTGCTGAGGGTTTTCGGATCCTGCAGTTGGGGATTCTGTCGCAGCGTGTCCTTCATGCTGTCCTGTGTCAGGCTGCAGCCGCAATCTTTACACATTTGGCTTTGTCTCCTTGCTCTGGGGCGTGCCCCGGATATTCAGTGTCTGTCTTTCGGCACCCGAGTGCCTTGATTCAGGTCAGGCTTTCGCCCTTATTGCCGTGCAATGCCGCCCACAGTTGCCCCAGGGCGATACCGCCATCATTTACGGGCACCTGGCCCCAGGGCAGCAGGGTTCGACCCCTTTGCTGCAAACCGGCCACACAGGCATCGGCCAGGGTTCGGTTCTGGAACACGCCGCCGCTGAGGACCACGGGCAGGTCGGGATAGTGGTCAGCCAGTTCGAGCACGGCCCGTGACAGGGCCAGAATAAACTGCCGGGCCAGATCGGCCTTCAACCGGTCAGCACTGACATCTGTGCCGGCGCGAAGGGCATCTATCATTGCCAGGATCAGTCCATGGCCGTCGAGCACAAAGCCCTTGTCATCGGGGGTTATCGCCAGGCGCAGAGAATTGGACGACCCATTCTTGTGCTGTGACTTGGCAGCCAGGGCTTCGAGATACAATCCTGCCTGGCCTTCAAACAGTATGGGCCCTTCGAAGCCGAGCAGGGCCGCTGCCGCATCGAATAAGCGCCCCATGGAACTGCATTTGAGCCTACTGGAGCGGGTCAGGCGCAGCAGGTTGGCCCGCTGCAGCTCCCCGAGCCTTTCCAGCGCCGGCAGCTTGAGGGTGTGAATGCTGTCATCAACCAGCTCGTCGGCAAGCAGGCCAAGCAAGACGCGCCAGGGCTCGGTGGCGACCTTGTCACCGCCGGTGACGGCGAAACTGCGCACATGGGCCAAACGCCGGTAGCCCGACGGCCGACACAGCAGGACCTCACCGCCCCATATTTCCCCGTCATCTCCCAGGCCGCTGCCGTCGAAACAAAATCCCAGCACCGGGGAGCTGATATCGTTTGCCGCCATGGTGGCCAGCACATGGGCGTGGTGGTGTTGCACCGGCAACAGGCCTTGCCCCGCTTGTGCCCTGGCATGGGCCCAGCGACTGGAGCTGTAATCGGGATGGCGATCGCAGGCGATGCCCGCGGGGGCTATGCTGTACAAGCGCTGAAAGGTCGCCAGGGTACGTTCGAAATAGGCCTCGGCTTCGACGCTGAACAAGTCGCCAATGTGGGGGCTCAGAAACAGGTGCGAGCCCAGATTCAGCGCCAGGGTATTTTTTTGCTGCGGTCCCACGGCCAACCAGTCGCCGTCGGTTTCCCGCTGACTGTCAAGCCGACTCTCAAGGCACAGGGGGGCATAGCCACGGGCGAGGCGGATCACCTGCATCTGCCCGCCGGCCCATTGCACCACGCTGTCATCGCAGCCATTCACTATGGGGCGGTTATGATCGAGCACAGCGTCCACCACCTTGGCCAGACGCGCCAGCACCTGCTCTGAGTCCGTGATGATGGGATCTCCGCTCTGGTTGGCGCTGGTGGCAACCAGGGGAAAGCCACAGCGTGCCAACAGCAGCTGGTGCAGCGGTGTGTAGGGAAGAAATAATCCCAGTCTGTCGATGCCGGGGGCCACTGCCTCACAGACAAGCGACTGTTGTGGCTGTTTATGCAGCAGCACTATGGGTTTTTCACGGCTGCACAGCAGTTGCCATTCCTCCTGCGACCCGATAGCGAGCTGTTTGGCGCAGTCAAGATCGGGCACCATCACGGCAAGGGGCTTGGCTGGCCGGTGTTTTCTTTGCCGCAGCAGGGCAACCGCATCTGCATTGCGGGCGTCACAGACCAGATGGAAGCCGCCAAGGCCCTTGATGGCGAGTATGTTTCCGGATGCCAGCATATCTGCCGTGAGATCCATGGCGCGGCTGCTGTCATCACACAGCACTTCTCCCGAGACACTGAGCAGGCTCAAGTGCGGTCCGCAATGGGGACAGCTGACGGGCTGGGCGTGGTAGCGGCGGTCCATGGGATCCCGATATTCACCTTCACACTCGGGGCACATGGCAAATGCGGCCATGGAGGTATTGACCCTGTCATAGGGCAAGGCCCGTATCAGGCTGTAGCGGGGGCCGCAGTGGGTGCAGTTGGTGAAAGGGTAGTCAAAGTGGCGATCTTCAGGATCGCGGATTTCCGCCAGGCAGGCTTCGCAACTGCTCTTGTCCGCCGACATCAGCACAGTGGCCTTGTCATCCGCCTGACTGGAGCGGATCTCAAAATCCTGGGGCGGCCATGGAGGCATGGGCAGTGGGCTTTCATGGATAAAATCAATTCGCGCCAGGGGCGGGGGGCAATGCCTGAGTTGCTCAATAAACCGCGCCAGCTGGGTGGGCTCACCATAAAGGTCGATATGTACCCCACTGGCGTCATTGAGCACATGCCCCCGGAGGGCCAGTTCCCTGGCCAGGCGGTAGACATGGGGTCGGAAACCCACCCCCTGAACTATGCCGCCCACATGCAGGCTTATGGCTTTCATGGCGCAGTTTCCCGCTGCTGGCTTGAGCGGCGGGCAGGGCGGTCAAATAAGGCGCCCACCGCCAGTAGACTGCCGCCGAGATCCAGCGCCGGATTGACCCTGAGCCTGACGTTTTTTCCCAGACGCAAGGTCAGCCGCTGGGCCAACACAGGATTATTGAGATCCTGTCCGGCCAGTACCAGCTGTTCTATGCCCAGTTGCTGATCCAGGTGCTCCACCCAGTTGGCCAAATAATCCGCCAGTGAGTCCAATACCCCAAAGGCCAGACGACTGCTGTCCTTGTCTCCGGCAAGGCGGAAGCTTATCAGGGTGCCGAGCATGCGGCGCCAGTCTATGGTGCGGCCCTCGCTGCCCCACACCAGGGGGAAATCGACTCTGGGGGCATTGTGTCCCCTGTGGTGGGTGGCGCTGGCGGCCAGGGCGGCTGCCAGTTGTTGCTTGCTTTGGCGGTAGCCCAGCCCCAGCACACAGGCGGCCGTGGCAAGCAGGCTTTGCAACGAATCAGTGCGGGGACTGGTCCCATGGCTGAGGTTCAGCTCAGACAATGCCAGACATTCGTAAGGAAACTGTTCACGGAATTTCTGTATCAGCTCGGGAGCGCCGCTTAGCAGGGCCTGATAAAGCTGTAATCCCGTCGCCGGCAACGGGCTCAGGGACAAAAAGACCTGTTGCTCTGCCTGGGCGTCATAACCCTGCAGCTGCATGGGGCCTTGATGACCAAGGTAAAGCACTGCGCTATTGGCAAGAGCCTTGCCCCGGCGCAGCAGTGTCCCCTGCAGCGCCAGCCGGGCGGGATCCTTAATTTCGGCCCCATGGGTAAGGGGTTCAAGTTGCAGTTGCTCCGGGCCGCACGAACGGGCGCGCCAGGCCCCGGTATCCGACTCGGTTTGGGCAAACAGGGATTCACTGAGCGTCAGCTTGAAGCTTTGGCTGCGCTGCACCGGCATCCAGGTTCCCGCCAGCTGACAGACCTCATCCCGGGCCCCATCCTGTGACACATGCACCCAATCCATACCGGCCCGGGCCAGCGCGGCCGTCAGCAGCAGCTCCAGACGACTGGCGGCGAAGCGGCAACGATACCAGTGTAGGTTCAGTAACTCGTGTCCGGGCAGGGGCGTGAGCCGAACCCAGGGTTTCTCCAGGGCCGACAGCGCCAGTTGTTGCTCTGCATCGGCCAGCAAATGTTTTGTCAGCACCTTGGGATCGCAAATAAGCAAGCTGGCGCAGTCAGCGTTTTCCGGCGCCGCCCGGTAAGCGTACGTCACACCGCCAAGGACTGCGCTTTTGCCATCCGCCAGCACGGCCACGGCTGTTGCCAATTCATCCGCTGTGATGGCCCGGGCCCCCGGCGTCAGTTGTTGCTCGCCATGGCAGCAGGGGCAGCTCAGCGATAATTGCCGGGGCAAATCATCTTGCACCTGACTGAACCAGGGCAGGCAGTGGCTGCAAAATCCAAGACCTGCCCCCATGTCTTCCATGGGGGGGATAGGCACGGTTGCTGTCAAGCTGTCGGGTGTTTCGACAAGCTCCAGCCCCGGCTTACCCAGCGCCAGCGAGACCGGTAGCTCCCGGGCCAGGAGATCGGCCAACTGCTCCAGTTGTTTCTGACTGCCACTGGCATCCAGCAGGTAATGAGACTGGCCGCTCACATTGTGATACCCGATCGCCAAATCCAGTTCCGCCGTCGCCAGCAGTCGATTTAAATAGCTGTGATAGAAAGGGACCGGCCTGTGGCAGGGAAAGTAAAATCTAAGAGTTTTCATGAATTGGGATCTGCCCTTGCCAGGCGCTTGGGATCAGCTCTTCTATGGGGCGGTGTTGGCGGCGCTCCACCTCAAAGCCAAGGCTTCGAAGGTGCTTGAGCACCACCTCTTCCATCAGGGGTACCACGCCGAGCAGCTCGGGACTCAGGCCCAGACGCATGGGTTCCAGGCGGGTAGGGGTCACACCCAGCACCCAGGTTTTTGGTCTGTCCCCGAGCATTTCCATCATGGTCAGGGTTTGCAGCATCTCCACTTCGTGGGCGCTGCCCTGCCAGTCAATTTCGGCGGGTGCTTTGTCGAAGTCAAAGAAATACACCTGCCCCGGATTGGCTCCGGCGGCGTTGACCGTATCCACCAGCAGCATTTCATCAAATTGGCTGATGATGGGGGTCAGCCCCTGGGCCAGGGTGCCGCCATCCAACAGGGTCAGACTGTGGAGTGGGTGGCTGAAGCGATAGTTTTCTTCCATGTAATGGAGGAAATGGACGCCAATACCTTCATCGGCGAACAGCACATTGCCTATTCCCAGCAACAAAAACTTCATGGTGCCTCCCCGCTGCGCCTTGGCTTTTAACCACTCAGTGCCTGTGATAGTCGTAACCGCTGACTATGACTTCCACCGAATTGTGCTTGAAGCGGATGCCTGTCCACACCGCCATGTAAATGTGTAACACCAGAAAAACGATGAATACCCAAGCGACATAGTGGTGCCAAAGTCGGACGCTCGCCAATCCGCCCATCACACTTGTGATCCAGGCGGCAAAATCCGACAGCATACCGCCCATTCCCAGGTGATAAACCTGGGCATAGAGGGTCAGACCCGTGATGCAGATGAAGATCGACGCCACCGCTATGCCTGTGTACACCAGCAGTTGCAGTGGGCCGTAGACACCGGCTTTTTTCAACTGTCCAATCCAGAAATAGGACTTCAGCTGGGCTATCCAGCTCTTAAGCGAAAAAAGATCACGGACACTGCGTCGCTCAACGTCGTATTTACTGAAGAAAAACAGGTAGGTACGCACAGCTGTAACAGCGCACAGCAGGAAGCCGGCGATAAGGTGGCCAAAGCGGATCCATCCCTGAACCAATACATCCGAATTCTCCGGCGCCACCAAAAACGGCCAGGCGAGATAAAAGCCGCTGATGAGCAGTACAGTGATGGCTGCGGCCCTTAACCAGTGGGCAGCTCTCAGGGCTCCGGTAAATACCAGGGTACGTTTGAATTCTCTGACTTCCTGAATGTGCTTGTCCATGTGCAAAGCCTCCTAGATTGCGTTGGCCGCGACCCTGAATTCACCCAGATCTGTGCCCTTGAAATCCATCACGTGCACCGAGCAGGCCATGCAGGGATCGAAAGAGTGAATGACCCGGATCACTTCCAGGGGTTTGGTCGGATCTTCCAGCTTCAGGCCTATGAGCGAGGTCTCATAAGGTCCTTGTTTGCCCTGGCTGTCCATTGGGCCCGCATTCCAGGTGGTCGGCACCACCGCCTGGTAGTTCTCAATCTTGCCACCCTTGATCCGCACCCAGTGGCTGAGCATGCCCCGTGGTGCTTCTATCATGGCGTGGCCGCGATATTCCTTGTCCGGATCTATCTCGGGCTTGGCGTAGGTACTTTCGTCAGACACCAGGTTGGTCAGCAGGGCATCAAAGGTGCGCAGACCCTCATGGGCCACCAACTGGGTTTGCAACATACGGGCAGCGGTGCGGCCCAGGGTGGTAAACAGGGCACCAATTGGCAGACCTGTACGTGCCAGCAGGCCGTTAACGGCCTCGACCACGGCGGTGTTGCCGCGGGCGTAGCTCACCAGCAGGCTTGCCAGTGGTCCCACTTCCATGGGCTCGCCCTGATATCTGGGGGATTTGACCCAGGAGTATTTACCGTCACCATCGAGCGTCGGCAGCTTGCCGTAGACAGTGTCCCGTTCCACAAAGCCTGTGTACTGGGGCACTGTGGTGCCGTCGAAGGGATGTTGGCTTGCCGGGGCGCTGTACCAGGCATGGGTGACATCTTCGGCGATCAGGCTGGGATCCAGATCCTGTACGCCATTGATATCACCATTGAGGATCACCCCGGCATTGAACAGGTAATCACCGTCCGCCAGCAGGAAATCATCCGTGGCCAGGAAGTTTGTCAGTGCCACACCGCCAAGCACGCTGGGCTCAGTGCCATAGGCTTCGGCGGCCATGATGATGTCGGCCTGATAGGCCCGGTCAATAAAATCGGCCACTATGGCGTGTTTTTGTTTCCATTCCTGCAAGCGCGCCGGGCTGAGCATATCGCGCACCGAAGTGACGCCACCGACCACCAGCGACTGGGGATGGGGCTGCTTGCCACCGAATATCGCCAGCATTTCTGCCGCCACCCGCTGCACTTCCAACGCCTTGAGGTAGTGTGACAGGGCAATCAGGTTTTGCTCGGGGCTGAATTTGTAGGTGCCATTGCCCCAATAGGCGTTGGCAAAAGGCCCAAGCTTGCCGGTGGCAACAAAACCGGCCACCTTGTCCTGCACCGCTTTGAGATCGCCTTCACCGGCGGCAATGGGATGGGGACTGTATTTCATCGCTTCCCTGGCCGCTTTGGCAGGATCCGCACTCAGGGCGGATACCACATCAACCCAATCCAGCCCGTGCAGATGGTAGAAATGCACCAGATGATCGTGCATATACAGGGAAACCTGCATCAGGGTACGCAACAGCTTGGCGTTGAGCGGGATCTTGGTGCCCAGGGCGTTTTCCACCGCCTCGGTGGCACAGCGGTAATGGGAGTAGGTGCAGACACCGCAGATCCTTTGGGTTATCAGACCCGCGTCGAGGGGACTGCGCCCCTTGAGGATCACTTCGATGCCGCGCCACAGGGTCGATGATGACCAGGCCTTTTGAATAACATTGTTTTCATCCACCTCCACTTCGATGCGCAAATGGCCCTCGATGCGGGTGATGGGATCTATGACTACGCGCTTGTTCATGATTATTCCTCAATACCACGGGCGAATATGCTGGCGACGGCATGGGCACCAATGCCAACCGCTGCCGCGCCTAATATCACGCTGCCTATGGTGTCAGCGGTGGCATCCAGTCCGTGCAGTGTTTGTCTTCCCAGCGGCCGTTCAAAGTCAGCCATCTCATCCCAGAAATTGGGTTCGGAACAGCCCATGCAGCCATGACCCGCCTGAATGGGCCAACTGGTGTGGTGATTGAATCTTTCGGTGGGGCAATTGTTATAGGTGTAGGGGCCCTTGCAGCCAACCTTGTAAAGGCAAAAGCCCTGTTTGGCATTGTTGTCACCAAACTGCTCGACAAATTCACCGGCATCAAAGTGACCGCGGCGGTCGCAATTGTCATGGACCCTGGCACCGTAGGCCCATTTGGGCCGGTTGTAGATGTCGAGCGCCGGCAACTTGCCGAACATGATGAAGTACATCAGGGTGCCGACGATATTCTTCTCGCTGGGGGGACAGCCGCCGAGATTGATCACTGTCTTATCCACCACCTGATGCACGCCCTTGGCACCTGTAGGGTTGGGGTAGGCCGCCTGAACGCCGCCGAAGGAGGCACAGGTACCAACGGAAACTATGGCTGCCGCTCCGGCAGCGGCTTTGCGGACCAGCTCAAGGCCGGTACGGCCCTTGCACCCCAGGGTCAGGAAGGCACCGTTGTTGGCGGTGGGTACGGCACCCTCAACGGCCAACAGGTAATTGCCCTTGTAGGTTTCCAGGGCATGGTCGAGGTTCTCCTCGGCCTGCCAACCGGCGGCGGCCATCAGGGTTTCATGGTACTCAAGGGAGATCTGATCGAAAATCAACGAGTCCAGATTCGGGGTATCGGCGCGCACCAGTGACTCGGAGCAGCCGGTACACTCGGCCATGTGCAGCCAAATCAAGGGCACCCTGTCGGCCAGCTCTGCGGCTTCGGCCACCAGATTGGAAAAAGGCAGAGGCAGTGCCAACATACTGCTGACACCGGCACTCCACTTGAGAAAGTCGCGTCGGCTGAGTCCAAATTCGGCCATCTTGTCGGCGAGACTGTGTGGGTGACGTTGTGGCAGGTTGCGCAGGCTTTGCAGCCGACGTCTTCCCAGTTCGTACAAGGCTGAATGTGTGTCCATGATGTGACCTTTTTATTCCTTTTGGGGTATAGAGGACGGTAACTTCCCTGAGTGTAGGCAGCGACGGCAAAGGGGATCTTGACCCAGGTCAAGCTTTTGCAATTGATTTTTGACACGGGCGCCGGATTCTGAAGCCCTGCGGAAACGCCCAACCCCTGTTATGGTCAAGGAAAAAGGCTTAAGCTAGATAAAGGACTGCAATATTAGGGACTTCATTATGTTCAAAACTCTGTTTGCGGCGCTGTTACTGCTGCTGGTCGGCGCAGCCCTGGCAGAACCCGGGCTGGATGCCGTTATTCAGGATGCCAATGGCCAGCCGATGGCGCTGACTCAATACTCGGGCAAGGTTGTGTACCTGGATTTTTGGGCGTCCTGGTGTGGTCCTTGCCGTAAATCCTTCCCCTGGATGAACGATCTTTCCCGGCGCCATGGCGATGACCTGGTGGTACTGGCGGTGAATCTGGATCCGGATCCCGCCGATGCCGAGGCTTTTATCCAGGAATTCAAACCCAGGTTCACCATAGGCTATGATCCCGAGGGCAAGCTGGCGCGCCGTTTTGACCTGCTCGGCATGCCGTCAAGCTTCCTGTTTGACCGCCAGGGGCAGCTTATCTCAACGCACGTGGGCTTTTTCACCGAAAAGGCCAGGGATTACGAGGTCGAAATTGAGGCCTTGGTGTCCGCAGCGGGAGTGAAAAAACCATGAAGACCAAGCTGCTTTCGCTGTTGCTGCTGTGTGCCTTGGGCGGCTGTGCCAATTTAGGGGTACAGCCCTGGGAACGAGGTGTGCTGGCCAAACCCGAGATGGCGCTTGATCATGAGCAGCTGGATCTGGCGCTCGACGATCATATTTTCTTCAGCAAGGAAGGGGTTAGCGGTGGCCGCGCCTTTGCCGGCGGAGGTTGTGGATGCAATTGAGCGGCAAGGGAGTGGCGGCGGCCCTGACCGTCGCCAGCGTGCAGATGTTGAGCCTGGATGCAGTGGCACAAGAGCAATTAACCGGGCAATCCCTTTCTGGAAAGAGCAACTCTGAAAAAGACGTCGACAGTACCGGACTCGACTGGCTGCCCGATTGGATAGCCAAACCCTTGGCCCCCTGGCGTTTTGATGGCGCCATTCTCTGGTATCGGGAGCAGGACAGGGTTCAGGCCATAGAGGGCATAGTTCAGGGAAGGTACGACTATAGCGACAGCCTCAGCGTGACCGCCAAGATGCTGCTGGACAGTCTCAGCGGCGCCTCCGCCACGGGTGCCTTGCCGCAACCCACAGCGCAGACCTTTACCCGGCCATCGGGTGGTGGCGAATACAACATCGCCGCCGGACAGACACCCCTGGATGACACCTTTAAAGACACCCGACTGCAGCTGTCGGCGGATTGGAGTGAAATAATTTCAACGGAAAAACGCATTCACGGCGGGGTCTATGGCTCGAAAGAGTTTGACTATGCCTCCCTTGGTGTGAATGGTGGTGCTGAGTGGGGTTTCAATAAAGACAATACCACCTTGTCCCTGTCCATGGCCCTGGGGATGGATGTGGTGGACCCGGTCGGTGCCGTGCCCGTTGCCGGAGCGCCCATGGCCATCCGCAAGGATTTCAGCGGTGAGGACACCTTTTTGGCGGCCTTTGCCACAACCCGTATTCCCGGGGTAAGGCGCAAGTACACCTCGGAATTGCTCTTTGGCCTCAATCAGGTAATCAATCGCAGCACCCTGGTGCAACTCAATTATGGTGTGGCCCTGAGTCAGGGTTACCTGACCGATCCCTATAAAATCCTGTCTGTGGTCAACGAACAGGGGCTGGCACAGGAATACAGGTATGAGAGCCGGCCGGATTCGCGCTTGCGCCATAGCCTGTTTGCCCTGCTGAAGCACGCGATGGACAAGGGCATTTGGGATGCTTCCTACCGTTTTACCCTCGATGACTGGGGCATGCAGTCCCATACCCTGGAAACCCGTTTGCGGCGTCAGTTCGGTGATATTTGGGGCTTTAAAGGACTTTACGGCCAATTGCACTTGCGTTGGCTGCATCAGGGGGAGACGGATTTTTATCGCAGCTTTCTGATGGAAGGCGAGGCCTTGCCGCGCTATATGAGCGCCGATTATCGCCTCGGCGACATGGACACTTACACCCTGGGGGTCAAGCTGGGTTACCGCCTCTCGGGTGGGCGCGAGCTGGCCTGGCGTTTGGGCTGGTATCACCAGGTACCCAGGGGAAGTCAGCCGGCCTTGCCGGCACTGGCGGGGTTGGATCTGTATCCCGTGGTCGATGCCGCGATGTTACAGCTAAACTATCAATGGTAAGCATATCGCTTTCAAATTGAAGGCGTCGCACTTTGGTAAAAGAGCGAAATTGGACCTGGGACAGGGTGCTATGAGCAGTAAATGTGTGGTTAAAGATGGCGTCAAATGGCATCACAGGGGCTTCATGGGGCCGGAGGATGTCCCGGTGCCCGGCATGGCTGCCACCTTCAGAGCCATGGCCAGCCCCTGTGAAATCCTGTTCTATGGTTTGGAAAGCCAGGAGGAAGCCCAGAGGCTGGGCAAAGTGGCGGTGGATGAGGTGCGCCGTATCGAAGCCAAGTACAGTCGCTTCAATCACGACAGTGTGCTGTCTCAACTAAATCGAGACGCCGGTGAACGCCAGCCTTTGGATCCCGAAACCTTTGGTTTGCTGTCCTTTGCCAGGGAGTGTTATCGCCATTCCGATGGCCTGTTTGATATCAGCAGCGAGCCTCTGTCGCGGCTGTGGCGTTTTGACAGCTCAAACGATGTGCCCGGCGCCGAAGATGTGCAACAGGCCCTGGCCCATGTGGGGTTTGAGCGGCTGAAGTTCACCAGCACCAGCATATTGCAGCCCAGGGACATGACCCTGGATCTTGGCGGCATCGCCAAGGAATATGCCGCCGATCGGGCGCTGAAGCTGATGCAGGAGCAGCTTGGCAGCAACGGCGTTGAGCCGGCAATCCTGGTTAACCTGGGGGGCGATCTTGCCGCCAGCCCACACGAGTCCCATTGGCGGGTCGGCATAGAAGATCCCGACAATCACCAGGCGGCCAAACTCAGCATCCAGTTTCCCGGTGGTGGCCTCGCCACCAGTGGCGACAGCCACAGATTTATAGAGCGTCACGGCAAGCGTTACGGCCATATACTGAGTCCCCTCAGCGGTTACCCCATTGAAGGGGCGCCCCGTTCCGTGACGGTAATGGCGGCCAACTGTACCGTGGCGGGTATGTTGGCGACCCTGGCCATGCTTAAGGGTGAGGATGCGGAAGATTTTCTTGAAGAGCAGGATTTGCCTTACTGGGTGCTGCGCTGATTCGCTGCCGTGGCAAATCAATCAGCCAATGCAAAGCCCCGCCAGTAAAAAGCCAGCCAGTAAAAAGCCAGCCAATAAAAAACGCACCCTAAGTGGGTGCGTTTTCTGTTTTAAGCCGGTTTTGTTTACAGCGGCTTAGAAGCTGGCGCTGCGCGGTGCGCGCGGGAAGGGGATCACGTCACGGATGTTGCCCACTCCGGTCACATAGGACACCAGGCGCTCAAAGCCCAGGCCGAAGCCTGAGTGAGGCACAGTGCCGTAGCGGCGCAGATCCCTGTACCACCAGTAGTCTTCCTTGTTCAGACCCATTTCTTCCAGGCGGGCATCCAATACATCGAGACGCTCTTCACGCTGGGAGCCACCGATGATTTCACCTATGCCGGGAGCCAGTACGTCCATGGCCGCCACAGTCTTGCCGTCTTCGTTAAGACGCATGTAGAAGGCCTTGATGTCCTTCGGATAGTTCTTCACTACCACAGGGGCCTTGAAGTGCTCTTCGGCAAGGTAACGCTCGTGCTCGGACTGCAGATCTATGCCCCATTCCACAGGGAATTCGAAGGTCTTGCCACAGTTTTGCAGAATAGTTACCGCGTCTGTGTAATCCACCTGGGCAAAGTCGCTGCTGACGAAGTTTTGCAGACGCTCAATTACGCTGCTCTCGACGCGCTCGGCGAAGAACGTGAGATCGTCCATGCGCTCAGCCAGCACAGCCTTGAAGGCGTACTTGAGCATGGCTTCCGCCAGACCGGCCACGTCATCGAGGTTGGCGAAGGCCACTTCGGGTTCCACCATCCAAAACTCCGCCAGGTGACGGCTGGTGTTGGAATTTTCGGCGCGGAAAGTGGGGCCGAAGGTGTAAATCTTGGACAGGGCACAGGCGTAGGTTTCGCCGTTCAGCTGACCGGATACCGTCAGGAAGGCCTCTTTACCGAAGAAATCCTGATCGTAATCTACCTTGCCGGCTTCGGTGCGGGGCAGGTTTTCCATGTCCAGGGTGGATACGCGGAACATTTCACCTGCGCCTTCACAGTCGGAAGCGGTGATGATGGGGGTAGAAACCCAGATAAAACCGTTTTCGTGGTAGAAGCGGTGGATGGCCTGGGACAGGCAGTTACGCACCCGGGCCACGGCACCTATGATGTTGGTGCGGGGACGCAGGTGGGCCACTTCACGCAAATGCTCAATGGAGTGACGCTTGGCGGCCATGGGGTAAGTATCTGGATCGTCCACCCAGCCGGTCACTTCCACTGCGCTGGCCTGCAATTCGAAGGCCTGGCCGGCACCGGGGGATTCCACCACAGTACCAGTCATCACCACAGAGCAACCTGCGGTCAGCTTGAGCACTTCATTGTCGTAATTGGCGAGGGTATTGGGAACTACGCCTTGGATGGCGTCGAAACAGGAACCGTCATACACGGCCAAAAAGGAGATCCCGGCTTTGGAATCCCGGCGGGTACGGACCCAACCACGCACCGTGATCTCGGTGCCGGCGGCGAATTCACCCTTAAATACAGAAGCGACAGATGCAATGCTCATTGTTGCTCATTTCTCCAACGAAACGTTTTCTATGATAATTTTGGGAGGTTTATATTACCTTTCCGGTGGCTTTTCTCAAGCTGAAAAAGGTATGCTTTGAGAATAATCACGATTCACTGTGATGCCCGAAAAATCACAATGGAGGTGATGGATGAAAAAGGTCAAGATCTTCCAACTGCTGCTGGCGACAATGTCGATCGCCGGCTGGAGCCTGGCCATCTATGCCTTGCTGCTGTTCCATGAGGCCAGACCCGACAGGGCCGTGGGCTATTTCTTTTCCAAGGGCGCCCCGGTACGCCTGGGTTGGGATCCCGAGCAGACTGTGCTGCTGGAGCACATTATCTGGATCTGCGCCGCCATCAGTTTTGTCAGTATGGCGTTCAATTGGTACGTGGCCCACCACAGTCGCCTGGGCTATTGGTTCAATATCCCGCTGTTGTTCCTGTCGTCCCTGGCCGCGGGACTCTATATCAGCTTCGTGGTGTTCTAGCAGCCTATTATCCAGGTGACAGGTATTCTCGAGCCCGGTGCTCCAACGCCAAATGTGTTGGTCTTTAAGCTACTGGTCTCAACCCTTAATGCCACCGTGCTTCAGATGGCGGCAAAGTAAATCAATCATGGCCGCGGTGGCGCCCCAGATAAAGTACTGGCGCCAGGGCATGAACATCACCTGATAGTGTTTTCCCTGGCGTTGGAAACTGCGTTTGTGCCTGTGTGCATCGTCCAGGAAATAACTCAGTGGAGCCCGGAAGCAGGCAGCGACTTCCCCGGGATCCAGCACAAGTTCAAAGGGTGACTTCACCAGGGCCACCACAGGGGTGATTTCAAAGCCGGTAAAGGTGCGGTGTGGCGGAAACAGCCCCAGCACCTCCAGATTGTCGCTGTGCAGGCCAATTTCCTCCGCCGCTTCCCTCAATGCCGTGGCCTTGCTGTTGATATCCTCAGGCTCCACCTTGCCACCAGGAAAACTGATTTGCCCCGGGTGGGCCCGCAGGTGATTGGGCCTTTGGGTGAGGATCAGATGCAGCTCGCCATTATGCTCCTCCAGCGCCATCAATACCGCGGCTTGGCGCAATTTGCCCGGCGCCGGTGCGGAAACGATCTCATGGACCAGGGGCTGCAGGGAGAAATGCAGCCTGAACTGCTCCGCATTCATTTTCCAGCCCCGGCCCGTCATCAATCAGGTCTCGCTTCTGGCGTCTGGGTCCAGAAAATGCTCCAGCAGCGGCAAAATCTTGCTGACCTTGTCGAAGCTTTCCTGGTATTCACTTTCAACCACCGAGTCGGCCACCACGCCGCCACCGGCCCAGCAATGGATCTCGCCATCGGCCGCCACCAGGGTGCGTATGGTGATGCTGGTGTCCATGGCGCCGCTCTGACTCAGGTAACCCATGGAGCCGCAATAGAGGCTGCGCCGCGAAGGCTCCAGCTCCTCGATGATTTCCATGGCGCGGATCTTGGGTGCCCCCGTGATGGAGCCACCGGGGAAGGCCGCCCGCAACAAACTGGCGGCACTTTGGCCTTCGGCCAGTTCGCCCTCGACCGTGCTGACCAGATGGTGCACCGCCGGGAAGCTTTCAATGGCAAACAGACTGGGCACCCGAACGCTGCCGGGGCTCGCCACCTTGCCCATATCGTTGCGTAGCAGGTCCACTATCATCAGGTTTTCGGCCCTGTCCTTGGGCGAGGCCTTGAGGGTCTCGGCGGCCTTCGCATCCAAAGCCGGATCCTGCTGTCTTGGCAGGGTGCCCTTGATGGGCTTGGTCTGGATTTTCCTGCCATCGAGACGAATAAAACGCTCCGGCGAAATCGACAATATGCTGCCCTGGGGCAGGCGCATAAAGGCGGAGAAGGGCGCGCCATTGGCCCGGCGCAGCGCCTGATAGGCCTGCCAGGCATCGCCCTCGAAGCCGGCGCTGAATCTCTGGGTCAGGTTTATCTGATAGCAATCGCCGCTGTGCAGGTAGGATTGCACCGCATCGAATTTCTGCCGGTACTGCTCAAAACTGATTTGCTTGGCAAAGGGCCGGGTCAGTTTGAAGTTGTCAGGCACTGGCTCGGCCTGCGAACGTAAGCTTTCGAGCCAGGCAAGAGTCTCGTTCAGGGCCGCTTCGCCAAGGTAATGCACCAGGGTCCAGTTGTTGCTGTCGTAATCGCGTACCAGAACCCAGTCATAGAAACCTATATTGAGCAGCGGCAGGGCAATGTCATCCTTGGCCCGGCTCGGCAGCTTTTCTATGGTACGGCCCAAATCGTAGCTGAAGGCACCGGCGGCGCCGCCGGCAAAGGGTGACGCGCTGCAGGGCTTGGCGTGCGGGAACAGCGCAGTCTGCATTTGTTCCAGCAGTGCCAGGGGATCGGTGCCGGCGAGGGTAGCGGGCAGGGGAGCCTCGAACACGCCGTCACAGTGCCACAGGTGAGCTTCGGTTTCGGTGGCGCTGAGGCTGGCCACAGGATTGGCGCAAATCAAATCGCGGCGGGCATCCTCGTGGGGGGCATCGGCAGAGTCCAGCAACAGGGCCCAGGGCAGGTGTGCCAGGTGGGCAAACAGCGCCGGTGTGCTGTCATCCCAATTGAGGGTTTTCACGGCGAGGGGGGCAGAGACATGACGTGACTGTGCCAGCTTGAACATCGATAAACCTTATTACAATGTGATGTAGCCCAAAAAGACCCGAGAGGTTATCATACCGGCCTGAAAAGGATTAATAAAACTATTATACGGGGCACACCCGTCATGCGGGTACACCCATTCAATCAATGAAAGTGTCGGAGCAGAAAGTGTCAGAACATCAGTCAGCGGTCGTCATTAAACAGGCCGATTTCATCGAAAGTATTGCCGATGCCTTGCAATACATCTCCTACTACCATCCCAAAGATTTCGTTGATGCCATGGCCGAAGCCTACGAGCGCGAGCAAAGTGCCGCCGCCAAGGACGCCATAGCCCAGATCCTCATCAATTCGCGCATGTCGGCCGAAGGCCACCGCCCCCTGTGTCAGGACACTGGCATTGTCACCTGCTTCGTTAAAGTGGGCATGGCGGTGCAGTGGGACAAGACCGATATGACGGTGCAGCAGATGGTGGATGAAGGTGTGCGCCGCGCTTACAGCAATCCAGACAATCCGCTGCGGGCCTCCATAGTGGCCGATCCCGCCGGTGCCCGCACCAACACCAAGGATAACGCGCCCGCCGTGGTGCATATTGACATGGTGGCCGGTAACCATGTGGAAGTGGCCATTGCCGCCAAGGGCGGTGGCAGTGAGAACAAATCCAAGATGGTGATGCTGAACCCCTCAGACGATATCGCCGCCTGGGTAGAAAAGACCCTGCCCACCATGGGTGCCGGCTGGTGTCCTCCAGGCATGCTCGGCATAGGCATAGGTGGTACCGCCGAGAAAGCCGCGGTACTGGCCAAGGAATCCCTGATGGAGAGCGTGGACATCCACGAACTCAAGGCCCGTGGTGCTCAAACCGCCGAAGAAAAACTTCGTCTGGACATTTTTGAGCGCGCCAATGCCCTGGGTATAGGTGCCCAGGGTCTGGGTGGTCTCACCACAGTACTGGACGTGAAAATCAAGTCCGCGCCGACCCACGCCGCTTCCAAGCCTGTGGTGATGATCCCCAACTGTGCCGCCACCCGTCACGTGCATTTCCACCTGGACGGCACAGGTCCTGCGGATCTGACCCCGCCAAGCCTGGCCGACTGGCCCGAAATCACCTGGGAAGTGGGCGAGAACGTGCGCCGCGTTAACCTGGACACAGTGACCCAGGCCGAAATTGAAACCTGGAACAGCGGCGACACCCTGCTGCTGTCCGGCAAAATGCTCACCGGCCGTGATGCTGCCCACAAGCGCATCCAGACCCTGATCGAATCAGGCGAAGGCCTGCCGGCGGGCGTGGACTTCACCGGTAAGTTCATCTATTACGTGGGCCCGGTTGACCCCGTGGGGGATGAAGTGGTGGGACCTGCCGGCCCAACTACCGCCACCCGTATGGACAAGTTCACCGATCTGATGCTCGACAAGACAGGTCTGATGGGCATGATTGGCAAGGCCGAGCGTGGCCCGGCCACGGTTGAGTCCATCAAGCAGCACAAGGCCGTGTACCTGATGGCCGTTGGTGGCGCCGCCTACCTGGTGTCCAAGGCCATCAAGAAGGCCCGCGTGGTGGCCTTTGAAGATCTGGGTATGGAAGCCATCTACGAGTTTGATGTGCAGGACATGCCGGTGACAGTAGCAGTGGACTCCAAGGGCGTTAACGCCCACGAGACCGGCCCTGCCATCTGGAAGGTCAATATAGAAAAAGCCCGCGCCTAAGGGGTTAACGCCCGTCCGCCACTGGAAATACAGTGGGGACGGGCGGTTTTTCAGGAAATAACAATAACAAGTTCAACTCAACATCGGACGACAAGAATAATGAACAAGCATAACGCTTTGGCGCTCGCTCTGGCATTGGCCGGATTCAGCGCTTCCGCCTTGGCTGCACCTCAACCATTCAACGTGCAGCAACTGGTGAATCTCAACAAACTCCACTCCGCCACCTTGTCCAATGACGGTACCAAGCTGGTGTATGGCCTCAAGATTATCGACGATGCCGGCAAGGGCGAATCCGATCTCTACCTGCTGGATCTGACCTCAGACAAGGCCGCAGTTAAGCTGACCTCCGCCAAGGGCACAGAGCACGATGCCGCCTTCAGCCCCGATGGCAAGAGCCTGTATTTTATCGCCGCCCGTGACGGTTCCAGCCAGCTGTACCGCCTGCCGCTCAATGGCGGTGAAGCGCAGCAGATCTCCAACCTGCCGCTGGACATCGACGGCTTCAAGCTGTCCGCCGATGGCAAGCAGGTGGTCATGAGCATGCGGGTGTTCCCCGAGTGCGAGACCCTGGAGTGCTCCAAGGAAAAATTCGATGCCGAGGCCGCCCGCAAGAGCACCGGCCGCGAATACAGCCAGCTGATGGTGCGTCACTGGGACACCTGGTTCGATCACGCCCGCAATCACCTGTTTGTTGCTTCGCTGGACGAGGCCGGTTTGGGCACGCCGGTGGACATCACTGCCGGCCAGGATACCGAAACACCGCCCAAGCCATTTTCCGGCATGGAAGAGGTGACCTTCAGCCCCGATGGCAAGACTGTGGTTTACAGCGCCAAGGCGCCGTCAAAAGATCAGGCCTGGACCACCAACTATGATCTGTGGCAGGTGCCTGTGACCGGCGGCAAGGCGGTTAACCTGACCGAAAAGAACATTGCCTGGGACGCCCAGCCAACCTTCTCCGCCGATGGCCGTTACCTGGCCTATCTGGCGATGAAGAAGCCCGGTTTTGAAGCCGATCGCTACGCCATCATGATGCGCGATCTGGTGACCGGCCAGGAAAAGGAAGTGGCGCCCCTGTGGGACAGAAGCCCATCCTCACTGCAGTTCGGTGCCGATCATCGCACCCTGTACGTGACCGCCCAGGATCTGGGGCAGGTGTCGATTTTTGAAATCAACACCCAGTTCGGTGATGTGCGTCCCATCTACAACGATGGCAGTAACAGCCTGGTGGGTTTGGCCGGTGACAAGCTGGTGTTCAATCACAAGAGCCTGTCCGAGCCCGGTGACTTTTACAGCATAGGCCTTGACGGTGACAAGCTGACCCGCCTGACCGAGTCCAACAAGGACAAGCTGGCGGAAATTCAGTTCGGTGAATACCAGCAGTTCAGTTTCAAGGGCTGGAACAACGAAGAAGTCTATGGCTACTGGATCAAGCCCGCCAACTATGAAGAAGGCAAGAAGTACCCCGTGGCTTATCTGGTGCACGGTGGTCCTCAGGGCTCCTTTGGCAACAGCTTCAGTGGTCGCTGGAACGCCCAGCTGTGGGCCGGCGCCGGTTACGGCGTGGTCATGGTGGACTTCCACGGTTCCACCGGCTACGGTCAGGCCTTTACCGATTCCATTTCCCAGGACTGGGGCGGCAAGCCGCTGGAAGATCTGCAAAAGGGGCTGGCTGCCGTCGGTAAGCAACAGAAGTGGCTGGATGTGGACAACGCCTGCGCGCTCGGCGGTTCCTACGGCGGCTACATGATGAACTGGATCCAGGGTAACTGGAACACAGGTTTCAAGTGTCTGGTGAACCATGCCGGTCTGTTCGATATGCGCTCCATGTATCATGTGACCGAGGAACTCTGGTTCCCCGAGCATGAGTTCGGCGGCAGCTACCAGGAAGCCCAGAAGCTGTATGAGAAGTTCAATCCGGTCAACTACGTGGAAAACTGGAAGACGCCCATGTTGGTGATCCACGGGGAGAAGGATTTCCGCGTGCCCTACGATCAAGGGCTGGCGGCCTTCAGTTACATGCAGCGCAACAACATTCCTTCGGAACTGCTGATTTTCCCCGACGAGAATCACTGGATCCTCAATCCCGACAACCTGCAGCAATGGTATGCCAAGGTGCTGGGTTGGATGGATCGTTGGACCGCCAAGTAAGCGCTGAAAAGCAATCCCCGAAAAAGCCGGCCTATGCCGGCTTTTTTTATCTAAGATGTTGAATTCTTCACACCAGCTGCAATAGTAATAGCGTCTCTAACAGCAAAAGGAGCTTGCCATGACAGCCATTCAAATAGGTTACGAAGACGCCAGGGCGCGGATGCGGCCCGGTGACGTCATTGCCTTCGGCGGCAAGGCCGCATTTTCCAATCTGACCAAGTTCGCCACCCGCTCCCACGTGTCCCATGTGGGGGTGATACTGCAAACCAGGGTGGTCAATGACACGAGTGGCCGGTTCTTCAATCAGATCATTGAGTCCACCGAACTCAATGATTTCACAGGGGTGCAGATTTCCCGCTTCAGCGACCGGCTGGATTATGACGGTGAGATCTGGTGGCTGCCGCTGGATCCCGAATTGCGGGAAACCCGTTTCAACGAAGCGGCGTTTTACGAGTTCCTGTTCAACCAGGCCAAGGCGCGTAAACCCTTCGATGTGCCCCAGGCGCTGTTATCGGCCTTTGACCTGTTCGACGACTTCAACGGGCCGGGCTACAACCAGGAAGATTTTGCCAAATTCTTCTGCTCCGAGCTGGTGGCCGCGGGCTTTGAAGCGGCGGGTATGACGGGCACCATCAATTGCTCGGAAGTGACCCCCATAGACCTGTGTCGCTGGCGCATCTATCAGGACAACTACTACCAACTCAAGGGCGCACCTGACAAAGGCATCAGCCGCTTCAACAGTTTGGCACCTGCGCTTTGGGACAGATGATCCCGCGCCTTAATCCACTGAAATAAAAACGTTTCTGTCCCGGAATGGCGCTAAAATTCCGGGGCAGAAATTCGCCTTAAACTTTAGTTATAACCTTATACCTAAACGGTATAATTTTGTTTGCCCATAAGCACACATATCTTGTGCATTTTTTTACTGTTCTGCTATCTTTCGCGCAATGTGAGCCGCTAACTTTCCCGTCACGCCGTCCGGCAGACAAAGTTTAACGAAACTCCATAAAAAACATCCGTTTCTCTACTTTATTCAGGTCATCTCCACTATGGTTAGCTTTCTGAGTTGCCACCCCAATCGTTCAAAATTGGCCCCCTTGCTGGCGTCCGGGTTTGCCGCCGCGTCCTTGTTGTGCAGTGCTGCCGTCAATGCGGCCGACATCAAGGGCAGCGATGCCAAACCCGCCACCGAGGTCAAGCCCGCAGATATCCAGCCCAAGCCGGTCAAGACAGATACCCGGGCTCAGGTGCGCTTTGCCAGGAACGGCCAGTTTGATTCAGATACTGTGGTACGGATAGCCCGCAATCTGGCGCAAAAGCCCTATGTGGCCCTGAAAGATCCTTTGCCCGCCAGCCTGGCGAAGATCAACTACGACGAATACCGTGATATTCGTTTCAAACCGGAAGCGGCCATCTGGCGCAGCGAAGCCTTGCCTTACCAGATGCAACTGTTCCATCGTGGCTTTTACTTCCAGGATCTGATTGAAATCGCCCTGGTGGAAGGCAATAAGGCGACCCATTTGGCCTACGATCCCAATTTTTTCAGTGCCGGTGAGGTGCTCAGGGAAAAACTGCCGACCCAGGACATAGGTTACAGCGGCCTGCGGGTCCATTACCCGCTCAATACCGCCCAATACTTTGACGAACTGTTTGTGTTCCAGGGTGCCAGCTACTTCCGTGCCCTGGGCAAGGGCAATGCCTACGGTCTGTCCGCCCGCGGCCTGGCCATCAATACCGCCGAGCCTGCCGGTGAGGAATTCCCGGTGTTCCGCGCCTTCTGGATAGAAAAGCCTAACGCCGAAACCAACCTGATTGTGGTGCACGCGCTGCTGGACAGCCCCAGCGTGGCCGGTGCCTACCGCTTCTCCATCCGTCCCGGTGACAATACCCGCATGGACGTGGAAGCGACCCTGTTCCCGCGGGTTGAACTGGCCAAGGTGGGTCTGGCTCCCAGCACCAGTATGTATATGCACTCCGCCAACGGCCGCCAGAATGCCGATGACTTCAGGCCCTCGGTCCATGACTCCGACGGTTTGCTGATGATCAACGGTCGCGGCGAACGCCTGTGGCGCCCACTGGCCAACCCCAGCAACCTGCAGATCAGTGCCTTTATGGACAACTCGCCCCAAGGCTTTGGCCTGATGCAGCGCGAGCGCAATTTCGATGCCTATCAGGATCTGGAAGCCAATTACGAGCGTCGCCCCAGTCTGTGGGTGGAGCCGGTTGGCAATTGGGGCCCTGGCGCCGTGGTGCTGACCGAGATCCCGACCCAGTCCGAAATCCACGACAACATAGTGGCCTTTTGGAAACCCCGTCATCCGCTGGCGGCCGGCAGCGAGTTCCATTTCTCCTACCATCTGGTGTGGGGCGCCGAGCCAGTGAACAATGACAGGGCCGTTATCGTTAGCCGTACCGCCAGTGGCCGCGCCGATATTGCCAAGCCTACCGCCAGACGCCTGTTTGTGATTGACTATCAGGTCAAGGGTGACATGCCCCAGGGCCAGGCCGTTGCCAAGGTGGAATCCTCCGCCGGTACCATCAGCAACATAGTGGTGCGTGAGAACCCAAGAAGCCATGGCTACCGTCTGTCGTTCGAGTTCGATCCCCTGGAGGTCAACTTGGCAGAACTGAGGGCAGAGCTGAAGTTTGGCGATCAGCGTCAGGCCGAAACCTGGCTCTATCGTTGGACGCTCTGAGGAAATCCGTCCAATGACCGAAGCTTTGCTTAATGTCAGCGCCCCGGCGCTCGCCGGCGACAGTGCCATGCCGCCCGAGCGCCACAGCCCCATGCCGCCCCAGAGCCTCAAGGCCTTTGCCGAGGGTTTTCCCCGCGCAAGCGTCGCACCCCGGGGCGTGCGATCCCTGGCCCGGCGCCGGGTATTGGTGGTCGGCAGCGCCATAGCGCTGTCGGCCTTTGCCATCTATGAAATGGCCGGGGTATTCAGCGTCGGCGGTATTACACCGCTGGAATACCTGGTATTGCTGCTGTTTGCGGTCAACTTCTGCTGGATTGCATTGGCCTTTTGCAGCGGCGTGGCCGGCTTTATCCAGCTGCTGCGTCATCAGCAGGATGCCTTTGCCGAAGATGCGGTGCTGACCACCCGCACCGCTATCCTGATGCCGACCTACAATGAGGCGCCGGACAGGGTGTTTGCTGCGGTGGAAACCATGTCGCTGGCGCTCGCCGAGCGCAGTCAGGGCCACGCCTTTGACTGGTTTATCCTCAGCGATACCACGGATCCCAATGTGGCGCTCGCCGAGGAGCAGGCCTTTTGGCTGTTGCGTCAGGCCGTGGACGGCAGGGCGCGGGTCTATTACCGTCGCCGCCGTAAAAACATCGCCCGCAAGGCCGGTAACGTGGCCGACTTCTGTCGCCGCTGGGGTGCCAGCTATGATCATCTGCTGGTGCTTGATGCGGACTCCATTATGGAGACCCGCACCATGGTCAGCCTGGCGGCGAGAATGCAGGCCGATCCCGACTCCGGTCTTATTCAGACCATACCGGCGCTGATCAACGGCACCACACTGATGGCCAGGTTGCAGCAGTTTGCCGCCCGCATCTATGGTCCCGTTATAGGCACGGGTCTGGCCTGGTGGGTGCAGAAGGAAGGTAACTTCTGGGGCCACAACGCCATTATCCGCACCCAAGCCTTTATGCAGGCGGCGGGGTTGCCACACCTGTCGGGCAAGCCTCCCTTCGGCGGTCATATTCTCAGCCACGACTTTGTCGAGGCGGCGCTTATTCGCCGTGCAGGCTGGAGTGTGCAAATCGCTGCCGATCTTCACGGCTCCTACGAGGAATGCCCACCGTCCATCATAGATCTCGCGGTGCGGGACAGACGTTGGTGCCAGGGCAACCTGCAGCACTCGCGGGTATTGCCGGCCAAGGGGCTGCACTGGATCAATAGGTTGCATCTGCTGACCGGCATCATGGCCTATCTGTCATCGCCGTTCTGGCTGATGCTGATCCTGTCTGGTTTGCTGCTGGCCTTGCAGGCGCACTATATCCGTCCCGAGTACTTCACCGATCAGTTCTCCCTGTTTCCCACCTGGCCTGTGATGGACTCGGACCGCGCCCTGCGGCTGTTCTTTATCACCATGGGGGTGTTGTTTGGGCCCAAGATTTTCGGTTTGCTGCTGCTTATCAAGGATTCGCCCACCTGCCGCGCCCTCGGTGGCCGCTTGCGGGTGGGCTTAAGCGTTCTGGTGGAAGTGATACTGTCGGCCTTGATTGCTCCCATCATGATGCTTATCCACTGCGGCGCCGTGCTGTCGATTCTCTTTGGCCGCGACAGCGGCTGGTCGCCCCAGCGACGGGACGACGGCAGTTTGCCCTGGGCCGCGCTGATCTTCAGGCACAAGTGGCATATGGTGGCAGGCGCCTTGCTGGGCTATGCGGCCTGGCTCGACTCCCTGACCCTGTTGGCCTGGATGTCACCGGCCCTGGTGGGCTTGTGGTTGTCCGTGCCGCTGTCGGCATTTACTTCTTCCTGGGGCATAGGTGCCTGGTTTAAACGCCGCCGTATCATGGCGACACCGGAAGAGGTGGCCCAGCCACAGCTGGTGACCAAGGTGGCCGAGCGCCGCGAGCAGTATCAGGCCGATCTGACCGAAATCTGGACCATAGAGTCCCTGCTGCGAAGCCCCGAGCTGATGGAGCTGCATCTGGCCATGATGGACAAGCTGCCAACCCATACCCCGGGTGGCGCCGTCGAGCCTTTGGATGCCATCGCCAGGGTCAAGGTGCAGGAAGCCGTGTGCCGCAAGAGCCTGCTGGCGCTGCTGAGCAAGCAGGAGCTGGGTTATATTCTCGGAAATCCCTTGCTGCTGAAGCAGATGCAGAATCTGCCTGAGCAGTTTGTTGAGGACGATCTGGTCAGCATCTGCTGATGCAGTAAGTTACAGATAAAGCAACGGCGCCCTTGGGCGCCGTTGTTGTTTGTGCTGTTTTTGCTGTTTATGCCTGAGCCGCCACTCAGTTATCGCTGTAGGCCTTGCCGTAGAAGCTGTCCAGCAGCACTTGTTTCAGCTCGCTTATCAGCGGATAGCGCGGGTTGGCACCTGTGCACTGATCGTCAAAGGCGTCTTCGGCCAGCTCGTCGAGCCTGGCGAGGAAGTCTGCCTCGTTGACACCGGCTTCACGGATGGAGGCAGGGATCCCGAGCCTGGCTTTCAGCTCTTCCAGTTTCGCCAGCAGGGCGTCCACCTTGGCGGCGTCTGTTTTGCCGGGCAGCCCCAGGTGAGAGGCGATGGCGGCGTAACGGCACAGGGCCTTGGGCCTGTCGTACTGGCTGAACGCTGCCTGCTTGGTGGGCAGGTCGGTGGCGTTGAAACGAATGACGTTGCTGATCAGCAGCGCGTTCGCCAGACCGTGTGGCAGGTGGAACTCGGCTCCCAGCTTGTGGGCCATGGAGTGACAGATGCCAAGGAAGGCGTTGGCAAAGGCGATACCGGCTATGGTGGCGCCATTGTGGACCTTCTCCCTGGCAACCGGTGCCTGGGCGCCCTTGTCGTAGGCCTCTGGCAGGTGTTGGAACAACAGGGCGAGGGCCTGCAGTGCCTGACCGTCGCTGTACTCGTTGGCCATCACGCTGACATAGGCCTCCAGGGCGTGGGTCACAGCATCAATACCACCAAAGGCGGTCAGTGACTTGGGCATATCCATCACCAGATTGGGGTCGACAATGGCCATATTGGGTGTCAGCTCATAGTCGGCAATGGGGTACTTGGTACCTGTCTGCTCGTCGGTCACCACGGCAAAGGGGGTGACTTCCGAACCTGTGCCCGAGGTGGTGGGTATGGCCACCATCATGGCCTTGGCGCCGAGTTTGGGGAACTTGTAGATGCGCTTGCGGATATCCATAAAGCGCAGCGCCAGATCGGCAAAGTCTACTTCCGGATGCTCATACATAACCCAGATAATCTTGGCCGCATCCATGGGGGAGCCACCGCCGAGGGCGATGATCACATCGGGCTGGAAGCTCATGGCCACCCTGGCACCCTGGCGCACTATGGCGAGGGTGGGATCGGCTTCCACTTCGTAAAACACTTCGGTCTCCAGGCCCTGGGCCTTGAGGATACGTATGGTTTCGTCGCAATAGCCGTTGTTGAACAAGAACTTGTCGGTGACTATCAGGGCGCGTTTTTTACCTGCGAGTTCTTCCAGTGCAATCGGCAGGCTGCCACGACGGAAGTAGATGGACGAAGGCAGTTTGTGCCACAGCATGTTCTCGGCCCTCTTGGCGACGGTTTTCTTGTTGATCAAATGGCTGGGGCCGACGTTTTCCGAAATGGAGTTGCCGCCCCAGGAGCCGCAGCCCAGGGTGAGGGAGGGCGCCAGTTTGAAGTTGTACAGATCGCCGATGCCGCCCTGGGAGGCCGGGGTGTTGATCAGGATCCGCGCCGTCTTCATCCGGTAACCAAAGGTTTTCACCCGCTCTGTCTGGGTATCCTGATCTGTGTACAGGCCCGAGGTGTGACCGATACCGCCAAGGGCCACCAGGGCCTCGGCCTTGTCCAGCGCCTCCTCGAAGTTGGCGGCGCGGTACATACCCAAAAGCGGAGACAGCTTTTCATGGGCGAAGGCTTCGGCTTCGTTTATCTCGCTCACTTCGCCGATCAGTACCTTGGTGTGTGCCGGTACCTTGATATTGGCCATGGCGGCGATAGCAACGGCGCTCTGACCAACGATGTCGGCGTTGAGGGCACCGTTTTTCAAAATCACAGATTGCAGGGCGGCATTTTCCTTCTTGCTCAGCAGATAACCGCCGTGACTGGCAAAACGCTCCTTCACCTGGGCGTAGACGGCATCGACCACCACCACGGCCTGCTCGGAGGCACACACCACACCGTTGTCGAAGGTCTTGGACATCAGGATGGAGCTGACGGCGCGTTTGATATCGGCGGTTTCGTCGATAACAATCGGCGTATTACCTGCGCCCACGCCTATGGCGGGCTTACCTGAAGAGTAGGCGGCCTTCACCATGCCGGGGCCACCTGTGGCCAGGATCAAGTTTATCTTGGCGTGGGTCATCAGCTGGTTCGACAGGGCCACGCTGGGCTCGTCTATCCAGCCTATGATATCTTTGGGCGCACCGGCCGCCACTGCGGCTTCCAACACCAGACGGGCCGCCGTGGTGGTGGACTCCTTGGCCCTGGGGTGGGGCGAGAAGATGATGCCGTTACGGGTCTTGAGGCTGATCAGCGCCTTGAAGATGGCGGTGGAGGTGGGGTTGGTGGTCGGCACTATGCCGCAGATAAGCCCCACGGGCTCGGCAATGGTGATGGTGCCGAAGGTGTCATCCTCGGCCAGAATGCCGCAGGTCTTCTCGTCCTTGTACTTGTTGTAAATGTACTCGGAGGCGAAGTGGTTCTTGATCACCTTGTCTTCCAGCACCCCCATGCGGGTTTCGGTGGCCGCCATCTTGGCCAGCTTGATGCGGGCGTCGGCGGCGGCGAGGGCGGCGGCACGGAAAATGCTGTCCACCTGCTCCTGACTGTAAGTGGCGAATTGGGCCTGGGCCTTGGCGACCCGTTCGACCAGGGCGTCGAGCTCTTGGGTATTGGTGACTTTCATAATAGCCTTCCTTTAAAAATACTTGGCGAAATGCCGATTTGGCCAAGGATTCTTTGTGTAATAAAATTACAGTTATCGGCGGGCTTTTTCTGTGATCCCGACCCAATATCCGCGCTTATCTGTAACGGAATGACGTAAACTCCGCCAGGTTGCGCTAAAAATCGCCGCCCCCGAACAAGAGTTGCCGCTGGCCGAAAAATGTACCAATCATTAGCTAAACTAATTAAAAATCGGCCGTCTCGACAGAAAATCTCATTTCCGGGTTTTATGGCCTTAAGGTAGATTAGTTCATCGCCACGCAGTCGTTGTGATCTGGCGCCCAACCCTCTGTGTAAAGGAACAGCAAAAGTGGATTTGACCCTGTACGTTAAATTCTTTCTCGGCCTGGTGGCCATCATCAACCCGGTGGGCCTGCTGCCGGTGTTTGTCAGCCTCACCAGTCACCAGACTGAAGCCGAGCGCAATCACACCGGCAAGGTAGCCAACTTTGCCGTGGTGGTGATCCTGCTGGTCACCATAGTGGCGGGGCAGCACATACTGAACATGTTCAGCATTTCCCTGTCGGCGTTCCGCATCGCCGGCGGCAGCCTGATCGCCATCATCGCCATGTCCATGTTGCAGGGCAAACTGGGTGAGGTGAAACGCAACCAGGAAGAAGACCGCGAAGCCTCTGGCATGGAATCCGTGGCCGTAGTCCCCCTGGCACTGCCGTTGATGGCCGGCCCCGGCGCCATCAGCTCCGTGATAGTGTTCGCCGCCTCCCACAACACCCTGATGGACTTGGTTGCCATGTTCGTGACCGTGGTGCTGTTCGGCCTGCTCAGCTTCGGCCTGTTCCGCATGGCTCCGATGATCTACAAGGTACTCGGCAAAACCGGCATCAACGTCATCACCCGTCTGATGGGCCTGCTCATGCTCTCCATCGGCATTGAAGTCATCGCCGCCGGCTTCAAAGGAATGTTCCCGACCTTGTTGGGCTAGTCGCCCTACAACCCTCATTACAAAGCCCGCCCAACGCGGGCTTTGTTGTTTCTGTCTGTCACTCGTTAACCATTTGCTCTAGCAGTACCAATGTAGCTGTTTGGAGTTAACTCAGATGCCAAATTATTGCACCGTTACCCCGTTCCGACGCTGCCGAGGACGTTGCTGAAAATGGCGTGGCAAGGCATGGATGCCGAAGCAGCGCCAGTCGAATCATGGATGAGCGTCTGGCGCGTTAGCCAATTTTCAGCATAAGGCCGAGGGGTTGTCAGCGTCGGTGGGGCATCCTTTGGGATGCAAGGGGCTTTGGATGAGCAAAGCCCCTTGCCCGGAGGCGGGCTGGAAGGCCGCGATTTTATGCCGCTTGCAAAGCGGCTATCTCATGCTCCAACAGAAACTTCCAGCTTCAGTGCTATAAATCACCTGCGGTGCGCTTTCGCACTGCCACACCCGTGACACGCCGTGAATACGTCCATGTAGGCTCCCCTCGCCATCCATGGCTCGGACGGTCACTGGTGCGGCAGTGCTAATTTTTAGGTGTTCCCCTTTAGCACTCTCGCAGCTTCGGGCAAAAGGCTTGACACACATCATTTTTCCACTTGCCGAACAGAGAGAGTCTCTGCCAAGATGCCGAATCAAAGAGATAAAGAGAAGGCAGGTAGGTTTGCCGACCATGCCTATAACGCAAAGCGTCATACTTTTATAGGGAGATACTTAATGAACGAAAACGGATTTTTTAGGTTTGTTAACAGGTTCAATTCGATAGCTCTCATGCTCTTGCTTATCGCGGGGTTGGGAACATTTACTTATGTAAACCTACTATCGAACGAATGGGAAAATAAGCGAGCAGTAAAAATCGATAACAATGCTGAGGAAAGCGTCGAGCTTATTCTAGGCAGTATTGAAGGCGTTGCTGGCACAGACTCGTCATATGTAAGCCTTCGCGAAAGAGATAGCGGCACCTCATTCAGCTCAGGCGGTGCTTATGGAGCCCTGAGAAACGTTCTATTTGTAAAAGGACAAGACATCAACTCGACTTGGTTGCTAACGAGCAATAAATATCTGATTGACCAAATGCATGCCCTTAAAGTCGGCGGCTATAGCAGCAAAGAACCGGTGATGGCGTTCCTGTATTCAATTGTTTATAAAGATACCAATCACAACTCGAAGTTTGATAAAAATGACAAGTTGGCAATTTCGCTGTCCAAGCCTGATGGTACAGGCCTTAAAACCTTATTGTCTGATATTGATTCGCTCATAGACTATAAAGTAAGCGAAGATGGTGCTGAAATTTCGCTGATGTATCAGGTGAATGAGTCGGTTTTTATCGAAAAAATATCTGTTGCTGACTTTAGTTCGATTGCCAAGAAACAGCTGCTCCAAGTGACAAAGGCATAGTGGATGAACAAGACAAATGAAGACTAATCCGCGCATGCTGCGGCCACACTTTGCATCACGGCCTGAGTTATGAATTTCTCCTGTTTATCCAAGATCTTAAATCCCGAGCAGGATCTCGAATTATGCCTGACAAATCCAGATTGGGAGTTGGTGGGCGCCCAGATCTCTGTGGACCGTGGTTGGCTGAAAGAAGCCGAATTTAATCAGTGCCTTGGGCCTTTTATCGGGCAAGAGGTTTATGCCTTTGAAACCTTTGAGCGGGTGTACAAGGATACAAATACTCAAAAACGACTGGAAGAGTCATTTATTTTGAACTGGCCTAACTTCAAGCGCTTCCAGGAAACCACAGACATCCTTTTTGTCTACCTGGTTTCCGAACAGTTGAATTGGGTGTTCTACGCAAACAGAGATAACTGGAAGTTTGCTGTTCAACCCTGATTTACCCCTCATCAGGAAAGCCGCGACTTTGTCCGCAGGCACAGCGGCTATCTTGTGCTTTGTGCTGACATCCAGCGTTGGATGCAATTAATCACCTGCGGTGCGCTTTCGCACCGCCACCCCAGTAACACGCCGTGGATACTTCCATGTAGGCTCACCGGCGACATCCCTGTCGCCGATGGTCACTGGTGCGGCGGTGCTAATAAATGGGTGTTCCACTCTGGCACTGGCAGCATCATTGAATTTGTTTAACAGCGACTCAGATGCCGGACTGTTGCACCCGAATGTCCCCCCTTTGGAGCCGCCGAGGACGTTGCTGAAAATGGCGTGGCGAGGCATGGATGCCGAAGCAGCGCCAGTCGAATCAGGGATGAGCGTCTGGCGTGTTAGCCAATTTTCAGTACAAGGCCGAGGGGTTTTCGGCTCCGATCGGGGGGCGGCAGGGTGATCCAAGAGGGGCTTGCTGATGAGCCCCTCTTGGCCGGGTGTGGGTTGGAGACCCACGACTTTGTGCCGCTGGCACAGCGGCTATCTTATTTCTTCTGCAACGTCGGGCAGTGTTGCTTAAGGTAAAAGGCTTGATACACATCATTTTTCCACTTGCCGAACAGTAGCAACCTCTGCCAAGATGCTGATTACAAGGAGTAAAACGACAGAAATCATGCACATGTGCACTTTTCCCCTCGAATGATTTTTGTTAACGTAGAAATCAAATTTAAAAACAGTGTGTTGCAAGCAATTCACCAAGTGGTCAGAGGGCGGTAGCAGCTACGCGGGGAGATTATGCGCATGCGCACTATACAAATGTTATACATCTCAAGGTTCACCCAACGCTATGACCACAACCATCTCTGAATATATCGACGTTCGCAAGCGGATTGCCGACTTAGGCTGCTTCAGTCCAACTGGACTAACTTTGCTGCCTTCCAACTTTGATACGGCCTCCGATATTTCCAACTTTCGCCAAGTCTCTCAGAGTGCGACTGTCAGGACGCTATTGAGAACATCCAATATTCCATTGGACGAGCTGGTTTCCAAGGGGCAGCGCCCTCCATATATCCAAAACAATGCGTTCGAGTGGGTGGCCCCAACTCTGTTTGTGTCTGTTGGCGTGCTTTCGCAGAATGCCTCCTATTTATCCGTTGCGCTTAGTGTTATTGCAAACTATGCCACCGATTACTTTAAGGGTATGAGCGGCGAAAATGTGGTGCAGATGGATATTGTGGTGGAGCGATCAAAAAGCAAACTTTGCAAGAAGATAACTTACAAAGGCCCGCCAGAGGGATTGAAGGATCTGCCGGAAGTTATTAGGGCTGCTTCAGATGAATAACAATCTTCCTCCGTTTGTTTCCGCATTCAATGCGAAGGTTAAAGAGGCCGAAGTATTTCTCTCTATTGCCAGGGACAGCGTCCTGCAGCAGGAGGTTATTAATAATCTCTTGGCATTTCGTGAATCAATCGCCCTTGAAATGGCGACTGCTATCGAGAATGGAAATGAAGATTATGCAAACCTACTACTTGGGTGTGGTTGTGTCACATCAGCTTTAGTTGCAGAGTTAAAGATGTGGTTGTTATTAAAAGAAGACAAACCCGATGCCGCATGGGACGAATTGATTACTGCTCAGATGGCTTCGATTGATGCAGTTCGTGCTCACCCTGGTTTTGCACATCTCGCGAAACACAATAGGAAGCTAGAGGCGATAGAAAATCTTGTGTTTCCTCCTCAAGTGTTCGTTAGCTCTGGAATGATTGTGGGAAAGCAAGAATGCTCTATCTGCGGTACTGAATACGGTGACTGTGATCACTTGGTCGGCAGACCATACATGGGGCAGTTTTGCTACATCATTGCCAAAGATTTTTCTCTAGATCATGTGGCTATCGTAAAGCATCCTGCTGACAAGCGGTGTCGAGTTCAACATTTTGATGTGGAAGGCGGGACGCGTAATCGCATGACATGGAAAATTGAGCCCAAAAAAGATGCATAACAAGTCCGTCCAACCGGGCTGCCAAAAACCTGCTTTTTTCGTCTGCCGGTTACGCCCTGCGTTAGAAGTTTAGGAGAATATCGTGCACATTTTCGTAAGTCGACCAACTTGGGTATCTCCTGAGTTTGATGCTGGGTTGGAAGTGTTTTTAACCTTAATTCAAAATATAGGGCTAATTCCAAGAACTCTGGGAAGTAGTGATTACCCCAGTAAAGCCCCTCTTGATGAAGTCATTGAGATAATGGAAGAATGCAAAGGTGCAATTATCTTGGGTTTTCCTCAATTATTGATTACTGAGGGAAAAATCAAAGATCATGAAATTGAAGCAGAATTATCACTTCCAACAGAATGGAATCATATTGAAGCTGCATTAGCATACTCAAAAGGGTTACCTTTAATAATGTTTCATCATAAAGGTGTAACACGCGGTGTTTTTGACAGGGGCGTTATGAACGCATTCATTCATGAGGTAGACTTTACATCCGCTACATGGAGTATGGAACCGGCTTTAAATGGAGCTATCAAAAAATGGAAGGCAAACTGCGAATCCGGTAATTCAAACTTCGGAGTTACCGCAACAGTAGATCCAAATAAACCTACTTGCCCAAATTGCTCAAACAAATCTAAACCTATGTATTTGAGCCCCTTGCCTAGCAGCATGAAAAGGTTCGGTAGTTGGACGTGTTCAGCATGTAACTATAGGGAGTAATAAACTTTAGGGAGTAACAGACGTCTTAAAAGGAAATTATTAATGGGATGCAAAATGTTTGGCTTGCGTGCCTTCGTCACTAATTTATTTGCCCCATATTGCGGCGTTATATTCATCAGGATTATACATGGAAGCTAAAATTTTAATTCCTTTGATATCTGCGTTAGTAGGTGCGATTATTGGTGCTCTATCGTCGATTATTACTATAACTATCCAACAAAGATCGCAGTCGAAAAGAGAAAAAATGAAACTGGCATCTGAAATGGTGGAGAATGATCGCAAGTTTTCATATGAATTAGCAAAAGCTAAAGGAAAGCCATATTCATTACCGCCTGTAAGTGTATATCAACATTATCATTTTGAAATTCTCACAGCATTAGAGAAGGGTAATATTAAAGCCAGTGATATTGAAAGAATAACATTAAAAAATAAAGAATTAATTAATGCTGCTAGATTCGGGGGTAAATAAAATAAAGCAATTTTGTCGCTACTATTGTGACTGAGATGGCTAACGCTGCTCTAGACCCTCCCACAAATTTTGTATTAGGTACAATGGAGTCGTTTCTATAATGGATTTTCTTAAAAGAATCCCTGTTTATTTCTTTGAACACTCAAGGCCCGAGTTTCACGGTGCTGTTACCGTATTAATTTATGCAATCGTGTATTGGGTGCTGTTTTTAGTCGCAGATTTAGTATTAAGAATTTTTGATCGGCGATTCATTATAAACTACGAGTTGGCTGGCTATTTTGTTGGTTGCATTGGCACCGGAGAGTTAGTTAGAGGATTTACTAAAATCTACTTGGTTAAGTCCGAAAAACTTAAACCTGTATTGGGTTCGGCTTTAGCTGGGGCGTCGCTTGGTTTTGTCTTCGGTTTTCTTATTATGCTGAAATGGCGGGAGTTTGGAGCCGAAAGCCTGGTGTTGTGGGCTCTAGGTGGGGCAGCTTTTTACTTACTGCTACATTGGTTACTGTATTTAGAAGCCAAAAAACGGGGGCTCAGCTAACAAGCGCAGGCGGTGAGCCACCCAATCCCTTGGCTCCCCCCTCGGGAGCCAACCCCCTCATTCTGGTCCCAACTCATGCAACCCCCCAAGTCGGGGGCTGAACAATTGTTGGTGCATCCGCATGGCAAACTCATCCGTCATGCCGGAGATATAGTCGGCGATAACCCGCATGCTGTTGTGGCCCTGTTCGTGGGCCGCACGCCACCTGGCCTGGGTGTTGTGTGGCAACAGCCGCTCGGGGTCCGAGGCGAAGGCCTCAAACAACTGCATGACTATCTGCTGGCCCTTGTATTCCAGCATTTGCAACTCGGGTTTTTGCACCACGTGGCGCAGCACAAAGGCCTTGAGGGCGGCGAGCGCCGTATCAAATCCTGCATCCAGTTCGGCATTGCAGGCCAGCAGTGGCTCTTCGAAACCTTCCTTGTTGCGGATACTGATGGCGGTGACAAAGCCGTTCACCAGGGTGCCAATGGCGTCCTTGCGCAGGTGGTGTTCGCGGGAGAACAAATCCCGGTCGATTTGTGCCAGCTCGGTGCGGATCCAGTCATCTTCGTTGTTGCAAAGCACGGGGGCCACATCCTCCAGCCATTGGTCGCGACGGACTATGCCCATGACTATGGCGTCTTCCAGATCGTGGACCGCATAGGCTATGTCGTCCGCCAGCTCCATCAGGGTGGCATCCAGTGACTTGTGGCGGGTCTTGGAATGGCGGGCATCGGCGGGACGGAAGATCTCGCCGAGTTTGTTTCTGTCTTCATCACAAAGCGGCGCCAGCACCCACTCCAGCATGGTGGCATCATCATCAAAGACCGCCTTGACCGGCGGCCAGTCCTTGGCCCGCAGTTGGCGGTAGTGTGCCACCTGGGTGCTTGGCAGATCGCCGCTGAGTTTCGAGGCCAGGGCGGGGTACTTGAGAATGCCGAGCAGGGTGCGGCGGCACAGGTTCATGCCAAAGCCTGGGGTATAGGGCTCCAGTTTGGTGAGAATTCTGAAGGTCTGGCCGTTGCCCTCAAAGCCGCCGTGTTCGCGCATCATGTAGTTGAGCGCCACCTCGCCGCCGTGGCCAAAGGGGGGATGACCTATGTCGTGGGCCAGGCACAGGGATTCAATCAGGCTCATGGAATCCAGCAGTGGCGCGTACTCGGCATGTTTGCGTCTGAGCTGGGCGGCGATACCGGTGCCTATTTGCGACACCTCCAGCGAGTGGGTCAGGCGGGTGCGGTAAAAGTCGTTCATGCCGACGCCGAGCACCTGGGTTTTGGCCTGCAGGCGGCGAAAGGCGGCGCTGTGAAGGATCCTGGCCCTGTCCCGCTGGAAGGGACTGCGGTGGTCGTTGCGCCTGTGCTTGTCTTCGCCGTGAAAACGATCGTGCCAGAGAGACGTCATGGGTTCACCTATAGCATCTTGTTGATTTCATCCAGATCCAGCTGGAAGCTGGGCACATAGACATCGATGAAGAACTTGACCGCAGGATCCGTGTTGGCCCTGAGCATGGCCTCCAGCCGGGTGCGGGCGGTATTGAATTCGCGGTTGCCGGCCTTGATCTCTTCCAGGCATTTCAAATAGGCACACAGGGTGTCGGCGGATTTGACCAGGGCCTTGAGTGTGGGATCGGCGTCATCGGCCAACAGCAGCGGCCGGTAGATGTCCTTGAAGGCCTCGGGCACCAGTTCCAGCAAGCGCTGCTCGGCGATGGCCTCGATTTTCTTGTACTCGGCCTCGATTTCGCGGTTGAAGTATTTGACCGGGGTTGGCAGATCGCCGGTGAGGATTTCGCTGGCATCGTGAAAAATTGCCAGGGTGGCGGCCTTGTCGGCATCGAGATTTGTGCCGAATTCACTGTTGCTGATCACCGCCAGGGCGTGTGCAACCATGGCAACCTGCAGCGAATGCTCCTGAACATTTTCCCGACGCACGTTGTACATCAGGGGCCAGCGCTGGATAAGCTTCATCCGCGCCAGATGGGCAAAGAAATGACTCATACTTCCCTCGGCTCTGGTTCACCTTGGCAATACTTTACTTATGTCTCTTTAAGCAGTGCCACTTGTCACTCATTTAGCTTAACTAAACTTGGTTCCTCGTTTCGCGACTCTTTTCTCAAGTCTAAAACAGTGTCGCCAAGATGAACTGAATCTAATTACGAAACCTCAATACGCCTAAGCCACTTTACCCTAAGGGCATGAAAATGGGCAGTTAAATTACCCACCGCCGGACGCAAGCCGGATGCACGGCAAATAAAAAGGCTGCCCCTGGGGCAGCCTTGTCGCTTCTATTACATTCACCTGTTACCGGCGGCCAGATGCTATTGGCGAAAAGCTATTGACGATGGCTATTGACTATAAGTCTCAAGAAACTCGCCAAAGGCCAGCAGCGCCTTTTGCAGATCTTCCTTGTGGGGCAGGAACACCACCCGCAGGTGATCCGGTGCCGGCCAGTTAAAGGCCGTGCCCTGCACCAAGAGGATCTTCTTGTCCTTGAGCAAGTCGAGCACCAGGCGTTCATCATCCCTCAGGTTGAACTTCTTGGCATCCAGTTTCGGGAAGGCGTACAGGGCGCCCTTGGGTTTTTTGACGCTGACCCCGGGAATGGCGTTTAGCAACTCGACACAGGTATCGCGCTGCACAGTCAACCGGCCGCTTGGCAAGATGAGTTCATTGATGCTCTGGTAGCCGCCGAGGGCGGTTTGCACGGCATGCTGGTTGGGCACGTTGGCGCACAGGCGCATGGAGGACAGCATCTCCAGTCCTTCGATATAGCTCTTGGCCGCTTTTAGGTTACCGGACAGCATCATCCAGCCGACCCGAAAGCCGGCGGCGCGGTAGGCCTTGGACAGACCGTTGAAGGTGACTGTGAGTATGTCGTCGGAAAGCGAGGCGGCGGGGATATGCACTGCGCCATCGTACAGAATTTTGTCGTAAATCTCATCGGCAAACAGGATAAGCGAGTGCTGGCGGCAGATTTCCACTACTTCCAGCAACAGCTCGCGGCTGTACACGGCCCCCGTGGGGTTGTTGGGGTTGATCAGCACCAGGCCGCGGGTGCGCGGGGTGATTTTGGCGCGGATATCGTCAAGGTCGGGAAACCAGTCCGCCTCTTCATCGCAGTGGTAGTGCACCGCCTTGCCCCCGGCGAGGTTGGCGGCTGCGGTCCACAGCGGATAGTCGGGGGAGGGGATCAGCACCTCATCGTCGGTATTGAGCAGGCCCTGCAGCGCCATCATGATCAGTTCCGACACACCGTTGCCTATGTAGACGTCTTCGATGTCGACGCCAAAGATCCCCTGGGACTGGTAGTGCTGCACTATGGCCTTGCGGGCGGAGAACAGGCCCTTGGATTCGCAATAGCCCTGGGCCGTGGGCAGATTGAGGATCACGTCCCGCACTATTTCTTCCGGCGCTTCAAAACCGAAGGGAGCCGGGTTGCCTATGTTGAGCTTGAGGATCCTGTGGCCTTCGTCTTCCAGGCGGCGGGCTTCCTTGTGTACCGGGCCGCGAATGTCATAGCAAACACTGTCCAGTTTGTTGGATTTGATTATGGGGTACATCGCTACCTCTGATTTGCGAAATGCTGTGGCCCGGAGTAAGTCTAGGCACGATAACGAAAATTCAGGGGCACTGGAAGGGGATAAAGCTGAAATATTTCGGTATTTTGCAGCATTATTGTCTGGGAAAGCCGCTTGCTGACATACATAAAAGCATATAAAACTGTTTCATAGTGCCTTTAAGGTGGTATTGCGCTGTTTTGGCCCTGGCCGCAGCCAATTTAACCTGGACTTTTGACCGCCGGAAGTCGGCGTTTGTTTTTGCGTATTTTTTGCCGACTTTTTACCGACTTTTTGAAATTTGGTAGCCGGCAGGGGCAGTGCATTTTTATCCATAGTTTTTTTGTGTTTTCTATCGATAAATCACTTTGATTTTTTCAATATAAACATGAAGATGGAAGGGGTTTGCCGGGTATGTTGCAAAAAAGTGGCAACTGAATGGAATTTCTGGTTGACTCACTTGGGGTTGCGTTTTATTTTCTGCGCGATGTTTTACCCTGAGACTCGTATTTGTGCCGGATCGCAGGCCAACCTAAAGCAGAGCGGTGCCCGAAAGCTGGGGCACCTTGTATCCTTTTTCAGCCCTATGGGCGTTATTTGAGGACCTGAGTGCATGTCTGAACCGACGGCGTTGAGTCTAATTCCTCCGGCGGTGGTGCTGGTGCTGGCCGTATGGCTGCGTCGCCCCATTCTGTCTCTTATCGTGGGTGCGGTAGTGGGTCTGCTGCTGCTTGATCCCGCCGAAATGCTGAACAACTTCGCTGCTACCTCACTTAAGGTGATGGCCGATGAGACCATAGGCTGGCTTATTCTGGTGTGTGGCAGCTTCGGTGCCCTGATAGCCCTGCTGGTCCGCACCGGTGGCGCCCTGGCATTCGGCCACAAGGCCATTGCCCTGGCGAAGGGCCGGCGCTCATCCCTGTTTATGACCTTTATCCTGGGTCTGGTGATCTTTATCGACGATTACCTCAATGCCCTGACCGTGGGTGAAACCATGAAGCGGGTGACCGACAAGTACAAGGTGTCCCGCGAGATGCTGGCCTATGTGGTGGACTCCACCGCCGCCCCCGTGTGCGTGCTGGTGCCGGTATCCACCTGGGCGGTGTTCTTCGGTGGCCTGTTGGTGGACAACGGTGTGGCGGACGAGGGGCAGGGGATCAGCGTCTATATGTCGGCCATTCCTTACATGCTCTATGCCTGGTTTGCCGTGGCCATGGTGCTGTTGGTGGCGCTTGGGCTGGTACCGGCGCTGGGGCCCATGAAGCGCGCCGAACTCAAGGCGGCTGCGGTGGAAGAGCAGCACGACGCCAATATGCGTCATGTGCACACCTCGGATGATTATGCGGTGCAGGCCATGGAAGAAGAGTTCGAAACCGCCCATAAGGATGGCAAGCTGCATAACTTCCTGGTGCCGCTGCTGCTGATGGTCGGTTTCACCGTGTATTTCGATATCGACGTTTGGAAAGGCCTGCTGGCGACCCTGGTGGTCACCCTGCCTTACTATGCGGTGCAAAAGCTGATGCCACTGTCCGAGATGATGGAGCAGATGATCGATGGCTTTAAAAACATGCTGCCTGCCATAGGCACGGTTATCGCCGCCTTTATTTTCAAGGACGTCTGTGACAGCCTGCTGCTGCCCCAATACGTTATTGACACCCTGAGCCCCTTTATGACGGCGCAGTTGCTGCCTGCGGTGGTGTTCCTGGCCATGGCGGTACTGGCCTTTGCCACAGGCTCCAGCTGGGGTATTTTCGCCGTGACCATTCCCATTGTGATGCCCTTGGCCCATTCCGTCGGTGCTGACATCCCTCTGGTGATAGGTGCGCTGCTGTCGGCCTCGTCCTTTGGCAGCCAGGCCTGTTTCTACTCCGACTCCACCGTACTGGCGGCCCAGGGCTCGGGATGCGATCTGGTCAGCCATGCGGTGACCCAGTTGCCCTATGCCATGATAGCTGCGGCTCTGGCCTTTGTGGGGTTTGTGCTTATCGCCTGATTTCCTTCCATGAAAAGAAACCGGCCTCAGGCCGGTTTTTTTATGGCGTTTTTTTGCGCTTTATTGCGCCAGTGTTCGTATATTTGATGTTGCTCAAACAGAAAGTCATTAATTTAGGTTAGTTTAGGCTCAGATAACTAAGACAAATCGGTAGCTCCAGGGCCAGCCGTTGAATAACAAGGACAAACATGACCAAATCCCAGGTTTCGGCTCAAGCAGAGCCCATGCCACTGATAATGAGATGGCAACGCTTATTACAGTTCGGTGACCTGTTTTCCAATCGGGATCATACCAAGGATTTCGATGGCTCACGGGCCAGCCAAATACACCACAGGGTGCAGGCGCTGGCCGCCATTTACATGTTGGTGGCGCTGGGCTGGATGATTCTGGACTATATCAGTATGCCGCTGGCGCAGTTTCAGGCCATGGTACCGGCCAGGAGCTTTATGGCCGCGGGCTTTATGGGGCTGGTGTTCTGGCAGGGGCGCAGTTCCAGCCTGCTGATGGCGCGCATCAGATTGGCCTTGCTGGTACTTATTCCATCGGCGTTCTATGTCTACAGTGCCCAGCTGCTGGAGCAGAGCCAGCAGATCTATCAGTATTATCCTCTGATCACCGCCGTTCAGCTGGCGGTGTTTCCGCTGACCCTGATTGAAGGCATGGTGCTGGCGCTGCCAGTGTTTTTCAGCGTGCTGTTGGCCTCGCAGATGAGTGGTTATCAGATCCCCCAGGAGCTGATGATGACCCTGATCCTCTTGGTTGCGCTGACCCTGTGGGCCCAGATGTCGCAACTGTTTATGTTGGTGAGCCTGTATCGACAGGCAACCCGGGATCCGCTGACTGGCCTGTTTAACCGCCGCGCCCTGTTTGAACGTCTGCAGACCGAGGTGCTCAGGGCGGACAGATATTTGCGCAGCGTAACAGTGCTGCTGCTCGATCTGGACAGATTTAAGCGGGTTAACGATCAGTATGGTCACCTGGTGGGCGACAAGGTATTGCAAAGCTTTGCCGTGGCGGCCCAAAAGGCGGTACGCAACGTGGATTTGGTGGGCCGCTATGGCGGTGAAGAATTCCTGGTGATCCTGCCGGAAACCGACGCCAAGCATGCGCTTGATGTGGCTGAGCGGATCCGCGAGTCCTGCGAAGCCCTGCTGGTGACAACCGATGACGGCGAGGAAGTGCGCTTTACCACCAGTATCGGTTTGGCCCAGTGGCAGGGGCCGGAAGATCTGGCAGAATTGGTTGAAAGGGCCGATAACGCCCTGTATAGGGCCAAGACAGCCGGCCGCAACCGGGTAGAAGTTGCCTGACACCTTTGAGTGGAACGGAAATTAAAAAGGCCAGCAAATTGCTGGCCTTTTTATCAATTCGGGATTCAGCAGCGGGAATTACACGCGCTTCTTGAATTCACCGGTACGGGTATCGATTTCGATCTTGTCGCCTTCTTTAACGAAGTCGGCAACCATCAGCTCGATGTCGGTACCTACCAGTTTGGCTGGCTTCATAACCTTGCCGGAAGTGTCACCACGGGCAGAAGGCTCGGTGTAACCCACTTCACGTACGATAGTGGTTGGCAGTTCAACGCTGATGGCCTTACCTTCGTAGAAGGTAACCTGGCAGGTGTCTTCCATACCGTCAACGATAAACTTGGCGGCATCGCCCACGTTTTCGGCTTCTACGTCGTACTGGTTGTATTCAGCGTCCATGAATACGTACATAGGATCGGCAAAGTAGGAGTAGGTGCAATCCAGACGCTCCAGAACGATAACGTCCATCTTGTCTTCACCCTTGAAGGTGGTCTCGGTAGAAGAGTCGATCAGCACGTGCTTCAGCTTCATTTTAACGATGGCAGCGTTACGGCCTGAACGAGTAGTTTCAGTTTTTTGAACAACCCAAGGGGCGTCATTAAACATGATCACGTTACCGGGACGGATTTCATGAGCAGTTTTCATTACTAAATTTCCTATATCTTGGACGTTTTACTAAAGGCGCTATCTTAACGATTTTTTGACGAATTGCACTAGTCTTGTAGCCAGATCTGTCGTCTTAAGTGCATCGCCTGGCCATTGTCCGGCATGGGCCAGCAAGGGCTCGGCGAGCGAATCAATATGTCGCCAGTGCGTTTGCACTGCCGTCGCCTGCTGCTGATTGAACGCCAGGTTGAGGTTCCGCCAGCAATCTGCAATTTCAGAAGCCAGATTATCGCAGTAAAGTTGCATAAAAGCTTCTAATTTTACCAGGTGGTAATCTTCTTCCTGCTGATAAATGTGCCAAATGAAGGGTCTTGCGGCCCATTGGGCGCGCAAAAAGGAGTCTTCGCCGCGCACTATGTTGAAATCACAGCTCCACAGCAGGCGATCGTAGCCCTGCTGATCCGTCATCGGCAGCACATGCAGGGTCAGATTGCCGAGCTCAATCCGCTGCCCGGGTGTCAGGGCTTCCACCGGGCCGGGCAGCAAGGCTTTAAGACTGTTGAAACTGCGGCCCTTGGGGATGAGGGCATGGACCCGCTGCTGGCCTTCGGACCAGAGTTCGCACAGGGCAGGCAGGGCCTCGGTTTCATAGCTGAAGACGCTGATGACCTTATCCTCTGCCTGTATGCCGCCAAGGCCCAGCTGTTGGAACAGCGCCATCTTGTTGCTGCTGTCGGCCTGCCAGGCGGCCCTTGCCTCAAACAGTCCAGTCTCGCAGATAAGACCACCTGTGGCGGCGCTGAAGCCGGGCATATAAAAGTATTTGTTGATGCCACCGGGTTGGAAGGAGGGCAAGCCATGACAACCCTCGACCCAGTCTTCGGCGCTCAGGTATTCCAGATTGAGCCAGCAGGGCGCTGTGGCAGAGTCTTTCACCGCCTGTTTCACCTCGGCGGGCAACTCGCAGGCAAAGGCTTCGATCAGCACCTCTCCGGCAACATAGGGCAGGTCGAGTGGGGTATTCCATTGCAGAACCCTGATGCCTTCCACCATTTGGGAAGGGAGCTTGGGATCCAATGCCGGCAGGATATGTCCAAAGCTGTTAAGGTCATCGACCCAAAGATGCACCTCTATACCGTGTTCGCTGGCCAGTTGCCGGGCAAGGCGCCAGGTGACCCCTATGTCACCATAGTTGTCGACGACGGCACAAAAGATATCCCAGTGACTGTGTTGCATCTATTTGCTGTTCTCTTGACGTATAAATAAGGCGTACAAATAAGGCGCTTGAAAAACGCGAATAAAAAAGCGGCACCTATGGCCGCTTCAGTATTGATGTCCGGGGAATTAATCTTCCAGTTCGGCCAGACACATTTCTTCGTAAATTTGCTTCACCCAGGCGTCGACGCGCTCTTCGGTCAGCTCGGGTTGACGGTCTTCGTCAATGCCCAGACCCACGAAGTGGTCGTCATCCGCCAGACCCTTGGAGGCTTCAAAGTTGTAACCGGCAGTGGGCCAATGGCCGATGATGATACCGCCGCGGGCTTCCACTATGTCGCGTACCATGCCCATGGCATCAAGGAAATACTCGGCATAGTCTTCCTGATCGCCGCAACCGAAAATGGCCACCAGCTTGTCGGTAAAGTCTATCTGTTCCAGCTCGGGGAAGAAGTCGTCCCAATCACACTGGGCTTCACCATAATACCAGGTCGGGATCCCGAACAGCAGCAGGTCGTATTCGGCGATCTGCTCCTTGGTGCTCTTGGCGATGTCTTTGACATCCACCATGTTTTTGCCCAGTTTTTTCTGGATCATCTTGGCGACAGCTTCGGTGTTACCTGTGTCACTCCCGAAAAAAAGACCTACAGTAGCCATTGTCTTTCCTTTAATATGTAGTTCGCGATTGCAATCAATCGTTTAAAGCCGGATTCAACCGCCAAATTGTTCCTGCAATATGCATTCGATTAGCTGGCTGCGGCTGATGTTACTGGCCAAAGCTTTTTCGTTCAAGGCGTCATATAAATCTTGTGACACTTTTAACTCTATTCGCTTTAACCCCTTGGCACGATCCCGCTGGATCTGGTTACGCTTGTTGACCTTGAGCTGTTGCTCCCGAGAAAGGGGACTGCTGCGGGGACGACCGCGGCGTTTTTCGGAGGCAAAAAGGTCTATTGTTATTCTGTCTGTTGCTTCTTTTGCCATGATAGTCAATTAGCCGATGCCTGCACCTTCCCAGGCCACCTGGATAATTCCTTTTGCAATAAAACCGGCGCAGCCGAGAAAAAGTACCAACCACACAATAAAGCGGCCGAACTTGGGAACATTGCCCTGCTTCAGTACGTCGTAGATGGCCATACCGATAAAAAAGAAGATACTGGCAAAAAACAGATTGAGGCCTATGGTCTCTATCTGCTCCATGTACTGGGACAACATCGACTGCTTCTCCTGATTCCCGCTGCTAATCATTCCGGCTGCAGGGCCGCCGGGATTGGAAGAGGCGGGAATATATCACATAGATAAAGTGCCCGCTACCGCCTGCCAGAGCACAAGTTTCAGTTAACTCAGAGTGGCAGCGCCAGGCTGTCAACAAATCCTTTCACCAGACGATTGAACAGCTCGGGTTTCTGGGCATGCAGCCAGTGACCCGTGGCGGCGATGGATTTCAGCTGCACCGCTGGAAACTGGGCCAGAATGGCGTCCTTGTGCTCGGCTTTGACATAGTCGGAATCGCCGCCGCGGACAAACAGGGTGGGGCCGGAATAGCTGATCGTGTGGAACGGCCAGCCAATCAGGGCATCGTAATTGCGCTTGAGGCCATCAATATTCATCTTCCAGCCAAAGCCTGTGTCGGTGCGGCGAAAACTTTTCAGCAAAAATTGCGCCGTGGCCTCATCAACACCGGCATCTTTCATGTGCACCAGGGCCTGGCGGCGGTCACAGCTGCCATCCAGCGGCAAACTGGTCAGCGCCTGGAACACCAGCTGATGTCTGTGGGGATAAGCGACCGGCGAGATATCGGCAGCCACTACGCCACTGACGCGCTCGGGGTGGCACAGGGCCGTGGCCATGGCGATTTTGCCGCCCATGGAGTGACCGATAAACAGCGCCTTGTCCATACCTTCCTCATCCAGCATGGCTACCATGGCATCGGCCAGGGCGGGGTAGTCCATGGTGTCCCAATGGGGGCTGTTGCCGTGGTTGGGCACATCCACCCGTATGACCCTGTAATCGCTTTGCAAACTTTGTCCCAGCGACTTGAGGTTATCCAGATCGCCAAAAAGACCATGAATAAGCACTATTGCCGGCCCCTGGCCGCCGATGGCTCTGTTGATGTGCATGTGTGTGTTCCGCTGCTGCCGCCTTTTCAATGGTGCGCAATTGTGCATGGCGGACCCAAAGGGATCAAGTTGTCGGTAGCCGTGAACCGTTCGCTGGCTTTTTAAACTGTCATGGCCGCAAGGCAGTTAAAAGGCCACAAGTTTTGAATTAAGAGTGCTTTATCAAAGATTCATAACTGTCTACACTGGTGGCCTTACTCCCTTTGCCGGACACAGTGTTGGCTGTGGCCGTCAGTGACGAACCATAAGATTAAGGAACTCGAGGGTTATGAAATACATTGAAGTGGATGAAGAGCTTTATCGTTTTATCGCAGCAAAAACGGAAAGGATAGGCGAGAGTGCTTCAGACATTTTACGGCGCCTGCTGGGGCTGTCGGTGACCGAAGTGGTCAACACCGAACCCAAGCCCATCAGCCAGCCTGGCATGGAGGCGACCCTTGCCCCTCAAACTGACATAAATGCCGAATATGATTTCGAGCATCTGCTGTCTGAATCCCTGCTGGAGCAACAAAAGGGCGCGGTTGGCCGCTTCCTGTTTGTGCTTGAGAGCCTTCATCGGGCGAACCCGGCGGGTTTCTCCAAGGTACTGCAAATCCAGGGCCGCGATCGGCTTTATTTTGCGACCTCCAGGGATGCGCTGTTGCAGGCCAGCCAGTCGGCCAATCCCAAGGAAATCGGCAGCAGTGGTTTTTGGGTTACCACCAATAACAACACAGGTAAGAAGCGCATGATATTGCAGGAAGTGCTGGAGTGCTTTGGCTGCGATCCCGTGCGTGCTGCCAGTATCGGCGAGCGGGCGCTGGGTTAAGTCCGCAAGCGCAACACAAGGAGTAATGGTTTTGGCAATACACGAGCGCGCCGGTACCCCGGCACAGCAACAGGATCTGGTCAATATTCCCAAACTCATGAGCCACTATTTCCGCCTGGTGCCGGATGCCGGCAATCCGGCGGAGCGGGTGAGTTTTGGCACCTCGGGCCACAGGGGCTGTGCCTTTTTGAATAGCTTTAACGAGCGGCATATCCTGGCCATCACCCAGGCCGTGGTGGACTACCGCAAGCAGGCGGGTATTCAAGGGCCCCTTTATCTTGGTATGGATACCCACGCGCTGTCACAGGCCGCCTACGTTAGCGCAATCGAGGTGCTTGTGGCCAACCAGGTGTGTGTCATCGCCCAGGAAAATGACAGCTTTACCCCGACGCCCGTGGTGTCCCATGCCATTCTCAGTGCCAACAAAAGCGCCAACAGCAACGAATTGTCTGATGGCTTGATCATCACCCCGTCCCACAATCCGCCCCAGGACGGGGGCATCAAGTACAATCCGCCGCACGGCGGCCCCGCCGAAGGGGAGATCACCTCCTGGATTGAGACCCGTGCCAACCACTACCTGGCACACAACCTCGATGGCGTCAAACGGGTTAATTACAGCGTGGCCCGCGCAATGCCGCTGCTCAAACACAAGGATCTTATCGGCCCATACGTGGACGATCTGGCCCAGGTCATAGACATGGAGGCCATAGCCAGGGCCAAGGTACGCATAGGTGTTGACCCCCTGGGCGGCTCCGGCATCTATTACTGGGACAAAATCGCCAAGCGCTATGGTTTGGACATTACGGTCGTCAACAACAGGGTCGACCCGACCTTTGGTTTTATGACCCTGGATAAGGACGGCAAGATCCGTATGGACTGCTCTTCGCCCCATGCCATGGAGGGCCTGCTGGCCCACAAGGATGCCTTTGATATCTGTGTCGGCAACGACCCGGACTACGACCGCCATGGCATAGTCTGCCCCGGCAGCGGCCTGATGGACCCCAACCACTTCCTGGCGGTGGCCATAGATTACCTATTGGGTCACAGACCCGGCTGGGCCGAAAACCTCGCCATCGGCAAGACTTTGGTGTCAAGCGCCCTCATCGACAAGGTCTGCGCCGCCCATGGCCGGCCCTTGATGGAAGTGCCGGTGGGCTTCAAGTGGTTTGTGGATGGGCTGGCAAATGGCACCGTGGCCTTTGGCGGTGAAGAAAGTGCCGGTGCCGCCTTCCTGCGCCGTGATGGCGGTACCTGGTGTACCGACAAGGACGGCTTTATTCTGGCGCTGCTGGCGGCGGAAATTTTGGCTGTCACCGGCCAGACGCCCGCCGAGCGTTATGAGGCGCTGGCGGCCAAACATGGTCGCAGCTTCTATCGCCGTATTGACAGTCCGCTCAATGCCAAGATGAAGGCCAAGTTTGCCGGACTTAATGGCGACAGCCTTAATGCCAGCACCCTGGGCGGCGATGCCATACTCGAGGTGCTGACCCATGCACCGGGCAACGGTGCCGCCATCGGCGGGATCAAGATAGTCACGGCCAATGGCTGGATTGCAGCGCGCCCATCTGGCACAGAGCCATTGTTTAAGCTCTATGCCGAGAGTTTTGTCAGCGAAGTCCATCTGACAGAGCTGATAGCCGAGGCCCAGGCCTTGATTGGCGCCGCCCTTAAGGGCTGATAGGCTAATCATTAAGACATAAAAAAACGCGCCCTTGGGCGCGTTTTCTTTTACCTTGCTTTCGGCTTTTTGTACTTATGGTCGAAAAGCCAATCAGTATTCCAGGTGGCAGCTCGGCAGATTGTTCTTCTGGATATAGTCCTGATGGTATTCCTCGGCGCGGTGGAACCGCTGCAGCGGCACTATCTCGGTCACTATGTGGCGAATGCCCCATTTGCCGGAGCGGGCCAGCGCCAGTTTGGATGCTTCGGCTTCGGCCTTTTGCTGCTTGTCGTGAAAGAAAATGGTGCTGCGGTACTGGGTGCCTATGTCGCCACCCTGTTGATTGAGACTGGTGGGATTGTGGTTTTTCCAGAACACCTGCAGCAGCTCTTCATAGCTGACCTGAGTGGGATCGAATTCCACCTGCACCACTTCCGCATGGCCGGTTTTGCCTTTTTTAACCTCTTCATAGGTGGTGGTCTGGTTATTGCCACCCATGTAACCGCAGGTGGCATTAAGCACGCCGGGGACCTGGCGGAAGAAATATTCCACGCCCCAAAAGCAGCCGGCGCCGAAGGTGGCCAGGGAGGTTTGTTGTGCTGACATGAATCTCTCACAATAAATGGATGTCTGGATGGCTAAACATTGTGAGCAAATGCCAAGACAAATGCAAGAGCAATGCAAAAGGAAAAGCAAGCGTAGAAACATGCGTAGCAGCAGTAGGGCAGAAGTAAGACCTTGTCCTCATCCGGTAAGGCAGCGAAAGGGATAGCTGACACCTCAGCCACTTATGTTAGTATTAGTCCCGTTTGTGCCCACCGCCGTTACGGATGAACAAGGAGAATTCGCTGTGCTCGACACTTTGCTTAAAACCAAAGATTTCCTGGCCCTGACCCTGGCCAATCCCCAAAGCTTTCCCGAGCCCTTTGGCTTCGACATAGGCGAACATACCCGGGTTGATGTCTGGGACACGGGCGTGATCCTGTTTCAGCCACTGCAGCAAGTCGCCAATAAAGATGTGGTGCTGTCCTGCGGCGTTCACGGCAACGAAACCGCCCCCATAGAACTGTGCAACGGTCTTATTCGCGATCTGCTGGAAGACAAAATCCGGGTCGGCGAGCGCACCCTGTTTCTCATCGGCAATCCGGCCGCCATCAACAATGGCACCCGCATAGTGGATGAGAACATGAACCGTTTGTTCAGCGGTGAGCATTCCCGAGGACCCGGATTGGTGAATCCGGAGCGGATCCGCGCCCGTAAGCTGGAAACCTATGTGGATCGTTTCTTCAGTGCCCGTGAAGGGGCGCAGCGCATTCATTACGATCTGCATACCGCCATCCGGGGTTCCAAGCACGAAAAGTTTGCCATCTATCCCTACCGTCCGGGCCGCGCCTACAGCGCCGAACAGATCATGTTCCTCAAGGCCGCCGGGGTGGATACTGTGTTGTTCCATCATGAGCCGACCACCACCTTCAGCTATTTCTCTTCCGAGAATTATGGCGCCGATGCCTTCACCATAGAGCTGGGCAAGGTCTATCCCATGGGCCAGAACGACATGACCCGCTTTATTGCCACCCGCGAGATGCTGAGCCGACTGATTTGCGGCCGGGATCTGGAGCTGGAAAGCTATGGTCCGGAAAAGGTCAACCTGTATCAGGTGTGCCGGGTGATCAATAAGCAGGCCGAAGACTTTGAATTTACCTTTGCCTCCGATGTCGAGAACTTTACCTCTTTCCCCAAGGGCTTTGTGCTTGCAAGGGAAGGGGGCAAGGACATCAGGGTTGAACTCGACAGCGAGGCCGTGGTGTTTCCGAACGCCAAGGTCCCCGTGGGGCAGCGCACTGTGATCATGCTGACAGCGGCACAGGCGCCGGACGTACGCTAAGCTTGTAAACCAATTTATACATCCGATCCGGTCCTAAGTTGGCGCCGGACGGGTGCCAATGGTTGATAGGTAGTTTACGTTAACGTAATGTTCAGTCCGCGTTTTAGCAACTGGCAGGGCGTGCTGCGCCGGCCACCAATAACAAGAGCAAATTATGAGCAACGCAACAACGAATAGCGAAACGGTGCATCGCGTCGCCTTTCTGGACAGGGAGTCGCTTGCTATCCCTGTGTTGAAAATTCTCCAAGCCGACGGTACCACCTTTGAACAGGCCGTGCTGCCTCAAATCGATGAGGCTCTGGCCAAGCGTATCCACGATGCCTGTGTCTTTACCCGGGTTCTGGACGAGCGCATGCTCGGTGCCCAGCGTCAGGGACGGATCAGTTTCTACATGACCTGTACCGGTGAAGAAGCCGCCATCGTTGGCAGCGTCGCCGCACTGGATGATAACGACATCATCCTGGCCCAATACCGTGAGCATGCTGCGCTGCGCTATCGCGGTTTCAGCACCGAGCAGTTCATGAACCAGATGTTCAGCAACGAGAAAGATCTCGGCAAGGGTCGGCAGATGCCCATCCACTACGGCTGCGCCGCGCTGAACTATCAAACCATTTCTTCCCCCCTGGGCACGCAAATTCCCCAGGCCACGGGTGTGGGCTACAGCCTCAAACTGAAGGGCCAGCGCAATGTCGCCGTATGCTACTTCGGTGAAGGCGCGGCCTCGGAAGGGGACTTCCACGCCGGCCTGAACATGGCCGCCGTGTTGAAATCGCCAGTGATCTTCTTCTGTCGCAACAACGGCTACGCCATCTCCACCCCAACCGAAGAGCAGTTTGCCGGTAACGGTATTGCCAGCCGCGGTGTGGGTTATGGCATGCACACCATACGCGTCGACGGCAACGACATGCTGGCGGTGTTGGCCGCCACCCAACAGGCCCGTGCCTACGCGGTGGAAAACAATGCTCCTGTGCTGATTGAAGCCATGACCTACCGTTTGGGCGCTCACTCTTCTTCAGACGATCCATCCGGATACCGCTCCAAGGAAGAAGAAGCCAAGTGGCGTGAACATGATCCGGTCAAGCGCTTCAAGCTGTGGCTGATCAACAAGGGCTGGATGACTGAAGCCGAAGATGTTGCCCTGTACGAGAAGTACCGTGAAGAGGTGCTGGCGGCGGTGAAGGTTGCCGAAAAGGTGCCTGCGCCACTGCTTGAGGAAATCATTGAGGATGTGTACGACAAGCCGACACCGCTGCTGCAAAAGCAGCTGGATGCGCTGAAAGAGCATGTCAAAAAGTACCCTCAATCCTATCCAAAAACCTCTGGGAGGCTGTAAGCCGTGGCTGAAATGAATATGTTGCATGCCATCAACAGTGCCCTGCGCATTGCGATGGAAAAAGACTCCACCATGACGGTGTTCGGTGAGGACGTGGGCCACTTCGGTGGTGTATTCCGTGCCACATCCGGTCTGCAGGATACCTTCGGCCGCGCGCGTTGCTTCAACACGCCGCTGACCGAGCAAGGTATCGCCGGTTTTGCCAACGGTCTGGCCTCCAATGGCATGACTGTGGTGGCCGAGATCCAGTTCGCCGACTACATCTTCCCGGCGTTCGACCAGATAGTGAACGAGAGCGCCAAGTTCCGTTACCGCTCAGGTAACGAATTCAACGTCGGCGGTTTGACCTTCCGTACCCCTTACGGTGGCGGTATTGCCGGTGGTCATTACCACTCGCAATCCCCTGAAGCCTATTTCACCGGTACCCCGGGTCTCAAGGTTGTAGTGCCCCGTAACGCCTATCAGGCCAAGGGCTTGCTGCTGGCGTCCATCCGTGACCCCAACCCTGTGGTGTTCTTTGAACCCAAGCGTCTCTACCGCGCTTCCGTTGGCGAAGTGCCGGAAGGGGATTACGAAATCGAACTGGGCAAGGCCGAAGTTATCCAGCAGGGCAAAGACATCACCCTGCTGGGCTGGGGCGCCCAGATGGAAATCCTGGAGAAGGCCGCCGAAATGGCCGCTGCCGAAGGCATTTCCTGCGAGGTTATCGACCTGCGCACCCTGTCACCCTGGGATGTGGACACGGTTGCCGAGTCGGTGAAGAAAACCGGCCGTTTGCTGATTAACCACGAAGCGCCGCTGACCGGTGGTTTTGCCGGCGAAATCGCCGCCACCATACAGGAAGAATGCTTCCTGTATCTGGAATCACCCATAGCCCGTGTGTGTGGTCTGGATACCCCGTATCCGCTGATCCACGAAAAAGAATATATGCCCGATGCGCTCAAGACCTTTGAAGCCATCAAGGCCTGCGTCGCATTCTAGGAGTCCGGTATGATTAAAGATTTTATATTGCCGGATATCGGTGAGGGTGTGGTTGAGTGCGAACTGGTGGAGTGGCTGGTTGCCGAAGGTGACACTGTGGCCGAAGACCAGCCGGTTTGTGACGTGATGACCGACAAGGCCCTGGTGCAGATCCCGGCCCCCTTTGCCGGTGTGATCAGCAAGCTCTATTACGCCAAGGGCGATATTGCCAAGGTGCATGCGCCGCTGTACGCCGTGGATATCGGCGGTGAAGCCGAAGCCTCAGCTCCAGCCGCAGCCGTGCCAGCACCGGCTGCCGCTCCTGCGGTTGCGGCTAGCGGCGCCGCTGTGGAAGAATTCCTGCTGCCGGACATAGGTGAAGGCATAGTTGAATGTGAACTGGTGGAGTGGCTGGTTGCCGAAGGCGATATGGTGGTGGAAGACCAACCCATCGCCGACGTGATGACCGACAAGGCCCTGGTGCAAATCCCTGCCATCAAACCCGGCAAGATAGTCAAACTGCATTATCGCAAGGGCCAACTGGCCAAGGTGCATGCGCCCTTGTACGCCATCGAAGTGGAAGGTGCCGCCGGCGCTGTTGCCGCTTCTCAGGCTCAGGGAAGCGCACAAGCTGCGCCCCAGGCTGCGGCCTGCAATGCTGCCGTGACACCTGTCGCCCAGGGCAAGGCCCTGGCGAGCCCCGCGGTGCGCCGTCTTGCCCGCAGCCTGGATGTGGACCTGTCCAAGGTTCCCGGCAGTGGCAAACACGGCCGGGTGTACAAGGAAGATGTGCAGCGCTTTGTCTCTGGACAACCTGCTGTACAGGCTTCAGCCCAGCCGCAAACAGCGACTGCTCCTGTAGCCGCAGCTGCCGCTGTTGCACCAGCCGCAGCCGATACAGTCGTCGCTATCCGCGGTGTTCAGGCCGCCATGGCACGCCAGATGATGGACTCTGTGTCCAGCATCCCGCACTTCACCTACTGCGAAGAGATAGATTTGACCGATCTTATCGCCCTGCGTGAAGCCATGAAGACCAAGTACAGTTCCGATGAACTCAAGCTGACCATGATGCCTTTCTTTATGAAGTCCATGTCACTGGCGCTCAAGCAATTCCCCGTGCTGAACAGTCAGGTGAATGCCGATTGTACCGAGCTGACATTTAAGGCCAGCCACAACATCGGCATGGCGGTGGACTCCAAGGTGGGGTTGTTGGTGCCTAACGTCAAGGATGTACAGAACAAGTCCATCCTGGAAGTGGCTGCGGAAATCACCCGCCTGACCGACAGCGCCCGCAGTGGTCGCGTGGCGCCGGCGGATATCAAGGGTGGTACCATCTCCATCTCCAACATCGGTGCTCTGGGTGGTACCGTGGCAACCCCCATCATCAACAAGCCGGAAGTGGCCATTGTGGCCCTTGGCAAGGTGCAAACCCTGCCACGCTTTGCTGCCGATGGCAGCGTGCAGGCCCGCAAGATCATGCAGGTCAGCTGGTCCGGGGATCACAGGGTTATCGACGGCGGCACCATAGCCCGCTTCTGTAACCTGTGGAAACAGTACCTGGAAAACCCACAGGAGATGCTGCTGGCCATGCATTGATGGTCGGGCATCAAAAAAGGACGCTGCGGCGTCCTTTTTTATTGGCTCCCGTGCTCAGTTGGCACGCGGCGCGGCCGCCGAGCCGCGGGCTTTTTGGGCCCTCCACCATAAAATGGGTTAATCTTTGCGGCTCAATTTCGTATAATTCGCCCCAGTTGTCAGACGGTGGAACCAACATGAGTCAGCTTGCCCCAATTATCGAAAGCATTCAGTATCCATTTCCTCCCAAGCCTGTCCCCTTGAGCGATGCCGAAAAGGCCGACTACAAGGCCAGGATCAAGGCCTTGCTCAAGGAGCGCGATGCGGTATTGGTAGCACACTACTATACCGATCCCGAGATCCAGGCCCTGGCCGAGGAAACCGGTGGCTGCGTGTCAGATTCGCTGGAGATGGCGCGTTTTGGCCGCGATCATGCTGCCAAGACCTTGATTGTGGCCGGGGTGAAGTTCATGGGCGAAACCGCCAAGATCCTCAGCCCCGAAAAAACCGTGCTGATGCCCACCCTGGAAGCCACCTGTTCTTTGGATCTCGGTTGCCCCGAAGACGCCTTCAGCGCCTTCTGTGATGCCCATCCGGATCATACGGTGGTGGTGTATGCCAATACTTCGGCGGCCGTTAAGGCCCGCGCCGACTGGGTGGTGACCTCCAGCATAGCCCTGGAAATCGTCGAGCACCTGGACAGCGAAGGCAAGCAGATCATCTGGGGACCGGACAGACACCTTGGCAGCTATATTGCCAAGCAAACCGGCGCCGACATGTTGCTGTGGCAGGGCGAGTGTATAGTGCACGATGAATTTAAGGCCAAGGCCCTCCGTGAACTTAAGGCCCAGTATCCCGATGCGGCGGTACTGGTGCACCCAGAGTCGCCTGCGAGTGTGGTTGAGATGGCCGACGCCGTGGGCTCCACCAGTCAGCTGATCCGTGCCGCCCAGACCATGGACAATGACACCTTCATCGTTGCCACCGACAGGGGCATCTTCTACAAGATGCAGCAGGCGGCCCCGGGCAAGACACTGATTGAAGCACCCACAGGCGGTAACGGCGCCACCTGTCGCAGTTGCGCCCATTGCCCCTGGATGGCCATGAACGGCCTCAAGGCCATAGAGGCGGCACTGAGCGGCAGCGATATGGAAAACCACGAGATCCATGTGGATGAAAACCTGCGTCATAAGGCCTTGATCCCGCTGGATCGTATGCTGGATTTTGCCAAGGGACTGAACATGCAGCTCAAAGGTAATGCCTGAGTCCAGGCTACCGAAAAGCCCACCTGAAGGTGGGCTTTTTTTTGGCCAGTTACCCTACCAAAGGCGTATGTGGCGTCTAGACTTGCTGAGGTAGACTCGTCCACAACCGCATCAATAAAGGGATCTTTATGAACTGGCAATGGATAGGCAATCTCAGCCTCAAACAAAAACTTTTAATGGTGGTTATGCCCTCACTGCTTGGGTACTTGATCTACGGCAGTCTAATGCTCAGGGATGCCTGGCATGACAAACAGTCTCTGGCACAGGTGCAGCAGTTAACCGAACTTGCGGTGAGCAACAGTGCCCTGGTACACGAGCTGCAAAAAGAGCGTGGCATGAGTGCCGGTTTTCTCGGTTCATCGGGCAAAGCCTTTGCAAATCAACTGCCCGGACAGCGTCGTTTAACCGATGACAGGCGCAATGAGTTTCAACGCTTTATCGCGGGCAATGATTTCCCCGCCGGTGTGGCGGCGGACATCAACAGTGCAACACAGCAATTGGCCCGTCTGGCTGTCATGCGCAATCAGGTGGATGATCTGACTGTGGCGGTTCCTCAGGCGGTGGCCTATTACACCGAGGTCAATGCCTTGCTGCTGGGCATAGTGGATGAAAGTGTCAAGCAGGGACGGGATCAATCGCTGGCCGTGGCCCTGGCCTCATTCAGCGCCTATCTGCAGATGAAGGAACGCGCCGGGATTGAACGGGCGGTGCTGAGCTCCACCTTCGGTACCGAGGGCTTCAAGCCGGGAATGTTCAATCGCTTTATCAATCTGGTATCCGAACAGCGCACCTATGCGGAACGTTTCAATGCCCTGGCTCCCGATGCCTGGCAGGAAAGCTGGCGCCTACTGCAGAGCGGAGCCGAGTTCGCTCGGGTTGAGGCCGCCCGGGAACTAGCATTGTCGCAGGACAGCGCAAAAATCCGCGGCCAGTCGGCGGAGGAGTGGTTTTCCATGTCCACCGACAGAATTAACAGCCTGTATGCAACCGAAAAAATGCTTGCCAAGGAACTCGGCGACATGATGACCATTCGTATGGCCGCGGCCAATCAGGTGTTGATGTGGGTTGGCACCTCACTGGTGTTGGTCCTGGCCCTGGTGGTGGTACTGAGCCTGACCGTGATGCATTACCTGCATAAGACGGTGGATGGCATTGTCGGTCAGATCCGCCATGCCAGGGACAGGCACGATCTGACCACCCGCATAGGGCACCGCAGTGAGGATGAGTTTGGTCAATTGGCCAAGGCCTATAACGCTATGATGGAAGACTTCGAGCGGATCATTATCAGGGTCAACAGCAACAGTGCCCAGGTGGCTGAAGCGGTGCAGCAAATGGAGGCCTTCTCGCAGCAAATGCGCACCGATGTGGCTCAGGGCCACGACGAAGCGCAGCAGGTGGCCTCGGCCATGACCCAGATGACGGCCACGGTCAATGAAATAGCCTCCAGCGCGGTGGAGGCCAGCACAGCCTCCAACAAGGCCAGCGAAGAGGCCAACAAGGGGAGCCAGGAAGTACAGGAAACCGGCCGTTCCATCTCGGCTCTGGCCCATGACATAGATCTCGCTGCCGATGCCATCCACAGGCTTGATGTTGACATTCAGGGCATAGTCAGTGTGCTGGAGGTTATCAGCAGCATTGCCGAGCAAACCAATTTGTTGGCTCTGAATGCGGCCATAGAGGCGGCGCGGGCAGGGGAGATGGGCCGGGGTTTTGCCGTGGTGGCCGATGAGGTGCGTACCCTGGCACAGCGGGCCCAGGCATCCACCACGGATATACGTACCATGACAGAGCGGCTAAAGAACGGTGCCGTGGTGGCGGTTGATGCCATGCAACGCGGTCAGCAACAGGCGGGTTCCAGCGTTGCCGAGGCCGAGAAGGCCGGCAAGGAGCTGGAGCGTATCGCCAAACATGTGGGCGTCATAGACTCAATGAACGAGCAGATAGCAACGGCCACCCACGAACAATCTGCGGTAGCTGAAGAAGTGAACCGCAATGCGCTGCGGATAAGTGAGATCTATCAAAATACGCAAGCGGTTGCCGAATCGCTGGGCAGCCTGAATGACAAGCTGCTGGAGGAAGTGGAGCTGATGTCCAGGGAAGTGGCTAAATTCAAGCTGGGCAAAGGCAATATTGGCGCTTAAATCAGCGGTTTGCTTAGCAAGTGTGCAAACACATAATCCTTGTACTTTTTTGCTTGACCCTGCCTGGGCTTTTGCGTAAAGTACCGCTCCGTCGACAGGGGAAAGCGAGATGTGCGCCCGGTCGATGACAATATGGTGAGGTGTCCGAGTGGCCGAAGGAGCACGCCTGGAAAGTGTGTATACGGAAACGTATCGAGGGTTCGACTCCCTCCCTCACCGCCACATTTAAAGAACGGGAATCAGTAACTTACTGGTTCCCGTTTTTGCTTTGGGACCATTTTGGGACCAAAGCAGCGTTTTCCTGACAGCTTATGTCCGCGTCAAACCCCATCATTGCCGAAATCTTATCGGCCATCCTCTGCGAGTTTTTGGGGAGCCAAAGTCCATAGTGCTTCTTGATCATCGTGGTGTCACTGTGGCCCAGCTGTCGGGCAATACATTTCAGGAGTACCTAGTTGCCGAGGTACTGTGAAGCGAGAGGATGCGGAGAGCTGCAACGCTCCTAATAGGCGTGAATAGTGGGTTATTAGCGGCTCTAATCCTCAAACAGCGGGTTTTTGTGGAGTACGAGGTTCATTTCGTCAGCCAGTTCATTTATGGCATTAACTCCTTCCTCCGACTCTACAAGAATCTCAGAGTTTACTATGCCTAAATCAGACTCTTGAACGCGATCACCAAATAGCATGAACGCATGGCCATCACCTTGTTTAGATCTCCAAATGAGGCCATCCACTTTTGCGGGATCCGCATGAATGGCTTTGGACCATTCCCTTGTTTCATCGTACTGGGATGCATCGCTGTGGACCAGTTCTCCTTCTGTAATCCCTAAAGCCCGCAGCGCTGGGCCATAGCATTTAGCCAGAGTCAAGTCAGTATTGATTCGGACTGTGCTTAGCATCAGTCCGTTCAGGTTGTTCGCATCATATGATTTCGGCCCCGGAGTATGTGCCACGTCGTGGAATGCGGTCTCCATAAGTGCGCCTTGCGTGCTTTGCGCAGCGTACATCGTTGGTACCTCATGGAGGGCGTCAGAAACAGGGCTAAAACGAGACCATCCAAAACCAGGGTTAAAAGTGGTTGGGCCAAAGGCGCTAGCGTGAACCCTTTTAAGTTCCGTTCCAGCCGAAAGCGACTCAAGTTTGATGCTCAACTTTGGTCCTGGCTTTGGTAGCTTTTTGTCAGAATCATCCGTGGACAATTGGTTCTACCTCCATCTTCGCTGCCTTGATCACTTTTTCAGGATCCCTTCTTATTACATCCATCGGCTTGGCTCCGCTTAGCCAACTATTGTCATTGGCAAACCATGCTGCAACAGCTAAAGGAGTCTTTTGGCGACCAAATATCTCCAAGACTCTATGCATAGACTCGATTGGCTTCCCATCATCACCTAATGCATATCCAGGGAATAGGTCCTTTCCATTGTGGCGGATGGCAAAAATCCTTCGGTCATTTTTCCATCTATTCGGCATTGATGACTTGTTTACGTTTCTATAGCCAGCATGATCGCTAACCTCTTTCGCTTCAAACCAATTTCCGTCCTTCAACACCAATTGAAGAAGCGAGTCAGAGCTTGATAGCTTCAACCTGCTTGTGCTTGGAGCGCTTTCAATCTTATCGACCAACTCTTCAACTACGCTGTATAGCTCGGTAAATGAAATGAGCAAACCGTCAATGAGGTCATACATTGCAACTACTGTTTCTTTTGCAACTTCCGGACTTTTCTTTGCTGCTTCTTTAGTGCGTTCGAGCTGTCTATATCGCTCTCGAAGCTGTTTTACTCGGTCTTGTTGGAGTCTGTGCGTTCTAGCTATAAAGTGGTTCGAACCTTTCTCTTGCTTTTTTATAGCCGCTTTTGTCGGCGCTAAGCATGCTTCACTTTTCATAGTACCCTCCCTTACTGAGGATATACAGGATAGATTAAGAGTAACATATATCAGCGTGCCGCAAACACATTTCGCAATTCCCATTGCGAAATGCGGTGTGTATATTTTGGCGGGGAACTTCACCAAAAATCACTTAACAGATAACTTTCCACCGCCACATTTAGAGACGGGGATCAGCTTAGCTGGTCCCCGTTTTGTTTTTCAGCTGTTTATCTTTCCCGTCCACGCGTAACGCCGCTTTTGTTATTTTGGTAACAAAAGATGAATCCGGTCTTTTTCGTCTTAAGTTTTTGTTGCTGCCGTGTTTTACTGACGCCTTTGATGCCAAAACGACAACAAGGACAAGCATGAAAAAATCATTTCTCGTCATGGCGCTGGCCCTGGCCGGCGTGGGCTCCCTGACCGGCTGCAACCCTCAGGACAAGGTTGCACCGGAGGCGAGCGCGCCCCAGGCAGTGAGCCAGGTGCAGGACTTTGCCGCATTCAGTAACCGCTTTATCGATGCCCTGTGGCAAGTGGCGCCCACCTGGGCACTTTACAGTGGTGTCCACGACTATGACGGTTTTCTGCAGATCCCCAATGAACAGACCATGGCCCAGACCCTGGCCTTTGTCACCGCCCAACAAAAAGCGCTCAGCCAGTTTGATACCGGCAAGCTCAGCGCCGGCGAACTGATTGACTACCGCTTGATCGAAAACCTGCTTGCCAGCATGGCCTGGGAGCAACAGACCTTCAAATCCTGGCAGTGGGATCCGTCCGGTTACAATGTTGCCGGTGGTTTCGCCCAGCTGATTAACGAAGAGTATGCGTCACTGGATAGTCGATTGAAGAGCCTGGTGTCCCGCCTGGAAAATGTGCCGGCCTACTATGCAGCGGCCAGGGCGAACATAGTCAACCCAACCCTGGAACATACCGAGTTGGCACTGCAGCAAAACCAGGGGGCGTTTTCGGTACTCAATGATGAGCTGGTGGCCAAAGTTGCCGCCTCTGGACTCAGCGATGCCGATAAGGCCTTGTTCCAAACCCGCTATCAGGCGGCCGTTGATGCCATTAAGGAGCACAACAGCTGGCTGGAGCAATTGATTGCCAGTCTGAAACAGGACGGCGCCAAGGATTTCCGTATTGGCGAAGCCCTCTATGAGCAGAAGTTTGCCTACGACATCCAGTCTGGCATGACCGCCAATGAGCTGTATCAGAAGGCTCTCGCGGACAAGGACAGGGTGCAAGCCGAAATGGCCAAGCTCACTGCCCAAATCTGGGACAAGTACATCAGTGAGCCCATGCCTTCGGAGCCGAAAATTGCCATCCGCCAGATGATAGACAAGTTGTCGGCCAACCATGTGAAGCGTGATGACTTTGTCGCCGAGGTGAGGGCACAGATCCCAACCCTGGTGGAATTTGTCAATCAACACCAGTTGTTGACCCTCGACCCCAACAAACCTCTGGTGGTTCGGGAAACGCCCGAGTATATGCGTGGCTATGCCGGTGCCAGTGTCAGTGCCCCCGGCCCCTACGACAAGGGTGGCAATACCTATTACAACGTGACGCCCCTCGATGGCATGAGTGACGAGTCGGCCGAAAGCTATCTGCGGGAATACAATCACTGGATTTTGCAGGTGTTGAATATCCACGAAGCCATTCCCGGCCACTACACCCAATTGGTGTATTCCAACGAATCTCCGAGCCTGGTCAAGAGCCTGTTCGGCAACGGCGCCATGGTGGAGGGGTGGGCCGTTTATACCGAGCGTATGATGCTGGAGCAGGGCTACGGTAATTTTGAGCCTGAAATGTGGCTCATGTATTACAAGTGGAACCTGAGGGTGATAGTCAACACCATTCTGGACTACAGCATCCAGGTGAAGGGCATGGACAGGGATGAGGCCATTCGTCTGATGACAGAAGAGGCCTTCCAGCAGCAGGCCGAGGCCGAAGGCAAATGGCGCCGCGCCACCCTGAGCCAGGTGCAGCTCACCAGCTATTATGCCGGTTACCGTGAGATCTATGATTTCCGTGAACAGCTCAAGCAGGAGCAGGGCGACAAGTTTGATCTCAAGGCCTTCCACGAGCAGTTCCTCAGCTATGGCAGTGCGCCGGTCAAGTACATCAAATCCTTGATGAAAGAAGGTAAGTAATGCCAGGGGCCCCAGATGGGGCCCTTTTTTTGCCGTCGTGCTTACTGATAGGCGCAAACCGACCCATTTAGCCGCCTCAAAGTGCCGGGGGGCTTAGAATCCGGGCCAATTTGGTTTATCCTATGGCGCAAGAAAGGCGGCTCTTTTCCCTTCACCGGGCAGCGCCGTTACCGCAAACCCGATTCAGGAACAGACAATGCGCATCAGTGCCAATTTTGATGGTGGCAACATCCAGGTCATCAACCTAGACAACAAGGACGACATCCAACTGGCTATTCGCCCCGATGCCGGCGGCGAATTCTACCAATGGTTCAACTTCCGCTTTGAAGGTGAGGTGGGTAACCAATATCGGCTGAATATTATCAATGCCGGCACTGCCTCCTATCCCAAGGGCTGGGAAAACTACCAGGCGGCCGCCAGTTACGACCGTCAGCATTGGTTCCGTTTGCCAACCAGCTACGAGAATGGGGTCCTGTCCATCGCCGTTGAGCTGGATTGCAGCGCCATCCAGATTGCCTATTTCGCCCCCTACAGCTATGAGCGTCACTGGGATCTGCTCAGTGCGGTTCAGCGTCACCCTGACGTGGATCTGGAGCACCTGGGGCTGACCCTGGACGGCCGCGACATCACCCTGGTGAAAGTCGGTGATGAAGATCCCTCCAAGCGCAATATCTGGATCACTGCCCGTCAACATCCGGGTGAAACCATGGCCGAATGGCTGGTGGAAGGTTTGCTCAACCGCTTACTGGATCGCGAATGCGCTACCGCCAAGTCGCTGCTCGACAAGGCGAACTTTTACATAGTGCCCAACATGAACCCCGATGGCTCGGTGCGCGGTCACCTGCGTACCAACGCCGCAGGCGTCAATCTCAACCGCGAATGGCAGACCCCGAGTCTGGAGCGCAGCCCAGAGGTGTACCATGTGGTTAACAAGATGAAAGAAACCGGTGTGGACCTCTTCTACGATGTCCACGGCGATGAAGGTTTGCCCTATGTGTTCCTGGCGGGCAGTGAGGGCGTACCTGCCTGGGGTGAGCGTCTTGCCGGCCTGCAACAGGATTTCGTTGCCGCTCTGACCCTGGCCAGCGCCGATTTCCAGAGCCAGTTTGGTTACACCAAGGACGAGCCTGGCAAGGCCAACATGACTGTGGCCTCCAACTGGGTGGCCCAGGAATTTGATTGCCTGTCAAACACCCTGGAGATGCCATTCAAAGATAACGACAACCTGTCCGATCCCCTGGTGGGCTGGTCACCCGAGCGCTCGGTGTACCTGGGCGAAGCGTCACTGCTGGCCATGTTGGCCGTGGTCGACAAACTCAGATAAGGAGGCGCCATGGCACTGATCCAATGTCCCGTATGTGGCAAACGTATTTCCAGCAAGGCCAAGCAGTGTGCCCATTGCAGTACCGGCGTTGATGGCGATATGCATTCCAGAATGCGCATTGCCCACATCCAGAAAACCCAAAGACTGATGAACCAGAGTTTTGTGGCCATGACCCTGTTTATCGCCGGGGTGGTGATTTGGTTCTGGGGCGGCGAAGCTGCCGAGGGCATCAGGGTACAGGCAGGTGCCTTGTGTTTCAGTCTGGGGTTTATCGGTTATCTGATCACCCGGGTTCAAATTGTGTTACATAAGCGGAAAAGCATATGACGGATATTAATCGCATCATAGATGAAATGCCCCATGAGGTGTACGAGCGGATGCGCTCAGCGGTCGAGCTTGGCAAGTGGGAAGACGGCACTGTGCTCAGTGAAGAGCAGCGCGACAATACCCTGCAGGTGGTGATGTTGTACCAGGCGCGCCGTTTGCAGCAGGATCAACATCTGACCATAGGTGCCAATGGTGTATTCAACGATCTGTCCAAGCTGGAATTGAAAAAGCGCATGGCGCGGGATTTCGGTGGTGAGTCTATCGCCATCTTCGGTAACGACGAAATCTGAATTTCATGAATAAAAAAGCCGGTCGATGACCGGCTTTTTTATATCTGTTTTACTAATCCGGTGTCAGCTCGCCGGCAATATTCTGCTTCATTGCGGCCTTGATTTGCTCGCTGGAAAGGTGCTGCGACAGCAGGAAGTGCAACTTGGCCAGGCAGGCTTCTATGGTCATATCGCTGCCACCGATCACTCCGGCCCTGGCCAGGGCGTTGCCTGTGGCATAGCCTCCCATGTTCACCTTGCCCTGGAAGCACTGGGTCAGATTGACCAGCACTATGCCGCGCTCATCGGCTTCCTTGAGGGTCCTGAGCAGGCCTTCATCCTGGGGCGCATTGCCCACACCAAAGGTCAGCAGGATCAGCGCTTTCACCGGTTGCTGCAAAATATTGATAAAAATCTCGGTGGAGATCCCGGGGTAAAGTGTCACCACTCCTATGGGATGGGGCTCTATGGTGGCGACCCTGAGATTGCCATCGCTGGCAGTGCAGATTTTGCCGGCCTTGAGATTGATCTTAATCCCGGCTTCCAGCAACAAGGGGAAATTGGGCGAGGCAAAGGCATCAAAACCGTCGGCGTGAGCCTTGGTGGTGCGATTGCCGCGGAACAGCTTGTTGTTGAAAAACAAACACACTTCGGCCACCGGGTAGTTGGCGGCGATATACAGGGCGTTAAGCAGATTGGTTTGACCGTCTGAGCGCAGTTGGGCCAGGGGGATTTGCGATCCTGTGACTATCACCGGTTTGGTGAGGCCTTGCAGCATAAAGGACAGGGCCGAGGCGGTGTAGGCCATGGTGTCGGTGCCGTGCAGGATCACGAAACCGTCGTACTTGTCATAGTTGGCCTGGATATCATCGGCAATCATCTGCCAATGGGCCGGAGACATATTTGACGAGTCGATCAGCGGACAATATTCGTGGATGACGAATTCGGGCATTTCCTCGTGATAAAACTCGGGCATGGCTTGCACGCACTGGGTGAGAAAACCCGCCACCGGCACGAAACCGTTAACGGTTTTTTGCATGCCTATGGTACCGCCCGTGTAGGCAACATAAATGGAACGTTTTTGATTCTGCACCGACATCTGCACTGACTTAAAAGCTGGAGAGAGTGGCCCGATTATAAGGGCTTGACGCTGAAAAAGGTATTTAAGGCGTAAGAAAAGAAACAATAAAAAGCCCGGCGAACCGGGCGATTTAACTTTACTGGCTGCAAAGCTCGCAGTAGAGATACACATGGTTGGGATCGTCGAAGGCGGCGATTTCGGCCACGGCCCCGGACAATTGGCCCAGCATCTGCTCCAGCGGTGTGGATTGACGCACACTGATTGGCATCCAGGCGGCGACATGGGCAAACATTTCCTGAATGAACTTTTGCTCCGGTGTCAGTTCCTGCTCGATAAGCTCGGTATCGAAGGTGTCCAGCGACGCCAGTTCTGCAGCCTTGGCGATGGCCTCATCCATATCACCCATGGCATCGACCAGCCCCAGCTCCAGAGCTTTTTTACCACTCCATACCCGGCCCTGAGCTATGCTGTCCACTTGCTCGAGCGTCATATTGCGCTCCTTGGCCACCAGAGAGATAAACTCGTGGTAACCGCGCTCAATATGGCGCTGAATGACGGCCTCCAACTTGGGCGACAGGCTACGGGTGGCAGACATGCCCGCCCATTCGCTGGTCGCCACACCGTCGGTGTGGATCCCAAGGCTCGCCAGGGAGTCTTCGAAGGTGGTGATCATACCGAAAATACCAATTGACCCTGTAAGTGTGGTTGGAGTGGCATAGATATAGTCGGCGCTGGCGGAAATCCAGTAACCACCTGAGGCGGCCATGCTGCCCATGCTGACCACCACGGGCTTGCCGGCGGCTTGCAGTGCCAACAATTCCTGACGGATCTGCTCAGATGCAAAGGCGCTGCCGCCGGGGCTGTCTACCCTGAGCACCAGGGCTTTGACCTGCTTGTTGAAACGGGCCTTGCGCAGCAACTCGGATGTGCTTTCACCACCAATGTCGCCGGGAGCCTGGTAGCCATTGAGTATGGTGCCCTTGGCAACCACTATGGCCACACTGTCCATAGGGGCAAAAGAGGGGCTTGGCGCCACCAGCTTGGCATATTCATCGTAATGGATGGCAAGGAAGCCGTTGCCTTCTTTGGCCTTGCCAACCTTGTCTACCATGGCAACGCGGAATTCCTCGGCACTGGCCAAGGCATCGACCCAGCCCATGTCCAAGGCCAATTTGGCAGAATCACCCTCGGCGGCTTCCAGCTTGGCGAGATAGGTGTCACCGTCGAGTACCAGGTTCTCGGCTGGTATGCCACGGTTGTGGCTGACGGTGTCGGCAAAACTTTGCCAGATATCACCGAGCAGGGCGCCGCTGGCTTCCTTGGCTTCCTTGGACATGTCATCGCGGATGAAAGGCTCAACAGCTGATTTATAGGTGCCGACGCGGAACACGTGGGTCTTTATCTTGAGTTTTTCCAGTGCCGATTTGAAGAACATCCGGTAGCTGGCGAAACCGTCGAGGGATACCATGCCCTGGGGATTTAGATAAATGGTATCGGCATAGCTGGCCAGCAGATACTCTCCCTGACCGTACCAGTCACCTATGGCAACCACGGACTTGCCGGCTTCCTTGAATTTATTCAGGGCTGTGCCCACTGCCTCAAGTTTGCTGATGCCGCCGCCATGGAGGTTGGCCAGATCCAGCACTATGGTGCTTATTCTGTCGTCATGGCTTGCATTTTCAATAACATACAGAAGTTCAGACAGCAGTACTTCGGCATCTTCTCTGTCGCGCTTGTTCTGCATTAACAGACTTTCGATGGGATCCACAGGACGGGCCTGATCAACCAGGGTACCGTTGAGATCCAAAACCAGCGCCGAACCGGGCTCTACCCGGGTTTCTTCGCTGCTGCTGAGGGCTATGATAACGCCGATAAACAGCAGCAGGAAAACGGGGAAAAACACCAGGTTGATGATGAGCTTGCGAACAAAATTAATGGTGTTCCAGATAAGCGCTAAGGTATTGCGGGTTGTTAAGGGTTTACGGGCCATCTGCCACTCCTGAAATATGATCTGCCGTTATGTTACAGCAATTTAGCTATGCGGGCGACGCGCAATTGTAAAGGTTTTTAACATGCGGCCACAGGTGCCGGTTGAGCTTGGCGGGTTCTTTGGGTATGCTCCATTAAATCACCTGTTTTAAAAGGATGTTTGAATGCCGTTTCCACATCTGTTGCAACCCCTTGACCTGGGCTTTACCCAATTGAAAAACCGGGTATTAATGGGATCGATGCACACCGGTCTTGAAGAAGAAAAGGGCGGTTTTGAAAAATTGGCCGCGTTTTATCGTGAGCGTGCCGAGGGCGGTGTTGGTCTGATTGTGACCGGCGGTATTGCGCCCAATTTTCGTGGCCGTTTGGCTCCCCATGCCAGTCAGCTGAGCTTTTCCTGGCAGGTCAGGAAACACAAAATAGTAACGGATGCGGTGCACCAGGCCGGCGGCAAGATCTGTATGCAGATCCTGCACGCGGGCCGCTACGGCTACCATCCTTTTTCGCAGGCGCCGAGCAAGATAAAAGCTCCTATATCGCGCTTTACCCCGTCCGCCATGTCGCCACGTCAGGTTCGCTGCACCATTAAAGACTATGCTACCAGTGCTTCACTGGCTCGCAAGGCCGGTTACGATGGTGTCGAGGTGATGGGCTCAGAGGGTTACCTGATTAACCAGTTTATTTGCCAGCGCACCAATAAACGCACCGATGAATGGGGTGGCAGTTTTGACAACCGTGCCCGCTTCCCGTTGGAAATCGTTAAAGCCATAAGGGCCAAGGTCGGCAAAGACTTTATTATCATCTTCCGCCTGTCGATGCTGGATCTGGTGGAGCAGGGCTCCAGCTGGGATGAAGTAGTGCAATTGGCCAAGGCACTGGAGCAGGCGGGTGTCAGCATTATCAATACCGGTATCGGCTGGCATGAAGCCAGGGTGCCGACCATAGCCACCAGCGTGCCCCGGGCGGCGTTTTCCTGGGTGACCGAGAAGCTCAAGCGCGAGGTGAAGGTACCTTTGGTGGCGACCAACAGGATCAACACCCCGGAAATCGCTGAACAGATCCTGGCATCGGGCCAGGCGGACATGGTGTCCATGGCCAGGCCTTTCCTGGCGGATCCTGAATTCGTCAATAAAGCCGCGGCGGACCGAGCCGATCTGATTAACACCTGTATCGGCTGTAACCAGGCCTGTCTGGATCATACCTTTCAGCTCAAGCGCGCCACCTGTCTGGTGAACCCCAGGGCCTGTTATGAAACCGAGCTCAATCTGAGCAAAACAACGGCGCCCAAACGCATTGCCGTCATGGGCGCAGGCCCCGCGGGCTTGGCATTCTCCGTCAGTGCGGCTGCCAGAGGCCATAAGGTAGTGCTGTTTGAGGCGGCTTCCGAAGTCGGTGGCCAGTTTAATCTGGCTCGCAGGATCCCCGGCAAAGAAGAATTCAACGAGACCATCCGCTATTTCCTCACTCAACTCAAGGAAACCGGTGTAGAACTCAGGCTCAATACCCGTTTGGATGCGGACACGTTGAAGGCCGAAACCTTCGACGAAATTGTCATCGCCGCCGGTGTGGTACCGAGAAAAGTGAACTTACCGGGTTTTGACTCTCCCAAGGTGGTGACCTATCAACAGGTACTGCGCGGTGAAGTGCCGGTGGGTGAGCGGGTTGCCCTGATGGGGGCCGGTGGTATCGGGTTCGACATGGCCCACTTCCTCGGCGAAACATCCTCGGCGACCCTGGACAGGGACCGCTGGCTTAACGAGTGGGGGATAGACAAGGAATATCGCACCCCCGGCGGCCTGAAAGTCCCGGAAAAGGCCCACGGGCCCGAGCGTAAGCTTTACCTGTTGCAGCGCAAGACCTCCAAGATGGGCAAGGGCCTTGGCAAGACCACGGGCTGGATCCACAGGGCCGTGGTGAAACAGCACGGTGTGGTGGAAAAAACCGGTGTCAGCTACGAGAAGTTTGACGAGCAGGGACTGCATATCAAGGTGGGAGAGCAAAGCGAAATTCTGCCGGTGGACACCCTGGTGCTCTGTGCCGGTCAGGAGTCGAACCGTGAGCTGGTTGCCGCCATGGAGGCCACGGGCAAGCCGGTTCACCTGATAGGTGGCGTCGATGTGGCCGCCGAGTTGGACGCCAAGCGCGCTATCCGCCAGGGAACCGAATTGGCGGCACGAATTTAGTCACACGGTTTCACTGACAAACGCCCGCAGCCGCGGGCGTTTTGCTATGCTAAATTCACGTTTGGCTGATAAGAACAAGCAAGAAAACAAGGAGATGATAATGAGACATCTGATAGCGGTGTTAACGCTCGTAGTGCTCAATGGATTGCTGTCCATGCCCGCATTAGCCGGTGACAATTCACAGTACGATCCGGCCCTGGCAGAGCGCGCCGGTGCCGATGAGTACGGTATGAAGCAATATGTGCTGGCGTTTTTAAAGAAGGGGCCCAATCGTGACCGGTCCAAGGAAGAGGCGGAAAAGCTCCAGCGGGACCATCTGGATAACATAGGCCGCATGGCCAAGGCCGGTAAACTGGTGCTGGCGGGGCCTTTTTTGAATGATGGTGAGTTGCGGGGGATCTACATTTTCAACGTGCGAACCGTGGAAGAGGCCAAAGCCCTGACCGAAACCGATCCTGCCGTTCAGGCCGGAAGCCTGGTGATGGAACTCTTGCCCTGGTATGGCAGCGCGGCTTTGGTGGAGGTGAATGAACTGCACAAAAAAATGGCCAAAAAGGCCATCTGAGCCATTTGGTGTTGGCTATCAGTCGATGAGCAGATGTTCGGCCTGGGGATGCAAACTGACGGGGCGGTTGACCACGTCGGCCCCCTTGGCAGATAGGTCGAGATCCAAATCTTTACTGGGCACGCAGCAACAGGGCAGGCATTCGTCTTCGCCAAGCACGGCCAATGGTTCGGTCAGGTAGCGCACCGAACCACTGATCACCCGGGTCTTGCAGGCACCGCAGTAACCACTGCGGCACTCGGAAAACACCTTAATCTTTTTAACTTCAAGGGCCTGCAGCAAGGTGTGCTGCTGTCCATTAAACAGCAGCACCGGCTGGCCATTGAGGCTGACTATGGGTGCCTTGTTACAGGTCAAAGTCGAGGAACTCATTTTCATCAACTGCAGCATCAATCTGACCCACCAGATAGGAAGAGACTTCCACTTCCTGGGGCGCGACCTGTACCGCGTCGCTTTCAAGCCAGTTCTTCATCCAGGGCAGCGGGTTGGTCTGCTCACCGTAAGGTTGCGGCAGGTTAACCGACTTCATGCGCTGGTTGGTGATGAACTCCACGTATTGGCAGAGGATCTGCTCGTTGAGGCCGATCATTGAGCCATCTTTGAACAGATACTTGGCCCATTCCTTTTCCTGCTCGGCGGCACGGACAAACAAATCATAGGCCTGCTGCTGACACTCGATGGCAATTTCAGCCATTTCGGGATCGTCCTTGCCACCCTGCATCAGGTTGAGAATGTGCTGGGTTGAGTTGAGGTGCAGGGCCTCGTCACGGGCAATGAGGCGAATGATCTTGGCGTTGCCTTCCATCAGCTTGCGCTCGGCAAAGGCGAAGGAGCAGGCGAAGCTGACATAGAAGCGAATGGCTTCCAGGGCGTTGACCGACATCATGCACAGGTACAGGGCCTTTTTCAGCTCCCGCAATGTGACCTGAACCTCTTCACCGTCGATCATGTGGGTGCCTTCGCCCAGCAGTTCGTACACCTGGGTCAGCCTGATCAGTTTGTCGTAATAGGCGGCGATGTCGGTGGCGCGCTTGAGGATCTGCTCGTTGCCCACTATGTCGTTAAACACCACTGAGGGATCCGTGACTATGTTACGGATAATGTGAGTGTAAGAACGGCTGTGGATGGTCTCGGAGAAGGACCAGGTCTCAATCCAGGTTTCCAACTCCGGCAGCGACACCAGCGGCAGGAAGGCCACATTGGGTGAACGGCCCTGAATGGAGTCCAGCAGGGTCTGATACTTGAGGTTGGAAATAAAAATATGCTTCTCGTGATCGGGCAGAGCCGCATAGTCAATCTTGTCGCGGCTGACGTCCACTTCTTCCGGACGCCAGAAGAAGGACAGCTGCTTCTCGATTAACTTCTCGAATACTTCATAACGCTGTTGGTCGTAACGGGCGACGTTGACCGACTGACCGAAGAACATGGGTTCGCGGGTCGCGTCATTGGGGGTTTGACAAAATGTACTGTAAGCCATGGTTCGTATTCCGGGCAAAAGGGGGCAAAGGCCCCCGTTAACACCAAAGAGTTGTCTGACGGCGCATCAGATCTTGCAGGCGCCGCCGGCGCAGCCGTCATCTTCTTTTTCAACACTGGTGATGTCGTCGTGCTGATCGGTCGCACCATCACGGGTGTTATGGTAATAGAGCGTCTTGACGCCAAGCTTGTAGGCGGTCAGCAGGTCTTTGAGCAACAACTGCATCGGCACCTTACGACCTTCAAAGCGGGCAGGGTCATAGTTGGTGTTGGCCGAAATCGCCTGATCGACGAACTTCTGCATTATGCCCACCAATTGCAGGTAACCGTCGTTGCCTGGCATCTGCCACAGCAACTCATAGTTGTGCTTGAGGCTGTCAAAATCCGGTACCACTTGCTTGAGCTGACCGTCTTTACTGGCCTTGACCGAAATCAGACCACGGGGTGGCTCAATACCGTTGGTGGCGTTGGAGATCTGCGAAGAGGTCTCGGACGGCATCAGCGCCGACAGGGTGGAGTTACGCAGACCATAATGTTTGATATCGCTGCGCAGCGCTTCCCAATCCAGGTGCAGTGGTTCGTCACAAATCTTGTCCAGATCGCGCTTATAGGTGTCGATTGGCAGTATGCCCTGGGCGTAAGTGGTTTCATGGAACGCAGGGCAGGCACCTTTTTCCTTGGCCAGATTCATTGACGCCTTCAGCAGGTAGTACTGAATGGCTTCAAAGGTTTTGTGGGTCAGGTTGTTGGCGCTGCCATCGGAATACTTCATGCCGTTTTTCGCCAGGTAGTTGGCGAAGTTGATGACACCTATACCCAGGGTACGACGGTTCATGGAGGCTATGTGGGCCGCCTTGATGGGGTAGTCCTGGTAGTCCAGCAGGTTGTCGAGGGCACGTACCGCCAGATCCGCCAGGTTTTCCAGCTCTTCCAGATTGGCAATGGCGCCCAGGTTCAGTGCCGACAGGGTACAGAGGGCGATTTCACCATTGGTGTCATCGACACTTTCCAGCGGCTTGGTGGGCAGGGCAATTTCCAGACACAGGTTGGACTGGCGAATTGGGGCCACCTTGGCATCGAACGGGCTGTGGGTATTGCAGTGATCCACGTTCTGGATATAGATACGACCGGTTGAGGCACGTTCCTGCATCATCAGCGAGAAGAGTTCCACTGCCTTGAGGGTCTTCTTGCGGATGGCCGGATCCTGCTCATACATCTGGTACAGGCGCTCGAATTCATCCTGATCTTCAAAGAAGGCATCGTAGAGACCTGGTACGTCCGAGGGGCTGAACAGGGAGATGTTTTCACCCTTGATCAGGCGCTGATACATCAGTTTGTTCAACTGCACGCCGTAGTCCAGATGACGGACTCGGTTGTCTTCCACGCCGCGGTTGTTTTTCAGTACCAGCAGGGATTCCACTTCCAGGTGCCATATGGGGTAGAACAGGGTGGCCGCGCCACCACGGACACCGCCCTGGGAGCAGGACTTCACCGCGGTCTGGAAATACTTGTAGAAGGGCAAACAGCCTGTGTGGAAGGCTTCGCCGCCACGGATTGGGCTGCCCAGGGCACGAATACGACCGGCATTGACGCCGATACCGGCACGCTGACTGACGTACTTCACTATGGAAGAGGCAGTGGCGTTGATGGAATCCAGGCTGTCACCGCACTCGATCAGTACACAGGAGCTGAACTGGCGGGTTGGGGTGCGCACGCCTGACATAATGGGCGTGGGCAGAGAAATCTTGAAGGTCGACACCGCGTCGTAGAAGTCCTTGATGTACTTCAGGCGGGTTTCCTTCGGATAACCGGCAAACAGACAGGCGGCCACCAGGATATAGAGGAACTGGGCACTCTCATACACTTCGTGGGTCACGCGGTTCTGTACCAGGTACTTGCCTTCGAGCTGTTTAACCGCGGCATAGGAGAAGTCCATGTCACGCCAGTGGTCGATATAGCTGTCGAGTACGTCCAGCTCTTCCTTGCTGTAGTCGGCGAGGATGTGCTGATCGTATTTACCCATTTCCACCAGGCGTACCACATGGTCGTACAGCTTGGGCGGCTCGAATTGGCCAAAGGCCTTCTTGCGCAGGTGGAACACGGCCAGACGGGCCGCCAGGAATTGGTAATCCGGAGACTCGGGGGAGATCAGGTCCGCCGCGGCCTTGATAATGGTTTCATGTATGGCTTCGGTTGGAATGCCATCGAAGAATTGCAGATGTGAGCGCAGTTCTACTTCGGAAACGGAAACGTTTTTTAAGCCCTTGGCTGCCCAGGTAACGACGCGGTGGATCTTGTCGAGATTAATTGTCTCTCTTTCGCCACTGCGCTTTGTGACTGTCATGTTGCTGTTCATTGAAGATAGGCCTTGGTTCTTTTCACTGTAAATATGATTGGCGCCACCGTACGTATCCTTGTAAACAATCAATCTGGAATACCGTTAACCTACATCTGGCAGACAAGCTGTACTGGCTAAGCGGGGCATTTCTAGTGTGTCTGATTGCTGTCAATACACAAGATATGGTGCTTATTTAAATCTAAGATACAAGATAGTGAGGTGGGGGGCCATTTGCAAGTAAGAAATTGGTGTAGATCTTGTGGATATCTTGAGGATAAAAAAAACGTTAGTGGAAGCTAACTTCAGAGGGCAATTTTTCCCTGCGCTTAACATCGGCTGGCGATTATTTTGCCAGTTTGAGATCCGGTGCGATCGCTTTTTTAATGGGCGATCGCAATAAGATCGTCATAATTCTCTGTGGCGAATTTAGCCGCGATTGCGGATTAATTGCACCAACTCCAAGGGCGAATTCAGCCGATATTCCACTGGCCAACTGTCAATATCGTCTTGCTCGCCCAAATAGCCCCAAAGGGCGAGGACCGGCGCCATACCTGCGTTTACCGCGGCCTGCATATCACGCTCGGCGTCGCCCAAATACCAAATATCCGCCGGCGCCACCCCCAGTTGCTGCGCCGCCAGTAACATGGGCGCCGCATTGGGTTTGGCCATCAGAGTGCTGTCTCCGCACACTATGGACAACAGCGCGCTTTCTATTCCCAGGGATCCCATCAAGGGGCGGCAAAAGCGGGCGGCTTTATTGGTAACAACCCCAACAGGGATCCCTGACTGTTCGAGTTCTTTCAGCAGTTCGGCCATGCCTGCAAACAGCACGCAATGCTGGCCGTTGATACGGGCATAGTGGCGTAGCAGCGCATGTTGCAATTCGTATTTCATCGCCTGGGGCTGCATCGGCGCGCCGGCTTCAACCAGTGCCAGGCTGCCGTGGGAGGCCACATGACGCATTTGCGCCAGCGAAACCTCCGGTAAGCCGAAGTCACTTAACGCCAGGTTGAGTGCCTGCACCAGATCCGGTGCCGTATCCACCAGGGTGCCATCCACATCAAGCAGTACCCCCTGGGGGCGCAGTCGGAGATCAGTCAAGGGGTTTTACCGTGGCTATCATATAGTTGACATCCAGGTTCTGGGTGTAGCCGAACATGCCGCTCAACGGGTTGTAACGGATCCCCAGGGCGTCGCGATTGAGCAGGGCGGTATTGTCTACCATGGCCATCAATTCAGATGGCTTGATGAACTTGCCGTGGTCATGGGTGCCGACGGGTAACATCTTCAGCAGATACTCAGCGCCGAGTATGGTTTCCACATAGGAGCGCAGATTGCGATTGATGGTGGAAAAGAACACCCAGCCACCGGGTTTGACCATGTCGCAGCAGGCCTGGATCACTGACTGGGGATCGGGCACATGCTCCAGCATCTCCATGCAGGTGACCACGTCATAGCTTTCCCTGTGACTGTCTCTGTGTTCTTCGGCCGTCTGTTGTACATAGTCAATACTGACGCCGGCTTCCAGTGCATGCAGTCTGGCGACATCCAAAGGCTCTGCTCCCATATCCAGCCCTGTCACTCTGGCGCCGATACGGGCCATGCTTTCCGACAATATGCCGCCGCCACAGCCGACATCGAGTACTGCTTTGGCAAAGATGCCGCCGGCGGTCTTGTCTATATAGTTGAGCCGCAGGGGATTGAGTTGATGCAGTGGCTTGAACTCACCTTCAGGATCCCACCAGGTTGCAGCCATCTTTTCAAATTTGGCTATTTCATTGGCATCGACATTGGCGTGCTGAGACATATATAGAGTCCATTTTTTCGCAGATGGATAAGGATGCGCCCATTATAGCGATTTGCCCCCGGTTAAGAAGCCAAACTTTGCCCTTTATTGCCCGCTTAATTGGCATATTTGGCGCTTTAATGAGCAGGGAACATTGAAATTGGATACTTAATCTACAAACACCCCGGATTTATGGCGCGAACACTGTCGGTACTTAAAGGCAATTCCTTAAATATTCCGCTGAATTTATTAGTGAAAGTGTAATCCGGCCCCCTGATATCATGGACAATCCGAGCCCCATGTTACCAAGATGCAAAACAGGGGCTTCCGACAATAAATTACTGTGTTAGAATGCCAAATCACGTTTATTGGCTCGACAAAGACACGGAATGCCGGCTTGTCAGCTATTTTTCAGGGGATCGAGCAGTTTATGACTGATTTGGCTTCATCAATTTCGCCAATTAATATCGAAGACGAACTCAAGAATTCGTACCTGGATTACGCCATGAGCGTGATCGTGGGCCGGGCATTGCCGGATGTGCGTGACGGTTTGAAACCCGTGCATCGTCGCGTGCTGTTCGCCATGAGCGAGTTGAAGAACGACTGGAACAAGCCCTACAAAAAATCCGCCCGTGTGGTCGGTGACGTTATAGGTAAATACCACCCACACGGCGACAGTGCCGTGTACGACACCATAGTGCGGATGGCGCAACCTTTCTCCCTGCGCTACACACTGGTGGACGGTCAGGGTAACTTCGGTTCCATCGACGGTGACGCGGCAGCGGCCATGCGTTATACCGAAATCCGCATGGACAAGCTGGCTCATCAGCTGCTGGCCGATCTCGACAAAGAAACCGTCGACTATGTGCCCAACTATGACGGCACAGAACAAATTCCTGCGGTGCTGCCAACACGCATTCCCAACCTGCTGGTAAACGGTTCTTCCGGTATTGCCGTGGGTATGGCCACCAACATTCCGCCACACAACATCAATGAAATCATTCAGGGTTGTCTGGCGCTGATTGAAGATCCCGAGTTGCCGATTGAGCAACTGATGGAATACATCCCGGGTCCGGATTTCCCAACAGCCGCCATCATCAATGGCCGCAAGGGTATTGAAGAGGCTTATCGCACCGGCCGCGGCAAGGCCATCATGCGTGCCCGTGCCGAAGTCGAAACCGAAGACAGCGGTCGCGAGCGCATTATCGTTACCGAAATTCCTTACCAGGTAAACAAGGCTCGTCTGATAGAAAAGATTGCCGAGCTGGTGAAGGATAAGAAGCTGGAAGGCATCAGCGGTCTGCGTGACGAATCCGATAAAGACGGTATGCGTATCGTTATCGAGATTAAGCGCGGCGAAGTGGGCGAGGTGGTGCTGAACAACCTCTATGCCCATACCCAGATGCAGACCTCTTTTGGTATCAACATGGTGGCCCTGGCCAATGGCCAACCCAAGCTGTTTAACCTCAAGGAGATGCTGGAAGCCTTTATTCTGCATCGCCGTGAAGTCGTTACCCGCAGAACCGTATATGAACTGCGCAAGGCCCGCGACCGTGCCCACATTCTGGAAGCACTGGCGGTGGCCCTGGCCAACATTGACCCCATCATTGCGCTGATCAAGGCCTCTCCGAGTCCTGCGGAAGCCAAGGTACGTTTGATTGAAAACGGTTGGGCTTTGGGCAACGTGCAAGCCATGCTGGAAAAGGCCGGTGATGACGCCGCCCGTCCAGAGTGGCTGGAGCCCCAGTACGGTATCCGTGATGGCCTGTACTTCCTGACCGAGCAACAAGCCCAGGCGATTTTGGATCTGCGTTTGCACAAGCTAACCGGTCTGGAACACGAAAAGATCCTCCAGGAATACGAGGAACTGCTCGAAATCATCGCCGCTTTGCTGTTTATTCTGCGCAGCCCTGAGCGCCTGATGGAAGTGATTAAGGAAGAGCTGGAGGAGATCCTCGAGCAATTCGGCGATGCCCGCCGCACCGAAATCAATGCCTCGGCCGTCGACATCAGCCTGGAAGATCTTATCACCGAAGAAGACGTGGTGGTCACCCTGTCGCATCTTGGCTATGCCAAGTACCAGCCTCTGTCCGATTACCAGGCCCAGCGCCGTGGTGGTAAGGGCAAGGCGGCAACCAAGGTGAAGGACGAGGACTTCGTTGAGAAGCTGCTGGTTGCCAACACCCACGACACCATACTCTGCTTCTCGGATCTGGGTAAGCTGTACTGGCTCAAGGTATATCAATTGCCGCTTGCCAGCCGTCAGTCCCGCGGCAAGCCTATTATCAACCTGCTGCCGCTGTCCGAAGGCGAACGCATCACGGCTATTCTGCCGGTGCGTGAGTACGAAGAAGGCAAGTTCATCATCATGGCGACTTCTCACGGCACAGTGAAGAAAACCGCCTTGACCGAATACAGCCGTCCACGGGCCAACGGTATCATTGCCGTCAACCTGAAGGATGGTGATCAGCTGATCGGTGTGGATATCACAGATGGCAGCAACGAGATCATGTTGTTCTCTGACGCCGGCAAGGTTGTGCGCTTCAAGGAAGGAGAAGAAGTTGCCGTGGTTGATGAAAACGGCAACCCTGTGCTGGATGAAAACGGTCAGCCGCAAATTAACTTCAAGGGCGTGCGCCCCATGGGCCGTAACGCCACCGGCGTGCGCGGTATTGCCCTCGAAGATGGTCAGAAAGTAGTGTCCCTGATTGTGCCCAAGGGCGATGGTGCCATTTTGACCGTGACCGAAAATGGATACGGTAAGCGTACCGAGCTGATGGAATATCCGGCCAAGAGCCGCGCCACCAAGGGCGTAGTGTCCATCAAGGTCAGCGAGCGTAACGGTGCCGTAGTGGGTGCGGTTCAGGTAGGTGAGAATGACGAGATCATGCTCATCAGCGATAAGGGCACCCTGGTGCGTACGCCAGCCAATGGTGTGTCCATCATAGGTCGTAACACTCAGGGCGTGACCATTATCCGTACCGCCGAGGATGAAACCGTGGTCGGTCTGCAGCGGATTGATGAAATCCAGGGCGGCGACGAAGTCGAATACGACGAGAACGGTGAACCCATAGTGCCGGTGGTCGACGAGGCCGCAGACACAGAAGAGGCTGCGGGTGAAGACACCGAAGCATAATAACTGAAAAACGGGCGTCCATTGTGACGCTCGTTTTTTTGGTGGAAACAGAATTTTAAAAACAGTACCCGAGGAGATTGCGAGTGAGCGTTAAGTATAATTTCTGTGCCGGTCCAGCGATGTTGCCCCCACCCGTGATGGCAAAGGCGCAACAGGAATTGCTTGATTGGAATGGTCTGGGCGTGTCCGTGATGGAGATCAGCCATCGCAGCAGTGAATTCATTGCACTGGCGAAACAGGCCGAAGCCGATTTGCGCGAACTCATGTCGATACCCGACAACTACCACGTGTTGTTTATGCACGGCGGTGGTCGTGGCCAGTTTGCAGCGGTTGTGAATAATTTTCTCGGAGACAAAGGCCGTGCCCTGTATTTGGTCAGCGGTCAATGGTCAAAGTCGGCCATGGAAGAGGCCAGAAAGCTGGCGGGCGACAGCCAGATAGATGCGCTGAATATCGTTGAAAATATCAATGGTATCAATACAGTGGTAATGCCCGTATTGAAAGGCAATGGCGATGAATACCGCTATTTGCACTATTGCCCCAATGAGACGGTCGATGGTATCGAAATTTTTGATGAGATAACCAGTCCCTGGCCGATAGTGGCGGACCTGTCTTCCACCATCATGTCCCGTGTGCTGGATGTCAGTCGCTATGGCCTGATTTACGCCGGCGCCCAGAAAAACATAGGCCCGTCGGGTCTGGCGATAGTGATAGTGCGCAAAGACCTGCTGGCACTGCCACAGATGCCCCAGGCCTCCATCATGGACTATCGCCTCTGTGCCGAGCATGACTCCATGTTCAACACGCCACCGACCTTTGCCTGGTACCTGGCTGCAGAAGTCTTTAGCTGGCTCAAAGGCATAGGCGGCGTCAAAGCCATGGAAGCCATCAACAAGGAGAAGGCCGCCAGACTGTACGCTTGTATAGACAAGCTGGACTTCTACCGCAATGGGGTGGCGGTGGCAAACCGCTCCCGCATGAATGTCACTTTTCAGCTGGCCGATGACTCGCTTGACAAGGACTTCCTTACCGAGGCCGAAGCCCGGGGATTGCTGGCGCTCAAGGGCCACAGAATTGTAGGCGGCATGCGTGCCAGCCTCTATAACGCCATGCCACTGGACGGTGTGGATGCCCTGGTAACCTTTATGGAAGAGTTTGCCGCCAGGCACGCCTAAGCCAATAAAAAGGTTAAAAAGAACGCTATAAAGCGCATGAAAAAGGACTGCTTTGGCAGTCCTTTTTCATTGGCGCAACCTATGGGCTATCAGAGAATGGCAGCGATGGATTTGGCCAGATAATCCACGTTGTCTTCGCTTATGCCGGCGATGCTGATGCGGCTGGAGCCCACCATATAGATGCTGTAGTCCTGCATCAGGGTGGCGACCTGCTGCTCGTCAATGCCGAGGAAGGAGAACATGCCTTTCTGGCGGGCGATAAAGCTGAAGTCGCGGTCAACGCCGTTTTGCTTGAGTTTTTCCACCAAAATGGCGCGATTGCCATTGATGCGATCCCGCATCACCTTGAGCTCCTCCAGCCATTGGGCCTTGAGCTCGGCCGAACCCAGAATGGTTTCCACTATGGCGGCGCCGTGGGCCGGCGGCATGGAGTAATTGCAACGTACCACGTACAGCAGCACAGACAGAGCCACATCGGCCTGGGCACTGTCTTTGGCTATGATGGAGCAGGCGCCGATGCGCTCACGGTACAGACCAAAATTTTTTGAGCAGGAAGAAGCCAGCAGCATGTTGTCGACGGCGGCGGCCATGGCCCTGACGCCATAGGCATCTTCATCGACGCCGTCACCAAAGCCCTGGTATGCCATATCTATCATGGGCATAAAGCCGCAGTCCTTGGTGAGTGCAACCACTTGATCCCATTGATTCTGTGTCAGATCCTGACCGCTGGGGTTATGACAGCAGGCGTGCAGCAGCACCACATCGTCCTTGCCGACGGTTTTCAGGGTCGCCAGCATGTCATCAAATCTGAGCGTCTTGTTCTGGTAGTCGTAATAGGGATAGGTTTTAACCGTCAGACCGGCAGCCTGAAACAGACCTGTGTGGTTGGCCCAGGTAGGATCGCTCACCCAAATGGTGGCGCCGGGCTTACAGCGGGCGATGAAATCGGCGGCGACCCGGAGGGCTCCCGTACCACCCGGAGTGGATACGGTGCGGATGCGACCCGCGTTCAGGGCCGGATGCTCGCTGCCAAAGGCGAGGGCGGATGTGAGCTCGTTAAAGGAAGCAGAACCTGTGGGGCCGATATAGACCTTGGTGGTTTCGGTATCCAGCCTGAATTTTTCGGCGGTCTTGACGCAGGCCAGGATGGGGGTATTGCCCTGGGGATCTTTATACACACCGACACCCAGATCCACCTTTTGTGGATGACTGTCCTGACGATACTTGGTCAATAAGCCCAGAATGGGATCTGCCGGCATGGCGCTGAGATATTGAAACATCTTTCCTTTACCTTCTGCTGGTTTATCAGGCCAGTCTGGCCCTTTGGAATGAACACCTAGCATAGCCTGAATTGCACCGCAGTTAAACGCAAATACCAGCATCAAAAGCCTGAGCGAGACGGAAAAGCCCTGTGGGAATTGGCAACTTTTCTGGTCAAATCCGGTCTGGATTGGCTAAAACAAGGGCAATTTTTGTCATCTTGAACAAAAATCATTGAACAAAGGGCCGTTTGCGACAAAAAACGGTTGAAAGCCCGTGGCCATTGAGTATTTTTAGAAGCATGAAGACTCAAAACGGAATCATTCCTTCAGTAAACGTAACTAAAAGCTGACAGCCTGTAGCGTTGTCTTGCCAGTCAAGCTGCCATGGATACTCCTGACATTGGAGAACATGGCCACTCAAAAAGTTAAGTGAGAAACGATGAAGCAATTACGTCTTGAGCCAGTAAAAGGGTTCCGGGGAGAAGTGAACATTCCCGGATCCAAGAGCATTTCCAACCGGGCCCTGCTGCTCGCTACCCTGGCCGAGGGTGAAACCACCCTGGTCAACCTGCTGGATTCCGATGACATTCGCCATATGTTGGTGGCTCTGAAGCAATTGGGTATCGGTTTTAAATTGTCAGGCGACAAGCAAACCTGCGTTGTGCAAGGGCTGGGTGGCCCCATTAATGCGGCGCAGCCTCAGGAGCTGTTTCTTGGCAATGCCGGCACCGCCATGCGGCCTCTGTGCGCAGCTCTGACCCTGGGACAGGGCGCGTTTACTCTCACCGGTGAACCGCGGATGGAAGAGCGACCAATCGGCGATCTGGTGGACAGTCTTCAGGCCCTGGGTGCCGATATTCGCTATTTGAAGCAGCCAGGGTTTCCGCCACTGACCATTTCCGCCACCGGTCTCAAGGGAGGTGAAGTGGAAATCAGTGGAGAGCTTTCCAGTCAATTCCTCACCGCTTTGTTGATGGTGGCCCCACTTGCCAAAGACAGCGTGGTTATCAAGGTACGGGGCGAACTGGTATCCAAGCCCTATATCGACATCACCATAGCCCTGATGGCGCAGTTTGGCGTCAAGGTCATTAACCATGGCTATCGCTGTTTCGAGTTGGCCGCAGGTCAGAAATACCGCTCGCCCGGCAAGGTTCTGGTAGAAGGGGATGCGTCCTCGGCGTCCTATTTTCTCGCAGCAGGCGCCTTGGGCGGTGGCGAAGTGAAGGTGACGGGTGTTGGTAAGCTCAGCATTCAGGGCGATGTGCGCTTTGCCGATGCACTGGCGGCCATGGGTGCCGACATTGAATGGGGCGATGACTATATCATCGCCCGCGCGGCCAAATTGCACGGTATCGACATGGATATGAACCATATTCCCGATGCGGCCATGACCCTGGCCACCGCCGCCGTATTTGCCGAGGGTGAAACCTGCCTGCGCAATATCTACAACTGGCGTATCAAAGAAACTGACCGGCTCCATGCCATGGCCACCGAACTCAGAAAAATCGGTGCCGAGGTAGAGGAGGGCCACGACTTTATTCGTGTGGTGCCGCCGGCTGTGCCCAAGCATGCGGACATAGACACCTATAACGATCACCGCATGGCCATGTGTTTTTCGCTGCTGGCCTTTGCCGATTGCGGTGTCACCATCAATGATCCCGACTGCACCTCCAAAACCTTCCCGGATTACTTCAATCAATTCGAAAGGTTAACTCAAGCTTAAGGGAGTTTTATTTAAGGGGCCGCCATACGGTAGCCCCGTTAATTTCGCAAAATTCCCCGGATCTTTGCCTTCTATTGTTATATAATGCCGCGCGCTCATTTTCGGTGAACTCATTTGTGCATTCATGGAAGATGGTTTTTTATTGCGGAGGAATTTATGTCTGAACGGGCTCCTGTAGTCACAATCGACGGCCCAAGCGGTGCCGGTAAAGGGACCATTGCCCAGTTGCTTGCCAAACATTTCGGCTGGCAATTGCTCGACAGTGGTGCGATATACCGGGTACTGGCACTTGCAGCTATTCATCACAATGTAGAACTGGAGAATGAAGAAGCCCTTACCTTGCTGGCCGCACATCTGGATGTGCAGTTTCTGACCGGCAATGATAAAGACGCCATCAAGGTGGTGCTCGAAGGGGAAGATGTCACCGGTGCCATCCGTTCCCAGGAGTGCTCCAACGCCGCTTCAAAAGTGGCCGCTTTCCCACGGGTTCGTGAGGCGCTTTTGCGCCGCCAGCGTGCCTTTAATGTGGCTCCGGGACTTATCGCCGATGGTCGCGATATGGGCACTGTGGTTTTCCCCACGGCACCGGCAAAAATTTATTTGACCGCATCGGCCGAAGAGCGGGCTCAAAGACGCTATAATCAGTTGCGGGACAAGGGCTTCGATGTTAACATCGATCGCCTTTTAACCGAGATAATCGAGCGTGATGAGCGGGATATGAACCGCCCGGTTGCGCCCTTAATCCCGGCGGAGGATGCCCTGGTGATAGACACCACGGGTATAGCCATAGACGATGTACTGGCCAAGGCCATAGATTACATCGAGACCCAATTATCGGTTTCCGGTCAGTAGGCCGGCGCCAGATAGGTATCCGCATCAGGGAAGACGCGGGTTTGATTACTGACTCCAGGTCCAGGATGGATGCTGGTTTATTACTACTTAAAGTAACTTAACATGACTGAATCTTTTGCTGATCTGTTTGAACAATCCCTTCAACAACTGGAATTCCGTCCAGGTTCTATCGTTCGTGGTACTGTAGTTGCCATCGAAAACGGCCTGGTACTGGTTGACGCCGGTCTGAAATCCGAGAGCCCAATCCCAGCCGAGCAGTTCAAGAATGCCCAGGGCGTTCTGGAAATCGCCGTTGGTGACCAAGTTGACGTAGCTCTGGACAGCGTTGAAGACGGTTTCGGTGAGACTCAACTGTCTCGCGAAAAAGCCAAGCGCCACGAAGCCTGGATCGTTCTGGAAAAAGCTTACGAAGATGCTGAGACCGTTATCGGTATCATCAATGGCAAGGTTAAAGGCGGTTTCACCGTTGAACTGAACGGTATCCGTGCGTTCCTGCCTGGTTCTCTGGTTGACGTGCGTCCAGTACGCGACACTGGTCACCTGGAAAACAAAGAACTGGAATTCAAAGTTATCAAGCTGGACCAGAAGCGCAACAACGTTGTTGTTTCTCGTCGTGCAGTTATCGAGTCTGAGAGCAGCGCTGAGCGCGATGCTCTGCTGGAAAACCTGCAAGAAGGTCAAGCAGTTAAAGGTATCGTTAAGAACCTGACCGACTACGGCGCGTTCGTAGATCTGGGCGGTGTTGACGGCCTGCTGCACATCACCGATATGGCTTGGAAGCGCGTTAAGCACCCATCTGAGATCGTAAACGTTGGTGACGAAATCAACGTGAAAGTACTGAAGTACGATCGCGAGCGTACCCGCGTATCTCTGGGTCTGAAGCAACTGGGTGAAGATCCATGGCTGGAAATCAGCAAGCGCTACCCAGAAAACACCAAGCTGACCGGTCGCGTGACCAACCTGACTGACTACGGCTGCTTCGTTGAAATCGAAGAAGGCGTTGAAGGTCTGGTACACGTTTCTGAAATGGATTGGACCAACAAGAACATCCACCCATCCAAGGTTGTTAACCTGGGTGACGAAGTTGAAGTTCTGGTTCTGGACATCGATGAAGAGCGTCGTCGTATTTCTCTGGGTCTCAAGCAGTGCAAGACCAACCCATGGGAAGATTTCGCCAACCGTTACAACAAGGGCGACAAGGTTTCCGGTAAGATCAAGTCTATCACTGACTTCGGTATCTTCATCGGTCTGGACGGCGGTATCGACGGTCTGGTTCACCTGTCTGACATCTCTTGGAACGGCACCGGCGAAGACGCCGTTGGCGAATACAAGAAAGGCGACGAAATCCACGCCGTGGTTCTGTCTGTTGACCCAGAGCGCGAGCGTATCAGCCTGGGCGTGAAGCAGACTGAAGACGATCCATTCAACGCTTACCTGGCCGACAAGAAGAAAGGTACTATCGTTACCGGTACCGTGACTGCTGTTGATGCCAAAGGCGTAACCGTTGAGCTGGCCGACACTGTTGAAGGTTACATCCGTGTAGCTGACATCAGCCGTGAGCGCATCGAAGATGCATCTACCGTTTACAGCGTAGGTGACAGCGTAGAAGCCAAGTTCATGGGCGTTGACCGCAAGAACCGTTCTATCAGCCTGTCTATCAAAGCGAAAGACGAAGCTGATGAAAAAGAAGTTATGGCTAACTTGAACAAGCAAGAAGACGCTGTTATTAGTAATGCTATGGCTGAAGCCTTTAAGGCAGCTCGCAAGTAATTTCGCCTGCCATATGGGAGGGTTATCTCCCTCCCATAGGCGACTGTGTTTGGCTTGATATTAGGGGTAGCTAGGATGACTAAATCCGAACTGATCGAAAAACTCGCCACCAGGCAGTCGCAACTGTCGGCGAAAGAGGTGGAAGGCGCTGTAAAAGAGATGTTGGAGCAAATGGCAACAACATTGGAAACCGGTGATCGTATCGAGATCCGTGGCTTTGGCAGTTTCTCCCTTCATTACCGCGCTCCTCGCGTTGGCCGTAACCCAAAAACCGGGTCTTCGGTCGAACTGGATGGCAAGTACGTTCCGCACTTCAAGCCAGGCAAGGAATTGCGCGAGCGTGTTGACGCAGTCAACATGTGATTGTCTTAATGCTTAAAAAAGCCTCCTTTTGGAGGCTTTTTTGTATCCGGCCGGTTTCCGTGCTGGTCAGCGTGTTCAAATTCTTGGATAATCAGGCCATTGAACCGCGTTTAGGGAGTATAACGTGAAGGCATTTTTCGCGACCGTGATTGTCGCCTTGCTGTTCTTTCTGGCGCTGCTGCTGGGCGCGCGCAACGAGCAAATGGTTACCATCAGTTATTTTGTTGCCCAGGGTGAATTCAGATTGCCTGTGGTGCTGGCGAGCGTTTTCCTGGCGGGCTTCCTGCTGTGTTGGCTGTTTGCCATCTACCATATTACCCGCCTGAAGCTGGCACTCGCCAAAGCCAGACGTAAATTATCAAAGCTGGAGTCGGCCACGGTTGCCGGGACAGTAACCACAGAAGGTGAAGTGAAGTCCTGATATGCTGGAAATCCTGTTTCTGCTGCTGCCAATTGCCGCGGCCTATGGCTGGTACATGGGCAGGCGCAGTATTAGGCAACATCAGAGCAGTCGCAGCAAACAGCTCAGCCGGGACTACTTCACGGGCTTGAATTTTTTGTTGTCCAACGAGTCGGACAAGGCGGTGGATCTCTTCATCAGTCTGCTGGACGTGGACGATGAAACAATAGATACCCACATGTCCCTCGGCGCCTTATTTCGAAAACGCGGCGAGGTTGACCGCTCCATTCGCATCCACCAAAACCTGATTGCCCGTCCCAGCCTGACCACAGAGCAGCGGGATCTGGCTATGATGGAGCTGGGCAAGGACTACCAGGCAGCAGGTTTCTATGACAGGGCAGAGGAAATTTTCCTGACCTTGGTCAAACAGGAAGACCACAGCGAAGAAGCAGAAAATCAGCTGATAGCCATTTATCAGATCACCAAGGAATGGCAAAAGGCCATAGATATCACCAAGCGGCTGCCGCGCAAGCGCCAGCAGGCACTTAAGCCCACCATTGCCCATTTTTACTGTCAGTTGGCCGACGAGGCCATGGAGCCCGATGCCAAGATAAAACTGTTTGGCATGGCACTTAAGCAGCACGGCGGCTGTGGTAGAGCACTCCTGAGTTTGGCGCAGCTCTATTTGAAGCAGGACAATTATACCGAGGCCAAAAGAATGCTGGCCGAGCTTGCCACTGTGGATCTGCAGCTGCTGCCAGAAGCGCTTAAAATTGCTCGGCAAGTGTATGATGAGCTTAAAGATAAGGAGGGCTACCGCGATTTGCTGACCCAGGCCGTGGCCGATGGTGCCGGTGCTTCAGTGGTGGTGGCCCTAGCCGAGCATTTGATCGGCTCAGGAAAGACCAAGGATGCAGAGCGCCTGGTATTGGATGCCCTTTATCGGCATCCGACCATGCGGGGCTTTCAGCACCTGATGCAATTGCACATACGCCAGGCCGAGCCCGGACAGGCAAGAGACAGCCTTGCCATGCTGGAGCAACTGGTAGAACAACAAATTAAATTCCGTCCAAGTTACCGCTGCACTTCCTGCGGTTTCCCGTCACATACCCTGTATTGGCATTGCCCTTCCTGTAAATCCTGGGGCAGCATCAGCCGGATCAGGGGCTTAGACGGAGAATAGGACGGTGAGCACCTGTACCAAAGAAACATCGGGAGACAAGATGAGAGATACCCCCATTCTGGTCGCATTGGATTTTGATGATCGCAATGCCGCCCTGCAGCTGGTCGACAAACTGGATCCCGCTATGTGCCGTCTTAAGGTCGGCAAAGAAATGTTCACCCTGTTTGGACCCGAATTGGTCAGGGATTTTCAGGGACGCGGCTTTGAATTGTTCCTGGATTTGAAATTCCATGATATTCCCAATACGGTCGCCAAAGCGGTGGCCGCCGCCGCAGAGCTAGGCGTGTGGATGGTCAATGTGCACGCCGGCGGTGGACTCGCCATGATGGAAGCGGCCCGCAAGGCGCTGGAGCCCTACGGTGAGCAGGCGCCTTGGTTGATTGCGGTGACAGTGCTGACCTCCATGAGCGATGACGATCTCAAGTTGCTGGGCATCAATGTGCCTGCGGCAGAGCATGTCAAACGCCTGGCGGGCTTGACCAAGCAAGCGGGGCTGGACGGGGTGGTGTGTTCGGCCCAGGAAGCGACTATGCTCAAACAACAGTTGGGACAGGACTTCAAGTTAATCACTCCGGGTATTCGTCCCGCTGGCAGCGATGCGGGCGATCAGCACAGAATTATGACCCCCGCCAAGGCGCTGGAGGCCGGATCCGATTACCTGGTCATTGGCCGACCCATCACCAAGGCTGCGGATCCGCTGCAGGCGCTCAAGGATATCCACGCCTCTATTCAAGGCCTGTAACGGCCAAGGTTTGTAAGGGGCGAGGCTTGTAAGAGATAAGAACGGCATCATAAAGGAGTCAGGTTATGTTCAATTTTGATGGAAAGAAGGTCTTCGTTGTTGGGGGTACCAGTGGCATCAATCTCAGCATAGCCCTGGCGTTTGCCGGCCACGGTGCATCGGTTGCCGTGGGCAGTCGCGATCCGGATAAGGTCGCCCGCACAGTGGAAGCCCTGCATAAGGTCAACCCCCGGGGCCAACATCTGGGGGTTCGCTTTGATGTCCGTGATATGGAGGCACTCAGCGCCGGTTTTGCCGAGGTTGAACACGCCTTCGGTAAACTGGATGTGCTGATAAGTGGTGCTGCCGGCAATTTTCCTGCCAGCGCCAAAGATCTCAGCCCCAATGGCTTCAAGGCGGTGATGGACATAGATCTGCTGGGCAGCTTTCAGGTGCTCAAATGTGCCTATGGCCTGATGCAGCGGCCAGGCGCCATAGTGCAGATCTCCGCGCCCCAGGCCTTTGTGCCCATGCCGATGCAGGCCCATGTCTGTGCGGCCAAGGCCGGAGTCGACATGCTGACCCGCACCCTGGCGATGGAATGGGGTCCTGAAGGCATAAGGATCAATTCCATAGTGCCCGGGCCCATAGCCCATACCGAAGGTTTTAACCGCCTGGCGCCATCAGAGGAATTGCAGGCCAGGGTCGCCAAAAGCGTGCCTTTGGGACGCAATGGTGAAGGTGTGGACATAGCCAATGCGGCCATGTTCCTGGCCTCGCCACAGGCTGCGTATATAACAGGTATCGTCATGCCCGTTGATGGTGGCTGGTCCCTTGGTGGCGCCAGCATTGCCATGTCGGGCCTTGGCAAGATGGCATAAAGTAAAAGAACACGACAAGTTGAGAGTGAAAAATGGCTAACGCATTACAGGAGCAACTGCTGAAGGCAGGGCTTGCCAGCAAACAAAAGGTCAAGGACGTTAAAACCCAGAAGCGCCGTGACCGCAAGTCCAACGTGGACGACGGCTCAGCTACCCTGAAACAAAGTATCGCCGAGCAAAAGAAGCGCCAGGCTGAGCAGGACAGGGCACTCAATGAGCAGCGTTTCCAGGAAGCCCAGGCCCGGGGCCAGGTACGCAGCCTGGTAACTGAAGTCAAACGCTGTGCCATCAAACCGCCCGCTGGGGCTGAGCTTAAGTTCAACTACACACTGAACAACAAAATTTATCCCTTGTTTATCACAGAGCGGATCCAGGCCCAGTTACTGGGGGGCCAACTGGGTATCGTCAGGTTGGAAGACAGCAGCTTCATAGTGCCGCACAAATTGGCCGAACGGGTCAATCTGCTGGTGCCTGACTGGTGTGGTTACCTGTGGAAGCCGGAAGACAGCAACCCGGCATTGGAAGAAGAGGATCCCTACGCTGATTATGTGATCCCCGACGATCTTATGTGGTAGTTTTGTTCAGGCCCCTTCATTGAAGGGGCTTTTTATTTTAACCCAGCGGCTTTCCTGCGTTGCGCAAAGTCCCGGTTTGTTGGCAGCGACCGGAAAAAGCCCTTGGATAATACCCCTGTTGCCATTGTGTTCGGCAGTGAATCAGGCTAGATTAAAACAACTGTTTTAATCTAATGTTTGAGAGTCGCCATGTATCCCTATTCTGCTCCGCTTAATGAAATGCGCTTTTTGCTCGACAAGGTCTTCAAAGCACCTGCCATTTGGCAGCGTCTGCCGCAACTGGCTGAGACAGTCGACCTGGATACCGCCATGGCCATCCTCGAAGAGGCGGCCAAGCTTAATCGCGACATAGTGCAGCCCATCAACCGGGCTGGAGATGAGCAGGGAGTCAGGTTTGAAGACGGTACTGTGATCACCCCGGACGGCTACAAGGAGGCCTATCAGGCCTTTATGGAAGGTGGCTGGGTGGGCTTTTGTGGCGATCCTGAGTTTGGTGGTATGGGCATGCCGAAAATGCTTGGCGTGCTGGTTGATGAAATGGGCTACAGCGTCTGCAATGCCTTCAACCTGTACAGCTCTTTGACCGCAGGCGCCGCACTGGCTCTCAATGCCCACGGCAGCGACGAACTGAAGGATTTGTATTTGCCCAAGCTCTACAGCGGTGAGTGGGCTGGGGCCATGGACATGACCGAACCCCAGGCGGGCTCCGATCTGCGCGGTGTTCGCACCCGTGCCGAGCCCCGGGACGATGGCTCTTTCCTTATCAGCGGCAGTAAGATTTTTATCACCGGTGGCGATCAGGATCTCACCTCAAACGTGGTGCACCTGGTCTTGGCCAAGCTGGTCGGCAGCCAGTCATTGTCACTGTTTTTGGTCCCCAAACTCAAGGTCAATGACGATGGCAGTCTGGGCGAAAATAATGGCGTCAGCGTGGGTTCCATTGAGCACAAGATGGGCCTCAAGGGCTCGGCCACCTGCGTGATGAATTTCGACAATGCCCGTGGTTTTCTTATCGGCGAAGCCGATCGCGGTCTGGCCTGCATGTTTACCATGATGAACTACGAGCGCCTCGCCATTGGTATTCAGGGGCTGGGCAGTGCCCAGGCGGCATCGCAGATGGCCACAGACTACGCCAAGGAGCGTCTGCAGGGGCTGGCCGCCACGGGTTCAACTGCCGCGGCAGATCCTATTCTGGTCCATGGTGATGTGCGCCGCATGCTGCTTACCATCCGAAGCCTCACCGAAGCCGGACGAGCGCTCGCCGTCGACGCGGGCATGCAATTGGATCTGGCAAAGTTTTCCGAAGATGAAGCCGAGCGCGCAAAGGCCGCCCGCTTTGTGGGACTGCTGACTCCGGTTGCCAAAGCTTTCCTGACCGATCGTGGTCTGGACGCCTGCATCATGGCGCAGCAGGTATTTGGCGGCGCCGGTTATATTCGCGAGACAGGGATAGAGCAGTTTGTCCGCGATACCCGCATCGCGCAGATTTATGAGGGCACCAACGGTATTCAGGCGATTGATTTTCTGGGCCGCAAGGTTACCGGGGACAACCTCGCGACGCTGAATGAGTTTATCGCTGAATTGAAGACTGAGCTTGCTGCCTTGGCTCCAGAGTGGCAGGACAAGGCCGGCGAACTGCTGGCATTACTCGACGAACTGATTGCCAGCGCCGGCAAAATAAACGATGCCAAGCGCGAGCAACCGGCACTGATCAATAGCGTAGCGGTAGACTATCTTGATGCCTTCGGCTTCAGCCTCTACGGCTATTACTGGATTAAAATGGCCGCACTCGCCCAGGAAGAAGCGGATGAATCGTTTGCGCAGCAAAAAGCCGCATTCTGTCGCTTCTACCTGGAAAAATTGCTGCCAAGAGCCCGTTGGCACCTGAGTCAGGTGAATGCCGGCGCCGGATGTATCATGGAGCCGGGTACTGAGCTGTTCTAACGCAGTGCTCGGATAAAAGGCCTCCCATGGGAGGCCTTTTTTGAACCCTTGCCTTGAAAAGCAGCGCGCCAGGTCTCGGTCGTGATGTTTTTTCGAGCAAATTCAGCAGTCTTTTACACGGCCGGGCCAGAAAAAGGTTGCTGCCACCCGGTTAAGCCGGTAATTTCTACCCCCGGTTCTCTGTTGTCATGCAGCGGGAGCCTTACCAGAGCGTTACCCTGTTAAGAGGCGCTTTGGATCTGTATTGGAAGCCTCATCCTTGAGTGCCGCAACCAGCCCTAAGGAGGATACCTTGCTGGATAAGCTGGGTGGAATTGCCCTGCAGCCTGATCAAATGCAATGGCTGCTAACCCCGACCAATTTCAAGAACAGTTTGCTGGAGCGTATCGCTCAGGCAAGGCATTCGATATATCTGGCTGCCCTGTATCTGGAAGATGATGAAGCGGGCAGGGAAGTGTTGCAGGCGCTGATGGCTGCAAAGGCGCGTAATCCCGAACTCAAGGTCAAGGTTCTGGTCGATTTTCACCGTGCCCGTCGAGGTCTGATAGGACACACGGGTGACAGCGGCAACTATCTGATGTACCGCAGGGTAATGAGCGAAGCCGAGCACTGTATCGACATTCTCGGGGTGCCGGTAAAATCGCGCGAATTTATGGGTGTATTGCACCTCAAGGGTTTCGTCATTGATGATGCGGTGATTTACAGTGGCGCCAGTATCAACAACGTTTACCTGCAGCAACAGGGGCGCTACCGTTTTGATCGCTACCACCTGATTGAAAACGCCCAGTTGGCCGAGTCCATGCGCAGCTATATTGATGCGCACATTGTGGCCGATCCGGCGGTGTCGTCACTGACCCAGTGCGCCGAATCGGAAGTGCTGCCCGAGAAGACCGACATTCGCAGTTTCAAGCAGCGGCTTGCAGCCGGTCAATATCGATTTGAAGCCGTCACCCAAGGGGCGAGGATCACCCCCCTGGTTGGCCTTGGGCGCAAACACAATGCCCTGAACAAGACGGTGCTCGACTTGGTTGATGAGGCCAACGAACAGCTGTTTATTTGCACCCCTTATTTTAATCCGCCTTATCCTCTGGTGCGGGCCCTGGCGAAAAGACTGCGTCAGGGAATAAGAATCGACATAGTGGTCGGAGACAAAACAGCCAATGATTTTTATATTCCGCCGGAGCGCGAATTCAGCACCATTGGCGCCTTACCTTATTTGTATGAGCAGTCACTGCGCAAGTTCGTGAAACGTCAGCAGTGGGCCGTCGATGCCGGTCTGCTCAATGTGCACCTGTGGAAGCACGAAGACAACAGCTTCCATCTGAAGGGCATAAGTTGCGATGGCAAGCGGCATTTGATCACAGGGTCCAATCTCAATCCTCGCGCCTGGGCGCTGGATCTGGAGAATGGTTTGTTGCTCCATGACACCGAAGGTCAATGGCGGGCGCAATTCGAGGCAGAGCAACAGCATATATTGCTGCATACCAAAAGGCTGTACCATTACAGCCAGGTCGACACGCTGCAGAGCTACCCCAAGCCGGTGAAGAAGATCATGAACCGCATCAAGCGGCTCAAGGCGGATTTTCTGCTGCGTCGCATACTCTGACTTGCTGTTGATCCAACATCAGCCACGGATTCAAGCCCGTGGCTTTTTTGTATCTGCAGCCTCTTGCAGCGCCTGTTGGCTGCCGCTAGACTTGCGCTCCCCGGAAAATGTATCCGGTGTCCTTACCCATCACAGCGGAAGCCACAAATGTCACAGCCGGAACCCACTATGTCACTGCCGGAACAGCTATTGCCGGAACATGCGGTTCACAGGCTTTATCAATACCGCAAATCCATCTCCACCCGACCTTTTACCGCCAGGGGAAAGAGTCTCAAACGCTGTGGTCAGTGTCTGCTGTCGGAACGCTATTGCACCTGCGGTGCCCGTGCCTCGCTTAACAGCAACGCGGGCTTCCTGCTGTTGATGTACGATGATGAGGTGCTCAAACCCACCAACAGCGGCCGCTTGATTGCGGATCTGGTGCCGGATACCCATGCTTTTCTCTGGTCCCGAACCGAAGTCGCTCCGGAAGTGCTGGCCTTGTTGTCTGACCCGCGCTACCAACCGTTCGTGGTGTTTCCGGGAGAGTACGCCACCGAAGGTCAGCAGGTACTTGGGGAAATTGACAGTCAATCCATGTTCGCGCTTGGCAAGCGGCCGCTGTTCGTGATGCTCGATGGCAGTTGGCGCGAAGCGGTGAAAATGTTCCGTAAAAGCCCTTATCTGGCGGGTTTGCCCATGCTGTCATTTGATGCGGCAACCGTTGCCCGTTACGCCCTGCGCAAGGGGCAGCGGGATTTTCAGTTTGGCACTGCCGAGGTGGCTGCCATGGTATTGGATGCCATGGGGGAAAAAGGTAACGCCGAGGCGCTCGGAATGTGGTTTGATCTCTTCATTGAATGTTCGCTGCTGGGGCGCAGTCGCAGGCCCAGTACCGATATGAGTGTCCGTGACGACTTGTTGCAGCGCTTTGCAGAGCAAATGGCGGCTCTTTCCACCGAAAAAAACTGAATTGGTCGGAGCGACAAGATTCGAACTTGCGGCCCCTGCCTCCCGAAGGCAGTGCTCTACCTGACTGAGCTACGCTCCGAACTCACTCCAAGATATGTATGGTCTGGTTAAAATTCAAGCCTCTTAACTTGAAATTTACGTGGTAAATCACCCCATTAAGAACAAGGCCGGCATTTGCCGGCCTTGCTGTTTCTGCCATCAGACGCCGACTTCGGTGCCATCAAGCTTGCGGATCACCACGGTTGCAGCCCTTGGCCTGATGCGCTCGCCGGCCGGCGTGGCCTCAGTGGCATCGTTGGATACGGGCCAGTTATCCGGATGCTGGATATTGGCGAACACACTGCGATAGTCCGGGCTGATGGCAAAGCCCGTTACTTCGCAGCCATTGGGGCCAACAAAGAAGCGTCGCAGTTCGGTCTGATTTGCTTCACCTATGGTCTGTTGCTTACCGTCACCATCCGTCAGTGTGGAAGGGACAACGGCCAGCATCTGATCGTTGGTGTAGGAGGTAACTTCACTGGCACCGTTATCGGTTTGGATCCAGAGAATGCCGCGCTTGTCGAAGGACAATCCATCGGGGCTGGCGAACTGATTGAATTCACTCAGGTTTGACAGGTTATAATCGGCATTGTCTGTTGGGGCACCAAAGACAAAAATGTCCCAGTTGAATTCAGTATCCGAAGCGCCTTCGTCCCAGCGAATAATGTGACCGAAGTTGTTCTTAAGCCTGGGGTTAGCGGAGTTGGTTTCGGTGCGCTTGCTGTTATTGGTCAGGGTCAGATAGGCGCTGCCGGTGAAGGGGTCAACGGCACACCACTCGGGTCTGTCCATGGGGGTGGCCCCCAGAAGATCCGCCGCGCCAGGGGTATTGAGCAGTATGTCGGCCTGAGTGGCAAAATAGTCGGCAAGGGTTTTGCCATCCTGAGTGCTTGAACCGGGTTCCAGCGCCAGCCAGGTACCGCTGCCGTCTTCGTTAAAACGTGCCACATAGAGTACACCATCATCCATATACTTGGCGCCCGTGGCCAGGCGGTTGGCAGGCTTGGCATCTGCTTCGCTCCAGCTCGCCTTGGAGACAAACTTGTACAGGTATTCAAAGCGGGAATCGTGGCCCGAGTAAAACACCAGGCTTTTGCCTTCTTCCAGTTTACCGAAGGTACAGCCCTCATGGCGGAAACGACCAAGGGCGGTACGTTTCACGCCGCGGGCGTTGGGGCTGTAGGGGTCTATTTCCACAATGTAGCCATGACCGTTGGCTTCATTGCGATAGTCATAAAGGGCGCCGGCGCCGGTTGCGGTGACATCGAAGCGGGCAAATTCATCCACGCGCTCTTCTTCATGGCCGGCCAGATCGGCCCAGCCGTAGCGGGTTTTGCTGGTACCTATACCTATGCGTTTCTGGGACTCGGTCAGTTCTCCCTTGTTGACGAAATACTCGGGCCAGTTTTCTTCGCAGGTTAAATAGGTACCCCAGGGGGTGTACCCGTTGCCACAGTTGTTTAAGGTGCCGCGGGCTTGACTGCCATCGGGAGAGAAAGGCGTGACCAGGTGCTCGCTGTAGGCGACCGGGCCGGCGATATCTAAGGTGCTGGCACCGGTAATGCGGCGGTTATGGCTGTCGTTGGTCACCACGGTCCAGTTGCCCTCCACCAGACGGATACGCACAACAGTGATGCCATGGGCATTGATTTCCTTGCGCACTTCATCAATGACATTGCGCAGGCCGGTGTCGGCATCCAGGGTCGGGCCCATGGGATGCAGAGCATCTTGCTCTATGTATTCATGGTTGATACACAGCAGGCCGTCATCGGCAGCGTCATTTAAGGGAAAGAAGTGCATGCCATCGTGGTTTTGACCAACGGAATTGGCCTGATCCTCAGCTGTGTTGCTGCCGTCGGCCTTCCAGGGCGCGGCCTTGTCATTGAGCGGCGTACCCCAGGGAGCCAGGATCTGTGCCTTGTAACCTTCGGGGATGGTCACTGCATCGGTCAGGGAGCCGGGGATGGAATTGAATCCAAGAGAGACACTGCTCCTGGCCGGTGGCACCTGAGTGGGAGGCACGGGCTCAGTTGGGGTTGGCGTAGTCTTGTCATCCGAGTTGCAACCGGCAAGGCCAAAGCCGCCGAAGGCGGTGAGGGCGCCAAGGCCAAGGCCGCTCTTGACGAAATGACGGCGTGACAGGTGCTTGTCCAGCACCTCGGCAAAGGAAGTGTTATTGCTGTTGTTGTAACGAGTGGGGTCGAAAGTCGCCTTGCTCATGCTTGCTCCAGATGGCTGATTCTTTGTAAATGTTACTTTGGAAGTTGCCAACGAGCCTAGTGACGGAGTATGACAGATACATGCCAGTGAAATGACAAATCCACGACAGCGGCCAGTAGGATATACTCGAACAGAAAGCCAAAACCCTGGATGAAAGATCAATGAATGAACAACAAATGCAATTGACCCTGCTGGCCAGACTGGAGCCGGGTTGTCTGGGGCCTGACGGGCTGAGTCATATCGCGGCTTTTTGCGCTCTGGCGCAGCGATCGGTTCAGGCGCTTGCGCCGGGTGTATGCCAATGGCGCCTGGAACCCAGGCTTGATAAAACTCTGCCCGAACTGGAATTTTCTATCGCCAATCGTCAGCTTTCAAGGGAGCAGGCTGACCGTTATCTGGAACTGTTCGACTTGGAAATTGACAGCCTGGAAGAACGCTTTCATACCAAGATGGCGCAGCTTATCAACCAGTTTCTCGCCCGCCAGGGCTAAGCCTGCTTACCCGACCGGCACCCCTTCAACCACTATCGGTGTCTGGCTTAAGTCCCAATTTCCTCGTGCCATTTCAGCGCGGAACATCTGGGTATGGGCCGTGCCGGCGCGCAGTTCCCGGCGTTTGTGATATTTGAGCCATTGGTGCCGGGCCTCCACGTAGGCCGCCAGCCACTTATGCTCGTCTCCGCCCTTTGAGGGGGGCCTTTCACTGAAGCGCTTGCGCAGGAATAAGGGCACGCATCCGGACTGAACGAAGGAGTCGTAGATCACCAGCAAAGACAAGGGGCATATCAGGCCGTGGGCCTCGCACCAAGCCTTGGCCGGATCCCAGTAAAAGGTATCGAAGAAGGCGTCCTGGGTTTGGCGCATTATAGGGTCGTCGTTGGCGGCCTGTACCAACAGTTGATGAAAGCCCTCGTGACTGACCAGGGATTCAGTACCTATCCTGTCAAGGAAGGGAACAAAGTCATCACTGAAAACACCTTCGTTTTCAACATACATTTCAATAAGATATCTGAGCTTATCCTGCTCTTTGGCCTGGCAGCGACCATAGGTGATCTGAAAGCTGCCGTTGACGCCATCATCCTGGATTTTCAATGAATCGTAGCCAAGGGATTGATGCCCTTTGCCAAACTGGGTTTCTATCAATTGGATGAGGGTTTTAGGATCTGCCATGGCTGCTTCCGGATATCTGCGGGCCCCGAATGGCGCCGCACTGCAAAACTCTATATTGGCTGCTTGCGACAACACAATCCATGGCAGTTGGAAAATTTATTCCGTCGAAGTTGCTTGTTCGCCACCGGCACTGCCCGGAGCCAGCTCCATACGGCAGGATTGCTGCAATTGTTGCCACAGAGCTATGTGTTCTTTGATGGCCGCTTTCAGCCGGAACATTGCTGAGTCTGGCAACTCGCTAAAATAAAACTGTATTTGGGCTTCATAGGCTGTGCCTGTGTACAGGTCCAGCAGAGCCGGGCCCAATTCAAATTGTATTGTGTCAAGCGCCCCCAGAAAGGGGTGGATCCGGCCAATGAAAACCTTGTTGAGCACATTAAGCAGTATTTCCTGACGGTTTTTATTGCGTCCCGGTTGACATAAAAACCCCTTGGCCTGGGAGAGTCCCTTATTAATACGTTCAAGGGCGGTCAGACTCTGGGACAGGCTTAGCATATATCCGGCTATAAGGTCACTGCGGTGCAGCTCCCCCAGGGCCTGTTCCACTGACTCGGTGTTGAGCTGCTGCCAGTCTGCCCGCAAAATGGCTTGTTTGAGTGTAAGCAGCACATTGAATGCCAATTGGGTCTCGCTCAGGCCCCCTAGCGGTTGCTGACTGTCAAGGCCATGCCCCGGAATGAGGTTTTGCCTCAGAGTGCTGTCCTGCTCCAGCATAAAGTGCAAGTCCTGCATCGCGCTGCCTATCTTGGCCTCCCGTTCGGCTTGCAGCACGCTCCTCAGCCTGGCCTCGTTCGACTGTGCCCCATTGAGGGAGGTAATGCATTCGGGGGCAAGGCGAATAAAATTCAGCTGGTATGCCAGACGCTGGCTTGGCTGTGCGACCCTGCCAAGGCTGTTATTGTGCTCGGCAATCAATCGCCCCAATGGACACTGGGCAATATTGGCCAGTTGCAGCAGGGAAATGTTGACCTGAGCATCGGGCCAACGACGCTTTGGAGGCGAGGCAAAAACGGGCACGTCAGAGGGAGTGGTTTTTGAACTTAGACTTTGCTCCAGTACCCGCTCAAGGCGGTCCTGGTAGTCCAGCCAAAGATCCCCTGCATTGGGAGAGCAAGCACTCAAAAACAGCACCAGAGCCAGACAAAACGACAGGCCCGGCAGTTTAATGCTGCCGCCTTTTACTGGCCTAAGAGCGTGGAAAAGGCTGGCACTATTGCTGAAATTCATGACCTGAAGTGTAACAACCGCTGGTAGTTTCAATTATGGGTCAGCAGCAGTCCGGCGTCAGTGCCGTTTATCCCTGAGTATTCTGTTTGAGTTTCTCAAGCAAATCTCCCACCAGTTGATGGGCAAGGCGACAGTCCCTATCCGACAGTAACGACAAGCCCTCCATCAGCCAGGGCGTCAGCTTATCATTGGCGCTTAAAGGCAACTGGTCGAGCAAACTTTGGGTCTTGTGTTTGAGCGCCTGCAACTGCGGTGCCGGTGCTGCTGTGTTTTGCAGTCCCAGTCGTTTTTGCGCATCTGAGAGAGCGTAACAGTAGAGCATGGAGGCTTGCCCCAAATTCAATGACGGATATTCGCATTGCTGTGGCACATAGCTGAGCAGATCGCACAGGGCCAGCTCCTGATTATTCAGACCGCTGCTTTCGCGGCCAAAGACCAAGGCGGTCTTCTGGCTCGCTTTGGCAGCCAGGGTCTGTGCCAGTTCATCCGGTGCCAGGTAGTGCCTTGGGGAACCCCGCTCCCGGGCCGTGGTGCCTACCAGAAGATCAAACTCAGGGCGAACTGCCGCCAAACTGTCAACCACACGGGCCGATGCTAAAATCTCTGTGGCCCCATGAGCAACCCATTGGGCTTCGTCCTGCTGGTGACACTGGCTGTTGACCAGCACAAGCCGGGAGAAGCCCATGGTTTTCATGGCCCGGGCGCAGGCACCAACGTTGGCGGGTCTCGCCGGTTCAACCAAAACCAGTGTGGGCAAATGAAGTTGTGTCATAGCTGGGCGCCTTGAAAATAAAAGGGCACCTTTGTGCCCTAAAGCCAAACAAGATTCAAGCCCAAATTGCGGTTATGGCTTGGAACTCAGTGGATTTGATGTGCTGCGGAAATTATCCTGAGCCCGCCAGAGCCTGTATCTGAGCTCGGCGTTTTCCGGCAGGTAGAAAACGATTGGCATGCGGCTGTTATAGTTGAGCCTCAGGCTGCCGGGGAGGGCGACGAAGCCTTGCTTTTTTGCCAGTTCGAAACAGGCGCGCAGGGTACTGGGACCCTCACTGAGTTCATCCACCCGGTAATACGGGTAACCCCAGCCTTCCAGAGTCAGGGTTTTCAATTCGCCCTTCAGGCTGTGTTTGTTACAGTCCAGCCACTGGGTTTGGCCAATCTGGATTTCCACCATCCAGTCGACTTCATCCGTCAGCGCCGGCAAGGTTAGTACCCATTGCTTCATGCCGGCTTGCGGTGCTGGAAACATCTTGACCGGCTCGGCCGCGACAAAATCGCTGGTGCTTTGGATTGCCAAGTCTATTTGTGGGATGGATTGTTGTGGCATGGAGTGTTGAGGATCGGATTCGGTAGCCGCCAAGGTGGTCAGACTGGACAGGGCGAGTAGGGCGGCCATCAAATTATGCTTCATGGAGTCTCCTTGGGAATTGAGCTGTACCGGAATGGCTTCTATCTCAAACGGTATTTCTGCCTCAAAGGGTTATTTATCTTGCCCAGCGTCTTGGAAACGAGCAAGGGAAAGACATATTTATCTGTTTCCTGTCGACGGTAGGCGGCTAAATACTTTGATTGTCAAACTATATGGAGATCAAATATTATTCCCGGTACAGCACCAGTAAAAATTTTAATTTCCGGACGCAGTTATGGCCCTCAATTCTCCCTCAGCCAAGCCCCATTCCATTAAACGATGGCAGCATGCCCATGGTTTCCTGTCCCAGCAGGAATCGGCAGAACGCAGCACCCGCTACGTGCTTTATCTGACCTTTATCACCATGGTGGCGGAAATCGCCGCCGGTACTGTGTTCGGCTCCATGGCGTTGCTTGCCGATGGCTGGCACATGGCCACCCACGTTGCGGCTTTTGTGATCACACTGTTTGCCTATCACTATGCACGTAAGCACCGGGACAACCCGGCCTTTGCCTTTGGTACCGGCAAGGTAGGCGTACTGGGCGGATTTACCAGTGCCATCGCCCTGGGATTGGTGGCCTTGATGATGGTGGTGGAGTCCGGCAGTCGCCTGGTATCACCCCATGAAATCCATTTCAATGAAGCCATAGTGGTGGCCATGATAGGACTTGGTGTCAATTTGCTCAGCGCCTGGTTACTGAAAGATGCGCATCATCACCATCACCATCATGACCACAATCATGATCACAATCATGACCATAGCCATGAACACGATGAACATGGCGCCGAAGACCATCATCACCACGACCACAACCTCCATGCCGCCTATATGCATGTGCTCGCCGATGCGCTGACCTCTGTGCTGGCCATTGCCGCCTTGCTTGCCGGAAAGTATGCCGGTCTGAACTGGCTGGACCCTGTGATGGCCATAGTGGGTGCCGTGATTATCGGTCGCTGGGCCTGGGGCCTGGTTGTACATACCAGCCCGGTTCTGCTCGATGCCATGGAAGATGATGATGATGCCCGCCAGGCGAAACGATTGCTTGAGGCCTTGCCGGATCATCAGGTGGCCGATCTGCATGTGTGGCCGGTCAGCGCCAACCATAGTGCCCTGATGGTGAGCCTGGTTACCCACAGTCCCAGACCCACGGAGGAATACCATGAGTTGCTGGCCCGGGAACTGCACGTGGACCATATCACGGTTGAGGTCAACGTCTGTACCGCGATAGAATGCCGGAGTCACCATGGCCAACACCTCTGAGCTGCACTATCAACTTCTCGATTTCTATGAAAAATTTTCCGGTTGGGAGCACGATACCGTGGGTGACAGTGGTTTGCCGCTGCCATGGGTCCACACCATAGAAATGTTGGGGGTACACGGTCCCAGACGCATGACAGATCTGGCCAAACTCAATCACGTCACCCTGGGAACGCTCACCAGTCGCATTGATAAACTGGAAGCGCTTGGCCTGGTTGAGCGCCAGGCCAACCCTGAGGATCGGCGCTCCTTGCTGATAGCGCTCACCGATTCGGGGCGGGCGGTGTTCGATGAGCATGATCGCAAGCACAGGGCGCTGACATCGGCCCTGATGGCTAAACTCAGTCAAACTGAGCGTTTGCAGTTTGCTGATTTGCTAACCAGGGTGTCAGCCGCATTTGCCGAGGTAGACGGTTCAAATCCCGAAACAAATTAGTGGTTTGCTCCCGGCAGCTTTTGTTATAGCTTTGTGGTTTTATCTTCAGATGGAACTGCAACATGAAACACACCCTATTGCTGCTGTCATTGTTGGCGGCCAGCCAATCACTCAAAGCCGAGGAAGATGCCTTCCTTTGGCTTGAGGACGTTGAAGGCGCCAAGCCCATGTCCTGGGTCAAAAGCCACAATCAGCGCTCGGCCGAGGAAATCAAGGCCTATCCCGGATTTGACACCCTGGTCAGCAACAGCCTCGCCATACTCAATGACAAGGCCCGTATTCCGTACGCCTTCAGGATCAATGGCCAGCTTTACAACTTTTGGAAGGACGATGAACATCCACGGGGGATCTTGCGCACCACCAGCCGGGAGGAGTACGCCAAGGACAGCCCCAATTGGCACACTGTGCTGGATATAGATGCCCTGGGCCGGGATGAGGGCGTCAACTGGGTTTATAAAGGTTTCAATTGCCAGTATCCCAAAAACGAGCGCTGCTTTGTCAGCCTGTCCCGTGGCGGCGCCGATGCGGTTGAGGTGCGTGAATTCAACCTGACCGCCGGCAAGTTCGTCAGCGAAAACCAGTACTGGGTTCCCGAGGCCAAATCCGATTTGACCTGGCTGGACGAGAACAAGGTGTTTATCGGCACCGATTTCGGTCCGGGCTCCATGACGGACTCAGGTTATCCCAAGCAAGTTAAGCTCTGGCAGAGGGGGACGCCCCTCAAGGATGCCAAGCTTGTCTTCAGTGGCGAGCAGGCTTCGGTTGCCGTCGGCGCCCAGGTGCTGTACGACGGTATCAAACCCTTGGCACTTATCAGCGAATTCCCCACCTTTTTCACCTCCCGTCATCAGGTTTATCAGGATGGTAAACTCGCCGCGCTGAATGTACCGGAAGATGCGACCATCGCCGGTTACTATCAGGGCAAACTCTTCCTTGAACTCAAGAGTGAGCTGAAACAGGGCAAAGAGGCCTTCCCTCAGGGGGCAGTAGTTTATGCCGATGTCGACAGCCTGGTGTCTGCAACGCCGCACTTTGCACTGCTGGTCAGCCCGACGCCAACTGCTTCCATCAACCAGGTCAGCTTTACCCGCGCCGGTATCTTTGTTAACTGGCTGGATAATGTCAAAAACCGCCTGGAGCGCCTGCGTATGGATGCCAACGGCCAGTGGCAGGTCAGTGCGGTGGATTTTCCCAGCAATGGTAGCCTGACCCTGACCGATCCCCGTCAGGACAGCGACAGCTTCTTTGTCGACTACACCAGTTTCCTTGAGCCTCCCAGCCTGTACGAGGTGGATGGTGCCAGCTTGAAATTCAACAAGCTCAAGGCCATGCCCGAGGGTTTTGATGGCAGCAAGTTTGTCACCGAGCAGCACTTCGCCACGTCCAAAGACGGAACCCGGGTCCCTTACTTTGTGGTCATGGCTAAGGAAACCAAGCTTAACGGTGCCAATCCGACGCTGCTGTATGGCTATGGCGGCTTTGAGGTTTCACTGAGACCCAAGTACTCGGCCACCATAGGCAAAAACTGGTTGGAGCAGGGCGGTGTTTACGTACTGGCCAACATCCGTGGTGGTGGTGAATATGGACCGGCCTGGCATCAGGCGGCCTTGAAGCAAAATCGCCATAAAGCCTATGAAGATTTTGAAGCCATAGCCGAAGATCTGATTGCCCGCAAGATCACCTCCAGCCGCCACTTGGGGATCCAGGGTGGCAGCAACGGTGGTCTGTTGATGGGGGCCGCCTTTACCCGCCGTCCCGATCTGTACAATGCCGTGGTTTGTCAGGTTCCCTTGCTAGATATGAAGCGTTTCAATCAGTTGCTCGCAGGAGCCAGTTGGATGGGTGAATATGGCAACCCGGATGTGGCCGAACAATGGGACTACATCAAGGGGTATTCGCCTTACCACAATCTGGACAAGAACAAACGTTATCCCAAGGTGTTCTTCACCACGTCCACCCGTGATGACAGGGTACATCCGGGCCATGCCCGCAAGATGGTGGCCAAGATGGAATCCATGGGGATTGACGTGCTTTATTATGAAAATATCGAAGGCGGCCATGCCGGTGCTGCAGATAATCATCAAGCTGCGGAACTAAATAGCCTGGCGTTTGCCTACTTACTTACACAGCTGAAATAGCCGTAAGAAATTCCCTATAGGTTGGGGACACAAAGCGGCCGATATCTGCGGATCCGGCCGCTTTTCTTTGCTCTTTTTTGACCTGCTACCCCTAGCGGGCTGAAAAGGCTTCAACCTGTGGAGGCAAGGGCGTTATAATTGCTTGCCCTTTATTCAACATCAACTATTGATTAGCAGGTTTTTGCGTGTTCAAGACTCTATCCGCCAACAAATTTACCTTTTTGCTCGCCCTGTTTTATACCTGCGTTTTCAATATCCCGCTGTTTGAAATTGTTGCTCGCGGCGTACAAAAACAGGCCGATGTTAACTGGGTGTTTATTGCCAGTTTCCCGATCTTGCTCACCTGTCTGCTGAGCCTGATTTTTTCCCTGTTCAGCTTCCGTTTCCTGGCCAAGCCGTTCTTTATCCTGCTGACGCTGCTGTCATCCAGTGTGTTTTTTGGCATGTGGAAGTACGGCATAGTGTTTGACCGTCCCATGATGGAAAACATTTTTGAAACCAACCCCGCCGAGGCATCCATGTACCTCAACTGGGCGTCGGTGTTGAACATGCTGCTCACCGGCCTGCTGCCCGCCTGGCTTATCTTCAAGGCCCCCATTGAATATCGCAGTGCGGGTAAGGAGCTGTTGCACAAGTTGGGCTTTATGCTGGCCATGGTGCTCGTCAGTGGCGTTATTCTCGGGGTTTACTATCAGAATTATGTGGCCTTCGGCCGCAACAATGACGTGATGAAGCAATATATAGTGCCGACCTATTTTATTGGTTCGGCCGCCAAGTACGTCAATCAACACTATTTTGAAAAGCCCATTCCCTACACCCAGCTGGGTACGGATGCGAAACAAAAGCCTTCCGTGGCCGGTAAACCCAAGGTGACTGTGTTGGTCATAGGCGAGACCGCCCGGGCGATGAACTATCAATACTATGGCTATGGCAGAGAAACCAATGCCTATACCGCCAAGCTGGGTTTGGCCGTGTTTGGCAAAACCATTTCCTGCGGTACGGCAACCGCCCAATCCTTGCCCTGTATGTTGTCCCGCTTCGATCGTGATAACTATGATGTGCGCCGTGCCAAGGCCCAGGACAGCGTAATCGACGTTGCCAGCCATGCGGGACTGGCGGTCACCTGGATTGACAATGACAGCGGCTGCAAAGGTGCCTGCGACAGGGTTGAGCATGAATTGATTAAGCTGGATGCGGATCCGGCACTGTGTGATGGTGAATCCTGTTTCGATCAGATCCTGCTGCACCGTCTCGATGACAAGCTGGCAGCGCTCGACGGCCGTGACAGCCTGATAGTCCTGCACGTGATGGGCAGTCATGGCCCGACCTATTTCCGTCGTTATCCGGATGATCACAGATTCTTTACTCCGGATTGTCAGCGCAGCGATATTCAAAATTGCAGTGCCGAAGAGCTGATGAACACCTACGACAATACCATTCGCTACACAGACTATATCCTGGCAGAAGTTGTGTCGCGGTTACAGGCGGTATCGGACAAGGCCGACACCGCCATGATGTACATTTCCGATCATGGTGAGTCCCTGGGAGAAAAGGGCATGTATTTGCACGGTGCGCCCTATGCCTTTGCACCCAGTGAACAAATAGAAATCCCCTGGTTGCTGTGGCTGTCTGACAGCTTTGCCGCGACCACAGGCAAGGACAAAAATTGCCTCAAGACGTCTCTGGGCCGGGGGGAGTTCAGTCACGACTACCTGTTCGATACCTTGCTGGGCTTGTTGCATGTTGAAACATCCGTATATCGCCGCCAAACGGATGCGCTGGCCGAGTGCAATGTGCAGGTGTAATGGTTTCGAGAAATAAAAAAGGCGCCGGTGGCGCCTTTTTCATATACGTGATCCCGGGAATGGATCAGCCCTGAGAGCGTATCTGGGTTAAATCCATGTGCATTTTAATCAGATGCTCTTCCATATCAAAGGTTACGGTAAAGCCCAGGGATTTCGCCAGATTGGCCATGGCGCGATTTTCGAACATGGTGAATCCGGATAATACCTGGGTACCATTGTCCAGGTAATAATGGATCAGTTTTTCCAGCAGCAATTTGCCTAAACCTATCCCCTGAAAGTCACCGCGCACGGCCATGGCAAATTCGGCCTCGGTGTTATCGGGATCGATTGAGGCCCTTACCGCGCCCAGGGTCATATCCTCGCCGTTGGCTTCGCGGGTGGTGGCGATGAACGCCATTTCCCGTGCATAGTCTATCTGGGTCAGCACGGCCATTTCTTCATGGGTCATGCGCTGCCGCACCCCGAAATAGCGCTTGTACCTGTCTTCATCCGACAGGGAGTTGTCGAAGGCCAAATGCTTGGGCTCATCTTCCGGCAATATGGGTCTCAACCTCACCTGCAGCCCGTTTTTAAGTACCGCGGTTTCTTCAAGTTCCTTGGGGTAGGGCAAGATGGCGAGGCGATTGCTGTGATCGCCCCCGGGTGGTGCCAGTCCCAGGTTGATATCCAGCACACTTATCTGATCGCCAGCCGCCAGTACGGGATTGAGATCCAGCGTCTGAATTTCCGGGCAATCGATAATAAGGTGGGAAATCTTTACCAGCATCAGGCACAAGGCCTGCATGTCCAACCCCTTGGGCAGATGCCTGTCCCTGAGCTTATGGGTCTTGAGGGCCTGGATCACCATGTAGCGGGCCAGAGCCATGTTCAATGGCGGCAGGGCCACGGCGGCATCCCGGGTGGGGTGCCACTCGGACCCACCTTCACCAAGGCAGATTGCCGGACCAAACACAGGATCCTGGATCACAGCCACGCGGATTTCCTGGGCACCGGCGGTGAGTGCCATGCGCTGCACCGTCAATCCCTCAATGTTTATCTTGCCATCGGCCAGATGCACCCGCTCGGCCATGGCCGTGGCAGCGTGCCTGAGCTCGTCTGCCGAGGTCAGGTTAAGGGTCACCCCATGGACATCGGATTTATGGCGCAGGTCGCGGGATTGAATTTTCAGTGCCACAGGATAACCGGCGCGATCCGCCAGCTGCACAGCCTCGTCGACATCGGCAGCAAACCAGGTGGCTATGGTATCCAGACCATAGGCCGCCAGTATCGGCGCTGCCTCATGGGTTTCCAGGCTGCTACGGCCGGACGCTATCGCCTCTTTCAACAGCAAACGCGCCCGTGACGGCTCGCTTTGCACCTTGTCGGTAATGGACTGGGGCACCTCCTGCAGCAACTTCTGGTTACGCCGGTATTCCACCATGTGCATAAAGGCCCCCACGGCGCCACCGGGGGTGCGATAGGTCGGCACTCCGGCCCGGGAGAAGCGTTTTCTCGCCTGGTAGGCTGCATCTTCGCCACTCCAGTTGGTGAGGATATTCATGCGATTGCGTTTGGGATGGGTAGCAATGACCTCGATAAGCGCCTCTGCAATTTCAACGCTTTCGCCGAGGGCGGATGGTGAATGCATCACCAAAATGGCATCCACATCGTCACTGTCCATCATCTGCCGCAGGGCCTTGGCGTACCGCTCCGGTCCCGCGTCGCCTATGATGTCAACGGGGTTTTGCCCCGACCAGGTCGACGGCAACACAGAGTCCAGTTGCTTAACCGTATCTTCGCTAAGTTGGGCCAGCTTGCCGCCACGCAGAATCAGTTCATCTACCGCCAATACGGCCGGGCCGCCACCGTTGGAAATGATCCCCAGCCGTTCACCCATCAGTGGATTGGCGTGTGCCAGACTTTCCAGCGCCGCAAACATTTCAATAAGATCATTCACTCTGAGCATACCGGCCCGGCGGAATGCGGCCTCGTAGACAGCATCATTGCCGCTGACTCCGCCTGTGTGCAGCAAGGCAGCATCGGCCCCTTCAAGACTGCGGCCGGATTTAATCACCAAAATAGGCTTGTTGCGGGCGGCGGCGCGGGCGGCCGACAGAAAATGGCGCTTTTCATTTATTGAGTCGATGTAGAGCATGATGGCGCTGGTGCGACCGTCCCGTCCCAGATAATCCAGCAGCTCATCGAAGTCGATATCTGTGGCATCCCCGAGGGAAATGAAGGAAGAGAAACCTATTCCCCGATTATTGGCCCAATCCAATACCGTGGTGCAGATGGCCGCAGACTGGGAGACAAAAGCAATCTTTCCCGGTAACGCCGTGGTATGGGCCAGACTGGCATTCAGCCCCAAGGTTGGCAGCATCATCCCCAGACTGTTGGGCCCCAGGATCCGCATGCCATAACGGCGGGCATGGGCAAGAGTTTGCTCCAGCAGATTCTGATCGTCAGGCCCTTTTTCCTTGGCCATGCCCGATGCCAATATGATGGCGACCTTGCAGCCAAACTGGGCGAGGGTTTCAACTATGGCCGGCACCCGACTGCCGCGGGTACAAATGATGGCGATGTCGGGCTTTATCGGCAGGGATTCAATATTGGGATAGGCCAGTACCCCCATGACCGCCTGATACTTGGGAGTCACCGGCATGATGGGACCGGCAAAGCCACCGGATAAAAGGTGTTTCATCACCACGTTACCGGCCCGTTTGGCACCGTTGGAGGCGCCAATCACGGCGATGGAACTGGGTTTAAACAGGGTGCTCAGGGTACGTTGGCTCATAGCGGTCCATGTCTTAGCAGGCAATATGCCGAAAGCCTATGATTTCACAGCCAAGGGGGTAGGGGCAATATGACAAAAGTTGAGCTAAATCCGTTATCTGGAAATTAATTGCCCCGTCTTTCCCGCTCAGCGGATCTTGAATCTGGCCACCTGTTGCCTGAGCTGTTGCCCCAGGGTTCCGGCGCGGTTGGCGCTGGATTGACTGTCGTCCACCAGAGCGACGGTATTGTGACTCAACTCTGACAGTTCGCTCAGGTTGCGATTGATATCCTCTGTGACCTGACTTTGCTCTTCGGTGGCGGTTGCCGTATGGGCCGACATATCGCCAACACGCTCCGTGGCCTCACTGATTTGCGCCAGGGCACGCTTGGCCTCGTCACTCAGGCCAACGGTCTCTTCCACCAGGCCAGTGCCTTTACTTATCCCGGCAACGGCGCTGGTCACGCCGGCTTGCAAGGCGGCGATCATACGCTGAATGTCCTCGGTGGATTTTTCGGTGCGACTGGCGAGGGTTCTGACCTCATCGGCCACCACAGCAAAGCCGCGACCCTGCTCTCCGGCGCGGGCGGCTTCAATGGCCGCATTGAGTGCCAGCAGATTGGTTTGCTCGGCAATGTCGCGGATCACATGCAGCACTGAGGTTATGTTCTCCGAGGTGCTTTCAAGTTCACCTATGACCTTGGCGGCATGATTAATGGCGTCGGCCAACTGGCCTATTTTGGCGACGGAATGTTCCAGCACCTTCTGTCCTGCCTGGGTTTGACTCCGGACCTGATTCAATTCGGCAGCGGTTTGCAGTGCATTTTCCGCCACTTCGCGTACCGTGGCGCCCATTTGATTGACTGCCGTCGCCACCAATTCAATCGACTGTCCCTGCTTATGGGTCAGCTCAACCGTGTGGGCCGACACCTGGTCGAGGGTTTGCAGCTCATTTCCGAGGGTGTCGGCATTGGCCACCACAGCCGCCACCATCTGTTGCAGTTGCTCTATGAAGTCATCAATGGCCCGGGCCAGGGTGCCGATTTCATCCTGGCGGGCAATGCCAATTCTTTGGGTCAAATCGCCGTCACCACGTGCCAGGGAGTGCACCTTGTTCGTAATGGCCGCCAGGTTTTCAACCAGGTATTTGGGGCCCATGTAAGCAATTAACAGTGACAACAGGGCCAGGATTAAGGTGATGGTACGCGAAATCCAGCCGCTGCGCTCAGCACCGGCATTACCGGTCGCGGCGAGGTCCTGTGCCTGGTTGTCGGCAGCTTCTCCCGCGGCGTTGTATATGTCCCGCAGGGCTGAAAAGTTTTTCCCGGAAACGTCTTTATAGTGGGCCAGAGCCTCATCGATGGCGCCCTTTTCGGCCAGAGCTATGCTGGTATCGAGATCCTGCTGCCATTTCCGGAACGCTGCATCAAAGCCCCGGGTGGCCTGTTGCACCTCGGTAAATTCGCTCAGCAAAGTGCGGAATTGCTCCATCCGGTCGCGGGCCTGCTCCAGATTTTCCGCTATGCTGTCCAGCTGCTTTTGACGGGCATCGGCGCGCTGGGCAATGGTCATCAGTTGCAATTCCGCCAGGCGCGCCTGATACAAGTCTCGATCGGCATTGAGTACCGCCGAAATGGCCGGGTTGAACTGGCTGCCCAGGGCCGTTGCGAGTCGTGCGGTATGGTTGCTGCGCCACTCGTCTATGACGCTCAGTAACAGCAGGGACAGGGTCAGAACAATAAACAGCAGACTGAATCGGGCTCTGAGGCTGGTGAACATGATGTCATCTCATTTAACCATAAGACCTTAATTGTAGTCGCTTGGTCAACTCGGGAAGGTCTGGCGTAGGAAGTCAGGGATGGAGCAGGGCGAACGGCAGGAATTGCAGGCATAAAAAAACCTGCAATATGCAGGTTTGATTGGTACACCCGAGTGGACTCGAACCACCGACCCCTACCATGTCAAGGTAGTGCTCTAACCAGCTGAGCTACGGGTGTATCGTATGACTGTCATTTTTTGACTCTGTGAAGAGAGTGGTACACCCGAGTGGACTCGAACCACCGACCCCTACCATGTCAAGGTAGTGCTCTAACCAGCTGAGCTACGGGTGTACATTGTCGCCTTGGCAGCGAACGAGCGCTATATTAAGTGGCCCGGTGCCAGGCATGCAAGCAAAAATCATCAAAAATCGCTTAAATGGTGATTTGCTGTGCAACGGGGCGCCAATTGATTTCAAATTCAGCCGCAGACAGTCAGTGGCCGGAGGTGAATTCGAAACGTCTGCCGCTTTTTTGTATGGATCTCAAGCGAATAGCAAACAGTACTGCCGCAGTGGTCAAGCCGGCGATAAGGCCGGTCCAGAAACCATGGGCCCCCATTGCGGGAACCAGCAGGTCGGTATAGCCGAGCACATAGCCCAGGCTCATGCCAACGCCCCAATAGGAAATCAGGGTGATCCCAAAAGCGCTGCGGGTATCTTTATAACCACGAAGGGCTGCGGCAGCCACCACCTGCACCGAGTCTGACAACTGGTACAGGGCGGCCATCAACATCAGACTGCCGGCAAGGGCTACCACCTCGGGCTCGGAGTTGTACAACCGGGCGATATCAAATCGCAGCCACACAGTCATCACAGCGGTAAAGGCTGCCAATACAAACCCCAGCGTTAAACCAACCCTGGTGACCAGTACCGCGGTATCGGCCTGCTCGCGCCCCAGATAGTATCCAACCCGGATAGACACGGCGATACCGACCGACAAAGGCAACATAAACACCATGGCCGAAAAATTGAGGGCAATCTGATGACCTGCGACCACGATTGCCCCCAGTGGGGCAAGCAGCAGGGCGATTACGGCAAACAGACTGACTTCGAAGAACAGCGCCATGGCAATCGGCATACCCAGTTTGAGCATTTGCCACAGGGTCTTTCCGTGGGGCCGATGCCAACTTCCCAATGGCTTAACCTCGCCAAATTTGCGATGCACTTGCATGTAGACAGTCATGGCCAGCAACATGGCCCAGAACACCAGCGCGGTCGCGACTCCGCACCCGGCACCACCCATTGCCGGCATACCAAACTTGCCGTATATGAAGATGTAGTTGGCCGGGATATTCACCGCTAGGCCAACAAAGCCTATGACCATGGTTGGCAGGGTATAGGAAATCCCTTCACTGACACCGCGAAGCACCTGGTACAGCACATAGGCCGGGGCGCCCCAGAGAATGGCGTTGAGGTATCCTTCGGACTGTGCCTGCAACAGCGGCTCCAGGTCCATCTTGTCGAGCAATAAGGACGCAGACCCCAAAAACAGCATCACGCCAATGGCGCCAACTGTGGCAATATAGGCCGCCTGGAATGCCAGAGGACGAATGGATTTTGAATCGTCTGCGCCGTGGTAATGAGAAAACAGGGGTGTAAAGGCCATCAGCATGCCGTGCACAAAGAGAATGGCAGGCAACCACAGGCTGGTGCCGACAGCCACTGCGGCCATATCCGTGGCGCTGACGCGACCGGCCATCATGGTATCGATAAAGCCCATCATGGTTTGGGTTATTTGGGCAATGAACACGGGCAATGCCAGTTGAATAAGCTTTTTGGCCTGGAAGCCTGATTGATGCATGGGTTCGCCCTACAACGACAGAGTGAGAAAATGTTTACGGGTATAGTGCAAGCCACCTGCGATGTGGTGGACATTCAAAAGAAAGACAAACTTAACACCCTGGCAATCTCTTTACCGCCGGAATTGAGAAAAGATCTGAGTCTCGGTGCCAGCATTGCCACCAATGGCGTATGCCTGACGGTGACCGGATGGCAGGATGATAGGGTGTTTTTTGATGTGATGGAAGAGACGCTGAGCCTGACCAACCTGGCAGCACTGGTTCCGGGCAGCCGGGTAAATATTGAACGCTCGCTGACCTTCGGCAAGGAAATTGGCGGGCATCTGCTGTCCGGCCACATACATACCAAGGCCAGGGTGGTCGGGGTGCAGATGAATGGAATGCAGAAAGATCTCAGGCTTGAATTGGCGCCACAGTGGATGAAATACGTACTTTACAAGGGATTTATCGGCGTCAATGGCTGCAGCCTGACCGTGGGTGAGGTGACCCGGAACCAATTCCGGCTCCATTTAATCCCGGAAACCCTGAGGCTCACCAACCTGTCAGAGGTGAGCGAAGGCGACTGGCTCAATATCGAAATCGACAGTCAAACCCAGACCATAGTGGATACGGTCGAGCGGGTATTGGCGGCCCGCCAAGTTCAATAGAGCTGTTCGTCATCCCCATCGACAAAGAGTTCAATCTTGCGGTGCAGCTCGTCAATGTGCATACGCAGATGTATGGGGTTGCAACATATACGACAGTCGTCGTAGTAATCCTGATCGCCGCCACTGGCGTCAACATCAATGTGCTGATGATGGCCACAGTGGGGGCAACAGATGGTCTGGGTTTTCACCTTCATCATCCTGCTCCCTGGAAGCCACAGGCACTGCGGCCTCCATCCACTGCTATTACTTGCCCGCTGATATAGGGGGCCTCTACAAGGAAACGCACCGTTCGGGCGATATCTTCAGGCTCTCCCGCACGACTCAATGGAATTTGCCCCAACACCTGCTGTATCGCCTGTCCATCACTGGTTTCGGGCCACAATATTGCGCCCGGTGCCACGCCATTCACCCTCACGGAAGGGGCCAGCTCCTGGGCCAGAGACAGGGTCGCCATTTCCAGCGCTGCCTTTGATATAGAGTATAGGCCATGGCCCCTCAGCGGGCGACGGCCATGGATATCCAGCAGATTGATGACCACCCCCAGTTGCTGGGCCAACAGGGGGGCAAGAGCCGTTGCCATCGCATAGGGTGCCAGCAAGTTGGTATTCAGTATCGATGATGCCTGAGCCCGGGAAAAAGGCCGGGCGTCTGTGGTAAACACAGCTGCGTTGTTGACCAGTACCTTCAGCCCGGAGAGCTGCTTGACCTGATCGATAAGGCTGTCGAGCTCAGCGGCTTCGGCAAGGTCTGCACGAAATGTGCGACATGAGCCCTGGCGTATGCTGTTGAAGTGGGCGGCGAGGGCGGTCGCTTCCTCCGCCGACTCATGATAGTGGAGCGCCACATTGTAGCCGGCCCCATGGAGATTGCGCGCTATGGCAGCGCCGATGCGGCGACTGCCTCCGGTGATCAGTGCCCAATGCTGCATATAAATCTCCTAATCACAGATATTCAAAAACTTAAGTCGGGCAAGCTTACTCCGCACCCCTTAGACTCTCAAGCATAGCAAGCTGCCGGTTTGCTTGTGCCGATAGCGCCTATGCCGTAAACTTATCATTCAACATCCGGAAACGGCATCAAGGCTCCTGTACTGCCTTACCCTTCGGATGTTTTTCATTTTAATGCCCATGTGGCCCTGCGTGTGGGTCACCACTGGAAAAAGGACTATTCATGCCCGTAATTACACTTCCTGATGGCAGCCAACGTGTGTTTGCCAATCCCGTATCCACTCTGGATGTTGCCGCCGACATAGGCCCTGGTCTCGCAAAGGCCTGTATTGCCGGTCGCGTTAATGGCGAACTGAAAGATGCCTGTGATCTGATAACCGATGACGCCACCTTATCCATCATCACCACCAAGGATGAAGAGGGTCTGGAGATATTGCGCCACTCCTGTGCGCACTTGCTCGGTCATGCTATCAAGCAACTGTGGCCCGAAACCAAGATGGCCATTGGTCCTGTGATCGACAACGGCTTCTACTATGATGTGGATCTGGACCACAAGCTGCATCAGGATGATCTGGACGCGCTGGAAAAGCGCATGCTGGAACTGGCCAAGACAGATTACAACGTGATCAAACGCGTGGTGAGCTGGCAGGAAGCCCGTGACACCTTTGAAAGCCGCGGTGAGTCGTACAAGATGGCGATCCTGGACGAGAACATCGCCAAGGATGCTACCCCGGCCCTGTACCATCACGAAGAATACACAGACATGTGCCGTGGTCCCCACGTGCCAAATATGCGTTTCTGCCATCATTTCAAACTGATGAGTGTGGCCGGTGCCTACTGGCGCGGTAACTCCGACAACAAGATGCTGCAACGCATCTACGGTACCGCCTGGGGTGACAAGAAAGCCCTCAGTACCCACCTGGCCCGTCTGGAAGAAGCGGCCAAACGCGACCATCGTAAGATTGGCAAGCAGCTCGACCTGTACCATATGCAGGAAGAAGCACCGGGAATGGTGTTCTGGCACAACGATGGCTGGAGCATTTTCCGCGAATTGGAAACCTTCGTGCGTCACAAGCTCAATGAGTATGTGTATGACGAGGTAAAAGGTCCGTTCATGATGGACAGGGTGCTCTGGGAGCGTTCCGGTCACTGGGACAAATACGCTGATGCCATGTTCACCACCAGCAGTGAAGCCCGTGAATATGCCATCAAGCCGATGAACTGCCCGGGTCACGTGCAGATTTTCAACCAGGGGTTGAAGTCCTACCGCGATCTGCCGCTGCGTATGGCGGAATTCGGTTGCTGTCACCGCAATGAGCCATCAGGTTCGCTGCACGGCTTGATGCGGGTCCGTGGCTTTACCCAGGATGATGCCCATATCTTCTGTACCGAAGAGCAGGTGCAGACCGAGGTGAGCGCCTGTATCAAGATGGTCTATGACACTTACTCCACCTTTGGTTTCCAGAACATTGTGGTCAAGCTGTCTACCCGTCCGGAAAAGCGCATTGGTGACGATGCCATGTGGGACAGGGCTGAATCAGCCCTGATCGAAGCGCTCAATGCCAACGGCATCAGTTTCGAAATCCTGCCGGGCGAAGGAGCCTTCTACGGACCCAAGATTGAATTTACCCTGCACGACTGCCTCGACCGCGCCTGGCAGTGCGGCACAGTGCAACTGGATTACGCCTTGCCTGGTCGTTTGGGGGCCACCTATGTGGCCGAAGATAACAGTCGCCAGACACCTGTGATGATCCACCGTGCCATTTTGGGCTCTTTGGAGCGTTTTATCGGCATTCTCATAGAAGAATATGCTGGTCGCTTCCCAACCTGGCTGGCGCCTATGCAGGTTGTTGTGATGAACATAACGGACAAGCAGTCTGATTATGTTGAAGAAGTTGTCAAATTCTTCAAAGAACAGGGCATTCGTGCATCTAAAGACTTGAGGAATGAGAAAATTGGCTTTAAAATACGCGAGCACACCTTAAGGCGTGTCCCTTATCTGTTGGTGGTCGGTGACCAGGAAATGGAGAACAGGGAAATCGCGGTGCGAACCCGTGACGGGGTCGATCTTGGAAAGATGTCGATAGAGTTATTCGCTTCCAAGGTAAAAGAACAAATTTCGCATCGTAGTCTCAAATTGTTGGAGGATTAGGTCATAAAGATCAAAAAAGCAGGGCGTCAATCGGCCCCGAACAGAATCAATGAAGAAATTACCGGCGTACCTGAGGTGCGTTTAACCGGCATTGATGGTGAAGCTATTGGTGTAGTCAGCATCAGAGAAGCTCAAGAGTTGGCCGATGAAGCCGGAGTCGATCTCGTTGAGATCAGTCCAAATGCAGAACCTCCAGTCTGTCGTATAATGGACTACGGTAAATATCTGTTCGATAAGTCGAAAGCACAAAAAGAACAGAAGAAGAAGCAAAAGCAGGTCCAGGTTAAGGAAATCAAATTCCGTCCTGGAACTGACGAAAACGACTATCAGGTAAAACTACGCAACCTGATTCGTTTTCTTGAAGACGGTGACAAAGCGAAAATCACGCTGCGTTTCCGGGGTCGCGAAATGGCACACCAAAACCTGGGTATGGATCTGTTGAACCGTATCAAGGCCGATTTGGAAGAGTATGCGGTTGTCGAGTCCTTCCCGAAAATGGAAGGCCGCCAAGCCATCATGGTGCTGGCACCCAAAAAGAAATAGTAGGGCAAGTTGAAAGTAACAGGCCTTCCTCGGAAGGCCTGTTCGCCTTACGTTTTATTAACATCCCAATGCGGAGTTTGTAGTCATGCCAAAAATGAAAACTGACCGCGGCGTTGCGAAGCGTTTTAAGAAAACCGCCAATGGTTTCAAGCGCAAGCAAGCCCACCTGCGTCACATCCTGACCAAGAAGAGCACCAAGCGTAAGCGCCATCTGCGCGCCAAATGCCTGGTTGCCAAAGCCGACGTTCCAGCAATCGCGCGTCAACTGCCATACGCTTAATTTAGGAGAGATAGAAAATGCCAAGAGTTAAGCGTGGTGTTACCGCACGTGCTCGTCACAAGAAGGTTCTGAAGCTTGCCAAAGGTTACTACGGTGCCCGTTCGCGTACTTATCGCGTAGCGGTACAGGCAGTTACCAAGGCTGGTCAATATGCTTACCGTGACCGTCGTCAGAAGAAACGTCAATTCCGTCAACTGTGGATTGCACGTATCAATGCTGCCTCTCGTCAGAATGGTCTGTCTTACAGCCGTTTCATCAACGGTCTGAAGAAGGCTTCTATCGAGATCGATCGTAAGATCCTGGCCGACATCGCTGTATTCGACAAAGTTGTATTTGCAACTCTGGTTGAAAAGGCAAAAGAAGCTCTGACCAAGTAATTGGTTTGAGTGGAATTGAAAAAGGGACCTCTGGTCCCTTTTTTCGTTTTCGCTCTATCGCCGCCAGTCTCATGGTGGCAATAAAAAACCGGTGCATGGCACCGGTTTTTTTACCGCACACTGAAATCAGTGGCTGGCATCGAGGAAGCGCTCGGCATCCAGGGCTGCCATACAACCGGTACCGGCAGAGGTAATAGCCTGACGGTAGTGCTGATCCATAACATCGCCGGCAGCAAACACGCCGGGAATGCTGGTTTGGGTAGCATTGCCATTCAGACCGCTCTGCACCTTGAGATAACCGTTGTTCATTTCCAACTGGCCTTCGAAGATACCGGTATTGGGGCTGTGACCAATGGCCACGAACACGCCGGCTACGGCCAGTTCTTCAATGCTGTCATCCTTGGTGCTCTTGAGCTTAACGCCGGTCACACCCATGTTGTCACCTACCACTTCGTCCAGGGTCGCATCCAAATGCAGGACGATATTGCCGTTGGCTACCTTGTCCATCAGACGATCGATAAGGATTTTCTCGGAGCGGAAGGTATCGCGGCGATGTACCAGGTGCACTTCAGAGGCGATGTTGGACAGATACAGGGCTTCTTCAACCGCAGTGTTACCGCCACCAATCACGGCGACCTTCTGATTGCGATAGAAGAAGCCATCGCAGGTGGCACAGGCGGAGACGCCGCGTCCCATGAAAGCTTCTTCCGAGGGCAGTCCAAGATATCGGGCCGAAGCGCCGGTGGCGATGATCAGCGCATCACAGGTGTACTCACCGTTGTCGCCCTTGAGCTTGAAGGGGCGCTCGGTCAGGGTCACTTCGTTGATATGGTCGAAGATGATCTCGGTATCAAACTTTTCTGCATGTTTATGCATACGTTCCATCAGCAAAGGACCGGTCAGGTGATCTGCATCACCGGGCCAGTTTTCCACTTCAGTGGTAGTGGTCAGCTGACCACCTTGCTGCATACCCGTCACCATGACGGGCTTAAGGTTTGCGCGTGCAGCATAGACGGCTGCTGTGTAACCCGCTGGGCCTGAACCCAAAATCAATACGTTACAATGTTTGGCTTGGCTCATTATTCTCTCCGTGCCCAGATAAGTTGCTCGGATTGTAGGGAATTTACCGTCAAGGGTAAAGGGTATCCGCCAACAGAGATCCGATTGGGTCAATCTGTGCTGTCTATCACAGTTTCCACAAAAACAAAGGGAGCCCTGGGGCTCCCTTCATTCGACGGTCTGACTTACAGCAGAGTGCTTGGCGCTGCGTAAGGCAGGTTGTGGGCTTCAGCCACTTCCTTACAGGTCACTTTGCCGTGCATCACGTTCAAACCATTCAGCAGATGCTTGTCCGCCAGCAGGGCTTCGCGGTAACCCAGGTTCGCCAGTTTGATGATGTAGGGCAGGGTGGCGTTGTTCAACGCAAAGGTTGAAGTACGGGCCACGGCACCTGGCATGTTGGCTACGCAGTAGTGCACCACGTCATCAACTATGTAGGTAGGATCCTGGTGAGTAGTCGCGTGGGAAGTTTCCACACAGCCACCCTGGTCGATAGCCACGTCAACAATGGCAGAGCCTGGCTTCATGCGCTTGATCATGTCGGCGGTAACCAACTTGGGTGCAGCAGCACCTGGGATCAATACGCCGCCGATAACCAGATCGGCTTCCAGTACGTGACGCTCGATGGCATCGGCAGTGGAATACACAGCCTTAACCGCTGAACCGAACTGTACGTTCAGACGACGCAGGGCATCGATAGAACGGTCGAGTACCACAACATCGGCACCCATACCTACGGCCATTTGCGCAGCATTGGTACCCACCATGCCGCCACCTATGATGACAACCTTGGCAGGTTCAACGCCTGGGACACCACCGAGCAGCATACCGCGGCCACCGGCAGATTTTTCCAGCGCCATGGCACCGGCCTGGATAGACATACGACCGGCAACTTCAGACATGGGGGCCAACAAGGGCAAACCACCACGGTCGTCGGTTACGGTTTCGTAGGCGATACACACGGCACCGCTTTGCACCAGCTCTTCAGTCTGTGGCAAATCGGGAGCCAGGTGCAGATAGGTAAAGAGAATTTGGTCGTGGCGCAGCATGGCGCGCTCAACCGCTTGTGGCTCTTTAACCTTTACAATCATTTCAGCTTTGGCAAAGACTTCGGCTGCAGTGCCCAGAATGGCGGCGCCTGCATCGATATAATCCTGATCGGTGAAGCCAATTCCGTTACCGGCATTGGTTTCGACAAAAACCTGATGACCCTTGAGCGTCAGTTCACGAACGCTTGATGGAACCATACCAACACGATATTCATGGTTTTTGATTTCCTTTGGTACACCAATTATCATCTTCGAGCCTCAATTGCATAAAAACCCACTTAATGTGGGCGTAATTGTTATTTTATAGCGTCCTGAACGTGATTAATTCAGGGATATCTAGTATAGTATTCCCCCAGCAGTTTATGCTGCTGAACTTTCGACATACACAACATTTAATATTGTTTTAGCGATAAAACAAGGTCAGAAATATGGCTTATAATAAAAAGAATCCAGTAAAAGACTTGGATCGTATCGATCGCAACATCCTTAACGAGCTGCAAATTGACGGGCGCATTTCCAATGTTGAACTGTCAAAGCGGGTAGGACTTAGTCCAACTCCCTGTTTGGAAAGGGTTAAACGACTCGAGAAACAAGGCTACATCAACGGTTATACCGCATTGGTCAATCCCCATTTCCTGGGGGCATCACTGCTGGTATTCGTTGAGATCACGCTTAACCGCGATACGCCAGAAGTGTTTGACCGCTTTAACAGGGCAGTACAACTGCTTGATGATATCCAGGAATGCCATCTGGTTTCCGGTGATTTCGACTACCTGTTGAAGACCAGGGTGTCAGACATGTCAGCCTACCGTCGTTTACTCGGCGAAACCCTGTTAAAGCTGCCATCTGTTTCAGATACCCGTACCTACGTGGTGATGGAAGAGGTAAAGCAAACCAGCAAAGTGGCGCTGAACAACCTGCTAGACGCCTGATTTTTAAGGCTTGCAGTATAACAAAAGGGAGCTTCGGCTCCCTTTTTGCATTTTTCCTCCGGAAAGACGACTCGACTGCGCATAAAACCGGCTAATTCGCTGCACATTGTATGGGATTCTGGTATCTTAACTTCACCTGTTTTCATCGGCTTATGGACTGTTTCTTTTGTCACAGGCAAATCGCGTCAATACACTCAGCGGCTTACAACGACTCCTGGAAGGTGGACTGATTCTTTGTTGTATGACTGCCACTTACGTTCTGCTCGCACTGACCAGCTTCAATCCTGGCGATCCCGGCTGGAGTCAATCCAATTACCAGGGAAAGATAATCAATCTTGGCGGCGCCGTGGGGGCCTGGACTGCCGATGTGCTGCTGTACTTTTTTGGCTACAGCGCCTATCTGGTGCCTTTCATGATAGCCGGTACCGGCTGGCTGCTGTTTAAACGCGCCCACAGATTGTTGGAAGTGGATTACTTTTCCGTTGGCCTGCGCCTGATTGGTTTTTTGCTGATTGTCTTCGGCATGTCGTCCCTCGCCAGCATGAATGCCAATGATATTTTTGAATATTCTGCCGGCGGTGTTGCCGGCGATGTTATCGCTGCCGCCATGTTGCCCTATTTCAATCAACTGGGCACGACCCTGCTGCTGCTGTGCTTTGTCTGCGCCGGTTTTACCTTGCTTACGGGCATTAGCTGGATCCTGGTAGTGGAAATGCTGGGACGGGGTACCCTGTGGCTGGCACGCGGTTTGTACCGCCTGCCGAAGCGGATACAGGCACCGAGGGAAACCGAAGATACCCGTGGTTTTATGTCCCTTGTGGCGAACTTCAAAGCGAAACAGGATAAAGCGCGACAGTCTGAGGAAGATTCAGAGGATTATGCTGAAGTCGAGTCTTTGACTCCGGTAAAGCCCGTCACCCGTATTGCCAAGCGCCGGGTAGAGCCCTTGGTTGGCGCTGATGCCGAAGAGCAGGATGATGAGCTGTCTGCCCCATTCGTTCCTGTGGCAGGCGTCGAGCCGATGGTAAACATTGACGATGACGAAGACATGCCCCCTTGGGACGACGATATAGACTTCGATACCAAAGCATCTTCCGGCGCCGTTGCCGTCAAGACCCGCAAGGCGAAGGAGCAGGAAAAAGCCAAAATTGTCGACGGCATAGTCATATTACCGGGACAGGATGAAAACGTTGTGCAGCGTCCTATGGATCCGCTGCCCAGCATCAGCCTGCTGGATGTGCCCAACCGCAAGGCCAATCCCATCAGTGAAGAAGAGCTGGAACAGGTCGCCAGATTGGTTGAGGCCAAACTCGCGGACTTCAACATAGTTGCCAATGTGGTCGGGGTTTATCCCGGCCCTGTGATCACCCGTTTTGAGCTTGAACTCGCACCAGGGGTTAAGGCATCGAAGATTTCCAATCTGTCGAGCGATCTCGCCCGTTCATTGTTGGCCGAGCGGGTGAGGGTGGTGGAAGTGATCCCGGGCAAGGCCTACGTGGGTCTTGAGCTGCCGAACAAATTCCGCGAAACCGTATTTATGCGTGACGTGCTCGACTGCGACGCGTTCAAGAACAGTCCCTCCAGCCTGTCTATGGTACTGGGCCAGGACATTGCCGGTGAACCCGTGGTGGTGGACCTTGGTAAGATGCCGCACCTTCTGGTGGCCGGTACCACAGGTTCGGGTAAGTCCGTCGGGGTCAACGTGATGATCACCAGTTTGCTTTACAAATCCAGCCCCGAAGATGTGCGCTTTATCATGATAGACCCCAAGATGTTGGAGCTTTCCGTTTATGAAGGTATTCCACACTTGCTGTGTGAAGTGGTCACCGACATGAAGGAAGCGTCCAACGCCCTGCGCTGGTGTGTGGGTGAAATGGAGCGGCGCTACAAGCTGATGTCAGCGCTCGGGGTCAGAAACCTCAAGGGCTATAATGCCAAGATTGCCGAGGCCAAGGCCAACGGCGAAGAGATTACCGATCCCCTGTGGAAAGCGTCCGACAGTTTCGAAGAGGAAGCGCCGGCGCTGGATAAACTGCCGTCCATTGTCGTGGTGGTGGACGAATTTGCCGACATGATGATGATAGTCGGCAAAAAAGTGGAAGAGCTGATTGCCCGTATTGCCCAAAAGGCCCGTGCTGCCGGTATTCATTTGATCCTGGCCACCCAAAGACCCTCGGTGGATGTGATAACCGGTCTTATCAAGGCCAACATCCCAACCCGCATTGCGTTCCAGGTGTCATCCCGCATTGACTCTCGCACCATTCTCGATCAACAGGGGGCTGAAACCCTGCTGGGTATGGGCGACATGCTGTATATGCCGCCCGGTACCGGGGTACCTGTACGGGTTCACGGCGCCTTTATTGACGATCATGAAGTGCACAAGGTGGTTGCCGATTGGCATGCCCGCGGCAAACCACAATATATAGAGGAAATTCTCCAGGGGGCCAGTGAGGGTGAGCAGGTGTTGTTGCCCGGTGAAGCCCCCGAGGGCGGTGACGATGAATATGATCCTCTCTATGACGAGGCTGTGGCGTTTGTGACCGAGACCCGTCGCGGTTCCATCTCAAGCGTACAGCGAAAATTTAAAATAGGTTACAACCGCGCGGCACGGATAATCGAGCAAATGGAAATGGCGGGTGTGGTCAGCAGTCAGGGCCACAATGGCAACCGTGAAGTGTTGGCGCCACCTCCGCCGCGCAACTGATCCCATAAGGAACCGATAGTGAAATACCTTTCTTTATTACTATTGTTGGCCGGACCTGTGCTGGCCGACGATGCCGAAGCACTGCGTCAGCGCCTGGCTGGACTGGAGAGCCTCAAGGCCAACTTTTCCCAGCAAGTGACAGACGTAAACCAAAAACAAATCCAGCAGGGCGAAGGCCTGCTGGCCCTTGGCTTTCCCAACCGCTTTTATTGGCATCTGACAGAGCCCGACGAATCCCTGATTGTGGCGGCCAAAGAAACCGTGTGGATATACAACCCCTTTGCCGAAGAAGTCACCGCCCTCGACATGGCCGATGTGCTTGAGGCATCGCCAATGGCACTGCTGGTGCAGCAGGACAAGGCAAGCTGGGACAAGTACGACATTAACGCCAAGGGTGATTGTTACGCTATCAGCCCAAAAGACAAAGCCCAGGGCACTGTGGTGGATGTCACCGTCTGTTTTAAGGATGAGATTTTAACCAGCCTCAGCCTCACCGACGAGCAACACAACCTGAGCCATTTTGAACTGAGTGGCGTAACCAAGCTTTCCGAAAGCGATTTTTCCCTGTTTCACTTTGACTTGCCCGAGGGTGTCACCCTCGACGATCAGCGCAAGGGTTCCGCCAAGTGAGTTTGAGCTTTGACTTTGCGCCCGACTTTTCTCCTCTGGCGGCCAGAATGCGGCCCCGCAGTGTTGAGGAGTATGTCGGCCAACATCATTTGCTTGCCGAAGGCAAACCCCTGCGCCAGGCGCTGCTGGCGGGCAGGGCGCATTCCATGCTTTTGTGGGGCCCACCCGGCACCGGTAAAACCACCCTGGCTGAACTGATTGCCCGCTACACCAATGCCCATGTGGAACGCATTTCTGCGGTTACCTCCGGGGTCAAGGAAATCCGCCAGGCCATAGAACAAGCCAAGGCCGTGGCTCAGTCCAGGGGCCAACGCACCTTGCTGTTTGTCGATGAAGTACACAGATTCAACAAAAGCCAGCAAGACGCATTTCTGCCCTTTATTGAAGATGGCACAGTGATTTTTATCGGTGCCACCACGGAAAATCCCTCCTTTGAAGTCAACAATGCGCTCCTGTCGCGCTGCCGGGTATACCTGATAAAGCGGCTGGATGAGGCGGAGCTGTGCACCATACTGAACCAGGCGCTGGCGGATGAAGACCGGGGACTGGGAAAAAGGCAACTGCAACTGCCACAGGAATTGGCGCAGGCGATGGCGCGCTTTTGCGATGGTGATGCCCGCAAGGCCCTGAACCTGCTCGAACTGATGGCCGACATGGTGGCCGATGGTGCCACCCTTGATGCCGATATGTTCAATGAAGTGGCCGGGCACAGGGCGGCCAGTTATGACAAGGGCGGCGATGAGTTTTACGATCTGATTTCAGCCGTCCATAAATCGGTGCGCGGTTCGTCCCCCGATGGCGCCCTGTACTGGTATTGCCGCATTCTGACTGCCGGAGGCGACCCGCTGCAGGTGGCCAGGCGGTTATTGGCCATTGCCTCTGAGGACATAGGCAATGCCGATCCCAATGCCATGACTGTGGCACTGAACGCCTGGGATTGTTTCCATCGCGTTGGTCCTGCCGAGGGCGAGCGGGCCATAGCCCAGGCGTTGGTTTATTTGGCATCCGCGCCCAAAAGCAATGCCGTATACCTGGCCTTCAAGGAAGGTAAACGCCTTGCCGCCGAAACCTGCGATCAAGCGGTTCCCATGCACCTTCGCAATGCCCCCACCAAGCTGATGGCCGAGCTTGGCCACGGTGCCGGCTACCGTTATGCCCACGATGAGGCCGGAGCCTTTGCAGCCGGCGAAAACTATTTCCCACCAAGTCTCAGCGATACCCGCTTATACCATCCAAGCAACCGCGGATTTGAGAAGCGGATCCAGGAAAAACTGGCCCAGTTGGATATGCTGAACCAGCAGAGTTCGGAGCGCCGCTATGACTAATCTGATGTTTGTCGGTCTCGGCGGCGCCATAGGTGCCATAAGCCGTTATCTGATCTCGATTTTGATGTTGCAGCTCTTTGGCCCCGGCTTCCCTTTTGGTACACTGGCGGTCAATGTTATCGGCTCGTTTTTTATGGGCCTGGTGTACGGCCTGGGCCAGGTCAGCCACATTAGTCCGGAATTCAAATCCCTGGTTGGGATAGGGCTACTGGGGGCATTGACCACCTTCTCCACTTTCTCCAATGAGACCTTGCTGTTAATGCAGCAGGGCCACTGGCTGAAGGCCGGACTGAATGTCGCGCTGAACCTGTGTATTTGCCTGTTTATGGTGTACATTGGCCAGCAAATTGTATTTTCCCGCGTTTAACAATAAAGAAACTAACCATGCTAGATCCCAAATATCTTAGAAATGAACTGGAAACCACGGCTGAACGTCTCGCTACGCGCGGCTTTATTTTGGATGTTGCCAAGCTCAATGCTCTGGAAGAGCAGCGCAAGTCCTTGCAGGTCGCCACAGAAGAACTGCAAGCCAAGCGCAATGCCATTTCCAAGTCCATTGGTCAAGCCAAGTCCCGCGGTGAAGATGTTGCTCCTATCATGGCTCAGGTTGGATCCCTCGGCGAAGAGCTGGATGCCAAGAAGCAGGAGTTGAGTGCACTGCTGGAAGAGCTCAACGGCATTGCCATGGCCATTCCCAACTTGCCGGACGAATCTGTGCCTGTGGGTGCCGATGAAACCGAAAACGTGGAAGTACGCCGTTGGGGCACCCCACGCAGCTTTGATTTTGACGTCAAAGATCATGTGGATCTGGGTGAGGGCCTGGGTGGCCTGGACTTCAAGAGCGCAGTCAAGGTAACAGGTTCGCGCTTTATCGTGATGAAGGGCCAGATTGCCCGTATGCACCGCGCACTGGCGCAATTCATGCTGGATTTGCACACCACAGAGCACGGTTACACAGAAGCCTACGTGCCTTATCTGGTGAACGCTGACAGTTTGCTTGGCACAGGTCAGCTGCCGAAGTTCGGTGAAGATCTGTTTCACACCAAACCGGCCACCGAAGAAGGTCAGGGCTTGAGCCTGATCCCCACCGCCGAAGTACCACTGACCAACCTGGCCCGCGACAGCATTTTGGACGAAGACGAGCTGCCGGTAAAATTCACGGCCCATACGCCTTGCTTCCGCAGTGAAGCCGGCTCCTACGGCAAAGACACCCGCGGTCTCATCCGTCAGCATCAATTCGACAAGGTTGAAATGGTGCAACTGGTGAAGCCGGAAGATTCCATGGATGCCCTCGAGGCCATGACAGGGCATGCCGAAAAAGTGCTGCAGCGTCTGGGGCTGCCTTATCGTACCGTTGCCCTGTGCACCGGCGATATGGGCTTCGGTGCCGCCAAGACCTATGACATTGAAGTCTGGTTGCCGGCGCAGAACACCTACAGGGAAATTTCTTCCTGCTCCAACGTGAAGGATTTCCAGGCACGTCGTATGCAGGCCCGCTATCGCGCCAAGGCGGATAACAAACCCGTTCTGCTGCATACGCTCAACGGTTCGGGTTTGGCGGTTGGTCGTACCTTGGTGGCCATTCTGGAAAACTACCAGAACAGCGACGGCACTGTGACCGTGCCTGAGGCGCTGCGGCCATACATGGGTGGCCTGGAAAAACTGGGATAAAAATCCCGGTTACAAACCGGGATTAAGCTCAATAGCCTGATGTATAGGATGCAATGGACAACGGTCAACAACGCTATTTACGTTGGCTTTCCTATATGGCGATCATCGCTGTATTTGCAGGTATCCTGCTGACAACACTGGGAAAAGCCGTTTTTATTGTGCTGGACAATGCGAGATAGTCTCGCCAGATAAGCAAGCCAGTTAAAAAAAGACCCCGTCATTGAACGGGGTCTTTTTTATCGGCATTACGCCGGATTTAAATACATTTTGCCGGCTTGGGCAGTCCGGCTATCTTGGTGGCTTGTTTGGCGGGCCCCACAGGAAACAGGGTATAGAGATATTTGGAGTTGCCTTTTTCGGCCCCCAGTTTCAATCCCATGGCCTTGACCAGGGCGCGGATGGCGGGACTGGTGTTGAATTCCATATAGAAATCCCGCACAAAATGCACCACCTCCCAATGGGCTGCGGTCATCTCTATTTGCTCCCGGGCGGCAATGATGAGTGCTATTTCTTCATTCCAGTCGGCCACATGTTTCAGATAGCCCTGGGCATCCGTTTCTATCAATTTGCCGTTAAATTCCAGTTGTTCTACCAAGTGATCACCTTTTGATACTGCAACGACAACTCTACCCAACGCTCGTAACTCACCTGGGTGTATTTGCCAAGATGCCCGCCGAGCCCTCGGGCGATGACATCATCTTCGAGTAAAAATACCTTATAGGGCGACAACGCCATGGACCATTGCCGCACCATGGGCGCCGTGACCGCATCGCCACTGAGCAGCAAGGCATCGTCCTTGGCGATATAACGCAGGCACAATCTCAGCGCGCCATCCTGGGAGGGAGACTTTTGAATATGATGTAAAATCATCAGTAAACCACCACTTCATCGACTGATTGCAGGTGTGCCGTAATGGCCTCGCTATCGAGGATCTGCAACTCTCCGCTTAAGCCATTTTTGTTCAAACCATTTTTGTTCAAACCATAGTCCACCAGGGATTGCTTGCACACCAATTGGATTTCCACATCATAAAAGGGCAGGGCCTTGAAGGTAGAAATATAGTCACGGCAACCTATGTGCTCAGGATTTTGATCTTGCAGTAAATGCAGCACACCCTCGTCGCAAAAGAGCAGACTCACTTCAAGATCAAAGCTCGCCGCAAGCATGGCCAAATCCAAGGCCTCACGACCGTGAGCCGTGCCATGGGGGCCGCGTCTGAAAACCACACACAGTTTTTTCATATCGGCTCCTAGAAACACACCAGCCGGTCGGCCTTGACCAAACCGGTTACCAGTTCACCCAGGCCTCCCATCACTACGGTTGGGGCCACGTTCCAATGGTCCAGGCCCTGTTCCCGTGCTTCAACATCGGATAACATGCCACGCCGCAGTGCTGCCGACACACAGTTAACCAACTCAAGCCCATGGCGCTCTGCCAGGTCGAGCCACGCACGGTAAAGATTGAATTCATCGGATGCCGGCGCCCCCAGGCTGGAGCTGTTGAAAACACCGTCCTGATAGAAGAATACCCTCAGCACGCTGTGACCGGCCTGAATGGCGGCCTCGGTAAACTTAAGCGCGTGAAAGGCTGCACTGTCGCCATAGGCGCTGCCGTTAACTTGAATAATAAAAGTGCTCATAACGTATCTACAGACTCAGACCGGGCGCCATTTTAACGTATTTTGGCAAAATAGGGAGTCAGGCTCAGGAGAGCCAATCCGACTGCAGCTTGTCACCATGGCCAAGATAATCCAACAACCAGGTTAAGGCCGGTGAAGTGTTGGCGCCGTTCCATGCAAGGCAACAGGGGGTTGGTGCCTGGGGTCGGGCCAAGGACTTCTCTATCAAGGCGCCGGCGCGGACAAAAGGCGTTGCCAGGTGGGCAGGCATATAGCCCACGCCCAATCCCTCACGGAAACAGTTGATGGCTCGGATCCAGTCCGGCACCAAAATACGCCTTTGGTTGTCGAGCAGCGGTGACTGGCGTTTTGGGATCTCCCGTGCCGTGTCTTCGACCGTAATGGCGGCAAAGGGTCGGATATCCTCGTCTTCCAGCGGACGGTCCAATTGAGCCAGGGGATGATTGCGGGACACCAGGAATTGCCAACCTATGTGGCCCATGTCCCGATACTGATAAATGCCGCCAACCGGGATGGCCGTGGTGGCGCCTATGGCCAATTGACTGTGGCCCAGGGTCAAGGATTCCCACACACCGTTGAATACCTGGGTGCTGACCACCAATTCCACATCATCAAAATGGCGGTAGAAATCAGCTATCAACAGACTGACGCGGTCGGCCCTGACCAGGGTGTCCACGGCGATACCAAGCCTGGGTTGCCAGCCATTGGCGACCTGCTGGGTACCGCGCTTGATGGCGTCGAGTTGTTTGAGAATAGCCCGGGCCTCAGCCACGAAATGCTCACCCGCCAACGTCAGGCTGACGCTGCGATGGTGCCGGTTGAACAAGGCAACACCCAACTCGTCTTCTATCTGTTTGATAGCATAACTGATGGCCGAAGGCACCTTGTTGAGTTTGGCCGCGGCCGCGGTAAAACTGCCCACCTGGGCCACGGTATCCACCAATTGCAGCGCTTGTTCAGAAAGCATTTACTATCCCCAAACGGTTTATCATTTAATAGCTTAGGCAGGAAGCACACTAAGACTTGAATTATTATCCGGCAACAAGCCCAATCCAATACCAACAGTTGCTCATTGCAAAGCAGAAAGATAACAGGAAATATTCAAAAATTTGCCGTTGCAGTGAAAAAATTTGCAAGCCAGAAAAGGCTACTCCTATCGACCCAAGGGATCAAGTGTGCCTGCCCCTCAAAGGCCATTCCCCAAGCTTTATTGATAACGTTATTGGCAAAAAATGAGCGCAGAACAAACCCTGTGCGCATTTAATCATCACTCGGCATGCGCTTGATATAAAAAGCTTTACAGCAAGCTTCGCCTCACTTATATTGCCGTCCATCCGGAGGGGTGGCAGAGTGGTTTAATGCACCGGTCTTGAAAACCGGCGTGGGTTTATAGCCCACCCAGGGTTCAAATCCCTGCTCCTCCGCCATATTCAAAAAGCCCGCTTATCTAAGCGGGCTTTTTACTTTTCATTTTCCTCAGTCTATTCAACCAAGCGGCGCACAGGCGCCTCCAGGCCCACGTCCCGATTTCTGTCAACTGCTATAATTTAGGATAGGCCGATATACCCGAAGTTTGCACTTGGGTTATCGATAGTGGGTTCCAAGCAGGGCAGATACGTTGCCCGGGTAACATCTGGGAGGTTGTCATGGTAAGGCATTACTACGCAACCGCAGATCTTGATGATCTTGAGCAAGTTGAACATGAACTTGAGGCCAACGGCATTACCGAACCACAAATCCATGTGCTCAGTGAACAGGATGGAGCGGTAGAGTCACATCATTTACACGAGGTTGAGCCGGTATTGAAACAGGATGTCGTGCACTCAACTGAAATAGGCGCCTTCGTAGGAATACTTGTAGCCTGTGCCGTGCTGGTAATTGGCTACCTTATGGGGCTGACGGAAGGTCCCGGAGGCTGGGTGCCACTGGTATTCCTTGCCATTGTGCTGCTGGGTTTTTGTACCTGGGAAGGCGGCTTTATCGGGATCCAGGTACCCAATGTGAATTTCAAACGATTCCAGGGGTTGCTGCATCGGGGCCGGCACGTATTTTTTGTGGACATTGAACAGGAGCAGGAAGGCCTTTTGTCCAGGGTCATCATGAGTCACCCAAGATTGCATGCGGTCGGTACAGGTGAGGCCACACCCAGCTGGGTAGTCCATAGCCAGGATAACTTCAAACGCTTTATGAAGTTTATGCCCTGACATATATAGGTGCATCGCTATCCTGCCGATGCACCTTGCCACTTCAATCTTTCCTACCTCTATGTGAAATCTTCTCGCCCATTTCGGGGGCAGAACAATAAAAGCCCCCCCTTGGCAAACGCCAGCCCAGTCAACTGGGACTATACTTACGCTTTGATAAGCTTTCGCATTCGCAAGACGCGGTTCAGTCCGGCATTTTATGTAAAGGCCCTGTACTGACACCGTGGTTTCCCGCATAGGGACAAGACTATGGCTCTGGTAGTTGCCCTGGTGATATTGATTATTGCCACCCTGATTTTCCATTTCACCAGCCCCTGGTGGTTTACCCCGCTTGCGTCGAATTGGCAGACGATAGACGACACCATCAACATCACCTTTTGGGTCACGGGCCTGGTGTTCATCGCGGTAAACAGTTTCCTCGCTTTTGCCCTGTTTCGCTACCGCTTCAACCGCAATCGCAGGGCGGATTACGAACCGGAAAACAAGAAGCTGGAAACCTGGCTGGTGATAGCCACCAGTCTGGGTATCGCCGCCATGCTGGCACCCGGTTTATTCGTTTGGAATTCCTTTATTAAGGTGCCCAAGGAGGCCCATCTGGTCGAAGCGGTTGGTCAGCAATGGAGCTGGAGTTTCAGGCTTCCCGGCGCTGACGGCCAATTTGGCCAAAGTGCGGTTGAACTTATCACAGAGCAAAACCCCTTCGGGATTAACCCGGATGATGTCAATGGCCTGGACGATGTGCTTATCGAGGGCAATGAAATGCATCTGCTGCAGGGACAGGCTATCAAACTGCAGTTGCGCTCAAAGGATGTGCTGCACAGCTTTTCGGTACCGCAGTTTCGGGTGAAAATGGATCTGGTGCCCGGCTTGACCTCCTACATGTGGTTTACTCCCACCAAGGCCGGTCGATTTGAACTCCTGTGCCAGGAGTTATGCGGCATGGCCCATTACACCATGCGGGGCATTATTCAGGTGGACCCACCGACCGAGTATCAAACCTGGCTTGCCAGCCAGCCCACGTTTTCACAAACCCAGCAGCAACCCCAAGCCGATATTGTTGCTGGAAAAGGTCTGTATCAGAGCTGCAGCGCCTGCCACGGACAGGCAGGTGAGGGCAATGTTGCGCTTGACGCGCCGGCCCTGGCCGGGCAAGGGGCCTGGTACCTGGAGCGCCAGCTGCAATATTTTCAGCAAGGGATCCGCGGCGCCCACAAGGATGATATCCAGGGGCAGCAAATGGCCGCCATGGCCAGAATGCTCGCCAATAATGAGGCCATTCGCCAGATCTCGGCCTATATAGCTACCTTGTCACCAAAGTCAGCCACAGCCAGCGGTGATGTCCGTAAGGGTAAAGCCCTGTACCACAATTGCAGTTTTTGCCACGGTGAAGCGGGAGAGGGTAACTACAACCAGAATGCGCCCCGATTGGCCGGTCAACATGATTGGTATCTGCGCCGACAACTTGAGCACTTCAAACAAGGGATCCGCGGCGCCCATCAACAGGACTTGTTTGGCAAGCAGATGATCATGATGTCGCGCCTGCTGCAGTCCCCCCAGGCCATCGACGACGTGGTGGCCTATATCACAGCGTTACCGGGCGCTGTGGAGACGATTGAGGAGCCGCGTCAAACTCTGACTGCACAAACGGCGGAGCAGGAGTGAGCATGAAACATATCGCCATTGCCGAGCAACAGGATAGCTCCCATCAGCCCACAGGTTTCCTGAGCCGCTATGTTTGGAGCCAGGATCACAAGGTCATCGCCATTCAGTATGCCTGCACCGCGATTTTGGTCGGCCTGGTGGCCTTGGTGTTGTCGGCGTTGATGCGATTGCAACTGGGGTTTCCCGATTCCTTTTCCTTTATCGATCCCAGCGCCTACCTGCAATTTGTCACCATGCACGGCATGATCATGGTTATCTATCTGTTGACGGCCTTGCTGTTGGGCGGGTTCGGCAACTACCTGATCCCCCTGATGATAGGTGCCAGGGACATGGTATTTCCATTTCTCAACATGTTGAGTTACTGGACCTACTTGCTTGCGGTTATCATCTTGCTGAGCAGCTTTGCTGTTATGGGCGGGCCCACAGGCGCCGGTTGGACCTTGTATCCTCCCCAGGCCATATTGGCGGGCACGCCGGGCAAGGATTGGGGCATAGTGCTGATGCTCTTGTCTCTGGCGGTATTCATAGTGGCCTTCACCATGGGTGGTCTTAACTATGTCACCACTATCCTGCAGGCCCGCGCCCGCGGTATGACCCTGATGCGTATGCCTTTAACCATCTGGGGGATTTTTGTTGCCACAGTGCTCGGCTTGCTGGCATTCCCCGCACTGCTGGTCAGTGCCATCATGATGTTACTCGACAAGCTGGTCGGCACCAGTTTCTTTATGCCGGCTATCCTGTCCCTGGGAGAAAGCCTGGACTACAGTGGCGGCAGCCCTGTGCTGTTTCAGCATCTGTTCTGGTTTTTCGGCCACCCCGAGGTCTACATAGTGGCCTTACCGGCTTTCGGCATGGTGTCGGATGTAATAGCGACCCACGCCCGCAAGAATATCTTCGGCTATCGCATGATGGTCTGGGCCATAGTCGCCATTGGTGGTTTGAGCTTCATCGTCTGGGCTCACCACATGTATGTCAGTGGCATGAACCCGTACTTCGGTTTCTTTTTTGCCACCACCACGCTCATCATCGCGGTGCCAACGGCCCTCAAGGTTTATAACTGGGTGCTGACCCTGTGGCGAGGCAACATTCATATGACGGTGCCGATGATGTTTGCCATAGGCTTTATCTTTACCTTTACCCACGGCGGGCTGACGGGCTTGTTTCTCGGCAATGTAGTGGTGGATTTACCCTTGTCGGACACCTATTTTGTGGTGGCCCATTTTCACATGGTGATGGGTGTGTCGCCCATCATGGTACTGTTTGCGGCCATCTACCATTGGTATCCAAAGATGAGCGGCCGATTTCTGCATCAGGGACTCGGGAAACTGCATTTTTGGGTGACCTTCCTTGGGGCCTACGCGGTTTACCTGCCGATGCATTATCTGGGATTCCTGGGTGTTCCGCGGCGTTACTTTGCCATGGGCCCCACAGAGTTTATTCCCGAGTCCGCCCAGACACTTAACGCCAGCATCACAGTGTCGGCCCTGATTGTCGGCGTTGCCCAATTGCTGTTTATTGCCAACCTCATTTGGAGCACCTTCAAAGGCAAACGGGCCAGTGCCAACCCCTGGCATGCCACCACACTGGAGTGGCAAACACCGCAAACACCGCCAGCCCACGGTAACTGGGGGGCTGAGTTACCTGTGGTGTACCGCTGGGCCTACGACTACAGCGTGCCCGGGGTCAAAGATGACTATATTCCGCAAAATTGTCCCCAGGACGCCGTGGTGATGGCAACTGAAAACCTTGGCGAAAGAGGAGAGGAAGCTGATGGCTTTGTTGGCTGAACTGGGTAAAAAGTCCTGGCTGACGCCGGACAGTAAGGACAAGCAGGCGCTTTCCAGTTTGGAAGCGCTGGAGGGTGCCCGAAAAACCGCACTGCTGTTTCTGTTGGCTGTCATTACCGTGCTGTTTTTCCTGTTCAGCATCACCTATGTATCCCGCTCCCAATACCCGGACTTCCAGGGCCTGGCCGCCGAGCCCTGGATGCCGCTGGCCCAGTCCTGGCGCTTATGGCTCAATACCGCATTTTTGGTTTTAGCCAGCAGCGGGCTCGAGTTGGCCAAGAGAGTGAACTTGCCGGCCCAGTACGGAAAGTTATTCCTGCTTTGGGGCGGGGTTATCCTCTGCTCTTTGGCTTTTATCGTCGGCCAGCTGGCGCTTTGGCAGCTGCTCAAGCAACAGGGATTTCTGATTGCGTCCAATCCAGCCAACAGCTACTTCTACCTGCTGACCGGGATCCACGGGCTGCATTTACTGGCCGGGATCCTGGTGCTCGGCAGAGGGCTGTACCTGCTGAGCCGCCAAGCAAGCACAGAAACCATCAGGCAATCACTGCAACTCTGTGCCTGGTATTGGCACTATTTGCTCCTGCTGTGGTTGTATCTTTTTGCCTTACTCAGCGCCCCGGCCGAGGCATACAACACCATAGCGGCCTGGTGCGGTTTATAGGAGGCGACATGGCTAATCCACCGTCTGTTCCTTCATTGTGGCAACAACTGACCCAGGATTGGTCTGCCGACAGGCAGGCCTTTGACATGCCCTGGGGTAAGCTGATGATGTGGCTGTTTCTACTGAGCGACACCTTTGTTTTCAGTATTTTTTTAACGGGTTACATGACGGTGCGCCTGTCGGCAATGGAGAGCTGGCCCAACCCCAGTGAAGTATTTGCCCTGACCATTGCCGGCCACCATATTCCCCTGGTGCTTATCGCCATTATGACCTTCATCCTGATCACCAGCAGCGGCACCATGGCAATGGCGGTCAATTTTGCCTATCGGGGCGACAGGCGCCGCACCGTGTATTTCATGCTGGCTACAGCCGCCTTGGGGGCCACTTTTGTTTGCATGCAAGCATTCGAATGGACGAAGTTAATTCTGGATGAAGGCATCAGGCCCTGGGGAAACCCCTTGGGTGCGGCCCAGTTTGGCGCCAGCTTTTTCATGATAACCGGTTTCCACGGTATGCATGTCACCGCCGGTGTGATCTACCTGGCAGTGATTGCAAGGCGGGTTGCGTCGGGCCGATACGAAGAAAAGGGCTACCACAATGTCGAAATAAGTGGCCTCTATTGGCACTTTGTCGACCTTGTGTGGGTATTTATTTTCGCGCTGTTCTATCTCTGGTGAACCGAAAACTGTGGTGAACCGGAAATGAATGTAAACCGACAAATCGGGCAGGGGAGTTATGCGGCCCTGCCAATTTGGAGTGACAGATTATGAGTCAGGTAATAGGTCAACAACACCCCATCAGTCTTTATCTCAAGATCTGGGCACTCTTGTTTGTGCTCAGCACAATGTCATATCTGGTGGACTATTTTCAGTTGCACGGTGCCCTGAGATGGACACTTATTCTGCTGTTCATGTTTCTCAAGGCCGGACTTATCATCTCGGTGTTCATGCACCTGGCCTGGGAACGCTTTGCCCTGAAACTGGTGTTGTTGTTGCCGCCTATTGCCATAGCCATATTCATTACCCTGATGGCGTTTGAAGGAAACTACACCTTTTTCAGTCGCATAATGGGCTTTGTCAGCACCTGACTTTGGTTTTCCCAATCTGCTTGGGAGCAAAATGGAACGCTAACCTATGCATACCGACGATACGCAGACCAAGGTACTGGCTCTTGCCGTAAAAAGTCGACTTGGGTTGGTATCTGCACTGATAGCCTTGGCACTTTTTGGTCTATTGGCTTTGTTGGCTCCCGCAACCACTAACATAAAACCCCGACTTGCGCAGGGCTACTGGTTGCAGCCGCCAAAGCCGCTGCCGGATCTCAGCTTAACCGACCATAACGGCTTGAAATTTAACAAAACCAGCTTGATGGGAAATTGGCACATTTTGGCCTATGGCTATACCTCGTGTCCGGATGTTTGCCCGACCACAATGCTGACGCTCGGTGCCTTGTCGAAAAAACTGCGAAATCTGGATGCATTGAAACAGCCGGATTTTATTTTTTACACAGTAGATCCGTTAAGGGACACAGAAGCCAGGCTCAGTGACTACGTGCATTTCTTCGAGCAGGGTTTCGGTACCAAGTTGATGGGCCTCAGAACTGCGGACATAAACCAGCAACTGAGCTTCGAACACTTCCTGGGTATCAAAAGCTCAATTGAGATAAAGGACATCAACACCCAGAACATTACTAGCACGGGATTCAACGACCAATACAGCGTCAGCCATGGTATGACACTGTATGTTATCAATCCCAAGGCTGAACTCAGCGCTGTCTTAATGCCGACCACCAATGCCTTGGGCACCAGCAGCTTCAACCTTGAAACTCTTTATCAGGATTTCAAAACTATTATTGACGCACTGTCTATTACGCAGTAACCGACAGAGCACCGATGAGCCAACACTTAACGAAAAGCAGGATTACTCAGCCAGTAACTCAAACAATCACATAGCAAGGTATCATATCGATGGCCGGTGGCCTTTTTGCATAATTTGCGTCGTGCGAATTCTCACTACAATTGGAGTAAAACAATAATGCATTATTGCATAACGTGTTATTTTAATTGATATTTCTGTTGATTATACTCATCCCGTAGTACAATGGTTATGTGTTCATAGAGATAAGGCCCAAACACTATGCCAGTACTACAGAGAATCCCTACCGACTTAGAAGTGTTAAACACGATTTATCGCATGTACCATTCTGATTTTATTGCTTTTGATGAAGATGCAAGGACGCGAGAATCGAAAGTCTATGTCCCGATTGACTTCATGAGGGTTGCCAATGAACTTAAAGTCGATATCGATATTGTCTTTGGCCGCTTGTACTTCCACTTGAACAAGCTTTACAGCTATGAACAGGATAATGCACCTAAGGTTCAGCTATTTATTCTTAGCGCTGGCAAAGATTTAAGGTGTATAAACTTCCCACTAATGACCTCTGTCTTAGCTAACTTGCGACAAGAGCGAGATAAGTTCTTGATAGGAACGTGGATAGCTTTCTCTGCATTTTTTATCTCAGCCGTCTCATTGGCCGTTTCAATTATGAAATAAGCTAGCAGTCAGCAGATGCTTGCCGCTGGAGACTTCGACGGCTATGAGCCCGGCTAAATCAAAGTGTCGCATGCGAAGCCGAACGAAGGCTGAGCGTAGCGACGTGTGCGATGCAGAAACCCAGGAATTACCCAGCCAGTAATCCAAACAGCCACACAGCGTCACATCTAAATGCGCACAATGTATATTATGGTAAATTGGATTTGTGAGGATGTGAGATGTTCTGGTCAGCATGGGGTTATCCTCCCAGCATCGCTCTCGATGCCTACTTTGCTCTGCAAGGCAACGACTACCCTTTGGTTATCTTTCGAAAAATCTTATGTCACCAAATAGTTGAACTACACTGAAAAGTAGTTGCGCGCCTATGAAAATTGCTTGAGGTAACTACATGCTCATTGAGATGGCAAAAAAAAGCCCGCTGTTTTCAGGAAGAAAAAAGTCAGAGCCGGAACATACTGGCCCCGCGTGGAAAATCCTGGTGGTTGACGACGAACCCGATGTTCATACAGTAACCAAGCTGGCCTTGTCTCGCTTTAAGCTTGACGGGCGGCCACTGTCCTTTATCAATGCCTACAGTGGCGAACAAGCCAAAGACATACTTAACAATGAAGCCGATGTTGCTGTGGCATTCATTGATGTTGTCATGGAAAGCGATCATGCGGGTCTTGAACTCGTTAAGTGGATCCGCGAGGAACTGCAAAACCGTACCATGCGTCTTATTCTGCGCACCGGCCAGCCCGGACAGGCACCCGAAGAAGATGTCATAGTCAATTACGATATCAATGACTACAAGGCCAAGGCCGAGCTCGACTCCCGCAAGCTGGTCACCAGCGTGTATTCATCACTGCGCTCCTATCGCGATATCATGGAGATAGAAACCGCCAGACAGGCTCAGGTGCGGCACAGAAAAGGTCTGGAACGGGTGCTGGAAGCCACCTCGGGTTTATTTGAACTTCGCACCATGCACAAGTTTGCCGATGGTTTGCTTACCCAGGTGGCGAATCTGATGAATCTGGACACAGAAACCCTGCTGCTGTCCTGCGATGCCATCGATGCCATCAGCGGTAACGTGGGGTCCGAAGAAATCGAAATATTAGCCGGCACGGGTCAGTTCGCGGCCCATCACAATAAGCGTTTGCCGGAACATATCTTCAAGCTGCTAAAACAGGCGCTGACCGAAGAAAAATGTCTTTATATAGACAACTGCTTTGTTGGTTATTTCCCGACCAAAAGTGGCTGTATCAATCTGCTGTATATGGATGGCATAGATAAAATCAATGATTTAGACAAGCAACTGATTGATATATTCGCCATTAATGTCGGTGTGGCATTTGAAAATCTTCTGTTGAATCAGGAGGTTGAGGATACCCAGTCCGAACTCATTCTGCGCCTTGGGGATGTGGTTGAAAGCCGCTCCAAGGAAGCAGCCAATCATGTGAAGCGGATGGCGGCCTACTGTTATGATCTCGCCTTGCTCGCCGGCCTCAATGAACACCAGGCTGATCTGCTAAAGCGGGCGGCCCCCATGCATGACATAGGAAAAATTGCCATTCCCGATGCCGTGCTTCTCAAACCCGGGAAACTTATTGACGAAGAATGGAGCGTTATGAGGCAGCATCCGCGTATCGGCTATCAGATCCTGGCCAATTCCGAGCGCCCTATTCTCAATGCTGCCGCCACCATAGCACTGCAACATCACGAAAAGTATGACGGCAGTGGTTACCCCGATGGATTGCGCGCGAATGATATTCACATTTTTGCCCGTATTGTGGCCATTGCGGATGTGTTTGATGCCCTCGCCCATGCCCGTTGCTATAAGGAAGCCTGGCCCTTGGATGAGGTACTGGAGGAAATGCAGCGTCTGTCTGGCAGCCACTTTGATCCTGAATTACTGGAAATTTTTATCTCCAACGTCGATAGGTTTGTCGCTATCAAGGAATGTTGGAAGGACAGTGCGGCCGACTATTGAATCGGCGCATCGGCGCGAAAGTCCACCCAGAGACTTTGCTGTCGCCCCGCGTCTGTTTCAAGGTTGAGAAACAAACGCCACACCATGTAACCACTGCTGCAGGAACCATAGATGGCATTGGCTTGATAGCGATTTTCGTCTGACTTTTCGAGTTTAAGAGGGATAATGCCCATAAACATATCTCTTCCCTCTAGTCTAGCCGTGATCTTCCTCACAGGAATCGGAGTTTCTATCATGAAATTCAAAGGCTTTTCACTCGGAGCGGCTGCAGGAGCCAGGGAGACAGTGACTTGTCCATCCGGTGAGTCAACGGCACATGGGCCGCGGTAAAAATCGCATAAACTTGCATCAGATATTGTCGTTGGTGCGGATTTTTCGCTCAAATCGCATGCACTCAGACAAAATGCGCAAACTGTGATGCCGATCACCCTGGGAAATGTACTTCCTATCACACTAATTCACCTTATGCTGCAAGAAGTTAACATTCTATTGCGGCGATTGATCTGGATCAATAAACGCCGGCCCCATCCGGTATCTTTTTTGACTTGGCTCAAGTATCATTGCGATTGCTTGCATTTGGTTACAAAAGTGCAGGCAAAGGCATTGACTGCCTAAGGCGACTTCCGTAGGGAAGCCGATTTAGCGAGTCATTTAAACAGGTAAAGCGCTCGCTTTACTCAAACTACAAGTAAAAGTAATAAGCAGTGGAAGCAATATGATGAACCATTCCCAGCCTACCGGCGCTGATTACAATTACACCGTTGTCCGCCAATTTGCTCTGACCACAGTATTGTGGGGCATCATTGGTATGTCATTAGGTGTACTTATTGCGGCTCAGTTAATCTGGCCACAACTGAACTTCGAAACTCCTTGGTTGACTTTCAGTCGCCTGAGACCACTGCACACCAATGCGGTGATTTTCGCGTTCGGCACATCAGCCCTTTTCGCCACCTCCTACTATGTCGTTCAACGCACCTGTCAGACCCGTCTGTTTGCGCCTAAATTGGCTGCATTCACGTTCTGGGGCTGGCAAGCCATTATCCTGTCAGCCGTAATCACGCTGCCACTGGGTATTACCACCAGTAAAGAATACGCTGAGCTGGAATGGCCTATTGATATCGCCATCGCTGTTGTATGGGTATCCTATGCAATAGTGTTCTTCGGCACCATCATCAAGCGAACCACTTCCCACATATACGTGGCCAACTGGTTCTTCGGTGGCTTCATTATCACAGTCGCCGTATTGCACATAGTTAACTCTATGGCCGTACCTGTCAGTTTGTGGAAATCCTACTCTCTGTACAGTGGTGCCGTGGATGCCATGGTGCAGTGGTGGTACGGTCACAACGCGGTAGGCTTCCTGCTGACTGCAGGATTCCTGGGCATGATGTACTACTTCGTGCCAAAGCAAGCCGGTCGTCCAGTTTACTCATATCGCCTGTCCATTGTGCACTTCTGGGCACTGATTGCCCTTTACATTTGGGCCGGTCCACACCACCTGCACTACACTGCCCTGCCCGACTGGACTCAGTCTCTGGGTATGGTGATGTCTCTGATCCTGTTTGCACCTTCATGGGGCGGCATGATCAACGGTATCATGACCCTGTCAGGCGCATGGCATAAACTGCGTACCGATCCGGTACTGCGCTTCCTGGTGGTATCTCTGTCCTTCTACGGTATGTCTACCTTCGAAGGCCCGATGATGGCCATCAAGACAGTTAACGCCCTGTCTCACTACACCGACTGGACCGTGGGTCACGTTCACTCCGGCGCTCTGGGTTGGGTTGCCATGGTATCTATCGGTTCTCTGTATCACCTGATCCCCGTGCTGTTCGGCCATGGCCGCATGTACTCCACTACCCTGGTTAACACCCATTTCTGGTTGGCGACCATAGGTACAGTACTGTACATCGTTTCCATGTGGATCTCCGGTGTAATGCAGGGTCTGATGTGGCGTGCAGTTAACTCTGACGGCACCCTGACCTACAGCTTCGTTGAAAGTCTGCAGGCATCTTACCCCTTCTACTTCGTTCGCTTCCTGGGTGGCTGTTTCTTCGTCGCCGGTATGCTGATCATGGCTTACAACGTGTACCGCACCGTGAAGGCCCCGAAAGATTCACTGCCAGCCCTGGCTGAAGCCAAGGCCGCGTAAGGAGTAGACCCGATGAAATTCAATCATGAAATAGTCGAGAAGAACATTGGTTTGCTGGGTATATTCACCGTTATCGCCATCAGTATCGGCGGTCTGGTGCAGATCACTCCACTGCTGTTCCAAAAAGACACCACTGAACCTGTTGCCGGTCTGCGTCCTTATACTGCACTGGAACTGGAAGGCCGTGACATTTACATCCGTGAAGGTTGTAACAACTGTCACAGCCAGATGATCCGTCCTTTGCGTGCCGAAACCGAACGTTATGGTCACTACTCAGTTGCCGGTGAGTCCGTGTGGGAGCATCCATTCCTGTGGGGCTCCAAGCGTACCGGTCCTGATCTGGCCCGCGTTGGCGGTCGTTACAGCGACAAGTGGCACGAAGTTCACCTGACTGACCCACGTGCTGTGGTACCTCAATCCAACATGCCTGCCTTCCCTTGGCTCGGTAAAAACACCCTCACAGGTGAATACACTGCCAAGAAGATGGAAGTGATGCGTGGTTTTGGTGTGCCATACACTGACCAGGACATTTCGGGTGCCCAGAAGGCCGTCGAAGGGAAAACAGAAATGCAGGCACTTATTGCCTATCTGCAATCCTTGGGTCACGCACTCAAATAAGGAGGCAACTATATGGATTACGGCACATTACAGGGAATTGTTACAATCGTTGTAATGCTGACCTTCGTCGGTATATTTGCTTGGGCATACAGCTCCCGTCGTAAGAAGCAATTCGACGAGGCAGCTAATCTTGTGTTTTCCGATGAGGAAACCAAGTCTATGAAGGACTCAGGAGAGCAAAACTAATGTTAATGAGTAGCTTCTGGAGTATGTGGATCACCGTACTCACCATTGTTGTGATCGTCGGATGTTTTGTGTTGCTGCGTATCTGTTCCAAGAACACTACGCCGGACATCAAAGAAGGCGAATCAATGGGCCACAGCTTCGACGGTATTGAAGAGATCAATAACCCACTGCCCAAGTGGTGGAGTTATATGTTCTATATCACTATCGTGTTTGGTGTGGTTTATTTGGCACTTTACCCAGGTCTGGGTAACTACAAAGGCTTGCTGGGCTGGAGCAGCTCCAACCAGAGCATTGGTACCGAACAGGGTATCAAGGCCGATTCCAAAGCCGCTACTGAAGCCGCCATCAATGAAGGTCGCTGGGTTCAGTACGATATGGAAGTCAAGCATGCCAACGAAACCTTTGGTCCTGTGTTCAAGGCTTATGCCGAAACACCACTGGAAGAGCTGGTGAAGAACGAAGAGGCCCTCAAGGTAGGTCGTCGTTTGTTCCTGCAAAACTGCGCCCAGTGCCACGGCTCTGACGCTCGCGGCGGACAAGGCTTCCCTAACCTGACCGATACTGATTGGCTCTATGGCGGCGATCTGGCCACCATCAAGACCTCTATCATGAACGGTCGTAAGGGCATGATGCCTCCCAAGGGTGGCTTGCCAATCGATGACAGCGAAATCAAAGGTCTGGCTGAATTCGTCTTCAGTCTGAACGGTCGTGAGCACGATGCCGCTCTGGCCGCACAAGGTCAGGCGTCTTTCATGAAAGGTTGCTTTGCATGCCACGGCATGGACAAAAAAGGCAATAAATTCATGGGTGCTCCCGATTTGACCGACGATGCCTGGCTGTACGGCGGAAGTCGCGGTGTTATCGAAGAATCCATCAAGCATGGTCGCAGCGGCGTAATGCCGGCATGGAAAGAAGTGCTGGGTGAAGAGAAGGTACACGTGATTGCTGCTTACGTTTACAGCTTGTCAAACAAGTAATTAGCATTCATTGGAACAAAGGCCTCGTATATTTTCGGGGCCTTTTTTTTAAGTGATCCATAAGGCAAATGACGTTAAAATAACGCCTCATTACAACCCGGATAATCAATATGAGCATACAGCAAGCCTGGTATAAGCAGTTCTGGCCCTGGTTCCTGATCACCCTCCCCCTTTGCGCCGTGGTCGCCAGCTTCACCACCCTGAAGATTGCCATGGACAATTCCGACTCTCTGGTTGCCGACGACTATTACAAGCAAGGTAAGGCCATCAATCAGGATTTAAGCAAAATCCAATATGCCAAGCAGCTTGGAATGCAGTTTTCCCTCGAGTACAGGGACAATCAGATAGTGATTGTTCAGCACGGTGGTCCCGCCTATGAAGCGGCGTTGAATGTGGCTTTTTATCACCCGACTTTGGCGGAGCGCGATTTCAAATTGGTCGCCACCCAGGATGCCAACCAAAATTACCGCATCATGCCGCAGACAGCGATGGCCGGTAAGTGGGAAGTACGCCTGGAGAGTTTCGACGGTAAATGGCGGGTGCAGAAACGACTTGAGTTGGGTGACGGTACTCAGCATTGGATGAACTAGGCACCATGTCCGCATCTTTGTGTTTTCATTGTGCCGAACCTATCGCCGCGACAACCGCTTTTTCCGCCGTGATAGATGGCGAAAACCGTGCCATGTGTTGCCCCGGCTGCCAGGCGGTCGCGCAAGCAATTGTGGATGCGGGCTTAACCAGCTATTACCGCTACCGCTCCGAACCGGCCAGTCGTCAGCAGGCCTTGGTTCCCGAAGCACTTAAGGGCTTCAGCGCCTACGATTTACCAGAGGTGCAACAGGATTTTGTTCACAGCCGAAATGGTCTGGAAGAAGTTACTCTCACTGTTGATGGAATAAGCTGCGCCGCCTGTGCCTGGCTGATTGAGCATAAGCTTAAACAGATGCCAGGTGTAAAGCAGGCCATGGTTAACTCCACTACCCAGCGGGCTCTGATCAAATGGCTGCCAGACCAGCTTAAACTCAGCAACATACTTAATGAGATCAACCGTATAGGTTACCACGCGGCACCATTCCAGCTTGATTCGGAAGAGCTGGCCAGCAGTCGCAACAGCCGCCGCTTCCTCCTGCGACTGGGCCTGGCGGGTTTTGCCACCATGCAGGTGATGATGTTTGCACTGGCCCTTTACGCCGGTTACTTCACCGATCTTGAAACCGAATTTCGTGATTATTTCCGCTGGGTGAGCCTGATTTTTGCGGCGCCGGTGGTGTTTTACTCAGCACAACCCTTCTATTTCAGTGCCCTGCGGGCGCTGCTGTCCGGTCGCCTGAACATGGACGTGTCGGTGTCGATAGCCATTTGTGGCGCCTATATCGCCAGTTGTGTGGCCACCATTCAAGGCACCGGCGAGGTGTACTTTGAATCCGTATCCATGTTCACCTTCTTCCTGCTGTTAGGTCGCTATTTTGAACAAAGTGCCCGTCGCAAAGCATCTGTCAGTGCCAGTAACCTGCACAAACTGGTGCCCCTGACAGCAGTGCGGTTAACCAATGGTACGCCTGAGGAAATACCGGCTAAACGTCTGGTCCTGAACGACACTATTCTTGTAAAACCCGGCGAAGCCATCGCCGCAGACGGCAAGGTGATATGCGGAGTATCCGGTGTGAATGAAGCCATGCTCACCGGCGAGCAGCACCCTGTTCTCAAAAGACCTGCCGAGCAGGTGTATGCCGGCACCATAAATTTGGAACAGCCTCTGGAAATTCAGGTGAGCGCCCTTGGGCAAGACCAACTGGTGGCTGAAATCATGCGACTCCAGGAGTTCGCGGCCAACAGCCGGCCCGCCATCGCCATATTGGCAGACAAGCTGGCCAGGTACTTCTCGGCAACCATACTTACCATCGCGACCATCACCTTCCTTGTCTGGCACTATTTCATCTCTCCTGAGGATGCGTTCTGGATAACATTGTCGGTACTGGTCGCCACCTGCCCCTGCGCATTGGCGCTGGCGACCCCCACGGCTGTGACTTGTGCCACGGGACTGTTTACCCGCTTGGGGATCATCAGCCGCACGCCCGGCGTGTTTGAAAAGCTCCCCCAGGTTGATACCGTGCTGTTCGACAAAACCGGCACCCTAACCAATGGCAATGTCACCATCGACGGGATAAGGCTTTTTGATGAGTATACGGAAGCCGAGGTTCTCGAATTTGCCGCGGCGCTGGAATACGGCTCTTTGCATCCCATAGCCAAAGCCTTCAGTCCTTACCTTTCATCCTCGTTGAAAGCCACTGCCATCCGTCATTTCGTGGGTGAAGGAATTGAGGGGGTCATAGAGCAAAAGGTCTTCAGAATCGGCAATGCTGCCTTCTGTAACTGTGACCCTGTCGATGCCAAGCGCCAGTGGATTTACCTCAGTTGCGACGGCAAACTTATTGCTGCATATGCCCTGGAAGATAAATTGAGAGCAGATGCCAAGCAGACGGTCGATGAACTCAAACGTGATGGCTTCAATATCGCCATTGCCAGCGGAGACAATTCCCGCCACGTGCTCGAGGTTGCCGAGTCCTTGGGTATTGAAAAGGTACACGCCAATTTGAAGCCCGCCGACAAGCTTACGCTCATCAATGAGTTGCAAGCTCACCACAAGGTGGCCATGTTCGGCGATGGCATTAACGATGCCCCCGTGCTTGCCGCCGCCCACGTGTCGGTCGCCATGGGAAGTGGCACGGCCCTGGCCAAAAATAACGCCGATTTGATTTTACTTGGCGATCATCTCCATCGTTTTACCCAGGCCGTAGCAATAGCCAAGCGCACCAGACGCATTATCAGGCAGAATTTGGCCTGGGCGCTGGGTTACAACCTGTTGGTGTTACCCTTGGCGGTAACGGGTCATGTCGTGCCCTACGTGGCGGCCATTGGCATGTCTGCCAGTTCGTTGATTGTCGTCAGCAACAGCCTTCGCCTTCTCAGGACCAAACTATGAGCATTATTTACGTGTTGATCCCCATTGCCATGCTATTCGTCTTGATAGCCGTGGGGGTGTTTTTCTGGGCGGTGCGCTCCGAACAATTTGACGATTTGGATCGCCAAAGCCTGTCCATTTTGTTTGACGAAGATACCAAGCCGGTAAAGCCCGCTGAAGAGCAAGATCCGCAGCCATGATGGAATACGGAGTTGCTGCCGCTTTCTTCGTTGGCCTGATGGGCGGTGGTCATTGCCTTGGGATGTGCGGCGGTCTGACCGGCGCTTTTTCAGCCCAGATCCCCACTCCGGCACCGGGTGAAAATCATTTGGCCCACAGGCTGGGATTTTTGTTCAGCTATAATTTTGGCCGTATTTTCAGTTACAGCCTCGCAGGATTACTTTGTGGTGCCCTGGTGTCGGGTTTGGACACCCTGCTGCAAGCCAAGCACTTTTTACTGCTGATGCGACTTTTGGCAGGCACCATGATGATCCTGCTGGGACTCTATATCGCCAGAATATGGCATGGCCTGTTGCGCCTGGAAAAGCTCGGCAAGCTGCTCTGGCGCTGGCTGCAGCCGCTCTCCCGCCCCCTGTTGCCGATAAACAGGCGCAGCAAGGCCTTCTTTGCCGGCATGATTTGGGGCTGGCTGCCCTGTGGCCTGGTCTACTCTACTCTTACCTGGTCGGTTGCATCGGCAGATCCGCTGCAGGGCATGCTTATCATGCTGTTTTTCGGTTTGGGAACACTGCCGGTGATGTTAAGCAGTGGCTTTGCTGCCAGCAGCCTGTCATCCTGGCTACAAAAACGTAGTATCAGGCTGATTTTCGGTATTATTTTAATGGTTTTCGGGCTGCAGACCCTTTATATTGGATTATCACAGCTTGGCTAGCCCAGAAAACACAATTGGTTTACCATAAGCTAAACAGACAGTTTCGGGATTGAATATCGCAATGGATCAAACAAAAGGCCGTCGCCCCGCAAACGCAGGTTGCACCATACATTGTCACGACTGCAGCATGGGAACTCTGTGTATTCCATTTACGTTGAATACCAATGAGTTGGATCAGTTGGACAACATCATTGAACGCAAAAAGCCCATTCAAAAGGGCGAGCAAATTTTTCAGTCCGGTGATTCCCTGAAATCTTTGTATGCCATTCGTTCAGGAACCGTAAAAAGTTACACCATCACAGAGCAAGGTGATGAGCAAATCACCGGCTTTCACCTCGCCGGCGACGTCATAGGTTTTGATGGGATCCACGGTCAAAGCCACCAAAGCTTTGCACAGGCACTGGAAACCTCCATGGTATGCGAGATCCCCTTCAATACCCTGGATGAACTGTCCGGCACCATGCCCAAGTTGCGTCAGCAAATCATGCGTCTGATGAGCAATGAAATCATGAGCGATCAAGAGATGATCCTGCTGCTGAGCAAGAAGAATGCCGAGGAACGACTGGCGGCATTTATCAGTAACCTGGCCCGTCGCTACGGTAACCGTGGTTTCTCCGCCCGGGAATTCAGGCTCACCATGACCCGCGGCGATATAGGCAACTATTTGGGACTGACGGTCGAAACCATCAGCCGTTTGCTGGGGCGCTTCCAGAAGTCAGGTTTGATTGAGGTGAAAGGCAAGTACATCACCATATTAGACGCTGCCGGCCTCAATCAACTGGCCGGCACTGCCAGAATTGCAAGGTGATACTAAGGAATTGATCTAAAACAATTCGCAGCTGCATCAGTGGTGCATAATATAACCACAACGACAAATTATTGGAGTCAGTTATGAAGGATTATCAAAAGCTGCTGGTGGTCATTGACCCTACCACAGACAAGCAGGCAGCCGTTGCCCGAGCGGTCGAATTGGCAGAAAAAAATGGTGCGGCCATTACGGTATTTCTGTCTATCTATGATTTTTCCTATGAGATGACCTCCATGCTGTCTACCCAGGAAAGGGAAGCCATGCGTAAAGGGGTTATTGAGCAAAGGATAGCCTGGCTCTCCGATGTGCTTGCCGAATACCAAGGCCGCGGTATTAGCATTGACAGTGAAGTTGTTTGGCACAACCGTCCCTTTGAAAGCATTATCAATCACGCAATTGCCGGCGGTTATGATCTTATCGTTAAGGGCACCCACGAGCACGATAAGTTCAAAGCCGTGATTTTCACCCCCACCGATTGGCATTTGATGCGCAAGTCCCCTATTCCGGTGCTCTTGGTCAAAGAACACGGTTGGCAGGTGGGCGGAAAAATTCTCTGTGCGGTTAACGTGGCCAGTGAAGATCCCGAGCACCAGTCCCTTAACGGCAAAATCATTGAGCATGCCCAGGAACTGGCGAAGAAGTTCGGTGCCGAGGTGCATCTGGTCAACGGTTATCCCGGAACACCGGTAAATCTCGCCATAGAATTGCCTGACTTTGATGCCCATACCTACAACGAATCTATTCGCATGCAACATGAACAAAGGGTAGATTACCTGGCTACCGCCTACGGCATAGCCGCAGAGCACTGTCATGTGAAGGAAGGTTTACCCGAGGACGTGATCCCCGAGTTGGCATCGCAGTTGGATGCCGAGTTGGTGATCCTTGGTACGGTAGGTCGTACCGGCTTGTCTGCAGCCCTTATCGGCAACACTGCCGAGCATGTCATAGACAGTCTTAACTGTGACTTGTTGGCTATCAAACCCGAAGGGTATAAATCACCGCTGGCAGACGCATAGCGCTTTACCCGCCAGTCGATAGCTGGAATAATACGCGCCCTGAAACAACCAGGTTATCGGGCGCTTTTTTATGTCAGAAGTATTTTCGGAAGAACTCAGCAAAAAACAAATCACGCGGCTTAACAAGTTGCAAAAGCGACTGCGCCGTGAAGTTGGCAGCGCCATTGCCGATTACAACATGATTGAAGAAGGCGATCGTGTCATGTGTTGCCTCTCCGGCGGCAAAGACAGCTATGCCATGCTGGATATATTGATCAATCTACAGCAGCGCGCCCCGGTAAACTTTGAGATAGTGGCAGTCAATCTTGACCAAAAGCAGCCCGGCTTCCCCGAGCACGTGTTGCCTGCTTATCTGGACAGCCTGAATATCCCTTACCATATTCTTGAAAAAGACACTTACTCCATAGTCAAAGACAAGATCCCCGAAGGTAAAACCACCTGCTCCCTGTGCTCCAGGTTACGCCGTGGCACCCTGTACGGTTTTGCCCAGCGCATAGGTGCAACAAAAATCGCCTTGGGGCATCACAGGGACGACATTATCGAAACTCTGTTTTTGAACATGTTCTACGGCGGCAAAATGAAGGCCATGCCGCCCAAGTTGCTTTCCGATGATGGCGCAAACGTAGTGATCCGTCCACTCGCCTACTGCCGCGAAAAAGACATCGCCGAATACGCCGAACTTAAACAGTTTCCTATAATTCCCTGCAATCTTTGCGGATCACAGGAAAACCTTAAGCGTGCCGCAATCAAGGACATGCTAAACCAATGGGACAAGCATTATCCCGGACGCATCGAAACCATATTTACGGCCATGCAAAATACCGCTCCGTCCCAGGGTGTGGACAGGGAACAATTTGATTTTGTCTCGCTTAAACGCAATCCCAATGCGGAGTTCCGTGGCGATGTGGCTGAAGCCGACCTGCCGGCTTTTGACTTTATGGACGTCAGTAACAGCGGCCATATCAAATTGGATATGGCGCAGCGAATCGACATTGTCAGCACCTTTCAGCCTTGATTGGAATTTGCCGTAATAAAAAAGCCCGCTGAGCGGGCTTTTTTATTACGGCTTGCTATTGGTTAATCCAGGGGCTCACCACTTTGGGCACCTGACTGAATTGTACTATCTTAACCTGAGCCAAATCTTCTTTGCTGAGGGTAAATTTACTGCCGGCAGCTTTGCTCACACCATCCAAAATCACCATGGCACCGTCATCCACAAACTCAAAACTTAATCCATCTATGGGTTTTCTGAAATATTTGAGCGGGAAACCCTGCATATTATCCAGTACCTTGTCCATTTCGGTCAGCAGCTGGGTAAGGCGCTCGGCGCTGTAATTCATCATAGGTTGGCGCTCGCGGAGTTGCATTGCCAGTCCGCACCGATTTTCTTCGCCAGATATGGTTAACTGGATTAGTGCCCTATCCAATTTCAGTTGCTCATCAAAGGGCAACAACAGCCGCTGATCCCTGGAGATGGTCAAAGGATAACTCTGGCTGCCCGAGGTGATTTGTCCACCTTCCAGAGGGCATTTATCGGCAGGAGCCACACTGAAGGTGAGCTCGACCAGTTGCACGCCGGATTTGTTGACCACATTAAGGCGTTCGTAAAACTCCTTGTATTCCAAAGAGACAGTTTCCGCCATCAAGGCGGGTGTAAACAACAAGCTAAACAGCAGAGCTTTGTTCATTATTTTCAACCAGATATTTTTGATTATGCCGCAACATTTGCAGCAACTCTTCGATATAAGCGTCCTGGCGCTCAGAGTAATTGACCAGGCCATAAATCAAATCTTCAGCATTCGGTGTACGCCCCTGGGCCCGTTGATCCGCCCTGATGGCACGGAACATGGCGTAGGCACCATTGGAGTTCAGATTGCGCATATAGGAGGATACCGAGGCTTCAACCGTCTTGAAGACTTTCACCTCATGACTCATGCCATCTCCGCGGGACTCGGGCACCAGGCCGCAGCCCTTGGTGTAACACCATTGGCCAAAGAAATTACGCCCTTCCCGGGCAAAGCGTGAACTTCCCCAGCCACTTTCATTGGCCGCCTGGATGAGCACCATGGCCTCGGGAACCACATCCACCCGCCGGAGCATACGATGCAGCGAGGCCGCGTCCAGAGTTCTCAGTTCCAACTGATACTTTTGTGCCAGTTTATTGAATTTATAAATGTCGGCCTGGGACGGCAAATGTCCGTTATCGAGGTTTTCGGCCAAGGTCTCAAGAAATTGCCTTTCGGTGGCAATTATGCTGTTTTGGCGTTTTACTATAGGCCGCAGAAAATCAAAAAACGCCTGCTTCTTCTCGGTGATGTCAGGGATCCCATCAAAATCAGGCACATCAGCACTGGCAGACGCTTGCATACCACTTATTTGCGACTGGCTCTTCTGCGACTCAGACACTGGCAACAAGCACAACCTGAGGCTGAAAATCGCTATTATGACCAGGCCGAAGGCAAGCAATGTACGGCTTATCAAACCCATTCCCGATGCTATCCTATTAATTTAACAAAAAATAATGACATTCTTAATCAAATGTCCGCTGGCATTATAGGCGATAACCCCTTGGCGACAAAATTTTCGGCTTCTTTTCCGCCCGCTATTGGGTAAACTAGCGCTTGTCCGCCGGAAGGATGTGTCGGCGCAAAGGGATAGAAGGCAGTAGACCAAGGACAGAATTTGTTATGCACATACAACATATTTCTCAATACCAAAATGTGGTTGCCATCGGTGGTGGACACGGCCTGGGGCGACTGTTGTCGTGCCTGGACTTTCTCGGCTCCCGCCTGACCGGCATAGTTGCCACCACAGACAATGGCGGTTCTACAGGGCGTCTGAGGCTGGAAGAGGACTGTATCGCCTGGGGAGACCTTAGAAACTGCCTCACCCAATTGGCAAACAGGCCGTCATTGGGCTCATTGTTATTTGATTATCGCTTTGAAGGTTGTGGTGAATTGAATGGCCACAACCTGGGCAATCTTATCCTGCTGGCGCTGGACAAGTTGTGCGTGCGGCCGCTGGAAGCAGTAAACCTTATCCGCAATTTGCTCAAGATTGAAACCCGGCTGATCCCCATGTCGGAGCAACCTACCCACCTGGTCGCACTCAATACCTCAGGCCACAGGGTCATCGGCGAGCTGGAAGTTGATAATATGCCGGAGCCGCCACTGGCCCTCGCACTTGAGCCCATGGTTGAGGCTACGGATGAAGCTTGTCAGGCAATTTTATCGGCGGATCTTATCCTGCTGGGACCCGGGAGTTTTCTTACCAGCACCCTTCCGGCACTGCTGTTACCCAGAGTTGCAAACGCTATCCGCAGCAGTAATGCCAGGGTGATATTGATAGACAACCTCACGCCGGAACTTTCGGCCGCCGCCAATCTTAACCCACTGCAAAAAATGCAATGGTGCCATCGACTGATAGGCAAAGAGGTTATAGACAGCGTTATTTGCCACTCAGAGCAAATTTATAAGGAAGGCAGGTGTTACTATTTCCCCTTGAAATCGAAACATCATCCGGGACTGCACGACAGACTCGGGCTGATTGACGCTCTGAATCTCCTGCTGCAGCAAGCAAGAAAAATTGCCTGACAAAAAAGGGCTGCCATGGCAGCCCTTTTTCATTCCATTCTGCGCATTACAGCACGGCGGCAATAGCCTTACAGATGGCGCCCATATTGGCGTTGGTCATGCCGGCCACACTGATACGACCGGAGCCGACGATGTAAACGGCAAACTCATCGCGCAAGCGCTGTACCTGCTGCTTGTTCAGTCCCGAGAAACTGAACATCCCCGCCTGACGCTCAATGAAACTGAAGTCCTGCTTCACACCCTCTGCTTTTAAACTGGCAACAAACAGCGTACGCATCTCAGCTATACGATTGCGCATTGTTGTCAGCTCCTGCTCCCACAATACCCTTAACTCAGGACGACTGAGTATGGTACTGACTATCAGCGCGCCATGAGCCGGAGGATTGGAGTAATTGGCCCGAATGGTACGTTTAACCTGACTGAATGCGACGGCAGCCGTTTCGGCTGAATCCGCTATCAGGGTGACAGCACCGATACGCTCGTTGTACAAGCCAAAGTTTTTTGAAAATGAATTGGCAACCAGGAGTTCAGGCACCTTCGCCGCCAGCAGTCGCAAGCCGGCAGCGTCTTCATTCAGCCCTTTGCCGAAGCCCTGGTAGGCAAAGTCGAACAAGGGCACCAGACTTTTTTCAAAACACAGATCCGCTATTGTCTGCCACTGGCTCAGGTTCAGATCAATACCGGTTGGATTGTGGCAACAGCCATGCAGCAGCACCAAATCGCCTGGCTGGGCATCGGCCAGTGACGCCAACATGCCGGAGAAATCCAGATCCTGTTGTTCAGCATCGTAATAGGCGTATTCTTTTACTTCCAGACCTGCAGTTTCAAACACACTTCTATGGTTTGCCCAGGTCGGATTGCTTATCCACACTACCCGGCTTGGGGTATTACGCACCACGAATTCTGCAGCGATACGCAGTGCACCCGTTCCCCCCGGGGCCTGGGCGGTTACGGCCCGCTTGTCCTTAAGGACCTGATGCTCATTGCCAAAGAGCAATTCCTGCACAACTTTGTTGTAGAGTTGAACCCCGTCTATGCCCAGATAATTCTTGCTGGATTCTTCTGCCAGCAAAATGGCCTCGGCCTGCTTGACGCTGGCAAGAACGGGAGTATCCCCGGCCTCATCCTTGAAAATACCCACGCCCAGGTTAATTTTTTCACTGCGGGGATCGGCCTTGAACGCATCGGTAAGGCCAAGAATGGGATCGGCTGGGGCGAGCTCTACGTCGGAAAATATCATTACTGCATCCTGAAAATAAGGGCGTTGGAAAGATGCGGTAGTTATACCATTGCCGCCAATGCGCTCAAAGCATACAAAGAGAAAATTCGATGAATTTATTTGTATTGTTCGAATACGACAATATCTTGAGGTTTTCTTTGAGAATTATTTAAGGAATACGCTTTTAAAAAGCGTGATAATGGAGGCGCGACCCGGAGTCGAACCGAGATCGACGGATTTGCAATCCGCAGCATAGCCATTCTGCCATCGCGCCATCTGACACCGCTGAAAGCGGAGATTTGGAGCGACATATCGGGTTCGAACCGATGACCTATACCTTGGCAAGGTATCGCTCTACCAACTGAGCTAATGTCGCTTATAAACTTGCAGTGTTGGAGTCCTGACTGCGGAATGCATTCTACTGTTTTGTCCCATCCAGTCAACGTTTGAGCGCGGCTTTTTTTCCAGATTTGTATCAACCGCTGACAAATTCAGCACACAGACCTCGTTTTCGCCTATCAATAAAAAGCCCGGCCAAAGCCGGGCTTTTCACTGCCAATCCGTAATTATTCGGAAACAGGCAGAGACAGGTGGTTCAAGCCCAACATCTTCTGCATCACGCCCACAACCTGGCAGCTGTAACCAAACTCGTTGTCATACCATACATACAGAATGGCGCGCTTGCCTTCTGCAATGGTGGCCTGGCTATCAACCACGCCGGCATATCGGGAACCGACCAAATCGCTGGACACTATTTCAGTGGATTCGGTGAAATCTATCTGATTCTGCAGCGGCGAGTGCAGCGCCATATCACGCAGATAGGTATTGATATCATCCTTGTTGGTTTCACTGTTCAGGTTCAGGCTGATGATGGCCATGGATACGTTCGGCGTAGGTACACGGATAGCGTTACCTGTGAGCTTGCCGGCCAATACAGGCAGCGCTTTGGCCACGGCTTTGGCTGCACCGGTTTCGGTGATAACCATGTTCAGTGGTGCACTGCGGCCACGACGATCAGCCTTGTGATAGTTATCAATCAAGTTCTGGTCGTTGGTGTATGAGTGGATGGTTTCAACGTGGCCGTTCTCAATGCCATATTTGTCGTTGATGGCTTTGAGTACCGGGGTAATGGCGTTGGTGGTGCAGCTGGCAGCTGACACTATCAGATCCTGCTCCAGGATATCGCCGTCGTTTACACCATACACTATGTTCTTGATATTGCCTTTGGCTGGTGCAGTCAGCAGTACTTTGGCAGCGCCTGGGCTCTTGAGGTGCTGACCCAGACCATCTTCGTCCTTCCATACACCGGTGTTATCTACAACCAAGGCATTCTTGATGCCGTACTTGGTGTAATCCACTTCTTCGGGACCATTGGCGTAAATGATTTGGATATAGGTGCCGTTGGCGATCAGCGCATTGTTCTCTTCGTCCACTTCAACAGAGCCGTTGAACGGACCGTGTACCGAGTCGCGACGCAGCAGACTGGCACGCTTTTCCAAATCGCCATTGCGACCACCACGGATAACAATGGCACGCAGACGCAGTTTGTTGCTGACACCGGTACGTTCTATCAGCAGACGGGCCAACAAACGGCCGATACGGCCAAAACCGTACAGCACCACATCACGGGCTTCCACATCGTCACTGTGATTGATGGCTTGAGCCAGTTCGTTGGCCATGTAGGCTTCAATTTCGCTGCCATCTGTGTGATTGCGCCAGTAATTGACGGCAAGCTTGCCGATATCCACCTTACATTGTTTTACCGCCAGCTTGCTGAGTGCTTCGACAAAAGGAAAGCTCTCGCGCAAGCGCAGCTTATCGCCGACGTGACGGCGAACCAGGCGATGAGCCTTGATGATATCTATGGTAGAGGCATTCAACAGTGGCTTGCCATAGACTACGACTTCCACACCTTGGTTTCGGTACAGTTTGCCCAGCAATGGCTGCATTGCCTCGGCCAATTCGAAACGTTGTTGCCAGCTTTGAAGGTGTTTATCAGCACTCATTTACGGATCCTTTATCTCACTTTTCTGAAATAATTCCAGAAAGGTTTGAGTAACAAATAGAAAAGACCAATAATCATCTTTATGTCAGGACGGAGCCTGTTTTTGGTCGGCGCTATTGTAATGAAATACGCGGCAGTACGCCAGAAAACGTTTTAAGGTAAATCTGTAATTTTATTAGAGAAATTTCCTTGCGGGAGGCTTTCTTGAGTAAGAATCTAGTAATATTTAGATCAATTCTTTCCACAGCCCTGATTTTGACCCTGATTGGCTGCGATAATGGCCGTAACAGCGAGAAAATCTGTAAAAATAATCCTGAACTTTGCGAAGATTTGCATAAGGACAGTTGGTGTCGTTATGAAAAAGGCGATCTCATTCGAAATCGCTACATATTGAAAAACACCGCGACGCCATCGGGAGAGCAACTCTATGATCAGCTTAAGTATCTTGAAACTTACAGCAAGTGCGTAGAGCTCGCCGCCGGGGTGCAGCATATTAAACACACGGACAGAACCAACGACAGACTCAGAGCCTTTGGTGTTGCTACCCAAAACTTGCAGGAGCTGCAGGAACACACCAAACACAATAAAGATCCCCATTTAGCCTATTATCACTGGTCCAGGTTCAACGATGCAGAAGCCTTGGGGTACTTGCTTGATGCCGACCGCAAGGGGGAAATCAAGGATCCCAAGCTTAAGGCGCAATTGGCCCTCTACTTTATCGATACCGATCCCCGCGATGCCAGACGGCGCTTTATCGAATTGCTCGGACTGGAAGACGAGGAGCATATAGATCCGGATTGGCTGCTGGCGCTCGCGCGCATAAGTCACATGCTGGGTGAACTCAACAATGAGTACATCTATTCGAGGGCAAACATTTTACTTACGGGGCAAAAAGCATCCGATGAACAGATGCTGGCGCTTATCGGCGGTAACAAAACCTTGGCCAAAGAACTGGACCGCGATGCAGAAACCCTCGCCGGCGAGGTCTCATCGGGGGATTTTGCCGGAAGCGAAATCAGCAAAAAACTGATGGCCGTTGAGCCCAAGAAATAAACGCTATCGATAGCCGCCCCATTCGGCTGTCTGCATCATCCAAGCCAATTTGGCTTTAATCAGGTAAATAAATTCTAAAAACCGGGATGCATGTAAAAATAATACAAAAAACACCCCCTAAATACGGGAAAACGCGCGATTTAACTTGACGGAAACGGACATTTTGGTAATTTTACTACCAGAAGATTTTTATACTCACCAGAGGGATATGAAATGACTATCCGCGTTGCAATCAACGGCTATGGCCGTATCGGACGAAATGTCCTGCGTGCACTTTATGAAAGTGACAAAGACTATCCAATTGAAATTGTTGCCATCAATGACCTTGGCGATGCCGCTATCAATGCGCACCTGACCAAGTACGATTCAGTCCATGGCCGCTTCAACGCCAAGGTTGAACACGACGCCGAGGCTATCTATGTCAATGGTGACAAAATCCTGACATTCCAGGAACGTGACCCAGCCAAATTGCCCTGGGCTGAGCTCAAGGTCGACGTGGTATTTGAATGTACCGGTATCTTCACCTCTAAAGAGGCTGTACAACCTCATCTGAACGCCGGTGCCAAGAAAGTCATCATTTCTGCCCCGGGCAAAAATGTTGATGCCACTGTTGTGTATGGCGTTAACAACAATGTCCTGACCAAGGATATGACTGTCATTTCCAACGCGTCTTGTACTACCAACTGTCTGGCGCCTTTTGCCAAGCCCCTGAACGATGCCATTGGTATCGAATCGGGTTTGATGACCACCATTCATGCTTACACCAATGATCAGCGTCTGTCGGACGTTTATCACAGCGATCTGCGTCGCGCCCGCGCTGCGGCCATGTCAATGATCCCAACCAAGACAGGCGCTGCTGCTGCTGTAGGCCTGGTAGTCCCTGAATTGCAGGGTAAATTCGATGGCCTCGCCGTTCGTGTTCCGACTGTTAACGTATCGCTGGTGGATCTGTCTTTTATCGCCGCTCGCGATACCACAGTGGCCGAAGTAAACGAGATCATCGAGAAAGCCGTTGCTGCCGGTGGCGCTCTGGCCGAAGTCCTGGCCATCAATAATGAACCTCTGGTGTCCATCGACTTCAACCATAACGCTTTCTCCTCCAACTTCGATGCAACCCAAACCCGCGTCAGTGGCCGTTTGGTGAAAGTGATGGCGTGGTACGATAACGAATGGGGTTTCAGTAACCGCATGCTCGACAATGCTGTTGCCTTGATGAATGCCCAGTAATACGCATAAATAAAAAAGCCTCCGCAAGGAGGCTTTTTTATTGCGCTATGGAATTAATGACTCATCAGTGCAGCTGAGCAGAGGTCAAAGAAAAACCCCGCCAAGGCGGGGTTTTCATATGGGCTGACTCGGTTACTTGAGCCCACTCAGAGCTTCTTTACACAGGTCGGTGATCCTGTCCCAGTCACCCTGCTCCATCGCATCCGTCGGTGCAATCCAGCTGCCGCCGATACAATCGACGTTTTTCAGCGCCAGATAGTCCTTATAGCTGCTCGGGGTAATGCCACCAGTCGGACAAAAACGTATGTCTGCCAGTGGCCCCTGGAAGGCTTTAAGGGCATTCACACCACCGGAAGCTTCCGCGGGGAAGAACTTAAAGTGCTTGTAACCCAAAGCCATACCCACCATGACTTCGGAGATGCTGGCCACACCCGGGATCAAAGGAACAGTCCCGGCCATGGCGGCCTTCAGCAATTCAGGCGTCGCGCCGGGAGTAATGATGAACTGGGCACCGGCTTCTGTGGCCTGACGCAGCTGTTCTTCATTGAGAATGGTGCCGGCGCCTACCAGGGCTTCCGGTACTTCTTTGGATATTTTACTGATGGCTTCCAGAGCGCAGGGGGTGCGCAAGGTCACTTCCAACACAGCGATTCCACCGGCAACCAGTGCCTTAGCCAAGGGCACAGCATGTTCCAGCTTATTGATTACCATCACAGGCACTATCGGACTGCGCTTGAAGATGTCCTGAGGTTGTAATGACCAGTTATTTCCAGACATGGCAAAGGATTCCTTAATGCTTGTACACTTCATCGATGGCTTGGGTGCTGCGGGCACCGGTTTCCGGACTGCTGAGGTTTTGCCTCAGGGCACCGAACAACTCTCTGCCCATACCAAAGCGGGAATGGGACAAATCCACGGTTTCCGCCACGCGGGCATCCAGTTCAGCTTGATTCACAAGTAAGCTCAGCTCACCTGTGATGGCGTTGACCCGGATCAGATCCCCGTCCCGCACCTTGGCAATCAGACCGCCATCCAGTGCCTCCGGGGTAAGATGAATCGCTGCAGGCACCTTGCCAGAGGCGCCGGACATACGACCGTCGGTCATCAAAGCGACCTTGAAGCCACGGTCCTGCAAGGTACCCAGCAAGGGCGTCAACTTGTGCAGTTCGGGCATGCCGTTGGCCTTGGGGCCCTGCCCTTTAACCACGACAACACAGTCCCGGTCCAGGGCACCGGACTTGAACAAGGCTTCCAACTTGTTTTGATCATCTATCACCACGGCCGGCGCCTCGACAATCCTGTGTTGCTCCTGCACCGCCGAGACCTTAATCACAGCGCGGCCCAGGTTTCCTTTAAGCAGTTTAAGACCGCCGTTACTTTGGAATGGCTCTGATACCGGACGTAACACCTCGGGATCCAGGCTGGCACTCGGGCCATCGACCCACTTTAATTCGCCGTCCAGTAACTTGGGCTCTTTGGTAAAACGTTCGAGACCAAAACCCGCAACCGTGGCCACGTCCCGATGCAGCAAGCCCGCATCCAGCAATTGCTTGATAAGGAAGGCCATGCCACCTGCGGCGTGGAAATGGTTGATATCCGCATGGCCATTGGGGTACACCCGCGCCAGCAGAGGAACGGCATCAGACAATTCTGAAAAGTCATCCCAGTTGACTATGATGCCGGCAGCACGGGCGGCCGCCACTATATGCATGGTCAGGTTGGTGGAACCACCGGTGGCCAGCAGGGCCACAATGCCGTTGACCACTGACTTTTCGCTGACAATCTCGCCGATTGGAGTGTACTGGCCGCTGTGTTCAGTGAGGCGGCATACCTGCTTGGCCGCCATTTTGCTTAAGGCTTCACGCAGAGGATCGTCCGGATTGACGAATGATGAACCGGGCAATTGCAGCCCCATCACTTCAAGCATCAGCTGGTTGGAGTTGGCGGTGCCATAGAAGGTACAGGTACCGGCGCTGTGATAGGACTGAGCTTCGGCTTCGAGCAATGCAGCCCTGTCCACCTTGCCTTCGGCAAATTTCTGCCGAATACGCGCTTTTTCTTTATTGGGGATCCCTGAACGCATGGGACCCGCAGGGACAAACAGCATCGGCAGGTGGCCAAAGCTCAAGGCACCAATAAGCAGGCCCGGTACTATCTTGTCGCAGATCCCAAGCAGCAAGGCGCCGTCAAACATATTGTGTGACAGGCCAACGGCCGTGGCCATGGCGATAATTTCGCGACTGAGCAGGCTCAATTCCATACCAGGTTGGCCCTGGGTGACCCCATCACACATGGCTGGGACGCCACCGGCCACCTGAGCCACACTACCTATTTCATGGCACGCAGCCTTAAGCAGCTTGGGATAATCTTCATAGGGCTGATGGGCTGACAGCATGTCATTGAAGGCCGTGACTATGCCGATGTTGGCCTTGGTCAGCTGCCTAAGCGATTGCTTGTCATCCGTGTTGCAGGCGGCAAAGCCGTGGGCCAGGTTGCCGCAACTCAGAGATGAGCGATGCACGCCTTTATGGCGGGCCTGGTTGAGGGCGTCGAGGTAGCCCTGACGGCTAGCCTTACTGCGTGCAATGATCCTGTCGGTCACTGCCTGTACTACAGGGTGCATATTGCCTCCTTAGGCGCTCCAGTATACATCTACCGGCGTCTTGGTTTGGGCCAATACCGCGCGGATAGGCATGGCAAGAATGTCATCCTGTTCCAATGCCTGGCGGTAAACCGCCAATTTCTGCTCACCCACCAGATGCAGGTAGATCTGGCGGCTGTTGAGTATGGCTTTACGGGTCAGGGTCAAGCGCTCATGTGGCGCTTTGCCCGGTGTCACTGCTTCACAAAGAGATTCGCTGTCCAGAGCCTGTGACAGATCCGCTGAACAGGGAAACCAGGAGCAGGTATGGCCATCGTTGCCCATCCCCAGCACCACAACGTCAAAGGGCCTGGGAATGTTGGCTATGTGTTCTGCTGCCATGGCGGCACCCTCTCGGGCAGTGGCAAACATGTTCTTCAATGAGCGGAACTTGGCACCGACAGCCTTGTTCTGTATCAGGTTTTCTTTAACCAAGCGTTCGTTTGAATCCTGGCTGTCACTGTCGACCCAGCGTTCGTCGGCAAGGGTAATGAATATCTCTGACCAATCTATGCCCTTGCGGGACAGCGCCTGAAACAGCTTCAGCGGTGTAGATCCGCCCGATACCACCAGGCTGGCCTGGCCACGCTGGTCCACCGCGTCCTGTAACTGGCGGGCGATACGCTCGGCCAACATGCTTTCCAGCGACTCGGTGTTATCAAAGGACTTGAATACGGTTTCCTTTATCACGCTTGTCTCCTTATTCATCCCAGGAACGACCGTCTTTGGTGATCAAAGCCACCGACGCCACCGGTCCCCAGGTTCCTGCTGGATAAGGTTTGGGCTTTTCATTACTGGCTTCCCACGCCTGGATGATGCCATCAACCCAGGTCCAGGCCTGCTCCACTTCATCGCGGCGCACGAACAACGCCTGATTTCCGAGCATGGCTTCCAGCAACAAACGTTCATAGGCATCGGCGATGCGCTCGTTCTTGAAGGTATCCGAGAAGCTCAAGTCCAGTTTGGTGGTTTGCAAACGTTGCTTTTGCTCAAGCCCCGGCACCTTGTTCATCATCTGGATTTCAACGCCCTCATGGGGTTGCAGACGAATGGTCAGTTTATTGGGCGGCAAATTGCGGTAACTGGAGCGATACAGGTTGTGTGGTGGGTTTTTGAAATACACCACGATTTCTGAACTCTTGAACGGCATGCGCTTACCGCTGCGCAGATAAAATGGCACACCGGCCCAGCGCCAGTTGTCTATATCTACCCGCAACGCTACAAAGGTTTCTGTGTGGGATTGGGTATTGGCGCCCTCCTCTTCCAGGTAACCCGGAACCGGGCTGCCCTTGAGGAAACCGGCCGAATACTGACCTCGCACGGTATTTTCAAATACGTTGTCGGTATTGATGGGCCTGAGGGATTTAAGGACTTTAACCTTCTCATCGCGGATGCTGTCGGCGTCCAGGTTAACCGGCGGATCCATGGCAACCAGAGTCAACACCTGCAGCAGGTGGTTCTGGATCATGTCGCGCATCTGGCCCGCTTTGTCGAAATAACCCCAGCGGCCTTCAATGCCCACTTCTTCGGCCACTGTTATCTGCACATGATCTATGGTGCGGTTGTCCCACTTGGAGGCAAAAAGTGAATTGGCAAATCGCAGTGCAATCAGGTTCTGAACCGTTTCTTTACCCAGATAGTGATCGATACGATACACCTGGCTTTCGTTGAAATAGGCTGAAACCTGGTTGTTGATTACCCTGGAAGACTCAAGATCCGAGCCAATGGGCTTTTCCAGAACGACCCGGGTATCCGGCTGAATAAGGCCCTGCTCATGGAGACAACGGCAGATGTCGCCGAAAATGGCCGGAGGGGTTGCGAAGTAGTTAACCATTACACGTTTGCCGGGATCCAGCAATTCGTGAAAGGCACTGTAACCCTCAGGCTCGGTAAAATTAGTGCCTATATAGTGGCAACGGTCGAGGAAGCGTGTGACCGTATCGGCACAGAGAGGGTCTTTGACGAAGGTTTTAAGGGCGGTATCTACCAGCTCGCGGAATTCTGCGCGGGAAAATTCATCCTTGGCGACACCGATAATTTTGGTATCCGGATGCAGCAGTTCCGCCTTGTCCAACTGATATAAAGATGGCAACAGTTTGCGTCTTGCCAAATCCCCTTTGGTACCGAAGAGGACAAAATCACAAGCTTTGGCCCCTGATGTTGTTTTGCCCATGGCTGCGAGCTCTCCTGTGTTCGTTGCAGTTTCTTGAGTCGTCAGGAAATTGCGCTTTTGTTGTAATATAACAACAGAACTTGTTAAATGCATCTAGATTTTGAAAATTACTCCTGCCGCCGTGGCTAGGCAGTTTCGGGTAAAATCTGATATGCTTTTTGTGCTTAAATTACTGTTGGCAGTAGTAACTTTTTTCAAAAACTGTTTTTTAAATAAAAGCTGTCAAGTGTGCCGGCGGCCATGCATACGAATGTACGCTGCCAAGAACACCCAATAATATAAGATACCTTCAATGAGATCGGACGTACGCGTATGAATACCCTAGAAAAGGTCCAAAAAAGCCTCACCCAGTTCAGTAAATCTGAACGCAAAGTGGCAGAAGTGATTCTGGCATCGCCCCAAACGGCCATTCATTCCAGCATAGCAACACTGGCAAAGATGGCAGATGTCAGTGAGCCAACGGTGAACCGTTTCTGCCGTCGTCTCGATACCAAGGGTTTCCCTGATTTTAAGTTACATCTGGCACAAAGTCTTGCCAACGGAACCCCCTATGTCAGCCGGCACGTGGAGGAAGATGATTCCCCAGAGTCATACACGACAAAAATATTTGAATCATCAATGGCTTCACTCGATACGGCCCGCCAAAGCCTGGACATCAGCGCCGTCAATAAGGCGGTGGATATTCTGACTCAGGCAAAGAAAATTTCTTTCTTTGGCCTCGGCGCCTCGTCCTCGGTTGCCCACGATGCCCAAAACAAATTCTTCCGCTTTAACGTACCTGTTATATGCTTTGATGATGTATTGATGCAGCGCATGAGCTGTATCAACAGCAACGAAGGTGATGTTGTGGTTTTGATTTCCCACACCGGCAGAACCAAGTCGTTGATTGAAATTGCCAGACTGGCCAGGGAGAACGGTGCCGCTGTTATTGCCATTACGGCCCGCAATTCGCCCCTGTCCGAGGAGTGCACCCTGGCCGTGACCATGGAAGTGCCGGAAGATACAGATATGTACCTGCCCATGGCCTCCCGTTTGGCGCAACTGGTGACCATAGACGTACTGGCTACCGGCTTTACGCTCAGAAGAGGACCTCGCTTCCGCGACAGTCTGAAGCGTGTGAAGGAAGTGCTGAAGGAATCCAGAATCAATAAAGAACCAAATCTGTAACTGATTTCCGCGGGGAATCACTGATCCCCCGCTCTCATTTGCTGAGATTCAGCCAAATGAGCATAAAAATAAAAGAGTGAGATAGATCATTTTGTTTGTAAGTTTCCTACATATCAGGTCAATGTCTGATAATATAGGGTAAGATTTTTTGAAACTTAACGGAGTATCTCATGTTCCGCAGAACCAAAATCGTGACCACCCTGGGTCCGGCCACAGATCGTGATGACAACCTGCGCAAAATTATCGCCGCCGGTGCCAACGTAGTTCGCCTTAACTTCTCCCACGGTTCACCCGAAGATCATCTGGAGCGCGCTGAACGCGTTCGCAGCATCGCCCGCGAACTTGGAGTGCATGTTGCCATCCTCGGCGATCTTCAAGGTCCTAAAATCCGGGTATCCACCTTCAAGGATAACCGTAAGGTGCAACTGCATCTTGGCCAGGCGTTCGTCCTTGATGCTGAGCTGGGCAAGGGTGCCGGCGATGAAAATCAGGTTGGCATCGACTACAAGGAATTGCCGGACGACGTTAAGATCGGCGACATTCTGATGCTCGATGATGGCCGTGTTCAACTCAAGGTTGAGCGGGTCGAGGGCCGCAAGGTACACACCACAGTGACAGTGGCTGGCCCCCTCTCCAACAATAAGGGCATCAATAAGCAAGGTGGTGGTTTGTCTGCCGCAGCCCTGACCGAAAAGGATAAGGCTGACATTATTACCGCAGCTCGCATCCAGGTTGACTATCTGGCCGTATCTTTCCCCCGCAGCGGCGCCGACCTCGATTATGCCCGTGAACTTGCCAAGCAAGCCGGCAGCAACGCCATGATAGTGGCCAAGGTTGAACGCGCAGAAGCGGTAGCTACGGACGAGGCCATGGACGATGTGATCCTGGCATCCGATGCCGTTATGGTTGCCCGTGGCGATCTGGGTGTGGAAATCGGTGACGCGGCCCTGGTTGCGGTACAGAAAAAACTCATCAGCCGCTCACGTCAGCTGAACAAGATAGTCATCACCGCCACCCAGATGATGGAATCCATGATTTCATCGCCGATGCCGACCCGTGCGGAAGTGATGGACGTGGCCAACGCCGTACTCGATGGTACGGATGCGGTAATGTTGTCTGCTGAAACGGCAGCCGGTGATTTCCCTGAAGAAACAGTGAAGGCCATGGCCAAGGTGTGCCTCGGTGCCGAGGAACATCCCAGCGTCAAGGTGTCAAAACACCGTATGGACGAGCGTTTCACCTCTGTGGAAGAAACCATTGCCCTGGCAACCATGTACGCGGCCAACCACCTGGATGGTGTCAAAGCCATCATAGCCCTGACCGAATCGGGTGCGACTCCGCAACTGATGAGTCGTATCAGCTCTTCCCTGCCGATCCTGGGTCTGTCGCGCCACGAGACTACTCTGGCCAAGATGGCCTTGTACCGCGGTGTTCAGCCGATTTATTTTGATTCCACCGCCTATGCCGCTGACGAGCTGGCATCAAAGGCCCTCGAAAGCCTGCAAAGCGCTGGTTATCTGCAAAGCGGCGACCTGGTGCTGATGACCAAAGGCGATGCCATGGAAACAATCGGTGGCACCAACACCTGCAAGGTGTTGATCGTCGCCTAGTCATAGCAATTGAGAGCGAATAAAAAGGGCGCACCAGCGCCCTTTTCTTTTACATCAAGAGTAATAAAAAACGCGCTTGAAGCGCGTTTTTCAATATGGTGTTACTTACAGACTGCAGAACTCATCCACATTGATGGCCGCCACGCGCAAAACATTGGCTCTGTTCAATGCTTCAAATTCCTCGTCGGAAATAACCTTGGCTTCAAGCGCTGCCTGATACAGCTCATCCTGAGGCAGCTTGCCTTTGAGTTTGCCTTCTTTCTGGGCCCGACGCAGTGTCTTGTACAATCCCTTACACTGATATTGAGCTTCAAATGCCGCTTCCACTTCGGCTATGCCACCCTTATCACCATCGAAATCAGGGCAAAGGAAAGTCAGACGTTCACGGGCAGGCCCGGGTTTGAGCATGGACTCGACCAGTTCCGAAGACAGCTTGTCACTTGGCAGATGGAAATGGTTGCCAAGGGGGAATATCAAGGCTCTGAGCAACCAGGATACGGGTTTGGATGGGAAGTTGCGGATAGCCTCATCCAATGCCTTTGCAGCCTGATGCAGGCGAGTTTGCATGGCATGGTGAACCGCCGGCAGATCGTCGTGTTGACGACCATTGTCCTCAAACAATTTCAATGTTGCCGAGCCCAGGTATAACTGACTGAGCACATCACCGAGGCGGGCAGACAACATCTCCTTGCGTTTAAGCTCGCCGCCCAATATCAACATCGCCAGATCTGTCGTTAAGGCCAGGGCCGCGGACATACGGGTCATATGCTTGTAATACTGGCGGGTATCACCGCTTACGGGGGCGCCAGCGAAATAGCTGCCGCTGAGGGCATTGCCCAGGCTGCTGAGGGCATTACGGCTGGCATAGGCCATATGCCCCATCAGCAAATTATCAAAACGCTCAATGGCTTCATCCTGATCTTCCATGGCAGCGGTTTCCATTTCCGCCAGCACATAGGGATGACAACGGGTCGCGCCCTGACCGAAGATCATCAGGCTGCGGGTCAATATGTTGGCCCCTTCGACCGTAATGGAGATTGGACTGGCCATAAAGCCGTGACCCAGGTAGTTCTTGGGCCCCAGTTGGATCCCCTTGCCGGATTGGATATCCATGGCATCGTTCATGACGTCGCGGCCAAGCTCGGTCATATGATACTTGGCTATGGCAGTGACCACCGAGGGTTTAACCTTGAGATCTATGCCCGTGGTGGTCAGGCGGCGGGCGGCTTCCAACTGGTAGGTATTGGCTATGATACAGGCCAGTGCTTCCTGTACCCCTTCAAAGTGGCCAATGGCCATACCAAATTGATGGCGCACATAACTGTAGGCCGTGGTGGTTTTGGTCGCCACGTGTCCCGTCGCAGTTGCCAGTGCCGGCAGGGAAATGCCGCGGCCTGCGGACAAACATTCAACCAGCATGCGCCAACCACGACCGGCGTATTGAGGACCGCCGATGATCCAGTCCAGTGGAATGAATACCTCTTTGCCACGGGTAGTGCCGTTCATAAAGGCCATATTGAGTGGATTATGGCGCGGGCCGATTTCTACCCCGGGATGACTGGTGGGGATAAGCGCACAGGTAATGCCCAAGTTTACCTTATCGCCCAACAAACCTTCAGGATCCTTCATTTGGAAGGCCAGACCCAACACGGTCGCAACCGGCGCCAGGGTGATGTAGCGTTTGTCCCAGGTCAGACTCAGACCCAGCACTTCTTCGCCGTTAAACTCGCGGCGACAGACTATGCCTTCATCGGGGATAGCACCGGCGTCGGATCCTGCTTCGGGTCCGGTCAGGGCAAAACAGGGGATTTCATCGCCCTTGGCCAGAGCCGGCAACCAGCGATCTTTCTGCTCTTGGGTACCATAGTGGGTCAGCAGCTCACCCGGACCAAGGGAATTGGGTACCATCACTGTCACGGCGGCACTGACACTGCGGCTGGCAAGCTTGGCCACTATGGTGGAGTTGGCATAGGCAGAGAAGCCCTTGCCACCGTATTTTTTGGGGATGATAAGCGCAAAGAAGCCCTCACGCTTGAAGAAGTCCCACAGCTCGGGGGGCAAGTCCTTGCGCTGCTGCACTATGTCAAAGTCATCGATCATGGTCAGGGCTGTCATCACCTGATTATCGATAAAGGCCTTTTCCTCCACCGACAAGGTGGGTTTACCGTAAGCATGGAGGGCGTCCCAGTTTGGTTTGCCGCGGAAAAGCTCCCCTTCCCACCAAACATCACCGGCTTCCATGGCCTCACGTTCGGTTTCGGACAAAGGGGGCAACACTTTCTTGAAAAAACTGAATACCGGGCGGGTAATAAACCGCATCCGGAGATCCTTGATTGCCAACACAGCCACTATGGCAATGATGACGAGTATCAGCAGGCTTGTCATAAGCAACCTTCCTTTTTATTGCGCTCAGACTGGAACAGCCACACCGGCCGCCATGTAGGGGATGACCTTGCGGATCACCGTTTCGATATTGTTTTGCTCACCAAAGTCAGCCTCGGCTATCTCGGTGAGTGCATCGGCGGAAGCCATGGTGAACACCACAGTGCCCAGGGTGAAATGCAGTCGCCAGAACATCTCGGCCGGTGGTATATGGGGCGCGCTCTGGCACACCACTTTCACAAACAGACTCAGGTGTTCACCGTAATGGGTAGTGATAAACCAACGCAGATGGCCCTGACTTTCAATATAGCCCCTGCCGAGCAGTTGCAGGAAAATGCGGGTGCCCTCGTGTCGCATCTTGTTAAGATCGAGCAAGGGGCCAACCAGGGCTGAAAATATCTCGTTCAGCGAAGCTGTCCCGTCACTGTCCTGCAACTTCTCCAGGGCCAAAGACGCCGCCGGCATAAAGACATCCAGATAGCGGGCGAGTACGGCGCGGATCAGTTCTTTCTTTGAACCAAAATGATAGTTGACCGACGCCAGATTGACCTCGGCCTTGCTGGTGATAAGTCGCAAGGATGTCTCGGAAAAGCCACGTTCGGCAAAGAGTTTTTCAGCTGCATCCAGAATTCTTGTTTTTGTATCGGATCGACTCGCCATTCCCTTACCTATAATTGATTAAAACACCCGTTTAAATTAATCATTGGGCCTGTGGTTGTCAAACACTATTGGTCTGAAAGGGCGGGATTCTTGTCGCTTTATCATCGAAATCTCTCTGTAATTTATGGTAATTCCCTCACTATTGGATAGACTGTTGCAAACAATAAACAGGGAGGCCCTTATGTCACTCACCCATCTGAAACTCACCCGCATCGCCGCAACCGTCGGTCTTGCCATCGCCGCTGCCGCCTGCACACAGCAGGAAACCACCAAGGCTCCAGCCCCGGCGGTAACCGAAGCGGCCAAGCCCACGGTCGCAGAAGCCAAGGCGTTCATCCAAAACGCCGAAGCCGAACTGGCCGCATTATCGCTGGAAAGCAATCGCGCTGAGTGGATCTACAGTAACTTTATTACCGAAGATACAGCGTCATTGTCGGCCGCCGTCGCCGAAAAAGTGACCGCCGCATCGGTTCGCTTTGCCAATGAAGCGGCCAGGTTCGTCGACCTGCCGTTGGATGCTGACGATGCCCGCAAACTTAACCTGCTGCGCAGCGCACTGGTGTTGCCGGCCCCCCTGGATCCGGCCAAAAACGCTGAACTGGCGAAAATCAGCTCAGAACTTAACGGCCTCTATGGCAAGGGCAAGTATTGCCTTAAAGATGGTCGTTGTCTGACTCAGCCCGAGCTGTCGGCCCTGATGGCAGAATCCCGCGATCCTGAATTGCTGAAGGAAGTTTGGGCCGGTTGGCGTGAAATAGCCAAGCCCATGCGGCCGCTGTTTGAGCGGGAGGTGGAGTTGGCCAACGAAGGTGCCAGAGATCTGGGGTATCCCAGTCTGTCTGAACTGTGGCGCAGCCAGTACGACATGGCTCCCAACGATTTTTCCGCAGAGCTCGACCGCCTCTGGGGTCAGGTTAAGCCCTTATATGAGTCGCTGCACTGCTATGTGCGCGGCGAGTTGAATCAACAATATGGCGATGAAGTCGCGCCCAAGACAGGCGCTATCCCTGCCCATTTGCTCGGCAACATGTGGGCTCAGCAATGGGGTAACATCTATCCCATGTTGGCGCCCAAGGATGCCGATCCCGGCTATGACGTGACCGAGTTGCTGGCCAAACAAGGCTACGACGAGCAAAAGATGGTGAAGCAGGCGGAAAACTTCTTTACCTCGTTGGGCTTTGACGCCCTGCCCGACACCTTCTGGCAACGTTCCCTGTTCGTTCAACCCAAGGATAGGGATGTGATCTGTCATGCCTCGGCCTGGGATCTCGACAACGCCGATGATATTCGTATCAAGATGTGTATCCAGAAAACCGGCGATGAGTTCAAGGTGATACACCACGAGCTGGGCCACAATTTCTATCAGCGGGCCTACAAGAACCAACCCTTTATCTTTAAAGGCAGCGCCAACGATGGTTTCCATGAGGCCATAGGTGACACGGTAGCCCTGTCCATTACGCCAAAGTATCTGCAGCAGATTGGTCTGCTGGATCAAGTACCCGACGCGTCCAAGGACATAGGGCTGTTGCTCAGACAGGCATTGGACAAGGTGGCCTTCCTGCCCTTTGGCTTGATGATTGACCAGTGGCGCTGGAAGGTATTCTCAGGTGAAATCAAGCCGGAGCAATATAATCAGGCCTGGTGGGAACTGCGTCAGAAGTATCAGGGTGTGATGGCGCCGGTTGAGCGCAGTGAAGCGGACTTCGATCCGGGGGCCAAGTACCATGTGCCGGGTAATGTGCCCTACACCCGCTACTTCCTGGCCCACATACTGCAGTTCCAGTTCCACAAGGCCCTGTGTGACATCGCCAAGGATGAAGGTCCGGTGCATCGCTGCTCCATCTACGGCAACAAGGATGCCGGTGCCAAGCTGAACGCCATGCTGGAAATGGGTCTCAGTAAGCCATGGCCGCAAGCGCTTGCGGTGGTTACCGGCAGCGAGCAAATGGACGCCAGCGCCGTTCTGGATTATTTCGCTCCGCTCAAATCCTGGCTGGATGAGCAAAACAATGCCGCCAACCGTCAATGTGGCTGGTAAAGTGACTTAAGTGAACAAAAGCCCGGGTTCCCGGGCTTTTTTATGTGATTGGCTCGGCAACTAACGGCTGCCATGGCCCTTGCTGTTGGTTTCCCTGCTGTGGACCCTGGCCTGGGCTGATTTTTCCAGCATCAGGTACAGGGCTCCTTTGCCACCGTCTTTGAGTTGGGCACTGTGAAACGCCTGAACCTCGTCAATTTGCGGCAACCAGGCCGCCATAGCAGAACGCATTACACCCTTGCCGTGAACCAATAACAGATTGCGCTCATCGCGGGCAATAACGTCATCTATCACTTTAAGCAGCAACAAACGGGCATCCAACAGCTTCATTCCACGGAGATCGCACTGGCGCTTGCTGCGGTACTTGCCCAGTTTCAAATGCCTGAACACCAACTGTTGTACCCCATCCCGGCAAAAGCTCAGCTCCACATCCGCCCCAATAGGCGGTAAATGGGTGGGATCGACCTCCAGCGGTGCCAGTCTGGCTTCAAGTTGAGCCAGCTTACATTTCCTGGCCTGTTCCTGCGGATCCGGAGCCGAAGGCGGTAAAGTTTGTTGTTTTAACGGAACCACATCGGCCATTTCGGCCCAAAACAACGCGTTATCCTGATCAGTCATGATGTGTCTCCTGTCTTGAACCACACAGCGGAGGCTACACACTTTGTAATGATCTGCTTCTTGGGTTACAGCAGGCCATACATTATAGTGATGTCCATGATAGCTGGAATTATTGTTTATGATGAGAGTTTTACTTTTACTGGCTGCCTTGCTGATGTCAATCGGCGCTTTTGCAGCCAATGCCATGGATGATAACAAGGCACTTAACACCAATTACCAAAGGTTCGTTGAGGCATTTCAAAGCCTGGATCCCGAGGTGTTGGAAAAAGTGTACGACGAGAATGCCTGTTACATTACCGACAAGCAGGACAGAGAGATAGTACGTGGACGTCAGGCCATAGTGGCCGTTTATCACGCCTTCTTTGGCAAAATAAAGCGCAAGAATGCCCGCATAGAAGTGGACTTCCGCTTACTTGAGCGGACAATCGAAGGCAACAGTGCGACAGACGTAGGTTATTACCTGGTTCGTTTTCACCCTGCCGCCGACACGGGTGAGCCCGTCAGTGAGTTCGCCGGAAAATTTGTTACAGTTGCCAAAAAGCAGAAAGACGGTGCCTGGTCACTGACCGTGGATTCCAATAACGGTGCCGATAGCCGCTTCTACTTTGATGCAAAGCCCGTCCCCAACCTGTATTATGGCGAGCAGTTTGTCAGAAGCCTGAAACCCTGAGTTATGAAGCAAGTCTGTCCCTGCGGCGGCGGTGATTATGAAAACTGCTGCCGTCCCTTTCACGCCGGAATGCGCCCTGCCCCCACACCTGAAACCCTGATGCGTTCGCGCTACAGTGCCTTTGTGTTGCAGCTGTGGGACTATTTAATTGCAACCCATCACCCGGACTATCGCCGGGATCTCAATAGCCAGATCCTGGCCGCGGGTCCGCATCCCCAATGGCTGGCCCTGAATATTAAAGAGAGCTCTATGGATGGGCACTCGGGTAAGGTCCACTTTATTGCCTGGTATAAGGATGGCAACACACTGGATGCCATAGAGGAAATATCGGACTTCGTACTCGAGCAGGGGCTGTGGTTTTACACTAAGGGACAGCACAGAGAGGCAGCCCTTCCCGGTCGTAACTCACCCTGCATTTGTGGCAGCGGTAAAAAATTCAAGCAGTGCTGTGGGCGCTAGACCGGCAAGCGGTTCGCGGGCACCTGATTTTCGTATAGAAACTGCGAAAACTCCGCTTCCCTGAGCGCCGGGCTGTAAAGAAAACCCTGTGCCTGATCGCACAGGCTCTTGGCCAGAAACGTTTCTTGATCTGTGGTCTCTACGCCTTCTGCTGTCAGTGACAGATTAAGGGCGCGCGCCATGGCGATAATGGCACTGACGATTTCGCGGCTTTCATGACTGACTGTCAAATCGGATATGAATGACCTGTCTATTTTCAGCTTGCTGATGGGGAATTGTTTCAGATAACGCATGGAACTGTAGCCGGTACCAAAGTCATCAATGGCCAGCCCTACTCCCAGTTCCGCCAGCTCCTGACATAGGTTGGTCGCGTAGCGAATGTCTTCCATCAGCTCGGTTTCGGTGATTTCCAGTATAAGACTCTTGGGTCTAAGCCGGTAACGACTCAGCAGTTGCCAAACCTGTTCGTACAGATTGCCGCTGAAGAATTGCCTGGCGGACACGTTCACATGCATGGACATGTCCAGATTGTGATGCTGCCACAGGTTGAGTTGGCGGCAGGCGGCCTCCAGAACCCAGGCGCCAATGGCGTTGATCATGCCGGACTGCTCGGCAATATCGATAAAGGCGCCGGGAAACAACACCCCTTTCTTGGGATGATGCCAACGGATCAGCGCTTCGGCCCCGGTGTAGCGATTCTGCTGTAAATCCCACAGGGGCTGGTAATAGAGTTCAAATTGGCGTCCGCGGATGGCGGTGTGCAGGTCGCGCTCAATCTGGGCATCGTCCTTAAAGGCACTGAGCAAGGTGCTGTTGAAGATTTGGATCGCCGTGCCCTGTTTCTTCTTGGCATGTTGCAGCGCGATATCGGCACAGGTTAGAGGCGCCACCAGGTTGTTGACAGCGGCCAAATCCACCGCCGCCAGTGCCGGCTTGGGGTCAACCTGTTCACGGCCGATAAACACCGGCGCGGCCAGTTGCTGATAAAGCTTGTTACGCAGGAATTCCTCTTCCTCGGACGGATCCGCCATCAGCACGGCAAATTCATCACTGCCGACCCGGGCTATTTCCTTGGCCTTATAGATATCGGCGAAATGTCGCAAGCGTCTGGCTATTTCAATCAGCAGGGCGTCACCCTGCTCATGGCCATAGGTATCGTTGAACCGCTTGAAGCCCATCAGGTCAACCAGCAGCAACATCCCCTGCTGGCTGCGCTCCAGTACCCGATTGAAATGCGCGCGGTTATACAGACCGGTTAAATTGCAGCGCCAGGCCAGTTTTTCCAACTCGGCCTGGTAGTTGTGTTGTTCGCTGTTGTCTTCCCCACAGACCAACACATAATGATTTCCGCGTTCGGTAATGAATTGACTGGCGTGATATTTAAGCCAATAACAGTGACCATCGGCCCGCTTCAGCTTGACTTCACCCTGAACATTTTCGCCCTTGAATATCCGTGCCAGCGTGGTTTCACCCAACTTGGGATGTTGCCGGAAAAAATCCATTTGCTTCAGGCCCAGGCCTATGACCTTTTCGGCAGGCAGGCCCGTAATACGGCCATGGGCGGCGTTCACATACTCGACCTTTTCCGTGTGCAGGTTAATCAACATGGTGACCTGATCGGATTGCTCGGCAGCAGAGCGGAACAACATCAGTTGTTCATCTTTGTCATCGGCCTGACGGGTCGCCAGTGTCAACGCCAATTGATCGGCAAGCTGGCTGCCCAGGTGAATATCAAACTCCGACCATAACAGTGGTTGACTGCGCTCAAGGCAAAGAATGCCTTCCAGGTGGCCATTGATACGGATGGCAAGATCGAGAGTGGAACGTATCCCCCGTTCAATAAAATAGTCATCGCGCAATTCGGATATCCGGTCATCCGATAGTGTATCTGCTACATCTATATGCCTGTGCTTGCGCAGCTCCTGCAAGTAACGGGGAGCATTTTTCAATGACGCGGGGCGCTTTTTCCCCTGGGGTAATACGGGACCGAAGAAGGCTATTTCCGCCTGGGTAGCCTGGGATTCATTCAATGACCAAACGCTGGCGAAAGACAAGCCCAGGTGCTGACACAGGAGTTCAGTCACCAGTTCAGCTGTCTTGGCAAAATCACCTTGCTGTTTAACGGTCGAGTTGACCACCAAATCAACAATATGCTGATGTTTGCGTTTTTTCACACAGATCCCTTAATTAACTGCGGGACCAGGCCCCGCAGAGGTTTTTATTCTAATTTTGCCGAGATTACAGTAAGTTCGTCACCAAGAGCAATATGGTGTTTCAGCCAGTTAATCCATTATCCAAAGCGAAAATCAATTTTTCGGCACTGACATCAAATTGCAAGACCAGGCGACAACCATTTGCCTCAGTCTCCAGTTGCGCCCGGCACCCCGGAAATCTCGCCAAGGCCAGCGTTGCCAGTTCCTTCGCCTTCACTTCGGCATCCACACCGGAAAAAGACAAGGTCATACAGGTATCCTGTTCGTCAAGCACAGTACCTATGTCAACAAAACTGCCGCAATCGTTGCAGGTATCGTTAATGGTTGAGGATTGCTGCTCTTCAATGCTCTTCATCTCTGCTCCTCTGTTCGATAATCACAATGGCCGCATTTTAAAGGTTATGGCAATACGGGACTGTGGCGCGGTTCAAGCTTGTGCCATCCGCTGCGCCAGTGCCCGCTGACCACTGAGGCGATCGTTGAAATGGGGAATCTCGGGCAGCGCGGGATGCTGTGGCTCAAGATAACGGGACTTGCACAAAGGGTCGGTATTGTTCAAGGCATCCAGCATGGTGACAGGAATCGGTCCCCGGGTGACCAAAGCCTCTGGCTTCAGCGCCTGTTGCAGCGCAAAACCACGCAAGCCCAATTCATGAAATTCACCGCCGTTATTGATCAAGGAGTCGTCGGCCACATCCGCGACCAGGGTTTGGGCCGGCGGCAATTCAAATTGGCGTCGCAGTTTGGCATCCACAGTGCCTTCTTCACCCAAAGTGAACTGGACCATGTCCCGGGCATCCTGGGATAGCATGGCCAACAGCAGGGCGAACTCTCCGCGACGACCATGCTCTATTGCATGGTTGAGGCGCTCGCCACACTGCAGTTCATTGATTAAAGGTGAAGCAATTTGCATATAAAAACGTCAATAAAACATATCCTTGTAACTTAATCGACCACTTGGCCAGTTACTTTAGGTTTTTTTAAGAATTTAGCCTTTACATATAAAACGAATCTGCTTACTATTGCCGCCGCAATTGAGGAGGGGTTCCCGAGTGGCCAAAGGGATCAGACTGTAAATCTGACGGCTCCGCCTTCGAAGGTTCGAATCCTTCTCCCTCCACCATTTGCCTACAATTTGAAAAGCGTCCAGTGACACATTGGAGGGGTTCCCGAGTGGCCAAAGGGATCAGACTGTAAATCTGACGGCTCCGCCTTCGAAGGTTCGAATCCTTCTCCCTCCACCATTTCACTGTTCGCAATTCGCCCCTGTGGAGGGGTTCCCGAGTGGCCAAAGGGATCAGACTGTAAATCTGACGGCTCCGCCTTCGAAGGTTCGAATCCTTCTCCCTCCACCATTTTCTCTCTCTTGTTTATTTCCCCTGTGATCTCCCCGGCAGCCGTTTTGGGCCAAAACCTTTTGTTGACCTCTAATTTAAAGCCGCTGTTAGCCACACTTTCCAGCGTTTGATCCGCCGCCACAATGGTGTTGCTGGCTTTTATATGCGATTTCATTATGATTTAGCCGATATGGTTATAACATTTTCGGAACCGCTATGAACAAGCACTGGGTAAACCAGGCCATTGCCAAAATTGATGCTGATTTCCAACGCAGTGCCGACACGCACCTGATCAAGCTTGAGTTACCCATGCTGGCAGGTATCGACATCTACCTGAAGGACGAGAGCACCCACCCCACGGGCAGCCTCAAGCACAGATTGGCCCGTTCGCTGTTCCTTTATGCCCTGTGTAACGGCTGGATTAATGAGGGCACCCCTATCATTGAGTCCTCCTCCGGCAGTACGGCGGTGTCCGAAGCCTATTTTGCGCGCCTGCTGGGCCTGCCCTTTATTGCCGTGGTGCCCAGAAGTACCGCCAAACGAAAGGTAGAGCAGATAGGTTTCTACGGTGGCCAATGCCATTTTGTCGATAAGACCTCGGAGATCTATGCCGAATCCGAACGTCTGGCCCGGGAACTCAAGGGCCATTACATGGATCAGTTCACCTTTGCCGAGCGGGCCACTGACTGGCGCGGCAATAACAACATTGCCAATTCCATCTTCAGCCAGATGGCGCTTGAGCCTAATCCTGTGCCGCGTTGGATAGTGATGAGCCCGGGCACAGGTGGTACCTCGGCCACCATAGGCCGCTACATTCGCTACCAGCAACTGGCTACCCGCCTGTGTGTGGTGGACCCGGAAATCTCGGTGTTCTATGACTATTTCCACAGCCGCGATGCCGGTCTGTGCCTGTCACAGGGCAGCAGAATCGAAGGTATAGGCAGGCCCAGGGTGGAGCCGTCCTTTATTCCCGGAGTTGTTGATGAAATGCTCAAGGTGTCGGATGCCAACTCCATCGCCACCATGCTGTGGCTGGAGCGTCTGATTGGCCGTAAAACCGGCCCCTCTACGGGTACCAACCTCTATGGCGCCCTGAGACTGGCAAGCCGGATGAAACAGGCCGGTGAAACCGGCTCAATAGTGACCCTCATCTGCGATCCCGGCGAGCGCTATCTGGATACCTATTACCATCCGGACTGGGTTGCAGAGCAGATAGGCGATATCAGTGGGGCCCAGGCGGCACTTGAGGAATTCAACCGAAGCGGCTTATTGGCCTGAGACAATAACGGCGACCCGAGGGTCGCCGTTATTGATTACAATCAATCGATATTAAGGTATTTGTGCGTTTGGATAGACAGGCGCCAATTACGGGCAATACAGGTTTTCATTGCCAGTTCCGTGGCCCTCGGCTTCTGACTGATGGGCTGGAGACAGATGGTCTTGCCACTGGTGTCCAGACCAAAGAGCAATTCGTCAAGCTCCTCGATATGCTTCTCCGTGGCTATGGGGTGCTTGATTTCATTGGCTCGCGCCAGAGCCTGCCTCAGCACGGGATAGCCCCCTTTCATATTGACCTTGGGGGAGACTGTCACCCAGGTGGCTTCGGAACACTTCACTTCAAAGGTGCCACTGGTCTCTATCTGACATTGGTAACCGGCCTGCTCCAGCCCTGTAGTTAAGGCGGTGAGATCGTACAGGCAAGGTTCACCGCCGGTGATCACCACCAAACGGGCGCTGAAGCCCTTGGCTTTGAAGGCCGAGACCAAGCTGCCGGCATCGTGCATGGCCCAGCGGCCAACAGTGCCATCGACCCGGATCACATCGGCGGGCGACACCCGATTCTGCTCCAACAGTTCCCAGGTCTGCTTGGTGTCACACCAACTGCAGCCCACTGGACAGCCCTGCAGGCGCACAAAGATAGCCGGCATACCTGTATGGCACCCTTCACCCTGGATGGTCTCAAAAACTTCGTTAACCGGATATGTCATGACAGGCCTCTTTGGTTGGGGCGGCTTTTATAGTGGATTTTTCGCCGGCTTGCAAGCCGGCTCACCGGCTGCGGCTTTGCAGCGTGACCCTCCTCGGGTAAACTGAGCTCCTGATATTTTGTTTGAAGTTCGTCTTATGTCAAAAGCAGTTAAGTCTAAAGCCGTTGTTGTTTTCAGTGGTGGCCAGGATTCCACCACCTGTCTTATTCAGGCCCTGGCACAATTTGATGAAGTGCATGCCATTACCTTCGACTATGGTCAACGCCATGTGGCGGAAATAGAAGTCGCCAAGGCCCTCACCAGCCGCCTGGGAGTGGCCAGTCACAAGATAATGGACGTGTCGCTGCTGGGCGAGCTGGCAATTTCCGCCCTCACCCGTGATGCCATTCCGGTATCCCATGAGTTGATGGACAATGGCCTGCCAAACACCTTTGTACCCGGCCGCAACATACTGTTTCTGACTTTGGCGGGGATATACGCTTATCAACTCGGCGCCGATACCGTAATCACCGGCGTATGCGAAACCGACTTTTCCGGCTATCCGGATTGTCGCAACGAATTTATCCAGGCCATGGCCAAGGCGTTGGTGTTGGGGATGGACAGACCTTTGGAGATCCGCACGCCGCTGATGTGGCTCAACAAAGCCGAGACCTGGGCCCTGGCGGACCGTTACGGCCAGCTGGAACTGGTGCGCCATCACACCCTCACCTGCTATAACGGCATTCAGGGGGATGGCTGTGGCGACTGCCCGGCCTGCCATCTGCGCAGCCGCGGTCTGGAAGACTACCTCAATCATAAAGACGCGGTAACTGAAGCTCTGGACAGCAAATGTCCGCGCTGAGCAGTCCGAACAAGGCCTGGTTGGCGCCGCTGATAGTTTCCCTGCTGAGCATTGGCCTCTTCATTTTGTCCCTGGACGATGTGTTGGCTTTTCGCCGCGACGCCATAGACCAGGGCGAATACTGGCGCCTGATCAGCGGTAATCTGCTGCACACCAATCATTGGCACCTGCTGATGAATCTGGCCGGTCTGTGGGTTATCTACAGTTTGCATCATTTTCATTACCGCATCTGGCCCTTACTGGCGCTGCTGTTGGCCCTGTGTGCCCTCGAAGGCCTGGGCCTGTATCTTGGCTATCCGCAATTGTGGGGCTACGTGGGACTGAGCGGGATCCTGCATGGGTTATTCGCCTTTGGCGCCCTGCTGGATATACGCCGGGGCTATAGATCGGGGTACCTGTTGCTGCTCGGCGTTATACTCAAGGTCAGCTGGGAAAACACCATGGGCGCCAGCGACGGTGTGACCGAGCTTATCGGTGCCAGGGTGGCCACCGAATCCCATTTGGTGGGTCTGGTATCCGGCATAACTTTGGGGCTCCTGTGGCTTGTGGCAGCAACACAGTTCAGGCCAAACAGAGAGCACATCGACACCGGCCAATGATCTCAGGAACAGTCCAAGCCAATAAAAAACGCGCCGGAGCGCGTTTTTGGTTTATATCTTGAGCAAGGTTTCCCTCAGCCTGTGTGCTTCGTCCCGCAGTGCCGCGGCCTGTTCAAATTCCAGATCTCGGGCATGCTGCAGCATGCGCTTTTCCAGCTCATCAATTTGCTGTGCCAGTACATGGGGATCGAGCCCCTGATACTTACCTTTTGGCTCAGCAACCTTGGAATACTCCCGGGTCGGCGCCTCACGTTCACCAATGTCCATCACATCGGTGATCTTCTTGACCACCCCTTTGGGGATTATGCCGTGTTCCAGGTTAAACAAGCGCTGCTTCTCACGGCGGCGTTCGGTTTCGCCCATGGCTCTGGCCATGGAATCCGTCACCCTGTCGGCATAGAGGATCACCTTGCCGTTCACGTTACGGGCGGCGCGGCCTATGGTCTGAATAAGCGAGCGCTCGGAGCGCAAAAAGCCTTCCTTGTCCGCATCCAGAATACACACCAGTGATACCTCGGGCATATCCAGCCCTTCCCTCAGCAGGTTGATCCCCACCAAGACATCAAAGACACCCAGACGCAGATCGCGAATGATCTCGACCCGCTCTACCGTTTCTATATCCGAGTGCAGATAACGCACCTTGATACCGTGTTCGTCCAGATATTCGGTCAGATCTTCGGCCATGCGCTTGGTCAAGGTGGTTACCAGCACCCGCTCGTTGACCGCGATGCGCTTGCGGGCTTCTGAGAGGAGATCGTCCACCTGTATGGCCACCGGCCTGACTTCCAGTTCGGGATCCAGCAGGCCCGTCGGTCTGACGACCTGCTCGGCAATTTCACCGTCACTTTTGTCCAGCTCGTAATGGCCCGGGGTTGCGGACACAAAAATGGTTTGCGGCATCAGGGCCTCAAATTCCTCGAATTTCAGCGGTCGGTTATCCAGGGCCGACGGCAGGCGAAAGCCGTATTCCACCAGGGTGGTTTTACGGGAGCGATCGCCCTTGTACATGGCACCTATCTGGGGCACTGTGACATGGGATTCATCTATGATCAGCAAGCCATCCGCCGGCAGGTAGTCCAGCAGGGTTGGCGGACCTTCCCCTTCATTGCGACCCGACAGGTAGCGGGAATAGTTTTCAATGCCTGAGCAGTAGCCAAGCTCGGTCATCATCTCCAGATCGTACTGCACCCGCTCGCCAATTCGCTGGGCCTCAATCAGTTTGTTGGCATCGAGCAACTGTTGCTTCCGATCGCGCAATTCCTGCTTGATAAGCTCAATGGCATCGAGGATTTTCTCCCTCGGGGTCACATAGTGGGTCTTGGGGTACACTGTGGTGCGGGCAATGCGTTTGAGGATCTGTCCCGTGAGCGGATCAAATTCACTCAGCCGCTCAATTTCATCGTCAAACAGTTCGACCCGGATGGCATCGCGCTCCGAGTCCGCCGGGAAGATGTCGATCACTTCACCACGCACCCTGAAGGTACCGCGCTGCAATTCCATGTCGTTGCGCTTGTACTGCAGTTCACTCAGGCGGCGTAAAATGTCGCGCTGCCCCATATGGTCGCCCTGGCGCAAATGCAGCAGCATTTTCATATAGGAGTCGGGATCGCCCAAACCGTAAATGGCCGACACCGAGGCAACCAGCACCACATCCTTGCGCTCCAGCAGTGCCTTGGTCGCCGAGAGGCGCATCTGTTCTATATGGGCATTGACCGAGGCATCCTTCTCGATAAAGGTATTGGACGCAGGTACATAGGCTTCGGGTTGATAATAGTCGTAATAGGACACGAAGTATTCGACGGCATTATTGGGGAAAAACTCCTTCATTTCGCCGTAAAGCTGGGCCGCCAGGGTCTTGTTGGGCGCCATGATAATAGTAGGGCGCCCCAGGGTTGCTATCACATTGGCCACAGTAAAGGTCTTGCCGGAACCTGTCACACCCAGCAAGGTTTGGCTGGCGAGCCCGGCCTCAAGGCCATCCACCAGTTTAGCAATGGCGGTGGGCTGATCGCCCGCAGGCTGATACTGGCTGTTTAACTCAAATACGGTCTCGGACACAGTTTTTCTTCCTTTATCTACCCAGCAGCACATTCTATCCCAGTGCAAGGAGATGCTGAAAGTCTGATATCCGATTGAAATTCTCTGTCATGCCGGTTCAAACCTGGCTTTGGGCGAAAACGCAAGTGAAATCCCACCCCGACGCACAAATTCATACACAAGATGTGGTTTCATACGGGTTACAATTCTGCAACAGCAAAAGCTGAATTCACCGCTGTCACAACAATTTCACTTGACATTGATTTAATTGATATTTTTATTTTGCAGGCAATTTTTAAAAATTTAAGTCCGCTCCAGTATGCACAAGGGTTTGGCGCCGATTATCGTGCCTAACCCACAGGGTTATCCACAGTTTTTGTGGAAAACTAGCCAAAGCCCTTGTGGCGTCTGGGTTTGCTGTATCCGGTCACTGAAACCGCTTGCTTTATTGCTGCTGAAATTTTCCTACATTTGTCACTGCTGACCTCGTATTCGCTGCAACTGCTACCGGGAACAGCATCAACACAGGCAAGCGCAAAGTTTAAATCGTAATTAATTCAGTGTTTTCCCGCTCAAATCTCCACCGTTATGGCTGATTTGCCGCCATGGTGAACATTAGATGAGCACTTAACAGGACAATTACACTTTTTTTGAATACGCGAGTTGACTCATCCGACGGCGCGTTTTACTATGCGCACCGTTCTCAGCGAGTGGTTGAAACAACGATTCCCCTGTAGTTCAGTCGGTAGAACGGCGGACTGTTAATCCGTATGTCACTGGTTCAAGTCCAGTCAGGGGAGCCAACTCATTGAGACGGTTTGGGTCAAACCAAACTCTGAAGTAAACAGAATTGTTCCCCTGTAGTTCAGTCGGTAGAACGGCGGACTGTTAATCCGTATGTCACTGGTTCAAGTCCAGTCAGGGGAGCCACTTCAGTAAGCGTTACATTGTTCCCCTGTAGTTCAGTCGGTAGAACGGCGGACTGTTAATCCGTATGTCACTGGTTCAAGTCCAGTCAGGGGAGCCACTTCAGCAAGCGTCTATATTGTTCCCCTGTAGTTCAGTCGGTAGAACGGCGGACTGTTAATCCGTATGTCACTGGTTCAAGTCCAGTCAGGGGAGCCACCTGCTCTTTCCGCGTTAAATCCTATTGATTTAGATTTTGTTTTTAGCATATTGCCGTTACAATCTATCGGATTTATTTCAGTTGACGGCTAGAATAACTAAAACGCTAAGCGACGGAACAAGTTATGGGTGTATCCAAATCCTTTCAAGCCTTTCTTCTACTACTCTTGTTCGCTGGCCTGGGTGCCCGCTACTTCCAAAGCAATGCTGCGTTGCAGGAACAAGGACAAAGGCAACTGAGCCAATATAAGCAGGCCATGTCCCAGTGGCAGACTTGGTCCGATGATGGCAAGAGCCTGCACAGTGCCATCAACACAAAATTTCCCCTGCACTTTTATCAATATACCGACGCGGTTGATGGCAGCAAAAATTTCACCCGTGGTCAGCTGCAAGCCGAGGCCATCGACAGCCAGCACCTGTTCAAACTTGAATTGAGCGATAACCGCGAACTCACCAACGGCCGATTGCAGGTCAAACTCGACACCGCAGCTCAAGTCGTCGCCGAATCACAACAATTTATGCAAACGGCAATGCTGATGCTGGCCCTGTATCTGGTTACCGCCATTGCGTTTGCCATAGCCATGTGGCGTTTGAAAAGCCGCATTAATTACGCCGCCGACTATGTGCGCAATCTGATGCAGTTTAACTTCAGTGCCCTGGCCACATCCCGGCTTAATGGTGAACTCAGGCCCCTTGGTGACGCCCTGGAAGATGGACGCACTGTACTGAAACGCAAAGTTGATGCCCTGACACTGGAAAATGAAAAGCTCTCCAAAGTGGCCTTTCAGGATGCGGTTACCGGCTTCAACACCCGTCACAGCTTCACCCGCAAGCTGGATGAAATCAGTAAATCCGACAAGACGCTCTTTGGTATGCTGGCCATGGTGCAGGCCACAGAACTGGCCAATATCAATCAGCTGCTCGGTCGCAGTGCCGGCGATGAATATTTGGCCAAAATTGCCGCCTGCGTACGAAAAGCCGCAACCAAGTTGCCCGATGCCGAATTCTATCGCATCAGCAGCGCTGATTTTGCGATATTTTTACCCGGTCTGGTGGTACGCGAAGCAGACAAGTTCTACGAACCATTCAAAGCCCTGCTCGATGAATATCTGCAACATATCAAAGTAGACTCCATTGCCTACACGGGTATGGTGCCCTTCCAGGCGGGTGGCGATCCCATACAGTTAATGGCATTGGCCGATGCCGCGGTCAGCATAGCCCAGACCCTGGGGCCAAACAGCGTGCAGTTGCTTGAGAAGCTCAGCGAAGAAGTGGAGTTGGGTGATAACAGATGGCGAACCGCCATCGACGATATTATTAACCGCCGGGCTGTGCGTTTCATGCAGCAGCCGATCCTGCCCTGTCGTTCAGAGGTTGAAGTCTACCGGGAACTGTTCGCCCGATTCTTTAACAGTGAAGGCAAATTCATGCCCACCTCCACTGTCATTGCCATGGCCGAGCGCCACGGTATGGCAATGGAACTCGACAAGCTGGTGGTCAATACCGTCATCAAACAGTTGCAGGAAAACCCCAACCTGCGCGGCAACTATGGCATCAATATCAGCACCTCATCGGTGTTGCAGGAAAGTTTTGTCAGCTGGCTCAAGGACAAATTGCAGCGGGACAGGCAATTGTCTGCCCGTCTGGTGCTGGAACTCAACGAGGCCGGGATGCAGGCCAACATTCAAGCCTCCCATAAATTTGTACGGGAAATGCACAGCGTCGGCACCCGGGTATCCATAGAGCGCTTCGGCATGGGCTTTACCTCTTTCAAATTCTTCCGCGAAGTCAGACCCGACTACATCAAGCTTGATGGCAGTTACAGCGAGGCTATCGATCAGGATGCCAACAACAAGTTCCTGGTGCGTATGATGGTGGATGTCGCCAGACGCCTGGGGATCAGGGTGGTCGCCACCGGTGTTGAACAACAGGTGGAAAAACTCGCCCTGGAAAGTTTGCTCATCGATGGCTTGCAGGGCTACTACATAGCCCAACCCCAAGCCTTGGGCAGTGAAGAACTCAACTGATGGCAATTTAGCCCGAAGAGGGAAACCCTGCTTTCTATATGTTGTTAATGATACTCAAAAAGCCGATAATACCGGTCACCTTTTGACTGTCCGCACCTAGAGATGAGTGAATATCTCCTGTTGTTGATTGGCACAGTGCTGGTCAATAACTTCGTCCTGGTAAAATTTCTCGGCCTGTGCCCCTTTATGGGGGTATCGTCCAAGCTCGAGTCCGCCATTGGCATGTCCATGGCGACCACCTTTGTGCTGACGCTGGCGTCCATACTCAGCTATCTGGTCAATCAATACCTGCTGCTCCCCTTTGAGCTGGGCTATCTGCGCACCATGAGCTTTATTCTGGTGATCGCCGTAGTAGTGCAATTTACCGAGATGCTGGTACAAAAAACCAGTGACAGTCTGCACCGGGCATTGGGCATCTACCTGCCACTTATCACCACCAATTGCGCCGTACTTGGTGTGGCCCTGCTCAATATCAACGAAAAACATAACTTCATCGAATCCGCCATTTACGGATTCGGCGCCGCCCTGGGCTTTTCCCTGGTGTTGATTCTGTTTTCTGCCATGCGCGAACGTCTTGCGGCTGCCGATGTGCCACAGCCCTTTCGCGGTGGTGCCATCGCCATGATCACTGCCGGATTGATGTCCCTGGCCTTCATGGGTTTCACCGGACTGGTTAAGTAATATGTCAGCGATTGTTATTGCCGTTGTTCTTCTTAGCCTGCTGGCATTGGTGTTTGGTCTTATCCTCGGCTATGCCGCGGTGCGCTTCAAGGTGGAAGGTAACCCCATAGTCGACCAGGTAGAAGCCCTGTTACCGCAAACCCAATGCGGTCAGTGCGGTTATCCCGGTTGCCGTCCCTATGCGGAAGCCATAGCCAATGGCGACAAGATAAACAAGTGTCCCCCCGGCGGCACCGCCACCATGGAAAAATTGGCCGAGTTGATGGGTGTCGAGCCCGAGCCTTTGGACGCCGCCATAGACAATCAGGTCAAGAAAGTCGCCTTTATCCGCGAGGAAGAATGCATCGGCTGCACCAAGTGCATCCAGGCCTGTCCCGTTGACGCCATAGTGGGTGCCGGCAAATTGATGCACACAGTTATCGCGGCCGACTGCACGGGTTGCGATCTGTGCGTTGAGCCCTGCCCCGTGGATTGCATCGATATGATCCCCGTCGCCCCCAGCATCAAAAACTGGGATTGGCGCCTCAATGCCATCCCTGTCACCCTGGTTGAAGAGGAAAAAGCGTGCTGAGTCTGATTGAGCAACTGGATAAAGGTGTACTGTGGCGCTCAGCCGGGGGCATTCATCCTCCGGAACTCAAGACCCTCTCCAACGGCAACCCCATTGCCAAAGTCAGCGCCGTACAACCTCTGCTGCTGGCACTGCCCCAGGTGGGCGATAATGCCACCCTGCTGGTGTCGGTTGGCGACAGGGTCCGCAAAGGGCAATGCCTGACCACAGGCTCTGGTATCCACTATCTGCCGGTGCACGCGCCCGTTTCCGGTACGGTGACGGCCATAGGCCAGCGGCCCAGCAACCATGCATCGGCCCTGCCGGTGCTGACACTGGAGCTGACCTCTGACGGTGCCGACGAATGGGTTGAATTGCAGTCTGCCGATCCTGAAGCGGCCGACACCAAGACCCTGCTCGGCAAGATCCGCGACGCCGGTATCGCCGGCATGGGTGGCGCAGCCTTTCCCAGTCATATCAAACTCAACCCCGTCAGCGAAATTCAGCTGCTGATCATCAACGGTGTTGAATGCGAGCCCTATATCACCGCCGACGACAGGTTAATGCGCGAATATGCCGATGGCATCTTCGACGGTATCCGCATCATGGAGCGCTTGCTGCAGCCTGAGCGCATTGTTATTGCCATTGAAGATAACAAGCCCGAGGCAGCCGAGGCCATGGAGCAGGCGCTCAAGCGCAGCAAGCTCAGTCCGGGATGCGCCAGGGTGACTGTTATCCCCACCAAGTATCCATCAGGTGGTGAAAAGCAACTGATTCAGATCCTCACCGGTCAGGAAGTGCCCTCGGGCGGGATCCCGGCCCAACTGGGTATAGTGGTGCACAACGTCGGCACCGCCTATGCGGTGGCCGAGGCCGTTATTCAGGGCAAGCCCCTGATTGAGCGCGTCGTGACCGTCACCGGACTGGGGGTTGGCCGCCCGGGTAACTACTGGGCACCCATCGGCATCCAAATAAGCGATCTGTTACACCAGTGCCAATTCAAGGCCACTCAGGTACAAAGCGTTATCCAGGGCGGCCCCATGATGGGCTACACCCTGCCGCAATTGGATGTGCCGCTGCTCAAGGGCAGCAACTGTATCCTGGTGCCCACAGCCGACGAGTTGGGGCCGGATTTGGACGAAAAAGCCTGTATCCGCTGCGGCGAATGCGCCCAGGCCTGCCCGGCACTGCTGCTGCCGCAACAGCTGTTCTGGCACGCCAAGGCCGGCGAATATGACAAGGCCGAAAGTTTCAACCTGCGTGACTGCATAGAGTGCGGCTGTTGCAGCTATGTCTGCCCCAGCGATATCCCGTTGGTGGAATATTACCGGGTAGCCAAGGCCGCCCTGCGCCAGGATGCGGAAGAAAAACGTCAGGCAGAGCGGGCCAAGGTCAGGTTCGAAGCCAGATTGCAGCGACTTGAGGAAGAAAAACAGGCCCGCGAAGTCAAGGCACGCGAAGCAGCGGAAAAACGTCAGGCCGCCATGACGGGCCAGGAAAAAGACGCCGTGGCCGAAGCCCTGGCGCGGATCCAGGCCAAAAAGGCTGCCCAGGCGACCGAAGGCCAGCCCAAGGCTGCAACCGACACCAACACAGTGGCAGATCCCAAGGCCAAGGTTGCGGAGGCCATAGCCCGCGCCAAGGCCAAGAAAGCCGCCCAGGCAGAACAGGGCAACGAAAACCCGGAACATAACGAAGCCCCTGCGCAGTCAGCGGTGGTTGACGACACCAAGGCCAAGGTTGCCGCGGCCATTGCCCGTGCCAAGGCCAAGAAAGCCGCTCAGGCAGAACAGGGCAACGAACCCCCGGAACAGAACGACGCCGCTGCGCCGTCAGAGACGGTTGACGACACCAAGTCCAAGGTTGCCGCGGCCATTGCCCGCGCCAAGGCCAAAAAAGCCGCCCTGGCGGCCGGAGCATCCGAATCGGATGCCGTTCAGGAACAGGCTCCTGCGCAGGCCGAAGCCGAAGCCGACAACCAGGGTGCGGATGCCAAAGCCGCCCGGGTCGCTGCAGCAATAGCAAAAGCCAAGGCCAAAAAGGCCGCCGCCGATGCCGGTGAAAAGCCGCAAGCGGCTCAGGTAGATGCCCAGATAAGCTCTGAGCCAAATAAAGAGGCAAGCCATGAGCCAAGTCAAGAGGCAAGTGCTGAACTCAAAGCCGATACACCCGTGTCGGCTGCAGACGCCAAAGCGGCCCGCGTCGCCGCAGCAATCGCCAAGGCAAAAGCCAAAAAGGCGGCAGCATCTTCCGAAAGCCCGGAAAGCGCCGGCGAGCCGAAAGCCGTTCAAGAGGTTCAAGAGGTTCAGTCAGCTATAGCGCAGCCACAGGCCGGCCAGGCATTGTCAGCTGAAGAGCAAAAGAAACAACGGATTGCTGCAGCGGTCGCGAAAGCCAAGGCCAACAAGGCCGCCAGACAGCAAGAGGATTAATTGATGGCGTTTAAACTTGCGTCCTCGCCCCACATAGGCAAGATGCTGCAAACTTCCACCGTGATGCAAAGGGTGCTGCTCTGTGCCCTGCCCGGCCTGGTGGCCCAATGCGTTTACTTCGGCTGGGGAACCCTTATCCAGGTGATCCTGGCGATTGTCGTGGCCCTCGCCTGCGAAGCGGCGGTCATGAAACTGCGCGGGCGCAGCGTCAAGGCGGCCCTTAGCGATCAAAGCGCCATGCTTACCGCCTTGCTGCTGGGACTGGCGCTGCCACCTTTGGCCCCCTGGTTTGTGGTAGTCATAGGCACAGTGTTTGCCATAGTAATAGTCAAACAACTCTATGGTGGTCTTGGCCATAACCTGTTCAATCCTGCCATGGCTGCCTACGTGCTGTTGCTGGTGTCCTTTCCCGTGCTGATGACCACCTGGGCAGCACCGGCGACCATAGCGGCGCAATCGGCCGATCCCTGGACGGCGCTGGTGACCATTTTCAGCAGCCAGGGTGCCGAGGTCTTCAGGCTTGGCATAGACGGCGTCACCATGGCGACACCGCTGGACACCCTCAAAACCGACCTGTCCATGGGCTTTACCACCACCGAGAGCCTGGCCAAGCCGGTATTCAGCGGCAGCACGGGTGAAGGCTGGTTCTGGGTTAACCTGGCCTATCTCGCCGGTGGCCTGGTACTCTTGTACCTGAAAACCATACGCTGGCACATCAGCGGTGGTCTGCTCGGCGCTCTGTTTATCTGCTCCCTGTTTGGTTTTGCCGTGTCTCCCGACACCCATGCCAGCCCGGCACTGCATCTTTTCAGCGGCGCCACCATGCTGGCGGCGTTTTTCATCGCTACCGATCCCGTCACCGCCGCGACCAGCCCCAGGGGCAGGCTTATCTTCGGCGCCCTGATAGGTGTTCTGGTTTACCTTATTCGCACCTTCGGCGGTTATCCCGACGGTGTCGCCTTCGCCGTACTGCTGGCCAACCTGTGCGCACCTTTCATCGATTACTACGTCAGACCCAGGACCTATGGTCACAGGGCCGGGATTTGAGGAACTAAACCATGAGCCGCACCATGTTGAAAAATGGCCTGCTGCTGGCCTTGTTTGCGCTGATCTGTACCGCACTGGTGGCAGTGGTCAACAGCCAGACCAAAGACAGGATCAAGGCCCAGGAACAACTGCAACTCCAGAAGATCCTGCACCAGATAGTGCCGGACGAGATCCATGACAATGAACTCAGTGAGCATTGCACCCTGGTGCACGACCCAGTCGTGTTTGGCACCGACGATGCCCTGCCCGCCTACCTGGCCACTCGCGATGGCAAGCCCGTCGCCCTGGCAATAGAAACCCAGGCTCCCGACGGCTATAACGGCGCGATACGCCTGATTATCGGCGTGGACATGCAGGGCAAGGTGCTGGGGATCCGTACCCTGAGCCATCAGGAAACCCCCGGATTGGGTGACAAAATTGAACTGGCCAAATCTCCCTGGGTGCTGGCCTTTACCGGCAAGCCCTACAGTCAGGAAGAAGATGAAAACTGGCAGGTGAAAAAGGACGGCGGTGAATTTGATCAGTTCACCGGCGCCACCATCACCCCCAGGGCCTATCTGAAGGCCGCACGCACTACCCTGGCCTGGCTTGAGACCAACAGAGAGTCCCTGTTCCGCCAGGCACTGCACTGTGACGAGGAGAAAGGTCATGAGTAATCTGCGCGATATCGCCTGGCAGGGGTTGTGGAAAAACAACCCCGGTCTGGTGCAGCTGCTGGGCCTGTGCCCCTTGCTGGCGGTGACCGCCACACTGACCAACGCCCTGGGACTGGGACTGGCCACCCTGGCCGTGTTGGTGGGTTCAAACGTGTTGGTGTCTCTGGTGCGTGACTATGTGCCCAAAGAAATCCGCATTCCGGTGTTCGTGATGATCATTGCCGCCCTGGTGACCTCGGTGCAGCTGCTGGTCAATGCCTATGCCTACGGCCTGTACCTGTCTTTGGGGATATTCCTGCCGCTGATTGTCACCAACTGCGTCATCATAGGCCGCGCCGAAGCCTTTGCCTCGCGCAATTCGGTACTCCACGCCGCCTTTGACGGTTTGATGATGGGACTGGGCTTTACCGCCGTTTTGGTGGTGCTTGGCGCCAGTCGGGAGATCCTCGGCCAGGGCACACTGTTTGCCGGCGCCGATCAGTTGCTCGGCGACTGGGCCCTGTCATTGCGTATCGAGCTGTGGCAAACGGATAACAGTTTTCTGCTGGCCATGTTGCCACCGGGCGCCTTTATCGCCATGGGGCTGCTGATCGCCGCCAAGAATCTGATTGATGCCCGCTTGCAGGCCCGTCGCCCCAAGCCAGCCGAAGCCGCCACCATTACCCGGGCCAGGATCACCAAGGTCAGCTAAATAGAACGGCAAACAGATGAACCAGCAAAAGCGAATTGAAATTCTGACCCGTCTGCGGGCCAACAATCCCAAGCCGGAAACCGAGCTCAACTTTTCCAGCCCCTATGAGTTACTGGTGGCGGTAACCCTGTCGGCCCAGGCCACGGACGTCAGCGTCAACAAGGCCACCGACAAACTCTTTCCCGTAGCCAATACCCCGGCGGCCATGGTGGCGCTCGGTGTTGAGGGACTCAAGGAATACATCAAGACCATAGGCCTGTTTAACAACAAGGCCATCAACGTGGTGGCCCTGTCGCAAATTCTGCTGGATAAACATGGCGGCGAAGTTCCCGAAGACAGGGAAGCGCTGGAAGCCCTGCCCGGTGTGGGCCGCAAAACCGCCAACGTGGTGCTCAACACCGCCTTTGGTTGGCCGACTATTGCCGTCGACACCCATATCTTTCGCATGGCCAACCGCACCAAATTTGCCCCCGGCAAAAACGTGGTGGAAGTGGAACAGCGAATGCTGAAGGTGGTACCGGCGGAATTCAAGGTGGATGTGCATCACTGGTTTATTCTGCACGGCCGCTACACCTGCCTGGCGCGCAAGCCTCGCTGCGGCAGTTGCATCATAGAAGATCTGTGTGAATTCAAGGACAAGGTTTACCCTGAGGAATAATGCCTCGCCTTTTTCTTTGTCGTTTTCTTTGTCAAAGAATGCGCAAAAAAAGAAGCCGCTCAATGAGCGGCTTTTTCCTGTTTGTTAGTCAGACAACTCAGGCAAAGGCTGAGGCGAAAGCCGCGAAAAACAGCGCAAGTACGGCAAGGCTGCCAATAGTCATTCTGAGTTCAATATTCATGGCCGTCTCCTTCAGGGAACTGATGCCATTATTGGCCTTGTGGACATTAGCCGCCAGTGGCAGTGTCAAAAACTGTGACGCTGCGCCGATTAAAAACACCCCTTTCAGCGAACGGCGTCTCCTTTCACTCGCCACAGAGGCATTTTGACTCTGCTATACTGGCCAACCTGAAGAATTCAAAGGAAACTATTCCATGTCTCAACTGCTGCATACCATGATCCGTGTCGGAAACCTGGAACGCTCCATTGCCTTCTACACCCAGGTACTGGGTATGAAACTGCTGCGCACCTCGGAAAACCCCCAATACAAATACAGCCTCGCCTTTGTCGGCTACGGTGAAGAAGCCCAGGGTAACGCTGTCATCGAACTGACCTACAACTGGGACGTGGACAGCTACGATCTCGGCACCGGCTTTGGCCACATCGCCATAGGCACGGAAGACATCTACGCCCGCTGCGACGCCATCGCCGCCGCCGGCGGCAAGATCACCCGCGCCCCCGGTCCCGTGGCCGGCGGCACCACGGAAATTGCCTTTGTCGAAGACCCAGACGGGTACAAGATTGAGCTGATCCAGCTCAAATCTGCTATGAAAGGCCTCGGTTAAACTCCGTTCACGTCTTCATCAGATGTCCCCCAAAGTCGGAATATTGCATCCTCCCCGTTCCGACGCTGCCGAGGACGTTGCTGAAAATGGCGTCGCGAGGGCGAATGCTTGCCCACGGCAAGCGTGCTCATGAGCGCGAGGCATGGATGCCGAGCTGGCTGTTGTCCACGGATGGATTTGGATGCCGAAGCAGCGCCAGTCGAATCAGGGGCGAGTGTCACACAGTGACAAGATCACGAGCGCGAGGCACTGACGCCGAGCTGGGATGGATTTACACGGATGTAAATCCGAGCGTCTGGCGCGCTAGCCAATTTTCAGCATAAGGCCAAGGAGCTGTCAGCGTCGGTGGGGTGTCCTTGGGGTTGCAAGGGCGAAGCTCGTAAGAGCGCCATGAGCGCGAACCATGGATGGTGAGCTGGCAGTTAAACAGGGAAGTTGTTCGCGGACAAGCAACGCCCCTTGCCCGGGTGTGGGTTGGAGACCCACGACCTTGTGCCGCTGGCACAGCGGCTATCTTTAATGCTGGCATTAGCATCAACCTCTTGATGCAACCAATCACCTGCGGTGCACTTTCGCACTGCCACACCCGTGACACGCCGTAAATACTTCCCTGTAGGCTCACCGGCGACGTCCATGTCGCCGATGGTCACTGGTGCGGCAGTGCTAATAATGGGTGTTCCACTCCGCCACTGACAGAATCATTCAATTCGTTTAAGAGCAACTCTGAAGCCAGAATACTACACCCTCCCCGTTCCGACGCTGCCGAGGACGTTGCTGAAAATGGCGTCGCGAGGGCGAATGCTTGCCCACGGCAAGCGTGCTCATGAGCGCGAGGCATGGATGCCGAGCTGGCTGTTGTCCACGGATGGATTTGGATACCGAAGCCGTAGCATGACCAAGCTCAGAAGGCCGAGGAGTTTTCGGCTCCGGCTGGGTGCGGCACGGAGATCCAAGAGGGCGAAGGTCACGCAGTGACAAGCTCCTGAGCGCGAGCCAGGGATTGGCGAGCTGGCCGTTAAACAGGGTTGTTGTTATTGCTGTTGAGCCCCTTTTGGCCGGGTGTGGGTTGGAGACCCACGACTTTAAGCTGCTTGAAAAGCAGCATCTTTCAATCGCCTCAGACACTTCCACCGTCAGGTGTACTACATCACCTGCGGTGCGCTTTCGCACTGCCACACCCGTGACACGGCGTAGATCCTTCCCTGGAGCCTCCCCTCGCCATCCATGGCTCGGATGGTCACTGGTGCGGCAGTGCTTGTTCAAAGGTGTTCCACTCCGGCAAATGTGTGGCCTCTGGCTGAAACTCAAAAGCACTTCAAATTTTCACTTGCCCACTGACAGCAACCTCTGCCAAGATGCTGATTCAAGGAGATAAAACAACGTTCAGGGACGAAGCACACCACTTCAGCCCGTGCGGTAGCCATGCCCTTTGCCAACGCCTTTTCCGTTTGAATGCCAATCAGTTTTCCACTGCATCGCAAAGATTCACAGAGTTATTGCCAATGGCAAAAACACAAGCACGGATTTCTGCATTCCATGGCACTGTTTCATAGAGTTAACGTGGCTGTTGTTGTAAGAAATCAAAGTCTTAAACAACCATCAAATTCAGATAACAGACCGTTTAAATGAGCAAAGCGTGCCGGCACGCTGAGGGCAAAAACGTACCTGTAAGGTAATGGAATGAACTGCTTCATTCCGTTAGTTGAAGCCGAAAGGCCTCCGGCCTGCCCCGCGGAGATATGCGATCCGGCACACTATACAATTGTTATGCATTCTAAATGGAAGTTTGATTATGAAATTGAATAGCCTTAGCGATGTTTTCGAACGGCGGTTATTGCGTATTCCTGACTATCAACGCGGATATGCCTGGAAGGAGCACCAAGTTGAAGACTTTTGGGAAGATATTCTTCAGCTTGAATCTGATCGAATTCACTATACTGGTGTAATCACACTTGAACCGGTAAAGTCCAGTTTGTATCAGCGCTGGGAAAAAGACCTATGGCTAATCGAAGGTGTAGGTTTTCGCCCATTTTATGTAGTGGATGGTCAACAGCGGTTAACCACTTCAATGATCCTTTTGCAAGCAATCCTTGAATCAGTCGATAGCGGCGCAGAACTGAACTATCAATCGATAGCTTCTATTCGTAAGCAGTTCATATTTTTTGAAGCGGACAATAAATTGCAGCAGAGCTTCATCTTTGGGTATGAGAAAGATAATCCCAGCGATGAATACATGAAAACCAAGATCTTTGGTGAGTATTCCAGCTCAAATCAGTTTGTTGAAACGCTCTATACACGCAATCTCAGCTTTGCTAAAAGCTACTTTATGGAGCGGTTAGCTGGAATGTCAATTGATGAGATAGCCGTAATTTATAAGAAACTAACGCAGAAACTGAAATTCAATCTGTACGAAATTGACGAAGAGATTGATGTTTTTGTTACCTTCGAGACTATGAATAATCGGGGTAAGCCGCTGACCAGTTTGGAGTTACTTAAGAATAGATTGATCTATCTTTCGACCTTATTTAAAGACAATGAGGGTCGAGAACAACTAAGGGCCAATATTAATGATGCATGGAAAACCATGTATGAGTACCTAGGTAAAAATCCTGATGTTCCCCTGAGTGACAACCTCTTTTTGCGTAACCATTGGACGATGTTTTTCAAATATACTCGCCAGAAGGGAGATGATTACATCAATTTTCTGCTGGATGAGAAATTTAATGCCCGAAATATTACTCACCCCCCAAAAGTTGAAGATGAACTTAAGATTGAAGAGATCTCTGACTATGTGAAAAGTCTTCAGCAGTCTGTTGTCTACTGGTTCTTTATGCATGATCCATATTATACGCAAGGCAATCAGCTGAACGATTCTCAGAAACTGTGGCTGGACCGTTTGGAGCGTTTGAGCTTTAGGTCTTTTAAGCCTCTGATCTTGTCGGCATTTGTCTCCAAGCAAGATCCCGAAATGACTAGTAAGCTGCTGGCAGCGGCTGAACGCTATAACTTCACATTGTTCAATCTAAGCCAGCGCCGTGCGAATACCGGTGATACAGAGTTCTTCAGTATGTCTCGTGATCTATTGACTGGGGTTAGATCGATTAAAGAGGTAGTTGAGTCCATAAATGCTTGGATTGATCGCTACTATGATCCTGAGAAATTTCTAGCTCACATTGAAGAGAAGTACGAGTTGGACAGGGACGGCTTTTACCACTGGGATGGTATTCGCTATTTTCTATATGAACATGAGTACTGGCTCAAGGAGAAAGGTAAACAGGCAGCCAGTAAACTCACTTGGAATGTACTGAAAACCAGTAAAAAAGATCATGTGACTTTGGAACATATCTTTCCACAAACTCCTGACGATGCCTATTGGACTGAGCGTTTCGGTCATCTGAATGAGCAGGAACGGCGCTATTTAACCCACTCATTAGGCAATCTTTTACCTCTTTCTCGCTCCAAAAACTCGGCATTGCAAAATGATAGCTTTCCTCAAAAAGTCAATAACGGAACAGGTGTTGGTTATTACAATGGCTCGGTTTCCGAGAATGAGGTTGCTCAAAATCAAGACTGGACTCCGAATCAAATATTAGAACGAGGTTTAGAGCTTCTTAGATTCATGGAGCATCGCTGGAATATACATTTGGGTGATTCTAATTTTAAAAAACGATTATTGCACATAGATAGGGTAGATCTAACAAATGCATAACAAGGTGCTTCTCGGACTATTATTCCAGTGAAGTAAAAAAAATTTGCCGCAGAGCGCGGCGTTAACCCCATAAGGAAATCACATGGCCGCGAAGAAAAAAAATGATGAAGTTATTGCTCTAGCTGGAGACGATGAAAACTCACCTCGGCCAAGATTACATAAACTCATAATCCAAAATTTCAGATCAATTGGTTCTGAGAAGGTAGAGATAGAGCTTGATGACATTGTTGTTTTGGTTGGACCTAACAATGTAGGAAAAAGTAGTATTTTGAGGGCTTATGAGACCGTAATGTCGCATGGTTCTAAAGATGGAAAATTGACGATTAATGATTTTCCAAATGGGCAGGTTGATGCTGATAACCTACCAACAATTGAGCTCCATACTATCGTATTTAATGATGCACCTGGAGATAGGTGGCTTGATCCTACCGCAGCAGGTGAGTGGTTAATTCGAGAAAAATGGACATGGGACAGCCCAAATAAAGACCCTAAAAGGCAAGGCTTTGATGTTCAGAAAAATGATTGGGACGATCAGGTTCCGTGGGGCGCTCCAAACGTTGCGAATTCTCGCCGGCCACTGCCTCATAGGATTGATGCTTTTGCTACTCCGGAAAAACAAGCCGCTGAAATAACAAAGTTGATAACCAGTCTTCTAAAGGAAAAGCTTTCCGAAATAAAATCGGAGCCTGATCAGGAGAAATCTGACTATGAGCTTGTTCTTGACAAAATAAAAGATCTTCAGACTAAAGTTGTTCAAGCAACTGAAGATGAGATTAAAGTCATTGAGAATGAAATATCAGATTACTTAGGAAAGCTTTTCCCGAAGCATAAGATTAAATTTGATGCCAAACCAGAAGCTGATTTAGAAAGTGCATATCAACCCTTCAAAAGCACCGCTGATTTGTTAATGGGACCTGAGAATGGATATTTTTCATCCATTGAGCATCAGGGTTCTGGAGCGAGAAGAACATTGCTGTGGGCCACATTAAAGTATCTTTCTGAGTCTCAAGATAAAAAAGGTTCCCGCCCACACGTACTGTTATTGGACGAGCCAGAAATTTGCTTGCATCCATCAGCAATTCGAGAAGCAAGAACCGTTCTTTATGAACTGCCAGCAAGCGGAAATTGGCAAGTAATGATTACTTCCCATTCGCCAATATTTATTGATCTTTCAAAAGACAACACGACCATCATTCGAGTTTTTCGAGAGAGTGATAGCGAAGTAAAAAGTACTACGCTATATAGGCCAGAAAGAGCAAAACTAGATGATGATGACAAGAAAAACTTAAAGCTTATGAATATTTGCGATCCTTATGTTCATGAGTTTTTCTTTGGTGGGCGCCAGATCATTGTCGAAGGAGATACAGAGTACACCGCATTCTCAATGATTAAGGAAATTTACCCTGATGAGTATAGTGATGTTCAAATAATTAGGGCTAGAGGTAAAGGCATAATTCCTTCAGTTGCCAAGGTATTAAAACAGTTCTCAAAGTCATTTTTTATTCTTCATGATACTGACGTAGAGCTAACAACCAAAGGGAAAAGAAACCCTGCTTGGGGAATGAACAATACGATAGCGACACTTCTGGACGAAGATAAAAAGGTGAATCTCGTTGCTTGTAAAACCTGCTTTGAAACAGCGATTTTTGGTGAAGAAGTTAGCGGTGAAAAACCGTACAATGCATTAACTAAAATACGAACTGATGAGGTTGCTAAAAGTAGAGTTAAATCTTTGCTTGACTACCTTATTGGAGTAGAAGGTGCGCAGCTTCCCAACAATTGCATCCATTGGACCAAAATTGAGCAATTGGCTTAACAAAGCATTGCAGAGGACAAGGCTAAATGCGGCGTTATGTGCCAGAGAACGATCTATGAAGCATGGAATAATCGGATTCATAGCCGGGGTACTTGTTTGTACAAGTATTTTAATACTAATTCTAAGGTACGAACAGGAAAGTAAATATGAATTCGGACAGAACCAAGGATTAGTCACCGGGCAATGGCAGACGTTGAATAAACTAAGGCCATACCTTCAACAAATTCCACATGACAAGGAAGTACAAATTTTGCTATCAGTTAAAACAAGCGAATTGGTCGTCTACAAGGCGTACGATAAAAGTTTCATTGGCCCAAGAGAGTGATCACACATAACAAGTTAAATCAGCGGAAAACCACCGGCTACACTCGCGTTTTCCGCTGTTCAAGGCGTTCTGAATCACAAGAGAAAACTTATGCCCCATGATGCCAAACGCCTCTTGTACATCGCATCAGCCTTTTTGGCCGTGCTTATTCTCATTCCTGTGATTGGACGCCTGGCCAATAGCTATGTTGGCTACTTTTTATTTCTCGAATTCGTCGTGTTACTGCCGTTGCTCGTGTTGATGAGCGCCGATACATTACAAGCGCTGGATGTGGACCCCGGAGGAAAAAAGGCCGCCAGAGTCGCGGTTCGCTTGATCGCTAGCGGGCCGGTCTTGGTGTTTGGTTTGCTTGGGATAATTTGTGGTGGTGCTGGAATCGTCTGGGTTCTGTACAACCTATTAATTGAAAGACAGCCAGAATTTACCGGCTCCTTCTATGCTGGCTTTGGTATCGGCCCGGCAGTACTGCTTTTCGGGCTCGCAAAGGTGTTATCGGTATTTCGTAGAGCTGTAAAAAACGAATCAGAAGCCGAAGATGATGAAAGCGATACGTGACCGCTGCCGAGGCACTCTTTACGTGCAGCGTTAATCCCAATTAGACATAGAAGCATAAAAAAAGCGCCCGAGGGCGCTTTTTTATTGGCTGGCTGTAGCAAGTTCCAGCTTAGAACTTGTAGGTCACGCTACCGTAGATTTGACGACCGATAGTGTCGTAAACCTCTGGTACTGTGCCGCCGTCGCTGCCGTTCTCAACGTAGGAAGGCTTAACGTCGGTGAAGTTCTTCACGCCCACAGACATGCTCAGACCATCGTTCAGGTGATAGCTGGCCACTATGTTGTGGTACAGCACTGAATCCACGGCAGAACCGTCTTCCAGGTAGTCTATTTCACCGATGAAACGGTTGTAGTACATCAGATCCCAATCTTCGGCACCGGCCTTCAGACTCAGGTTGTTACGAACGCGGGCGTAACCACCGAAGTTGCCGTCGATAGTGTTGGTGTAGTCGTTGCCATCCTGCTCAAAGTTCAGCAGATAGGTCAGATCGTTGTTGATGTGCCAATCCAGACCCAGGGCTTCAAAGTTGTAGCTCAGGTTGAAGTCGATACCGCTGGTGTCCTGAGTACCCACGTTGGTCAGCGGGTTGGTGAAAGTCTCCAGGTTGCCTTCGGCAGTGATCATGAACAGTTCACAGGCGGCAGCGTCGCCGGCGTGGCAGTCGTTCAGACCTTGCTGGGCATCCAGACGGGTAATGGCGTTGCTCACCTTGAAGCGCCAGTAGTCCAGGGTCATGGACATGCCATCGATGAACTCAGGAGAGTACACCAGACCTGCGGTGTAAGACTCAGACTCTTCAGGCTGGATGTTGGCATCGGAGGTGTAGTTCACCTTGATCTGTTGATCCAGTTCTTTACCCCAGGGATCGACCAGGTAATCGAAGGACTGGGTGTTACCACCGTAAAGCTCTGACACGTTGGGGGCGCGGAAACCTGTGGCCGCCACGGTACGCAGCATCAGCTGGTCGTTGGCAACGTAGGTCAGACCCACTTTCCAGGTGGTCGCCTTGCCGAAGGTGGAGTAATCATCGAAGCGCAGGGCAAATTCGCCGGTCAGCTTGTCGCTGAAAGGCACACTGACTTCTTCGTAGATGGAGATAACGTCGTAAGCACCCTTGGTTGGGTCCTGCTGGGCAGCGGTACCCTCACCACGCACGATCACAGGATCCGGGTTGTAATAGCCGCTGTCGCGACGGTATTCGGCACCGATGGCAAAGCCCACGGCTCCGGCATCGAGATCGAACAGTTCACCGCTCAGTACACCGGAGACAATGTTTTGCTCGTTGCCACCGGTGGTTTCTTCCAGGTAGCTGATTTCGTTAATAATGTCCTGGGTCAGCGGTGCGCCACTGAAGAAGGCATCCTGGTTGGCATACACGGCATTGGCGGTATGCAGGGCATTGATGGAGTTTTCAACCCAGGTGTCGGCCTTGTTCTTGCCATAGGTGTAGGACAGATCCCAGGTCATGCCGGTGCCGGCATCCAGGCTGCCCTGCAGAGCAACTGAGGCACGCAGCGTATCAGTATCCTGGTTGTAGACACGTGGACCCACATCATTGGTACGACGACGGTATTCAACACGGCCTGTGTCGTCCGCTACGATACCGCCATCAAGCATGGCCTGATCCAGGGTCACACAACGGATAGCGTCAGCTTTTGGCTCACCACAAACATCCAGCATTACGGAAGCCGGTTGAGGGGCCATTTGTTGATCTGACTTACGCTTGGTGTACAGCACGTCGCCGTTCAGCACCAAGTCATCGGACAGTTCCTGCACCATGTTGGCAAACAGGCTGTAACGCTTGCTTGGAGTCTGATACCAACTGTCCTGGGTATAGTCATAACCCTGCTGCAATGGACCCCAAACACCATTGTCCACGACTTTTACTTGCTTTTTGGGCTTGCCTTCATCATCCAGTATTACATCGCCATCTGCGTCAAACTTGTTACCCAGAAGACCACCCTGGGGAACGTAAGAACTGCCACCGGCTTCGGTCCAGCTGCGGTCGGCCTGGATAACACCACGGCGCTCGGAGTAGGCAGCACCGAAGGTGTAGTTGCCACCGTTTTCGGTGTTGAAACCGTACAGGGCGCTCAGTTCACCTGTTTCGCCGTCACCCTTGTCGGTGCCGCTGCCGTTCAGATCGAACTGGAAGCCGTCGAAGTCTTTCTTGGTGATGATGTTGACCACACCGGCGATGGCGTCAGAGCCGTATACGGCTGAGGCGCCGTCTTTGAGGATTTCAACGCGGGCGATCATGGCTACCGGGATGGAGTTCAGATCCACGGCGCTGTCGGCACCTGAGCCTGAGTTCACCATACGGCGACCATTCAGCAGTACCAGAGTGCGCTGGGCACCCATACCGCGCAGATCCACCTGGGCCACACCGTCAGAGCCGTTGTTGGTGGTAGAACCCACGGCAGCACCGGCCATGGAAGTCTGGGTTTGCAGCATTTGATCGACAGAAGTGTAACCTTCGGCGCGGATGGACTCGGCGCTGATCACTGTAACTGGAGAGGCGGTCTCCATATCCTGACGTTGGATACGTGAACCGGTTACAGCGATACGTTCAACTTTAGCGCCGGCCGCTTCTTCGGCCATGGCAGCTGTGGCACCCACAGACAAAGAAGCCATAACCGCAAGCTTTACAGATTGGGCGATTCTGTTTTTTGTAAACATTTACATTCTCCCTGGAATATTTAATGCGCCTTATATGAATAGAGCTTTTTGGCGCGTTCCAGATACTGAATTTTCAACTCCTAATCGTCAATCTCCCAATTTTTAACACATAGGGAATTAATGTGTTATTTGTGTTTCTTATATGTTTCGCATTTATTTGTTTTATTCTGCTGCCAGCATATTTAGCTGGAATATTTCAATTTTTCAGCATTTTTAAAGCCATCTTTTTCGGGGGATGCCCTGCCGCGACCCTATCCGCATTTAACACTGTAAAGCGGCTTTTTGTGATCTTGATCACACTTAAATTGTGCTCTACGTCATAAATCTGCCATTGATTCGGGTCCGGATCGCGGGCAGAAGTACATACATGACGGGATCCGTTAAAATTTGTAACGCGTCCCCGGGCCGAAACCTGCGTCGATACGACCATGTCCGAGCGCATAAACATTCAATCACCCTGCCAGCCCATGCGCTGATAAATCGCCCAGGAATATACTTAATATTAACAATTGCATTATTAATGAGCAGCCAGAACGACGACACTGACATATAAAGATAGGCTGGAAAGAACTTTGTTAATTTGATTAAATAACAAGCGTTATTTAAATATTGATTAATAAAAAAGGAGGCCTAAGCCTCCTTTTTTATTGATAAGGATTTAATCAGTCGGGTTTAATAATATCGAAATGACCATAGGCCCTGGCCGTCGCTATCCGTCCCCTGGGGGTACGCTGAATAAAACCCTGCTGGATAAGGAAGGGCTCGAGCACATCTTCTATGGTTTCGCGCTCTTCACCTATGGCTGCCGCCAGGTTGTCCAGGCCCACGGGCCCGCCCATAAACTTGTCAATGATGGCCAGTAGCAGCTTTCTGTCCATGTAATCGAAGCCTTCGGCATCCACATCCAGCAGATCCAACGCCTGCTGGGCCACGGTCGCGGTTATCACCCCGTCATGGCGCACTTCGGCATAATCGCGCACCCGGCGCAGCAAACGGTTGGCGATACGCGGCGTGCCGCGGGAGCGGCGGGCGATCTCATGGGCGCCCTCCTCGTCCATGGGCACTTCCATCACCTTGGCCGAGCGTGCCACTATCGAGCTGAGATCTTTGACGTTATAGAACTCCAGTCGCAGCGGGATCCCGAATCTGGCCCTCAGCGGCGAGGTCAGTGAGCCGGCACGGGTGGTGGCACCCACCAGGGTGAAAGGCGGCAGATCCAGCTTGATGGAGCGGGCCGCAGGCCCCTCGCCTATCATGATATCCAACTGATAGTCTTCCATGGCCGGATAAAGGATTTCTTCCACCACGGGGCTGAGCCTGTGTATTTCATCGATGAACAGCACATCACCGGGCTCAAGATTGGTCAGCAGCGCCGCCAGATCGCCGGCCTTTTCCAGCACGGGCCCGGAGGTGGACTTGATGTTCACCCCCATCTCGTTGGCCACTATCATGGCCAGGGTAGTTTTACCCAGACCCGGTGGGCCGTAGATCAGCATATGGTCGAGGGCTTCGCCGCGATTCTTCGCCGCCTGGATAAAGACCTTGAGCTGGGCCCGGGTCTCGTCCTGGCCGGTATACTCGTCCAGCAGCTTGGGGCGCATCGCCCTGTCTATGACTTCGTCCTGGCCCTGAAGCTGGGGTTGGATCAGTCTGTCAGCCTCTATCATCCAATTTCCTCATTGCATGCCTTACAGCAAGCATCACAGCATAGATTTGAGCGCGGCTTTAATCAGCGTCTCTGAGTCCATACCCTCACGGTAAGCCGCCGATACGGCCTTGCTTGCCTGGGGTGGTTTGTAGCCCAAAGCCAACAAGGCGGCAATGGCATCTTCTTCGGCGCTGCTTTCTTCCACCGCCGGGGTGAAGTTGGACTGCAGCACAAATTCCCGCTCCGAGCCCATGGAGGCTTCCATCAGGCTCTTGAGCTTGTCACGCATTTCAACCAGCAAGCGCTCGGCGGTCTTTTTGCCGACGCCGGGCAGTTTCACCAGGGTGGCAATATCGTCGCGCTCGACACAACCGACAAACTCCTGGGCCGTCATGCCGGATAATATGGTCAGTGCCAGCTTGGGACCGACGCCGTTGGCCTTGATCAGCAGGCGGAACAGGGAGCGTTCCTGCTTGGTGATAAAACCATACAACAGCTGGGCATCTTCACGCACCACAAAATGGGTGTAGATCAGCGCCTCTTCGCCGATAGCCGGCAGTTCGTAAAAACTGGTCAGTGGCATTTGCAGCTCGTAACCCACACCGTGGACGTCCAGCAATACCTCGGGGGCCTGCTTCTCAACCAATATGCCTTTCAATCTTCCAATCATCTGTATCTTCCGTAACTTCTGCTGCGGGCCTGACCGCCAAGGGCCACCAGGCTCTGGCAGGTATGATAGTGACACATGGCCACCCCCAGCGCATCGGCCGCATCGGCCTGGGGCGCGGCGGGCAGTTTCAGCAGCTGCTGGATCATGTGCTGCACCTGGGCCTTCTGGGCCCTGCCCGTGCCGACCACGGCACTTTTAATCTGGGTCGCGCTGTACTCGGATACAGGCAAACCAGCCACTGTCGCTGCCACTATGGCGGCACCGCGGGCCTGGCCCAGCTTCAGGGCCGAATCGGCATTCTTGGCCAGGAACACCCGCTCTATGGCAAATTCCGTCGGTTGGTATTGGCGAATGATCTCAGTCAACCCATCGAAAATCTGCTTGAGCCTCAGGGGCAAGTCCTCGGACTGGGTGCGGATGCAACCACTGCCGAGGTACTGCTGGTGTCGCCCCTGGCACTGGATAATGCCGTAACCCGTGATCCTGGAGCCCGGGTCAACCCCGAGAATTATGGCCATGGTGAGTTATTCCAGACCTTCCATCACGTCGTCAGGAATGTCGGCGTTGTGATACACCTCCTGCACGTCGTCATGATCTTCCAGGGTGTCAATCAAACGCAAAAACTTGGGTGCTGTGTCGGCATCCAGGGTCGCTTGGGTGGAAGGCACCATGGTCACTTCGGCGTTGACGGCAACAAAACCGGCGCCATCGAGGGCATCCTTAACGGCACCGAATTCCGCCGGGGCGGTGTACACGTCCACAGAGCCGTCTTCGTGGCTGATAACATCCTCGGCGCCGCCTTCCAGCGCGGCATCCATAAGGGCATCTTCATCGACACCGGGCTCATAGCTGATGACGCCCCGTTTGGTGAACAGGTAAGCCACTGAGCCGTCTGTGCCCAGGTTGCCACCGGACTTGTTGAAGGCATTGCGCACCCCGGTCACAGTGCGATTGCGGTTATCCGTCATGCATTCCACCATCACGGCGGTGCCACCCGGGCCGTAGCCTTCGTAGATGATGGTTTCCAGGTTGTCGCCGTCGAGCTCGCCCGAGCCGCGTTTGACCGCGCGCTCGACCGTGTCGCGGGTCATGTTGCCGGACAGGGCCTTGTCGATGGCGGCACGCAGGCGCGGGTTGGAGTCGGGATCCGGACCGCCCTCACGGGCTGAAACCACCAACTCACGAATGAGCTTGGTAAAGAGTTTGCCACGCTTGGCATCCTGGGCCGCCTTGCGATGTTTGATGTTGGCCCACTTACTGTGACCTGCCATAGTTTGACTCCTTACTACCGGCCATGCCGATAAAAAACATACCGAGGCTTAAGCCCCGGTATTTTATTGCAATTTGCTTGGTTTATGCCTTGGGCTTTTCAGCCACCGAGACACCCAGTTCCGCCAGCTGCTGCGGGTTGGCAAACCCGGGCGCATTGGTCAGCGGACAGGCCGCCGTGGTGGTTTTGGGGAAGGCCATCACGTCACGGATGGAGCTGGCGCCTGTCATTAGCATCACCAGACGGTCAAGGCCAAAGGCCAGACCGGCGTGTGGTGGGGTGCCGAAGCGCAACGCTTCCAGCAGGAAGCCGAACTTCTCTTTGGCTTCCTCATCTTCGATGCCCAGGATGCGGAATACAGTGGACTGCATTTCCTGGTTGTGGATACGCACGGAACCGCCACCCAGTTCGCAACCGTTGAGCACCATGTCGTAGGCATCGGACACGGCCTTGCCCGGATTGGCTTCCAGCTCGGCCGCACTCACGCCACTTGGCGCGGTGAAGGGATGGTGTACCGCATGGAAACGACCATCGGCCTTTTCGAACATGGGGAAATCCACCACCCACAGCGGACGCCACTCGCCCTCAAGCAGATTGAAGTCTTCACCGGCCTTGAGACGCAGTGCGCCGATGGACTCGGCCACTACGTTGGCCTTGTCGGCACCGAAGAAGATGATGTCGCCGTCGGTGGCGCCGGTGCGGCTGATGATTTCATTGATGATGGCTTCATTGAGGAACTTGGCCACCGGTGACTGAATGCCGTCAAGACCGGCACTCAGTTCGTTTATCTTCATCCAGGCCAGGCCCTTGGCACCGTAGATGCCGACGAACTTGGTGTAGTCGTCTATCTGTTTGCGAGACAGGGCGGCACCACCGGGGATACGCAGGGCGGCCACCCGGCCTTCCTCGTCGTTGGCGGGGGTGCTGAACACGGCGAAATCCACGGCTTTCAGCAGGTCGGCCACATCCACCAGTTCCAGCGGGTTACGCAGATCCGGCTTGTCGGAGCCGAAGCGGCGCATGGCTTCGTCCCAGGTCATCCTGGGGAACACGCCCAGATCCACGTTCAGCAGTTCCAGGAACAGACCACGGACCATTTCCTCTGTCTTGGCCATCACCTGATCCGAGGTCATGAAGGAGGTTTCGATATCTATCTGGGTAAATTCGGGCTGACGGTCGGCGCGCAAATCTTCGTCGCGGAAGCATTTGACGATTTGATAATAGCGATCAAAGCCTGACATCATCAGCAGCTGTTTGAACAGCTGGGGAGACTGGGGCAACGCGAAGAACTGGCCCTTGTAGGTACGACTGGGCACCAGATAGTCACGGGCGCCTTCAGGGGTGGCCTTGGTCAGGATTGGGGTTTCAATGTCGAGGAAACCGTTGCTGTCCATGAAGCGTCGTACGGCACTGGTGACCTTGGCGCGGAAAATCAGGCGCTGGGCCATCTCGGGACGGCGCAGGTCGAGGTAACGGTACTTGAGGCGCTGCTCTTCGCTGTTGTGCTGGTGATTGTCCAGGCTCAGTGGCAGCGGATCGGCGGCGTTGATTATGGTCAGCTGCTTGCCCAATACCTCGATTTCACCGGTCTTCATCTGGCTGTTGACCTGGCTGTCGGGACGGGCACGGACTATGCCTTTGACCTGAACACAGAACTCGGCGCGCAGTGTGCTGGCAACGTCGAACACTTCGGGCAGGTCCGGATCATAGACCACCTGGATCAGACCTTCGCGGTCACGCAGATCCAGAAATACTACGCCACCCAAATCCCGGCTGCGGTTGACCCAACCGACCAGAGTGACTTCTTGCCCGACGTGAGACTTGTTGACGTCTCCACAATAATGACTGCGCATCTCGATTTTTCCTTTATTCCTGCACCGCTGCGATGGAAAATCCAACTCAAAATAAGGCGGCATTATAGAGAAATAATGCCGCTAACCAAAGCACTTCACACTTGGTCGGTGAAGTATCCAGCAAAGTATTTGTAATAACCAGCGTCGGCCCGTCAACTGGATAAATTTACACCACTAGCCAACCCGGTAGCCGTTGCCGCCACTGCGTTTGGCGTGGTACATCAGCTTGTCCGCTTTCTGCATCAGACTGATGGCATTGTCACCGTCCTCGGGATACAGGGCCAGCCCCAGGCTGACCGATATCTGCACCTGTCGATTTCCCAAGGTTATGGGTTTGGCGAGTCTGGCCACCAGATTCTCTGCCACCTCACAGACGCTGTCCAAATCCGTGATTCGATTGAGCAAAATCACAAACTCGTCGCCGCCAAAGCGGGCAACTGTATCTGACTTGCGGATGGTCTCGCTCAGAATTTGTGCCACCTTCACCAACAACTTGTCGCCTTCGGCGTGCCCAAAGCTGTCGTTGACGTCCTTGAAGCCATCGAGGTCGAGAAACATCAGCGCAAAACGCTGCTGCTCGCGACCATGTTGCAACAGGGCCTGATTCAGCCTGTCATCCAGCAGGGAGCGATTGGGCAACTTGGTCAGATTGTCGTGGCTCGCCAGGTGGGCAATGCGGGCCTCGGCCTTTTGCCTGGCCTCCACTTCACGATTGAGACGGCGATTGACTATCACCACGGCGACGGTAATCAGCAGCAGCACGGCCCCTGCCACCAGGAAAATCTGCAGCCAGCGCTGGTAGCGGGCGGCTCCCGTGTCTATGGTCAGCGGCACCCAGCGATCGTGGATCCTTTGTTGGGTGGCCTTATCCAGGGTGGCAAGGGACGCATTGAGCAGGGGCACCAGGGGCTCAAAGCCTAGGGCAACCCCAACATGACTCTTCTGCTCCGCCAAATCCGCCAACAACGACATTTTAAGCTGGGAGTATTCACTGCTTCTGAGGGCCGAAGCCAGGGTCACCACCTTGTCGATAAACACATCGGCCTTGCCGGCCTGCACCGCATCCAGACCGGCTCGGGTATCGGGCACCAATACCAGGCGGATCCCGGGCTGCTCGGCGGTCAGCCTGGCCACCAGCTGGTAGCCTTCAACCACAGCCAGACGCTGTCCCGCCAGTTGGTCAAGGTTGAATACTGACACCTGCTGCACCGGACTCACCAGGGCCCAGGGCGATGGCCAGTAGGGATCGGTATAGAGCAAACTCCCTTCCCGCTCCGGCATTTTGGCCACGCTGCCGGCCATATCCACCTCACCGCGGCGCAGGGCATCGAACAGGGAATGCCATTCTTTGAACATCACGGGTTTTATCTTAATCCCCAGCTGGGCTTCAAAACGCTTGGCGATGTCGCTGTTTATCCCTGCAAACTGGCCCTTCTCATCCTGGAATTCCATCGGCGGCCAATCGGCCAGATAGCCCATTCTGAGTTCCGGCAGTTTGGCCAGCATGTCCCTGTCATCGCTGCTGAGGGGTAACTGCTGTTTTTCAACACCGAAGACGTGATCCTGGCTGTTGAGCATCCATTTGTGCTCCACCGCGGATTTTTCCTGCCAGCCCAGACTCTGGAATCCTCTGGCGATTCTTTGGGTCAGGCCCGGATCTTCCTTGCGGGTCAGCACATAGATTTCGGTGTTGAACTCCATGTCGGGGTACTGGTAAAACTCGGACCAGCGCTTGCTCTGCAGCAGACTGTGCTGGGTCCAGGCGGCGGCCGCGACGAATCCGGCAATATCCCCCTTGCGGGCCCCTTCCACCATGGCGGCCATGGAGTCATAGAAGCGCAACGAGGTATTGGGCAGGCGTTGTTTGAGTTCGACAAGATAAGGCGCCGTGGGCACCACGCCGATACGCTGGCCGGCCAGTTGCTGCTCGGACCCCAGCTCTTTCTGATACATGAACAGCCGACTCTTGACGGTATAAAGGTGGGCGGCACGCTCCAACCCGGTGCGCATCTCATCGCTCTCGGGATAACCTATATGGGCATCTGCCACGCCACGGCGCACATCTTCCAGGCTGCGATTCATGTCACCGGGGATAAAGTTGATCCCAATGCCGGTCTTTTGCGACCACAGCCGCCACATGTCCACATATAAGCCATGGGGCTGACCATCCAGACCTATGTCGACAAAGGGTTCCACGCCCACCTGCATGGCGATGGCAAGGCCCGCCTGATGCCGTTGAAAACCGAGCCAACGCCGTTCATTAATGCGGATAAAATCCGGATTCATGGCGGCGATGCCATCTTCTATCAGCTTCTTTAACTGTGGCTTTTGCTGGTTAATCGCCGGATGGATCTTGGTCTGCTTAATCAACAAACGGTTGGCGACCGGGAACAGGGTCATTAACTGCTCTTGCTGTTGCTGATCGCGCAAATAGCCGTCCATGCCCGCAAACACGGCCAATTCACCGGCCAGCGCGGCACCGAGCAAGTCTTCCCGGCTGGGGAAATAGCGGAATTGCAATCCGGGCACCTGGGCCTTGAGTTCAGGCTCGTGGGACGAACCGCTGACTATGCCAATCTGAAACGGCAATAACTGATTGAGTTGCTTGCGGGCGGTCAATTCCTGATGCAGGTAAAGGTAGGTGTTCACCTCGGAAACCGGCGTGATAAAGTCAAACAGGGCTTGCCGCTGCGGGGTTTGCGCCATGCCGATATGGATATCGGCCTTGCCCTTGGCGAGTTGGTCGAGGGAGTCCTGCCAATGTCTGGCCACAAACACCAGCGGCTGACCTGTTATCCGGCCCCACTCACGCCAGAAATCCACCAGCAATCCCGCGGGTTGCCCTTCGTCATCGAGGAATTGAAATGGAAAACTGTCTTCCCCCATCACCATGATCAGCGGCTGACGCTCCGGCTGTGCCGGCGCCGCCAGGGTGGAAAAACTGCAGGCCAATAAAACCAGAAATGCGCTTAAAAATGCCTTCAAGATCCGCCCCAAGGTCAAAAAACTGTAAATCTGATGTTATCCAAGCCCATATTAGACAAAAAAAAACCTGCAATTACCAGCACAAGACTTGCTGCTCGGAAAAGCCATTCGTTAAAATAACAGGCCGTATTGCCAGTGAAACATTTCAATGAACAGCTCTTTGGACAACCTCTTTGCCCAGCCCGGTGAACATCAGGGCAACTTTCAGTTTGACAGCCGGGTCGCCGGTGTGTTCAGCGACATGATTCGTCGCTCTGTTCCAGGCTACGGGCAAATCATCAACACCATAGGCGACTTTGCCCGCCGCTTTGCCACGCCGGGCAGCCAGATTTACGATCTGGGTTGTTCATTGGGCGCCGCCACCCTGAGCATCAGACGCCAAATCGAAGGCCGCGGCTGCCGCATCATAGCCATTGACAACAGCGAACCCATGCTCAGCCGCTGCCGGGAACATCTGGATGCCTATGTCAGCGATACCCAAGTGGATCTGCAGCTGTGCGACATTCGTCAGGTAAAGATAGAAAACGCCTCCATGGTGGTGCTCAACTTCACCCTGCAATTTTTGCCCCCCGAAGACAGGGATACCCTGATGCGGACCATCTGGCAGGGCCTCAATCCCGGCGGTGTGTTGGTGTTGTCGGAAAAGCTGCGTTTTGAAGATCAGGCCATTCAGTCATTGCTCGATGAACAGCATCTGGATTTCAAGCGGGCCAACGGCTACAGCGAACTAGAGATCAGCCAGAAACGCAGTGCCATCGAAAATGTGCTGGTACCCGACACCCTGGCCGTTCACAGGCAACGCCTGGCCAACGCCGGTTTCTCACAGGTGGAACCCTGGTTCCAGTGTTTTAATTTCGTATCCATGGTAGCCATCAAGTGATCAGCTTCAGTTCCTTTTATCGTCAAATCGCCGATTCCAATTTACAGCATTGGCTGGAATCCCTGCCGGCCATTCTCGGCGAATGGCAGCGTCAACATAAACACGGCAACCTGCCCAAATGGGAAAAGGTGCTCAACAAGCTGCATTACCCGGCGCCCGATACCCTAGATCTCAAAGACAGTGTCACCATAGGCACGGGTCAGCAGCTCAGTGCCGGTGAGCAGGAAAAGTTGGAGAACCTGCTGCGGATCCTGTCTCCCTGGCGTAAGGGGCCGTTTTTTGTCCACGGCATTCATATCGACACCGAATGGCGCAGCGACTGGAAGTGGGACAGGGTCAGCCCCCATATCAGCCCACTGACCAACCGGACCGTGCTGGATGTGGGCTGCGGCAGCGGCTACCACATGTGGCGTATGTTGGGCGCAGGCGCCAAACGCGTGGTGGGTATAGATCCATCGTCTCTGTTTTTGTGCCAGTTCGAGGCCATCAAGCGTTTGGTCGACCCCGAGTTGCCCATCCACCTGCTGCCGCTGGGCATTGAAGAACTCCCCCCCCTGGATGCCTTTGATACGGTATTTTCCATGGGCGTGCTGTATCACAGGCGCTCCCCCATAGATCACCTGTTGCAACTTGCGGCACAACTCCGTGCCGGCGGTGAGCTGGTGCTGGAAACTTTGGTGGTGGAAGGTGATGAAAACACGGTACTTGTCCCCAGAGACAGATATGGCAAGATGAACAACGTCTGGTTCCTGCCTTCAGTCGCCGCCCTCAGCCTGTGGCTGGAAAAGTGCGGCTTTGGTGAAGTACGCTGCGTTAATCTGGATGTGACCTCCCTGGCGGAGCAGCGCAGCACCAGCTGGATGCAGAACGAGTCCCTGGTGGATTACCTGGATCCCAAGGACATCAACAGAACAGTCGAAGGATATCCCGCGCCCTTAAGGGCCACTTTTATCGCAGTCAAGGATCCCCTCAAGGAGCCCGGGCGCGAATAAACCAAAGGACAGCGAGATGCGTCAATCAATAGTTTTCATTATGCTCGCGGGCCTCACGGCCTGCGCCGGCACCCCAAAGGAGCAGCCCCAGGGGCCGATACCTACAGATAAGCAGCAACTGATAGATAATCAGCAACTGAGCGAACAACTGGCCCAGACCCAAAGCAGTATTATCAACGCCATCAGTGCCGAACAGGCCCAGGCTCGCCACAGCCTCAGCGCCATTCACAAACAACTGGATAAACTGCAGGAAAGCCTGAAGCAGGAACCCCAGCCACTTCCTGAGGTGGTTCCGTCGCCCGAGACCTGTGAAGCTTCGCCCCTGAGCGATAAATTTGTGCTGGGTGAAGTGGAGATGGTGCGGGTTGATGAACTCAAAACCCGTTTCCCCACCCGCATCGACACGGGCGCCGAGTCCTCATCCCTGGATGCGCGCAATATTTTGGTGTTCGAGCGCGATGGCCGCAAATGGGTGCGCTTCGATGTCTTCCTCCAGGGTGAAGACAAGCCGCCTTCGAGCTTTGAGGCCAAGGTCGCCCGCTTTGTACGCATCAAGCTGGATGCCGAAGGCAATGACGAACGGCGGCCGGTGATCCATGCCCATCTCAAGATTGGCAAATACAGTGCCGAAACCGATCTCAATCTGACCGATCGCAGCCATCTGGAATATCCTCTGTTGCTTGGCCGTCAGTTTATGAAAGACATTGCCGTCGTTGACGTCAGCCAGAGTTTCATTCACGGTAAATAATTCACGGTTTATAAGCTTGTCACGACCGATTACTCCGGGTGTCGGTCGAACGGGGCTCAGCTCCCATGCACACAAGGATCCGCCATGCACTCACGTAAGCCTTTTTATATCCTGGTCGCCGTACTGATGCTGGTAGGCTTGGCCAGCAGCATCTATCGGGGGCTGGAACACAGGGTGCCTTTTCTGCCCGGCGAGCAGGTACAAACCTGGGCCGTCGATGCCAAAGTCAGCTTTAACGCCAAGGGCGGACCAACCGAAGTGTCGCTGGCACTGCCCAAGGATCCCGCCTTTGAAATACTGGTGGAAAATACCACCTCGCCGGGTTACGGCCTGTCGCTGACCGAGCAGGATGGCGAGCGCCGAGCCCTTTGGTCCAAACGTCATGCGGTCGGACGTCAGGATCTCTACTATAAGGTGGTGCTGCTGCCCACGGGCCATCACCAGGCACTGGAAGCCGACGCACCGCCGCCACCGGCGCCCTGGCAATGGCCGGCGACGGAAATGGGTGCTGCCGAGCAAATCATTGCAGAAGCCTGGAGTCAAAGCGGCAGCGATCTGGGTTTTGCCAGACAGCTGCTCAAATCCATCAGCGCCGCCAATCCGAGTCAGAATATGGCGCTGCTGCTCGGCAATCACACCGCCCCCCAGGCGTTTATGGCCCTGCTGCACAGCAGAGGGGTGCCGGCACGGGAGGTTGATGGTCTGAGATTGGAAGATCAGCGCCGGAACCAAAGTCTGATTGCCATGGTTGAGGTGTATGCCGGCGGAAAATGGCACCTGTTTGATCCCGCCAACGGCAAGGAAGGTCGAAATGCCAGACTGCTGCTGTGGGCCCGCCAGGGCGAGTCTGTGCTGGATGTCATTGGCGGCAGCAATTCCCAGGTCAGTTTTTCCATGTTGGAAGATACCCGCCCCGCGCTCGCCACCTCTATGGAAATGCTCAGCAACGAATCAGGCATGGACTTCTCTCTCTACCAGCTGCCGCTGGAGGAGCAAAGCCTGTTCAAGGGGATACTCCTTATCCCCATAGGGGTGCTGGTGGTGGTATTTTTGCGGGTCATTGTGGGGATAAAAACCTCGGGCACCTTTATGCCTGTGCTGATTGCCCTAGCCTTTATCCAGACAACGCTCCTCACCGGCCTGATTGGCTTTTTATTGATAGTCTCCTTCGGTCTGATGATCCGCTCCTACCTGTCGCACCTGAATCTATTGCTGATCTCGCGAATTTCGGCGGTGATCATAGTGGTCATCGCCATCATAGGGGTGTTCACCCTGCTGGCCTACAAATTCGGCCTCAGCGAGGGGCTGACCATCACCTTCTTCCCGATGATCATTCTGGCCTGGACCATAGAACGTATGTCTATTCTGTGGGAAGAGGAAGGACCAAAGGAAGTTCTGCTGCAAGGTGGCGGCAGCCTGGCGGTAGCAACCCTGGCCTACCTCGCCATGAGCGCGGCCTGGGTCCAGCATTGGGTGTTTAACTTCCTGGGAATTCACCTGGTGATCCTGGCCTTGGTGATGCTCATGGGCCAGTACACGGGCTACCGCCTGTTGGAATTGAAGCGCTTCAAGCCGCTCGCGGGAGAATAAGATGAACTTTGCCTGGCCCTGGGAACTGCGCCGCGCCGGTGTGCTGAACATGAACAAGCGCAATATCGACTATATAGGGCGCTATAACCCCCGTAAGTTTTACAAGCGGGTGGACGACAAACTCATGACCAAGCAATTGGCACTGGCCAACGATATGGCCGTGCCGGCACTGATTGGCGTGGTACGTGAGCAGCACGAAATCAGCGAAATACCGGAAATGGTCGATGGCCTTGGGAGCTTTGTTATCAAACCCGCCAAGGGCTCGGGTGGCAAGGGCATACTGGTGATCACCAAGGTGGAACAGGGGCGCTATTTCAAACCCAGCGGCGCCGAGATCACCCCGTCCGACATCGACAGACATGTCTCCAATATTCTCAGCGGTCTGTTTTCCCTCGGTGGCAAGCCGGACGTGGCTTTGGTGGAAGGGCTTATCGAGTTTGATCCCGTGTTCGAAGGCTACAGCTATGAAGGCGTACCGGACATACGTCTGATCGTTTTCAAGGGCTTCCCCGTGATGGGCATGTTGCGCCTGTCGACCGCCGCCTCTGATGGCAAGGCCAACCTGCACCAGGGCGCCGTCGGTGTCGGTCTGGATATCGCCACCGGCAAGGGACTGCGGGCGGTGCAATTCAACAAGCCCATAGAACGCCATCCGGACACGGATCATATACTGACCGACATTCAGGTGCCCCACTGGGACGTGTTGTTGCAAACGGCCGCCAGTGCCTATGAAATGTGCGAACTGGGCTATTTGGGTACCGATATGGTGCTGGATTCCCGCCGCGGTCCCCTGCTGCTCGAGCTCAATGCCCGTCCCGGGCTGTCGATTCAAATCGCCAATGGTCAGGGCATATTGCCGCGCCTGAAACACATAGAATCCCTCGGCAATTGCCGCATGTCAGTGGAAGACAGGGTCCGTTATGCGAAACAGCATTTCAGCACTGCTGCTCGGCCTTAGTCTGCCGCTGGCCCAAGCTGGGGCCAATGACTCAGCGCCGGGGTTGGATCCCGTCGCCCTGCTGAGCCAGCAATGTTTAACCATCAGTTTGTCACTGCCGGAGCTTAAGGACCAGGACAGTGAACAACTGGCAGCCACCTGGGAGCGCACCACCCTGGGTATGCACAACGTGCTGGATCAGGTGGAGTTTTACCGGCAACAACCTTTGGCCGCCGAAGGCCATCAGGCACTGCTTGGCTGTCAGCTGCATCTTGCCGATGAATTTGCAAAACTGACCGGCACTGCAGCCTTTTCTCAATTGCTCAACGCGCTCGGCGATACTAGCCCGTCCTCCGCTCTGGCCAGACGCTTGCAGGGCGTTGCGCCACTGGCGCCCATGCCAGAGGACGACAAGGTCCGCTTGCACCTGGCCGAGGCCGGATTCCGGCAAGCGCTGGCCCGTCAGGATTACCAGCTGGAAATTAGCGATCAGGCATGTCAGCTCCCCGAGACCAACGGCGAAATCTCTCCCTCCATAGACAAGCGTATGGCGAGGTACCTGCTGAAGCAGACCGATGAACAATGCCGCTATCAGGCCTGGTCTGCTTATCAGGAAAGGCACAATACCCTGGCCGCCATGGCGCTTACCGAAATCAGGGCATTGCGACAGCGGGAGGCCCGGCGTCTGGGCTATTCTGACTACGCCAGCCTGAGTTTGGCACGCAGCTATTTGAAACAGCCCGCTGTCGCCATGGCATTTCTTACCGGTCTTGGGGACAAGCCTCAGCCCGCTCCCTGGAATATCGCCAGAGATCTTGCCGCCAGTCAGTCCACCAAGGCCGAGCCCGTGCCCCTGGAACGTGAACTGGACAGCATAGGCAAAGTGCTTGGCAAGCTTGGGATCCGCACCGAGTGGCTGCAGGGAAATGTTATCCGCTTTTGGCATGGCCCGCGGCTGTTGGGGGATCTCGTTTGGCGGGAGGGAAATGCAATCCGCTTCTCGCCGCTGCGCATACCGGTTGTGGGTCACCAGTTTGCCCAGGGACAGCTGACGGCTCCGGCAGGCGTCGCGGGTTACAGCAAGAAAGCGGCCTTGATAAGGGCCATTGCCGAGTGCCTGGAATTGTTCGCCGCCGGAGGCAAACATTACCTGCTCAATCGCGGTGGTGAAGAGAGCGATCTTGCCCGCTTGCCAAGTGCCTGGTTAACAAACTGGTTGCTCCGGGAACTGGGGGATGAGCCGGACGAGCGGGTTCAGCTGGCCACCAATTACCAGCGCGCACTCCATCGTTTCCGCGCCATTGAGGCCCTGTTGTTTTATGGCAGCGACGGCAGCAATGACCGCTACCTGGCCCCACTGCTGAATCCCTTTGATAGCCGCCAACCGCTGCCGGCGGCGTTCGCTCACCAGTTTACCGGCCTTATCAGCGAAGGCCCGGCTTACTATGACAGGCTGCTGACCGACAGTTTGGCCACTTACCTGCTTAAATACAGTTTGCTGTCCCCCGAAGCCACCTTTGCGGAACTGGCCGTCAATGAACAACAGCGGACATTGCCTGAGCGTCTGTCGACCCTGCTGGGTGGGGACGTTTCCCCCATGGCGCTGGTGAGCAGATTAATAGCCGGAACAGATAAGCAAGCAGTTACGGTGGCAAGGTAAAGAAATAGCTCCCATTAAATCCATTGCCTTGACGAAAGAATCACGCCAGAATCTGGCCAGTTCTTTGCAAAAAATCGAATGAAGTTGCACACAAGGCACATGCTATGTCACGAGCAAAATCCACTCTGGAGCAATGGCGTATTCTGCAGGCGGTCGTCGATCACGGGGGCTATGCCCAGGCCGCCGAGGCACTCAACAAGAGCCAATCCTCCCTTAACCATGCGGTCGCCAAACTGCAGCACCAGCTTGGTATCGAACTTCTGGAAGTGCGCGGCCGCAAGGCCCATCTGACGCCACAGGGGGAAGTGTTGCTCAGGCGCTCCCGCCATTTGACCCAGATGGTGGGTGAGCTGGAACAGCTGGCGGGAAATCTTGAGCAGGGCTGGGAACCCAGCCTGACCGTAGGCCGGGAACTCATTTACCCAATGGAACACCTGGTCTGTGCCCTCGCCCGTTTTCTGCCCCTTTGCCGCGGCACCCGGGTGACAGTGCTGGATTCGGTGATCACCGGCACCCACGAACTTATCCTGGAGAACAAGGTCGACATCGCCATATGCGGTGGTCAGCCGCCAAAGGGCTATCTGGCCGAGCCACTTTGCGAAGTGGAGATGATACTGCTGTGCTCTCCGCAGCACCCGCTGGCATCTTTGCCTGCTCCACTGGATGACAAGGAGCTGGCCCGCCACCTGCAATTGGTTATCAAGGATACGGCGCTCAAGAGCCCCAAGGAGCTTGGTTGGCTGAAGGCCGAACAGCGCTGGACCCTGTCGAACTTTCACGAAGCCTTGGCCATCCTTAAACGGGGCATGGGGTTCTGTTGGTTGCCGCTACATTTGGTGGAACAGGAATTGGAAATGGGCGAATTGGTGCGATTGCAATTACAGGGCAGCAGCGCCAGACGGGTTCCCTTGTCACTGGTGATCCCCAATCGCGACCGCCAGGGACCGGCTGCCAGACTGTTGGAGCAATTGATCCTTGAGCGGCATGGCAAGGGGCTGGAAACGGTTGAGACCGAACAGACAAGGGATGAAGTCAATGATTAAGCGGTGCATGCTAATCAGACGCTAACGCCCAATCCCTGTCTTGAAGGCACCCGTTCATCCAGGCCGAAGGCCCGGCCAAAGAGATCTTCATCCCGTACCAAAGTGCCAAGTTCACCCTGCAGTGGCTGCGCCGGGTTACCCTGGCCCATTTGCTGGGTATTGCGATAGGCCAAAATCGCTTTGGGCGGGCTGAGATTGATACTGCTGTTCGCGGCCGATGTTACTGCGGCATTATCGGAACTGCGCTCCTCAAACAAAGGGCCCCTTTCGTTGGCCACTTTGGCCATAATGGTATCGATGAGTTCCGAGGCAGGATTGGTGTCCCGTGCAGATGATACCAGTTCACCTTCGGCATCCACGCTGCGACCACCGAGACTCGGCTTGACGGGTTCCAATTCCGGCTGTTCTTCAATGTCGCTCTTGGCATCATACAGCAATTTTAATTGCTCCGGTGCCGGCGCGGCTTCGAGCCTTGCATCCCTGAGTTCACGCTTGGCAACTTCAATATTACGCAGCGCCTCAGCGGCCACCTGCAGATCCGCCGCAGAGGGATTGACCGGCGCCATGGCGGCGGCATACACCTGCTGCATCTTGTTGATGGTGGCCTGGGGATTACCGTTCACCGGGGCTATGTCAATCGACACTTCGCCATCCACGGCATAGCGTTTGCCGTCGGGCCCCTTCTCAAAGGTCAGATTGGGGCTGCGGGCATATTGGCCCCCCACGGAGGCATGGGCCTGCTCGTGTGTGCGGACTTCGGCATCCCTGGCCTCAAGCTGCTCAATTTCCTGCTGCTCTCGCGCAAGCTTGGCTTGCTCCTTCGCCGCCGCAGCGGACTCTACAGGATCGGCTTCGGCTTCATCGGCAAAAACAGCGGCCGTTTCGTCTTCCGACTCTGATGTCTGGGCCGGCGTTGAACGCTGAAACGGATCGACAACCGCCCTTTCCGCAGGTTCTGCACCATCACCGCTACCCTGCCCCCCAAAAACGGGGGCAAAAGGCTTAACAGCGTTTCCGTTGTCGGCAACGCTGTTATCTGTATCCCCTTCTTTGGCTGCCTGGCGGCTGAGAATAGCCGCTGCCGATTGGGGACCAAAATTCATGCTGTATTGATTGGTTTGCGGTTTTCCGAATGTCTCCCGAGTGACGGTTTTTTCGGAAACGGTTGTTGTGGGTGCTGCGGTTGGCGCAGGCTTGCTTATGTGCTTGGGAATGACCGCAGGGGTGTTTGATTGGGTAGCTGCAGCTCCACCTTGCCGCACGGTTGTCGACGGCAAGGGGGTTGCGGCGAATGACGCCGAGCCAGGAATGTTCAGCGCCAATGGTTCCATGGGAATTACACGCTGATATCGATTATGGTTCCCAGGGTCTCATCGGCCCTGTCAATCACTTCAGCGGAAGCTTCAGCCTGAGTGACGGCCTGGGTGGCCTGGATCAGCGCCTCTGTCTTGTCCACCGGTGGCGATTGCAACGCCGCCTGTTCGGCAGGTACTTCGGGCCTGGCCACATCGACTGTGGCTTGGGCCAGACTGTTTTGGGCACTGTTAAAACCGTTAATGCCGGAAGCGATCGCGGATGGGATCTGCATACAGCACCTCCTCGCAGAGTCTGGGTGGTTCGGAAAAAAGTCTGGGTTAATTATTAACCAGAACCGCCATCAAGACCAGCAAAATAAGCGCACCTGTGGGTTTATCCCGCTATCCAACTTCTTTCCCAATCTTTGAATACCGGATTAAGTCCCCTGAGCTGCAACTCTGCCACCACCTGATCCACGGTCCGTTCATCACTTATCTCAAACTGATCGAGCTGTGATTGGGGCGCAGCATAGCCCCCCGGCGAGGTGGCGCTGCCGGCGCTGACCTGGGTCACCCCCAGGGAAAACAAGTTGTCCCTGAGCTCAGGGCTTTCCCGGGTCGACAGGCTGATATCCAGTGACTCACTGAACAGGCGAAAGGCACAGATAAGTTGCACCAGGCCGCGATCGCTCAGCTCCACCTTGGGCGGCACGCCGCCGACACAGGGCCTGAGTCTCGGCAGGGAAATACTGTAACGGCTGCGCCAATGGTGCCGCTCCAGATAGTGCAGATGATGGCCCATCACCAGCGCATCCAGGCGCCAATCATCGAGGCCCAGCAAAACACCCAGGCCAATCTTATCGACCCCGGCCCGGGCCAGTCTGTCCGGAGTGTCCAGGCGCCAGTTAAAGTCCGACTTGCGACCGCGGGTGTGGTGGGCGGCATAGGTGCGGCGCTGATAGGTTTCCTGGTAGACCATCACGGCATCAAGCCCCAGGGATACCAACTCGCGGTATTCGCCCTCCGCCAGCGGTTGCACCTCCATGGCAAGGTGTGAGAACTGCTGCTTGACCGCGGGCAAAATTCGGCGGAAATAGTCCATGCCGACCTTGGTCTCATGCTCACCGGACACCAGCAGCACAGAGTCAAAGCCCCAGCCCTTGATAATGGCCATCTCCCGCGCCAGCTCATCATCATTGAGGGTCTTGCGTTTGATCCTGTTGCCCATGGTAAAGCCGCAGTAGTCGCACTCGTTGGCACAGAGGTTTGACAAATACAGCGGCAAATACAGACCGATGTTGGCGCCAAAGCGTTTGCGGGTGGCGGCAACACTCAGCTGTGCCATGGTTTCCAGATAGGGCACGGCGGCCGGTGACAGCAGCGCCATCAGGCTCTCAAGCCGCTCTGGCTGCCTGAGCGCCCGCTCCACATCGGCCGCCGTGGCCGAATAGATCCCAAGCTTGAGTCTATCCATGTCAAGGGCGGCAAACTCAGTAGCAAATCCTGCTACCTCGGCCCCACACTCATTCGATGGGACATTCAATCGGACTTTGCCGATCTGCGTCTCAGGGACCACTATCCCTCTGGCGAGTTGCATCATTCGACTCCCAGAAATGCGGTCAGGGGGCTGGTGTGACTGGCCTGAACGCCCCTGGCGCCTAGACCCGCCAAATAGGCCTCGCGGCCACACTCCACCGCCCGTGCAAAGGCCGCCGCCATACGCACTGGATCGGCGCTGGAGGCAATGGCGGTATTGACCAGCACGGCGTCGGCGCCAAGCTCCATCGCCTCACAGGCCTGGGACGGCGAACCTATGCCGGCATCCACCACCACAGGAATGTTGGCCTGCTCTATGATGATCTTTAAAAACGCCCTGCTCTCCAGCCCCTGATTGGAGCCTATGGGGCTCGCCAGCGGCATGACGGCGGCGCAGCCTATCTCCTCCAGGCGTCGGCACAGCACAGGATCGGCGTGGACATAGGGCAAGACCGCAAAGCCCTGGGACACCAGCTCCCTGGCCGCCTCGAAAGTTTCCATGGGATCGGGCATCAGGTATCGGGGATCCGGGTGGATCTCCAATTTCAGCCAGTGAGTACCCAGCAGTTCCCGCGCCAGGTTCGCCGCGAGTATCGCTTCCCTGGCGTTGCGGGCACCTGAGGTATTGGGCAGCAATTTTACGCCCCGTTCCAGCAGCGGCTGTAATATGTCATCGCGGCCCTGGCTGAGATCGATGCGCTTGAGCGCCAAGGTCACCAACTCGGTGCCACTGGCGGCTATGGCCTGTTGCATCAGCGCCGAAGAGGCAAATTTGCCGGTACCGCTGAATAATCTTGATGAAAATTGCTGATTGGCAATGGTCAGCATCTCAACCTCCCGCCACGGCGGCAAAACAATCAAGGCGGTCGGCCTCGGCAAGATGCAGGTGCGTCCAGCGATGCCTTGGCACCACAGTACCGTTCAGCACCAGAGCCACCTGCTGGGGCCGGATTGCTTGTTGCTCTAGAAAGGCATTCAGGCTAAGTCCCGCAGGCAACTGCAGCGACTCGCCGTTAAACTGAATGGTCAACATGGTTCTTTCTCCCTTGGGGGATAACTTGTGAGTCTGGGGTTTTAGAAGTACCAAGCCTCAAGGCGCAAATGGGACACAGGGGATCCGGCTCCAGCCTGGCCTCATGCCAACTGAGGCTTAGGCCATTGAAACGCAGCAGACGCCCGCTATTGCAATCCAACCCCAGCAACAATTTCAGCGCCAGCAGCGCCTGCATCGAAGCCATCACGGCCACGGCGGGCCCAAGCACGCCTTGGGCGGCGCAATTGCCGGCGCTTTGGGTATCTTCCGGATACAGACACTGGTAACAGGGCCCTTCACCGGGTGTAACAAGGAGCAGTTGGCCTTCAAAGCCGCTGATGGCGGCGCTGATAAGGGGCAGATTCAAACGCTGGCAACTTGCGTTAACCCTGTGGCGAGTCGCAAAGTTGTCGCTGCAATCGAGCACCAAATCCTTACCCGAAAGTGCTGAATCGACGTTTTCCGCAGTGATGGCACCGGCGGCGCTGAGCGTGCCCCCCGGGTACCGGCGAGCGAGCCTGGCGGCCAGCACCTGCGCTTTCCCTTGACCCAGATCCCTGTCGTCATAGGCCAACTGCCTCGGCAGGTTGGACAGCTCAACCGTATCGCCATCAAACAGGCTGATGTGACCGACGCCGGCGGCCGCCAATTGCTGGGCCACAGAGCAGCCCAAACCGCCACAGCCCACTATGGCGATGCGACTTTGCCCCAGACGTACTTGCCCAGCCTCGCCGCATTCGGGCAACAATATCTGCCGCGAATAGCGGATAAAATCCCGGTCAGAAAGTCCCATGGCCGTCCTCCCAGATCGCGGTCAGCTCTGCAAGGGCTTCATCCGGTGCACCGTGGGCACAGATGGCCCGCACCACGGCGGCGCTGTTGACGCCGGTGGCGCGGATATCCCCCAGATTATGCTTGTCTATTCCGCCAATGGCCACGGTCGGCAGCCTTGGCGCAAAGGTGGCCACATAACGCCTCAGGCGTTCAAGGCCCTGGGGTTTGGAGGGCATGGTCTTGGTGGGGGTCGGAAAAATATGCCCGAGGGCCAGGTAGCTCGGCTGATTAGCCAATGCCAGCAGGGCCTCGAAATAACCGTGACTGGAGAGGCCAAGGGCCAACCCCGCCTCGGCAAGCCTGCCCAAGGGTGCCCCGGCCAAATCTTCCTGGCCCAAATGGACCCCAAAGGCGCCATGGGCCAGGGCGAGCTGCCAGTGATCGTTGATAAAGAGTTGCGCACCGTATTCTCGTCCCAACTCAATGGCACGAATAACGGCCCGCTCCGGCTCTGACCCCGGAGTGGCAGTTTGTTTTAGCCTGAACTGAATTGTTTTCACCCCCGCCTTCAGCAGTACTTTTAGCTGCTCAATATCGGCCACCACGGGATAGATCCCAAGATTGGCCTCAAGCGTGGCAAAGGGCACTTCGTTTGCCGCTTGCCCTTTTTGGGCTCCATCGATTGCCAAAGGCGAAATGGCCGGGAAATCTTCCAAGGACTCTGGCCAACCCGGACGACCCAAGGGCCCGGGGCCTGCGCCTGATCTGTAACCCAGCGCCAATGCGTGGTTGATATAGGCCTTGGCCAGCACCAGGGCATCGGGCACCACATAGCCCTGGGCCAAAAAGGCCGCAGCCGCGCTCGCCAGGGTGCAGCCGCTGCCGTGATTGTTATCGGTCTGTACCCTTGGGCTGGTGAGCTTGAAGCCCATGTTGCTGTGCAGCGGCGAGCAGTCATTGAGCTCGCCCAGCAACATCAGATCTTCGGCCTCGGTGGCCAGCCGCCCATGACGGGGAAAATCGCCACCCTTGGCAAACAGGCTGCCCCGGATCCTTGCCTTGAGCGCTGTGGCCGCCTGATGCCAATCGGCCTCATTTTGAAGTTTTTCCTTGCCCGTCATCTGCGCCAGTTCGGCCACATTGGGGGTGATGATGGTGGCAAGCTCGAACAAGGGATTGAAATCGAGCCGGCCGCGGCCCTGCTGCAGCGAGTCGCCGCAGCTGGCCACCATCACAGGGTCGAGCACCATGGCTACCTGGGGCACATGGGTAGTCAACCAATCCGCCAGCAAGTTGAGCTGGGCCTGATTTGCCAACAGACCAATCTTGATGGCCGCGGGCGGCATGTCGGCAAACAAGGTATTCAGCTGGGCCAGCAGCATGGCATCTGATACCGGCTCCACCAGGGTCACGGCCACCGAACTTTGGGCGGTCAGCGCCGTGATTATTGTGCAGCAGTGGCAACCCAGGGCATTGATGGTCGCCAGATCCGCCTGAATACCGGCGCCACCGCCGCTGTCTGAACCGGCAATGGTCCAAACTATCGGTTTCTTAAAGGCCTCGGGAATGGCTTTCGGAATGGATTTGGCTTTGGGATTGGCCTCCATGCTATTCCCCTGAAACGGGCTCAAGCACCCCATCCACATGATGCTCGCTGTACAGGGCTCCGCCGGCATCGCGGAAGGCATCGGACATTTTCGCCATGCCGTCCCGGGCAATACTGTGCTGCACAGCTATGGCTTGCACTTCGATGGCCTGGGCTGTGTCATTTGCTCCTGCAGCCTTGGCCGCTTCCAAGCCGGCGGCGTAGTCACGCACGTCCTGGGTGATCTTCATCGAACAGAACTTGGGACCGCACATGGAGCAGAAATGGGCCACCTTGGCCGACTCCTGGGGCAGTGACTCATCGTGATAGGCCCGGGCCGTGTCGGGATCAAGCCCCAGGTTGTACTGATCTTCCCAGCGGAACTCAAAACGGGCCTTCGACAGGGCATTGTCCCGCAACTGGGCGCTTGGATGGCCCTTGGCCACGTCAGCGGCGTGGGCGGCAATCTTATAGGCGATTAGGCCCTGCTTGACGTCTTCTTTGTTCGGCAAGCCGAGATGTTCCTTCGGCGTCACGTAGCAAAGCATGGCGCAACCGTACCAGGCTATCATCGCCGCCCCTATGCCGGAGGTGAAATGATCGTAGCCCGGCGCTATGTCTGTGGTCTGGGGACCCAGGGTATAAAACGGCGCTTCGGCGCAGTGCTCCAGCTGCTTGTCCATGTTCTCCTTGATGAGCTGCATGGGAATATGGCCGGGACCTTCGATGATGGTCTGCACATCATATTCCCAGGCGATTTTCACCAGTTCCCCCAGGGTTTCCAGCTCGGCAAACTGGGCCTCGTCGTTGGCATCGGCGATTGAACCGGGACGCATGCCGTCCCCCAGGGACAGGGAGACGTCGTAGGCGGCGCATAGCTCACAGATGTCGCGGAAATGGGTGTAGAGGAAGTTCTCCTTGTGGTGACTCAGGCACCACTTGGCCATGATGGAGCCACCGCGGGACACTATGCCTGTCACCCGCTTGGCGGTCATGGGCACGTAACGCAGCAGCACACCGGCGTGAATGGTAAAGTAATCCACCCCCTGCTCCGCCTGCTCAATCAGGGTGTCGCGGAACACTTCCCAGCTGAGATCCTCGGCTATGCCGTTTACCTTCTCCAGCGCCTGGTAGATGGGCACTGTGCCTATGGGCACGGGCGAGTTGCGCACTATCCATTCGCGGGTCTCGTGGATGTAGCGACCGGTGGACAAGTCCATCACAGTATCTGCGCCCCAGCGGGTGGCCCATACCAGTTTTTCCACCTCTTCCTCGATGGATGAGGTCACCGCAGAGTTGCCTATGTTGGCATTGACCTTCACCAGGAAATTACGGCCGATGATCATCGGCTCTGCCTCGGGGTGATTAATATTGGCGGGGATGATGGCGCGGCCGCGGGCCACCTCGTCTCGGACAAACTCGGCCGTAATGGGCTGCCCCACCAGGGCACCGAAGGCTTCACCGGGTTTGCGTCGCGTGAGCTGTTCATCCCACCCATCGCCGCTTGTGTCAGCGGCCCGGGCCAGGTTTTCCCGAATGGCTATGTATTCCATTTCCGGGGTGATGATCCCCGCCCTGGCATAATGCATCTGGGTCACCCTCTTGCCGGCCTTGGCGCGGCGGGGTTTGGGCAGCGCATCAAAGCGCAGATGATCCAGCCCTTCATCGGCAAGGCGTTGCTGGGTGAATTGGGAGCTGACACCTTCAAGGACCTCGGTATCATCCCGTTCCAGGATCCAGGGGCTGCGCAGTGCAGCCAATCCCTGGCGGACATTGATCTTGGCGGCCGGATCGCTGTAGGCGCCGGCACAGTCATAAACCCGGATTGCCGGGTTGGGCTCCAAACGAATACTGCCATCTGCGGCGGCAATGCGGGTATCAGTCTGGTGGATCTGCCGCATACCGACCCGGATATCGGCACGGGAGCCCTGCAGGTAGATTTTTTCTGAATTGGGATGGGCCAGCGGCTTGAGGTTTTCAATAAAAGCCTGGGCGGCGGCACGGGTTTCACGACGGTTTGACATAAGCAAGCTCACTCTTTTGAAAGATGAATTTGCTTGTCGGGGAATAGAGAGAAGTTGAGTCAGCGTCGGGAAAAATCCACGGCCATTGCGCCCGTTGGCTTTATCCCAATGATCCCCCATTGCAGGGGGATCCCAGCTTGTTTCCTTCGCAGGTCTTAACCCGATCAGGTTCAACGGATCCCGAATTAACGGTCTCAGCCCTAAGGCACTCCGACAAGTGGCCGCAGTATAACCATGGGCGCAATTAAAACACAAGAGCGTTTATGCGCAGCCAAAAAACACAAATAAATCTAATTTTTAGAGTCTTTATCATATTGTAATTTATAACAATAAATAAATCATGCAATGCAATATGAATGTTGCAATCTAATTATTTCATCTATTTATTTTCCGCCCCATGCGCTCCAGATGGCGATTGATGCCTTCCTTGATGGCCTGTTTTACCTTGTCGCCACCACAGTTAAAGGGGAAGCCGGGGTTTTCCGCATGGGGATTCAGCGGCGTTGGCACCTTCACTATCCGATAGCAGGTATCCCCTTTCTTGATGATGCGATTGGGATCGAGTCTGTGATCTAGGGTACTGGGTTTATAAATATCATCGGCATTGGGCACCTCCAGCACCTCCATGTCCGGCAACATCTCGGACATACCGCCGGGGATAGTCTTGCGGTCTGCATACTCCTGCCCCAGTGTCTCCAGCGCCTGGGCATTTTTGTCGGCAATGAAGCGACTGGCGGAGGTGGAAAAGTCCAGCTTTGGCTGGGCATCCACGGGCGTTCGGGCAAATTGATTCTGCGCTGCCGCTTGCCCGGCTTGCTTTTCCTGCTCCACTTCCGGCAATGGCTCCTGCACCTGTTCCTCTACCTCAGCCACTATTTGGGCTGCCTTTTTAGTCTCCAGCGTTGGCTTGGGATCTGGCTTGGGCTCAGTCTCAACCTCAGGCTTGGCTTCGGCTTGAATGGGTTCAACTTGTGCTTCGTTCGGCAATGGTGCCGAAGGTTCAGGCGGCAATTCAGCAATGACTGGCGCAGGCGGCGCAACATACAAATAGGATTTCAGGGCCGCGGGCTTTGGCTGTTGCTTTGACAGGGATTGGGGTATTTGCCAGTTGAATGTGGACAGCAGAGCCACAATGCCAAGGTGCAGCAGCAGCGCCAGGACGGCAAAGGCCAGCAACTGGCCTTTGCCAAAAATCTTTACCGCCGGCTTTGTCTCCCCTGGCCCTTGCGCTTTTGCCTCATGCGGCAAGTCGGGCAAGGCGTGCTCTGGATGTAAAGGCACTGGATGTAAAGGCACCGGATGTAAGGGCTCTGGCTCATCGCCCCCAATAGCCATGGGCAGTAAAGTGACATTCACGCCCGCGGGATTGAGGATTTGCCCATTAACAGGCTCAGGTTCGCTTGCAAAGGCGATATGCCGGTTTGAACCGGGCGATAGCCGGTCCGCTGGCAGATGCTCGGGCAGCAGGACGGTGTCAGCCTCAATTTCTGCCTCTATGTCGTCCTTGATTAATCCAAACACGCTTGTCCGCATAATAACGTCTTTCCCGAATTTCCCCAGGCCACAGCGCTGAGCCACACATTCATAGGCCGTGCTTTGAACTGCGTGCGTTGACAGCCAATGGCTTTAAAGCCAATTGCTTTAAACGCATTGCACTGAAGGCCAACTGTCAGCAGGAGCTGTGAGGCTATTCGGGGTTCCTTGTCCTTTTTCCTTGAGTCTGGTGTTCGAGTCAACTTGAGCAGAAAAGTTCAGCCCCACAGTCTGGTAACTTTTTTACCCACAAAATCAGCCTGTTTGGGAAGCGAATGGGAAACCATAGCGCAGCCGCCCTGCAGCCAGGCCTACAGCCCGAATAGAAATCGCATGACACTCGGCCGAGTTATCAACCAATGGCAAAACCAGCCATTTGCCTCAGACAAGACACCATCCAAATTTAAGCGTACACTTGTAAGCTTAATTCTTGCCCCGCGGCGCCACAGGTGTTAGATTCATTGCTCTATTTTTACCGTGTGGCTTTTTTACTGTGTAACTTTGCTGCCAGGCTTGTTAGCCCAAAGGCATCGCCAGCCCATAGACATTCCATAAGGATCATCATGACACCAACCAAGGCCCAGGCCGCCTATTCACCCAGGGAAGAGTTTGCCAACAGCCTGAGCCATGGCCTTGGGGTACTGGCCGCTCTTGCGGCCACGGCGCTGATGCTGCTGCGGGGCTCGTCCGTGCTCAGCACTGCCCAATTGCTGGGTGTGTTCATCTATGGTCTGAGCATGGTGCTGCTGTTTGCCTGTTCCACCGCTTATCACTCGGTTAAAGATCCTGAGCGTAAACAGAAACTTAAATTGTTGGATCACTGCGCCATCTATCTGCTTATCGCCGGCACCTACACCCCGCTGATGATGATAAGCCTGGCCAAGGCCAACGCCGACTGGGTGTTGCTGGCCATCTGGTTGCTGGCCCTGGGGGGGATAGGATTCAAGGTGCTGTTTCTGCACAGATTCAAGGCCATCAGTCTGCTGCTGTACCTGGCGATGGGCTGGCTGTGCATGACTGTGCTGGATGAGCTGATTGCCGGGCTTTCCCCGCTGGGATTCCAGCTGTTGCTCAGTGGCGGCTTATTTTACAGCCTGGGGGTCATCTTCTATGCGGTTAAACGCATTCCCTTCAATCACGCCATCTGGCACCTGTTTGTGCTGCTGGGGGCCCTGAGCCACTTCCTGTGCATCTATCTGACGGTGCTGCCCACCGCCGTCTGACCGCCCTGCTTTACGCTTTACTGGCTCTTTACTGGCTCTTTACTGAACTGGCCCTGCATCTTTAACTGCCACAGTTCGAACTGTTCCATCAAGGTCAGGGCTTGCTGCTGCCGACCACTGGCCTGCCACAGGGCGGCGATGCACTCGGCGGTACAGAGGCCATCTTCCCTTTGATTGCGCCTCAGCCTGAATCTTGACGGCGGCAGCTGGCTTAAGCTGACCCGTGGCAACACCCGCAGCCAGGGGCTTTGGCGCAGCATCTTGTGGGCCTCCTGCCAGGTGCCATCGAGAATGATCACCTGATCCGTCTCCGCCAGTTCATCGGCTGCAATTCTGGGTTCATCCGCATCGGCCGGATACAGCAGATAGGTGCCTGACGTTGGCAACACCAAGGGCTGACGCCGCTGCCACAGCAGGCGGCGACACAACTGCGGAAACAACTGCAGCGCCAGTTGGCCACTGTTGTCGCTGCGCCCCAGCTCCCGCTCATGGGTCAGCAAGAGTATCTCCATTTGCTCCTCTTTGGCTCCGCTATTGAAAGGGCTCCGTCATTGAATGGATTTTGCCATTGAAAGGGATCAGCCGTTGAATGGCCACAGCCAGGGTATTGAGGCCCGCCTGCGGCTAATGAAAGTCCCGGGATGTTACCAGCAAATCGGCCATCAGGGCGGAAATATCTTCCAGGCGCCCGGCAATCACATGGGTCACCCCATCGGCGTGTTCCACCACTCCATCCACCTTCAAAATTGTTGATGTCAAATAGGGTTTCCTCTGGGCCCTGGCGGTACCCATCCAGACCACCAGATTAATATTGCCCGTCTCATCCTCCAAGGTAATAAAGGTGACTCCCGATGCTGTGCCGGGCCTTTGCCTTCCGGTCACCAAACCGGCCACCCGCACCACCTGGCCGTGACGACAGTTTGCCAGTGCTTTTGCGGTCAAACATTTTGACAGCAGATTGCGCTCGCGCAGCAGCAATAAGGGGTGGCGTCCCAGGGTCAGACCCTTGCTGTCATAGTCGGCCCGTAAACAGTGCACCTCATCGGGCGCCCGCAGCTGCACCCGGGTATCCAGTGACAAAGGCTCATCGAACAGCGGCAAGGACGCCTGGCGGGCAGCCAGTTGCCAGCGGGCCTGGTATCTGTGCCCCGCCAGTGCCTTGAAGGCATCGGCTGCCGCCAGGGCCTCCAGCTCGCGGCGCCCAAGCAGGGGTTCAAGCTGCGTCAACTGCTCAAATCCGGCCGCAGGGCGCTTATCAAGCACGGCTGCCATGGTTCGGCGGCTCAAGCCCTTGACCATGCGAAAGCCGAGGCGGATGGCAAAACCAGATGCAATCGGCGTTAAATCGTTATCCCACTGGCTGTGATTGATGCACACATCCAGCACTGTCACCCCATGGCGCCGGGCGTCCTGTAGCAGTTGCGACGGGCTGTAAAAACCCATGGGCTGGCTGTTGAGCAAGGCGCAGCAAAAGGCCGCCGGAAAATGATGCTTGAGATAGGCAGACACATAGGCCAGCAGCGCGAAGCTGGCGGAATGGGACTCGGGGAAACCGTATTCGCCAAAGCCGCGTATTTGGCGGAAGATCTGCCGGGCAAAGTCCTCGCTGTAGCCCCGTGACTGCATGCCCTCCAACAGCTTGTGTTCGAACAGTTCCAGCTTGCCGCTCTGCTTCCAACTGGCCATGGCACGGCGCAGCTGATCCGCCTCACCACCGGAAAAACCGGCCGCCACCATGGCCAGTTTGATCACCTGCTCCTGGAATATCGGCACCCCCAGGGTGCGGCTCAGCACCTCACGCACCGCCTCGCTGGGATAGGACACGGGCTCTAATCCCTTGCGCCGCCGTAGGTAGGGATGCACCATATCCCCCTGAATGGGCCCGGGTCTGACTATGGCTATCTGGATCACCAGATCGTAATAACAGGCCGGCCGCAGCCGCGGCAGCATGGACATCTGCGCCCGCGATTCCACCTGAAACACCCCTATGCTGTCACCGCGGCTGAGCATCTCATACACCTCGGGCTGCTCCGGGACTATGCTGCCCATACCAAAGGGCCCAACGTGGCGCCTGAGCAAGGCAAAACACTTGCCTATGGCTGTCAGCATGCCGAGCGCCAGCACATCCACCTTGAGCAATCCCAGGCTTTCGAGATCGTCCTTGTCCCACTGGATCACCGTTCTGTCCGCCATGGCGGCGTTTTCCACCGCCACCAGCTCGCACAGGGGACCGGCGGAGATCACAAAGCCGCCCACATGCTGGGACAGGTGCCGGGGAAAGCCCAGCAGCTGGGACACCAACCCCGGCAACAGGGCCTCGGGCCCCTGCCCCGGCAACTGGGCTTGCAACTGCTGTTGCCAGGGGTTAGCGGGATCGCGCCTGTCCACCGCCTTCACCAGTCGCGCCAGCAGTTCCCGGTCCAGCCCCAGGGCCTTGCCGACATCGGCCATGGCACTCTTGAAGCGGTAGCTGATCACGCTGGCGGCGAGGGCCGCCCGCTCGCGGCCGTACTTGCGATAAATGTACTGGATCACTTCTTCGCGGCGCTCATGTTCAAAGTCCACGTCTATGTCCGGCGGCTCCTGGCGTTCGCGGGAGATAAAGCGCTCAAACAGCATATTGACCCGGGTGGGATCCACCTCGGTGATCCCCAGGCAATAGCAAACCACGGAATTGGCCGCCGAGCCCCGGCCCTGGTGCAGGATCTTGCGCCGCCTGGCAAAGCGCACCAGATCGTAAATGGTCAGAAAAAAATACTCATACCCCAGCTCGGCGATAAGGGTCAGCTCGTGTTGATACTGGCTGCGCACCGCCGCCGGCACCTTGAGGCCAAAGCGGCGCCTGGCCCCGCGGGCCACTTCCCGGGCCAGATAAGTTGCGGCACTCATACCGGGGGGCACCAACTCGCCGGGATACTCATACTTCAGCTCGTCGAGACTGAAGTCACAGAGATCGGCCAACATCAGGCTGCGGGCCAGCCAGGGGGCGGGATAACGCCGAGCCAGCAGGGATAAGGGTTTGAGATAATGCTCGCCGTTCTGACTCAGCAGCCCCTGGGCCTGGTCGAGACTGGTGCCGTGGCGGATGCAGGTCAGCACATCCAAAAGGGGCTGGCGTGCCAGGCAGTGCATGCGCACATCGCCGCCGGCCACACACTCGATGCCGCTGCGGGCCGCCAGGGTCTTGAACGCCGTCAATGCCAGGCTATCTGCGGCGGCCAGGCTGTGCTCGGCCAGCAGCGACAGCCGCTCGCCAAATACCTGCTGCAGGCTTGCGGCGGTTTCCAGCCAGGTGGCCGGCAGGGCCTCCCCGGCCTGCAGGCAATCCCGGGGCGGTCGCCACAGCAAGAGGCATTGGCTCAGGGCCTCACCATCGGCGACAAAATCCGTCAGGGCAATGTGGTATTCCCCCTTGGGTGCCCGGCGCCGGGCAAGGCTTATCAGGCGGCAAAGCTGACCATAGCCCAGGCGGCTGGTGGCCAGCAGCACCAACAGGCCCTCGGGCAGGCGAAAGTGGGCGCCAATGATGAGTTTGATATCGAGCCCCTTGGCGGCCTCATCTTTGGCGGCCTCATGGGCCTTGACCACCCCGGCCACCGAGCACTCATCGGTCAGCGCCAGAGCCTTATAACCCAGGCGTGCCGCCTCGGCCACCAGCTCGGCAGGATGGGAGGCGCCGCGCAGGAAACTGTAGTTGGAAATGGCATGCAGCTCGGCGTACATCAGAACCACCCGTGCAGGTACAGGCCGAGATCGCCGTCGATCCGGCTGCGAAACACCCAGCACAGGCCGCCGTCCCGGTGGCGGGCCAGGTAATAGTCGCGCTGTTGTGGTTGCTGTTGCCACCAGGGGCTGCGAAAGCGCTCGGGCCCCCGCAGCAATACTATGTCGTCGGCGGTAATGGGGCTCGGCGCAGGCAAGAGCCAGGCAGGGCGACAGGCCAGCCTTTGCCTTGGGCTGAGTCCGCCTCCCTCGCAGGGCTCCCCGGCGCCGTGGGCTTGCCAGGCGGATTCAGGCAACAGGGCATCCCGGAAACTGAGGCGCTTCAGGCTCCGGGCCCCAAGTCTTGCCTCCAGCCGCGCCAGCAGGATCTCCTGCTGCTGCTCTTTGGCCATCAGCCCCTGGCTCTTGGTCAACTGGCGTCTGGGAACAAAGCGTCTGGCCGCCAGGGTCAGGGCCACCACGGGCTGACTCAGGCTGTGGCGTTCCAGTTGCAGCCGGCACAGACTCAGCAGCGCCTCGGCCTGATACTCGGCAAAGGGATAGCTCAGTTCCAGTTGCAAAGGGGCGGCGTCCGGATCCCGATAATGCAGGCTCAGCGTCAGCTGCTGCAGCGCCAACTGCCGCTGGCGCAGATACAGGGCCAGTTCGGCAAACATGCGCCCCAGCACAAACACCAGTCCCTGCAATTCACAGGCCTCGAACAGCAGCTCCTGCTTGTGCCTGTAGTGCTCCGGCAAGCGGTAATACTCCAGGGGCTGGGGCAGATCGCCCCTGATCCTGGCCAGCAGACCGGGCAGCCCGGGGCCGAAGCGGATCCCAAGTTCGGCGGCGGGCAACGCCAGCAGCATTTGCAGTTGCACTATGCCCATGCCGGCAAGGCGCGCCAGGCTGTCATCATCCAGCGGCAGCATCTCAACCGGCACGGATCCCAGCGCCCTTGTCAGCGCTTTTGCCTGCGCTGCAGAATCGCTTGGCGGCGCTTGTGCGGCATCGGCGGCTGTAAGGTATTTGGACTCCTGCGGCCACCAGCCCCCTCTGGAACCATTGTCAGAGCCACTGCCTGAGCCACTGTCAGCACCACTGCCAAAGCCGTATGCAGTCAAGGGGCTGTGACGGGCAAGCAACTGGGCCGACAGCGGCGTGGGCCCCAGCGCCAGGGACACGCTGAACCCCAGCGTCTCGAAGCGGCGGCGACAGGCCAGCAGCAAGGGCGGGAGACCGCCGAAGATCTGCGCCATGGACCCCACTTCCAGCAACAGGCTGTCGGGGCAAAGGCCCTCCTGTCCCGGGGGCACCACCCGGGCACTGAAGCTGTAGGCCTGGCGGCAAAGAAATTCCCGCGCCTGCTGCGCCAGAGCCGCCGACCCGGGAAAGGCCTCCAACGCCGGGGCCAGCAGGGCCGCGGTGGCCATGCTCTGGCCCGGCGCTATACCGGCCGCGCGGGCGATATCGCAGCGACTCACAATGCGGGCTTTGGCGGGGTCGTACAGCACCATGGCCCGGGAAGGCTCCAAGCCATGCCGGTAACGCAGAAAGTCCAGCTGCCAATGAGGCAGGTACAGCGCCAGAAACAGCATCAGCCCCAGGGCCCCCGGATCAATTGACCCACAGGTGCATTGGCGGGCAGCAGCCTGTCATGGAGCGCCAGGTTCAGTGACACCTCCCCGGCGCCGCCACGGCGCTTGAGCAGACGGAGCCGCACCTGTGCCCCTTCGCCGGGCTCCAGCGCCAGCTTGAGCGGCACCGGATGGGCCTCTTGCTGGGATGGCAGGCAGACTATGCCGAGACTCTGGCCTTTTTCACTGGCCAGTTGCAGACGCCTTGCTTCACTCAGACTCAGGTGCGTCAGCCAGGCGAGCACCAGCTGGCAGCCGCCACTACTCAGCGCCTGCTCCATGGCCCACAGCTGCTCCTTGCGATCCCGGCTATCAACCCAATAGAGCCGCTCTATGGCTATGCCCTGCTGCAACAGGTATTGGGGGACGGGCAACAGCGGCGGCGCCACCAGCAGCACCAGGGCATCGCTTTCATGGCTGAGCGCAGCCAACAGAGGCGACAGCAGCGCCAGTTCCCCGAGCCCGGGATGGGGACAGATGAGTTCGCACACCCCCTGCCGCGGCCAGCCGCGGTCAGGCAACAGGGCATCAAGGCTGTCAAAGCCGCTGCCATGGCCTGGCACCAGCGGCGCTATCTCTTGCCCAACCCAGATATCCTGGCGTGCCAACAGTGATGGCAAGGCATGCACTGACTGTCGCTCTCCCATATCGGCTCCCATCAATCAAATACTGTGTTTATATACAGTATAGATAAGCAGGCATGAAACGCCAAGCCCCTTGCAGGACTAGGCAGCCGGGATGGCAGCCGCTACACTGCCGCCACAGGACAACAGCACGGGAACCGCCATGGACTCCTCTTTACCCACCCTGGGCATGAACGAAAAAATCTGGTTAATAGTGGCCATGATCCCCGAGGGCAAGGTCTGCAGTTATGGCCGGATCGCCGATTATGCCGGCCTGCCTGGCCGGGCCCGCCACGTCTCCAAGGCACTCAAGCTGGCGCCTTGCGCACTGGGGCTGCCATGGCATAGAGTCATTAATAGCCAGGGCAAAATCTCCTTTCCACTCGACACTGAGGGTTTCCGTGAGCAGCAGGAATTGCTGCGGGCCGAGGGTGTGACAGTGAACCGGGGCAGGATTGCCTTGTCTGAGTATGAGTGGCGCCCGGATCTGGCGACTCTGGTCATGGCCATGCCTTTCTGACTCAAGGAGTTTTATGCGTACTACTTATATACGTACTTTTATGCGTGCATTGGTGTTTGCGCTGACCGCGCTGCTGAGCCTGGCACTCCCAGGAGCCTGGGCCCAAAGCCCACTGGCACCCCAAAGTGCCGAGTACAAGGTATTTTACGGTGACATCGAACTGGGTCAGGCCAGATACATACTGCCGCCGCCCGACGGCAACTTCTACCAGTACCAATTTGATTCCAGCCTGAGCCTGCTGGTACTGAGCGACATGCGCCATATCCGCACCGAATTTACCCTGGAGGGCACCAATCTGTCCCCGGTGCGCTTTATGCACCAGCGGGAAGGCACGGGACCGAATTTCAATGAGCAGGCCGCCTTTCTCAAGGCCCAGGGCGTGGTGCACAGCCGTTATAAGGATGAAAAGGCCAAATTGCCCTATGAGGGTGAGCTGCACGATCCCATGACGGTGCAGTTGCAGCTGCGGTTGGATCTCAGCGCCGGTAAGGAACACATGCTGTATCGTCTGGTGAAGGACAATGAAATTGACGATTACGAGTTCAAGTTGGTGGCCAAGGAGCAATTGATCCTGGCCAGCGGCAGCTATGACACGGTCAAACTGGAAGTGGTACGCAAGAACAACAAGCGCCAGACCTTTATCTGGTTTGCCCCATCACTGGCCTATCTGCCGGTGCGCCTGACCCACTTCGAAAAGGGTGACAAACAGCTGGACATCCAACTGCTGAGCCACCAGTTCAGCGAGATGCCTCCCCAACTGGCCAATAGTCCCGCGTCCTGATCTTTGGCAGGCAGCGGGCATTAGCCCGGCTGCCCCTCACACAACAGCTCGCCCCTGGCAAACAGCTTCCACTGCCCCGGTGTCATCAACTGCCAGGCCTCATTGTCGGTCAGCGGCCGGGTGGCAATGACGGTCACCACGTCTTTGGGGGTGGTTTCCTTGTCAAAGTCGATGACCACGTCCGTGTCTATCAACTTGGCCTTGCCAAATGGGGCGCGGCGGGTGATGTGACACAGGTTATTGCTGCAAAAACACAGCAGGTGCTCACCATCTGTGAGGATCATATTAAAGACGCCCAGGGTGCGGATCTGCTCTGCCAGCGCCGCGGCATAGCGAAACACCGCCTGCATATCCTCGGGCGGGGTATCGCCAAAGTGCTTGACCAATTGCTCCAGTAACCAGCAAAACGCCAACTCACTGTCGGTATCACCCACGGGGCGGAAGCGGCTGACGGGAAAATGTGGCAGATAATCACTCAACTGACCGTTATGGGCATAGGTCCAATAGCGACCCCACAGCTCACGGCTGAAGGGGTGGGTATTTTCCAATGCCACCTCACCGCGGTTGGCCTGACGAATGTGGCTGACCACTACTTCGCTCTTGATGGGATAGGATTTGATCAGTCTGGCAATAAGGGACTGGCTGGAGGGATGGGCATCCTTGAAGGTGCGACTGCCCTTACCCTCGTAAAAAGTAATACCCCAACCGTCCACATGGGGACCGGTCACGCCGCCACGTTCGGCCAGGCCTGTAAAGCTGAAAACAATATCAGTGGGCACATTGGCGCTCATGGCCAGCAATTCACACATCTTTTCCAAAACCCTGTCAGCAAAATGCAATTAACTGATTGTAACCCCTGGGCTTGTTTATCGGAAAGCCGTGACCCTCCAAAAAATTTAAACAATTGTTTGAAAATCACTTGTGTTCCCTTGCGCTTGGGTTTAATTTTACTGCAACACAGGTCTGACCACAGACTATAATTGTGATCAGAAGCGCGTTAATTTTTGCAGACCCGTGGTGGACACAGGTCGCGTTACAAGGAGAACTACAGTGATTACCCTACTCTGGATCATCGCGTTTATCGCGGTCTTGGGTGCCTGCGCTTACCTGCGGGTATCCCTGCTGACTGCCACCTTCGCGGCAGCCATAATGATGACCGCAGGCTGGACCCTGGATTTGGTTGGCACCACAGGCGGCATTATCTTCCTGGCCATCGCCCTGCCACTGAATATCAGCAGCATTCGCCAAAGCCTGTTTACCCGTCCCCTGCTTAAACTGTACCGCGGCATCATGCCGGAAATGTCTTCCACCGAAAAGGAAGCCATTGAAGCCGGTACCACCTGGTGGGAAGCGGATCTGTTCGCCGGTAACCCCAACTGGAAAAAGCTCCACAATTACCCTGTGGCCCGTCTGAGCGCCGAAGAGCAGGCCTTTATCGACGGTCCGGTCAACACTGTGTGCCGCATGGTCAATGAGCATCAGGTGTCCCACCAGTTGGCGGACTTGCCCCCTGAAGTGTGGCAATACCTGAAGGACAACGGCTTCTTCGCCATGATCATCAAGAAGAAGTTCGGTGGTCTGGAATTCTCTGCCTATGCCCAATCCCGGGTTCTGCAAAAGCTGGCCGGCGTGTCCAGTGAGCTGGCCTCGACCGTTGGCGTACCCAACTCCCTCGGCCCCGGTGAACTGCTGCAACACTACGGTACCAAGGAGCAACAGGATTACTACCTGCCACGCCTGGCCAAGGGTCAGGAAGTGCCCTGTTTTGCTCTGACCAGTCCGGAAGCGGGTTCCGATGCCGGTTCCATCCCCGATTACGGCGTGGTCTGCAAAGGCATGTGGAAAGGTGAAGAAGTGCTCGGCATGAAACTCACCTGGAACAAGCGCTACATCACCCTGGCCCCCATTGCCACTGTGCTGGGTCTGGCCTTTAAACTGCGTGACCCCGAGCGTCTGCTGGGCGGCGAGGAAGAGCTGGGTATCACCTGCGCCCTGATCCCCACCGACGTGGAAGGCGTGGAAACCGGTCGTCGCCACTTCCCGCTGAACTGTATGTTCCAAAACGGCCCCACCTTCGGCAAGGACGTATTCGTCCCCTTAAGCTTTATCATTGGTGGTCCCAAGATGGCCGGCCAGGGTTGGCGCATGCTGGTTGAATGTCTGTCCGTGGGTCGCGGCATTACCCTGCCCTCCAACTCCGCCGGTGGCATCAAGACTGCCGCCCTGGCAACCGGTGCCTATGCCCGCATTCGTCGCCAGTTCAAGCTGCCCATCGGTAAGTTGGAAGGCATTGAAGAGCCCATGGCCCGTATCGGCGGTAACGCTTACCTGATGGATGCCGTGACTGCCCTGACCACCACGGGTATCGATCTGGGGGAAAAACCTTCGGTGATCTCCGCCATAGTTAAATACCACCTGACCGATCGCATGCAGAAGTGTGTTATCGATGCCATGGATATCCACGGCGGCAAGGGCGTATGCCTTGGCCCCAACAACTATCTGGGCCGCGGTTATCAGGCAGCTCCCATTGCCATCACGGTGGAAGGTGCCAACATACTGACCCGCTCAATGATCATCTATGGTCAGGGCGCCATCCGTTGCCATCCTTATGTACTGGCCGAGATGGAATCCGCCTTTGATACCGACGTGCGTCAGGGCCTGAACAAGTTCGACGCCGCCCTGTTCGGTCACATCGGCTTTACCATCAGCAACCTGGTGCGCAGCGTGTGGATGGGCCTGACCGGCAGCCGTTTCTCCAACGCGCCCTACGGTGACAAGACCAAGCGTTACTATCAGCACATGAACCGCTTCAGTGCCAACCTGGCCCTGCTGTCGGATCTGGCGATGGCGACACTGGGCGGTAACCTCAAGCGTAAAGAGCGTATTTCTGCCCGTCTCGGCGATCTGCTTAGCCAGCTGTACCTGGCCTCTGCCACCCTTAAGCGTTATCAGGATGAAGGCCGTCAGAGCGACGATCTGCCACTGGTGCAATGGGCCGTGGAAGATGCGCTGCACAAGCTGCAATCATCACTGGATGAACTGCTGGACAACTTCCCTGCCGGTTTGGGTGGTGTTCTGCGGGTACTGCTGTTCCCCTTCGGCCGTCCGCTGAAGCGTCCAAGCGATGTGCTGGATCACAAGGTTGCCAAGATAATGCAGACCCCTTGCGCCAGCCGTGAACGTCTTGGCCAGGGTCAGTTCTGGGAAAACTGCGACAATAACCCTGTCGGTGTTCAGGAACAGACCTTCAAGGACATACTGGCCGCCGAACCGCTGTACGAGAAAGTCTGCAAGGCCGCCGGCAAGCGCCTGCCCTTCATGTGGCTGGATAAGGTTGCCGCCGAAGGCAAGGCTCTGGGTGTGTTGAGCGATGCAGAAATCGCTCTGCTGGAAAAAGCCGAAATCGGTCGCCTCAAGTCCATTAACGTGGATGACTTTGCGCCCGAAGAACTGATGGCCCAAACCCTGTCAGGCAAACGCCAGGAGCAGGCTGCTTGATCCCTATCCCAAATCAAGCCAAGCCCGATTGAAGTAAAAAGTTGAAGTGAAAAATAGTTGAAGTGAAGAAAAAGCGGCGCCCCTGGGCGCCGCTTTTATATTCAGGAACTGTCACTCCAAAGCAAACAAATGGACTCAGCCGGCCGGCATCTGTCCTTCCCTGTCTTCCGCCCTTGCCTGCTCCACATCCGTTTGCTGCGCCCTCTCCGACTCCTGCTGCAGTTTCTCCTGCTGCTCTTTGGCACACAGCTGGGCTTCCAGTGGGATCAGACTCAGCAGCTCTATACCCGCTTGTGGCAACTGCTCCGTGCCTGTGACGACAAAGAGTTTGTCATTTTTGAGATACACCAAAGGCAGCACGGTATCGCCGTAACGCTGTTTGAAATCGCTCAGGGTAAAGTTATCCCTCAAATTGGTGCTCTTGATAATGGCACCCTTGGCCATCAGGCTGGCCATTTTGGCGTAAGAAACCCCCTCACCGAACAGGCACAGGCGCTTCATATAAGCCTCGGAGGCCTGATGACGGGCACTGCCGGGTTCCATATTATTCAGGCCAAACACCTTGTTACGGCCGTAATAGTCCTGAAAGTGAAAGCTGACCAAGGGGTTAAGCTGCTTGTAGGGCGACATCACCAATACCCTGCCTATGCCGGTCAGATCGAGATAGGTTTCGGCATGCTCAGAGGCTGGGTTGCCGAAATACACAGGGATATTGTCCATCCTTGCCAGGCGGATGTTGTTCCAGTTGGTGTCGCTCAGCACCACGCGGACATTACGCGCCAACAGCAGCTTGGCCAGATCCCGTGCAAAAGAGGAGGCTCCAAAGATAAGTAAACCCTGAGCAGAACCCGCCCTGACATTCAGCATCCGCGCCCAGCGCCCGGCGGTTAAACTCTGAATAACCACAGTGCCTATGATGATAAGGAACACCAGGGGCACCAGATTTTCGGCCCCCGGCACCTGCCGGGCCTCCAGCTTGATGGCGAACAGGGAAGATACGGCCGCGGCCACTATCCCCCGCGGCGCCACCCAGCTCAGAAACCATTTCTCCCTCGCCCCCAGTGAGGTGCCTATGCCGGACACCCACACGCACAGGGGTCTGGCTATCAACATCACCACCGCCAGCACGGCCAAGCCGCCCCAACCGAGATCCAGCATGGCATTGGAATCGAGCCGTGCCGCCAGCAAAATAAACAGCGCCGAGATCAGCAGCACGGTCAGGGTTTCCTTGAACTCCAGAATGGACTCAATGTCCACCCCGCGCATATTGGCCAGCCAAATGCCCATGACGGTCACGGTCAGCAGGCCGGACTCTTCCTGCAGCAGGTTGGAGCCGACAAAGGTGCCGAGCATCACAGTCAATACCGCGGTATTTTTCAGGTAATGGGGCAAGAGATCCCGCCGCAGCACCCATCCAATGCCATAACCCGACAGGACACCGAGCCCAATCCCCAGCCCCAGCATGGATCCCAGAGCGGTGAGCAAATGTGTGGTTTGATTGTTGCTGACACTGATAAATTCAAATACCAGCACCGCCAACATGGCGCCAATGGGATCTATGACTATCCCTTCCCACCGCAGGATCCCGGCCAGCTGGGAATGGGGCCGGACGCTGCGCAGCATGGGGACTATCACGGTTGGGCCTGTGACCACCACCAGGGCGCCAAACAAGAGCGCCAGCGACCAGTCAAACTCAAGAAAAATGCGGGTAGCCAAGCTGATACAGCCCCAGGTGATCAGCATGCCCAAAGTGACCAAGTGGGTCACCATCCGGCCATAGTCTTTGATTTCGTTGAAATTGAGTGTCAGCGCCCCCTCGAACAGTATGACGGCAACCCCAAGGGAAATTATTGGAAACAGCAGATAACCGAACAGGGCATCGGGATCGAGCAGTCCCACACCGGGCCCGAGCAGCAAACCGCACAGCAGCAAAGGCAAGATCGCCGGCACCCTGAGCTTCCATCCCAGCCACTGGCACAGCAGTGACAGTACCCCTATCAGTGCCAACATGGCGGTAATACGTTCGACCATGGGGTCTCTCCCTGAAAAAGCCTTCAGCGGTCAAGATAGCAGAAGCTGATGACAATTTTCGCTTTTTCCGGGACCAGGCGGTTTCGTTAGCGGCGGGTATACCAAGCCAGCGCCAAGGTCTCGTGTTGACCTATGAAAGCATCTTTTCCTGCCTGATAGGACTTGGCGTCGTGCCAGTGCTCGGCGGCGAGTGCCATTTTCAAACCGGCATAGGCCTGCACCACATCAGGATGTGCCCTCAGATAGTCCCGAAAGGCCAGATGGCGCAGCAATTGCGCATCGCCTGCCCTAAATACGTGGATATGATGGGTCCGTCTGGCACCGCCCTTTCTGAAGTAGCGCCGCCCGGGGATGCCGTTCTCACCCTTGGCTTCATAGCCCAGGGCCCTCATGGCGTGCTCGCAGCCGTCGACCTCAGCCAGAGAATGAACGGCTATCAGAATATCCAATATGGGTTTGGCGGCGAGCCCCTCCACCGAGGTACTGCCCATATGGTGGATCTCCAGGGCATTGGTGCCAAGCACCTGTTGCAGAGCCACTTTTTCCTGTTCAAATAGCCCGGACCAGGCGGCATCGTAAGCCACCACGGATATTTCTCGATTCACTACAACCTATCCTCTTTTTTTATATTCATTTTTATCTTTGGTGCTAACAGCACAGTTACCACTCGATTTGGATCTCTGTCCCCACATCCACCAGAGCCATGAACTCGTCCATTTCGGCATTTGTCAGTGCGATACAGCCGTCGGTCCAATCAAATCTTTGGCTGATGGGCGCGAGCCAGCTCAGCCAATTGCGTTGCCCGTGCACCATAATAAAACCGCCAGGTTCGACGCCCCTGGCCTTTGCGGAGATCTTATCGACGGCATTGGGATAGCTGATGTGCATGGCGCGGTAAAAGCGCGAGTCTTCCTTTTTGTAGTCGAGGCGGTATAGCCCCTCCGGGGTTCTCTCATCACCTTCCTGCTGCTTATGCCCCTGAGGGTTGGCGCCAAGCGCAATACGATAGGTCTTAACCGGCTGGCCACCGCTCAGGAGAACCATTTTCCGCTGCGACTTATCCACCTTAACCAAATCGACCTTAACTAAATCAACTTGAGCCAGTCCGGCCCAGGCAAAAGCAGCAGGATGGGTAAAGCCGATGGCCAGACAAAACAGCGCCCTGGAGACAGTCCTAAGCCAAGCCCGCATTGGGGAACCATGGTAGGCAAGGCTTATGTTCATGGGGTTCTGTCTGCCGGGTGGTTGACCCCGTCATTGGTCACTACGTCACCGAGGTCAAATGGGTTTACTCCCTCCAGGCAGCCGAGATTATAGCCATATTCCTCAGGGTTGGAGCGGCGTTGATGATGGGTATAGACGCCGCAGATGGAGCAAAAATAATGCTTGGCAGTCATGGTGTTGAACTGGTACAGCTTGAGCACCTCGGCGCCCTTGATAATCTTGATGCCGTCCAGCTTAACCGAGGCCACTATGGCGCCCTTTCGGCGGCAAATGGAGCAGTCACAGCGGCGCGGATTTTCCACGCCAAAGGGCAAGGTCAATTCCAACTCGACCGCGCCGCAATGACAGCTGGCCTTGTGCACAGACATGATTTCCGTGTTACCGATTTTTCGATACATGCTTTACTCCAACTTGAGGCTCGACAGCCTTTCGGCATTAACAGGTTAAACAAAACGGCACATACCCAAACCAAGCGACTCACCGTCGCGCCTGCTATAACCAAAGCCGCTGTAAAAGCCTTCCTTGCCCTTGGCGGAAAGCAAGCCTATGGTTGCACCGCGTTGGCACTCAGAGGCCAGGAAGGCATTGATCCTGAGCATGTTCGCTTTGCCAAGCCCCAGCCCCTGAAAGCCGGGATCGACTATGACATCCTGGATATAGAAATACATGGCGCCGTCTCCTATAACCCTCCCAGTTCCCACCAACTGCCGCTCATGGAAGACAGATACCCAGTAGTACGAATTTTCCATGCTGGCAGCCAACAGGTCGGCAGTGGGATTGTTCCAACCCACCAGGGTGCGCAGTGCCGCAAACTCGGCGACTGCCGGTGGTGCATCCCTGAATTCAAAAGTCATTGCGGTCATACGCTTATCCTGTCCTGTTTAAGCCAATCTATTTAAGGCGCAGTGTCCGGGCAATCCTTCAACAATTTCGCCGGCCAATTGCATCTGAGCCATGTTGCTGAGCCATGCTGCCCAGCCAAAAGTTATAGGCTTCTGGCTTCCAATAACTCCCGCAAGGATTCGGGCAGCCACTGCCTGGCTCTGTGGGTGAGGCTCTTTTCATGCTTCTGCCACAGGATCCCCAGATATATCACCCCGAGTCCTATGGCCGTCAGCGCCACCGGGAATAGCCAGCTGTCCTTGAAGATATCGGAGGCCAAATGGCCCAAATAGCCGCAAGCCCCAAGGGCGCCAAAGATCACAAATACCCGCCGCACCAAAATAACGCCGACGCCTATCATCAGCAGATTGATTAAAAAATACAGGAACTTGGATAGCTCACTGTCGGAGTGTTGAAACGACAGTCCGCCCCAGAAGGCGATAACCCCGAAGATATAAATCCAGAAGGCATAATCGGCCCCATGTCTGGCCCTGATATCAACCCAAAAGGCCAGGGCTATCATCAGCAGGCCGCTGTACATGGACACCAGAGACCTTAACTCCCAATCAAAATCGCCGCCGGAAATCATGGCACTGATATCCATGGTCATATACCAGAGCGTCGCTGCTATAGGCATGATAAGGAAGGGGTATTTGTAGCGCCAAGCCACCAGGGTGCCCACCGCCAGGGTGCCGAGCTCCATGTACAGCCAGTGCCAACGTATATACCTGTGATAATCCCGATACACACTGTCATCTGGCCAGATCCCAAGCCATTGCTGCAGGCCGTAAATGGCCAGCGGCGTCAGGCACACCACAAATACCGCGCAAATACCGGCGGGAATATTGAGATTGCGGACGGCAAGCTGGTGGGTGATGGTTAATCCCATCGCCGCATACAGAATTGAAATCAGTACTATGCCGGCGCCGCCGAAGTTCTCCCACCCCAGATTCATAAACAGGGTCATGGCGCCTATGGCTATCAGACCACCCAGGTAATAAAGCACATGGGTGAAGCTGAATCTGGGCGTGTCCTGTGACCTTGCACTAAGGAAGGCATAAAGGGCATCGGCCTGCCCGGCGGAAATAATCTGCGCCTCAACGGCATCCGACAGCTGTTTGCGGGTCACTTGCATGGTTTGTCTCCCTTGAGCTCATTCGCTCTGACATTTGGGCCGGCTATCTCACACAACTACATCGGTTTGATGCCTTTGGCCTTTATTTCTGTCCCTTATCTGCCACCTGCCAAATCGATAAAAGATCCGGTCACATAGGATGCCTCGTCCGACAACAACCAGAGTATGGCATTGGCCACCTCCAGCGGCTGACCACCGCGTTTGAGCGGTATCTGCGCCGCCAGCCGCTCCACCCGTCCGGGCTCGCCGCCGTCGGCATGCATATCTGTATGGATAAACCCCGGCCTGACGGCGTTGACCCGAATCCCTTGGGCCGCCACCTCCAGCGACAGCCCCTTGGTCAGGGTATCCATGGCGCCCTTGGATGCCGCATAGTCCACGTATTCAAAGGGCGAGCCGGTGCGCGCCGCCGCCGAAGACACGTTCACTATCGCTCCCGGCCCCTGCACTCTTCTGAGGAAGGCCCTTGAGCACAAAAAACAGCTGCCAACATTGGCCGCCATCACCTTGTTAAAGCGCTCCAAACTCATTTCCACCAGGGGCATCTGGGTAAACAGCACCCCGGCGTTATTCACCAGGTGGGTGACGCTGCCATAGGTCTCAAGCGTGGCATCAAACAAGGCCTCCACCTCGGCTTCCAGCGACACGTCGGCCTGAAATGCAAATGCCCTGCCGCCGGCCTCGTGTATCTCGGCCACCACCTGTTCGGCACTGGTCTTATCCATGCGGTAATTCGCGCACACGGCATAACCTTGGGAAGCCAGCAGCTTACAGGTGGCGGCACCGATACCTCGGCCACCGCCGGTGACAATAACGACTTTCTTTACTTCCTTATCCATACCTATCCCGATCCTCAAGCAATCTGTGGTTACACAGCAACCCGCTCACCAACACACAGATACAAACCTTATCCCGCCCCTGGCGTTCAGACGCCTTTGGTAACAAATCAGCAATGGCGCAAATACGTCACGGTGCTAGGGTAAAGACTAAAGTCTTTTTAAATACAAGGCCATGGATAAACGCTTATTAACCATCTTTAAGGCTCCGGGAGAGGATGATCGCATTGAAGCCAGATTAAGGCACAGTGAATTCGCCACTCACAGGCACGACAGTTACACCCTGGCACTCACCTTAAGCGGTGTACAGGGGTTTAATTACCGTGGCGAGCAAAGGCACTCTCTCCCTGGTCAGGCCGTCATACTGCACCCTGATGAACCCCATGACGGCAAGACGGTAGCCGACGCCGGCTTCAGCTACCGCGCCATCGCCGTAGACCCTTTTGAAATGCAACTCTGCCTTGGCGGTGTGGATTTACCCTTTATCAGCAGCGGCCTCTCGGAACATCCCGCCTTGGTGCATACACTGCGACAGGTATTAAACGACCTGTCACAACCCTTGCATGGCTTTGAGCGCCAGGACGCCATCCAAAGTCTTTGCCATGGCCTGTTTCTGGCCAGCGGCAAAAAGGCAGTAGCCGAACAGCTGGACATGAGAGCTGTCCGCCTCGCCAGGGAATACATGCTGGATAACTGGCAGAGCCAGATCACACTTGAGGCACTGGAGCAGGAGTCTGACTGCGACCGCTATAAGCTAACGCGGGATTTCAAAAGACTGCTGGGCACCAGTCCCTACCGCTTTTTACAACTCAGGCGCCTGGACAAGGCCAGAGCCCTGATGCAATCGGGCTCGTCATTGGCCGATACCGCTGCCTGCTGTGGCTATGCCGATCAAAGTCATTTTACCCGCCAGTTCCGTCATTATGTCGGCATGACGCCGGGCCAATGGTTAAAGGCCAAAATGCCTCAATAGCAGCCGCTGCACAATCGTTCTATATCTTCCCGAAGTGAATGGCTAAGTTGGCATTTATTTCAGGAGAGATAATCCATGCCCACTACCGACAACCCTTCATTGCAAGCAAACAAAGCTTGGCCAATCACAGCCAAAAGTATCGCCGCCCGGGAAATACTGGGATTTTCCGCACTGGTGGTGCTCTCTAAATTTGCACTCGATCCTGTCACCTGGCGCTTTTCAGCGCCCATCACCCTGCTGCTCTCCCTGGTCATTCTGACCTTTTACTTGCACAGGCGCGGTGAAAGCTGGGTAGCTTTGGGGTTACGCTTCCCGGATGGTTTCAAAGCACGCTTCATGCTGCTACCCAAAGGCCTGTTAACCACAGTCGCTATCATATTAACCGGGGTTCTGGTCGCAAAAACCGGAGCTTGGCTTGGCTTTGACTTTATGGCCAATGAAAACCAGGGCATAGTCAAGCGCCTGGAAGATGTGCCGGGTAACCTGCCCATGTACCTGTTGTGGCTCGGTATATCCTGGCTTAGCGCCGGTTTGGGTGAAGAGCTGTTCTTTCGTGCTTTCCTGATTTCCAGATTCAACCGTCTGTTTGAAGGCTTCCGATTTCAACGGCTGCTGTCCATCCTGTTTCCGGCCCTGGCGTTTGGACTGGTGCACTTCTATTACCAGGGACTGCAGGGGTTGATCATAGCGTCCTGCATAGGCTTCACCTTGGGCGCACTGTATCTGAAATTCGGTCGCAATCTGCTGCCACTGATAATCGGCCATGGCTTGATGGACAGTTTGAGCCTGACGGTTTTCTACCTGCAGTTGGATGTTTGATCTACTAAGATTGCAGATCCGTTAGCGCCCAGGTTCGTGGGCGTCATATCTGGGCAGCTCAGCGTCCAAATCGTCCCAGTTGGCCTTTGATGAGACAAAGTTATGGGATTGCGGCCTTTCGACTATGTCCGAGTCCAAAATTCCCAGTCGTAATCTGAGTCTATCCGGTGCCCGGGCATTACTGCTGTAGATGGGTGAGGCGCACAGCTTACAAAAGTGGCGCCGCTTTCCGGGTGAGGTTTCAAAAAAGCCTATGGCGTCCAGCCCGGTGGTGATGAGCAGATCTTGGGTCTGGATAAAACCATTGGTGGCGTAGGCTGTGCCGCTGTTTTTTCGGCACTTTGAACAATGACAATGAATAATGGCATCAATGGAGCCAAGCAGCGTCAAGGTCACGGCGCCGCAAAGACAACTTCCCTGGTACATGATTTTCCTTTCTTAATAAACGGTTCTTACTTAACTTTTCTTACAACCCATTTCTATACTCAACAACTGCGTGAATATAAATTAGCGGCCCAGTGTAGTACTTATCATTTCCACTGAGCCAGACGAATTGGGCTTACCAATAGCCCTTGCTGTCCATGTACGCAACCACTTTGGCGCTGATATAAGCAAACAACAAGGCCAAGGGAGTTACCAAATGACGCTCTTCAAATACAAACCAGCTGACTATACCGACAGCAACCAGCACATATTCAATGTACGCCATTTCTTTGGGACGCTTATTCACTCCCCAAAGCAGCCATCGAATATAGATTGGTTCTGCTTTCCAATAATCCGCGTCTTTATCAATCACAGTCACTTCCTCCGTTAACGTCGATATATCGATTTCGAGTACAGAGGCAAGGGCCTTGAGCGTTTCCAAGCTGGCCTTATTACCGGCTTCTACACGCTGTATGGTACGTAAGCTTAACCCTGACAACTGCGCCAATTGCTCCTGCGACCAATGGTGTTTCTCACGTAACGTCCTGACAATCATAACGACTCCTGCACTTTTAACGACGCCAGCTCTCTTCACACCCCCTGCGCTCGTAACGAAAGCAAATGTGCTTAAAAACAAGCGTTGTCGGTGACGACAATCAGCCGCCAATCATATGACAGCAACATAAAATACCATGTAGAGCAACGCGATAGATAAGATCGGCGACAAGACCTGTGCAAATACGCCGCTATTCTGCCGTCACTGGGATGGACTATGCTCAACGAATATCAAACGGCTGGTGTCAAAACCGCGTTGCGCCGACATCTCTGTAAATCTTTTAATGACGTCGGCATCAACTGTGGGGGTTCTGGCTAAAAGCCATAAATAATCTGTGTTCGGCCCGGATACAAAGGCGTAATCATAGTTGTCATGATCCAGTCCAAAAATCACGTAGGAACCATAAAACGGACCAAAGAATGACACTTTCAAATATCCTTCGTCCTTTGAATTCACAAAGTAAGCCTTGCCTTCCGCCTCCTGCCATTGTTTTTTGGCATCCGAAAAGCCCCGGTTGAGTACCCTCACGCCGCCGTCACTGTTAATACTGTACTCAGCGGTAACCCGGCTTAAACCGCGCTCGAATGAGTGATCCAAGCGGGCGATCTCATACCATTTACCCACGTAGTGATTCAAATTGAATCCGGTCACCGGCGTAACCGCTGGCGGCATACCCAAACATCCGTAAAGAACTATGGAAACAATTATCAGCAGCAGCTTTTTCATCCACACCTCCAAGCCTCATTCACATCAGCATTCAAGACAACATGCTCAATCACGGCAGTAAGCAGCAACGCCATGCATTCCGAGTTACTGCCGCTCAGGTAATAACAGCGTAGCAGCTAAAAAAGAATATCAATGGTCCGGAACATGCCAGCAATTAGAGAAGGGTAGTGGGAATGGTATTTGAGCCGCAAATGGGAGGCATTTTTGAGGAGGGATAAAACAAAAAACCCCACAAGCAATTGTGAGGTTTAATGTAGTGGCGGAGCGGACGGGACTCGAACCCGCGACCCCCGGCGTGACAGGCCGGTATTCTAACCAACTGAACTACCGCTCCACTCGATGGCGGCAATATTACAAATGAGCGCCAACTCAGGTCAACGGCTTTTTCATTTTGGCTGAATCAATCAGTCATTTTTTAACCAGCGCCAATAAGTGTCTCTTGTCACAGTGAAACTTTAATTAAATCACCGACTCAGTCTTCAGGCATGGTCAGGTCAATTTCATCCAGCAGTTCGGTATTGGACTTGGTCTGCTTGGCTGCCTTTTCTTCCTGTAACTTGGCCTCAGCTGCAGCCAGCGCCATCAGCATGGCCTGACGTTTACGCCAGAAAATGATGCCCACTATACCCAACACCAGCAGCACAATATTGATGGCTATGATCCACTTGATGGCAACTGCCCTCGCCTGCTCCTCGGCCAGTGCAGCGGCCGCAGCTGCCCGGGCCGCCAATTCTTCCGGACTCGGGGGCGGGGCCGGTGGCTCAATCAGGTTAAAAAACATTTCCGGCAGCTTGATCACCAATTCGCGTCCTGTGGTACTTGTGGAAAAGACCTGGCCCTTGAGACGATAACTGCCAAACAGACTGACCACGGGCAAATCCAATACAGCCTTTGAGGCAGGCATGCCATGCACGCTGACCGGCAATTGCAACCCTGCCGGCCCCACCATTTCGAATTCAAAATGGGTATCTTCCAATCGCAGCTGGGTGTCGTCCACATTCAGCTCCATCTGGTAGTGGCCGCTTTGGGGATCTTCGGGATCGAGCATTCTGGCGCTGACCGGCATGGGTGACAGCACGAAGGGCATTTCCAGCTCACGTTCAAACACATTGTTACGGGCCCGCACCTGGAATTCATAACGGCCCCAGGGTTGGTTGAGGTTGATGTCACCGGTAAATACCCCATCGTCCGGGCGCTCATCCAATGTCTCACCATCATCCTTATAACTGCCAACGGTGACAGTGCCGGCGGCAAAGTTCTCATCGCCGGGTTGATGATCGCTGACAAATCGGGCGGTCCACTCCACCAGATAGTCCAATCCGGGCATACGCAATCGCTGCTCATCGCCCATCAACTTGGCCACCACCTTGATGCGCTCCCCCTGGAACAGGGGTTGGGGTAAAGGATCAACTTCTATGTTGAGCTTACTGACCTTGAGGATCCTGGAGCCTTTAACCACCCTGCCCAGCAGCTGCCAGGGACCGGGTTGGGGCTGGGGTATGGTGATAATGTCACCCGTGATCCCATCCACCCATTTTACTTCCTGCGGGTGGCGGCTGGCATACCATTTACTGCCGTCCGGCTGCACGACTATCACAGGTGCCGAGCCGTACTCCCGCTGCACCACCAGGGTCAGTTCATCCACCATGTGATCGATGCGAAAACGGTTCTTGAGCTCGGATGCCTGCTCCTTGGGCACGACATCGGCCCTGGCCGTCAGGCAGCACAGGGCAAAGAGCAAAACGCTTAAGAGTCGTGAGGTCATGTTATGGCTTTATCCCCGCCAGAGGCATTTCCCTGATTTGGCCACCAAATCAAGTCGTTGTTCATGGTTACTCAGTTCATCGGCCGATGCGGCGATCACTTTAAGGGCGGGACGATTTTGTGGCAGACGCACTATGCCGCCTTCCTGTTGTCCGGCCTGCTCTTCCACCAGATTAAACTTGGTCTGGCCGCCGGTCATAATCAGGTAAACGTCGGCCAGGATCTCGGCGTCGAGCAAAGCGCCGTGGTATTCGCGGCGGGAGTTATCTATGCCATAGCGTTTACACAGGGCGTCCAGGTTATTCTTTTGCCCGGGATGCAAAAACTTGGCTATGGCCAGCGAGTCCAGCACCTCACAGATATCCGTCACCACGGGCCCTTTTGGGTTGAGCATGGAGAACTCGTGGTTGATAAAGCTCATATCGAACGAGGCATTGTGTGCCACCAGTTCGGCGCCGCGGATAAACTCGATAAATTCACCGGCGATTTCGTGAAACCTGGGTTCATTGGCCACCCTTTCATTGGTGATGCCGTGAACCTGTATGGCTTCCTCGTCAATGGCTTGACCGGGATTGATGTACTGGTGGAAATAGCGCCCGGTGAGGCGACGGTTAATGACCTCGACGCAGCCTATTTCGATGATCCTGTGTCCCAGATAAACCGCTCCGGCCCCTTGGTTCATACCCGTGGTTTCGGTATCCAGGATGATCTGCCGCTCGGCAGAAGAAATGATATTCATAGGATTTTACTCGCCTTTTGGGGGGCAATTGAGGTTATACTCGCCGTGCATTTTGACTATGGTATCAACTTGATGACTGAACTGAAACTGATCCAGATCTACACCGATGGCTCCTGTCTTGGCAATCCCGGTCCCGGTGGATATGGAATAGTGATGAAATACAAACAGCACCTCAAGGAGCTTTCCGGTGGTTTTGCCCTTACCACCAATAACCGTATGGAGCTGCTGGGCCCCATTATTGCCCTGGAAAGCCTCAAGGAACCCTGCCGGGTGATACTGACCAGCGACAGTCAGTATATGCGTCAGGGCATTACCCAATGGATCCACGGCTGGAAGAAAAAGGGTTGGGTGACAGCCAGCAAAACCCCGGTGAAAAATGTCGATCTCTGGCAGCGACTGGACAAGGCCTGCCAGGGGCACCATATCGATTGGCGCTGGGTCAAGGGCCATGCAGGACACGAGGAAAACGAGCGCTGCGACACCCTGGCACGCCAGGCTGCCGAAGCCAACCCAGTGGCCCAGGACACGGGCTATCAGCCCGGTGCCTGAGGAATATTGAAGAAGTTCTGGCAAAAAGTCACAAAGGTCTGGGCCAGTGCCGTGCGGCTACGGCCTCTGTGACTGATAAGGAAGAACTGGCGCGACAGTGACAGCTCGGCAATATCCACCAGCGCCAGCTCCCGGCGCAGCAATTCCCGCTCCAGCGCCAATTCAGACAAGACTCCCAGCCCGGCCCCCTGCTTTACCGCCAGCTTGATGGCATCTGCCGTGCTGAAACAAAAACGGGCCTGGGGATGGATCCCCAAACTGTGGGCCGCATTGACGAAATATTCCCGGGTCCCGGAGCCCTCTTCTCGCAGCACCCAGGGCATATGGGCCACTTCCGCGGCGCTGACGGTTTTGCCCGCCAGCGGATGGGCCGGATGACAGAACACCTTGAGATTGTCACTGAGCCAGGGGCTGACATTAAGGCGCCGGTCAACGCAGTGTCCCTCGATAAACCCCAGTTCGGCCTGAAACTCCGCCACCTCAGTAATAACCTGGCTAGTGTTGTGAATAGCCACGTCGACCATGGCATCCGTATGTTGTTGACCAAAAGCCACCGCCGCCCGTGCCAGCAGGTAATTGCCTATGGTGGTGCTGGCACTGACCTTGAGTTCACCCTGAATGGCATGGCTGCCGCAAAAGACCTGCTCCAATTGTTCGGCCCGCGCCAACAGATCGCTCGCCAGCGGCAGCAGCTGGCTGCCCTGGGCATTGAGCCGCAACCTGTTACCGACCCGCTCGAACAGGCGGGTATTGAGTTGTTTTTCAAGCTCCCCCAGGGCCATGGACGCCGCAGGCCCGGACAAGCCCAGACGTTCAGCGGCCTTGGCCACCTGACCCGAGGTGGCTATGGCTTCAAAGACACTGAGCTGCTTGAGGGTAACTCTCATGGCTCCTGAACCCTGCCGGCACGCCCCGCCGTGGTGGCGGTGGACCATTTGGGTTGCCGCACCCGGCGTTTTTCCATTATGGGGGTCAGCGGCGAATCCAATTTGCGCGCCACCAGCATGTACAGGCTGCCAGCGCCGGGCAGCCAGGCCTCCAGGGATTCCTGCCAGAATCCAAACCTGTCGGGGCTGCCGATTAGGGGGTGGTAGAAAAAGCGTTCATCGGCCAACACCTGATAGCCCAGCAGCCCCAGCCAATCGCGGATCCGCGACGGCAAAAAGAAATGGCCACACCAGGGCAGTTGCTCCCGATACCGCGGCAGGAGCTTACCCATAAATGCCGTGCTCAAGGGGTTGAACCCTATGATAAACAGATAGCCACCGCTGATCAGCACCCGGTCGGTTTCACGCAGGATTTGATAGGGATTGGCCTCGAACTCCAGCAGCATGTTCATCAGCACCGCATCGATACAGGCATTTTTCAACGGCAATTGGCCATAGTCTGCCACCAGGCCGGCATTGTCGCCGGGATGGATACGGATTTGGTGTGCTATGGTGCAGGCTCGACTGTCTAGATGACTGCTCAGGGGGCCGAGTTTCAGCAAATGGTAGCCGAACACCCTGGGCCACCAGGCAGACAAGGCGCGCTCGACCGCCTGTTGCAGCATGGGTTGTGCCGGAAGTTGTTGCCAATGCGCCGGGCTGAGCGACATGAGTACTGCCCCTGTGGTTCCTGTTAGTCTCAAGCATACCCTATAGGGGCGGCTTCGCTAACCCCATCTAATCACAAATCTACAGATAACATACGCTTGGCTGCGCAGTCAGCGCTGGGTACACTGACAGTCAGAAGCAGAAAAAACAGGACGCCCCCTATGCTGCAGGTCTACCCCATTCCCGCATTCAAGGATAACTATATCTGGCTGTTGAATCGCGCCGGCAGCTCTCGCGCCTGGGTGGTCGATCCGGGGGATGCCGCACCTGTCATTGCCGAACTGACAGCCAGGGGACTGATATTGGAAGGCATACTGGTTACCCACCATCATTGGGATCATACCGGCGGCATTGAAGCCTTGCTGGACTATGCCTCCAACACTTATGGCGGTCACAAAATTCGCGTGATCGGGCCCCGAAATCCCGCCATCGCAAACGTCAGTGAAAGGGTCAGCGAAGGTGACTCGCTTCATTTGGGTTCGCTTTCCGAGGGCGACACAGCTGCAGCAATAAAGGTACTGGAGGTACCCGGCCACACCCTTGATCATATCGCCTTTCTGATAGGCAATTCGCTTTTCTGTGGCGATACCCTGTTCAGCGCCGGATGCGGCCGACTTTTTGAAGGCACAGCGGCACAGCTCCATGAATCCCTTGCCAAGCTCGCGGCCCTGCCAGGCGATACCCGGGTGTACTGTACCCATGAATACACCGAGGCCAATCTCAAGTTCGCCCTGACCGCAGAGCCCGAAAATGCCGCACTCGCCGACTACGCCGACTGGGTAAAACAGCAACGCTCCGGGGGCTTGCCATCACTGCCAAGTTCGCTGGCGAGGGAGCTTGCGATCAATCCGTTTCTGCGCACCGGCACAGACAGCATTCGTGCCGCCGTCGCCCACCACAGCGGTATAAAGCCCAAGGATGATGTGCACACCCTGGCACTTTTACGCCAATGGAAAGACATCTTCTGAAAACTGATTTAGAATAGCCGCCTTCTGCGCAAACAATAAACAGAGCTTTCCATAAGGAGGGCCAGCGACAATTTGTCGCCATAATTGAGGGTTGCCATTTTCAATGCGAGTATCTTGTTATCTATTGGCAGGAAGTCTGTTCCTGCTCGGCGGTTGCCAATCACTTGATTTGTCCGGTAAGAACGACGCCCGCGATACCGAAGAAGACATTTTGCTACAGGAACCAACTGCCAAGGTTGAGATCCAACCGGAAGAAATTCACTTCCCGGTGGCCGCCACCGACGTGTGGCAAAGACTCAGGGACGGTATGGCTCTGCCAGTTCCAGACATCAAGCGGGTCAATGACTACCGCAATTGGTATCGCAAGCATCCAAAGCATTTGGAGCAGGTCTCGGCCCGTGCCGAACCTTATCTGCATTTCATCGTTGAAGAACTCGACAAACGCGGCCTGCCGCTGGAACTGGCACTCTTGCCGATCGTTGAGAGCGCATTCGATCCCATGGCCTATTCCCATGGCGCCGCCTCGGGACTGTGGCAATTTACCACTCCCATGGCCCGCTACTTCGGGCTCAAGATGAACTGGTGGTATGACGGTCGTCGTGACGTGCCCGCTGCCACGCTGGCCGCACTGGACATGATGGAATACCTGTATCGCAAAACCGGCAACAACTGGTTGTATGCCATCGCGGCATACAACACGGGCGAAGGCCGGGTGCTGAGTGCGGTGCAGCGCAATAAAAAGAAAGGCCTGGAAACCGACTTCTGGTCACTGGATTTACCAACCGAAACCGAGCGTTACGTTCCTCAGCTGTTGGCGTTGGCCGACGTTGTCCGTCACAGTGACGACTATGGTATTTCCCTGGCGCCCATCACCAATGAGGCCGCCATCAAGGTTGTTGATGTCGGCAGCCAAATTGATCTGGCCCTGGTGGCAGAGGCCGCCGACATGAGTCTTGGCGAATTGCAGGCCCTTAACCCCGGTTTCAATCGCTGGGCCACACCGCCCAAGGGCCCCCACAAGCTGGTTCTGCCGGTTGACAGGGCCGACGCAGTCGCTGAGGCATTGACAGCAATTCCGGCAAACGAGCGCATCAGCTGGCTCAGGTATGAAATCAAACCCGGTGACAGCCTGAGCACCATAGCAGACAGGTTTCACACCACTGCGGCGGTTATCAAGTCGCTGAACCAGCTGGAAAGCAATCAGATCCGCGCCGGTAAGCACCTGATGGTACCCGCCTCGGCCCGGGCCGAAACCCAAACCCTGCCACAGCTTGCGAGCCGGCCCAAGGGCAAGGTCAAGCTAGAGTACAAGGTCAGTGACGGTGATTCACTTTGGCTCATCGCCAAAAAGCACTCCACCAGCGTCAATCAATTGATTAAATGGAACCGCCTTGATGCCAAAGGCACCATCAGGCCCGGACAGACCCTGGTACTTTGGCAACAAAGCAACACGGCGGCAGACAGGCTTCGCAAGGTCAACTATAAGGTGCGCAGCGGTGATTCTCTGGCCCGTATCGCCAAAAAATTCAAGGTTAAGGTGGCCGATCTCATCAACTGGAACGGCCTTGGCAAGGACAAATACCTTAAACCTGGGCAGATGCTGAAGCTCTATGTGGATGTGATTGAGGTCAGCAGTTAAGCCCTGTGTTATGGCCTGAATTATGGCCTGAATTCTGGAAAGAAAACAGCAATTGAAAAAGGGCAGCCTGAGCTGCCCTTTTTATTTCCAAGACGTCCGGTTTACAGCGGCAACAGAATTTCCGGCAGGGCTTCCAGTCGGCTTTCCGTGGGTTTGCCGGCAAATACGGCCTTCAACATGGTCCCGCCCCTGTTGAGCTCCTTCCTCGGCACCATGAAGGTCAATCGATAGCTGGCACCGGCAGCCATCACCAGATCCCGGAGCGCCTGGGTAAACATCATGTCATTTGACCAGGCCCACAGACGCTTGCCATCCGCTGCCAACAGCCAAAGATCGGCGGTCATGCCCGAATTGAACCTCAGCGGCACCCCGTATTGATTGGGGTTGCTCACTTCCAGGGTTACCTTCAAGCCCTTTTCTTCCAGACCGTGGATAACCAGTTCGGCCTCAAGTAAGCCCTTCACCTTGATACTGCCCTGCTTTGGCAACTTGATGGGATGCAACTGGCTGTTGTTCATGGTGATCTCCTTGGCCATAGGTGCCACCTCGGCCTCGGCTCTTGGTGGCGCCATGCGCGCCGGTGGTTGCTTGACCTCAGGTGCGACGGTTTCCGCGGTTTTGACCGTGTCATGGCCCTGTTGACAACCACAAAGCAATGCCATCAAAACTGCAAGGCTTCGCATCAGTTACCCCCCAGTTTTTTCAGCAATGAATCCTTGAGTTTATCCTTCAGTTTGTCTTTGGCCTTGTCGGCTTCCTGTTTGAGTTTGGCATCAAACAGCGCCTGAGTATCGAGGGCAAACTTGGGATCCTGGAAACTGCCTGTGATGGCGAGAGGAATATCGACACCGCTCAACGCACTGTCTCCCCCCTGTCCTTCCAGAGTCGCCACTAGACGTGTCATCAGGCGATAATCGATTTCCTGTTCAACCAACTTGGCATTCCCTGAACCACTCAGGCGAACCAGCGGCGACAACATACTGAGATCCGGATTATTCGCCACCCCATCCTTGATATTCAAGCTGCCGCTGAGCTTGGAAAAGTCCGTCTTGCGCTCCTCCGGAGCGGCCTCTGTACCGCCCTTAAGTTTGGCTTCTGCACTCCTTATCATCTGTGGAATGTTGACCCCATAGAGGGCGCCATCTGCCACGTCGAAGCTGCCATTTGCCAGTAAATTCCTTTTGATATTATCCGGCAACAGGCTGTAGCCCTTGCCCTTGACCTCAATATGGGCCGTACCCGCGAGCAGCTCCACGTCGGCGGCGTCCTTGAGCAGCGGCAACAGTTGCACTCCCTCAACGACTTTTTCAAAGTTGTAACTGGCAACGGGTTTACGGCCATCGATGGAGGCCGATGCCTTCAGTTTGCCCTGATACAGATCGGCGGTCATTGAGCTGATGTTCAGCACCCCACCTTTGAGGCTGGCTTTCAGCAGCCAATTACTGCTGCTGACGCCCATCACCTTAACCTTGCTGACCTTGATGTCGGCAGTAAGATCCACCGCTTTCATGCCGCGCAGATCGGGCTCTTCTGCCTTAACCTTTGCTTCCTCGGCCTTGGCCTCTGCTTCGGATGTTGCAGGCAACCAGGCATCGACATCAAGATCCCCCACTTCCAGATCCAATGACAGGGACGGTACCTTGGCACCATAGTTGGCCCCCAGTTGACCTTTGGCAGATATATCACCGATGTTGAGCTCTTCGAGGATCAGCTTCAGGCTCTTGTCCTTGAGCTGCGCTGTCAGGGCACTTTTTGAACTGACGCTCAATTCGCCCTTGGGCAGAGCTGCACCTTTAAGAAGCTGCTCCTGGGTAAATTCCTTTATCTGCAGCTGCGCCATATCCTTGCTCAGCAGCAACTGACCTTTACCGTCGCTGCTGGCGGTCATATCCCCCAAATCCGCCTGAAAGCGATAGGAAAAATCGGCAAAACTACCAAGACTGAACTGTCCCAGCCGGAAGGATTCCAGCGCCAATTTTGACTCGGAATCAGCGCTGTCATCACGGATATTGATACGGGCATTTTCGATGGTCACGCCGCCGATATCGAATTTTTCCAGGCTGAGCGTACCCGTGTCACCTGTGTCCGCGCTCTTGGTCTCCTCAGCGCCCCCGGTCAAGCCATCCAGGCTTGACGCGCCGTTTTTGAGGGTGACCAAATTCACTTCAAGGCCCTCAACCCTGACTTCTGCGATTTCCACTTCTTTGGATAACAGCGGCAACAACTTGACTTCGGCTACGGCCGCGTCTATTCGAACCATATCGGCGGGGGTAAATCCCTGGGGATTGCCAAGACTGATCCCCCCCAACTTGATGCCAATAGAAGGAAAAAAAGTCCATCCCAAGGGATCCGCAATGGTAAACTCGCGTCCGGTTTGCTTTTTAACCTGATCCACAATGCGGGGTTTGAAGTCGTTAAGATCAAAAATCAGGGTAACGTAGGCCACCAAGGTCGCCAGCACCACCACAAAACCTATGGCCAGCCATTTAAAAAATTTCATCACTTCAGTCCTTTTAAGTCTTACGCCCCAGTTATTGACAATAACTCACTGGAAACCGCCACGCCATTTTCATCGGCATACAAATACCAACCGGGTTCAATGGCAACACCGGCAATATCAAGGACAACATTCGTCTCCCCAAGACCCCGCCTGTCTGTTTTAATGGGTACAACTCCCAAGGCCTTAATGCCAAGAGACAGGGTTCTCAGGGTCGCCACATCCCGCACCGCGCCGTAAATAATGACACCTGCCCAGCCATTGTTTTGGGCCGATTCGGCAATCATGTCCCCCAGCAGCGCTCGTTTGAGGGAGGCTCCACCATCCACCAACAGCACCTTCCCCTGACCCAGAGTGGCCAATAGTTCCTTGACCCTGGAGTTGTCCTCAAAGCAGCGAACCGTCACTATCTCGCCCCAAAAAGGCGAAGGACAACCGAAATGCTGCCAGGCAGCAGGCAATAAAGTTAATTCATCCGGAAAACTATCGAACAGATCGGGCAGCAGGTCCAACATAGTACACTCCGTGTTATATTCAGTTAATAAACATAATCTTACATTATTACTTTAGCCTTATGACCCTAAAGCGACAAGCCTTAATGTCAAAGGGCTTTTCCCAGGTAAAAATACCCTCTATAATCAGTTAAACCCCCGGGAAATTTAATTCTCCAAACCTGCGTTACCCACATATCGCATCAAAGTGAAACTTACATGACAACTGATATCGATTTACAATCTGCTATTGCCGCACTTGATGAATATGGATATGAAAAGAAGTTATCAACGGATCTTGAACAAGCCAGAAATAAGCAGCAAATGCTCAAATATTTACAGTCTTTGGATTACAGCCTGAGGCGTATGCTGATCCTTCAGGAAGCAGTCAACGAATTGGTTGAAGAGAAGAAATCGCAATTGGCTTTGCAGGAAAATATCCAGACCTATAAGACCAAGGTGATTAATTTAAGCCGCGAATTGAACATGTCCTATAACGAAGTGCTGGAGTTAATGGCACAAATGGACAAGCGATAATTCCGCTGACCTCAATCCTGTAAAAGTCCAATTAATATATCTCTACTTTCGCCTGACATTGATGAAGGCCAACAGCCTTCTGCAAAAATTCCTTTTTAATAAAAGGCGAACATTGTTAATGAAAGGCTTGCCCAAGGCAGGCCTTCTTTATCATCTTTTCGTCCTGCGATGTCTTACCTCCCCTGCGCTCACTGGCATTCCCTTCACCAAAGATAAAATCTTACCGCTGTCATGGTAAGCGATAGAAAACCCACTACACTTTAGTCTACCCCAGCCAACAAACTATTGAATTGGGAATGAAAAAAACGCTGATCCCCGGTTGTCTCCTGATTCTGGCCACAATCGCAGTGCTCTGGTGGAACCGACCCATTACCGGGCATCAGGTGCAGACTGTCAGGATTGCGATATCCACCACCCCCTTATCTGCGCCCCTGATCCTAGCGAGCCATCTCGGGCTATTTGACGCCCAGGATCTCAGGGTCGAGCTGTTGCCCGTTCGCGGCGGCAATAAAACCTTTGACATGATGATCAATGATGATGTGGATATGGCCACCAGCTCCGAGTCTGTGGTCATGTTCAATGCCTTCAATCGGGACGACTTCAGTGTCCTGGCAAGCTTTGCCACATCCAACAATGATGTGAAACTGATCAGCCTCAAACAACCGGGGCAGACATCGGTACCGGATTTGGTGGGTAAACGCGTTGGCGTGGTGAGTGGCAGTGCCAGCGAGTTTTTCCTCTACTCATTCAGCATTCTGTCGGGGGAGTCATCGCCGGGGGTAGTGATTGGATACGAGGCCATTGAGGAGCTGGCACCGGCGCTGCTGGCGGGTGATGTGGATGCCGTTTCCATCTGGGAACCCCATGCTTTCCAACTATTGGACTCCCTCGGCGACAGGGGATTCCATTTTCCCGCCAGAGGCTACTACAACCTTTCATTTAATCTGTTGGCCAAACGCGACACTGCCATCAGTCCGCAGATACAAGCTCGGGTCCTGAGGGCACTGGAGCAAGCCATTCAATACATTAACGATAATCCCGAGTTATCCCGAAAGACGGTCGGCGAATATCTGCAGCTTTCGGACGATGAGTTGAAACACACCTGGCCTGATTATGTTTTCAGTCTGACGCTGGACAATACCCTGATTGCAAACATGCTGATCCAGGCCCATTGGGCGACCCAGTCAGGCTACACCAGCATTCTTCAAGTTCCAGATTTCAGAAGATTTGTCGACAGCAGAGCATTATCGGCGTTAGACCAACCCCATACACCGGGAGACGGCCTATGACCATCTCCAGCCGCCTTAAGACCATGGTGCTGTTTTCCGCCACCATTATTGCCCTGGTGTTACTGTCGTTACTGCGCATCGGCCAACTGCACAGTCAGGACTATCGGCATCAGATGCAGGTGCAAAAGGTACAGCAAGAGGTGGATGCACTGCGCAGCCAGCTGTGGCAGCTGCAACAATATCAGGACATGGATGCCATCAATGGCGCCATCAGGCTCAGCCAATCCATTGCCGCTGAACTCGCCGTCATGCAGGGCTTTGGCTACAACCTGCGCCACGAAATGATCAATAACATCATCAAGAAAAACGATGATCTCAACACCCTGTTGCAGCTTTATTTAAGACATGGTCAAGACACTGCATCCATGTCCATCACCAGTCCGCAGGGCATGTTGCACGCGAGGTTCAACACAGGTATCCAGGCCATCGACGAAGAGTTAATGCGTTACCGCAGGCTGCATATGGATTACGCGGCAGTCAATCAACGCAATTTACTCTTTATCGCCGGTACCCTGTTGGTGCTGGCAAGCCTGATCCTGACCCTGTTTACCTTCAGCACCCTGACCCAATTCCGCCATAGCCTGCAATCCCTGGACAGCGGCATAGATGCCATGGCCGATGGCGATCTTGCCAATCCGGTCAAAACCTACAACAAGGATGAAATAGGTGACATAGTCAGTCATTTCAACTACATGAAACACATGCTCAATCAGACCACCATCAAGCGCGATGAGTTGCAGCGGGAAGTGGAACGCCAAACCCGGGAGCTGAGAAACCAGAAAGAGCAGCTGAGATTCCTCGCCGAACACGATGAGTTGACCCAGGTTCATAGCCGCTATGCCTTCAAGCAACTGACGGAGCAGGCACTGATGCGGCTCGAATGCAATGGTGGTCGCGGTGCACTCTTGTTTGTGGATTTGGATCAATTCAAACCCATCAACGACATGTATGGTCACGGCGTTGGCGATATAGTGCTCAGGACCATGGCCGAGCGGCTGCAACACTCGGTGCGTCGTTCGGACATCGTCGGCCGTTACGGTGGCGATGAATTCGTGATTTGGCTCGATGATCTGCAAAACGACGAAGAACTCACCAAGGTCATAGACAAGATCTTGCAGCAGCTACACCAGGCCGTCAGCATAGACAATCTGCAACTGCTGCTGAACCTCAGCATAGGCGTGGCCTGGTACCCCAGAGATGGTAAGGATCTGGAATCACTGCTGGAGGTGGGCGACTCCCACATGTACAAGGCCAAACGCAGCCAGGCCGACGACGAGCGACCCGGAAAAATCCACGGACTGCCTCACCCCGATTGCCAGGATTGAGTCACGCCGTAATAGACAACCAGCGCATCAACCGATCGCGACGCAAGTAAAGCAAGAGTATAAAAGCGCCCAGGTAGATGGATGGCTCAATGATTTCCGATTTCACCGACCAGAAATAATGCACCGGACCCAGCATGGCCGCCAGATAAACCCAATTATGCAATTGCTGCCAGCGTCGCCCCATCTTTCGCTGCGCGGCCTTGAATGAGGTCAGCGCCAGCGCCGTCAGGATCAGCAGTCCACTGGCACCGACCACCAGATAGGGCCTCTTGACGACTTCAGATAACAGCAGCGACCAGGCAAACAGCAGATCGAGACTGAGGAATGCCAGCAAATGCAGCACACCGAAGGCAAAACACCAGAGCCCCAACAGGCGCCGACACTGGATCAACAGTGGCCACTTGAGCCGGCGGGCCAGCGGTGAGACGCACAGGGTCGCCGCCAACGCATTGAGGGTGCCCTTGCCCGTGTAATGAATAATAAATTGCACCGGATCGCCGCCGGCATTATCTGTCATCACCAGAATAATCAGCCAGCACAGGGGCAAGGCGCAAGCAAGATGCAATAGGGCCTTGAGCCAGGGAAGTTGTTTTGGCGTCAGCCGCATCAGAAATGTGTCCTCAGATCCAGTCCCCGATACAGCTCGGCGACATAGTCACCATATCCGTTGAACATTCGGGTTGGGATCCGCTCGGCGGAGAACAAGCCACCGGGACCGATGCGGCGCTCACTGGCCTGGGACCAGCGGGGATGATCCACTTGCGGATTCACATTGGCGTAAAAACCGTACTCGTGGGGCACCAGGCGATTCCAACTGGTGGGCGGCTGCTTGGCAAGCACGCGGATTTTCACTATGGACTTGATGCTCTTGAAGCCGTACTTCCAGGGCACCACCAATCGAATCGGCGCGCCGTTTTGCGGTGGCAATGTCTTGCCATAGAGCCCAACAGACATCAGCGTCAATTCATTCATGGCCTCGGCCAGGGTCAGGCCCTCCACATAGGGGTAATGAATGCCGCCGCCCATCAAACGGTTCTTTTGTCCCGGCATTTGCTCGGGGTCAAACAGGGTTTCAAAGGCCACATGTGTCGCTCCGCTCTTGACCCCGGCCTCCTTCAGCAGCGCTGCCAGTGGGAAGCCCACCCAGGGCACCACCATGGACCAGGCCTCAACACAGCGCAGACGGTAGATGCGCTCCTCCAGGGGATATCGGCGTAACAGATCGTCAAAACCCAGGGTCAGTGGCTTGTCCACCAAACCCTCGATCTTCAGTTGCCAGGGGTCGACCTGCATGCCCTGACTATTGGCGGCGGGATCTTGTTTGCCGGTGCCGAACTCATAAAAATTATTGTGTCGTATCACCTTGGTTTCCGGCGTTAATGCTTCATCTGTGACAAAGCCGCTTGCCTTGGCGTACTCCAGCGCCTGAGTGCTGAACTCCTTCGGCTTGCTGTCACCAAACAAATCCAATATGCCGGCATGCACCTGGCCCGGTAAACTGGCGCCCACGGCGCCCATACCCAAAGCCTTGATAAGTGCCCGTCTTTCACGAAACACGGCTTCCGGTGTCACCGCGGCTTCAGATTCCTGCCACTGTGCCCGTGTCAGTATTCCGCGGCTGAATGTCATTTTCTTCATCCCTACGACCCACAATTACGACCTGTGACAATAAGACAGCATAAAACCCAAAATGCTTTCAGTCGTATTTACATTTGCACAAGTCTTGCCCGTTTGGTGAGCCCGTGCTTGAAGCCCAATTGCCGACATGCCATGCTGGCAACCGGGTTTTGACTTATTCGGATTTTCCATGGCTTTCAGCGCACTTGACTTCAGTATTCCCCAATGGATTGCCATCGCCGCCCTGTCCTTTCTTACGCTGCTTTTGGGTGCCTTGCTCAACCAAAGATTGACCCGCAGCCGTTGGGAAATGTTCAGCGAACGTCAGCAACTGCAATGGGCTGAACGGGAAGAACTGCTCAATCAGGAATTGGGCGCCTGCAGGCAACAACTGGAGCAAGCCCGCCACAAGCTTGAGTTGCTGCACCAAAGCTATGGCCAGGCCAAGGCTGAAGCCGAGCGGATACCTGCACTGGAACAGGAGGTGGCGGACAACCGCCGCCGCCTGATGGAATGCCAATTGGCCCTGTCCAAATCCAATGCGATGCAGCAAACCCTGAGCGCCAAATTCGATGCCGAAAAACAGGCACTCGCGGACAAGCTGCAGTTGCTTGAAAATGCCGAGACCCGGCTGAATCAGCAATTTGAAAACCTTGCCAACAAAATTTTCGAAGACAAGGCAAACCAATTCCAAGGCCAGAATAATCAGCAGCTCAACGCATTGCTGGGGCCCTTTAAGCAACAACTTGAAGGATTCAGGCAACAAATCAATGAATCCTACTCACGGGAACAGAGCGAGCGCAGCGCCCTCAAACACCAATTGGAAACCCTCAAAGAACTCAATCTGCGTATGAGTCAGGATGCCATTAACCTGACCAATGCGCTCAAAGGGGACAATAAGCAGCAAGGCAATTGGGGGGAAGTGATACTGGAGCGGGTTCTCAGCGAAAGCGGCTTGCGTGAAGGTCACGAATATCATACCCAGGCACAGCATAAAGATGACAAAGGCAAGTTGTTCAAGCCCGACGTGGTGGTGCACCTGCCCGGCAACAAGGACGTGGTGATCGATGCCAAGATGTCTCTGCTGGCCTATGAGCGTTGTTTCAACGCCAGCGACGAGGACAGCCGCCAGGCGGCCCTGAAGGAGCATGTGCAATCGGTGCGCAATCATATCAAGGGGCTCAGCCTGAAAGATTATCAGCAATTGCACGGACTCCAGAGCCTGGACTATGTGCTAATGTTCATCCCGGTAGAACCGGCATTTTTGCTGGCACTGGAGCAGGATCCGACCCTGGTGAATTACGCACTGGAACACAATATCATGCTGGCCAGCCCCACCAATCTGCTGGTGGCGCTGAGGACAATTCACAATATCTGGCGCTATGAGTACCAGAATCAACATGCCCAGCAGATAGCCAAAGCGGCCGGCCGGATCTATGACAAATTGTGCGGCTTTTTGGATGACATGGACAAATTGGGTCGAACCCTGGAAAGTTCACAGAAAAGCTTTCAGACCGCCATGGGCAAGTTGGTGAGCGGTAAAGGCAATTTGGTTCGTCAGGCACACCAGATGCGCGAGCTTGGGGTGGAGACCAGTAAGCAATTGGAACGCGCCCTGTTGGAAAAGGCCTTGGATGACACGCTGGAGACCATGCAGCCGCCCGAGTAGTTTTGCAGCCCGATTGCTGCGAAACCGAAACGCCTGCTCATCTGGCGGGCACTTAAAGGCACTACTACGGGAGAAAGTCCCATCATGCTGAAGCAGTTTTTTGGCATTCTGATCACCCTGGCACTGGCCGCGCCTGCCACAGCAGCACAGGCAGCAACGCCGCTGACCCAGCAACAAACCGATTTCCTTGCCGCCGAAAAAGCCTTGGCGGCGGGAAAAAGACAAGATTACCAGCAGCTGCGCCAAAAGCTGGACAGCTATCCACTGGCCGTTTATCTCGACTATGACGCCAGGGTTGACCACTGGTTACAACTGCCCGCCACCAAGCTTAGCCCTGAGCTTGAACTGGTCAAGGACACGCCGCTCCTGGCCCGTGCCCGCCACAGGTACCTGCGCCGGGCCGGCACTGAGCGCCGCTGGCAGGACTTTCTGGCTTTGAGTCCAAACCTGCCCAAAGACGTGGTGCTGCAGTGTAATTTCTATCAGGCCCAGTTGCACCAGGGTGACAAGCAGGTGGCATTCCAGGGTGCCAGGGAGCTGTGGCTTTACGGCTATTCCCGCCCCAAGGAATGCGATCCCCTGTTTGCTGCCTGGGTAAAAGCCGGCCACCGCACCCAGGAAATGATCTGGCAACGTATGTTCCTGGCCTTTGAGGCGGGTGAAGGTTCCCTGCTGAGCTTCCTGGCCAAAAAGGTCACCAGGCACCATAAAGAAGCCCAGCGCTTGTTGGATATCTACCGGGATCCACGCAACTTACGGCATCTGGAGCGCTGGCAGGACAAGGCTCAGGTGACCGCGGATATGGTTGCAGCAGGACTCAGGCGCCTGTCTTACCGGGATCTCAAGGAAGCCGTGTCCCTGTTTCAGCGCTACGAAAATGCCAAGCGCTTCAATCCGCTCACCAGTCGCCAACTGCAGCGCCATTTAAGCCGCCGCATTTTGCTGCGCCAGGAGCTGGAGCTGCAAAGTTTCGCCGATGCCCTGTTGCCGCAGCTGGTTTCCGACGATCTGGTGGAAATGCGCCTGCGCTGGGCATTGAGGGACAATGATCCTGAGGCCCTTAAACGCTTTTTACCTTTGCTGAGCAGTGAAGGTGCCGCCGAGCCTCGCTGGCAGTACTGGCTTGCCGTCAATACCGAGGATAAGACCGAATCAAATCGGCTGCTGTCGGAACTGGTGAAGCAACGCAGCTTTTATGGTTTCCGGGCGGCCGCATTGTTAAACCAAAACATTAATCTGGAAGATATCCCCACGGCCGCTGCAGAGCCTGAGGCGGATTTGGATGGGACACCGGCACTCGCCAGGATCACCGAATTGCTGGCGCTCGGCCGCCTGCAGGAAGCCCGCAGTGAATGGCTGTTGTTGCTCGGGCGTCAATCACAGGAACGCCAGGGCCATTTTGGACGCCTGGCCATGGACCGGGGCTGGGATTTCCTGGCGGTGGATGCCTCTATCCAGGCCAAGCTTTGGGACGATATGGCCATGCGCTTCCCCACTGCCGAACTGAAGCAGTTTGAGCGCCATGCCAAGGGTCAGGGGGTGGACATAGCCGAACTGATGGCCATTGCACGACGGGAAAGTGCCTTCTACCCCCTGGCGAACTCCTCCGTGGGTGCCCGTGGCTTGATGCAACTGATGCCGGCCACCGCCGCGCAAACGGCCAAACGCCATAACATCCGATATCAACGGATTGAGCAGCTGTACGATCCGTCCACCAACATCGCCCTCGGCAGCGCCTATTACAACAGTCTGCTGAAGCGATACAAGAACAACCGGATTTTTGCGACTGCGGCCTACAACGCCGGTCCGGAACGGGTAGATGCCTGGCGCAAACGCACCAAAGGAGAACTGGATGCAATGGCGTTCATCGAGTCGATTCCGTTCAGGGAAACCCGGGAATATGTCCAGGCGGTATTCAGTTACAGGATGATATATCAGCATCGCAGCGGTAAAGACACACCGCTGTTCAGCACAGTGGAGCTGCAATCCGGTTACTGACAGTACGCTGTTTCTTTCGCCTGTTGGTACGGGGACGATTGATCTTCCCGGGTAAATGCGAATAATTGGCATTTACCCGGGAAATTTGGAATGCGGCAATGACGACCAGGCTATTGATGGGATGCGAATATCAGGCGCTGGTGGATACCATCAGCGGCGATACCCTTGGCTATGAAGCGCTGGCGCGTTTTCAAACCCTTGAGGGGCAGGCCGTGGCCCCCAACAGCCTGTTTGAACGGCTGCACCACAATCCTGCGCAACTGGCCAGGGTTGAACTGGCCGCCAAAGCCTGCCAGCTCAGGCACGCCCCCCTTGCAGACAAGCTGTTTCTCAATATCGATCCCCACAGCCTGCAGGGACTGGATGATGACTGGTTCGAGGCGCTGGCACAGCGCGGCAATATCACCATAGAGCTGATTGAAAATACCTGCATCAATGACGCTGTCATAGCCACTGAGTTGGCGCACAGGCTTCAGCATCACGGCATCAGGGTGGCATTGGATGACGCCGGTGCGCCCCATGCCCTTCTCAGTCTGCCTTTGCTGGCACAGGTTGATTGCATCAAGTTCGATCGCCACTGGCTGGATCTGCTGCAGGACGACTGTCAGCGTACATTATTTGAGCACCTGCTGGGCTTTGCCAGGGAAACCGGCAAAACCACAGTACTGGAAGGCATTGAAACCCAGGAACAGCTGACTCTGGCGCGCAGATTGGGACTCGATATGGTGCAGGGATTCCTGTTCCGTGAGCGATTTATCAGGCAAATTCCGGATACGCCGCTGGAGCTGAATTTCCAGGCCCAGCCGGATTAATTGGTTGGCCGGGTTTGCATCGGCAGCGATTTTGCCAGAGGATAGAAAGACCAGTCTGGAGGAGTTTATTATGGCCGATCGGCAAAGCGGTACAGCACATCTCGAAATTCAGGCCATCAAGGATCAACTCAACAAGGTACTGCTGGGCAAGGCAGAACAAATTCGCCTGGCACTTGCCTGCATTCTCGCCCGAGGCCATCTGCTTATCGAAGATCTTCCCGGCATGGGCAAAACCAGCCTGTCCCATGCCATGGCCATCAGCCTGGGGCTCAGCTACCAGAGGATCCAGTTCACCAGCGACATGTTACCGGCGGACATTCTCGGGGTATCCATTTTCGACAAGCAGGAAAATCAATTCGTCTTTCATCCCGGCCCGGTTTTCCGGCAAATGGTGTTGGCCGATGAAATCAACCGCGCCAGTCCCAAGACCCAAAGTGCCCTGCTTGAAGCCATGGCCGAAGGTCAAATCACAGTGGATGGCAACACCCATTTCCTGCCCCGCCCCTTTTTCGTGATAGCCACCCAAAACCCTACCGAGCAATCGGGAACCTTTCCGCTGCCGGAGTCCCAACTCGATAGATTCATGATGCGCATTTCCATCGGTTACCCCGCCAAGGAAGCTGAAATGGCCATGTTGCGCCAAACCCAGATAGCCCAGGACAAACTGGTGCAGTGCATCAGCCCCAGCAGCCTGGTCAGTCTGCAACAGGCGGTGGATGAGGTCAGTGCCTCCGATGCCCTGCTCAACTACATTTTGGCACTGGTAACGGCATCAAGAAGTCACAGCGAAGGTTATGGCCTGTCACCCAGGGCCACCAAGGCGCTGTTGCAGGCCGCCAAGGCCTGGGCCTTCCTCGATGGCCGCCATTATCTGGTGCCCGAAGATGTTCAGGCGGTGTTTGTCGCCGTCGCCCAACACAGGATCCGCGCCAGCAGTCAACTGCAGGGCCAGACCTTGGCCGAAACCCTGTTGTCTCAGGTTAATCCCATAGGCTAGCCATGGCACTCAGCTTACCGGAGCGCTTACGGCGCCGATTCGATGCATTCCTTGCCCGGCGCCTGCCACCGGCCAGCAGTCAGGAGCTGTCCCATAAAAGCATCTTTATCTTCCCCAGCGGTTTCGGCTTCGCCTGGTTGGGCTTGGTATTGCTGCTGTACCTGTTTGGTACCAACTATCAAAACAATCTGGTGATTGGCCTCGCCCTGGTGTTGTTGAGCCTGTTTTTAAGCTGCATTATCTACAGTTTTCGCAATCTTGCCGGCCTTAACCTGAGCCGAATGCCACCGCCACACATCTATGCCGGCGAAACCCTGGCCCTGCCCATGGAGCTGACGTCGTCCCATGGTGCCATGGCCGTCAACCTGAGCTATCCCGGCAATGAGGTGGTGGTGTGTGATTGCGGCAAAGAGCCCCAAAAAGTATTGGTGCCGGTTAAAACCCGCAAGCGCGGCCTGTTGCGTCCCGGACGACTGCTGGTGGAATCCCGCTATCCCCTGGGGCTGCTGCGTACCTGGTCCTGGCTTGATATGGACGTAGCGCATCCGGTGTTTGCCTCGCCACTGCCCGCCCCTGTGCATCTGGGTGCCGACAGCGATGCCGCAAGCAGCAGTGACCTTGGAAAGCACGTGGCGGGCGTGGACGAATTTGCCGGGCTGCGCAGCTATGTTCCGGGTGAGTCACTGCAACGGGTTGCCTGGAAACAGTTGGCCCAGGGACGGGGCATGTTAAGCAAGGATTTTGCCGAGCCCCAGGGCCTACCCCAATGGCTGGCACTTCCTGCCAACGAGCCATTGGAAACGGCCCTGTCCCAGTTGGCCTGGCAGGTAGATGAACTGACCCGGAGCAAGCAAATTTTCGGCCTGCGTTTGGGTGACACAGTGATGGAGCCGGCTCTGGGGGAGCAACACAGGATCGGCTGCCAATTGACCATAGCCCTTTATCCGGAGCGGCCATGAAAACCCTGGGCACGGAAGTCATAGCCAGGCACAGCCTGCGTTGGTTGTTGGTGGCCCAAATTGGTTTGCTGCTGCCACTGGTAGATAATGCCACCCCATGGAGCCTGGGGATCTGTGCCATCTGTTTCGTATGGCGTCTGGGTATATATCTCGGCAAGGTCGCCAAGCCCCCCCGAGCCCTGGTAACCACCCTGGGGATAGGCTCCGCTGTAACCCTGGGGCTAATCGCGAAAGAAATCGGCTTGCTCAATGCGCTGATTAATCTTCTGTTGCTGGGTTATTCACTGAAATTTATTGAAATACGCAACCGGCGCGATGTCCGCGTGGTGGTACTTGCCGGTTATTTTCTGATTGCGCTCAATTTCATTGACAGTCAAAGCATACTGAATGCCGCCTTTATCCTGCTGCTTACCGGGGTCAACACTTCGGTGCTGCTGACCTTGTATCACAATCGCTTAAGTCTCAGGGAACCACTGGCATTCAAGATGCTGCTGCAAAGCCTGCCGCTGGCACTGCTATTGTTTCTGGTACTCCCCCGACTCGCTCCCCTGTGGCTGGTACCACAGTTAAAAACCGGCCAAACCGGCCTCAGCGACACAGTCAATCCCGGCGATATAGCCAAGTTAACCAAATCCGATGCCCTGGCGTTCCGGGCAACCTTTGAGGGCCAGATCCCGGCCAACCCGCAGCTTTACTGGCGAGCCCTGGTACTGGAAAACTACGATGGCCGCCAATGGCGCCTGGCACCGGAAGCCAGAAAGTTGCAAAAGGATGCCCCCTTCCTGCCGCCCGTTCGCGAAGCCAACAAGGGCACAAGCCTGGATTATGAGATCATTGCCGAGGCGAGCCGCGAGCATTGGCTTTTCGGCCTGGATGTAGCCTATTCCCCAACCCAGGGCGTCAGCAACCTGCCGGATTTCAGCCTCTATGCCCACCGTTCCCTGGAGGGGCGTTTCCATTATCAAGTCAGTTCAGTGGCCTCTGCCGCCATGGATCCGCGCTTGGGTCTTGGGGTGAAGCAGCGCAACCTTGCCCTGCCACAAGACAGTAATCCCCGCACATTGGCATTGGCGCAGCAGTTCCAGGAACAGTATCCGGCCCCAAACGCCAGGCTTGACGCCATGATGAACTTGTTCAACAAGGAAGCCTTTTTTTACACCCTGACTCCACCCACCCTGGGCGAAGAACAGATAGATGATTTCCTGTTTAACACCCGGCGCGGGTTTTGCGCCCATTATGCCTCCGCATTGGTGTTCCTGGCCCGGGCTACAGGGATTCCTGCCCGCATGGTCACGGGCTATCAGGGCGGTGAGTTCAACAGTGTCGGCGGTTACCTCAGCGTCTATCAGTATATGGCCCATGCCTGGGTTGAAGTTTGGCTTGAAGGCCGTGGTTGGCAGCGGCTGGATCCCACCGCCATGATAGCGCCATCCCGGATCCTTGATGGCTTTGACGCCACATTCAACCCGGATGAGGCCTATCTGCAAAATTCTCCCCTGAGTCCGTTGAATCTGAAGCAATATCCCTGGCTCAATGAATTAAGGCTGAGGATGGCCAGCCTGGATTACTACTGGAGCCTGTGGGTACTGGGTTTTGACGGTGATCGTCAGCGGCAACTGCTGTCCAACCTGCTGGGCGGTTTTTCCATTGCCCGCCTGGCATTGCTGGTATTGATAGGGCTGGGGGGTATTTTGCTGTTGGTGGCCTGGCAGGCCGGACTGCTGCGCCTGCCAAAGAAGAAAGACCCGCTGCTGGCCGCCTTTACTGCATTGGAGCAGAGCCTGGCTAAGCGGGGGCTGAAACGGGGCCAGGGCGAAGGGCCGCGTGACTATTGCGATCGGGCCATCAGTGCCTTCCCGTCGATGGCCGACGATCTCAAAGCCTGGCAGCAGCTGTTCCTGCGGCTCAGATACGGCCCGGCACTGCCACGGGGATACCATCAATCGCTGCGCAAACTCAAGCGTGACACCCGGCGGCTGCGGCTGCGGCTCAGAAACGCACAGCTCAATTCCTGAGCCAGGCTTTGCGCGGCGGTTGAATGCGTTAAGTCAGTCACTTAGAATGATTTTTCAAATTTTTTATCTCACTGGCCGGGGCTTATGTTCAGACTCATTCATTCCAACCAGATGGAAGTGCTGTCTTCGCGGCTTGCGGATCTGGTGCGCTTCCCTGCCCCCGGCAGCCCGCCCCTTGGCGAAGAGCAGATCCTGGTGCAAAGCCCGGGTATGGCCACCTGGCTCAGATTGGAACTGGCGGCCCACAATGGCATAGCGGCGGCCCTGGCCTTCCCTCTGCCTTCGAGTTTCATTTGGTCCCTGTGCCATACCCTGCTGCCCGAGGTGCCCATGGACAACGCCTTCACCAAGGAGGCCATGACCTGGAAGCTGATGCAATTACTGCCGGGGTTGTTGGATGCCGACACCCAGGGCTTGTATCAACCCCTCGGGCACTATTTGGCCGCAGCGGACACGCAGGATAAGGCCACTGAGCAGACTAGCCAGCCGCTCAAGCTGTATCAACTGGCGGGGCGCATCGCCGACATCTTTGACCAATATCTGGTGTACCGCCCGGACTGGATCCTGGCCTGGGAAAGTGGCGAGGATAATCCGTTGCCCGATGGCCAGTCCCTGCCGCAAAGCGCCCTCTGGCAACCGGCGCTGTGGCGCCAATTACAGGCCTTCAACAATGAGCACCTGCGCCAAAGTCGCTGGCACAGGGCCAATCTGCATCAGAGTCTGCTGGAGGCCCTGGCCGATCCCAATACCTCCCTGGCCGGACTGCCCAAGCGGCTGTTTGTCTTTGGCATCTCGTCAATGGCGCCCCAAACGTTGGAGGTGCTGCACGCCCTTGCCGGGCGCATAGATGTGCTGATGTTTAATCTCAGTCCCTGTCGCCAATACTGGGGCGATATAGTGGACCCGCGCCAGCGGGCCCGTCTGGCGCTGAAGTACGGTGAAAACAAACTCTTGCCCGAGCATTGGGAAGACAGTCTGGAGGTGGGTAACCCGCTGCTGGCGGCCAACGGCAAAATGGGCCGCGAGCTGCTCGATCTTATCCTCAGCTTACCGGAGCAACACCTGGATACGGATGAAGCCCTTTATGTGGAACCGGGTCAGGATTGCCTGTTGCACCTGCTGCAACAGGATATTCTGGAGATGCAAATTCTGGACGATGAACCGCTGGGGCCGGATCTGCACCTGTACCAGCAGGCCGCCAAACGCCGGCCCTTGCGCCCGGATGACAGCTCCCTTTGCATCCGCAGTTGCCACAGTCCCCTCAGGGAAGTGGAAACCCTGCATGATCATTTGCTGGCACTCTTAGCCGCCGATGAAGGCTTAACGGCCAAGGACATAGTGGTGATGCTGCCGGATGTCGCCGCCTACGCTCCCTACATAGATGCGGTCTTTTCCTCCCGCCGCGGCGATCATGCCATTCCCTACGCCATTGCCGACAGGGGCGCCCGCGAAGAATCCCCCCTGGTCAACAGCTTTTTGACCGCCCTGGACCTGGATAACAGCCGTTTTGGTTTGTCGGATATCCTTGGGATGCTGGAAGTACCGGCGGTGATGGCCAGGTGGCGTCTGGATGAGGATGAACTGGCACGAATTCGCCAATGGCTGCGCGATGCCGGGGTACGCTGGGGGCGCGACGGAGCCAGTCGTGAGCGCCTGGCGCTGCCGGCCTTTGACAAGCATTCATGGGCCTTCGGGGTACGCCGCCTTATCCTGGGCTACGCGCTGGGAGATGACAGCGAGCTGTATCTGGGCAATCTGCCCATGTCCGGCATTGAAGGCCAGCAGGCACAGGCGCTCGGTAAGCTTTTGGACTTTATCGAGATGCTCGACGAATTTCGCCTGTCCATGGCCAAGCAAGCCAGGGCGCCAGAGCGTCTTGCTCTGCTGGCCGGATTGTTGGAGCAACTGTACCAGGACAGCGACGACAGCCGCGACGATCTGCAGCTCATCCGTGAATGCCTGGGTAAGCTCTCGGACAACCTCAGCGGCAGTGGTTTTGACCAGGAGCTGCCATTGGCGGTCATGGCCCAGTACTTCCGCTCTGAGCTGGGTCAGTCACGGGTGGGACAAAGATTCCTCGCCGGCGCGGTCAATTTCTGTACCCTGATGCCGATGCGCTCCATTCCCTTCCAGGTGGTGTGCCTGCTCGGAATGAACGATGGTCTGTACCCCAGGGTGCAGCATCCCGTGGGATTCGACCTGATGGCCCAACTTGGCCCCAGACGGGGCGACCGCTCCCGCCGTTTGGATGACAGATACCTGTTCCTCGAAGCCCTGTTGTCCGCCAGGCGCCAGTGCTACATCAGCTTTATCGGTCACAGCGAGCGCGATAACAGCGAACGCCTGCCGTCCATGCTGGTGTCGGAGCTGCTGGATTGCTGCGAACTGAGCGTGCGCCCGGCACATCTGCCACTGCCCGAAGTCGATGACGACCAAATTGCCAGCGATTTTGCCGACCGCTGCAGTACCGAACTCAGGCGCATGCTGGTGTGGCGTCAACCGCTGCAGCCCTTTGATGAGCGCCTGTACCGGGCCGATGACCAGTCGCTGACCCCCAGCTTTTCACCCCAGTGGTATCCACAGGCCTTAGCCACGGCTGAGGACAGGCAGCCCTTTGTCGACATCCAGCTCACGGCGGACGCCGATGAATGGGCCGACGCCCTGCCGCTCGCCGCGCTAATACGTTTTTACCGTGACAGCAGCCGTTTCTATTGCCAGCGGCGCCTCAAGCTGGATCTGCGCCTGGATCTGGAACAACAGGAAGACGAGGAGCCCTTTGCCCTTAACGCCCTGGAACGCTACCAGTTGCAGCTGCTGCTGATGGACACGGCACTGACCGTGGATGAAGAGCAGGCCCCCGAAGCGCTGGCAGATCTTGGCATGCGCCTCGGCGCCTCAGGTCAATTGCCGATGGCGCCCTTTGATGGTTTGCTGCTGACGGATTTCAGCCGCGATGTGGCACCGGCCATCGAGCGCTGCCGCTTTTTGTTCGCCGATGCCGAACCGGACACCCTGACCCTGGAGCTCATTTTGCCCTCGGGTCAAAAACTCAGTGGCCGAATCGATCGCCTCTACCCCAAGGGCATGGTCAATTTTCGTCCCGGTACCGCCAAGGCCAAGGATCTGTTGGCGTTGTATTTAAGGCACCTGTGTCTGTGTGCTGCCGGCAGAAGCGCCCCCTCCTTCTTGTTGGATTCCGGGCATTTCCACAGCCTAAGCCCACTGCTGCCGGAAATGGCATTAACGCTGCTGGATAATCTGGTGGCCCATTACCGCCATGCCGCGACAGTGCCTCTGGCCTTTTTCCCCAGCTGCTCCCTGGAATACGCCCAGGCCGAGGGCGATCATGAGACCCGGCTTGCGGCCGTGGCCCCCATCTGGCTCGATGAGCAAGGGGGGGAAGAGCGCGGTGAAGGTACCGAGCCCCACAACCGGCGACTGTTCCGCTTTCCCGATGACTTCAGCGAAGCCGGTTTCGGCCAACTGGCGCTGAATGTCTACACGCCGCTGCTGGCCCTGTTCCACAAGGACAAGCTGGCCGCGCTGGGCGATTTCGTCCGCGTCGGACCCACCACTGGAGCCACAGTATGAGCGCCGCAAGCAGCCAAACCCTGGACGCCCTCAACCTGCCACTGCACGGCACCCGGCTTATTGAGGCCAGCGCCGGCACCGGCAAGACCTACACCATAGCCAACCTGTACCTGCGGTTGTTGCTCGGACTGGGGGAGCAAGGGGCCAGCGAAACCCCGTTGAAGGTAGATGAGATTTTGGTGGTGACCTTTACCAATGCCGCCACCAGTGAACTCAGGGACAGGATCCGTCGCCGCATTCAGCAGGCCTTCCGGGCGTTTCTGGGCCTTCGCATCAAGGATGGCTTTATTGAGGCGCTGCTAGACGGGGTTGCCGAGCAAGACAGACCCATGGCGCTCAGGCGCCTCGACGCGGCGCTCAAGGGACTCGACGAGGCGGCCATCTATACCATTCACGGCTTTTGCCAGCGGGTGCTGGCGGATATGGCCTTTGAATCTGCGCTGCTGTTTGAGTCCGAGTTCACCCTGGATGACAGCGAATATCTGCAACGGGCGGTGCGCGACTTCTGGCGTGCCCATTGCTACGGCATGGCCCCTGAGCTGGCGGCCTTAATCCGCGCAAAATTTGAAAGCCCGGATGCCCTGATGGCGGCCCTGAGACCCTTGCTCGGCGCCCAGGACGCGGTCCCGGCCCAATCACCGGCCCCCTTTGAGCAGGCCGCCCAAGATCTCAGCCAGGGATTGGCCCGTATGCGCCTGTCCTGGCCAAGGGACAGGGATGCCACCCTGGCGCTGTTAACCGAACTGCCGCTCAATGGCACCAGCTATGGCAAACAGGCCGACGGCTATCCCAAGCTGGCCGACATGTTTTTGGATATGGATAACTGGTGCCGTTTCGGCAGCGGCCTGCCTCCGGCAAAGGTGCTTTCAGCGCTGGCCCTTGGCAACATCAAACTCAACAAGGGCGGCAGCCTGCCCTCGCCCCAGCAAGCACCACTGCTGGCGCAGATTGAGGCTTTGGCACACACAGCAGAGCAATTGCTGCCGGCCTTTCTGGTGACGGCCCGGGAGGAAATCCGTCTGCGTTTCCATGCCCTTAAGCGCCAACAGCAACTGCTGAGCCCGGACGATCTGCTGCTGACCCTGGCAGGCGCCCTCGACGGTGAAGACCAGACCCTGGCATCCGTGCTCAGGCGCCGTTTCCCCATTGCCCTTATCGATGAATTCCAGGATACGGATCCGCTGCAGTTCGCCATTTTCAGCACCATCTATCCCGAAGGCCGTTTGTTGATGATTGGCGATCCCAAACAGGCCATTTACGCCTTCCGTGGCGGTGATATTCACACTTACCTCAAGGCCCGTGCCACCACCACAGCCCAATATCATCTGGGCACCAACTACCGCTCCGCCGAATCCATGGTGGCTGGGGTCAATCGGCTGTTCCAGGCCAGGGAAGATGCCTTTATCGATGCCGCCATTCCCTTTGACGCCGTTGACAGCCAGGCCCGCGGCGAGGACAAAAGCCTTAAGGTTGGGGGCCACACAGCGCCGGGACTGCAGCTGCGCCTGCTGGCAGAGGACCCTGTCATGGGGCTGAACAAGACAGATGCCAGGGCGAGGCTTGCCGAAGATGCCGCCGCCGAGATCTGCCGCCTGCTGACCCTGGCCGCAAACCGTGAGGCACAGATAGTCAAAGAGTCAAAGGAACAACCCCTGTTGGCGCGGGATATCGCCGTGCTGGTCAGGGACAGGAACGAGGCCGCCGTAATGCGTGATGCCCTCGCCAAAAGACGCATAGGCGCCGTATTCCTCAGCCGCGACAGCGTGTTCGATACCCTTGAGGCCAGGGAGCTGGCGCTGGTGCTGTTGGCGCTGGCAAAGCCCAGGGATGAGCAGGCTATCCGCGCGGCCATGGCAACCGAGCTTTGGGGCGGCCGCGCCAGCGACATTCATGGCTTCAACGTCGATGAAGACAAACGGGCTGCGCTACTGGAGCAATTTGCCAATCTGCACCTGCTGTGGCAACGCCAGGGGGTGATGCCGGCACTGATGCAATTGGCCACGGAAACCGGCTTGCTGGAACGTCTCAAGGGCCATGAAAACGCCGAGCGACGGCTGACGGATATACGCCATCTGTCGGAATTGCTGCAACAGAAAGCCAGCGAGCTGGACGGTATGGCGGCCCTGCTGCACTGGTACGAACAGGAACTGTGCCAGGCCAGCGGCGGCGAAGAGCAGCAGCTGCGACTGGAAAGCGAACAAAACCTGGTGCAGATAGTCACCATACACAAGAGCAAGGGCCTGGAATACGGCGTCTGCTTTATCCCCTTTATCAGCCTGGCACGGGATCAAAGCCGCAAGCCCAACCCCTTGCTGTATCACTCAGACAAGGGCCTGTGTTGGGATCTCGGCGGCAGCGATGAGGCCTTTGAGCGCTGGAAGCAGGAACAGCTGGCCGAAGATCTGCGCCTGCTGTACGTGGCCCTCACCCGCCCCGTGTACCGCTGTTACCTTTACATAGCCAACCACAGTCGCATGTTGAAGGCCGGCCTTAAAAGCCATCTGCATCAGACCGCCATCGGCTATTGCCTCGGCATAGACAATGAGGACTGCGACAGTCAACTGTTGGCGGCAAAGGCCAAGGCGCTTGCCGGCGATATCATGGCGCTGGAATGGGTTGCAGCCGAAGCAGACAACCGCGTGCTGCCAACGACCGAGCACCAGGGCAGCGAGCTGCTGCTGCGAAAGCCCCGTACCAGAGACGCAGTGCGCTGGCGCGTCGGCAGCTACTCGGCCCTGGTCAAGGACAGCAGCCATGGCAGCAAGCCGGGGGCCGCCGATGAGCACTATGATGTGCTCGAATCCCTGCCATCCCCCCGGACCACAGAGACCAGCCTTGACCGCTTTGGTTTTGATCGCGGCGCCAATGCCGGCAGTTTTATGCACCTGGTATTGGAGCTGTTCGACTTCACCCGCGCCGATACCGAGCTGGAAACCGCGCTGACCAAGGCCATGGCCCAATACGGCATCGCCGACCACTGGTTCAATATGCTCAAAGACTGGTACCTGTCACTGCTGCAAGCACCGCTCGATGGCGGGCAATTGACCCTGTCACGTTTGGCTCCAGCCGACAAACTGGTGGAAATGGAATTTTACCTGCCGGTCATGGGGCTCAATCCCGATAAACTGTCGACCCTGCTTGGCCGCTACGGCTATGGCAGCCAATACGGTTTTGACACCTTGTGCGGCATGCTGAAAGGCTTTATCGATTTGGTGTTCTGCCATGGTGGCCGCTTCTATGTGGCCGATTACAAATCCAACCATCTCGGTCATGATTTTTCCTGCTACGACAGACAGACGATGGCCAGTGCCATTCGCGATCACCATTACGATCTTCAATACCTGCTGTACAGCCTGGCCCTGCATCGCTTCCTTAGCCAGCGGCTGCCGGACTATGACTATGAGCGGGATTTCGGCGGTGTGTATTATCTGTTCCTGCGCGGTATGCATGCCACCGAGCCCGGCAAGGGCATCTTTTACGACAGGCCACCCAAGGCACTGATCGAGGAGTTGGATAAGATGTTCACAGGAGAGCCAGGATGATCCTCACTTGCCCTATCCCCATGGCGCAGCAGCTCAAAGTCTGGCAGCAACAGGGACTGCTGGAGCCACTCAATCGGCACTTTGCCCTGGAACTGACACGGCTGCACGGGGATGATTCCCCTCTGGGTTTACTGTGCTGCGCCCTGGTGAGCCGTAATCTCAGTGCCCAGAACAGCTGCCTGCTGTTATCGGATCTCGACTTGCAAAATCCCCTCGGTGAGCGCCATCCCTCGGTATCCATCAACACCGACCTGCCCGGACTGCTTCAGGCCATAGCGGCCCTGCCCATGGTGGCGGCCCCCGGGGACAGGATCACCAAACCCTTGGTGCTGGACGGTGACAGGCTCTATCTCAAGCGTTACCACAGCTATGAAGTGAGTGTGGCCAACACCCTGCTGAGCCTCAGTCGTGAGCAGCAGCCCCTCTCCGAGCAGACGGCTCAACTACTCGGAGCCCTGTTTCCCGACGCCACTGACTATCGTGCTGACAACGACACTGCGCCGGATTGGCAAAAAATTGCCGTCGCCACCGCCTGTCGCCAGAAACTCACGGTCATCACCGGCGGACCGGGTACGGGCAAGACCACCACAGTGACCAAACTTTTGCTGTTATTGCTGGCGGTTGAACCCGAATTAAGGATCCGCATGGTGGCCCCCACAGGCAAGGCGGCAGCGCGTTTGAGTGAGTCCATCAAGGCCTCCAAGCAGCGTCTGGGCAGCAGTCTGGATCCCGCCGTCATCAGCCCGCAGCAGGTGGCCGCCCTGCCGGAGGACGCCGCCACCTTGCACCGCCTGCTGGGGGTAATTCCGGGTTCACACAAATTCCGCCACCATGGCGACAATCCGCTGGAGCTGGATCTGCTGCTGATAGACGAAGCCTCCATGGTGGATCTGCCCATGATGCACCGCCTGCTGGATGCCCTGCCGCCCAAGGCGCGGCTGATTTTGCTGGGCGATCAGGACCAGCTGGCCTCGGTGGAAGCCGGCGCCGTGCTGGCGGACATCTGCCAGGGCATCAGCCAAGGGTCGAGGGTGAGCCGCGAGCAAGCAGCCATACTGGAGCAGCTGACCGGATACCCGTTCAGTCCCACGGAAAACGCCGGACTTGGCGATAACCTGTGCCGATTGTGGCACAGCCACAGATTCAGCGGCGATGCCGGCATAGGTCGTTTGGCCAAGGCCGTCAACGAGGGTGACAATCAGGCGGTCACCCAGGTATGGCAGCAGGGTTATCGGGAGCTGAGCTGGCTTGGCCACGACGCCGGCAAGGGATTGGAGCAGCTGTTGCAGCTGGCTGTGTCCCGATACCGCGACTATCTCGAAGCCATGGTTCGGGGCGAAAGCGCCGACGCCATCATAGCCCAGTACAACCGCTTCCGGGTGCTGTGCGCCATGCGTGCCGGTGACTTCGGCGTTGAAGGCATCAACCGCCTGCTGACCGCCCGTCTGGCCCGGGAACGGCTGATAGTGCCCAACCAGGAGTTTTACGCCGGACGCCCCATCATCATTGGCAGCAACGACTATGGCCTGGGGCTGTTTAACGGCGACATAGGCATTATTCTGCCCCAGGGGCCGGACAAGCGCCTGCTGGCTTGTTTCGTGCAAAGCGACGGCAGCCTGCTCAAGGTGTTGCCGGCGAGATTGCCAAGCCACGAAAGTTGTTTCGCCATGACGGTACACAAGAGCCAGGGCAGCGAATTTGAACAGGTGGCTCTGGTGCTGCCACCGGACCCGTCTCCGGGCCAGCAGCAACTCATCAGCCGGGAACTGGTTTACACCGCCATCACCCGTGCCAAGGATGCCTTCTGCTGCCTTGGCACTGAAGCCCTGTTTGCTGCCGCCGTGGCGCGGCCCACCCGCCGCGCATCCGGCCTGGCCGCCAGGTTGTGGGGCAGCTAAAACAATGGCAAAGACGAGACAATTAGCGGCCCCCCTTGCGAGGTTGGCCGCCCCTCATTACACTGCTTGGCGCGGATGGCCCATTGCATCCTGGCCCCGCCCCAATTCATCACGGAGTGACAATGACTAAATACAACCTGGTGCTGCTCTGCGGCGGTGGTGGCAGCGAGCACGCCATCTCTTTGCTGTCGGCGGGCTATTTCGAGACCTGTCTGGCCAAGCTGGACAGATTCAACACCCTGTGGCTGGAATTGACCGCCGAGGGTCTGTACCGCACCAAGGACGGCAGCTATGTGGAGCTGACCAATAAACGGGAAATTCGGTTTACCGACGACAAGCAAGCCCCCTGGCCGGTGGACTATGTGATCCCCTGCATTCACGGCTACCCGGGTGAAACCGGCGATATTCAATCCTGGTTCAACCTTATCAACCTGCCCTATTTCGGCTGCACCTCAGAAGCCAGCAGCAACTGTTTCAACAAGATCACCGCCAAGATGTGGTTCAGCGCCCTTGGGATCCCCAATACGCCTTACCTGTTCCTCGGGGAATACAGCCCCGATGCCGTGGCAAGGGTCGAAGCCGCCTTCGATGACTGGGGCAGCGTCTTTATCAAGGCCGCCAGCCAGGGCTCGTCCGTTGGCTGCTTCCCGGCCAATAACAAGGCCGACATAGGGCCACTGTTGGCCAAGGCGTTCGAATACGCCCCCTATGTAGTCGTGGAAAAGACCATCAAGGCAAGGGAGCTCGAAATCGCCGTCTACGAATACCAGGGCGAAGTTATTGCGACCCGCCCTGGGGAAATCGTCTGTGCCGCCAATACCTTCTACAGCTTTGAAGAGAAATACGATGCCAAGAGCCAGGCAGTGACCCATGTGGAAGCCGGTAATGTCAGCGAAGACATCATTGCTGCCATGCGCGATTACGCCATCCGTGCCTTCAAGGGGCTGAAGCTGCGTCACCTGTCGCGTATCGACTTTTTCCTCACCGAAGACAACGAAATCCTGCTGAACGAGATCAATACCTTCCCGGGACTGACCCCTATCTCCATGTTCCCCAAGATGCTGGCCCACCACGGCCACGATTTTGCCAGCTATCTGCAGGACTGCATTCTCGCCGAGTTGGAACCGGCCTGATGCCAGGACAGCATGAAAAAAGCGCCCGTGGGCGCTTTTTTTGTTGTGCATTTTTATAACGCCTTGCTTGGATACTCTCGCTGCACGACAGACACATGGCGCAAGCCATGCCTGTCGGCGTATGCTTGAGCAATTTTCTATACGCCCTGTCACCAAACTTTTAAAGTTATCAACAAATACAGTATTGCTATGTTGCTGTATGAAATTACCGTTCCAAGCAAAGCTGATAAAGTTCGAGTTTTTTTATGAGAATTCGCCGTATGTAAAGTACCAAGGATCACAGTGGCGGGATAACTAAGAAGCAAGAAGCAGATACCCCAGTTTGTAACCTTAGACATTGAGTCAGGTGCATCGAAAAGAAAAACCGACATGTAGAGTGCAACAGGCCACAACAATACACTTATGCAAGAAAGCGCACATAATCCTAGGCACATAAAAGTAATTGGGTTTCCATACATTTCAAAAGACTCTAGGTGTGAAAAGGCGTTGTTAAGTTGTTTTATTAAGCAGGCTTCCCACTACCGTGGTCCATGGCCGCACCCGCCAACGGGTAATAAGTCCGTTTATCACATAGGGATCGGCCCTGGCAAAACGCTCCACCACCTCGGGGCTGTCAGCGTTAAACAGCAATATGGCACCATCGACGGGATCGGCCAAGGCACCTGCCAGCAGCAGCTCGCCACGGGCTTCGGCTGCCTTGGCATGGGCCAGATGCGGGGCGCGAAATTCTGTGCGCCTGGCCACGTAATCATCTATGACATCGTACATGAGTAAATAATGCATGCCGGTGCTCCAATACATCAGCTTAAATAGCGAAAAGCAAAATAGCCCAGCAGCACCAGGATAACCAGCAGCAGGAACACCATGGAACCGTTGCTGTCCGTTGGGATCTCAATACGGTTATCCCTGGCGTAACGTTCCACCTGCTCCTTGGCTTCCTTGAGCCCTATGCCCCTGAGCTCGCGCAATCGTTTGATGGCTTCTATCTTGCGACCACTCTTGATGGCCTGCACCACTTCCGGCTCCATGACGTCCATATCCGATCCCCTTGATTCAGCGATTAATAATCCAGAATAGTCCATGATGGGACTTGGATTCCATCGAAAAAACAAGAGCGCCTTGCGGCGCTCCTGTTTAAGGTTACTGCTGTCTTTGGGCCAACTCGCGCTCAAGCTGCTGGGCCACCTGATCCGGTGAACCTGAATGCCTGGCCAGCAAGGCATAGGCAACTGGCACCACCACCAGGGTAAAGAGGGTCGCCAGCATAATGCCTGACAACACCACCACGCCTATCACAAAGCGGGTCTCGGCACCGGCACCCTGGGCCATCACCAGGGGGATGGCGCCGGCGGCCGTGGTGATCCCCGTCATCAGAATGGGCCGCAGCCGTTGACAGGAGGCCTTTAACAACGCTTCCTGGAACGCTTCTCCCCTGTCCCTCAGCTGGTTGGCGAATTCCACGATAAGGATGCCGTTTTTCGTCGCCAGTCCCACCAGCATGATGATACCTATCTGGCTGTAGATATTGAGGCTTTGGCCGGTCAAATACAGGCCAATCAGCGCCCCCAGGGTTGCAAGTGGCACAGTCAGCATGATCACCATGGGGTGAATGTAACTTTCAAACTGGGCGGCCAAAACCAGGAACACCACCCCCAGCGCCAACATAAACACAAAATACATGGAGCTGCCGGATTCCTGATAATCCTGGGACTGGCCCTTGTAACTGATGTTGGCTTCCGCCGGCAGATAGGTGCGTGCCAGGGTATTGAGGTAGTCAAGGGCCTCGCCCAGGCTGTAACCGTCCGCCAGACTGGCTTCAATGGTGATGGAGCGCAGGCGGTTATAGCGGTTCAAACTGGAGGCGTCGGCAAACTCTTCCACACTCACCAAATTTGACAAGGGGATCAATTCCTTACTGCGATCGGAACGCACATAGATATTGGTCAAATCCCGGGCCGTGTTCTGGTTGTCGCGCTCACCTTCGATGATGACATCGTATTCCTCACCGTCACGCATAAAGTTGGTGACCAGGCGCGAGCCCAACATGGACTCCAGGGTACGTCCGATATGAGCGATGGAGACCCCGAGATCGGCGGCCCTGTCCCTGTCGATCACCACCCGCAGTTGCGGTTTGGTTTCCTTGTAGTCGTGGTCCAGCGCCAGCAGTTTGGGATTCTCGGCGGCCTTTTCCAAAATGATGTCCCGCCAACGGGCCAACTCTTCGTAGCTGGGACCACCGAGCACGAACTGCACCGGCTTACCTATGCCACGGCCAAAAGCCTGGCGCATGATGGGAAAGGCACGCACTCCGGCCAAATCCCCCAAACGACCACGGATATCATTGATGATCTCAAAGGCACTGCGGCGCTTACCCCAATCTTCAAGCACTATGATGGCCATACCGTTGGAGAAATCGGCACTGCGACCAAAGCCTCGGGGAGCACGGATCAGCAGACGTTTGATTTCGCCACTTTGCACCAGGGGCATCAACCTGTCTTCCACTTCATCCATGTAGGACTCTATGTACTCAAAGCTGGCGCCCTGGGGACCATTGACCATGAGGAACATGGATCCCCTGTCTTCCTGAGGGGCAAACTCCTGGGGAACCTGCTGCACCAGGGCCACACTGGCGCCAAGTGCAGCCAGCACTCCAATACTGACCAGCACCGGATGACCTATGGTACGCAGCAATACCCGGCGATAGAAAGCCTGCAGAGCGTCCATACCGGCATCCACCTTGCGCACCAGCCAGGTATCCTGGGACGCGGGTTTGAGCAGTTTGGAACACATCATGGGGCTGAGTGACAGCGCCAGCACGCTGGAGAAGATCACCGCCGCACTCATGGTGACGGCAAACTCCTTAAACAGCTTGCCCAGGTCCCCTTCCAGGAAGGTAATGGGCATGAATACCGCCACCAATACCGCAGTGGTGGCGATAACGGCAAAGGCCACCTCGCGGGCACCAAGGAAGGCCGCCACCAGCGGCGATTCCCCGTCCTCTATCCGGCGGTGGATGTTCTCCAGCATCACAATGGCGTCATCCACCACCATGCCGATGGCTAGGATCATTGCCAGCAGGGTCAAGAGGTTAATGGTATAACCCAGGGCATAGAGCACGATAAAGGTTCCCAGCAGCGATACGGGCACTGTCACCGCCGGGATCAACATGGCACGCACGCTGCCAAGGAACAGGTAAATCACTATGACCACCAGCACCATGGCGATAAACAGTGTCTGGTACACCTCGGCGATAGAGGCCTCGATAAATACCGAACTGTCATAGGAGCGCTTGATGGACATGCCGGCCGGCAGGGTCGGATTGATCTTGTCCACCAGGGCGTTAGCACCGCGGGCCACTTCCAGGGTATTGGCTGTAGATTGCTTGGTGACCCCCAGACCTATCATGGCCTCGCGGTTACCGCGGAACATGATCCTGTCTTCTTCTGAGCCGATTTCGACCCGGGCCACGTCCCCCAGTTTCACCAGGTAACCGTCATTCCCTTCAGCCAGCACCAGGTTGGCAAAATCCTCGGCGGTGCGGAAACTGCGCTCCAGGCGCACAGTAAAGTGGCGCTCCTTGGACTCGATGGAGCCCGCCGGCAGTTCCACGTTTTCGGAACGAAGCTTGGCTTCAATGTCACCCACGGTCAGATGGCGGGCTGCCAGGGCTTGCCTGTCGACCCAAATACGCATCGAATAAACCTTGCCACCGCCGATACGCATCATGGCGACGCCATCCAGGGCCGAGAATCGGTCCACCAGGTAACGGTTGGCATAGTCGGTCAGTTCCAGTGTGGTCATCTGATCCGACACCAGGTTGAGCCACATGATGACCTCGTCACCACCGTTGGCCTTTTGTACCTCCGGTGGATCCGCTTCCTCCGGCAGGTTGTTCAGCAAACCGGAAATGCGGTCGCGCACATCATTGGCGGCGGCCTCAATATCGCGACCGACATCGAACTCCAGGGTCACAGAGGAGCGGCCATCGCTGCTCGATGAGCTGATATGACGTATGCCTTCCACGCCGCTGACCCTGTCTTCCACCAACTGGGTAATGCGGCTCTCCACCACTGAGGCACTGGCGCCGCGGTAACTGGTGGAAATGGACACCACCGGCGGGTCAATGTTGGGGTATTCCCGCAGTGGCAGTTTGTCAAAGGACACCAGGCCAAAGGCGATAAGCAGCAGACTCAATACCGAGGCAAACACCGGCCGCTTAACGGACAGATCCGTCAGTCTCATGCGGCAGTCTCCCCATTGTCGTCATCGTGACGGCCAAAATGTTCTTCCTGTTCGGGTTTAACCTCATCACCGGGACGCACCTTGAGAATGCCGCGGATAATGATCTTTTCCCCCATTTCTATGCCGTCGGTCAGCTCCACCCAGCCGCGTTTGCGCAGCCCCACGGTGACCTGACGTTGTTCGACGCGGTTATCACCGTTGACCAGGTATACAAAATGCTTCTTCTGAATGGGGATAATCGCCGACTCCGGCACCAGCAGGGCTTCACGACTTTGCTTGATGAGCTTGACCTTCATCAGCATCCCGGGCAACAACTTGGCCTGGGGATTGGGAATTTCGGCCCGCACTGTTACGGCGCGGGTCGCGGGGTTGACCCGGCTGTCCACCGACAGCACCTTACCGATGAACAACTCACCAGGGTAAGCCACGGCACTGGCCTCGACATCTTTGCCGGGGATAAGATCGGTCAAAAAACGCTCCGGCACGGAAAAGTCCAGTTTAACGCTGGAGATATCGTCGAGGGTGGTAATGCTGGTACCCGGCGTCAGCAGTGCGCCATTGCTGATTTGTCTTAGGCCGAGTCTGCCGGCAAAGGGCGCCACTATGCGCCTGTCACGCAGCGCCGATTCGGCCTGATCCAGTTCCGCCTTGGCGGTGTCGATGGCGGTTTGCAATCTGTCACGTTCGGTTTCGGCCACTGTCTGGTTGGTGACCAGGGTACTGATGCGTTTCAGTTCCCGCTGATGATCGCTCACCTTGACCTTGGCCACAGTGACCTTGGCCCTCTGCTCAGCATCCTGCAGCTGCACCAGCAGTTCACCTTTGGCAACCAGATCGCCATCGTTGAAATTTACCGAGGCCACCACTTCGGTCACCTTGGCGGTGATATTGACCGATTCGTTGGCAAGCGTTGTGCCCAGCGCTTCCACCTCATCCCTTACTGCCTGCATGGCCGCGGTGGCCACCACCACGTTGGGTACAATCCGGGCGCGCTTGGCCTCGGGCCCTTTATTCTGTTGCAAATACTGGAAACCGGCCCAGGCCAGTCCTCCCAGTACCAGTACTGTGATTATTTTTTTCATCAGAATTCCAAAAACGTCAGGCGAATGATGGGTAATGCAAGCCGCACAAAAAGTATTGGGCGAAAGCTTAGTTTACCCGGGTGGAATCCGGCATCAATACGTTTTAATTAGGTTTTACTTTTACTTACAAATTACGAAGTAGCTTGACAGTCAGCCATTGCATGGCGGTTCACATTAAAATTCAGGCAATAAAAAACGGCGCCTTGGCGCCGTTTTCCCATATACCATTCGCCCGCATCAACGACGGCGCTTACGCTCTTCCTGCATCTGCTCGGAAATCACCTTGTAGATTTCAGTCATCTGCTCATCACTGAGGGGCTTATCTTCGCCGTCATGCATCCACAACTTGGTTTGCTCGCCGGCTTCTTTCGCCAATACGCGATATACCCCTTTCTCAAGCGGCAGCTTGGTGTCGCCCCACAGGGAACTCCAGAAGCCTGAGTCATCGGCATAGTTCACGTAGAACAAGCCTTTACTGGAATCCATTTCGGCGATTTCCAGCCCCAACTCGGGCAGAACCAGACGCAGACGGTTCCATACCTGCTTGAACGGCGCATTGGCCAACCAGTAGGCCGCCTCGGTTTCGCTGTCCTGCAGGGTCAATTCAATGCCCATGCTCTCCTGACGGCGCTTGGCTTCCAGCGCCTGTTCGCGCTTGATGCTCATGTAGGCGATGGAGCGGTTCAGCATATCAATGGTGTAGCGACGTTTGTCTTCACCACTGAGCGCCACATCGCGATTATCTCCCTGATAGGACTCTTCATGCTCCAGCAGGTTAATCACTATATTGCCGCTGCGACCGTGGGGACGGACTTCCACCAGGTATTGGTATCTCTGTCTGAGGCTGTAGACCTCGTCACTGCCCCAGAAACTGGAATCCAGCACTTCACTGCTTTCAATCCAATCGGTTTCCAATACGCCCTTGTCGTAATCCTCGGCGCTGATGCCAATCTGTTGCTGTGCCAGGAAGCCCTTGAGTGTTGCAAAGATTTCCTGCTTCAGATCCACATCGTTGTTGATGGACTCCACCACTATCTTGATGTTGTCGCTGCCCTCTTCCAAGCGGGTGCCTTCGGCCATCGGCAGCACCTGCAAAGGTGGTCTGATGTCCAGACTGCGGCCAACCAGTTCAGGGTTGGCCTTGTTGCCCAGCTGGGGCAAATCGTATTCATGACTGTACCTGGGCTGTTGCAGACCATCCGGGATCTTCAGGGCTTCGCCAGTGGCGGCCTGCAGATAAGTGTCGTCATCATTGGTTTGACGACGTTCCATCTGGCTGCTGCACGCGCTGACCGCAGCAATCATGATTAAGGGGGTAACTTTTTTAAGCATTAAGAATTAAACCTCTAAGCCGGCAGTTTGCATTGCTTCAAGCAACAGACCATGACAAGACTCAGAAAGTTCAGTCAAAGGCAGACGAATGTGACCATTACTGATCAATCCCATACGGTGGGTGGCCCATTTTACCGGGATCGGATTGGCTTCCATGAACAAGGTGCTGTAGAGACCACGCAGGGGCAAATCGGTGGCAAAAGAGCCCTCGCGATCGCCAGCCAGCGCCTGGGTACACATGGCTTTAAACTGGGCCGGAACTATGTTGTTGGCCACGGAAATGACCCCGTCACCGCCCAGCAGCAGAAATTCACGGGCGGTCGCATCATCACCGCTGTAAAGTTTGAACTTTTTGCTACACAGATGACGCAACATACCCACACGGGACAAATCGCCCGTGGCTTCCTTGATGCCGATGATGTTGTCAATCTGACTCAGCTCGGCAATGGTCTCGGGCTTCATATCAACCGCGGTACGGCCGGGAACATTGTACAGAATTTGCGGAATGTCGGTTGCCGCCGCCACTGCGGTGTAATGGGCAATCAGGCCCTTGGGCGTCGGTTTATTATAGTAGGGGGTCACACCCAACATCGCAGCCACACCTGTCTTGGCAAGCGCCTGGGTCAACTCAATCGCTTCGGCCGTGGCATTGGCACCGTTGCCGGCGATGACGGGGATGCGGCCGGCAGCAAAGGTCACTGTCTGGGCAACCACATTGACATGTTCTTTCATCGGCAAGGTTGCCGACTCGCCAGTGGTACCCACGGCCACTATGGCGTCTGTACCATTGTCGATATGAAATTCCACCAGGCGCTCAAGGCCGGCAAAATCCACTGAGCCATCACTGTTCATGGGCGTGATTAAGGCTACGATGCTTCCGTTTATCATCTGACTTCCCCTAGATTTCAGGATTCGCTATGGTACTGAGGCCTATGGGTTATGACAAGCATTTACGGGGATCTCAAACACAATTAGTTGTGGTAGCATTGCCCCGCGCAGCAACCGCTGCCGGCGCGCCGCGTCTGCGCCTGGAAAGATATGCAACAAGAGGAAGATACATGACCAACTATCTGGTCGTTACCGCCATGGGTTCAGATCGTCCCGGTATAGTCAGCAAGCTGGCAAGGCTCGCCAGTGATTGCGATTGTGACATAGTGGACAGCCGCATGGCCTTGTTTGGCAACGAATTCACTTTGATCATGATGCTGTCCGGCTCCTGGGCTGCCATCACCAAAATAGAAACCAGCCTGCCCAGCCTGTCGGTGGAGCTGGAACTGCTGACCGTGGTCAAGCGCACTTCCAAGCACACACCACAAAATTACATTTCCCGCATTGAAGTCAATTTCAACGGCAAGGACCAGCGCGGCACCATGAAGCGCATCACCCAGTTCCTGGCTGACCGTTCATTGGATTTGGCGGCAGTGCGTTCCCATGCGGAGGAAACTGCCTCAGGTGAGCAGATCCAGCACGTGTTCCTGGCAATCAATATTCCCGAAAAAGTGGAACTGGATAAGCTGGAAAAAAGCCTGCACGAACTGGCGGCCGAGATGTCGCTGGAGTGCATCATCAAGCGGATGCAGGGAATAGCAGCCCCCTGACAATAGCTCTCAGGATAAAGGGTTGCGCTCGAGATTTAGAGTAGCGCTCAGGATTACGAAACGGAGTTAATATGTCCCCATTACAAGCCGGTGCCAAGGCACCCGAATTCACCCTTAAAAATCAGGCCGGTGTCGACATTTCCCTGGCCCAATGCCTTAAGCAGGGCCCGGTACTGGTGTACTTCTACCCCAAGGCGTTGACGCCCGGTTGTACGGTACAGGCCTGTGGCCTGCGAGACAGCAAGGCCGAACTGGATGCCAAGGGTGTAACAGTGCTTGGCATCAGTCCAGACCCCGTTGCCAAGCTTGCCAAGTTTGAGCAAAAGCATGAACTTAACTTTCACCTGCTCAGCGATGAAGACCATGCGGTTGCCGATGCCTTCGGCGTTTGGGGTGAGAAGAAATTCATGGGCAAGGTCTACGACGGCATCCATCGCCTGAGCTTTCTGATCAACCAGGACGGCACGGTTCACACATTGCTGGACAAGTTCAAAACAAAAGACCACCACCAAGCCGTGCTGGCATTGCTGTGATATTTATTGATCAATAAACTTGTTGATAATGAATAAAAAAGGCCCTTAACGGGCCTTTTTTTATGGGTGAGAAATTAAATACCTTCACCTAAATCCATTTTGGCAGGAACAGACGCCGGCCAGGCATTGATAACCGCCTTCACCAGGGACGCCAGAGGAATGGCGAAAAATACCCCCCAGAAGCCCCATAAACCGCCAAAGACCAACACAGCAGCGATGATGATGACAGGGTGCAGATCCACCGCATCGGAGAAGAGCACGGGCACCAGCACATTGCCATCCAACGCCTGGATAATGCCATAACCCAACATCAGATAACCGAAGTCGGCATTGAATCCCCACTGGAAAAAACCCACCAGGGCAATGGGCAAGGTCACCAGGGTCGCCCCCACATAGGGGATCAACACGGAGAAGCCGGTCAACACGCCCAGCAGCGCCGAATAGCGCAGCCCCATCAGGGCAAAGAAGATATAGCTGGCGACACCGACGATAACAATCTCAATCACCTTGCCGCGAATATAGTTGAAGATCTGCTGATTCATCTCACTCCAGACCTTACGGGCCAGTTCCCTGTTGCTGGGGAAGAAGCGTTTGCTGCCGCGAATAAGTTGTTCCTTATCCTTCAGAAAAAAGAACACCAACAAGGGCACCAAAATGGCGTAAACCATGAGTACCAACAGGGACGCTGAGTAACCGAGCAGCTGTTTGCCTATGTCGAGTAAGTGTTGGGTATCCAACATGCGCTTGAGCTCCGACTGCAGGGTTTGCAGTTGCTCAGCATTGACAAACTGGGGGTACTTTTCCACCAAAGAGCCCAGATACAGCATGCCCTTGTCGAGCATATTCGGCAGTTCGCCAATAAGGGCCAGCCCCTGACGCCACAGGCTCGGGAACAGACCAAAGGCCATCATCAACACCAGGGCGATAAAGAGCACCAGTACCAGGGATGCGCCCGTGGTGCGATTAATACCTATGCGGCTCATTTGCGCCACGGGCCATTCCAACAGGAAGGCCAATACCAGTGCCACCAGCAAAGGCGCCAGCAGGCCACCACCGAAATAAATCAGTGCTGCCAGTCCCAGCAGAATAAACATCAGGGTGACAGCCTGGGGATCACTGAATCTGTCTTTATACCAGCGGGCTACAAAATCCAACATGCCTTATCGACCTCAAAAATAGGCCCCGGGGGGCAAAGATAGGGATTAACCTTGGGTTGTTTTGGTAACTATCAGGCTCAGGCTCTGCTCATCATCTTTGAGTATGGTCAGCACGTGGCCCTGGTTTTGAAAATAAGCGGGAACATCCCGCCGGGAACCGCTGTCCAACAGGGTAATTTGCAAACTGTCACCTATCGCCAGTGGCTTGAGTGCCATCTTGGCCTTGACCAACGCCAGGGGACAGCGCTGCGCGGTTAAATCAATAGAAACCATAATGAACTTGCCATGGATATCCCGGGGCCATTATCCTTGCTTGAAGGCTAAACCACAAGCCACAGTCCAAGGACAGCGTTCCGGATCACTGATTACTAAGGACACCTTTGCGTAGATTAATTCCAAGTCGTTTCCCCCGTGTCATGCTGACCGCTGCCACCACGGCCCTGTTGTCATTCGCTACCAGCCAAAGCTTTGCCAACAATGACTTACCTGATTTGGGTACCGCTGCGGTCAATACCTTCAGTCTGGAAAAGGAAATGCAGTACGGTGACGCCTATATGCGCGTCATACGCTCTTCAGCCCCCGTGCTCAACGATCCCGTACTGAGCCAGTACATCACTGAGCTTGGCAATAAGTTGGTTGCCCACGCCACCGGGGTAAAAACGCCGTTCTACTTCTTTATGCTGCGCAATGACGAAATCAACGCCTTTGCGTTTTTCGGTGGCCATGTGGGCGTGCATACCGGGCTGTTCCTCAACGCCGATAGCGAAAGCGAACTGGCCTCAGTGCTGGCACACGAAATTACCCACGTGACCCAGAGGCACCTGGCCAGAAGTCTGGAGGCTCAGGAGAAAACCGCCCCGGCGACCGTCGCGGGTATGTTGGGTGCCATACTGCTGACCATAGCAGCACCACAGGCGGGCATGGCAGCCCTGGCAACCACCCAGGCACTGGCCACTCAGGCTAAAATAAACTACACGCGTCAGCACGAAAAAGAGGCTGATCGTATCGGGATGCAAATTCTGGTGGATGCGGGCTTTGACCCTGAAGCAGCCGGAGATTTTTTCGGAAAACTCGCCAGTCGCTACCGTTTTACCACTACGCCACCGCAGATGCTTTTGACTCACCCCCTTCCCGAATCGCGCATCAGCGAGGCCCGAAATCGCGCCAATCAATACCCCCACAGATTTGTACCTGACAATCTCAATTACCAGCTGGCCAAGGCCAGGATCCAGGTGCGCTTTTCGAACTACAGCGATGAAATGGCCCTGTCTCTGTTCGAAAAGCAATTAAACCGCAACAGCTATGCGTTCGAAAGTGCCGCCCTTTACGGTAAGGCCCTGGCCCTGCTCAGACTGAAACGGGCAAAGGAAGCGGAAGTCATCATAGACAAGCTGCTGACGCGGGATGCCAACAATCTGTTTTATCTCGATACCAAGGCGGATCTGCTGCTGGAGCGAAAGGATTATGCCGGCGCCAAGGCGTTGCTGGAGCAACAACGCCAGCTCAAACCGACCTCTCAGGTCATTAACGCCAATCTGGCCAATGTCTATATTGAGGCCGGAGAAGCCGCCAAGGCCATCCCCGTGCTCGAAGACATGGTGTTCCTCGACAAGCAAAATCCCCTGCCCTATGAAATGATGACCCAGGTTTATCGCCAGACGGGTAATCAGGCACTGGAGCACTTTGCCAGCGCCGAATCCATGGCCTTGGCCGCGGATTACAAAGGCGCGGTCGACCAACTCAACTTTGCTTATCGCTTCACCAAGGACGATCCTCTGCAATTGGCGCGCATTGAAGCCAGGATCCGCCAATTCCGCGAAGCAGAAAAGGCACTTGATGCTTTGAAGTGACAGCGTCGAGCAGCTTTATCGCTGCACAGAAACCACCGGGGCGCCTGACGGCGCCTCACTTTTTTGCTATGATGCAACCACGTTAACTTTCAAGATCTTAACTTATGACTCAAGCGACTATTTTCCATAACCCCCGTTGCTCAAAAAGCCGCCAAACCCTGGAGCTGCTGCAACAACAGGGCGCGGAGATCACTGTAGTGGAGTACCTTAAAGACACTCCCAATGCCGAAGAGCTGACCCGGATCCTGTCCCTGCTTGGCCTGACGGCAAGGCAACTGATGCGCACCAAGGAAGAGGAATACCTGGCCCTGGGGTTGGACAATCCAGCTCTCACCGAGGCCGAGCTGATTGCCGCCATGGTCGCCACCCCCAAATTGATCGAACGTCCCGTGGTATTGGCCAACGGCCAAGCCGCCGTTGGACGGCCACCGGAAAATGTCCTGGCAATCCTTTGAGGGTAACAAGCATGGCTGAAAACACCCGACTGCTCCTGCTCATAAATCGCATAGGTTATCTCCTGCTGCTGCTGTTGCTTGGCTATTGGTTTTTGGTTAATGGTGCCGGTTATTCCATGGCCTTCAATGCCCTGTGGTTGGTGCCCTTGCTGCTGCCGCTGCCGGGGATCATGCAAGGGAAACCTTATACCCATGCCTGGGCCAGCTTTATTCTGTGCCTGTATCTGCTGCACGGCCTGACGCTTCTGTATGTGGCCGGCGACAAACTTTGGTTCGCCATCTTAGAGGTGGGGTTGTTGGCGCTGTTGTCGATTACCTTCCCCTTCTATGCCCGTCTGCGCGGGCGGGAATTGGGGCTGGGGTTAAAGAAGAAAACGAAGGAATAACTCTGCTGATGATCTGGGCGCCGCAAGGCGCCTTTTTCTTCTCTTGATCCCACCAATAGATTTCAAAGCCCTGCTCTTTTAGAATTTTTTCATTACAAACAAACACCTGAAGGCAATTGCCAAGCCAGGTTATCTGCATGCTATAGTGACGTTTGGGATGTTACATCAAGTTCACATTAGCCGGAGTTCAGCCGATGAAAAAGGCCAGCCTTCTTTCCTTTGCCAGCATGTTGATGTTAACCGCCTGTGGCGGAGGCAGCAGCGACGGGGGCGTTTCTCCCCCAATCCAGCCACCCGCCCCTGGGCTTAAAGCCTGTAGCAACGCGACCACGCTTAACCGGGTAGCCGCTGGTGGCGTCACTTTTGTTACCGAGCAAAACTACCGGGCGCAGCAACCTGCCATGATCTATGCCGATCTGGGCAAGGACAGCCAGGGGCTCAATTATCAATGGCGCCAGAGTTCAGGACCGCAACTGGAATTGGTGGCCAGCCATTCCCCGATACTGTCCTTTGTGCCGACAAGTGCCGGCAGCTATGAATTCGAGCTCAGCATCACAGGTCCCGGCACCTCGGTAACCGCCAGCGTAGCCATTAACGCCGATACAGATAACGCCAATCCGGTAAAGCTGAGGCAAGATCACCAGGTAACCAGCGGCAATGCCGTCAGCCTGAGGCTGGACAGGGTACAGGGGTCAACCCTGTCGGCCATTGATTGGTGTGCCAGCGGTGCAAACCTGAACGCGGATCTCAGCAACAACGAACGGCCCTTGTTTACCGCTCCAAGCGTCAGCCAGGATACCCTGGTGGAACTCAGGGCCAGCGGCAGCCATAACGGCATTGCCGGCAGCGACAGTGCCTGGGTATTGATAACCCGGGAAAGCAGCATCACCTCGGGTTATTTTGACTCTGCCCTGGCACGCACCTTCCCCTACCACAGCGACAGCCCCTGGGCCGCCGATCTCAAGGCCTGTACCTATTCCAATCAGTTAAACAGTTCCTGCAGCATCAGCCGCTTGCCTTTGCTTGGCCAAACAGCCAACGGTATGGACAAACAAGCGATACTCGACCGGGTGCTGGTATCCCATCAATGGATGGGGGATAACTTTGCCAGCTTCCTCGACACTGTTGATGCCAACAGCGACTTTGCTAACCTGCTGCAATCCGTTACCGCCGTGGTCATCAGTTACGATGTCAGGCCTTCCTTCTATTGGGTGGTCACCGGCGCGATATATCTGGACCCTGAAGATCTGTGGCTCACGCCACTGCAACGGGATACCATCAACGAGCAGCCGGATTACCGCAGCAACTTCGGTGCCGAGCTGAAGTTCCTGATGCCCTGGCGCTATGTCAAAGACAATGAATACGCGTCATCGATAGTGCCCCGTACCCAGAGAAGCGATCGCAGTTTGGACGAGCTGACACCGGATCTGGCCTCCTTGCTGTATCACGAGCTGGCCCACGCCAATGATTTCTTTCCCCGCAGTATCCACGGCAGCCTGGCGGGCCCCACCTTGCTTGATGACTACAATAAACGTGCCACCGCCAAGGCGTTAACCTCTGATAGACTCGCCGATTTATATCCCCTCGGCAGTGAAGAAATGCGCAGCCTGGCCAATGTCAGATTCCGTGGCCAGGCGGCCTCAGATACCCAAAAAGCCTATGTACCGGCCGATGTCAGCGGTTTTTTCAGCGGTGACATCGCCTCCGACTTTTACGCCTACTCCACCGAGCGGGAAGATGCGGCCATGGTGTTTGAAGAGCTGATGATGAACTATCGTCATGGGGTATTAAGGGACGTTGCCGTCACCGACAGCCCTGCCAATCCCACTGCCAGCACAGTGATAGTCGATTGGGGCCAGCGGGGCCGCATAGGCGATGATGCACTGGCGCAAAGGGCCGCCTTTGTGCTCGAAGGTATCTTCCCCCAATGGGATGGTACCGCGATCGTCGCTACCCTGCCCGCCCCCATTGCCATGCAATCCGGGCAAAGCTGGCTGGCCAATTTGACCATCAGCCCCCAGGGGGCCAACACCAGGGCGGCCGTCAGCGCCAAACCCGCTGCTGAAATACCGCTGCAATTCTCCGGCGACAGATATGCCAGGCCGAGAAACTAAGCCTGATCTGAATGCAAAAAGCCCGGAATATCCCGGGCTTTTTTGTTATAGCGCTCTTTAGAAATCAAGGATTAGAGGCGCAGCATTTCCTTGATAAAGGGAATGGTCAGCTTGCGTTGGTGCACCATGGATGCCTTATCGAGGCGGTCCAGTACGTCAAACAGGGTACGCAGATCCCGCGCCATCCGGTTCAGCAAAAAACGGCCCACGTCTTCCGGCAGTTGTAAGCCGCGCATCGCCGCCCTTCTTTGCAAGGCCGCCAGCTTTTCCTCATCCATCATAGGCTGTAGTTGGTAGGTCAGACCCCATTGCATTCTTGACAGCAGATCGGGCAGTTGGAATCCCGCTTCGGCCGGTGATGCACTGGCGCTGACCAAGAGGGCACATCGCTTGTGCTCCGCCACCCGGTTATACAAATCAAAGATGGCTTCTTCCCACAGAGGGTGGCCGGCAATGGCATCCACATCATCGATGCAGATGAGATCCAACTGTTCAAGTCCTTCAAGCAAGGCCGTTGAGATGGAAGCATGAATACCCAGCGGCAGATAAAAACTGCGGCGCTCATGCTCATTGGCGTAGGCACAGGCCGCATGCATCAGATGGGTGCGGCCTGATTTTCCGGGTCCCCAAAGGTACAGCGCTTGCTTGTCCTGACCGCTGGCAATGCCATGCAGGGCCTGGATCAGCTCATCGTTGCCGGCGGCAGGATAATAGCTGTTAAAGGTCTCGTCATCGGGGAGATGAACGGGCAAGGACAACTGCAATGGAGGGTGTTGGGACACTCGGTACTTCTCAATAATCTGGCTACTTGGCAAGGCACCCGTTCGGGCGCCCCGCGCAGTGTAACACAAGTGACTGGCGGGGAAAAACGCGGTTATTGACCACGCCACTGATAGGTGTTGGCCTGCTCTTCCTGAAGGCTGTCAAGCCGGCTAATCTTGCCTTCCAGATTCAGCAAACGATCCAGATCTTCTCTGGTGCCAAACAGTGACAGATTGAAAGTGACTTTGTCCGCCGCCATCTGCTTGAGCGAAACAGACTTTACCACCGATAGCTGACCAAGGAAGGCCTCTAGGGACACTAAATCGGCCAACTTATTGATCCCCACAAAGGTGAGTTCGCTTAATTGGGATTCACCCGTGCTGGTCACGGCATACTTTTCAACATAAAAGCCACTTAACAGGCTCAACAGGGCTGACATCGCCTGGTCTTCACTGGCCGCACTGCCCTGTTGGCTCAAGAGCGCCTGTGGCGGCAACGTCTCACCTTCGCGGGGTCTGGAGTACAGGTTCAATTGGTAATTCACCGTCTCTCCGGCTGCTTCCATATTGGCCAACACGAAAAAGTCCGATTGGTATCTGTTGGTCGCGGTCATAACCTCATCCACAAACATGCCCCGCACCGAATTGATCGACACCTGCATCAAGTCATCCAGGTCCATCAAGGGCAACAGCACAGGGATCCCCGCGTTTTCAGCCGCTTGCATCAGCAACTGCCGCTGCACGCTTTCCCCCTGATCGGCAAGCAGAGCCCGTTCGCCATCCCGCTCAACCACCAGCCACATCAGGGTCAAAGGGCGCTGTTTTCCCCATACAGGCAACTGGGCATCACGCAACAGGGAAACTATCCTGGCCTGATCGAAGCTGGCATGCACATAGAGTTGGCGCTCTTTTTCAAGGTAACCGTATTGTCTCAGCAAGGCCGATGCGCTGGACAGCTGCTGCCGGATAAGCGGGTGTTCCAGCACGGCCGCTGATCCGCTGTTCTTGACCAATACCCGGGCGAGCGCCTCACGTACCGCGCTGTCGCGTTCTGATGCCGAGCGAGATCCTACCTGAATATCAGCCTCGTCGAGCTTGGCGACTTCAACGGCCTGAGCCCCCTGCCAAGCCAGCAAAGAAATTAACAAACTGATGGATAAAAATTTGTTGCGCATCTAATGGTTCCGCCTGCATAGCGTCAGGACCCGATAAGGAAGCGGCAGTGTATCACAGCAAGCCCTGACCACTCAAAGGGCTGCGGGCTCCGGGAGCGAAGGGAACGGAGAAAAATCATGCTGTTGGCTTATCAAACATAATCAGCCTGTTACAATAGCGGTGCTACCCTCATATGGAATAACAATATGCAAAAAATCCTGCTTCCTCTGCAAGGCGCACAGATGCTGTTTGTCGCCTTCGGTGCCCTGGTACTGATGCCGCTGTTGACCGGCATGGACACCAGTGTCGCCCTGTTCACCGCCGGTATGGGCACCCTGCTGTTTCAGTGGGTAACCCGACGCCAGGTACCCGTATTTCTGGCCTCCAGCTTTGCCTTTATCGCCCCCATACTCTATTCGGTGCAAACCTGGGGACTGCCGTCGACCCTGGGGGGCCTGATGGCCGCGGGCGCAGTGTATCTGCTGCTCGCCTCAGTGGTTCGCATCAGAGGTGTGGGTTTTATTCATCGCTTGTTACCCCCCGTGGTCGTGGGGCCGGTGATCATCATCATTGGTCTGGGATTGGCACCTGTAGCGGTCAACATGGCGTTGGGCAAGAGCGGCGATGGCGCCCTGGTACTGGTGGCTCCGGATATCGCCCTGATAGTGTCCCTGGCGTCCCTGCTGACCACCATATTGGTGGCCATTTTCGCCAAGGGCTTGCTGAAACTGATGCCGATCCTCGCGGGTATTCTGGTGGGCTATGGTTTGAGTCTGGGATTTGGCATTGTCGACTTTGACAAGGTGATGACCGCAGCCTGGCTGGCACTGCCGAACTTTACCGCGCCTGAATTCAATTGGCACGCCATTGCCTTTATGATCCCGGTCGCCATTGCCCCCGCCGTGGAGCACATAGGTGACATACTGGCCATCTCCAATGTCACCGGAAAAGATTTTATGAAAAAACCCGGGCTGCACAGAACCCTGGCGGGCGATGGACTGGCCACCATGGCAGCGGCCGCATTCGGTGGACCACCAAATACCACCTATTCCGAGGTAACGGGTGCCGTGACCCTGACCCGCAACTTCAACCCCGTCATTATGACCTGGGCCGCCATCAGTGCCCTGCTGCTGGCGTTTGTGGGCAAACTGGGCGCTCTGATGCAAACCATTCCCGTACCTGTGATGGGTGGGATCATGTGCCTGCTGTTCGGCTCCATTGCCGCCGTCGGTCTCAATACCCTGATCCGTAACCGGGTCGATCTTGCCTGCCCGCGCAATCTGGCGATTGTGGGTGTCACCCTGGTATTCGGCATCGGCGGCATGGCATTTGGCATAGGGTCTTTCAGCCTGAGCGGTATCAGCCTGTGCGGTATAGTGGCCATCACAATGAACCTGCTTTTGCCCGCATCCCGCGCACCTCAGGATGAAGAACAGATAGAGGCAAGCGAGGCCTGAAACTAAAAAAGCCCTGTATTGCAGGGCTTTTTCATCTTTTGCATCAACTCACTCGGCCGATTTGTATTTGGCCGCCACTTCCTTGATCAGCGGTTGCAGTTCGCCCTTCTGATACATTTCGGTAAGTATGTCACAGCCACCTATCAGCTCGCCTTCCACCCACAGTTGGGGGAATGTTGGCCAGTTGGCATACTTTGGCAGCTCGGCACGGATATCCGGATGTTGCAGAATATCCACATAGGCAAACTGCTCACCAATGTTGATCATCAGCTCGGCAACGCGGGCAGAGAAACCGCAGCTTGGCAGCTTTGGAGAGCCTTTCATGTAAACTATGATTGGGTTTTCAGCAATTTGCTGTTTGATTTTTTCGACTGTGTCCATTTTAATTCCTGATGGCGGGACAAGAGCCCCGGCAGTTGGCAACGACTTGAGGATATTGTACGACAGCTGGCCCGAGAACAAAATCCCACATAATGTAGGGGTATGTCGCCATTGGATTTTTTCTAAGCTGTCAATCCAATCAATCGGCCAAACAGTGATTCACATCAAAGATTTTATCAGTACAATAGCTCCCAGTGAGCAAAACATGACTGTGTCATATCAAATCCATGGAGAGACTATAATGGCTTTCGAATTACCCGCATTGCCCTATGCCAAGAACGCACTGGAACCCCATATTTCCCAGGAAACCATCGAATACCACTACGGTAAGCATCACAACACCTATGTTGTTAAGCTCAATGGTCTGATCCCAGGTACCGAATTTGAAGGCAAGAGCCTGGAAGATATCGTAAAAACTTCTACCGGTGGCATCTTCAACAACGCTGCTCAGGTATGGAACCACACCTTCTACTGGAACTGCCTGTCACCCAATGGCGGCGGCGTTGCCACCGGTGCTGTTGCTGATGCCATCAATGCAGCCTTCGGTTCTTTCGAAGAATTCAAGGCCAAGTTCACCGATGCAGCCGTGAACAACTTCGGCAGCGCCTGGACCTGGTTGGTGAAAAACGCTGACGGCTCTGTGGCCATTGTCAACACCAGCAACGCAGCCACTCCGCTGACCGATGCCTCTGTAACCCCAATCCTGACCGTTGACGTTTGGGAACACGCTTACTACATCGATTATCGCAACGTACGTCCTGACTACCTGGCCCACTTCTGGGAACTGGTAAACTGGGATTTCGTTAACCAGAACTACGCCGGTTAATTCTGATTTTCATCAGAAATTCAAAGGGGCCCAATGGGCCCTTTTTTATTGTCTCCTTGTCCCGCCGCTGAGCCGTGCCCTCGGTATATAAACATATGCAAATATTGCTTTTGCAACTATTTGTCTTTGTTTTTATTTGTTTTTTCTGACACAGCCCACAAATTCCTGTCTAAGATTAAAACAGGGATCCGCTAATCCCAGGTCCCTATCCTAACCGTACCGGCGTTTCAGGGGGTTTTTATGGGCATATTTGAACATTATCAGCAGCGCTACGAGAAAAAACTCGAAGAAGAATATACGCTGCAGGAGTTTCTCGACATCTGTAAAGCGGATCGCAGCGCCTATGTGTCAGCGGCAGAACGTTTGTTGCTTGCCATTGGCGAAGCAGAGGTCATAGACACGGCCAAAAATCCGGTGCTGAGCCGGATATTCTCCAATCGCTTGATTTCCCGCTATCCCGCATTCAAGGACTTCTACGGAATGGAAGACTCCATTGAACAGATAGTGGCCTATCTGAAGCATTCGGCCCAGGGGCTGGAGGAATCCAAGCAGATCCTCTATCTGCTGGGGCCTGTGGGGGGCGGTAAATCATCCCTGGCCGAAAAACTCAAGGCACTGATGCAAAAGGTGCCCATCTATATTCTCAGTGCCGACGGTGTACGCAGTCCGGTGAATGATCATCCCTTCTGCCTGTTCGACAGCGAGGAAGACGGCAAGTTGCTGCAGCAGGAATACGGTATTCCCAGCCGCTATCTGCGCAACATCATGTCGCCGTGGGCGGTCAAGCGCCTGCACGATTACGGTGGCGACATCACCCGCTTCCGGGTGGTCAAGGTCTTCCCCTCTGTGCTGGACCAGATTGCCGTGGCCAAAACCGAACCCGGTGATGAGAACAACCAGGATATTTCGTCCCTGGTAGGCAAGGTCGATATCCGCAAGCTGGAGCATTTTGCCCAGAATGATGCCGACGCCTATTCCTATTCGGGTGCCCTGTGCCGTTCCAATCAGGGCCTGATGGAATTTGTGGAAATGTTCAAGGCCCCGATTAAGGTATTGCACCCCTTGCTGACCGCAACCCAGGAAGGCAACTACAACGGTACCGAAGGTCTGTCTGCATTGCCCTTCTCCGGCATTATCCTGGCGCACTCGAATGAGTCCGAATGGTCAACCTTCAAGAACAACAAAAACAACGAGGCCTTCCTTGACCGCGTTTATATAGTCAAGGTGCCCTATTGCTTGCGTGTTTCCGAAGAAATCCAGATTTACAAAAAGCTCATCATCAACTCCGAGCTGGCGCGGGCCCCCTGTGCCCCCGGAACCCTGGAAACCCTGGCCCAATTCAGCGTGCTGTCGCGGCTGAAAGTGCCGGAAAACTCCTCCATCTACTCCAAGATGCGGGTCTATGACGGCGAGAGCCTCAAGGACACGGATCCCAAGGCCAAGTCCTATCAGGAATACCGGGACTATGCCGGTGTCGATGAAGGCATGCAGGGGCTGTCGACCCGTTTTGCGTTCAAGATCCTCTCCAGGGTGTTCAACTTCGATCACACGGAAATCGCCGCCAACCCGGTGCATTTATTCTATGTGCTTGAGAAACAAATTGAAGCTGAACAATTCCCCAGCGACACGGCGGAAAGGTATCTGGAATTCCTCAAGGGCTACCTGATCCCCAAATACGTGGAGTTTATCGGCAAGGAAATTCAGACCGCCTATCTGGAATCTTACTCAGAGTACGGTCAGAACATTTTCGACCGTTATGTCACCTATGCTGACTTCTGGATCCAGGATCAGGAATACCGCGATCCCGAAACCGGGCAATTGTTTGACCGCTCTGCCCTGAATGCCGAGCTGGAAAAAATTGAAAAACCCGCCGGGATCAGCAATCCCAAGGACTTCCGCAATGAGATTGTGAACTTTGTACTCAGAGCCAGGGCCAATAATGAAGGCAATAACCCGCTGTGGACCAGTTATGAAAAACTGCGCACCGTGATAGAGAAGAAAATGTTCTCCAACACCGAAGATCTGCTGCCGGTCATTTCCTTCAACGCCAAGACATCCACAGATGATCAACGCAAACACGATGATTTCGTCAACCGTATGATGGAGAAAGGCTATACCAAGAAGCAGGTCAGACTCCTGTCCGAGTGGTACCTGCGGGTCCGCAAGTCGTCTTGATGCTATTCCGCCACTGCCCGCAGCCGCGGGCAGTCCGGTGGTTTTGGGAGGTGCGTATGGCGAATTTCATCGACAGGCGGCTCAATGCTAAGGGAAAAAGCACGGTCAACCGTCAACGTTTTATCAACAGATACAAGCAACAAATCAAAAAGGCTGTCAGTGATGCTGTCACCCGTCGCAGCGTGACCGATGTGGAAAAGGGCGAACAGGTCAGCATACCGACAAAAGACATCAGTGAACCCATGTTTCATCAGGGACGCGGAGGCTACCGGGAACGCGTGCATCCGGGTAATGATCAATTTACCCGGGGTGATAAGATTGAGCGGCCACCCAGCGGTGGCGGTCAGGGCAGCGGCAAGGGCGATGCATCGGACTCCGGCGAAGGTCAGGACGACTTTGTATTTCAAATATCCAAGGACGAATACCTGGAACTCTTGTTCGAAGATCTGGAGCTGCCAAACCTGCAGAAAAACCGCCTCAATAAACTGGTGGAATATCAGACCTATCGTGCCGGCTTCACCAATGACGGCGTGCCGGCCAATATCAACATAGTGCGTTCGCTGCGCTCATCGCTGGCGAGGCGCACGGCTATGGCCGCGGGTAAAAAGCGCAAACTCAGGGAGTTGGAGGCTGAGCTTGCCGAGCTGGAAAACACCCCTGGCGCCAAGGCCGAGGCCTTGCTGGCACTGAGGGAAGAAATTGAGGCACTGAAAAAGAAAATTGCCGCAGTACCTTTTCTCGACACCTTTGACCTCAGATACAACAATTTTGCCAAGCGCGAAGTGCCCTCCAGTCAGGCCGTCATGTTTTGTCTGATGGACGTATCAGGTTCCATGGATCAAGCCACCAAGGATATGGCCAAACGCTTCTACATACTGCTGTACCTGTTTTTAACCCGAACCTACAAAAACCTTGAAGTGGTGTATATCCGCCACCATACCCAGGCCAAGGAGGTGGATGAACACGAATTTTTCTATTCACAGGAAACCGGCGGCACCATAGTCTCAAGTGCACTAAAGCTGATGATAGATATACAAAAAGAAAGATATCCCGCCAGTGAGTGGAATATCTATGCCGCCCAGGCCTCAGATGGCGACAACTGGGCCGACGACTCCCCTACCTGCAGGCAGTTGCTTGAAAAGCACATACTGCCGTTGGTCAGGTATTTCAGTTACATAGAAATCACCAACCGCGCCCACCAGACACTCTGGCGCGAATACGAGGGCCTGATGCAACATTTCGACAATATGGCGGTACAACACATACGCCAGGCCGAAGACATCTACCCCGTATTCAGGGAACTCTTTAAAAAACAAGCGGTTTAAGGGGGCATTATGGGGAAACGCAAAAAAACACCTTTGAGTGACGGACCGGACTGGACCTTTGAGTTGCTGGACGAATATCTGAAGGAGATTGAGCGGGTGGCAGCCCATTACAGGCTGAATACCTATCCCAATCAGATTGAAGTCATTACCGCCGAGCAGATGATGGATGCCTATGCCGGCATCGGCATGCCCATAGGTTATACCCACTGGTCCTTTGGTAAACGCTTTATCGAAACCGAACAAGGCTACAAGCGAGGGCAGATGGGGCTGGCCTACGAGATAGTGATCAACTCCAACCCCTGTATTGCCTATCTGATGGAAGAAAACACCATCACAATGCAGGCACTGGTGATGGCCCACGCCTGCTTCGGACATAATAGCTTCTTTAAAAACAACTACTTGTTTAAAACATGGACGGATGCAAGCTCCATCATAGACTATCTGGTATTTGCCAAGAACTATGTGGCCGAATGCGAGGAACGCCACGGAGTGGATCAGGTGGAGCTGATCCTGGACTCCTGCCACGCGCTGATGAATTACGGCGTCGATCGCTATAAACGTCCCAGTGAAATCTCCTTCAGGGAAGAAAAATTGCGCCAGAAAGAAAGAGAAGAATACCTGCAAAGTCAGGTGAACGATCTGTGGCGCACCATACCTATAGCGGTCAGCGAAAAAGCGGTGCAAAAAAAGAAGCGCTTCCCAACCGAGCCACAGGAAAACCTGCTGTATTTTATTGAAAAAAATGCCCCACTGCTGGAGCCCTGGCAGCGGGAATTGGTGCGTATAGTGCGTAAGATGAGTCAATACTTCTATCCGCAAAAGCAAACTCAGGTCATGAACGAAGGCTGGGCCACATTCTGGCATTACACCATACTGAACCACCTCTATGATGAGGGGCTGGTAACCGACAGGTTTATGCTGGAGTTCCTGCAAAGCCATACAGGTGTCATTGCCCAACCAGCCTATAACAGTCGCTTCTATTCGGGCATTAATCCCTATGCGTTGGGATTCAATATGTTCAGTGATATTCGGCGCATTTGTGAGCGCCCGACAGATGAAGACAAGGCCTGGTTCCCTGAAATTGCCGGCAGCAACTGGCTCGATACACTTCACTTTGCAATGCAGAATTTCAAGGATGAGAGTTTTATCAGCCAGTATCTGTCACCCAATCTGATCCGTCAGTTTAAGCTCTTCGGATTGGTGGATGACGAGCGCAAGAACTACCTGTCGGTGTCGGCGATACATGACGAACAAGGATACCGGGAAATACGCCAGATTCTGTCACAACAGTACAACCTGTCAAATCTGGAACCCAACATTCAGGTGTACAACGTGGAAGTCACCGGCGACAGATCCCTGACACTCAGATATGTGCCACACAACCATATCCCCTTGTCCAACAATCACGCCGAGGTACTCAAGCATCTGCACCGGCTGTGGGGTTTTGATATATCCCTTGAGCAACAGGAGGAAGATGGAACTATCAAAGAGTTATCCCATTGCCCACCAAGAGAAGCGGTTCAATAAGCTCAAAACAAAAACGCTGCCGACTGGCAGCGTTTCGTTTAATCAGGCCTCGTGGGCAATATCCGCCGGCATGTCATCGCGCAACTGTTGCCACATTTTGCCACTGTTGATGCCATAGCTGCGCATCAGTGCCGGTACTTCGCCATAGCTCTTTCTCAGCGCCAACTGCTCCAGTGACTTGTAGAATTCCAGTGCCAACTTACGGGCTTCGGCACTGGTGAAATAGTAGCGACCAACACGGCTATAAAGCCCCTTGAAACCGTTAAGTATCAACACATACAGGGGGTTTCCTGACGAAAACGCCAAGGTGTGGTGCAGCTCATAGTCATATTCGGCATAGGCCTCGGGGGTGTCCGACAACGCATGGATCTTGCCGAGCACAGCTATGGCGGTATCGGGATTGTGGCGCAGCGCACCGCGGAAATAGATGGCACTGACATTGGTTCTGGCCGACAACAGCTGATCAACCAATACAGGGAAGCCTTCAGGGTTAAGATCAGCTATGGTTTCCAGAATATTCAGGCCAGAGGTTTCCCAAAAATTGTTTACCTTGGTGGGCTTGCCGTGTTGAATGGTCAACCAGCCATCACGGGCCAGACGCTGCAGCACTTCACGCAGCGTGGTGCGGGTGACACCGATAAGTTCAGATAATTCCCGCTCAGCCGGCAGTATGGAACCGGGGGGAAATTTATTTTCCCAGATCGAACGTACTATGTACTTCTCTGCAAAACTTGCAGGGCCTTTGGCATTGATGATCATCTGCCCACTTTTCCGGTTATTCAGCACTATGATGGGCACTGATCATACCAGAGCGGTAAAAAATGAAAACCACCAGCGCCTAGCATTCCGATTTATTAAAGGTGTTCAGTCACAAAAATGCCTAAAAAGAGAGCAAGCGAGAAATTACGGGCACCGTTTTTGCAAATTGGTTCTGATTTTTGAAAGCCGGTTACCATCGGCGGATTACATTGTGTGTGGCTTTAGGCTAGACTGGATTGGATTTCGATAACAAAACCATAAACTTTATAAATAATTCAACAGTATGGGAGAAGGTGGCATGCCTGTGACTATTGGTCAGGCGATATTTGGTAACTTTCTGGGAAATTCCCCCAGATGGTACAAATTCGCTATTTTATCATTCCTCATAATCAACCCGATTTTATTCAGTCTCAATCCTTTTGTGGCCGGTTGGGCCCTGGTGGTGCAGTTTATTTTTACCCTGGCCATGGCGCTTAAATGCTATCCATTACAACCCGGTGGTTTATTGGCCATTGAAGCCGTAGCCATTGGCATGACGTCACCCTCCCAGGTACTGCACGAATTAATCGCGAACATGGAAGTGTTGCTGCTGTTGATATTCATGGTGGCCGGCATCTATTTTATGAAGCAATTGCTGCTGTTTGCCTTCACCAAAATCATTACCAAGGTTCGCTCCAAAACCATGGTATCGCTGATGTTCTGCTGTGCATCAGCGTTCCTGTCGGCCTTTCTTGATGCCCTGACAGTGATAGCGGTAATTATCACAGTGGCCGTGGGTTTTTACTCTGTGTATCACAAGGTGGCATCGGGCAAAGACTTCAGCTCGGATCATGACCACACCTCCGAAGCACCCGAGCAGCTTAATCATGATGAACTGGAATCCTTCCGTGGCTTTCTGCGCAACCTGTTGATGCATGCCGGTGTGGGTACGGCCCTGGGTGGTGTTTGCACCATGGTGGGCGAGCCACAAAACCTGATCATTGCCGCCCAGGCCAACTGGAACTTCGCCGAGTTTGCCCTACGCATGTCCCCCGTAACAGCACCCGTACTGGTGACCGGTATCTTCACCTGTTTTATGGTGGAGAAACTGGGCTGGTTCGGCTATGGGGCCAAGTTGCCCGATGCCGTGCATAAGATCCTGACCGATTATTCTGCCTACGAAGATTCACACCGTACCAACAAGGACAACGTCAAGCTGGTGGTACAGGCCTTGGTTGGTGTCTGGTTGATTCTGGGACTGGCTTTCCATTTAGCTGCCGTGGGCATTATCGGCCTGTCGGTGATCATCCTGACCACGGCCTTCAACGGTGTAACTGATGAACATGCCCTGGGCAAAGCGTTCGAAGAAGCCCTGCCCTTTACCGCGCTGCTGGCGGTATTTTTCGCCGTGGTGGGTGTAATAATCGATCAGCACCTTTTTGCTCCCGTGGTGCAATGGGCTCTGAGCTTTGAAGGCAATGTCCAGTTGGTCATCTTCTACATTGCCAACGGCCTGCTGTCCATGGTCAGTGACAATGTGTTTGTCGGCACCGTCTACATCAACGAAGTCAAGTCTGCCCTGCTTCACGGCCAAATCAGCCGTGACCAGTTTGACTTGTTGGCGGTAGCCATCAACACCGGCACCAACCTGCCTTCGGTCGCCACACCCAATGGTCAGGCCGCCTTCCTGTTCCTGCTGACCTCGGCACTGTCTCCCCTTATTCGTCTGTCGTATGGACGCATGGTCTGGATGGCGCTGCCTTATACTGTGATGCTGTCAATTGTCGGCATTATCGCCATAGAATCCGGTTTCCTGGAGCAGTCGACCCGCTTCTTTTATGAAAGCGGTTTGATCCACCATCACACTGTGCAGGAAGCGGCTACCAACGCCCTGTCCAGCCACTGAGGTTGACCGGTACCCGGGCTTTAAGTAGAGTCTTGATTGCCCCGCGCTGATTCCGCGGGGCAATTTTTATATGGAGCACTTATGTTTAGCAAATTAACGCGCTTTGCCCACGGTCGCCTTGCCTGGGGACTGTTGGCGCTGACAGCCCTTGGTTTGGAATTATCAGCCCTTTATTTCCAGTACGGGATGAAACTCGATCCCTGTGTCATGTGTATCTATATCCGCCTTGCGGTCCTGGGACTGTTGCTGGCAGGTATCATTGGCATGATAGCGCCGACACTCAGGCCCGTAAGAATATTGGCAAGCCTGCTCTGGGGGGCCAGTGCGGTATGGGGAGTGAAGTTGTCGATGGAGTTGGTAGACATTCAAACCAATCCATCCCCTTTTGCCACCTGCTCCTTCCTGCCTGAATTTCCCGGCTGGATGCCACTACACGACTGGCTGCCCTCGGTATTTATGCCTACCGGCATGTGTACCGACATTCCCTGGGAATTCGCCGGTGTCACCATGGCCCAGTGGATGATTGTGGCCTTCGCCACCTTTCTTGCGGCCCTGGCATTGTTTTTGGTGCCCGTGCTCAAAAAGCAGGCCTGAAAAATTGCGCCATAAAAAAACGCCCATCAGGGCGTTTTTTATGGCTAACCAATAGTTCAATCACAATCCGGCTGCTCAGTCGCAATCCGGCTGCTCAGTCGCAATCCAGCAGGGGCCAAAGCACTATGTGATCGTCCAGATACCTGACCTTGGTTTCACAGACCACCTTGCCCCTTACCGACATACCTGCTGCATGCATGGCATCCTTTGAGCCGGTCACCAGCGGATGCCAGGATGGCAAATCGCGGCCCTTGTACAACCTGATATAAGCACAGCTTTCCGGCAGCCAATCCAATTGGCCAATATTGTCCTCTGTAATTGCCGCGCAACCGGGCACATAGGAGAAGCGCTCAGTGTAATGGCGACAGCGGCACTCCTCCCTGTCAAGTAACTTGCAAGCCGCATTGGTGTAATACAGCTCGTCGGTATCGTCGTCTATGATCTTGTTAAGGCAACATTTGCCACAACCGTCACACAGTGACTCCCACTCCTGCGAACTCATTTCATCAAGGCGTTTGTGTTTCCAGAATTCAGTCACGTCTACCCACCTAGGCTCTCTTTACTGCTTGGCCACCAAGGGCACGAATCCACACTATTCAATGGGCGGATACTTGATCCTTTCCGACAAATAGGTCACCGCCAGGGTCTCAAAGTCCGAGGCAAATAACTTGGACAGCACCCGGTAATTATCATATACCAGATACTGCCTGCCCTTGGGCCCTTCTGGCATGATAAGCGACACCTGCATATCGGCACGGTCCGGAAGATCTGTCCCATCATAGCGCCTGACGCCCAGTTTCTGCCATTGGGCAAAACTTTCGCTGTGACTCAAACCCACCAATTCGGCATTCAAGCCATCGGGCACCCGCACCTGGCGTCCCCATGTGGCTTCGGCCTGCCAGCCATTCTTCACCAGCAGGGTAGCGATGGAGGCAAAAACATCGGTTGTGTTTTGCCAGATGTCCTTCTTACCGTCACCGTCACCGTCAGCAGCATAGGCCAAATAGTCTGCAGCGCTGAACGCCGTCTGCCCCAGATGCCCTTCGGGGTTGGCGGTAAAGGCATCGAATGCCAGTCCGTCCCTTGCCAGCACCTTAAGTCCGGCCAGCACCTGTTCACGGTGAAAAGCCTTATCATCGCCGTCGTAAGCCAGCGACGCATTCACAGTCAACGCCGGATAGCCAGCACTGCGGTTGCCGAATTCGGACCTGAGTCCCCACAGCGCCACCACAAATCTCGGCTGTACCCCAAATTGTTTTTCAATCTGCAGCAGGGTTTCATGATGCAGTTTGAACTGCTCGCGGGCCTGTTCCACCAGAGATTCAGGTACCTTGAAGGGGAAATAGTCATCCAGCTTTTCGGGCTGAGCCTGTGGAGCTCCCCCGGCCGACGCCTTTTTAAACAGTTTAATTTGCGAAAAAGCGCTGTTCAGCGCTTCATCATTCATACCAACAATCGACTTTGCCTCTTGCTTCAGCCCTGCCAGAAACTCAGGGTAGGTTTCGCTGTGGGCCGGCGCCACGACCAGAAAGGGCGCCAAAAACAAGGGCAACATTTTATTATCGATCACAGGGTCTCCTTTTAGCTTTTATCAGCTTAATCCTTGAGTCCCAGGCTGAGTCTGTGCTCATTGAGCAGGTTTTCGGTCGGCGGTGGCAACTGCAGGTAGTATCCCTTGTCAGCCAACTCGCTGCGCACTTTGTTAATATCAGCCAGTCCCAGGACCTGTCTTTTTTGCAACGGTAACATCATTACCAGAGTCGGGGTACCAAACATGTCCATTAAGGCATCGGGCACCTGACTGAAATCATCGCGTTTGGGCACAAACAAATAGGTTTCAGCTTTACGACTGCTTTTATATACCGCACAAATCATGGTTGTTTCAAATTCCCCGTTATCAAACTTGCCAGCCAATTGGGCACACTATAACATGGGCCCCTGAGAATATAATGCAAATCAGCGCCTAGACTGGTTAATTTCTGGAGTATTTTGCGGGGATGCCAAAAGCAAGCCTGGAATTAAAGGGATCGTCTTTTACTTTGTCCGTTTTGCATATTAACAGCAAAGATTTGGACAGTATTGCCACCGAGTTGGACAGCAAATTGGCCCAGGCACCACAGTTTTTTCTGGGTGCACCTTTGGTCGTCAATCTCAGTGCCCTGTCGGATGGAGAGGTTGACCTTGCCGCCCTAAAGCAACTGTTGGAGTCGCGGCAGTTGGTCATCGTCGGTGTTACCGGCGCCAGCATCCCATTGAGTGAACAGGCCAAAGCCCTTGGTCTTGCCATACTCAAGGCCGGCAAAGAAAGTAAAACACCTCCCCCGCCCCCCAGAAACACCCGCATAGTGAAGCAGAACGTACGTTCAGGACAGCAGATTTATGTCAAAGACGGCGATCTGGTGATCTTCGGTGCGGTCGGCAACGGTGCCGAAGTCATCGCCGATGGCAGTATCCATATTTACGGTGCTTTAAGGGGTAAGGCCATGGCCGGTGCCAGCGGTGACGCAAATGCCGTGATCCTGGCCCAATCCCTTGAGGCAGAATTGGTTTCCATTGCAGGCCAATATTGGCTGACTGAAAACCTGCAGAAGCATGTTACCTCAAAAAGCGGTTGTATTCGCCTCGTCGGCGAGTCGTTAACGGTTGAATCACTGCCCCAATAAGGGACAGATTTAAAGGATAAATAGCGACATGGCACAAATTATTGTTGTCACTTCAGGAAAAGGCGGCGTGGGTAAAACCACCTCCAGTGCGGCCATTGCCACCGGCCTGGCACTCAAGGGCCACAAGACAGTGGTCATTGACTTTGATATCGGCCTTCGCAATCTCGACCTTATCATGGGTTGCGAACGCCGTGTGGTCTATGACTTCGTCAATGTGATCAACGGCGAGGCCAACCTCAATCAAGCGCTTATCAAGGACAAACGCTGCGACAAGCTGTTTATCCTGCCGGCATCCCAAACCCGAGATAAAGATGCCCTGACCAAAGAGGGTGTCGGTCGGGTACTGGAAGATTTATCCAAAGATTTTGATTTTATTATCTGTGATTCACCGGCCGGTATTGAAACCGGTGCCATGATGGCACTGTACTTTGCCGATATCGCCATAGTCACCACCAACCCGGAAGTGAGTTCGGTGCGCGATTCGGATCGGATCCTGGGCATGCTGCAAAGCCGCTCACGCCGCGCCGAGCAGAACCTGGAGCCTATCAAGGAATACCTGCTGCTGACGCGTTACTCCCCCAGCCGGGTCAAATCCGGTGAAATGCTCAGTGTCGCCGACGTGGAAGAAATTCTGGCCATTGAACTCATTGGCGTGATCCCCGAGTCACAGGCCGTACTCAAGGCCTCCAACTCGGGTGTTCCGGTGATCATCGACCAGGAAAGCGATGCAGGCCTGGCCTACAGCGATACCGTGGCGCGTCTGCTGGGTGAAGAAGTACCGGTGCGCTTTGTCACGGAAGAAAAGAAGGGATTCCTCAAACGAATTTTTGGTAGCTAATTATGTCCTTACTCGACTATTTCAGAAGCAACAAGAAATCCAGTACCGCGGTAACGGCCAAAGAAAGGCTGCAAATTATCGTTGCCCATCAACGGGGCGAACGGGGCGCACCGGACTATTTCCCGCAGATGAAGCAGGAAATTATCGAGGTGATCCGCAAGTATGTGCAGATCTCCCCTGATCAGGTTTCGGTTCAACTGGAACAAAACGACGATAATATCTCGGTACTCGAGCTGAACGTGACCCTGCCGGACAGGTAAGTAAAGCCGGAACCGGCAATAGAAAAGCCGCCTATGGCGGCTTTTTTGTGTTTGTCATTTCTTGATTTGGAGCTACAGCTTCAGTCCTGCCAGGGCCTCATTGGCCAACGCACCACGCCAACCCTGCATCACCAGGGGCTCGTCGCCGATACGACCATCCCAGACATACTGCAGATATTCGTGGATATGACGTTTGGAGCAGAGCAATTCCGAAGGCACCTGCTGCTGTTCACAGATCTCTGTGAGGGCTGTCTTGATGTCCTTGAAGGCCTGCTTATAACCTGGCTTCAGGGCAAGCACATCCAGCGGCTCGGGCAAATGCTGCAGATCCGCGGTTTGCATCACCCGCAACAATTCCTTACCGTGAATGCGCTTTTCCTGCTCGGTCAAATCAACTATTTTAAGCAGTTCATTCATGGTCTGGGGTTGCTTTTTCGCCAGGGCGATCAGGCCATGATCCTTAATCACAAAGCCCAGCGCCAAGTCCCGCTCCAGTGCCCGTTCCAAACGCCATTTGGCCAGCACCTTGAGATAAGCCAGCTGTTTGGGCTGTAATTGGAAGGCGTTCTTGACCCGCAAATAGGCGGTGTCGCCATCGGCTTGCTCCAACCGACCTTCGGTCATGCGCTCGCCTTCTTCCAGGGCCCACTGCAACCTGCCCTGCTGCTCAAGCTTTTCTTTGAGCTGCGGATACAACTGATACAGGAAGTACACGTCATTGGCCGCATATTGCAGCTGGGCCTCGGTCAAGGGACGTTTCATCCAATCGGTACGGGATTCCCCCTTGTCCAGCACTTCCCCCAGACACATTTCCACCAGCTTGGCGTAACCAAGGCCATGGCCCAGGCCGGCCAGTGCTGCCGCTATCTGGCTGTCGAACAAGGGGGTTGGCTGACAACGGCCGTTGCGGGCAAACACCTCAAGATCTTCGCTGCAGGAATGCACCAGCTTGGTGATGGCCGGATTGGTCAACAGGGCCCAAAAGCCGGATAAATCTTTAACGGCCAGAGGGTCAATAAGGGCCAGGGTCTTGCCATCATAGGCTTGGATTAAGCCCAGGCGGGCATAGTAGGTACGGGTGCGGACAAATTCGGTATCCAACACCAGCAAATTGGCCTGGCTGTACTGGGCAACCAGTGCCGCCAATGCTTGATCATCTTTTATATATTCGAAGGCTAACAACCCAGGTCTCCCTCAGGGCGGGTAACAAAAAGCCGGCTGTCGCCGGCTTTGGATTCATGCTTTTTTGAGTTCTTCGTCCCGAAGCTCCCGGCGCAGAATCTTTCCCACATTGGTTTTTGGCAACTCATCGCGAAATTCTACCAGCTTGGGCACCTTATAGCCCGTTAAATGATGCTTGCAGTGCTTGATGATGTCCTGTTCGGTCAAAGATTTGTCTTTCGCGACCACAAAAATCTTCACCAACTCGCCGCTGGCCTCATTGGGCACACCAATGGCTGCCACTTCGAGCACCTTGGGATGCATGGCCACCACATCTTCGACCTCATTGGGGAAAACGTTGAAGCCGGATACCAGGATCATGTCCTTCTTGCGATCCACCAGGAAAAAGAATCCCTGTGGGTCCATATAGCCAATATCGCCAGTGGCCAGCCAACCGTCCTTATCCAGCACCTTGGCACTTTCTTCTGGACGCTGCCAGTAACCCAGCATCACCTGGGGCCCCTTGGCGAACAGCTCGCCGGTTTCTCCCTGGGGAAGCACCTTGCCGTCTTCATCACGAATTTGGATCAGGGTGGAAGGCGCCGGAAAACCAATGGAGCCGTTATAACCTTCAAGGTTATAGGGACAGCAGGTCACCAGTGGTGAGGCTTCGGTCAAACCATACCCCTCAAGCAAGCGGGTCTGGGTGATCCCCTGCCACTTTTCGGCCACGGCACGTTGCACCGCCATGCCACCACCTATGGACAATTTAAGCCGGGAAAAATCCAGCGAAGCAAAGTCGCTGTTGTTGACCAGAGCATTGAACAGGGTGTTGACGCCGGTCAGTGCCGTGAACGGATATTTGCGCAATTCACTGACAAAGGCGGGTATATCCCTTGGATTGGTGATCAGCAGGTTTCTGGCGCCCTTGTGCAGGAACAGCAGACAGTTCACGGTCAAAGCAAAGATGTGATACAGGGGCAAGGCGGTAACCACCAGCTCCTTGCCGTCGGTCAGCAGCGGCGAATAGGCGCCGTCGGCCTGCAACACGTTGGCAACTATATTGCCGTGACTGAGCATGGCGCCCTTGGATACGCCTGTGGTACCGCCCGTGTATTGCAAAAAGGCCAGATCGCTGTGCTCAAGCTCGGGCTTGACATACTGCATGCGGCGGCCGCGGCTCAGGGCATCGCGCATGGAAATCGCGTGTGGCAATGAATACTTGGGCACCAGCTTCTTGATGTACTTGACCACAAAGTTCACCAGGGTGCGCTTGGGGGCACTGAGCATGTCGCCAAGGCCGGAAATGATCACGCTCTCCACCGGAGTTTCATCAACCACTTCTTCCAGGGTGCGGGCAAAGTTGGACACCACCACTATGGCACGGGCACCCGAGTCTATCAGTTGATGTTTGAGTTCTCTCGGGGTGTATAGGGGATTGACGTTTACCACCACCAGACCGGCCCGCAGTATGCCGAACAGGGCTATGGGGTATTGCAGCAGATTGGGCATCATGACGGCAACCCGATCGCCCTTTTTCAGTTTGAGCCGGTTTTGCAGGTAAGCGGCAAAGGCTCGACTGCGCTCTTCCAACTTACGATAGGTCAGTACCGCGCCCATATTGATAAACGCCGGTTGATCTTCAAACCGACCAACCGCATTTTCAAACATAGCGACCAAGGTTTCGAACTGGGCCGGATTGATTTCCGCCGGCACGTCATGTGGCAAATGATTGATCCAAGGTTTGTCCACAAAAGTCTCCTAACACCCCACTGCCGCTCACAACGTCATTGGTCCACCCGAATTTCAGGGAGCCGAATGTGCCGCCCGGCGCAGCTTTTTCTTAGATTGTTATTATTGAATTGCCCAAAAATCATACGGGCGTTTGAATTTCGAATCATCATCACACAAAAGCAACAAAAAGCCCAGCCCCTTTTTGCGGGCTTTATCGGGCGACCTGCTGCGCCTGGAGAAACTCTCTTATGGCCTTGGCCGTGGCTTCAGCATGGGACATATGGAAATGATGATCACCCGGCAGTCTTTGGTGATTGAAGTTCAGATACCAGTCTTTGGCCTTGGGTAACATGCGCGCTATGGTCTCGTACCCCTGCTCCGCCAGCAACGCCAGGGTGGGAATTTCACTGCCTGCCATCAATGCATCGGCATGCTCCGGCGTCAGCCGCTGGGGTGAGTCCAGCTTCAAACGTTTATCGGTACGCCAGCACCAGTGGCTCCCCCTTGCCAGCAGATTGCGCTCAACGATAAGAGCTGCGTTTTCCAATGTCATACCTGTCAGTTTTTGCCTGAGCAAGGCCACGGACTCGATACTGGGATAGAGCTTGTCCTCCCCCGTGCGCTCCCGTCCGTGCTGGGCAAAACTGCGAGCCAGACGGGCTTTAGCATTGTCGGCACTTTCGGTTAGGGGCCCCAGGGCATCAAGCAACACCAACGCCTCGGCGGCATGTGGATGGGCGGCACAATAGGCAGACGCCACTATGCCCCCCAGGGAATGACCGACAATCGCCACCGGGGCCAAGCCAAATTCGGCAAGCCAGCCCAGGATGGCGTGCAAATCGTAAAGATAATCCAGCCAATGCAGTGGGTAACCACCCAATCTGTGCTCACTGTGACCATGTCCCGGCCAGTCGGGCGCCAGAATACAATAGTCCTGCAGGGACTCGGCCAGGGGCACAAAGCTGTTGGCATTGTCGAGCCAACCATGCAGCGCGAGCAGCAAGGGTTTATCGGTATCACCGAAAAGGCGGGCCGCAAACTCAAGGTGCCCGGGATGAAAGCGAATGTCCCGGACCTTCACACCGTCGATGATAATGCCGGCATCACTGCCGGCAAGGATCCTTTGCCAGGGCACATCAGGCTCCGGGTTTGACAAACTTCAGCGTCATGCGATCGCTCTCGCCAATGGCCAGGTACTTTTCCTTGTCCGTATCACCCAACGCCAGACGGGGAGGCAGGGTCCAAACCCCTTTGGGATGATCTTTGCTGTCCTTGGAATTGGCATTGATCTCGCTCTTGGCCGCCAAGGTAAAGCCGGCCTTTTCCGCCATGGCAATCATCTGCGCCTCATCCATGTAACCCGAGTCCATTGTCATGCCTGGCTTGGCCCTGTGTTCCACCACCCCGAGCACGCCACCGGGCTTCAACACCCGGTACGCCGAGTCGAACACGGTTTCCAATTGCCCTTGCATGGCCCAGTTATGCAGATTACGGAAGGTCAACACCACATCGGCGCTGTTGTCATTGCCAAGGGAGCTTTTGAATGGCGGATCAAAGGCCAGGCTGGAGGCGTTGCCAAGTGCCGACCTGTGTTCATCGAGCCAGGCCTCAAAGGCCAGCCCGATTTTGGTCCGATAAGCGGGGGCCGGATTGTCTTTTGCCGGCTGGGTATCGAAATTGGCGGCCACATAATGGCCGTCTTTCGCCAACAGCGGCGCCAGAATTTCCGCATACCAACCACCACCGGGCCATAGCTCAATCACAGTCTTGCCGGCCTGGACATCGAAAAAACCTAAGGTCTCACCTGGATGACGGTACTTGTCGCGCGCTTGATTATCGGCACTGCGCAGGGGATTGTTCAGGGCCTGCTCCATGGCGGGATCGGCATGGGCTGTAAGGGAACAAAGCGACAACAGCATGCCGCACAGCAGGGTCTTTTTCATGGGGAAACTCCTTTTACCAGTCTAAGGCTTTGATATGGTTAACCTAAGCTAACAGCCACAACCGCCCTTGCCAAGCCGGCTTCATACTTTGTTACCAATGAGCTGATCGCGCGCCAAACTGATCCGCTCAACACGGCGCCAGCACAGATACAGCACACCCAGCGCCAGCAACAGCCACAGCACAATCCAGAAGATTTCCGGTAACCAAGTCAGCTCGGCAAGTAACGCCGCATCCCCGCGTCCCCCCATCCCCAACAATACCGTCGGGCTGGCCAGGGCGTTAAGCATTACCATTAAGCCCATGATCCTCAGGCCCGACACCAGCCAACTGGCCTGACTCAAGCGCAGCGGCAGAAAAAAGAGTATCGCCAAGCAAAGCAGCAGGGATAAGGTCAACAAGTCTCGGCCCCAGGCGACTATGACCCCTAGCACCATGGTACCTAGCAGAGCATAGCTGGTGCGGATCCCCCTGGGCCAGGTTGCCAGGGAAAACAGCAGTCCGCCCCACAGGGCTGCGCCGGCGTAACCGGCGATGCCGATAAGCACAGGCATGCCGCCTTCGCTGAAGCACAGGCCGGCACCATTGGCAAACAAACTGATATGGCTGACTTCACCACCGCTGATGACGGTCATAAAGGCATGGGATAATTCATGGAAAAAACTTTCCAGCCACTTGAAGGGAATACCCAGCCAGGGTAGCCGGGTCAGGGTCAGGGCCAGGAGCAATTCAAACAGGAAGCGGGAGCGGCCGGGGATCCCGGTCAGGGGATCAGGCATAGAGATCGATTCCCACCATCTTTTGGATCTGTTCACGCTTATCGGCGTATTGAGTCAGCAGGTATTGGGCAATGGCGCCCTGATTGGCGCGGGTATGTCTGTCATAGGCCAGTTTGGCGTTAAGGCGCTCATCCAGGGGCACCAAAAAGCCCTTGGCCGACCTGGCTTCAGGCTGTTCGGGGTCAACCGTGACGGTTTCCTGCTGCTGGCGTGCAGCCACGGGGGCAACCTGGCGCGCGCCCATGTTGACGGGAAGACTGCGATTGAAGTCCAGCTGCATTGCCCCTCCGGATTGCACATAGGCCGCTATCCCCTGGGGGGACCAGGAGAATGCGCTCCCGTGCTGACCCTGTGCCATCATAATTACACCCCGTTATTATTCACGCCCGGGTAATTTCTTCCAGGCTACGGTATCACGCAAGTAAACGGGTTCCAAGTCATCGACCGAGGTCACCTGGCCCTGCGCTATCCCGGCCTTGGCCAATTCAATCATAGCCGCCGCACAGGGGAATTTCACCTTACCTGAGGCAACCAGTCCGCCATTGAGTTCAAGCAGTTGCGGATAAGCATCAAAACCAGTGCCACAGGCATACACCTGACTGCCGGCATCGGCCAGGGCCACCAGTTCGGGAGGACATACCTGTTCCTCGCCGACCAGGGTCGCCAGACCATTCACCAGTTTGAACTGGCCCATGTAGACCTCTCCCATGCGGGCATCGATGGCAGCCAGCACTTCCGATGCGCCTTCCTGCTGCATCACCTGCTGAGCCATCGCCGCCAAAGTAGATATGCCAATCACGGGCAACTCTCTGGCCAGTGCCAGCCCCTGGGTCATGCTGGTACAAATTCGAATGCCGGTAAAACTGCCTGGACCACGGCCATAGGCAAGCAGATCCACATCCGCCAGGATCAGGCCGGCGTCGGTCAGCAAGGCGTCTATCATCGGCAGTAAACGTTGGCTGTGCTCCCGCGGCGCATCGGCCATGTCGGCGTAGAGTTGCCCGTTGGCCCAAAGGGCAGCAGAGCAGGCTTCGGTACAGGTATCCAGGGCCAAAATGACGGGATTGGCGCTCAGTTGGATGGCGGAGGGAGTTTGGCTCATGTCACTCATCTTCAAATCCGGTGCCGCTATAGGCTGCGGCAAAAAAGTGGCGCCATTCTACTAGAAAGCCCCCGGGGAATACAGACTCAGGGAATGTCAGCCAGGAATGCCAAAGCCCGGTCCAGATCCCGGGTGCGGGCCATAGGCGGCAATGACCCGAGAAAGGCACGCCCATAATCGCGGTTGACCAAACGATTGTCACAGATGATGAGCACTCCTTTATCACGCTCATCACGAATTAGACGTCCGGCGCCCTGCTTAAGGGCAATCACCGCCTGGGGTAAAGACACCTGGGTAAAGGGATCCAGTCCCTGGCGCTGGCATTGACCGGCGCGGGCCCGGAAAAGAGGATCATCGGGAGAAGCAAAAGGCAGTTTGTCTATGATGACGCAGGACAGCGAATGGCCGCGCACATCCACCCCTTCCCAAAAACTGCCGGTACCCAAGAGTACCGCATCCCCCAGTTGCCGAAACTTGGACAACAGTTGCTGCTTACTGCCCTGCCCCTGCACCAGCATGGGATAGGGTGTACGCCCCGCAAGCCCATGGGCCACCAGTTGCAGCATTCTGTGGCTGGTGAACAGCACAAAGGTGCGGCCTTTGGCCGCCGCAAAGGCCTTCAGGCAAATATCCACCAAGCGTTTGACCATGGCCGCCTGATTAGCCACATGCCCCAGGTGGCGCGGCACACAAAGCAGCGCCTGATTGGGATAGTCAAAGGGACTGGAGAGCACCACTTGCCGGGCCTTTGTCAGCCCCATTCCCCTGACAAAGAAATCCAGAGAACCCTGCACCTGCAAGGTCGCCGAGGTAAATACCCAGCGGCTGTTATCATTGAACAGCTCAGCGCACTGGCGCGCCACATCCATGGCGGCAATCCGCAGTTGTAAATGCCGCTCCCCCCACTCCACACTGTAGGCAGCCTCGGGATTATCACAATGAAAAAATTGTTCCAGTTGTGCCCGCACCTCGGTCAGCGACGGCGCCAACACATCCAGTATTTCGCTGCGGCCCAAGTGGGCCTGGACCAATTTTTCCAACGCCAACAACTCGGCCACCAGGGCCCAGGAAGCCGCTGCCATTTCCTTGTCGGCCAGGCTGTCACGCCAATCGTTATAGCCCTTGTCCAACAGCCGATTTTGCCAATCGCTCAGCCGTTCGCGGCAACGCCCGGCCATGGCAGCCAGCTGCGCCGTATCGCGCAGTTGCTGCTGGTACACCTTGTCGACCTCATCCAGCAGCCGTTTGATACGGCCCATCGACAATTGCGAGCCGAAATAGCTGACGGCAATATCGGGCAGCAAATGGGCTTCATCAAATACCACGGCATCGGCATCGGGCAGCAATTCGGCAAAGCCTGTGTCTTTAAGCAGGCGGTCGGCAAAAAACAGATGGTGGTTAACCACTATAAGCCTGGCCTGCAGCGCCCTTTGCCTGGCCTTACGGGTAAAGCACTGCTCATAGAAGGCACACTTTTGGCCGCCGCAACTGTCGCGACTGCTGTTTATCATGCCGATGGCGGGTGAAGACTCGGAAACGCCGCTGAGATTGCCCAGATCGCCTTCTGTGGTGTTATCGGCAAACAGCTGCAGCTTGAGCAGATCGTCCAGCACGGCTTCCTGATGTGTGCCCACAGCTTCCAGCTGGCGGGCCAAGCGCCACTGGCACAGGTAATTACTGCGCCCCTTGAGCAAGGCCACCTGAATGTCCAGCCCCAATAAGCCAAGCAGTGCAGGTAAATCCTTGAAAAACAATTGCTCCTGCAGATTTTTCGACCCGGTACTGATGATAATCTGCTTTCCGCTCAGTAAGGCCGGCACCAGATAGGCGAAGGTCTTTCCCACGCCCGTACCTGCCTCCAACACCAGGGGCTGAGCGGAACTTGTCAAACACCCGGCCACCTCGGCGGCCATCTCCAGCTGCACCGCCCGTTCCCGATAGTGACGCAATTGGCTGGCCAACAGCCCCCCTTGCCCAAGCACAGCGTGCACGCGCTCAACCAGCGACATGCCTTTGTCCGCTGGGGTTCCGGGGCCGGTTGTTGGCGTTTTGGCTGTTGGGAAAATGCGGCTGGCGGTCAAAGTCAGAGTCGGTAAAGTTCAAATGCCTGCATTATGCGGGAATTCGCTTGCGGAACAAGCCTTGTATTTCTCAACCGCTGCACGCGCATTGGCACAATTGCATATTCATTCATCATGAGGATTTTTGAAGTTAGGCAAAAATTAGGTTGCAATGGCAAAAAAATAGGCTTAGTTTAAACCTCACGACGGGCAATTGACCCGCAACAGATGTTAAAGAGGATCCACCATGTTCTTACTTCCGACTGCCAAGCACCATCATCACCATCATAAGCGGTAGCCTTCGGAAGCTCACTGCCGAAGGTCTATTTCCTTCTGGCGGTCAGGATCTAAAGTTTCAATAGAACCCCCGGAAGGAATTCCGGGGGTTTTTCTTTGCGCTCAAAAATTTGTTTTGCATGAACTTTAGATACAGAAATAGATACAGGGATCCACGCCATGACCACAAGTAACAGACTGCGTATCGCCATCCAGAAATCCGGCCGCTTGTCGAAAGATTCCCAGCAACTGCTGAAAAGCTGCGGCATCAAATTCAACGTCAACGAGCAGCGCCTCATTGCCCACGCCGATAACATGCCCATCGATCTGCTTCGGGTCAGGGACGACGATATTCCCGGCCTGGTGATGGATGGGGTCGTGGATCTGGGCATCATTGGCGAGAACGTTCTGGAAGAAGAGCAACTTGAACGGGAACTGATTGGCAAACGCGCCGAGGTCATCAAACTCAGACCATTGGATTTCGGTGCCTGTCGTTTATCCCTGGCGGTACCGACCGAATTTGCCTATCAGGATGCGGCATCTCTGGAAGGATTGCGGATAGCGACGTCCTACCCCAACCTGCTGCGACGTTTTATGCAAAATAAAGGCATATCCTATCAGGACTGCATGCTTAAGGGGTCGGTGGAAGTGGCTCCCAGGGCGGGCTTGGCGGACGGTATCTGCGATCTGGTTTCGACCGGCGCCACCCTGGAGGCCAACGGCCTCTATGAGACCGAGGTGATCTTCCGCTCCATGGCCTGCCTGGTACAGGCCCCCGGTGAATTGAGCCCGAGCAAACAGGCGCTGGTGGACAAAATCATGTCGCGGGTCAACGGTGTGGTGCAGGCGCGGGAAAGCAAATACATACTGCTGCACGCCCCCACCGCCACACTGGAACAAATTGTTGCCTTGTTGCCGGGTGCCGAAAACCCGACAGTGCTGCCGCTCAACGATGACACCAACAGGGTGGCTATCCATGCCGTCAGCAGCGAAGATTTGTTCTGGGACACCATGGAACAATTGAAAGCCCTCGGCGCCAGTTCCATCCTGGTGATGCCAATTGAAAAGATGATGGGGTAAGCATGAAAATCCTCAACTGGAACCAATTGAGCACCGAAGCGCAGGCCGAGGCATTGTCCCGCTCCCCCCTGGTCGATGAGGGCGAACTGGGCAAGCAGGTTGCCGATATCATGGGCAGGGTCCGCAGCGGTGGCGATGCGGCGCTGGCGGCACTGAGCAAGCAATTCGATAGATGCCAACCCGAGTCACTGCGTCTCACTCCATCCGAGATTGACGCCGCCTGTGCCAGGGTCAGTCCGTCACTGAAGTCTGCCATAGCCCTGGCGATGGCCAACATCGAAGCCTTTCACAGTGCCCAGCAGTTTGAGCCCCTGTGCATCAATACCATGGCCGGGGTACGCTGTGAGCTCAGAAGTGAGGCGCTGGACAGTGTCGGCCTCTATATCCCCGGCGGCAGTGCGCCGCTGATCTCGACCGTGCTGATGCTGGCGCTGCCTGCAAGGATCGCCGGTTGCCGCAGACGGGTGTTGGTCAGCCCGCCGCCCATAGACGATGCCATCATCTATGCCGCCAAGGAGTGCGGTATCGACGAAGTTTATCAATGTGGCGGTGCCCAGGCCATTGCGGCCCTCGCCTTTGGTACCGAGTCCATTGCCCCCGTCGACAAAATTTTCGGCCCCGGCAACCGATATGTTACTGAAGCCAAACGCCAATTGGCCCAGACTCCAGGACTGAAAACCGCCATCGACATGCCGGCCGGGCCCTCTGAGGTGTTGGTGATTGCCGATGCCGGTGCCAATCCAGCGTATGTGGCGGCCGATCTTTTGTCCCAGGCCGAGCACGGCCCCGACTCCCAGGCCATGCTGGTAACAGATTCTGACACCCTCGCGGGGCAGGTGGTGGCAGAGCTTGCCAAACAACTGGAGCAGTTGCCAAGAAAAGCCATAGCCCAGGAGGCCTTGGCCAACAGCCGAATTTTGCTGACACAAAGCCTGGCACAAGCCGTTGCCGTATCCAACTCTTACGGACCCGAGCACCTGATAGTGCAAACCCTTGCCCCCCGGGATTTGCTGCCGGCTATTCGCAGCGCAGGCTCGGTATTTCTCGGTGCCTATACCCCCGAATCGGTCGGCGACTATGCTTCAGGTACCAATCACGTGCTGCCCACCTATGGCTACAGCCGCACCGTATCCAGCCTGTCGCTGGCGGATTTCAGTCGCCGTTTTACGGTACAGGAACTGAGCCGGGAAGGCCTGGCCAACCTCGGCCAGGCGGTGATCACCCTGGCCAATGCCGAGGCGCTCAATGGCCACGCCAATGCCGTCGCCATTCGTTTACAGACCGGGGAGTCACCAGTATGAGCAACACCTTTTTTGATCCGCGCATAAGTTTGGCAGAACGGCTGGCCCGTCCGGAACTGCTTGAGCTTGAGCCTTACCAGAGTGCCAGGCGCATTGGCGGTCAGGGCGATATCTGGGTCAATGCCAATGAGTCTCCTTTCAATGCCAGCGCCATAGATAAGTTGAATCGCTATCCCGAATGTCAACCAAAGGCTCTGCTTGAGGCCTATGGTGCTTACCTTGGGGTACCGGCAAGCAACATAGTCTGTGGTCGCGGCGCCGACGAGGCCATAGAGCTGCTGATCCGCAGCTTTTGCACCCCCGGCAAGGACAGCATAGCCCTGTTCGGTCCCACCTATGGCATGTATGCCATCAGCGCCGCCACCTTCAATGTGGGCGTCAGGGCCCTGGCATTGGATGACAATTTCCAGCTGCCCGCGCAACTGGATGGCGTCGCCGATGCCAAAATCATTTTTCTGTGTAACCCCAACAACCCCACGGGCACAGTGCTTTCATCCGGCACCATAGAATCCGTACTTAAGCGCTTTGACGACCGTTTGGTGGTGGTGGATGAGGCCTACGCCGAATTTGCGGACACCGGCAGTGCCCTCGAGTTGTTGGACAGTTACCCCAATCTGGTGGTGCTGCGCACCCTGTCAAAGGCCTTTGGTCTCGCAGGCGCCCGCTGCGGCTTTTTAATTGCGCGGGAAGATGTGGTGCAAATGGTGATGAGGGTGATTGCCCCCTACCCGGTTCCCGTGCCCGTGTCCGAGCTGGCGCTGGCGACCCTCAGCGATGCCGGGATCAAGCGGATGCGCCGGGATGTGGCAGAACTCAAGTTACAGGGACAGAGACTGCGTGACGCTTTGGTTGCAGCGGGCGCCCATGTGCCCGCCAGTCAGGGCAACTTTGTACTGGCCTTTTTCGAGCAGGTGGAAACCGTAGCGGGCGCATTACAACAAGGTGGTGTGGTAGCCAGACGCTACAAGGATCCGCGCCTTAAACAAGCCATCCGCATCAGCTTCAGCAACAGTGCAGACACCGACAGGATCATTGCTTTACTTAACGGTATAACCGGCTAATAGGACACCCCATGGCACAGAAAATTCTTTTTATCGACCGCGACGGCACTCTGATAGAGGAACCCCAGAGCGACAAGCAGGTGGACAGCCTGACCAAGTTGGTGTTTGAGCCGCTGGTGGTGCCCTCACTGCTGCGCTTGCAACAGGCGGGCTATCGCCTGGTGATGGTCAGCAACCAGGACGGCCTGGGCACGGCTTCTTTTCCACAGGCAGATTTTGACGCCCCCCACAATTTGATGATGCAGTTTTTTAGCAGCCAGGGAGTCAAGTTTGACGAGGTATTAATCTGCCCACACTTCAATCAGGACAATTGCAGTTGTCGTAAACCCAAGCTCGGCCTGGTCAAAACCTTCCTCACCGAGGGGCGGGTTGATTTCCAATACTCGGCCGTCATAGGCGACAGGGAAACGGATGTGGAGCTTGGCAACGCCATGGGCATTCGCAGTTTCAAATACCAAAGGGACGGTCTCGATTGGCCGGCTATTACCGATGCTATCCTTGGTCTTGGCCGCCGGGCAACCGTGATACGCACCACCCGGGAAACCGATATCCGGGTCGAGGTGGATCTGGACAAGCCCGGCAACAACAGCATAGATACCGGCATAGGCTTTTTCGACCATATGCTGGATCAGATTGCCACCCACGGCAATTTCAGCATGTCGGTCAAGGTTAAGGGCGATCTGCAGATTGACGATCACCACAGTGTAGAAGACACGGCCCTGGCCCTGGGCGATGCCCTGCGTCAGGCCTTGGGTGACAAACGCGGCATAGGGCGATTTGGCTTCAGTTTGCCCATGGATGAGGCCTGCGGCCAATGCCTGCTGGACCTTTCCGGTCGCCCCTTCATTAAATTTGAAGCGCAGTTTCAGCGCGACAAGGTCGGTGAAATGGCCACCGAAATGGTCGGTCACTTCTTCCGCTCCTTTGCCGATGGCCTGCGTTGCAATCTGCACATAGGTTGCAGCGGAGAAAATGATCACCACAAGGTGGAAGCCATGTTCAAGGCCCTTGGTCGCAGTTTGCGTCAGGCCGTCACAGTGGAGGGTAATGCCCTGCCCTCATCCAAGGGGGTGCTCTGATGACGGATAATCAGGTGGATGTGGTCATTATAGATACGGGCTGCGCCAATCTGAACTCGGTGCGTTTTGCCTTTGAGCGCCTGGGGGCCAGGGTACTGGTGTCCTCCGACAAGGATGTATTGCAGCAGGCGCCTCGTTTGGTGCTGCCCGGCGTCGGCACGGCCGCCGCAGCCATGGCCGCCATCGAAGCCAAGGGCCTGACCGACATAATCCGCGGACTAAAACAGCCGGTGCTAGGGGTTTGTCTCGGCATGCAGTTGCTTTGCAAGAGTTCACGGGAACAGGGTGCGGGCGAGAAAGACGTGCCCTGCCTGGGGCTCATCCCGCTGGACATAGTTGAACTGGACAGCGCCGGACAGCCGCTGCCGCACATGGGCTGGAATCAGTTATCCCCCGGTGCCCACCCGCTGTTTGCCGGCATAAGTCAGGGCGATTACGTTTATTTTGTGCACTCTTTCTGTGCCCCGGTGTCCAAATTCAGCCTCGCCGAGTCGGACTATGGTCAGCCATTCAGTGCCGCCATTGGTAAAGGCAATTTTATGGGGGTGCAATTTCACCCCGAAAAAAGTGGCCCTGTTGGGGCCAGGATCCTGAAAAACTTTTTAGCGCTGACCGTGGCCACGCTGCCACAAGATGCCGGCCAGGAGAGCAATGCATGATAATACCGGCAATTGATTTGATTGATGGTCAGGTGGTGCGTCTGTATCAGGGCGACTACGACCGTCAAACCACCTTTGATCTCAGTCCGCTGCAGCAGCTGCAAACGTACCAGGCCCAGGGTGCATCCCTGCTGCATCTGGTGGATCTCAGTGGCGCAAAAGATCCAAGCAGGCGTCAGACCGAACTCATCAGTTCGCTGTGTGCGTCGCTTGAGGTAGATATTCAGGTGGGTGGCGGTATTCGGGAAACGTCGCAACTGGAAGCCCTGTTCGCCGCCGGTATCAAGCGTGCCGTCATAGGCTCCCTTGCCGTATCGCAGCCGGCCACAGTGCTCGGCTGGCTGGAACGTTTTGGCCCAGAGGCCATTTGCCTGGCACTGGATGTCAATATCGACTCCGACGGCAACAAGATAGTAGCCGTCTCCGGCTGGCAAAGTGGCGGCGGCAAAACATTGGAAGCCCTGGTGGCCCAATATGCTCCGGCAGGTCTCAAACACGCCCTGGTGACCGACATCAGCCGTGACGGCACCATGCTTGGGGCCAATACTGCCCTGTACCGGGAACTGGCCGAACGCTTCCCCGATATCGCCTGGCAAGCCTCCGGTGGCATAGCCAACCTGGACGATGTAGCCGCGGTTCGTGACAGCGGCGCAAGTGGCATCATCATAGGCAAGGCGCTGCTCACAGGGGCATTCACAGTCAAGGAGGCTATCCAATGCTGGCCAAACGCATAATCCCCTGTCTCGATGTACGCGATGGCAAGGTGGTCAAGGGCGTGCAGTTTCGCAACCACGAGATTGTCGGCGACATAGTGCCACTGGCGGCCCGTTATGCGGCAGAAGGCGCCGATGAGCTGGTGTTTTACGACATTACCGCCAGCGCCCACGACCGCGGTGTGGACAAATCCTGGGTCAGCCGCATCGCCGAGCAGATAGACATCCCCTTCTGTGTCGCCGGCGGCATACGCTCAGTTGCCCAGGCGCGGGAACTGCTGGCCTATGGTGCCGATAAGATTTCCATCAACTCGCCGGCACTGACCGACCCGTCCCTGATAAGGCGTCTGGCCGACGAATTCGGTCGCCAGTGCATAGTGGTCGGTATCGACAGTTTTTATGACGCCCAAAGTGGCAGTTACAAGGTTAAGCAGTTTACCGGCGATGAAGCCGCAACCCGGGAAACCCAATGGCATACCCTTGATTGGGTTGAGGAAGTTCAACGTCAGGGCTGTGGCGAAATAGTGCTTAACGTGATGGATCAGGATGGGGTCCGCAAGGGATACGATATCAAGCAGTTGGCCATGGTGCGCCAATGCTGCCACGTGCCCCTGATAGCCTCCGGCGGTGCCGGTGAAATGCAGCACTTTCTGCAGGTGTTCAACGGGGCCGGAGTCGATGGCGCCCTGGCGGCCAGCGTATTCCACAGGGGCACCATAGCCATAGGGGATTTAAAACACTATCTCAGGTTGGAGGGTGTGGCGATTAGAAACGGGGGAACAGAGCATGTATGACAACAGCCATCAACAGACATTGGCCGCGCGTATCGATTGGGACAAGCAGCAGGGCATGATCCCGGCCATAGTGCAGGATCACTTAAGCGGCACAGTGCTGATGCTGGGTTATATGGACAGGGACGCACTGGCAAAAACCCTGGAAACGGGACTCGTGACCTTTTACAGTCGCAGCAAACAAAGACTGTGGACCAAGGGTGAAAGCTCGGGCAATGGCCTCAAACTGGTGACCATAGACTGTGACTGTGACAACGACACCCTGCTGGTGCAGGCGCTGCCTCAGGGCCCCACCTGCCATCTGGGCACCACGTCCTGCTGGGACACCCGTACCCTGGATTTCAGCGCCCAGCTGGCGGCCCTGATCCAATCACGCAGACCGCAAACAGGCTCTGAAAATAGCACCAGCTACACCAGTAGCTTGTTCCAAAGCGGCACCAAGCGCATAGCGCAAAAGGTGGGTGAAGAAGGCTTGGAAACGGCGTTGGCCGCCGCCACCGGTGACAAGGCAGAACTGGTGGATGAAGCGGCAGATTTGTTGTTCCATCTGATGGTACTGCTTGAGGATCAAGGGCTACAGATTGGCGATATCCAACGGCGTCTGTTCGAGCGCCATCAAAAGCGCTCTCAGGGCTAAACTCTCTGCACCGGAGTTAGCCCTCCTGGAATTGCAGGCCCCTGGCCTGCTTCTCCCGGTACATGTGGGCATCGGCTTCCCGCAGCAGATCCTCCACCGTCTTGGGTTCGCGGAACTGGAAGTTGGCGATCCCCAGGCTGCAGGATAAATGGTAGCCGCGGGCCTCGGCCATATTATGCTCCGCCATCGCCTGTTTCAGCCTGGCTTGAATGCCAAAGGCCGCCGACTGTTGGTGTCCGTGGCTCACCAGCGCCGCAAATTCATCGCCCCCCAAACGGGCGATGACATCATACTCCCGCAATACCTTGTTAATGATCAGCGCAAAGGCCTGCAGCGCCTGATCGCCCTCATGATGGCCAAATCTGTCATTAATTTCTTTGAAGTGGTCGAGATCAAAATACAACAGACTGGCGTCCTGACGCAGGCGACCACATTTGGCTATGGCCTGACGGGCCAAGCGGTGAAATCCACGCCTGTTACAGAGCCCGGTAAGAGGGTCAATGGTGGCCACCTGAATGGCCTCGAGCTCGGATACCGCCAGATGCGCCATGTCCTCCAGATCTTTACATTTCTCGGCATCCAGTTGCCTCGGGAGAAAATCCATGACACACAGGGTTCCCACCCTGTAGCCATTGGCCAGTGTCAGCGGGCATCCGGCATAAAAACGCACCCGCGGCTCTCCCATGACCAGCGGACTATCGGCAAAGCGGGGATCGTCAGCGGCATCCTCAACGATAAACAGCGAGTCTCCCAAAATGGCATGGCCACAGAAGGAAACATCTCGCGGAGTCTCGCTGAAGGAGAGGCCCACGCAGGACTTAAACCACTGCCTTTGCTCATCCACCAGACTCACCAGACACACAGGGACGTCCAGCAGCCGACAGGTCAGGCGGGTCAAGCGGTCAAATCTTTCTTCGGGGGGGGTATCGAGTAGATGCAAACGCCTGAGCGCGGCCAATCGCTTGGCCTCATCGATGGGATAAGGAGCTTTTTGCATGGCGCACCCTATTCGGACAGCCTTTTATAGAGTATATGCGCCCAATGCGCGCCTGGCGAATTCCAGGCACGATTTGCTATGCAATTTCAGCTATAGATACTGGGCTCGCCCTCGGGGCGGGTCCGCAGTAACTTTAAAAACCACATATATTGTTCAGGATAGGCCAGAATCACCTGCTCTACCGCCTTATTCAGGGCCAAAGCTTCGTTTTCCTTGCCTTGCATATCTTCGGCGGCAATGGCCGGCAATATGCCCAGCTCAAATCTGTGATTTTGGCTGTCGTAACCAATTTTCACCGGCAACACCTGGGCATTGCCGGCGGCAGCCAAGCGCCCGACCACAGGCAGGGTTGCCTTGGTGGTGCCCAAAAAGGGCGTGAACACACTCTGATCGGGCCCAAGATCTTCATCCGGCAGGTAGAAAAAGCTGTTGCCCTTTTTCAATTCCGCCAACAAGGCGCGGATCCCCGCCTCCCGCATGTACACGTGGCCACCCATGCGACTGCGCACCCGGTTGTTAAACCAATTGAACAGCTCATTTCTGTGGGCCTTGGCCATGGTCACCATGGGTAAATCAAGATTAAGACGCAGTCCGGCGTAATCTATTCCCCAAACGTGCGGCATGATAAATATGATGGGCTGATTGGCCGCCCTGGCAGCCTGTACATGCTCGAACCCCGTCACCTGCACTCTTTTTCGCAGGGAACTTTTGCTTCTGATCAGCAGTTCGGCCTGCCCCAGCAAAATCATCACAAAATTGTCGACGTTATCCCGCAGCAGCTGGTTAAGCTGCGGCTCCGGCATCTCTGGAAAACAGGCCTTGAGATTGGCTCTGGCAACCTTTAACGGTTTCTTCGCTATACGAAAAACGCCTTTGGCCAGCAGTTTGGCCAGCGGATCCCGAACCCAAGCAGGCAGCAAGCCGAACATTAACAGCAAGCCAATGGCCAGCCAGGTGCCCCATAATCTTGGGTGCACCAATCCCCAATAAAAGCGGCGATCGAAGTATTTGGTCTGTCTGCTCAATTTCACCTCAGCGCTGACAGTCATAGAAAAAGCAAAGCCACTCCCCTAGAGTGGCTTTGCCTCGGACTCAAACCCGTGTTATTTGTCTGAATTTGCCGTTTCTACGCGGCTCTTCAGTTTCTGTCCCGGGCGGAAAGTCACCACGCGACGGGCAGAAATTGGAATGTCTTCACCGGTTTTTGGATTCCGACCGGGTCTTTGGTTTTTGTCCCTGAGGTCAAAATTGCCAAAACCGGATAATTTGACCTGCTCACCACTTTCCAGCGCGCCACGGATTTCCTCGAAGAACGCTTCAACCATCTCTTTGGCAACACGCTTGTTGATACCAAGCGTTTCAAAAAGATGCTCTGCCATTTCGGCCTTGGTAAGTGCCATACTTTAATCCCTCAACGATGCGTTGAACTCGGACTTGAGTGCTGAAACCACAGTGTCTACCGCCTCTGCAATCTCTTTATCTTCAAGTGTGCGAGTGTTGTCTTGTAACGTCAGTGCGATTGCCAGGCTCTTTTTGCCGGGTTCAACACCTTTACCCTGGTATACATCGAACAAGTTTAAGCCAACCAACTGATTTTCGCCAACTTTTCTTATTAAATTCATCACATCGGCTGCTGGGACGGTTTCATCGACCACTACAGCGATGTCTCGGCGGTTTGCCGGGAACTTAGAAATAGCCTGGGCTTGTGGCAAATTGGCATGCAACAGGGCATCCAATTCCAGCTCAAACACTATCGTTTTACCATTGAGTCCAAAAGGCTTCTCAAGGGCAGGATGAATCGCACCTATGTAACCTATGACTCGATCATTTCTCAATATTTCAGCACATTGGCCTGGATGCAGCCCCGGATGACGTGCTTCTTTAAAGCTAAATTCTGATACGGAAACTGTCAAGCCGATAATGGCTTCCAAATCACCTTTAAGATCGAAGAAATCAACGGTTTTCGTCTCCATCGACCAATGTTCATCGCTTCTTGGACCCGCGATCACCGCGCCCAGCATGGCTTGCTGCCTTACGCCGGATTCTGCTTGTGCATCAGGGACAAAGCGCAAACCAGTTTCAAAAAGACGTACTCGAGCCTGTTGACGGGCCTGATTGTGGCCAACAGCAGTCAACAATCCGGTGAACATGGACAGGCGCATGGCCGACATTTCACTGGAAATCGGGTTAGGCAACACCATGGCCTGCTCACCCGGGTGCACCAGTTCCTGCAGCTTGGGATCGACAAAGCTGTAGGTAATGGCTTCCTGGAAACCTCGGGCGACCAACATTGAGCGAACCTTGCTCAGGCTGATGGCGGCTTCCTGATGATCGGACATACGCAATGCCGCAACCGGAGCCTTGTTGGGGATATTGTTGTAACCGTAGATACGGGCAACTTCCTCAATCAGGTCCTCTTCGATGGCCATGTCAAAACGATAACTGGCGGTAGTTACCTGCCATTCGCCCTCGCCTGCCACTACGCCAAAGCCCAGACGGGTCAGGATTTCGCTGACATCGGCATCGGGGATCTGATGGCCCAGGATACGGTCGAGTTTGCTGCGACGCAGGGTAATGCGACAAGGCTTGGGCAGATGAGCCTCTGACTTGGCCTCAACCACGGGACCTGCCTCACCACCACAGATATCCAGCACCAGGCGAGTCGCCCGGTCCATGACCTTGTGTTGCAGCTCGGGATCCACACCACGCTCAAATCGGTGGGACGAGTCGGTATGCAGTCCCAAACGACGAGCCTTGCCCATGATGGCAAGCGGCGCGAAGAAGGCACATTCAAGCAAAATATCCGTTGTGGTATCGCTGACGCCCGAATCCAGACCACCGAAGACACCGGCCAGCGCCAGCGGCTTGCTGTTGTCGGCAATAACCAGGGTATCGGTCGGAACGGTAATTTCGGTGCCATCAAGCAGCGTCAGCTGCTCTTCGCCATTGCCCAGGCGCACATCGATGTGACCATCAATTTTGCTCAAATCAAAGGCATGCATCGGCTGACCAAATTCCACCAGCACAAAGTTGGTGATATCCACTATGGGATCGATAGAACGGATACCGCTGCGACGCAGTTTCTCTACCATCCAGTCAGGGGTCTTGGCGTTGACATTCACATTGCGCACAACACGTCCCAGATAACGGGGGCAGGACTCAGGTGCAGATAGCTTGATGTCCATGGCATCCTGACAACCGGTTTCTGCCGGCTGCCAGCTGGGCTCAACGACGTTGACACGGTTCAGTACGCCCACTTCGCGGGCCAGACCCACCATGCCAAGGCAGTCGGCGCGGTTTGCGGTTAAATCCACTTCGATAACAGCGTCATCCAGATTCAGGTATTGACGCAGATCTGTGCCCAGCGGCGCATCGAGCGGCAGTTCAATGATGCCATCGCTCTCGATATCAATGCCAAGCTCGCTGTAGGAACACAGCATGCCTTCAGAAGGTTGGCCACGGAGCTTAGCCTTCTTGATTTTAAAATCGCCCGGCAGCACAGCGCCCACCATGGCCACGGCCACTTTCAGGCCCTGACGGCAGTTTGGAGCACCACAGACTATATCAATAAGCTCGGCGCCACCGACATTCACCTTGGTCACCCGCAGTTTGTCGGCATCGGGATGCTGGCCGCATTCGACCACTTCACCCACGACTACACCGGAAAAGTCACCGGCAACGGCTTCGATGCCGTCCACTTCCAGACCGGCCATGGTAATTTGATGGGCCAATGCATCACGGTCAATGGCCGGGTTGACCCACTCGCGGAGCCAGGATTCACTAAATTTCATTTACAGCATGCTCCGTTATTTGAATTGCTTGAGGAAACGCAGGTCATTCTCGAAGAATGCGCGCAAATCGTTAACGCCATAGCGCAGCATGGTCAGGCGCTCGACCCCCATACCAAAGGCAAAACCCGAGTATTTTTCGGGATCGATGCCGACACTACGCAGCACATTGGGATGCACCATGCCGCAGCCGAGCACTTCCAGCCATTTGCCGTTTTTGCCCATCACGTCCACTTCGGCAGAAGGCTCGGTGAAGGGGAAGTAGGAAGGACGGAAACGCACTTGCAGATCCTGCTCGAAGAAGTTGCGCAGAAAATCATGCAGTATGCCCTTAAGCTCGGCAAAATTGACATGCTCGTCCACCAGCAGGCCTTCAACCTGATGGAACATGGGCGTATGGGTCATGTCGTAGTCATTGCGATACACACGTCCGGGGGAGATGATCCGCAGTGGCGGCTTCTCGGTTTCCATAGTGCGGATCTGCACCCCTGAGGTTTGCGTACGCAACATCAGCTTGGGATTGAAATAAAAGGTGTCGTGATCGGCACGGGCCGGATGATGCTCGGAAATGTTCAGTGCATCGAAGTTATGGAAATCATCCTCGATTTCGGGCCCTTGCTTCACGGTGAAGCCCAGCTCACCGAAGAAGGCTTCGATGCGCTCTATGGTGCGGGTAACAGGATGCAAACCGCCATTGTCCATGGTGCGGCCGGGCAAGGTCACGTCCACTTTTTCGGATACCAGCTTGGCTTCCAATTCAGCAGCGCGCAGGCCATCAATGCGCTCACCCAACTTGTGCTGCACCGCTTGCTTGGCGTCGTTCACTGCCTGACCAAAGGCGGGCTTTTCCTCGGCACTGAGAGTGGCCATCATCTTCATCATGTCGGTGATCCGGCCTTTTTTACCCAAAAAGTCCACCCGGATATCATCCAGCGCTTTCAGATCGGCGGCCGCATCAATGGCGGCCAACGCCTGCTCTACTATCTCGGTTAGTTGCTGCATCTTATTTTCCACTGCAAACACGCCTTCCGGCATCGCCGAAGGGCTTTTTGACATTAGTGCCCTAAGCTTAATAGCCAAAACAAATCAAAAGAGGGAAATTCTACGTGACCTATGCGGCTTTGACTAGGGGGAATTCGGCCTTTTTGCCTGAAAAAATCGTGTGTTAAGCCATATTAATTTTTTGCAGACACTGGTGTTTTTTTAGGCTGAATCACAGACGTTGGTAACCGGGATTGGCAGACTATGTTAGCCGAATGTAAACTGTCAGCCGTACACTACCGCTGCGACCGTTTAAAAAAAATAATCAGCACAATAATTGTACATTCAAACACTAAAGCGCAATGCGGCATAAAGAAACGAACCGAATAACCGATAAGTCTCAGACAACCGCGACTGCCATAGGGGCCACCATGAAAGAAGTAAAATTCCGTTGGATAGATAAATACCTTATCCATATGACGTTAAAAACCAAGTTTGCCATTCTCGCCGTTGTCCCCATAGTGCTGCTGGTGGGGTTGGCGCTGGCATTGGACAGTAAATTCAGCGGGACCATGGAGCAGGTTCAAATTCAGCAGGCCAGGATGATGGCCGATCGAATCAATCAGGTGGCCGAAGCGGCACTGGCCAATCTGCCGGAAGATAAAAAGCAGGATTTTCTCACCGGGTTGGATGGCAACACTCAGATCCTGAGCGCGGATCAGGCCGATGGCCGTGCGGCCAATTTGGCCCGCAGCGGTGGTGGCGTCGATGACAAGGGCCAAACCTTGAGAGCCGTCAGTGCCCTCAATGGTGCCGACACCTTGACCATAGTGACACTGGATCGGAAAAAAATGGCCGTCAGCGCCAATGATGATGCGGCCTTTGTGTTTGGTGCCATTGCCGTTGTGCTGTTTGTGATCATCATGTTCAGCTATTACATTTCCACCTTTGTCGGTGGCGCCCTTTATACCACTGTCATGGCCCTTAAACGCGCTGCGGATGGCGATCTGACCGGCAGGCTTAACTTTTTCCAGGTCAAGGACGAGTTCAGTATTCTTGCCATCAGCATAGACACCCTGGTCGAGCGACAGCACAAATTGGTGAAAAGCATTGCCCAGGCAACAGACCAGATAAGAAACGTGGTCGAAGGCTTCCGAACCAATGCCAAACAGGGGCAATCTCTGGCCGCACACCAAAGGCAACATCTTGACTCCCTGGCCACCGCCATGGAAGAAATGACGGCAGCGGTGCGTGAAGTGGCACACAATGCCGAACAGTCTTCCACCGAAACCCAGGAAGCCAATCAGCAGGTAAATGCCGGCTCCCGCGACATAGCCACCACGGTACAATCCATTGGCCAGCTGTCCAATGAAATTGCCAATGCCTCAGCCGCGGTCACTGTGCTTAACGAAAACGCCAGCAAGATTGATGAGGTGGTGACCACAATCAACGCCATTTCAGAGCAGACCAACCTGTTGGCACTGAACGCTGCCATCGAGGCCGCCCGCGCCGGTGAGCAAGGCCGCGGCTTTGCCGTGGTCGCCGACGAGGTGCGCACCCTGGCCGGTCGTACCCAGGCAGCAACGGTGGAAATTAAGTCCATGATCGAGGCGCTGCAGTCCGGTTCCCGCAACCTGACCCAGGTCATGTCGCGCACGGTTGAGCAGGCCGAAGAAGGCAAAAAGCATGTGATAAAAACCGGTGAAGATCTCAAGAGCATCTCTGAACACAGTGCCAAGGTGTTCGAGATGAGCGTGCTTATCGCCACCTCCGCCGAGGAGCAATCTGCGGTCGCCAATGAGATTGCCACCAATCTGATGGAAATACGCAATCAATCCCACGATGTGGAGCAATCGGCAAACCAGTCGGTATCAGGCTGCGACGAATTGCATGCCACCGCCGAGCAGTTGGACCAGCTGTTGGTCGGGTTAAAGCTTTAACCCGTAAGACTAAAGGGCGCAGTTTGCGCCCTTTTTTTTGCTCCTGTGACTTTCGCAAATCATGACAAATTGTGGCAAGTGTCCGTAAACCAGATAGACTGAAACAGATTGATTTATAATGAATAAGCGCTAAAGCCCATTGCTATGCCCAAAAACGGCCTGATCACATCCCCCCTTCCCCGCTGGCGGCACAGTCTGCCCTTTCGGCTTGGGCTCTTGCAAAGCCTGGTGGCAACCCTGATGTTGGTCGCCACCATAGGCATAGTGTTGCAGGTTCAAAAGGATGACAGGCGCAGACAAGAGTTAAACCTGAATCTCAGCTATGGCCAGTTAATGGTGGCCAAATTAACCCAGCTGACCACCCAGATTAACACCCTCACCATTGCCACCGCCGAAATGGCCGGCATCAATAGGGCCAACCACGCCCTGCTGGCCAATACCGTACCCCACATGCTCAATTTTCCGGGCGACCAACGTTTGATTGCCGGGGGCGGGATCTGGCCCGATAGTACAAACAACAACGAGACCGGCGGCCCCCAGCTGTTTTGGGCAAGAGATGCGCTCGGCATACTTCAGCCCAACTCTGGTTATAACAGTGAGCAACAGGCGGATTATCACCAGGAAATTTGGTTTGCTCCCCTCAGGCTCTTCCCCGCAGGTAGGGTGCTCTGGTCGCCGGCCTACATAGACAGATTCAGCAAGGAAGCCATGGTCACAGCGTCTGTGCCCATGTGGCAGCAACACGCTTTCCTGGGTACGGCCACCGTTGACGTCAGCCTTCGGGGACTGGAGCAATGGCTGCTGCAGGAAACGGAGGGACTTGGCGGCTATCTGATGGTATTCGACTCCTTCAACCGCTTGATAGCCGCTCCCAAGGGACCGGAATTGAGCGCCCAACAACCACAGGAATTGGATAGCCTGGCCGCGGAATTCAACCCGCTGCAGTCGCTGATAGCGGATACAGATAGTCGCTTTATCGAGCAGGAAATAGCGGGTGCCGGTCCGGCTCGGTTTGACGATTTGCCGCAAGGGGTCCCCAAAAAACAGCAGGCCTTGTTCCGGGCGCTGCTCAATGCCAGCGGCCGCCAATGGCCGCGCAGTGCAACTTTGCTGGGCACCTTGTCGATGGCAAGGGACCCCATGCTCGACGAACCCGCCCAGTATTCCGTATTTTTAATGCCTGATACCTTTTGGAAAGTCGTCACAGTCACTCCCCAGTCATCCCTGCGTGAAGAAGCCTTGCTGCTGATTGGCCAGGCCGGTCTGTGGCTTATCCTGGTTCAGCTTGTGGCCCTGATGGTACTTTTCGGGGCCCAGCACAAACTGCTGATCCGGCCACTGGTGGCCATGGTTCAGGCCCTGAAAAACAATCAGCCCGCCACACTGGAGCTTGTCTCAAGAAGCTTTCAGGATGAAATAGGCACCCTGGCATCGGCCTTTGTCAGCCGTACCCGACAATTGGAGATCACCATGGCCAGTCTCGATGCCAGTAACCTGGCACTTGAGCAGCAAATCGAAGTGCAAAAGGAGGCGCAGCAAGAGCTGCTGCGCTATCGGGATCAATTGAATGCGCTGCTGAAGTCGACGCCCAATCTTATCTATATCAAAGATACCCAGGGACGCTACCTGTTGGTAAATGACAAGTATTGCGAAACCCTGGGTATTGAGCGGCCGCGACTGCTTGGCAGCACGGATCAGCAACTGTTTGCCCGGGATTTGGCCAATATTTATCGGGATAACGATCTGCGGGTATTGAATCAGGGAGGAGCCATTCAAGTGGAAGAGCCCTTACCCACCCTCCACGGAGAAAAACGCTTTCAGATGACCAAGTTTGCCATTGCCGACGAAGAAGGTGCCATACAGGCTGTCGGTACCATAGCTTTTGATATCCAACACAGACGGCGGGCCGAACTCAAACTGCAACAGGAGCAGCAGCTGCTGCACTCCAAATTGCAAGGCTGCGAGTTGCAGATCAAAGCACTGTCCAGCGAAATTCAGGCCATGGAGCAGAAAAAAGACCAACTGCAGCGGCAAAACCAAGTCGAGGCCGGCCAAAACCGACTGGCCCGCTGGGAAGACACTATGCTCAAGCATTGGCTAACGGCGCTTGTCCGTCAGCTGATGCAAAGACAAGACACTCTCATGTCGCACAGTTTTAATGATCCGGCCCTGCTCAAGCAAGGGGTCACGGCACAGGGAGACCAGTTGCGACTGATATACCGGATAGTGGGAGTACAACAGGACACCAAACCTGTGCTGCTGGATGAGGTACTGTCCTTGTTGCAACAATCGCAATCAAACCGTTGGCAACAATTGGGCATTCAACTGACATGCCGCTATAACGATGATCTTAAGTTACATATCAATCCCTGGCATCTGACGTTATTGTGTTTTTGTCTGTTTGAGCTGATGGCGGAGTTCGCCAAAAACAGATCAGCCAGCCAATGGACGCTGGAGTGCAATCAGCAGCAGTTGCAACTGTCCTGCCCCAGGCTCGTGGGACTCAAGGACAATTCAATCTTGTCTGACAGGGAAAATGAAGACAATCCGCTGCAGTCACTGACTGCCTGGTTTACTGCTGTGGTTGGCGGGACCATCATTGCGGATACCCAGCAAGGCCTGCAACTGCTGTGCAAGCTGCCACAATCGCAACCTGAGTAGCATCCCCTCTCAGGCGGCAGTGAGACCCAGCCATTTCCTGGCATCCCCCTTGCGGTGGCGCGGATAGATGGCCACGGGCCAGGGCATGAACAACGCCTGGGCCTGCGCCAACAGTTTAAGCCCCGGCCTATCCACCAGGATAGCGACCCGGCTCACATCGCCGGCATGGAACAGGGCCAACAAAGCGTCCATCCAAACCGAGGTCAGGCTAAAGCCCTGGCAACTATCTTCGATATCAAACAGCAACTCGATACTGGCATGATCTTTCAGTTTGGCGTCTATTGCCGGCAACAGCACCTGCTCAAAATCCTCACCCGTGACCCTGTCACTGACAATAACGGTGAGCACTTCACTGGCATTTTCCTCAAGAATACTGAACATAGCCCGACCTCTCCCTCGGTGAGTGCCTTATACAAACTGCATCAAAAACAGCACAATAAGTATGAGTTCAATCAAGCCGTACAGCAAATATCTGTGTCGGCTCCGTCCCGTTGCCCGTCGAAGCAACAACCAATGTCGGCGCAGTTCCAGCAGCAAATAAACCATCACAAAGGGAACAAAGGGCAAGCTTATCACCAGGGCGACCAGGCCCCAGCCCATCTCGAAGCTGTGGTGCTGAAACAATGTCAGCAAATACCAAAACAGCAGCAACAAACCATAAATCAGCCATGGTCTGACATTGGATGAAGACAGCCACAGTTGTTTGCACAGCATGCGGCAATGAGCAATAGCAGCAGACAAAGCTGTCCCCTCCGTTGAATTCCCCTATCTTTGACGCTAGTGAATCAATATCTCGGGGGCAAGCGGCAGGCTTAAGCTAAGTGTAAGCGTTTGTTATTTCAGGCGTGTAACAGCTTGGAGATTTCCTGATCAAACAGATTTTTAATCAGGCCCGAAAACTCGGTAATAAAAAGTGTCTGCTCAGGTGTCGCCTTTTTACCGCCGACATTGGCGAGGATTTCTTCGAGATCGTACACAATGGCATCGATCTCCCGAATAATCATATTGCGCTGGGCAAAATTCAACGCCGGGTTCTGTCCACAGACCATGATAATTTGAGCAGACAATTGCTCCTCAAACAGCTCCATCACGGTCTCGTCGGCCAATCCCGTGCCTTCAGGGGTCTCAAACAGCCCCAAATTCTCGGTGAGATATTGAATGAGGTGCACATATCCATCTTTATCAGTAACCATGTCGGAACCCGTTGCTCAGCCCTTGGTACCAGGTTGCCGTCATGGGCAACCTGTAAATGAGTATGGAACAGTTTGCACTAATCCCGGGTTATTTTTCCAGTGTCAGCACGAAGTTAACCGGAACTGCGAGACTAATAGCGGAAAGCCCGGCCACCTGGCGCAGCTTTTCAATACCGCCCGCGAACCCAAATTCGTCGCCATTGACTATCACGGGTGCACTACTGCTGGCGATTATTCTGGAATCGGACAATTTGGCCAGTGCCAGGGTGATTTTCTTATTGGCCTGCATGCCATGCATACTCAACTCAGCATCCAGTGCCAGCATTTTCACGGCCCCCACTGCCAGGTCCTCAAGCTCACTCATTTCCACCTTGGCCTTGAGCGAAACGGTTGGGAATTGCGCCACCTCAAACAGCATGCTTTTCATGCGCTCGTCCCGCTGCTCAAGGCCGGTACGCACCGAGCTCAGGGCTATTTCGAGCTCAAAGTGCCCCTTGCCGTCCAATTGCGCCTTAAATTCGCCGAAATCGTGCACCTCGGCCACATCGCCTTTCTTTATAGATACAAAACTTATTACCGACTTATGCTGCACACTGTGCCAGGGCCCAGCATGTGCCGATGCCATGGTCACCAGAGACGTCCCCGTAGCCAATAGCAGAGCCGTGAGTGTAGCTTTCATAGCATATCCTTCATTAATACTTTTGGAACCAAACACTTAATTTAGCAGATCCGGAAACTTGTGCCCGTATTTCTTCTTGGCCCGCTGGGATTGCCGCTCTGACTGTCAAGATGCTGCAACATAAGCTGGCTAAACTGCTACCGATTTTCTCAAACTTAGAGGTTGTTATGTCAAATCAACAGGTTATTGGCACAGTTAAGTGGTTCAACGACGAAAAGGGTTTTGGATTTCTCAGCATGGAAAATGCCACGGACGTGTTTGTGCATTTCCGTGCCATTAATGGTAATGGACGCAAAACACTGAAAGAAGGTCAGAAAGTCAGTTTCAGCCTGGTTGCGGGACAAAAAGGCCCCCAGGCCGAAAACGTGACTGTCATATAACTCAGCGTATATGAGCCGGATGTCAGGGGGCCAGACGGCTGATTTCCCAGCCCTGGCCCTGACGGCTATATAGGAATCTGTCATGGAGCCTGTGCTCGCCGCCCTGCCAGAATTCAATGCTGTCGGGCTTAACCAGATAGCCACCCCAGAATGAGGGCAAGGGCACCTCACCCTTGGCAAACTTTTGTTTCATTTCCATGAACTTGGCTTCCAGCACCTGGCGGGCACTCAGCTTACTGGACTGATTGGACACCCAGGCGGCAATCTGGCTCTCCTTGGGGCGGGTGACAAAGTACTTCAGCACCTCGGCATTGGATAACTGCTCGGCGATGCCGGTCACGGCCACCTGCCGCTCCAGTGGATGCCAGGGAAACAGCAGGCTGATGTGGGCGTTTTGTGCCAATTGTTGGGCCTTGCGACTGCCGAGGTTGGTAAAGAAGACAAAACCGCGCTCATCGAATCTTTTGAGTAACACTATGCGCTGGAATGGTTGGCCGTTTTCGTCCACTGTGGCCACACACATGGCGGTGGGGTCGGACAGCTCGGCCTCCTTGGCCTGCTCCATCCATTTTTCAAACAGGGACATGGGCTCGGCAGGCAACTCCGCCCGGCGTAAACCGCCCTTGGTATATTCGCGGCGAATATCGCTAAGATCTGTCATGTATGCTTCCTCGACTGGCGGCCTGCCCCAAAACGGGCGAGTACCGAATTGTAACCTTATAAAAGCCAACAAAAAAGCCAACCTTGATGGTTGGCTTTTTATTGGCTTAAACAACAATCGCCGTTACTTGACCAGGCCCTTGGCCACAGCCCAAACGTGCAGCATTTCATAGCCCAGGGTAGCGCCGGCCAGTGCCGTAATATCGGCGTGGTCGTAAGATGGCGCCACTTCCACCACATCCATACCCACAATATTCATACCGCGCAGGCCGCGGATGATCTTCATCGCCTTGTCGCTGGTCAGGCCGCCACACACTGGGGTGCCGGTACCGGGCGCAAAGGCAGGATCCAGACAGTCGATGTCGAAGGTCACATACAATGGCATATCGCCGACGCGGGCCTTGATCTGCTCAACGATTTGCTCGGCGGTCAGGTCATTGGCGGTCGCGGCATCGATCACCTGGTAGCCATGGCCGTCCTTGGTGTAATCGGTGCGGATCCCCACTTGTACGGAGCGCTCTGGGTCAACCAGGCCTTCTTTGGGCGCATGGAAGAACATGGTGCCGTGGTCAAACTTGCTGCCCTGGCTGTATGTGTCGGTGTGTGCATCAAAGTGCAGCAGCGCCATGGTGCCGAATTTCTTGTGGTGAGCACGCAGCAGTGGCAGGGTCACAAAGTGATCGCCACCGAAGCTCATCAGCGCCTTGCCACTGTCCAGCACCTTGGTGGCAAAGGCTTCGACGCGCTCGGTAAAGTCGGCTGCATCACCACAGTTGAATACCAGATCACCGGCATCCACCATCTTGATGGTTTGACCCAGAGAAAAGTCCCATGGCCAACGGGTGTCTTCCCATGCCAGGTTGACCGAGGCACGGCGAATCGCATCTGGGCCCATGCGGCCGCCGCTGCGGCCTGTGGTGGCCATGTCGAACGGCAGACCTATGACGACCACATCGGCATCACTGTCGCAAGGCTTGAAATCCAAAGGTTGACGCAAATACCCGAACGCATTGGAATACAGCGAATAATCGGGTTTCTCTGCAATAGTGGTCATACAGTCTCCAAAATAGCCACAGGGCCGGAATTTACATGGGTTCAGGGATCAGCACTTCGTGACACAACTGCTGATAATGACTGAAGTCGATATTATACCCTTGCTCGGTTTGCAAAGCACAGCTCCCCAGGCACAAGTGCTCGGGATAACCTTGGGTATTGCACCCGGAATTAAAACCTATCACATCCCAGCTGCCGGGATTGAGTATCGCCAGCAGGCGGGCGAACAGCAGGGCGTGTTCACCTTCGAGCGGCAAATTGGTTTCAAAGCTCACGTAAGAGCTGTTTTCCTGGGGGGTGATGTGTATGGTCATGTAGCGATCGCCACAGATACCATTGATTGAGTAGCCAAAAGGCTCAAACAGGAAGTCATCGAATTCAAAACCCGGCAGCATGGCTTCCAGCGCCAGCAAACGGCGGATTTCGGCCGCGCTCTGGTTTTCCGCCCGCAGATAATCTGCGGCTTCCCCCCGAATGTGATACATCAACAACTCGGACGTAACATCGTCTGCGGCCGCCTGAAAGGGCTTGCTGCTGGTGTAAATGTAATGATGGTGGGAATCCAGGTGACCTATGCGGTAGGCATTGCCCGGCAAACGGGCGCGAATGCGTTCCAGGTCGTCGGCAAAAGCACTTGATTGCAGATGTGACAGGTATTCGTTTTTACGCTGATAACTGGCAAAAGCAATGTGTTCACTGCCTACCCGCTCGATAAACCGCAAAACGGCATTGGCCAGGGTGGTGGTACCGCAGGTCAGCATCAGGAACCTGTCGTGCCAGACAAACAAACTGGACTCACTCAGCAGGTACGCATCACAATTTTCATTGCTGATGGATGACAAAATTTCCGCATTGGCACAGGACACCATCTCGGTCCAAAACGCCCTACCGAGTTCGCGCAGTGAGCCACACTGGGGTGTGACTATGACTTCTATTTTTTTTTCTGAGCCTTCAAAAAACATTTTTTCTCTACCAGAGGGCCGGAACGGCGCCAAAGACGCCTGATGTTCCGGCACTGTGTTCACCTTGCCTTGTTAAAAGTCTTCCAAGTAAGTGTAACCCTTGAGGCCCACTTGCAACTCTTCGAGGATAAACGCCCTTTCACTCTCATCTATGTGCTGGTTCACCAGCTCTTCGTAGGTGCGCATGAAAGACACGGCGTCCAGGTTCACATAACGCAGCACATCGGCAACGGTATCACCGGCCAGCACTGACTCAATATTGGTCAGGCCCTGCTCGTCGATGCGCACCACGGCGGAGTTGGTGTCACCAAACAGGTTGTGCATGTCGCCGAGGATCTCCTGGTAGGCGCCCACCAGGAAGAAACCTATGAGATATGGACTTTCGGCACTCCAGGCCGGTACCGGCAGCGTGGTTTCGATACCCTGACCGTCCACGTACTGATCAACAATCCCGTCAGAATCGCAGGTAATGTCCAGCATGACCGCACGGCGCTCCGGCACCTTGTCCAGACCGGACAGAGGCAGTACGGGGAACACCTGATCTATACCCCAGGCGTCTGGCAGCGACTGGAACAGGGAGAAGTTCACGAAGAACTTGTCCGCCAGCTTTTCATTGAGTTCGTCAATGATCGGGCGCTGGTAACGGTTCTTGGTGCTCATCAGCCCTTGCAGCTCGTGGCAGACACGCAGATTACACTGCTCGGCCCAGGCACGGTCGGCCAGGCTCAGTTGTCCCATGGCAAACAGCGAATGGGCTTCGGCGAGATCCGACTGGGTATCGTGGAAAATCTCGATAAGGGCGCGTTGATCCAGGCGGCCACTGATTTCGGTCCAACTCTGCCACATGTTGTGCAGCAGCTGGGGCGCATCTTCGGCGGGTTCAACGATCAGCTCAGGACTGTAGGCCTCGGTACCGATCACATCGGTGATCAATACCGCATGGTGCGCAGTCAGGTAGCGGCCGGACTCGGAAATGATCCTCGGCATCGGCTGCTCATACTCGTTACAGGTATCGGTCAACACAGAGACTATGTTGTTGGCATATTCGGCCAGGGCATAGTTCATTGAGTTGTTTGACTGGCTGCGGGTACCGTCATAGTCCACGGCCAAACCGCCGCCGACGTCGAAACAGTTAACTTTGGCACCCAGCTGACGCAGTTCGCAATAAAAACGCGCGGCTTCACCGACACCCTGGCGGATATCGCGGATGTTGGCAATCTGTGAGCCCAGGTGGAAATGCAGCAACTGCAGCGAATCCAGCATGTTCTCTGCCTTGAGCTGCTCAACCACGTTGAGGATTTGTGCAGCCGACAGACCGAACTTGGACTTTTCGCCACCACTGGCCTGCCACTTGCCTTTGCCCTGGAACGCCAGACGGGCACGCAGACCCAGGCGTGGTGTCACACCCAGCTTCTTGGATTCGGTCAGAACCATTTTGAGTTCTGACATCTTCTCCAGCACTATGTACACCTTGTGACCGAGCTTTTCACCAATCAGCGCCAGGCGGATGTACTCATTGTCCTTGTAACCGTTACAGACAATCACTGAGCTGGCCTTTTGGGCCATGGCCAACACGGCCATCAACTCGGGCTTACTGCCGGCTTCCAGACCCAGTTGCGGCGCCTCTTTGCTGACCTGGCTGGCGAGGATCTCTTCCACCACTGTCTGCTGCTGGTTCACCTTGATGGGGTATACCAGCAGGTAATCGGCCTGATACTCGTACTTCTGAATTGCCTGGTTGAAGGCCTGACACAGGCTATCGACCCTGTGGTGCAGGATTTGCGGGAAACGCACCAACACAGGCATGTTTACACCGGCCTTGACCATATCTTTGGCCAACTCGTTAAGACCGATCTTAAACTCAGGATTTTTAGGATCCGGCGATACTGTTACCTCGCCCTGATCGCTGATCCCGTAAAACCCCTGGCTCCAGTGGGCAACGTTGTACCCGGCACGAGCATCATCAATAGACCAATCGTTCATTTATATTTGCCTGTCTATTTAAAAATGATATTAAGCGATCACGGTCATGGCTGACCGGATCGCCTGTTCAACAAACGCTGGCAAGGCGAAGCTTGCCTGATGTACAGCCGGCGTGTAGTAACGAGTGCTGATCCCAGCCGCATTAAAACGCGCTTCAAGGGTCGCAGAATCGACTCTGCGTGCTGCAAGATTGTCGGTGGCCCAGGCAAACGCCATACTGCCACCCACATAGGTGGGCACGGCGGCCATATAGAACCAACACTCCTGCATATAGGGGCTCATGCGCCGCACGGTATCGGCAATTTCCTCGGGCTGCATAAAGGGCACCCCGTTTTGCGCCACAAAAATACCGTTTTCGTTCAGGCAGCGCTTGCAACCTTGGTAAAAGGCGGAGCTGAAGAGGATTTCTCCCGGCCCCACCGGATCGGTGCAATCTGAAATGATCACATCGAACTTCTTGTCCGTATTGGCCACAAAGGCCATACCATCGTCGATCACCAGCTCAACCCTGGGGTCATCATAGGCACCCTGGGAGTGCTCTGGAAAATAGGTCTTGCACATGTCCACCACAGAGGCATCAATTTCGACCATGGTAATGCGCTCAAGTTGCCTGTGCTTTACCACTTCCCGCAACATACCGCCGTCGCCGCCGCCAATAATGAGCACGCTTTTGGCGTTGCCATGGGCCAGCAAAGGCACATGGGTCAGCATTTCATGATAGACAAATTCATCCTTTTCCGTGGTCTGGATGGCGCCATTGAGGGCCATCACCCGTCCAAAGCGGCTGTTTTCAAAAATGGTCAGGTGCCACTGTTCAGTCTTCTGCTCGAACAGTACCTTATCAACCTCGAAATACTGACCGTAGCCGGAATGCAAGGTCTCATAATACAGGTGTTGCTTTTGCATATGTCACGCTTTTCTGCTGTAAAAGTTCAAATGCCCCTCGCCCGGTCACTCTGCCAGAGAATGCCGGGTAGCCAATTGCCGCGGTAAAAAAGCGACGGGTCAGTTGGGACTATTGGCCTCTTCGCGGCCAGAATTGATGCGGATCAGGGTGAGGTGTTTTACGTCCGAGTCAAAGCATACCGGTGAGGCCACCAGTGCTGATGCCAAGGTCAGGCAATGTGTCATAAATACATGGTTGTGCATTAGCTAAAACCCTCTTAACCCCGTGTAAAGGCGTTCAGTCAATTACACGGTTAATGACTCGTGAACCATAAAACCGTTAAAAACCCCATAAATCAGACGAGTTTTCCGGGGGCTAATGCCCGGAAACGGCGCAATTAAACCCTGCAAAGTTCAATAATGCAAGCACGAATGTGACTTTGTTGTTGCAGTCTGACAAACCTGTCTGACCAGTGTTGCAGCAACAGCATTTTTTTTCATTTACAGACAACAGGTTAAGCTGCATTTTCAAACAAAGATCCGATACAAAAAACCTAAGGCGCCCAGTCGGTTTTTCACCGCGGTTTGGCTATTGTTTGCCCCCGGCCGCGCGGGAGCAAACAAACTGGGCAGTGGCGCCCAAATTCCTCTATAATCCGCGCGGTAAAATGCGAATCAGCCAATAAAGAGAGTGCAATGATCCAGATTGGAAAGACCTGCAGGCTGCAGGTGGTAAAACAGGTGAATTTCGGTGTCTATCTCAATGCCGAGCAATACGGTCAGGTGTTGTTACCCAACAAGGTCACCCCCAAAGACTGTCAGGTCGGTGACTGGCTCGATGTTTTCCTGTATCTGGACTCTGAAGATCAACTGATAGCCACCACTGCCCGCCCCAAGGCTCAGGTCGGCGAATTTGCCCTGCTGAAAGTGGTTTCCATCAGTCGGGTCGGAGCCTTCCTCGATTGGGGATTGGACAAGGATTTGCTGCTACCCTTCGCCGAGCAGAAACGTCCGCCGGAAGAAGGCCGCTCGGTGCTGGTCTATATACACATCAACCATGCGGACGATCGCATTGTGGCCTCGGCCAAACTGGATAAGTTCCTAGACAAGACCCCGGCTTTTTACAAGCCAGGTCAAAAGGTTGACCTTATCATCGCCGGCACCTCCGATCTCGGTTACAAGGCCATAGTCAACCAGGCCCACTGGGGTGTGCTTTACAACAACGAAGTGTTCAAGAAACTGCGTTTCGGCCAACAGGTGCAAGGTTATGTCAAGCAGGTGCGCCACGATGGCAAACTGGATCTGCAGTTGCAGCGCGGCAACCGTGAAGAATTGGACTCCCATGCCAAACTCATCATGGATAAGCTGCGCAAGGCCGGCGGCTTCCTGCCGTTAACGGATAAAACCGATGCCGACGTAATCTATGCCGAACTGGGCATGAGTAAAAAAGCCTTCAAGAAAAGCATAGGTGGCCTGTTCAAGGCCGGTCAGCTCAGCATAGACAACGACGGTTTGCGCATTGCCGAATAATGCCGCGCTTAATAAAGAAAGGTAACAATCTTTGTTTCTCCTAGGCATGGCGGCATGGCTTTGATATAACAAGGTCATGCTGTCAACAGGAGTTTTCGATGCAATTCAATCAACTGGAAGCCAGGGTCATGGGCTGCTTACTGGAAAAGGAAGTCACCACCCCGGATCAGTACCCCCTGTCACTCAACGCCCTTACCCTGGCCTGTAACCAAAAAACCAGTCGCGATCCCGTGATGGAACTCAGTGAAACCCAAGTCCAGGCCACTTTGGATGATCTCAGCAAAAAGCGTCTTATCAGCGAACAATCCGGCTTTGGCAGCCGGGTGGTGAAATACAAGCACAGGTTCTGCAACACCGAATTCGGTGAACTGCAACTGGACAAGGCCGAGCTGGCCATTATCTGTTTGTTACTCTTGCGCGGCCCACAAACCGCCGGCGAGCTGCGCAGTCGCAGCAACCGACTCTATGATTTTACTGACATTGCCGAAGCCGAGGCGGCACTTGAACGTCTTGCCAAACGTCAGCAGCCCCTGGTGGTACAAATGCCACGGGAGCCCGGCCGCCGCGAAAGCCGCTTTATGCACCTGTTTGCAGATGAACAAGCTGAGCTGGCACAGGCCGCATTTTCCGCTGGCGCTGGCGCACCAGCCGAAGCGGAACCGGCCAGCGACAGGATAAGTACTCTGGAAGAGCGCGTCGCGAAACTGGAAGCCCAATTGCAGCAATTGCTGGCACAACAAGCCTGAATCCGCGGGATCCAGGCCCATACAAGGAAGCACACATGTCCCATTCCCTGGCCCCAAAGGTTCCGCCACTCGCCAGCCATATTTTTATGGTGGCGACGCAGGAACTTAAAAAAGGCTTTTTAAATATCCGCGGTTTGATGTCCATGGCGGCATTTTTGCTGGTGTGGGGGCTTATCCTCATGTATCCGGTCAGACAGGCCTCTTCTTTTATCAGACAACAGGGATTTAGGGACTTGCTGAGCAGCGTGTTTGGCACCCAGACCCTGGATAAACTCTTTGCCTGGCCCGTGGCCGAGCTGGCCGTTTTCTGGGTGCTGGCCCTGTATCTGTTTCCGTTGTTCACCCTGGTGGTGGCTGCCGATGTTTTTTCATCGGATCTGAGCCGCAAAACCCTCAGGTTTATGGTGCTCAGGGTGAGTCGTACCGGCCTGTTTCTTGGGCGGGTATTGGGACAACTTCTGCTGCAGTCGGTTTATATGTTGGCGGCTCTGCTGGCCACACTGATCATGACCCTGATGCGGGATGCCTCGCTACTGGGTGAAGCCCTCTCCACCACGATACTTATCTATTTGAACCTGCTGATTATAGTGCTGCCCTATACCACAGCCATGGCATTGCTGTCTTTGTATTCCAACAGCGCCAGGCAAGCCTCAGTGCTGGCAGTGGTATTTTGGACCCTGCTGTGGATAGTCACTTCCGTCGGCAGCTACTATTTCCCCGGACTCGGATTCCTGTCCTGGCTGATGCCGGGTTCGCAATTGTCCGGGATGATTAACAGCAGTGTCGGCGCAGCCCTGACATCGGCGCCGCTTCCGTTGGCACAGGCCGCCTTGTTGCTGCTCCTGGGTCACCTCTACATGCAAAGGAGAGCCCTGTGAGCCTGCTGACAACCCAATCCTTAAGTAAATATTACGGCAGCAAAGCGGCCCTCGAAGGCGTTGACCTCGCACTTGAGGCCGGCGCGCCCATCGCCCTTGTTGGCCCCAATGGCGCCGGAAAAACCACCCTGTTAAGCCTGCTGTGCGGTTTTATCAAACCCAGCAAGGGGAAAATCACCATACTGGGCCAGGCTGCCGGCGATCCGGCCCTGCTTGGCCGGGTTTCCTGCCTGCCCCAGGATGGCTTGCTGGATCCCAATTTCACTGTGTTGCAGCAGTTGAGTTTTTTCGGGCGCTTGCAGGGGCTTGGCCATCGTCAGGCCCAAGACGAAGCCATGCGGGTACTGACCCTGGTGGACTTACAGACAGTGGCCCAGAGCAAGCCCACAACATTGAGCCATGGCATGGGTAAGCGGGTCGCGATAGCCCAGGCACTGATGGGATCTCCTGAACTGGTGCTGCTGGATGAGCCCACCGCCGGTTTGGATCCCGCCAATGCCAGGGCCATCAGGGAGTTGGTGCGCGCCCAATCGGCAAACACCAATTTCATTATCAGCTCCCACAACCTCGATGAGCTGGAAAAGCTCTGTGGCACAGTGCTGTATCTGGAACAGGGACGTCTGACCCAGTCGTTGTCACTGGAACAGCAAGGCGGCGCCAGTTTCCTCAGTCTGAGTATGCAGAGCTGCGAAACAGACATGTTGCAACAGGGCCTGGAATCGCTGCCGTCGGTGATCCGAGTAAGGGCCAAGAACGGCAAGGACTTTCTGATTGAGTATCAAGGCGGTGAGCCTTACGTGCTGGAGCAACAACTGCTGGAACTCTGTAAGGCTCAGGGGGCCAAGTACAAGCTTTTACAAAATGGCCGCTCCCTGGAAGACACCCTGTTTTCATAGGAGCTAGCCAATCAGCTGAAGACCCACCCTGGTGGGTCTTTTTATTTGCCTGCGTTCTGTACCTGGGTGCTGCTGTCTGGATGCCGTGTGCTGGTTATTGAAAAGCTGTCGCAATTTAATTGCCAAATGCTCTGTTTTGCCGACAAACAGGCAAAAAAAAGCTGCGGCATTTGCCACAGCTCATTTTGTTTCTCGTGATGACCTGAGTCACCGCGGGAACATTAGCCGATAACGGTTACGTTTTCAGCTTGAGGACCTTTCTGACCTTGGGTCACAGTGAAAGATACTTTCTGACCTTCGTCCAGGGTCTTGAAGCCATCAGAGTTGATAGCACGGAAGTGAACGAATACGTCTGGACCAGACTCTTGCTCGATGAAACCGAAACCTTTGTCAGAGTTGAACCACTTTACTACACCAGTAACTTGAGACATATAAATGTTTCCTGTAAATATTTCAATATAAAGCCTTAACGGCGGTGGAGCTGGAAAATGCCGGTATTACTTATGATGTTTACAGGACGAACTGGTCGTATTGAACACATAAATATAAGCCCAACCTTCAAGCTTTAATGACTATAAACCTTTTATCACATAAGTCAACAAGCATCGGTATCGGCGTCCAGTATTTTTTTACTTAAATTTCGTGGAGTTGGCTCACATTTTTCCAAACGCGCTTTTGTGTAAAAACTCAAAATCGGCAATTCATCCCTGAAGCCCTTGTTTATATTGAGTTAGCGCTTGCGCAGCACCCTGATACTGAAATCCAGTTCACAGCCAAGTCCGGTGCGGCACAGCTCCGCCTTTTGTTCCTGACTGAGCTTCCAGGCGTAAGGCGTCATGGCAAGAAATGCCTCCGTCATGTCGCTCCGGCCCAACATCAGCTGCCACTGCAGTCGCTCAGCATGGATAAGCTCGAAACCTTCGGCGACCGAATCATCCTCGGGATGCAGTCTCGGCTCGGCGTAAATCAGTTGCTTGATGGCAAAGTGGTGCATGGGTCCGGGTTGCACCGTAATCAGACATGCCCCCGGACGCATCACCCGCAATAACTCCTCATCCCTTGAGGGGGCATAGACTCTGAGCAGCAAGTCGAAAGTGGCATCGCGAAAAGGCATGTCGTAGGCACTGGCGACGCAAAAGGCCAAATCAGGATAACGTTTGGCGCCGTAGCGCACCGCCGCCCGGGAAATATCCAGGCCATCGAGCGCCATGGGCGCCGCGGCATTCATCGCCCGAAACAGCCGGTGACTGTAATAACCTTCGCCACAGCCCAAATCCAGCGCCTGTCCCGCCCCCGGGGCATGGCTCAATGCCAGCTCGTTGATCCTGTCACTGAGCTTTTCATAGTAACCCGCGTCGAGAAACGCCCGCCGCCCCTGGATCATCTCCTTGCTGTCGCCGGGATCCTTGGACCGTTTCTTGGCCACAGGCAGCAGGTTGACATAACCCTCTTTGGCACAATCGAAACTGTGCCCCTTGGCGCAGCTGTACTGGTTAGCTTGCTGTGCCAATGGCAGCTGGCATAAGGGGCATTGATATACCCTGCCCCAACTGCGATGTTGAGATGTCATTACGGCATCCTCGTCTTTAAATAGGTATTGATTTTACAAACATCGGCGACCATCAGGAGTCTTCTTTTACCAGAGCCTGCACCATGGCTGTCACTTCGGGGGGGGCCAGCAACTGGTAACACTCCAACTGCTGCTTCAGGCTTTCCAGTTCATCCATTTGATTGGCACTATGGCCATAATGGGTTCGCTCCTGGAGCTGACTGTGTCGCCTGAGCAGCCACTGGCGCTTCTGATTAAGCAAAGGCACCATGCGCCTGGCTTCATCCTGAAGACTCGTGTGCTTGGCCGTGCTCTCCAGAAACGCCAACAGTTCACGAGATGCCTGCTCCAGCTCACTGATGTGTACCGCCAACATGGCCACACCCAGGCCGTAATCAAATTCCCGCGCCAGAATCGCCCGCGCGTGCGACAGCGCCTGGGGCTCGTTCAACAGCCGCAGATCTTCTTCAAGGGCCAAGAGTTCGAAATGTTCGTTATCCAGCAAAGCAAACTGGCCCGGACTGTCGGGGATAAAATCCAGTCGCAATCCCCTGCGCAGGGACTCAAGCAGGCGCGCCGGCGCCACCCCCAAACGGCAGTAGAGTCTGAAGCCCTGGCCCCTGCCCCGCGCCAACAGGTTTTCCACCGGTGCCGTGGCCTGCTTTTTGGCACATTGCAGCTCAAACAGTGGCTGACAGCGCACCGTCAGCAGTAACTGGGGGGATTCGTAGGCCGCCACCACCACCTCAAGTAAGGGGGCGCGTAGGGCCTGAATAAGCACCAGATCGCTGATATTGTCGCCAAGACGTAACTGAAATTGCCCCGGATGCTTTAGATCCTGCACCATGGGCATACCGAAAAATTGATTGAACATACGCACTTCCCTTGTCGATGGCGCGATTGTACCGTCAAGACAAGCGCTAAGCACCCGCAATTTCCGATATGCAAGATGTTGACGCAGCTAATCCCGCTTGAGGGAAACAGTTATGAACCATGAATAGTTTTTCACTCTGATTGCTATCCGCTGCATATTTGGCCAACAAGCCAGCGCCAAAGCCTGCCAAGGATGAATATGCCGGCACAAGTGGTAAGATAGCTCCTTACCTTCATGGACAGACGCGAAATTCCAATGACAGATTACATCCAGCCCACTATTTTTTGGCACGATTACGAAACCTTTGGTGCCAATCCGGCTAAAGACAGACCGGCACAGTTTGCCGGGGTGCGGACCGATCTGGATCTCAACATCATTGGCGAGCCGGAAACCTTCTACTGCCAGTTGGCGCCGGATTATCTACCCTCACCCGAGGCAATACTCATCACCGGCATCACGCCACAGCTCGCCAACCAAAGGGGCGTGCCTGAGACGGAGTTCATGGGGCGGATCCAGTCGCTGTTCAGCGTGCCCAATACCTGTGTGGCCGGTTACAACTCGCTGCGTTTCGATGACGAAGTTACCCGTTACGGCTTTTATCGCAACTTTATCGATCCCTATGCCCGCGAATGGCAACAGGGTAATTCCCGCTGGGATCTCATCGACCTGGTCCGCGCCTGTTACGCCCTGCGCCCCGACGGCATCAATTGGCCCACCCGCGAGGATGGCAGCCCCAGCTTCAAGCTGGAATTATTGACCGCCGCCAATGGCCTGGGCCACGACAAGGCCCACGATGCCATGTCGGATGTCTACGCCACGATAGCGCTGGCAAAGCTTATCAAGGAAAAGCAGCCCAAGCTGTACGATTACTATTTCCGTTTGCGCCGTAAACAGGCGGTTGGCGAGCAGGTCGATGTACTGGCCATGACGCCCCTGGTGCATGTGAGCTCCAAGATCAGTGCCGCCCAGGGCTGTGCCACTCTGATAGCGCCCGTGGCCCACAATATGCGCAACAAGAACGCCGTGGTGTGCGTCAATCTGGCCATGGATATCAGCCCCTTGATTGAGCTGGAAGTGGCGCAACTGCGGGAGCGTATGTATACACCCCGCACTGAATTGGCGGAAGACGAACTGCCGGTACCGGTGAAACAAATCCATCTCAACAAGTGTCCCTTTATCGCCCCGGCCAAGACCCTGGATGATACCAGTGCCGAAAGACTCGGCATTGACAAGGAATTCGCCCGCGAGCAATTCAAGCTGCTGAAACAACATCCGGAAATCCGCGAAAAACTTACGGCCATGTTCGATGACGAGCCTGTGGCAAACGGCAGCGATCCGGACCTTATGCTCTACAGCGGCGGCTTTTTCTCCCCCGCCGACAGGGCCAAGATGGAGATTATCCGCAATACTCAGCCCCAGAACCTGGCGGCGCTGTCGCTGGAGTTTGACGATGGCCGTTTGCCGCAGATGCTGTGGCGTTACCGGGCCCGCAACTACCCGCAGACCCTGTCCCATCAGGAAAGCATCAAATGGCGGGAGTTCTGCCAGCAGCGTCTCAGCGATCCGGACTATGTGATCCGGCTGGAAAATTTGCTGGAAGAAACCCAGAATGATGAAAACAAACAAAAACTTTTGAGCGCTTTGTGCCGTTACCTGCAGTCTCTCTAGCCACAATTGCGCGTCAGATCCCAGTCCTGTTGTAATAAAATAACTAGACTGACAACCCAATAGCCACACAACCAAGGAATCAGGGAAATGCAAGACAGATTCGTGCGCAGCATAACCCAATTACCGGAAGCCCTCGCCGGCGCCATCATGCCACTGCTTAACCAGGGCTTCAGCGGCCATCTGGATGCGGTGCAGGTCAAAGAATTGTGCCGTGTCTCCGGCCTCGACAATCACGGTTTGGGTCTGGCACTGCTGCCCCTGGCCGCCAGCCTGGCCAAACCTCCGGTAAGTGACTTTTATGTCGGTGCCATCGCCATCGGCAAGAGCGGTGACTTCTACATGGGCGCCAACCTGGAACTTGAGGGCGAAGCCCTGTTTCATTCGGTGCATGCGGAGCAGAGCGCCATCAGCCATGCCTGGCTCAGCGGCGAGGTAGAAATCAAGGACATAGTGGTCAACGCCAGTCCCTGTGGCCACTGCCGCCAGTTCATCAATGAGCTGGTACATGGCCAGAAGGTGCATATTCACCTGCCGGGACAAGCCACGGCGCCCCTGTCCCATTACCTGCCCTATGCCTTTGGACCCGCAGACCTCAATGTCACTTCCCCCCTGCTCAGCAAGCAACAGACAGAGCTGGAACTGGAGAGTGACGATCCGCTGCTGATTGAGGCACTCGATCACGCCAGCCTCAGCTATGCCCCCTACAGTCGGTGTCATGCCGCCGTGGTGCTGGAAACCGATGACGGCGCCACCTTCTGTGGCCGCTACGCCGAGAACGCCGCCTTCAACCCGTCTATGCTGCCGATGCAAATGGCGCTGTCGAATCTGGTACGCCACAATCGCGAATTTTCCAGCATCAGCCGCGCCATATTGCTGGAGTCTTCCGCCGGTAAAATTTCCCTGGTGGGCGCCACCATGGATGCGCTGCATACTGTGGCCGCGGTGCAACTGGAACACCTGGTGGTGGATCCTGTGCGCTGATAAGCCGCAACGAGAAAAGAAAACAGGCCCGCAAATGCGGGCCTGTTGTTTTTTGTCTTATTACTTACTTCTGATTGCTTATTTGTGATTGCTTATTTGCGGTTCTTTTCCAATCTGGCCATCAGGCTGGAAGTATCCCAGCGATTGCCGCCCATGGCCTGCACTTCGGCGTAAAACTGATCCACCAAGGCAGTCAGCGGCAGACTGGCACCATTGCGGCGGGCCTCGTCGAGGGTGATCCCCAGATCTTTGCGCATCCAATCTATGGCAAAACCAAAGTCATACTTGCCGGCCCACATGCTTTGATAGCGGTTTTCCATCTGCCAGCTCTGGGCTGCGCCCTTGCTGATGACTTCCACCACCCGCTCGCCATCCAGGCCGGCGCTGCGGGCAAAGTGCAATGCTTCGGCCAGACCCTGCACCACACCGGCGATACAGATTTGATTGACCATCTTGGTCAGCTGACCGGCACCAGAGTCCCCCAGCAGTTCAGCGCAGCGGGCATAGCTCATGATCACCGGCTTGACCTGGTCAAACACCGCAGGATCGCCACCGGCCATAACGGTCAACACACCGTTAACGGCACCGGCCTGACCGCCGGACACGGGCGCATCGATAAAGGCCAATCCAGCCTCGGCGAAACGGGCCGCCAGTTCTCGGGCCACATCGGCAGACGCCGTGGTGTGATCAACCAACACAGCGCCGGGCGCCATGGCATGGATAGCCCCCTCTTCGCCCGTCACCACCTCGCGCAGATCGTTATCATTGCCGACACAGACGAACACTATGTCCTTATCGGCGGCAGCCAGCCTGGGGCTGGTCGCATATTGGCCCTGGTATTCTTCCACCCAGGCCTTGGCCTTGCTCTCGGTACGGTTGTAAACGGTCACCTCGTGACCTGCCTTGACCAGATGTCCTGCCATGGGATAGCCCATAACGCCCAGGCCCAGAAATGCGACTTTTGCCATTGATGTTCCTTACTGCGGATACAGATAATTATTTATTTTTAAAATAGTTACATGGTCTGAAACAAGGGTTTCAGCCTTGGATACAGCCTGGCGTGTTGCCTGGCCACAACCCGGTAGCACGCGACCCGCCGGGGATCCGGCTCAAAACGTTGCGCCGATTTTGCCATACCGAGGCGCGCTTCGGCGAGCGATTCATACTGCCCCATGGCGACGGCAGCGCACATGGCCGCACCGAGACCTGAGGCTTCGCTCACCGAAAGCCGCTCCACCGGCAGGTTGAATATGTCGGCAGCCATCTGCAGCACCACGTCACTTTGGCTGCCACCACCTGTCACCCGAATAAGGGACGGCACAGTGCCGCTGACCTTCCGCAGTCGCTCAAGGCCGCGGGCGAGGGTCAGCAAAACCCCTTCAATCACCGCTCGGTAGAGGTGAAAACGACCGTGTTCGGGACGCCAACCGACGATGGCCCCCCTGGCTTCGGGCCCGGGAAAAATTACGCCCTGCGCCCAGGTGGGGCTCAGCAGCAAACCATCGGCCCCCGGCGTAACAGCGTCAATCCGCCGTAAAATATACTCTTCCGGGCTCAGTCCCAGCGCCTTGGCCCCTTGACAGTCTTCAGCACCAAACTCGCGAATAAGCCAGCTCAGCAGCCAAAATCCGCGCTCCAGTTGCACCTCGGACAGGAACTGCTTTGAATCCAATGACGGAAACGCCGGCGCGTAACGATAGGCCTCGGTATAGCGCTCCAGCCCCAGAGTCACGGTCGCGGCACTGCCGAGACTGACGCAGGCAAGGCCGGGATCACCGGCGCCGGCGGCATAGGCCTCACAGGCCTTGTCGGCCCCCGCCAATACCACGGGCAAACCGGTCGGCAAGCCCGTTAGGGAGGCAAAGCCGGCACTGAGCCCGCCGTGAACCGTGGTGGCCTCGGCCAGCGGCAGCATTTGCTGCGGACGACAGTTAAGGGCGCGCCAGCGCCAGTTGCCGGCGTTGGCAAATCGGCGCCGTCGATAATCAAAGGGCAAATAGCCCACCTGGTAGGCCACGCCATCGCCCAATTTGTCCGTCAGTCGACTCAACAACAGCCCACTGAGCAAACCAATTTTGGGCGCTTCCGCCACCTTGTGCCGGTCAAGCCAGTTGGTTTTGGCACAGCGGCGCAGATAATGAATGCGTTTTCCAAGCCCCAGCAATCCAAAGCCCAGCCGCTGGTACCAGGGCAAGGGCATTAATTGCTCTGCTGCCAGGCGTCTGTCGGACCACATAAACACATCGGACTGGGCATGGCCGGACTCGTCCATCAGCACCAGGCAGGCTCGCTGGCAGGTGAGGCTGAGGGCGGCTATTTGTCCCGGACGAACGCTGGATTCGGCCAGCAGCTTTTGCACCACGGCCGTTAGCTGAGCGACACAATAGTCGCCACTCTGGCTGGCGGCGGCCGTGCCCTGCTGCTCTTCACGGCAATTGGCATTGGCCAGTTGCGCCTTGGCAATCAGATTGCCTTTGGGATCAAACACCAAGGCCCGTGTGCTTTGGGTACCGTAGTCCAGGGCCAGGAAGTACTGATTATCCATAGACTCAGGGAGTGACGTGGGCGGCCATCTCGGCACCGATTTTCTTGCGCATTTCCATCAGGCGAATGGCCGATTCCCGCAGCGCCTTGTCTTCCTCACTTTGGGGGACCCACTCAGGCACAGGGGTGGGTTTACCTTCATCGTCAACCGCCACCATGATAACGATGCAGTGGGTCGTCAGGTGCCGGGCCGATTCCTTGGGATCGCCGGCGCGCACATCCAGGCCAATGTGCATAGAGGTACTGCCGGTATAGATGACCTTGGCACTGACCTCCACTATGTTGCCGACATGAATGGGCTTAACGAAGCGGATCCCACCGGCATAGGCGGTAATGCAGTACTTGCCGCTCCAGCCGGCGCCGCAAGCATAGGCCGCAAGGTCAATCCATTTCATTACGGCGCCGCCGTGTACTTTACCGCCGAAATTCACATCGGCGGGCTCCGCCAGGAAACGCAGGGTGATCTGTCTGTCTATACCGGCCATGGTAGTGCCTTGAAAGGAGTGATAATTCTTTTGAGTTTACGCCAAATTGGGGCCGCCGAGAATGGTCTTGCCCAAATTTGCCACCCGCCTGCTCAGGCGCTATCGCCCCATAGCAGGGCTTGCATAGCTAGGTTGCATAGCTTGGTTGCATAGCTCGGTTGCATAGCTCGGTTGCATTGCTCGGCTTGCATAGCCGTCACCAGCGATTGTTGCAGAAGGAATAGAGCCCTTTGAGCCATTTTGCCTGCTGTGAAACATTAAAAAAAAAAGCAAGCCCTCAGGCTCGCTTTTTCACTGAACTCACTCTTGGACTCAGACGCGTTTCAGCAGCAAGGAACCGTTGGTTCCACCGAAACCGAAAGAGTTACACAGGGCATAGTCCAGCTTGTGCTGGCGCGCCTCGTGTGGCACGAAGTCCAGATCGCAACCTTCGTCCGGATTATCCAGGTTGATGGTAGGCGGCACGGCCTGATCTTTCAGGGCCAAAATGGTGAAGATGGCTTCCACAGCACCGGCAGCGCCCAGCAGGTGACCTGTCATCGACTTGGTGGAGCTGACCAGCACCTTGTAGGCCTGATCGCCAAATACGGATTTAACCGCAGCGGCTTCGGCCTTGTCACCGGCAGGCGTTGAGGTTCCGTGGGCATTGATATAACCAATCTGCTCCAGGACCAGGCCGCTGTCCTTGATGGCATTGGCCATGGCGGCCGCGGCACCGGCACCGTTCTCCGGTGGCGAGGTCATGTGGTAGGCGTCGCCACTCATGCCAAAGCCAACCAGCTCGGCATAGATCTTGGCGCCACGGGCCTTGGCGTGTTCGTACTCTTCCATTACCAGTACGCCGGCACCGTCACCGATAACAAAACCGTCCCTGTCTTTATCCCATGGGCGACTCGCGGCCTGGGGATCATCGTTACGGGTCGACAGCGCCTTGGCGGCGGCAAAACCACCCACACCCAGAGGACAGGTCACGTCTTCGGCACCACCGGCAATCATCACGTCCGCATCACCGTAGGCTATGGTGCGGGCGGCGAAACCTATATTGTGCACCCCTGTGGTACAGGCCGTGGTCACGGCAAAGTTGGGGCCTGTCATGCCGTACATGATGGACAGGTGACCGGCAATCATATTGATAATGGTGCTGGGCACAAAGAAGGGAGAAATCTTACGGGGACCACCGTTCATCAGCGCTGTGTGGTTTTGTTCAATCAACCACATACCGCCCATGCCGGCACCGATGGCGGTACCCACACGACCGGGATCTTCCTGGCTCATATCGAGGCCGGAGTCACGTACCGCCTGAATACCTGCTGCCATACCGTACTGGATGAAGAGATCCATCTTACGGGCGTCTTTTTTCGACAGGTACTGCTCGACATCAAAGTCTTTTACCGAACCGCTGAAGCGGGTGGAAAATTCGCTGGCATCAAACTTGGTAATGGGCGCTATACCACTCTTGCCATCAAGCAAGGCTTTCCAGGTAGAGTCCACATCATTGCCAACCGGGGTTACCAGTCCAAGACCGGTAATCACTACGCGACGTTTAGTCACAGGCGTCACCTTCTGTTGTCAAATTCTTGGGTTGAGAATAGCGGCTTGGGATTGTGCGCGCCATCCTGTGTGCCTGAGTGGCCGGGATCTGTCATTAAGATCAAAGAAAAGAAGTGATCCCGCGCCAGCTGCTGGTTGTACCAGCCAAGGCGGTCCAGAAACAAAAACAGGCGGCAATAATTGCCGCCTGTTTTCTGGAATTCAGTATTACTGATTCTTGGAAACGTAGTCGATCGCAGCCTGAACTGTAGTGATCTTCTCAGCTTCTTCATCAGGGATCTCGGTGTCGAACTCTTCTTCCAGAGCCATAACCAACTCAACAGTGTCCAGAGAATCTGCACCCAGATCGTCAACGAAAGATGCCGCTGGCTTAACGTCTTCTTCTTTAACGCCCAGTTGCTCTACAATGATTTTCTTTACACGTTCTTCGATGTTGCTCATTAGTTTTCTTTCCTATTCAAATTACGCACTTGCGTAAGATTGCGAGTAGTTTATTCGATTTGGTCGACATTGCAAGCCAAGTTTGCGTGGTCTAACCACGAAAACTCGCCAAAATGAGACCCTTATCGCCACTCAATTGCGACAGTATCCCTGCCATTCGCCCTTAAACCATGTACATGCCGCCGTTGACATGCAGGGTTTCCCCTGTGATGTAGGCAGCAGCGTCCGAGGCCAAAAAGAGCACAGCGTTGGCAATTTCTTGAGCCTGGCCCAATCTTTCCATCGGAACCTGGGACATGATGGCTTGTTGTTGCTCTTCAGTCAGCTCGTCCGTCATGTCGGTCTGGATAAATCCAGGAGCAATAGCATTAACCGTAATTTGACGAGATGCAACCTCTCTGGCGAGAGATTTTGTAAATCCAATCAAACCGGCCTTGGCTGCTGAATAGTTTACCTGTCCGGCATTGCCCATGGTACCAACCACCGAGCCAATGTTGATGATACGGCCGAAACGCTTTTTCATCATGCTGCGCATCACAGGCTTGGACAGGCGGAACAGGGATGTCAGGTTGGTGTCCAGGATATCCTGCCACTCGTCATCCTTCATGCGCATCAGCAAATTGTCACGGGTAATACCGGCATTGTTGACCAGAATATCAACATCACCGGCCTTTTCTTTGATCTGGGCAAATAAAGTGTCCACAGATTCACTGCTGGTGACGTTCAGCACCATGCCAAAACCTTTTTCACCCAGGTACTCGCCAATGGCTGCCGCACCGGATGCACTGGTGGCGGTACCGACGACGGTGGCGCCGGCGTCACGCAGCGTGAGGGCGATAGCCTTGCCGATACCACGGCTGGCGCCGGTGACCAGGGCGACTTTACCTGTCAGATCCAGGGTTACACTCATGAAAAACTCCTTATTGAGTCAACGCAGCCAGCGAAGCCACGTCGTTTACCGCTTGGGCGGAAAGAGATTTATTAATTCTTTTTGCAAGTCCGGTCAATACCTTGCCAGGACCACATTCGATAAGCTGGGTTACACCTTCGGCCACCATCAGCTCCACGGTTTCGGTCCAGCGCACGGGGCAATAGAGCTGACGCACCAGGGCATCGCGGATGCCATCGGCATTGTCCACCTTGGCCACATCCACGTTGTTGATGACGGGAATGGTCGGCGTGCCAAACTCAATACCGGCCAGTGCCTCGGCCAATTTGTCAGCCGCAGGCTTCATCAGGGCACAGTGGGAAGGCACGCTCACGGGCAGCGCCACGGCCATCTTGGCACCGGCAGCCTTACAGGCCGCGGCTGCACGCTCAACTGCGTCTTTCTGACCGGCGATTACCACCTGCCCCGGGCTGTTGAAGTTGACCGGGCTGACCACTTCACCCTCGGCTGACACTTCACAGGCCTTGGCAATGGCATCGTTATCCAGACCGATAATGGCGTACATGGCACCTGTACCTTCAGGCACGGCGGCCTGCATCAGCTGACCGCGCAGCTCCACCAGTTTAATGGCATCAGCAAAATTCAGCACTCCGGCACACACCAGAGCGGAATATTCACCCAGGCTGTGACCGGCAAGCACGCTTGGCAATGGCTTGCCACTGGCCACATAGGCACGCCAAATGGCGACGCTGGCCGCCAGCAAGGCAGGTTGGGTCTTGTCGGTTTGATTCAGTTGCTCCACCGGACCGTTTTGTACCAGGGCCCAGAGATCGTAACCCAGGGCTGCGCTGGCCTCGGCAAAAGTATGAGCGATAACTGAGTGTTCGGCGGCCAATTCGGCCAGCATACCCACGGCCTGTGAACCTTGGCCCGGGAAAACAAATGCGAATTTATCCATATTCGGTAACCTTTTGGGAAGGGTTTAAAGAGGCCGGCAACTTGCCGGCCACTGATTAAAATCGAACCAGGGCACTGCCCCAGGCAAAGCCGGCGCCAAAAGCCTCCAGCAACAACAATTGCCCGCGCTTGATGCGACCGTCACGAACGGCTTCATCCAGGGCAATCGGCACTGAGGCGGCCGAGGTGTTGCCGTGCTTGGCCAGGGTCAGCACCACTTTATCCAAACTCATGTCAAGTTTTTTGGCGGTGGCGTTGATGATCCTGAAGTTGGCTTGGTGCGGCACCAGCCAATCTATGTCTGACTTTTGGATGTTGTTGAGGCGCAGGGTTTCTTCCACCACATGGGACAACTGAGTTACAGCCACCTTGAAGACATCGTTGCCCTTCATGGTCATGTAACCCACAGCCTCTGAGGCTTCACCCTTGCGGGGTGGGAAGGCACATTTGAGCAAATCGCCCTGACGGCCATCGGCATAAATATGGGTGTTGATTATGCCCTGCTCTTCGCTGGCACCCACCACAGCGGCACCGGCGCCGTCACCGAACAGGATAATGGTGGTCCTGTCCTCTGGCTCACAAAGACGTGACAGCACATCGGCGCCTATGACCAATACCTTTTTCGCGGCACCGGTTTTGATGAACTGATCGGCAACCGACAAGGCATAAACGAAGCCTGAGCAGGCTGCGGCCAGGTCGAATGCCGGAATGGTATGAACCCCAAGCATGGCCTGAATTTCACAGGCGGCAGCGGGGAAGGCATTGCTGGCACTGGTGGTGCCGCAAATGATCATATCCAGCTCTGAAGGGTCAATGCCTGCCATTTCAATGGCGCCCAGGGCAGCCTGATAGCCCATGGTGGCAACAGTTTCATCCACAGCGGCAATGCGGCGCTCTGAAATACCTGTGCGTTCAACAATCCACTGGTCACTGGTTTCCACCATTTTTTCCAGATCCAGATTGCTACGCACCTGCGCCGGCAAATAACTGCCGGTTCCAAGAATTTTTGTATGCATAGTGTTTAGGAGAAATCAGCCGTTGATGTCTAACAGAATCGACTCGAGGCGATCTTTAATCATCTCGGGGAGCCGACGTTGAGCCTCGGTAACCGCCAGATTGATAGCTTGCAAATATGCAGCTTGATCGGCATTACCATGGCTTTTTACAACTATTCCGCGCAATCCTATCAGACTTGCGCCGTTATAGTGGTCGGGGTTCATCTGTTTGAGAACAGACTGGATCCTGGGGGAAATCACTCTCGCCAATAATCTTATCAGCCAACCCTGGGTCAGGCCCTGTTTTAATTGGTGCACCAACAGCCGGGCTATGCCTTCCGAGGTCTTGAGGGTGATGTTGCCGACAAAGCCGTCACAGACTATGACGTCGACGCAGCCGGTGTAGATTTCGTCGCCCTCAATAAAGCCGGTGTAATTGAGTTGCGGGGTATGCAACAACAGTTGTGCCGCCTGCTGCACATCGCCATTGCCCTTGCATTCCTCTATGCCCACATTCAGCAGCGCCACCTTGGGACGGGATTTCTTTTCCACCGCCTCGCACAGCACAGAGCCCATCACCGCAAACTGAAACAGGGTTTCATAATCGCAGGAGACATTGGCACCAAGATCCAGCAGATAGACGGGGTTACCCGTCACCGCCGGCAGGCAGCTGACCAGAGCGGGTCTGTCAACGCCGGGCAAGGTTTTCAGCAGCACCTTGGCCGAAGCCATCAGGGCGCCGGTATTCCCTGCGCTGACACAGGCGTGGGCATGGCCATCACGAACCTGCTCTATGGCCAGACGCATGGAGCTGTTTTTGGCCTTGCGCAAGGCATGCACGGGCTTATCATCCATGCGCACCACTTCAGTGGTATGGATTATGGAAACTCGCCGGGATAACTCGGGGTCCGCTGAACGCAGTATGGGGAGAATTTTGCTTTCATCGCCGACCAGGATCATCTTGAGGTCGGGATTTAGTCTAAGTGCCTGCAGGGCTGCAGGCACCGTGACGTGGGGGCCGTGGTCGCCCCCCATCGCATCCAACGCAAGCGTCAGATTCGTCATAAGCCTATCAACAAATTACTTGTTGATAACCTTTTTACCACGGTAGAAGCCATCGGCAGTCACGTTGTGACGCAGATGCAGTTCGCCGCTGGTCGCGTCTACAGACAGCTGAGCAGTGCTCAGAGCGTCATGTGAACGGCGCATGCCACGCTTGGAACGGGATTTTTTATTCTGTTGTACAGCCATGGGTCTGTCTCCTGGATTACTTGCTCTTCAGTTTTTCTAACACTGCAAACGGATTTGGACGCTCCTCTTGAGCGGGGTCAATCTCGCCTACCACCATATCTTGCGAACCCAGGCTGCAATCATTGTCTTCATGCGCCGGGATTAAAGGTACAGCCAATATCAATTCATCTTCGATCAATTGATGCAGACGTATCTCGCCAATTTCATTGCACTCAATAGGGTCATACGCATCCGGGAGCTCATCGATTTCCGCTTCTGTCCGGCAAGGACTGAAGCAAAAGTCGACCGTAACCTCAGTGGTAAAAAGTGTCATGCAACGTTGACATATCAGAGTGAGCTCCGTCACAGCCTTCCCTTTCAGGTAGACTATCCCCTGTAAATCCACGCCACATTCCAACGACACTGTCACATCGGAACAGTCGCCGGCACATAACTCATTCAATCGCTTCAGCTGCTTGCCAGGGACCACACCCTGAAAATCAAGGCGGCTCGAGGCTGCGCGAATGGGATCAATTGAAACCGGTATCTTTACTGTTTGCATAGGGCGCGCATATTATAGTTTCAACACGCCGGAGTCAAAGAAAAATTTCTGCATCTACTACCGACTTTAGCGGCAGTTGCAGTCCTCTCTCCGGCATAGAAATTGACGGACGCAAAATATTACCCAAGCCAAGGGGACAGCACAAGCCAAAAGCGGTCAAAATAAGCGCGTTCGCCAAGGCTGCCATGGACTTGTCATCGGGCAAGCAAATGGCAGACAATTACGCCATCCTTTCTTTGAGCTGTTCATCCGCAATGACTCCGAAATTGATTTTAGCTTCCACCTCCCCCTTTCGACAGCAGTTGCTCAATAAACTGGCGTTGGATTTCGACACCATGGACCCGGGCGTGGATGAAAGCCCCCAAGAGGGCGAGGCGCCGTTGGCACTGGTAGAGCGATTGGCAAGGGAAAAGGCACTGGCAGTGGCCAAACGCTGCGACGTTCCGGCATTGATCATAGGCTCGGATCAACTGGCAGTGTGTGATGACCATATTCTCGGCAAACCCCTGACGGCAGAAAACGCCATTGCCCAGCTTAAACAGCAAAGGGGCAAGACAGTGACCTTTTATACCGGATTGGCATTGGTGGATAACCGGAACATGTCCTGCCAGAGTGTGGTTGAGCCCTTTGAAGTACGTTTCAGGCAACTGAGTGATGAGCAGATTGAGCGCTACGTCGAGCTGGAGCAACCGCTGTGGTGTGCCGGCAGCTTTAAGTCGGAAGGTCTGGGAATTTGCCTGTTCGAGTCTTTGAGCGGCCGCGATCCCAATACCCTGGTGGGTCTGCCACTTATCAGCCTGTGTGAATTGCTGATGAACGCGGGTATGGACCCACTGGCCTAAAACCTGGACTTGCCTAAAATCAGGCCTTGATTTCAAGGCCCGTATAATAGCCGCGGCTAAAGGTGGGTTAACAGCTCAATGGGCGAAGAGATAATCGCCAGCGGCTCTGCCCGGGTTAGTTGCTCGGCGCTGTGGGCGCCGTAGTTGACACCTATGGCGGCAATGCCCGCATTGTTGGCCATATTAAGATCGTGCAGCGAGTCACCTATCATCAGGGCTTTTTCGGCACACACACCCAGCTCAGCAAGAATTTCGCTGAGCATTTGCGGATGAGGCTTGCTGTGGGTCTCATCGGCACAGCGGCTGGCATCAAAGTAATGTCCAAGACCGGTTTCAGCCAAAATGCGCTCAAGTCCCGCCCTCGCCTTTCCCGTGGCTATGGCCAGACGGTAGCCCTGCTCCCTGAGGCTGGCCAAAAGGGTTTCTACGCCATCAAACAAGGGGCTCGGCGTGCCATTGAGCATCAGATAGTGCTCGCGATACCGGCCCATCATGTGGCCGCGCTCATCGTCACTGAATTGCGGAAACAGCTGCGCCATCGCCAGCGGCATCGACAAACCTATGATATCGCGTACGGCCTGATCTGAGGGAACCGCCAACTCCAGCTCCTGTGCCAATGCCTGCATGCAGATGACAATCTTGTCGATGGAATCCATCAAGGTGCCATCCCAGTCGAAAATGACCAGGTCGAACCGACGACTCACTTCATCGGCTCCAGCTTGGTCAGCAAGGTCTGCAACTCGTCATCCAGCGGCGCTTCCATTACCATCTCGGTCTCGGTGTCAGGATGAGTGAATCTGAGCCTGGCAGCGTGGAGGAACAGGCGATTCAGGCCCAGGGCACGCATACTGTCATCAAACTTTTGCTCACTGTATTTGTCATCACAGGCAATGGGGTGGCCCTGAAACTGACAGTGCACGCGGATTTGATGGGTACGGCCGGTGACGGGACTGGCCTGCACCAGGGTGGCACCCTGAAAATAGTTGACGACCTGGAAGCGGGTTTCGCTGGGCTTGCCATCGCTGGACACCCGCACAATGCGTTCACCTGACTTCAGGGTCAGTTTCAGCAGCGGAGCCTTGACGACCCTGTCATGGCTTTGCCACTGGCCGCGCACCAGCGCCAGGTAATCCTTCTGCATTTGCTTATGCCTGAGCTGGTCATGCAAATGCTTGAGCGCACTGCGCTTCTTGGCAACCAGCAACACACCGCTGGTATCCTTGTCGAGTCGGTGCACCAATTCCAGAAACTTTTGCTGCGGCCGCAGGCTACGTAATGCTTCAATAACACCGTAGTCCACGCCACTGCCACCATGTACCGCGATGCCAGCGGGTTTGTTCAGCACTATCAGGTGCTTGTCTTCAAACAGTATCCTGTCTTCCAACTGGGACACCCGAGACAGATTGGCGGACGGCGCGGTGCGGTAATCTTTTTCGGCCACGCGCACGGGTGGCACCCGCACCTCGTCACCGATTGCCAACTTATATTCGGGTTTAATACGGCCCTTGTTGACCCTGACCTCGCCCTTACGAACGATGCGATAGATCATGCTCTTGGGCACGCCCTTAAGCTTGCTCAATAAAAAGTTGTCGATACGCTGGCCGGCGTTGTCTTCGTCTATGGTGACGAACTGAACCTGGGTGGGGGAAGTTTCTGTACTCATGGTGAACCATCTGCAATAAACGCCGGGCATTGTACAACATGTGGCAAGAATTGTGGCTTTCCATTGCCGAAATTTTTGATTGTTGCTATTCTTCCTCGGCGCTGGTGGTTTTACAGTGGATAAAATGTTCACAACTCCCCGGCGCGCACCGCGGTTTTACCGGAGTAAAATAAACGACCCTTGGGTCGCAATTCATTGAATTGCAAACCGTATTTTTAGTACAAAATATCAAAACTCAGGTTTTATACGGTTAAACTCATTAAGTCGCCATTACAATATGGTTTCTGTTGAAAACCGTCCCGGATTCGAAGACTAATGTAACTTGTCACCGGACAACGACACTCGACTTTGGGCATTCACGGAAAGAAATTATTTGAATTTATGGGGTTGGTTGATGTTTTACAACGAATTCCTTGTTTTTGTAATCATTGAAAAATAAGCCATAAATCGGTAGCGACACGCAGAGATTGCGTCTAACAGCAATGCGCACCCAACAAGCCTGACTAGACCGGCCGAGAGGCCCCGTCCCGAATATGTCAGGCCCTGAATGCAGTCAATTGCCTTATCCGGTGACCCATTTAAAGAAGAATGACGTCACCATGAAACGTATGTTAATCAATGCAACTCAATCAGAAGAGTTGCGTGTAGCCCTGGTAGATGGGCAACAACTTTATGATCTGGATATCGAAAGTCCTGGTCATGAGCAGAAAAAAGCCAACATTTACAAGGGTAAAATCACCCGCGTAGAACCCTCTCTCGAAGCAGCCTTCGTAGACTATGGTGCCGAGCGCCACGGTTTCCTGCCCCTGAAAGAAATTGCCCGTGAATACTTTCCCAAGGGATACTCCTTCCAGGGTCGCCCCAATATCAAGGAAGTGATCAGCGAAGGTCAGGAAGTCATAGTTCAGATTGACAAAGAAGAGCGTGGCAACAAGGGCGCCGCCCTGACCACCTTTATCAGCCTGGCCGGTTCTTACCTGGTGCTGATGCCCAACAACCCCCGCGCCGGTGGTATCTCCCGCCGTATCGAGGGTGATGAGCGCACCGAACTGAAAGAAGCCATGTCGGATCTGGAAGTGCCTGCCGGCATGGGCCTCATCGTCCGTACCGCAGGTGTTGGCAAGGAATCCTCCGAGCTGCAATGGGATCTCAAGGTGCTGCTGCGCCACTGGGACGCCATCAGGGAAGCCTCCGAGACCCATCCTGCGCCCATGCTGATCCATCAGGAAAGCAACGTGATAGTGCGTGCCATCCGTGACTATCTGCGCCGCGACGTGGGCGAAATTCTCATCGACCACCCACGGGTATTCGAAGAGGCCAAGCAACATATTGCTCTGGTGCGTCCGGATTTTGTTGAGCGGGTTAAGCTTTACAAGGCCGAAGTGCCACTGTTCACCCATTACCAGATTGAATCCCAGATTGAGTCGGCCTTCCAGCGCGAAGTACGTCTGCCTTCCGGCGGTTCGATTGTGATCGACCCCACAGAGGCCCTGACCTCTATCGATATCAACTCCGCCCGTGCCACAAAAGGCGGTGATATCGAAGAAACGGCCCTGAACACCAACCTGGAAGCGGCCGATGAAATCGCCCGTCAGTTGCGTCTGCGCGACCTGGGTGGTCTGGTGGTTATCGACTTCATCGACATGACCCCGGTTCGTCATCAACGCGAAGTGGAAAACCGCCTGCGTGATGCAGTGCATCAGGATCGCGCCCGGGTGCAACTGGGTCGTATCTCCCGTTTTGGTCTGATGGAAATGTCCCGTCAGCGCCTGCGTCCGTCGCTGGAAGAATCTGCAGCCCATATCTGCCCACGCTGTCATGGCCAGGGCACTATCCGCGGCACCGAGTCACTGGCCCTGTCTATCCTGCGTCTGATGGAAGAAGAAGCCATCAAGGAAAACACCTCGCAGATCGAGGCCATAGTGCCCGTGGACGTGGCTGCCTTCCTGCTCAACGAAAAGCGTAAGGCTATTCGCATCACAGAACAGCGCCATGAAGTCGAAGTGTACGTGATCCCGGATCCGCACATGATGACGCCTGACTTCAAGGTTATCCGCCACCGTAAGGATGACGAGATAGAAGAAGCCAGCTACAAGCGCACCGAAAAGCCAGAAGCCAAGCTGTACGAGCCGCGCAAACTGGAACGCACCGCAGCTCCTGAGCCGGTACTGAAAGGTTTTGGCGCCCCAGTGGCTATGGAAGCCCCGGTCAGCAAGCCTGCTCCCGTCAAAGCCAAGAAGGAAGAAGTGGCCAAGCCTGGATTCTTCAGCCGCCTGTTCTCAGCCATAGGCGCCATCTTCACCCCTGCCGAAAAGCAGGAAGAAGTAAAAGAGAAACCGGCCAAAACCGAAACCCGTCAAGGCGCCAATCGCAGCCGTAATCGCCGCCGTCCCGGTGAAGAGGGTGACAAGCGCGGTGGTCGCGGTGAAGGCAGTCGCGGCGAAGGTAGCCGTGACGGTCGCCGTGGTGGCCGTTCCAAGCAGGAAGCCCAAAGCAACCGCGAAGAAAAACCGCTGCGTGAGCGTGAAGAACAGCCAAAGCGTGAACGTGCTCCCAAGCGTGAACGTGTTGAGCGCGAAAAGCCGGTTGAACAGGTAGAAGTTGCCCAGTTTGACGATGAACCTAAGCAGGAAGTCGTACGTGAGCGTCGCCAGCGTCGCAACATGCGTCGTAAGGTTCGCATCACTGAGTCCCAGGAACTGAATGAACAGGTCCAGGTGGCGGCCGAAGTGGGTCAAACCGCCGAAATGGGTCAAACCGAAGTCAAAGTGGATGCACCGCAGGAAGACAAGCCTGCCAAGCCTCGCCGTCAGCCTCGCAAGCCAAAGAGCGAAGAGCAGATTGATGACGCAGCCGAAATCAAGGCAACTGCAACAGAAGCAACTGAAGTGGTCGAAACCGCTGAAGTAGTCGAAGACGCCGTCACCCAGGTCGCGGTATCAAACGAGTTCGCTGCGCCCCAAGGCGATGATGTTGACACCGATGCGATCGATACCGACTCCGAGCTTTCCGACGAAGACAAGCCAAAGCGTGAGGGCCGCGATGGCCAACGCCGCAGCCGTCGCAGTCCCCGCCACCTGCGTGCCGCCGGTCAGCGCCGTCGCCGTGATGAGCAGGAAGCCAACGGTGAATTGCCGGAAAGCGACGAAGCTGTCGCTGATGTGGCAACCCAGGTCGAAGCCACTGTTGTTGAAGCATCTGACGTTGAAGCATCTGTTGTTGAAGCGCCCGTCGCCGAAGCAAACGTGACTGAAAGTGCCGCTTCTGCCGCGCCCGTTGTTGCAGAGATTGCCGCTGAAACTCAGGTTGTGGCGACAGAAACGCCGGCTGCCGAAGCAGAAACCGCAGCCCCCGCGGCTGTTGAAGCGCCAGTAGTGGCTGCCTCAGTAGCCGAAACCGCTGTTGTCACTGAAGCTGTCGTTGCAACCGAAGCTCCTGTTGTAAGTGATGAAGCGGCTAAGCAGGACGCTGTTCAGGAACAGCCTGCTCCGGTAGCCGTCATCACCGAGAAGGCTGAAGTCGCCAAAACTGCAGCCGATGCAGCCAAGGCCACTGCCGCCAGCGCCCCAATGGCCAAACCGGAAGCGATCAAGCCGGTGAAAGCCCACAAGGTGCCAGAGGTCAAGGCAGCGCCGGTGAGCAACGAAGTTAAACCTGCCCGCGCCGTCAGCAGCCGCTTCGGCTCCATGGTCAGTTCAGATATGACCAAGCCTGTGGTGGAGAACCGTGAGCATGTGGCGACCCCCAAGGGCCGCGAGTATGATGCCTCCGACGCCAAGGCGACCGAGTCCATGGTGAGCAAGGCCAACAGTGCCGGCTCGGACATGGCTCGACCCTGAGGCTAAGCGGTAATGCACAAAAGGCCATGCATCGCATGGCCTTTTTGTTTTATCCCTTATTATGTCATCCCTTTTCGTTTCCAGGCCACCGGACTTCATCCGAAGGCGCATTTTTGCTAGACTGCGCCGCTTGGAATTTTGTGATCACCATCACCCTTAATTAACACGGGAACAGCATGTTTGATATTATCCGCCATAAATCCGCCAGCCACAGGGCCGATGTGCTCTCGGGGCTGACCGTTGCACTGGCACTGGTCCCCGAGGCCGTTGCGTTTGCCTTTGTCGCCGGTGTTGCCCCCATGATTGGCCTCCATGCGGCTTTTATCATGGGTTTGGTCACCGCCCTGATAGGGGGGCGTCCCGGCATGATCTCCGGCGCCACAGGTGCCATGGCCGTGGTGATGGTAGCCCTGGTGTCGAGCCATGGCGTCCAATACCTGTTTGCCGCCGTACTGCTGGCTGGCCTGTTACAGATCGGCGCCGGTATCTTCAAGCTGGGTAAATTTATCCGCATTGTGCCCTATCCCGTGATGATGGGCTTCGTCAATGGCCTTGCGATAGTGATCTTCCTGGCGCAACTGGGTCAGTTCAAGGCACCAGATGCCGAAGGCCAACTGCAATGGCTCACAGGCAACGCCCTTTACCTGATGTTGGCCCTGGTGGCCCTGACCATGGCCATCATTCACTTTCTGCCCAAATTCACCACTGCCTTTCCGGCGTCACTGGCGGCCATACTGACGGTGACGGCTCTGGTGGTGGGGCTGGATCTGGATACCCGTACCGTTCTGGACTTTCTGCGCGGCATGAGTGGTGACGAGCACGCCACCATAGCCGGCAACCTGCCGATTTTTGCCCTGCCCGAGGTGCCCTTCAGCCTGGAAACCCTGTCAATTATTCTGCCCTACTCTTTCGTGTTGGCGGCCGTGGGGCTGATTGAATCCCTGCTGACCCTGACGGTAATTGATGAGATGACGGGCACCCGTGGACGCGGCAATAAGGAATGCATAGGCCAGGGTGTGGGTAACGTCACCAGCGGTCTGTTTGGCGCCATGGGTGGTTGCGCCATGATTGGTCAGTCGATGATTAACATCAATTCCGGCGGCCGCGGTCGTCTGTCGGGGATAACGGCGGCGGTGGCACTGCTGATCTTTATCCTCTTTGGTGCCGACTTTATTGAAATCATTCCGCTGGCCGCGTTGGTGGGCGTCATGTTCATGGTGGTACTGGGCACATTCGAGTGGGCCAGCTTTAAAGTCATGCGCAAGGTGCCCAAACACGATGCCTTTGTCATAGTGCTGGTCACCACAGTGACTGTATTTACCGATCTGGCCTTTGCGGTCTTCGTCGGCGTGATAGTGTCGGCGCTGGTGTTTGCCTGGGAGCACGCCAAGCACATCAATGTGCAAACCCGTACCGATGCCAACGGCTGGAAGGTCTATGAACTCAATGGCCCGCTGTTTTTCGGCTCAGTATCCCACTTTCTGGAACTGTTTGATGCCAAGGCCGATCCCAACGATGTGATTGTCGACTTTGGCAATTCCCGGGTCGCCGATCACTCGGCACTGGATGCCATTGATACCCTGGCGGAGCGTTACGCCAGTCAGGGTAAAAAGTTGCACCTGCGGCACCTTAGCCAGGATTGTCGTGCCCTGCTGGCCAAGGCTGGCGATCTGGTGGAAGTGAATTTAATGGAAGATCCCCACTACAAGGTGGCGGACGATAAACTGGATTAACAACAAGGCGGCCATTGGCCGCCTTGTTTTTTTACACTGTTCCGTTGGGGCAATAGCTGTCAGCGCCTGCGCAGCGCGGCAAACTGAGCCCTGAACTTGTCCACCTTGGGGCGCACCACAATAGCGCAATAGGGCTGCTCCCCATGGTGGGCGAAGTAATCCCTGTGGTAGTCCTCCGCCGGGTAAAAACCGTCAAAGGCGCTTACCTGGGTCACTATGGGCCTGTCCCATAACCTGGCCTCATTCAATCTGGTAATCATGGCATTGGCGCTTTGCGCCTGCTGCTCATCGTGGATGAAGATCACCGAGCGATATTGGGGGCCCACATCATTGCCCTGACGGTTAAGAGAGGTGGGATCATGGATCTGGAAAAACACCTCAAGCAGGGTTTCAAAGCTGATTTCGTCGGGGTTGAAGCTAAGCTGCACCACCTCGGCATGGCCGGTATGGCCGCTGCACACCCGCTTGTAATCGGCATCGGCTTCGGTACCACCGGCGTAGCCTGAAACCACCGAATGCACGCCTTTAAGCTCCTTGAATACCGCCTCAAGGCACCAAAAACAGCCACCCCCCAGTGTTGCCTTTGCCATGGGCTGGCCTGCTGGCTCTTCTTCAAGGGGTTTGAAATGCAAAGAGACAGAGTTGACACAGTGGCGTACATTTTTGGGTGTCAGCAATTCACCCTCAAATACGTGCCCCAGGTGACCACCACAGTGGCTGCAAACGATTTCCACCCGGCGGCCGTCGGCGTCCGGATGGCGGGTAACCGCACCGGGAATTTCATCATCAAAGGCGGGCCAGCCACAGTGGGCTTTGAATTTATGCTCCGACAGGTACAGGGGGGCATCACATTTACGGCAGCAATACACGCCCTTGGCGCTGTGCTGATAATACTCGCCACTGAAGGGACGTTCAGTGCCCTTTTGCTCAATCACAAAACGCTCGAATTCATTCAACTGTCGCATTCTTCTCTCCTTGTCCCTGGGCTCCCGGCGGTATTTGCGCTTGAAGGGCTGCGCGGCTACACTGGCGCCGGGGTTAACCACAATAACAAAAGAAACATAAAATGAAATTGGAAACTATTGATTACCGCGCGCCGGACAGCGCACAACAATTTGTTCAGTCACTGCGGGATACCGGATTTGGCGTACTGTCAAACCACCCTATCCGCCAGGAACTGGTGGAAGCCATCTACAAAGAATGGCACGCCTTTTTTCAGAGTGACAACAAGCAGGAATTTCTGTTCAAGCCCGAAACCCAGGATGGCTTTTTCCCAAGCGAAGTATCGGAAACCGCCAAGGGTCACACGGTCAAGGACATCAAGGAATATTATCATGTCTATCCCTGGGGTCGCATTCCCGATAGTCTAAGGGAAAATATCCTGACCTATTACCGCGAAGCCAATGCCCTGGCGGCAGAGCTGCTGTCCTGGGTAGAAGCCCACAGCCCGGAAGACGTCAAGGCGCACTTCTCCATGCCGTTGCCTGACATGATAAAGGACAGTCAGAAGACGTTGCTGCGGGTACTGCACTATCCGCCGATGACAGGTGATGAAGAGCTCGGTGCCATCCGCGCCGCTGCCCACGAGGATATAAACCTGCTGACCGTGTTGCCGGCCGCCAACGAGCCGGGATTGCAGGTGCAGGCCAAAGACGGCAGCTGGATAGATGTGCCCAGCGACTTTGGCAATCTCATTATCAACATAGGTGATATGTTGCAGGAAGCCTCGGGGGGCTACTTCCCGTCCACCTCCCACAGGGTGATCAATCCCGAGGGAGCCGACAAAACCAAGTCGCGGATCTCCCTGCCATTGTTCCTGCATCCCAACCCTGAAGTGGTGCTGTCTGAGCGTTACACCGCCGACAGTTATCTGATGGAACGCCTGCGGGAACTGGGCGTAATTTAAAGCAGAATCAATCGAAAGCGTCCAACAGGACGCTTTTTTTGTACCCGGGGAGCAATACGGGTAGAATAGCCGCCCTTATTCAATGGCAGGAACAAGCAGACTATGGCAATTCAATGGTATCCGGGACACATGCACAAGGCGCGCAAGGAAATTGCCGAGGCCATGCCCCAGGTGGATCTGGTCATTGAAGTGCTGGATGCCCGCATCCCCTACAGCAGTGAGAACCCCATGGTGACTCAGCTCAGGGGGGATAAGCCCTGTATCAAGTTGCTGAATAAATGCGACTTGGCCGATCCCGAGGTCACCGCCCGTTGGATTGAATTCCTGGAGCAGGAGCAAGGGGTTAAGGCCATGGCCATCACCACCTTGCAACCGGGTATGCTCAAAACCAGCATTCCTGATTTATGCCGCAAGCTGGTGCCATCGCGCGACAAGGTTGAAAAAGACATACGCACCATGATTATGGGCATTCCCAACGTGGGCAAGTCCACCATAATCAACACCCTGGCCGGTCGTATCATAGCCAAAACCGGCAACGAACCTGCAGTGACCAAGGCACAGCAGAGGATTAACCTCAAAAACGGTATTGTGCTGTCCGACACCCCGGGGATCCTCTGGCCCAAGGTGGACAACGAAGCCAGCAGTTACCGCCTGGCGGTGACAGGTGCCATCAAGGACACCGCCATGGAATACGAGGATGTGGCCCTGTTTGCCGCAGACTACCTGCGCCTGGCCTATCCCGAAGCCGTGATGGCCAGGTATAAGCTCGATGAAATGCCCGCCGATGACATGGGACTGCTGGAGGCCATAGGCCGCAAGCGTGGCGCCCTGCGCCCCGGAGGGCACATAGATTTGCACAAGGCTTCTGAGTTGCTGTTGCATGAATTCCGCAGCGGCAAAATCGGTCTGCTGTCCCTGGAAACGCCGGAAATGGCCAAGGCCGAGCAGGCGGAAGTGGAGCGGATCCTGGCCGAAAAAGCCGCCAGGGAAAAAGAGCGCAAGGAAGCGGAAAAACTGAGACGCTCGGGAAAACGCATCCAGAACTAAGACTACGGCGCCTCCGGCGCCGTTTTCGTCTTCAACGTTGCAGCTCGGCAATCAAACCGTCGGCGGCCTGCTCCAATAAATCCAGGACCTGTTCAAAGCCACTCTCGCCACCATAGTAGGGATCCGGCACTTCGCTGACACCATTGTTGGCATAGGCCATCACCAACTTGAGTTTATGCTTGTGCTCCCCCGGACAGCGCAGGTGCAAATCGGACAGGTTTTGCTTGTCGGCTGCCAGGATCAGATCAAAACGCTCAAAGTCGTCTCCCACCACCTGGCGGGCGCGCATCTGGGCAAAGTCATAGCCCCGCAGATTACCGGCGGCTTCGGCGCGGGGATCGGGGCGTTCGCCCTGGTGATAACCTATGGTGCCGGCAGAATCTATCTCAAGCTCAAGACCAGCCCTCAGGCTGCGCTGCCGAAAAACCGCTTCGGCGGTGGGAGAGCGGCAAATGTTCCCCATGCAGACAAACAATACGGAACGAATTATGGTGGTCAAAATATAGCCTCGATCATGATTGAGGTGGTCGTACACGCCAAAACCTGGCGCCCTTGGGTACACCTTTGGCGCTCAGTCCCCGGTATTGAAAGCTTATCACAGTCCCCAACGGCGGAGGATGGCGCCTTTGCTCCAGAGTCAGTCCGGCGCTGAGATAAAACTCCAGTCCCTGCGCTGTTCGCAATTTAAGCGAACCCAAGATCCCGCTGAATTCGCCCTTCCCCGGCCGGTACCCTATCACAGTCGCTTCGGCATCCAGCAGCGGCTTAAGCTTGATAAGAGCTGTATTGCGCCCTTCCTGATACAGGGCTTGTTTGTGATGCAGCACCAGCCCTTCGGCCCCAGCGGCCACCCTCTCATCAAACAAACGTTGCAACCCGGCCACACTGCCAATGCTCAGCTGCGGGGCTATCCGCCGCACGCCCTTATCCCCCAGTGCCAATAACCACAAATAGCGCTCGGCAAAGGGGCGATTTTCCATCGGGGTGTCGAATACCATAAATCGCAGTTGCTGCCACAGTGGATTATCCAGTCTGCCCCGGATAAGTCCGGCCACGGCTTCAAATTGCCCCCGCCCAAGCCACAGCTCCCCTTCCAGAGGCTGCGCCGGCAAATCGGTGACGAACCAGGCCGGCAGCGCAATTGGCTTGCCCTGTTTGCTCCACATGGCCTTGCCATCCCAGCGCCCGCGAACCCCATCGTATTTTTCGCTGACCAGGTAATCTTCAAGCGCCACATTCGGCGGTAATTCGGTGCGCCCGATCAGCTCCACCGGCGCCAACCGGCTCGGCGGCTCGGTCGCAAGCTTGTCGACTGCCGCCGAAGATGACGGGCCCGGCATACACAATGCCAGCAGGCACATAACCATTCCTGACAGGTGATGCCCCATAACTTCCTCCTTGAAGTGCAAGTCCACGGCCTGTGGACGAACTGCGGCTAAAGCCAAGTATAGGTGCGAATAAAGGCCCGACAGCTTAACCAAGGCATCTTCGGCTGTTATACTGCCGCCTTTTGTGGCATGGCTTATTGTCAACTGCGCCGCAGGCCTTTTACAGGTCCGGGGTTGGCAACAATCAAGAGCCGGTCATTTTCCAAAGCAAGGTAGAGCTATGAAACCCGCCAACAACCATGGCATCAAGCGCGTAATACGCGCGACAGGATTCTCATTCAAGGGCTTGAAATCGGCCTGGACCCACGAAGCCGCCTTCAGGCAAGAGGTGATGCTGGCTGTGCTCTTGTTGCCTGTGGCGGCATGGGCGCCGGTATCCATGGTGGAAAAACTGCTGCTGGTGCTGACCGTGTTTATCGTGCTGATAGTTGAGTTGCTCAACTCAGCAATCGAAGCCGTGGTGGACAGGGTTGGGGATGAAATCCACCCCCTCAGTGGACAGGCCAAGGACATTGCCTCGGCCGCGGTATTTATCAGTTTGTGCCTGTGTGGCCTCACCTGGGGTGCAATTCTGTTGCCACTGCTGGCCTAGGCCAGCAGCTCTTCGGCATCTTCTTCGTCTTCCCGACGCAAAAAACCTATCGCCTGTTCAATTTGGGGAAGTCTGTCATTCTGGGCCCAATAGACGACATGCACATTGCGGGGAATGGCAGCTGCACCGGTCACCAGATGTAAACGCCCCCTGGCGAGCAAGGGGCGAACCATATGATCAGGCAAAAAGGCGCTGCCGCCATTATTGAGCACAAAGTCCAAGGCGATCCGCGATGAACTGGTGTGCAGTACCGGCAATGGCAACATACCGTATTCCTGGGCATGGAGAATATTGAACGCCGTGCCCCAATCCACCTTGATGTACCTGTGCTGACGGCACTCGTCGAGGGTCAGCGGACCGTCGCTTGACACCAGCTGCAGCTGCACCACACCCACTCGCACCTGCTCGAAATCATCAAGTTTGGGCGGGTCGAAGGAAATGGCGATATCCAGTGTGCGCTCCATCAATTGCCTGGTCATCACATTTTGAGGCAACACTTCGGTGCGCAGCGCTACCCCCGGAAGCCCCTGATGCAGACTTTGCAGGTGTCCCTGCAGATAGGCATCCCAGATATTGGGACCGGCGCCTATGGTGAGCTGGGTCGATTGCAACAGACTCAGGGACACATCCTGCTTGGCTCTCTCCCAAGCGGTCAACACAGCTTCGGCATGCCCCAGCATGCGCTCGCCCGCCGGTGTCGGCTGAATATTGTTACGCTGACGTTCAAACAGCTCAACGCCAAGCAGGGTCTCCAGTTGTTTGACCCTGAAACTGACCGCACTGCGTGTCAGGTACAGATTCTCCGCCGCCTTGCCGAAATGGCGGGTGCGCGAGACTTCCAAAAAGGTTTTCAGCAGATCCGTGTCCATAAAATATCTTTGACCAAAAACGACAAATTTTTTTGATTTCTAATTCAATAATACTAGCCAATACTCCAGTTGCAAATCGTACCCAGAGTAATGTTTTTGTTGTATCAAGAGTCAATCAAGCAAGGAAATCACCATGTCTCAACAGGCTTTTTCAAACGAAAATGGCAAACCGCAGACAAGCACTGTCGCAGTTACCGGCTTTCAGGCAAAAAGGCGCTTTTACGATGATATCAATTTTCCCAAGGGCTTCAGACGCTGCGGTGATTTTACCAGTAAAGAAGCGGATTTACTGGAACAATATGGTCAGGTACTGAAAGATCTTGCCGAAGGAAAGCAATTGCCTGCCACCGCCGACGAAGCGCAATTTGTCGAAGTCGCGAGCGGACGGCTGGCCCCCAGTAGCTTGTTTGAGCACTTATGGGTAAAGTATTGCAAACTGGCGCAGGGAAAACCCTTTTATGCCGTGGTTGGCACAGTGCACGCGCCCGCTACCGCCCCCGAGCCGGATCTGACATTCGACGACATCGATGACGATGATGAAGACGCTCCGGCCGATGAGGAGGAGCTTAAGGACACTCCATGAAAATCAAGGTTAAAGACTAAATGCGCGGCTGGATCCTCTATAAAGAAACCGCGACTCAGTTAAAACCTGAATTGTATGAAATCAATCGTTTGCTTGAGGCCGCCAAGGCCGACAACATAGATCTTCAGGTCTATGGGCCCGACGAGTTTGACCTGACAGTCACCCGCGAAGATAACAAGAGTATCTTGTTGAACGGGCAGCCAGTGGAGCTGCCCGATTTTATTATCCCCCGCATGGGTTCAGGTACCACCTATTTTGCCCTGGCCATCATACGCCATCTGGAACGTCTGGGGGTCTATTGCCTCAATCCTTCCAGGGCCATAGAAACGGTCAAGGACAAGCTGTTTTCCCAGCAATTGCTGGCCGAGAAAAATTTGCCGACCCCCAAGACCATGCTGGTGAAGTTTCCGGTGGACATAGATCTGGTGGAACGGCACCTCGGCTTTCCCGTGGTGATTAAAACCCTGTCCGGTTCCCAGGGCAGTGGGGTGTTCCTGTCCCACAAGGCCCGGGAGTTTGACGATCTGATGCAATTGATCGAGGCCACCAACAAGAATGCCAACATCATATTGCAGGAGTTCATTTCCAACAGCCATGGCCGGGATCTGCGGGTATTTACCATTGGCGGCCGGGTGGCGGGATGTTATGAACGCCGTGGTCAGGAAGACAGTTTCAAGGCCAACGTCAGCGCCGGTGGTTCGGCACGTCCCTTCGAGGTCACACCGGAAATTGAATGGCTGGCAACCCAAACCGCCAACATTCTGGATTTGGACGTGGCCGGTATTGATCTGCTGTTCGACAACGGTCACTACAAGATCTGCGAGGCAAATTCATCTCCTGGCTTTGAGGGCCTGGAATCTTGTCTGAACGTCGATATTGCCGCCCAGATCCTCCATTTTATCCGCATCCGCCTGGGGATGTTCAATCGGGATTGATCACAAAAAAGCCCCGTTTCTTAGCGTCAAAAGCGCCGTTTTCGGCGCTTTTTTGACATCTGCGGAACAAATTCTGCACCAGATCAAAATATATACAAATATCTTGATACAAATGTTTCACATCAGTCAGTCATTGGTTTACACTGCCCTTCGTTGTCGCGGCATTCCATACCATAAAAACACCCGCCGCCCGGCCTAAAACCGGATGCAACACCCCGAGTAACACAATCTGTATCAGGAGCAGCTGAATGTTTAAAGCTCTCGCATTATGCACCTTAACGCTGGCAGGGGTGAGCCAAGCGTGTAACGCCAAGGACATGACCATACAGGTTGGCGGCTTTTACTCTCAATCGGACTCCAGCATAGACGTGACCGATCCTACGATCGGCCAGAACTATCGACTGGACTTCGAATCTGATCTGGAACTGGCGGAAAGTCAGTTTCTGCCAACCGCTGCATTCGAATACAGGTTCAACGATCGCCACAGCTTTTACCTCGACTGGAAACAGCTGCACCGTGACGCCGAGACCCAAGCCATCAGTCGCCCCTTTCAGGTGCAAATAGATGACACCATTTATGAGGTCCAAGCCGGTGGTAAACTGGCCACCACGCTCAACATAGATATAGCCCGTATAGGTTACGGCTATGAGTTTCTGCAGGGCAACAATTACAGCCTGGGCGTGTCTGTCGGCCTGCACGCCATGTTTATCGACTCCATGTTCGAAGGCACCATCAGCGCCTGCACCAGCAGCCAACTCAATAACAATGTCTGTGGCACCCAGGCCATCCCCCGGGTTGTGGATGAAAGCGTAACCGCGCCATTGCCCGACATTGGCCTGTTTGGCAGCTACGAATTCCTGCCCGGCTGGAAACTCAGTGGCCACGCCCAGTATTTCCAGGTCAAGGTGGATGATATCAAGGGCTCGCTGGTGGATGTTCGTGCCGGGATCACCGCCGATCTGGGTGACAACTGGCAGATGAGTGTCGCCTACAACTATTACAAGGTTGACGTGGACGTGCATCAGACCGGTGACAACCAAATCAAGGTGGCCGATTACAATATAAGTTACAGCTTTATTGGCCCCATGTTTTCCGTCAGTTACAGGTTTTAAGACGTATACAATTTCGCACGAAAGAGAGTCTTGATTTGGATTGACTAGCCAGCCCTACTGCGGCGACACTTAGCAGCAGTAATTCAGGTTTGGGATAATCACAACAATGACCGACAGCCACAAGCTGATGGAAGCAGATCAGCAGGCATTGCTGCACACGGCGGCGACTCGCCTCAAGCAGGCGGTGCCGCTGATGCTTAAGCACAGGATCCCCACCACCCCTACCAATTACGCACTCTGGTATACCTATGTCGGTGAGCAACAACCGGCACTCAATGCCGCCATGGATAAGGTATTGGCCGAGCACCGCACTTGCCCGCCCAGCAACAGCGAACTCCTGTACCGGGAGCACCTGGGGGACAGTATGGCCGTGGATCTTTGTGCCATGCGCCGGAATCTCGATGCCATGGTCACCGAATTGTCCCAGTCCCTGAAAGACACCCACACGGACGCCAGCCAATTCCAAAGCCGGATCGACAGCAATTTCAGCAAACTGGAACAGCTCGAGCGGGAAGAGTTCACCCTCGACAAGATGTTGGAACTGGTGCGCAACATGGCCAAGGAATCCGATGCCATACGAACCAGCACCAGCTACTTCACCCGCCAACTCAACAAGGCCCAGCAGGAAATTGAAGCCCTGAAGGTGCGCCTGGCCGCCAGCGAGAAGGACATACTGTTTGATGCGCTCACCGGCTGCCTCAATCGCCGTGCCTTTGATGCCGATTTGCGTGCCACCCTGGAGCAGGCTCCCGAAGGCACTTGCCTGGTGCTGTGCGATATAGACCATTTCAAAATATTCAATGATACCTACGGCCATCAACTGGGCGATCAGGTACTTAAGGCCGTAGCCAAACGCCTGATGGAAGGCTGCCGCGATGGCGCCAAGGTGTATCGCTGCGGCGGTGAAGAATTTGCCATACTGATCCCGGCCCGGGATCAGGCCATCGCCCGCCAGTTGGCGGAGGTGCTGCGCCGGGGCCTGGAAAAGCTCAGCCTTAAGGATCGCAAATCCGGCAATACCATCAACAATGTGACCGCCTCCTTCGGTGTCAGCAGCTGGCGCGAAGGCATGAGCCTGATGGAACTCATCGACGCAGCAGACATTCAGCTCTACGACGCCAAACGACTCGGCCGCAACCGGGTCATGCCGATGGCAGGCTGAGCCACCGCGTTCGCCCTGGGTTTGGCCATGGGTTTTGCGAACACCAGCAAACGCTTATCCGAACGGGCCCCCAAGGCATCAAAGGGATAACAGGTCACCAGCGTCAAACCATCCTCCACCTCGGCCAGTGCCTGGCCATCATGCTCACTCACTATTCTGAGCGCACTGACCTCAAACAACTGTTGCCGGCCGGAAAAGGGCGTCAACAGCAACTTGTCGCCCACGGCCATTACACGTAATTGGGCAAAGTGGCTGTCCCTGTGGCCGGCTATCACGCTGTGTCCCGGCGCCCCGGGTCTGGCCGTGCCTTCAAGCCAGGCCGGTCCAAAGGCCAAGTTGCGTCCGCTGGCTCCCGCCAGCACATACAGGGGCCGCTGAGGTAAGCCCCCCTTGAGCAGCTCCAGTCTGGCCACCGGGTAGGTATCGGCCCAATCCCAGGGTTTGTGTGGCTGACCGTCCACCAGGCTCTGCTCAAAAGCCCTGGCAATTAAAAATTGGGCAAACTCTGCTTTGGCCTGCATATAGCCTCCCTTGATTATCAGGATAAGTCCCAGCAGCAGTGCTGCCAGGGACAGTAAACGTCGGGCCTTCATGGTGCCGACGCCAATCGCAAACGCCCCAGCCGTCCAAGACATTCAAAAACCAGCGCCAGCAACAGACACACGCTGCCAAGCAACAACCAAAGTGCACTGCCAAGGGCGGTCTGCGGCATGCCTCCCTGCCAATGGGCGGGTAAGGGTGTCGCCAACTGCACCAGAGGGCCCGGTTGACCCTGGTTCACGGCTTCCTGGTCGACGGCCACCAGACTGGTGTAGGGGCTCATCAGGTGATATTTGAGCCCCAGAGCCGTGATCTGTTGCCGGGTGCGCTCGCCATTGGCGGCACTGCGGGCCCGCGCCAGGGCGGAGATCTGTGCCTGACCAAAGGCCAGATCCAGTCCCCTTTGGCTTGCGACCGGTATCAAAGGCAGTTGCACCTGCCAGGGCTTCGACCCAATTCGACCGCTGACCATAAGGTCGCCATGGCTGGCGGCGGGGAGGCGGAAACTCAGTTGCAAAGGTGTTTCGGCATAGAGATCCGGAATGGCAGCGGGCCAGTGCTCGGGAATGGTACCGTCTTCAAATTGCACCCGGATATGGCTGAGTCTGGGCTTGGCGATGCGTTTAAGCAGCGCCTGCATCCGCTCGCTGACCTCGGCCGCCTTGCCTATGTAAGTGAAACTGCCCTTGCCCGCCTGGGCCGCCCGCTCCATAAAAAAGCCGTTCGGCGCCGCGCCTATACCCACGGTAAACAGCCGGCTGTCCCCCAGTTGCTCCTCAATTTGCGTAAACAGGGCCTGTTCCTGACCAACCGCACCGTCGGTGATGAAGAGCACCTGACGAACGCTTTCCCCGGGTGCACTTTCCCATTTGGCATTGACCGGCAAGGCCGCATTCAGAGCCGCCGCCATTTCCGTGCCGCCCTCTGCTTCCAGGGAGCGGACAAACTTCATCGCCGTTTTGAGATTCTGGGCACTCCAGGGGCGTGATTGTGGCCACAACATGGTCACATCCGAGTTAAAAGCAATCAGGTTAAAGCTGTCAGCGGGTGTCAATTGATTCAGTGCCTCGGCCAAGGCTGCCTTGGCCTGGCTCAGGGATTCCCCTGTCATTGAGCCCGAGGTATCTATCACCAGCACCAACTCCCTCGGCACGGCCAGCGCCAATTCGGCGGCCGGCGGCAGCAAGGACAGCAAACCATGGAAGTAGCCCTGCTCTTCCCCGCCATAGCTCAGGCCCTGCTGCACCTGCACCGAGGCCTTGGGCGCCTGTTCCAAACCTGGCTGCCAGCGCAGCACAAAATCACGGTTGGCCGCCCAGTCTTCCAGGCGCACCCGGGTACGATCCTCTGCTTCCCGCTCCACCTGAATTTGATGATAGGGGCTGGTCACAGCGCGAATATCAAAGCCCTCCAGCAGCAGTTCCAAACTGACCTTGGCTTGCCTTGGCATGGCCGCTGCCAACATGGGCACCTGGCCCTGGGCCATTGGCAACAGGGGGCTTAAGTACCTTGGCGTCAGGGTCATGGGAAAGCGCAATTCAAAGCCCTGCTGCTCCCAGTTGAGGGTCTGCAGGTAATTAACCCGCACCTTCAGCAAGGCACCGGGCATCAGGTTGGCCACTTCGGTGTGAAACAGATTGGCACTTCTGTGTTCCAGCAGCGCCGCCCGCTGGCCCTGCTGTTTGGCCTGCTCAAATCTGGCCCTCGCAGCCTGTTTCTCTTGGATCACACCGACTATTTTGCGCTGTCCCAGATCCAGCTCCATACCATCCACAGCAGCCCCCTGGGGCAAGGGAAACTGATACTGCCCCTGAATAGTCTCGCCGGTCAGGTTAAGGAACTCCTGCTCCAGCACTACCCTATTGAGCCAGCCACTGACGTGCATCTGCACCCGGGTGTTAACCGCCATCAGCTGCCTTTGCTGCCCCTGGCTGTCCCGGTATTGCAGCAATCCCATGCCGGGTTCGGCCGCCTCTGTGTGAACCCTGGCCTTACCCGCCTCTTGTTGCCAATCCGCGCCGTTACCCGTGGCGCCCGCGCCTGCGCTGCAGATGAGGGCGACAGCCGCCACCCATCTGCTCAGGCCCTGATATCGCATTGAAATCGTCAATTGCTTTCTTCCCTGTCCGTGGCCTGGGATCACTGACCGTTGCTGGCCAGGGCTTCCTCGGTATGGCTCTGCAATTCCTGGCTGCTGAGGCGCAGGGTCACCCTGCGGTCAAAGAAGTCCTCTTCCAGACCGGAGGCCTGTGCCAGCGGCGCACTGGCCCCCAGAGCCTTGCCCTGCAGCCTGTCCTCGGTCACACCCTTGCTCACCAGGTAGGATCTGACCTCAGCCAGGCGCTGCTCCGACAGGGCCTGGTTGTAATCAGCATCACCGCGGCGGTCGGCAAAGGCCTTGAGATCGAGCTTGAGCTCGGGATCCTGGGTCATAACAAATGCCACATCATCAAGCTGGGCCTGGAAGTGGGGTTCGATGGCGGAAGAACCGGTTTTGAATTGCACGTTGAGACCCAAAGACAGCTCCTGCAGCCGGGACTCACGGCTCTGCTTCAGTTCATTGAGCTGACGTTGCACCCTGGCGTATTCGCCGGAGAGGTTTTCCAGGCTTTCCTTGGTCCTGCGCAGGCTGGTCAAATCTTCCTCCTGTCGTGCCAGGCGCGCCTCCTGGGCCTTGAGCTGGTCGTCATCGGCCACCGATTTGCCAATGATGCCGCCGGTAAAGGCGCCAATGATGGCACCCACTGGGCCACCGACTGCGGCCCCCAGCAGGATCCCCGAGCCCAAACCTATCAATTCCTCCTTGTGCTCACGGGGCTTGGTGGCTTCGGTCGAGACCTCAGCGGCCAGGGCAGAGTGACCAAACAGGGTCAGGAAAACGATGCCAGCGATGATTGTGTGTTTCATGATGTCATTCCTTTTGAGTGGTGTTGGCGGGAGGACGACCTGCCCTCCTGTCGATGACTCAATTAAACCCAAGCGGAATGGCAACTTAGCGGAGCAAAAATGGCACTTCGGCTATCAATTGTGGCAACAAAATGGCAATTGGCCTCCGGCCCTTTTCTTGACGGCCAATTGCGGTATAGTCAGCCGAGAATAAAGGAACCGGCCGAAGCCAAGCGTTCGGCAGCAAAAGAATCGATTGATGAAAAGAATTGCCATAGTGGAAGATGAGGCCGCCATCCGCGAGAACTACAAGGATGTATTGCAGGCCCAGGGATATCAGGTGCAGACCTACGCCAACCGCCCCGCGGCGCTCAAGGCGTTTCAGGTACGCTTGCCGGATCTGGCCATCATAGACATAGGCCTGGAGGATGAAATCGACGGCGGTTTTGCCCTGTGCCAGTCGCTGCGGGCCATGTCGGCCACTGTGCCGATACTGTTTCTGACCGCCCGCGACAGCGACTTTGATACCGTCTGCGGTTTGCGCCTGGGTGCCGATGACTACCTGAGCAAGGAAGTGAGCTTCCCACACCTGTTGGCCCGCCTCGCAGCCCTGTTTCGCCGCTGCGAATCACTGCAACACAATGGCCCCGTCACCCAATTGCTGGAGCGGGGGCCTTTGACCATAGACGCCAACCGCATTCAGGCCTATTGGCAGCAACAGGCCATAGAGCTGACGGTCACCGAATTCTGGATGGTACATGCCCTGGCCAAGCATCCGGGTCACGTCAAAAGCCGCAATGAACTGATGCAGGAAGCCAAGATCTTCGTCGACGACAGCACCATCACCAGCCATGTGAAGCGGATCCGCAAGAAGTTTCTCGCGGTTGACCCGGCCTTCGACTGCATAGATACAGTCTATGGCATGGGCTATCGCTGGGACAGCCAGAAACCATGACGGCCCTGCCCTTTGGCCTGCGTACCAAGGTCATACTCCTGTCCACTTTCCTGCTGTGCCTGCCCTGGCTTGGCTATGAATACGTGTGGGAAATGGAAAAATACCTGCGCCACGGTCAGGAGCGCACCCTGGAGGGCACCACTCAGGCACTGGCCACCGCCCTCCATGAACGCCCCAAGCTGTTTGACAGCCAGGCCAGCTACCGCAGCCAACTGGAAAAGGGCCGGGATCTTTACGCCTATCCCCTGTCGTCGCCCATTCAGCTCGACGGTAAGCTGGGCGACTGGGACGAATACCGCCACCATATGCTCAACTATGGCAGGGACCAGCGCCTGAGCGGCCAGGACAGCGACAGTCATCTCAGCTTCAACCACATGGTGGGCAAGTACGGCGACTACCTGTACGCCTTTTTCGAGGTGACCGACCCTTTTCCCGTGATGCGCGGCCGCAACAGCCTGGCCATAGACAGAAACGACGCCCTTGCCATCGCCACCCTGGATCCTGCCGGGGTGTTTCGCCGCTATCTGGTGGCCAATATCCGCGATGGCTGGATAAGCGCCTTTGCCCTGCCGGACGATACTGGCAAACGCACCCCGGTAGCGCCCGAGCCCAGAATTCAGGGCCAATGGCAGCGCACCGACCTGGGCTACAATATCGAGCTCAGGATCCCGCTGGAGATGCTAGGCAGCAAGCTGAGTTTCGCCATCAACGATGTCAATGACAAGCGAACCCGCCAACCGGTGGCCAGCGTCGGCACCTCCGCCACCGATGATGCCGGCGAGCTGGGCACAGTATTGGTGCCATCTCCGGAAATAGAAAATATTATCAAAGGTATGGGCCATAACAGTGCCCGTATCTGGGTGGTGGACAGACACGGCCGGGTACTGGCCCGCTCCGGCGACATTCACTCGGACAACAATGTCTGGACCCGGGCGGTGGAAAACGAGGTGCCAGATGGCAGCTTTGATGCCTGGGTGCGCCGCTATCTCTATCCACTTTATTACCGCATTCTTACCCGGCCCCCCAAGGACTTCGTCGATGGACTCAAGGACAGCACAGAGCTGGCCGGCAGCCACATTCAAACGGCGTTGACCGGCAGCCCGGGCAGCACCTGGCGCCTGACTCCCGACAACAAGGCCGTGGTACTGGCCGCCGCCAGCCCCATCTGGATTGACAATCAGGTCATGGGCGCCGTGGTGGCCGAAGAAACCACCCACGGCATTCGCACCCTGAGAAACCGGGCATTGGAAAAGCTGTTCAACGTGATCCTCACCGTCATGAGCATGGGTACACTGGCACTGTTTTTCTTTGCCTCCAGCATATCCAGCCGTATTCGCCGCCTGCGGGATCAGGCGGAGCAGGCCATCGACAGCCAGGGCCGGGTACGCCAGGGACTGCAGCCCTCCAAGGTCCGCGATGAAATTGGCGATCTGTCCCGCAGCTTTGCCAGCATCGTCAGTCGCCTCGGCCAATATAACCACTACCTGGAAAACATGTCCTCTCGCCTTGGCCATGAACTGCGTACCCCTGTGGCCGTGGTGCGCAGCTCCCTGGAACATCTGGCCTTGATGGGCCTGGGGGATGACAAGCAAAAATACCTCGAGCGCGCCCAGGAAGGCGTCAGCCGCTTAAGCCTTATCCTCGCCAACATGAGCGAGGCCACCCGCATGGAGGAAAGCCTCAAGCAGGCCGAGAAACAGGATTTCGTCTTGAACCAGGTGATTGGCGGCTGCGTCCAGGGTTACCAGCTGACCTACCCTGAGCAGCGTTTTGCCCTGGAACTCCCTGCCGAGCCGCTGGCCATCAAGGGCGTACCCGAATATCTGGCCCAGTTGTTGGACAAGTTGGTCAGCAATGCCCTGGAATTCTGTCACCCGGACACGGAAATTCGCATCAGCCTGAGCACCCATGGCAAGCAGGCGAAACTCAAGGTCAGCAACCAGGGCCCCTTGCTTCCCAAGGACATGGGTGAGCAAATCTTCGACTCCATGGTGTCGGTACGTCCCGAAGTTGCCAAGGGCAAACCCCACCTGGGCTTGGGTCTGTATATCGCGCGCCTTATCAGCGACTTCCATCAGGGTGAGATCCAGGCTCGCAATCTGGAAGATGACAGCGGCGTCGAGCTGACCCTGGCATTGCCGCTCAGCCCGGCCTGATGCTGAACATGATTCAGCTTGATGCCTGCGGTCTTTATTCCCGGCTGCCGAATGTTAAGATGAAGCCCTAAACAGCGACAGGAACAGTCACAGATGTCAGACAAGCCCATGAAAACCGCCACCAAAATCGTCAGTCTTGGCCGCGACAAAAAATACAGCATGGGGGTGATTAACCCACCGGTATTCCGCGCCTCCACCATAGTCTTCGATTCCATGGAGCAGATGCGCCACGCAGCCAGGCACAAACATAATGGCGAAATGTTTTATGGCCGTCGCGGCACCCCCACACACTTCAGCTTCCAGGCCGCCATTGCCGAGCTGGAAGGCGGCGTGGGCACGGCCCTGTATCCCAGTGGCGCAGCCGCCATCAGTGCCGCCCTGCTCTCTTTCCTTAAGACCGGCGATCACCTGCTGATGGTGGACAGCGTTTATGAACCCACCCGGGATCTGTGCGACAAGGTGCTCAAGGGCTATGGTATAGAAACCAGCTATTACGATCCCCTGATAGGTGCAGGCATAGCAGAGCTTATCCGCCCCAATACCAAGGTGCTGTTCCTGGAGTCCCCGGGTTCCATCACCATGGAAGTGCAGGATGTGCCCACGATGGCGCGCATTGCCCACGAGCACGGCCTGACCGTGATGCTGGACAATACCTGGGCGTCGCCCATCAATTGCCGGCCGTTCGATATGGGGGTGGATATTTCCATCCAGGCCGCCACCAAGTACATAGTGGGTCATTCGGATGTAATGATGGGTACCGCGACGGCCAACGCCGGTCACTGGGATCAGTTACGGGAGCACAGCTACCTGCTGGGCCAGACCACCTCCCCCGATGATGTCTACCTGGCGGCCAGAGGATTGAGAACCTTAGGGATCCGATTGGCACAGCAGGATAAAAACGCCCGCGCCGTCGCCGACTGGTTGCTGACCCGCCCCGAGCTTGACCACCTGCGCCACCCGGCCTACCCCAGCTGTCCCGGCCATGAGTTTTTCGGGCGCGATTTCAGCGGCGGCAACGGCCTGTTTTCCTTTGTGCTCAAGGATGGCAGCAACGCAGCGCTGGAAGCCTTTGTGGAAGGCATGGAGCATTTTAAGATGGGTTTCTCCTGGGGCGGCTATGAGAGCCTCATTCTCGCCATCACGGGCATAGACAGGATCCGCAGCGCCACCCGCTGGGACAGCAGCAAACCTTTGATCCGCCTGCACATAGGCCTGGAGGATCCCGAAGATTTAATTGCCGATCTGACCGCCGCCTTCGAGCGCTATAATGCCGTCATGGGCCGCTGAGCCCGTTACCCTGAAAGCATAAAAAACCTCGCCAAGGCGAGGTTTTTTATTAACCGCAAATGGCTTTCCCACTAGTCTGGCTTGACGGGTGCCCGCCAGGCGTCTGTGCCGTATAGAGGTACGCTCGACAAGGCATGCTTGTGGCTGCCGGACGTCTCCTTGGTGGAATAGGACAGGTACAGCAGGGTCTGGGACTCGGCATCAAAAATCCGCCTCACCTTGAGAGATTTAAACAAGATACTCAGGGAGGCGCTGAACACCAGCTCCCCGTCCTTGCCCTTGTCGATGGCGGCAATGTCGGCGGCGTGTATGGGGCCGGTCTGACGGCAGGCTATGCTCATGTCCGAGGGATCGGCCAGGGACAAATCCGCCTCAACCCGACTGATATGGCAGGTTACGCCGGGGATCTTCGGGTCCTGGCGCGCCTCAATCACCAAATCCTTGGTGGTAAACAGCCCCAGGCTCACCTTGCCGACATCATCGCCGCAGCCGCTAAGCAATAAGATACTGGGCAACAAGACACTGGGCAGCAGGCTGGCCAGCCATAATCCTTTGTTCATTTCTACTCCTTAATTTTACTCACTTTCTATTCAGTGCAGCGGCGGCGCGGGCCAGTCCCGCCGTAACAGAACCAAAATGATCGCCACTGACCACGGGCACACCGGGAAAAACCTGGCCAATGCGCTCGGCCACCGCCTGACAGCGACTGCTGCCGCCGGTCACGTAGACTATGTCCGGCGCTGCGCCGACATTATGTACAGCACTGTTTTGAACTGCACTGTGCATCAGGGCAGCAATTTTCTCAAGCTGGGGACCTATGGCATTGTTAAAGTCCAAGCGCCCTATCTCCAGTTCTTCCTCGCCGTTCGGCAGTCCGGTGCGGGCGCTTTCAGCCTCACCCAGGGCCACCTTGACGGCTTCGGCAAGCCGCACCAGATGGAAGTTTTGTTGGCGACTGCGCAGCCGTTCGAACCGGGTCAGCAACTCGGGCTGACTGGCGTCTTTTTTCAATTCTTTAATCAGATTACCCGTGGCCAGGGCGGCAAACTCCCGCTGGGCACTGACATCATTGACCGCCACCGCCTGCCAGAAGGGCTGGCTCGGCATTGGCTTGCCCGTCATCAGGTTTGAACCCAGGCCGAAACTCGGCATAAAGGCCTGCATAGCCAACGCAATATCAAGGTCGTTGCCGCCGATGCGCTGGCCGCTGTGGCCCAGGCAATCCTGGCTGCGATCCTTTGCCGATTTGTGGCTCGGGCCCATACGCACCAGGGAACAGTCGGTGGTGCCGCCGCCCACATCCACCACCAGCACTGTGGCATCGGCCTCCAGCCTGGCCTCAAAGTCAAAACCGGCGGCCAGGGGTTCATAGAGAAAACTCACCTCTTCCAGGCCGGCACGGGCGGCCGCCAGACGCAGAATCGACTCGGCCTGGCGGTTGCTGTCTTCACCGCCTATGCCCTGAAAGTTCACCGGCCGGCCAATCACCGCACCGCGGATGACCGAGCCCAAAACCCGTTCGGCCCGGGCTTTGATTTCCTGCATCATCAGGGTGACTATGTCCTCAAACAGGGCCTGCTGCTCGGGTCTTAACCCTACTGCACCGAGGAAGGATTTTGGCGAACGGACATAAAATCCTTCACCGGGAAATTCCAGATAGTGCTCTATGGCCGCCCTGCCGACGAACACAGTTTGTTCATTGGGGGCAAGATCCCAGTCACGGCGCGCCTTGGCTGCGCGGCTGAGTTCGGCAGCACGGGCACGGCGATACGCCGGCGCCAGGTCCTCCGGCAGACGGGCCAGCACAGCTTCGGCGATAAGGGCACTGTCATAACTGTAGAGGGTTGAACTCAGGTAGCTGTCATCGCCATCCAGAGGCAACAGGGACACGCTGTCACCGTTGAACAGCCCCACGGCGCAGTTGGCACTGCCGTAATCAAAGCCTATGTACATCTTTCCCTCACCCGCCAATAAAAAAGCCGCTGACCTTAGCACATTGTTGCCCCCGGAGCCACATTCGCAGGCAGCGTGCGAAATATGCTGCCCAAGCCCTGTCACGCAAGTGCAACAAAAGTGTCGTATTTTGGCCGTCGGCGGCTCTATTGCCCATTAAAAAACAACAGCTTCAGCAGCGGCAGAGATTGTGGAAATTATGCCAAATGCTATTGTAGTGCCAAGCCAGCGCTCTCGAAGATAAGGAGTATTCCGAGTGTCCCCCAATACCGACAAGATGTATATCGACAAGGAATTGTCCTGGCTGTCTTTTAACGAACGGGTGTTGCAGGAAGCCTGCGATCCCGAGGTGCCCCTGGTGGAGCGGGTCCGATTTCTGGGGATCTTCTCCAGCAACATGGACGAATTTTTCCGGGTGCGGGTCGCGGCGGTGCGTCGCGGTATCCTGCTGTCTACCCTGCAGGATGGCCACAACAACAGTCGTCACCTGATGGCCAAGATCCAGACCCGGGTACTGTCGCTGCAGGAACGCTTCGATGCCATCTATGCCGAGCTGCTGCGGGAGCTGGTGCGCCGCAATGTGTTGCTGATCAATGAACACCAACTGAGCGAGTTCCACAGTCAGTGGCTCAAGGTGCATTTTCGCGACCATCTCAAGCGCCATATTGCGCCCCTTATCGTCAGCAACCATAGGGATCTGCTCAAACACATCAATGACAACGCCACTTATCTTGCGGTGTGTCTGCACAGCAAGGAACGACGTCAGTACGCCCTGGTGGAAGTGCCCACCAAAAACGTGCCGCGTTTTATCGAGTTGCCCGCCGAACGCTCCAAGGTCAAAAAACACCTGATCCTGCTCGACAATATTATCCGCCACTGCGTTGATGAGCTGTTCGGGCCCTTCTTCAGCTACGAGTCCATCGAGGCCTATTCGATGAAGCTGACCCGGGACGCGGATTTCGATATCACCTACGAACTGGATCAGGGCCAGCTGGAAAAAATGACCCGCGGCCTGAAAAAACGCCTGACCGCCGAACCCGTGCGTCTGGTGTATGACCGCGACATGCCCGAGCACATGCTGACCATGCTCAAGGATCAACTGGGGATCAGCTCCACCGAATGCCTGGTTCCCGGCGGCCGCTACCACAGCTTCAAGGATTTCATCAACTTCCCCAACCCCGGGCGCAAGTATTTGGTCAACGACAAGCTGGCGGCCCTCGACAGCGCCGGTTTCAGTCACAGTGCCAACAGCTTCGAGGCCATAGCCCGCGGCGATATCATGCTCAACTACCCGTACCACAAGTTTTCCCACTTTACCGAGTTGGTACGCCAGGCCGCCTACGATCCCGCGGTGCGCTTTATCAAAATCAGCCTCTACCGGGTGGCGAAAAAGTCCCGGGTGATGAATTCCCTGATAGATGCGGTGAAAAACGGCAAGCAGGTAACGGCGGTTATCGAGCTCAGAGCCCGCTTCGATGAAGAACACAATATTGAATGGACCCGGATCCTGGCGGAAGCCGGCGTGCGGGTTCACCACGGTATCGAAAGCCTGAAGGTGCACTCCAAGCTGTGCCTGATAGGCCGGGAGGAGCACGGCGCAACCAGGCTCTATTGCCACGTGGGCTCGGGTAACTTCAACGAAGGCACCGCCAGGGTCTATACCGACCTGTCACTGTTTACCGCCAACCAGGAAATTGCCCGTGAAGTGGAGCAGGTATTTGATCTGATTGAACATCCCTATAGGCGGGATAACTTTCAGCACCTGATAGTTTCCCCCTATGATGCCCGGCAGAAACTCTGTGGCCTGATAGAGCAGGAAACCCTCAATGCCCGCAGCGGCATCAAGGCCGCCATTACCCTCAAGCTCAATAATCTGGTGGACGAGCAGCTGATCTCCCGCCTCTATGACGCCTCCATGGCGGGGGTAAAAATCAAGCTGCTTATCCGCGGCATGTGTTCCCTGGTGCCGCAGATCCCGGGGATCAGCGACAACATTGAGGTCTACAGCATAGTGGACCGCTTCCTGGAGCATTCGCGGGTGATGCTGTTCCACGCCGGCGGCGAGAACAAGCTTTATCTGTGCTCCGCCGATTGGATGAGCCGCAATATCGACAGCCGTATCGAGGTCAGCACCCCGGTCTATGATGACTGGCTCAAGCAAATGGTGATGGACCTGCTGTCACTGCAATTTTCAGACAATACCAAGGCCAGGATCATCAACAAGGAGCAGAGCAATCCCTATCGGCCAAGGGGCAACCGCCGCAAGGTCCGCTCCCAATTGGCGATACATCAGTACCTGAGCCAATTCGAGCGGCAACAGCAAACGCGCCTGCTGGCGGAAGATGCCGAGGCCGAGGCGCTGGCTCTGGCGCAGGCCCGGGAAAGCGCCGATAATGGCGCGCCTTTTTTGACAGAATAAGCTTGTGAAGGATAAGCGCTTGCCACACGCACAACCCCGCCACTTTGTGGCCGTAGACATGGGCTCCAACAGTTTTCACCTGGTCATTGCCCGGGAGCAGGACGGTAGCCTGCAGATCCTGCACAAGGAAAAGCAACAGGTGCAATTGGCCCAGGGCCTGTCCCCCGATGGCATCCTGTCCAGCGACGCCATGGAACGGGGCCTCAACTGCCTGAGGGACTTCAGTCAGCGCTTCTCCAACCTGTGTGAAACCCAGGTGCGTCTGGTGGCGACCCATACCCTGAGGGTCGCCAGAAACCGCGACGCCTTTGTCAGTGCGGCCCTGAAGATCATCCCCTACCCCATAGAGATCATTCCCGGTCATGAAGAGGCGAGGTTGATCTACAGCGGCATAGCCCAGTCCCAGGTGCTGGGCAAACGCAATCTGGTGATAGACATAGGCGGCGGCTCCACCGAGGTGGTGATAGGCGAGAAAAACCAGCCCATGCAGCTCTCCAGCCTGCGCTGCGGTTGTGTCAGCTATAACGAACGTTTCTTTGCCGATGGCCAGCTGACCCTGGCGGCCTTCCGCGCGGCCCAAAGCGCCGCCGACAAACAATTTGCCTCCCTGTCCAAGGAATACTTCAGCGGCAACTGGGAAATGGTGCTCGGCAGTTCGGGCTCGGTCAAAGCCATTTGCGAGGCCCTGGCCGAACTCTACGGCGATGAGACGGTCACCCTGTCCCGGCTCAAGGAGCTCAAGCTCAGACTGGTGCAATGGGGCGAGATAAGCCAGGTGCAACTTGCCAATGTGGAAGCCCGCCGTGTGCCTTTGGTACCTGCGGGTCTGGCGATTCTAATCAGCTTTTTCCGTCGCCTAGGCATAGGGCGGTTGGACTTTACCCAGGGGGCACTGCGCGAAGGGGTGCTCTACGAACTGGCGGGCATTGGCCAATATCAGGACATACGCCAGCGCACGGTGGAAAGTATTGCCCAGTTGTACCACGTGGATCAGCAGCATGCGGCCAAGGTTCGCGATACCGTCATGGCCCAGTTTGAGCAGGTGGCCGATGACTGGCAGCTCAGACCCCATGCCAGACTGCTGTCCTATGCGGCCAGCCTCCATGAGATTGGCATCCACATCAATTCCCGCGGTCACCACAAGCACGGTGCCTATATCATAGCCCACAGCGATCTGCCGGGTTTCAGCCAGGATTTACAGCGGGATCTGGCCCTGCTGATAGCCAATCATCGCAAAAAACCGGATCTGGAAGCCATAGGTACTCTGGAGCCGGGGCACAGGTTGGCCATGGTCAGGCTGCTGGCGCTGCTGCGGCTTGGGGTGCTGACCCATCTGGGCCGCATCGCCCCGCCGCTGACGCTCAAATGCTCGGCCATCGACGGCGAGCAACTGCTGGTGCGCCCGCAGAAAGGCACCAAGTTCAATCTGCTGCTCAAGGATCTGCAGCGGGAACAGAAGCGTTTTGCGACACTGGGACTCAAGCTGGAACTGGAAGGTATGGACAGGCTGTAACGCAATCCATATCAAGCCGGGAGACACAAAAAAGGCCGTTCACTGAACGGCCTTTTTACTGCAGTCGCCTTAAGAGGCGTTTTTCTCGGCCTGGGCCTTGCGCTCCAGTTCCTTGGCTTCCCGGCGGGCACGGATGATGTCGTTCACATCACTGCCGATGTGGGCCTCACGGCGCTCCCTGGCCAACTGCACCTGACGCTCGCGCTCCTCAAAGCGGCGACGCTGCTTGTCGCTGTGACTGTCGATGCAGTGCAGGCAACTGATCCCCTGCACATAGGAGGGCAACAACTTGTCTTCGGCGGTGATGGGCATACGGCAGGCGTTGCACTGATCGTACTGACCTTTTTCCAGCTGGTGATTGACCGCCACCCGGTTATCAAACACAAAGCATTCGCCCTGCCACAGGCTCTGCTCCTGGGGGACTTCCTCCAGGTACTTGAGAATGCCGCCCTCCAGGTGATACACCTCGTCAAAGCCCTGCTCCTTAAGGAATGCGGTGGACTTTTCACAGCGAATGCCACCGGTGCAGAACATGGCGACCTTCTTGTGACGGGCCGGATCCAGGTTTTGCTTCACATACTCAGGAAACTCACGGAAGGTCTCGGTCTTGGGGTTAACGGCATTTTTGAAGGTGCCAATCTGCACCTCATAGTCATTGCGGGTATCCACCAGCAGAACTTCGGGATCGGAGATCAGCGCGTTCCAGTCGGCAGGTTTGACATAGGTGCCCACCACCTTGAGTGGATCTATGCCTTCCACGCCCATGGTCACTATCTCTTTCTTGAGCTTGACCTTGGTGCGGTAGAACGGCATCTCGCTGTCGAAGGACAACTTGAACACCAGGTTGTCGAGTCCGGGCTGGGATTGCAGAAACGCCAGCATGGCGTCAATGCCGGTGCGGCTGCCGGCCACAGTGCCATTGATGCCCTCGGCAGCGAGCAGCAGGGTGCCGCGGATGCCGTTATCCAGCAAGACTTTTTCCAGCGGCGCCTTGAGCTGTTCAAACTCGGGCAGGGATACAAACTTGTACAGGGCACACACCACTACTGCCGGGGTGGATGCCTCTTGATTGGAATTGGGTAACATAAAAATCTCTCTTTGCTGTCCGAAGCTCAATCTCCGGCGCAATCACGCCACAGCACCATGCAGCAGCGGGCGCGCATTCTACCCCAGACTTCTCCCCACAAACACAGACAGCTTGTAGGGCTTTAGCATCCGCTAATCCTGGAAAGCCGTCACGCCATGCGTGTCACCCATGGCAATCACAGGCCGCCGGCGCTAGACTGGCGCCACCGCTTGTCTCAGTCATTATTGCCCATGCCCCAAGCCCTGCTCTACTCCTTTCGCCGTTGTCCCTACGCCATGCGGGCCCGCGCCGCCATAGCCTCGGCGGGTATTGAGGTGCGCCTGCGCGAGGTGATGCTGAAACGTAAGCCCCCACAGCTGCTGGCCATCAATCCCAAGGGCACAGTGCCCGTGCTGCAACTTGAGGACAAGGTGCTGACCGAAAGCCTGGATATCATGGTATGGGCCCTGGGGCAGCGGGACCCACATCATTTGTTTGTCAAAGACCGAGAGCCACAACTGCAACTGATCAGGCAAATGGACAAGGAATTCAAACCCTGGCTCGACAAATACAAGTATGCCGATCGCCATCCGCAGCACGGTGCAGACCATTACCGCAGCCAATGCCTGGAGTTTCTGGCGCCGCTGGAGCCCAGACTGGCAAAGCAGGCCTTTCTCTATGGTCCGACCCCTTCAATGGCGGACCTGGCCGTGTTTCCCTTTGTGCGTCAGTTTGCTATGGTGGACAACAACTGGTTCGAGGCCGCCCTGCCCGGCTTGGCTGCCTGGCTGACAATCTGGCTCCAAGGGCCGCTGTTCAGCGCCATCATGACCCAGTACGTTGAGTTTGCCGACGGCGGCGCCGAGCACAGTTTCGGCGATTGCCAATTGAGTCGGCTTGTCTGAATCAGTCGCAGGACTGGATTTGCCGCCGGCATTTGCGGTCAAAGGTCTGCTGAGCCTATACTCGGCCCCAAGGGAACACATCGGCAGGATGGCCGGTGATGAAATGGATAACATTATGGAAAATATGGAAATTGCAATAGCACTTATGATGGTGCTGCTGGCCAGCTTACATACGTTTTTTGCCATCAAGGCATGTAAGGCCATTGTCGATATCAGCCCGGGGCGCAAACGTCTCTGGTGTCTGCTGAGCCTTATTTTCGGCCCAGCCGGTTACTACTTCTACCAGGGCCTCATCCCCTGCGACATGATACACGAAGATTAAATTATTGAGCCGGCAATGCCGGCTCAATTTCTTACAGGTGGCTGTGCTCCAGCACCAGATCCAGTTCAACAGGTCGCTTCAATGGCGGCGCCTGGCCCTCGGCGAGTGCCTGCCGATAAAGCTGACTCATCTTCAATGCCAGATACAAATCCGAGCGGATCAGCAAGCCCCCCTCACCCGTAGGTATCCCCTGAGCCTCGCACCAGGTCAGCAGCTGGCGCTTTCGCCCCGCCAAAATCAGCCGTATTTGTTTGCGCTTGAACAGGTTATGCAGATCCGACAGCATGGCCATCACACTGATATCCGCATGGGTAAAACTTGGCACCGCATCTATGATGACACACTCGGGAGTCACGGGTTCGGCCGCTATCCGTTCCAGTAACCGCCGTTTGAAGTAGCTGGCGTTAAAGTAGGTTAACGGGGAATTGAAGCGGTAAATAAACACCCCAGGCACCGCCTTGGCCTTGTCTGAGCCGTCGAGGCTGCGCAGCACCCCCTTGGCATCCAGCCCCAGACACTGATCCGTTGGCCGCATCACCACCTGCAGAAACTGGAACAACCCCAGGAGTACGGCCAGGGTAATGCCGGGGATCACCCCTATCAGCAGCACGGCCACAAAGGTGGTCAGCGCCAGCAAAAATGCCCGTTTATCCCTGAGCCTGAGTTTCCACAGGGTTTTGAGATCGATGAGCGACCAGGAAGCCACCACCAGCACTATCCCCAGGGCAGACTGGGGTATAAAGGCCAGCGGCGCCGTAAATAACCAGGCCACTATGCCTATGATAAGAGCCGCTATCAGGGATACCAGCTGGGTTTTACCGCCGGCGGCATCGTTGACCGCGGTGCGCGAATCGGCACCACTGACGGCAAAGCCCTGTGACAATGCCGAGGCGATATTGGCCATCCCCAGGGCGCGGAATTCCACATCGGGGTCGATATCGTAGCCGTTTTTCGCTGCGAAACTGCGGGCCGTCAGCATCATGCTGACGAAACTGACCATGGCCAGGTTCAGTGCCGGCATCACCAGCTCACGGGCCAGACCCAGGTCAAACACAGGCACCTGTACCCCCGGCATGTCCAGACTGACCTCACCGACCAGGATCACCCCGTATTGGGTCAGATCGCCGCCCCAGCTCACCAGAGTACAGATCAGGATCACGACCATGGCCGCCGGCCAGCTGGGTTTAAAGCGCTTCACCAACAGGTAAACCAAAATGGCCCCCAGGCTCATAGCCAGGGTAGCCCAATGCACGGCGGACAGGTAATTGGGTACGGCCGCCAGTCTGTCCAGCAGGTAGCGCTCATCAAAACTGAAGCCGAGGATCTTCGACAGCTGGCCCACGATAATGGTCAGCGCCACACCGTTAAGCAGGCCCATCAAAATCGGCTTGGAGAGGAAGTCGGCAAGGATCCCCAGCTTGAACCGGCTGGCCACCAGGCACCAGAAGCCGGTCATGGCCGTCATGGTCATCACCAGCTGCCAGTGCTTAACGCTGTCACCACCGGCCAGCGGCGTCACCACGGCGGCCACCACGGCGCAGGTGGCGGCATCGGGACCGACGATCAATTGCCTTGACGTGCCCATCAGGGCATAAACCAACATGGGCAGAACGCAGGAGTAGAGTCCCACCAGGGGATTCACCCCGGTTAATTGGGCATAGGCGATGGCTACGGGCAAGGCCACGGCCGTGACCGATAATCCCGCCTTAATATCATCGGCAAACCATTCACGGCGATAATCTTGGAAAGATGCCAGACCCGGCATCAGGGAACGCCAATCCACCAACTGCTAACCTCCTGCAGATCCTGAGCTCCTGCCTTATCCTTGAAAAATAGCAGTTTGTCTATCCCCTCGGATGAAATATTTCCGCAACAGGCCTTATCCGGAGCAGATTTTCAGCAGTTCGCGCTTCCCTGTCAGTGCAGCAGCATGGGCAAGGTGGACAGCAGGGCCATGCCCATGGTGAGATTGAATCCGCGACGCCGCCGCGGGGTGTGCAACCAGCGGGCGATGGCTTTGCCCACCCACACCCAGGTAAAGGAGGCGGGAAAGCCCACCAGATTAAACACCAGCACCCCGCCCAGGGCACTCTGCCAGTAATCCTGACCCGCCAGGGTAAAGGCACTGCACAATGTCATCACCGCCATCCAGCTTTTGGGGTTGATCCACTGAAACATGGCCGCCTGGGGAATGGTCATGGGCTTGCTGCTGACCCGGTTGCCGGCGGAAGCGCCACCACCAAGCATAATGCCAATCGCCAGATAGGCCAGATAGCCTATGGACAACCACTTGAGTATCTCGTGCAGCAGCGGCCATTGGCTGAACAAAGACCCCAGGCCCAGCAACACAGCCAGGTGCAGTGAGGTGGTGCCCAGGCGGATCCCCAGCAAGTGCGGCAAGGTGCGGCGCACCCCGAAGTTGGCGCCGGAAGTGGCCAGCAGCACATTGTTGGGCCCCGGCGTCATGGTCATGGTGATGCAAAACAGCGCGGCAGACATCAGCAGGGTAAGCAGGTTGCTATCCATCAAACACTCCTTATTGTATGGGTACAATATTCACTGGAAAGGGTGATTTTGATCGCATACTATAGGAACAATTGCACGGATCAACGGAAATATTGTCATGGTTACAATTTGGGTGCCGACCCTGGCCGAAGGCAGCGACAGCAAGTATCACAAGCTGGCCAATGCCATAGCCGATGCCATTGAAAGCGGCGAGCTGGCCCAGGGCTGCAAGCTGCCGCCCCAGCGGCGCCTGGCCGATGCCCTGGGCGTCACAGTGGGCACTGTCACCCGGGCCTATGGCCTGTGCGAGCAACGGGGCTGGGTCGAGGCCCGGGTGGGTGACGGCACCTATGTGCGCCACCGCAGCAAGATCACAGAGCAGACCGAGGCCATTTCCGATCTGGCCGGCTGTGCCCAGCGCATGACAGATCAGATCCAGCAATGCAGCGATGCCATGATGCGCATAGCACGCGATCCGCAGCGCCTGGGGCAGTTGTTGCAATACCAACACCATGCCCTGCCGCACCAGCAACGCCTGTTCTGCAGTTGGTTGAAGACCCAGGGGATACAGGCACGGCCCGAGCAATTGCTGTTCTGTCAGGGCGCCCAGCAAGGGATCCATGCCCTGCTCAGCGCCATTTGCGCCCCGGGTGATACCGTGCTGCACGAGGCCTGGTGTTTCACCGGCATAGGCATAGCCGCCCGTCAATTGCATCTGAACACCCTTGCGGTGCCGTTGACCGAAGAGGGTCTTGATATGCAGGCACTGGAGCAAACCATGGTGGAGCACAGCCCCAAGGCGCTCTACATCACCCCAAACAACCAGAATCCCACCTGCATCGGCTACAGCAAGGAGCAGCGCCTTGCCATACTGGCGCTGGCCAGACGCTTTGGGGTGCTGGTCATTGAGGACGATGTCAATTACTGCCTGGATGATGAGTGGTCGCTGCCGCTGTGGCACTACGATCAAATTCACCAACAGGCCAAGGACCACGCCTACAAGCAAAGCCATGATCCGGAGCGGGGTAATGTGGTCTATGTATCCAGCCTGTCAAAGCGGTTTGCCGGTGGGCTGCGCCAGGGCTATATGTTACTGCCCCAGGCCCTGTTACCCAGAGTCAATCAGGCGCTGCTCGCCAGTTGCTGGATGGTCAGCAGCCTCAACATTGAATTGGCCTGCGAGCTGCTGCAACAGGGTGCCATTCATCAAAAGCGCGACCCTTTAATCAGGCAGATCCGCGCCGCCGGTCTTGCCATGGCGGACAGCCTGGGGCTTAAAAGCCGCTGGCGCGGCCTCAATGGTTTCCTTGAACTGCCGCCCCAGGTGCAGGCCCAATCCCTGGTGACCCAGTTGGCAACGGAAGGCATTTTGCTGCGCAGCGCCGCGGAGTTCGGCGATCCCGCCAATGCGGTGCGCCTCAGCATAGGTCGACTGCCCGAAGACAAATATCAGGCCATATTCAATCGCATAGCTCAGGCCATCCGGGAACAGCTCTATGGCTGCATCGCCGTTACCTGAATACATTTGCTTGCAATTATGAAGCAACAAAGTCGGTCGGCTGTCATTGGCGGCCGGGAGCGGCAGGGCTAACATTGACCGGCTCGCGCACCAACAATTCAATGCCAAACGAGGTTAGATTTGGACAAAACAGACACAGCCTTTGACAGCAGCATTGCCATGCCGAGCAAGGTGCTGCTCATCCCCTTGCTGGCGGCCATAGTGGCCATCAATCCGCTGGCGATAGACATGTACCTGCCGGCCATGGCGGACATAGCCGCAGGTTTTGGCAGCGATATCACCACTGTGCAGCAGTCCCTGAGTCTGTACCTGGCAGGCTATGCCCTCGGCATGTTGCTCTTTGGTCCCCTGGCGGACCGCTTTGGCCGCCGCCCCCTGGTGTTGCTGGGCCTTGGCGGCGCCACTGTCCTCAGCCTTGCCGTCAGCTTTGCCCATTCCATTGAACTGTTTCTGGTGCTGCGTTTCCTGCAGGCCTTTATCGGCGCGGCGGCCACCGTGGTGGTGCCGGGCTATATCAAGCAGATTTACGGCGAACACACGGCCAAGGGCATGTCCTATGTAAGCCTGATAATGATGCTGGCCCCCCTGCTGGCGCCGAGTATCGGCAGTCTTATCCTCGGCATCAGTCATTGGCAGATGATCTTCTGGCTGCTCAGCCTCTATGCCGGCGCGGCGCTGCTGCTGGTGTGGCGCAAGCTGCACCTGCCCGTGACCCTGGTGCGTCACGATGCCAAACCCGGCTTTTTACGCTCCTACGCCACTGTGCTAAGTCGCCGGGGCGTCAAGGGCTATATCGGCAGTGGCGTACTGACCTCTTTCGCCTATTTTTGCTACCTGACCGCCTCACCCTTTGTGTTTATGGAGGTCTTCGGCCTCGACAGTCACTGGTTTGCCATAGTATTTGCCTGCAATGTCGGCGCCCTGATGGCGGCCAACATAGTCAACACCCGTATCGTCGGCCGTTTTGGCTCCAGGCGCATGCTCCACGCCGCCACTGTGCTGGGCATGTTCTTCGGTGCCTGCCTGGTGTTGGTGAATCTGCTGGAGCTGGATTATCAAATCACAGTGCTGGTGCTGATGGCGTTTATGGCTTGCCTGGGGATCATGTCGGTCAATGCCGACGCCCTGGTGCTGCTGAAATTCCAGCATGAAACCGGTACGGCCACCGCGGTTATCGGCACCCTGAGATTTGGCTGCGGCGCCTTCGCAGGTCCGCTGTTGGCGCTGTTTTATACCGGCACCGCCCTGCCCTTCGCACTGCTGATGTTTGCCTCTGTGCTGCTGGCCTTCGTCAGTCAGCGACTGGCGAGCCAGGAACACTAACCCCTTTGCGGGCCTCTTTTTGAGGCCCCTGTTATTTGCAATTCCACACAATCCACTGAGATTTCGTTAATCTTTGCCGTTGACCGCTGCAGATTGCCAGCACGAGTTCCACCTGTAGATGAAAATCCTTCATGCTGAGCTTTTATCCGGAATAAGGCCTTGCACTCGGCGATAAAGTTTTTATGATGAATGTCTGTCCTTTTGCGACAGTTGCCAACGGCTCTTGAGTCGGACGCGGCACCTTACCGGTGGCCCTGGCAATTGCGCGCTTTGGCACCACCCTGCCAAATCGCCGGTAATGCGATGACCCTCGCTGACACACTTGCCGTTTACCTTGGCGGCATATTGATTAAAAGGATGCACTATGGAACAGCTTTCTGGCGCCAGCATGATAGTTCGATCCCTGATCGACGAAGGCGTAAAACACATTTTCGGTTATCCGGGCGGTTCGGTTCTGGATATCTACGATGCCCTCCACGAAATTTCCGGCATAGAACACATTCTGGTGCGCCATGAGCAGGCCGCGGTCCACATGGCCGACGGATACGCCCGCGCCACCGGCAAGGTGGGTGTGGTGCTGGTAACCTCGGGCCCCGGCGCCACCAATGCCATTACCGGCATAGCCACCGCCTACATGGACTCCATTCCCCTGGTGGTGCTTTCCGGTCAGGTGCCCAGCAGCCTGATAGGCAATGACGCCTTTCAGGAATGCGACATGATTGGCATCTCCCGCCCGATAGTGAAGCACTCTTTCCTGGTCAAAGATCCGGCGGAAATTCCCGAAGTCATCAAAAAAGCCTTTTATATCGCCGCCAGCGGTCGTCCCGGCCCCGTGGTGGTGGATTTGCCCAAGGACACCCTCAACCCGGCACTGAAATTCGACTACGTCTATCCGGGCGAAGTGAAGATGCGCTCCTATAACCCCACTGTTTCGGGCCACAAGGGCCAGATCCGCCGCGGTTTGCAGGCGCTGCTGGCGGCCAAAAAGCCGGTGCTTTACGTGGGTGGCGGCGCCATTATTTCCGCCTGTCACAAGCAATTGCTGGCGCTGTCGGAGCGGCTCAATATTCCCGTGGTCAATACCCTGATGGGCCTTGGCGCCTTTCCCGGCACCCACCCCAACAACATAGGTATGCTTGGCATGCATGGCCGCTATGAGGCCAATATGACCATGCACAACAGCGATCTGATTTTCGGCATAGGGGTGCGCTTTGACGACCGCACCACCAACAACGTGGAAAAATACTGCCCCAATGCCACCATTTTGCACATAGACATAGATCCCTCCTCCATCTCCAAGACGGTGCGGGTCGACATTCCCATAGTGGGCAGCGCCGAGTTTGTGCTGGATGAAATGCTGGCCCTGCTGGATGCAGACAGCTCTCTGGGCAACGACTATGCAGCCCTTGATTGTTGGTGGAACGACATCAACCAGTGGCGGGCGCGTAAGTGTCTGGCGTACCAGAGCAGCGGCGAAAAAATCAAACCCCAGCAGGTGATCGAAACCCTGTATCGTCTCACCCAGGGTGAGGCCTATGTCAGCTCGGATGTAGGCCAGCATCAGATGTTTGCCGCCCTCTACTACCCCTTTGACAAACCCAGACGCTGGATAAACTCCGGCGGTCTCGGCACCATGGGCTTTGGCCTGCCCGCCGCCATGGGCGTCAAGATGGCGTTGCCGGATGAAACCGTGGTGTGCGTTACCGGTGACGGCTCAATCCAGATGAACATTCAGGAGCTGTCCACCGCACTGCAATACGATGTGCCTGTGAAAATCATCAATCTCAACAACCGTTTCCTTGGCATGGTCAAGCAGTGGCAGGACATGATTTACTCAGGTCGCCACTCCCATTCCTACATGGATTCCGTGCCCGACTTTGCCAAAATTGCCGAGGCCTATGGCCACGTGGGTATGACCATCACCCGGCCCGACGAGCTGGAAGGCAAACTCGCCGAAGCCCTGGCCATGAAGGACCGCCTGGTGTTTGTCGACATCAATGTCGACGAAACCGAACACGTCTACCCCATGCAGATCCGCGGCGGGGCGATGAACGACATGTGGCTGAGCAAAACGGAGAAAAGCTGATGCGCCGAATCATATCTGTATTACTGGAAAACCAACCCGGCGCCCTTTCACGTGTGGTGGGCCTGTTTTCCCAACGTGGCTACAACATTGAGTGCCTGACGGTGGCGCCTACGGACGATCCGACCCTGTCGCGGATGAACATCACGGTCGCCGCCGATGAAATGGTACTGGAGCAAATCGAAAAGCAACTGCACAAGCTAATCGACGTGCTCAAGGTGTCCAACATTACCGAGGCCGCCCACATAGAGCGGGAACTGGCCTTGGTGAAGGTCAAGGCCCAGGGGGAACTGCGGGAAGAAATCAAACGCACCGCCGACATCTTCCGCGGCCAGATAGTGGACGTCACCGCCCAGCTGTACACCATACAAATGGCCGGTACCAGCGAGAAGCTCGATGCCTTTATCGCTGCCCTTGGCGAAGTTACCAAGGTGGTGGAAGTGTCCCGCTCCGGCGTGGTGGGACTGGCCCGTGGCGACAAGGCCATGCGCGCCTGAGGTTATAACTGAGTTAAAAAACCGGGCCTGGCCCGGTTTTTTTATGGCCCTTTCACTTCCACCAATCCGGCCTTTAAAACTTGGCGCTTAAGGCCCGCAGTTGCGTCAGGGTTTGTGCCAGCTGCACCGGGTCCAAGTCCCGGGCACAGTCATTGGCCCAGGGAATTTGCCGCTGCTCCATCGCATTCAATAAGGCCATCCCCTGAGGAGTCACGGTCAGCAGCTTGGCCTTCTTGTGCGCCGGGTTGTCGACAAAATCCAGCATCCCCAGGGACTGCATCTCATTGGCAAGCCGCTGCACTCCCTGACGACTTTGTCCCATGGCATGTGCCACCTGAGACACAGTCATTGGACTGTCCGTGCTGGCCAGGGCACCCAGCACCTTCCAGCGGGCACTGCTCATGTCCTGATCGCGCCCCAATCTGTCCCCCTCGGTGGCCAGCAGCCCCGACAGCTTGAATACTTCGAGCACAATTTCGGTAAACAGCTGGCCTTCGGTTGTACGCTGCATCTTTATTCCTTCCACACTCATTCCTTCCAAACCCATTTCTTGCGAGCCCAAGTTGACAACACATTGTCATGATTGACACCGCCAAAGCAACATGACAACATGCTGTCACAATTGACAGCTTATTGTCATATCTTATCCCGAGAACGGCCCCGCGTCAGCAGCGCCTGAGGACATAGCCAATGAAAAAGACACTCCATATCGCCGCAGCCTTATTAGCGACCCTGTGCATTGCGAGCTTCTTTTTAAGTTCACTGGTGGTGGAGCTATTTGGGACCCAGGCGCAAATCGCCAATATCAAGCACCTGATAGTCACCCCAGGGCTTTGGGTGTTGATCCCGGCCATGATGCTCACCGGGGTCAGCGCCCAAACCATGGGACGCTCGGGAAGTCTGGTAAGGCAGAAACAACACAGAATGAAAATTATCGCCATCAACGGTCTGCTTGTACTCCTGCCCTGCGCTTTGGTGCTCAAGCAGCTGGTCACATCTCTGGACACAGGCTTTTACCTGCTGCAAGCAGTGGAACTCCTGGCCGGTGCCACTAACCTGGTGTTGATGAGCTTGAACATACGCGACGGCCTCAAACTTAGCGGCCGGCGCAAACAGGGGCCTCGTCAGCCATTGGCGGCCAATTAACTATTAGTCGGCAACAAAAAGGAGGAGAGATGTCCGAAGCCGTGATCCTTATCAACCCATTCACAGTCCCCGCGGGTAAGCTGGAACAAGCCATTGCCTATTGGGAACGCCACCGTGACTTTATGCAGCAGCAGCCTGGCTACCTATCCACGGCACTGCACCGGTCGCTGAGGCCTGACGCGACCTTTGAGCTTATCAATGTCGCCAACTGGGCTTCGGAAGAGGCCTTTTACCAGGCTGCAGCCAAAATGCGCGCCGCATTGGGGCCGTGCGAAGTAGAAGGGCTCAGCGGCGATCCGGCGCTGTATCGCATAATACGCACTTGAGTCACTGAGCCTCAGAAAATAGACGCCGGAGCTTACCGGCGTATTTCACCAGGAATCTTCCGACTGACTGGTTTCCAGCACCTTTATCTCCCTTTCCCCCTAAAGCGGCCGGCTTTCTGCCACAGGCTTATACTTGTTCATGAATATAAAGTGATAAGCACAGCCAGACGCCTGATGCTCTGTGCCATTTGGACATAGTTACGTGGAGGAGACATGTTTGATAAAGACGCTTTTATCCAGAACTGTATCAGTGCCAGAAAAGACAGCGCCGATGCCCTGCGTGAGCTGATGCAAAACGCCGTGGCCAGACCCCAGGGCCTGTTTGCCGCCTTCGGTGAACCGCTGCATGCGGGCATTGTGCCGCTGTACCGCTCGGCCGAACTCACCATCATCCACTTTGTCTGGGCCCCCTGCATGAGTCTGATGCCCCACAATCACCAGATGTTTTCGGTGGTCGGCATCTATTCAGGCCGGGAAGATAATATCTTTTGGCGCAGAACCCCCGGCAGCATAGAGGCCAGCGGCGCCGCTTCCCTGGGCGCCGGCGATGTCACAGTGCTCGGCAGCGATGCCATTCATTCGGTACTCAATCCCATAGGCAAGATGACCTGTGCCCTGCACGTCTATGGCGGGGACTTCTTCGCCCCCGAACAGCCCCGAAGCGAGTGGGATCCCGAAACCCATCAGGAACAGCCCTGGGACGTGGTCAAGGTGAAAAGGTTGTTCCAGGAGGCCGAGGACAGGTTTAATCAAATCCCCTCCCGTTAATGCTGTGTGCCGTTAATGAAAAGTCCCCTCAGGCCGGGGCAAAGCGCAGTGCCAACAACCCCAGGCCATCGGTCAGGGTGTGGGCCACAATATTGGTCCACAGATCCCGGCGCCACAGATAGAGCCCGGTCAACATGGCGCCGGCTATGGCTACAAAAATCAAATGTCCCGCAGACCAGCTTTTGGCATGCACAGCCACAAAAAAGATCAGCGACAACAAAGCGCCAAGCTGTCTTTGGTCGAACAGGGTTCCCAACCGTTCCAGCAGATATCCGCGAAACAGGACTTCCTCCACAATGCCGGCCCTCAGGGCCAGGCCAATAACCATCCAGGGCGGCAGCGCTTTGAGATCAAGGCTGCTCATCTGCGAAGGATCCAGTCCCACCGCCTTCAGTAGACCCTGCACCATGGGGTATAGGAGCAACAGCACCACACCGGCAACCAGGCCCCAGCCAAGGCTGGCCCAGCGCGGCTTGCCCAAGCCCATACTGGACCAGGGAGAGTGCTCGCCGAAACGTACCAGCAACAGCAGTGCCAGTGCCAGCAGCCAGAAACAAAGTTCACTTATGGCTACGCCCACTGTTTGACCGGCATCTGAAAACCAAGACTGGGGACTGAACAAGGCCAGCAGCGTCGGCACCCCGAGTGCCAGCGCCAATCCTGCCCAAAGAGCGCTGCCCTTCATGGACTTGGTCAGATTGGTCCCACCCTCAGGGGTATTGGAATAAGTGGTACTCATAAGCTTCCTCGACAAAACGCTTGATGTTGACAGTGACAACATGAGACCATGCAAATGTTGTCACTGTCAACATAAATTGGAACCATGACCAAAACGCCTGAACGAGACAAGAAAGCCAACTACCACCATGGCGACCTGCGTACTGCCCTGGTGCAGGCCGCCAGCGAAATACTGACCAGCGAAGGACCCGATGCACTAAGCCTGCGAGGCGTAGCCGCCCGGGCCGGGGTGTCCCACAACGCCCCCTACCGCCATTTCGCCGACAGACGAGCCCTGCTTTCTGCCGTAGCCAGCGCGGGATTTCGCGAACTGGCGCATAGGCAGCGCAGTCACAGCAATGACCCCGCAACCAACCTGACCGAGGTGGGCCGCAGCTACCTGCAATTTGCTCTGGCACATTCGGCCATGTACCGGCTGATGTTTATGTCGGATATTCTGGAGGCCAACCCGGATCCCGATATCGCCCGCATGTCGCGCGAAGCCTTCGAGACCCTGCGTCAGGCCATCAACGCGCTGCTGCCTGACTGCCGACATACCGGCGCCCTTTGCATCATGATGTGGTCGCAACTCCATGGACTGGCGCAAATGCTGCTGGAAACCAGGCTCAGGGATTGGATGCGCGATGGCGTGAATGACGACGCCATGATAACAGCCGCCTGCACCACCCTGCCCGAGACCATTAAGCATGCCGCCAGTTTACTGGCAGCCAAGGCTCCTGCACAGCAAGGTCTCAGCGGTTAAGCCGCAGATGGACTTTATGATGTAAATACCCTTGCCCAGAGGCAGGCTGGGCACCCCCAGCTGGATACCCAGGACCTTCTACCGACGGCACGACCGTTATCTTGTGTTCTGTCCTGACATCCAGCATCTGATGCAATTAATCACCTGCCGTGGGCTTTCGCACTGCCACACCCGTGACACGCCGTAAATACTTCCCTGTAGGCTCACCGGCGACGTCCATGTCGCCGATGGTCACTGGTGCGGCAGTGCTTGTTCAAAGGTGTTCCACTCCGGCAAAGGTGTGACCTTTGACTAAAGACAAAAAGCGATTCCATTTTTTGCTTGCCCAGTTACAGCAAACTCTGCCAAGATACTGATTCAAGGAGATAAAACTAAGCTAAGGGACGAAGCACAGTACTTCAGCCCGTGCGGTAGCCATGTCTTTTATTGGGTAAGCTTCAGCCAGCAACACACTCAGCCCAAACGGTCCAACGGACTAACTGTTCCGGCATAGTGTTGCCCCAGCACGTGGGTGTATATTTGAGTTGTCTTGACGTCGTTATGGCCCAATAGCTCCTGTACAGTGCGGATGTCGTAACCTGCTTGCAGTAAATGGGTTGCGAATGAATGACGAAAGGTATGGCAATTGATCTTCTTTCGTATGCCGGCGGCACGGACGGCAGGTTGAAGTGCTTTACGTATGGCACTGTCGTGAAGATGATGACGACAAATTTCACCTGTAATGGGATGAGGACATACGCCTGTACTTGGAAATATGTACATCCATCCGGGATCGCGAAATGCGTTTGGATACTTCAACGAAAGCGCGGTAGGCATAGATGGGCCAACATTGTTTTGATTGTCTTTCCGCTGGATCTGAAGGCTGTGTTCAATCTGTTGTGGCAACCAAGATAGGCAGCTTCGACTGAGTAAGGTTTGACGGTCCTTATTGGCCTTTCCATCTCGAACCGTTACAGACAAGTTCTCCAGGTCCACATCTTGGATCCTGAGCCGCAGGCATTCGGTGACACGAAGTCCACTGCCGTAAAGCATTTGAACTACATGTAATGCTACACCCTGTAGCTTGGCCAGGATCCGTGTCACCTCAGTTACTGTTAACACTGTTGGCAAGTGCCGCTGTTTGGTTGCCAAAGAAAAAGCCAGGTCGCCAAGTTCGGTCTGTAGAAACTGCTGATAGAGATAGACCAAGGCGTTCAAGGCGACTTTTTGAGTATTTACCGCAACATGCCTTTGAGCAGCGAGATAGGTTAAAAACGCAGTTACATCTTCAGCACCCATGGTTTCAGGATGCCGTTTTTGGTGAAACAGGATGTAAAACTTAATCCAGTGCAGGTAAGTACGCTCTGTGCGCAAACTATAACCTCTCAAACGCATGCTGTCCCGAACTGCCAAAAGGAAGGGGCTGTTACTCATAATTCACCTCAACCAATAACTGTATATAAACACAGTGTTATTGGTTGTGACGAAAATGCAAGCACGCTTTGCAAATCTGCATGGCACGGATTGCAGTAGTCATTAAAATTAATGACCATTTAAATCAAAAGCTTGAATAAATAACGGATTTGAATAACAGGCCGTTAAAAAGTGCAAAGCGTGCCAGCACGCTTTGCTTGTAAATTGATGTGGACAAAATCCACTAACCAGATGAATAATCGGTGAATTATCCGGCACGCTTTTCACTGGTCTGAGGTGATAAATGAGCCGGCACACTATACAAATGTTAGGGCTCAATCACACAAGTTAGTACAAGGATGATTATAAATGTTGGAGCAATACTTATTTCTACTGCCAATCGCTACGCTGTTACTCATTGGCGCGATGACACCAGGCCCTTCATTTATCTTGGTTGCGCAAACAGCCATATCAAAATCTAGATCTGAAGCCATGTGTATTTCTATAGGTTTAGGTTTGGGGGCAAGTACATTTGTATTTATTGCCTCAATGGGGCTCATTGCACTTTTTGACGCTGTGCCTGAGTTTTACGTAGCATTCAAAATTCTTGGTGGTCTATATCTATGTTGTCTAGGGGTGAAAATGTGGCGTGCGAGCAAAAACAAAGTTGTTTCTGCTGACGCAGAGCTAACTAGCAAACCAGCTCATTTTAAGGCGGTAGTTCTTGGCTTGGCGACACAGTTAAGTAATCCAAAGACTGCAATTGTATTTAGCAGTGTGTTTGCAGCCATGTTACCCGTGAAAGTTCCTGTTCATACAACATCAATATTAGTTGTTGGTGTGTTTGTCTTAAGTTTTTCTTGGTACTTCCTAGTTTCTATTTTGCTATCAAGTCCAAAGGCTCAAGCCAGTTATTTACGATTTAAGTCCTACATCAACAAAGGTTCAGGTGTATTAATGTGGTCAATGGGTAGTAAGTTTGTTGCTGAGAGTTTCAAGCCCTAACAAGTGACTGTGGCATTCCGTCAATATTTATTACGCCAATTCAGGTGATTCTTCGCCCCACCGAGTCCCGTTTTTCATCATGGTGTTGAGAGTGACCAAGAGCTTTCGCATGCAGGCTATCAATGCCACCTTGGGCAGTTTTCCCTGGGCCTTTAAATGTTCATAGTAGCGTTTGAAAACCGGATTGCACTGGATGGCTGACATCATGGCCATAAACATGACGGTTCGCACCCTGGCTCGACCTCCGCGAATACGGCGTTTACCTGTGTAACTGCCGCTCTCGCGGCTCATGGGGGCAACGCCTACCAGCGCGGCGATTTCTTTGCGATTGAGTTTGCCAAGCTCGGGTAAGTCGCTAAGTAAGGTGTATGCCAATACCTTGCCTACCCCGGGAACGCTGGTCAGTATGTCGGCTTTTTCACGCCAGCCTTTGAATTGCATGACCAGGGTATCCAACTGTTTGGTGAGTGTGTCTATCTGCTTTTCAAGGCTTTTAAGCATGGCTTTGATAGAAGCGTGTAGTGGCTTTGGCAGGATTTGCAGGCGATTTTTCTCCATGGTGGACATCTCCAGTAATTGGGTGCGCCTGACGAGTAAGTCTTTGACTAACCTGGATTGTTCATCTGGAATGGGCTTGATTTCTGGCTTGAGCGTGGCGCCAAACTGCGCAAGGACGCCGGCATCCAGTTTATCGGTTTTGGCCAGTACGCCTATCGCCTGAGCAAAGCGTCTGACCTGAATGGGATTGACCACCACGACCGGCAATCCGGCTTTATCACAGGCAAACACAAAGGCGTGTTCATAGCGGCCTGTGGCTTCAGTGACAATGCGACTGATGCGATGGGATTGCAGTAAGACAATCACCTTTTGGATTTCTGCTGCTTCATTGGCAACGGTGAAATACAGATTCAACGGGTAAAGCATGATGTCGAGTTTGGACTTGCTGACGTCTACTCCGACTGTGATTTCAGATTGGATTTCCGTGGTATTCATAATAAGCTGACTCTGCCTTGCTATACGGGCTCGAGGCCCCGATGACTGTTCGAGTTGTCGCTAAAGAGTCATGCAGCGCTGCACACTTGTTACCGGTCTCTCGCAAGAGGAGCCTGCGCTAAATCGAGCTGCTGCATGAAGGCCCTCAATGGCCGTTGAGGGTGGGCCTCAATTTACCCAAAAACACACGGAATGAACCATACAAGGCGCTGCTGTCGGACAAATTTTCCGCTGTGCTCCAAATTTGCCACAGAGCGCGGCGTTATAGGGCTACCATGAAATTTATTATTTTACTGATAGTTTTATTTTCACCACTGGTTAAGGCTAATGATTGCATTAGGGTCGGAGAAGACGGATACGATATAAAATTTCCTGAAGGAATCGCAAACCTTTCCATCAATGGAGATAAGATGGCCTACTGTGCGAAGTTTAAAATTTCACCGAATCAGCTTTCGGATTGGCTAAAGGAATGTGGTTTAACTATGGATGCAATTAACCATGGTGGTGAAATTTATGAATCAAACGTTCCGGATGGTTTTATTACGATTCTCAATACGGGAAAGGACAATGTTGTGTACATTGGAGTCACTAATACAAAAGAATATATAGACTTTAAAGACCATATTGGAGTACACCGTAACTGCGCCCTATAACAAACACAGGCAGGCTGCTCCGGCCCTACGGGCCTGCGCGGGACGGCCTACGCTACGCTTCGGCCGCCCCTGCTGTGGGCGTTAAGCGCTATTCGAATAGGAGCCAATTTTGGGGCCAGTATTTCAATTAGTTTTTGTAAGTATTCTTTATTTGATATTGGCGAGTATTCTAGGTTTAGCTTTTGTCTCCATCGCTAGGCTAGTTTCACTTCTGAAGCAAAAGAAGACTGTCGCTGTCAGTCAATTTTTTTGGTTTCCAATAAAGCTAGCGCCTTATTTTTTATTAGCAATTATTATTAACGTTGTAGTTTGTGAATTCATTAGAAAGGTTGACCCTCCATTAACGGATTACTGGTCGCTCCCAGTTAGTGGAGACCTATCTTTGGGCGCAATTGATGCTCCAGACAAATGGAATTTGTGGCCAAGCCCAGATGGCGGGGAAGCGATGGTCAGTGATATTGTCATGGTCGGCATAAGCAATGATGCAATTTTTGGCGAAACAGAATCTAATGGGTATTTCGTCTATAGGATAAAAACCGATCAAAGAATAGTAGGTTTATCTGAAGAGGGTTTAAAGCTGGAAATGAATATGGATCAAGGCGGTACACCGAATTTACTTCATCCATCTGAATATTATTACAATAACCGCAATTTGGGCGATTTAGCCACCTTATTGGTTATACTGGTCTACCCCTTGTATCGTTTCTATAGTATCTGTTATGCATTCTGGAAAAGAATTAGCAGCAGAAATAATGAGCATGTTGAGAGTCACGCTTAACAAACCGCTCCAGTCTGACGGCTGGTACTACGCGCCTTTTGTGTCACTCGCTGGCGCTCAAACACTAACACAAAATTCGCTCCATACCAGCCGCAGCTGAGCGGGGCGTTATGTGAAATGAATTACGAAACATGATTAATATAGATGAATCATTAAAAATGCTATCCAAAACCTATCCTGGGTTTAGAGATGCGTTCGCTAAAAATGCCGAATCTTGGATAAGTAATGATGGTGAGTTTCTCTATTATATTTTGATGTCAGACCTGTCAAATTTACTTATTAAGAATATATCTGAAGGCAATTACGAAAATACTGAGGAGCGATTTCTTTTAGTGGAAACGCTCTTAAGTGAAGGGGATGAATACGTATCAAATCTTATTTCTGTAGGTTTTCTGGAATCATTACAGAATCAAACAACCGTGGAGCCAAAATATTGGGCGCCACTTATAGGTCGACAAGCTGTATCTTTTTGCAAAGCTCGTGATGAGTTCCAAGGCATCAAAATTGAGCACTATAGGTAAATCACATAACAAAGCCAGCCACAATCGCCAGCAAGCTGGCTGGACTCGTTTCACTCGCCTGTGCTGGCGGCGTTAAGTGTCTATGAGAACTGATCACGACTTAAAACTAATGCAGTACGCTCAAGGAGCCCTTCTTGGAGAGGTTGCCCCTTCTTTTAGGGCAGTGTCTTTTCAGCTATCTCCAGACGGCGAAGACTTTGTTGCACGCTTTATTTTCGATGGTGAGCCTAGTGAAGATGCCCTGGAAGTCGCTAGCGTTGTACTGACAAACATTATTGCCAACTATTCAAGAAATCATCGCAGCTATAAGGAAGAAATGTTGACTATACCATACCCATGTCGAATGGAGCATCTTCCACTATTGGTTTATCTGCGTAACGAAGATGATTGGAATTCATGGGCAAAACTGTACAAAAACACTTAACAAGCAAAGGCAGCATCGCCCTGCGGGCTGGACGCGCTAACGCGCGCCGCTGCTTTGGGCGTTATGTTGCAAGAGGAGTGCACATGAAGTATTCATTTTTCCTGATTTTTTTTGTTTTAGTTGGTTGTTCCAGCACAGATAACGAAAATAGTAAATTTAGTAAGATGAAGCATGTTTATGGAAATACCTACTTAGATTCTGAAGGTAAATATCATCAAAAGCTCTCATCAGTGGAACAGAACAGGGTTTTGAAAGCACTCAAAAAAAGAGATGAAAAATATAATTTGCCTAGTAAATCAGAATACAATACATGCTTGGAATTGATTGATTTACTTAAAAATAGGGGGATCGAAATTCTATCCATAAAGGAAAAAGAAGTTGAAATAAAAGTTAAGCATAACGTTACTTCAACTTACGGCTTTCCAACTGCGTCTTGTATTAAGCCAAATGCAACATAATAAGCGACTGTGGCATTCCGCAGACTACAGGTGCTGATTGAGACGAAAGTACGCCGGCCAAGTGGCCGGCGTTATTATATGTAAATCACTGCAGTCGCCTTATTCGGCATCAGACTCAATCAAGGGCCTGTTGCCAATTTCAATCCGGCGGGGTTTGAGGGCTTCGGGAATTTCCCGCACCAAATCGATGTTGAGCAGGCCGTGTTCCAGGTAGGCACCTGTCACTGTCACATAGTCGGCCAGCTGGAATGTGCGTTCAAAACCGCGCTCGGCTATGCCCTGATACAGATATTTGCGTTCACTTGCCTTGTCCTGCTTGTTGCCCTTCACCAACAACTTTTCGCCTTCGCTGCTGATCTCCAGCTCTTCCATGGCAAAGCCGGCGACCGCCATGGTGATGCGGTAGCGGTTCTCGCCCAGGAGTTCGATGTTGTAGGGAGGATAACCGTTGTTGCCGTTGTTGGCGGCGGCATGTTCTGCCAGTTGTGCCAGACGATCAAAGCCAATGGCACTGCGGTAAAGTGGGGTCAAATCATAGTTACGCATAGTCTATATCCTTAATGTTTAAGCAATATAATCAGTTGGCCGACAATATCGCGCCGGTATCGGGCCCATTCGGCCCACAAGCGGCATCCCCGAAGGCGATGCCCGAGTCCTCATAGAGCGACTCTGGTACTGATATGGGGCTGGGGTAAAAGTTTTCAAGCGTCAAAAGTAAAAAAGCCACCCAAGGGTAGCTTTTTCGGTTGGAGCTTGTTACTGCAATTACAGCGCGGTCACTTCGCAACCCAGAGGGCTGTTGGAGTTGGTGTAAACTATGTCGCCCATCGGCTCATAGTCGGCAGCCACAATGGCTTCTTTGGCCTTGAAGAAGTTGTACAGCACGTCGGCATCCACATAACCGGTTTGGATAGGCGTCAGGGCTGGATAGCCGTCACCGCCGGCGGCGTTGAAGCTGGGTACGGTAAAGGTGTAGCTGTCGGTGTCGCTGAAATCCTTACCGTTGATTTCGCTGATGGCCACAGACTTGGCGGTACAATCCACTGTCATCTTAACACCGGTGATCTGGGCATAAGCGCCTGAACCACGTTGCATGCTGGCCACAACAGCCAGGTAATCGGCGACTTCAGCACCTGTCATGGTGCTCAGGGTTACTGTGTTGCCGAAAGGCTGCACAGTCAACACATCACGGTAAGAAATGTCACCGGCGGCGATAGAGGCACGCACACCACCTGAGTTCATTACACCGAAGTCGGCGTTGACTTGAGTGGCCTGAGCCATGGCGATCAGACGACCCAGGTTGGTTTGCTGACCACGGACCACGGCGCGGTCGCCTTCCAGCTTGGCGTCTGTGGTACCTATTACTTCGTCCAGTTTGCCCTGACCACGATCCTGGTAGTACTGCAGCAGATCTTTCAGCTCGGTATCGGGCTCAATCTTGTCGGCCACCAGCACCTTGCTCTTGTTGCCGGACTCGTCGACTACTGTCTTGACCAGGTTCACCGGGATCAACTTGTAAGACGCCAGGTGCAGTTCACCATTGTAGTATTCGAAATCGGCGCGACCCACATACTTGCCCCATTCGTGGGCCTGCATGATCCAGGTGCCGTTTTGTTGATCCGGGGTACAGTCGTCACCGGCTTGGAATTCGGCGTAAGCCGTGTTGCCGGCTTCCATACACACAGGGTTTTGAGAGTGACCGCCGACAATCAGCTGCAGGTCGCCCTGGTTCAGGGCGCGGGCCATGGCCACGTCACCTGGAGCATTGCTGCCGTTCTGGCCATCGGCATAGTGACCCATGTGGGTGGTGGCTATGATGATGTCGGCCAGCTTGCCGTCTTTGATTTCCTTGATGACCTTGGCCACTTCTTCTTTGGGATCGCGGAATTCCAGCTCGCTGATAAATTCAGGGTTGCCAATCTTGGCAGTGTCTTCGGTGGTCAGACCGATCACGGCCACTTTCACACCATTGAGCTCGAATACCTTGTAGGCATCGAAGTAACGGCTGCCGTCGGCTTTATAGATGTTGGCCGCCAGGAAGGGAAAGTCGGCCAAAGTGCGCTGCATATCGAGGATAGACAGTGGGTTGTCGAACTCGTGGTTACCCACAGCCATGGCATCGTAGCCTATTTTGTTCATGCCGATGAAGTCTGGAACCGCGTCTTGCAAGTCAGACTCGGGCACACCTGTGTTGATGTCACCGCCGGACAGCAGCAGTACTTCACCGCCATTGCTCTCTACTTCGGCACGAATAGCATCAACCAGAGCCTTGCGGGCCGCCATACCATATTCACCGTCTTTGTTTTCCCAGAAACGGCCATGGTTGTCGTTGGTGTGCAATACAGTGAATACCTTGCAGGCATCGCCGGCTTCGGCACAACTGGCAGGCACCTTAACCTCATTGTCACTGCCGTTACAACCGGCCAGGGCGGCCAATACGGCCGTGGCCAGCAGGCCTTTTACCAATTTCGCAGACATATAATCAACCCCTTGAATATTATGTTTTTACCATCATCTTATGTTTTGGCTGGAACATTATTCTTGTTCCGGGCGCAATAATAGCAACATTGACATGCGAATGTGGCAGAAATATGAACAAACGTGAGCTATGTGCATATTTTAAAAGCATTTAATTTCACGCTTTATGCATTTAAGAGAACAAGAGGCTGCGGGTAATGAGGTTAATATCATGTTGCAAGTTGGTTGTTTTCCGAGTCAGCAACAGAACACTCGGTAAAACCTGCATTTTTTAAAGGCATGCCGTTCTGGCGTATTGTTTCATAAAAAGAACGCACCCAGAGGGTGCGTTCTTTTTGATACCGTATTGAAGCCGGTTTTATTCGGCCTTGGCAAAGGTTTCCAGCAACCAGTTTGCTATATCTGTCAACTGGTTTGGCAGTACGCTGTGCGGCATGGGATAGGTCTGCCACTGCAGTGGATAACCGGCTTTTTTCAAGGCCGATGCCGCCATTTCACTGGCAAACAGTGGCACTACATCGTCCTCGGTACCATGTTGTTGCAATATCCTGGTGCCCGCATTGGCCGCACTCAATTGCTCCGGCAAAGCATCACCCTGAGGCAAATAGCAGGACAGCGCCATAATGCCCGCCAGACGCTCTGGAAAGCGCAATCCGGTAAACAGGCTCATGACCCCACCCTGGCTGAACCCCGCAAGAACAATGCGCCCGGCCGGAATGCCCTTGGCGATTTCGGCCTCAAGCAGCGCCTTTACCAGGGATTCGGAGGCCAACACCCCTTCCATGTCCGCCCTGTCGTGCAAATCCATGCTCTTGATGTCATACCAGGAGCGCATGACATAGCCACCGTTGATGGTGACCGGCTGCTCCGGCGCGTGGGGAAAGATGAAACGAATGGCATGATCTGCAGGTAACCCCAGTGCAGGAACCACGGGGGCAAAACCGGCACCTGAGTCGCCCAGGCCATGGAGCCAGATCACCGAGTAACGGGCTTCGACCTTGGGTTCGATAACGATGGCATTAATCAGCAGGGAATAGCTGTTGGCTGACATAGAAAACTTCCATTATTGAGATTCTGTGCGGCGGCCATGATAGCAGCCATGGTGACAAGTTGCAGGCCAATTCACCGAGCCGTTAACGGCCCTGCCCTTAAGCGACTGCCTCTAAGCGACAGCCCTCAGCGACAGCCCCTAAGCGACTGCCCTTTCAGGACGGCAAGGTGCCTGACGCTCATTCGGTCTCGGGCAAGCCGAGAAGTTCGCGGATCTCCTGAAGCTGCTCCGCACTCAACTTCAGTTGCCAGCGCACGGCGCCGGCGTCGGCGATGAGCAAACCGGCCTTGTGCAGCAAGCGCACATCTTCCACCAGGGCCGACAGGGCAACGGCACCCTCTGCCAGGCGGGCCTGCACTTCGTGGGGCGTTATGATTAGCTTTCCACCCGGGACTGGGATTACCATAGCTCACTACTTCACTCTAATTTCGAAAACGCTATTGTATCAGCTATCTGCAACGCTTGGCGCCTGGGTTGAAGCCCAAATCGGTGCCCCTATAACCGAAACCCATATCAATGACAGCGGTTGGAGCAATCTGGTCATCGAGATTAACCGCACCTGGGTGCTGCGCCTGCCCAAGGCCCTCTCGGACAGGCACTCGGAAACACCCCGGCTGGCGGATACCGCTCTTGAACTCGGAATACTCCAGATACTGGGACCAAGGTTGGCGGGTGTCGCGCTGCCACAGCCGCTGGCCAATTCTCTGACCATGCCCGTGGCCCCGGAAAAAGCATCTGCGCCGCCACCCCAGCCCGGACTCCTGTACCCGCGCCTGCCCGGCATGGGAATGAGCCCGGCTCGGCTGACCGATGACAACCTTGAGCTCGCCCGGGATCTGGGCCGGGTACTAGCCGCCATTCACGGCACCCGGCCCCAATTTCCGGGACTTGAGGCCTATCCCTACGGCGATGGGGATTTTTGGACCAGCCTCTGGCCCATGGCAATCCGGCAGCTGTCACAGGAGGCGCTCAAGCTTGCCGAGCACTATTTCCGCGATGCCCATGAGCGTGGGCTCGACGGCCGTCAGCTCAAGCCGGTGCTCTGTCATGGCGACTTCGGTCCGGCCAACTTGCTGCTGAAAGAGGCCTGTTCGCAAAGCCCCCCACGGCTTGGGGCTGTGCTGGATTTCAGTGATTGCTGTCTGCAGGATCCGGCGCTGGATTTTGCTCCCCTGCTGCGCCGCGCCGGCAAGGTCTTTGGTCAGCAGCTGCTGGCCAGTTACCGGCAACATCTCGGAGAGACAGCTTGGCAAGCTCTGGCGCCCGCCAGCCTGGCAGAGCGCTGCGAGTTCCAGGCACGGCGCAAGGCGCTGTTCGTGCTCTGGTATGGCGACAAATATGGCTTTCACAGTCAGGGGAGCCAGGACTTTCTCAGGAGCAGCTTTAGCAGTGGCTGAACAAAATTCAGCATCACCCTGTGCCTGAGTTCTGCCCCGCACCGGCCCCAGAGGGTATAATGCCGCGCCATAGACGATTGCAGGTTTGCCGCCCCGGGACCGCGTGCAAGCCGGGGCTAAGTTCAGCAAATAGCGTCCATTTAAAAAGTGATTTCACAACCAAAAGAATAATATGAATAATTTCAAAACCATCACCGGCTGCCTGGCAGCACTGCTGGCCCTGTCCCTGCCCTTATCGGTCAGTGCCACTCCCGCCCTGCCCTCGGCTACGCCGACAGCCTCTGAATCCCAGGCCTCAGCGCTTGCCTCAACCTCAATATCAGCCAATGACAGGCTCACCTTTGCCAACTACCGCGAGGTGAGTGTCAGCCATATAGCCATGGATCTCAGCCTCGATTTTGAACAGCAGCGCATCGAAGGCCAGGTGGAACTGAGCCTTGATTGGCACAGCGACAGTCGGCATCTGCTGCTCGACAGCCGTGGCCTAGACATCCACTCGGTGCAGGCACTGAACAGCGATGGCCAATGGCATCAGGCTCAATTCAGTCTCGGCGCCCACCATGGGGTCATGGGCGAGCCAGTGGAAATCCGGCTCAACGCCCGGGCGCCCAAGGTACGGATCAACTACCGCTCCGCGGAGGTGGCCTCGGGGCTGCAGTGGCTGAGCGCAGCCCAGACCCAGGGTAAACGCCAACCCTTTATGTTCAGCCAGAATCAGGCCATACATGCCCGTAGCTGGCTGCCACTGCAGGACACGCCGGCGGTGCGCAGCACCTTCAGCGCCCGCATTCATGCCCCCAAGAACATTACCGTGGTCATGGGCGCCGAGCGCACCGAGGCTGTGGATGGCGTGACTGTGTTTAATATGCCCCAGGCTATTCCCTCTTACCTTATTGCCCTGGCCGCCGGCGAGCTGAGCTTTGACGCCTTCGACGACCGCAGCGGTGTCTGGGCCGAGCCCGCCATGCTGGCCAAAGCCAAGGCGGAATTTGAGCAGACCCCGGAGATGATTGCTATCGCTTCCAAGCGCTATGGTGACTACCGCTGGGGTCGATACGACTTGTTAATCCTGCCCCCCAGCTTCCCCTTTGGCGGCATGGAAAACCCCAGGCTGTCTTTTATCACCCCGACGGTTATCGCCGGCGATAAAAGTCTGGTGAGCCTGATTGCCCATGAGCTGGCCCACTCCTGGTCCGGCAACCTGGTGACCAACGCCAGTTGGGATGACCTCTGGCTCAACGAGGGCTTCACCAGTTATGTGGAAAACCGCATCATGGAAGATCTCTACGGCAGGGAGCGGGCCCTGATGGAGCAAAGCATCGCCGTGGGTGAGTTGCGCGACGAGGTCAGCAGCCTCGATGGCGCCGATACCCGGCTGGAGGTGGATCTGGGGCAGCGGGATCCGGATGATGCCTTCAGCAGCGTGCCCTACACCAAGGGCCAACAGTTCCTGGTATTTCTGGAGCAGACCTTTGGCCGCGAGCCATTCGATACTTTTCTCAAGGGCTATTTCGAGCACCATGCCTTTACCAGCATCGACAGGCGGGAATTCCGTCGCTATCTGAACGCAGAGCTGTTGTCACGCTTTCCGGGCCGGGTAACAGAAACCGAAATCGAAACCTGGCTCCAGGGCGAAGGCCCGGGACCCGTCTTGCCCAACCCCGGCAGCCATGCCTTCGATAGGGTTGATAGGGATTCCAAGCTATGGCAAAACGGCAAGCTCAAGGCCAGTGACATAGATACCGCGGGCTGGACAGTGCACCACTGGCTGCACCTGCTGAACAACCTGCCGCGGGATCTCAGCCATCCGCAGTTGGCGGAGTTGGACACTCACTTCGGGCTCAGCCAACAGGGCAACAGTGAAATCGCCTTTTCCTGGTTCAAGCTGGCACTTGCCTGCGGCTATTATGAGGTCAAACCCGAGCTGGGCGCATATCTTGAGCACATAGGACGGCGCCGCCTGGTGGTGCCACTGTACGAAGCGCTGGCGGCGTCCAGCGAAAAGGCCTGGGCCCGGGACATCTTCGCCAAAGCCAAGCCAGGTTATCACCCGGTGACAGTGGCGAGCATAGAGAAGCTGCTACGTTAATCACAACAGCTCGAATACAAAACACAAAAAGCCCGGCAATGCCGGGCTTTTTTACAGAGATGACACCAGAGATCAGTGGTGATGACCACCCACGCCATGGGCGTGACCATGGGCGATTTCCTCGGCAGTGGCGTCGCGGGCATCGCTGATGTGCAGATCAAAGGTCAGCTCGCGACCGGCCAGAGGGTGGTTGATGTCCACTGTGGCCATGAACTTGCCGACCTTGAGCACTGTTACCTGACGCTGGCCCTGATCCGTGTGCACCACGGCGCGCATGCCCGGTTTCCAGTTGTTGGCACCCAGCAGGTGTTTCACGGAAACACGCTGCTCGGCGCCTTCAATGCGCTCACCGTAGGTTTCGCTGGCAGGCAGGGTCACGCTGAACTTGTCACCCACGGCCTTGCCTTCAATGGCCTTTTCCACGCCGGGCATCATGTTGTGATGGCCGTGCAGGTAAGCCACAGGCTCATGGCCCTCGTTGCTTTCCAGTACCTCACCTTTTTCGTCGCGCAGGGTATAGAAAAACTGCACTACCATATCGTCTTTAATGCTCATGGGATTCTTCCTGTTGGAGCCTGAAAGGGCGGCAGCTTAGCAAATCTGCGGCCGCGCCTCCAGCGCTATCGGGGCTCAGGCTTTTACCTGGGCGCCCGGTACTATGGTCAGATGTTCAATATCGGTCAGGACTTCCGGGTTGGCCAGCGCCAGTTGGCAGACACCGGAGCGGATCTGCTGTTTCGGACTGCAATCCACACTCCACTGGCGCAGCAAGTAACCCGCCAGAGCCGCCCGGCAGGGGATCTCAAGTTTGCCCTTCACCATGTTGAAATCCAGGGCTATGGCCTCCGGGTGTGCCAGCGATGGATGCGGCACCAGCACCAGGGTCACCAGTCGCTGCCAATAATCATCGGCCGCGGCGAGCTCATGCTGCTCGGGTTCCGGCCCCTGGCCGCTGATCCCCTTGATGCGGGTCACCACGAAATCACTGAACTTGCCACCCAAGCGGTCATAACCGCGCACATGCCAGCGCTGGCCATTGTTGACCAGGGCATGGGGCACGATTTCCCGCTGGCGCTCGCCGCACGAGGTGGACACGTAGTGGAGTTTCAGCGAAGCGCCCGCCTGGATGGCACGCATCAGGGCGGCAATAATTTCCGGTGAGGGATGAATAAGGGACACGGCATCAAGGCACACGGCGCTCGGACGCACAGGGTGTGACAAGCCGTCACCGAAGCCCCTTGCCAGGCCGTGCAGTATACTTTCGGGATCGTGTGGAAACAGGGCCTTGAAGCCGGGTAAACGATGGTAACTTTTGGTCTGGTGTACCAGCTGCATATTGGCCGGTGCCAGCTCGCGATAGCAGGCCAGATCCCGTGTGGCCGCCGCCAGGCCGGTGGCAAACTTGGCGATAAGATCCTGGCGACTTACTTCGCCGAAGTATTGCAAACTGAAATCGATAAAGGCCAGACGTTGTTTCTGGCCGTGATTGAGTTCATCCAGTGACATGGGGCACATCCGTTCACGCTTGGGTTAATAACGCATGGCCCGAAGTTACAAGCTCTTTTGGCATCAGGCAATCAATTTGAGTGCATCCGTTAAAAATCGAGCAAGTTACGGAAAAGCTTCACTATTCGGAAAGCACTTATTCGGTATGCACCTATTCTGTATGCACCTATTCTGTATGCAAAAGCCCCAAGGCTTCAAAGGTCGCGTCATCGGCAAAGCCGTCGGCGATAAGCCCCTTGCTTTGCTGAAAGGCACGGATCGCGGCCAAGGACTTGGCCCCCAAGACCCCGTCTGCCTTTCCGGCATCAAAACCCAGGGTATTGAGCTTATCCTGCAGGGCTTTGAGGCTGGCGCGGCTGCGTACCGGCTGCACCGGCGGTGCCACCGTCAGTGCCACTGCGCCATTGATCCTGTCGGCCAAATGCCCCACGGCAATGGCATAAAATTCTGAACGGTTCCAGCGCATGATCACATCAAAATTGCTGTAACCGATAAAGGCCGGCCCCTTGTGTCCTGCCGGTAGATACAACGCCGCCTTCATGTCCGCCACGGGTAATGGCTTACCCGAGGGCAGGGTCACCCCCTTGGCCGCCCAGTCGGCGAGAGGCAGTTTATGGTCCCGCCCCAGCTGGCTGAAATCGAAGTTTTTCGGCAGGGCCACTTCCCTGCCCCAGCGTTCGTTGCGCTGCCAACCCAGGTGCATCAGAAAGTTGGCAGCCGAGGTCAGGGCGTCGGGCACGCTGCCAATAAGATCGGCCCGGCCGTCACCGTCTCCGTCCTTGGCATACTTGCTGTAAGCCGAGGGCATAAACTGGGTGTGTCCCATGGCACCGGCCCAGGAGCCAATCAAGGCATCGGGTTGCAACTTGTTGCGCTCCGCCAGCGCCAGGGCCGTCAGCAATTCACCGGTAAAGTACTCACTGCGACGGGCATCACAGGCCAGGGTCGCCAGTGAATCCAGCACCGGCATCTTGCCCTTGTAGGCACCGAAGTTGGTTTCCAGGCCCCAGAACGCCAACAGATACTGGGGCGGAATGCCGTATTCCCGCTGCAATTTTTTCAGCAGCGGGCCCTGTTCCTTGAACATTTTACGGCCCTGTTGCACCCGCCAGTCGTTGATGCGCTTGCTGAAATAGCCTTCGAAGGTTTGGGTGAATTCCGGCTGGTTGCGGTCCAGCTCAATCACCCTGGGGACGTAGCTGAGTTTGTCGATGGCGGCCAGACTCTGGTCACCAAGTCCCTGCTGCTGCGCCTTGGTGTGCAAGGCCTGCAAACAGGCGGCAAAAGCCTGTGGATCATGGGGTGGGATATCACCGGCCTGGGTGTTGGCCAGTGTCTGGGCGCTCGTCGCCACTAAAAAGAGCGCGGAAAAAATACGGCTGAATTTCACTCGGGACTCCTTGCTTGCTCCTGCCAGGCTGCGAACGGGAAAATGAAGGTTCGCTACGCCAAAAGGCGGTGAGGCTTGTGTTTGAGCCCCATCCTGCAATAGCGGGGCAGCAAAGGCAATGCTTGGCAGGCAAATTAAGGCGGTAAAATTCCTTGGTGTTGCTTGTTTTTGCCGTATAATCAACAGCAATTTTCGGAATGAGAGAGTCCAAGATGAGCGAAATGAACACCGAGCTGGGCCAGTTTGTCAGCAATGTACAAGAAAGCCAGTTGCTTTGGGGACTGCAGGATGCGGGCGGTGAAGGCTGGGTTGTGTGTGATTCAAGCGAATACGAAGACACGGATGTAATGCCACTGTGGTCCAGCGAAGCGCTGGCCAAGAGCCACTGCACCGAGGAGTGGGCCAATTACCTGGTGGCCTCCATCAGCCTGGTAGAATTCCTCGAATACTGGGTGGAAGATCTGAACAATGACGGCGTGCTGATCGGTGTTGACTGGAAAGCCAACGAAGATTGTCTGGAGCTGGATCCGGTTGATGTCGCCAAGGCGCTGGCCGAGGTTGAAGCCGAATAAGCCCATGGCGAGTCCCGCGGTCGATATCCCTTTTGACAAGCGGTACAAGTGCTGGTTTTGTGAAGAGCCCTGCCGTGGGCTCTTCGACTATCCGGCCCCGCCCTTTTGCCCCCATCCCTCCCTTGCCGTGCCCGCCTGTGACGAGTGCCTGAAGTTGGCCCGTCAACAAGCTTTAACCTCGATTTACGAGTGCCGCCTGGCGGTCAAGGATGCACTGATGGCCCGCTATGCCAAGCATCTGGCCATCGGCAGCAACTGGACCAGGGAAGAGCTGGAGCAGTCGGAATTTGAGTGCAAGATCTTTGGCGGCTTTAAAAAAAGCGCCTGGTTCATGTTTGAGGTGGCCAGGGACAGGGTCAACGCCCGCGGATGGCCGCTGGCGCTCAATGGCATCCCCCTGGATGAGTCGGGATCCGATACCCGCTTCACTTTTGATGGGCTGGAATTTGCTTCGGTACTGGCAGCGGTACGCCATTACGTGGGGATTTGGAGCCTGGATAAGCAGTTACTGGAAACCTTGCTCGGCCTGGTGGGGCATGAACGCTTTGGCTATGCCCTGCGACTGTGCCGCTTGCATCTGGGGTCGACTCCCGCCATGAAGCAAATGCTTATCCGCGATGTGCGGGCCGAGTTGGGGCAGGCATAATTCCCACCCCATAAGCCCTGAGAGATCTCAGCCGAGTAAGTCCCGCAACCTGTCCTGCACCACTTCCACCAGCCTGTCGGGCTGGAACTTGGAAATAAACTTATCGCAGCCCACCTTTTCCACCATGGCATTGTTGAAGCTGCCACTGAGTGAGGTGTTAAGGGTAATGTAGAGATCGCGCATTCTGGGATCGCTGCGCACCTCGTGGGTCAATTTATAGCCGTCCATTTCCGGCATTTCGGCATCTGTGATCATCATCAGCAGCGCATCGGCCACATTGATGCCTTCATCACACCAGGATTGGAGCAACTGCAAGGCCTGCAAACCATCGTTGACTTCGATAATCTCCAACCCCAGTTGCGCCAGGGTATCACGCACCTGACGCCTGGCCGTGGCCGAATCGTCCACTATCAGCACCTGCCTGCCGGGCATGGCCTGCAGCAGGGATTGATCCAATACCCCGTCACTTATGCGCACGTTGTAATGAATGATCTCCGCCAGCACCTTCTCCACATCAATGATGGACACCAGCTGCGACATGCCCTGGTAATCAAGACGGGTAATGGCCGTCAGGTAGTTGTTGCGCCCCGCTGACTTGGGTGGCGGCAATATGTCACCCCAGGTCATGTTGACAATATGCTCCACCTTGCCCACCAGAAAGCCCTGCACGCTGCGGTTGTATTCGGTGATGATCAGGTTGGCATCGCCCCCTGCCGGTGCCGGGCTGAAACCTATGGCCCGCCGCAAATCGATGACAGGAATCGAGGTACCGCGAATATTGGCAACGCCTTTCACATGGGGGTGACTGCCGGGCATGGCGCTGAGCGCCGGCAGCTTGACCACTTCCTTGACCTTGAACACGTTGATGGCAAACAGTTGGGTACTGCTGAGCCGAAACAGCAGCAATTCAAGTCGGTTTTCACCTACCAGCTGAGTGCGTGAGTCCACTGAATCAAGAATTTTCGCCATAACCCTGTCTCTTTTCCCGGTACATAAGCCCGGGCTAAAAAATTGAACTGCAATGGATTATAGCGGCAAAGCCCGGGGCATAATATGGCCGTTACCCGGGTTTGGGCGCTGTCAGTGTGGTGCAGATCCCATTTTCAAATACTGTCTGCCACTGCCAGCGGCAAGCCTGGATATCCCCCATTCCAGCGCCTCGCTGGAGCTTATGGGCGAACCTGAGTCACAACCTTTTGCAGCAGCATTTGTCCCGCCAGGTTACAGAAATTATGCTGCCCCACCGGCGCAAAGCCACAGCGTCTGGCCTCGGCCAAAAATTGCTTGTGGTCGAAGCGGTTTTGCTGCGGATGGTCAAACAGCCGCCTGGCGATGGGATTGCAGATGGCACTGCGATAGAGATCCGTGAGCAGAAAATAGCCGCCGGGTGTCAGCACCCTATATACCTCGGCCACGGCCCCCTGCCAATTGGGAATGTGATGAAACACGGCAAAGTTGCATACCAGATCAAATGAGCCATCGGCAAAGGGCAAGGCCGTGGCATCTGCAGTCATGGCATTAAACCAGGGCTCATGGGCATACCGGTCGCTGGTGCTTTGCACCATGGTCGGGTCCAAATCCACCGCTGTGACCCGCTCGGCCCCGAGCCGGCGGCGGATAAAGTCGACCCCGTTGCCAAAACCGCAGCCTATTTCCAGCGCCGCGGCGCAGGGCCCCGGGCCCTTGTCATACAGTGACAACAACAAGGGGGCCTCGACCCTGTCCTGCAAAATACGCCTGGCGCGGGAACGCACCACGGAGCGTTCAAAGTCATTTAATTTCATTCCGCTTGTACCACCTTGGGATTGGGCCATTCACGACCGGAACCCTTTTCATCTGCACCCATCACCATGGCCGCCGGCACCAGGGAGGAGCCATGGTGCTCTATGATGGTCATGATGCCCAAATGCAGCTCGTGGGCCAGTTGATGATAGGTGGCAACACTGGTGGTGGCGAGATAAGCAAGCACCTTAAGCTCCAGACCAAATTGGCCAAAGCCTCCCAGGGTGACCTCAAGCGGTTGCTTTTCCACCATGGGGTGTCTCGCCAACAGGGCTTTGATGTCTGTGACTATGGCCTGGATCTGTTCACCGCCGGTGGCGTAATCGAGCCTGATGGCCGGATTGAAGCGGATCTTCTCCCGCTCCGACAGGTTTTCAATTTCCATTTCCGCCAGCTTGGCATTGGGTATATGCAGCACACTTCGGTCGAGGGTGCGAATACGGGTCAAACGCAGACCGATTTCCTCCACCCGCCCTTCCAACTCGCCCATTTTGCAGCGCTGCCCCACCTTGACCGGTGCCGAGGCATACAGGGTGACGGCACCAATGAAATTTTCGATGGACTGTTTGGAAGCCAGGGCCACCGCAATACCGCCAATACCCATACCGGCCAATATCGCTCCGGCATTGAAGCCCATGTGCTGCAACCACATCAGGGTCGCCAGGGCCAGCACAGTGGTACGGACAAGGTTACTCAGTGGCCGCAACAGGGCTGCAGCCTGTTTATTGCCGCGGGCCATCAAACGCTCGCGCCAGTGACTTTGAACCAGGCCGGTCAGGCTCCACAGCATCCACACCGAGGTCAGGGCGAGCAATAATCCGTTATCGGCAATGTCCCGGGTTGGCGCCGGCAAGGTGGTATTGCCAAGCGCCAGCTTGTACAGCAGCACAGCCAGCAAAAAACGCAGCGCACCACTGCTGAGACGGGCCAGCTCATAACGCAATGGCCAGCGGCTTCGCAGCAGCCATGCCCGCAGCAGCCAGGTCAGGGGAAGCACCACTATAAAAGCGCCGCCAAGCAGGCTGAGGATCAGCGCCCACTCCCACAGGTCGAGCATCAGCAGGCGCCCGGCGGGCACATGCCTGATATACCACTCCACCAGCGGACTGTAGCCCAGGGTGCGATACAGTTCGGGCAATTGGGCGACAGTGGCACTGGAAACCTTCCACACCCATGATGACTTACTGCCGGGCACACGTTGCAGCAGCAGCTCAACCTCCCGGCCTGCCACAGTCAGGGACGCAAAACTGTCACGTTCCGCCGTCTGACCATCATTGACCGCCCCTTCGGGACTGTCGCTGATCCGGGCCAGATCGACCCACAAATTCCTGTCGATAATCGCCAGCAGCATCATGGCGTATTCCGGCGCCTGCTGGATATTCATGCCGCGGGGCAGATAACGTAAGTCCAGGTATTTGGCCGCCAGGTTAAAATCCTCAGCGTCGGCCGCATGGAAAAAGCCCTGCAAGGCGCCCCTGGGTGTATCCCGATGCAAGGGATCGCGGTAATCGAAGTGGGCGTCAGCCCCCATGTCCCCGGCAATTTCCCGGTCGATTTGCTCTTCCTTTGCCACGGCCGTTATCAGGTCCGATTGGGCGGCATTGGCAGTGGCATTCGATGGCGATTCGGCCGTCGTTGCCATCCCCATGGCCAGCAGCCACAGCAGCATCACTGCCCCAAGCGACTTTTGCATCTTGTGTCCTTATGTGTTTGCGCTTTTGGCCCAGTCTAGCACCGAAATGGCACCAATACAGCCAACACTGGTCCGGCAACTGACTGGAAATTAAAGAGGAATCCCCTTTCATTAATCTGTCATCTGTCTGTGGGACTCTGGTGCACAACCCCGACAAGGATGCCGGGCCAATGGCCTGAGCCCTGCGGAAAAGTGCGATGCCAACCATCGCCAAGGCAACCCAATGTAAAAGGAGAGTGGCCATGTCATACAAGGCTGACGGTCATGATATTAAGGTGGCATTTCCGGTTGATGCGATTTCGGTAAACAAAAACTCCATCGCTTACACGGACGGCAAGGGCAAAAATCGTCAGACCTTTGCCCGGCGCAGCGAGGCGCAAAATTTTGTGAAGTGGCTGCTCAGCAGTAATCGTTGAATGGCCTGAGGCTTAGCGTTCAAGCGAAAGACCGGCGGCGTGCGCCAGTTCGGGGAATTTGCGCACATACCTGGGCAACATGGATTCGTTGCCAAGCAATCCCCCCTGATGCAGGTATAGCACCCGGGCATCGGGGTGGGCATCCATGTAATCAAGCAGCAGGAGCCAGGCCAGCGGGTCGTACAGCAGCTCAAACTGCGTGCCGGTCTTTTCCAGCGCCAACCAGATCTCAAAAAACTCCCGATAACATTTGCCGAAATGGTATTTGCGTCCGGGAGAGAGAATGGTCGGAAAGTGCCTTTCCTGGGCTCCGAGCCCGGCGAACTGGGCCTTTAGGTAGTTGTCATCCCCCACCAGGGCACAGGTCAGCACCTGGATATCCAGGCCCTGCTCCGCAAAATACTTGTTCAGGAACAGCGCCGTGGTGCCGGTCCCGGAAGGCAGCATCAATTTAAGTTCGGCAATTCCATTAGTCGCGGCATACTCGGCAATTTCCCGTGCCAGGGCGGCAACCCCATATTCTGCGTAGCCACAGCGCCCCCCCTCGGGGACAAACAAGCAGTCTTGCCCCAGGGTTGGGACCAGGTGCTGCTGCAAATAGCTCTCAAGATTCATCCCTTCCCTGCGGGCCTGAGCCCCCAATTCAATCAGTTCGGCGCCCAGTGCCAGGGCCGCCTTGAAGTTGCCGCAGGGATTGAGGCGCAAATGCTCGCTGATATGGTCAACATAAAACTGCAAGTGCCAGCCCTTGAGCCTGGCCAGTGCCGCCATTGAGTAAAGGGAGTTGGCCTGGGCCGAACCGTGGCCAATAAGCCGTTTGACCCCGGGAAAATCATGCTCCAGGAACCAGGCAAATTTGCGCGCCTTGTTGCCACTGAATTGTGGATGCAACAAGTCATCCCGTTTGACCAGCAGCCTGTGTCCGGCAAAGTTGAACTCCTCGACCGGTGACGGTGACAGTGGAAAAAGGCTCGACACATAGGGCTCCTGTACTTAATTGCCGGGCCATTGTACGTCAGTGGAGCCTTGGTGAAAATCACCGGCTTATGGTGAAACAGACCAACAGGCTTTCCCCCTTCGGCAGCAAAAGCACGGATAATACATTGTTATTAAATGATATTCATAATTTGGCACAGTATTGGCTAGGACATTGGCAAATCACGCGGGACAGAAGTCCCGCCGTCAGCGAAATCAAGGAGAGCTATATGCCACTGCTGCGACTGCTGTTTAACATTGCCTGGTTTGTGCTCGGGGGATTTGTCATGGGGCTGGCATGGTGGCTGGCAGGATTACTGTGTTTTATCAGCATCATAGGCATCCCCTTTGGCCGAGCCTGTTTTGTCATAGGCGAGCTGGCCTTTTGGCCCTTCGGCCAGGAACATGTCAACCGCCGGGTGCTCCACGGCCATGAAGATCTGGGCACAGGTCCACTGGGATTTGTCGGCAATCTGGTATGGTTCTTTCTGTTCGGGATCTGGCTCGCCATAGGCCATCTGGCCCATGCCCTGGGCTGCTTTATCACCATCATAGGTATCCCCTTCGGCATCCAGCACCTGAAGCTGGCACTGCTGAGTCTGACCCCCATAGGCCGTACCGTGGTGCCTGTGCGGGATTAACCACAGCACCAGAGCTAAGCGTCGGAGCCTAAGCGCCGGGAAGGCCGGCGCTTTAGCGGCTATGCTTAGCATGTTCCGGCCAACAGGCCGGCCATGCAGGAGTCCCCGATGATACGCTGGCTGATGGGCCTGTTGTGTTTACAGCCCTTCCTCTTCACTGCGGCCCAGGATGCCGCTACGCTGCGCATTGGCACCAATGAGGAGGTGATGTCCAAACTACCCGGGGTGCAACAAAAAGTGCTGGAGGCATACGCCAATCTGGGTCTGGCAACGCAATTGGTGGATATGCCCGCAGCCCGCCTGCCCCTGGTGCTGCAACAGGGTCACCTCGACGGCATCATGGTGATGGAGCCGGAAGTGGTTTCCCAATGGCAACATATGCATCTGGTCAAACCGGCCATATTCAAAACCGAGTTGCGGTTATACGGCCACCGTTCGCTCAAGGTGGACTCCTTTGAAGATCTGCAACCTCTGACGCTTATCAGCGTACACGCCATCCGGGTGCTCGAATATCAGGCCAAGGCCCTGAAAATCAGCAATATCACCTACGCCAAATCCCTTCCCGGTGCAGTCGACATGCTGCGCAAGGGCCGCGGCGATATCATGTTGATGCTGCCCTCAGTAGTGGAAGAATTCGCTCGTCAGCAGGGCGTTGATGGCAAGGCTGTGGATGACAAGGCTATGGATGACAAGGCTATGGATGACAAGGCTATGGATGACATAGTGCCGCTGCCGTTGCCGCCTCTGGTCAATTACTACTTTCATATGCTGGCTGACAGCCACACCGAACTGACTACTCAGCTGAGTCGGGAGCTTGAGCGTTTGAGGAGAGAATGCCCCGAGCCCAGTGACACTGTGGTGTGCCAAACCATACGTTAATTAGTCGGCTACCACGTCAGTCAGCAGCGCCAGCAACTGTGGCTGCACATCCAGGGCCAGATCATGGCCGCCATTGGGTAAGTAATGCACCGGTGCGCCGTAACGGCCCGCCAGCGACTCACTGCAACAGGGATGCACCAGGCGGTCGTTCTTGCCATGGATAAAGTAACTTGGGCAGTTTATCGGCGGCGCCTCAAAGCGCCAGGCTGCCCAAAGCTGGCGCAGCATATTGCCAAGGCTGGTGCAGGCCACTTGATGCAGGCGGCTCCAGCGGGCTATCAGTTCCCAATCCTCACCTCTTTGATGGCTGACAAGTTTCACGATCGCAGTTTCAACCAGGCCAATTTCCGGTCGTGGGTCAGGAAGCACCCGCTGCCTGAGCACGGATGCGGCGGCAGTAACACCCGCAAACACCACCGCCGGCAGCGAAAAGCGCCGGAACCAGGGCGAGTGCCGGTCGCTTGAGCCCAAAACCCACACGGCGCGCACCCGCTTGTCGCGGGCTGCCAGACTCAGCGCCACCATACCGCCAAAGGAGATCCCGAGCACAACACAGGCGCCAATACCGAGAGTGTCGAGTCTGTGACTCAGCTCGTCGGCGTATTCTTCCACCCGCAGGGGGCTTTTACGCTCCGCCAGGGTACCGTTACCGGGCAAGTCCAGGCACAGCACCTTAACGCCCTGTGCCCTCAGCTTATCGTCAAAGCCCTCCCAATGGCGCCTGTCGCGGCCAAGGCCCCGCAGCATGACCAGAGTTGTCATGGCAGCAGCTCCGGGTACCAGAGTTTGACACCCTGCTCCCTGAAGCCCGTCAACTGGGCCGGGGAGAGTTGCTCCAGCAGCCTGGAATGGGCCAGCTCCAGCATAAACTGCATCAAGATGGTATGGCGGCGCAAAATCCTGTGGTGCCTGTGCTGTTTTTGCGGGTTGAACAGGCCGGCAAAGTTGAACAGTTGGCGGGGATTTTTTCTGACCCAGGCCCAGGAGCCCATTTCCAGGGTAAAGGGCAACAGGGGCACCGGACTGTCATCCTGACTGAGCCAATCCCAGATATCCCCATGGGTGCGGTACACGGCGCTCTGGGGGCCGCAGTGGTAATGGCAATGATGGGAATAGCTGTCCTCAAACAGCTGCCAGAAGCGAAAGATGCGTGCTATCTCCCTGCCGGGTCGGTGATGGCAGGCATAGGGAAACCAGAGATGATCTTCAAGGCCAAAGCCGGAATGGGCATCGAGCACCAACAGCAAACTCGATTTATTTCGCAGCTCACGGCAATAGTCGGTCAGCGCGCGGGTCTCGGTTTCCAGCCCGCCATGGCCACGAAACCAGGGCAGTCTGGCAGACAGGCGCTGGCCACCCACCCAGGGCGTCACCCTGTCACCTTCCAGCGGCGCATTGCGCATCAGATCTACCCCGTTGGCATTGGCGCGCCGTCCCATGGCCATCCCCTGCGGATTGACCAGGGGCACGAAGGCCAGTCTGAGTCCGGATAGCATGGCCTGCAGGTGCGGATCCCAGCCAAGGCGCTGCATCAGGGAGCCCAAAAAGGTCAGTAATATCTGGGTGCCGATGCGCTCAAGGCCGTGCACCCCGCCGACAAACAGCACAGTGGGCAGGCCCGGTTTATCTGTGCCAAGCTCTATGGCGTGCAGCGGCAAAGGGCTTGCCGGGCCAGGCAACTGCACCAGGATCTGCGCGCGCAGGCGTTGGCCCTGGGTCTGGATTAAGCGCTCCAGCTGCGCCAATTCATAACCGGCAGCAAACACCTTTCCTCTCCCCAACACAACCGTCACCCATGACCCAACAAAATAGCGCCAAGATGCGACAGGCTCATGACAGCCAATTCTTCCCGGGTAACGATAAGGCTCAGTATAGCAAGGAGATTTGACGGTCCTGTTTAACCTGTCTTTTTGGCCTGCTTGACGTGTTTGGTTACAAAGGGACACACCTGTGTCACCCGGTCGGCACTAGACTGGGGACACAGCTTATTGGCGTGGAGAAACCGATGAACAAAGGCATGCACAAGCCGGTGCGCAAAACATTGCTGACCCTGATTGGCGGTCTGCTGACCCTGACGGGCCTTATCCTGCTGCTGATGCCGGGCCCGGCCTGGCTGTTACTGCCACTGGGACTGACGCTGTTGGCCATGGAGTATCCCTGGGCCAGGCCTTACCTGGCACGCAGCCAAAAGGCCATGAGCGCAGGCCTTAACTGGCTCGATAAACTCTGGCGCCGCATCAGTTTCTAATCCCGGCACTGGTTTTATCCGCCTAGACATTAGTTTTATGCGCCCACGGCATTGATGTCCCGCTGCAGCTCCTCATACATCAGCTCGCGCATGCGAAACTTCTGGATCTTGCCCGTGACAGTCATGGGATAGTGCTCAACAAACTTGATGTATCTGGGCACCTTGAAATAGGCCACCTTCTCGGTCAGAAAGTGCCGCACCTCATCCTCGGTCAGGCCGCTGCCGGGACGCACCTTGATCCAGGCGCAGACCTCCTCGCCGTACTTTTCGCTCTGCACCCCGAACACCGCCGCATCCTGAATTTCCGAGTGGGTATAGAGCTTCTCTTCTATCTCGCGGGGATAGATGTTCTCGCCGCCGCGGATGATCATGTCCTTGATCCGTCCCACTATCTGCACATAGCCGTCACTGTCCATCACCCCGAGATCGCCGGAATGCAGCCAGCCTTCGCTGTCTATGGTTGCCGCCGTTTTGGCCGGATCGTTCCAGTAACCCTGCATTACACAATAGCCGCGGCTGCACACCTCGCCCGGTTGACCTATGGCCTGTATTTCCCCGAATTCATTGATGATTTTCACTTCGGTGTGGGCCAGAGCCCGGCCAACCGTGGTGACCCGCTTTTCCAGGCTGGAGCCGATTTCCGTCATATTGTTGATGGGACTGCACTCTGTCTGGCCGTAGCCAATCAGCACCTCTTCCATGTGCATCAGCTGTTGTACCCGCTTCATCACAGGTTCGGGACAGGTGGCGCCGGCCATCACCCCGGTGCGCAGACTGGAGAGGTCATAGTCGGCAAAATTGGCCAGCTCCAGCTCGGCGATAAACATGGTCGGCACCCCGTGCAGTGCGGTGCAGCGCTCATCCTGCACCAGTTGCAACGTGGTGGCGGGATCGAAGGCATCCCCCGGAAACACCGCCGTGGCGCCCTTGGCCAAACACACCAGATTGCCGAGCACCATGCCAAAACAGTGATACAGGGGCACGGGGATGCACAGCTTATCCCTGTGACTGAAACCCATGGCCTCGGCCACCAGCAAGCCATTGTTGAGAATATTGTGGTGAGTCAGGGTCGCGCCCTTGGGTTGGCCCGTGGTGCCGGAAGTGAACTGGATATTGATGGGGTCGTGGCATGACAACCCGGTCCCGATTGTCTTGAGCTCGCGATAGTGTTCATCGGCGCCAAGCGCACACACCTCGGGGAAATTGAACATCCCGGGGGTGGTTGCCGTGCCGGTACGGATCACCCATCGCAGCGCCGGCAAACGCGCGGCCTTGAGTTGCCCCGGCGGGCAGTGCGCCAGTTCGGGAGCCAGTTCGGCGAGCATGTCCAGGTATTGACTGTGTTTAAAGCTGTCGGCCGTGATAAGGGCCTTACAGCCGACGTTATTGAGGGCGTATTCCAGCTCCTCGGGACGATAGGCCGGGTTGATGCACACCATGATGGCACCGATACGGGCGGTGGCAAACTGGGTCAGGCACCATTCGATGTTGTTGGGTGACCAGATCCCCACCCGGTCGCCGGGCCTGACACCCAGCGCCAGCAAACCTGTGGCCAAACGGTCAATTTCAGCAAGGTAGCGGCGATAGTCCCAGCGGATCTGCTGGTGATGCACGACCACCGCCGGATTGTCGCCAAAACGGTCACAGATATGCTCCAGGTATTGGCCTATGGTGAGTTCGGTGAGTTCAGTGTCGGTGCGGCCCTGATACAGGCTCTGGCTCAAGGGAAAATATTGAATGGCAGACATGGCGCCTCCTTGCGAAAAATGCGATGGGGAATTCACCTGGGGCGAAGTATGCAGGAAAATGTGGCAGCCCCGGGTGAGTCAGAACTCGACTCTAGCCAAAGCGGCATTGGGGCCACAAGGGCAAAATCGCAAATCTAGACTAAAGGCTAATGACTAGAGGCTGACGGGATCGGACACTTCCACCGCCAGCGCCAGCTGGGGCATGGCCTCCAGTTGCCACAGGCGTTCCAACAGCGCCAGCAGCACACCGCGGCGACGCATGTGCGCCAACACACCGTGACTGAAACGCTCCAGCCTTGCCAGGGCACTGAGCAACTGGCGGCACTGCTGGGCATTGGCATCGGCAATGCGCTCCGGGCAATCCAACAGGTGCTGGTTGCGATACCAATCCTGCCAATCAAACTCCTCAATCAAGATCCCGGTGTGCTCAAGGAGTTCAACGACTTGCCGCAACAAACCCGGTTCGCAGCCGTGCTCGCCTGCGGCCAGCGCGTCCCGAATATGATTCTGACAGGATACTGATGCTTGCATACATACCTCCCGGGTGGTCACAGACCGTCCCCTGATGCATAATCGCCGCCACAGACCGACAATCTATTGACCGGTGCGGGCGCCACAATCTCACGAGGCATTTTTTATGCCAGCGTCTGGCTTTATATCTGCGTCTGAAACAGAGTCTGACGCCCGCAGGATGAACACAGGCTTAACGCGTTTCCGATAATGAAAGCCGCGCGGCAATAGGTCCCTTAAGGAGAACCGGATGAATTATTGGCTGATGAAGTCTGAACCCGATGAGTTCAGCATCGACGATTTGGCGGCCAGACCCAACCAGACCGAGGGTTGGAACGGCATTCGCAATTACCAGGCCCGCAACTTCATGCGCGATGCCATGCAAATAGGTGATCGGGTGTTTTTTTATCACTCCAGCTGCAAGGTGCCCGCGGTGGTCGGGGTTGCCGAAGTGGTCAGTGGCACCTACCCCGACGACTGTGCCTGGGATCCTGAATCCCCCTATTTCGATCCCAAGTCGACACCCGAAGCACCACGCTGGCTCAAGCTGGACATTCATTTTCTGAAAAAGTTTGCCAGTGCCGTACCCCTTTGCGATATTAAGTCCCATCCCGGACTCGCTGACATGATGCTGGTGCAAAAAGGCTCGCGCCTGAGCATACAGCCGGTCACAGAAATCCAATGGCAACTGATCCATCAAATGGCGGGAGAAACCCCATGAAACACACAGGAATAATCCTTGTTCTCGGCGCTTGTCTGGCTCTGCCTGTCATGGCCAAACATGACAAGGACAACAAGGAACACCAGTCCCATAAGGCCAAGGCAGAGAAAAGCCACAGCGAAAAAGAACACAATGACAAGGCAGAGAAAAGCCACGGCGAAAAAGAACACCATGACAAGGCGCAGCCTGCGGTAGTCGATGGCGGTTTGCCACCCGGACTGCAGAAAAAAGTCGCCCGCGGCGAGCCCCTGCCTCCCGGCTGGCAAAAGAAATACCACAGGGGCGATATCCTGGAGCAGGAAATCTACCAGCGGGGTGAAGTGGTGGTGCCCATTGGCCGCGACGGTGAAGTCACCATACGCATCGACGACACCCTGTTCCGGGTCCACGAAAAAACCCGCAAAATTCTCGACATCCTGACCCATTGACTGTGGGTGCCGAATAAAAAAAGGAGCCATTGGGCTCCTTTTTCACATTTACGATCAGGCCTATCTGTCGCCGTCCAGCATACGGCCCAGACCACCGAGCACCGAGCCTTCGCCGCGATCGCTGCCACCGGCCGAGGGGGCGTGCGCCAGGATCCTGTCCGCCATCCGCGAAAACGGCAGGCTTTGCAGCCAAACGGTACCGTGACCGGACAGGGTCGCCAGGAACAGGCCTTCACCACCGAACACCATGGACTTGAGCGAACCGGCACGCTGAATGTCGTAATCAATACCCGAGGTAAAGCCCACCAGACAACCTGTGTCGACCCTCAGGGTCTCGCCGCGCAGTTCTTTCTTAATCAGGGTGCCGCCTGCGTGAATAAAGGCCATGCCATCACCCTTGAGGCATTGCAGGATAAAGCCTTCGCCGCCGAAAAAACCGGCGCCGAGACGACGGTTGAACTTCATGCTGACCTGGGTGCCGAGCGCCGCAGCGAGGAAACTGTCCTTTTGCAGGATAAGTTCGCCGCCCACCTCGTCCAAATCTATGGCCAGCAGGGTGCCGGGGTAAGGCGCCGAAAAGGCCACCCGGCGCTTGCCGTGGCCCTGGTTGCTGAAATGGGTCATAAACAGACTTTCACCGGTCAACATGCGCTTGCCGGCCCCCATCAGCTTGCCGAAAAAGCCCGACTCGGGTTCGGATCCATCCCCCATGCGGGCCTCAAAGCTGATGCCCTCTTCCATATAGGTCATGGCACCGGCCTCGGCGATGACGGTTTCGCCCGGATCCAGCTCCACCTCCACCAGCTGCATGCTGCTGCCTTTAATCTCGTAGTCCACCTCGTGGCAACGTCTGGTCATGGTCTCCCTCCGTTATCTGACCTTGAATTGAATCGCTTCTTGATACTGCGTGTAATGTTTGCGTAACAGCTGTGGCTCAGCTTATGACATAAAATGTCATTGCGTCATGAACCCAAATGTAACTGTTTGTGTTGGCACATGATACCTGTGTCAGCCCAAACCGCCGGTGACCCCTTCGTTTCTGGCAAATTCTTCCAGGATGAGTTCGGTAAACAGCCTGCCCGCCCTCCCCAGGGGGCGCTCCAGGGTCGACACCAGTTGCGGTGTAAAGGTATAGCGGCTGCCGCCGACAAAGTCGATTTCCTTGAGGCTGCCGTCGACGAGTTCCTGATGAATAAGGAAGTCCGGCATCCAGCCAAAACCCAGCCCCTTGAGCAGGGCGTTCTTCTTCATGATAAAGCCCGACAGGTAAAACACCTTGTCGCCGCCAAATTGCAATTCATCGCGGTAGGTTTTCACCGGGGATGAATCCTCAATGGTCAGCTCCACGTGCTGCTGCAGTTCGGTCAGGCTCAGTTTTTTGCCACTCGCCAGCGGATGATGGGCGGCGGTTACCAGCACGCTGGTGATGGCGGGCAGCGCCTGGGCCGAGTAATAGGGGCCGGTGCGGTAGTCCTTCACCAGCATCAGATCGGCATTGTCGCGCTCGAATCTGTGCTGCACCCCGCCAAGGAACTCCATATTGAGCTGGATTTTGGTGGGGATCTGGTGCTCGGCCATGCGTTTCAGCGCTGTCATGATGGGCTCCATCGGCAGGGCGCCGTCGATCACCAGCTCCAGCTTGGGCTCCCAGCCCTCACTGAAACGGCTGGCCAGATGTTCAATGTTGGCCAGGTGCGCCAGCAGTCGCTGGCCTTCGGCCAGGATCACCCGTCCCTCGGGGGTCAATTCGGCGCGGTATTGATCGCGGCTGAACAGGCTCACCCCCAGATGTTGCTCCAGTTTTTTGACCTGGTAGCTCACCGCCGACTGGGCCTTGTGCAGCCGCTCTGCCGCCTTGGCAAAGCTGCCCTCCTCCACCAACACCTGCAACACCTTGAAGGCATCCACATCGATGCGCATCGCGCCACTCCTGCCACCTTGGGCGGTCAATATTGTAAAGGGAAGATTACCATCTAATTTTTAGATGATGATGACGGATTTATTATTCTTTTTTTTGTTCATCCGCACAACTAAATTGATAGCCAGATCACATAGTTCACATACAGTTCACAGGCATTTAGCCCCGAGAGGATAGAAACCCATGCCCTTCTACGTGAAACAAGGCCAGGTACCCAACAAGCGCCATATCGCTTTTGCCAAGGAAAACGGCGAACTCTACCGTGAAGAGCTGTTCTCCACCCATGGCTTTTCCAACATTTATTCCAACAAGTACCATCACAATATGCCCACCAAGACCCTGGAAGTGTCGCCCATGACACTGAGCCACGGCGGCAACTGGGAAGATTCGCTGGTACAGAACTACAAGTTGGATACGCGCCTGGCGGACAACGAAGGCAACTTCTTCTCGGCCCGCAACAAAATGTTTTACAACAATGACCTGGCCCTGTACACCGCCAAGGTGACCCGTGACACCGACGAATTCTACCGCAACGCTTATGCCGACGAAGTGATCTTCGTACACGAAGGTGACGGCGTGTTGCTGTCCGAGTACGGCGAGCTTGAAGTGCGCAAGTGGGATTACCTGGTGATCCCCCGCGGCACCACCTACCAGCTCAAGTTCAACAGCTTTGACAACGTGCGCCTGTTCGTTATCGAATCCTTCTCCATGGTGGAAGTGCCCAAGCATTTCCGTAACGAATACGGCCAGTTGCTGGAATCCGCCCCTTATTGCGAACGCGATATCCGCGTGCCCGTGCTGAAAGACGCCGTGGTTGAGCGTGGTAACTTCGCCATGGTGACCAAGTTCGGTGACAAGTATCAGTTGAATCAGCTGGAATGGCACCCCTTCGACCTGGTGGGCTGGGACGGTTGCGTCTATCCCTGGGCCTTCAATATCACAGAATACGCGCCCAAGGTCGGCAAAATTCACCTGCCCCCCTCGGATCACCTGCTGTTTGTGGCCCACAACTTCGTGATCTGTAACTTCGTGCCGCGCCCCTACGATTTCCATCCGCAGGCAATCCCGGCGCCGTACTACCACAACAACATCGACAGCGACGAAGTGCTGTACTACGTCGATGGCGACTTTATGAGCCGCACCGGCATTGAAGCAGGTTACATCACACTGCACCAGAAAGGCGTGGCCCACGGCCCGCAACCCGGCCGCACCGAGGCCTCCATAGGCAAGAAAGACACCTATGAATATGCCGTGATGGTCGACACCTTTGCCCCGCTCAAGCTCACCGAACACGTGAAGCACTGCATGGCAGCCGATTACAACCGTTCCTGGCTGGAAGACTGACAACAATAAGCGCCAGACGGACAATACTTTGAAAGAGGAAACTACAATGGCAAGCGAAACCAATCCACTGGGCCTGCTCGGCATCGAATTCACCGAGTTTGCCACGCCCGACAATGACTTTATGCACCAGGTGTTCCTGGACTTCGGCTTCTCCATGCTGAAAAAGCACAAGGTCAAGGATATCTATTACTACAAGCAAAATGACATCAACTTCCTGATGAACCGCGAGCGCGCAGGCTTCAGTGCCGGCTTCGCCAAGTCACATGGCCCGGCCATCACCTCCATGGGCTGGCGCGTGGAAGATGCCGACTTTGCCTTCAAAACCGCCGTTGAGCGTGGTGCCAAGGCCGCTCCGGAAGAAGTGAAAGATCTGCCCTATCCCGCCATCTATGGCATTGGTGACAGCCTGATCTACTTCATCGACCGTTTCGGCGAAGACAATATCTACGCCAGCGATTTCGACGATCTGACCGAGCCCGTGCTGGTACAGGAAAAAGGCTTCATCGAAGTGGACCACCTGACCAACAACGTCTACAAGGGCACCATGGAGCAATGGTCCAACTTCTACAAGAACGTGTTCGGCTTCACCGAAGTGCGTTACTTCGATATCAAGGGCTCACAGACAGCGCTGATTTCCTACGCCCTGCGTTCACCCGATGGCAGCTTCTGCATCCCAATCAACGAAGGCAAAGGCGACGACAAGAACCAGATCGACGAATACCTGCGCGAATACAACGGCCCGGGTGTACAACACCTGGCGTTCCGCAGCCGTGACATAGTGGCGTCCCTGGATGCCATGGAAGGAACCTCCATCCAGACCCTGGACATCATCCCAGAGTACTATGACACCATCTTCGACAAGCTGCCCCAGGTCACCGAAGATCGCGAGCGCATCAAGCACCACCAAATCCTGGTGGACGGCGATGAGTCAGGATACCTGCTGCAGATCTTCACCAAGAACCTGTTCGGCCCCATTTTCATCGAAATCATCCAGCGCAAGAACAATCTGGGCTTCGGCGAAGGTAACTTCAAGGCCCTGTTCGAGTCCATCGAGCGCGATCAAATGCGCCGCGGCGTGCTGTAAGCCGTTTAATTGCGAATTTGATATAGGAAAAACGCCGCAGTAAGCGGCGTTTTTTTATGGTGTAATGGCACAGTAGTCATAGCATCTGGTGTTCCTCATACATTCGATAATATTTGACCGCTTCAGCAGGCGGAAGGATAAATGCGGCAGGCTTTAAAAATAGAAAACAATGAGTAACGTTATTAAGTTAAGCTATAACGCTAAAAGCAGATTTTTACTTGAGCGAACCTCTGGTACTGCATATGAACTTGCAGGTGCAATAATTGATGCATTTGAAAAGGATGATAATTGTGGACCCACGAAGTAAAACTAAAAATTTGTTAAAGGCTACGGTGATGTATTTTGTAAAAGTGCCGTGCACATTCGCATTATGGCATTTTTCATGGAAACTTATGCATCAATTGAGTGTGTATAAGGAGTATGGTGATGAGCTTGACACCTTACTTGGATTAGTTTTTATACCCATCTTGCTATATTTCTTTTATGGGCTGATACAGGAAATCTCAAAAAATTAGCCTCTAACAATCTCTCTGCCGTAATAGGAAAGCCAACCTATTGAGTTCATTCAGAACGGGTGATTCCGGTTACATTTCTACTCGAAATTTCAGACTATGATGTGAGAAACCCGGCTTTTCTCTTTGGGGATAGCAGCCAAGATGAGGCATACCACACCGCTTGCGACCCACTTCCGTGACAAGCATATCTGGCTGGATATGGGCTTGTTGGCGCTCTTGTGTGTGGTGGCAGCCTTCGTTCCCATTCTGAAAATAGTGCCCTTGGTGGCGGGGCTGGAGCTGTTCAGTTTCTTTTGTTTTCATCTGGCTCCGGAGCGCAGCCGCTTTCAGCTGCAGGGCTTTTTGGGGGGCTTTATTTCCAGCACGGCTGTGTATTTACAGGTGCTGAATGACAAGAAATTTGCTGCCAGCCGGGAGCGGGATTTACGCCTGACCCTGCTGTTTGCGCTCTGTGCCATGCTGCTTGAGTGCCTGATGATTGTCTGGTTTCTTTCGGGCTCATTGGCCTGGACCTACTACCTGCCTTTTCTGACTCAGCTGCTGCTGATTGTCTGCGTGATTGTTTTCCTCAATGCGCGGAAGGGGCACTATCCCGAGGCGCTGGAGCATGACAACGCCGGCATGGCGGAGATTGAACTGCTGAACGACCATCCGATACTGTGGAAAAACGTCATCAAGCTGTCGGCGCTGATCTTTATCCTGGTCTATGGCATGCATTTTATTGGCAGTGAGCTGGAGCTGTCCCGCAATATCAGCACCCTGTTGATTTCCCTGTTTGAGGCCCATGCCGTTCTGGCCTCGGTCATGACGGAGCAATCCTTGTATGCGCAGCCAAGCGGACTGCTGACACAGTTTTTTCTCATTCTCTGTGGCAATGCCCTGAGCAAATCCTTTTTGGTGTACAAGGGCAGCAACCTCAAGCAGAAAGCCTGGCTGATTGGCCTGTTGCTGAGCAGTTTCCTGCTGAGTCTTGGCGTCAGTGTCACTATCGACGCCGCCTTGGGCAACTGATAGCGCCCGCCCGATAACGCTACAGGCACAGGCGCTTCAATCCGACCGGATCCCGGCATAGGTATACAGATCTGTATACCTGACAGGCACGGGATAACAGGGCAAAAAAAAGAACCTTCCGAAGAAGGTTCTTTTGCCAACTATCTAGTGCTGCAGCAATTTATCCTGATGGATTATGCCACTTTACGGCGACGCAACCAGGCCAGAGGCGCAGTCAACAGGAGCAGCATGCCGGCGGCACCACCACTGCTGTCTTTTGCAGGTTCAACAGCTACCGGAGCAGCGCTGACCTTAACAGTCGTAGTCACTGAGTTGCTCATAGTGCCGTCGCTGACTGTCAGGGTAAATTGATGTTCACCCACAGCCAGACCCGAGACTGTTGCTACCGCGGCATTGGCGTTGCTGATGCTGCCGTCACTGCCTGACCAGCTATAGGTCATTGAATCGCCATCGGGATCCATAGAGGCAGAGCCATCCAGAGTCGCAGTTTGGCCTTCGGTGATGTCAACCATGTTGGCTGCCTTGGCAATAGGAGCATCGGCTACCGGTGTGACCGTCAGTTCGAAGCTGGTGCTGGCGGCATCACTTGGATTCTTACTGTCAGCAACAGTAATAGTCACAGTGGTTTTACCGGTGAAGTTAGCTTCAGGAACCACGGTCACGGTCGCGCCCGGCTCATTACCGCTGGCGAAACCAGTCACATGCACCCGACACACTGATGGTATTGGCAACAGTGTTGTCATCGGAGTAAGCCACCACAATACCTTCAAGCTTGGTATCTTCGGCGATTGTCTGGCTACCGATGGCACCGACCTTGATGTTGCTTGGTACGTTCAGGTAATGCGCCACCATTTCGGAAGGCAGACCACTGCGCTCAATGCTGAAAGGTACAGTTTGGCAGCCGCATATTGTCACTCAAGACAAGCGCTAAGGTTTGGCATCTGCCCCCCGGCACAATTCATTGCCATGGGCAGGGTTGCCTGAATCACATGCAAGATACGCCTCGCCCTGCTCGCTTATCATCTGCGCCGCCCAGGCGTCACCCTCCCCGGTTTGGATGACCAGGAAACCAAACTTGCCCTCGGCGTTGCCTCTGGCCTGCTGGCCATCCACCTTGGCACTGAAGTCCTGCAGCGTCGCCTTGTTGCTCAGGCTGACGCCGCTGTTGCCAATCACCAGCTGCGGTGGCCGGGTACTGCCGTCACCAAAGCTCAGGGACTGGTAACTGTGCATGTGGCCCGACAGCAGCAAGCTCACCGCAGGCGGCAGTTGACCGGCTGTGGTTTGCGCCAGCGCCGTCTGCATCATCTTATTGAGGGTCTGGGTCTGGGTCCCGCCGTCATCCAAGACACCCCACAGCGGTCTGTGGCCCAGCAGCCATATGGGCCTACTGTTGTCTATGTCGACGCTCTCAGTGCCGGCACTCTCTATCGAAGCAAGATGCTGCAATTGCTCAAACTGGGCCTGATATTGTGCCGTCAGGGCATTGGCGTCCCTGTCGTCACAGGCATTGGCCGAATCCATTACCCACAATCTCAGCCTGTGAAGATCCAACATATAGGGTGGCAGCAGCTTGATGTGAGCGCTGGCGGTGGCCGGCGGCGCATTGAAATCCCCCTGGGCCGGGCAGGACTCCTGGGCTATACCACCGGCAAGCCCGGAACCCGGGCCAAAGAAATAAAACCAACCAACACCGGCGCGGCTGCACAGCTCGTGGTTGCCGCGGGCAAACACCCAGGGGGCCGAAGACAAGAGTTCGCCCGCCGGCAGAAAGAAGTCCTCATACCAGGTTTGCCAATTATCGGGCTTGGGACTGTGCTCGGCATTCTGACTGTAATAGGTGTCCTCCAGGCCGCAGGAGGGACCGCCGTAGTCACCATCACCGGCATCATAGGCATAAATGCCCTTGGCCAGGCTGCCGCCGGTACCCCGGTAGTTGTAATCCCCCATGTGCAGAATTAACTGGCCTTTTTGGGTCAGCCCCTGACGAGCCAGGGTGGCAAAGGGCTCTGCCGCCGAGCCTGCCGCGCAATCCTGGGTCTTGCAGCCGGTATCGCCATAGACCAGCACAGTCTTGGGGTCTAGGGTAACGGGCGCCAGTTTCAGCTTGGTCATGGCCACCCTATACCCTGTGTCGGGGCGAATTTTGGCCTCACAGACGGTGACGGGAAAATTCGCCGCAGCCGGCGCCCTGTCGCGCACCCGGGTCAACACCAGGGCGCCATCATCGGCTTCCAGTACCGGGCATTGGCTCTGCTCCTGATGGGCGCCGGCCAGGATCACCCGCCCATACACCAGGGTACCGCCATCGGCCGCCGGAGCCAGCATGCTATAAGCGGCATAGACCTTGGGCTGCTGCGGTTGTTGTGATTGCTCTGATTGCTGTGATTGCTGTGGCTGTTGTGATTGCTGTGGCTGTTGCTGCACACAGGCCCCAAGAGACGCAAGCAGAGGTAAGGAACAAATGCCGGTTAGCAGAGGACGCATGGTGAATTCCTTTTCGATTGAACGCACGGAAGTGATGGCTAGTATTGCTGATAATATCATTATGCTCAAAAGGTTATTGTCTTAAGTCGCCAAAGTATCGCGGCATCAAATCCTGCACATCAATCAAAAGCGCTTTGGCGATATGTTCAAAAAACCAGCTGAAAATTCGGCATAACTGGTACCCATGACAAGGCTGAGCAATTTGACTTCGCACACCTTGAGTACAACTTTTGACCTATATCCTGATAAAAATTGTGTGATCTGACTCGACTCCGGTTCAGGTGCTGCTTGCCTTGTAACTTTAGGGGCCTATGCTGCCGATAACAGTGGCAACATTGTTGATACATTTTTTTAGCACCTTCTAATAAATAAATCGAAATCAGTGAGTTAACAGGAATGCAATTGAGGAACACACTATGGAATCATCCCGAACATTGCGGCGCTTTATGGCGCTGTTGCTACCGCTTGCCGCAGCACTGAGCCTGACTGTCGCAACTCCCAGCCAGGCCGAACCCAAAGCCCTGATGCTCAAGCCGTTCAAGAGCCTGAGCGAAGAAAGCGCCAAGTGCGCCGGCTGTCACAAGGACAAAAACCCCTCTCTCTATGCCCAGTGGGGCCGCTCCAAGCACTATGGCGCCAACGTCGGCTGCTACGAGTGCCACAAAGCCGAACCCGGCGATAAAGATGCCATCAAGCATGAAGGCGTCAGCATTTCTGTCATAGTCTCACCCAAAGATTGTGCCCAATGCCATAACCAGGAAGTGGAAGAATTCGGTAAGAGCCACCATGCCAATGCCGGCAAGATCCTGGGCTCACTGGATAACTTCCTCGCCGAAGTGGTGGAAGGTGCCGGGACCTTTAACGGCAAATCCCCAGCGGCCATCAACGGTTGCTGGCAGTGCCACGGTTCCGAGGTCAAGGTGCTGGAAAACGGCGACCTCGACCCTACCACCTGGCCCAATACCGGTATTGGTCGGATTAACCCCGATGGCTCCATCGGCGCCTGTACCGCCTGTCACCAACGCCATGAGTTTTCCATGGTTCAGGCCCGTCGCCCCGAAGCCTGTGGCAAGTGCCACTTAGGCCCCGACCATCCTCAGAAAGAGGTTTACGAGGAATCCAAGCACGGCATTAACTTCTATGCCAACGTCGACAGGATGAATCTGGACTCTGCCAAGTGGATTGTCGGCGAAGACTATGACGCGGCCCCCACCTGTGCCACCTGTCACATGTCCGCCACCCGCGAACAACCCGTCACCCACGATGTGGGCAGCCGCATCAGCTGGACCCTGCGCCCCGCCGTGTCCGAGAAGATAGATGCCGCTGCCAAGGCCCAGGGTAAAGTGGTCAAGTCATGGGAAGACAGGCGTAAAGACATGCAGGATGTGTGTCAGGCCTGCCACACCAAGTCCATGACCGACAGCTTCTATCAGCAGTTCGACTCCCTGGTGAACCTGTACAACGACAAGTTCGCCACTCCGGGCAAGACCTTGATGACCACCCTGAAGAAGGAAGGCATGCTGACCGACGTGGGCTTCGATGAGGAAATCGAGTGGACCTGGTTCTACCTCTGGCACCATGAAGGTCGCCGCGCCCGTCACGGTGCCGCCATGATGGCGCCGGATTACACCCAGTGGCACGGTATGTTCGAGGTTGCCGAGCGCTTCTACATGGAGATGGTGCCCCAGTATCTGGAAAAGGTAGACGAAGCCGATCACAAGGGTAACAAGGAAGGTGCCGACCGCGCCCGCAAGGTGCTGGACGGGATACTGGCCAAACCCGAGCACGCCTGGTTTACCGGCAATGAGCCAGAGGAAATCAAGAAAGCCCGACTCGAAGCCCAAAAGGCGTTCAAGGCCCGCTATCTCGGCGAAAGTCATTAACGCAGGATGCAGGCGGCTTGCCGCCTGCTTAGGGAGGACTTTCCAGTGAGTAACAGTGATAAACCCGGCCGCGGGCAGCGGTTGTGGCGCTGGCTCAAACGGCCCCTGGCACTGGGGATCCCCATAGGGGTCTTCGTGCTGGTGGCCATGGGGGCATCGTTTCAGGGGGTGATGGTGTTGTCAAACCAGAATGCCTTCTGCTTCAGTTGTCACCTGAGCATAGACACCATAGTCCAGGAGTATCAGGCGTCGTCCCACTACGGCGACGGTACCAAGATAGCGGCCACCTGTGCCGACTGTCATGTGCCGCACACCTTTGTGGACAAGATGAAGGTCAAGATCATAGCCACCAAGGACATCTACCATATGCTGGCCGGCACCATTACCAAGGAAAACTTTGAGGAGCACAGGCCCGCCATGGCCCAGAGCGTCTGGGATACCTTCAAGGCCAATGACTCCCAAAGTTGTCGCCACTGCCATCAGGGGGCCAACTTTGACTTGGCAGCCCAGCCCCAAAGGGCCAGGTTGAACCACGAGCGCATTGCCGAACGTGGCGAAACCTGTGTTGACTGCCATCAGGGCCTGACTCACAAGCGTATTGTGATCCAGTAACCCCTATTGGATAGCCTGCAAAGACCGCCGTAAGGCGGTCTTTTTTATCCCCTTTCCGCGCTCGCTGATTTTGGCTACACTGCCGTCTCCTTAATTCAGAACGCCATTCCCTATGCCAGATTTCGCCCTGCTTGCCGTGTTTATTCCGACCTTCTTTTTTGTCTCCATCACACCCGGCATGTGCATGACCCTGGCGATGACCTTGGGCATGAGTGTCGGGGTGCGCCGCACCCTGTGGATGATGTGGGGCGAAATGGCCGGGGTCGCCCTGGTGGCCGTTGCTGCCGTGGTTGGCGTGGCAGGCTTGATGCTCAACTACCCCACCCTGTTCAGCGGTTTGAAGTACCTGGGCGGCGCCTACCTGGCCTATCTTGGGATCAACATGTGGCGCGCCCGCGGTGCCATGGCTTTTGACCCTCTGGGTCAGGTCAAAAGTGAGCGTCTGCACCTTATCACCCAGGGCTTTGTCACCGCCATCGCCAACCCCAAGGGCTGGGCCTTTATGGTGTCGCTGCTGCCACCCTTTATCAATGTCGAGCGGCCGCTGACGCCCCAGCTTGCCACCCTGGTGGGCATCATAATGGTGAGTGAATTTTTGTCCATGTTGGCCTACGCCAGCGGCGGCAAGAGCCTGAGACTGTTTCTGAGCCGCGGCAACAATGTCCGCTGGCTCAACCGCATCGCCGGCAGTCTGATGCTGGCGGTGGGCCTGTGGCTGGCCCTGGACTGATCCCCCGATTGAAGGGGAATAAGTCCTGCCGACGAAAAGTTACCAGTCCCGGCGGCTGAAAGGCAGTTTTTCCTTAAGCTCCGCAAGCCAATCCTCAATAAAGGGCTTTTCCGCGGCGCAGGCCCGGGCTATGGCCACTTGAAAACCATCGTGGGCCAGACGGTGACAGGAGAAGGTCTGCACGGGTTCAAAGCCACGCGGCACCTTGTGCTCACCCTGGGCGCCGGCATGAAAACGTTTGAGTCCGTGGGTAATGGCATAGTCGATACCGCGGTAATAACAGACCTCGAAATGCAGCCCATCGATGGGCCGCAGGGCGCCCCAATAACGACCGTAAAGACTACTGCTGTCTTGCAGAAACAGCGCCGAAGCCACCAAGTTTCCCTCCTTGTCACGCACCCTGAGCAGCTGCACCGCATCCCCAAGAGCGTTGCCGAGCAAGACGAAAAACGCCTGGTTCAAATAGCCGCCATGGCCCGAGCGTTTGGCATAGGTGCGCCGATAACAGAGATAGAACTCGGTCCAATCCGCCTCTTGCAGGCCACTGCCCCCCTGCCAGTCAAACTCAAGCTCAGCGAACCGCGCCCGCTCCTTGCGGATACTCTTACGCTTTTGACTGCGCAATTGCGCGAGAAAATCCTCGAAACTGCCGTAATCGCGGTTGAACCAGTGAAACTGACCATCGACCCGGCCTATGGCACCGCGACTTTGCCAGGCCAAGGCGCTGCCCTGGTCGATAAACAGCCGGTGCCAGGAATGGAACAGACCCTGCTCCAGACAACTATCCAGAAAGGCCTGAATGGCCTCTTCCAGGCCGGTTTGTTGCTCGGTGGACAAACCCGGCGTAAATGCCAGCCGGGGGCCGGTAACAGGGGTGAAGGGAATGGCATTGATCCACTTGGGATAATAGTCGAGCCCCTGGCGCCCATAGGCTTCGGCCCAACGCCAGTCGAACACGTATTCACCGAAGGAATGCAGCTTGAGATAGCCCGGCATCAGTGCCAGCAATTGGCCCTGAGCCATGACCTTGAGGTGTAATGGCTGCCAGCCGCTGCCAGCGCCGACGGCACCACTGTCCTCCAACGCCGCCAGAAAGTCCCAGCCACTGAACGGATGATCGACACCGAATAATCCGTCCCAGTCAGCCTTGGCTATCTCTCTGACAGAACTGACAAATACAAACTCAAGTTCCACCGACGCTTCCCCTTTTGGGCCTTGCAATGGAGCTTAAATCGCGGCACATTGCAAGGCAATGCCAATTTATCTTCGGGAGTCACCTGTGCCTTTTTCCCCATCCCATACCCCGCTGCGCCGGGCCTTTATGCTGGCCCTTGGTCTGGCCATGGGCGCCGCCCTGCCCCTGTCACAGCTGTACAGTCCCGAGGTGCGCGCCGACGAGAGCTCCATTTTCAGCCAGATGGCCACGGCCCAACCCATCTACGCTACCAAGGGTATGGTGGCCAGCCAGGAATCCCTGGCAACCCGGGCCGGGGTGGAAATGCTCAAACAGGGCGGCAATGCGGTCGATGCGGCTGTGGCCGTGGGCTTTGCCCTGGCGGTGACCCTGCCCCGGGCAGGTAATCTCGGCGGTGGCGGCTTTATGCTGGTGCACCTGAACGAAGGCAAGCAGACCATAGCCATTGACTACCGCGAGACAGCGCCCGCCAAGGCCCATAAGGACATGTTCCTTGATGAACAGGGCAACGCAGTGGATAAACTCAGCCGCGAACACGGTCTGGCTGTGGGCGTTCCCGGCACAGTCATGGGGTTGGAACTGGCCCTTACCAAGTATGGCACCCTGCCGCTGGACAAGGTGATGGCCCCGGCCATCCGCCTGGCCGAAGAGGGGTTTGCAATCAGCGCCGACCTCTCCGGCTCCCTTGCAGGACTCAAGCAGCGTATTGCCCAGTGGCCCAGTTCCGCCGCGATTTTTTATCACCAGGACGGCAGCAACTTTCTGCCCGGGGAAATACTCAAGCAACCTGAGCTGGCCCACAGCCTGAAACTGATTGCCGCCAAGGGCAGCAAGGGCTTCTACGAAGGTGAAACGGCCGAGAAACTGGTGGCCGCCATCCGCGAGGCCGGTGGCGTGATGAGCCTTGACGATCTCAAGGGCTACAAGGTGGTGGAGCGGCAGCCGGTGCGCGGTCATTACCGCGGCTATGAGGTGATCTCCATGCCGCCACCAAGCTCAGGTGGGGTGCACATTATCGAAATGCTTAACGTGCTGGAGCGTTATCCCATAGCCAAGCTCGGTCATAACAGCGCCCAAACCCTGCACCTGATGACCGAAACCATGAAGCGCGCCTATGCCGATCGCAGCGAATACCTGGGGGATCCGGACTTCGTCAAGGTGCCGGTCAAGGCGTTGACCAGCAAGGCCTATGCCGACGAACTGGCCAAATCCATTGCCGCCAACAAGGCCACCCCCTCGGCCGAGATCAAACCCGGCAAGCTGGCGCCCTACGAGAGCGAGCAAACCACCCACTATTCCGTGGTCGACAAGTGGGGCAACGCCGTCTCCAACACCTATACCCTCAACTTCAGCTATGGCTCGGGTCTGGTGGCCGCCGGCACAGGTATTTTGCTCAACAATGAGATGGATGATTTCTCCGCCAAGCCCGGCAGCCCCAACGGCTATGGTCTGGTGGGCGGTGACGCCAACGCGGTTGAGGCCCACAAGCGGCCATTGAGCTCCATGAGCCCGACCCTGGTGATGAAGGACAACAAACCCTTCCTGGTCACCGGCAGCCCCGGCGGCTCACGGATCATCAACACCACGCTGCAGATCATCATGAACGTGATAGATCACGATCTGAACATTGCCGAGGCCAGCGCCGCGGCCCGTATCCATCACCAGTGGCAGCCGGACGTATTGCGGGTGGAGCGCAGCCTCAACATAGACACCCGCCAGCTGCTGGAAGCCATGGGCCATAAGGTCAGCGTCCAGAGTGCCATGGGCTCGACCCAGTCAATCATGATCACCGACGAAGGCATGTTCGGCGCCTCGGACCCCAGGCAGACGGGCTCAGAAACCCTGGGGTTCTGAGCTGGGGTTCAGCATAACTCCACCAGTAGTTCAGGTGGAGTTCCTAAAGTCCAGCGGTTCTCTTTCATATTCGAAGTAACTTCCAGCATCGGGTGCAATTAATCACTTGCAGTGGGCTTTCGCACTGTCACCCCAGTGACACGGCGTGCTCTTGATTTAAAAATCGGTCCCTATAGCCTCCCCTCGCCATCTGCTGACCATGGATGGTCGAATGTCACGATCACAGCGCCTGTTTTGCTCCCGACAAAATCAAGCATTTCCTCCGTCCATGGAAGCCAGATGTGATTGAGCGACCATGGCTCGGACGGTCACTGGTGCGGCAGTGCTAATAGAGGGTGTTCCACTCTGACTCTGGCATCGTCACTGAGCGTGTTTGGCAGCAAATCGGATGCCGGACTGTTGCACCCGAATGTTCCCCCTTCGGAGCCGCCGATGCCGATGAGCTTGGGCGCGTAGCCGAGATAGGGATATCGAGGCTGCTTCGGTCGAGCAGGACGCGAGTCCGAAGCTGTAGCATGACCAAGCTCAAGAGGCCGAGGGGCTTTCGGCTCCGCTCGGGGGCGGCAGGGTGATCCAAGAGGGGCTTGCTGATGAGCCCCTCTTGGCCGGGTGTGGGTTGGAGACCCACGACGTTGTGCCGCTGGTACAGCGGCTATCTTGTGCTTTGTCCTGACATCAAGCATCGGGTGCAATTAATCACTTGCAGTGGGCTTTTGCACTGCCACTCCCGTGACACGGCGTGAATATGTCCCTATAGCCTCCCCTCGCCATCCATGGCTCGGATGGTCACTGGTGCGGCAGTGCCAATCTATTGGTGTTCCCCTCTCGCAATCGAGTTGCCTTTAGCAAAAGGCTCAATGCACATCAAATTATCGCTTGCAGAACAACAGCACCCTCTGCCAAGATGCTGATTCAAGGAGATAAAGCAAGGTTCAGGGACGAAGCAAAGCACTTCAGCCCGTGCGGTAGCCATGCCGTTTCAAGGGACATAGCAGGACCTAGGGCCTGTAACTATGTCATGCAATAGAGAGTGCAACCGTCGGATTTTCCAAACTCTGAATGACTGAGTGTGTACAGTGCTTTTGTACAGTCGTATTTAATTTTTGGGAAAAAGGCACCGAAAAAGCGCATAAACCTTGCGCGTTAAATTTGAAACACTTCAGAAAAACCCATGCAAATTAATTACTTAATATTTCAGAGATAGAATTAGTAGGTTTAGAAACCGCGCATGCGCGTTTTGCTGCCAGGTATATTTGAACAAATTTCTATTTCAGTCTTTAATACAAGAACTTAGCGTTGCGCGTTTACACTCCTCCGAGGACTAAAACGCGCATGCGCACTATACAGCTGTCAGCAGTTTACTTTGAATTTTAGTATGGAGTTTAAAAAATGGCATTTAGTGACTTATTTAACTACTCATTTAATTATGGTGAAGCATCGGAGTATGTAACCCAATATTGGAATGAGCTAGAATCAGTTTATTGCTCTGAAGAAGCACCAAGTGGTACGAAAGGAAAAGTATGGAGGCAGTTTCATGGTAAGCCCCAAGATATAAGTCCATTAACAGTATATCTATCTCAAAAAGTTTTTGACCTAGAAGAAAGTTTATCTGTATCAACTAAAGAGTGTAAAAAATTTAATAAAGAAGCAAAGAAGTTAAAAAGCCGTGTCAATGACAATGAGTCTGAGCTAAATGTTGCTCAAGAAAAAAATAAAAAACTGGCTACCGAAAATCATAAGCTTAAAGCTCGCTTAGATGATGATACAGCTAAAGCTTTAATGGAAAGTATTATGTTTCTTTCGGAAAAATGTAAAAAGAGTAATTTGCATATAGATATTTTAGAGTTACCTCATAATACTAAGATATCAAAAGCTCAAATCAAATATTTAAAATCTTTGGTGGATTAAACTGCTAACAATTTGCTTAAACGGACAAAAAATAGTTGGCTCTTGCTCGTTCCTCGCTAAATTAAGCTGACAATTTTTTGCGCGCTTAGCAAGGCGTTAAATATCAAAGGATAATCAATCCGGCACATCAAGGAGGATTTATGACACATAAAATTTCAATCGTAGAAATAAAAAATTACAAATCTATAGCGAATGCAACACTAAAACTATCTAGTTTTACTCCCCTCGTTGGCTATAACAATGCTGGTAAATCTAATTGCTTGTCCGCTATTCAATGGCTATTAAAAAAATCTAGTTTGACTGATAAAGATTTCTTTGATTCTTCACAGCCAGTTGAAGTAATAGCCACAATAAATGGTGTTTCCCAAGCGCTTTTAGATTTAATGCCCGCTGGGCAAAAAAGATCCATCGAAAGATATGTTCAGAACGAAACGCTAAGAATTAGACGAGTTCAAGAAATCCCTAATGTAAAGGTTGCCGATATCAGAATTTCAGTTTGGGATGACTCTGCGAGTGACTGGGCTGTAAATCCAACAGGCCTTGATAATGCTTTAGGTGTATTACTTCCTGAACCTATAAGAATCGGTGCAATGGAAAATGCAGCTGAAGATGCATCCAAAGCAAAAACTTCTACAACAATTGGAAAATTACTCGGTGAGTTTTTAACTCCAGTCAAAGCAGCTCATGAAGCAGATCTAAACCAACACTTAAACGAAGTAGGTAGAAGAATATCATCCGATGGTGATATGAGATTTTCTGAGTTATCAATTATTGATCAAAACGTAAACTCAAAAGTTAATGATTTATTTCCTGGGATGAGTGTTAAGTTACACTTTGATACACCAACGATTGATGACTTGATTAAAGCTGGCACATTGAAAGTATTTGAAGGTGCTGGCAATGGCCGAGATTTTTCTTCATATGGTCATGGGGCGCAACGCTCAATCCAGATGGCTTTAGTTCAGTATCTTTCTGAAATAAAGAGAAGCAATAATAGTTCGGCTTCAACTACATTACTTCTTATTGACGAGCCTGAATTATACCTACACCCATTTGCTATCGAACAAGTTAGAGAGGCATTAATAGCTTTATCTTTAAATGGATATCAAGTTTTAATATCTACACACTCTGCTCAAATGATAACACCTGAGTTAGCTGAACATACTTTGCTAATAAGGAAAAGTGATGTGCTTGGTACGCATTCAAGGCTCAGGCTAGCTGATGCGATCCAATCTGTCGTGCCTAATTCTAACCATCAAATGGAACAATTGTTTAATCTAGCGCATTCAAGTCAGTTATTGTTTGCTGAAAATGTAGTTTTAACCGAAGGGAAAACGGAGTTACGTTTATTGCCCTTCATATTTAAATGCATAACAAATTTAACAATGGGACAAGAGAAGCATGCTCTCGTAGCCCAAAGCGGGGTCAATGATACTAAAAAATCGTTGGAAATCTTAACAGCGATGGATTTGCCATCAAAAGCAATTTGTGATTTAGATTATTGTTTTACTGGCGCAGTTAGAGACGGTTTTTTGTTGTCTACAGACCAAGATTTGTTGAGTTTAAAAGCACTACTTCCAAATTTAATTCAATCGCATGGAGTTACCCTTAATGGTAATGGTTTACCCAAAAGTAATAATACCATTACTGCTGCGCAAGCTTTTGAAGTCTTAGCTAATGACCAAGCCGCAATTCCATTGATTGAGTCTGTACATGAAAAAATGAAAGTTCAAAATATATGGGTATGGAAAAAAGGTGCGATTGAAGCTCATATCGGTACTCCGAATAAAACTGAAAGTGCGTGGGCACAATTTAAGAGCGATGTGATGACAAACGGTTTGTCTCAAACATGCAGTGACCATCAAAGCTTATTAGATCTTGTTGAATGGTTACGCAATTGACACTTAACAAGGCGAGGCAGTCGAATGCTGCGCACCGCTGCTCGCGGCGTTATGCGTCAACGTAAATCAAGGAAAGGAGTAAGTTATGGGAGCATGGGGATACGGTAATTTTGATAATGACACAGCTGCAGATTGGGCGTTTTCGTTAGAAGAAAGCACTGATTTATCATTAATTACGGAAGCTATAAATGCTGCATTAGAGGAAGATTATATTGATTCCGATATCGGATGCGAGGCGCTAGTAGCTATAGAGGCAGTTGCAAGGCTTAAAGGAAAATGGGGAGAAAAAAGTGCTTATAGTGAGCCCGTAGATAACTGGATCGAAAGGAATAATTTCGAACCGAGCAAGGACCTTATCGATTCTTCGAATAAAGCACTAAAGCTAATCGCCGGTCAAAACTCCGAGCTCTATGAACTTTGGGCTGAAACTGAAGATCTAACTAGCTGGTTAGAAGAAATAAAGAATCTTGAACAAAGAATAAACGCATAACAAGTGACTGTGGCATTCCGTCAATATTTATTACGCCAATTCAGGTGATTCTTCGCCCCACCGAGTCCCGTTTTTCATCATGGTGTTGAGAGTGACCAAGAACTTTCGCATGCAGGCTATCAATGCCACCTTGGGCAGTTTTCCCTGGGCCTTTAAATGTTCATAGTAGCGTTTGAAAACCGGATTGCACTGGATGGCTGACATCATGGCCATAAACATGACGGTTCGCACCCTGGCTCGACCTCCGCGAATACGGCGTTTACCTGTGTAACTGCCGCTCTCGCGGCTCATGGGGGCAACGCCTACCAGCGCGGCGATTTCTTTGCGATTGAGTTTGCCAAGCTCGGGTAAGTCGCTAAGTAAGGTGTATGCCAATACCTTGCCTACCCCGGGAACGCTGGTCAGTATGTCGGCTTTTTCACGCCAGCCTTTGAATTGCATGACCAGGGTATCCAACTGTTTGGTGAGTGTGTCTATCTGCTTTTCAAGGCTTTTAAGCATGGCTTTGATAGAAGCGTGTAGTGGCTTTGGCAGGATTTGCAGGCGATTTTTCTCCATGGTGGACATCTCCAGTAATTGGGTGCGCCTGACGAGTAAGTCTTTGACTAACCTGGATTGTTCATCTGGAATGGGCTTGATTTCTGGCTTGAGCGTGGCGCCAAACTGCGCAAGGACGCCGGCATCCAGTTTATCGGTTTTGGCCAGTACGCCTATCGCCTGAGCAAAGCGTCTGACCTGAATGGGATTGACCACCACGACCGGCAATCCGGCTTTATCACAGGCAAACACAAAGGCGTGTTCATAGCGGCCTGTGGCTTCAGTGACAATGCGACTGATGCGATGGGATTGCAGTAAGACAATCACCTTTTGGATTTCTGCTGCTTCATTGGCAACGGTGAAATACAGATTCAACGGGTAAAGCATGATGTCGAGTTTGGACTTGCTGACGTCTACTCCGACTGTGATTTCAGATTGGATTTCCGTGGTATTCATAATAAGCTGACTCTGCCTTGCTATACGGGCTCGAGGCCCCGATGACTGTTCGAGTTGTCGCTAAAGAGTCATGCAGCGCTGCACACTTGTTACCGGTCTCTCGCAAGAGGAGCCTGCGCTAAATCGAGCTGCTGCATGAAGGCCCTCAATGGCCGTTGAGGGTGGGCCTCAATTTACCCAAAAACACACGGAATGAACCATACAAGCGCAGGCAGGTGACGCTAAAAGCGCGCGCCTGCTACGGGCGTTAGCTGTACCTTGAATGGAGATAATCTGATGAGCGAGGATTTTACTGGGTGCAAACTTGCCTACATATTCGAAGGTCAGCTATTGGTTTATAAGCATGATAATTTTTCGAATATCCCTTTCCCTGGCTTGCTGGACTTCCCTGGTGGAGGGCGAGAAGGCTTGGAGTCACCCGAAGAGTGTGTGTTGAGGGAGCTACTGGAAGAATTCTCAATTAACCTCCCTATCTCAAGATTGATATATAAGAAAATGGTTCCCAGCCACAACAACGATGGAAATTCTTTCTTTTTTGTGACTAAAGGTAATCAGTCCGAAATAAATTCAATTTCGTTTGGTGATGAAGGTCAGTATTGGGAGCTAATGCCAATAGAGGTTTATTTGTCTCATCCGGAAGCAATACCTGATTTGATAAGTAGGCTTAAAGGTTATCTTAATCAGTGAAATCAGCTGGCAAGGCCAATCAGCATCGCTCACTTAGTGAACAGGAACTACGCTCTGCGAGACCCCGCCTGTGCTGTCGGCCTTATGCATTTGAGGGAATCAACGCATGAATAAAATCAGTGTAATAAATACTATTACTGTCCCAGCGGGCATGGAACGTGACGCGGAAGAAATTCGAGAAATATATGTTGAGTATTTCTCAAAACAAGAAGGCTTTGTCGAGTCTGTATTCTATAAGTCTATTGAAAGAGAAGATAACGGCAGCATTAAATACGTAAATATTGTTGTTTGGGAGTCCATTGAGGCATTTAATCGTGTAGTAAATGCTGGATTTTACAACGAAGATGGTCAAAATTCAGATGGATATAAAGTCCTCGGCAGCGGGTTTCCTGAACCAATTACAGTTTCACCCGGAAGATATGTAAGCATTAAGGAAAACCATGCATAACTAGCCACTGGTTAGGATCACCCAAGCTAAGGTCCTGGGACTGTTGTGTGGCGCCTCCTTTGCAATACGTTAAGTGACAAGGTAATTCATGGAAAATCTATTAATTATTGTTTTATTATTTTTCTCGCTTTCCGCTACGGCTTTGGACATTTCTTGCTCTAAAGATGAATTCGAATTATCAAAAAAAGATCACCAAATAATCGAGGTAAGGTTGAATGAGCATATTAAAGATCAAATAGGCTATAGCGTTACGTTTCCTAGAAAATTTAAAGATAAAGAGGTAAGCAGTGTTTTTCTATTGATAGGTGATACAAATGGCTATAAATTACTGGCACCGTTAGAGATTACATCTGATTTAGCAAATGATGAGAATGACTTTATATTCGTATCTACTTCTTCACTATTTAATGAACGCAAGTTTATACAAATAACATACGGTTCATGTTTGTCTCAAACAATTGAGCTAAAGTAACATGATTAAGCCAGCCTCGCTCCCGTTGGTCGCAGGACATTGATTCACTCGGCCGCTGCTGGCGGAGTTAATATTTACTCAAGGAGATAGCCTATCAAATACGCAGAAGAATATTCAAATCCTGAAAAAATCAGAGTAACGGCATTACTAGTTTTAACCAGCGCTTTGGTTGTGATTGTTGGCATCAAATGGCTTTTTCCATTTATAGAACGGTATGTGGACACAGTTCATTGTCACACTCCTTTTGGTTATTCTGGAATTTCCGTTCTGTGGTACTCGATGTTTGTAGGTATGCCTTTATTCGGTGCTGTTTTCATCGGCTTATTTACTTTACCAATAGGTATTAAAGGCCTTGTACATGGACAGTTCCCCCCCAGGGGAGTAAAAGTACTTCGTCCTACAAAGATCCTCACAGGATGGCGTGCCAATCTTAAGTCAGGCGCGTATGTATCGATTCCTATATTCTTGATATTATTTTCCATTTGGGGCTATTTCCAAGTAGATAAAATGCCTCAAGAAATAAAAAATCCCGATTATAGTGTATGCGAAAGCAAACAAGCCCATTAAAGGGACGTAATTTATCAATAGAGGGAACATGAAATTTGATGACGCAAGTTGGCATTATGGCGGTGATTACCCAGAGGGGCAGCCAGAAGAGCACGGGGGCACACATATAGCACTTTTTCTTAAGTGGTGCTTCATCAAAGGTTGGGCTGGCGAACTCCATATGCAAAAAGAGCCAGAGGCAGTACAAGCTGTAATTGATGGCACTATGTTAGCAACTGATTTTTTGTTTCAGTACTGCGATGGCAAACTCATAGATGAGATGTTGAGCGAAACAGGTAATGCATTCGCCAAGCTTTACTACGGTGACGACGGCCTATATTTAGCTGATTATGCAAATAACTTTGATGAATTCATGTACGTAAAGCCAGAGGAAACACATGACTTTGTGAAGTTCTCGGCCATTTTGGATGCCAGGCTGAAAAGTGGCGTTCTAACAAAGGAACAACTCAAGTCTAAGCCATGGTGGAAAGTCTGGTAATACCTAACACCGCGCTTAAGTTCGCTCCTTCCAGTCGCTGTAACGCACCTTCAGCGCCTTCTTTATTCGCTGCTCGCGGCATTATATTGGAATAAGAAATTGCTCTCTCGCATTAAGATAATCAGTTTCGGAACACAAGTAACAGCATTGCTCATTATGTTTGCATTGCTACTGATGGATGTTGAATTTTACGGACTTCTAAGCGTCTATGCATTCATAGTTTTGTGGAGCATAGACAAGGTATTTTTGTGGTACATTGGCGATGACTTTGGCATAGCAAATCAGGTCAGGATTAAGAAAGGCGCGCCAAAATCAATACGTTTGCTTGGGCTATTTTTTTGTTTGTTTTTCTTGTATGTCGGAGTTACAGGGCTTATCGAACATGTATCAACATAACAATTTGCTGTGGAAATTACCTGCCACGACGTCGGTTCCAAGCTGACAAAAAAACACCCCGCAATGCGGGGTGTTTTTTATTGAGCTGGATTTATTCTCAAAGCCGGGCCGCTACCTTACTGCTGGGCCGCACGCTTCTTGCCGCTGGGGCGCCAGTTACTTCTGACCGGCGCCTTTGATGGCCAGCTCCACCATGGCGGCTGTGTACATCTCCAGGTTCAGCTTAAGTTGGGCCTCTGTGATGAACTCATGCTCGCTGTGGCCCGTGTATTCCACGCCCGGCATAGCGGGGCCAAAACTCAGGGCATTGGGGAACAACTTGGCGTTGGTGGAGCCGCCTATGGCCACCGGCTTGGGATTGGTGATGCCGGTGAAGTGGCTGAACACCCCAAGCAAGGTCTCCAGGTGCGGCGCATCCTTGACCACATGGGGAGCGCCCCAATAGGTATCCAGCCCTTCCAGCTGCACCACGTGGCGTTCTGACCAGGCGGACAGCGCCTCCCGGGTTGCCTCTTCCATTTGCTCTGGCGTGCGCCCCTCTGGACGGCGCAGGTTGATGGTCACTTCCACCCCGTTTTCCGTTGGCTTTACCAGGGTCACGGCCAATGACATGGGCCCCATAAACGCATCGCTGTAAGCCAGCTTGCCAAATTTGTCACCATAGAGACCAAGGCCCACCATCTCGGCCACGAACTGCGCCGTCAGGGCGCCGTGGGTTTGCGGCCAATCCTCGGCCTTGAGCACTTCGGCCAGATGGGCCACGGCATTGACACCCGCCTCCGGGGTGGAGGAATGTGCCGCCCGCCCAAGGGCCCGGATGTCCAGGGTGCCCTGTTGCAGTTCAAACTGGTAACGCATGTTTTTTTGCGCTTCCGCCCGCGCCTTGAGCCGCTGCAGCAGGGCCTCATCGGCATTCTGTATGCTGGCGTGAGCCAGTTGCGGCACCTGGCTGGCAAAGGAGCCACCCTCAAACACCTTCAGTACCGGGGTATTGGGTCCCACCTTGGCCATGGCGCGGGGGATGGTGAACTGGATTTGACTCCAGCCCTTTTCGGCCGTCACCACAGGGTATTCCGCATCCAGGGTGATATTGATGTCCGCCGGGGTATAGGTTTTGAGAAACTCCCGCAGCGGATCCCAGTCCGATTCCTCGGCCAGATACACCAAGAGCTCGATGCGGCGCTCAAGGGGCAAGTTCAGATCCTTGATGCTCTTCATGGCATAGAGGGCCGTGACTATGGGGCCCTTGTCATCCTCGGTGCCGCGGCCTATCAGGTGCCCCGGCTCCGACTGAGAGTCCAGCTCCCAGGGACTTTTCAGCCACTGACTGGGATCGGCGGGCTGCACATCGCCGTGGGTGATTACCCCAAGCTTGGCGTCGGCCTCGCCCAGCCCCAGCAGCAACACATAGCCCCTGTCTTCGAAGCTCAGGCCCAACTCCGCGGCCAGGGCCTTCATCTCGGCCTTGAAGCCAATAAAGGCGGGATCGGTCAGGGGTGTTTGTCCCTCGCGGGCGCGGGTATCAAAGCGCACCAACTTGGCCAGGGTCGGCGCCATGGCCGCTTGGTAATGACTGACCGCATGGGCGGCCGCCTTTTCTGCCAGGGGGGACACAGGGATTGGCTCCTTTGCTGCCAGCGGCAGACAAATGGCGGAGGCAAGCAGGGCACTTACCCCCTGACGGAAGATATTCAGGTTATTTTTCATCTTGTTCCACAAGGATATCCGCAAAGCGCCAGTGTGCCACAGCCAGATGAAAAATACGCCGCCCCACAATAATTGTTACAAAGCAGCTGACAAAGCGGTGGCACACAGACCACGGCCATGATAAACAAGGGGTTTTGACTGCCGGAACCACCATTCGGGTCCGGTTTTCCCCCAAGCACATTAATCGGGAGCACATTATGAAGGGAATGACCCTCACCCCCCTGTTTGCCGCCATGGCACTGACTCTGGGCCTTGGCGCCTGCAGCGCACCGGATACCGCGCAATCCCAGGCTACCAGCCAGGTTCAGGTCACCAACGACGCCCTTGCGGGCAATCCCTTTATGGCTCCCTATAACACCTTTATGGAAATCCCGGCATTCGACCGTATCAAGGCCGAACATTTCCTGCCGGCCTTCAAGGAAGGCATAAAGCGCCAGAAGGCCGAAATACAGGCCATCATAGACAATCCACAAGCACCGTCCTTCGCCAACACCATCGAAGCCATGGAGTTTTCCGGCGATCTGCTGACCCGGGTGTCCAATGTGTTCTTTAACCTGACCGGTGCCGACACCACGCCCGAGCTGCAGGCCCTATCCAAGGAAGTGTCGCCGCTGCTGTCATCGGCATCCGATGACATCTTGCTGAACGACAAGCTGTTCCAGAAGGTCAAGGCCGTCTATGAACAAAAGGACAAGCTGGGGCTGAACCTGGCCCAGGCCAAGTTGCTGGAAGACACCTACAAGAGCTTCAGTCGTGGCGGCGCCAACCTGAGCGAAAACGACAAGGCCAAACTGCGGGAACTCAACGGTCAGATTGCCAAACTGGGACTGGAATTCGGTGATCATCTGCTGGCGGAAACCAACGCCTTTGAGCTGGTGGTAGATAATGAGGCGGATCTGAGCGGTTTGCCCAAGGATGTTATCGAGGGTGCCGCACAAACCGCCGCCAAACGCGGCCATCCCGGCAAATGGGTCTTTACCACCCAGCGTCCCTCCATCACCCCCTTCCTCACCTATGCCGACAATCGCGAGCTGAGGGAAAAGCTGTACAAGGGCTACATTGAGCGTGGCAACAATAACGATGCCAACGACAACAAACAGATCCTGGCCAAGATGGCCTCCCTGCGCGCCGAGCGCGCCCAACTGCTGGGCTACGCCAGCCATGCCCACTATGTGTTGGAAGAGCGCACCGCCAAGACCCCGGAAAACGTCTATGGTCTGCTGAACAAGGTGTGGCCCGCCGCCATCAAACAGGCCAAGGCCGAAGTGGCCGAGATGCAGCAGCTTATTGATGCCGAAGGCGGCAATTTCAAGCTGCAGGCCTGGGACTGGTGGTACTATGCCGACAAGATCCGTACCGCCAAGTACAGCTTTAACGAGCAGGACACCCGCCCCTATTTTTCGCTGGAAAGCACCCTCAAGGGCGTGTTCTACACCGCCAATCGTCTCTACGGCATCACGGTCAAGGAACGCACCGATCTGCCGAAGTATCATCCCGATGTACGCACCTTTGAGGTCTATGACAAAGATGGCCAGCTGATGGCTATCTTCATGGGCGATTACTGGGTACGCGACTCCAAGCGCGGCGGTGCCTGGATGAACTCCTACCGCAAGCAGTATCAGATGAATGGCGAAGACTCCAAGCCCATCATAGTCAACGTGCTCAACTACCCGCGCCCCACCGGCAACGAGCCAACCCTGCTGACCTTCGATGAAGCCGGTACCCTGTTCCACGAGTTTGGCCATGCCCTGCACGGCATGCTGTCCAAGGTGGAATACCGCTCTCAGGCAGGCACGGCGGTGCCCCGCGACTATGTGGAATTCCCTTCCCAGGTTAACGAGAACTGGATGACCCAACCCGAGGTTCTGGCGCAGTTTGCCCGTCACTACAAGACAGGTGAAGTGATCCCCCAGGCGCTGGTGGAAAAAATCCAGGCCGCCAGCAAGTTCAACCAGGGCTTTGCCACGGTGGAATACATGGCCGCCACCCTGCTGGATCTGGACTGGCACAGCCTGACCGACACCCAGGAGCGCGATGCCGCCAAGTTTGAAGCGGACTCGCTGGCACGTATGGGCCTTATTCCCGAGATAGCGCCCCGTTACCGCTCCACCTATTTCAGCCACATCTTCTCCGGTGGCTATTCTGCCGGCTACTACAGCTACATCTGGTCCGATATTCTCGGTGCCGATGCCTTCGAGGCCTTCCGCGAGAACGGCATTTTCGATCCCGCCACCGCCAAGGCATTCCGGGACAATGTGCTGTCCAAGGGTGGCAGTGACGATCCCATGAAGCTGTATCAGCAGTTCCGCGGTAAAGAGGCCGGCATTGAGCCCTTGCTGCGCAGCCGCGGTCTGATGGACTGACATCAGCGTTAAACGCCAAAAATGCCCCGGTTTACGGGGCATTTTTATTGAATGGCACCAATACAGTAAATTTTTACAATAAATTCCCCTCCCCGGCGGCATAAGCCTTGTTAGCCGGTGCCGCGCCTTGCTAAGGTAAGCGCCGGGAATCAACAGCGGCTGCCAACGTCCCTGTGGATGTAAACCTATAACTTTGACGGCAGCCGGGACAAATGGAGTCAAGATGCGTAAAACACTTTTAGCCACCGCCATTGGTGCTACCCTGGTTCTGGGTGCCTGCCAGAAACAAGAAAACCCAGCCCCTGCCACGCAGGAAGCCCCCCAAGCCGCGACCGTTGCCGAGCAAACCGCCGCCAACGTGCTGCTGAGCCCAAGCCCACTGGACTATCAAGCGCCCCAGTTCGACAAGATCAGCAACAAGGACTTCCTGCCCGCCTTCGAGGCCGGCCTTGAAGAGCACAAGCAGCAGATAGACAGCATCATCAACAATGCCGATGCCCCAAGCTTTGACAACACCATGGTGGCCATGGAAAAGACCGGTGCCACTCTGACCCGCTCCCTGAAGGCCTTCTTCAGCATGTCAGCCCTGATGTCCACCGATGAAATCCAGGACCTTGAAGGCAAGATTGTCCCCAAGCTGACCGAGCACACAGACAACATCTACCTCAATGACAAGCTGTTCGCCCGTGTTGCCGCCGTGCATGCGCAGAAAGAAGCCTTGAACGCCGAAGACGGGCGTCTGGTTGACTATTACTACAACCAATTTGTCCGCGCCGGTGCCAAGCTGAACGACACCGACAAGAACAAGATGCGTGAACTGAATGGCGAGCTGGCCAAACTGTCCACCGAATTCGGTCAGAACATACTCAAGTCCTTCAAGGATGACGTGCTGCTGGTGACCGACCGCGCCCAACTGGCGGGCCTGAGCGATGGCCAAATCGATGGTCTGGCCGCTGCCGCCAAGGCCGCCGGCAAGGAAGGCTATTTGATAAGCCTGGTGAACACCACCCGCCAGCCACTGCTGACCAGCCTGGAAAACCGCGAACTGCGCCAGAAGCTATGGGAAACCTCCGCCAACCGCGCCATGGACACCAATGGCCCCCTGGCAATCAAGCTGGCCAAGCTGCGGGCCGAAAAGGCCCAACTGCTGGGCTTTGCTACCTGGGCCGAGTACACCCTTGGCGATCAAATGGCTGCCAAGCCTGAAGCCGTGTATGGCATTCTCGACGATCTGGCACCCAAGGCCGTGGCCCGCGCCCGCGCCGAAGCCGCCGACATCCAGGCGCAAATCAAGGCCACAGGTGGCGACTTTGAGCTGCAACCCTGGGATTGGGCCTTCTATGCCGAGCAGGTGCGCAAGGCCAAGTACGATCTGGATGAAAGCGAGATCAAGCCTTACTTCGAATTCAATACAGTGCTGAAAGACGGCCTGTTCTTCGCGATGCAAAAGCTGTACGGCATCACCATGAAAGAGCGCAAGGATCTGCCGGTTTGGCATGAAGACGTGCTGGCGTTCGAAGTGTTCAACGAAGACGGCAGCCCGGTGGGCCTGTTCTATCTCGACCCCTATGCCCGCGTAGGCAAGAGCGGCGGCGCCTGGATGGATGAGCTGGTGACCCAGAGCTTCCTGGAAGGCAACAAGCCCGTGGTCTACAACGCGCTGAACATTCCCAAGCCTGCCGAAGGCCAACCTACCCTGATGACCTTCGATGAAGTGACCACCATGTTCCATGAGTTCGGTCATGGCATCCACGGTCTGTTCTCCCAGGTGAAATACCCAAGCCTCGCCGGTACTTCTACCGCACGTGACTTTGTGGAATTCCCGTCACAGGCCAACGAAGACTGGGCCACCCTGCCGGAAGTGCTGAGCCACTACGCCAAGCATTACCAGACAGGTGAAACCATCCCGGCCGAGCTGCTGGAGAAGATCCAGGCCGCCAGTACCTTCAACCAGGGCTATGACACCACAGAATACCTGGCCGCTGCCCTGCTGGACATGGAATGGCACTCACTGCCCGCCGATGCCAAGGTAGATGATGTCAAGGCCTTCGAGGCCCAGGTACGCGCCAAGCACGGTCTGGACTTCGCCCCTGTGCTGCCACGCTACCAGTCCACCTACTTCAGCCATGCCTTCGCCGGTGGCTACTCAGCAGGTTACTACGCCTACCTGTGGACCGAAGTCTTCGCCGCCGATGCCTTCGCCCACTCCATGGCTCAGGGTGGTCTGAAGCGTGAAAACGGTGACATCTACCGCAAGACGGTACTGTCCATGGGTAACAGCCAGGATCTGATGCAGGATTACATCAACTTCCGTGGCCAGAAGCCCACGGTCGATGCCCTGCTGAAACGCCGCGGTCTGGTGAACTAAGAGTTCATACCACACTGAAAAAAATAAAGGAGCCTCAGGGCTCCTTTATTTTTACCGCGCTTATTTGCAGAGTGTTTTTGCTGCGCTTTTTTACTCAGTTGAAAAGGCGGGATTATTTGCCCTGCTGCCTTGGCTGACCTTGAACCGCGGGCTTTTTCGGCGCATCCAGCACCTGCTCCATGGGCGGCACCAGGGAGGACGCATCGAGGCGCATCTGGTACCAGTTGAGGCGCCAGTCCAGGTGCGGGCCGGTGGCGCGGCCGGTGGCGCCGACTTCGGCCACCTTGTCACCCTGCTTGACCTTGTCTCCGGTCTTAACGTACAGCTTCGACAGGTGCAGGAAGCTGGAGCTGACCCCATAGCCGTGATCTATGATAAGGGTGCCGCCGGAATAGAACATGTCGGGCACCGACAGGCTTATCACGCCATCGGCCGGCGCCACCACCACAGTCCCCGTCTTGGCGGCCACATCTACACCGTAATGGGGATTGCCGGGCACGCCATTATAGACCCGCTGACTGCCGTAGACACCGGATATGCGCCCGGTGAGGGGCCAGATAAACTCACTGCCAAAGGCGGTCAGATTGGAATCGGTGCCGCGGGCGGCCTTGACCATGGCGGCGTCCTTGGCGGCGCGGGCACGGTCGGCTTCGCTGGGCTCCATGATTTTTTTGCTGATGCCGGTCACCTTTTGGATCTGGTAGTCACGCTTGGCGATTTTAAGCGGCTTAATCTCGGTCAGACCATCTGGGTACACCAGCTCCAGGCGCTGCTCAAGCTCGGCTTCCCGGTCCAGACCAAAGGCAAAACGCCCCTCGGGACTGACCCTGAGCGCCTTGCCATTGAGACTGACCTTGCTGCCGGCGGGCACAGTGCCGCGCACCAAAGCGCCCTGCTCCAGCTTGCCTTGCAACTGCAGGTCCGCAGCCGAAGCATTCGTCGGCGCAATGCTCAAAGCACCAAGGCACAGCAGTGCGCCCAGCACGGCCGTGTACAGGGAACGGGATGAGCTTGAGTGTGCAGCTGGGTATAGCATCTTGGATCCCTTATTCAGTCCTTATTCGTGGAGAGGACCGGCGGAGGCAATGGCGCCCTTGCCTATACCTTCATAGGCGATAACGCGAAAATGGCTGCCGGGCACCTTTTCCGCCAGGCTCTTGGCCATGAATTCCGCCAGCAGTTCTACCGTTGTGTCGTGGGGGATGATGTCGCAACTGCCCTTGGGCATGGCCAGTTGGAACTCGCCCTGGGGCGCCTGATAACAAAAACCCCAGTGACTCTCGTCATTGATGCGGGTCTGGGCCGACAAACTCAGGCTGGACACCGGCACCAGATCCTCCTCCGTGCCCAGATAAATATCGTGCCAACGGCGGGCCCAGTATTCGTCCCACTGTGGGGCGGCCATGCCGTTCTCGAATACCTGCACCGGACTGCGATGACCGTGGGCAATGCGCTGGCAGTTGCCGTCGTGCTTCTTCAGGCCATGGCTGTAGTGGTAGTAGGGAGTGTCGAGCTGCTCGTTGCGCAGCGTCAGTTGGATACCCTCAACGTTCTCCGGCAACGCCTCACGCAGGGCCTTTTGCAGGAAACGGGTCACGGCTTCAATGTCTATGACTTCGCTTGGCACCAGGGCAAAGGCCTGGCTGGGACAGGCCAGGTGCATGTCTCCCACCTGACTGTCGAAATCCATCCACACCCTGTCACCCTGCTGCTGCCAGCGGATCTGGTTACAGGCGGTGGGTACCAGCAAGCGGTGATCGGCCACCGCATCTATGGTCTGCTTGATGGTGCGTTTGACCTTGGCAAAGTCCAGCACCATGTTCTGCTCATCAAGGCCGCCGTCCAGCAGCACATCCACTATCCAGCTTTCCCCCACCATGCCGCGCTCGGGGCACAAATAGGAAAAATCCAGTACAGTCAAATCTTTAACAAAAAGTTGCATTCAAACTCCCGGGCAGATAAACAGTCTGCCTAAATCCCTGGCGACCCTGGGTCGCCACCTTTCACCCACCCGGCAATGGCCGGAGATGAAGCGCCGCGGCAAGGGGCCACGGCATTCCGGACAATTCTAATCAATTCACCGGCCGCGGGCGAGCAGAGATCCGGCCCAGGGCGCAATTAATGGCCCTTTGGCGAAATAACTTCCATCCAGAGCATAGCCAACGCGGTCCCAGAAGGTTAATAAAGCAGGCATTCAACACAAAAATCAATCAATTGATGGTTTAAATCTGCCGAAAAAACAGGCTAGGCTGGACCACCATTCTCTGGACAGGAGTCCTTGATGAAACCCTTCGGCGAAAATATCTGGCTGTTTGATGGCCCGAGCGTGCCCTTTTTTGGCCTACCCTACAGCACCCGCATGACTGTGGTCCGCCTCAATGATGACGAGCTGTGGGTCCACTCCCCCATAGCACTGACACCTGAGTTGCAACAGCAGGTGTCCGGGCTTGGCACTGTGACTTATCTCATCGCCCCCAATAAGCTGCACTATTTGTTCCTTGCCCAGTGGCAAGCGGCATTTCCCGAGTCACGGCTCTATGTGGCCCCCGGAGTGGAACACAAGCTGACCAGGCTGCAACCGCCGCCGGTGATATGCCAGCAGCTCGCCGAGATGGAAAGTGCCACCAGTCCCTGGACCGGCGACATTGAGCAGCTAATTTTCAGTGGCTCCTCCGTGATGCAGGAAGCGGTGTTTTTCCACCACCCTTCGAAGACGCTGATTTTGACCGACCTTATCGAAAACTTCCCGCCCGAGCATTTCAAGTCCTGGCAGAGACCGCTGGCAAGGATCACCGGCATTCTGGCCCCCAACGGCCGCACTCCGCTGGACTGGCGCCTGAGTTTCAGCACCCGCAAGGCCGAAGCCCGGGATTGCCTGGGGCAAATGCTCGCCTGGGCGCCTGAAAAAATCGTGCTGGCACACGGCCTGTGCATTGAGAAGGACGGCAGTCACTTTCTGCGCAGATCCTTCGACTGGCTGTTATAAAAAACCCATAAAAAAAGCGGCCCTGCCATGAAGCAAGGGGCCGCCTTATTAGTATGTTTCGGGATTTATTCGCCCTTGAGACGCCTGTCCAGCTGATCCTTGAGGTTCGCCGGCACGCCTTTGATCAGCAGGGTGTCGGAGATGGGATCGTAGATCACCCGCTCGCCCAAATGACCGCCATCGAAACTAACGGTGACGCCGCCACCTGTGCCGGAGAATTTCTTAAGCTGCCTCAAGGTCGACTTGTCCACCGGGAATTCTTCATCGAGGTCGTAGTCGCCGCCCTTGGCAAAGTCGTAGAAGGAGTCCATGCCGCTGTCGGCCAGCTCATCTGCCAGGTCCTTGATGTCAATGTCGCGGCCGGCGTCGAAGCGCTCGGTGCAGAACTCAAACACCTTGTCACGGCAGCTTTGGCGCTCGTCCTTGGTCAGCTCGGAACCGGCAACAAAGTCCTCCACCGCGTTCATCAGGCTCTTGTTCTGCGCCTTGGGGTTGACCCCTTCGACACAGCCCATAAAGTCGAGGAAGAAATCCGCCACCTTGCGCCCGGCGCGGCCACGGATAAAGGAAATGTACTTGCGGGAGTCCTTGTCGGCCTGCCACTCGGTCAAATCGATACGGGCCGCCAGCTGGATGTTGCCTAGATCCAAATGGTTGATCTGGGTCAGCTCCATGTCGTCCAGTACCGTCATGGAGGACTTGGCGCTCAGCAGGGCCACAAACAGATAGTCGCTGGCCATGTGGGTATAGCTGGCCATCAGCAAAAAGCCGCCCTGGCTGAAGTCGTATTTGCCCAGCTCGTCCTGCAGCAACTTGCTTGCCAGCGCCGAGAATTCCACAAAGCCGAGATTGCCGCTGCGGTATTCTTCCAGTGCGTTGGCAAAGGCGGGATTGGCCTCGCCGTCATCGCCATGGGTGCCAAAAAAGCCGAAGCCCTTGCCGGATTTGCTGGTGTAGGACTGGTGCAGCTCTTCCAGCATCAGGGACACGGCCTGACCATTGAGCAAGGGTTGCGGACGCAGGCGACAGCGCAGCTGGCCCTCGTTATCCTGGGCTATCTCGTGGATGATGGCCTGTTCGATGTTAATAGTCATATGCCCTGATAGTGATAGCGGTGGAAATCCGGTATTATATGCCGCTAATCCATTCCTTTGTGAACCAATTTTTACTTATGGCTATCCAATCCAAATACACCAATACCCAAGTTGAATCCCTGATCGCCGAACTGCTGGCTGTGCTGGACAAGCACAAGGCCCCGACAGATCTGAGCCTGATGGTACTGGGTAACTGCACCAGTCACCTGCTGAACACCCAGGTGGCGGCTTCCCGTGGCGCCGTGGCGGAACAATTTGCCAAGGCCCTGGCCCAATCGGTCAAGGCTTAATAAAGGCTGGCGGCGACTGGGGAAAAAAACTTAATATAGTTCAGTACTTGAGATAACAGCGGATCAATATGGCCGAACGCAAACAGCAATTGGTGCGTGACAAGGTATCGCGCCTGGTGAATTGGGGGCACTGGTTTGCCGCCTTCAACGGCCTGTTGGCCATCATAGTCGGCAGCCGCTACCTCGACACAGTGGGTTACCCGGAAACCCTTATCGGTTGGGGCTACCTGAGCCTGAGTTCCATCGGCCAATTCAGCTTCCTGGCCTTTATGGTCTACCTGCTGCTGCTGTTTCCAGTCACCCTGCTGCTGCCCTATTCCAAGATTTTGCGCGGCCTGGCGGCCACAGTCGCCACCCTGGCCCTGTGCCTGATGCTGTACGACACCATAGTCTACGACGACTATGGCATGCACCTTTCGCCCTTTGCCTTTGATCTGGCCTGGGCCGATCTCAATGCCCTGCTGCATGGCACCTCCTACATCATCACACCGCTGGCCATCATTGGTCTGGAGCTGACCGCCGCCAACTTCCTGTGGAAGCGCATCGACAAGCTGCAAAAGCGTAAAATAGGTCCCAAGGTGGCCGGCTTTATTGCCGTGTGCTTTATCAGCAGCCACCTTGTCCATATCTGGGCCGATGCCGCCGATGTGGAAGACATCACCCGCTTCGACGACGTGTATCCGCTGTTTTACCCGGCCACGGCCAAAAGCTTTATGGAAAACCACGGTCTGGACGCGCTGGCGGAAGATCTGCCCCATGAACAACAGCAGCAGCTGCAGTATCCGGTCAATCCGCTGCAATGCCAAAGAGAGCAAGGTGCCAAGGTACTGCTGCTCGCCATCGACAGCCTGCGGGCCGACATGGTGACAGAGGAAACCATGCCCTTCCTGAGCCGTTATGCTGAGGATAATCAACAATTCAGCCAGCATTACAGTGGCGGCAACCAGGCATACAGCGGCCTGTATTCCCTGCTCTACGGCCTGCAGGGCAGCTACCTTGGCAACAATGCCTTTGCCAACCAAAGCCCGCTGCTGACCCGTGAGCTGGCCCGCCAGGGTTACAGCTTGGCGCGCTTTATGGGCGAGACCAACGATCAGTTACCGCAAAAGCTCGGCATCTATGACGACTTCAGCGCCTATATCAGTGATGACAGTCGCTCCAGCGCCACCGCCGATCTGGCCAGCATCCAGTCATTTCGTACCTGGCAGGCCGATCAAACCGGTCCCTGGTTCGCGTTGCTGAACCTGTCGGCGCCGGAAAATTACGATACCCCGGTCGGTTTTGCCGGCACGGCCACCATCAGCGCCCCCGAGGAGCTGAAACCGGCCCAGCGGGTGCTGTTCAATCAGTACCGCCAATCCCTGAACTTTATCGACGCCAGCCTGCAGTCGCTGCTGTCGTCCCTGGACGATGACACTGTGGTGATCATCACAGGCCTGAACGGCAAGCTGTTCACCAGTAACCAGACCGAAGCCAGGCGCGATCTGTCGCCCCAGTCGGTGCGGGTGCCCCTGGTGATCCATTGGCCCGGCGAACCGGCCGTCAGGATAAGTCACAGAACCAGCCACCACGGCCTGGTGCCACTGCTGATGACCCGCCTGCTGGGGTGCAGCAATGCCATCACAGACTACAGTGCCGGTCGCCAACTGGAGACGCCGAGCGAACAGCAGTGGGTCTATGTGGGCGATAACCGCTATTTCGCCATCTACCAGAATGACGAAGTGACTGTCATTGACCGCCACGGCAAGTACCGCATCTACGATGCCGAATTCAATCAGCGCCTGAAGAAGAAAATGAGCGCCCCCGAGCTTATCCAGGTAATGCGCGAAGGTCGCCGGCTGTATAAACATTGATTGTATAAAACATTGATAAGCCGGAACCTGAATCTGGCTAAATTGATGGAAAATTCGCATCTTAGGCGAGAAACTAGGCAGTCAGGCAATTTTGCTTAAAGCAAGGCTTGCACTGCCCCGGCGCTCTTGGTAAAGTTCGCCTCGTTGAGACGGCACTGAGAACTGCGCAAGCCGCTCAAAACATTCGGTATGTAGCGCAGCCCGGTAGCGCACTGTCATGGGGTGTCAGGGGTCGGAGGTTCGAATCCTCTCATACCGACCACATTCAAACAAAAAGCCCAATCGAAAGATTGGGCTTTTTGTTTATCTGGATTTTGTCACTCCCGGCAGCGGCTTATGACAACTTGTGCTTTAAGCTATGCATCTGACGGCAACGCCGGACTGACCTCTATGGGAGGTTCCTTAGCGGTAATGAATGTCAGCAATATAGCGAAAGCCACCTCTATTGCCGCGCCGACAATCGCTCCCAGGGTAAAACCCGCAGCAAACTGGTACAGCGCATAGGCTGACAGCGCAAGCACACATCCGAGCAATCGGTACAGTTGTGAGCCATACATGGTGCCAAAGGTCATGTATCGACCACCAATCAACAACATCATGGCCGGAAAAAACCATTCAAGGTGTACCAAGGCCGCTGCATACACCAGTGGAAAACCAAAGATCAGCAAGGCCGTGTTCTCAAATGCCAATAGTCGCAAAGGATTATCGGCAGACACGCTTCCGCTACGTCCAATTAATTTTGTCAACAGCACGGCTACTGGATAAATAAACATACCCCCAACAAAGAAAACCAGTATCACCTGCATGGGGGGCAACCAAATTGAACATACCGCGGCCAGTCCCCATACCAGTGAGGAGACAAATACCCCGGGTGCCCCACCATAATAGGCATATCGCATGTCACTTTGAGCTTGCTTTAGCTGCATCCTTCTCTCCTTGTGTCGGTTATTCCTGGGATCTAAGATTGGCTGATTCCGTCCGATTTAGATTTAATTGAGTCCCGTAGCCGAGTTGGCATCTGTTCGCGCAATTGTTTTACATACTACAGTCGGCATTTTGCCAAGCGCAACTGCCATCTCGCGGTCAAATAACAGCCATCAACAAAACCTGAATCCATGGCTGTTATAACGGCTCCCAAGGTAATCTCAGGGCTCCCCCGTCGACCTTGGCCGCATACATCAGTCCCCCCAGGAGCAGATCAGCGGCCTGTGCATCAGTCGCCACATATCTGATCGCCACAAAGGCCCAACTCATGCTGATGCGCGACGACAACGTCCGCATCAGATTAATCAGCGGCCACCGCAGCGCCCTGCGCGAACTGGCCCAAAAGATAGCCGGCTTTATCGACAAACCCTATGTCGAAGACTCACAACCCAATTCGCTGTTTAAGTAAGACAACTCAAACAATGCCCTTAAAAATGGGCACTCAATCTAAGTGCCCATTAGGTGAACCCCGCAGCTGTCAGCGGATTGGAATGTAGTCGGGGTTAGTAGACCAGTTTCTGGGTTTCACTCAGGGCAGTGCCGCTATGGTTGACAAAGCAGATCTTCACATCGCTCCCAGCATAAGCGCCGTAACTGTTTTTAGCATTAATCCACATAGAAATGACACGACGAGGTCCGGACTTATCGGCCACCCAATCAAAACTGTATTTCTCCAAACGAATGGATTCAGGATCTTTGTAACTATAATGCGTCTTGATATATGCCAAACAGGCACCCAGCACGCCTTTCTGATCACCTCCGCCCGATCCTGGCGTTTGTTCCCTGACGGCGATGGGCTCTGCATCGTCGGCACAGGGTAGCTGACTGTATGTTTCAACTCCATCGATGGTGCATTTATAAATGGCCGCATGGGCCAAAGGTGCACTCAGCAGTGCGACTAGAATAATCCCTTTCTTCATAGCAAGTCCTTGATATTTTGGTGCTGTCTTTTTAAAGCGAAACAGGCATGTGTAAAGCAGCAAGATAAAAACAATAGTCACAACCTACTGACAACGAGCGTATTTCGCTGCCCTGCTTTGATATGGTTGGCTTGCTGCCAGGTCAGGCCGGACTAAAGGCAGGGGTATTCCAGTTGTTCCACTTAAATTGCCGAGAATGGCACAGCGGCTATCTTGTGCTGTATGCAATAGCATCAGCGATTTGATGCAATTAATCCCCGCGTGGCGGCCAGAGGCCTTCGGGGAACGCTTGCGAGATGAAACTGTTCATCTCGCAGTCTGACGACGCGCTTATCCCCCTGCGGTGGGTGCCGTGCATGGATGCACCAATGTCGCGGTCGCATGGCCTGTTTTGTTCCTGACAAAACAGGCATTTCCTCCATCCATGGAGGTCAGATGCGAAAGAGCGACCTTTCGCACTACCCCACCCGTGACACGGCGTACTCTTGGTTTAAAAATCAGTCCTTGTAGCCTCCCCTCACCATCCATGGCTCGGATGGTCACTGGTTCGGCAGTGCTAATAGAGGGCTTTCCACTCTGACTCTGGCAGCGTCACTGAGCATGTTTGGCAGCAACTCCGATGCTGGACTGTTGCACCCGAATGTTCCCCCTTCGGAGCCGCCGAGGACGATGAGCTTGGGCGCGTAGCCGAGATAAGGATATCGAGGCTGCTTCGGTCGAGCAGGGTGAGTGTCGCGTAGCGACGTGCCCACGAGCGCGAGGCAGGGAGCCAAGCTGAATTGGATTTACATGAATGTAAATCCTAAAGTCCGAAGCTGTAGCATGACCAAGCTCAAGAGGCTGAGGGGCTTTCGGCACCGGTCGGGGGCGGCACGGAGATCCAAGAGGGCGAAGGTCACGCAGTGACAAGCTCCTGAGCGCGAGCCAGGGATTGGCGAGCTGGCCGCTAAACAGGGATGTTGTTATTGCTGTTGAGCCCCTTTTGGCCGGGTGTGGGTTGGAGACCCACGACTTTCTGCTGCTTGAAAAGCAGCTATCTTTATCGCCATATGCAACTTCCAACATCAGTTGCAATAAATCACCTGCGGTGCGCTTTCGCACTGCCATCCCAGTAACACGGCGTGCTCTTGATTTAAAAATCGGTCCCTATAGCCTCCCCTCGCCATCTGCTGACCATGGATGGTCGAATGTCGCGATCACATGGCCTGTTTTGCTCCCGACAAATTCAGGCATTTCCTCCGTCCATGGAGGTCAGATGTGATTGAGCGACCATGGCTCGGACGGTCACTGGTGCGGCAGTGCTTGTTCAAAGGTGTTCCACTCCGGCAAATGTGTGACCTTTGGCTAAAGACAAAAACGATTCCACTTTTTGCTTGCCCAGTTGTAGCAACCTCTGCCAAGATGCTGATTCAAGGAGATAAAACAAGGTTTAGGGATGAAGCACACTACTTCAGCCCGTGCGGTAGCCATGTCCTTTGTTTGCTGATATATCGTTCAGCTTCCTGCAGTACAAAAGCTCAGCAACATTTGAAAATTCCATGGGAGCGGCAAATATGTCCGCTAAAGGTGTCGACAAGACACCGGTGAATTGTTCCATGCCCTTCGTTAAAGCCAAAAGGTCTCCGGCCTGCCAAGGAGAACTAAATGAGCATTCCCATAATTAAAATGATTTGCGAGATAAAGAATGATTAAAAAAGTATTACTTGGCGTTTTATTAGTCGTCGTTTCCGCTTTTTCTCTATACAAAATCAGTAAAAGCACTTCGTTTCAATTTACCGGCGATCTGGTTGATAGAGTTGATGCCAAGGAAAAGATAGTTGCACTTACATTTGACGACGGCCCGACTAAAGGTAAGACAGAGGAGATCATTCGGATTCTAAATGACCATAAGGTTAGTGGCACCTTTTATTTAGTTGGAGAGTCAATCGAGCAAAACATTGACTTGGCAGGCGTGCTGGTAAAAGCCGGCCATGAAGTTGGTAATCATTCATTTACTCACGGCAGATTGATTTTCAAATCATATGCCTCTATCGCAGATGAAATTGAGAAAACAAGTTCCCTTATTAGAAAATCTGGCTTTGAAGGTGATATCACTTTTAGACCGCCATACGGGAAAAAGCTGTTTGTACTGCCTTATTATTTGGCGCAGAGAGACATAACCAGCGTTACGTGGGATGTTGCACCTGACAGTGATTTACCGGTTAGCGCATCTTCCGATGAAATAGCAAACTATGCAGTGGAACATACGCGCCCAGGATCAATAATATTGCTTCATGTGATGTTTGAGTCACGGAAGAACTCCCTGGCGGCTGTTCCTAAAATTATTGAGAGGCTGAGAAAAGATGGATACAGGTTCGTAACTGTATCTGAACTAATACGCATCGAAAAAAAAGGCGCATAACTGTCGTCTGCATAATCTTACAAGACGTTTATTGAACTCAAATTCAGTTGTTCGCATTTCAAACAGGTGTCTAATAATTTTGGTTCAAAGAAATATATGGATATATCTAAATGAAAAAGATAGCAATGATTTCACTTTTTATTCTTGGCTGGATTTCACCAACATTTGCAGAGACATTTTTAGATAGAAAAGAATTCACAAACAGGTATGTAGCTGCAGTAGCAAAAATAGCTCCGAATGCAAAAATAGAGGTTGTTAAAGAGCTAGAAGTTAATATTACATTAGAAAATGATAACAAATTAAACGCTATTCTGGATAACGCTTACGCTGATTACAAAAGCAATCCTGGCAATATTGACAATTTATTAGCTACATACGCTGAATCAATTTTACATACAAAAGACCTTGTTAACGTAAGACATGGTAAAGAACAGATTTTTCCTGTTGTAAAAGACAAGCAATATATACAACAAGTCGATGAAATGTTAGAGAAATCAGGAAAAGGCGGCATTGTCTATGAAAAAATAAATGATGTACTATATGTTTTATACGCCTTTGATACACCAAAAGCATTACGTTTCATGACAGAATCTGACTTATCTGAAATTAATGTGAATAAAAATGAGTTGAGGGAGTTGTCAAAAACAAATCTAAAAAATTCCATACCCAATTTAAAACTTGAAGGAGATCCTTCGTCGTTGGCTATGTTGATTGCTGATGGAACATATGAAGCTTCCTTTATACTATTTGATGATATCTGGACAAAAGAGCAGTTCCCGGTAAAGGGCGATATTGTAGTATATATTCCGACGAGAGATCTTGTACTAATAACTGGCTCCGAGGATGAAGTAAGTTTGGCAAAGATTCATAACATAATATATGCCCAAGGAAACCAATGGTCTCACACGATTTCTGAAGTTGGGTTTGTAAGAGTCAATAATAGTTGGCATATATTTCAACCTTGACAAGTCAACGCCAATACATACCACGGTTTAGCTTAAGATTTAAGCATCATTTAAAAGAGGATTAAGATGTCTGAGTACTGTGCATCGGTAAAGTGGAATCGCGGTGAAGATGAAGCCTTTGTCGATAATAAATACAGCCGTGGTCATGTATGGGAATTTGATGGCGGTGTGCGCGTACCTGCCTCCTCGTCACCCCATGTGGTACCGCTTCCCTACTCCGTTGAGACTCACGTAGACCCTGAGGAGGCCTTTGTGGCTTCCTTATCCAGTTGTCACATGCTTTTCTTCCTTTCAATCGCAGCCAAAAAGAAATACGTAGTTGAAAGCTATGCAGACGATGCGCTGGGTATCATGGAAAAAGATGACTCGGGTAACATCGCCATGACCAAGGTGACGCTGCGTCCCAAAGTCGCGTTTTCGGGCGCTCAAATCCCTTCAAGGGATGAGCTCGAAAAAATGCATCACCAGGCACATGAACTCTGTTTTATAGCCAACTCAGTCAAAACAAAGGTCGTCACAGAGATCATCGATTGACGCGTTGTGACTCTGCAGCCGTTGTCTTGTCCGGAGCAAAAAAGCAAAGCATGAAAATCAATGCCATTGCTGCGCCATAAGAGATAGCCAATGTCGCTGAGTTCGATGCTGAAAATTAAAAAAGGAGGCCGCTGGCCTCCTTTTTATTTGACGTATTTTAACGTTAACTATCAGTGGCTTTTCAGTGCAGCAATGCGCTTTTCCAGCGGTGGATGGCTCATCATCAGCTCGGCCATGGAACGCTTGCCATTGATACCGAAGGCAGCCATTTGGGCAGGCATGGCACCTGTCTCTGGGCCGGTGCGCAGACGTTCCAACGCAGCCACCATCTTGTTGCGTCCCGCCAGCTTGGCACCGCCCTCATCGGCGCGGTATTCACGGATCCGGGAGAAGTAAGCCACCACCATGGAGGCCAGGATCCCGAACAGCATTTCCAGTACAAACACCACGGCGATATAGGCAAAGGTCCCCAGGCCCTCACCTTCTTCGTCGCCGGAGAGGAAGTTGTCGATAATACCGGCAACCACGCGGGCGGCGAAGATCACGAAGGTATTCACCACGCCCTGGATCAGGGTCAGGGTGACCATGTCACCGTTGGCGACGTGGCTGACCTCGTGTGCCAGTACGCCCTCTACTTCATCCTGGCTCATGCCATACAAAAGGCCGGTGCTCACGGCCACCAGCGAGTTGTTTTTGCTGGGACCTGTGGCAAAGGCGTTCATCTCCGGGGAATTGTAGATGGCCACTTCAGGCATCTTGATGCCTGCGTCCCGCGCCTGGTGGGCAACTGTGTCAAGCAACCACTGCTCGGTGCCATCGCGTGGACGGGTAATCACCTCACAGCCCATGGACTTTTTCGCCATCCACTTGGAGATGGCGAGGGAGAAAAAGGCACCACCGAATCCAAACAGGGCGGCAAAGACCAGCAAACCACTCATGGTGCGGGTATTCACACCCAGCAGGGACATCACGATCGACATTACCAAGAGTACAGCCAGGTTGGTAATGAGGAATAAAACTACGCGCTTCATTTCAGCTCCTTAGTGGGCAATCAACGCCACAATGCGTCTATGCAGACATAATATGTCCGAATAGTGCGAATTCAAGTGTCCGGTAAAAATATTCCTGCGTTTCCTGTCCGCAGGTGCCACTCAGGCCAGATCAGCCGGATCCCGGCCAGTCTATGCAGGCAGCATTAAGCGAAACTTAATCCCCCGCGCCCCCAAGCCTTTGGGAGGTATCTTTATTTCACTGTCTTTCCAGAGAAACTTTGTTAACATCGGCCATCTTAGTCGGCTGTCCCCGGACAGTGTACCCCGAACCAAGGATATTAAAATGACAATACAGGCCCTGCTGCTGAGCAGCTCACGGGAAGGCGACAGCCCCTATCTGCAACATACCCTGCCCTATATAGCGCCGCTGACGACCGGCCGCCGCAACTGGGTTTTTGTGCCCTATGCCGGCATCAGCCTGGGCTACGACAATTACCTGACCCGGGTCCGTGATGGGCTGGCGTCGCTCAATATCAACATCAGCGGCATTCATGAGCACAGCGATCCGCGCCAGGCCATCCGCGATGCCGATGGCGTTCTGGTGGGCGGCGGCAATACCTTCCATCTGCTGCACGAGCTGTACCGTTACGATCTGCTGCACCTTATCCGCGAAGAAGTGGCGGCTGGTAAACCCTACATAGGCTGGAGCGCCGGCTCCAATGTGGCTGGACTGAGCATTCGCACCACCAACGACATGCCCATCATAGAGCCGCCGTCCTTTACCGCCCTGGGACTGTTACCCTTCCAGCTCAACCCCCATTACACCGACTACCAGGCGCCGGGTCACAACGGGGAAACCCGCGCCCAGCGTTTGCTGGAATTCACCTGCGTCGATCCCCTGACCCCGGTTGTCGGCATACAGGAAGGCAGCGCCCTACTGCGCGAGGGCGACAGCCTGAAGCTGCTGGGTGACAAGGAAGGCTACCTGTTCAAGGGTGAGATCCAAAAGCAGGTCATTGCCGCCGGCAGTGATTTGTCGGCCATGCTGGCTTAAGCCACAAGCCGCCCAACGATTACCCAAACAAGAAAAGGCGGCCTGTGGCCGCCTTTTCTTTTACTGCGCATCTTTGGCACAGAAGCTTAATTCAAGGGCTTATTTCAAAGGATATTTCAAGGGCCTATTTCAAGGGGCTATTTCAAGGGGCTATTTCAAGGGCTGTTTCAAAAGAGACAGGTCCAGACAGGCGGCTGCGGCTTTTGGGTCGGCATCCGCCAGATGCGGGATCACCCCAAGGCATGGTGAGTCCATCACCTCGCGCAGGGTTTGCAGGTTTTCCTCGAAACAGGCCATATGGGCATCCACCCGGTTGGCCACCCAGCCGGCAATCCTCAGCCCATCGGCCTTGATGGCTTCCTGGGTCAGCATGGCATGGTTGAGGCAACCGAGCTTCATGCCCACCACCAGGATCACCGGCACTTCCAGGGCCTGCACCAGCTCGGGCATAAAACGGCCCTGTCCCAGGGGCAGGCGCCAACCGCCGGCGCCCTCCAGCAAACAAAAATCGGCAGCGTCCATGGCGTCCCTGTCAAGCAAGGCCAAAATGGTTTCGGGACTGATATCCACGCCGCTTCTTGCGGCGGCGATATGGGGCGCAATGGCAGGTTCAAAGGCCAGGGGGTTGACCCTGTGATACGGCAAGTCACTGCTGGCATGGGCCATCAGCAGTTCGGCATCGGGGTTTCTGAGCCCAGAATCTGTCGGGCGGCAGCCCGAAGCCACCGGCTTTATTCCGAGGGTTTTAGTGCAACCCGGCAGTTGCTCTGCAGCCGCTGTCAGGAGCGCCGCCGACACCAAAGTCTTGCCGCAATCCGTATCCGTGCCGGTGACAAAATAGATCATGCCTGCTCCTCGCGCCGCCGGGCGATGAGATAAAGAATTCGGTAACTCAGTGGCAGGCCCGCGTTGGTGCGCAGGGCCTCGGCCTCGGCTTGTTTGGCCTGCCAGTCGCCCCGGCCCCTGAGCCTGGCGCCACCATCGGCCCGATACTGGGCATTGGCGCCGACGCCCTTGATGGAATACAGCAAGGATTGCAGATTGGCAAAGTGCAGGCTGTGGGTCACGGCCTCGCAGTGCTGAATCTGCCATTGTGTGGGATCAAAGGCCGCGGCCATGGCTGAAGCCGTGGCGAAGTGGTTGACCGCAAAGCCCAGGCGCTCAAGTTGCGGCAGGCTGCCATCGCAAACCATGGCGAGCAGCGCATGGCCGCCGGGACGCAGCACCCTGGCCATCTCGCTCACCGCTTGCGGCAAGGGCTCACACCATTGCAGCGCCAGGTTGGAATAGAGGCTATCGATGCTGGCAGTTCTCAGCGGCAAGGCGCAGGCATCGGCGCACAGGGCGTGATAGTCGGGAAATTCCTGCTTGAGGCGGGCACACATGCCAAAGGCAATATCCAGGGTCAGCACCTCGGACACTGGGTCACTATTAAAGGCGGTGCCAGGCCCGGCACCCAGGTCCAGCAAGCGTCCGGCGGGTGCGACCTTAACCTCGGCGGCCCTTTGTATCAGCTCGGCCGCCGTGAGTCGCTGCAACACGTTGTGCTGCCGATAGTGGCTGGCGCGGGAAAAGTGCTCGGCCACCTGAGTCAATTCGCTCAAGGCTGTCAGCCCGTTCAAAGACGGATCGTTCAAAGACGCGGCTTTGCTCAAGGCTGCACCTCAGGACCGCCAGGTGTTGCCGCGGGCAGTTGCGCCAGAGCGGCCAGCAAGGCGTCGAGCTGGGCCCGGTTGTGGGCGGCGCTTAAGGTGATCCTGAGTCTGGGGCTCGGCACAGTGGGTGGGCGTATGGCGCCCACCAGCAACCCCTGCTGCCGCAACTGCTCTGCCGCCGCCATGCAGCTCGGAACATCGGCCATGGGCAGCAGCTGAATGGCCGAGGCAGAGTCCAGCAGCCCCAAACCCAGCGCTTGGGCGCCGCGGCGGAAATAATTGATATTGTCGAACAGCCGGGCACGGGCATCGCTTCCGGCGGCAAGACGTATGGCTTCGCTCACGCAAAAGGCCTGGGCCGGTGACAGGGCCGTGGAATAGATATAATGACGGGCACAGGCCACCAGGCTGTCGATAAGCGCCTTTGAGCCCAAAATGGCGGCGCCCTGGGCTCCCAGGGCCTTTCCGAAGGTGACCAGTTGAATATCTATACCAGGCTCGCCCCCAGAGCGAGTGAATTCCGGCAAACGGCTGGCGCCCATGCCCTCCTCGCCAATGACACCAAAACCGTGGGCATCATCGACGATAAGCAGACTGTTGTGCTCACGGCACAGCCTCGCCAGCTGCGCCAGCGGCGCCCCATCCCCATCCATGCTGAAGATGCTCTCGGTCCACAGCGCCGTGCCAGAGTATTTGCCGAGCAACCTTGCCGCGCCATCAAGATCATTGTGTGGGAAGCGCCGCAGCGCAGCGCCACTGGCCTGAACCCCGTCAATAACCGAGGCGTGAATGTATTTGTCGGCGATAAGGGTATCGCCCGCCTGCAGCAAGGTCGCGGCCAATGCCAGATTGGCGGCAAATCCCGAGCAGAACAGCAGCGCCGCTTCATGGTCCGTTACCCGGCACAGTTCCTGCTCCAGCGCCTCATGGGCCGGGCTGTAGCCACTGACCAGGGCGGAGGCGCGGCTGCCGACACCAAAGCGGTTGGCCCCTTCGGCAAGGGCCGCCGCCAGTTGCGGCTCCCGCGCAAGTCCCAGATAGTCATTGGCGGAGAAATCGATGAGCGCAGGTGCCCACAACCGGCGCCGGCGCCACAGGCCGGCCTCGGTCAACGCCTGGCGATTGGCCTGTAAGCGCGCAAGCAAGGGATTCATCTTGATGCTCAATCGGGACTGCGTCTTCAGCGGGTGGCGTCGTAAAACAGCGCTTGGCCGGTGTCTTTTTCCTGCTTGTCGGCGGCACCACGGCTGGCCTTGGCGAGCACGGCGGCATCCTCTTCCACCATGGCAGCCTTGCCCTGCTCGGGCTTAAGCCCCAAACGGCGGAACAGGCTCATGTCATCGCTTTCCTCGGGGTTGGCCGTGGTCAGCAACTTGCAGCCGTAGAAAATGGAGTTGGCACCGGCAAAGAAACACATGGCCTGCAGCTCGTCGCTCATCTTCTCGCGACCGGCGGACAGACGCACCCGGGATAGCGGCATCAGAATACGGGCCACGGCTATGGTGCGGATGAACTCCAACGGATCGAGGTCCTCCAGATTGTCCAGCGGCGTACCCGCCACTTTCACCAGCATGTTGATGGGCACAGAATCCGGGTGTTGTTCCAGATTGGCCAGTTGCTGCAGCAGACCGGCCCTGTCGGTGGCCTGTTCACCCATGCCGACGATACCGCCGGAGCACACCTTCATGCCCGCAGCGCGCACATTTGACAGGGTATCGAGCCGGTCCTGATAGGTACGGGTGGTGATGATATCGCCGTAATATTCCGGCGAGGTGTCCAGGTTGTGGTTGTAATAGTCGAGTCCGGCCTCGGCCAATTGGCTGGCCTGGTGCGCCGACAGCATGCCCAAAGTCATACAGGTTTCCAGCCCCAGGGCCTTCACTTCCTTGACCATGTCGGTGAGGTAAGGCATGTCACGCTCGTGGGGATTACGCCAGGCGGCGCCCATGCAAAAGCGGGTGGCACCGGCATCACGGGCGGCTTTGGCCTCGGTCAGCACCTTTTCGATCTCCAGCAGGCGCTCTTTTTCCAGTCCGGTATCGTAACGGGCGCTCTGGGGACAGTATTTGCAGTCCTCGGGGCAGGCGCCGGTTTTGATAGACAGCAAACGGCTGACCTGTACCTCGTTGGGATCGAATACCTCACGATGTATGCTGTGGGCACGGAACAGCAGGTCGTTCATCGGCAGCGCAAACAGGGCTTCGATTTCGCTGCGGCTCCAATCGTGACGGACGGTAAAAGATGACATGGGACTACCCTAAGTGTGGCTTTTAATCTTGGCTAGGATACCCTTGGCCGGTAAACTGTCAACGCCAACCAGTTTCCCAGGTTTACTAATGGTTATTTTATGAGCATTGATTTCGAGTTTGATCGCGAGCACCTGTGGCATCCCTATACCTCCATGCACTCTCCCCTGCCGGTTTATGGTGTCCGGGCCGCCGAAGGCTGCGAACTGGTCCTCGATGACGGCCGCCGCCTCATTGACGGCACCAGCTCCTGGTGGGCCTGCGTCCACGGTTACGGCCATCCGGCACTGCTGGAGGCCATCAGCAGGCAAAGCCAACAACTGAGCCACGTGATGTTCGGCGGCATTACCCACGAAAGCGCGGTGGAGCTGGCACGCACCCTGATAGCCATGACCTCGCCATCCCTGACCAAGGTGTTCCTGGCGGACTCGGGCTCCATTGCCGTGGAAGTCGCCATCAAGATGGCCATTCAGTACTGGCAGGGCCGCGGTCAACCGCAGAAACAAAAGATACTGACAGTGCTCGGTGGTTATCACGGCGATACCTTCGCCGCCATGAGCGTGTGCGATCCCGAGCAGGGCATGCACGGCATGTTTGGCGAGACAGTCACCAAGCAGTTTTTTGCCAGCGCGCCACCACCGGGCTTTGAGCGGCTACTGGCAGAGGACGATCTGCAGTCCCTGGAGCAGCAACTGCTTGATCACGGCGCGCACATTGCCGCTGTCATTATCGAACCCATAATGCAGGGTGCCGGCGGTATGCGATTTTACAGCCCGGCCTTCCTCAAGGGGCTCAGGGAGCTGTGTGACAGATACCGGGTGCTGTTAATTCTTGATGAAATCGCCACCGGTTTCGGTCGTACCGGCAAACTCTTTGCCTATGAACACGCGGGCATAGAGGCAGATCTCCTCTGCCTTGGAAAGGCACTCTCCGGCGGCTATATCAGTTTGGCGGCGACCCTGTGCAGCGATGAGGTGGCGTCCGGAATAAGTGACTCCCCCGCCGGGGTCTTTATGCACGGCCCCACCTTTATGGCCAATCCGCTGGCCTGCGCCGCTGCCCGCGCCAGCATGGCCCTCATCAACGAAAACCATTGGCCGCAGCAGGTGGCCGCCATCGAGGCGCAACTGAATCGCGAACTGGCGCCGGCGCGTGCTCTGCCACAAGTGGCGGATGTCAGGGTACTGGGGGCCGTGGGGGTCATTGAAATGAAGGGCGCCGTGGATGTGGCGTTGGCGCAACAGGCCTTTGTGGAACTGGGGGTATGGATAAGACCCTTTGGGCGTCTCTTGTACCTGATGCCGCCTTATGTGATAAGCACGGCGCAGCTAACGCGGCTGACCTCAGCCATGCTGGAGGTGGCCGCAATGGCGGGCATTTGCAGAGGGCAACACAGTCCCAGCCACGGCTAAGCATTTATTGGCTAATCGGCTTCAAATTGTGCCGCCATGCGCCGTATGGCCTCCAAGCTGACGCCATGGCGGTTGCGGGCGGCGCAGATTTGTTGGTGCTGGCTATTCCAGGGCTCGCCAATCAATTTGCGCTCTACCCTGTATCCCAGTGCCCTGGCGGCGGTTTCGTAACAGAGGAATTCCCAGCGGGCCATATTGGTGTTGTCACAAATCACCACAGGCGTGTGTGACGCCAGCGCCTCAATAAAGGCCGCCAGGTTGCGTTGATGGTATTCGCTGAGTCGGGCGGCATCGAAGCGATACTCCCCCTGCTCCATAAACAAATTGTCGGTGGAGCACACCACCACCTTTTCGGCATCCTCTGCCGCCAGAGCGACCAAAAGCTCGGTCACCCAATGGGACTTACCGCTGCCCGGCAGGCCCCGCAGTATAATGGCCAATGGGACTGCCGTTTCTTCGCTCACCATCAGCCCTCTAATGCCACATCAGCTGCCAATACACTGAGGCTGCGACCATCCAATATCGCATCCACCAAGCGGGGCACCAGCTCACCGGCCGCCCCCGTCAGGTGCAGCTGAAACTGGCTGTGCCGGTCCGGCGCCATCATGTTCACTTCCAGGGTTTGGGCGCCCATGTGGTTGGCGGCATCGACAAAACCTGCGGCGGGATAGACGGTTCCCGAGGTGCCGATGGCGATGAACAGATCGCAACTGTCCAATGCCTGGTGGATCCTGTCCATCCCCAAGGGCATTTCCCCGAACCAGACTATGTGGGGCCTGAGGCGCTGGGCCGGAATACAGCAGGTGCACAGGTTTTCCGGACCAAAGGGTTCAGTGAGCACAAAGGTCTGGCGCGAACGGGGACAACGGCCCTTGTTGAGCTCACCGTGCATGTGCAACAAACGCCGACTGCCTGCCCGCTCATGGAGGTCATCCACGTTCTGGGTGATAAGCAGAAATTCCCCCTTAAACTCCTGCTCCAACCGGGCCAACGCCAGGTGAGCCTGATTGGGGTGCACCGCATCCGAGTGCAGCTGCTGCCAGCGCAGATTATAAAAACGCTCCACCAACAGAGGGTCGCGTTCATAGCCTTCCGGCGTCGCCACATCCTCGATGGCATGATCTTCCCAGAGCCCATGTTGGTCCCTGAAGGTTCTGAGGCCAGACTCTGCCGAGGCTCCGGCGCCTGTGAGTACAACTATATGGCGATACATCTGCTGTCCTTGGTTCCGGTGATATTCATATCCTGCCCCCAGCCCTGAAGGCAGGCAATTGGGCCTTGGTATAACCATGACCCTTGTAAGGGTGTTACCAAAGTTAAACCCAATTGTCGCTCATTTTAAACAAATATTGGGCACCAGGGGATCGATTGCCGGATCAAAGGTTTCCGTTTTGGCATTTGCCACATATAATGGCCTGACTATTTACGGATGAACCTATTGGTTCTGCAATCAAGAGATTAGCCATGACAGATGGAAATCAGGCCCTTAAAAAAGCGGGATTGAAAGTCACCCTGCCACGAGTAAAAATCCTGGAACTGTTGCAAGAACCGGAAAATCAGCACATCAGTGCCGAAGATTTATACAAGAAATTATTGGATATTGGCGAAGAAATTGGCCTGGCCACCGTTTATCGGGTGCTGAACCAGTTTGATGATGCCGGCATAGTCACCCGCCATCACTTTGAGAGCGGCAAGGCCGTGTTTGAACTGGCGAGCCAACATCATCACGATCACCTGGTGTGCCTGAGCTGTGGCAAGGTGATTGAGTTTTCCGACGAGACCATTGAGCGTCGTCAGCATGAAATCGCCATGAAGCACAATATCAAGCTGACCAACCACAGCCTCTATCTCTACGGTGTCTGCACCAATGATGAGTGCGATCACGGCGAGTAAGCCCTGATTGGGAATAAACAGTATCACAATGAGAAAAGCCCTGGCATGTCAGGGCTTTTTTATTTAGCTCAAGTCGGCGTTAGAGCCAGCGGTGGAATACCGTCACCCCATGGCCCATGAATTCACTGCGACCATTGGGTTCCATGCCCACCTTACGGGCCACACCCATGGAACCCAGGTTGCCATCGAGGATCAGCGCTATGGCCTCGTCCACCTTACAAATGGATTTGAATTCGGCAATGGCAGCCTTGGCTGCTTCGGCACCTATGCCCTGGCCCCAGTATTCGGGGAAATAGCGGTAGCCCAGCTCCACCTTGTCGAACTCGGGAATATATTTGGGACCGCAAAAACCTATAACCTTGCCGCTTTCCCTGTGCTCCACCGCCCAGCGTCCGAATCCCCGGGAACTGTAGTCGGCATAGATCACCTCGTGAAGCAGCTTCTCGGCCTGGGCCCTGTCGGTAAAAGGCTCGGTGGGGATATAGGTCAATATTTCCGGGATACTGTTCATCTGGAACAGGGCCTCAATATCACCCTCGTTGAAATGCCTCAGCACCAGTCGGTCGGTTTCGGTAATGATCACGCCAGTCTCCTTGTTAAATCCCAACTCCAATATGGCGCATCACGTTAACACAGATAACCAAAACATCACAGTCACCACAGACAGCGCGCTGGAAATCACCACCGCCGAAGCTATCACATCCTCATCCTGCTTGAGTTGCAGCGCTATCAGATAGGCATTGACCCCAAGAGGTGATGCCGCCAATAACACAGCCACGGCTCTCTCCACGCCAGTAACGCCAAGCAGGCTCGCCAGCAGCCACACCAGAGTTGGCAACAGCAGCAATTTCAGCAGACTCAAGAGCAGCGCCTGACGCCAGCCCTCGCCTATGTGGTAATGGTTCAGATTCGCTCCCAGCACAAACAAGGCACAGGCAATGGCGGGCTTGGCCAGCATCTCCAGCGCCCCAGTCATTGGCGCCGGTAAACTGAGGCCACCGAGATTGCCAAGCAACCCCAGAGAAATACTCAGCACCACGGGATTGAGCAGCACGGTTTTCAACACACCCGCGCCGTTATTGCTGGCCTGGCCTTTACCGGCCACCAGAAAGGTCAGGCCAAAGAGCAAGGCACTGTGAAAGGGAATAAGCAGAAAGACGCTTTTCATCTGTGCCGGTCCAAAGGCGGCAATCACCACCGGCAGGCCCACCAACAGGGTGTTGGAATAGCTGCCGCCGAGCCCCATCAGCGCCAAGTCCGCCAATGGCTTGCGGCTCAATAATCGGAACAGCAGCAAGGACAGGCCAAAACAGAGCAGTACCGGGCCATAAAAGCTGACAAAGATGGCGGGATTGAGTGTCTCAGCCAGTGACACCTTGAGCATGGCGTTAAACAGCAGGGCCGGAATACTGACAAAGAAAGCAAATTGGCTGATGCCACTCACCTGCTCCCGGCTAAACCACTTGAAACGGCTGGCAAAAAATCCCAGGGAGGCGATAAACAGCAAAGGAAAAACAATGGCAAAAACGGACATGGCGATTTCCGCAATCAGAATTGTGTCGAAATTTGGCCTGTAAAAAAGGCGCCCTCAGGCGCCTTTTTCAATGGCAGGAATTACCAGCCAGTTTTTTCGCGCAGTGCCTTGCCGATATCGGCCAGGGAGCGAACGGTAGTTACACCGGCAGCTTCCAGGGCAGCGAATTTATCGTCGGCAGTACCTTTACCACCGGCGATGATGGCACCGGCGTGGCCCATGCGCTTACCAGCAGGTGCAGTCACACCGGCAATGTAAGATACCACAGGCTTGGTCACGTTGGCCTTGATGTAAGCAGCAGCTTCTTCCTCGGCGGTACCACCGATTTCACCGATCATCACGATGGCCTCGGTTTGAGGATCGTTCTGGAACATTTCCAGTACGTCGATGAAGTTGGTACCTGGGATTGGATCACCACCAATACCCACACAGGTAGACTGACCGAAGCCTTCGTCAGTGGTCTGCTTAACGGCTTCATAAGTCAGGGTGCCGGAACGGGAAACGATACCGACTTTACCTGGCTTGTGGATATGACCTGGCATGATGCCGATCTTGCACTCGCCTGGGGTGATAACACCTGGGCAGTTAGGACCGATCATACGAACGCCGGTTTGTTCCAGCTTCACTTTCACCTGCAGCATATCCAGAGTTGGGATACCTTCGGTGATACAAACGATCAGCTGGATACCACCGTCGATGGCTTCCAGGATGGCGTCTTTACAGAAAGGTGCTGGTACATAGATCACAGAGGCAGTGGCGCCGGTGGCAGCAACGGCATCTTTCACAGTGTTGAACACTGGCAGACCCAGATGAGTGGTGCCGCCCTTACCGGGAGATACACCACCAACCATTTGAGTACCGTAAGCAATGGCCTGTTCAGAGTGGAAAGTACCTTGACCGCCGGTGAAACCCTGGCAGATAACCTTGGTATCTTTGTTGATCAATACAGACATTATTTGCCCTCCGCAGCTTTAACTACTTGCTGGGCAGCGTCGGTCAGACTTTTCGCAGCAATGATATCCAGACCAGAATCAGCCAGCACTTTGGCACCCAGTTCGGCGTTGGTACCTTCCAAACGCACAACCACTGGCACCTTCACGCCCACTTCTTTAACGGCACCAATGATACCTTCGGCGATCATGTCGCAACGTACGATACCACCGAAGATGTTCACCAGCACGGCCTTCACATTGCTGTCAGACAGAATGATCTTGAAGGCTTCGGAAACGCGCTCTTTGGTCGCGCCGCCGCCCACGTCGAGGAAGTTGGCTGGCTTGCCGCCGTGCAGGTTAACTATGTCCATGGTACCCATGGCCAGACCGGCACCGTTCACCATACAACCAACGTTACCGTCCAGGGCTACGTAGTTCAGTTCGAACTTGGCAGCGTGGGCTTCACGTGGGTCATCCTGTGAAGGATCGTGCATGTCTTTGATCTTTGGCTGACGGAACAGCGCGTTGCCGTCTACACCAATCTTGCCGTCCAGACAGTGCAGGTTGCCTTCGGTGGTGATCACCAGAGGGTTGATTTCCAGCAGAGCGAAATCGTGGTCCAGGAACATCTGGGCCAGGCCCATGAAGATCTTGGTGAATTGCTTCATTTGAGTTGGGTTCAGACCCAGCTTGAAGCCCAGGTCGCGGGCCTGGAAAGGCTGAGGACCGGCGATAGGATCGATAATGGCTTTGTGGATCAGCTCAGGGGTCTCTTCGGCCACCTTTTCGATCTCAACACCACCTTCGGTAGAAGCCATGAACACCACGCGGCGGCTGCCACGGTCAACAACGGCACCCAGGTAGAGTTCGTTGGCGATGTCGGTGCAGCTCTCAACCAGGATCTTGGCAACAGGCTGGCCTTTTTCGTCAGTCTGATAAGTCACCAGGTTCTTGCCCAGCCAGTTCTCGGCAAAGGCGCGGATTTCTTCTTTATCGCCAGTGACTTTAACGCCACCTGCCTTACCACGGCCGCCGGCGTGCACCTGGCACTTGACAACCCACATGTTTCCGCCAATACGGCCGGCTGCTTCTACCGCTTCTTGAGGGGTATCGCAGGCATAGCCTTCTGACACTGGTAAACCATATTCGGCAAAGAGGGCTTTTGCCTGATACTCATGCAAATTCATGATGATCTATCCGTATACTACGATTCAAATCCAACTGGCCCCGAAGGGCCAGTCACGAGGTTTTTGTCTGACTGCGATTAGATATCCAGCAGCAGACGGGTTGGGTCTTCCAGGAATTCCTTGATGGTCACCAGGAAGCCAACAGACTCACGACCATCGATAATGCGGTGGTCATATGAGAGTGCCAGGTACATCATGGGCAGGATTTCAACCTGACCATTAACTGCCATAGGACGGTCCTTGATGGCATGCATGCCAAGGATAGCACTTTGTGGCAGGTTCAGAATTGGGGTAGACATCAGAGAACCGAATACACCACCGTTGGTCACGGTAAAGTTACCGCCGGTCATGTCTTCTACGGTCAGCTTGCCGTCACGGCCCTTGATAGCCAGATCGCGCACGGCCTTTTCGATATCGGCCAGGCTCATGTTGTCTGTGTCACGCAGTACCGGGGTAACCAGGCCACGTGGAGTAGACACAGCGATGCTGACGTCGAAATAGTTGTGGTAAACGATATCGTCGCCATCGATGGACGCGTTCACTTCAGGGAAACGCTTCAGGGCTTCGGTCACGGCCTTCACGTAGAAGGACATGAAGCCCAGGCGGATACCGTGCTTCTTCTCGAAGATATCCTGATATTGCTTGCGGATATCCATGATGGGCTTCATGTTGACCTCGTTGAAGGTGGTCAGCATGGCGGTGGAGTTCTTGGCTTCCAGCAGGCGGGTGGCAATGGTCTTGCGCAGACGGGTCATTGGTACACGCTTCTCGCTGCGATCGCCAGACAGGGCCACAGGCGCTGCGGCCACTGCGGCAGCGGGCTTGGCGGCAGGAGCAGACTTGATGAAGGCTTCCACATCTTCCTTGGTGATACGGCCACCCACACCTGTGCCCTTGATCTTGGCAGCGTCCAGGTTGTGCTCGGCGATCAGGCGGCGCACTGATGGGCTCAGGGCGTCATTGCTTTCGTCGCTTGCAGCGGCAGCTGGAGCCGCAGCTTCGGCTTCGGCCTTGGTCACTTCCTGACCGGCAACGGCACCGGCAACAAACTTGGCAATCACCTGCTCGGCCAGCACAGTGTCACCTTCGTTGAACAGGAACTCACTGATGTGACCATCTTCCGGTGCTACCACTTCCAGAACCACTTTGTCGGTCTCGATATCCACCAGGTTTTGGTCGCGGGATACCGCTTCACCGGGCTTAACGTGCCAGGTCGCGATGGTTGCATCGGCAACAGATTCTGGCAGTACGGGTACCTTAATTTCGATACTCATGAAAAGCTATCCTTTTTTATAAATGTCTATTACTTCAGATTTAAAGCGGCGTTTATCAGTGATTCCTGCTGGTGCGTGTGCAGCTCTGGATAACCACAGGCCGGTGCCGCAGAGGCTTCACGACCGGCATAGGTCAACATTGCACCCTTAGGAATAGCGGCCCAGAAGTGATGCTGGCTGCAATACCAGGCACCTTGGTTCTGAGGTTCTTCCTGACACCAAACAAAATCGGTCACGTGCTGATAGGCTTCGAGCACCTTGGCCATTTCCTCGGCGGGGAACGGATACAACTGCTCTACCCTGACAATGGCCACGTTGGTCAGATTTTCCTTGCGACGGCGTTCCAGCAGCTCGAAGTATACCTTACCTGAACAGAACACCACGCGCTCAACACCCTTGGGATCCAGGGCATCGATTTCACCAATCACGTTTTGGAAGCTGCCGTTAGCCAGTTCTTCCAGGGAAGAAACCGCCAGCGGATGACGCAGCAGCGACTTGGGTGACATCACCACCAGCGGACGACGCATTGGGCGTACGACCTGACGACGCAACATGTGGTAAACCTGGGCCGGAGTCGACGGCACACAGACCTGCATGTTGTGGTTGGCACACAGTTGCAGGAAGCGCTCCAGACGGGCTGAAGAGTGCTCTGGGCCCTGCCCTTCATAGCCATGTGGCAGCAGCATGGTCAGGCCACACAGACGGCCCCATTTTTGCTCACCGGATGACAGGAACTGGTCAATCACCACCTGGGCACAGTTGGCGAAGTCACCAAACTGAGCTTCCCAAATGGTCAGGCCGCCTGGCTCGGCAGTGGCATAACCGTATTCAAACGCCAGTACCGAGGCTTCGGACAGCACAGAGTCTGTGATGTCGATTGGGCCTTGCTCGGCCGCGAGGTTGCGCAGCGGCATATAGGTGGTGGCATCGTTCTGGTTGTGCAGCACGGCGTGGCGATGGAAGAAGGTACCACGGCCAGAGTCCTGACCTGTGATGCGCACGCGCTTGTTGTCTTCCAGTATGGTGGCGTAAGCCAGGGTCTCGGCAAAGCCCCAGTCAAGCAGCTTCTCGCCCTTGGCCATGGCATGACGGTCGCTGTAAATCTTGGCCACGCGGGACTGCAGCGGATGGGTTTCCGGTACGTAGGCAATCTTTTCGGCCAAGGCCTGCAGACGTTCAAACGACATGGAAGACTCGAACGCTTCATCCCATTCGCGATTGAGGAATGGTGTCCAGTCCACAGTGTGCAGTGTCATTGGGCGCCATTCTTTGACCACACAGTCACCGTGGTCGAGGGCATCACGGTAGCCGTTGACCATGGCGGTCACTTCCTCGGCACTGATGCTGTTCTCGGCAATCAGTTTGTCGGCGTAGATCTTACGCGGCGTCGGATGTTTCTTGATCTTGGCGTACATCAGCGGCTGAGTCGCACTTGGCTCATCGGCCTCGTTGTGACCATGGCGGCGGTAGCACACCAGGTCGATCACCACATCGCGCTTGAAGGTATTGCGATAATCCACGGCCAGCTGGGCCACAAAAGCCACGGCCTCAGGATCGTCTGAATTCACGTGTAAAATCGGCGCCTGCACCATCTTGGCGATATCGGTACAGTATTCGGTTGAACGCACGTCATGGTGATTTGAGGTGGTAAAGCCCACCTGGTTGTTCACCACGATGCGGATTGAACCGCCGACCTTGAAGCCACGGGTCTGAGACATGTTGAATGTCTCCTGGACTATGCCCTGACCGGCGATGGCCGAGTCACCATGGATGGTGATCGGCATAACCGACAGACCATCTTCACAACCACGACGATCCTGACGGGCACGGACAGAACCCATAACCACGGGGTTGACGATTTCCAGATGCGATGGGTTGAACGCCAGCGCCAGGTGCACATTGCCACCGGGCGTTTCGAAATCGGAAGAGAAGCCCTGGTGATACTTAACGTCACCCGAGCCTGAGCTTTCGCCGTGCTTGCCGGCAAACTCGTCAAACAGTTCCGCAGGACGTTTGCCGAGGATGTTAACCAGCACGTTCAGACGACCGCGGTGGGCCATACCCACAACGATTTCCTTGGTACCCGCCTCACCGGCGCGATAGATTATCTCGCGCATCATGGGCACCAGGGCATCCCCCCCTTCAAGGGAGAAACGCTTGGCACCGGGGAACTTGGCACCCAGGTATTTTTCCATGCCTTCGGCGGCGTTCAGACCTTCGAGGATACGGGTTTTAACACCCTTGTCATAGCTGGCGCGACCCAGGGTCGGCTCCAGGCGTTGCTGGATCCAGCGCTTTTCCTCGGTGTCGGTGATGTGCATGTATTCGGCACCAATGGCACCGCAATAGGTCGCCTTCAGGGCCTTGACCAGATCACCCAGCTTCATGGTGTCACCACCATGGGCAAAGGAACCGGTATTGAACTCACGCTGCAGATCTTCAGCCGTCAGGCCGTGGAATGCGGGATCCAGTTCGGCAACGGCGTCACGCTTCCACAGTTCCAGCGGATCCAGATTGGCATTCTGGTGGCCACGGAAACGGTAGGCGTTGATCAGTTGCAGCACCTTAACCTGCTTGGCATCCACTTCGGGATCGGTCATCCGTGCGGCGCCCTTACGGCGACCTTCCTGAGCGAGGGAGCGGAAGTAATCACGGATTTTGGAGTGAGCAGCTTCAGGTACATCGACAGAGGCACCGTTCACAGGAGGGAGATTATCAAACACCGCACGCCAGTCGTCGGAGACTGAGCTTGGGTCTTCTTGATAGGCTTCATACATCTCCTCGACATAGGTCGCGTTCGACCCATACAGATGAGAAGACTCTAGCCAGGCTTTCATAATGCCTTGGTGCATTTCTTATCCTTTCAAACTTTATACACGTGCTTAGCCATGGTTTTACATACCGAGCAGTATGTGGTCAGCCGCCCCGAAGGTTCCAGAATTTCGGCCTGATGTAGTTCCTTTACACACAAAAGAGCCACTCCCCACAACAGGAGAGTGACTCTCGATAGAGCTATATGATTATTCTAATTAGCTCATTGTCTTGCATTTACACAGCCCGCTTGAGCAGCATGGACTTGATGTGTCCAATGGCCTTGGTCGGGTTCAATCCTTTTGGACACACGTCAACGCAGTTCATGATGCCGTGGCAACGGAACACACTGTAGGCGTCATCCAGCTCTGACAGACGCTCTTCTGTGGCGGTGTCGCGGCTGTCGATCAGGAAGCGGTAGGCGTGCAGCAAACCACTTGGACCCACGAACTTGTCAGGGTTCCACCAGAACGACGGACAGGCAGTTGAGCAGCAGGCACACATGATACATTCGTACAGGCCGTCGAGATGGGCACGATCCTCGGGGCTCTGCAGATGTTCACGGGCAGGCGTCTTATCATCGTTGATCAGATAAGGCTTGATCTTCTCATACTGCTTGTAGAACTGGCTCAGGTCGACCACCAGGTCGCGTACCACGGGCATACCGGGCAACGGACGGATCTCAATCTTCTTACCCTTAAAGGTAGAGACCGGGGTGATACAGGCCAGGCCGTTCTTGCCGTTCATGTTCATACCGTCACTGCCACAAACACCTTCGCGGCAAGAGCGACGGAACGACAGGGTCGGATCCATTTCCTTCAGTTTCAGCAGCGCATCCAGCACCATCATGTCAGAACCGTCGGGCACTTCCAGACTGTAATCCTGCATGCGTGGCTTGGTATCTACGTCAGGATTGTAACGATAAACTGCAAACTCCAATTTCATCTTCAACAACTCCTTAGTAGGTACGCTTCTTCGGTGGGAAGGCTTCACGTGACTTGGGCGACATGTTCACTTCACGGGTGGACATGGTTTCGGTCACGGGATCGAACAGGCTGTGGCACAACCAGTTGTCATCGTCACGCTCAGGGAAGTCTTCACGGCTGTGAGCACCACGGCTCTCGGTACGGAAGTTCGCTGCATAAGCGGAGGCGATGGCGGTGGCCATCAGGTTGTCCAGTTCCAGACACTCGATGCGCTGGGTGTTGAACTCTTTGGAGTTATCGGACAGCTTGGCATTGGCCAAACGCTCACGGATTTGCTTCAGCTGTTCCAGGCCTTCGGCCATGGCGTCACCGCTGCGGAATACCGAGAAGTTCAGCTGCATACACATCTGCAGATCTTTACGGATTTGCGCTGGGTCTTCACCGTCTTTGTTGCTTTCCCAACGATTCAGACGCTCCAGAGACTTCTGGATGTCGGCGTTGGAAGCCGCCTTAGGATCGGCAGTCTCATCCAGGGCCTTGCCCAGATGTTGACCGGCCGCACGACCGAATACCACCAGGTCAAGCAACGAGTTACCGCCCAGACGGTTGGCACCGTGTACGGATACGCAGGCGATTTCGCCCACGGCAAACAGACCTACTACGTCCTGCTCGCTGCCGTCTTCATTCTTGCGGATAACCTGACCGGAAACCTTGGTCGGCAGACCACCCATCATATAGTGACAGGTTGGGATCACAGGGATTGGACCATCGGCCGGATCGATGTGAGCAAAGGTACGTGACAGTTCACACACGCCTGGCAGACGGGCTTCCAGGGTTTCTTTACCCAGGTGGTCCAGCTTCAGCTTGATGTGCGGACCCATTGGGCCGTCACAACCACGACCTTCACGGATTTCGGTCATCATGGAACGGGCAACCACGTCACGGGACGCCAGGTCTTTGGCGTTGGGCGCATAACGCTCCATGAAACGCTCGCCGTCCTTGTTCAGCAGGTATCCGCCCTCACCGCGGCAACCTTCGGTCACCAGTACGCCGGCACCGGCAATACCTGTGGGGTGGAACTGCCACATTTCCATGTCCTGCAGCTGTACGCCTGCACGGACTGCCATACCCACGCCGTCACCGGTGTTGATATGGGCGTTGGTGGTAGAGGCGAAGATACGACCGGCACCGCCGGTGGCGAGCACAGTGGCCTTGGCCTTGAAGTACACGATTTCACCGCTTTCGATGTCGATGGCGGTACAGCCTACGATGGCGCCGTCTTCGTTCTTCACCAGATCCAGGGCATACCACTCAGAGAACACCTGGGTCTTGTTCTTAACGTTTTGTTGGTACAGGCAGTGCAGCAGCGCGTGGCCGGTACGGTCGGCCGCGGCCGCAGTACGGGCGGCCTGTTCGCCACCAAAATCTCTTGATTGGCCACCGAATGGACGCTGGTAGATCTTGCCGTTCTCGAAGCGGGAGAAAGGCAGACCCATGTGTTCCAGCTCGATAATGGCTTCTGGACCGGTCTGACACATGTATTCGATGGCGTCCTGGTCACCGATGAAATCGGAACCCTTGACAGTGTCGTACATGTGAAATTCCCAGTTGTCCTCGTGGGCGTTGCCCAGGGCTACTGTGATACCGCCCTGGGCAGACACAGTGTGAGAACGGGTTGGGAATACTTTGGACAGGAGCGCACAGCTCTTGCCTTCTTTGGAAATCTGCAGCGCAGCGCGCATACCGGCACCACCGGCACCAATCACCACTGCGTCAAATTCGCGAACTGGAATACTCACTTAAACACCCCACACAATCACAGTGCCTGCGGCCAGGTAACTAAAGGCGGCAACCACAAAAGCAAATTGTAATACGCCACGCAGAGCCACGTTTTTCACGTAGTCGGTCAGCACTTGCCAAATACCGATCCAGGCATGGATCAGCACGGCAATCAGTGCCAGCAGCGTAAACACTTTCATCGGCAGAGCGCTGAACAGGCCGTGCCAGATGTCAAAAGTGAGAGGAGAACTCAGTGCGATGAAGCTCACCAAAAAGATGGTGTAGCAAGCCAGGATCACTGCACTGGCGCGTAGAAGAATAAAGTCATGGACACCGCTGCGTCCAAAACTTGCTGCATTGGTTACCATACCCAGATCCCCACGATGATTGAAAAGGCCACCGCCAGGACGAATACCGCCTTGGCCGATGCATTGCCTGAAGTCAATTCTTCCCAACGACCGGTATCCATTACCAGGTGGCGGATGCCGCCCAGCAAGTGGTAACCCAGCGCAGTCATAATGCCCCAAATGACAAACTTGACGATGAAGTTGTCAAACATCGCCTGTACGCCCTGGAAACTCTCGGCAGATGCCAGCGAGGCATTGAGCAGCCATATGAGAATTCCCACGGCAAACAGCATAATGACACCGGAAACACGGTGAAGAATTGACGCAATCGCTGTCGCAGGGAAGCGAATGGTCTGCAGATCTAAATGGACAGGTCTTTGCTTTTTCACGTTCTGCTCACTCAGCTCCATTGAGCATTTTTTTTATAATGTGAACCGCTTTTGCTCAAACAAAAGCCGTGACCCAGGTCACAGTTCAGGTCATCGCAAAAGAAAAGTGTAAACAAACAGTTAAAGCTTTTGGGGTCAGCCTTTTCAGCCTTTCAAAAAGACGCCTGAAACCGCGCTGTTTGCAGCCCTTTCGAGCCGCAGCAAGTATACTCGTCGCAAATGTCAAATACAAACATCACATTATGCAATTTCCCGAATTTTGGCTTTTTTGGCTGTTAAGTATTAGTCTTGTCAGGGAAATTGGTCTGACCTATACCTTGGTCTAACGAATTTAAACGCTTATTTAAATTGAAATGTGATCTGCATTGGCGGTAAAGTATGGGCCGTTTGACATGCCGCACTCACACAAGAATGAAGTAAGGAGAACGGGGTATGGCTGATTTAAAAGCCAAGTTGGAACTACCAGGGAACGAATCAATTGAATTGCCAGTAAAACAGGGAACTGCTGGCTTTGATGTTATCGACATCAGCAAGCTCGGCAGCAAGGGTTACTTTACATTTGATCCGGGATTTCTCGCCACTGCTTCCTGTGAATCAGCCATCACTTATATTGACGGCGACCAGGGCGTGCTGTTGCACCGCGGTTATCCAATAGAACAACTGGCGGTCGAGTCCAATTATCTGGAACTGTGTTATGCCTTGCTCTATGGTGAACTGCCCACCAAGGCACAATTCGAAGAATTCACCTACACAGTCAAAACGCACACTATGGTGCATGAGCAATTGGCATTCTTCTTCCGTGGCTTCCGCCGCGATGCACACCCCATGGCCATGCTGTGCGGTGTGACAGGAGCCTTGTCTTCCTTCTATCAGGATTCACTGGACGTCAATGACGCCCGTCACCGTGAAATTGCCGCTTACCGTCTGGTGTCCAAGATGCCAACCATAGCCGCCATGTGCTACAAGTACTCAGTGGGTCAGCCCTTCGAGTATCCGCGCAATGACCTGAGCTACGCCGGTAACTTCCTGTCGATGATGTTTGCCGTACCTTGCGAAGAGTACAAGGTAAACCCTATCGTTGAACGGGCCATGGACAGGATCTTCATCCTGCACGCCGATCACGAACAAAACGCCTCTACCTCTACCGTGCGTCTGGCCGGCTCTTCGGGTGCCAACCCATTTGCCTGTATCGCCGCCGGTATTGCCTCACTCTGGGGTCCTGCCCATGGTGGTGCCAACGAGGCTTGCCTGCACATGCTGGAAGAAATCGGTACTGTGGATCGCATCCCTGAGTTCATCGAGCGCGCCAAGGACAAGAACGATCCTTTCCGCCTGATGGGCTTTGGTCACAGGGTTTACAAGAACTTTGACCCTCGTGCCAAGGTAATGCGCGAAACCTGCCACGAAGTATTGGGTGAGCTCAAGGTGAAAGACCCGCTGCTGGATGTGGCCATGGAGCTGGAACGTATCGCCTTGAACGACGAGTACTTCATTTCCAAGAAGCTGTATCCAAACGTGGACTTCTACTCTGGCATCATCATGAAGGCCATAGGTATCCCAACGTCCATGTTCACTGTGATTTTCGCCCTGGCACGTACCGTGGGCTGGATTGCACACTGGAAGGAAATGCTGGACCAGCCTGGTCACAAGATCAGCCGTCCTCGCCAGCTTTACACCGGCGAAACCAGCCGCGATTTTGTTTCTCTCGACAAACGTGGTTAATTTCTCTGACTTTTGAAAAAAGCGCCCTCTTATGGGCGCTTTTTTTATCCCAGCCCCCGTCCGATCATCTTTTGTTGCAAAGCAATTCTTGCGAAACCGCGGTGAAAACCGTTTAGTTAAACTCACCAAAGATTAAACAAACTGGCTACAGTATTGGTATTTACCACTAACACCAATAGCAATTAAAAGCCTATGTAATTGTTTAAATGGACTTATTTTTTGTGGCACGCTTTATGCTTTATAGCTGCCATCTTGGTTAACTACACAGGTAATATCACATGGAAGCCCGCAACCCATTCAAACTCGCCCTGCCCGTTTTGCTTATTTCCGTACTCGCAGCCTGCGGAGGTGAAGAAAAAAAGCCTGAAGAAGAAAAGTATGCCGTGCCGGTTGAAGCTCAGCTGGTGATGCTGGGGAATGTATCTTCCTTCTACAGCACCACTGCTACCCTGGAAGCGCCTGCCGAAGCCCACGTGGTCACCCGCATCGCCGGCCTGATTGAAAGCATCAAGGTGGAAGAAGGTGAAAAGGTGCACAAGGGACAGGTGCTGGCCACTATCGATGCCAAACGGCAGCAATACGATCTGGAGCGCTCAGAGGCCGAGGTCAAGATCATTGAGCAAGAACTGAACCGCCTCAAAAAGATGAACAACAAGGAATTCGTCAGCGCCGATCAAATGGCCAAGCTGGAATTTAATCTGCAGGCTGCTGTTGCCCGTCGCGATTTGGCCGCGCTGCAGGTCAAGGAAAGCCACATTGTTTCACCTCTGGATGGCGTGGTAGCCAAACGTCATGTGAAAGCCGGCAATATGGCCCGTGAATTTGAAGAGCTGTTCTATGTGGTGAATCAGGACGAATTGCACGGCATTGTGTACCTGCCCGAGCGCCAACTGGCCCAACTGAAGCTTGGTCAAAGCGCCGATGTATTCACCAGCAACAATCAACTGCATGCCGTCAATGCCAAGGTACTGAGGATAAGTCCCGTGGTCGATGCCGCCTCCGGTACCTTCAAGGTGACCCTGGCAGTGCCTAACAACACAGGTGAACTCAAGGCCGGTATGTTTACCCGGGTTGAGCTCAAGTACGACACCCATGAAAATGTGATCACTGTGCCCTTCAACGCCATCATCAATCAGGATAACAAACAAACCCTGTACGTGATTACCGATAACCAGGCCCAGCGCCGCGAGGTAACCCTGGGTTACCGCGATGGTGACACTGTGGAAGTGGTGGCCGGATTGCAATCGGGCGAGCAAATAGTGGTGCGCGGTCAGCAAAACCTCAAGGATCAGTCACAGGTCGAAGTGATAGGCTCCCTCGACGTGGCCTCTGCCAAGCAATAAGGAGCGGCCACTATGTCTATTATCTCTACGTCCGTAAAACGGCCGGTTACCGTATGGATGTTTATGCTGGCAGTCATACTGTTCGGTATGGTGGGCTTCTCCCGTCTGGCGGTGAAGCTGCTGCCGGATCTCAGCTACCCAACGGTCACCATTCGTACCCTGTATGACGGCGCAGCACCGGTTGAAGTTGAGCAACTGGTGTCCAAGCCCATCGAAGAAGCGGTTGGTATAGTTAAAGGGCTGCGCAAAATAAGCTCTGTCTCCCGCTCCGGTCTGTCCGATGTGATCCTCGAATTCGAATGGGGCACAGAAATGGACATGGCCAGCCTGGAGGTGCGCGAGAAGCTGGATACCATCAATCTGCCTTTGGATATCCAAAAACCCTTGCTGCTGCGCTTTAACCCCAATCTCGACCCTATTATGCGCCTCGCCCTGTCGGTGCCCGATGCCGATGAGGCCAAACTGAAGCAATTGCGAACCTACGCCGATGAAGAACTCAAGCGCCAGCTTGAGGCCCTTTCCGGTGTGGCCGCCGTACGGCTGTCCGGTGGTCTTGAGCAGGAAGTGCAAATTCTGCTGAATCAGGAAAAGCTGACCCAGCTGAACCTCAACGCCTCTGATATTCGCGATCGCATCGCCGCCGAAAACCTTAACGTCTCCGCGGGGAAAGTGGTTCAGGGCGAGAAAGAGTACCTGGTACGTACCCTGAATCAATTCAACAATCTGGATGAGCTGGGTCAGGTTGTGGTGTACAAGGATGGCCAAAGGCTTATCCGCCTGTTTGAAGTGGCCGATATCCAGGATGCCCATAAGGAACGCTCCGATATCACCCGCATCGGCAATCAGGAATCCATTGAGCTGGCCGTTTACAAAGAAGGCGATGCCAACACGGTTGCCGTGGCCAAACGGTTGAAGCAGGAAATTGCTGCCATCAACAAGAACAGCCCGCTGGCCAATCTTGAGATTATCTACGATCAGTCCGAGTTTATTGAAAGCGCCGTCAGCGAGGTGACTTCATCGGCCCTTATCGGCTCTGTGCTGGCTATGCTGGTGATTTACCTGTTTCTCAAGGACATCATCCCAACGCTAATCATCTCCATCTCCATCCCCTTCTCGGTGATTGCCACCTTCAACATGATGTATTTTGCTGATATCAGCCTCAACATCATGTCCCTGGGCGGTATCGCGCTGGCGGTGGGCCTCTTGGTGGATAACGCCATAGTGGTGCTGGAAAACATTGACAGATATCGCAAACAGGGATTGGAGCGACTGGAAGCGGCGGTAAAGGGAACCCGCGAGGTGGCCGGCGCCATCTTTGCCTCTACCCTGACCACGCTTGCGGTATTCGTGCCACTGGTATTTGTTGATGGTATTGCCGGTGCCCTGTTCGCCGATCAGGCCTTGACCGTCACCTTTGCCTTGCTGGCATCCCTTCTGGTGGCCCTGACCTCGATCCCCATGCTGGCCTCAAGGGAAGGGTTCAAGGCGTTGCCACCACTGGTTGCCAAGGCTGACCGTGAAAAGCCCACCACTCGCATGGGAAAACTCAAGCACTACAGTGCCACAGTGTTCAGCTTCCCCTTTGTGCTGCTGTTCCGTCACCTGCCTGCGCTGCTGCTGACGCTGTCATTGACCCTGACCCGTTTGTTTGGATGGCTGCTGGGCCTGGTGATGCGTCCCCTGAGCCAATTGTTCAATCTGATTTACCATGGCATGGAGCGTTTATATCACCCCGTACTTAATGCCGCCCTCAAGGCCAGGGTCATGACCCTGGTGCTGGCTCTCGGTATCACAGCCTTTGCCGCCGGCTTGTTACCACGTTTGGGGATGGAACTCATCCCTCCCATGAACCAAGGGGAATTTTATGTCGAAATCCTGATGCCCCCAGGTACGGAAGTGTCTGAAACTGATAAGGTATTGCAATACCTGGCGCTGGCCATCAAAGATATGCCGGAAGTCAAACATGCCTACAGCCAGGCCGGCAGCGGCGGCCTGATGACCTCAGACACCGCCCGTGGCGGCGAAAACTGGGGCCGCCTGCAAGTGGTGCTGGCCGATCACGGGGCGTTTAATTTGGTGGCAGGCAAGCTGCGCGAACGGGCACGAAAATTGCCTGAGCTTGAAGCCAAAATCCAGTACCCCGAACTGTTCAGTTTCAAAACGCCGCTGGAAATAGAACTCAGCGGTTACGAATTGGGTCAACTGAAGCAAACCGCAGATACCCTGGTTAAAGCTTTGGGTGAATCCCAACGTTTTACCGACATCAACACCAGTTTGCGTGACGGCCAGCCGGAATTGTCCATCCGTTTCGACTCCGCCAGACTGGCAGCCCTGGGTATGGATGCCCCGACAGTGGCCAACCGCATCGCCCAGCGCGTGGGCGGTACCATAGCCAGTAAGTACACCCTGAGGGACCGCAAGATTGATATTTTGGTACGCAGTGCCCAGTCCGAACGTGATGAGGTACGCGACATTGCCAACATGGTCATCAACCCCAACGATGCCCAGCCATTGCCACTGAGCGCCGTGGCCGATGTCAGTCTGCAGCTGGGCCCCTCCGCCATCAACCGCATCAGTCAGCAGAGGGTAGCCCTGGTGTCAGCCAACCTGGCCTTTGGCGACCTGAGCGAAGCCGTGGCCGAAGCCAGAAGCGTGTTGCAGCGTCAGGCGATTCCGGCCTCGGTACAGGTCCGTTTCGGTGGTCAGAACGAAGAGATGGAGCATTCCTTCCAGTCGCTGAAAATTGCCCTGACCCTGGCGGTGTTCCTGGTCTACCTGGTGATGGCAAGTCAGTTCGAGTCCTTACTGCATCCCCTGCTGATCCTGTTTGCCGTGCCCATGGCCGTCGGCGGTGCCGTACTGGGGCTGTTTATGACAGGCACTCACCTGTCGGTGGTGGTCTTCATCGGCCTCATCATGCTGGCGGGTATAGTAGTGAACAACGCCATTGTGCTGGTTGACAGGATTAACCAGTTGCGGGCCGAGGGCATGGAGAAGCTGGCTGCAGTCAGCGAAGCCGCCAGTTCCCGTCTGCGCCCCATCATGATGACTACACTGACCACCACCCTGGGCCTGCTGCCCATGGCGCTGGGTCTGGGTGATGGTGCCGAGGTACGGGCCCCCATGGCCATTACCGTAATATTTGGCCTGAGTTTCTCCACCCTGCTGACTCTTGTGGTGATCCCCGTGCTCTATGCCCTGTTTGACCGCAAGCAATTTGCCGAGCCCGAGATGGAGGCCAACATATGAACATCACCCAATTGGCGATCCGTCGCCCGGTGACCACCTGTATGTTCTTCCTGTCGATAGTGCTGTTCGGCATGGTGTCCAGTCGCCTGCTGCCGCTGGAGCTTTTTCCCGGCATCGACATACCGCAGATCTTCATCAACGTGCCCTACAAGGGGTCCAGCCCGGCGGAAGTCGAGCGGGACATCACCCGGGTGCTGGAAGAATCGCTCGCCACCATGGGCGGTATCGAGGAGTTGAGATCCAATTCCAGCCAGGACGGCGCCGAAATCCAGGTCAACATGAAGTGGGGTGAGAACGTCGCCACCAAGAGCCTGGAAGCCAGGGAAAAAGTGGATGCCGTGCGTCACCTTTTGCCCAAGGACGTGGAGCGGGTCTATATCCAGCAGTTTTCCACCGCCGACATGCCCATGCTGACCATTCGCATTTCCAGTGAACGGGAACTGTCCGGAGCCTTCGATCTGCTCGATAAGCAGTTGCGGCAACCGCTGGAGCGTCTTGACGGTGTCTCCAGGGTTACCCTCTATGGGGTAGAGCAAAAGCAGATCAGCATTCGCATCGATGCCGATCGCCTTGCCGCCAGTGGCATCAGTGCCTCGGCGCTGACCGAGCGCCTGAGCCGGGAAAATTTTACCCTTTCTGCCGGCACTCTGAGGGCTAACAATGCCGTCTACCAGGTGTCTCCCAAGGGTGAATTCAAAAACCTGCAGGACATAGAACAGCTGGTTCTCGCCAGGGGCATACGCCTGGGCGATATAGCCACGGTCAACTTCCAGCTGCCGGAGCGGGTTGAAGGCCGTCACCTGGACAAACGTTATGCCGTGGGGTTGGATGTGTTCAAGGAGTCCGGCGCCAACCTGGTGGAAGTGTCCGAAAGGGTGCTGAAGGTGGTGGATGCGGTCAAGGCCGACAAACAGTTCAGCGGTATTCGCCTGTTCATTATGGAAGATCAGGCGTTTGGGGTGAAATCGTCACTCTGGGACCTGTTGACTGCGGGTTTGCTGGGCGCACTTCTGTCCTTCGCCATTTTGTACCTGTTCCTGCGCAATCTGGGCATGACACTTATCGTGGTCTCTTCGGTGCCGATTTCCATTTGCATGACGCTCGCCGGCATGTATTTTCTCGGCTACAGCCTGAACATACTGTCCATGATGGGCCTGCTGCTGGCTGTGGGTATGCTTATCGACAACGCGGTGGTGGTGACCGAAAGCGTTCTGCAGGAAAAGCAGCACGAACTCCATGAGAGCAAGGAAACCGCAATCTTAAGCGGCGTCAACAAGGTTGCCCTGGCGGTACTGGCGGGCACCCTGACCACGGCCATCGTTTTCTTGCCCAATATTTTTGGCGTCAAGGTACAGCTGACCATTTTCCTTGAACATGTGGCCATTGCTATCTGTATCTCACTGGCGGCCTCACTGTTGGTGGCCAAAACCCTGATCCCCCTGATGCTGACCCGGATCCATATCCACCACGAGGAAGTGGAGCACAAGAACAGGTTGCAACTGGGCTATGAGCGCAGTCTCAGTTGGATCCTGCATCATCCCAAAATAAGCACTGTTATCGCCATCGGCCTGCTGGCCTCCACAGCCCTGCCCCTGAGCTTGGTCAAGCAGGATCAGGAAGATGGTGCCAGCAAGGAAAGACTGTTTATCAATTACCAGATTGAAGGCCGCCACAGCCTGGCAGTTACCGAAGCTCTGGTCACCCAGATGGAAACTTACCTGTATGACAACAAGGAAGCCTTCCATATTGACTCGGTGTACAGCTATTTCAGCCCAGACCGCGCCAGCTCGGTGCTGCTGATGCAAAAGGATGTGGAGTTTGATCTTGATGAACTCAAGAAACAAATCCGCGAAGGCTTCCCCAAGTTTTCCATCGCCAAACCACAATTTGGTTGGGGCGATGACAAACAAGGGATCAGGGTAACGCTCACCGGCCGCTCAACCTCGGAACTGATCCGCCTGAGCGAGGAGGCAATTCCTTTGCTCAGCGCCATCAAGGGGATGGAAGACGTGCGCTCTGAAGTCAGCGGCGCCCAGCAGGAAGTATTGATCCACATTGACCCGCAAATGGCAGCCCGTCTGCAGACACCTTTGTCCGAGTTGGCCAAGGGCGTGTCCATGGCGCTGCGTGGGCAGATGCTGCGCAGTTTCCGCCATGACCCAAGCGGCGAGCTGCGTATCGAACTGGCCTATGACAAGAGCTGGCAGGCATCGCTGGATGCGCTCAATCAACTGCCTGTGCTGCGCCACGGCGACCGGGTCTATACCTTGAGCAGCCTTGCCAGTATTGAAATTGTGCCCAGGTTTGACACCATCCGGCATTACAACCGTCAAACCTCTCTGACCATAGGCGCCAACCTTGAGGATCTGACCACGGAAGAGGCGCAAAAGAAAATCAAGCAGGCGATGGATCACATGAGCTTCCCCTCGGGCTATGGCTATTCTCTGCGGGGTGGCTTCGAGCGCCAGGATGAGGATCAGTCCATCATGGCGATCAATATGCTGTTGGCCGTGGCCATGATTTACATAGTGATGGCGGCCCTGTTTGAGTCGCTGCTGCTGCCAAGCGCCATCATCACCAGCATACTCTTCTCCATCACAGGGGTGTTCTGGGCCCTGTGGCTCACAGGCACCCCCATGTCGGTGATGGCCATGATTGGCATACTTATCCTCATGGGGATAGTGGTCAACAACGGCATAGTACTGGTGGATCAGATAAATCAGATGACACCGGCGCTGGAGGACTTGTCGGCCACCATTCACTCCGTCTGCATCACCCGCCTGCGGCCGGTATTGATGACGGTTGGCACCACGGTTCTGGGTCTGGTTCCCCTGGCCATGGGGGATACCCAAATTGGTGGCGGCGGCCCACCCTATTCGCCCATGGCCATTGCCATTATCGGCGGACTGAGTTTCTCCACAGTAACCAGTCTGTATCTGGTGCCGCTGTGTTACCAAGCCCTGTATCGTCTGCGTCACAGAGCTGCCATGGGCCTGTGGCAAGCGGATAAGCGTGCCAATCGCTTCTTGCCCTGGATTTCCTGACCACGGTATAAAACCCAAGCGCAATTTGCCAATTTCCTTGTCTGTGAGTAACTTGTATTAGTTATTCCACAGACACTCACAGACAAGGAGTCTTCCATGACCCGCCTTTTCCCCCTGGCCGGGCTGCTTACCTCGGCCCTGCTGAGCACCTTCGCCTTTGCGGCAGACGATGATAAATTCGCCAATGTCACCATGAAAACCACGCCCCTCACCAGCAGCAGTTACCTGCTGGAAGGTGCCGGCGGCAATATAGGTGTGGTGGCCGGCAAGGATGGCCTGCTGATCATTGACGATCAGTTTGCCCCCCTGGCCGATAAAATAGTCGTCGCTCTCAAGGCCATAGGCTCCGCCGATACACTGGGCCAGCCCAGGTTTGTGATCAACACCCATTTCCACGGCGACCACACAGGTGGCAATGGTCATTTTGGCCGGCACGGCACCATAATGGCACACCACAATGTGCTCAAACGACTGGAGCAACAAGCCGATATAGCGCCCGCAGCCTTACCGGTACTGACCTACGACAATGGCCTGACGGTGCATTTCAATGGTGAACAGCTGCAGTTGCTTCATCTTGGCCCCGGGCACACGGATGGCGACACTGTAGTGCTGTGGCAGAACAAGTCTGTGGTGCACATGGGCGATCTGTTTTTCAAAGACCGCTTCCCCTTTATCGATCTTGAGGGCGGCGGTTCGGTTACCGGCTACAGGGATAACGTTGGCCGGATGCTCGAGATGATCAATGACGATACCAAGGTCATTCCGGGCCATGGTGGTTTGGCAACCAAGGCGGATCTGGTGCAATTCAAACAAATGCTGGACGACTGCATTACTTGGATGCAACAGGGATTGGCCAGCGGCAACAGTCTTGAACAGATGAAAGCCACTCCCTTACCCCAAAAATGGCAAGCCTGGGGCTGGCAGTTTATCCCGGCGGAACGCTGGGTGGACACCCTGTATCAAGGCTTGTCCGGCCACTCGGAATAAGCGGGGAAATCGCGGCATTCGGCTTGAGAGGTGGGCCCGGGACGACTAAACTCAAAGTCTAATGAGCCCACGGAGCTGAGCGCTGATGAACCTTAGTGTTCCGAGCGATTCAAAAGGAACCAGGGCCAACCAAAGGGAGCTGTTGGTACTGGATCCCAATAATGATTTGCCAGACATCAGCCAAGTATTGGCCGGTTATCACTGGCATTGTTTGAAAGTATCCAATGCCGCCGATGCCCTTAAACTGATAGACAGGCACGGGATTAAAATTGCCGTTGCCATGATCCATCAAAACGATACCGGCAGCCTCGCCAAAGATCTGGTCAACATCCAACAATACTTTCCGCAACTTCACTGGCTGGCCGTCAGCGATGAGGTGTTGGGCCAGAGTTGCAGCTGGTTGCTGACCGTCAACGTCATAGATTATTTTCACCTGCCGCTGGACTGGCAAAGATTCAACGATGCACTGGGCCACGGACTGGGAATGTCCGAACTGGCTTCAGCGAGCAACGCTAAAACCCGGGTTCCCCATGCTCTGCCCCCCATTCGCGGGGAACATCCACTGATTAAAAATCTGCGTCATGCATTGGAAAAACTGGGACCATCGGACGAAACCGTACTGCTCAGTGGTGAAACCGGTTCAGGCAAAGGCTTGTGCGCCAAGTGGCTGCACAGGTATTCCCTCAGGCAACACGGCCCTTTTGTGGTGGTCAATTGTGGCGCCCTTCCCGCCAGTCTTATTCAATCAACCCTGTTCGGTCACGAAAAAGGCGCCTTCACCGGTGCCGAACGCCGTTATATTGGCCATTTGGAGCAAGCCAATGGCGGCACCCTGTTTCTGGATGAAATTGCCGATCTGCCGTTGGATTTGCAGGTCAACCTGTTGCAATTCCTAGATGATAAACACATTTTCCGCGTCGGCGGTTGCAAGCCTGTGGAGCTGGATTGCCGACTGCTGTTTGCCTCACACCAGGATCTCGAAACCGCCGTCGATGAAGGTCGATTCAGGGAAGATTTATACCACAGGATCAATGTTCTCAGACTGCATGTGCCAAGCCTGAGAGAATATCTTGAAGACATCATGTTATTGGCCGAGCAATTCCTTGATGAATTCAATCATAGCAATGACCAGTTGGCCTTCAGTGACGATGCGGTGCAAGCCATCAGCCATTACAACTGGCCGGGCAATGTCCGTGAACTGCAAAATCGTATCCGCCGGGCCGCAGTAATGGTCGAAGGACCCTTGATTTGCGCCAGGGATCTGGGTTTGGAACCGGCCATGTTACACCGTTGGCAAAACGATCTTGCCAGTCAGAGGGAAGAGCTTGATACCGAGGTCATACTCAAAGCCATCAGCGATAACCGCCATAACATTTCCGCAGCTGCCCGGGCCCTCAACATCTCCCGCTCTACCCTTTATCGCTTGCTGAAAAAAAGTCATCTCAACAATTGATCCAGTGTGTCACCCTAAAAGACAACCTGCTTCAACATCGCAACACTTTTAGCTTAAAAATCAAAATATACCGTTATTTATCAATGTTATAAATCACGGCCTAAGTCTTGCTTCATTAACGCGTCGGTTTAGCCCGTTGCGCCTGTGTCCCATGCATTCTCAGACACACCGGGATTATCAACAAAGGAGCAAGATATGAAACTCAAAAGCTGGCTGAATGCAGCCATGTTGTGTGGTTGCACCCTCTGTAGTTACGGGGCTTTGGCATTCCCCCCCGATGCAGTAGAACTCGATGGTAATGCCATACAGAACACGGCACTGGATGACTGGCAAAACATCAATTTGAACGGCAGCAGTGCGAGTGTCACAACAGGTGTGAAGGACGATTTACCGCCTTTGACCATCTTCTGGAAAGGGGGCTCCAAGGATACCCTGGATGTTACCGAATGGTGGTACAGGGATGGTTCAGTGCCCGATAAAGACGATTTGCGTAACGGTTATGCCGCAGCCTACTTCCTCAATGACGGTGATCACGACGACTTAGTGATCTACTTCGGTGCCGAGCGTTATGCCAATAACGGGGATGCCATCATGGGCTTCTGGTTCTTCCAGGACCAGGTAGGCACAGGTGCCGGCAACAGGTTTACCGGCCAACACATGGAAAATGACGTGTTCATCATCATGGAGTATCCCCAGGGCTCCAACTCTGTACCCTTCGTACAGGTTATGCGTTGGGTAAACTCAGGTGGTGATATATCTGAAAATCTGGAGCTCTTGTATGCCTCCGGTGCCGCCGGAGCCAAGTGCGGTACAGCCGGTGACGAAGGGATAGCCTGTGCTATTACCAACGAACAGGATGAACTGGCGGGTGTTGCCAACGGTTTGTGGCCCTATGAAAACAAATCCGGAATAGCCGATACCTATCCAATCGAATCCTTGTTTGAAGGACGCTTCAACGTTACCGAGGCCTTTTTGGCCGCAGGTATTGACGAAGTTCCCTGCTTTACCAACTTCATGATAGAAACCCGTTCATCAAGGTCCGAAACAGCCCAGCTGAAAGACTTCCTCGGTGGCGAGTTCCCATTGTGCAGCATCTCAGCATCCAAAGTTTGCGGTGCAACTGAGTTGGTAGCGGGCAACATGTTCCGCATCGATTACACCATCACCCTGAAGAATACCGGTGTAGGTTCAATCGCAGCCGATGAAACAGTCAGTATTCATGACCAACCAAGCAATGGTTCAGCATTTGATGTCGACCAAGACGTCAGCCTGTTTGCCAATGGCGGCGACGGTTGGGGACCTGACGAAGAACTGACCTATTCTGGTTTCTACCTGTCGACAGTCAATGGTGGCACCAACACTGTTGATGCCAGTGTCAGCTTTGGCTCTACCAGCATCAGTGCGGACCAATATATTGCAGAGTGCGACTCTCTGGCATTGAGCCCAATGCTGAGCATAGTCAAGAACTGTGCCCTGTCACTGGAAGACCAAGGCAGTCTGATCGCGGTGCGTAAGGACTACGACATCACTGTTTGTAATACTGGTGACGCCCCATTGGATGTTAACCTGACCGACAGTGTCGACCTGGCACTGGATGAAGATTTCGCGCTCGATTTCGCGAAACAATGTCTGGTTGATACCGATTGTAGTGCGGGTTATACCTGTAACGGCGATCTGATGTGTGCCAACGGCGATGGCGACCTGGAAGGTAACTTCGGTGGTGACGTTTGTCATGTCACTACAGGTAATTACCTGCCAACTGCTATGCCATCCGGCACAGACGGTACCCTGAGCAATACCGCGACAGCCACAGCCACTTCCCCTGTAGTTGATACAGGGCCTCTGGCCACTGTGGGTGAATCCGACACCGCCATGTGCGATCTGTGTCCTCTGGTGGTACCCGAAGAGTAATCCTTAACGACTGATCTTAAATGCAAAAAGGGCCGGATTACCGGCCCTTTTCTTATTTCATTGTTACTTGTTGCGACCTTTGCCGCCTGTGGTACCACCGGTAGTGCCACCATCGGTAGTGCCACTGGTATCGGGTGACAGGGTTACTGTCGCTGTAGCAGTCAGTTCGCCATCTGTGATGGTATAGCTGAAGCTATCGCTGCCCTTGAAGCGCTTGCCAGGGGTATAGGTCAGGCTGTTGTCTGCATTAACCTTGACGCTGCCGTAACGACCTTGAGTAGTGCTGTAAACCTGCAGTGCATCACCTTCGGCATCACTGTCATTGGCAAGGACAACAATCTTGATGCTGGCGGTACCCGAGGTCCGGGCGGCGTCATCCAAGGCTACAGGTGCTGTGTTGCTGCTTTGGGCAATAACACTCAGGCTACCGGTTTTGCTCACAGCTGCAGACTCTTCGGCACGTTGTGCTGTCACTTTCCAGCTGTGGGTACCGCTTGCCTGGGCATCAGCAGTCAGGGTCAGCGCCAGGTTCACACTTTGACCAGCTTGTACTGTCACATAGCTTTGATTCAGGCTGGTGTACAGAACAGCATCCCCCAGAGAAGCCAGGTCATACACAGAGGATGGGCACAGGCTGTTGTCCTGGTTGGTCAGCTTCAGGGTAGCCTGGGCTTGATCACCGGCCAGCAGGCTGGAGACTGAGGTGACTGTGCTTATCAGGGTGCTGCCACGCTGACATTGGGCGGTATTGCCACCGAAGCTGATATCCAGTACCACAGAGTCGGCATTGGAGGAAACCACTTCCAAACGCACGCCTTGTTGCTCAAACACTTGTCCGGGTGCCAGGCTGATGTCGTCCCAATCGTAGCTGGTGCTGTTGGGGGTTGGGTCCAGCAGGTAGCCACTGGCAGGGTTGTTGTCGGCACCTTCACGCAACCTGACTCCGTTGAGGAAGCTGGAAGCTTCGGTAGCCAGTGAACTGTCAAAACCTACCGCCTGACGATATTCAACATAGTAGTAAAGTGGCTGACCGTTCTCGTCTGTGCCGTTAGCAATACGCAGGGCCTGAGGGAAGCTGCCGGCATCGGTTTCAACGGCAGACAGGGTAACACGGCTGTCACTGCTGACGGTCACCATACGACCCTGCATCCAACCCAGCAACTGCTTGTTGAAAGAGGTAAAGTGCTTGGGCGTATTGGTGCCACTCATGGCTGCCAGGTAATCACCATATTCATAGACAGTGCACTGTGAGCTGGGCTTGGTGGTCAAGTCGGCACAGTCTTTCTTATTGGCGTGATACAGACCCAGGTTGTGGCCCAGTTCATGGTTTATGGTCGACAGTTGGACACGCTTGATCCAGCTGCGCTTGCCATTGACGTTGGCCTTGCCGGACCAGGTGCATTTGGGGTGTGTAGGGATCAGGTACATCAGGTGGTCGAAACCATCGAGATTGTAACCACGGCGAGCCAGCTCGGCATCGGCAGCAGCTGCCAAGGTGTCGGTATTACATACGGAAAGATCTACATCCACGGTGACAGTGTCTGCCACTGAACCACCAAGTGACATGGCACCATAGGAGTTTTCGCTGAAGAAAGCCGAAGAATCCTGCATCACCATGGCATCGATGTCGGCCACTGTGAAACGTACTATGGGATTGACCGCGAAATTAACCTCGGCCACCAGCACGCTGTGGATGCCGCTGACGGCGGCAGTGCTCTGATTCAGACTGGTAGACTGGGTCTGAGTCTCGGTAGACTGCAGTAAGGAGATCCCCTCCTCTTCGACCTGGAATTGTTTGCCCTTGGCTTGGCCAAACACCCTTACCTTTTGACCGGGCTTGACCCAGTCAGGCTTTTGGCTGAATGCCAGTTGGTGTATTTCGCCATTGGCGCCTTTGAGCTTGTATTGCTGCACGGCGTGCTCATTGAAGTCTTCAAAATCCAGCAACAGCTGTCCTTCAAGTTTCAAAGGAGCAGCGTATGCAAACTGGCTCAGGGACAGGGTGGCAAGCAACATCAGGGCGGAATTTTTCATCTTACATCTCTTTTGGGCAAAACAAGTCCCTCGTGCTCAAACAGCAAGTGTTTGGGCTGTCTCGGATTTGTTTGTGATTACTACGGGAAGTCAGCTGCGCTTCTGGAAATCCTATCCGCCGATTGAAACGCTTTTCTTCACTTTACCCAAATCTCTGTGGATCTGTTCGGCAGGAACATTCTATAAAGAATCGATTTAATTTGTATATAGGGTCAAACCCAGTATTTTCGCGGGTTTCAGCCCTTTTCCTTGTAAAACAACCAATAAGAATGATTAAAAATTATACTGGTATGACCAGACGATTTTTTGACCATTTTCCGTTAGTTAGCAGCGTCAAAAAAAGGAAAAGTGCTTTTTTTTCGAGAAACAGGACTTTATTGCAGTGTGTCAATAAAAAGTCGCTTGACTGGAAATTGACACCCCATTTTCAGGGGTGTCAAAAGAAGTGTGCTCAGGCACAATCAGGCGTGTGCGTAAAGTGATCCAATACCCAAAAAACGGGACGCAGATCACGGCCACCGCGATGACGGAGTGGCTTGAGGAAAGGGCGCAACCATTGCCATTTTTTCAGCCGCTTTTGCGCCGCAAGCCAAACATGGTGGCAACCATTACGGCAGTACTGACCTATGGCTTCGATAATCATCTCGCGTCTGGGCCCCAGATAGCGATACAGACTGTGCACAAAGATCAGCAGATCCCGGGTTTGCTGCCTGAGTAAATCTTTACCCAGCTGACTGGCTTCGAAATCGATAAAGGTGACCTTCCCCTGTTGCCAGCCTATGTCCCGCAGTGCCGGCCGCCCATGGGCCAATTGCAGCTTATGCAATCCAGCCAACGCGCCGGCGGCATCATTCAAAATAGACTGTAGCGATGGCTGCTCTTCCACTGTCAGCCAACGGTTTAGCGTGATCCCTGCATCTTCCACCACCAGATAGTCATTGCCGGCATCAACCAAACGGGGCACCGGCGCCTGCTTATCCCCAAGTAACCTGAGGGCAGCGATTTCCCGCTGCAACGCCTGTTTGGGATCTGACTTCAGAATACGCATGGCTCCTTCAAGCTTTTCCGCCTGCTTAAGCCAATATTTTTTCCCGTGGTATTCAAATGGCGTGATGCGATTGCCACGATGATGTTGCAGTACATTGGATACGAGTTGAGAAAATTCTGCGTCTTCCACCTCTGGACTCCTTTCCCCAGCTGAAAGTGCAAATTATTGTGACGCTTGAGTGGAAACTCAATAAGAATTAAGTGTTATTCACTGACTTTTACCAAGATGACAATCTGTATTAACCACAAATTTACAGATATCCAGCTTTATTAAATCCTCCAGAAAGAATTTTAAAGACAACTGCCAACGGAAAAACAACAACGCCCTCAATGGAGGGCGTATGAAGGCGTTGAGCATCAGTTCTCTGGCTGCCAGGGGACAGCGCGATTTGCCAGCAGCACAGGGATCCCTTCCGTGATGGGATAGGCCAGACGATCGGCCTTGCAAATCAATTGCTGCGCCTGCTTATCATACTCCAGTTTGCCCTTGCACACGGGGCAGGCCACTATGTCCAACAGTTTTTTATCAAAAGCCATTTCTCTGTCCTTTCTTGTTGGCGGCGGCCTTGGCCACCGCAGCCACTAATTGCCTGTCGAATTCAATCGGGAAATTTGCCGTGACCGGCAAATACCACCAGTTGTCTTTGGCAAAGCCAAGGCACTTGATGGCATCTTTCTCCGTCATCAACAGCGGCAGCCCGTCACCGAATGCAACCAAATCTGCAATCGTCAGGGCCTGATGATCGTTAAAGGCCTGAGCCTTGTCCAAAATGAAGCCAAGGCCACCTAAAGTATCAAAAAATCGCTGTGGATTGCCTATGCCGGCAAAGGCATTGACCTGTTGCCCAGGTTCCGGGGCAGCTTGCCCGGCCGTCAGGCTTTGCAATGGTCCCGGCTCCAGGGTCATGGCCCACTCACCGGCCGAGGGTTTGCCGCCGTTATTGAGCACAAAGTCCACCTGTTTCAGACGCCACGGCAATTCTCTCAAGGGGCCTGCCGGCAGCAACCAGCCATTTCCCAGACGACGCTGACCATCAATGAGTGCCAGCTCTATATCCCGTCCAAGACGGTAGTGTTGCAAACCGTCATCACAAATGATGACATCCACACCACTGCCGTTAAGCAGGGCTTTGGCCGCAGCTACCCTGTCGCTGCCAACCACCATGGGCACACCGGTGCGCGCCGCTATCATGGCCGGCTCGTCGCCCACCTCGCTTGCCGACGCTCCCGACAGCACAGCACGAACACCCTTGATATCAGCGCCATAACCTCGGCTGATCACCCCGGGGGTAAAGCCCTCACGGCGCAACAACTCAATAAGATGGATAACCGTTGGGGTTTTGCCGCTGCCACCGGCGGTAATGTTGCCAACCACAATGACGGGCACAGGTAAGATGATGGTTTGTTTGACACCCAACCGGAACAGCAGGCGCCTAATGGCGCTCACCAGCCAAAACAACAGCGACAAGGGCGCCAGCAACCACTTACCGGGCTTGTTCTCATACCAGATAGCGTGGATCCACTGCTGCATATCAGCCACTGAACTGCATTTGGTACAACTTGGCGTACATGCCATCTTTGGCCAGCAGCTCGGCATGACTGCCGCGCTCGACCACCCTGCCCTGATCCACCACCAATATTTCATCGGCGCTTTCTATGGTCGACAGTCTGTGGGCTATTACCACCGAGGTGCGATTGTGGCGCAGGTTGTCCAGGCCCTGTTGAATGGCCTTCTCGGATTCGGTATCCAGCGCCGAGGTCGCCTCGTCGAGGATCAGCACCGGCGCGTTACGCAAAATGGCACGGGCAATGGCAATACGCTGACGTTGGCCACCGGAGAGCAGCACACCGTTTTCGCCCACCTGGGTATCCAGGCCTTCAGGCAAGTCTTTGATGAACTCCATGGCGTGCGCCAGGGTCGCCGCCTGCTCAATTTGCTCGCGGGTGACCTCACCCGGATAGGCATAGGCGATGTTATTGGCGATGCTGTCGTTGAACAGGGTCACCTGCTGGGATACCAAGGCCACCTGACTGCGCAGGTTCGCCAGTTGATAATCGTAGATACTGACATCATCAAGCAGGATATCGCCCTGTTCCAGGCCGGCATAAAAACGGCTCACCAGGCTGGCAATAGTCGACTTACCCGAGCCCGAGCGCCCCACCAGCGCCAGAGTTCGGCCGGGCTTCACTTCAAAGCTGATGTCGTCCAGCGCCAGGCGTTCCTGACCTTCATAACGGAATTTAACCTTGTCAAAGGTCAGCTTGCCGTTAACCCGCTCACAATGATAATGGCCCTTATCGCTTTCCGAAGGAGTGTCGAGCAGCTCGAAAACTGTGGTACAGGCGGCGATGCCGCGCTGGAATTCGGCATTGACCCGGGTCAGGTTTTTAATCGGTTGCAGCATGGCCATCATGGCAGCCAAAACTGTCGCGAAGGTACCGGCGGTCAACTCATGCTTGAGACTGTCAAGACTGGCGGCATAAATCACAAACGCCAGCGCAAAGGAGCCAATGATCATGATGACTGGTTGGCTGATGGCCTGGGCCACCGCCAGCTTCATGTTCTGATGGCGGTTCTGATCGTTAACCCTGGCAAACCTTTGTCGCTCGGTCTCCTGGCCACCAAAGGCGAGCACGTTTTTATGCCCCTTGACCATCTGCTCGGTCGTCGCCGTCACACCGCCCATGGCGGCCTGAATTTGTTTGGACACCTTGCGGAAACGGCGGCTGACGGTGGCAATCACCCAACCGATTAATGGCCCCACCACCAGGATACAAAGCGACAATTTCCAGGAGGAATAAAACATCAGTACCAGCATACCTATGACGGTAATGCTGTCGCGAACTATGGAGATCAGCGCACTGCCGGAGGCCCTGGCGATCTGCTCGGTATCAAAGGTGACCCGGGAAATCAGGTTGCCGGCATTTTCCTTGTCCATGTAGCTCACTGGCAGCGTCAGGTAGTGATTAAACACCTGCTGGCGCATGTCCATGATAAGACGGGCGCTCATATAGGAAATGCCATAGGTGGAGACAAAGTTGGCCAAGCCGCGCAGGGTAAACATACCCACCACCACGAATGGCGCCATCAACAGGACATCTGAGCCTGATCCGAAGCCTTTGTTGCCGTCCAATGCAAGCCCCTGCACCTGGGGCTTGGGAGCACTGAAACCATTATCGATAAAGGGTTGGATGAAGGCGATAAACAGGGCGTCCACTGCGCCGTAGGTAATGAGGCCAATCACCGACATCACAAAGATGGATTTCATCGGTTTGAGATAGCCCAGCAGGCGCCGGAAAACTACCCATACTTCATTCTTGGCAGATGTTGTCATTGAAAAGTCTGAAATAATAACAAAGGCTGCATTCTACTCCGGATTGGACGAGTCACCAACTCCAAAGCGGCGGTTATACCAAAATGGCGCCAGCTCAGTGCGATAGCTCCGCACCCGAACCTGTCTGCCATCAAACTCAAAGCTGAGTTGGCCACTGTCACCTGTGACATAAATGGCACTGCCAGCGGCCCGGTAACGCTCAACTATATCGGCTTTGGGAAAGCCATATCTGTTTCCCGCACCGGCAGCAAATACCGTCTGCTCGGGCTGCACCCGGGCAATAAACTCCTTTCCGGATGAAGTGCGGCTGCCATGGTGAGGTGCCACCAGCAAATTGACTGCAGGCAAATCAGCCGTCATGGCGAGTTCGGCTTCCCTTTCAATATCACCGGGTAACAACAGGCTCTGACCGCCCCCACCTATATGCAGCACACAGGAGCCGTTGTTTCCCACCCGCCCCGCTGGCTGCGAAGCGGGCCACAGAAATGACAACGACAGAGCATGCCATTTAAACGTCCCAGGCCTGCAAGGCTCGGCACCTTGCCAGGGGCCGTCGGAGATTAACCGGTCAACCGCCACATTGCGCTTAATCACCTCAAGCCCACCGGCATGGTCATTATCTTCATGACTGACAATCAGATAATCCAGTCTGGAGATGCCACGACTGTGCAGAAAGGGCACTATGACCCGTTCGGCATAGCTGAAGTCAGCACCAAAAGCTGCCCCAGTATCGTAAAGCAAAGCGCCATGCTGTTGTTCCACCACGACGGCGAGCCCCTGTCCCACATCCAGCACATGTGCGCGCCAGCTGTCACCGGACCTCGCAGCAACCAGGACCGCCAGCAACAAGGGCAACACAAAGACCCCGGCCAGCCACCGACTCCAGTGGCTATTCAGTCGCCACAGCGCCCAGGCCAGGGGCACAAACAGCAGCGCAGCCCCCTGCGCATCGGCCAGGGGCCACCAGGCCAGCGGCAATGTCTGGACTGTATCGAGCAACCAGACAAAGGGCCACAGCGCGGCATTGGCGGGCTGAAACAGCAGATCAATGGACAAATCCAGAGGCATCAGGATCAAGGCGCCCAACAGCCCCGCCATGGTCAGGGGGATCACCACCAGCGAGAACCAGGGCACCATCAACAGGTTCATCCACACGCCGTGAACGCCAAGCCCACCAAACAACAGGCCCTGCACCAGCGCCAGCCCCAGGGACAAGGCCAGCTGCAAACGTAAAAATTGCTTCAGCCGCATCCTTATGCCGCTATGCTCTGAGGCCACGGCATTCTCCACCGCCAACAAGATGATGGCGATGGCACCAAATGACAGCCAGAGCCCGGCCCCCAGAATGGCCAGCGGATCCCACAGCAGCACAAAGAACAGGGCCCACAACAGCCGCTCCCAAGGTGAGGCAAAACGTTTCATCAGGCTCAGCAGCATCAACAACAGCAACATTAACAGTGCCCGCTGTGTGGCCAGCCCCATGCCGGCAAGCCAGCCATAGCCAATGACAGCAAGGGCTGCAAAGACCATTGCCAGCAACAGATTCCGCCTTGTTGGCGTGGGGAAAAACCGCTGCAACATAAAAAATACCAAGCCATAAATCCAGGCTGCCACCACCGACAGGTGCAGGCCGGAAATGGTCACCAAATGGCCTGTGGCACTGGCCCGCAGCGCTTGCCACAGCTCCGGTGCAAACGCATTTCTGTCTCCGCTCAACAAGGCTTGCAGCAAATCCCTGTGACTGAGGGGCGCCAACCCTGTGTCGAGGCGGTTGACCAGGACCGTTCGAAATGCAGTGGATGGTGCCAGACGTTCGCCACTGAGCACTGTCGCCCGCGCCCCTATGTGTTTGGCAAGTAGCTGACGCTGGCCATTGAAGCCCCCCTGATTGAGCACGGAATCAATGGCTTTGAACCTGAGCAACAAGCGCCAACGCTCACCGGTTTGCACCAAAGGCGCTTCTTTCCAGGAAAGGCGCACCTTTTGGCTAACTCCCACTCCCGGAGGTAAAATTAATTGTGGTTTAACTATTCGAATATCTATATGCTGCCAGTCGCTCCTGCCACTGGCCGGTGATATGATTTCGGCCTCGACACTGACGGGCTCCTTGCCCCAATGATGATCCGGTTGGATAACGTATTGCACATAAAGACTTATCCAGGCTGCCCCGAGCAGGGCGCCGGCGAGAAGAGGTTTTTGTCTGAGCAGCCATGCCCCACCCAAAACTGTCACAGGGATGAGGTACCATGGCAATAACTGCGGCCACAGCAGCGCAGACAACACCAGGGCACAAAAGCCCAGCATAAATGGATTGGTCACAGAAGAAAGTTAAGACAGCATTTCAGCCTATGCCAAAAAAGTTTATTCAAAGGTTCATGCCCAAACCCGAGTCGCTGCGCGACCACAAGCATTTGCAGATTTTCGGCACCCTGCTGCACAAGCCCAATCTGTGGCATTTGAACCGTAAATCAGCACCCGGCGCCTTTGCCGTCGGCTTGCTTTGTGCCTGGGTCCCCATCCCATTTCAGATGGTACTGGCCGCGGCAATGGCCATCGTCTTCAACGTCAACCTGCCTGTGTCCGTGGCTCTGGTGTGGCTCACCAACCCGCTGACCATGCCGGTGATGTTCTACGGTGCTTACTTGCTGGGTGCCAAACTGCTTGGCCATACACCACAACAGTTTACCTTTGAGCTCAGCTGGCACTGGCTTGAATCATCGCTGGCCACCATAGGCCCGCCTTTCCTGCTCGGTTGTGCCGTGATTGGAATTATCAGCTCCCTGTTGGGTTATTTTGTGATCCACAACCTGTGGAAGTATTCGGTGCTGTTTAAATGGCGCAAACGCTATAAGTGACAGCCAATAAAAACGCGCCTTAAGGCGCGTTTTTATTGGCTGACAGTTGTCTCAGTCCAAGTCAATCCAGGTCGAGACCTGTATGGTTAAATCCTGCTTGGTCAATGCCGACTCAGCGACCCGCCAGGGCCGCTGCCGGTGCCGTTTTGCTGGCCTTGATGGCGGGATACAGGGTTGCCAACAGGCTCATAACCAGTGCCATCACACTGGCCCAGACCACATCCTGCCACATCAACTCCGATGGCAAAAAGTCGATGAAGTACACATCGGCAGACAGCAGTTTTACCCCAAACAGCGACTCAAGACCGGCGGCTAGCTGCGGCAGGTTCCAGGCAATGGTCGTCCCCAACACCACACCCAAAGCTGTGCCAAGCAAGCCACTGACGGCGCCGTGCACCATGAACAGCAACACTATGGCCTGACGGCGGATCCCCATGGTCATTAAAATGGCAATTTCGGAGGTCTTGTCACGCACCGCCATTACCAGGGTCGACACTATGTTGAAACAGGCCACGGCGATCACCAGCGCCAACACCAGATACATCAGGGTCCGCACCAATTGGATATCCTGATACAGGTGCCCCTGGGTGCGGGTCCAGTCACTCATGTAGACATATTGCTGCTGGCTGAAGCCCAGCTCGCGAATGAGCCTTGGGGCGGCAAATACATCATCGACGGCGATGCGCACCCCGCTGACACTGTCTCCGAATTCCAGCAGTTTGGCGAGATGGTCCATTGACACATAGGCATTACCCAGCTCTAGTTCACCGCCAAGCTTGAAGGTGCCGGCCAGTACAAACCTGTGACTGCGGGCGGCGCCCAGGCGTCCGGTTTTACCGGCTGCCAGATCCGGCACATACAGCATCAGGGCATCACCCGTTGCCAATCCCAATTTATCGGCCAGCGCCTTGCCCAGCACTATGCTGTCATCTTTATCACCAAGACGTTGCCAAACATCCGCCTCCATATAATTGGCAATGCCGGAGACCCTGGATTCAAACTCTGGACTGATACCAACCAGATTAAGACCCTGAAAGCCGCCCGGCCTTTGCACCAATCCCTGCAGGCGGATAAAGGGCGCCGCGCCGCGGATCCCGGTAATTTTCATGGCGTCGCTCGCCATGGCGTGCCAGTCCTGAATGGGTTCATTGACCCCGGTCAGCTCAGCATGGGGCACCACATCGAGAAAACGCCGCTCCAGCTCCCCCTCAAAACCGTTCATGGCCGACTGCACTATGATGAGCACGGCCACCCCGAGGGCAATACCTGCTGTGGAAGCAAAGGCGATAAAACTGATGAAACTGTTGGACTGGCGGGCACGGTAAAAGCGCCAACCGAGCCAGAAGGCCATGCTCAAGGGCATGTTATTGGTTTGGCTCATGCCGATACCGCCTGCCACAGACAACCGTCCTGCATCTTGAGCTGCCGGTCCATCCTGGCCGCCAGACCATTGTCATGGGTCACGACCACAAATGCCGTACCTAATTGAGCCGCCAACTCACGGATCAGGTGATAAACGGCGTCGCCGCTGTGAGCGTCCAGGTTGCCCGTTGGCTCATCGGCCAGCACCAGCTTGGGGTCATTGACCAGGGCGCGGGCGATGGCCACCCGTTGCCGCTCGCCGCCGGACAGCTCTGAAGGTGCGTGTTGCAGCCTGTGACCGAGCCCAACCCGCTCCAGCAAGGCCACGGCCTTGTGCTCCGCTTCCTGCTTGCCCTTGCCCGCTATCCGCGCCGGCATGGCCACGTTTTCGATGGCGCTGAATTCAGGCAGCAAATGATGGAATTGATAAATAAAGCCCAGATCCCGATTGCGGATCTGCGCCTGTCTCGCGGCACCAACGGCATAGATATCCTCGCCCCCTAGTAACACCTTGCCACTGCTGGGCGCATCCAGGGTGCCCATGATGTGCAGCAAGGTACTCTTGCCCGAGCCCGAACTGCCGACAATGGCCAGTTGCTCGCCGCGATAGACCTCAAGATCCACCTCACTGAGCACCCGGGTGTCTATGTTGCCTTCGCGGTAATGTTTGCTGACTTTATCGACCTTGAGCAATATGTCCTGCATCTGTCTCTCTCTTGCATGCCGACGCCCATGTCGGCAATTGGTGGGTGCCTCGGCACCCGATTAAATTCAATACGTTATTTATCGCGTGGCTTATTCGTAGCGCCCTTTATTCACAGCGCCCTTTACTCACAGCGCCTTTTATTCATAGCGCAGGGCTGTAGCAGGTTGCACCTTGGCGGCGCGCAGCGCCGGATACAGGGTAGCGCCGAGGCTCAAAAGCACTGTGCCCGCAACGATAAGCCACAGCTGCGACCATTGCAGCACCACCGGCAACGGCTGCCCGGGGCCCAATACGGAAATGCCCAGGGTGTCCAGAATGGGATTGATATTGAAGGTCATCACAGTGCCCACCACCAGGCCCAACAGCAAACCAAGCAAGGCGTTGAGTGAGCCCTGCACCATAAAAATGCCCATCACCGCCAAAGTGCCCAGTCCCTGGGTGCGCAGCACGGCCACATCCGTGGTCTTGTCCACCACCATCATCACCAGCGCCGACACTATGTTGAAAGCCGCCACCGCGACTATCAGGCTCAGCATCAGCGACATCATGTTCTTTTCCATCTTGACCGCGGAGAACAGGTGGCCGTAACTGTCACGCCAATCGCTGATGCTGACCTCCTGCCCCACGGAGTGTAATTTGTCCTGCAATTTTGGTGTCAACGCGGCCACGGCGAAGGGGTCGTCCAGATACAGACGCAGACTGTCTATCACCTGCGCCGGCCGGCGCATCAGGCGCCGGGCATCCGCCAAATGCACGAAGGCGCTGTTGGCATCCACGGGCGAGCCCATCTGGAACACCCCCGCCACCACAAATTTGCGCTGACTTGGCACAGGGCCCAAAGGCGAGTAAACCACACCATCGCCGCTCAGCACCCGCACAGTATCCCCCGGTGCTACATCCAGCTGATTGGCCAGCACAGAGCCGAGAATGATCTGGAACTCGCCAGGCTCCAGGGCATCGAAGGCATCCGCATAGCTGTGTGACATCACTGCCGACAACTGTCGCTCCGCGTCCGGCACTACGCCCTGCAGCTGCACCGCACTGATATTGCTCGGTGACTGCAACATGGCCTGGGTTGCGGCAAAAGGCACCACGCCACGCACCCCGGGAACTGCCAATATGGGTTCTCGCAGAGACTGCCAATCCTCGAATCCCTGCTCCTGCTGCAATATGAGTTGCGGTACGGCCCCCAGAATGCGCTGCTTGAGCTGATCCTCAAGGCCATTCATGACCGAGCTGACCAGGATAAGGGCGGTCACCCCGAGAAAAATGCCACTGACGGCAAACAGGGTAATAAAAGAGGCAAATGCATTGGCCTTGCGCGAACGCCAATAGCGGTAGCCGATAAACAGGGCTGGCGCTGGAGTCATGGGACCTTGGGGGCTTCCTGGGCAGTGATCTTGCTAAATCATTAAGATGGGCACGATAATAGGGACAATACTCCGATAAATAAAGAGGCAAGCCTTGCAAACCGATCCCGATGCCTTCTTCAGTGTGCCTCATACCTTCCGTATTTATGCCCGCCCCTGGACCGAGCCTGCGCTGCCGGACGATGCCGCCCTGGCGGAACTGAGATCCATGGGCATGCAATTGCTCAATGAGGCCAAGGCCCTGGAGGCCACCAGTCTGATGCAGTTACGGCAACTGGGATCCGATACCAAGGCCCTGGTGGACTACCTCAAGCTGCAGTCGCGCAAGGTGGATATGGTGCTGCATTATGTGCTGGCCAACGATCCCCACGAAGGTGAGCCCCTGGCCGGGCTGCGTTTCGGCGGCAGTGGTGTCACCCTGCGCTCACCCACTGCCATGGCAGATGGCAGCCTTCAGCTGCTGACCCTGTATATCCGCGAAGAACTGATTGCCCTGCTCTGTGTCGCCGAAGTGCGCCACTGCGTGCATGAGGATGATGGCTTCCGGGTGACCCTGGAATTTGTCGCCATCAGTGATGCCGATACCGAACAACTGGTGCGCGCCAGCCTCAGCGTGCAACAGAAACAGCTCAAGCTGCGCAAACAGCAGCAGGAAGGCTGATCCAGCACAGGTTTAACTGGCACAGCCGGGGGCAAGTCACTACAATGCCCCCAGGTTTTTGACAGAAACATGCTGCTTACTCAATGACTTCATTTCCGGTAAACCAGCCGCCCAAGGCCCCCGCCAACGGCAAGCTGCTTTCTCTGGCCGCGCCTGTGGGCGTTGGCCGCGCCCTGACACTGGCAAACCTCGCCAAGGCCCACACAGGCACCAGTTTGCTGGTCACCGCAGATACCCCTTCGGCCCTGGCGCTGGAAGCGGAACTCACCTACCTGCTGCGCCACGACGATCTGCAGGTGTGCCTGTTTCCGGACCGGGAAACCCTGCCCTACGACAGCTTTTCGCCGCACCAGGACTTGATCTCCCAGCGTCTGGAAACCCTGGCCAGCTTGACGACCGGTAAACGCCACCTGGTGATAGTGCCTGTAACCACCCTGATGGTGCGCCTGCCGCCGGTGTCATTCCTCGCCGGCAATGTGCTGATCCTCAAAAAAGGCGACAGATACAGTCTGCAGCAGATGCGCCAGCAACTGACCGACACTGGCTATCATCTGGTGGAGCAGGTCTATGAGCACGGCGAATTCGCCATCCGCGGCGCCATTTTGGATCTTTTCCCCAGCGGCGCCCGAGAGCCGCTGCGTATCGAGCTGTTCGATGACGAGGTGGAATCCATCCGTTATTTCGATCCCGAGACCCAGCGCTCAAGCACCGAGGTCGACAGCATCCGCATGTTGCCGGCGCGGGAATTCCCCACCGACAGCAGCGCAATTGAAGGCTTTCGCCAGCGCTACCGCCGCGCCTTTGAGTCCGTGGTCAATGCCCCCGAGTCCGTGTATCAGCTGGTGAGTCGCAACCTGATGCCGGCGGGTATCGAAAACTACCTGCCGCTGTTTTTCGACAGCTGCGCCACCTTGTTCGACTATCTGCCCAAGGACTGCCAGCTGCTGACCGTGGGCGAGCTGGAACAGGCCGCCAATCATCATCTGGATGAGGTGAAGAGTCGCTTTGAGGACAGACGGGTCGATCCGCTGCGGCCACTGCTGCCGCCCCAGGATTTGTACCTGCTCACCGAGCAACTGTTTTCCGCCTTCAAGGCCCTGCCCAGGATCCAGCTGACTGCTGATGCGCCGCACACCCTAGCAGCCGGTGCCTTACCGGATATCCGCGCCAATCACAAACTGCGTCAGCCGCTGGAGGCGCTGCAGTCCTTCGCCCAAACCGGTCCAAGGCTGCTATTTATCGCCGAATCCGAGGGCCGGCGCGAGGCCCTGACCGAGCTGCTGGCCAAGATAGAACTGAAGCCAAAACGTCTGAGTCACATAGATGAGTTCTGGGGTTCGGATCTCGACTGTGCCATAGCTGTAGCTCCACTGTCCCAGGGTTGCCTGTTGCAAGGGCATGAGTCAAAAGATCTCGCCATCATCTGTGAAACCGAGCTTTTTGGTGAACGGGTGTCGCAACAACGGCGCCGCGATAAGCAAAAGCAACTGAGCCAGGATCTGCTGATTAAAAACCTGGCCGAACTCAAGGTCGGTCAGCCTGTGGTGCACCTGGAACACGGGGTCGGTCTTTATCAGGGGCTGGAAACCCTCGACACTGGTGGTCTGGTGGCCGAATACCTGACCCTGGAATATTCCGGCGGTGACAAACTCTATGTGCCGGTCGCCTCCCTGCACCTTATAAGCCGTTATGCCGTGGGCGGAGAGCAGGAAGCCAGCCTCAACCGGCTCGGCAATGAAACCTGGGCCAAGGCCAAACGCAAGGCGATTGAAAAAATCCGCGACGTGGCCGCCGAGCTGCTGGATGTCTACGCCAGACGGGAAGCCCGTCCCGGCGAGCCCTGTAGTTTGGATGAAACCGAATACGCCCAGTTTGCCGACGGTTTTATGTTCGAAGAGACAGTGGATCAGGAAAGCGCCATCAAGGCGGTGCTCGATGATATGTGCCAGCCACGCGCCATGGACCGCCTGGTGTGCGGCGATGTGGGCTTTGGCAAGACCGAAGTGGCCATGCGTGCAGCCTTCCTCGCTGTCAGCAACAACAAACAGGTGGTGGTGCTGGTGCCCACCACCCTGCTGGCCCAGCAACATTATGAAAACTTCAAGGACAGGTTTGCCGACTGGCCTGTGACCATAGAGGTGATGTCACGTTTTCGCACCGCCAAGGAGCAAAATCAGGTGCTGGCATCCCTGGAAGCCGGCAAGGTGGACATAGTCATAGGCACCCATAAGCTGCTCAACAGCGAGGTGCGCTTCGACGCCCTGGGGCTGCTGATCATTGACGAGGAACACAGGTTCGGTGTGCGCCAGAAAGAAAAAATCAAGGCGCTGAGAGCCAACGTTGACATACTCACCCTGACCGCAACGCCCATTCCCCGCACCCTGAACATGGCCATGTCCGGCATGCGTGACCTGTCCATCATAGCCACGCCGCCGGCCAAACGTCTGGCGGTCAAAACCTTTGTCCGTGAATACGATAAGGCAACCGTGCGTGAGGCGATTCTCAGGGAAATTCTCCGCGGCGGCCAGGTCTATTACCTGCACAACAATGTGGAAACCATAGAGAAAACTGCCCAGGAGATCCGGGAGCTGTTGCCGGAAGCCCGGGTGGTCACGGCCCACGGCCAGATGCGCGAGCGGGATCTGGAACGGGTAATGTCGGACTTCTATCACCAGAGATTCAACGTGTTGGTGTGTACCACCATTATCGAAACCGGTATCGACGTGCCGAGCGCCAACACCATCATTATCGACCGGGCCGATCACTTCGGTCTGGCTCAGCTACATCAACTCAGGGGCCGGGTCGGCCGTTCCCATCACCAGGCCTATGCCTATCTGATGACGCCCCACCCCAAACTGATGACCCAGGATGCCCGCAAGCGTCTGGAGGCCATAGACGCGCTGGAGGATCTCGGTGCCGGCTTTATGCTGGCGACCCAGGATCTGGAGATCCGAGGTGCCGGTGAGCTGCTGGGTGATGAGCAAAGCGGCCATATTTCCAAGATTGGTTTCAGCCTGTACATGGAAATGCTCGAAGGTGCGGTCAAGGCACTCAAGCAAGGCAAGGAGCCGTCCCTGGCCCAGATGCTGGGGCAGCAATGTGAACTGGACTTGAGGATCCCGGCGCTGTTGCCGGAAGACTATGTGGGTGACGTCAATATGCGCCTGTCGCTGTACAAGCGCATCGCCGGTTGCGACAGCGAGCAGGCCCTGGATGAGATGAAGGTGGAACTGATTGACCGTTTTGGTCTGCTGCCCGATCCGGCCCGTAACCTGCTGGAGCAGACCCTGTACAAGCATCAGGCCTCGCGTCTTGGGGTGACCAAGCTGGAGATGCACAGCCGTGGCGGCAGTCTGGAATTTGGCGACCAGCACGACATAGATCCCGGCTTCATCATAGGTCTGCTGTCCGGTCAGCCACAAATCTATCGAATGGAAGGACCAAATAAGTTAAAGTTCAGCCTGCCGTCAGAGACCCCAAAGGAAAGGCTCGACCTGGCCAAATTGCTGCTGGAGCAGCTGTCTGCAAACCGTCTTGGAGATAAACAGTGATCCGTCACCTAGCGTTGTCCTCCGTCCTGGCCCTGGTGCCGGTGGCGCAATCCCATGCCGAAGCCTGGTTCGAGGTGGAGGTGCTGCTGTTTGAACGCAATCAGGCCAGCAGTGAGGTGTGGCCCGAGGAGGTAACACTGCCGTCGCTGACCAAGGCCAGGGATCTGATATCCCCCCTGGTGGTTCAGGAACAAGCTCACCTGGCAGAAGGCATGGAACCCTGCAGCGAGGCCGAGGCGGCCCTTGACCCACTGCTGTGTGAAGCCAGGTATACCCACAAGACCCTGCATTACCCTGCCCAGGCCCCGCTGAACATTGCCGCCGAGGCCGCCCCCGAAGTCAAGGACAGCGACGGCGCGGTATTGATGGATGCTGGCCACAGCCAGTTTGCCGAGGTGATGAAGACCCTCTCCCGTGAACCCGGACTGAAGCCGCTGCTGCACCTGACCTGGCAGCAATCCATGGGTTCCCGCTACCAGGCGCTGCCTGTGCGTCTCTATGGCGGTGAAAACTTCAGTGACAGGTATGCGCTTAATGGCCTGCCACTGAGCGCCATCGCTGAAGAACAAGCACCGCTGGAAAACCTATCCGGCACCACGATTGATAACACGGCTGCAGAAACCACAACCGACAACATGGTCGACAACTCTCTGGCGGCCCAATTGGGCGCAGTAACCGACATGACAGCTGACACCGAAGGCACCACAACCGAGCCGCAGTCACAGGCATTGGCCAAGTCGGATCCCGAGCCGGTATGGCAGCTCGATGGTACCCTGAACATTTATCTCAGCCACTATCTCTACATAGAGACAGATCTCAGGTTAAGAACGCCAGGCACCCGCCAAGTGCCGCAGCTCTCCATGACAGTGGATGATGTCCCTACAACAACAGACATGTCACCTCAGATGGAGCAGCAGGCCTTCCTGTATGCCATTTCCATGGTACAAAATCGCCGGGTACGCAGCGGTGAAATACACTATTTCGATCATCCCAAGCTAGGCATGGTGGTGCAGATCCGTAAGATGGCCCAGCCCGGCAGTCAGGAAGAAGTCAAAGAAGAGCTGGAAGAAAACGACGAAGAGAGCATCGTCGAAGAGGATTTACCTCAGCAATAGCAGAACACTCGGGGAGCCTGGCTCCCCTTTTTATTGGCTCGGTCGCAATGGTTCAGGACTGGGTAATGGAAAAATCCAGGTAAATCTCATTTTCCACGTCCTCCTCCACCAATACCTGACTGACACTGGCACCGGGAGAGCCAAGCCAACACCATTCGATTAACTGATCTACCGCAGGAAAACTGCCCTGGGCCAGGATTTCCACCGAACCGTCGTCCAGGTTGGTGACATACCCGGTTACCCCAAGCTCCCTCGCCTTTTCCAGCGCACAGCGCCGAAAGCACACGCCCTGAACCTTGCCCTTAACCCTGATTAACACCCGCTTCATCTGTTGCTCCCTTCTCGACCGGATGCATTGAGAATAAGCCAAAAAACAGACATATACCTAATTGAAGGCGGAAAGGAATATCGAGGGGTATTGAGTCACGGATGCCACCAAAAAAAACAGCTAACAAAACTGCTGTTAGCTGTATCGGGCGACATACGCAAAGGGTTGGTCCAGGGGGACCGAATTCGACGGCAGATTGCTACAAATTGTTACATTCTGCTTGGGAGGGCGCTAATGTACACGCTGATGAGGAATTTTCAATTGCGACTAAAGTCCTAATGATCACCCAGGGCCTTTGTGTGATCAAGATCACACTTTAACCCCGCTTTTGCCGCATGAGTCACTGTATAGAAAGCCACTAACTGGTACAAATGTACAAACTTGTACCAAAGCCATGGGCAGGGTTACGGGACGCCCGCGACTAATGCAGACAAGAAATCACATTCAGACCAGCTTGAAAGCCTGAATTGCGGCCAAATGCGGGCCCAGTTGGGGGAATTTATGGCTTTGGTGAGCATCCCAGATAATGGGGTAGAAGGCCGACAGAAGCCCGGCAGTGGCGTAACTGTCCAAAACCTCGTCATGCTCAGACAGTATGCAAAGGGATTTCTGCCGGTTTTTGCTGCGAAATTCACTTACGCATTTACTGGCAATGTCGGCATATTCCTCGGGCCTGTCTATCCGCCCCTGCATGTTGTTTTCGGGGTGCAGATTGGGATTTATCAATACCGATTTCAGGCCATGAAGAAACCCGATACGTTCGGCCCAATAGCCCCCCAGGCCAACACCGACCATCAGGGGGGCGGGATCATCACAATGCTTCAGCTCCCGTTCCACATCCTTAAGCAATTGCTGCATATCGTGACGGGGAAACTGGGTGGAATAGCTTAACAATCTGACATCGGGGTCAATGAACTGCAATTGACGCATTTTTTCATGATTGCCTGGACTGGTGGCATCATAGCCGTGCAGATAAAGGATCATGGCCGGCTCCATCGCCCGAATGAACACAGCTCTCACACTAGCATATCTGTGCCAACCCGGGTTGCGCGGGTTCACAAAGCAGTCATAAAGGGCATAAAAAATGGCGCACATGGCGCCATATTAATCAGTAGCAACAATCAGGGCTGGTAACCAATGCGCTCAGCCAACTCTCGCCCCTCTTCCCAGCGAGCCTGGTTTTCCAATGCGGCAGCCATCTTACGGCCATCGGGCCTGAGTGACAGCGCCCGGTTTTCCCATTGAGAATCTTGCATGTCGGCCAGGATATCCAGTGCCCCCTGGCGCTGGTTGCACACCAATATCATGTCACAGCCCGCCGCCAGGGCTGCCCGGGCACGGGCGGGATAGTCACCGGCAAAGGCTGCCCCTTCCATGCCGAGATCGTCCGAAAAAATCACCCCCTTGAAGCCCAACTCGGTGCGCAGCACCTGTTTGAGCCAATGGCTGGAGAAACCGGCCGGATTGGGGTCAATCTGGCTGTACACCACATGGGCCGGCATAATGCCATCCAGTTTCCCCTCTGTTATCAGGGACCTGAAGGGAGCCATATCCTGCTCCAGGATAAGCGCAGGCTCACGCTCATCCACCGGCATGGCCACATGGGAGTCGGCCTGCACACTGCCATGTCCGGGAAAATGTTTACCAACAGCCGCCATGCCGGCGCTGTGCATACCGTCGATAAAGGCGCCGGCCAACCCCGCAACCTGGGCTGGACTCGCTGAAAAGCTGCGTCTGCCTATGACCTCACTGATACCATTGAGATCCAGCACAGGGGCAAAGCTTAAATCAATATCACAGGACAGCAGCTCCACCGCCATCAGGAATCCCAGTTCGCTGGCCCAGCGCTTTGCAAGCGCCATGGCCTCGGCGGCGGCAGGAAGAATGTCGCCCATGGCTGGAATTTGGGTGAAGCCCTCACGAAAGCGCTGTACCCTACCCCCCTCATGGTCAACGGCAATTAGCAGTTCCGGGCGTATGGCTCGTACCGCTTGCACCAGCTCACAAAGCTGACTGCGCTCCCTGTAGTTGCGACTGAAGAGAATAAGTCCGCCAACCAAGGGATTGCGCAACATTTCACGCTCTTGCGATGTCAGCTCCAGCCCTTCCAGATCCACCATGAGCACGCCCATGCTTCCCCCTAAAAAATTAATTCATCAATAATGAAACCACCGCCCCCCAGCTTTAGGGGGCGAAATGGATTAAGCCCTTATTTTGCCGCAATAGCCCTGAAACCAAGCACTAAAGCCAGTTCAATTATGCTTTAGCTAGATTTATCCGAAATATCATGAATAAGAATATCTAATGAAGCCACAAGGCCAAACTATGGGATACTGTTCCTATGGTGATCAGCGGCCAGGTTGGCGCACGTCCATTTCCCGAATGCGCAGTCGCAGAGATTACCTCAGATTAGATTGATGGGCGAGCAAGCCCCATGACAAAGACTAAAATAACAACGAGACGACACAGGGCCAGATTATGATTAGCGTATTTGACATGTTCAAGATAGGCATAGGGCCATCGAGTTCCCATACAGTGGGCCCCATGAAGGCCGGCAAACTCTTTATTCAACTGCTGGAGGCCAAGGGGCTTCTGGCACAAACCGATGAGCTGCGGGCTGAACTGTTCGGCTCCCTGGGACAAACCGGCAAAGGTCACGGCACAGGCAAAGCCGTTATCCTGGGATTGATGGGTGAAGATCCTGAAACCGTCGATACCGATGCCATCGACGGAATCCTGGCAGACGTTGCTGCCAGTGAGCAGCTGCAACTGGCCAACGGCACCAAGGTAAAGTTCACCCGCGAGGATGGCATCCTTTATCATCGTCGCAAGACGCTGCCCGCCCATGCCAATGCCATGACCCTTTATGCCCTTACCAAGGGTGAGTTGCTGTTCCAACGCACCTACTATTCCGTGGGTGGCGGCTTTATCCTGGACGAGGATGAAATAGCCCAGCGTGACGCCTCACCGGCAACCCCCATTCAGTCTGCTCCCTATGACTTCAACAGTGCAGCCCATCTGCTGGAACTGTGTACTGACCACGGCCTGAGCATTTCCTCACTGATGTTGGCCAATGAGCTCAGCATAGCCTCCGAGGCCGACGTCAAGGCCCGCCTGTGGCAGATTTGGCAGACCATGAAAAACTGCGTTGAAAAGGGCTATCAGAAGGAAGGCATATTGCCTGGCGGCCTTAAACTCAGACGCCGGGCGCCGGCGCTGTACCGCCGTCTCAAGGCCGAAGGTCGCAACAACGTTGACCCGCTCAACGCCATGGATTGGGTAGATCTGTTTGCCCTGTCGGTCAATGAACAGAACGCCGCCGGCGACCGTGTTGTCACGGCCCCCACCAATGGGGCTGCCGGCATTATTCCAGCAGTACTTTGTTACTACGATACCTTCGTACAGGAAGTGGATGTGGATGTCTGCGCCCGCTACCTGCTGACCGCCGCCGCCATTGGCATTCTTTACAAGAAGAACGCCTCTATTTCCGGCGCCGAAGTGGGCTGCCAGGGTGAAGTGGGCGTTGCCTGCTCCATGGCAGCCGCAGCGCTGACCGAAATCATGGGCGGTACCGTGGAGCATGTAGAGAACGCTGCCGAAATCGGCATGGAACATAATCTGGGCCTGACCTGCGATCCCGTCGGTGGCCTTGTTCAGGTTCCCTGTATTGAGCGCAACGCCATGGGCGCGGTCAAGGCCATCAATGCTTCTCGCCTGGCGCTGCGCGGCGACGGCAACCACAAGGTGTCGCTGGATAAGGTCATCAAAACCATGATGGACACGGGCAAGGACATGCGCAGCAAATACAAGGAAACCGCCAAGGGCGGTCTTGCGGTCAACATTGTCGAGTGCTGACAGCCGCAATTAAAAAATCCCGCTTCGGCGGGATTTTTATTTGACTCTATATTTGGAAATCCGAGGCTATCCGGGCTAGCGCATCGGCAGCTCACGATCGGCAAACATTTCTTCAATCAATATAGGGTCACGCAGCGCCACCGCCTTTTCCACCACATCCCGGGTAAGATGCGGTGCGAACAATTCGATAAAGTCATACATGTAGCTTCGAAGGAAACTGCCCTTACGGAAGCCTATCTTGGTGGTGCTGTGGGCAAACAGGTGTCCGGCATCTATGGCCACCAGATCCTTGTCTATGTTGGGATCTATGGCCATGGAGGCAATCACCCCCACCCCCAATCCCAAACGGACATAGGTTTTCAGCACATCGGCACTGGTGGCAGAGAACACCACCCTGGGCTCCAACCCGGCACGGTTAAAGGCCCGCTCAATCTGGGATTCACGGTCGAAACCGAACACATAGGTCACCAGTGGGAAGCGTGCCAATTCTTCGATGCTCATATGGCTGCGACTGGCCAGCGGATGATCCCGGGTGACCACTATGGAGCGGTTCCAGTGGTAGCAAGGCAACATAATGAGATCCGAGTACAGGTGCATGGCCTCGGTCGCAATGGCAAAATCCGCATCTCCGCGGGCCGCCAGTTCACTTATCTGGGTCGGAGTCCCCTGGTGCATGTGCAGGTTAACCCTGGGATAACGTTTGATAAAACTGCGAATAATGCCGGGCAGAGCATAACGGGCCTGGGTGTCTGTGGTGGCTATGTTCAATTCACCCTGATCCGGCTTGGTGTATTCTTCGGCCACCTTTTTGATGCTTTCCACTTTACCCAGGATATCGCTGGCGATGTTGATCACTTGCTCACCGGCAGGGGTCACGTGGGTCAGGTGTTTGCCGCTGCGGCCAAAGATTTGGATCCCCAACTCATCTTCCAGCATTCGGACCTGCTTGCTGATCCCCGGCTGAGATGTATACAGGTTTTCCGCCGTCGCCGAGACATTGAGATTGTGGTTCAGCACTTCCACAATATACCTGAGTTGTTGCAGCTTCATGTTGCGTCCTACCAAAAGAACCGTTCCGAGCAATCGGCCGGTTGCGAGTCTTAACTATAATCTTGGGTTATAGTATATTGGTAAAATTAAATCAAACTGGAATAACGGTCCACCCCGCCAGCAATACGGGACAGACACGATAAGCTGGGCTAAGATAACTATGCTAGTTTGTTGATTTATTGTAGCATTGGTTGACTTGACTCAAGAATGGGACACCTATGATATTCACCCTGGTTCTGCTCTCCATTGGAGCATTGTTACTGCTGGTCATAGTGATCAATGTAATCCAACAACAAAAAGAAAAGGCCGAAGCAGAACGTCGCATGGAGTTGGCCAGACAGCGTGCCATTTTGGATGAAACCGAAGGCGTGCTTTCCAATACAGGCATGATGCCCTGCTCAAGCTACATAGTTATGATTTTGTACCGGCGCATCCAGGAAGCCTTGAGCAACGCGGTTAACCTGACCGTTCCACCACAAAAAAATGATTATCAGCGCCGCCTGTTGGATCTTCAGGCTCAGATTGAGGCCCTTCAGGGCACTTCCAATGTGCCACCAATAGAAAGCTTCCGTTTGCCTGACAACGACAAGCAAGTGCTTGTGGTTGTGCAAACCCTGAAGAAACTCAAGGCCATACTCAGGGCCGAACACAACAAGGGCAAGGTCGACCCCACGGTTTTTGCCGAAGAAGAAAACCGTATCGACAGTCTGCAATTGCGGATCAACGTGGACTCCATGATTTCCCGTGCCCGCGCCGCCTGCTTTATGAAACAGTATGGCTCTGCCAAGCAAATGGTCTCCAAGGCGCTGGCGACCTTGCACGCCATCAAGGCACAGACCCCCAATGACCCCTTTATTGGCCGCAAAGTTGATGAGGCCAAGCAACTGCTGGATGAAATCATGGGTGCCCAGAAGATGTCCGAGCCTGCGGGTCGTCAAAAGCGCAGCGAAGAAGACGATCTGGATATGCTGTTCCAGCCGAAGAAGAAATGGTAACCGCTGCCTGAAGCGGTATGGCTTCCAATCCCCCATAAAAAAACTCCCGCAGGGCAACCTCGGGAGTTTTTATTTGCTCACTGTTAGTTGAGCTGCATGTTACTTCTTGGTTTTCTTGGCTTCGCTGACCCAGCGCTTGCCATCATAGTGGGCTATCCAACCCGTGGCTTTGCCGTCCACCTCGGAAGCAACATATTGCTCCTTGGTTTTGCGGCTGAACTTGACCATGGTCTTGTTGCCTTCATCATCCTCGGTCGGAGCATCGGCCAGATATAGATATTTAGGCCACAGCAGCTCACGGTATTTGCGCAGTTCTTCCACCAACGGCGCCCGGGTTTCGCGGGATTTGGGGAAGGTGCTGGCGGCGAGGAAGATACCGGCGGCGCCATCACGCAACACAAAATAAGCATCCGACTTACTGCACTTGAGTTCGGGCAGATGAATAGGATCTTCCTTCGGTGGCGCTGCCTCACCGTTCTTCAGCAGTTTGCGAGTATTCTTACAGGCTTCATTGGTACAGCCGAAATACTTGCCGAAACGGCCGTTTTTAAGCTCCATATTGGCGCCACAACGGTCACATTCCAATAGCGGTCCTTCGTACCCCTTGAGTTTGAACTGGCCCGCTTCCACCTCATAGCCGTCACAGGTAGGGTTGTTGCCGCACACATGCAGTTTACGCTTTTCATCAAGCAGGTAACTGTCCATTGCGGTACCGCATTTGTTACAGCGATGCTTGGCCCTGAGCGCATTGGTTTCCGCGTTTTCATCACCTTCGCTTATAGCCTCTTCGCCCGGCGTCAGGTTCATTGTGGTCTTGCATCTTTCCTTCGGCGGCAACGCATAGCCTGAACAGCCGAGGAACACTCCGGTTGTTCCGGTGCGGATCCCCATTTGCCTGCCGCACGTGGGACAAGGAATCTCGGTAAGTACCATCTCATTGGGAAGCATACCACCGGCATCGGGCTCCTGCTCCGCCTTGTCGAGCTGGGCGGTAAAGTCTTTATAAAAACCATCCAGCACGTTTTTCCACTCACGCTCACCGCGGGCCACATCATCCAGTGTCTGTTCCATACCGGCGGTAAAGTCATAGCTCATCAGTTCACTGAAGCTGTGTACCAGACGGTCACTGACAATTTCACCCATTTTCTCGGCATAAAAACGACGGTTTTCCACTTTAACGTAACCGCGATCCTGAATGGTAGAGATAATGGTGGCATAGGTGGAAGGACGCCCTATACCGCGCTTTTCCAATTCTTTCACCAACGAGGCTTCACTGTAGCGGGCCGGTGGCTTGGTGAAGTTCTGTTTGGGATCCAACTTATCCAGCGTGAGTGATTCACCCACCTCGACTGCCGGCAGGGTGTTGTCTTCCTCGTTCTTTTTCTTCAGCGCCGGTTGCACTCGGGTCCAACCATCAAACCTCAGGGTGCGGCCATTGGCCTTGAGCTCATAATCACCGGCCTTAACCGTAAGCCTGGTGGCATCATACTGGGCAGGTGTCATCTGACAGGCCACAAATTGTCGCCAAATAAGCTCGTAGAGGCGCTGTGCATCGCGTTCCATATCACTCAGTTGCACCGCACTGACCTTGACATCAGAAGGCCGTATGGCTTCGTGAGCCTCCTGGGCGCCTTCCTTACTGCCATAACGTATGGGGGCATCGGGCAGGTATTTGGCACCGAACTCGTCACCAATGAGTGCACGGACGCTGTCCAGGGCTTCCTGGCTGAGGTTGGTAGAGTCGGTACGCATATAGGTGATATGACCGGCTTCGTACAAACGCTGGGCCAACATCATGGTCTTTTTCACCCCAAAGCCAAGTCGGGTACTCGCCGCTTGCTGCAGGGTTGAGGTAATAAAGGGCGCAGAAGGCTTGCTTTGGGTCGCCTTATCTTCCCGCTCCAAGACCTTGAAGCTGGCATGTTGCAGTTCGGCCACCGCAGCCATGGCCTCGGCCTGATTGCGTGGTTCAAAGGCTGCACCAAGATGGCGATGAACTTCCATCAGCAATGCCTGGCCTTTTGGCGTATTCAGGGCAGCGTGAATATCCCAAAACTCTTCCGGCACAAAGGCCTTGATTTCACTTTCACGCTCAACCACCAAACGCACTGCGACGGACTGCACCCGTCCGGCAGACAGGCCCCGGGCAACCTTCTTCCACAGCAAGGGAGACACCATAAAACCCACCACCCGGTCCAGGAAGCGACGGGCCTGTTGGGCATTGACCATATTGGTGTTCAGGCTGGCAGGATGGCTGAAGGCGTCCTGGATGGCACTTTTGGTGATCTCATTGAAAACTACCCTTTGATACCGTGAAGGATCGCCGCCTATGACTTCCTGCAAATGCCAGGCAATGGCCTCTCCCTCACGGTCCAAATCCGTTGCCAGAAAGATTTGATCGGCATCGTTGGCAAGGGTCTGTAATTCTTTTACCACCTTTTCTTTACCAGGCAATATCTGGTAGTTGGCACGCCAGCCCGCCTCGGGGTTCACCCCCATGCGGGCCACCAGGGCCTGTTGGTCCTTGTCCTTCTTGTAACGGGCCTTTTCATCGGCGGTCATTTTCTTGAGATCGGCACTGGATTTAGCACCCGTTTTGCCTTCCGAGGAGGAGGATGTAGGCAAATCACGTATGTGACCCACACTGGATTTAACAATGAAATCTTTGCCAAGGTATTTGTTTATTGTCTTGGCTTTGGCCGGCGATTCGACAATGACGAGCGATTTACCCATAGTTTTATTTGCGCCAAACAGTCTCGAGAAGGTGGAAATTGGCACCATATATAGAGGGTTGAACCTTGAGTTTCAAGCTAATCCCTCTTTTATGCATACCAGCGAGTCACTTTTTAAGCAAAGTTGGAATTTTTGTAAAAAATAATATTGCGTAATTAAAAACTAATATTTCATTATTCGCCAGCAAGCAAGCAATAGTTATGCAATTCCTGCATAAATGGGCCATTTGTCGCGATTTCGCCGGGTTGTTATGCGAGATTGCTCACGTATACTGAGCGAAACTCGAGACCAATTTCTGGTCATAATCACAAGACCTCAGCCCCGGTAAAGGACAATAAATGAAGCACTTCGAAGCTAACTTTGATGGCTTGGTTGGACCAACCCACAATTACGCAGGCCTCTCCTTTGGTAACGTGGCATCCCAGAGTAATGCCGCTCTGACATCCAATCCCAAAGATGCTGCCAAGCAAGGACTCAAGAAGGCCAAAGCACTGGCGGATATGGGCATGGTTCAAGGCATGCTGGCGCCCCAGGAGCGCCCGGATCTGCACACCCTGCGCCGTATTGGTTTCGGTGGTACAGATGCCGAAGTCTTGCAAAAGGCCGCACAACAGGCGCCGGCCCTACTGCAGGCCTGTTGCAGCGCCTCCAGCATGTGGACCGCCAATGCGGCAACGGTTTCACCCAGTGCCGACACCCGCGATGGCAAGCTGCATTTCACCCCAGCCAACCTGGTGGACAAGCTGCATCGCTCCATTGAGCCGAGCACCACGGGTAATATTCTGAAGGCCATCTTCGCAGACAGCCGCCATTTCCATCACCACGAGCACCTGCCCGAACATCCCAGCTTCGGTGATGAAGGTGCCGCCAACCATACCCGTTTGTGCAGTGATTATGGCCGCGCCGGCGTGGAAGTGTTTGTCTATGGCCGGGCCGTGACCCGCCCGGACATGCCGGCGCCAAAGAAGTACCCGGCCAGACAAACGCTGGAGGCCTCACAAGCCGTCGCCAGGTTACACCAGCTGGAAGACGACAATACCGTCTTTATGCAGCAAAACCCCGATGTCATTGACCAGGGCGTGTTTCACAATGACGTGATTGCCGTGGGCAACCAAAATGTGCTGTTTTACCATCAGCAAGCTTTCCTGCACACCCAGGAAAAACTGGCGGAAATTCAGCGCAAGATGGACACCGACATGCATTTTATCGAAGTCCCAACCGCCAAAGTCGGCGTGCAGGATGCGGTCAAGAGCTATCTGTTCAACACCCAGATCATCACATTGCCCAATGGTGAGATGGCCATCATAGCGCCAACCGATTGCGAGGAGAATGCGGCCGTTCATGCTTACCTCACTGAATTGGTCACATTCAATACGCCAATCAAAAAAGTACACTATTTTGATGTGAAGCAAAGCATGCAAAACGGCGGTGGCCCGGCTTGCCTGAGGCTCAGGGTCGCCATGAACGAAGCCGAACTGGCAGCGGTGAATCCCAACGTGATGATGAATGACGCACTGTTCAACCGCCTCAACCAATGGGTGGATAAGCACTACCGCGATCGCTTAACCATAGCCGACCTCGCCGACCCCCAACTCCTGGTTGAATCCCGCACCGCGCTGGATGAACTGACCCAAATCATGAAGCTCGGCAGCGCGTATAGGTTCCAACGTTAATTGTCTTACCAAGACAAACATAAAGAGCCACTCAATTGAGTGGCTTTTCTTTAGAGCTTGTTTAAGACTGAAAGCGCAGCACGTAAAAAAGGCCACTCATCTGAGTGGCCTTTTTAAAATCCAAGTTTTTAGTAGATATTAACAGGTATAGCCAAAACTTCCGTTACAACGCCACTTGGTGTAGTGACGACAACACTGAAAACACCGCTCTCGGGCTCATCGGCCCCCTTGACTGTTACAGCATATCTCGCAGCACTGTTTCGGTTAGTACTCGTCCAAGTATATGAAGGGGTACTGGCTATTGAACCGGCAGAAGTGGTAAAAGTCACGGTAGACCCAGCGGGCATTTGCTGGTTATGCAGATCAGATATAGAGAAAACAACCGAAGCAGCACTTTTACCAATTATATCTATGCTGCCACCCAAACTTGGGCCATCTTTATCTGAAATGAGCACATCATTTGCGTTTGTCGCATAAGCAGTGCTGCCGGACATCACCATCACCAGACTTTTTCTGACAAACAGCGACTGGGCATCTCCGGTTGCACAACCAGCGTGGGCAGGCTCCGAGCAAAGCACACCATTGTATTTGCCATCGGCAGCATCAAACTGACCATCGACATCGAAATCAATCAGCTCTTCATTGTCGCCGCCCGCTTGGCCACCGGACTGCTGGGGATTGAATATCCCATCTTCGTTATAATCGACGAAGGCATCGGTCAAATCATAGCCGTGACCACTGACATCCTTGCCGGTCAAAAACGCGGTCATTTCCTCGGCATCGAAACGGCCATTACCATTGGTATCGGGGAAGGACTCTTCTCCAACGGCGGTCGCGGTAATAGTGGCTCTGCCACCAAAATTCTGACCATAAAAACCGTAATAACGCCCACTATCTTCAACCAGATCATATACAGGGTTGCTAATTTGGTTACCGGCACCATCAATAATTTCTATGCCTTCGGGCCTGGCATTCTGACTGCGCCACACCACGGTACAAGCGCCGCCACTGGTCGTGCAGGAAGGGTCAATGGCGCCACCTTCGGTGGTGAAATACACCGCCGTGCCGTCGGGTACGGGGTTGTTGAAGGCATCGGCCAAACGCGCTGTCACCTTCACCTCGGTACCATCAAGATCCCAGCCTTCTGCGTTAAGCACTTCGGCAGACAAAGAGAAGCTGTCCTGGTCTGGTTTACCGGTAGAAATAACCAACACACTGGACTGACTGGAAATCAATGGATCTGTGCCATCAATGGATGCTGTCACCCGTACTGTCGTTGCCACAGTACCCGAAGTCACTACCGTCTGTGCTATACCCAAATTGTTGGTCGTGGCCGTGGCAGGACTGAGAGTTAAACCGCCCACAGAAGTATTCAGTGAAAAGCTTACCGCCTTATTGGCAACCGGGTTTCCATTGGTGTCCAGTACCTTAAACTTAACGGTGGAAGATTCATCACCACCGGTTCCCTTGATGCTGATATTTTCAGGAGTCGCGCTGACAAAAACGATACTGCCGGCATCGGCCGCCATGATGTTAATAGTACCGGTTGCGGAAAGGTTTTTACCGCCCACGTTAGCCGTTACGCTGATGGCATCATCGCCGACACAACCTTTGGCGAGGTAGGTGCTGGTTACAATGCCACCAACAGCTGTCACCGGGGTGCTTAACTCTGCTTCAGGAGTACTTTTACTGCTACAGGTAGAAGTGAAGTGCACATCAACCGGCTCAGTGTAGACGTTACCTTGATCATCCTGTAGTTTTACCGAAATCGACGCCGTACCGCCCGCTGAAAGGCTGGTCGCGCTGACGCTGGCCTTGCCCGACTCAAAGGTACCTTCTGCAGTCCCCATCAATACGTTGGTGGCACCTACCACAAACACTTTTTGCCCCAGCTCTCCTGTAGAGAGCGAAGCTGACGCCAATGCAGCACCTGGTTGACTGCCTGCATAAACATCCACAGTGGCACGACCATTGGCATCGGTAATGGCGGTCTTTATGGGTAAATCACCCAGAGTTGAATCAAAGGTCACAATCACGGTTTTAGACACGCCGGATACGGTCGCAACCAATTTACCTGGCTTGGTCGTGGAGATGGTATCTATGGCGTTACCGTTGACGTCTGTCAGAGTCAGACTCACTTGAGCACTGCTTCCGGTGGAACGACCACCGTCCCCCTTCATGTTGAAGCCAACTTTGCCACTTTCACCGGTGTCAACCGTAGCTGTGACAGTACCGGCCCCCTCTATGTCTGCGGTACTTAATGCAATGACAGCATTGCCATTGGCATCGGTCAATGCCGTGCCCGTGCCAGGAGTAAAAGTCCCCATACTGTCGTTATTCAGGCTGAAGGTAACCAACTTGCCTGCCTGCGCACCGGAAACCGAGCCGGTAACATTGGCGGTCACTGTGGCCGGAGTGGCAGCATCAATATCTGTATTGGAAATAGAAACCGATACTGTGATGGTATCCGTTGGCGTACCACCACCGCCATCTTCATCGGAAGAGAGACCGCCCCCCCCACCACAAGCTATCAGTAAAAAAGACAAAAAAGAGGCAAACCATAACTTATAAGCTGACTTCATTGTCAGACTCCCTGTTACTCTAATGATAATACGCAAGCTTTCCGCTTGTTACTTATAGGCTAACATTACACAATTTTCATGTAACTTTTCCATCGCTGATTTCTTTTATTTAGCGAAAATCCCGGAAAAGTTTCCTTAAGCAGCCATTTCATCGCACTCTGTTTCTTGTTAGGCTTTATTGCGCCAAAAATCAAAGCATAAAAATTACACAGGAAAGACGATGGCAGCCAATAAAACAAGCAAAATAGGCCTGACAGGCAAGATTTTAATCGGCATGGGTGCCGGTATTACACTGGGGCTGGTGCTGCGAATTCTGTTCCCGGATAGTACCTTTGTCAGTGACTATATCACCAATGGTTTTTTACATGTCATCGGCACCATATTTATTTCCAGCCTGAAAATGTTGGTTGTCCCGCTGGTATTTATTTCCCTGGTGTGTGGTACCTGCTCACTGAGTGAGCCATCCAAATTAGGTCGTCTCGGTGGCAAAACCCTCGCCTTCTATTTATTCACTACCGCAGTTGCTCTGACCCTGGCTATTTTAGCTGCGGTAATTGTGCACCCCGGCAGCGCCTCCATGGCCACAGAGAATATGGAGTACAGCGTCAAAGCCGCTCCGAGTCTGTCTGAGGTGTTAATCAGCATAGTGCCGACCAACCCCATGCAAGCCATGAGTGAAGGCAATATGCTGCAAATCATCATCTTTGCCGTGATTTTTGGTTTTGCCGTGTCCCATATAGGCGAACGGGGCAAACGGGTTGCCGCCCTGTTTGACGATCTCAATGAGGTCATAATGCGGGTCGTTACTCTGATCATGCAGCTCGCGCCATACGGCGTGTTTGCCTTGATGGGCAAACTGACCCTCACCCTGGGACTGGATACCCTTGGCAGTGTTATCAAGTACTTTGTACTGGTGTTGTCTGTGCTGCTTATCCATGCTTTCGTGGTCTACCCCACCATACTTAAAGCATTTTCCGGATTGAATCCTCTCATCTTTATCCGCAAGATGCGCGATGTGCAGTTATTCGCCTTCAGCACCGCCAGTTCCAATGCCACTCTACCCGTTACCATGGAAGCGGCTGAACACAGGCTGGGCGCTGACAATAAGGTTGCTTCTTTTACCCTGCCACTCGGCGCCACCATCAATATGGATGGCACCGCCATAATGCAGGGCGTAGCCACCGTATTTATCGCCCAGGTATTCGGTATTGAGCTGACTATCACCGACTACGCAGCTGTGGTGGTGACCGCCACGCTGGCATCCATAGGGACAGCAGGTGTGCCGGGTGTAGGACTGATTATGCTCGCCATGGTGCTGAATCAGGTGGGCTTGCCGGTTGAAGGTATTTCACTGATTATTGGTGTCGATCGTATGCTCGACATGGTACGCACTGCGGTGAATGTCACCGGCGACAGCGTCGCCACAGTCATTATTGCCAAATCCGAGGGCTCATTGAACGAGGCCGTGTACCTTGATCCCAAGGCCGGCAAGACCAGTGGCAGTTTTGATGCGGAAGTGCATCGCACGATTTGATTTTCACCCAAGCATAAAAAAGGCGTCCATCGGACGCCTTTTTATTATCAATATCTTACCTTTCCCAATACGACTCTTCGAGGCTGTCTTCCCGCTCAGGCAAACCACGGGACAAACGTGGGCTGTGCTGGGCCAATACTTCATAGGCGACCCGATTGGCATATTTGCAAATCTGTGAAAATGAAGAGTAGCAGAGCCCTTCATTCCTGTGCTTGCTGGAGCCCGGTACGTTGGCCTTGTGGAAACCGTTGGCTGCCAGGTCGTGCAGCAGTGCAGCCAAAGCCCCATCTCCGGCACCATTGGTATTGCGGATTTGCTCCGGTCCCCCCATGTATGGTGAGATATGGGCATAGACCTTAATCGCTTCCTGGCAGTCGCGCTTGCGCATCGGCCTGGAGAACTCATATCGATTGAATTCAGGTATCGCCCCAGGCAACAGGGTATGACTGGTTTCTCGCTTATCGCTCTCTTCGGTATAACCCGCCATGTACAGGCCTATGGGGCCCGCTGTGGTCAGTACCAGATCACACCATTCCAGTGCAGCTTCACTGGCAAGCAAGGGATCGGCATGTCCGGTCAGCGCTTCCCCTTCATCCTCGTTCATAGCAAGTATGGTGACATGCTCGCGGATAAAGTTTTGCCACCACAGGGGGTCTTCCTGGATAAGGAAACGGGTGCCCAGGGTCAGCACCACGGGCACATCGGCAGCCTTGGCGTAATTGATCGCCCGTATTGCCGCGTCGGTAATGCCATCGCCATCGCTGGCGCGCATCAGGTAGGCGGTCAATACCAGGGCTGCACTACCCTCCACCACCTCGCGGTTAATGTATTCCGGCGTCAACTTGTCCATGGCGCCCTTGCTGATGGCAAAAGTGCGCTCACCGCAGTCGGAGATCAGGGTAAAACAGCGGCCTATGGGGCCGTCGACGGGCTGCAGATAATTCAGGTCCACCTTGGATGAGGTATGGCACAGATAACGATAGGCATAGCTGCCCACCTCTATGTGCTTGCTCATGACCCCGAACAGCACTGAGCGGTCGTCGGCCAGAATCGAGTAGTTGTGCACCGTGTTGCCTATGGTGCCACCGGCAAACTCGTCGCTTATCAGGTTATTGCCCTTGAGTTCCTGATACAGGGCATGGGCTGCCACATCATCAATCAGGGTCGAATTTCCCTTGGGCAAACCATAGCGCGCAAGCAGTTCATCATGCACCTTGGCCTCAATGTCCACCAGGGTCTGATCTATGCCGCTGATATAGGTCACGCGCGGTTGCGTCTGCTGTGTCAGCTGCTCCAGCAGGGGATCACGGCTCTTGACGGGAAAGTAGTGTTTGGATTTACGCTGACCGGGAAACTTCATATTAGGCTCTCTTCGACGGACATCCCTGATCCTGCACAGGGCCAATTGGCCTGGCTCCGTAACGCTTGAGTGTAGGCCGGGGTGAGTCTGGCCGCCATTACAGCAGCAATCGCCACCTCACCGGCGATGCGGCGGCAGATTCTATCATAATTTTCCCGGCAGACCAGAGGCGGGTGTCAGGAGATCGAAAAGGAAGAGAAAGTGAAAGAAGTTGTGATGCCAAGGCTTGGTGATAGGCATAAAAAAAGCCTGTATTCACAGGCTTTCTTCAAAGATTGATCCAGCACTATTAGCTGAGAGCAGTAACGATCAGCTTGCTCACATCAGCCACACTCTGGGTGCCATCAAACTTGCTGTACTTGGTGTTGCCGGCGGCAGCCACCTTGCCGTAGTAATCCACCAGCGGCTTGGTTTGCTCATGATAAATGGCCAGACGCTTACGCACGGTTGACTCTTCATCATCGGGACGGATCACCAGCTCTTCGCCGGTCAAATCATCCTTGCCTTCCGCTTTGGGCGGATTGAATACCACATGATAGACACGACCTGAACCCGGATGTACACGACGGCCGCTCATGCGCTTGACGATTTCCTCATCGGGCACATCGATTTCAATCACATGATCTATGCTGATGCCATTGGCCGCCATTGCGTCGGCCTGGGGAATAGTGCGCGGAAAACCGTCCAGCAGGAAACCTTTGGCACAGTCATCCTGAGCGATACGCTCTTTTACCAGACCTATGATCAGTTCATCGGACACCAGTTGACCTGCATCCATCACTTTCTTGGCTTCCAGCCCCAGGGGAGTTCCAGCCTTCACAGCGGCACGCAGCATATCGCCGGTGGAGATCTGTGGAATGCCGTATTGCTCCATGATGAATTGAGCCTGGGTACCTTTACCGGCACCTGGGGCGCCCAATAGGATAATGCGCATTTCAAGAGTCCTCTTATTTCGCATTGACGTTCTTCTTAGGGCGGCGATCTTCGCACATCTGGCATCGCAATAGAAGGGTTTTGGCTACGACTTTAGCCACATAAAACGGTCGTGACCGCTGTGCATTTTTCAGTACAGTAAGCTATACAGCTTGCGACGGTATTGATTTGCAAGGCTATTCCCCTGCCCCATTGCTGTCAGCATGTCCATAAACACTTGTTTGATTTGTCCGCCGTGGGCACCAAGATCCTTGCCAAGCACCTCAAACAGCAACGCCAAACCTTCCTCCTCCCTGTGAGCGGCCACCAAGGCGCGAGCCAGTTCAATCCTGACGCCATAATCATCGCTGTTCTGCTCAAATGCCTGCTGCAACTGACGGATTTCCGGGGTATCGGCCGCTTCAAGCGCCAAAGTCAGCTTTGCCTTGAGACTCTGGAAATAACCGTCCTGATCGGCAAGGCCAATGGTATCCAGCAATTGCTGAGCAGTGGCTATATCCCCCAGCAGCAGGCAGGCATCGGCAAAGGGCAAGGCCACAGTGGCATCTTTGACTTCCTGATACACAGATTTCAGCAAATCATGGGCTTGCTGGGCTGCGTCACCTTTGGCCAACAAGGCCTTGGCCTCGGCCAGTTTCAATTGCCACAGGGGCGGCAAATGTTTCTCCAACATGGACTCTATGTCGGCATCGGCACGCTCACCGGCAAAACCGTCTATGGGTTGCCCCTGACTGAGCAGCAACACGGTCGGCAGCGCCTGAATACGGAAATAGGAGGCAATCTCCATCTCGGCCTCACAATCCACAGTGGCCAGCAAAAAGCGTCCCTGGGCACCCTTGGCCATATTGCCAAGGCGGCTGCACATTGCCTGACTTTCAGGCTGGCTGCGGGCGTGGAAGCACAGCACCACCAGTTGGTTGAGCGAGGTGTCCACCACTTGTTGGATATTGTCTCTGGTCAGGGCCAGCTCGATTACCTGTTGGGTATCCATATCATTCCTTTTCACGTAAACAGGGGGGCCAGAGCCCCCCTTGTGTGACTGTTACTTTTGGCTGTCCAGCAGCATCTTGTTCATCAGCTTGATAAAGGCCGATGGATCTGCAAGGCTGCCTTTCTCGGACAGGGTGGCCTGGCCCAGCAGCAGCTCGGCCCATTCACCAAAGACCTGCTCATCCTGCAACTCGCCCAATCGGGCCACCAGCGGATGCGACGGGTTCAGTTCGAAGGTGGGTTTAACTTCTGGCACAGGTTGACCCGCGGCCTGCATCAGCTTAATCATCTGGCTGGACATTTCACCTTCACCGGCAACCACACAGGCTGGGGTATCGGTCAGGCGACTGGTCACCTTGACGTCCTTGACCTTGTCCCCAAGGGCACTCTTGAAACGTTGCAGCAGGGATTCGGCTTCCTTGGCCGCCTGTTCATGCTCGGCCTTCTCGGCTTCATCTTCCAGGGCGCCCAGATCCAGATCGCCGCGGGTCACAGAGTGCAGTTGCTTTTCCTTGTACTCGTTTAAGTGGTTGATCAACCACTCATCGATACGCTCGGACAGCAGCAGCACCTCAATGCCTTTCTTGCGCAGCAGTTCCAGATGGGGGCTGTTGGCAGCCGCCTCGTAGCTGTCGGCCACGATATAGTAAATCCGCTCCTGACCTTCCTTCATGCGAGCAATGTAATCATCCAGGGACACGGTTGGCGCGGCATTGCCCGTATGGGTTGAGGCAAAGCGCAGCAGACCGGCAATACGTTCGCGGTTGGCGAAATCCTCTGCCGGACCTTCCTTGAGCACCTGACCGAACTCGGCCCAGAACTGCTGGTACTTGTCGGCATCATCCTTGGCCAGTTTTTCCAGCATGGACAATACGCGCTTGGTCAGGGCCTGACGCAGGGTACGGGTCACCTTGTTGTCCTGCAAAATCTCACGGGACACGTTCAGTGGCAGATCGTTGGAGTCGATAAGACCCTGCACAAAGCGCAAGTAGGACGGCATAAACTGCTCGGCGTCATCCATGATGAACACCCGCTGCACAAACAGCTTGAGGCCGTGTTTGCGATCCCTGTGCCACAAATCCCAGGGGGCCTTGGATGGAATGTAGAGCAGGCTGGTGTATTCCTGATTACCTTCCACCTTGTTGTGGCTCCAGTCCAGGGCGTCCGCAAAATCATGGGAAATGTGCTTGTAGAATTCCTGATACTCTTCGTCACTGATCTCGGACTTGGAGCGCATCCACAGGGCGGTGGCCTTGTTCATGGCCTTCCATTGCCCCTCGGTGGCAGGTACCGTTTCGCCGTCTTCGCCTTCGCGCTCCGGGCTGCCTTCCTGCCACATTTCCACCGGGATGGAAATATGATCCGAATACTTGGTGATGATGGAGCGCAGACGCCAATCATCGGCAAATTCTTTTTCTTCTTCACGCAGATGCAGCACTATCTTGGTGCCGCGATCGGCCTTGGTGATGGTTTCCACGGTAAAGCTGCCTTCACCCTCGGAGACCCACTTCACCCCTTCATCGGCGTCATGGCCGGCGGCGCGGGTAAAGACTTCCACCTTGCTGGCCACTATAAAGGCCGAGTAGAAACCGACGCCGAACTGACCTATGAGCTGCGAGTCACGGGCTGAATCACCGGACAGATTCTTGAAAAACTCGGCGGTGCCCGACTTGGCAATGGTGCCCAAATGCTCAATCACACCGTCGCGGGTCATACCGACGCCGTTATCTTCAATGGTGACTGTGCCCTTGTCCTTGTCGGCGCTGACGCGGACCCTGAGCTCGCCATCTCCCTCATAAAGAGCGTCATTGGTCAGTGCCAGATAGCGCAACTTGTCCGCAGCATCGGCGGCGTTGGAGACCAATTCACGCAAGAAGATTTCTTTGTTGGAGTACAAAGAATGGATCATCAACTGCAACAGCTGTTTGACTTCAGTTTGAAAACCATGGGTTTCTTGATGCGACATACTGGGTTCCCTTATCAATTCCTGATGTTACATAAAGTGTGTCGGCTCACGCCGTCGTTGGAATTAACATGGGGGCGCCCGGGGGCATTTCAAGGGTGAGTCGGGATTGAGCATGCAATCGGGCAAAAAACAAACAAAAAACCCTGCCATGATGCAGGGTTTCGAGTATTGGCGCGGAAATACTAGAGTGGCTGACGTCCGGTGAAGGACAAGGCCAAGGTGGTGCTGTCGACGTATTCCAGCTCCCCGCCCACCGGCACACCATGGGCGATACGGCTGACATTGACGCCATGACGTCTGGCGATGTCGGCAATATAGTGGGCCGTGGCATCGCCTTCCACAGTAGGGTTGGTGGCCAGGATCAGTTCGCTTATTTCATCTCTGCCCAGGTGTTGCTCCAACAAGGCCAGACCCAATTCTTCCGGTCCTATGCCATCGAGCGGTGACAGATGTCCCTGCAACACAAAATAACGGCCCTGGAAGTGGCCCCCGGCCTCAATGGCCAGCACGTCTGCTGGGGTTTCCACCACACAAATGGTATCGGCCTTGCCGCGCTTGGCACTGGCGCAGATGGGACACAGGGCTTCCTCGGTAAAGGTGCGGCACGACTGACAATGGCCCACATCGGCCATGGCCCGCGCCAGCGCGTCCGCCAGCTTGATCCCGGCCTTGCGATCACTCTCCAGCAGAGAAAACGCCATGCGCTGGGCCGACTTGGGCCCCACCCCGGGCAGGCAACGCAAATTCTGGATCAGTTCATCCACCAGCGGGCTGAAGCGCATTAACCAAAGCTCCTTAGAAAGGCATCTTCATGCCGGGAGGCAACTGCATACCACCGGTAACTTCTGCCATTTTAGCTTTCTGTGCTTCTTCGATACGGCGTGCCGCATCGTTACAGGCCGCAGCGATAAGATCTTCCAACATTTCCTTGTCGTCTTCCATCAGGCTGGGGTCGATTTCGACCTTGCGTACACTGTGACTGCCGGTCATGGTGACTTTGACCAGACCTGCACCTGATTCACCGGTTAGCTCCATGCGGGCAATTTCTTCCTGCATCTTGGCCATTCTGTCCTGCATCATCTGGGCCTGTTTCATCAGGTTGCCCATACCGCCTTTTCCAAACATATGCCTAATCTCTATCTGTTGATGTTCCGGCCAAGCCGGAGGAATGAAATTGGCTAATCTTACTGAAATAAATCAGATTAGCAATGCGAAAGCCGCTCAGGCCTCCTGTGGTTGTTGCAGCGGCGGCAAGGCAGGCAAAGCCCTGCCCCGGGCCCCCAGCAACTCACCGGGATAATTGAGACTGTCCGGTTGCAATTCTGCCCCGGCCCAAGTCATCAGCCAGTTGACGTTGGGATCGGCCAGCAAAGAAGCCTGTGCCTGTCCCAGCAATTCCTGGTGGAAACGCTGACGGATCTCCAGCGGCGTTTCCCGTCCCACTACCTGCCCCACGTCCACCTGCACCTCAGTGACATGCCCCAGCGCCCGTCCAAGGGATTCCACCAGCTGAGTGATGGCAATGGGCGCAGCCAGATGTTTCTGGTCCGGCTTCAGCACCAATTGCAGTGGTTCAGACCAGTCAAGGCACACAGAGTTAACGGCCAATTGCCGCACCCGGCCGCCGATATCCAGGGCCGACATCAGCTTGTACCAACGCAAGTCGTCCTGATGTCCGGTAATGTCCCCCAAGTCAGCGGGCACACTGAGGTTAACGGTGCCGCTGGCGGTTTCGGGATTCGCAGGAAGCCCAGCGCCATCCTGTGACTTTTCCGCAGTCTGTTTGGCCTCAGTCTGTTTGGCCTCAATCTGCTTGGTCTCAGCCTGCGTGGCCTCTGGCTGTTGCTCTGCTGGCAATGGCACTTCTGGCTGTGGCACTTCTGGCTGTGGCACTGGCAGGTGCGGCTCGATTGCGGCCCCGGCTTTCGCTTCAGCTCTAGCTTCGGCTGGCAATGAGGTCTCGGCAGCGGCGTCCACCACAGGCTTCGCAGCCTCTTCCCATGGAGGTCTGTCTTCATCTGCAGGGGCTGTTACTGCCGGTGTCGGTGCCGGTGCCGCAAGCTGCGGCTCATCTTGCGTAATAACAGACTCGGCGCTGTCACTCTTTGCCTCAACGACCTCGCGCTGACGGCTTAGTGGCTGCCAGGACTTTTTTGGGTCACCTTCCTCGGCAACATCGCTGCCCAACTGTGACAGCAGATCGTCTCTGGCCGCCAGTACCGCATCGAGAATGTCATCACCCAATGCCAGTGGCGCTGTCGCCTGAGGCGCGTCCAATTCAGGAACTTGCTGCTGGGCCTGAGTCACCTGCATCGGCAGCAGCTGTTCCTGAGGCGCTTCGTCAGGCACAAAACCAAACATGTCTTCACCGGCAAAGCCCTGACTTTCGGCCTGTGACAACAGCAGGTTTTGCTCCGCAACCAGCGCTGCATTCGCTTCATCCATGTCTTCCCATAGCCCTGAGTCAAGCTCAGGCATATCCGCCTGACTGGACTGCACGGGAGCATGGGCTGAATCATGGCTATCGGTAACATCGGCTTGGGACGCTGGTGTTATTGCACCTTGGTCCATTTGGGCCTCGACGCTTGCCGGCTTGGCAACCGGGGGAGTTGGGGCGTTGTCGGCCATAACCGGCGCTGCCGATACTGTCTTGGTAGCCGCCGGTATATCCAGCGCCACGCCTTCTCCCTTTTGCCAACGCTTGGCCGGCATCTGTGGGATAAAGGCGACGGCACGCAGCAAGGTCATTTCCAGTCCGGTTCTGGGATCCGGAGCGAAGGGCAGCTCTTTGCGCCCCTCAAGCAAAATCTGGTAATAGAGCTGCACCTGCTCGGGGGCCAGTGCCTTGGCAAAGGCCAGCACCTGTTCACTGTGTTCAGACAGTTCAGCGGCGGCCGGAGCAAACTGGCTCAGGCTTATCTGGTGCAGCAGCTCAAGCAAGGAACGCAGCAGTTCATCGGCATCGGCACCAAAGGCCAATGCCGACGACGCCGCCTGCATCAGAGGTGCTATCTCGGCCTGGGCCAATGCCTGCAGCAAATTGATGACCTGACCTGTATCTACACTGCCGAGCATGGTCTGCACCTGCTCGCGCAGCACCTGTCCTGCACCGAAGGCTATGGCCTGATCGGTCAGGCTAAGGGCATCACGCATGCTGCCCTGGGCCGCCTTGGCCAGCAGCTCCAGCGCGGGCGCCTCGAACGGCAGACCTTCGGCCTTGAGGATAAGCGCCAACTGCTGACTTATCTGCTCTTTGGACAAGCTCTTGAGATTGAATTGCAGGCAGCGGGACAACACTGTCACCGGCAACTTTTGCGGATCCGTGGTTGCCAGCAGGAACTTAACGTGTTCAGGGGGTTCTTCCAGGGTTTTGAGCAGGGCATTGAAACTGCTCTTGGACAGCATGTGCACTTCGTCTATCAAGTAGATCTTGAAACGGCCGCGGCTGGGCCGGTACTGGACGTTATCCAATATTTCCCGGGTGTCGTCCACCTTGGTGCGGGACGCCGCATCCACCTCAATCAGATCGACAAAACGACCCTGGGCAACCTCCACACAACTGGCACACACGCCACAAGGTGACGCAGTGATCCCTTGCTCGCAGTTCAATCCCTTGGCAAACAGGCGGGCGAGACTGGTCTTGCCGACACCGCGGGTGCCGGTAAACAGGTAAGCATGGTGCAAACGGTTTTGACCCAGGGCATTGGTCAAGGCATGCAGAACGTGGGACTGACCCACAACCTGCTCGAATTTGGCAGGGCGCCATTTTCTGGCTAACACCTGGTAAGACATGAAACTCCCCACAGATAAACGCGTTCGGGAGCAAGCTCCTCATCATGGGGCAAACATACCACGCCCTTGGCACACATGCCACACGGCCATGATGGGGAGCCTGATTTCAGCGACGGGAACGGGGAATTAATCGCCTTCAAATTCACACAGTTTGAAGATTTCCAGTCCCTGATTGGCGAGGCGTTGCTCTCCGCCCAGATCCGGCAGGGAAATCACAAAGGCGGCATGGGCCACTTCGCCGCCCAGACGACGGATCAACTTGACCGTGGCTTCGATGGTACCGCCGGTCGCCAGCAGATCGTCAATCACCAGCACCTTGTCACCGGGCTTGATGGCATCGACGTGCATTTCCAGGGTGTCATGACCATATTCCAGCTCATAGCTTTCGGCTATGGTTTCACGGGGCAGTTTGCCGGGCTTGCGCACAGGCACAAATCCCACACCCAGCTCCAGCGCCAGCGGCGCGCCAAACAGGAAGCCACGGGCCTCGGTACCAACAACCTTGGTAAAGCCCTGGTCACGATAACGCTCAAGGAAGAGTCCCATGGCCATTTTATAGGCCTGATGATCTTCGAGCAGACTGGTCACGTCACGGAACATGATCCCGGCCTTGGGGTAATCAGGAATGGTTTTAATGCTCTGCTTGATAAGCGCTAGGCTCTGTGTGTTCATAACGGGTTTCACATTTGATTTGCCAGCAAGCTGGCCTTAAACAACAAAAAAGTCCACGCACAGGTGGACCCAACAAAAATCCGGCTAAAGCTTAAGCCCCTTTGAAGCCGGATGCAACCGACGACGAAGGTGCCGGTATCTGACTCTGGGCTGCGGCTCACAGTTCCGGCTTTTTCTTCAATCGTGCCACTCTTTTCCCTCATCGTTCCACTCTGGGATCCGGTGCACGCACCAGAGCAACACCAACATGCCCACAAGAAGCACGGCCTTCACCCACAACAGTGGCACCAGATAAATGCTGAGGACAAAGCTGGCGGTCGATAGCCACATAATCCGCCGTTTGATAACCGGTCTCACTGCTCGACGCTCTTGCCAGTGGCGCAATGGCTCACCCAGATGGGGATGCTGTTGCAACCATAAATGCAGACGTGTGCTTGAGCGGGCAAAGCAAAAGGCCGCCAGCAACAGGAAAGGCACTGTCGGCAGCAGCGGCAGGAAGATCCCCAGGATCCCCAAAACCAGGCTGAGCAAACCGACAAACAACAGCAGACTACGGATCAACATAGGCAAACAAAACAGCCACTGAATTCAGTGGCTGTTTGCGGCTTAGATAAGGCCGGAGTGCTTGAGCCAGGACAGGCTGGCGGGCAGTGTAGGCAGCATCATGACCAGCAGGAAACCAAGGAAATACAGAACGTTAAATGGATCTTTAAATGGCTGGCTCATGACAGCTCCTCTTGTTTGAATGACGAGTGAGCGTGACAGGGCTCACAAAATGGCCGCCATTCTAGCGGTTGATCCCGAAAATAAAAACAGACTAAAAGTAGGGTTATTTCAATTTTTGTTGAATGATGCCCTTGTCAGCCAGCTGCTGCAGCAATTGCCACAAGCCTGCGGCCAGGGTTTCTTCATCCATGGTGGGATACAGCTCGGACAGCGCCTGGTTCAGAGCGCCCAAATCCAATCCGGGCCGCTCCGCCAACAGCGCCAACGTCTGTGCTGTCAGAGGGTTGAGGCGCAGGAAACAGACCCTGTCGTCGGCATCGCGATATACGCAAAAGAACAGGGGTTCTGCTGCGGGTGCCGCGGGACGAAAATCGGCTCTGATCCGCTGCACCTCATAGTGGTATTGTACCACTTTTGCATGACTTGCGAGCAATAAAGGGGCGCAGCCAATGTCCCCGACCAGCGGGCCCTCATGGTCCGGTGTTTGGGCTATGCTGACCACCAGCTCCAGCCATTCATAGTGGGCCAGCTCCAGCATAAAAGGCGGATCCAGCTCGGTCGGCTGATATTCCTGCTGCAGGAATGCCAAAAATTCGCCGGCGATGTCCACAAACAAAGGGGATTGGCAATCATGCTTACGGAAAAACAACCTCACCAGCTGCAGCCAATCGCCGGCAGTATACAAACTCTTGAGTACCGGGAAAGCACTGCTGACAAAACCCTCAACGTTGTTGAAGAACAGCTCCCGGTAGACCGCCATCCTGGCCTCAGGCACGTCAGCTGGTACGGCCATGTCCGGCGCTTTGATGGCCTCAATAAATTGCTGTTGTATTGATATGAAACTCATGACGCATCCTTAAGCTGCAAAGCTTTTCGCTGGGCGCTGTGGATCTGCTGCAACTCAGCCAGCAGCACTGAGGTGGCGGGAATATTGAAGTCTCGCTCCAGCAGGGTCGGATGCACCCCATGAATGCGATAGCAATCATCAAGGAGCTGCCAGACAGGGTCGACTATTGCAGCGCCATGGGTATCGACTATCAAATCCTCGGCCTCCACATGGTGGCCGGCTATGTGAAGATAACGAATACGATCGGTCGGCATCGCGGCCAGGAAAGCCCTTGGATCATAGCCATGGTTAACCGAGTTGACATATATGTTGTTTACATCCAGTAACAGGCCACAATCGGCCTCGTCCAATACCGATGTGACAAATTCCAGTTCACTCATTTCGGCGCCGGGAGCAGCATAGAAGGAAACGTTTTCCAGAATTAGTGGCCGCTCGAGTATGTCCTGTACCTGGCGCACCCGCTTGGCAACGTGCGTCACCGCATCTGAGGTGAAGGGAATGGGCATCAGATCATACATATGCCCCTTTCCGGAGCAGTAGCTCAGGTGCTCCGAGTAAATCTCGATACCGTGTAAATCCAGAAAGGATTTGACCCGTTTGACAAAATCTATATCCAGATCATTGGGGCCGCCAATGGAAAGCGATAAGCCATGGCAGAAGAAGCGGTGTTTTTCGGTCAGCTGACGAAACTGGCGCCCTAACTTGCCCCCCAATGGCATCCAGTTTTCCGGCGCCACTTCAAAAAAGTCTATCTCCTGCGGCACCGCAAGGCAGAATTCGTTAAGCATTTCCCGCCGCAGGCCCAGGCCCGCCAGGGCACGTTCGGACATTTGTTGCTCCTTTTTTACCGATAACAAGACGGCTAATAAAAAGGCCAGCCAGGCGGCTGGCCTCTGCCAAGCTTAACGTCCGGAGATCAGTGCTTGCCGCCGCAGTGACCTTCCTTGCTCTTGGCGCTGCCGCAATGACCTTCTTTGGCCTTGACTTTATTGGCTTCGGCACCGGCCTTACCTTCCATGCTGTGCTCCATGCCTTCGGCACTGCGTTTCATATCTTCACCGCATTTGCCTTCTTTGGCTTTCATGTCGCCGCCGCACTTGCCTTCTTTGGCTTTCATGTCATCGCCACACTTGCCTTCTTTGGCCTTCATGTCGCCACCGCACTTGCCTTCTTTGGCTTTCATGTCATCGCCGCACTTGCCTTCTTTGACCTTCTTGCCTTCGCCACACTTGCCTTCTTTGGCCTTCATGTCGCCGCCGCACTTGGCTTCACCGCACTTGCCTTCTTTGGCCTTACCTTCGCCACCCTTGCCTTCATCACCAACCAGTTGGTAACCCGCCTGCATTTCCTCAAAGCCAAAGGGATTGGCGTTGGCTTGGGCAGCAAATGCCGCACCCACAACGACGGTACCCAGGGCTACTGCTACGGCGGTTTTCTTTACTGAACTCATAATTGTCTTCCTTCTTTTGTACATGCTGTTATGGGTCACCAACAAAACGGCTACCTTGTTGGTCTGCAAACAAAGACCCCGGCAGCAATGATTTTATTGCGCAACTTGGGATAATAATCACACTTTTCCCAATCACCCTCTGTTAGGCAAGATCACCTTAGTTGGCAAGTGCAGATTAATCAAGAGCTTAATTCGAAGTAGAAATCGTGCTTCAGTGGTATGGAAACTCGCGGTAAAATGCCCGCCCTTTTAGCAGCGAGTTCCAAGGACACTGCAGTGCGAATAATTCTGGCCCCGATGGAAGGGGTGGTTGACCATCTGATGCGGGAAATACTGTCCGCCATCAATCCCTATGATTTGCTGGTGACCGAATTCGTGCGGGTGGTGGATCAATTACTGCCGGAGAAAGTCTATTACCGCCTTTGTCCCGAACTGCTGCAGGGCGGTACTACCCGGGCAGGAACGCCGGTCAGGGTGCAGATCCTGGGCCAGGAACCGGGTTGGATGGCTGAAAATGCTGCCCGGGCCGTGGCCTTGGGTTCCAAAGGGGTAGATGCCAACTTCGGCTGCCCCGCCAAAATGGTCAACCGCAGTAAGGGCGGTGCCGTATTGCTGCAATATCCGGAGCTTATTCACGACATAGTCAAGGCCATGCGCGATGCCGTACCCGACACGCAGCCGGTGACGGCCAAGATCCGCCTGGGCTATGAAGACAAATCGCTGTTTATGGAAAACGCCCTCGCCGTCTATGAGGCCGGCGCCACCGAGCTGGCGATCCACGCCCGCAGCAAGGTCGATGGTTATAAGCCACCGGCTTATTGGGAATACATCACCGAAGTGCGTGAACGCCTGCCGATCCCTGTCATAGCCAACGGAGAAATCTGGAGCCGCGAAGATGCCGAGCGCTGCATGCAGGTCACGGGCTGCGACAGCATCATGATTGGCCGGGGCGCAATATCCCTGCCCAACCTGGCAGCCACCATTAAGGACTGTGTTTCACCCTACAGTTGGGAGCAAACCCTGGGGCTGATGCTCGACTACACGGCCCAGGAACTCAGTGGTCACAAGAGCGACTATTATCCGGCCCGTATCAAACAGTGGTTCAGTTATCTCAACCGCCAATATCCCGAGGCCGATGCCCTGTTCCGCGAGCTGCGGATCCATAAAACCACCGATGCCATAGTGGCAGAGTTACAATCGGCACAGGCAAAACTGCATCAGGCCGGATAAAACCGTAAAATCACCTAGGTATTTGATCGGCATCATGGTCTGCCTGTGCAGCAAGACTAGACTGAAGATCCATCAATCAAGGTATAACAGGTGCCGCCGTGAGCATGCCAAACATCAGACACGCACTGTCACAGCTAGAAGCGTCACTCAGGGAAGAGCTTGGTAACCAGTCACTGCCGCAGGTGGCCGCCATAGCGACCACGGCTCCACTGAGCGATATCATCAACACCCTGACAGATCTCCATCTGAGCGAAACGCCATTGTTCGAGCGCCTGCTGCGCCTGGACGCCGCCTGGTGTCAGTTGGATCTGGGGCTCTATGGCCTGTGTGCCGACTGTGAAGAGCCCATAGAAGCGGATCTTTTACTGGCTGATCCTTCGGAGCAGCGCTGTGCAACCTGCGCCGAACACTTCCACATGGGTCACAGACACGAGCTCAGGCTCAATCACTGATCCGGGCACGCAAGGCAGGGTTCCAATCCCCCGCTACAAGCATAAAAAAAGGAGCCTTGAGGCTCCTTTTTCATTCGCAGACCCGAATTAGCGAGTGCGTGGGCACAGCTCGTCGGCAGCGAAGAAGTAAGCGATTTCGCGCTCGGCAGAAGCCAGAGCGTCAGAACCGTGTACTGCGTTCTCATCGATGCTGTCAGCGTAGTCAGCGCGCAGAGTACCGCGGGCAGCTTGAGCTGGGTTGGTGGCACCCATGATTTCACGGTTGGCCAGAACGGCGTTTTCACCTTCCAGAACCTGAACCATGATAGGACCGGAAGTCATGAAAGAAACCAGAGCACCGAAGAAAGGACGCTCGCTGTGCTCAGCGTAGAAACCTTCAGCCTGCTCTTTGGTCAGATGAACCATTTTGGCTGCAACGATCTTCAGACCGGCAGATTCAAAACGATTGTAGATTGCACCGATGTGGTTTTTGGCAACAGCATCAGGCTTGATGATAGAAAAAGTGCGTTCGATCGCCATAACTAGCTTCCTTTGTGAGCAAGTTGGAAAAATTCGCGCGGATTATACGAGATTTAAAAGGTAAAGCCTATCTTTTATGAGCACAAAGACAGCGAACTCCCCAAGAGTTCACTGTCCTGTCATAAAGCTCAGCGATCGCGGCGTTTCAGCCACCAAGCGGTCATCAGAGCCGGCAAAAGCACCACAGGCCAAAGTTCGAGCAGATGGTGAAACAGACCTACCCCACCGTGGCCTTCATGGGCCAGCGCCAGGGAAGGCAACAAGCAAAGTATCAAGAGGTATTTCATGGCAACATCCTTTTTGTTCGAAGCCGGGCTGCACGCCCAAGTGTGCAGTCTAAGCCTAGCCCCAATACCGACACTTTGATTTGACAGCGATCAAAGGACTGGTGATTGTCAGCCCTGAGCCGGCTTGCCTTTGCTGGCCTGCTTTTCAATAAAGGCGATAATGGCCCCGGCCACATCCTTACCTGTTGCACCTTCAATGCCTTCCAGGCCCGGTGACGAATTGACTTCCATCACCACAGGGCCATGATTGGAACGCAGCAAATCCACCCCGGCCACATTCAGCCCCATGGTCTTGGCGGCACGCACCGCAATGGAGCGTTCTTCCGGTGTCAGCTTTATCAGGCTGGCGGTGCCGCCGCGGTGCAGGTTGGAGCGAAATTCCCCCGGCGCCGCCTGGCGCTTCATGGCCGCCACCACCTTGTCACCCAGCACAAAGCAGCGGATATCGGCACCATTGGCTTCGCCAATGTACTCCTGCACCATGATGTTGGCTTTCAGACCCATAAAGGCCTCGATGACGCTTTCGGCCGCCTTGCGGGTTTCCGCCAGTACCACGCCTATGCCCTGGGTCCCCTCCAGCAGTTTGATAACCAAAGGCGCGCCCCCCACCATATCGATAAGATCGGGAATATCGCTGGGTTTGTTGGCAAAACCTGTGATCGGCAAGCCTATGCCGCGGCGGGACATCAGCTGCATGGAGCGCAGCTTGTCACGGGAGCGGGAAATGGCCACCGACTCGTTGACCGCATACACCCCCATCATTTCAAACTGGCGCAATACGGCGGAGCCATAGAAGGTAATGGCCGCACCGATACGCGGGATCACCGCATCAAACTGGGGTAATTCCTCACCGCCGATATGGATGCTGGACTGACGCATATTGATGTTCATATAACATTCGAGCGGGTTAATCACCCTGACCTCGTGGCCCCGCTGCTCTGCGGCTTCCACCAAACGGCGGGTGGAATACAGTGTGGGGCCCTGCGACAGAATCGCAATCTTCATTCAAAACTCCGGCAATCAGGAAAACGAGCGCATCATACGCCGCCTGAAGCCAAAAGCAATCATGCTCACTGGCCCCTGACGGCGAAATGCACACAAGAGAGATTTCTGTGTCTGCAATTATGGCGATTCCCCGAAGAAACCGCGGAATTTAACTTGAAGGAAATGGGCAGACGGGGGGCTGACTGCCGACGCCCTGGCAAATGGCTTGAGCAAAAAAAATCCCCGGCTAACCGGGGACTTTTTATCGCGACAGGCTTAGCCTTCGCTGACCATATTGATGGTGTATTTGGGAATGTCGACCACCAGGTCCGCATCTACCACCCTGGCCTGACAGGAAAGACGGCTCTCGGGCTCCAGGCCCCAGGCCTTGTCCAACATGTCATCTTCCAGCTCGTCGGAAGGTTCCAGCTCGTTAAAGCCTTCACGCACTATGACGTGACAGGTGGTACAGGCACAGGACTTTTCACAGGCGTGCTCAATCTGGATCCCGCTGCGCAGTGCCACGTCCAGAATGCTCTCACCCACTTCGGCCTGAACCACGGCGCCATCGGGGCACAGTTCTTCATGGGGCAGAAATACGATTTGCGGCATGATTGTTACCTATATAGTGTCGACCGACTGCCCCTTGAGGGCGGTGCGGATTGAGTTGTCCATACGCTTGGCGGCAAACTCCTGGGTTTGCTCGTCCACTTGGGCGATAGCGGCGCTGATGGCGTCGGCATCGTCCCCTTTTGCAGTTTCGGCAAGCACACCCATGGCAGTGAGGATGGCGTCCAATTCACTTTGTTCCAGCAGGTCTTTATCCTTGGCCAGCGCCGAGTTCAACGATTCCAGCACCCGCGCGGCTTCCACCTGCTGCTCCGCCAGCATACGGCGGCTGATATCGTCCTTGGCATGCTTCATTGAATCCTTGAGCATGGTGGCAATTTCGGTATCCGACAGACCAAATGACGGCTTCACCTGGATTGAGGCCTTCACGCCGGAAGACTTTTCCATGGCGGTAACACTGAGCAGGCCATCGGCATCCACCTGGAAGGTGACGCGGATGTGAGCCGCACCGGCCGCCAATGGCGGTATGCCCTTGAGAGTAAAGCGCGCCAGGGAGCGGCAATCGGCCACCAGCTCACGTTCGCCCTGCACCACGTGGAAGGCCATGGCGGTTTGACCATCCTTGAAGGTGGTAAATTCCTGGGCCCGTGCCACCGGGATGGTGGTATTGCGGGACACGATTTTCTCCACCAGGCCGCCCATGGTTTCGATCCCCAGAGACAGGGGGATCACATCCAGCAGCAACAGGTCGGTATCAGGCTTGTTACCCACCAGAATATCGGCCTGGATAGCGGCACCTATGGCCACCACCCGGTCGGGATCTATGCCGGTCAAAGGCGCTTGGCCAAAGAAGTGCTCCACCTCGGAGCGCACCAAAGGTACCCGGGTAGAACCACCCACCAGCACGGTTTGCAGCACGTCGGCGGCCTCGATACCGGCATCACGCAGGGTGCGGCGACAGGCCATGATGGTTTTTTTCACCAGTGCGCGGATAAGCTCGTTGAAGGTCTCTACCTGCACGGACGTGCTGTAGCTCAGGCCCTGGTGTTCAAGCTTGGCAACTACCTCTGAGTCTGTGGTCAGGGCCTCCTTGACACGGCGCGCCTCGATGAGCAGTTTACGGCCCAGTACGGCACCGTCATCCGTCAGCTGCCACTGGTTCGCCAGGTGGTCTGCCAGCAGATGATCGAAATCGTCACCGCCAAGGGCCGAATCGCCGCCGGTGGCGAGCACTTCAAACACCCCTTTATTCAGGCGCAATATGGAAATATCGAAGGTACCACCACCGAGATCGTATACGGCAATCACCCCTTCCTGACCCGAGTCCAGACCATAGGCGATGGCCGCAGCCGTGGGCTCATTGAGCAGGCGCAAAACCTTCATGCCCAACAACTGGGCGGCATCCTTGGTGCCCTGACGCTGGGCGTCATCAAAATAAGCGGGTACGGTAATGACCACGCCTTCCAGATTGCCACCCAGGGTCAGCTCGGCCCTTTGGATCAGCGGACGCAAAATCTCTGCCGACACCTGTACCGGGTTGACCGCGCCCTGGGGGGTATTGAACAGGGGCAATCCCTGTTCGCTGGTGCCGAAGTCATAGGGAAACTTATGCTCACCGGCCAGCACATCCTTGAGACTGCGCCCCATAAATCGCTTGACCGACACTATGGTATTGGCCGGATCCTGGGCCGAGGCGGCCTCGGCCTGGTAACCTACTTCAACGCCTTCGCCGGTGTAGCGCACTATGGAGGGCAATGAATGTCTGCCTTCGGCATCGGGCAGTGTTGCGGGCTCGCCACTGCGCACGGCGGCAACCAGGGAGTTGGTGGTACCCAGATCGATACCGACCGCGAGTCTGTGTTGATGTGGCGCGGCGCTTTGTCCGGGCTCAGCAATCTGCAAAAGGGCCATAGATTTCCAACTTGTTCTTGGACGTCAGGTTGAAGCGGGTCATTCGAACAGGGCGTCTTCGGCCCGTTCTAGCTCCGCTTGCAACTTGTTCATAAATTTGAGTTTACGCAGCTGATCCGCCGCCAGGTGCCAATCATCGGCCACACTGCTTGCCAGCAGGCGCTTGAGAGTCTCGGTCACCCCGGCCGAATAATCGCGGAAGGAGTCGCGCAGCGCATCTATCTCACGACCGGGATCGTCACTGTGGCTGATGTCTTCCAGCGCTTCGCGCCATTCCATCTGCTGCATCAAAAAGGCGGTATCCCGCACCGTTTGGATTTCATGACGAATGTCGACGCCCTTGAGCACCAGCAGGTGTTCTGCACGGCGCACCGGGTCTTTGAGGGTCTGGAAGGCATCGTTGATCATCGCGGTGCGACTGACGGCGAGCAGTTTTTCCTGCTCGCTGCCACCGGCAAACTTGTCCGGATGGACGGCGCTGGCCAGCTCACGATAACGGCCGGCCAAGGCCTGGGTATCCAGTTCAAAGGCAGCGGGAAAATTAAACAGCTCGAAATAATTCATACGCCTTCTTCGGATCAGACGGTAAAGCTTTCACCGCAGCCGCATTCCCCTTTCGCATTGGGGTTGTTGAACTTGAAGCCCTCGTTGAGGCCTTCCTTGACGAAGTCCAGCTCAATGCCCTGCAAATAGATGAAACTCTTCGCATCTATGATGATGTTAACGCCATCGATCTCGTACAGCTCATCGTCAGGGTTCAGATCATCAACAAATTCCAACACATAGGCCATGCCGGAACAACCAGAGGTCTTGAGACCGAGGCGCAGCCCCAGTCCCTTGCCCCTGTTGGCCAGAAAGGCTTTTACCCTTTCATTGGCGGCCGGCGTCATAGTAATCGCCATGGGGACTCCGGATTAATTGCCGTGTTTGGACTTGTAGTCTTCCAGTGCCGCCTTGATGGCGTCCTCTGCCAGGATAGAGCAGTGGATCTTCACCGGAGGCAGAGCCAACTCTTCGGCAATATCGGTATTCTTGATGGCCGCAGCCTCTTCTATGGTCTTGCCCTTGACCCACTCGGTCACCAGCGAACTGGAGGCAATGGCACTGCCACAGCCATAGGTCTTGAACTTGGCGTCTTCGATAATGCCGTTGGCATCAATCTTCAGCTGCAGCTTCATTACGTCGCCGCAGGCGGGCGCACCCACCATGCCGGTCACCACGTTCGGGTCGTTTTTGTCGAAAGAACCCACGTTACGGGGATTCTCATAATGATCTATTACTTTTTCACTGTAAGACATGATACTGCTCCAAATCTCTCTTGAACCACTTAATCAGTGGTGTGCCCATTGCACTTGACTGAGGTCGATACCGTCTTTGAACATTTCCCAAAGCGGTGACATTTCTCTCAGCTTACCGATAGAGTTGTGAATGATTTCAATTGCATAATCTATATCCTCCTCGGTGGTGAAGCGGCCGATAGAGAAACGGATCGAGCTGTGGGCCATCTCGTCATTCAGTCCCAGTGCGCGCAGCACATAGCTGGGTTCGAGACTGGCAGAGGTACAGGCGGAACCGGATGATACGGCCAGGTCTTTCAGGGCCATCATCAGGGATTCACCCTCAACAAAGTTGAAGCTGACGTTGAGGTTACCGCAGAAGCGCTGCTCCATATCACCGTTGATATAGGTCTCGTCTATGTCCTTGATGCCATTCCAGAGGCGATCGCGCAGACGGGCGATACGGGCATTTTCTTCAGCCATTTCGGCCTTGGCGATGGCCGCAGCCTCACCCAGACCAACGATTTGGTGGGTCGCCAGGGTACCGCTGCGCATACCGCGCTCATGACCGCCGCCGTGCATCTGGGATTCCAGACGGATACGTGGCTTACGGCGCACATACAGGGCACCAATACCCTTGGGGCCGTACATCTTGTGACCGGAAATGGACATTAGGTCCACCTTGGTCTTCTGCACATCGATTGGCAGTTTGCCGGCACTTTGGGCGGCATCCACGTGGAAAATGATGCCCTTGCTGCGGCACAGCTCGCCGATGGCATCAATATCATGGATCACGCCGATTTCGTTGTTGACGTGCATCAGCGACAGCAAAATGGTGTCGGGACGCATGGCTGCTTCCAGACGCTCCATGGGGATGATGCCGTTAGCGGCCGGCTCAAGGTAGGTCACCTCAAAGCCTTCACGCTCCAGCTGACGGCAGGTATCCAGTACCGCTTTGTGTTCCGTCTTGCTGGTGATGATGTGCTTGCCTTTCTTGTTGTAGAAATGCGCCACACCCTTGATGGCCAGGTTGTCTGACTCGGTGGCACCGGAGGTGAACACGATTTCGCGGTGATCGGCATTGATCAGTTCAGCCACCTGGGCACGGGCGATATCCACCGCCTCTTCGGCCTGCCAGCCATAGCGGTGTGAACGGGAGGCTGGGTTACCAAACACGCCGTCCATAGTCATAAACTGCATCATCTTTTCTGCGACCCGAGGATCAACAGGTGTTGTTGCGGCATAATCTAAATAGATAGGAAGCTTCATCACACACTCCGTACTTCGCAGTCTCAGCTGAGGCTACTTACAACGTACACGCTTTATTTTTAATACATTCAACACGGGTCAGGCTCAGGCCGATACCCTGTGCTCCATTTGGATCTTATCTTGTTTGACCGAAATAAACTGTACATCGCGCTTCTGCATCAATCCGGCCAGAGTGATGCCATTGAGGAATTCAGAAATCTGTTTGCTCAAATCATCCCACAGCGAATGGGTCAGGCAGCGACTGCCGCCCTGGCAGTTGCCCTTGCCATGGCAGCGAGTGGCATCAACCGACTCGTCAACCGCAGCGACCACCATGCCAACGGAAATTTCCCAGGCCTCCAGGCCCAAACGGTAACCACCACCCGGACCACGGACACTGGCCACCAATCCCTGCTTGCGCAGTTTGGCAAAAAGTTGTTCGAGATAAGAGAGCGAAATCCCCTGACGCTCGGAGATATCGGCCAAGGGAACAGGACCGGATGCGGAATGGATTGCCACATCCAGCATGGCTGTTACTGCATAGCGGCCTTTAGACGTAAGTTTCATAACTACCACAGCTCCCAATAAAATATGGGAGTATTGCAACATACCCGAGTAATTCAGTCAAGTAAAAATCCGACTAATTCAGTCAGGTATTAAGCGAACCCACATCGACAATACCCCTGCGCCGGGCTGGGGTATTTAACCTTTTTTCGGCACATTATTCAACGTTAATGGCCAAATTAATCCGCATGGCGCCTCAGATTATGGGATCGAATTCGTCGATGGCATGCTGACGCTTTTCTGCCGCAGCCATCTCGGCGTCACTGAACTCGCCCACATCCAGCTCAGGCAGCTTTTCGGTACAGACACTGCCTCCCAATGACTGCACGGCCTGACACAGCTCCTGAACCTTGGAATCCATCAGATGCATATGGTCCAGCATCTGGCCTATGGCATTGGCCACAGGATCCGGATTGTCCGGTGCCACGGCATAGGCATCAAAGCCATATTTCTTGGCCATGGCATTGCGCCTTTCGCTGGTTTCCTTTGACTGGGGACTGGGAGTGGTCACTATGCGCCCCGGGATCCCCACCACTGTGGTATCGGCAGGAACGTCTTTTACCACCACTGAATTGGAACCGACTCTGGCGCCCTGATGCATGGTAATGGGACCGAGGATCTTGGCGCCGGCCCCAACCACCACGTTATTTTCCAGGGTCGGATGGCGTTTGCCGGCATTCCAGCTGGTGCCACCGAGGGTCACACCGTGATACAAAGTGCAATCGTCGCCTATCTCGGCGGTCTCCCCTATCACTATGCCCATACCGTGATCGATAAAGAAGCGCCGCCCTATGGTGGCACCCGGATGGATCTCGACACCGGTTAGCCAGCGGGAAAAGGTCGACAGGGTGCGCGCCACGAAACGCCAATCCCGCTTCCACAGCTTATGGCTGATACGATGCAACCAAATGGCATGCATACCGGGATAGTTCACCAGGATCTCAAACGCATTACGCGCCGCGGGATCCCTGTGATAAATAGAGGCAATATCTTCTTTCAGTCTGGAAATGACGCCCATATACCTTCCTACTTTTTGGGTTCAACCCAACGATCAATCGAAGTCAGAATACCCCGGAGAATATTCATTTCCTGACTTTCTATCCGCGCCCGGCTGAACAGACGTCTGAGTTTAACCATGACCTGGCCGGGGTGATTCTTGATAATGAACCCGGTGGACAACAGGGTTTTTTCAAGGTGCTCAAAAAAGCGCTCCTGATCTTCCACCAGCGGATATTCCACTATCTCCTGCGGCTCGGCTTCCTGAGCCAAATGCGCCACCCGGGTTTCGTAACAGATAATCTGTACCGCTTGGGCCAGGTTAAGGGAGCTGTACTCGGGATTGGCGGGAATAAACACATGATAGTTGCACTGCTGCAGCTCTTCGTTGCTGAGGCCATGATTTTCACGGCCAAAGACTATGGCCACGGGCCCTGATTTCGCTTCGGCAACCAATTTTTCGCCGGCCTGGCGTGGATCGAGCATGGGCCAGTCCAGGGTGCGGCTGCGGGCGCTGGTGGCTATCACCAGGGAGCAATCCTTGATGGCTTCGGCCAGCGAGTCCACCTTGACCAGGTTCTTAAGTATGTCGCAGGCACCGGCAGCCAGCGCCACGGATTGACCATCAGGCTCCACCCTGGGCTCGGCCAGATACAGATTGCTCAGCCCCATGGTTTTCATGGCCCTGGCAGTGGAACCGATGTTGCCCGGATGGGAGGTGCCCACAAGAATGACGCGAATATTGCTCAGCATGAAACGACTTAATTTAATTCATAAAACACAGAGCGCGAGTTTAACATAGGGGGTGGCAAAACCTTATATGAAAATCTGTAATTGATATACCCCGTGGATCGGCTATAATACGCGCCGCTTATTTTTCGTTCTTTAACATCCAGGGGATTGCAATGCATCCGATGCTGACCATCGCCGTGCGCGCCGCTCGCGCCGCCGGCCAAACTATTATGCGTGCCTACACCGAACTCGACCGCGTTGAGGTGAGTGTAAAAGGGGTGAACGATTTCGTTACCAGTGTAGACAAGGAAGCAGAAGCAGCGATTATCTATCAGATCCGCAAATCTTACCCAGACCACACCATAGTTGGTGAGGAGAAAGGTGAAGACCGCGGTGAAAACAAAGACTATGTCTGGATTGTCGATCCTCTGGATGGCACCACCAACTTCGTGCGTGGTATCCCCCATTTCGCCGTCTCCATCGCTTTGCAGTACAAGGGTAAAACCGAAGTCGCCGTGGTTTATGATCCGGTTCGCGAAGAGCTGTTCAGCGCAGTCCGTGGCCGCGGTGCCAAGGTCAACGACTTCCGTATCCGCGTCGGCAATGGCAACGATCTGAACAATGCCATTATTGCCACCGGCTTCCCGTTCAAATCCCGTCAACACACTGAATCCTACATGGCCATACTGAACGAAGTATTCAGCCAGTGTGCCGATCTGCGCCGCGCAGGCTCTGCCGCCCTGGATCTGGCCTATGTGGCTGCCGGTCGTATGGATGGCTACTTTGAGCTGGGCCTCAAGCCCTGGGATATTGCTGCGGGCGATCTTATCTGCCGCGAGGCCGGTGGCACTGTCACCGACTTTACCGGTGGCCATAACTACCTGCTGTCAGGCAACATAGTGGCCGGCTCTCCCAAGGCCACCACCCAGTTGGTTAAGATCATGCGACCCCTGCTGAACGAAGCGCTGAAGCGCTGAAGCGCGAGCTGAGTCACAGAAACCGCCCACCAGGGCGGTTTTTTTTATCATTCGCCGCCACCACTGTTACATGCCATTTAAATACACCTTATAATGGCTGCCAACTCAGTTCCTCTTCCAAGGTGCGCCATGATCAATATTGATGAACCCGTCGCCAAGCAATTCAAACCGGCCCTGTTCCGCCTCGGCTTCAGACCCTTCTTTCTGTTCGGCAGCCTGTTCAGCATGCTGGCCCTGCTCTTGTGGTTGCTGCAATTCAGCGGTTGGATGACCCTGTCTCCCCACGGCAATCTGCTGTGGTGGCATGGCCACGAAATGTTGTTCGGTTTTGTCTGCGCCATCATAGTCGGTTTTCTGCTGACGGCGGTGCAAAACTGGACCGGGGTTCCCGGCCTCAAGGGATGGCCCCTTATCTCGCTGTTTGTCCTCTGGCTTGCCCCGAGATTGTTGCTGCTTGATGACAGTCTGCTACCGCCCCTTGCCGCCATGATACTGGACATGGGATTCCTGCTGACGGCCGCCGCCTTTATGGCAATGGCCGTGCTCAAGGTGAAACAGTGGCGCAATCTGGTATTTGTGCCCATATTGCTGCTGCTGACCTTCTTCAACGGCGTGAGTCACGTGGCCTTGATGGAGCAAGACCCGCAGCTCGCGCAATTGGCGCTCAAGGGAGCTGCCATGGTGGTGATTATGGTGGTGTCACTGCTGGGCGGACGGGTTATCCCCTTCTTTACCGAGCGGGCAACCCAATGGCAAAGAACCCAGGCGGTACCGGCATTGGATGTTGCTGCCGTGGTGCTGATGTTGACCCTCATTGTCAGCCTGTTTGTCGGAGTGACTTTGTTGACTCAGGTAGTCGCAGTCCTTGCCGGCCTGGTTTTGCTGGTACGTTGGTCCCGTTGGGGCTGGCGACACAGCTTCAGCGTGCCTCTGCTCTGGTCCCTGCACCTGAGTTTTGTTGCCATTCCACTGGGGTTGCTGCTGATGGCCGCCAAGCCTGAGGTGTCTGCCGGCTTGCATCTGGTCACAGTTGGCGGCATGGGCAGCATGATCCTGGCCATGATGGCAAGGGTGTCTCTGGGTCATACCGGCCGCACCCTGACGCCTCCGGTTCCCATGAGCGCCGCCTTTGGCTTTATGATCGCCGCCAGTGTGATCCGTCCTTTGGCCAATCTGATTCCGGAAGCCTACCTGCCGCTGTTATTCTTGTCTGGCATGTTGTGGCTGGTGGCCTTTGGCCTGTTTATCTTCTATTACGGCCCCATGTTGATGGCCCCCAGGGTTGATGGCCGTCCGGGCTGACATTTTTGTTTTTCTTAAAGGGGCTTAGGCCCCTTTTCTTTTATCCACCACAGAACCTATTCCCTTCTGCCATCAATTTGCCAACTCTGTCCCGTTTTACGGATGTTTTTCCGTATGCCACTCAATTGGTCATTGGTATTCTTAGCAAAAGCAATTATGCTAATTTTTAAGTGTTTTTTATCTAATCGCTGGAGACTTGTGCAATGGATGACAATCCAAAGGATTTCGAAGAACGTCGTGGCTCGCTCAGGGTAGACTTGGAAGCCGAACGCATTCTGCTGCGCTGGACCGACAGGACCGGGGTTGTGCACACAGACGATGGCATTTGTATTGATCTGGCCCGTCGTGGCGTGCTGTTTGAGTATCGCCGTCCTTTCGCCATGGGAGATCTGGTGGAAGTGGTCTTCAATCCTGGCAGCGACAAAGAAAACACAGTTCAGGGACAGGTATGTCGCTGCTCCGAGCGTAATTCGCAAAGTTTCCATGTTGCGCTGCAGCTAATCTGAGGGAACCCAGAGGGATTTTCCCAATATTGTTCTATACTTACACAAAAATGACAGGCATTTGGAGATCCAGAAATGATTCTGCTTGTGGGCGGTGAAAAAGGTGGCAGCGGCAAGAGCTGTCTGGCACAAAATATCGCAGTGCATATCACACAAAAATTCAATGCTAATGTGCTCATGGTCGATTGCGACCCCCAGCGCACGACTTCCGACTGGATCCAGGCCCGTAACAACGCTGCCGATTTGCCACAAATCAACTGTATTCAGCTGTATGGCAAAATCCGTAATGATTTGCTCAGTCTTAATGAGCGTTTCGATTATGTGATAGTCGACTGCGGTGGTCAGGACAACCTGGCCATGCGTGCCGCCATGTCGGTGGCCACCTATGTGGTGGTGCCATTGCGCCCCAAACGCCGGGATCTCAAGACCCTGCCCCACATGGAAGACATGCTGGCCACCTGTAAGATGGTCAACCCCAAGATGGTGGCAACCGTGGTTTTAACCCAGTGCCCAGCCCTGCCAACACAGGGAAAACGCATTCTGGAAGCCAAGGAAGTGGTACAGTCCTTCGGGCTGCGGGTACTGGACTCAGTCACCTTCAGCCGTAATATTTACGACGACAGCGAAGAGAGCGGCTCTTCCGTGCTCGAAATCGAACCCGATGGCAAGGCAGCGGAAGAAATTCGCGCCATCGCAGATGAACTGCTCGCCATACCACCAGAAAATCGCTATGAGCTTAACTGACCTTAAACGCAAGAAACCCAAAGTCGACCGCAGCAAGATTTCGGTGGAAGACTTTATCGCTGATGCCAACAATTATGCATCCGGCAAACCGACCCTGTTGGCGGGTCAAAAGTCCAAGCCGCCAAAGCGCGGCCTGGATAAGATGACGACCAAAACCTATCGTCATGCCACCTTTACCCTAACCGAAGCAAGCATCGCCCAGCTGGATGAGATAGCCAAGGAGTCGGGCATAGCCAAATCCAAATTGCTCAGGATCCTTATCAAAGAGTTTTACGACAAGAGTTCGGGCGAGCAAGGCCATATTTTGCAGCGCCGTAAAGACGATCATTTGTGATGGGCAAGACCAGGCTGTCTGCCGACAGCCTGCCTTTTCACCCGGTTCACAGCTGACACCCGCCAGTCTTTTAGCACGTTAAAGTGCATGAAACCGCGAAGGTAAGCCGCTTGAGCCTTGTCGGGGCCTGGGCTAACATCCTTGCCAACAGACACAGTTGGATTAACCCAAGGGGACGTTGCCGGCGAAGCCTGGCTGTTGCAGCCAGCGTCAGCAGCAATCATCCCGCCTCCAGCCTTAAGTCTGCGTCTTATCCCTGTGACGTCGCTTTGGGCCGGAGCTTTTGGAGAGCAGTTGCATGCCGCTTATCCTGCTTTTAACGCAGCAGATGTGCCTTTATCTGGTATTCGTCTATCTGGCCAGCAAGACCCCTTTGTTCAAGGTATTGACCGAAAGCTCCCCACGGCTCCCCCATAAGATCATCATCTATCTAATTTTTTCGACCTTCTGCATCATGGCCACCTATTTTGGCGAACAAACCCATGGGGCGATTGCCAACACCCGGGCCATGGGGGCAGTCCTTGGTGGCTTGCTCGGTGGTCCGGTGACCGGGCTGGCGGTGGGGCTTACCGGTGGTCTGCACCGCTACAGCATGGGTGGATTTACCGACGTGGCCTGTGCCCTGTCAACGACACTGGAGGGCCTTTCGGCGGGACTGCTGAGTCTCACCCTGAGGCGACTGGGTAAACCGGAACTCAGCTATCATCCTCTGGTGGCGGGCCTGGCAACTTTTTACGCTGAAATCATGCAAATGCTGATCATACTGATAGTGGCCAAGCCCTTTGAGGACGCCTGGGCACTGGTCCAGCAGATTGCACCGCCCATGTTGCTGGTCAACTCCATGGGGGCGGCCCTCTTTATGAGCATGCTCAAAGATCAGAAGGCCATGTTCGACAAACTGTCGTCGAGCTTTTCCACCAAGGCACTCAAAATTGCCGAGCGCAGTGTTGGATTGCTTTCACAGGGATTTAACGAGCGCACCAGCGCCGAGGTGGCGCAAATCGTCATTGAGGAAACCAATGTCGGCGCTGTGGCCATCACAGACAGGGAAAAACTGCTGGCTTTTATCGGCATTGGAGCCGATCACCATATTCCCGGGACGCCAATCGCCTCGAAAATCACCCTGGAGGCCATACAGGACAACAAGGTGATGTTCGCCGATGGCGTTGAATTGCCCTACGCCTGTTCCATCTCGCCCCAATGCCGTCTGGGGTCCAGCCTGGTGATCCCCTTGCGCAGTGATACCGAGGTTATAGGCACCATCAAGTTGTACGAACCTAAAAACAAACTGTTTCTCAACATCAACCGGACATTGGGTGAAGGGATAGCCAGGCTGCTGTCCAACCAGATACTTTATGGCCGGGTGGAACAGCAGAAAATCCTGCTGACCCAGACCGAACTCAAATTACTGCAAGCCCAGGTCAATCCGCATTTCCTGTTCAATGCACTCAATACCATAGGCGCCATCATTCGCCGCAATCCCGACAAGGCCAGAGGCCTGCTGCAGCAGTTATCGCAGTTTTTACGCATCAATCTCAAACGCAGCCCGGATCTGGTGTCGCTGGCCGATGAGCTTGAGCACATAGAAGCCTATCTGGGCATTGAAAGAGCGCGCTTTATCGACAAACTCAGTGTCGATATCCGCATCCCGGTGGAACTGATGCAGCAAAAATTGCCGGCTTTTACCCTGCAGCCCATCATAGAAAATGCGGTCAAACATGGCACCTCGCAGCTGCTGGAACAAGGCAGGATCCAGGTTACCGGTAAGGCTGAAGCAGGTATATTGGTGCTGGAAGTGACCGACAATGCCGGCCTCTATCAAGCCAAGGAAAGCAGCGAGGGTCTGGGTATGAACCTGGTGCACAAACGGATCCAGAATCAATTCGGTAACCAATATGGGGTAAAGGTAGACTGCCGGGCCGACGAATATACCCGGGTAACCATCACCCTGCCACTGACGGAGAAAGAGTCGTGATTTCCTGCATCCTGGTTGATGACGAACCCTACGCCCGGGAGGCACTGGCCGAACTGCTGGCCAAGTCGCCGGATATCCTTATTCTTGCTCAGGCGGGTAATGCCATTGAGGCCATGCAGGCCATCAACGAACTCAAACCGCAATTGGTGTTTCTGGATATCCAAATGCCAAGGATAAGTGGCATGGAACTGCTGGCAATGTTGGATAAAAGCACCATGCCAAGGATAGTGTTTGTCACCGCCTTTGATGAATTCGCCATCAAGGCCTTCGAATACCATGCCTTCGATTACCTGCTCAAACCCATAGATCCCGACAGACTGGAACAAACCCTGGCACGGCTAAGGCAGGACTTGGCCCCCAAAGATCTCGGGCCCGTTACCCCGGCCGAACTCACCCACCTGCCCTGCTTCAGTGGCAACCGCCTCAAGGTGGTGCCCATCTCTGATGTGGAATTTATTTTCAGCGACGTTGGCGGCGTTCACGTGGCGACGACCAATGGCCTGGTGCATACCCAGATGACCCTCAAACTGCTGGAGGAAAAAACCCGGCTCATCTTCTGTCATCGCCAGTATCTGGTGGCGCCTGCTGCCATCGCCGAGATAGAGTTGCAGGATGGCGGCGCCGAAGTCATTACCCGCAGCGGTGCCAGGGTGCCGGTATCCAGGCGCTATCTTAAAGAACTCAAGCAGTATTTCGGATTTCACTGAACCACTGACGCCGGCAGATAACCGCTCAACCTTTCCATTCGACCGCTCGGTCAAAATCACCACCAGGGTGGCTTTCCTTCCCATAAACTGCCAGTACTGAAAAAAGAAGGAGAGAAGCAATGACCTGGTTCCTACTCTGCGTTGGCCTGCTCATCGGCGGCTACGTGATTTACGGCACCTTCGTGGAGAAGGTGTTCGGGATCAATGCCAAACGGCAAACACCGGCCTTTACCCAAACCGACGGGGTTGATTACGTGCCCATGTCCAAGGGCAAGGTGTACCTTATTCAACTGCTTAACATTGCCGGCGTAGGTCCGATCTTTGGCCCTATCCTGGGTGCGCTCTATGGCCCTGCCGCCATGTTGTGGATAGTCATAGGCTGTATTTTTGCCGGTGCGGTGCACGATTATTTTTCCGGCATGCTGTCGGTACGCAATGGGGGCCAATCGGTACCCAATCTGGCGGGCAAATACCTGGGCAAGAAAGCCAAGCACTTCATGAATGTCTTTGCCACCATACTCTTACTGTTGGTGGGCGTAGTATTTATTTCTGCACCTGCGGGCCTGCTGTCCAAGTTGACCGGCGCCGATATCAGCATCTTCGTTGGTATAATTTTCGTTTACTACCTGGTAGCCACCATAGTCCCGGTGGACAAGATCATAGGTCGCCTCTATCCCTTCTTCGGCGCCCTGCTGCTGTTCATGTCCGTGGGACTGACCATAGCCCTGCTGGTCTCCACCGAACACAGTTTGCTGCCAGGTGTTCAGGCGTCTGACTTCCTGACCAACCTCAATCCCAAGGATATGCCACTGTGGCCGGCCCTCTTTATCACCATTGCCTGTGGCGCCATTTCCGGCTTCCATGCTACCCAATCGCCTTTGATGGCCCGCTGCATGGAAAATGAATCCAACGGCCGCTTCGTGTTCTTCGGTGCCATGATAGGTGAAGGCATAATCGCCCTGATCTGGTGTGCCATTGCCCTGTCATTCTTCGGCGGTGTTGAAGGCCTCGCCAGCGGCATGGCCGGCAATCCTGCCAACGTGGTCTATGAAGCGTCCACCGGTCTGCTGGGTACCATAGGTGGCTTTATGGCGGTACTGGGTGTGATAGTGCTGCCAATCACCTCGGGTGATACCGCATTCCGCTCAGCCCGTCTGATCCTGTCAGAGTTCTTCAACCTGCCACAAAATGAGATGGGTAAACGTCTGCTGCTGGCTATCCCACTGTTCGTGGTCGGAGCCATACTGACACAGGTGGACTTCGGGGTGATTTGGCGCTATTTCGGTGTGGCCAACCAAGCTACCGCCGTACTTATGCTCTGGACCGCTTCCGCTTACCTGATGCGTCATAATAAGCTGCACTGGATCTGTACTGTGCCTGCTACCTTTATGACCTCTGTGGTGGTGACCTTCCTGATCAACTCCGCCACCCTGGGTGCCGGTCTGCCCATGCCCCTCTCCACCGTGGCAGGCATCATTATCGCTGTTACTGTAGCGGGCGGTCTGTTATTGACCACCAAGGGTAAGGCGGTTGAAGTGGCCGAAAAAGCCTGAGGCTGGCAGCACGCACAAAGGTCGGCAATGCCGGCCTTTGTTTTTTGTTGCCCCGACGGGTTACAATCGGGTTTTGCCCACCGCGCCCGTCAAACAGAGCCCACATGTCCGAACAACCCAATAATCCACTTCACGGCCTGACACTCAAACACATTCTGGAGTATCTGGTAGCTGAGCTCGGTTGGCCTGCTTTGGCACAGCGCATTGCCATACGCTGCTTCAGCCAGGATCCCAGCATCAAATCCAGTCTGACTTTTTTACGTCGCACCCTCTGGGCCAGGGAAAAAGTCGAGCATTTGTACCTTGAGTGTCACGGCCTGCCGGTCCCCATGGCCAGGGTTGAAGCACACTCAGCGCAAACGAAACACCCAGCCCAAACGAAACACACTGCTCAAACAACACACACAGCCAAGGCAAAGCCTGCCGACAAAGAGGCGGCTGCCGGTAAAAGCACCACCAAGCCGGAGCATGGCAGCGGCGCTGTCAACGCCGACATCTGGGGCAAACGCAGCTAAAGCCAGGCACCCGATTGGCCGATAACCTGATATTGGAGTCCAAGAAAGGGTTGTGTCATGGCCATGTTGATTTCCCCTGCGTCCGCCCTGCCTGGAGTGGGACCAACAACCAGGCTCAATCAGGCAAGTGAGCCAAGCAAAGACCTGGTCCGGGCCCTGGATATTGCCGAAGCCTTTGGTGCCAGCCGTGAGGCCACCTCTGAACTAAACCGTCAACAGGAACACCAGGATCCCCTCGAGCAACAAATTGCCAAGCTCAGGGCTCGTCTGCAGGAATTAAACAAAGAATTACAGCAGCTCAGAGGCAACCACTCGGACAGTGCCGAACACAGACGCGAACAGCTTGGGCGTGAATTGACCGAGCTTAATGCCAGGCTGCTTGCACTGACGGGGGAGCAGCTGAAAGCGGCCCGACGGGCCAAGGGAGCCTAGCCCGAACCCTATAAAAAATCAGCGCCATAAGGCGCTGATTTTTATTCATATATGAGCACTGAAACACATTCAGTCCTGATGGTCATCGTTAAAATGGACCTCGGACATCATATGCCCCAGGGCATCGGACTTGGTCTTGAGATAGGCCTCGTTATAACGGTTCTTACCCACCTGCAACGGCACCCGCTCCACCACGTCCATGCCCACATCCTGCATAGCCTTGACCTTGCGCGGATTATTGGTCATCAAACGCACCTGGGTGACACCTATATGGGCCAGCATGGGGGCTATCATGTCATATTTCCGCATATCGGCCGCAAAGCCCAGACGCTCATTGGCTTCGACGGTATTGGCCCCCTGATCCTGCAACTCATAGGCGCGGATCTTGTTGAGCAAACCAATGCCACGCCCTTCCTGACGCAGATAAAGGATAAAACCGCTACCGGCTTCGGCAATGTTTTGCATGGCGGTCTGCAGTTGGAAACCACAGTCACAGCGCAGGCTGAACAGGGCATCCCCGGTAAGACATTCGGAGTGGATCCGCCCCAGCACCGGGGTCTTGGCATCCAGCTCACCGTAAGTCAGCGCCACATGTTCCTTGCCTGTCTCGGTATCTTCAAAACCGTGCATGGCAAAGATGCCCCAAGGGGTGGGCAATTTGGAAGTGGCGACGTATTTTATCGACATGTTTCAACCTTCACGACAGCTCTCATTCCATGAGACAGCTGAAATCCCTGACAAAACAGACGGCGCCGACAACTGCGGCGCCTCGGGAGCCCTATTCTAAGCACTTTTGGCTGGTACAGGAATACCCAAGTGATTAACTGGGATATCAGAAAGGTTTGGGCGCAAAACCCGTCACCTCGGTCAGGCCCATCTGCCTTCCCAGGGCCGTCATGGGATGAACCACCACCAGTCCCTTGACCGATTTTTTCAGCTTACCCATGTCGGCCTGTTCGGCCTTGGTGATGGCGCGCCTGAACGGTAAATCCTTGACTTCACCGGCCTGTTTGCCCAGTTCCCGGCTTTGTTGCTGTTTGACACTGGCGATACGTTTGGTTAGGGCCGCCATTTCCTGCTTGAACTGCGCTACCACATGCTGATCGCCCCGCTGCTCGGCAGCGGCGAGCTTGCGGCGGAATTTATCGAGCTTATCGTTAAGCTCATGCAGTTCTTGTTTCAAATTCATGCTGTTACCTATTCAATACCTTAATGCACCTGCGTGGTGCCAAGGGAGGCATTATAACAGCGAAGCGCCTGCCTGGCGTGAATTATTTGGCTTGAGGGTCAACACCCGCTGGTTGCTGCTGCCGCGCCAGGGCAATCCCGGTGACAGCAACTCCTGCACAAAGGGGCCATCCACCAGCACGTCCACCAGCTCGACCACAGCGCGCTGTGCGTCGCTCAGGTTTTCATGCACATAGCCGGTCCAGAGCCAGACATCCTTGCCCGGGCATTCCCGCCGCACCCGCTGCAACAAGGCGCCAACGGCGGCCAGATTCGCCGGATGCAGGGGATCGCCACCGGACAGGCTGAGGCCCCGGCGCGGGACTCGCGTGTCGTTGAGATCGTGGATCAGGGTATCGGCCATGGCCTTATCGAACACCTGCCCGCTGCGCAGATCCCAGGTGGACTGGTTATAGCAACCGCGGCACTGGTGTTCGCAGCCGGCCACAAACAGTGTCACCCGGGTACCCGGACCATTGACCACATCGAGCGGATAGTATTTGTGGAAGTTCATCTGTGCGCCCTCGGGGGCGCCAAAGCGCCCCTTGTGGTTCAGGATTAAAGGTGTTTGACCCGGCGTTTAACCTCTTCCTGCTTGCCATGGTTAAACGGCCTGGCGTCCGGGCTGCCAAGGTAACCGCAGACCCGACGGGTCACAGATACCCGGCTAGGTTCATGGTTGCCACAGGAGGGGCAGACGAAACCCTTGCTGGTACAGGAAAACTCGCCGGTAAAGCCGCAGTCGTAACATTCATCGATGGGCGTGTTGGTGCCATAGTAAGGTACCCGGCTATAGCTGTAGTCCCACACGTTCTCCAACGCTTCCAGGTTGTGCTGCATGTTGGGGTATTCGCCGTAACAAATGAAGCCACCGGTGGCCAGCAGCGGATATGGCGCCTCGAAATCAATCTTGTCGTAGGGCGTAACCTTCTTTTCCACATCGAGGTGGAAACTGTTGGTGTAATACCCCTTGTCGGTGACACCGGGGATCACCCCAAACTCACTGGCATCTATCTTGGCAAAACGGCTGCACAGACTCTCGCTGGGAGTGCTGTAGAGACTGAAGCCATAACCGGTTTCGGCCTTCCAGCGCTTGGTGGCCGCCTGCATATGGGCCACTATGTCGAGCGCCTTTTGCCGCAGCCGGGCCGAATCGTAAAGGTGCTCTTCGGTGCCGTAGAGGGCATTGACGGTTTCGTGCAAACCAATGTAACCAAGGGATATTGAGGCGCGGCCGTTTTTGAAAATGGGCGCGATATCATCATCGGCCTTGAGCCTGACACCACAGGCGCCTTCCATATAGAGGATCGGCGCAACCCTGGCCTTAACCCCCTGCAAACGCTCGATACGGGTGTCGAGTGCCGTCCTCGCCGTGGCCAGACGTTCATCCAGCAGGCGGAAAAACTCGCTCTCATCGCCCTTGGCCAGCAAGGCAATTCGGGGCAGATTGAGGCTGACTACCCCCAGGTTATTACGGCCTTCGTGTTTGAGCTCACCATTTTCCTCATAAACCCCGAGGAAACTGCGACAGCCCATGGGCGTTTTAAAGGAGCCGGTCACCTTCTCCACCTGCTCGTAATTGAGGATGTCGGGATACATGCGCTGGGATGCACACTTCAACGCCAGTTGCTTGATGTCATAGTTGCAATCGCCGGCCTTGTGGTTAATCCCATCGCGAATGGCAAATACCAGTTTGGGGAATACCGCCGTCTTGCGATTACGTCCCAGGCCTTCGAGCCGCACCTGCAGGATTGACTGTTGGATTAACCTCGATTCCCAGCGGGTTCCCAGGCCAAAGCCAAAGGTGACAAAAGGGGTTTGGCCATTGGCGGTGTGCAGGGTATTGACCTCGTACTCCAGAGACTGGAATGCGTCGTGGCACTCTTTCTCTGTCAGGGCGATGGCGTAATCCTTGGCATCCTTGACACCCCAGGTCAGCGCGGTTTGGTAATGCTTCTCGTAGCTCTTGGCCACAAAGGGCGCCAGCACTTCATCGATGCGGTTGATTGTGGTGCCACCATAAATATGGCTTGCCACCTGGGCTATGATTTGCGCCGTTACCGCCGTGGCGGTGGAAATGGATTTTGGAGTCTCAATCTCGGCATTGCCCATTTTGAAGCCCCGGGTCAGCATGCCTTCCAGATCGATAAGCATACAGTTGAACATGGGGAAAAATGGTGCGTAATCAAGATCATGATAATGAATATCACCGGCCTCGTGGGCGGCCACCACATCCTTGGGCAGAATATGGCGCTTGGCATAGTGCTTGGCTATGATGCCGGCCAGCAGGTCCCTTTGGGTAGGGATGACCTTGGAGTCCTTGTTGGCATTTTCATGCAACAGGGCGGCGTTGGTCTGCTCCACCAGTGAGCGGATCTCCTGATTGAGCCTGCTGCTGGCCTCGCGGCACACGTCCCTGTCGTGACGGTACTCAATATAATGGCGGGCGACCTCCTTATAGGGGCCTTCCATCAGACAGTTTTCCACCGCCAACTGCAGCTCGTGGATGTGCACCTGCTGCAGGTGACTGACACCGGCATGCACCACTGCCGCCACTGTGGCGGCGTAGTCCACGTCCTCAATTCCCTCATGGGCAGAGGCCGCGATCACGGCATCACGGATACGGGTTTCATCAAACGGGGCTTGGCAACCATCCCTCTTTATCACGACCGGCATCTTCATTCCCTCTTGGCTCTGTTGAAATAAGCACCACATCATCTAGTGCTTTATATAGGCACAAACACAATATGTTGCGTATTAAGCGGCAAAGTGAATGACAATACCTTGATCTGGATCATGTAAGAAAACGCCTGTTGCCACAGGCAAAAATAAGCGATATTTTCGCTTCCAAGCCCTTGACCGAGCCGAATCCCACGGGTAGGAAAGCCGCCCTTTCAGACTGCTTCCGACAGAGAAATCAGCCGCAAGCATTTGAATTTAAAATGCTTGTTTATCGTCCCAGGGCTGCTTCAATCAAATGTGCCGACGCCATTACCGCGGCCTCGCCGGCGGCAATGGCTTCCCGGGCTCGATGGAACTCCATAGTGCCGATATCATTGACCTTGGGCAGCAGGCAGACATCGGGCGGATCCCCCATCAAGCGGGCCCGCTTGTGTCTTTGTTCGAGGATTTCCATGGACTGCGACATCACCGCCCACATGCCGGGATCGGAGTTGTTTCCAAGGGCAAATTTGTCGCTGAGATTGGAGACGTATTCCTTGCCGCGGGCGAGCAAATCCATAAAGCCATTGCCCTGGGATTCCAGGGCCCGGGACTGCTCCAGCGCCGACGACGTCTCGCTGCGGATCTCAATCGGAAATTCCGCATTGCGTTGGCGCCTGTGACCACTGAGATCGACGGCGATAACCACATCCACATCCATGGCGCGGCACACAGACACGGGCACGGGATTGACTACGGCACCGTCCACCAGCCAACGCTCCCCCAGGCGCACCGGCGGCAAAATGCCGGGCATGGAGCAGGAAGCCCGCACCGCCTGGCGCAGATCGCCTTCACGGATCCAGATTTCCTGGCCGCTGTAGAGATCCGTGGCCACGGCCGCAAAAGGAATGGCAAGGGCCTCAATCTGCAAGTCGCCAATGTGTGATTGCAACACATCAAACACCCGCTCGCCGCCGATAATGCCACCGCGGCGCCAGCTTAAATCCATCAGCCCCAGTACATCCCAGCTGGAAAATCCACTGACCCAGTTATCCAATTCCTGCAAGCGACCATTGGCATAGGCCGCCCCCACCAGGGCACCGACCGAACAACCGGCCACCTTATCGGGTTTCACCCCCAGTGCCAGCAAGGCCTTCAGAACCCCAATGTGGGCCCAACCCTTGGCGGCACCGCTGCCCAATGCCAGCCCTATGGTGGGAGACTTGGAGCTTGTATGGTTGCTGGTGCTGTTGGGGGCTGGCTTTGGGGTCATATGCTACGTCCTTTTGTGATACCGCTCAGATGGCAACTCCGGCGCGAATTGCCTGAATGCCATCAAGGTTAACAGCTTGGCGGGCGCATGAAAACGGCCACGACAGCAAGCAATTAGCGCAGGCAAAGCCGGTGTTCGCCGGCAGACTTTTGTCCGCCGGGGCTCATAAAGTTCGTGGCCGGGGCGCCAACTTGAGGGTATAATGTCCGGCTGAAATTTTTACCCGTGCCAAAAGCGCACGCCAACGGAGCCCTTCCTTTGCAATTTAGTGATTTTTCCCTCGACAAGCGTCTGCTGCAGAGCCTGAAACACATGGGGATAGAAACCCCCACAGCCGTCCAGGCCGGGGCCTTGCCCATCGCCCTCGCCGGCAAAGACTTGATGGCCTCATCCAAGACGGGTTCGGGGAAAACCCTGGCATTTTTGCTGCCGGCGTTGCAAAGGGTGATAGCGACCCGGGCACTGAGCAAGAAAGATCCGCGGGTGTTGATCTTGCTGCCGACCCGGGAGCTGGCCAATCAGGTTTATGCCCAACTCAGGCTCTTGGTGGCCAATACCCAGTACCGGGCTGCCAGCATTCTGGGAGGGGAAAACTTCAACGATCAGGCCAAGGCACTGGCAAAGGAACCGCATTTTATAGTCGCCACCCCCGGACGCATTGCCGATCATCTGGCCCAGCGCCATCTGTTTCTCAATGGTCTGGAGCTGCTGATCCTGGACGAAGCCGACCGTATGCTGGATCTTGGCTTTGCGCCCCAGCTCAGGGCCATCCATGCCGCCGCTGACCACAGACGGCGTCAAACCCTGATGTTTTCCGCCACCCTGGATCACAACGAGATCCATGCGCTGGCGGCCGAATTGCTCAACAATCCCGAGCATCTGGCCATAGATGCGGTCCACAGCGGTCACAAGGATATCAGTGAGCAGATTTTCCTTGCCGATCACCTGGACCACAAGGAAGCCCTGCTGCTTAAGCTGCTCGAAAGCCATCCCCATAAGCAGGCCATCATCTTTACCGCCACCCGCAGTGATACCGAGCGTCTGTCACAGCTGCTGCAGTCCAAGGACATCAAGGCTGCGGCCCTGTCCGGTGAGTTGCGCCAAAACCAGCGCAACCAGATCATGGATCAGTTCAGCCGGGGTCAGCAGCAGGTGCTGGTGACCACAGATCTGGCTTCCCGCGGTCTGGATCTGCTCAATGTGTCCCTGGTGATTAACTTCGACATGCCCAAGTTTGCCGAAGAATATGTGCATCGCATCGGCCGCACCGGTCGTGCCGGTAACCAGGGCGATGCGATTTCCCTGGTGGGTCCCAAGGACTGGGACAATTTCCTGGCGGTACAAAAACTGCTGCGCCGTGAATTTGATTTCAGCACCCTTGAGGGACTGGAGCCCAAGTTCAAGGGATTGGCGCCGAAAAAGCCTTCCCGCAGCAAGCCGGCAGCAACGGCCAAACCCAAAAGCAAACGTCCGGCCAAGACCAACGCGCCAAAAACCGCGCCCAAGCGGGACAAACGCTTTATTTCCGGCGTGGATGTGGGTGATGCGCCCATGGTCAAACGCAAAACACCGGCAGCCTGATGCCAACAGAATTCCAGTTTAAAATCAATTTATTAATAGGTGTAACATGAAAGTATGTGGCGTTGAACTCAAGGGCAGCGAAGCCATTATCAGTCTGCTGAGTAATGAAGGTGATACCTTCAATGTACCGGAGTGCCGCAAACAGTCCTTCACTGTCTCGGCATCCGAAACCCAGGAGGCCATCAGTGAGTTCCATTTTGCCTTCAAAAAGCTGATGGAAGATTACAAGGTGGAACACCTGGTCATCATCAGTCGCGAGCAAAAAGGCAAGTTGGCAGGCAGTGCCACCAGCTTTAAGCTTGAGGCCGCCATTCAGCTGGCTGGATTACCCGTGACCCTGTTGTCACCCGTCAGCATCAAGGAACAACTCAAGCGCAACCCGCCCCAGGTGGATTACGATGCGCTGGAGCTGAAACGCTTCCAACTGCCGGCGTTCGAGGCCGCCTACGCCTACATTAACGGTCGCATCTACGGCAAGCTCTGAGCCGATGCAATCCCTGCCCTATCTGGCCCATTACAGCGACAGTATTCGCCGGCAAGTATCAGACTTGCTGGCGGATAATAAACTGGGTCAGGTATTGGGCCGTCGCTACAGTGCCGAACACGAGATCCGCAGCGATAAGGCACTGTACGATTACACCCAGGCGCTGAAAAGCCGCTTTATGAAAAAGTCACCCCCCATAGCCCGGATCTGCTTCGACGATAAGCTCACCCTCAAACATCAGGCCCTGGGCCTGCACAGTTTCGTGTCCCGGGTTCAAGGGCAAAAGCTCAAGGCCAAACATGAGATCCGTATTGCCGGGCGCCTCAAGCAGGCACCGGAGCCCTTGTTGCGTATGGTGGTGGTACACGAACTGGCGCACCTCAGGGAAAAGGAACACAATAAGGCCTTTTACCAGCTCTGCTGCCACATGGAGCCGGACTATCATCAATTGGAATTCGATCTCAGGCTGCTGCTGACCGCCATCGACGCCAACCAATCACCTTTTTAATCCTGTGACCAGTTCCGCGTATTCAGCAACAAAACTTGACTGATAATGGTTTTCATTTAGAATTCAACCCAATCCAAGCAGCCGGGTTGTTCTCCATGGCCAAACTCAGCAAAAGCATCAGAAAGCTTTGTAAAAAGCATGCCAGAAAGGCCGTGCGCAACAAGGCGACTACCCTGATTGGCAAAGCCCGCAAGCATAAGGTGAAGGAGCTGAAGCAGACCTGGATGGCAGAGCTGCTGACCCAGGGCTGCGACAGCAAAAAGGCCGCCCGCAAGTATCTGAAGCAAGCCAGTCGCATTTCAATTGCGGCCAATGATCCGGCGCCGACAATCCTGTGTCTTACCCCCGCAACCAGTGCCCGCAGCTTTGCCCTTAAGCCTTTCAAAGCCTCACCCTGCTCAGGCTGCGCGGCCCGCCGTGGAGGTCTGTGCCAGTGTGCTCTCAAGTACGCCAGGCGCAACAAGGCCAGCTGAACCCGGATCTTTGCATAAAAAAAGCAGCCAACAGGCTGCTTTTTTTATGGCGAAAAAATGGCCGAAACTCTTATCCCAAACGCATCAGGGCCTGCCGTTCCCGCACCAAAGAGCTGAACTGGGCCAACTCTTTGGCGCTCAGTTGGCTGGCCATGGGAATATTGGCTTTCATGGGGTCAACCGGTTTACCGTTGACGTGGAATTCATAATGCAGGTGTGGCCCGGTTGAACGACCGGTATTGCCGGACAGTGCTATTACCTGGCCGCGGCTGACGCGCTGCCCCTTGTGCACCAGCGCCTTTGACAGATGCAGGTAACGGGTGCGGTACTTGTTACCATGCTCTATGACTATGTATTTTCCGGCAAACTGGTGATCTGTCACCATCACGACCACACCATCACCCGGTGCCACCACCTTGGTGCCTATGGGCGTCGCAAAATCGGTACCGTTATGGGGTGACACATGCCCTGTGACCGGATGCTTGCGTCTTGGGTTATAACGCGAACTTAATTTGTACTGTTTCGCCAGCGGAATGCGCTGGAAGGCCCTGGCCAGGCTCTGGCCCTGCTGGTCGTAGAAGTTGCCATCGGAATGCTGGAAGGCTGTGATATGACTGCGACCGCTGTCGATGCTGATCCCCAGGATTTGGCTGTTACCTGTGGACTCGCCTTCCACAAACTGATCGCTGAGCAGCACAGAAAAGCTATCACCGGCACGCAGGTCCCGGGCAAAATTGAGCTTCTCCTTCAGCAGGGTTTCCACTTTCTGGATTTGCGCTGCATCCAGTCCCATACGCTGGGCCGATACATAAAAAGAGCCGTGGATTTCACCGCTGATAATGCGCTGTTGCCAGTCGCCTTCAATCTCTACTTCATCGACACTGAAGCTGCCGTCTTCGTAACGATTGAATACCACCTGACGGGCGGCGTTAAACCAGAGTTGCAGCTTTTGCAGTTTGCCCTGTTCGTCGGTCCAAAAACTGATGCGGTTGCCCGGCATCAGGGTATCGAGCGCCAGAATGTTAAGATCGGCCTCCAACACCTTGTACATGGTTTGCTGATCGATTCCAGCCTTGGAAAACAGACCGCTGAGGGTGTCACCCGAGACTATGGTACGGACAAAGGCCGGCGTGTGCTCCACGGTCTGGGCCGGCAGGGGCGCACTGGAGATGTCCGGAACCAGGGATTCTATATCCAAATGCACGGGAATACGGCCACTGACCTGGGTCGGGCCGACCGGGGACAGCATGGCGACGCCCATGACCAGGCCCAGAGCCAACATCAAACGCTTGTGCAGCGGCGGCAAGGCAACAAGACGTTCAAGCAGCAAATTGTTCTTTATAGCAAATTCTGTCTGCAACCCTGAATATCCCCGTTTGGTTCGGCTTGGCGGCGAATAAATTCCAGTGAATAAAGCTGCGCGTAGCACAGTTCCAAAAAACTGTTATACCAAATTTTTACAGCAACACAACTGTAATTTATAACCTGACCTAGGGCAGATGCAGGCGAATTTCACTGCCGGCGGCGGCCTTGAGCACATCAATACGGGTCTGCAACTGCTCCTTCATTTCCGAGACGTGGGAAATGACGCCAATCATGCGGCCGCTGGCCTGCAGATCCATCAGGGTCCGAATAGCCATCTCCAGCGACTCCTGATCCAGACTGCCGAAACCTTCGTCGATAAACAGGGTGTCGAGTTTTATCCCCCCGGCGTAGGCCTGGACCACATCGGACAAGCCCAGCGCCAGTGACAACGCCGCCATAAAACTTTCGCCGCCACTGAGGGTTGCCACAGCCCTCACCTTGCCGCTGTAGGCGTCTTCCACCTCCAGCTCCAGTCCCGACGCCTTGTTACCCTTGGCCCTATCTTCCTTGCGCAGCAAACGGTACCGGCCCTTACTCATCAGTTGCAGGCGCTGGCTGGCCTCTCGCAACACATCATCAAGCAGCACGCTCAGGACAAAGCGTTGCAGACTGAGTTTGCTCTGGCTGTTGCCGTTGGCCACATCGGCCAGAGTTCCCACCAGAGCATATTGCGCGTCCAGCGCCCTGGCGCTATCCGCTTCCTGCTGCAATTGTCTGGCGGCATTGCCGAGCTCCTGCATGCGCCCATTGAGCCGCATCCATTGCTCATCGGATTGCTGAAAGCGAGCGTCGGCAGCCGACTTTTGGGCCGTCAGGGCATCCAGTTCCGGTGCTTGCCGCTCCTGCAATTTACGTTGCTGGGCCGCCAACTGTTCCCTGAGACTGTGCCTTTGCCTGTGCCAGTCCTGAATTTCCTGCTCAAGAGACTGTTGCTGTGTCTCACTGCGCCATGCGTCCTCAAGGGCAGCTGTATCGGCAAAACCGGAGGATTGCAGCGCCCGGGAAAACTCAGCATCGGCCTCTGCCAGCCGGCTTGTGACACGTTGATATTGCTGAGCCGTATCCTGAACCGCACCTTTTGCCCGCGCCAATTCATTGGAAGCCTCTTGATGCGCCGATACCAAGCTTTCCTGTTCAGTGGCTATGGAGGTCAGCAAAGTATTGATTGCCTCCAACCGGGCACTGAGGGCTCGGGGATGCTCCAGTTCGGCAAGTGCCTTGGGCATGGCCGCCAGGGTTGCCTTCCTGTTTTCAGTAAGTTGGATGAGTCGCTGATTGGCCTCTTCCACCTGCCGGGCGAGCTGCTCGGTTGTCTGCCGCTGGGTATGCCAGGCTTGCTCGGCCTTTGCTATATCGCCCCTGAGTTTATGCAGTGATTCACTGGCTGAGCTGGCATCGGCAAGGGCTAGTCTGAGCGACTGCAAATGCTGTTCATGGGCAGCCGGGGCTTGGGTCGCGGCTTCCCCCAGCTGTTCACTCAACTGCCTGAATTGCTGTTCCAGCTCCTTTAAGCGGGACTTGGTGTGGCTATAGTTGCTGCGGGTTTCCTGGTACTGCTGCAGAGCCTGTTGCTCCAACAGCCTGGCCGACTCCAACTCTTGCTGCGATGGCAGTTGCACCTCGGTTTGCGCGGGGCTTGGGTGGCTACAGCTGCCACAAACCGGGCATGGACTGCCTTGCTTGAGTTCATTTGCCAACATGGCGGCCTGACCTGTATGCCAGGCAAGCTCAAGGGTTTTGCGCTGGTTTTCGGTCTGTTCTTTGGCGGCCTTGGCTTCCAAGCCCTGTTTTTCGAGATCACCGAGTTGCCGATGGAGCGTCTGTTGCTGGCCCGCCAGAGCGTCCAATTGCCGAACCCGCTCCAGTATCACTTCCTGGCGCGCCAACTGTTCGGTCAATTCCACCCGTAAACTCGCCTTGGCCTCCAATGGGCTCACGGACTCGAGCATGGCTTGTCGGGATGCTTCCAAGCGGGCCAGCTCTTGCAGCCCCTGTTGTTGCTGCCCGCGGGCCGACTCCAGTTGGCTACCGGCCTGCGCCAACTGCCCCTCTATATCCTCAAGGGCGGCCATTCTCGGCTGCCAATCCTGCAACTGCTGCTGTTCCGCCAGCAGTGTTTGTTTTTGTGCATCCAACTCGGGCATCCTGGAGGCCGCATCGTTCGCGCGCACCAGTGCTTGCTCGGCAAGCCCCCTTGCTTCAAGCGCACTTTGCTGTTGCTGCGCGGCTTCCTGATTTTCCTGCTGCCGCTGCAGCAACTGACGCTTGAGCGGCATCAATTTTTCGGCCTGGCGTGCCAGGGTCAGTTGCGTTTCTTTGGCCGTTAGCTGCTCGCGGCCAGCTTCTATGATGGTCAGTTGCTGCCCCAAAAGGCTAAGCTGGGCAAATTCCTGAGCCAAGGCCTGAGCCTGGTCGAATGACCTGGTCGCCTCGGCCATGGCCGCCGCCGTGTTGTCCCGCACCAGCTTTGCCTGTGCCAGCTCGGGCGTCAGGGCGGCAATGGCCGCATCCAGTTCGTTCTGACTTTCAAGGCCCACGGTTTGCAGTATGCCGGTGCGGCGCGAATCCAGATCCCGCTTTTGCCCCTTGATGTCCAACGCCTGCTGCTTCAGACGCTCTTCAATACGGCGATACACATGGGTCTGAAACAGTTGGCTGAAAATCTTTTCCCGCTCCTTGGAGTCGGCCAGCAACAACTCACGAAACTTACCCTGGGGCAAGACCATAACCTGGCGGAACTGGTCCACATCCAGCCCGGTCAGTTCCTCAATCAAACTGGTGGCATCGCTGACCTTGCTGGCCACCAGCACCTCTCGGCGTCCGTCAGTATGGATACGGCATAGTTCTGCCTCGGCCTTTTGCACCGTGCTGCCATCGCCGCGACTTTTAGCCCGCAACTGCTCCGGGATCCGGCGCACCAAATAACGTCTGTCGCCCAGTTCAAACTCAAAGCTGACCTCGGTCAGAAGACCATCATCGGCGGTATCGCAACGCATCTGGCTGGCTTCACGTTCGTTTCCCGTGGTCTTGCCGTAGAGTGCATAACAGATAGCATCCAGGATGCTGGTTTTCCCAGCCCCGGTGAGCCCGTTGATCAGAAACAGCGGGTTACTGCCGAGGACGCTGAAGTCGATGGTTTGCCGGTCAGCAAAGGGGCCAAAGGCGCACAGTTCCAGTGTCAGTGGTCTCATCGACTTTCCTCCCGGTGCAGCGCTTCAATAAGTTCGGTCATCAGCTGCCGCTGCGCATCACTCATGGGCTCGCCCTGGACCTGGCTGAAAAAGTCGCTGAACATGTCCAATTCGCCCTTTTGCACCCTATCCCGCTCCACGTCACCACTGGCCTGCCTGGCCATCAGTCCGGTGCGTTCAAGGTGCAGCACATTGGGATAATGGCTTCTGAGTTTGCCCATGGGATCAAGCAGCGCCTGGGTATCAAGCAGGCGCACCATGAGATAGTCTTCACGGCCGGGATCGGTTGGTGCCTGTTCCAGCAACTGTTGCAAATAACCTTCAATAATGCGCACATCGCGCCTGGGAGTCAGCGGCAGCAGCTCGATGACGGCAGGTTGCCCCGCTTGCAATTCCACCAGGGTTACAGACTTGTTCTGGTGCTGCTCGCTGAAGGAGTATTTGAGCGGTGAGCCCGAATAGCGCACATGGGGGGAGCCCTTAAATTGGGGCCCGTGCAAATGTCCCAGAGCGGCGTAATCAAAAGCACTGAACAGCATTGGGTCGATACGATCGGCACCGCCTATGCTGAGCGGTCGCTCTGAGTCTGAGCCGCTGCCGCCATCGAGAAAACAGTGTGCCACCACAACCTTGGGCAGTCCGTCGCCGTTTTGGCCCAGCACCTCATCGAGCAGCAGGGCCATGACGTCCTGATGGCTGCTGACCTCAACCTCAAACAACTGGCGCACCATGGCGGGTTCTGCATAAGGAATGGGATAAAACAGGGCGGCGCCGGAATCACTTTCTATTCTGACGGGCTTGATATGACGCTCCAGCGGTCCACAAATGTGCAGTCCGCTACCACTCATCTGCCTGGCGCCAAAGCCAAGACGCTCGTGGCTGTCATGGTTTCCGGCGATCATGATGACGGGGATCTTGAGCTCCAGCAGCAGGGTGTCGAGGAAGCGATTGAGCAGGGCCACGGCATTGGCAGGCGGAATAGCCCTGTCGTAGATGTCACCTGCCACCACCAGGGCATCCACCCCGTGCTCAGCGGCCAGTGAGGCAATCTGCTGCAGCATCAATGCTTGCTCATCAAGCAGCGATTCATTATGCAGTTGCCGGCCAATATGCCAATCTGAGGTATGGATAAATTTCATCTGGATGTCCCTATCGGGTGAAACTGCGGCTATCGATCTTAAGGGCAAAAAAAACAGGTTGCACCGGCTCAGAAACTCCACTGGTATTGGCTGGCCAACAACTTGATACTCATGGCAACGGACATACACACCACCAATGGCTTGATAATGAGGGTACCCTTGGTGACAACCAGTCGGGAACCCAGAGAGGCGCCCAGGGCCTGACCACCGAGCATCATCAATCCCAGCATCCACACCACCTTGCCGCCGAGAGCAAAGAACAACAGCGAGGCAATGTTGGTGGCAAAGTTGAGCACCTTGGCGTGAGCGGTGGCCTTGGCCAGGCCAAACCCCGCCAGGGACACAAATGCCAATGCAAAGAAGCTGCCGGTGCCGGGGCCAAAGAAGCCATCGTAGAACCCTACCCCAAGTGCCGCGGTCAAGGCAAACAGCCCCGGGGTCAGCAATTGATGGCGGTCCTCTTCTGAGATCTTTTTGGAAAACAGAAAGTAAGCACCTATGGCCAGCATAAGAAACGGCAACACCCGCGCCAGAATGCCGGCATCTATTAGTTGCACTGCTATGGTGCCACATGCAGAACCGACAAAGGCTGCCAAAATGGACATTTTAAGTGCAGCGAGATCCACCATACCCTTACGGACAAAATACAGACTGGCGAAAAAGCTGCCACCACAGGCCTGCAGTTTATTGGTCGCCAGCGCCGCTGTTGGCGGCAATCCGGCCCACATCAACGCCGGTATGGTCAGCAGACCGCCACCGCCGGCGATGGCATCGATAAAACCGGCCAGGGTTGCCGCCGCCACCAGTAAAGCGGCCATTTCCAGGGTCAGTTGAACATCCATGGGTACGTATCAAACTCCGGGGATGGTCGGCACACCGACCTGTAAGCCGATGATGCAGAAGTCAGTGGTCACTGTCACTGCTGTCATGGCAAGAAAAAGCCACCCCGAAAGGTGGCCAGGTTCAAGACAACTCAGTGATGGCAATGGTCGCCACATTCGTGGTCGTCATCCTCATCATCCATGAATTCGTCATCACCTTCCTGATGCTGCATCACACCCCAACCGTCGGTCATACCATCATATTCAGCGGCAAATGTGTTGAGTTCGGTTTCCTTGGCGACCAGGGCATCGTATTCAGGCACCATATTGATGGTGACTATCAGTTCCCACTTTTCCAGCTCATCGCTGAAATTCAGCTCCAGCTCACCCTGTGCCTCAGACTGGCTCAAATCTTCCAATGCCGATTCGGCATCACGCTGATCGTCAAATACCAGAAAAAAATCCACATCAAGGGGCTGGCTTAAATCTATGCCGGCCTCTTGCATGGCTGCCAACATTTGACCGTTATCATCATCCGGAAATTGCATTATGACTTTCCTCTTACGCTGCAACGATTTGCACTGTTTGTCCCTGGAAGCTGACCACATCACCGGGCAGCAGTTTTTTACGTTTGCGGGTTTCCACCTCACCATTGACGCTGACCAAGCCCTCGGCTATCACGTGCTTTGCCAGGCCACCATCACTGCACATACCCTGTGCTTTCAATACCTTATACAGTTCAATATAGTCATCCCCGGCATGCAGGGACAAGGTTTGGATTGATTCGCTCACGCGAGGACTCCATAGGTTGCAGAAATTGGGTGGCATTATACCAGCAGTTCATAACCGGCGGCAGGAATTAGTGTCAGGCCAACAGGCCGTAAATGCAGTCATCATGCCATTGACCACCGATAAGCGTATGTTGCTTCAGTAGCCCTTCCTGCTGAAAACCACACTTTTCCAACACTCTTCTGGAACCCAGGTTATCTGCAGCACACCAGGCGATAAATTTGTGTATCCCATACACATGGCGGCCCCAGTCAATCACGGCCTGGGTTGCCTCGGTGGCAAAACCCTGGCCCTGGGCTTCCGGCGCCAATAAATAGCCCACTTCGGCGCGCTTTGATACGCCGTCTTCGCAATGGAACCCCGTGTAACCGACAAACCGACCATCCAGGGTCTCTATCACCAAGGTCAGCCAAAGTCCCGACTCGTAATACCAGGGTAAGTGCCTTTGATTGAATTTTTCCTCAATCACGGCCAGGGGTTCGATGTCGCGCACCAAGCGGTTCACCGACTCATCGAGATGCAATCGGATAAAGTCGGGCTTATCTGTTTCCCTGAGATTACGCAACCTCAGCCTGTCGGTATAGAGTTCAACTTCCACTTTGTCTTCTCCCATGAAAAACGGCAGCTTAGCTGCCGTTTTCACTTTACCCTCTGCTGGTCACTTCCAGCAAGTGGTAACCAAATTGGGTTTTGACCGGCCCCTGAACCTGATTCAGTGGGGCACTGAACACCACTTCATCGAACTCACGCACCATCATGCCCGGTCCGAAGGAACCCAAATCGCCCCCTTGAGCCCCGGATGGACAGGAGGAATGGCGTTTGGCCAATTCGGCAAAATCAGCCCCCTCGAGGATTTGTTGTTTCAGTGCCTGGCACTGCTCCTCGGTATCGACCAACAAGTGTCTGGCAGTGGCTTGAACCATGGTAAAGCTCCTTAAAGTTACTAGATATCTGTGGGCGCCCAACGACTGTCCCTAAACTGCACCAAGCCAGTATAGGGACAGTGATGGCCCGTGAACAAGCTTTCAAGGACAATCAGCTCAGAGAAGCAATCCAACGTTCTATCTTTTGTTCCATGACCGCCATGGGCAAGGAACCTGAGGTCAGGATTTGATCGTGGAACGCCTTGAGGTCAAACTTCGCGCCCAATTCCTTTTCTGCATGGGCCCTGAGTTCCAATATCTTCAATTGCCCCACCTTGTAGGACAGTGCCTGGCCTGGAATGGCCATATAACGCTCCACTTCGGCCACAATATCAGACTCGGCCATAGGCGAATTATCCTTCATGTACTGGATGGCCTGTTCGCGGCTCCAGCCTTTGGCGTGCAAGCCGGTATCCACCACCAGGCGCATGGCCCTGAGCATTTCGTCTGACAGTTTGCCAAAGTACTGGTAAGGGTCGGTAAACAGCCCCATCTCAATCCCCAGATACTCGGCGTACAGGGCCCAGCCCTCTTCAAAGGCGGTATAACCACTGAAACGCTGGAACTCAGGCACTCCAGTCAGTTCCTGCTTGATGGCAATCTGGAAATGATGTCCGGGAGCGGCCTCATGCAACGACAGCGTGGTCAAGCCCCATTTGGGTTGAGCCTTGAGATTGAAGGTATTGATATAAAATACCCCGGGACGACTGCCATCGACGGCAGGAGCTTCATAGGATGCGCCCGCGGCTGATTGTTCACGGAAACTTTCCACCGGCTTGACGACGTAATCGGCCTTGGGTTTGACATTAAAGTAACTGGGCAACACAGCATTAATCTTGTCTTTGAGTTGCATATAGCCGTCGATAAGCCCCTGACGCTCTTCGAAAAAGTATTGAGGCTCAGAGGAAAGGCTGGCAAAGAAAGCCTTGAGGTCGCCCTCAAATCCGACTTGCTGGCGCACCTTGTCCATTTCCGACAAAATACGTGCAACTTCATTAAGACCGGTTTGATGTATTTCATCAACCGACTTGTCAGTCGTGGTATGCATATTGGCCAAATGTTGGTACCACTGCTTGCCATTTGGCAGCCCCCACCAACCATCTGTTGACCGGGCTGCCGGCAGGTAGCTCTGGCTGAGGAACAGCTCCATTTTCGCCAGCGCCGGCAGCAGCTTATCCTTAATCATGCTTTGATATTGTGCGGTCAGCTTCGCCTTATCCTCTTCACTGAAGTCTTCAGGAAGCTTAACTATGGGAGCGTAGAAGACACTGTCTTCGACCTTTTCAACCTGTTGCGCCTTGAATTGGGGGAGCATTCGCTCGACCAACACTCTTGGCAATACGACCTTGCTGGCCATGCCTTCCTGCATTCTCTGCTCGGCCAAAGCCAACCATTCGATAAAGCCATCAACCCTTGATCCCCAGTTGAGATAGTCCTGAACCGTGGCAAACGGCTGCGCGCTCTCACCGCTGCCCAATTGCACCATGGTGATCACTGTACTGTAGAACTGGTTCATGGGCAGGAAGCGGCTGGGGAAGGTTTCTGCTGTCAGCGCGGTGTTACGATCGTAGATAAAGAGATCGTAGCTAAGTTGCAGATCTGCAGGTAATTGGCTTCTGTCTATCTTCCTGGCCTGCTGCAAATAGCCGCTGTTAAAGTCGTGGCGGGCTTTCAAGTATTCTTCGGTCAGATTATTGCCAAAAACACTGTTGTAATCGTTAACCCCGATGAAAGTGGCATCCAGTGGCTCGAGTTTTAAATAGTCTTTAAAAAAACTGTCAACCAAAGCCTGATATTGGGAAGCCGCAGAGACCTCAACCTGCACCTGTGTCTGTGTGCTATCAGAGTTAGCCTTTGAGGTGACTGAATTATCACCACACCCTGTAAGTACGATGCCGATGCTGAAAGCCAGCAATGCCTTTTTCATATTATATGTCTCCGTTTATCTCTGCTGTCGCTGGAGTTTTCTATACTGGAATTAGATACGTTTTTGGAGTCGCACCATGATCTATTCATTTCGCAACTCCGGATTCAGGGATCCAGAAACCGGCGTCTATAACCAAACCTATTTCATGGAAGTCTTTCACAGGGAATGGCATAGACACTTAAGGGAAAACCAGAGTTTAGCCCTGCTCTATCTGTGCCCCAATATACATGAAACCAGCGACCAACCCCATCTGTTGGAACTCTTTACCAATGAAATTCAAAATACCCTGAAACGGGCAACAGATTTAATCGCCAGATTGGATAAGGAACACTTTGCCTTGGGGCTGTTCAATATAGATGCAGAGGGCACAGCCATAGTAGCTAAGCGCATTGAAGAGCAAATTACTGAGTTCAAGTCCAAATATGGCAAAGATAAAAGCCTGATGCACAACTACAAACTGATTGCTTGTATTTGCCACCCGAGTAAAGACAACAAAATTGAAACCTTATTCAACAGCACCGAGGCACTGTGTAAGAAAATCGAGTCTGATCCTCATCAACACATTGTATTGGAAAGGCTACAGTAAAAAAGAAGCCACCCTAGGGTGGCTTCTTTTTATAAGCTTCGCTTATCTGATGAATTACAACGTGATCTTGTGGATCCTTGCCTTTTCTTCAATATAAGCAATGTAGCTCTTGGCGCTGCGCTCGGTCTTCTTGTCATTGGCAGCCAACTTGGCTTCCTTGTAGGCTGACTTGTACTGTTTCAGACTCAGATGAGCCAGAGCCAGTTCAAAGTGCGCCTCACCGGGATTATCCAAACCGGCTTCGACAGACTTCTGCAGAACAGGAATAGCTTCGCTGTATTTCTGGTCCAGAGCCAACAAACGCCCCTGTTTCAGATAAAGCTTACCATCATTGTTTACAGCGGCGGCTTTACCATAGTACCCGGCAGCTTCCTTCAGTTCCTTGGCGTTATGGTAAAAACCCGCCAGAATACTCAAGTTTTTCTCGTTGGACTCAACGAGTCCTTCTTTGAGGTGCTTTTCAAACACCTTGGCTGCGCGATAGGGTGAGCCGTTTTGAGCCAACAACTGGGTATAGCGGGTTACGTTGCCTGCTGTTTCCAGGAAGCCATTGCGGTAAGACAAATCATAGGTCGCGAGCGACTTGGGATAGTCTTCGGTCAACAGATAAAACTGTGCCAATTGAACCCACAGCGTTTTGTCCTCCTGGAACAAAGGCACCATGATTTCCAATACCTTAACGGCATCCTTGTACTGCTTCTTGTTGAAGTAAGCAGTCAGCTTCATCTGATAAAGACCTTTATCAGGTGAAGTGGCATGGGCAAGACCTTGGTCAGCGACAGACAGAACCTTATCCCACTCTTTCAGTTCGGTATAAGCAACGCCAATACGACGGTACACTGTTGAGTCATCTTTCTTACAGGAGAAATCCATCCATTTGTAATAATAACCAATGGCTTCTTTGAATTTCTTTTCCTGCAACAGCAAGTCTGCGTAAAGCTTCATGGTGCCCGCATGGTCAGTACCACCAAGAATATCCGCATCAACGGCGCTCTTGAGGTATTTGATCGCGGTTCCCATCTGGCCTTTCTCGGCATAGAAGTTACCCAGCATGCGATCGACGTAAGCTTTGTCGAAATCATTCTTGGGGTTGGCTTCCAGCAAGATGGCTATCGCTTCATCCAACTTACCGTCGGTGTAGGACTGAAAGGACTTCTGTACTTTCTTGGCAGCGCTTTCGCCCACAGCTTTGGACTGGCGCAGTTCCATTGGACACTTGTCAGCTGCGTTGGCAACTGGCGAAAATGCCAAACCGGCTGAAAAGGACAGCAATAAAGCGCTGGCAAGCTTATTCACTTGACGCATTACTTACCTCCTTTATCCAGTTTAAAGTCCAACTGAACCGTCATACCGGGTTGCTTCATGGGCTTACCATCAACAATCTTCGGCTTGTATTTCCACTTTTTGAGGGCGCGAATAGCTTCTTTATCAAACAGACGCTTGGGTTCTGCCTGGATAACTTCCACATCATCTACGCCACCAAGTTCGTTGATCGTAAAGCGCAACTGCACCCAGCCTTCCTTACCGTCACGAGCCGCAGCAATAGGGTACTGAGGTTCGATACGCACGATAGGAGTCGCATCACCGTCACGGGTCATCATGTTACCCAGCTTAAATCCTGTGCTGGGACCACCTGCTGCAATGCCGCCCATATTGAAGGACATTGAGGTGTCTATGTTAGACGACGTGTCCGGCGGTGTTGTATCCGGCTTAGGTGGTTGCTCCGGTGGTGGCGGCGGCTTAGGTACTACCCTCGGCTTGTTCTGAGCTTTGGAGTCCTGACGGTCCATGGTGATTTCAATCACCGGTGACTCGGTTGAGGTGTCGGCGCGCTGTGCGCCGCCACCTACCAGGAATGCCATAAACCAAAATAAGCCGAAAGTTACAGTAGCACCAATAATGATAGATACTAGTGCTCTCAACATATCAGTCGTTCCCCGCAGATACAGCTATCTTATCGATACCAGCAGCTTTGACTTGATCCAGCACTTTGACAACCAGACCGTGTTGGGCCTCTTTGTCCGCCTGGATAAGCACTGATGCTTCTGGGGCTTCGGCCAACATACGCTCTACGTTTGCTGTCACGCGCTCAACGTCCACCTGACGGTTTTCCATCATGATGACGCCGGTCTTGCTGACGCCAATAAAGATGTTTGCCGAAGGCTTCTTGGTCGCTTGGGCCGCTGGTGGTTTGTTGTAATCCAGACCAGATGGCTTCACGAAGGATGTAGTTACGATGAAGAAGATCAGCATGATGAACACGATGTCCAGCATCGGGGTCATATCGATCTGTGCTTCCTCATCTACATTGGAATGCTTTTTACGAGCCATGTTCAATCTCTCTCTAGTGGTGCGGCATGCTGTCTTTTAGCTTTTCTAAACTGATTCTCATCTTGGCATCCAAGCGGGTACTGAAAAATACCCCTGAGAGTGCCGCAACCATACCAGCCATAGTTGGCATGGTTGCCATTGAGATACCAGCCGCCATCAAACGAGCATTACTCGTCCCCTGAACTGCCATCACATCGAACACTGAAATCATACCGGTCACTGTACCGAGCAGACCTATCATGGGGCATATAGCCACCAGAGTCTTGATGATCAGCATACGTGCATTCATATCTTGCTTCGCTTGGGATACCCAAGCTTCACGGATGCGGTGTGCATACCAGGAAGTGGTTTCCTCCCTGGCATCCCATGCGGCAATGATGTCCTGGTGCTGCTTAGGTGATATCCAATTCAGATACCAGTAGCGCTCCAACATCAGAACCCACATCAGGAAAAGTACACCCGCAACAAGCCAGAGTACATCGCCTCCGGTGGCCATGAAGCCCCTGACGGAATCCCATACGTCCATCAGGAATAGCATCATTAGTCAGCCCTCTTCTCAGCGTGTTCAGCAATGATACCGGCGCTTTGTTCTTCCAGAGTTTGTACGATTGACTTGCTACGAGCCACAACGATGGCGTGAACCAGCATCAGCGGCAGAGCGGCAACCAGACCTTGTACAGTCGTTACCAGAGCCATGGAAATACCACCGGCCATCAGTTTCGGATCACCGGTACCGAACAGCTGGATGCTTTGGAAGGTAGCAATCATACCGGTTACTGTACCGAGCAGACCCATCATAGGCGCAATAGCGGCCAGAACTTTAATGATGGAGATGCGGGTTTCCAGAGCTGGAGTTTCCTTCAGAATCGCTTCGTCCAGTTTGAGTTCCAGAGTTTCGACGTCAACGTCTTTGTTCTCTTGGTAAACCTTCAGGATGCGACCCAAAGCGTTATTACCTGGGTTGGCAATGTTCTTACGCTGTGCATTCACTTTAGAACCGATCAGAGTCAGAGTCAGCAGACGCTCAAGACCAATCAGAAGACCCAGACCCAGCAAAGCGATAATGATGTAACCAATCGGACCACCAGCTTCCAGACGGTCTTCAAAGCTTGCTTTCTGAGTGAAGATGTTCAGCAGAGTACCGCGAGCAGGGTCAATATAGACCTTCTCGGCACCACTGGAAGCAGCTTCCCAATTGGCAATAGGTGCAACCTGGTAACCTTCTGGCTGCTGTGACAACTCCTGGATCAGACCCAGTTCAGCGTTATACACAACATACTTGCCATCGGCAGTGAGGTTAAAGTTACCAATACGGTGAATGGTAGTGTTACGCACGTTACCGTCGATGTCGGTCACAGCGCCGTCGAACTTAACCACCTTACCGGACTCAACCATTTCAAACAGCTGCTCTTGCCAGAATTTTTCCAGCTCTTCAATTTTTGGCAACTGCTTGCGAGAGCCCAGATCTGCGATAAAGGCGTCACGCTTTGGATACTGAGCACTGATGTTTGAGCCAACCAGCTTACCAGCGAAATCACCGGCTTCACCTTTAACTACACCAAACATTTCACCCAGGTCACCCTGTGCGGTTTTCAGATCTTCTTCCAACTGAGCGATTTTACGCTCGTTGTCCAGGAATGCCTGGTTCAGATCCTTACCACGCTGCTTTTCGGCAGCCAGAGCATTTTTTTCACGTTGCAGCAGAGCCGCTTTATCGCCACGTTCGGCTTGGAATTCAGCCTCACGCTTGGAATTAACCTTACCTTCTGCGGCACGGTCAGTTTTGACCTGTTGCAGCAGCTGATCAATCGTTTTAGGCGCATCGGCCGCGTTCACCATACCGGCAGTCAGAGACAGGCTGGCTGCAACCACGGCAGTAGTAATTAACTTCTTCATTATTTTGCAGTCTCCGCAGCTGGAATTGGTAATGCAAAGAGGTCAAGAGCACCCTGCTTACGGGCGATACGAATACCTTTGGTCAGTTCACGCAGATGAGATTCATCCATGGTGTCCCAGCCTTTGGTTTCAGGGTTGTACATCCAGCCGGTCTTTTGATCCAAGCTTTGGGCATACAGGGCTACACGACCCAGGTTGAAGAAATCAACCAGTACTTCTTTACCGTTCAGATCCAACTTACCGGTATTCACAGCAACAAAGTTACCGTATTCACGCTCGATGCTGTAGGCATCCAGGATCAAACGGTATTTTTCTGCCAAGGTAACTTCAGCAGTGCTCAGCAGGTTTTTCAGGTTTTCAACGCGCTCTTTACGCACTTGAGTGTTGAATGGCAGATCCAGGGCAACAAATTGCTCCAGGGCTTCAACCATTTTAAACATCAAAGGCACTACGCCCTGACGCAGTTTATCAACACCATTGATGTCGTCCTGGATAGCCTTCATAGAGGCTTCCTGATCGGCAACCAGAGTTGCAACATAGTCGTTATAGGCTTTCAGCGACTCGCGCTCATCAGCCACAGTGCCATATTCAAACAGCATGTCCTGTGCCTGATCAAAAAACTTGTCGACTTTCTTCTGAGATGCAGCTGCATCAGCATGGATCTGACCGTCAGCCTTTTGCACGTCAGCAAGAGGATCTGCCGCCACCAAGTTGCTGCCGGCCAGAGCCAACACGCCAACCAGTGCAGCAGCGATTTTTGTTCTATTGCTTACCTTGGACATAGTTCCCAACCAATTTGAAGTGAATTAAAAAGGTTTAACTTATAAGCAACAGTTTCCGCAACAGATTGTGTTACCAATCGCAGCTTTGTTACCAATAAGCATTTCTTTCTCTTGTGATTGTTAGTTTTTTCTTCCCTTTCCTATGCCCCGCAGGGCATAGACCCGCTCGCATCATTTCACAAAATGTTGACCTGTGTCAACATTCCCCATACCCAAAAAAACGCATAAATAAGCAAGAAAGCCGGTAAGATTAAAGGAGCAGCCAAAGCGGATAAGCTATCCCACTCACAGTTGTTAAACATTTGTAAGTTAATAAAATTATTCCGATGAATGTTCTTCTTGTTCTAGTGGTAAAAAAACACTGATAGCACAGATGGATTTGGCATGGCCTTTTAAGAGAGCTTAAACACTGACCACAAATCCCGGACAGCTATATGCTGTCACTCTCCTTCCCCTGTCTTCTTTTCGAGTATCATACATCTCTTCTGATGTTCCTTTTTCTCTTATTAATTTTATTTGTCAGAAGCAGCTTTCCTGAATTTATACTGGATTTGATCGGAAGCAATGCTTATGAACCAGGACTGTAAATGGACAAGCCACAAAGTAACGGCACAGCCCCCGGAAGGGGCAATTTCATATGGCAAAAAAAAACCAGCACCCTAAGGTGCTGGTTTATTCGCTAAGTATTTACTGATTAGAACTTCTGGTTGACGTTCAAGAACCAGCTACGACCGAACAGACGGTAAGTACTTTCATCAGTGTTACCGTTGAAGGCTGTTTCGATGTAAGGAGGCTTCTCATCGAACAGGTTGGTCACACCAGCTGTAACAGTTGTGTTGGTTGGGAACACATAGCTGGCCGTCAGGTCATGGTACATTACACTTGGTACTTTGTAAGTTGGCAGGTAGCCGACTTCATCCAGAATGTCTGACTTGCCGAAGTAAGTCAGATCCTGGTAAGTCATACCGGAAATGTAGTTGGTACGATAGGTAACAGTCAGGTCGTCCATCTTATACACAGCAGTGAAGTTCCACTTGTCTTCAGCATAAGAAGTATCGTTCAGGAATGTACCTTCAACGTCACCAAACTCATAAGAGTATTCAACAGAACCATCTGGCATGTCAGTGGTTTCGAATGAGTTCTCGCCACGCTCCAGGAAGTGAGTCCATACGAAGTTGAAGTTGAAGTCACCAATACCAGTTTCTACAGCATAGGAAGCTTCAAAGTCCACACCCTTGGCAGTCATACGAGCCAGGTTGGTGTTACGGGCTTCGATGAAATCAATTACACCATCACCCTTACGATTCACATTAGCACACAGTTCGGTCAGGCCACCCACATAGCAAGCTTCCAGAGAATCGATTGGATCGATAGTGGTGATCACGTTATCGATATCCACAGCCCAGTAATCCAGAGTGATACCCAGGCCTTCGATAAAGTCTGGAGAATAAGCAATACCCACTGTCATGGTATCACCTTCTTCAGGTTGCAGATCAGGGTTACCACCGACCTTGGCAATCTGCTGCTGGTCATTGTTATTCAGACCACCGGCTGGCACACCGTCCGCCATACAGCGGGACTGTGCATCGGCTGACAAGTTAGCCCAGTTACCGATACGGCAAGGATCAGTACCTTGTGGGAACGAATCACCACCTGGTGAGTACAGGTTACCAATAGTAGGTGCACGGAACACAGTACCATAAGTACCACGAACCAACAGACCATCAAATACAGACCATTCCAAACCGGTTTGATAGGTTGTAGCACTACCAAAGGTGTTGAAGTTGTCGTAACGAATGCCCACTGGCATTTCCAAACGCTCTACGCCTGGCAGACCTTCCAGCAGAGGTATGCGGAATTCAGCAAACAGAGAGTTCACATAGAAGGAACCATTGGTACCCTTGGACTTGTTACCAGAAACCTGCTCCATGAACTTACCAGAGTCAACCTGAGACTCCAGTTTCTCAGCGCGGTATTCATAACCGAAACCACCGCTGACGGAACCTGCTGGCATTTCAAACAGCTCACCACCCAAGAAGGCTGTGAAAGTTTCAAGTTTGTAGTTGTAAGAATCAACCAGAGGAGCAGTGATATAATCCAGCATCTCCTGAGTGATAGTACCTGCACCACCGAACAGGTTCAGCGATACACAGTCTCCAATCGGGGACTCAGCAGTACCACACACTACATTGCCATTTTCATCCATGAAGGATGGACCAAGAGCCTTGGCCAGGTTTGGACCATACAGCTGACCAAAGTCAGTGCTCTGAGTCAGATCCACACCGTAGTTGTAGTCAAGATCCAGAGTCCAGGTATCGTTCAGCGCAATCTCAGCTGCAATTACTTGCTGTGCGCGCAGGATATCCTGTTCGAAAGAACGACCGCCTTCCAGCATACGGCGACGAGAACGCTTCACGTCTTCACCGAATGGGTTATAGAAGTTGTCCTTGGAGATACCCTGATATTCTCTACCGGATACAGGATCGTATACTGTGTAAGCTGGATCATACTGAGTGTCGTATGGCACAGCAGCCAGTTCCTGACGAGAGGTACGCTTATTGATGCGGGTCTCGGAAGAAATGGTCACAGAATCGTTCAGCTCAAAGCTGCCGTCTACGTAGAAGTTCAACTTCTCGTAAGGGGTCTGCAGGTAGTTTACAGGGTTGTAGTTGTAAGTATCAGTGGCGCCACTGAACTTTCTCATGTCGTCGAGAGTAGCCAGACCGCTACCTACATCGCCTGCGTCACGGCAAGAACCGTTGGTCCAAGAACCTGAAGTGCTGAACAGGTAGAAGTTACCACAAGGAATACTACCACTACCGGCTTCAAAAGAGTTTTCGCCTTCCATACCTGGAGGAATCAAACCATTTTGAGCGAAGCTTTCTGGATCGTATACGTTCCAAGGATACTGCAGGAAGTCAACGTCTTTTACGTCGCCTTGATAAGCTTCATCTTGCTTAACATAGTCAACGTTGACTACGAAGTGACCGTTATCAAACTTCTTACCAGCCAAAATGCTGAAGCTGGTTTGAGTACCGGCATCAACATCAAAGTTTTGCTTGGTTTGGGCGTTGAATTCAACACCGTCGTAATCACGCTTGGTGATGATGTTTACCACACCAGCAACTGCGTCAGCACCGTATGTTGCTGAAGCACCGTCTTTCAGAATTTCAACGCGCTCAATCATAGAGGCAGGAATACCCTGCATATCGCTTGATACTGGACGACGACCGTTAACCAGAACCAGAGTGCGAGAAGAACCCAGACCACGCAGCTCAACATATGCATCACCGTTACCGCCGTTGTTGGTGGTAGTGGCAATTGGTGAGCCAGACATTACAGAAGTGGACTGAAGAAACTCACCCATATCCTGCACACCCAGGCTGGCAATTTGCTCAGCACTAACAGTGGTGATTGGGGTCGCTGTTTCTAAATCGGTACGCTTAAGACGAGAACCAGTAACTTCAATACGCTCAACTTTATCTGCGCCTTCCTCAGCAGCAAATACCGCTGGGATGCTGAAAGCTGTTGCAGCCGTACCCGCAATCAGAGCTAAGCGCACAGACTTAGCCAGCAAGCTGTTGTTTTGCATTGCATTTCTCCCTTGAAATTCATTTTTTTTATTCGGGCGGTTCAATTTCAAAAAGAGTCCTATGGCCACAAATTGCTCACCATTCAACCACTTTTTGTTACAAGCAGAACACACCAACGCGAGTATGTAACCACATGTGAAACACTTAATCAACATTTTACACACCAATAAATCACGGCTACGGACAACTTGATACAAAAGGATGCAGTATAAACAACTGTGCTTTTTGTTAAGGCTAATATAAAAACAGTTTCTCTTATTTGAATGAATCTTTGGTTTAGCGAGGCGCGCATTTAGGACACTCGATGACATAAGCTATTCGCCGCAACTGCAAAGATAAAAGAAGCGTTATAAGTGTTTATTTTGTAAGAGCATGAAACCATGCAAGTGACTACTTATCAGTCTTTATGGCTATATTGAAGTAGCAGCAGTCAATGGCGGTATTCTACGACTGAATGGCCTTTCAAGGCCCATAATAGGAACCAATGAGCAATATTCTACTTAGCCCAGCTACAGGCGGTTGGGGATTGGCCTTCCAAAAAATTTTTAATAAAAATAGCCAGGCAAAACCTGGCTATTTAATGTCCTATGGGTTTGTGGGGATACGGCTCAAAGAGTATACCGAATGCCTATCGCAATACCGTCGTCTTCAGAAACGGACATTCTCGCTTCCTGAGCCGCATCGGCACTGCTGAAGTCGCTGAAATCCTTGCGCCCTTCTATATAAAGCACTGTGTCTTTATCCCAGATGTAATGCAGTCCCATTACAACAAATTGACGCTTGAATACATCCTGAGGGTCCGTGTTGTTTGGCTGAATGACGTAGTCATCGCCGGCATTCAACAGGTTATATGACAACAACACTCTGAAATCATTATCAAATCGATAAGACATGAGGGATTCAAGGCCATAGGCATCCCGGATAAGACGTCCTATATTGTCGGTGTCATGGTTTTCATTTTTGTTTGCGTTAACCGCCACATACAGCCCTTCGGCATCAAAGTTGCCATAGGTCAGGCCCACACCATAAATAAGGTCTACCGCGGTAATTTGCTCACCTGTGCCGTACAAGACGTCGAATTCCCCCCGATTGATACCGGCTGCCAACGTCAGCTGTTCAGCCAACTGGTAGGTAACAGAACCGCCATAGGTATAGTTAAAATCGACCTGCTGGGCATCGGCGGCACCGCCCTGCCAAAGCAACTCACAATCCTGCTGGCTGATATCCTCGGCATCACAGGTATAAAAGCTACTGTTCTTCAGCTGTACCTGCACGGCAAAACTGATATCGCCAAAGGCATTGCGATATTGTACAACTTTGTCACCACGACCTGTGCCGTTAATTGCGCCATCGTCTTTGTTAAAGGTGTAGACACCGGCCGCATTCCCGTCCCATACAAAACCCAGGTTGGTGCTGTAAACCACGTCATACCAGGCGCCCCATTGCTTACCTATGGTCAGCGAACCATATTGGTCGTGAGCAATACCTGCATATCCCAAACGGTTATAAAAAAACTCTTCCTGCACCGACTCGAACTTGTTGTTATAAACAATTTCCGAGCTGCCAAAGGGATTCACTCCCCATTCCAGCATGGCGAAAGCACGCCAGCCATCCTTGAGTTGCCGGTTGAAATCGAAATTGATCCGGGAAGCGCCATTGACCACTTCGGTTGTATCCTGGGTATGGATCACCCTGGCATCCACAAAACCACCTATAGCGACGGCGTTTTTGCTGTCCTTATACACTTCGATTGCGCTGGCTCCCGGTGCAATGGCGATTGCCGCTATGGCGGCTGCGATGAGAGTCTTTTTCATAATGCTTACCTTTGGAATGACTGAATCACTAATTCCGTAATTAAATTACAATCCGTTAAAGCTGAGATTAACAAAGTCGGTCAAGCTGCACAAAGGAAAAGCCGGTCCAAACAGCGGTTCGTTCACGATTTTTATTAATTGGAACTTAATTAGCCAGCCATTAAAACAGCCAGGTAACCACATTACACCTTAAATAACCAATTCATACATTAAATTAACAACAACTGTTTACCCAGCATTTCGCTGTAATTAATATCCAAAACAGAAAATACAGGATCGACAATCGGCCGGATCTGTTTCTCAAGATAATATTCATAATCTATTGGCTGCCGGCTAAGCTGCAGCGGCTCTGCCCCTTGAGTCGTCATCACGTACTCTATTCTGGCGCCTCTTTGGCCCCAAACCGGATCGCCGGTACTCTCGAGTAACGCTCTGGCCGCCTTCACATGGGGTGCCGAAGCACTGTAGTCAACAAGCTTTCGCCTCAGACGCTTGCGGAACACCAACTCATCATCCAGGTCACCTTTAAACAGGGCATCAATATTGTCCTTGATGTAAGCAACCATATCTTCACCGGCAAAGAGTCTGCGATAAAGCTCATGCTGTAATCGCTTAGCCAGTGGACTCCAGTCACTGCGAACCTGCTCCATTCCCTTGAACACTATGCGGGACTGACCATGATCGTCATATTCCCCCACATAGCGCTTTTTGCTGCCTTCGGCAGAGTGCCTCAAGGTCGGCATAAAAAAATGCCGGTAGTGACGCTCATATTCCAGTTCCAGAAAACTTTCCAACTGCCATTCCTGCCACAACCTGTCACGCCAAAGCCCATTGACCCGGTTCACAAGCATTTTCCCGGTAGCATCGGCATCTGCCGCCTCATCCCCAAGCCAGACAAAGGTAGAGTCCGTGTCACCGTAGATCACCTGGTAACCCAGTTCTTCAATCCAGGCGCGGGTCTGGCGCATGATTTCATGGCCCCGCAGGGTGATGGAACTGGCAAGTCTGGTGTCGTGGAATACACAACCGCTGGAGCCAAGCACCCCGTAGAGGGAATTCATGATGATCTTGATAGCCTGGGACAAGGGCGCGTTACCGTCCCGTTTGGCTTCTTCCCTGCGAGCGGCCAAAGTGGCGATAATGCCTGGCAAAATAGGTTGCTTGCGGCTGAACCTGGCGCCTCTGAAACCGGGAACCGAGTCTTGCTCGCTTTCCTGAAGTCCTTCTATCAAGCCCTTGGGATCGATTAAAAAACTGCGGATAATCGAGGGATACAAACTCTTGAAGTCCAGCACCAAAATATTGCGATACAGCCCTGGAAGCGAATCCATCACATATCCCCCGGGGCTGTCCTGCCCGGGAACGGCTCCCATGGCCGGTGCCACATAACCTTGCCGGTGTAGATGAGGCAGATAGAGGTGGGTAAATGCCGCCACCGATGCGCCGACCCGCCCCAGTTCAAGACCCGTCAATCTGGCCCGCTCCAGGGCAAACTCAAACAGGTGAGTGTGGGCAAAGATTTCCCACACCAGTTGGCAGTCCATCAGGTTGTAACGGGCCAGCGCCGGTTTGTCCTCCAGGAATAAGCGGGTGATTTCCTCCCCCCTGTCGTCCACCTTATCGATTGCCTTCCCCTTGCCCAGCAAGGCAGAAGCCACGGACTGCAGAGAAAAACTGTCGAACTGGAAGAAGGCGGCCTTGAGCCAATCAATGCCATCGAGCACCACCCGGCCCGGTAAATCCAGGGTTTCGGGTCTGTGCTTATCGGCGACTTTCCAGCCAAGCTCGCTGCCTCCCCGGCCAATGGTGAGTGAAAGGCCATGGTGTTGCGCGCGGCGGCTTAGCAGGGACAAATCAAACCCCACTATTGACCAACCTATGATGATGTCGGGATCGGCTGCTGCAAACCAAGCTATGATGGCTTCCAGCAGCGCTTTTTCATCGCTGGCCCATTGGATATCACAGTCGCTTGGCGCCGCCCTGGCCTCCCCCGCCTGCCCGACCATAATGACCAAGGGCGCAACATCGCCGAAGAAACCTATGGAATAGAGCTCGCCCTGCATGCTGCACTCGAGATCAACAGATACGGCCTTAAGGCTTACCCCCGGATCCTGCGAAGCGCACCTGACCCTTTGGGCCTCAAACCGGCGCACACCGGCAAGGCACTCCACTTCATAGCCAGAAAACTCGGCATCCAAGGCCACGAAACGCTCAATTAAAAATCGTTGCTCCGGCCTGATATCATCCTCAAACAGGCGAATACCCATATCGGTTGCCATCCGCCGCACTTGCCTGTGGGCCCGGGCTGAAGCTGAATAGAGCGCGCTGACCGCCTGCCCCTCGAAGCTTTTAAGGCTCAGCGGCTTAATCTGGCCACCAGCCTGTGCCACGGCTCGCTTTAATTGCAGCGCGTCCTGCTGATGGCAAAAGGCAAGCCAGGGCTGATCCCTGACAATCACCTGGACCGGGCCCTGCGCTGTGGCCACATAATATTCCAGCACAGACTGTCCCTGCTCAAGCCTGTTTGCCCGGGTCAGGATGCGCCCGCTAATCACCGAGGTGACTGGGCTGGATAAATGATGATTGCCGGGAACAGACATGGGCACGACCACAGATAAAGGCTTGCAAGTGACAGGCGTGACGAATTAATGGTTCTTAGCCTAAGCAATCACTGTTATTATGTACAGCATTATCGAGAGCACAGAGCCTGACATGCTGCCAGAAAAAGTGAAAACCCAAATTCGGGCCATCTATAAAGACATAGCCCAATCGCTGCCCCATTTCCGTTCCCGGCGCGAACAAAACTATATGGTGGCAGAGATCTCCAAGACCCTGGCAGGTGACTACGACAAACACAGGCGCATCATAGTGGTTGAGGCCGGCACGGGTATTGGTAAATCCCTGTCCTATATTCTCGGTACTATCCCGCTGGCGCTGGAAAGCAAAAAAAAGGTCTGCATTGCCACCGCCACCGTGGCTCTGCAGGAGCAATTGCTGAATAAAGATCTGCCCTTTTTTAAAGAACAGTCGGGACTCAACTTCCGTTTCGGTTTGGTCAAGGGGCGCCAGCGCTATGTTTGTCTGGCCAAGCTCGAAATGCTCATCGGCGACAACAATGGCACCCAGATGGCCATGTGGCAGACCAAACCCGACACAGCACAGGTGGAATTGCTGCAAAAATTGCATCAGGACTTCCATAAGGGCCGCTGGAATGGTGAGCTGGACACCCTTGAAGTGCCCCTGCCCGACCATTTATGGCAGCAAATCGCCTGCGACAAGCACAGCTGTCACAGACAGCAAGCCAGTCACAGGCAGTGTCCCTTCCACAAGGCCCGTGAAGATGTGGATACCTGGGATGTGCTGATCGCCAACCACAGCCTGCTGTTTGCCGATCTGGAATTGGGCGGAGGTGTGATACTGCCGGATCCGGAAGATGTCTTTTACGTCATAGACGAAGCCCATCATCTGCCCATAGTGGCGCGGGATTTTTCCAGCGCCCAGGCCACCTTGCGGGGTGCCTGTGACTGGCTGGAGAAAATTGGCAAAACCGCGGCCAAATTGCAGCACCAGATAAAGAGCAACAACATTATCGCCCCGGCCCAGGCAATGCAGGACCATGTGACGGATCTGTGCGCCCAGCTCAATCAGGTGGCCCATTTTTGCGACGGCCAATTGGCAAAGTTTGACAATCCGGAAAACCGCCTGCGCTTTACCAATGGTGAATTGCCCGAGGTACTCAAGTGCCATGCGGAAAACCTGGCCACGGCCTCTTCATCGGCACTGAAACAATTCAATAAAATGCAATTGCTGCTGGCCGAGGCCATCAAGGACGGCGACATTCCCAGACATCAGGCCGACAGCCTGCAAAGCGAAACCGGCTTTATGCTGCAGCGACTGGAGAACTTACATAAGCTGTGGAAGATGATGGCCAAAGAGGACAGCAAGAAAGGCGCCCCCACGGCACGCTGGATTGAGTTGATGCCGGGTAAGCAGCAGGACTTCCTTTTTTGCTCCTCCCCCATAGAGGTGGGTTTCATGCTGGAGTCCATGCTGTGGGAAAAAGCGGCCGGTGTGGTGCTCTGCAGCGCGACCCTGAGGGCGGTAAACCAATTCGACTATTTTGCCCATCAGGTGGGGTTGTCGCTTAACGATGGCAGCCGCTTCCTGGCATTGCAATCGCCCTTTGATTTTGAAAACAATGCCACCTTATTCCTGCCCAAAATGCGCACCGAGCCCACGGACGATGCCTACACGGCAGAATTGGCGGAATTGGTCCATCAGTACACAGCCGATGAGATGGCGAGCCTGGTGCTGTTTGCCTCCTACTGGCAAATGGAAAAAGTGGCTGAATTGATTGAAGGCAAGCTCAAGGTGCCCTTGCTGCTCCAGGGCAGCGCCCCCCGGCAGCAATTACTTGATACCCATAAAGAACGCTGCGATAAGGGCTTACCCAGTGTGCTGTTCGGTACCGGTAGTTTTTCCGAAGGTCTGGACCTGCCCGGTGACTACCTCACCAACCTTATCATCACCAAACTGCCCTTCGCCGTACCCACCTCACCGGTGGAGCAGGCCCATGCCGAGTACGTCAAGGCCAGGGGCGGCAATCCTTTTTTGCAACTGACCATACCCGATGCCTCCCGTAAACTGGTACAAAGTTGTGGCCGCCTGCTGCGTAAAGAGCAGGACTATGGCAGGATCACCATATTGGACAGGCGTCTGGTCAGTAAGCGCTATGGCAAGTCCTTGCTGGATGCCCTACCCCCCTACCGACGGGTAATCGAATAACGGCGTTGGCGAGGAGAGCCCGGTTTTGAACAGAGCGCAACTGATAGAAAAGCTCAAAGAGCAATTGGCGCAGCTGGAGCAGGAAGTGCTCAGGCACGATGCCGCACTGGCGCCGCAGCAACGCAAGCTGATTCAGGATGTGGAAAGGTTCAACGATGGTCTGTTCATCCAAAGTGGCGCTCAACTAGCGCCCTGTATTGGTCAGATAGCAAAAGATATCAAACAGTTGGAGCAGAGGCTGACCCTGGGCCTGTCAGCGGCAACCATTGTGGCCAGTTGCGAGCGGATCCAGGACAGATTCACCGCCGTCAAACGGGCCCTGACCACCACGGGCATCAATCTCAAGTCTGCCACCCAGGCACGTCAAAGCGCCCGCAACCGCAGTCATCAAAGACAAAAACAGGCCCACAACAGCAGCGGTTTTGACTGGATTGCCGCCGGCGTGATGCAAAACAGCCATCAATTGTATGAAGAGTTGAACAAACATTTGAACTGGGCACGAAAAATAGAGTCAAAAATCGCGCAACTGGAAACCGGGCTTGATAATTGTCACAGTGCTGACAAAATCAAGCTGCAAAATGAGATCCTTTTGATGCACCGTCGCTTAGGCAAATGCCGCCAGGCCATCAGCTATATCGAAGACAGGATCCAGGCATTCGAACGGCCGTATCAGAGTCAAAATCGTTAAGGAGCAACAATGAAATCCTTTGTGTCCATCGCCGCCCTCGTGGGTCTTGTTACCTCATCCTCTGTTTTCGCCGCCACACTGAAAATTCCCATGGCGTTCGAATATCTGGCCCTCAATGGCAAGGAAATTGCGACCAACAGCTTTAGCCATCAATCCGAACTGAACCTCACACCCGGCACCCATAAGGTGGCCATACGTTATCACGACATGGTTGAGGACGATTTCAGCGACAGCCAAAGCTTCGTCAAATCGGCCCCCTTCATCCTGACCCTGACGGTCAAAGGTGAGCAGCAATACCAATTGCGTCCCGCCGGCGGCAAAGCCATAGTCAAGCCCAAAGAGTATGCCAAGGCACCGAAAATTGAGGTCATCAGCAGCACAGACAAGTCGGTGGCATTCAGTCTGGAGCAAACGGACATAGAAGAGGAAAGTTTTGTATCCCGGCTGTTTACCGGCAACAGGGGAGTGGATGTCGAAGCCGCAGTGGCTGCCGCTACCGGGGGCGCCCAGGTCAAGCCGACAACAACGGCAGAGCCTCAGCCGGCACCGGCAGTCGCCCCCCAGGGGGACAGCCCTATCCATGCCCAACAGATGCTGCAATATTGGTGGCTTCAAGCCGATGATGCGACCCGCAAAGAATTCATGAGCTGGGCCATCAAGCAACTCTGATGATCCCGCTCGTCTATCACGCCAGCTATTCCAGGCTGGCGTTACCTCCCAAACACCGATTTCCCATCAGCAAGTATGCCCACCTGTACCACTATCTGTTGAATTCAGGATTGGCATCCGAGCAGCAATTTATCAGTCCTCAACCAACCCACGCTGCCGAACTGGAGCGGGTACATGATGCCGGCTATGTACAGGCATTTATTCAGGGAACCCTGGATGCCAAAGCCATACGCCGTTTGGGATTTCCCTGGAGCCAGCATCTGGTGACCCGCACCCTGCACTCGGTAGCCGGAACCGCCCTGTGTGCCCGCCGGGCACTGGATCAGGGTATTGCCCTGCATTTGGCCGGTGGTTACCACCATGCACATCACGATTTCGGCAGCGGTTACTGTGTATTCAACGATCTGGTGTTCGCCGCCAGGCAGCTGCTCGACAGCGGTGAGGTGGACAAGGTCATGATCATCGACTGCGATGTGCATCAGGGCGATGGTACCGCCACCCTGACCGCAGGCGATCGGGATATCGTCAGTTGCTCATTCCACTGCGATGCCAACTTCCCCGCCCGCAAACCCCAATCCGACTATGATATAGCCCTGGCGCCGGGGACCGGGGACAACGAATACCTGGACAGCGTGAATACCACGGTTAACTATCTGCTGGAACTGGAAAAACCGGACATCATTCTCTATGATGCGGGAGTGGATATCCATGCCGATGACGCGCTTGGGCTCTTGTCCGTGTCTCTGCAGGGGCTATATCTTCGTGATTTGAGCCTGTTAACCCAGGCCAAACAGAGGGGCATCCCATTGGCGGCCGTCATTGGCGGCGGCTATAGTCCGGATCCACTACAATTAACGCAAAGGCACAGCCAATTATTCCTTGCAGCCAATCACTTATGGCCATAAGAACTCCGGGAGTCACCTATGCAACTTGAGATCCGTAATTATTATGAAGTGCTGTTGATGGAGATCCTCTCCGATGAAGGCCTGATGGATGAATTACCTGAGGACTATCTGGCGGATTTAAGCTGCATCACCCTGAATCAACTGCCGGTCAGATACATACGCCATCTGGTGGACGCCTATTTCTTCGAGGATTACCACGAGCTGCAACAGATGAAGAATGAAATACAGGCGGCGCTGGAACGATCCCGGGCATTTTTGAAGAAACGGAATCAACAGAGATTGCGGGAAGCTCAGGAAGAGTAAGGTTTGGAGGTTCCCCCAGAGCCACACCCCGGCACACGAGTCGCCTGCTGCGGTTGCTTCCTTCCGGACCTGGCCGAGTTCACAGGTTATCATTGCGGGGGGACCCTGGGGTCACCATAGATTTCCAGAAAGGTTCTGGAACGGGACGGATTATCCCCAAGGCAAACTGATAAATCAAGTAAAACCCCGGCCGGGCCTCTCTCCGATGACCTGACTGAACATAAGTTAGGCGTTTACTGACGTTATTTGCTTCGGCGACCACGGACGCCAGCACATGGCAGCCAAAAAAAATCCGCATCACAAGGGACGCGGATTTTCTGCATTAGGGTATCAGCTACAGGCTGATAATATCGCGATTGCTTTCAACCAGTTTCAAGCCTATGCCGGAAACATTGGCCAAATCATCAACCGTGCTGAAGCGACCATATTGGTTGCGATATTCGATAATCGCCTTGGCCTTGGCCGGCCCAACACCCTTGAGCAACTGCAACTCGGCTTCAGTGGCGGTGTTGATATTGACCTTGCTGGTATTGACCTTGGCCATCACTGCGGCCTCTGGCACCTTATTGGTTTCGCCCTCGCCGGCAATGGCCATGGGGCCACCTAAGGTCAGAGCTAAGATTGAACAGAGTAACATTGGCTTCATTGGTTTCTCCTTGACGTTCCTGTTGATTACCCATGGCCTGGTATCCTTCTCCTTGGCCATGGATAAAATGTAGCCAGCAAACGTCAAACTGCCAAATTGCGCCTGTTACAACCTGTTCAGGGCCTCAGACAAATCGAAAATCAAGTCATCCACATCTTCCAGGCCAGCCGATATTCGAAGCAGATTGTCGCTGATCCCGGCTTCCGCGCGTGCCTCAGGCGTATAGGGTGAGTGGGTCATGGATGCAGGATGCTGAATAAGGGATTCGGCATCCCCGAGACTGACAGCTATGGTGAACAGTTGCAGACTGTCAACAAAGGCCATGGCCCCCTGGAAGTCGGTCTTGAGTTCGAATGCCAGCACACCACCGGCCCGTTTCATTTGCTTGCCAAGGAACCTGTGGCCCTGATGATGCTCAAGGCCTGGATAAAACACCCGCTCCACCGCCGGGTGGGCATCAAGGAAACGGGCCAGCTTTTCGGCGTTGTCACAATGGCGCTCCAGACGCACATCCAGGGTCTTCATACCACGCAGAATAAGCCAGGCATCATTGGGGGACATCACGGCCCCCACGTCCTTGATCAGCTCATATTTGACCTTGTTAATCTGCTCCGTGCTGCCACACACCATACCGGCAATCACGTCTCCATGACCATTGAGATACTTGGTGGCGCTGTGGATCACCATATCAATGCCGTGCTCAAGTGGCCGTTGCAGCAAGGGAGTCATAAAGGTGTTGTCCACTATGGTCATCACACCATGGCGCTTGCCTATGGCTGCGATGGCATCTATATCAAACACTTCCAGATGAGGATTGACCGGAGTTTCACAGAAAATCACCCGGGTGTTGGGACGGATTGCGGCTTCAATGGCCTCGGGCTTGGTAAAGTCCACCAAGGTGACTTCGATACCAAAGCGGCTCATCAGTTTGGTCATTAAAGAAAAAGTGCAACCATAGACGGCACGGGAGGCCACCAGATGCTCACCCTGGGATAAGTTGGCCAACAGGGCCGCTGACACCGCCGCCATCCCGGATGCACAGGCCGCAGCGGCTTCTGCGCCTTCAAGCACGGCCAGTTTGCGCTCCAGCTCGGCCGTGGTGGGATTGCCCAGGCGGGTATAGATATAGCCTTCTTCATCACCGGCAAACCGGGCACCGCCCTGGGCGGCATTGTCAAAGACAAAGGTGGCGCTTTGATAGAGGGGGCTTACCAGGGCTCCCTGCTGGTTGCGCTCATGGCCCGCGTGAATCACTTCGGTGGCCAGCTTTCTTTTCTCAAGCATCTTAAACTCCCCAAAAGCGCCATCTTAATAAGAATTCAGGTTGTGATGGCGTGGGGATTAACATAACGACTGGGCGGGCCCTGCCAAGGGTGGCAGGGCAAATAAATGTCACTGATTTGTAAAATCTTTGTTACGTTGCGGACGGCTATCCATCGAGCCATTCAGAGCGCCGGAGAACCGGGTCCTGAGATCAGCAAGCAATTGCTGGTGCAAACGTGACAGGCGGGGTTTATTGGTCTCATTGAAGCGCAGTGGCCGGCACAGGGCCATGGCCTGATAACCAAGCCGGGCGGTCAGCAAGCCGCCGCCAAGGCCCTGCCCCAGGCGTGCCGACAGCTTGCCCGTCATCTCCACGGACAAAAGCTGGGTCCCCAGATCGGTTACCAGTTCCGATGTGCCGGCATAAAAGATATTGAGCAGTATGCCGCGGATAAGGCGAATTCGGCTCCAGTACCCCAATTCCACCCCATAGCAAAGCGCCACCTCGCGGATCATTCTTTGATTGCGCCACAGCATGATCCCCATATCCAGCAACGCCAGTGGACTCGCCGCCAACAGGGCCGCAGCTTCCATGGCATAGCGGTTCACCAGTCGTCTGGCGCGCTCATCCTGGCGCGTGATGACGCAGGCCTCAAACAGTTTCAATTTCTCGGCGTCGTTGTGCTCATCACTGCACAGGCTGAGGTAATGGCGCCAGCCCTCGGGCTCATTTTCAATTCCAAGCTTGGCAATAAAGCCATCGGCCTCCCCCATCTGCATACTTGCGCTGAGTCTGTGGCCCTGCTCGCGCAAATCTTCGGCCCCCTTAAGGCGTTGCAGCAATCGATATTCACGCAGTGCCGCACTGCCTCCCCAGGCCAGCACCAGGGCGGTTACCAGGCTATAAAGCCCAAATAACCAGGGGCTTTGATGCCAGGCGTCCCACAAGCCAAGCCCGGTTTGTGTCAGCACCAGAGCCCCCAGTGACCACAGCATGGCGCGGGTAAGTGGGCGCCAACGACGCCCCTGAAGCAAGGGCAAGGACGGCAGGCTATCAACCGCCTGTTCCAGCTCGGTTTCACTCAGGGGCACATCGGCATCGAAATCCAGTTTTCCCTTGAGTTCGGCCTTGGATTCTCCCTCAGCCAGATTGCCCACCGGGCTGTCACTGAAATCCCGGCGCCGGGCCAGGGACGGCATATCAGGTTTGGACTGCATTAAATAACCTCTTGCTTCATTTCAGTTTATCCGCCAGCAGGTAATCCAGCAGATGATCCAGACGGATATGCTCAAAGCGTCCCTTGGGGCCCGTCAACGGCGGAGCAAACATGGCAAACTCAAAACCCTGTTGCTGCCAAAAATCTGCAGCCGGTAAGTGAGCAGGTACTTCGCCGGGGAACAGTGTTTGTGCTTTGCCGCTGTCCAGCGCCCGTCCCTGGACCACTTCCACTTCCCCTTCAGGGGTGTTGACCATGCCATGACGTGTCGCCTTGATGGCGCTGATGGCCATGGCTTCCACCTGGGAGCCTTCAAACCTGGCAAAATGTTCGCCGGAGGACAGTAACTCCCGCAGCAGGGACAACACATGGCCCTGCTGATCGCGACTGACGTGATCTATCTTACTGGCGGCAAACAATAACTTGTCGATTCGCGGTGCAAACAATCGCCTGAACCAACTGCTTTTACCGAACTGAAAACTCTCGAGAATGCCGTTCAAGGCCGCACTCATATCGTTGAATTGACTGTGGCCGCGGTTGAGGGCCGTAAAACAATCCACCAGCACCAACTGGCGGTCGAATCCGGCAAAGTGATTCTGGAAAAAGGGTTTAACCACCTTGCTGACATAGGATTGATAACGGCGGGTCAACACCTCACGGATACTGCCTGCCGCCATACCCGTCCCCGGGGGCAGCGGAAAAAATGCCAGCAAGGGGGTGCCTTCAAGCTCGCCGGGCAACAGCATACGACCGGGCTGAGCCAGATAATAACCTTGCTGATGCACAGCCGCCTGAAGATAGTTGCGATACAACACCGCAATGGCATCCAGCCTGGCTTCATCGGCCGGGTCTTCCGGATCCAGGGCGCCTACGGCCGCCAGAAAAGCTTCCAATTCCGTGCAGCTATTGCGACGTTTCAGTGCTTCAAATACCGAGGCGCTCCAGTGCTCAAAATCCTGGCGCAGCATGGGTAAATCTAGCAGCCATTCGCCGGGATAGTCCACTATGTCCAGATACAAGGTGGCAGATTCGCTGAATTTGGCCCTCAGGCCCTGACGTGGCTCAAAGCGGATGGCCAAGCGAATTTCTGACAGGTTGCGGGTCGACTCGGGCCATGTGGGCGTTTCCGCCAGCAGGCTGTCCATGGCTCCCTGATAGTCAAAACTGGCAATGTCCAAGTCCGGTTGCATGGCGCGCTGAACGCCACGCAAGCGCCCCTCCCGGCATACCTGCCAAAGGGGCAACGACTTGCCGGCCTCAGCACTGAGCAGTTGGTTAACCAACCCGGTGATAAAGGCGGTTTTTCCGGCGCCGGCCAAACCGGTCACCGCCAGTCGCAACTGCCTGTCGGCACTGCGGGCCAAAATGGACTGGGTCTTGCGGGAAAGGCTTTCCAATTTTTCTGACAGCATGGCGAAATTCTTGGGTGACGGAAAAAGACAAGGGGCGGATTAACCGCCCCGGTGACTCACAGGTTATTTATCTGCCGCTTCAGCTCGAAGTTGTCTGAAGTGACGTGGCGTTCCAGTTCCTGCAATCGCATTTCCAGGGATTGAAACTGGCGATTGACATCCATCAGTGCCTGCTTGGCGGGCTCTCCTGCCTGCCATACCTTTTTCTTGACCTCTATGTCTCGGTACTCATCCTTGGGTCTCTTCTGGCCACCGGGCTTGATATCCAGAATCATCCACAATGCGACGTAAATAACCAGGACAATGCCAGAGCCGCCGAGGAGGAAAATAGACACTGCGATTACGCGCACCAACCAGGTTTCAAAGTTGAAGTAGTCGGCTATCCCTGCACAGACCCCGGCGATCTTGCCTTCGGCGGGGATGCGATACAGGGTTCGGCCATTACCGTCTCTCATGTTTCGCCCTCCATTCGGGTGCTTCGCTGTCCAGTATCGATTCCAGGGTCTCGATACGTTGGTTCATCTTTTCCGCCTTGGCGATAAGCTCATTGAGCAGACTGAATTCCTCTTCAGTGAGTCCCTGGCTCACTTGTCGCTTGCTGCGATAATGCAGAACCAGCCAAATGGGTGCCACAATGACCATAAAGACAATGATAGGCGCCATCAGCAAATCCATATCCATAACTCACCTCTGAAATTCTAATGTTATTCTGCTTTGGCTTTGGTTTTGCCTTTTACTTTGGCCTTGAGGGCTTCCAGCTCGGCGGTCACCGAATCTTCGGCCTTGAGCGCGGCAAACTCGTCTTCCAGGCTGGACTTGCGCCCCAGATCATAGGACTCCACCTGTGCCTCCAGGCTTTCCACCCTGGCCTCGTACTGTTCAAACTTCATCATGGCGGTGTCAATCTTGCTGGAGTCCAGCTGCTTTTTCACTTCCAGGCGGCTGGAGGCCGTTTGCTTGCGCATGATGATGGTCTTCTGACGGGCCTTGGCATCGGCCAGTTTTTCCTGCAACTGGGCAATTTCTTCCTTCAGGCGCAGTATATGTTCTTCAACTACGGCCAGTTCCTGCTCCAATGTATCAGCCAGGTTGGCAGCCTTTTGTTTCTCAACCAGTGCCGCCTTGGCCAGGTCTTCCCTGTCTTTGGACAGTGCCAGTTCGGCCTTATCCTGCCAATCCTGCACCTGCTCCTGAACCCTGGCGATACGGCGCAGCAGTTCTTTCTTTTCCGCCAGTACTTTAGCAGAGGTTGAACGCACTTCAACCAGTGTGTCTTCCATTTCCTGGATAATCAGGCGCACCATTTTCTCCGGATCTTCCGCCTTGTCGAGCAGGGCACTGATGTTCGAGTTAATGATGTCTGCAAAACGAGAGAAAATACCCATAATTCTATCCTCACAAGATTGTTGGTTTCGCCATGATAAATACACTTTGCGTGCCAACTTTGATTTTTTCTTATTTTTCTTAAACTTAAACTAATTTTAAGATTTTCTTTATTTATTAGGATACTGGTCTTATTATGAATTTCACCAAATAATAGCGAATAATACCAACACCTACCGTGCCCAATACCTTTCAACAGGACAACCTTATAGGTCAGTCCAACGCCCTGCTTGAAGTGCTGGAGCATGTCTCCCGCATCGCCCCCCTGTCCAAACCTGTGCTTATCATTGGCGAACGCGGCACGGGTAAAGAGCTTATAGCGGAGCGACTGCATTATCTATCCCAACGTTGGGATCAGACCTTTATCAAGCTGAACTGTTCCTCACTGAGCGAAAATCTGCTTGAAAGTGAACTCTTTGGCCATGAGTCGGGTTCTTTTACCGGAGCCAAGGGCAAGCATGAGGGACGTTTTGAGAGGGCCAACGGTGGCACCCTGTTTTTGGATGAACTGGCCAACACCTCGGGGCTCATCCAGGAAAAACTGCTCAGGGTCATAGAGTACGGTGAATTTGAACGGGTTGGTGGCAGCAAAACCATACAGACGGATGTGCGCCTTATCTGTGCCGCCAACGAAGACTTGCCTTCCCTGGCGGAGGCCGGCGAATTTCGTGCCGATCTGCTCGATAGATTGGCATTTGATGTGATCACCCTGCCCCCCCTGCGCTGCCGCCCGGAAGACATAATGCCGCTGGCAGAATACTTTGCCGTCGGGATGGCACGACAGCTAAAACTGTCACTCTTCGCGGGTTTCAGCAACGAAGCAAAAGAGCAACTCATGGATTATGACTGGCCCGGCAATATCCGCGAGCTGAAAAACGTGGTGGAGCGCAGTGTCTACCGCAGCAGCGCCGAGGGCGAACCCATAGAAGACATCATCCTCGATCCCTTCGAGTCCCCCTACAGGCCCCAGGGACGGATCCGCACCGTGGAGCGACGCTCAGGCAATGGTAATGGCCACAGCCAGCCCATAAAAGTCACCGACACCGAGGTTTCAGCACCTGAGCCACAGCAGGTTTCCACGGCCAGCCGGGTCAATTTCCCCATAGATCTCAAGCAACATTGCGAAGATCTGGAGAAAGATATCATCCAGCAGGCGTTGGCAGCGGGTCAGTTCAACCAAAAGAAGACCGCGGATCTGCTGGGGTTGAGTTATCACCAATTGCGGGGCATTTTGAAGAAATACAATCTGCTGGAGAAGGCGTAAAGATTGCCCATCTCTTGCCGGCGCTGTTAAAATCAACCATTAACGCCATTATCGATAACCACTTATTAATGAATGCGCTGACAATCAGGCTCTGCAGAACCGCCGGAATCTTGCTGATGGGATGCTGGCTCTCTGCCTGTGGCCCGCAGCAACTGCCTCCCGGGTTGGTATATTGCTCGGAGGGCAACCCCGAGTCCTTCAACCCCCAGTTGGTGACTTCGGGTACCACCATAGATGCCACCTCACACCAGCTCTACAACCGCCTGGTGGATTACGACGATGACAGCGGTAAAATTGTTCCCGGTTTGGCCAAAGCCTGGCACGTCAGTGCTGATGGCCTGAACTACCGTTTTGAGTTGCGTAAAGGCGTCAGTTTTCACAGTTCAAAAATCTTCACCCCAAGCCGGACACTCAACGCCGACGACGTGCTGTTTTCCTTCCATCGTATTCTGGATGAAGATCACCCCTATCATTACGTGTCCCGCAGTGGCTATCCCTTCTTCCAGAGCATAGACTTTGCCGACCTGGTGACTTCGGTGACCAAGTTGGATGATTACCGCATTGAGTTTCACCTGTCGCGGCCCGATGCTTCCTTCCTGGCCAATCTTGCTACCGATTTTGCGGTAATTCTGTCCCAGGAATACGCGATGCAATTGCTGCGGGCCGGAACCCCGGAAAAACTCGATCAGTTGGCCATAGGCACAGGACCCTTCCGCCTGGTGGAATATGTCAAAAACGAGTACATCCGCTACCGCCGTCATGAAGGTTACTGGGGCAAAGTACCAGAGATAGAAATGCTGGTGTTTGATATCACCTCAAAGAGCACAGTGCGTTTATCGAAACTGATTACCGGGGATTGCAGCGTATCGGCCCTGCCCAAGGCTGGAGAACTGGCACGGGTAAGTGAACACCCCCAATTAGTGCTGGACGAGACCGCAGGATTAAACGTGGCCTTTTGGGCCTTCAATACCCAAAAGCCGCCGTTGAATGACGTGCGGGTGCGCCGGGCCCTGTCACATGCCGTGGACAAACAAAATATTTTGCGGGCCGTATACCAGAACAGCGCCATCGAGGCCAAGGGTATCTTGCCCCCCACTTCCTGGGCCTACAACAGCGACGCCGAGGCAGGTTTTGAGTTTTCTCAGGATAAAGCCCGGCAACTGCTGACCGAGGCTGGCATAGATAAACTGACCATTGATATCTGGGCCATGCCGGTGGCAAGGGCGTACAATCCCAACGCCCTGAAAACCGCCGAGCTTATCCAGGCGGATCTTGCCAAGATTGGGGTTAAGGTGAATATCATCAGTTACGACTGGAGTGTATTCACCCAAAAGCTGTCGCACAGCGACTACGACTCGGTTCTCATTGGCTGGAACGCAGACAACAGCGATCCGGACAATTTCTTCACCCCTTTGCTCAGTTGCGCCTCGGTGGAGTCCGGCAGCAACAGATCACGTTGGTGCAATACCGAGTTTGATGCCATGGTGCGCGCAGCCAAAGCCATCAACGACATTCGCGCCCGCACGGCCCTTTATCACGAGGCCGAGGCCATGCTGGCCGAGCAGGCTCCAATGATGAGCTTTGCCCACGCCAAACGCATGTTGTTAAAGAGAGAGCAAATTGCCGGTATGCACCTGAGTGCTTTCGGTGGCATTTCCTTTGGTAAGATCAGTATTGAGTCCGACAAGGAGCAAGCACACTGATGGCTATTTACTTGCTGCGACGCTTTAACTTGTTCTTGGCTACCTCGCTGCTGATGCTGCTGATCCTGTTTTATGTCACCGCCATGTTTCCGGTGGACCGGGCTTTTGCCCTGACGGGCATAGAGAATCCATCGGCGGCCGAGGCCATGCAAATCATTGCCGATTATCGACTGGATAAGTCGGAATTCAGTCAATTCCTGGCGTTTGTGGATCAACGGCTTTCCGGTAATTTGGGGATTTCGGTCACCTCCCAGCAGCCAGTGGCCCATGAGTTGGCCTCGGTCATGCCGGCGTCCTTTGAGTTGGCCGCCTTTGCCGCCATGCTGGCGCTGCTGCTGGGGGTTCCACTGGGCGTGCTGGCGTCGCTTAACCAGCACAAGCTGACCCAGCACGCCATCATGGCCATCACCCTGACCGGCTACTCCATTCCGGTATTCTGGCTCGGTTTGTCTCTGGCGCTGTGGTTCGGTGTCGAATTGGGCTGGTTGCCGATTTCAGGACAAATCAATCTGCTGTATGAGATAAAGCCGGTCACGGGCTTTATGCTCATAGACACCCTGCTGTCCGACTCCGAATACCGCATTCCCGCATTCAAGGATGCCCTGAGTCACATAGTGCTACCGGGGATCACCCTGGCTATCCTGCCCTTTACCGTGGTGGTGCGAATTACCCGCGCAGCCATGATGAATGTGATGAACCAGACCTTCATTCGCGCAGCTGAAGCTCGAGGTTTGGCCACGGCGACCATCATAGTGCGCCATGCTCTGCCCAATGCCCTGATCCCACTGCTCAAGCATCTGGGCCTGATGCTGGGCGCCTTTGCCAGCTACGCCATAGTGGTCGAAGTGATCTTCTCCTGGCCCGGTGTTGGCTCCTGGTTGGTGTCAGGGATTTATCAGCGTGATTACACGGTGATCCTCGGAGGCGTACTGGCCGTGTCGGTGTTAATCATCTTCCTCAGCATTCTTATCGAGGTACTGCACACGGCAGCCAACCCGCTCAGCAGGAAGGAACTCTATGCCTCGAATTAAGATTTATCAGGACGACGCCATTCCGTCCCCCATGCTGCGGCTGTGGCACAGCTTTGCGGCCAACCCCTTTGCCCTGGCCGGATTGTGGGTCATTGTCATTCTGCTATTGTTGACTCTGGTGGGGCCACTGCTGGCGCCTTATATGCCAGAGGTTCAAGATCCCAACGCCCTGCTGCTGCCCCCCTCCTGGGATCCCCAAGGCCATGTGGAACACTTCCTCGGGACAGATGATTTGGGCAGGGACATATTCAGTCGTCTGCTCCATGGTGTCCAACTGACCTTTGGTATGTCTTTGGCCGTGGTGGCGCTGGCCCTGATGGTGGGCTTTGTTATCGGCTCCCTGTCCGGCATGATGAAAGGGCTTAAATCCAGTATCCTCGGGCATCTGCTGGACGCCCTGCTGTCAATCCCATCTTTGTTGATGGCGATCCTGGTGGTCGCCGTGCTCGGTCCCGGCCTGGGTAATGTCTTTTGGGCCGTGGGCTTTGCGCTGACGCCCCAGTTTGTCCGCGCCATTCACCAGGCGGTGCATGAAGAGCTGCAAAAGGAATACGTGACCGCCGCCAAGCTTGATGGGGCCAACCCACTGCAGATTTTCTGGTTTGTGATTATGCCCAATGTCTGGGAAACTGTGATCATCCAGACCACACTGGCCATCTCGGCAGCAATTCTCGACATTGCCGCCCTGGGCTTTTTGAGTCTGGGTGCCCAGGCCCCAAGTCCCGAATGGGGTGCCATGGTGGCCCAAGGCTTGGATAACCTGCTGACGGCCCCCTGGACCATTACCATTCCCGGACTGGCCATTCTCTTTAGCGTGCTCGCCGTCAACCTGGTCGGTGATGGCCTGAGATCGGCATTGGCGCCGATTAAGAACTGAATCTATGCCTTTACTCGATATCCGCAACCTCACCATAGAGCTGGACACGCCCCACGGCCGGGTCAAGGCGCTTGAGCGGGTCAGTCTGACCCTGAGCGCAGGTGAAGTCCATGGTCTGGTGGGCGAATCCGGCTCGGGTCGCAGTCTGCTGGCCCGCGCCATTCTCGGGATCCCCGGCCCCAATTGGATTATTACCGCCGACCGTATGATGTGGGATGGCCGTAACCTGATGGAGATGTCGGAGTCGGAGCGCCGGGCCCTGATGGGTTCCGACATGGCGATGATTTTCCAGGATCCATCGGGCAGTATGGATCCGGTCCAGACCATTGGCAGTCAGCTGATTGAGGCCATGCCCAGAGAGCCACAGGTTCCCTTCTGGCGGCGCAAAAAAGAACGCACCCTGCTGGCCCAGCGCTGGTTGCACAAGGTCGGGATTAAGGATCCCAAGAGGGTAATGGCCAGCTATCCCTGGGAAACTTCCGAAGGAGAATGCCAAAAGGTGATGATTGCCATGGCCCTGGCCAATCAGCCCAGACTGCTTATCGCCGATGAACCCACCAACTCCATGGAGCCCAGCACCCAGGCACAGATCTTCCGCTTGCTGGCCCAGCTGAACCAGCTGCAGGGGGTCACCATTTTGCTGATCAGCCACGAGCTGGAGACCCTGGCCCATTGGTGTAACCAGCTGACCGTGCTGTATTCGGGTCAGGTGATGGAGTCAGGCCCGGCGGCGGAATTACTGCAGGAGCCCTATCATCCCTATACCAAGGCCTTGCTGCAGCATATGCCGGACTATGCCGGAACCCAGCCCCACAAGAGCTTGATGCCAACCTTGCCGGGCTCGGCGCCGGCGTTGCAACATCTGCCCATTGGTTGCCGTCTGGGGCCCCGTTGTCCCGAGGCCCAGCGTCAGTGCGTGCGTCAACCCATGCTGACCCACCAGAAAGACAGGTATTACGCTTGCCATTTCCCCTACAAAAATGAGACCGGTCATGACGACACCTCTGCTTAAGGTCAATGATCTCACCAAGCGCTATTTCAGCGGTTACCGCAGTTTTCAGCGTCAATACCATGAAGCACTGGCGCCCATATCCTTTGAACTTGGTCGGGGGGAAACCCTGGCAATAGTCGGAGAGGCCGGCTCGGGCAAGAGCACCCTGGCCCGTATCCTGGTGGGTGCAGAAGAGCGCAGCGGCGGGGAAATCTTCTTTGAGGGCACGGCGTTGGAGAGCCGCAACGTCAAGCAGCGCTGCAAGCTCATCCGCATGATCTTCCAAGACCCCAATACCTCGCTCAATCCCAGATTGAGCATCGGCGAGCTGCTGGAAGAACCCTTAAGATTCAATACCGAAATGAGCGCCCAGGAACGCCAGATACAGGTAGCCGAAACCTTGCGCAAGGTTGGCCTGCTGCCGGAGCATGCGGAGTTCTATCCTCACATGATTTCCGAGGGTCAAAAGCAAAGGGTAGCCGTGGCCCGGGCTTTAATGCTCAATCCCAAGATCATTATTGCCGACGAGGCCTTGACGGCACTTGACCTTTCGGTGCGGTCCCAAATCCTCAATCTGTTGCTGCAACTGCAAAAGGAGCTGGGACTGTCCTATATTTTCGTATCCCACAACCTCAATATCATCCGCCATGTCAGTGACAAGATAATGGTATTGCACAAGGGGAAATTGATAGAAAAAGGCCCGGTCGAACAAGTTTTTTGTGAGCCTAAACAAGAGTATACCCAGAGACTTATCGCAGAACAGAGCCTGTTCAGCCACAAACGCTGAACTGCTCCAACCACTCGTGAAAAGGCGGTAGATTGTTAAAAATGGCTGCCAATTCCACGACTAACTCATTATCCTAATGCCAGTGTTGACTGAAGAAGCTAAAACATGATTATCAAACCAAAAATCCGTGGTTTTATTTGCACCACTACTCATCCCCAGGGCTGTGAAGCCAACGTTCTGGAACAGATCAATATCACCAAGGCCCGTGGCCCAATAGCCAACGGCCCCAAGCGCGTACTGGTTGTCGGAGCTTCCAGTGGTTACGGTCTGTCTTCACGTATTGCCGCCGCCTTTGGTTGTGGCGCCGCCACCATAGGGGTCTTTTTTGAGAAGCCCGGCACCGAAAGCAAACCAGGCACCGCCGGCTGGTATAACTCTGCCGCCTTTGACAAATTCGCCAAGGCCGAAGGTCTGTATTCCAAGAGCCTGAACGGTGATGCCTTCAGCCATGAAGCCAAGCAAAAGGTGATTGACCTTATCAAGGCCGATCTCGGCCAGATTGATATGGTGGTTTATTCACTGGCTTCGCCGGTACGTAAATTGCCGGACAGTGGTGAACTGATCCGTTCATCTCTCAAGCCCATTGGCGAACCTTATACATCCACTGCCGTGGATACCAACAAGGACACCATTATTGAAGCCAGTGTGGAGCCGGCCACCGAGCAGGAAATCCAGGATACGGTAACTGTGATGGGCGGTCAGGATTGGGAACTGTGGATCGATGCCCTGAGCCAGGCCGGCGTACTGGCCGATGGCTGCAAGACTGTGGCCTACAGCTACATAGGCACCGAATTGACCTGGCCCATCTACTGGCACGGCGCCTTGGGCAAGGCCAAGATGGATCTCGACCGCGCCGCCCATGCCCTGAATGACAAACTGTCAGCCAAGGGTGGCAGCGCCAATGTGGCCGTGCTCAAGAGCGTGGTGACCCAGGCCTCTTCCGCCATCCCTGTGATGCCTCTGTATATCGCCATGGTGTTCAAAAAAATGCGCGAACAGGGACTGCATGAAGGTTGTATGGAGCAGATCCTGCGTATGTTCAGCGAGCGTCTCTACAAGGCCGATGGCTCAGCTGCTGAAACCGACAGTGAAAACCGTCTGCGCCTGGATGACTGGGAACTGCGCGATGAGATCCAGCAGCACTGCCGCGATCTCTGGCCACAAATCACCACAGAAAACCTGGCACAGCTGACCGACTACGTCGAATACAAGGCCGAGTTTATCAAGCTGTTCGGCTTTGGTATCGATGGCATTGATTACGATGCCGACGTCAATCCTGAAGTCAATTTCGACGTGGAAGATATCTAATCTTCCGGGATACTTGATACTCAAAAAACGCCGCAATCAGCGGCGTTTTTTATTTGCACTGACCAGGGTGATTTTCAATAATGATGCCGAAACTTGACCTGGAAAATGAAATGAACTGGACGCAGTTGCTTGCACAGGAAAAGCAGAAAACTTATTTTCGTGACACCCTGGCCTATGTGCAGCAGCGCCGCAACCAGGGCATTGAGGTCTATCCACCCAAGGAGCAGGTATTTGAAGCCTTTCGTTTAACGCCCCTTGACCAAATCAAGGTGGTGATACTGGGCCAGGATCCCTACCACGGTCCCAATCAGGCCCATGGTCTGTGCTTTTCGGTAAAATACCCTTGCCCACCGCCGCCTTCGCTGCTCAATATCTTTGCCGAGTTGCAGCAGACTATTCCCGGCTTCAGCATACCCGGCCACGGCGATCTCAGTAGCTGGGCACGCCAGGGGGTATTATTGCTCAACACGGTATTGACTGTGGAACGGGGCCAGGCTCATTCCCACGCCCATTTGGGGTGGGAACAGTTCACCGACAAGGTTATTCAAGGGATCAGCACATACAGGGAAAGAGTTATCTTTTTACTCTGGGGCAGTCATGCACGCAAAAAAGCGGCACTGATAGACGCTAAAAAACACACAGTATTACAGGCCCCTCATCCATCACCTTTGTCAGCCCACAGGGGCTTTCTCGGCTGTGGCCATTTTGCAACGACCAACGCACTGTTACAGCAACAGGGGCTAGCCCCCATTCACTGGCAGTTGTAACCCTCTGTAATGGTCAGTTAGCCACAAAATCCCGTAAAAATCCACCTGCATAGCAGGTGGCTTTGACACAGCCCCCTAAAAGGGGGCTTAAAAACTAACCTTCCAACCCTAACGCTATTTGCCGTTTCTCTTCTTCTTTGGCTGTCTTTTCCTGGTGCCGTACATATCTACGGATTATGTCTTCGTTTGCTCCTACTGAGTCCACAAAATAACCCCGTTGCCAGAAGTGATTCCCCCAGAGCTTGTGCTTTCTTAAATAAGGAAATTTGGCAAACATCCTGATCGCGGTTCTCCCTTTAACTGTAGTGCTCTAATAATTCCGGACACCCATTAAGGTGGTAAAATTGCCACACTAAAAGAGGTGTTCAATGACCAGAAATCGTCGTACTTATTCGCCAGAGTTCAAGCATGAGGCTGCTTGCCTGGTACTCGACCAGAATTATTCAGTTCCGGAAGCCTGCCGTGCAGTGGATGTGGGTGAAACCGCCATGCGCCGCTGGGTTGAGCAGTTGAGAGCGGAGCGTGGCGGGCTGACGCCAAGTTCCAAAGCGCTGACACCGGAGCAGCAGAAAATTCAGGAATTGGAGGCCCGGATTAACCGCCTTGAGCGAGAAAAGGCAATTTTAAAAAAGGCCACAGCTCTCTTAATGTCGGACGAACTCGAACGTACGCGCTGATAGACCAGTTGAGGGAGCATGGTGCAATCGAATTGGTCTGTTCAGTGTTCGATATCGCTCTATCCAGTTACTACGAATACAGGCAACGGCAACAAGGCCCTGACCCTGAGCGCATGGCGCTGCGCAGCGATATCAAGCGGCTGTTCCGGCTCAGCCGCGGTGCTGCCGGCAGCCGTACCCTGGTCCGGATGATGCGGAAGCTGGGGTATCGTATCGGTCGCTTCAAGATCAGAAGATTGATGCAGGAAGCCCAGTTGATAAGCAAGCAGCCCGGAGCTCACGCCTACAGACAGGCCACGGTTGAACGACTCGATATCCCAAATCGCCTGAGCCGTCAGTTCAAGGTGAGTGGCCCAAATCACGTCTGGTGTGGGGATATCACCTACATCTGGGCGGGCAGTTGCTGGTGCTATCTGGCGGTCGTGCTCGATCTGTACCGGCGTCGCGTGGTCGGCTGGGCGCTGTCGGATAAACCCGATGCGACATTGGCAACCAAAGCGCTGACCATGGCGTATGAACAACGGGGACGACCACAGGGTGTAATGTTCCACTCCGATCAGGGCAGCCAATACACCAGCCGCCAGTTTCGGCAACATCTGTGGCGTTATCGTATGACCCAAAGCATGAGTCGCCGCGGCAACTGCTGGGACAATGCACCGATGGAGCGCTTGTTCCGCAGTTTGAAAACCGAGTGGGTACCCGTGACCGGATATAGCTCCAGGGGAGAAGCAATGAAAGATATCAGTTTTTACCTGATGGACTACTACAACCGGCGACGGCCCCACAGCTACAACGCTTGGTTGCCCCCTGCGCGAGCAGAAAATCAACCTAACTTACAGTCCGGAAATTGTTGACCACTACAAACAAAACCCATTAAATCCGACACGCTTAGACTGGGTGGGGTTCTGACTACTAGATGGACATGATCTTCCTGAACATTTAGTTCCACGACTCTGCATTTCTTCATGTTGCAGTAAACATAGATACTTCGATAAAGCTCTCTGCCGAGATTACCTTTCAGGATTTTGTACCTGTACTTGGGTGTCCAAACGAGGTGATACTGACAACGATAGAATACGTGAGACGCGGATTCATATCTGCTCATGCTACTTACTCCTTGATTTGCTGGTAACAAACCGAGGGAGTATTTAGCATGGGCATTCTCCGGGCAAAGCCCCACCAGAACGATCACCACCTCCATAGGAGGTGGTTTTAGGGTGACAATAAAAAAGGCCGCTGCATAAATAAGCAGCGGCCTTTTCTGTTGTTATAACCTGTTACAGCGCGCTGTAGCTGATTTCGGCATTGGCCTTCAGGCTGTCTATCAAAGCACGATAAGCGGCCTCAGTGTTCTGGGAGGCCATGCGGCTGGCCAGGGCTTTTTGCGTAGCCTCATCCACGGAGCTTGCCTCGTTGATCTTGTCAAGCACCACCAGGGCATAGCCGGAAGCCAGACTGACGGTATCGGCAGCACCGACGGCCATCTGGAAAGCCTTATTGACTATAGAAGGGTCCAGTTCACGGCTATAGCGGGCGACAGCGGCCTTGGTCTCAAGCTCCAGTGCTTCACCGGCATTGAACTTGCTCAGCAATTCCTGGGCTTTGGCCATAGCGGCTTCGTTGGCTTTTTCCTGAGTCAGGCGGGCAATGATGTCGGCCTTGGCCTCATCAAATGGCTGGGTACCGGCGGCTTTGTGTTCCTTGACCCGAACCACCATCACAGAGTTTGGAGCCAGCTCAACCACTTCGCTGTTCATACCGCTGTGCAGCACAGCATCGGAGAACGCCGCTTTAAGCACTTCGGGATGATTGAGTTCGGCAGGAGCCATGTCACGGGCAAACAGCTCGGTACTCTTCACCTCGGCGCCAATGGCTTTGGCGGCCTCGGCCAGGGTATCCGGTACTTCGTAGCTGATGTCAGCGAGTTTCTGTTGCAGACCATAGTACTTGTCAACGGCCTGTTTTTCCTTCAACTGCGCGAGGATTTTGTCTTTTACCGATTCAAAGCTGGCCTGATCACCACCCTGGACGTCCAGCAACTTGACTATGTGGAAACCAAAGTCGGATTTCACCACCTCTGAATATTGGCCCTTTTCCAGCGCAAACAGTGCACCATCGAAGGCGGGATCCATTACACCCTGCTCAAACCAATCCAGTTGACCACCCTGAGCGCCGCTGAAGGTATCTTCGGATTCTTTCTTGGCCAATTCGGCAAAGTCGGTTCCAGAGACCAGCTGCTGATGCAGCGCTTCGGCTTTAGCCTTGGCAGCCGCTTCATCATCACCGAATCCCACCAGAATATGGGCGGCAAGACGCTTTTCGGCGGTGCGGTATTGACCTTGATGCTCGTCGTAATAGCCCTTGGCCTCATCATCGCTGACGCTGATATCGGCCGCAAAATCGGCCGCATTCAGAGCCACATACTCAAGGCTGACGAGCTCAGGAGTCATAAATTGATCCTGATTGGCATCGTAAAAACCTTTGGCATCCTCGTCACTGACACTGATCCCGGCAACGAAAGGCTCGGCATCAACCATTTGGAAACGCACGTCACGGGTTTGGGCCTGCAGCTTGGCAATTTCAGTCGATTCACCTGGCAGCACAAACTCGGAACCCACCAAACCGTTAATCAACTGGCGACGGGTCATATCAACACGCATCATGTCGCGGAAACTGTTGGTCTTGTAACCCATTTGGCTCAGGATGGCGAGGTAGCGATCATTGTCGAACTTGCCATCGGTCTGGAAAGCCGGCTCGTTCATGATGGCCTGTTTGATCTGCTCATCGGAGATCCTAAGCCCCATGCGCTTGGCAGTCTGGTCCATCAGCTTTTCAGCCACCAGGCGGTCGAGCACACCCTGCTTCAGCGAACGCAGGTAATTGTCATCGGCAGACAGTGCGGCAAACATCTCGCCCATCTGCTGCTCCATACGGGCTTTCTCATTCTGGAACGCTTGCTCCAGCTCGTTCTTGGAAATGTCTTCACCGTTAACGCTGGCCGCAGGCGCTTCCTGGGTCGAGCCCAGATAGCTGCTCACGCCGGCAAAGGCGAAGGATAGTATCACCAGCACGAGAATGCCCTTGGCAATCGCGCTCTGGGAACCGTCACGAATCTTCTCTAACATCGGATGTCCCGCTTGTGCATTATTATTAAAATAAAAAGGCGCATCTCTTTCTGGATGCGCCTTTATGAAACTGTTCAGGAGTAACCAGGGATAACCTGTTTCAAGTTGTCACTCCGGTTGTCTATCCGGGATAGACCAACCTTCATCTCGTAAAAAGCACTGCCTGGCAGTGCTTTTGTACAAACGCCTTATTCAGGCTGCGTCGTCAATGAATCAGTTGACAGCGTCTTTCAGCGCTTTACCAGCTTTGAAAGCTGGGATGTTGGCCGCAGCAATCTTGATCTCTTTACCCGTTTGTGGGTTGCGACCGGTACGCTCAGCGCGCTGACGTACTTCAAAAGTACCAAAACCAACAAGAGAAATTTTACCGCCATCTTTCAGACTTTCAGTCACAGCGTCGATGAAAGAATCCAGTGCACGGCCGGCAGCGGCCTTGGAAATGTCAGCACCAGAAGCGATTTTCTCGATTAGTTCAGATTTATTCATGTCATCCCCTTGAATGTTGTTTTTCGCGCCGCAACCAAATCCTTCTCCAGAGCGGTCTGCGGAGGCTTTTATAACAAGCTTGAAACCAAAGTTCAAGCCTCAATCGAAAACGAAAAATAAAATTGGATACAGCTCAAAGCCAGTCGCCCCAAGGGATTGGAGCGAATGGCTCTCCACGGACCTAGGCTACCACAGGTAAGGGTTTTGTTAAGCCCCTTTTTTCACTTTTTTTAGGGTGATAGCACAGATTTTTGCCTTATCCGGCGTTTTTTACGACCTCGAAACCTTCAACCGGTCTTTCCAACGCCAATTTCAGAACCTCATCGACCCATCTGACCGGGTGGATTTGCAGATCTGCTATTACATTGGCGGGAATTTCTTCCAGGTCGCGCTCGTTCTCTTTCGGAATAAGCACATGCTTGATACCACCTCGATGGGCCGCCAGCAGCTTTTCCTTCAGACCACCGATGGGCAATACTTCACCGCGCAGGGTAATTTCGCCCGTCATGGCTACGTCGGCACGAACCGGATTACCGGTCAAGCTAGACACCAGCGCAGTACACATGGCCGCACCGGCCGATGGACCGTCCTTGGGAGTTGCCCCCTCGGGTACATGCACATGGATATCACGCTTCTCGTAAAAGTCCGCATTGATCCCAAGCTGCTCGGCACGGGCACGCACCACTGTCAGAGCTGCCTGAATAGACTCCTGCATTACATCGCCAAGAGATCCTGTGTAGGTCAGCTTACCCTTGCCAGCAACTGAGGTCGCCTCAATGGTGAGCAGATCGCCACCCACCTGGGTCCAGGCCAGGCCAGTCACCTGCCCCACCTGATTCTTGGACTCTGCCTTGCCATAGTCGTGACGCTGCACCCCGAGGAAAGACTTGAGGTTATCCGCGGTCACCGCAACATGCTTAACATTCTTGTCGAGCAATATCTGCTTCACCACCTTGCGGCAGATCTTGGACAGTTCGCGCTCCAGCGCCCGCACGCCGGCTTCCCGGGTGTAGTAACGGATAATCCCGAGAATGGCACCGTCATCGACCGAGATTTCTTTTGGCTTGAGGCCATTGCGCTCAATCTGCTTGGGCATCAGATGCTGTTTGGCGATATTGAGCTTTTCATCTTCGGTATAACCGGACAGACGGATCACTTCCATACGGTCCAGCAAAGGACCCGGAATATCCATGGAGTTACTGGTGGCAACAAACATCACATCCGACAGGTCGTAATCCACTTCCAGGTAGTGATCGCTGAAAGTCGCATTCTGCTCAGGATCCAGCACCTCAAGCAGAGCCGAGGCCGGATCGCCGCGCATATCGGAACTCATCTTGTCGATTTCATCCAGCAGGAACAGCGGGTTCTTGACTCCCACCTTGGCCATTTTCTGAATGATCTTACCCGGCATAGAGCCGATGTAAGTACGCCTGTGACCGCGGATCTCGGCCTCATCACGGACACCGCCAAGGGCAACCCGCACGTACTTACGGCCGGTGGCCTTGGCAATGGATTGTCCCAGTGAGGTTTTACCCACACCCGGTGGTCCCACCAGACACAGTATCGGTCCCTTCAATTGCTTCACCCGGCTTTGTACCGCCAGGTATTCCAGGATCCGCTCTTTCACTTTCTCAAGACCATAGTGGTCCGTATCCAGCACCTCTTGAGCCTTACCCAGATCGCGCTTAATCTTGGAACGCTCAAACCAAGGCACGGATGTCATCCAGTCCACATAGCTGCGAACCACTGTGGCCTCGGCAGACATGGGGGACATCATTCTGAGCTTGTTGAGTTCGGCCAGCGCCTTCTCTTTGGCATCGGCGGGCATCTTGGCTTCTTCAATCTTACGATTCAGGCCCTCAAACTCATCGTGGCCCTCTTCAAGATCGCCAAGCTCTTTCTGAATGGCCTTCATCTGCTCATTGAGATAATACTCGCGCTGGCTCTTCTCCATCTGCTTTTTGACCCGCGAACGGATGCGCTTTTCAACCTGCAACAGGTCGACCTCGGCTTCCATCATGGCCATCAGATATTCGAGCCGCTCACCCACATTGATCATTTCAAGCACGGACTGTTTATCTTCCAGCTTGAGCGGCATGTGGGCCGCCATGGTGTCGGCCAGCCTGGCGGCTTCATCAATGCCGGACAGGGACGTCAGCACCTCGGGCGGGATCTTTTTGTTGAGCTTAATATAGCCCTCAAATTGACCCAGGGCACTGCGCACCAGAACTTCTTCTTCCTTTTCGTTCAAAGGCTCAGACTCAAGGTACTCAACCTTGCCGACAAAGAAAGGCTCTTCCTGGGTGTACTTGTTGATTCGGGCACGGCGACCGCCTTCAACAAGCACCTTGACCGTGCCATCGGGCAACTTCAACAGTTGCAATATGGAGGCCACGGTACCGATTTCAAAAATGTCATCCCGACTGGGTTCATCGAGATCCGCGTCCCGCTGAGCCACCAGCATGATCTGCTTGTCCTGGGCCATGGCCGTTTCCAGACAGCGGATAGACTTCTCACGGCCAACAAACAATGGAATGACCATATGGGGGTATACCACCACGTCTCGCAGTGGCAATACGGGCAGTTCGAAATGCGCTTCACGCTCTTGAGTCATAACTCGATTCCGTCCGGTAAATAGGTGGGTATTAACGAGTATATTGGGGCGGTTTTAATTGTTTCAATGTCAAAAATAAAAAAAGGAGCCCAGTTGGGCTCCTTCTCTACAGAGTGGCAATCGAGTGCCGAATTATTGCTCACCCGAGGCAGCCTGGGACTCGTTGTGCTGATAGATGAGGATTGGTGCGGATTCACCGTTCACCACAGATTCATCCACCACGGCCTTGGCCACACCCTCAACCGAAGGCAGGTCATACATGGTGTCGAGCAATATGCCTTCCACAATCGAGCGCAAACCACGGGCCCCCGTCTTGCGGGACATGGCTTTCCGGGCGATGGCCTTGAGCGCATCTTCGCGGAATTCCAGCTCCACACCTTCCATTTCAAACAGCGCGGCGTACTGCTTGGTCAAGGCATTCTTGGGCTCGGCCAGGATTTGTACCAGAGCGGCTTCATCCAACTCGGCCAGGGTAGCCACAACCGGCAGACGACCGATAAATTCGGGGATCAGACCGTATTTAACCAAATCTTCCGGCTCAACCTGAGACAGGATGTCGGAAATGCTGGCCTTGTCTTCCTTACCTTTCACCTGGGCCCCGAAGCCGATACCAGTGCCCGTGTGAGCGCGCTGCTCAATCACTTTTTCCAGACCGGCAAAGGCGCCGCCACAGATAAACAGGATGCGGGAGGTATCAACCTGCAGAAATTCCTGTTGTGGATGCTTGCGCCCACCTTGAGGAGGGACGGCCGCCACTGTACCTTCGATCAGTTTCAGCAGCGCCTGCTGTACACCTTCACCGGAGACGTCGCGGGTAATGGAAGGGTTGTCAGATTTACGGCTGATCTTGTCGATTTCATCGATATAGACAATACCCCGCTGGGCTTTTTCCACATCGTAATCGCACTTTTGCAGCAACTTCTGAATGATGTTTTCCACGTCCTCACCCACATAACCGGCTTCGGTCAGGGTGGTGGCGTCAGCCATGGTGAATGGCACATTGAGGAAGCGTGCCAGGGTTTCGGCCAGCAGGGTCTTACCGCTGCCTGTAGGACCAATCAGCAGTATGTTACTCTTACCGAGCTCAACCCCATCTTTAGGCACACCGTTACGCAACCGCTTGTAGTGGTTATAAACCGCAACCGACAGCACCTTCTTGGCCTTCTCCTGGCCAATTACGTAATCGTCCAGGTGCGCGCGCAATTCGTGCGGCGTCGGTAATTTTTCATGATCCCGCTTTGGCGAAATCTCTTTGATCTCTTCACGAATGATGTCGTTGCACAGTTCGACACACTCATCACATACATAAACGGATGGTCCTGCGATGAGCTTGCGGACTTCATGTTGACTCTTACCGCAAAAAGAGCAGTACAGCAGCTTGCCGCTGTCACCGTTTTTACTATCACCCATTACTTTACCCCGTTTGCAGCACTTCTGGCCGCCTGTCTCTTCTCAATCCCGTCAGTTTGAGCATAGCCCAGCAGACGGTAAAAATCAGCGCTTGGTCAGTACCGAATCGATGAGGCCATACTCCATTGCCTGGGTAGCGCTCATAAAATTATCCCGGTCGGTGTCACGCTCAATGACCTCCAAAGGCTGACCTGTGTGCTCTGAGAGGATTTGATTCAGTTTGTTCTTGATGCCCAATATTTCCTGGGCATGGATGGCGATGTCGGACGCCTGTCCCTGGAAACCACCCAGGGGTTGATGGATCATCACCCTGGCGTTTGGCAAACAGTGGCGCATTCCCTTGGCACCACCGGCCAGCAGGAAGGCCCCCATGCTGCAGGCCTGACCGATACAGACAGTGCTGACATTGGGCTTGATGAACTGCATGGTGTCATAAATAGCCATACCCGCAGTCACTGAACCGCCCGGTGAGTTGATATAGAGGTAGATCTCTTTATCCGGGTTTTCAGATTCCAAAAACAGCAGTTGCGCTACGATAAGATTGGCCATGTGCTCTTCGACCTGCCCCACCATAAAGATCACCCTTTCTTTGAGCAATCTGGAGTAGATATCGTAGGAACGCTCTCCCTTGGCAGTCTGTTCAACCACCATTGGGATCAGAGCATTGAGTACTGATTCTGGCGCTTTGTACATTATGAATTCCCTGAATAAAAAATGGCTCGCATGAGGAGCCTCATACGAGCCATTATAAAAGGCGTTTAGCCAAGCAAGTCAAGCTAAGCTTAAGCGCGGCCGGTAGCCTTGTTCATAAAATCTTCAAAGGCGACTTCTTTCTCGGTAACCTTGGCAGATTTCAACAGAGCTTCAACCGCTTGCTCTTCCAGAGCCACGTTGCGCATGTTTTGCATCAGCTCTTTGTTGCCATTGTAATAGGCAACCACTTCACTTGGATCTTCGTAGGCAGAAGCCATGGAAGCGATCAGGTTTTGAACGCGCTCTTCCTCGGCAGTCAGCTCGTTGCTCTTGATCACTTCGCCCAGCAGCAGACCCACTTTTACGCGGCGTACGGCTTGCTCGGTGAACAGCTCGGCTGGCAGTTCAGGCATGTTGGCGGCTTGACCACCAAAACGCTGCATGGCCTGACGACGCAGTACATTGATTTCGCCATCGATCAGCGCTTTTGGCAGCTCAACGTCGTTGGCAGCCAGCAGACCATTGATCACTTGCTCTTTCACATTGGCTTTCAGGGCCTGATCCAGCTCGCGGCTCATGTTCTTGCGGATTTCCTGTTTCAGGGCATCCAGACCACCTTCGCTGATACCGAACAGGGCAGCGAACTCATCGTTAACTTCCGGCAAATTGGCGGCCAGAACTTCGGTCAGGGTGATAGCGAACTTGGCCGCTTTACCCTTCAGGTTTTCAGCGTGGTATTCTTCTGGGAAAGTCACGTCGATATCGAAAGCTTCACCGGCCTTGTGACCCTTGATGCCTTCTTCGAAGCCAGGGATCATGCGACCGCTGCCCAATTGCAGTTCAAAGCCTTCAGCCTTGCCGCCTTCAAATTCTTCACCGTCAACACTGCCAACAAAGTTGATCTTAACCTTGTCGCCGTCTTCAGCGGCACGCTCAACAGCAGCAAAAGTAGCGTGCTGCTTGCGCAGGGTTTCGATCATGTTGTCAACGTCGGCATCGGTCACTTCAGCCTTTGGCTGTTCAACTTCGATGGCATCCAGGCCTTGCAGGCTCACTTCTGGATAAATTTCAAAGGTGGCCACGAATTCAAACTTTTCGCCTTCGGTCTTGCCAGGCATGAAAGTTGGGGCACCGGCAGGATTCAGCTTCTCGGCGATGATGGCTTCGATAAAGTTACGCTGCATCACTTCACCAGTGATGTCTTGACGGATGGCATCACCGTAACGCTTGTTGATTACGCTGACGGGTACTTTGCCAGGACGGAAACCAGGAATACGGGCACGCTTGGCTTCGCGTTGCAGACTGTCTTTTACCAATGTTTCGATTTGTTCGGCTGGTACAGAAATAGTCAGGCGACGCTCTAAGCCTTGAGTTGTTTCAACAGAAACTTGCATTGTTTTACCTCGAAATATGTCTAACGTCCTTTGTAATAGCCGAGTCATTCAACTATTCAGGTGTTCGTTTCTTGATCATTGAATATGACTAAAATGCCCGTCAGAACTGACTTTCGGCACTGGTCGCTCATGGTTGATAGATATCAAGACGCGACATTATAGCAACGTATTTTACAGAGTCGAGCCTCAATCGGCCCTTTGCGGACAGAAAAAAAGCGACCTGGGGTCGCTTTTTTCTACTTCAGAGAAGAAGTGGGGTGACTGATGGGGCTCGAACCCACGACAACCGGAATCACAATCCGGGGCTCTACCAACTGAGCTACAATCACCACTGATTTAGTGGCACGCCCGGCAGGATTCGAACCTGCGACCATCCGCTTAGAAGGCGGATGCTCTATCCAACTGAGCTACGGGCGCAAGGTTGCAGTAACACTGCATGCCTAACCGAACGAAACAACGCTTCATGCGCTGTTTTTAAAATTGGTCGGTGATAGAGGATTCGAACCTCTGACCCTCTGGTCCCAAACCAGATGCGCTACCGGACTGCGCTAATCACCGAAGTGCTTTTGTTTCAATGACTTTAGCCAAGGTAACAATTGCTTCTGTTCCTGCTTATACCGTCATCGACGTTTGCATGTCGGAGCCGTGCTTTGGAACGGAGCGCATCTTATCCCCTGCCCCGTTCACCGTCAACGATTTTTTTGTCCTCCAAGCGCGGCTGATGATTTTCCATCCGAATTGAGAATTCGCTTACAGAGTCGGGGACTCAGCCATGACACTCAGGGCAAGCGCTGTTAGAATATGCGCGCTAAAACATCCGGTTCCTCTCAGGTGCCATATAAAGGAAACCCTACACCCATGACAGCCCAAATTATCGATGGTAAAGCGATTGCCCAATCCATCCGCCGCACGCTGAGCGAAAAAGTCCAGGCCCGCAAAGAGGCCGGCCAGCGTGTTCCCGGGCTTGCGGTTATTCTGGTCGGCTCGGATCCTGCGTCCCAGGTCTATGTCGGCAGCAAACGCAAGGCCTGTGAAGAAGTGGGATTTATCTCCCGCTCCTACGATTTGCCCACCAGCACCACTGAAGTGGAGCTGCTGGCGCTGATCGACGAGTGCAACAATGACCCCAGCATAGATGGCATCCTGGTGCAGTTGCCCCTGCCGGCGCACATTGATGATTCCAAAGTGATTGAGCGCATCCGTCCCGACAAGGATGTAGATGGCTTCCATCCCTACAACGTGGGCCGACTGGCGCAGCGTATTCCCGTGCTGCGCTCCTGCACCCCCATGGGGATCATGACCCTTATCCGCTCCACCGGCGTCGATACTTATGGTCTGGACGCAGTGGTGGTTGGCGCATCGAATATTGTCGGCCGCCCCATGACGCTGGAGCTGCTGCTGGCCGGCTGTACCACCACCACCTGTCACCGCTTTACCAAGGATCTCGAGTCCAAGGTACGTCAGGCCGATCTGCTGGTGGTTGCAGTGGGCAAGGCCGAGTTTATCCCCGGTGACTGGATCAAACCCGGTGCCATAGTCATAGATGTGGGCATCAACCGCCTGGCCGATGGCCGTCTGGTGGGGGATGTGCAATATGATGTGGCCGCCGAACATGCTTCCTTTATTACCCCGGTTCCCGGTGGTGTGGGTCCCATGACCATCGCCAGCCTGCTGGAAAATACCCTGTACGCAGCGGAAAACTACCACGACTGATGGCTTCTACTGCCAATAAAAAACGCCGGCAATTGCCGGCGTTTTTTATTGGGTCACTCTATTGACTCCCCAGGGGATTGCTTCACCCCGGGGCTTATTTCTTGCGCCAGGTGGTGCCTTCAGGACCATCTTCCAGCACGACGCCAATTTCATTGAGGCGGTTACGGGCAACGTCTGCGGCGGCCCAATCCTTCTCGGCACGGGCACGGTTACGCTCAACGATCAGGGCCTCAATCTCGGCCACTTCATCATCACTGCCTTCACCCTGCAGGAAGGCTTCCGGGCTGGAGGACAAAATGCCCAACACAGATGCCAGCTGCTGCATGGCAACACCCAGGGCCGAGGCTGCGGCCAGGTCTGTTGCCTTGAGACGGTTGATTTCGCGCACCATATCAAACAGCACGGAATAAGCTTCGGGGGTGTTGAAGTCATCGTCCATGGCAGCGGTGAAGCGCTCGACAAACTCGCTGGCTTGTGCGGCTTCCACACTCAAATCCAACCCCTTGAGCGCAGTGTACATACGCTCCAACGAGGCTCTGGCCTGCTTGAGGTTGTCCTCACTGTAGTTCAGCTGGCTGCGATAGTGGCCGGACAGCAGGAAGTATCGCACCGTCTGGGCATCATAGTGCTCCAGTACATCACGAATGGTGAAAAAGTTACCCAGTGACTTGGACATCTTTTCCTTGTCGACCATCACCATGCCGGTGTGCATCCAGTAATTCACATAGGGCGTGTCATGGGCGCAGCAGGACTGGGCGATTTCGTTTTCATGGTGGGGGAACTGCAAATCGCTGCCACCGCCATGAATATCGAAATGCAGACCAAGGTGTTTGCTGTTCATGGCCGAACATTCAATGTGCCAGCCTGGACGACCCGGGCCCCAGGGCGAATCCCAGGTTGGCTCGCCGGGTTTGGACATCTTCCACAGCACAAAATCCATGGGGTTGCGCTTGTTGGGATCCACTTCCACCCGGGCACCGGCCTGCAATTGCTCCAGATCCTGACCGGACAAACGGCCATAGGCAGGATAAGAGGAAACATCGAACAGCACATCGCCATCGGCGGCCACATAGGCGTGGCCCCGCTCCAGCAACAGGGTCACCATCTCGATGATTTCGGCAATATGCAACGTCGCCCTGGGCTCAAAATCGGGGCGCGCCATATTCAGGGCGTCGAAATCCTTGTACATCTCACCGGTCAGGCGCTCGGTCAGGGCATCACAACTCTCGTTGTTTTCAGCAGCGCGCTTGATGATCTTGTCATCCACGTCGGTGATGTTGCGCTGATAATTCACTTCATAGCCGCGATACCTCAGGTATCGCACTATCATGTCGAAGGAAACAAAAGTACGGCCATGGCCGATATGACACAGATCGTAAATGGTCACACCACACACATACATGCCAACCTTACCTGGCTGTATGGGTTTAAATTCCTCTTTTTGGCGGCTGATACTGTTGTATATCTTCAACATCGATGTTCTCTTCTACTGAGCATTTGGGTGTAAAATCAAGCGCCTCAGTCTACCATGGTCGATGCCGCTTGAATACTGCACTTTCAGGCCGGTCGCGGATAAGTTAGAATCCGTCGACGTTTTTAATTGAGTAGCTAAAACATGATCACATTGCACACCAATTTCGGCGATATCCAACTCGAACTGAACCACGAGCAGGCCCCCCTGACTGCGGCCAATTTCGAGCGTTACGCCAGCGAAGGTTTCTACGATGGCACCATTTTCCACCGGGTTATCGATGGGTTCATGATCCAGGGTGGCGGCTTCACCGAAGACATGAATCAGAAGCGCACCAACGAGCCGGTGAAAAACGAGGCCAACAATGGCCTGTCGAACCTGAGCGGTACCATAGCCATGGCCCGCACCTCAGATCCACACTCAGCCACGGCGCAATTCTTCATCAACGTAAATGACAACACCTTCCTGGACTTCAAATCCGAGTCCATGCAGGGCTGGGGTTATTGCGTGTTCGGCAAGGTTGTTGGCGGTATGGACGTAGTGACCAAGATCAAATCCGTCAACACGGGCAACCGTGGTATGCATCAGGACGTGCCGCTGGACGCCGTGATCATCGAAAAAGTCAGCATCCAGGGTTAATCCGCACTCAATGCGCACCCTGTTTATCGGCGATCTGCACTTAAGTGCAGCTCGCCCCGATATCACCCGGGCTTTTCTCGGCTTCCTCGAGCAGGATTTCAGCGATGTTGAGGCCCTGTACATCTTGGGCGATCTGTTTGAGGTCTGGGTTGGAGACGATCTGGCCGAACCCTTCGCGCTGAACATCGCTGCCAGACTCAAACGTCTGAGCGACACTACCCCGCTTTATTTCATCCATGGCAATCGGGACTTTTTGCTCGGCAAGGCCTTTGCCAACGCGTCCGGCATGCAACTGCTTGATGAAGTCCATGTGACCGAGCTTTATGGCGTGAGAACCGTGCTGCTCCATGGTGACAGCCTCTGCACCCTGGACAAGGCCTATCAAAGATTCCGCCGTTTCCGCAACCTGAGCGTCGCCAAATGGCTCTACGGCCTGCTGCCCCAATCACGCCGACTTAAGATTGCCGCGGCCATTCGCGCCAAGAGCCAACGCAGCAACAGCGAGAAACAGGACTACATCATGGATGTGGAGCCTGGTGCTGTAGAGGTGCTATTGGATGCCACGGGTGCCAAACAAATGATCCACGGTCATACCCACAGACCCGCAATTCATGCACTCGGTGAGCGCAAGCGCATTGTGGTGGGCGACTGGTACAGCCAAAGCAGCGTACTGACCCTGACGGCAGAGAGTGCCAGCCTGAGCAGCCTACCGTTGGAATAACGCAGAATTTGGAATAACGCAGCATAAGCAATAAAAAGCCGGGCATAGCCCGGCTTTTTATTGCCACTGTTATTGCTAGTGACAACTGACGCCTGTCTCTGCCGGGCTGCCACTGTGGAATCTAAGCTCGGTATCCTCGGACAGGATCAGTTCGGCCTCAAGGGCGGCAAAAAACGCCACCCGCTCACTGATGTCTTCCCCCGCTATAGCTTCCGCCAGAGACAGGTAATCCTGATAATGGCGCGCTTCCGAGCGCAGCAAAGAGACGTAGAAGCGATTGAGCTCCTCATCCATGTAGGGCGCCAACTTGGCAAAGCGCTCGCAGGAGCGGGCTTCGATAAAGGCCCCCACAATCAGCTTATCAACCAGGGTCGCCGGCTCATGGGTGCGTACCTTGGCCATCAGTCCCCGGGCATAGCGACCGGCACTGAGATTTTGGTAATTGATGCCGCGGGCAGCCATGATTTCCAGCACCTGCTCAAAATGATGAAACTCTTCCTTGATTAAGCGCACCATCTTGGCAATGAGATCCTCGCCATGGGCAAATCCGGTTTTGGGTTTCAGTTCCGCGGCCAATTCATTCTTCTTGCCACCGCGGGCCAAAAAGGCCTGTAAATCCCTGTCCCTGTGATAAACAAACTCCTCATAGGGCTTGGCCCAGGCGAGCAGGGTTTCACCACTTGACTTGTCAACGGCATATTTGCGGATAAGGAACATGGCTGTCTGGGCAGCCTTGAGCTCGCAGTTGCAGTGATCCACCAACAGGGCAGACAAATTCGCCGGCTCGCTGGCAAGCGCTATCCAGGCATCGGGGGTCTCACAGCCAAGAAAGGATTTAATGGGGGCAAGTAGATTATCCATGCAATCACTCGGTAAAACAGACTGGCGTTATTCTAACGGCTAATTGACAAGCCCCATAGTCTTTCAGCCGTATCCTCTTGACGACTACCTATTTATGTTCAATAAATAAACACAGAGCTGTAAAAAGTTCGTCTGAAGTTTGGCGAGCATGGAAAATCACTGCTAAACAAGGATAATTATAATGATATTGAATCACTTAATGGGGCTTTACACTCATCCTAAACAAGAGTGGCACACTATAGAGAAAAACCATGAGGCACTGAAAAGCAGCATGAGCCATCTGCTGCTTATTGCGCTCATCCCTGCTGTTTGCAGTTATATCGCAACTGCGCATATTGGTTGGAACCCAGGCGCAGGAGAGCCGCTGTTTCTGACCAGCCAGAGTGCCTTGTACATGTCAGTGGGTATGTACTTTGGCCTGATTGCGGGCGTTTTTGGCCTCGCCTACCTGGCCTACTGGATGGGCAAAACCTTTGATGCCAAACCCGATTTTACCCAGGCACTTGAACTGGCGACTTATACCGCCACTCCCCTGTTTATGGTGGGCTTTGCCGCCCTCTATCCGGTACTCTGGTTTATCATGGTCGTGGGCCTTATCGGCCTGACTTACTCCGTGTACCTGCTCTATACCGGGGTTCCCATCATAATGAACATTCCGGAAGAAAAAGGCTTTATCTATGCCAGTTCAGTGGTAACCAGTGGCCTGGTACTTCTGGTGGCCCTGATGGCAAGCAGTGTCATCCTGTGGAGCATGGGTTTTGGCCCCATGCTGCAATAACCCCGGTTAAACTCAAGCAAAAAGCCATCCCTGCGGATGGCTTTTGTTTTTGTCAGAACGCTGAGTGGCTTCAATACCTGAAGCTGTACTTAATAAAAAAGGCGCCGCGGCGCCTTTTTTATCTTGAAGCACTGTTATTCGAAACTTTTATTCAAAAGAGTCGCGCAGTGCCACGGTCAGGTTGAACACCAGGTGACCGGGTGCCGAGTCCTTGCTATCGGCACAGAAGTAACCCTCACGCTCAAACTGATACGCCTGCTCGGCCGGGGCATTGGCCAGAGAGGCCTCTACCATGCCATGAGCCACAGTCAGAGACTCGGGATTCAGCACTTCATCAACTGTGTCAAATGCCGCGGGGTTGGCATCGGTGAACAAACGCTGATACAGACGGAATTCTGCGGGCAGAGCTGTGCTTGCCTCCACCCAATGGATCACGCCTTTCACCTTACGGCCATCGCTGGGGTTCTTGCCAAGGGTTTCTGGATCGTAGCTGCAATAAACGGTAGTGACATTGCCGTCAGCATCCTTGTCGCAACGTTCGGCCTTGATGACATAGGCATTACGCAGACGAACTTCCTTACCCATCACCAGACGCTTGTACTGCTTGTTGGCTTCTTCACGGAAATCCGCCGCGTCAATATACAGTTCGCGACCAAAAGCCAGCTCGCGGTTTCCCATATGCTCATGGTTTGGATGCACAGGTGCATTGAGCTGTTCCAGCTGACCCTCGGGATAGTTTTCAATGACCACCTTAATCGGGTGGATCACCGCCATGGCCCGAGGGGCATTTTCGTTCAGGTCCTCACGGATACAGGCTTCCAGCATGCCCACTTCCACCAGGTTATCCTGCTTGGTGACACCGATACGCTGACAGAATTCGCGGATCGAGGCCGGGGTATAACCACGACGACGCAGGCCGGCTATGGTTGGCATCCGAGGATCATCCCAGCCCTGCACTATGCCACGCACCACCAGGTCATTGAGCTTGCGCTTGGACATCAGGGTATATTCCAGATTCAGGCGCGAAAACTCATATTGACGGGTGCGGTTGGGGGCCTGGAAGTCATTCAGATTATCCAATACCCAGTCGTACAGACGACGGTTATCTTGGAACTCCAGGGTACACAGGGAATGGGTGATATTTTCGATGGCATCCGAGATACAGTGGGTAAAGTCATACATGGGATAGATGCACCACTTGTCACCGGTCTGGTGGTGGTGGGCAAATTTCACCCTGTAGATAACGGGATCGCGCATACACATAAAGGGCGACGCCATATCAATCTTGGCCCGCAATACGCACTCACCTTCCTTGAAACCACCGGTACGCATTTTCTCGAACAGCGCCAGGTTTTCCGCCACAGGGGTATCTCGGTACGGACTGTTGCGCCCCGGCTCTTTCAGCGTGCCACGGTACTCGCGGGTCTCTTCTGCGTTGAGGAAACACACATAGGCCAGGCCCTTGTTTATCAGCTCAACCGCATATTGGTGCAGCTTATCAAAGTAATCAGAGGAATAACGGACATTGCCATCCCACTTGAATCCGAGCCATTGCACGTCAGCCTGAATCGAGTTGACATAATCTATGTCTTCTTTCTCAGGGTTGGTATCGTCAAAACGTAAATTGCACTTGCCCTTGTAGTCCTGGGCTATACCGAAATTCAGGCAGATGGACTTGGCGTGGCCGATATGAAGATAGCCATTGGGCTCAGGCGGAAAACGGGTGTGCACTTCGGTGTGCTTACCGCTGGCCAGATCTTCATCAATGATATTACGTATGAAGTTACTTGGACGAACTTCGTTGTCCACATGACTCATGGATTTCCTCTTTGCGAACAATGGCAATTTTATCAAAACCCGCATGATCCTACAGTTTCAGGGCAGTTACAATGCCTGAAACCGAAAATCTGCGCCATGAAAGCCCCAGGCAAATAAAAAGCGGCCCCGAGGCCGCTCTACTCTTGTCTTGAGTAACTTGTTTTTGGTTACTCGGTGATAATTCTGATCCCCGGAATGATCTGCTGCGTCTTGCGGCCTTTTTGCTTCAGCCAGATAAAGAATCCCAGCAACGCACCGACTATCACAACCAGCCAGGCACCGGATTGCAGCGGATGAGCAGAAAAATTGCCCAGCTGATACACCAGGGTGGCACTGCCGTATGCCAGGGCAAAGGTCCAGGTTCCGGCAAATCCCGCCCAGCCCTTGCCGAACTCATTGACCAGCGCACCCATGGCTGCCACACAGGGGGTATAAAGCAGGATAAACACCAGGTAAGCAAAAGCCGCCAACTGACCGCTAAAACCCGATTGCAGCGCGGCAAAAGTAGAACGTTCAATCCCCTGCTCCTCTGCTGCCACGTTGATATCCGATACCTGCCCCACGGACATGGATAAAGGATCATCCGGTGCAATGCCAAACAAGTTCACCGGAATGGTGGCCAGCGCCTCGTCAAAGGACTCGGACAGAGGTTTCAAATCCGCACCTGAAGCGGCACCGTCACTGTACAGACTGTTGAGTGTTCCCACCACGGCTTCCTTGGCGAACAGCCCGGTAATGATCCCCACTGTCGCCGGCCAGTTATCCTGTTCTATGCCCATGGGAGTAAACAGCGGTGTGACTTTTTTGCTCGCCAGACTCAGCAATGACTGGTCGGTATTTTCATGACCAAAACTGCCATCGACACCTATGGCGTTAATAAAGTTAAGCAGGGTAACCACCATGACTATGGTCTTGCCGGCGCCCAAAATAAAGCTCTTGGTTCGTTTGGTGGTACGGGCCATAACCGCCTTGAACTTGGGCATTTCATAGCTCGGCAACTCCATCACCACGGCACTGCTGGTGCCGGGAAGCAAGGTACTGCGCAGTAATAAGCCGGTGCCTATGGCAGCCAGAATGCCGACCAAATACAACAGGAACACCAAGTCCTGACCGGTTTCCGGGAAAAAGGCCGCGGCAAACAGCGCATAAACCGGCAAGCGGGCGCCGCAGGACATAAAGGGAGCCATCATGCCGGTGACTATCCGTTCCCTTTCACTGCCCAGGGTACGGGTTGCCATAATGGCCGGCACCGAGCAGCCAAACCCCACTATCATGGGTACAAAGGCCTTGCCGGGCAGGCCAATACGACGCATCAGCCCATCGACCACAAAGGCGGCCCTGGCCATATAGCCCGAACCTTCAAGTACAGACAGGGCCAGGAACAGAGCACAAATCACGGGGATGAAAGTCGCCACCGTTTGGATACCCTGCCCCACACCACCGGCCAGCAGGGTAACCACCCAGGATGGGGCACCGATATTCGTCAGCCAGGCACCGAAGTGATCCACAAACAGGGCGCCGGCACTGATGTCAAAAAAGTCGATAAAGGCACTGCCGATGTTGATGGCAAACATGAACATCAAATACATCACCAGCAAAAACACCGGCACACCCGACCAGGGGTGCAATACCCAGTTATCAAGGCGATCGCTCAGGGTCGGCGCTTCGTCATTGGCGACGGCACTGCGATATACGCGCTCAACAAAGTTGAAGCGGGTGGTCGCCACCATGAGCTCAATGTCCATCCCCCGAGCATTCAGGGAATCGCTGCAACGACTGACTTCGGCCTCGAAGTGGCTGTTCTTGCATGCGCCACATCCCAAGCCATTACCCAGCATGGCCAGGGCTCGGCCACGGCTCAGAGCGGCATCTGAATGCAACAAATTGCCAACTGCGGTTTCGATGTCAGTGTCATAATCCAGCACCAGGGGAGCTTCGGACACCTTGCCTTCCAGCAAATCCACCACCTGGGCCTGCACCTTGGCTACATCCGCGGCTTCACGGGCACAGACGGACACCACAGGGCAACCCAGCTCTTTGGCCATTTGCGCCGTATCTATCCTGACACCCCGTTTGATAGCCACGTCAATTTTATTGACCACAACCACCATGGGAATGCCCAGTTCACGTAATTGCACCGTCAGGTACAAATGACGCTCAATATTGGTCGCATCGATGAGATTGATAATGCCATCCATGTGCTGCTCTGCCAGATACTGCTGGGCGATTTGCTCGTCCAGGGAGCAATCGCAGTTTTTGCCGGCAGGCAAGATATCGTAAATACCGGGGAGGTCGGTCAGGTACACATCGGCGCCGTGCAGGCTGAAATGGCCGGTCTTTTTCTCGACCGTGACACCGGCCCAGTTGCCCACCTGCTGATTGGCACCGGTCAATGCATTGAATAAAGTGGACTTACCGGCATTCGGATTGCCTACCGTGACACAATGAAACTGCTTAGTCATTGATATCTCCCGTCTCACAGCGATTAACTTCGATAATGTCTGCCAATTCCTTGCGCATACACAGCTTGCTGCCACGAATATCAAATTCGAGCCCGGACCCCATGGGTGCCCTGCGGATCAGTGTCAACCTGGTATCAGGAGTGATCCCCATGGACAATAATTTGCGTTTCACTGTCTGCGGCAAATCCAGATGACCCACCTGGGATATCACCGCCCGCTCACCTGGACTGAGCTCACTCAATTTCATCGATAATTTACTCTAGTTACAGCACCGACTCAGATTCCGGCATTTTACCCAAAATCCAGAGCAAGTAATCCAACCTGGATCAAATTTCCAACTGGTAACGATAATAGTTTTCACTAACGTTGCCTATTATGGGCCAAAACGGCAGCAGAATAAATGCCGCCAATGCAAGTTTCTCTCATTTGGCCATGGCTCCTGCCCGCCGTCCCTGTGATAGAGATCACAGCCTAAAGTAAATACCTAATTATCAGTAGTTTCGGTCTGGTTTTTAGTTCCCGATTAACAGAAAGTAATAATCATGTTCTACACTGATTTACTAGCCTCAGGCTAAAAACCAATTAAAAAACAAACTCAACCAGAACGCGCCCAGGAAGTATGAGAATGAACATGGAATCCTCTATGACCCGTTGGCTGATTGCCATCGGGCTACTGTTGTTGCCGAGCCTGCACCTGCAGGCTACGCCCTGGCAAGATGTCCCCGCCGCCGAAGTGGAAGCTCAACTCGACAAGAAATTTGCCGACGGAAAGTATTCCCCCAAAGGCGCGGATACTTGCCTGACCTGCCACCGCAAGAGTGCCACCGTGATGGCCATGTTTGATGGTGCCCACGGCAACCTCGACAATCCGAAAAGCCCCATGGCGGATCTCCAATGCGAAGCCTGTCACGGCCCCCTTGGGACCCATAACAAGAAGAACAGCAAGGATCCCATGATCACCTTCGGGCTGAACTCCCCTGTTCCGGCGGAAAAACAAAACAGCATCTGTTTAAGCTGCCATAACGATGAACAGCGCATGGCCTGGCAAGGCAATCACCACGACAATGCCGATGTCCCCTGCGCCAGCTGTCACCAGATCCACGTTGCCAACGATCCCATCCGGGATAAATCCCAGGAAGTGGCCATCTGTACCCAATGTCATACGGAACAAAGGGCGCAGCTGCACCAGCGCTCGGCCCATCCGTTGAAGAATAACCAGATGGTGTGCAGCGATTGCCACAATGCCCATGGCAGCCTGGCGGATTCCAGCCTGAAACAAATGAGCGTCAACGACAACTGTTACAGCTGTCACGCCGAGAAGCGCGGTCCCATGTTGTGGGAACACGCGCCGGTCACGGACAACTGCGTCAACTGCCACAATCCCCACGGCAGCGTTAACGAAGCCATGCTGACCATCAAGGCTCCGCAACTGTGTCAACAGTGCCACGCCTCGGTCGGACATACAGGTAATGCCTACTTCAACGGCCAGCCCAATGCCTTTACCGCAGGCCAAAGTTGCATGAACTGCCATGGACAGATCCATGGTTCCAACCACCCTTCCGGCAACCTGCTGCAGCGCTAAGGAGAGCAGACCATGAGAACAGTATCACTCCCCGTCCTCAGCCTGGTTGCCACCGCAGTTGCCTTCGCCTGCGGTACGGCCCAGGCCGAGGGTTATGGCCTGGCCAATGCCAACCGGGACAAAATCAACAAGAAAGCCTGGGAATGTAAACGTTGTCTTGTCAGTGAAGCCCCCAAGAGCAGCGTGACCCTGGGCGCCAGCTACCAACAGGACGAACCGCATCTGCTCAACAGCACGGGCAATGACGCCGATGGCGCAGCCGCCTATGTCAGCGCGAAAGTGGTCCACAAAACAGGTTCCGGCTATCGCCTGAGCGTCGACGCCGACAAGCTGGGCTACGATGCCGGTCGAGCCGAGATTAATGTCGGCAAACCCGGCAGCTATGGTGTGCGTCTCGCTTATCAGGGACTGGCAAGCTTTGATTCCACGGGAATGAGCCCGTTTGCCGTCCAGGGTGATGAACTGCTGTTGCCAAGCAATTGGCAAACCGGCGCCACCAGCGCCGACATGCCCGGCCTGGCCGATGCCAATGCTGTGTTGTTGGAAAAGAAACGTCAGCGCTTCAGCGTCAATGCCAACGTCGAAGGCGACAAACTCCAGGGCAAGCTCGACTATCGGCATGAGACCCGGGATGGCCATCAGCGTGGCAATGTTAACCTGCTGACCAACAGCGCCATGGTGGCCCGCCCAATCGACGACAGCACCGACAGTGTTGATGCCAGACTCTACATGCAGGGTGAAGGCTGGCTTGCGGGCATGAATGCGCAAATGAGCCAATACCGCAACGATCACACCCGCCTCTATTGGAATAACCCGTTCCAACCGACCTTTGGTGGCGCCATAGCCGGACAGAATGCTGTAGCTCCCGACAACAAGATGGTTCGACTGGCACTGGACTCCCAACTGCATGAAGCCGGACATCAGGTGCTGATGCACGCCGGTTACAGTCGTTTGACTCAGGACGAGGATTTGCTGCCCGCCACCATCAATGGCGCAAGTCCGGTTTTGCCGGTAGCCAGTGCCGATGCCAAGGTGAACATCACCGACATGTCGCTGCGCTATAACGGCCGTATCACCAATGAGTTATCGGTAAGGGCCCGTTACAGCTATCTGGACAGAGATAATCAGACCCAGATAGCGCAGTTCCCCATCATAGTCACCGACAGTCTCGACCGCGGTCTGGCCAATAATGTCGGCTACGACAGAACCCGCCAAAAACTGGATCTCGGCGCCAAGTACAGGTTCAACCGTGATTGGTCTTTGGATACCGGCTATCGCTACGATCACAACAATTACAGCGGACTGAGTCGCGACAGCCTGTTTGAATCCAGCCTCTATGCCACCCTGGCGGTGCGCATCAATGAGGACTGGAAACTCAGACTCAAGGGCGAAGCCGCCGATCGCAACGGCAGTGACTATAACAGCCAAGGCAACGCTTATTTACGTCAAAGCTATTTGGCAGACCGTGAACGCCAGAGAATATCGCTGGAAGCCGATCACCGCTTTGGCGCGCTCGGTGTGCAATTTGCGGTGCGCAGCGGCCGCGAAGACTATGACAACAGCCTGGTCGGTCTGACCGATGTGCACTACACGGGCCTGGCCTTGTCGGCCCAATATCCCCTGTCGGAAAACCTGTCCCTGCACGGTTTTGCCAATCAGGATTGGCGGGACAGCGACCAGGCTGGCAGCACCCTGGGAAGCACGCCCAACTGGAAAGCCGAAATACGGGATCGCAGCACGGCAGCGGGAATGGGGCTCGATTGGGCAGGCCTGATGGACAATCGCCTGGCCCTTGGCCTTGATTACCAATACGCCGACGGCCAAAGCGATACCAATATCGAAATGGGTCTGGAAAGTCCCTACGGCGATTACGACAGCGTGCGCCACACCCTGAAGGGCCATGCCGATTACAGCTTCAGTGAGCGCATGTCGCTGCGGCTGGATTGGCTGTTCGAGTCCTATGAAGACAGAGACTGGAGCAACGATGGCCTGAGCCCAAGCAGCATCCCCAATGTGATATTGCTCGGTGATCTGGGACAGGACTACAGCGCACATTACCTGGGCCTCAGCCTGAGTTATCGCTGGTAACGGCATTCAAAGGGATTAAAGGAACGCATTATGAGCTCTAATTCTTTCATTTCGCGCCACAGGGCAAGCTTACTGCCACTGTTGGCGCTGTGCCTGTCGGCCTGCGGCGGCAGCGACGGTAAAGACGGTGAACCGGGTGCCCCCGCGGGCGATCCGGCCATCAGCATCGACAGCCTGACCATTGACATTCACTCGGTGAAACTGACCGATGGCATTCCCGAGGTCAATTTTTCGGTACACAATCAGGATGATGAGGCCGTAATCGGCATCCCCTCAGCCCGATTTATTGCCGCGCAGCTCTTGCCCCAGGGCTATAGCAACGCCGGTGATGCCAGCCAGTGGCAACATTTTGGGGCCGAGACCTGCGATGCCAATTGCCCGGGCACTTTTACCGATTTCAAAAACGGCAGTTACAGCTATAAATTCAGCACTGTGCTCGACGGCATGAATGGCCAAAGTCTGGTTGCCGGTGCCACCGAGCGCATGATAGTCAAGGTCGGTGGCGACACCCTTGCCGACGGTACTGCTCTGCCGGTGACCAACCAGCATCTGGACTGGACTGTGGCCGGTAATGACCCAGCCTACGGCCGGGAAATTGTCAGTATCGAGGCCTGTAACGGCTGCCATACGGATCTGGCCTTCCACCGGGGCAATTACAACCAGACCCAGACCTGCGTCAGCTGCCATAACCTGACCCGGGTCAGCGAGCCTGCCAACGTATTTGCCCCCATGATCCACACCAAACACCTGGAAGGATTCCCCCGCAGCCTGTCCGACTGCCAGGTATGTCACAAAGACAACGACATGCTGACAGAGCGCGACAATTGGCACACAGTCCCCACCATGGAAGCCTGTGGCAGTTGTCACACGGACATTGACTTCGTAGCCGGTACAGGCCATCCGGCCCAGGCCAACAACAGTAATTGCGTCGCCTGCCACAATGCCGAATGGACGGCGGAAGTCCACAGTGACGCCGACCGGCAAATGGCATTGGCGCAGTTCCAGGCTGAAATCACCTCGGCCAGCATGGACGACAGCGGCACAGTAACAGTAGCGGTCAAGCTCAGCAATCCTCAGACGGGCGAAGTGTTTGGCGCGACCAATACCCTCTCCTTCGTCGGTGACTTGCGTATCTATGCCAACTGGGGCCTGAGTGTTGACTACACCAACCGCAGTGCCCGCAACATCCGTCTGCACGAGGTGGAGCCCATCTCCGGCAGTAATGGCAGTTTCACTTACCAGATAACCGGTCTCACCATACTGCCAGGCACCGAAGTGGATCTGGGTACCCTGGCCATTCAGGGGCGCATCTGTGCCGACGGCGCCTCACTTACCGCCTGCGGCGATAACGTGGATGCACTGCCAATCAAGGCCAGCCATGTGAGCTTCAGCAACACAGCACTGAGTGCCAAGGGACGCCGCACCATAGTCGCCAACGACAGCTGCGGCAATTGCCACGGCGATCAGCAATTGACCATTCACGGTGCCCGTAACGATCTGGAAGGCCAGTGCCAGTTGTGTCACAACCACAATCGCACCGCCGATGCCACTGCCGCCAACCCAAGCCATACCAGCGTGGATTTCAAGCAGCTTATCCATGCGCTGCACGGCGGCAAGTTTGAAGGCTTCGAAGAACTGCATTTCCCAAGTGAACTGGGCAATTGCGCCACCTGCCACGTCAATAACGACAGCGGCGTCCTGAGCATTGCACTGCCGCTGGCAAAAGAAGTGCAGCCACTGGCCCTGAGCGATGGCAGCTTTACCAGTGCCACTGCCGCAATTTGCAGTAATTGCCACGAGGATGAACAGACCCGTAACCACATGATCCAACAAGGCGCCGCCTTTGCCGCCAGCCTGGCTGATGCCACCGCCGGCACCGAAAGTTGCGCCACCTGCCATGGGCAGGGCGGACCGGTAGATGTACTCAAGGTACACCCGATCCGCTGACAGCGGGGCCCGCCTGGCGGGCCCTAAACCCCCGGCTCATGATATGGAATGGTAAACAGCTATGATAGAACTCAAATATAAAGCCCTCGTGCTTCCCCTGCTGACCTGCAGCCTGCTGTGGGGCTGCGGCAATGACGGCAAAGACGGAGAACCCGGAACCCCGGCTACGGTCGGCATGTCACTCAATCAGGCCAGCAGCATCAAGGCCAAGATCACCCAGGTCAGCATAGATGCCGGCACTGTGATGGTGGACTTCGACTTCACCAATGCCAATGGCGTTGCCATCACAGATCTCGACACTTACCCCGGTGTTGACACCTTGGGTATGGGCATAGCCAAACTGGTGCCCCAGGAAGGTGAAGGTTACAAGACGCCCCAATGGGTCAACTATATGAATAACCTGGTGGCCCCCAACAGTGCCGCCATTCCTTCCGGTTACGAAGACAAGGCCGGCCCCAAGGTCCAGCCGACAATCGAAACCAGCTGCCGCCAGGAATGCCTGACCCAACCCGAGCCCGGCCATTACCGTTACACCTTCCGCCAGAACCTGGCCAGTGTAACGGCCATTGAGGGACTGGATCTCAGCTATGCGCCAAGCCTGGTCCACAGGGTCAGCATGGAACTGCGACTCGACAGCGACCGTGCGCGGCTGATCAACACCCATTATGACTTCGTTCCAGCCACCGGACTTGAAGCCAGCGACGAGATGACCCGTATTGTCGAAAATACCCAGGACTCCTGTCTACGTTGTCACGGTGACAACTATTCCCTGACCGGTGCTCCCAGTCTGATCCTGCACGGTGGCCGGCGCATTGACACGGCCAATTGTCAAATGTGCCATACCAGCTACGCCGCCGATCCCGAAACCGGCGCGCCGCTGGATCTCGGATATATGGTGCACAAGATCCACAAGGCCGACTACCTGATGGTAGGTTACGGTGGCCGGCTCCATGACTTCAGCGAAGTCACCTTCCCCGCCGATCTCTATGACTGCCGCGTATGCCACCAGGAAGGCGAAGGCCGTCCGGTGGATGCCGCTAACTTCCGCCACCACAGAGCCCTGGCCTGCGGTTCCTGTCACTCGGATTCCACCGACCCTGTGACCATCAAGGAAGAAATGCATGCCAGCTATCAAGCCGAGCATGAATGCGTGGTCTGTCACTCGGAAAAAGACGATGAAGGTGCAGGACACCACGTTACCGATGCCATCGCCAAGGAAAATGTGCGCCTGGACTATCGTGCCGCTCTGGTGGCCAATTCAGCACGTCTCGAAGGCGGCAGGTTGAGCTTCAGTGTCAGCTTTATGGACAGTAAGGGCGTGGCCCAGCCCAGCCCCAACACCGATACCAGGTTGAAATACAGCACCTTGTACCTTGGTTTTGGCAATGATGTGGACTTTACCAAGGGCCGCGCCTCCATCAATTTGCTGACCCTGACACCGGTTGCAGGTGCCGATGGCGTCTACAGTTATGATGTCGCTTCCAGCCTTGACTCCACCAAGGTGACAGCCGCAAGCGCCAGCGCATTTATCACCACCCAGATGTGTGTCGACAGGGACACCCTCACCGGCGTTGCCTGTGGTACAGGGACCGATGAAGCGTTCAATCCATCGGTGATCCCCGGCAAAGCCGTGGTGTTCAACCTCAGTGGCGACACCGGCGTCAGCCCACGCCGATCTGTGGTCAGCAATGAAAGCTGTGCCCAGTGCCATGACAATCAGTATCTGGCCAAGTTTTCCAGCAAGATGCATCACAGCGGTCGTCGCAGCAACTTCGAAGGCGAATGCCAGACCTGTCATAACCCGGCCTGGGCCAGCAGTGCCAATGGCTTGATCCAGGACCATATCGACTTCAAGGTACTGATCCATGCCCGCCATGGGCAGACTGCGGTGGTAAGGGCTGAAGAAATCACCTTCCCCGAATACATAGGCAACTGTGGCAACTGCCACAAAGCGGGTCAGTTGACACTGGCGGGACTGGACAAGGTGCCGGCAACACCGGCCGTGGACGAACTGGATAACCCGGTTGAGTACTCACCCACAGCCGCGGCCTGCGTCAGTTGCCACGGTCCCAAGGAATCGTTGCTGTCACACATACGCACCAATGGCGGGGCAGCCAATGATCCTCGTGGTACCTACCAGGCTGGCGCCGAAACCTGCGCCGTCTGTCACGGCGAGGGCCAGGCGTTCGGTGTCGACAAGGTGCACCCGGTTCGATTTGACTGAAAACCAATACCCATCGATTTGCAGGCAGCCTTCGGGCTGCCTGTTTATTTTTACAGCCCCAAATTTAATATTCTGCCGGTAACAACCCCATTCGCCGACTACCCCCTGAAAACAGCAGTGCTCCCTGAGGTTACAAGCGTTTTTACCTTATATCGCTCCGTATATTTCCTGAAGCTTTTCCCAACTTAACCAACACTTTATGGTATGCATTCCGGTTTAATTAGGAATATCAGGTTTAATTGACTGCAAAACCGTTAAAAAACCCAAATTTATGTTGCCATCTATCGGAAATTCGTCTTACACTCCAAATCGCAACAAATGCAACATAAAAATAACATTCAGACAATAACAAACCTGAGAACACACAATAAGGACAAGCAAATGAAGCACAGCAAACTGTTTTCCGCCCTCGCCCTGGGTTCGGTGATTTTCAGCACCTCTGCTCTGGCAGACGGTATTCGTGCCAGCCTGGAGATGAGTCAACAGGACTTCAAGGCCAGCGAAGATGTCATGGTCAAGGTCACCCTGACCAACGATGAGAAAGTACCAGTCAAGATCCTCAAGTGGTACACAGCTGCCGAAGGTGTTGAAGAATCCCTGTTCAAGGTATCGGTCAACGGCAATGAAAAACACTATCTGGGCGCCCACTACAAGCGTCCGGCTCCTGGAAAACAAGACTACATCAAGCTCAAGTCCGGCGAGAGCGTGTCCTATGAAGTTGAGCTGTCTTCCCTGTATGACATGAGCGAATCTGGCACCTATGAAATCAGCTACGATGTCAGCTCAATGCAACTGTTTGCTCCCAATCCTGGCCAGGAAAAGAAACTGGCACGTCTGGGTATAGATGGCATTCATTCCGATTCCGTCAGCTTCTATGTTGAAGCCAAAGCCAACGGCAATACCGTCAAGCCAGGCACAGGCGGTGGCGACACAGGTGGTACTGTTGACGGCGTGACCTTCACCGGTCGTTGCAGCAACTCCCAGCAAAGCCAAATCCTCGAGGGTCTGAGCTCTGCCCGCGTCATGGCTGCCGATGCCAAGAACTACCTGCACACCAACAGCAGCCCCGCCAGCTCAGTGCGCTACAACACTTGGTTCGGCGCCTATAACAGCAGCCGTTGGAACACAGCCACCACGCACTTCGACAAGATTGACTCTGCACTGAACAACGAGCCGCTGACTTTCGATTGCAGCTGTAAGAAGAGCTACTACGCATACGTGTATCCAAGCCAGCCTTACAAGATTTACGTATGTAATGCCTTCTGGACTGCACCTGTATCAGGCACAGATTCCAAGGGTGGCACCATAGTTCACGAAACCAGCCACTTTGACATAGTCGCAGGTACCGATGATGTGGTTTACGGTCAAAGCGGTGCCAAGTCGCTGGCCATCAGCAACCCTGATCAGGCACTGAACAACGCCGACAGCCACGAATACTTTGCTGAAAACACCCCGTTCCAAAACTGATAGAAGCCTTCACGACTTCCTTTTCGGCCGACACCGGCCACACCTGACCTTGTGAATATTGGCGGAGCCTTGGCTCCGCCCTTTTTTTTACCTATTTCCCGCTCCCACCAGGAATTTGTTGCTGTTTTCCCAAGGCTCATCCCAAAGGCTTGTTTTTCCCCTTCTCCTGAGCCAAGGTAGTGCAAACCTCCATTAACCGCATCCCATGAGCAAACCTGCCATCCAAGCCTGCCAACTTGATAACCTGCTTGGCGAGATACGTCGCTGCACCCTCTGTGAGCCACATCTTCCCCTGGGGCCCAGGCCAATATTGCAGGCCGGGGAGAATGCCAGGATTTTGATTGCAGGACAGGCCCCCGGCCGCCTGACCCACGCCAAAGGGCGCCCATTTGATGACGCCAGTGGCGAGCGTTTAAGAAACTGGCTTGGGGTCGACAGGGATTGCTTTTACGATCCGGCCCGGTTTGCCATAGTGCCCATGGGGTTTTGCTTTCCGGGTACCCACGCCCATGGCCGCGGTGATCTGCCCCCCAGGCCCGAATGCGCCGCCACCTGGCATCAAAGGCTTCTGGGCCAGCTGCCCCATATCGAGCTCACCCTGCTCCTGGGCAAGTATGCCCTGGACTATCATCTGCCGGGACATCAGGGGCTGGCGGTAGAGGCTGGTCGCTGGCAGCAGCACTGGCCTTCACTGATGGTGCTGCCCCACCCCAGTCCCCGCAATAACCTTTGGCTTAAGCGTCACCCCTGGTTTGAAACCGAGTGCCTGCCCGCATTGCGCCAACGCATTGCCTCACTCATAGACTGACTTATTGACTACACTTAAATTCTGGTGTTTTGGCGCTTTTGGGGTACCTATGGGCGGCCACTCCCTTCCGGGCTATGGTTACACCTCCTTCAATGACATGCAGGTGGATGAGATAGATTGGGCCCGCTGGCAAAATCTGGTCGATACTGTGGCGGAAATGTTTGCCGCGCCTGCTGCCTATATCACCCAAGCCAACACCAAGGGCGTTGAAGTGCTTATCAGCTCGTTAAAGGGCGGCGATGCATTTGGCCCTGGCATCACATCTCCCCCAATGGAGCAGGGATTGAGTCAGCAGGTCATTGCCAAACAACAGCCGCTTTATGTTCGCAATGCCAAGGACGATCCCCGCTGGCAACAGACCCAGGAGTACACCACCTATAATTGGGTTTCTTACCTGGGGTTACCCATCAGTTGGCCCGACGGCCACAGCTTCGGCAGCCTGTGCGTGGTATCAACCAGCCCAACGGACTATCCCGAGGTTTATATGCGGGTGCTGGCCCTGATCCGCGATGTCATCAACAGCGATCTCGCCCACTTCTATCGCGAGGCCCAGCTGCTGACCCAAAGCTATACCGATCCCCTGACCCAGATTTACAACCGGCGTGGCTTCGAAGAACTGTTCGTGCAGAACCGTCAATTGGCCAGGCGTCTGGGGCGAAGAATGGCGTTGCTTAACTTTGATTTGGATGGATTCAAAAGCATCAATGACAACTTTGGCCACGCCATGGGTGATGAGGTTCTCTGCGCCTTCGCCCGCAATTTGAAACAGAGCTGCCGCAGCTGCGATCTGGTGGCCCGCTGGGGCGGGGATGAGTTCCTGGTGTTGGTACACTCGGAAACCGATGCCATGGAAAGCTCCATGTTGGCACGCCTTGATGAACGCCTGGCGGCCCTTGGCAATCTGCCGGCCATAGGCTATTCGGTCGGTATGCTGCGCATCGGATGTGATGACAGCAGGGAATTGGAGGAGCTGGTGATGATGGCCGACCTCAACCTGTACAGCCACAAACAACGCAAGAAAAAATCATAAGTAAAAATCCACCTGCATAGCAGGTGGCTTTGACACAGCCCCCTAAAAGGGGGCTTAAAAACTAACCTTCCAACCCTAACGCTATTTGCCGTTTCTCTTCTTCTTTGGCTGTCTTTTCCTGGTGCCGTACATATCTACGGATTATGTCTTCGTTTGCTCCTACTGAGTCCACAAAATAACCCCGTTGCCAGAAGTGATTCCCCCAGAGCTTGTGCTTTCTTAAATAAGGAAATTTGGCAAACATCCTGATCGCGGTTCTCCCTTTAACAAAACCCATTAAATCCGACACGCTTAGACTGGGTGGGGTTCTGACTACTAGATGGACATGATCTTCCTGAACATTTAGTTCCACGACTCTGCATTTCTTCATGTTGCAGTAAACATAGATACTTCGATAAAGCTCTCTGCCGAGATTACCTTTCAGGATTTTGTACCTGTACTTGGGTGTCCAAACGAGGTGATACTGACAACGATAGAATACGTGAGACGCGGATTCATATCTGCTCATGCTACTTACTCCTTGATTTGCTGGTAACAAACCGAGGGAGTATTTAGCATGGGCATTCTCCGGGCAAAGCCCCACCAGAACGATCACCACCTCCATAGGAGGTGGTTTTAGGGTGACAAAAAAAATGCCCGGTAACACCGGGCATTTTTATCGCAGTACGCTCAGCTTAGTTACAGCTTACGCCTACGCTTGAGAAGGCAGCAGTTACGTCAGCAACTGAGTAACCATAGTCAGCTGCAGCGTTTTGTACGCCACAGGCACCCTGGTTGTAGTTGGTGGTAGGAGCCCAGTAAACCTGGTTGGCGCGAACAAACACGTCAAAGGCTTTTTGAGTGTTCCAACCTGCTTTCTTGGCCAGCAGGTAGAAGGCTTTGTTGTACACGCCTGAAGAGTAGTGTACATCCATACCTGAGGTGTAGTTGGAAGCGTGATCGATAGACTTGCCATCTTTGGTTGGGGTGTCCATGTAACGCAGGGCACCGGCACCTTTGAAGATGTCATAACCAACCATCCAGTCGTTGCTGCCACGCATGTAGAACTCGGCAGCCTCACCGGCCATATCAGAGAAGGCTTCGTTCATACCGCCTGATTGAGCGCTGTATTCCAGACCGGCATTTTGCTCGGTGAAACCGTGGCTGACTTCGTGAGCTGATACGTCAAGGCTCACCAGTGGGTAGAAGTAGCTGGCGCCATCACCGAAAGACATGGCTTGGCCGTCCCAGAAGGCGTTTTCATAGCTGCGGCCGTAATGCACCTTCATCTTCAACTGGAAGCTCAAAGGAGCAGTGTTGTACCAGTCTTTGTACATGTTGAAGATCACACCACCGAAGTAGTGGGCATCGTTCAGCGGTGAGTAAGCACCGTTCACAGCCTTGTAGGTGTTCTCTGGGCAAGAGAAGGAGTACACAGAACCACCACGGGTACTGTTGGCCATATCGATGGTTTGCACGTTGGCGTTGTTCATGGTGCACACGCCGTTGGACTCTTGTACATCCAGGAAGCCGTAATCGGCACCATAGTAGTACTGACCGGTCTTGGCGTTACCACCTGGGCCAGTGGCCTGGAAAGCAGTACCAGTACCACCTGTGCCACCTGAACCTGGCTTGCCTTTACCGGCTTTACCAGTCATCAATTCGTCCCAATGACGGATCACTTCACCGCTGGTAGCGTCAACCAGACCGGCTGGACGGCTGATACCTTGTTTACCTTCGCTCAGGAAAGACACGCGGTAAGCCAGACGAGGAGCATCGCCTTCGTTCAGGATAACCAGTTCAACTTCTTTGCGACCAGAAGCATCTGCACCGGGGAAAGCCTTGTTCAGGGCGGCAATTGCCTGACCTTTGGTCAGAGCCGGAGTAACAGAAAAGTCTTCAGCGATATCGGCAGCTTCACCTGTGATGAATTGGTTTACGCCATCGGTAGCCACTACCAGATGATGACCGTATACCTTCACGCCGTTGAAGAACTGCTGTTGCTTGGCCTTTTGCAGACCTTTGGCAGTGGTGAAAGACTTGCCTGCGGCAAATGCATGACCTTTGCCCAGACCCATGGCGTGAGTCAGAGATTGATCAGCGGCTGCAGAGAATTCACCGGCATGCAGTGCACCTGCAACGCTCAACGCCAGAGTAGCTGGAATAAGGGTGTATGCTTTCATGTTCCGTTCCTTATTGTCGTTATTTGTAGTTATTTTGACTGAGGTAATGCTTTCAGTCGGGATAAACTGGCATAAAGTGATTCACATCACAAGGCGCCAGATTAAACTCAGGTTAAATTTCCGTAACAATATAATTACAAATTGATACAAATAGAAGATGTTTAAAGAAAAATCTTTATTTTCACTATTTTAGGTACAGCGTTCCGTAATAAATCAGCATACTATTCGGTATTCTGTTGGCGCAGCCGGTCTGTCTCCGGCCTTATAACACCAATATATTTAACATTTTCGCAACCCTGGAGTTGCCATGCGAATACTCATAGCACCCGACAGTTTCAAGCACAGCCTCGCTGCCGCAGACGTCGCTGCACTTATCAAACAAGGCTTCAATGACGGATGGCCCCAGGCCCAATGTGTGTGTCTGCCCCTGGCCGATGGTGGTGAGGGAACGGTCAGCGCAATAGTTCAGGCATGTCACGGCGAACTGTTTCAGCAGGATGTGCAGGATCCATTGGGCCGTCCCCATCGGGCGGTTTATGCCCGGCTGCCGGGTAAGGAGGTGGTGATAGAGCTGGCACAGGCGAGCGGCATCCAGTGGCTTCAGCCAGGCGAACTGAACCCGCTGTGTGCAAGCAGTTATGGTACAGGCCAGCTTATCAGCGCCGCATTGGCACACAAACCCAAACGCCTGATTTTGGCCCTGGGTGGCAGCGCCTGTAATGATGCCGGCGCGGGGATGCTGACGGCCCTCGGCGTACGCTTTCTGGATGCCGAGGGCCAAAGCCTGCCCCCGGGGGGCGCGGCCTTGGCCCGGCTGCACCGGATAGACAGCGCAGGCCTTGACCCTCGCATTGTGGACTGCGAACTGCTGTTGGCCTGCGATGTGGACAATCCCCTGCTGGGACCCCATGGCGCCAGTGCCGTGTACGGCCCCCAGAAAGGTGCCGATGCCGGCATGGTCGCCGAGCTCGACGCCGCCCTGACCCACTTTGCCGATGTGCTTGTGGCTCAGGGATACCGGGATATGCGCCAGGTTGCCGGCGCCGGAGCAGCAGGCGGCACCGCTTTTGGTGCCCTGAGTCTGCTTGGCGCCAAACTGGTGTCCGGTGCCGATTGGATGCTCACCCGGCTCAAGGTCGAGGAACAGCTCTGGAAGATGGACTTGCTTATCACGGGCGAAGGCAGCTTCGATGCCCAGACCCTGCACGGCAAGGCCCCCATGGCACTGCTTAGGCTGGCCCAGACGGCCGGGGTGCCCATCATAGGCATAAGCGGTTGTTTGGGATCCGGGCATCAGGCCCTGCTGGATGCCGGTTTCAGCGCCCTTTACGGCACTCAGAAAGCCGGATTGCCCCTGGCAGAAATCCAGGCCCACGCCGCTGAAGCCCTGTATTTGTGTGCCCTCAAGCTTGCGCGGGAACTGGCCGCCAAGGCCGCCACCTCTTGATTGACGAGCCCCTGTTGCAGTAAAGTTAGCTCCCTTTTGGTCTTTCCGGTTTCCCGGAAAACAGAGACACCGGATCCCAGTCGCTATGACCCAGCACCACTCCCGCAAGGCTACCGCTTCCGAAGCCACCCTGATGAGAATCTTTACCGTCCCCGAGGCGGCAGATTCGACCCTGGGGCGGATAGAGCAACAGCTGTCGCGGGATTTGGCAGGCTTTCTCAACAACAGCATAGCAGCGCTGGAAAAGCCCCTTTCGGATATAGAAGAACACTTCGCCAGCGTGCAAATACCCAAGGCACCGCGGTTCGTGTCCGACTATGTGGACGATATCATGACCCACCTGGTGGCCCAGTCGGTGCATACGGCCTCCCCCAGTTTTATCGGTCACATGACCTCGGCCCTGCCCTACTTCGTGTTGCCCCTGTCCAAGCTGATGGTGGGACTGAACCAGAACCTGGTCAAAATCGAAACCTCCAAGGCCTTCACCCCGCTGGAGCGCCAGGTTCTGGGCATGATCCATCACCTGATCTTCGGCCGTGAAGCCGACTTTTATGCGCAGTGGCTCCACAGCGCCAACCATTCCCTGGGGGCCTTCTGCTCCGGTGGCACAATCGCCAACATCACGGCCCTGTGGATTGCACGCAACAACCTGCTCAAGGCCGACGGCAACTTCCGTGGCGTCAGCCGCGAAGGTCTGCCGCGGGCGCTGAAACACTATGGCTGGCAGGACCTGGCCATTCTGGTGTCGGAGCGGGGCCATTACTCCCTAGGCAAGGCGGTGGATTTGTTGGGCCTGGGCCGCGACAACATCATCACCATAGCCACGGATGCCGACAACAAGGTGGATGTGGCCAGGATGCGCGCCGAGGCCGCCAGACTCAAGGCCGCAGGCATCCGGGTCATGGCCATAGTGGGCGTTGCCGGCACCACAGAAACAGGCAATGTGGATCCGCTGGAGCAACTGGCAGATCTGGCCCTCGAGCTTGACTGCCATTTCCATGTGGATGCGGCCTGGGGCGGCGCCACCTTGCTTTCTGCAAAATATCGCAGCCTGCTCAAGGGCATAGAGCGAGCCGACTCGGTCACCATAGATGCCCACAAGCAGATGTACGTGCCCATGGGCGCCGGCATGGTGCTGTTCCGCAATCCAGCCCTGGCCAGTGCCATTGAGCATCACGCCGAATACATTTTGCGTCGCGGCTCCAAGGATCTTGGCAGTCAGACCCTGGAAGGCTCCCGCCCCGGCATGGCCATGCTGGTGCACGCCTGCCTGCAGATCATCGGCCGCGAAGGCTATGAGATCCTGATAAACAACTCGCTGGAAAAGGCCCGCTATTTTGCCGGTCTCATTGAGGCACACCCGGAATTCGAGCTGGTGAGTGCACCCGAGCTGTGCCTGCTGACCTACCGCTACGTGCCATCCTTCGCCAAAGCCGCCCTGGACCAGGCCCTCGCAGAGGGTGACAGCGAACGGGTCAATGCCATCAACGACGGCCTCAATGCCCTCACCCGGGCGATTCAGAAAACCCAGCGTGAGCAAGGTAAATCCTTCGTCTCCCGTACCCGGATCCAGCCGGCCCGCTACCTGCGGGAAACAGTGACAGTATTCAGAGTAGTGTTGGCCAACCCCCTGACCACAGAGCAAATATTGCAGGACGTGCTGGCGGAGCAGTGTGAACTGGCTGCCGGGGAAATCAGCCTGCTCGCTGATCTGCGCGCCGCTTGTGAGTAAGGCCTGTGAGTAAAGTGAGCTTTTGAAAAAAGAGGGCTTGTGAGAAGCAGGCCTGTGCCTGAGCAGTTTGAGATAAACCACCAGTCCCACAAGCCTGAGTCTGAATAGCAGAAGTCCCAATAGCTTAAGTCCCAGTAGCTTAAGTCTCCAGAGCCCAGGGAGGAGCCATGACCGACAGCCCAAACGGCAGCGCCGCAGGTTCCTTTTGGCGCGGCACCCTGGCGGTGATGCCGCTGACCATAGCCGTTATCCCCTGGGGCATACTCGCCGGCTCCCTGGCGCTGGAAAGCGGTCTCAGTCCCATTCAAAGCCAGGCCATGTCGGCCATCATCTTTGCCGGTTCGGCGCAACTGGTTGCCCTGGGGATGCTAAAGGCCGCCAGCGGCCTGATGGCCATTCTGGTCACCACGGCCCTTATCACCTCCAGACACCTGCTATACGCCATGGCCATGCGCGAAGCCATCAGCCCCCTGCCGCTGCGCTGGCGCCTTATTCTGGGTTTTCTGCTTACCGATGAATTGTTTGCCATCGCCAACCAGGGCAAGTTGGCAAAATTTGATCCCTGGTATGCCCTGGGCGGTGGTTTGAGTTTCTACCTGGGCTGGAACCTGGCGACCCTTGCGGGGATCCTCGCCGGCAATGCGGTGGATAATCTGGGCTCATTGGGGCTGGATTTTGCCATCGCCGCCACCTTTATCGCCCTGGTGGTGCCAAGGGTCAAAGACGGCGCCAGCTTGCTGTGTGTGCTGACGGCCCTGTGCCTGTCTGTGCTCTGCGAAGCACTGGCGGTGCCCGGCGGCTTGCTGATAGCGTCACTCTCTGCCATGGCCGTGGGCTATGGCTACAGCCAATGGGGAGGACGCAAGTCATGAGCGATGGCGCGCTGCATCAAGGCTGGATAACAGATAACGCCATGATTTGGATAACCATACTGGCGATGGCGGCTCTGGTGTTCATCAGCCGCTATCTGCTGCTGGATCCCAAGTTGCCGATCCGCCTGGGGCGCCGCACCCAGGCATTCTTAAGCTTCTCGGCGCCGGCGGTGCTGACCGCCATCTTCGCCCCCATAGTGTTTCTGCGGGACGGCAGCCTTAACCTCAGTCCCTTCAATCCCTATCTCAGCTGCGCCCTGCTGGCGACCGTGCTGGTGCTGCTGACCCGCAACACCCTGGTGACCGTCATCATCAGCATGGCGGTGTTCTTCTTTATCCACTGACCCTGTTTATCCACTGACGCCTTCATCCGCCTGCAATTGCCGATGCGCAGTGCGGATATTGTGACCCTTGAGGGCATAAAACAGGATGACGGCATAGCAGGGCAGCAAAATGATGTAGCCCCCCTGATGACTCAGGCCCTGATGTACCAGGGCACCATAAAGCAGAGGCAAAATGGCGCCACCGGCAATGCCCATGATAAGCAAGGCCGAGGCGGTGGCGGTAAAACGTCCCAGCCCCTGCAATGCCAGTGGCCACACCGCCGGCCACACCAGGGCATTGGCCAGCCCAAGCAAGGCCAGACAGAGCACTGTGTCGGGCACGGGTGTTATCCCCAGTGGCTGCAGCAATATTTGCGCCAGGCCATAGCTTTGTTCATCGCCCCAGATAAGCCCGGCAGCAAACACCAATCCGGCCATGGCGGAAATCGCCAGCGCTGACCTTTGGCTCAGCCAACGGGGTATGGCCACAATTCCCAGCACATATCCCACGACCATAAAGCTCATGGTGTAAGAGGTCAGCACACCGAAATTGGCCAGTCCCAGATGTTGGCCATAAAGACCTATGCTGTCTCCGGCGATCACTTCGGCTCCCACGTAAAGGAACAGGGTCAGGGCCCCCAGCAACACCTGGGGATGTTGTCCCAGGGCCCGCCAGTCCCTGGCTGCTCCCGAGCCGCTGCCCTCCAGTTCAGGTTCGGGCAAGGGTGACAGACGCACGTAAAACAGCAGGGCCACCAGCACCAAGGCCATGGCAAGATAAGGTCCCACCAGGCGCGCCGACAGGCTCTGCAATGCCTCGGCCCTCGCCGTCACCTCCATGGCAGCCAGGGCGGTCTCGCTGTAGGCCTCCATACCGGTCAACACCCAGGCGCTGAATACCAGGGGTACCAGGATCCCGGCGCCCTTGTTTACCACCCCCATACAACTGATGCGCCTGGCGGCACTTTCCCTGGGACCAATCACCACTATGTAGGGATTGGCAGCGGTCTGCAGTAAGGTCAACCCGGTACCGAGCACAAATAACGCCAGCAGGAACAAGGCAAAACTGTGGCTGTAGGCGGCGGGAATAAAAAGCGCGGCCCCCATGGCCATGACTCCGAGCCCCAGCTGCAAGCCGGCCCGATAGCCGAAACGCGCCAACAGGGTCGACAGGGGCAAGGCCATCACAAAGTACGCTATGTAGAAGACAAAGGTCACAAGGTATGCCTGCAGCTCATTGAGTTCACAGGCAATTTTTAGAAAAGGGATCAAGGCGCCATTCAGCCAGGTCACAAATCCAAACACAAAAAACAAGATACCGATAAGGATCATCGGCAGCAGTGTGCCTGTGGTGGCCTTTGACGAACCTGAAGACAGGGATGAATTAGGGGTCATGAAAGCGTTCCTTTAATGGTTAAGTTCGGGATAGACCTGTGATCAGCGCCAGCGGCAGCGTGAGCCCGGCACCGGGCTCGGCGCCGGCCACCACCACGCCACTCTGCCAGCGGGCACATTGGAACAATTTGTCATCCAGCAGCAGCAAATCGGCTCTGGCGCCGGGCACCAGGGCCCCCCGGTCCTCAAAACCCATAAACTGCGCCGGCGTATGGGTTGCCATGGCAACGGCATCCGCCACCGCTATTCCCATGGTCTGGCAGGCATATCTGAGGGCCCCTGTCATGGTGAGCAGCGAACCGGCCAGGGAGCCGTTGCTGTCCCTGAGCGCATTGCCGCGCCGCACCACCTTGCCACCAAAGAAGGCAAACTCCGTGGTATCCGTGCCCACGGTTGACATGGCATCGGTCACCAACATCAAACCGCGACGGCCCTTGAGGCGCCAGGCCAACATGGCCGAGGCCGGATGCACATGCTCACCGTCGAGTATTATGCCGCTGCAGCTTTGGGCGCTGTAGAGTGCGGCCCCCAGCATGCCCGGCTCCCGGGAGGTCAGTCCCGACATGCCGTTAAACAGATGGGTGAAACCTCGGGCCCCAGCGTTAATGGCCTGCATGGCGGTGGCAAAATCGCAGTCCGAATGCCCGAGACTGACCTTAACCCCGAGCGCAACCAAGTCACGTATATCGGACGGCTCCACGCGCTCCGGCGCCAGGGTCACCAGGCAGGCGCCAAGTTCCCTAACCGCTCTGCCATAGAGGGCCAGCTCGGACTCCCCCAGGGGTCTGAGTTTGCCCACACTGTGGCAACCCCGTTTGGTCACTGACAAATGGGGGCCTTCAAAATGTATCCCGGCCACGCCATCAAATCCCAGTCGGCGTGCCTCAATGGCGGCATCCAGTGCCGCGCTCATCACGGCCACATCGTCACTGATGACCGTGGGCAACAAGGTAGCCGTGCCGTAGCGGCCATGGGCATCGAGCATGGTGCCCAGCGTCTCAGCCGTGGGGCTGTGATTGAACAGTATTCCACCGCCGCCGTTGACCTGGGTATCTATCAATGCCGGTACCAAAAGACCGTCACATTCAAAAACCGGCTCGGCGCTGTCAGGGGCCGAAGTGGCTATCTGGGTGATTTTGCCGTTTGCCAGGCGCAACCATGGCCTGGAAACCTCGTCCATGTTCTCACCCAGCAAGGCCCTGGCCGGGCAAAGCCAGTATGCTCCAGGCTTAACCATTGGCAATACTCCTTTTGCTTGGAGGATTGACGGCATCGCTTGCTTGGGAATTAGGGCCGGTTGATTTGGAGATGCGGCTTTCATTCAAGAGCAGGCTTTCATTCAAGAGCTGGTTTTTGCCAAGCAGCGCAGCGCCGCGAACACCGCTGGCGGCGCCGAATTCGGCCACCCGAAACTCCGGCAGGCTCACGCCGGCAAACAGGTGTTTTTGGGTCGCCACCGGCAAAGCTTCCATAATTTCAGGTACCTGGGACAAGCCGCCACCAAAGACAAAAATATCAGGATCCAGAGCCAGTATCTGCCCCGCCAGCACGCTGCCCAGGGCATCCATATAGGCATCAAAGGCACGCCTGGCCGATGCCTCCCCCTCACGGTAGGCCGCCAACCATTGATAGGTGTCGGCTTCACCGCCAAAATGCCGGTACAGGCGCCCAAGGCCGGTGCCGGACACATAGTTTTCGGCGCAGCCCCTGAGGCCACAGCCGCAGTCGTACAGTGGCAGTCCATGGTCCAGCAGCACCGAGGCTGCCAGGCCCTGGTGGCCAAATTCCCCCGCCAGGCAGTTGGCGCCATTGAACAGCCGCCCATCGATACACAGGCCGCCACCGAGCCCGGTGCCGAGGATCACCCCCACCACATGGCGCTTATCCCTTCCGGCCCCCAGCAGGGCTTCGGACAGGGTAAAACAGCGACAGTCGTTGCCCGTGGCGACCTTGCGTCCGAGCCTGGCACCGAGATCCTCGGCGACCCGGCGCCGGTTAAGACAGGGCACATTGCTCGACAGCACAGTGCCATCGGTCTGGATAACCCCAGGCAGGGCGATGCCGACCGAGGCCATGGCCTGTTGCTGTTCATGTTCTTCGGCCTGGGCTTGCTCTGATGCCAGGGCGCGGCAACGCTCGTCGGCCAAGGCTATCTGGCCACAGACGGTCGTCAGAAACGCCTCGTAATCATCCACCGGGGTGGCAAGCTGCCAGCGGTCCCGGCACTGAAGTTCATCATCAAATATGGCCAGGGCAATTTTGGTGCCGCCGATATCCAATCCGTAATGCATGCTCAATCACCTCAGAGCGGCGCGCGATACAAGTCCAGTGAGTGCACATTCACTCCCTGCACCACCCTGTTAACCTGGCCACCGGGACAGGGATTGTCCGGTGACACCGCCAGGTTCAACGCCGTGTAATAAGCCAAAAGTTGACAATACAGCACATAGGGTAATCCGAGCCAGACCTCATCCAGCAAACGCTGTCCGTCCGCCGCCAGGCTTTCTTCGCACAGCATGGTCACGCCGCGGGCCTGGTCATCCCCCTCAAGCTCCCGAACCATGTCCAGATCATAGGCCCTGGCATAGGGCTCAGAGGAGGCCAGCAGCACTATCCGGGTCTGGCCATCCACCAGGGATTTGGGACCATGACGGAAACCCAGCGGAGTCTCATAGAGGCCAATCACCCGCCCGGAGCTGAGTTCGAGCAATTTCAGCGCCGCTTCCCTGGCTACGCCCTTCAGGGCACCACCGCCCAAATACACCAGACGGGTGTTGTCTTCCAGCGCCTGGGCGGCAATTTCGGGCAGCCGCTCATCCAGCAGGGTGCTGGCCATGACGCTAACCCGCGCCAGGGCTTTATCGTCACGGCAAAACAGCAGCAGCACCGCCAGGTACATGCAGCTGAAGCTGCTGGTCATGGCAAAGCTGCGATCGTGACTGGCCTCCGGCATCAACCACAAACAGCATCTGGCCTGCTGCTGGCGGGCATAGGCCGCCATTTTGCCCTCCGGATTGCAGGTCACCAGCAGGTGATAGCACTCGGGCAGCAGGGCATCGCAAATGTCGATGGCGGCCATGGATTCTGGGCTGCTGCCCGAGCGGCCAAAGGACAACACCAGGGTCGGCCGCGCCGGGTCCAGATGTAAATGGGGATGGGACACCAGATCCGTGGTGGCAATGGCTTCGGCGCTCTGGCCTGCCAGCGGCAGTTGCTTCGCCACATGGGCCGCCAGGGCCTCGCCTATGTAGGCCGAGGTGCCGGCGCCGCACAATAAGACCCTCAGGTTTTCCCGTGCCAACAGCGGCGCCAGGAAGGCAGCAATAGTGGCGGACACCTGTTCATAGGCCGCCGCCAGCTCCCCCCACAAGGCGGGCTGCTGCAATATCTCTGCGGCGGTGAATTCGGCCCCCTCTCGGGGTGCATGCAACGCCTCACGGGCAAATTCAGGATAGACCTTGGTCTTTGATAACAAACTGACTTGCATGAAATTTATCCTTGTTTTGCGCTCAATTGGCAGGCACCGGCATAGCGACCGAGCACCAGGCTGATATGGTCGAGCACCAGCTCAAGTCCGGTGGCGGGCAGTAGTCCCCGCAGCACCCTGGGATACTGCAGTGGCAGATACTGACTGATAAGTGGCAAGGGAATGGGCTCTTTGAGGTTGGCCAGTAACTTGTCTATGGTCAGGGCCAGCTCGGGCCAGTAATAGCGGATACGGTCGCTGTAACTGAAGCCCAGTTGCCAATCCCGCAGTTGCGGATCGGTGTAAAAACTTTGCCAGTATTTGGGCTGGGCCAACATCTTGTCCATGCACATGGCCTTGAGACCGGCACGCTTGACCGCCGGGACCAGCAGTTCTTCGATATGATCCAAAGCAAACAGGGCTTCGCGCAGGGCAAAGGTCAGCTCGGGTCCCACCTTGAGGATGGCGAAATGATCCGCCACCAGCTCACCATAATGCTCCGGCAGCTGATAATCGGTGGAATGGGCCTCGAATACCAGGCCGCTTTGATGACGAATAAATCCCTGCTGCTCCCGGGTCAGCCGGGGTTGGTATTGGTGCACCTGACTGTGGCCAAACTCCACCCCGGGCTGAACCACCAGGGCAATGACCTTGTTCCACACTTCTTCAGCAAGACCTTCGGCCGCAAAGGCGCGTTTGTGGGCCGCCACTGTCTCTTCCATGGCCGGCACCGGCGTGACCTCCAGGGCGGCGAGGCTGGCCACGCCTCCGGGAGGCGGCACTTCGGTGCCAATCACATAGCAAAGCTCGCGACCATTGGCGGCTTCTTCGGCGGCGCGGCACAGCCGGGCGGCGCGCCCTGCTATCAGCGCATCCCCCAGGGGTTCCTGCTCGCCCTCACAGGCCATGCTGGCGTCCAGATGTATCTTATCGAACCCGGCCTGCACACAGGCCCTCACCAGGGCCTCGGCCTCGGCCATGGCGGCTTCCGGCCCCAGATGTTTCCAGGCCACCGGGCCCAGGTGATCGCCGCCGAAAATCAGCTGCGATGCCGGCAGCCCTTCGGCCTCGGCCAGTTCCCGCACAAAGACGATAAAGTCGGCCGGGGTCATGCCTGTGTAACCGCCGTGCTGATTGACCTGATTGGCCGTGGCCTCAATCAACAGCGGCGCCCGGTTGGCTGCCGCGTGGCGCAGGGCGGCACGCAGCACCAGGGGTTGGGCCGAGCAGACGGCGAAAATCCCCTTGCGTTCGCCACGCTTGTTGGCGGCCATAATGGCCTTGAGCAATGACATGGCCCTTACCCCACAATGCCAAGCGGCTTGGCACTTTGCCACAGACCACGGGTGAAATCGGGGAAGTCCTTTGAATTGCCGCGATCGGCAACCGACATGGCCGACAGGGGTTGCACCGCGGACCAGGCGGCACCGTCATACACATCCTGATCCAGTGGCTCGGCGTTGCGCAGGCAGTAGATCAGGCGCCAGCACATCAAAAAGTCCATGCCGCCGTGACCGCCGTTCTTTTCGGCTTCGGCGCCCATGCGCAGCCACAGGGGATGATCGTACTTGCCGTACCAATGCTCCATGTCCAGATCCCAGTCGTGGTAACTGCCGCGGCCGCCATTTTCCAGCGCAATGCGGTTGGGGAAACCGGCGAAGACCCCGTTGCTGCCCTGGATAAGATTGTGGCGGCTGTAGGGCCTTGGGGTGGTGGTATCGTGCTGCACCATTATGGTCCGGCCCCTGACAGTCTTAATAAGGCTGGTGTTCATGTCGCCGCAAATGTAGTTCATGGCATTGCGGGGGTGATCGGCGGCAAACTCACGCTTGGCATAGGCCGCGCGGCCCACGGCAGGAGAGCTCATGGAGCTCAGGTAATCAAAGCGGTCACCGCGGTTGATATTCATGTATTGGGATACGGGGCCCAGACCATGGGTCGGATACAGGTTGCCGTTGATCTGGCTGTGATACTTGGTCCGCCAGGAGCCGGTCTTGCGTTCCATCTCTTTCATCTGCCAGCGCAGTTCGTGGATGTAGGCAGCCTCGCCGTGCAGCAGCTCGCCAAATACGCCCTGGCGCACCATGTTGAGCACCATCAGCTCATCACGGCCATAGCAGACGTTCTCCAGCATCATACAGTTGCGCTGGGTGAGTTCCGCCGTGTCCACCAGATCCCAGAGTTCGGTCAGGCTGAGGCCCATGGGCACTTCCACACAGGCGTGCTTACCGGCAAGCATGGTGTCCTTGGCCATAGGGTGGTGCCATTCCCAGGGCGTGGATATAACCACTATGTCCACGTCTTCCCGCGCCAGCAGGTCGCGGTAAGCCAGCTCGCCCTGACCAAAATAGGCCACTTGGTTGTTGCCGTGTTCGGCCATGATCTTGCGGGCCCGGTCCAACACCTGGGAGTCGGTATCGCAGATGGCGGTAATGCGGGCGCCTTCGATGTTGTTAAAGTGATGGATGTAGCCCACGCCGCGCTCACCAACGCCGATAAGTCCGACCCGCACCTCGGCCATGGCCGGTACCACCAGTCCCATGACGGATTTTCCGACTGACTTTCGCGTCCCGGCGGATGGCGCTGTGGCGCCCCCCTGAGCACAGGCGGCCAATGCGGCCGACGCCACCGAGGCCATTGAGGCCTTCAAAAACCCACGACGATCCCAACCCGACATAAGCACTCCCCTATATAACTACTGACTTCGTTCAACAAGGTGCAACTGCACCCCCAGTTTTTCCAGGGCCTCCACGTAATGCGGCGGGATCCCGGTATCTGTCACCAGGCGGTGAATGTGGCGACAGCCACAAATCACATGAAAGGCCTGCTGATCAAATTTGGATGAATCGGTCACCACTATGACCTCGGTGGCCAGCTCCACCATCATGCGGTTCAAACTGGCTTCCTTTTCAAAATGGGTGGTCAGGCCGGCCTTGAGGTCGAAGCCATCCACCCCGAGGATCAACTTGTTGAAGTTGTAATCCCCCAAACTCTTCTCGGCGCTGCTGCCATAGAAGGACATGGACTTTTTCCGCAGCAGGCCGCCGGTCAACATCACTTCCACCGACTCGGACTTGGCCAGCACAGTGGCGATATTCAGCCCGTTGGTCATGACGATCAGATCCTCATGCTGCATCAGGTGATGGGCCACCTGCTCCGTGGTGGTCCCCGAATCGAGCAGCAGACGATCGCCGTTTTGCACCAGGGCTGCCGCCGCGGCCCCCAACTCACGCTTGAGCGCCGAGTAACAACTGCCCTTCTCCTTCAGCGACAACTCTCGGCTCAGCTCACTGTTGACCATGGCCCCGCCCCGCGAGCGCACCAACAACTGCTTCTGATCCAGGGTCGCCAAATCGCTGCGGATAGTGACTTCGGAAACCCCGAAGCGGCTCGCCAGCTCGGTCACCGAGACCTTGCCCTGCTGCTGGGTCAGGCGCACTATCTCCTGCTGCCTTTCAATGGTGTTGAGCATATTCATCGTCTTTACCTGTGTGGTTTCGAAAAGCTCACTCTACCATGGCCCCTTGGCTTTCAGTAGCTTTAGCTTTCATTTACTTTCGAACCACCACCCAAGTCATAATCTCGCAAATTAATTCTTTATTTTTATCAACTTAACAGAAAGCCAACACCCACCTTCCGCTTTTGCATGAAACTACTATGCCCAACTTCGAAAGAAAACAAAAGCATTTTTACATTTATTTGTTGATTTTTTCACGGCATTAACAGTATACGTAATATATCGAAAGCTCTGTGCGGTTTCTTTGACTTTCGTAAAACAACAACCACAGGAAACACCTTCACCGGAGGGGAGCAGATGACATTGTTACGTACCCAAGTGGCCAGCCTGGCGCTGGCAATCAGTACCGCCCTGTGGGCCCTGCCGTCCCAGGCAGCCGACGTCGGGTCGGCCACCAAGGACAAGAGCCAGGCCCAAACAAACCAAAAGCAACAAACAGAGGAAGCACAGAGCGAGGAGAACGGCGGCGAGATGGAGCGGATCCAGGTCTCAGGTATCCGCTCAAGTATTAAGGAATCCTTGTTTTTAAAACAAAATGCCACCAGCGTGGTGGATCTGGTGGTGGCCGATGATATAGGCAAGTTCCCCGACGAGAACCTGGCCGAAGCCCTGCAGCGGATCCCCGGGATCACCATCACCCGCAACGGCGGTGAAGGTCAGAATATCCTGGTGCGTGGTCTGGGGGACGGTTACAACATCACCACACTCAACGGCCGCAAACTGGCCTCTGAATTTGCCGGCCGCGATTTCAACTTCGACACCATAGCCTCGGAGCTGGTGAACGTGCTGGCGGTATACAAGTCACCCGAGGCGCGCCTCACCGAGGGTGGCATTGGCGCCATAGTGGATATCCAGACCCGTAAGCCTTTGGATATGAATGGCTTTACCCTGCAAGCTTCGGCCAAGGGTATACATGAATCCCGCACCGGTGATATCCACCCCCACGCGTCTTTCATCATTGGCGATCAGAATGACGAGGGTACCCTGGGAGCCCTGTTTTCGGCCGTGTATTCGAAAAAGACCCTGAGGGCCGACACCTATTCCGCCGACGGTTTCTTTGATGAAGACGAGGGCTGGGGTGTGGACAGCGCCGGGGTGCCGGTGGACACCAACAACAACGGTGCCATAGACGAAGGGGAAATTTACGCCTCCAAGATCCCCAGCTACATGTATTTTGCCAATGCCCAGGACGTGCGGGAGCGCATAGGCTCCACCCTGGCGCTGCAATGGCGTCCCAGTGATGACCTGTTGCTGAGTCTCGACGGTCTATACTCCCGTTACAATACCGATGGTCACAGGTACCAGATTGGCTTCGTCAACTACGACGAATCCTGGACCCCGGGCACACCGCTGTTTACCGACGCCAGCTTCGATGAACTCGGCCGGGTCGTGAAGATGAAGCAGACCGGTGACAATACCATGGTAGAACTGCTCAACATCTCCGAACCCCGCCAGACCGACACCTGGCAGCTGGGACTCAACGCCGCCTGGCAACCCACCGACAATTGGTCTGTGATGGCGGATCTGGCCTATTCCCAAGCCGACAACAAGAACAAGGGTGACAACCGTTTTATCGTGGCCCGGGGCTTTGTTGACAGCATAGGCATTGACTACAGCACCGGCAATACCCTGCCGGATGTCAGCATCAGCCCGGCGCTCACCGCCGACCAAACCTACGGCGCCCACTACAGCTACAACAGCGGCACCGGGGTGAAAGACAAGATCACCGATCTCAAACTCGAAGCCAGCTACGAGCCCGATGACGGCATCATCAGCAAGCTGCACTTTGGCCTCAACTATGTGAAGCAGAGCAAGGGCCAAGATGCCTTCAGATCGCGCAACCCCAGCCAGTTCAGCCGCGGCGGTTACTACCTGACCCGCGATGGCTATGACTTTGCCCCCGGCCAGGTCTTTACCCAGGGCGAATTCGAGCTGTTCCGCATTCCGGAAAACGTCTTTGTTCCCGCCAACTTCGACAACTTCCTCGAGGGCGAAAACAGTGTGTCGCCGGATCCCTGGCCAAGCTTTGACTATGATGCGCTGCTGGCATTCTACCGCTCCATCAACAGCGAAGCCGCCGATGCCAGCATAGTCGCCAGCCAGAGCAAGTCCGGCAGCTACGAGGTGTCCGAAGCCGTGACCTCGGCCTTCGTGCAACTGACAATGGAAGATGAGCTGTGGGAACTGCCCTACATGCTGAACCTGGGTCTGCGTGGCAGCCATACCCAGGTGGACTCCAGCGGCTTTGGTTACGATCTTGCCAAGGTGGTACTGGACGGCGAAGGTCAGCCCAGCAACAACGATTGGCGTCAAGTGGTGGCCACCGAATACGAAGGCAGCTACAACAGTCTGTTGCCGAGCATCAACCTGAGGGTAAACCTGCAGGATGACCTGCTGCTGCGTGTTTCCGCCGCCCAAACCCTGAGCCGTCCCTCCCTGTACGCCCTGCGCACCTGGGCCTCGCCCGATTTCACCAACCGCAAGGAAGGCCTGCCAACCCTGAGCCGCGGCAATCCCGGGGTGAAAGCCGAGGAAGCCTATCAGGGTGACGTCACCCTGGAATGGTACTACGGCGACAGCAGCTCCCTTGCCGCCGGTGTGTTCATCAAGGACATCAAGTCCTTTATCGAAAACGATGAAAACGCGATGGACGTGGATGGCAACCGCTATCTGGTCAGCCAACCCGAGTCGGGCCAATACGGCGCCAAGATCACCGGTTACGAGCTGGCCTGGCAGCAATCCTTCGAGGAATGGCTGCCCGAGCCCATGGATGGTTTCGGGATCCAGCTGAACTACACCTTTGTGGACAGCAAATATGATGATCCCGAGCGCTTGGATCTGCCCTTTGTGGGCATGTCGGAGAACTCCTACAACGCCGTACTCTACTACGAGAAATACGGCCTGCAGGGTCGTCTGGCCTACAACTGGCGCAGCAAGTTCCTGGTGGATCCCGAGGCCTGGGGCGGCCCGGCCTGGATTAATGCCTACGGCCAGCTGGATGCCAGCCTTAGCTATGAGCTGATGGAAAACCTGACCGTGTTTATGGAAGCCTCCAACCTGGATAACAACCGCTACTCGGGTTATATCAAACGCCCGGATCAGGTGAACTATCTGGAACGCTTCGGCACCCAGATAGCGCTGGGGATCCGCGGCAGCTTCTAAATCCCTATTTGGCGGCTGTTTTGGCCGCCATGTCTCCGAGCTCTCTAAGCTTGTGGTATAAGCATTGGGCGGCCATTTGGCCGCCCTTTTTTATGTCTGACAGTAGAGACTCATTCCGCCTGTTGCCCGCTCTGGGCACGCATGCGGGCGACAAAGTCTGCCAGCTCCTGCCCCGGCTTCACCGGAAAAGTATCCTCCAGGCTTTCCAGGGCCTGAATGCGATCGACCCGGAAGCTGCGGAAGTCATGTCGCAGTTCACACCAGGCCAGCAGGGTCCAGGTACCGCGCCAGAAATAAATCGCCAGCGGCCGCAGCCGCCGCTCGCTGACATCCTCCTTGGCATCCCGATAGTGAATATGGCAATAGCGTCTTGCCCTGGCGGCGATGCGCAGCGGGTCGAGAAACTGAAACTCGGCCTCGTCGAGATAAAAGTCCGGTGAAAACATCAAAGATTGCAGCGACTGCAAGCGGCTCGGCAACACGGCCTCCACCTTGATCAGCGCCTGGGCCGCCGCCTGCCCCAGGGCCTTGCCGCCCCAGGTCTGTACCATGCGAATGCCCACCTGCAGCGCCTCCAGCTCGGCCTCGTTGAACATCAGCGGCGGCACATTCACCTCCTGACGCAGCAAATAGCCGACACCGGCCTCCCCTTCTATGGGAATGCCGGACAGGCACAGGTCCTGGATATCGCGGTAAATGGTGCGCACCGACACCTCCAGCCGCTCGGCCAGCATGGCGGCCGTGGTCAGTCGGCGGTGACGCAATATCTGCACTATTTGAAACAGCCGGTCGGCGCGGCGCATAGGCTTTCCCTGAACTTAAATAATCCCCAAAACAAACAGGGCTCCCGACGCCCGGGCGCCGGAAGCCTTTCACTCACACATGAAGCAGGAACACGGGACTAGAGCGCCGGACACCATAGGCCAACACGGTTGCCCTCGCTGTCGGCAAACAGGGCGATATAGCCGCATTCACCTTCCTTGATCCCCATGGGCGGCATCAATATTTCCACTTTCGCCTGTTCCAGGCGCGCCACCAGGGGCCCCAGCTTATCGGCAAAGTGCAGATAAATCACCGAGCCGTCCATGGATGGCTTGGCCATGGGATGTTTTATCAGGCCGATGCTGGCGGCCTGCTTGTCCTCACACTCGAGCACGGCATACTGACATTCGGCGTTGTCTTCGCGGCGGAATTGGCAGCCGAAATGCTCGTTGTAAAAAGCCGTGGCCCTGTCCATGTCGGTGACGGCGAGTTCGCCCCACACCAGTGGTGCATTTTGCATCATAACCTTGATCTCCTTATGAATTAAACCTGGTTAATGTCCGACAGCTCCCCGCTGCCACTGTGGCTGCGAAGGAAAGCGAACTGAGGACAGCATAAGGGGCCCCTGCTGACAGCCTTGTGTCAGCAGGGTGCGTTGCGGGTTATAAATATTTTGGGTAAAGACCTGTCAGTGGGGCAAGGAGGCCTGGTGGGCTGTGACCAATTGATCCATGGTGGTTTCGGCCAGGCGCTGCACCTCGGCCAGGCTGGTACCCTCAGCCATGGGTAACACCAGCTCGTAGTAGCACTTGATCTTGGGCTCGGTGCCCGAAGGCCTGACTATCACCCTGGCACTGCTGTGTGGCAGCGCCTCGTCGCCATCGAGGTGATAAATCAGCACGTCGCTGGCGGGCAAGTGAATGGTTTCTTCGCGGCCATCGGCGTAGCGCTTGGTCAGCCATTTCAGATCCTCGCAGCAATTGACCTTGCGCCCGCCAATTTCGCCGGGGGGCGATGCCCGCAGCGCCTCACCTATATTGGGAGTATCGGCCCCCAGAGCAATGCTCACCTGGCAATTATGATGGAAACCGTGACGGCGATAAATTTGCTCCAGCCTGTCCCAAAGGGTCATGCCTGCGCTCGCCAGGGCCGCAGTGAGCTGGGCAAAGGCCAGCTGGGCCGACAGCCCGTCCTTGTCCCACACCAGGTGGCCGACCGTGTAGCCCAGGGCCTCTTCATAGGCAAACAGGAAGGGACAGCTCGGGGTTTGCAGCTTTTGGGCGGTATTCATCAGCCACTTGAAGCCGGTGAGCGTGGTGTAACAGCGGCCGTCGTAATGTCCGGCAATGGCCTCCAGCAGCCCCGAGGACACCAGGGTCTTGCCCACCAGTTGTGGCTTGGGGCTCAGGGACAAGAGGTAATCCCCCAGCAGGCAGCCCACCTGATCGCCGCTCAGCATGCGATAGCTGCCATCGTCGCGACGCACCGCCACTGCAAAGCGGTCGGCATCGGGATCGTTGGCACAGGCCAACATGGCCCCCCTGGCCGATGCCTCGGCTATCACCAGATCCATGGCGCCCGCTTCCTCGGGATTGGGGAACTTCACCGTTGGAAAGTCACCATCCGGCTGTTGCTGGGCCGCCACCGGATAGACGGCACTGAATCCGGCGTCCTTCAGCAGGGTCAAGGCCATCTCGGCCCCCACCCCATGCATGGCGCTGTAGGCCATGGCCACTGAATCGGGCCGGATGTGATGGCTGAGCAGCGCGCTGTGCTTGATGGCGCGGCGGTAACCCTCGAAAAAATCCTGCTGCAACCAGTCCAGCAGGCCGCGTTTGGTGGCCTCGCTCTGATCCATAAAGGGGATGGCTTCATTGGCGGCCCTGTCGATGCAGGCGGCAATACCGGCATCGTGGGGCGGGATGATCTGGGCACCGTTTTCCCAGTACACCTTGTAGCCATTGTACTGGGGCGGGTTGTGACTGGCGGTCACCACCACACCGGCGGCGGCGTGGAAATGACACACACCGTAGGCCACCAAAGGCGTGGGCGCCACTGTGGCGGTCAGATGAACCTTAAAGCCCATGGCGCAGAGCACGCTGGCGGCATCGTGGGCAAAGGTGCGCGAATCGTGACGGCCATCGAAACCTATGATCACCCCACGGCTATGGGCATCTTTAACATGGCTGGCAAGGTAGGCCCCGAGACCCGCGCTGGTCTCACGCACCACCAGGCGATTCATGGCCAGCGGTCCCGGGCCCACCACGCCGCGCAGCCCGGCGGTGCCAAACTCCAGCCGCCCCGCAAAGGCCGCGCCGAGGGCCGCCTCGTCTCCCGCCGCTACCATGGCCTCCAGCGCCGCCCGGGACGCGGGATCCGGATCCCGCCCCAGCCAATGATTGACCTGAAGTTGCAAATGGGTGTTCATACTGCCTCCTTGTTCGCACCGCCTGGGTGTGTGCCTGTCAGGACAGGGCTTTTCCCTAAGCTTAGGGGCTCCTTGCCCGGTCTGACGCCGAATTTTCCTTTTTTCATTCAGGCAACGAATTGCTGATGCCAAAGTCTGCCAAAGAGATTAGCATAGCGCGATCGTTCAAGGAGCCCCCAGATGTCAACGCCTGTATCAAAGAAAGCATCAAAGAAAGTGTCAGCTAAAGTGTTCACCCCAATATTCACCCAAGGCGCTTTGCGTTGCCTGCGCCCGCTGGCATGTTTCACTTTGCTGCTGTGGCTGGCGGCCTGTAGTCAAACCTCACCGGAGCAGATGCCCGAGCAGACCAATGCCGCGCCTACTGTGGCTGAGGTTGAACCGCCGCAGGTCACCACAAAAGCGCCGCAAACGCCGCAAGCTCCCCAGTATCAGGATCTGTGGCGCAAGATAGCGGCGTCCAACGCCATTAGCCTGCAAGCCACACCGCAGCTGCAAACCTGGATAGCGTTTTACCGTCAGCGGCCAAGCTTTGCCCGTCAGCTCAGCGACAATGCGGCCCCTTTTCTGTTCGAGATAGTGATTGCCCTGGAGCAAAAAGGCCTGCCGCTGGAACTGGCACTGCTGCCTGCGGTGGAAAGCGGCTTCAATGGCAATGCAAGTGCCGGTGCCAGCGCCGGTGCTCCGACTGGCCTATGGCAGATGATCCCCGCCACCGGCAGACGTTTTGGTTTGCGGGTCGGTACCGACTTTGATGGCCGCCGTGATGCCATGGCCTCAACAGAAGCTGTGCTCAACTATCTCGTCCATCTGCACGCTATGCTGGGGCAGGACTGGCTCAATGCGGTGGCCGGCTACAATGCCGGAGAACTCAGAATTCAGGCCGCCATCAAGGCCAACCAGGCCAAGGGCCTGGGCAGTGATTTCTGGTCTTTGAAACTCAGCGGCAAGCAGGCACCAACAGTGTACAAATGGCTGGCGCTGATAGCCCTGCTGCGGGAAGAGGCCCTGCCCCTGGCTCCCATAGCCAATGCCCCTGCCGTCAAGCGGGAGGCGGCGGTCAACGGCCAGCCCCTGGCTGTGCTGGCCAAGGGATATGGCCTGAGCCTCAAACAGCTCAAGGCCCTTAATCCTGGATTTCGAACTGCAACCGTACCCACATTGGGTCAATATTCCCTGCTGCTGCCCCTGGATGCCCAATGGCAGGGTGGACAACTGAGCGCCCTCAAGGCGCCAAGCTACCAGGTTAAATCCGGCGACACCCTGGGCGCCATAGCCAAGCGCCATGGGATCAGCCTCAAGACCCTGCTCGGCCTAAACGGCCTGACCGAAAAGAGCATTATCAAACCGGGCCAACTGCTGAGGTTGGAATAAGTGCTGAGGTTGGAATAAGTGCTGAAGTTGGAATAAGTGCTGAAGCTGTGGGCATCTTTAACGTGTGTGGTTAGCTCGGCTACCTGACCGGCGCGGCTGCCCTCATCCGGCTCCCGTTCCAGTCCTTGTTAAGCAAGTTGGGGATTATCTTCGTCATTCTCCACTGGCTTCACCTTGGGCGCAAAGTCACGGTGGCTAAAGTGATTTTGGTTTGCAACCGCCGCTGACCAATAAAAAACGCGGCCCGGGGGCCGCGTTTTGCATCAGAGTTTGTAGATGTTGTCCTTGCTGTCCCTGTCCACCAACTTGACGAAGGGGTCGACCCCAACGTAGGTGGGCGCCTTGTCCACCTCGAACGACAGCTGGTTTTCACCGCTCTTGAGCGGCAGCTTCTCAAGCAGCAGCACATCCTTCTCGTCGCTGAGGGTGTCGGGATCGGCACTGAACAGGCCTATGTCCACCCGCTCGGTGACAGCCACCTCGGTCTCTTTGCCATCCTCGCCAGCCTTCATGCGGGCGGCGTGGATCTTCAGTTCGACCCGGAACTTACCACTCTCAAGCGGTACCACCTCGGCCTTCTCCAGGCGCAGATCATAGAGGCTGATTTCCTTGAAGGAGGCATCAACAAAGGCCATCTGCTCCGGGCTGAGATCCCGCTCCAGATAGGCCACCAGATCCAGAGTGGTCGGGAAAGGATCGCCGCGGTAACGATAGCGCTCCAGGAAGTCATGCAGGTTGGCGTTGAGACGCTGCTCCCCGATGAGATCCTTGATGGCCATCATCACCACAGATCCCTTCTGGTAGTGGATGTATTGCTGGTTTTCACTGGTCAGCAATGGCATCTCCCCAATGCGCTCGGCGCTGCGGCCACGCAGGTAGCGGTCCAGCTCAAAGCCCAGGAAGCGGCGCAGCATGTGGGCGCCATACTTGCGCTCCATTACCATGAGCGCCGAATACTGCGACAGGCTCTCTGACAACACGGCACTGCCCTGCACATTGGCCGCCCCCAGCTGATGACCCCACCACTGGTGAGCCACCTCGTGGGCGGTGACATAGTACACAGGGTCTATCTTGTCCGGGTCGCGCAGGTCGGTGATAAAGCCGATGCGCTCCGAGTAAGGCACGGTATTGGCGAAGCTCTGAGCGAAGGTGCGGTAGCCCGGATACTCCATGATGCGCATTTGCCGGTGCTGGTAAGCACCAAAGGCCTCGGAGAAATAGTCGATTGAGTCGCGTACGGATTCCATCATACGGTCGATGTTCCAGGCATGATCCGGATGATAATAGACCTCGATGGCGATGCCCTTGTAGTCGGCCTGCTTCTTGGCAAAACGGCCGGACACTATGGAGTAGAAGTTCACCATAGGGCTGTCCATCTTGTAGTGGAAGAAGTTGCGGCCGTTCTCCTGCCATTGGCGCGTCAGGTAACCCGGTACTATCGCAGTCTGATCGCCACTGGTGGACACTGTGGCCTCAAAGTCGATAAAGGTGCCCTCTGGGCCGAAGAAGTTGGTGTTATAAAAACGCTTGTCCTCCAGCTTATGGGCCCTTTCCTTGGGGGCCAGACCACGCTTCTCCCGCTCGTGCCGGTCAAGCAGCTCAGCTTCACTCTGGTAGCCGAACATGGGCATCAGCGCGGTGTTGTCGATGAAGGTGCCGTTTTGCACCACCGCCAAATCGAAGTTGTTCTCGGCGATGCCCTGATTGGCACGTTCCAGACTGATGCTGCCGGCAAGCTCGGCGCCGGGGGCCAGCGGCTTATCGAACACCAGCCAGGCCACAGGCAGAACTGGGTCCTGCTCGGTCAGGGTGGCACCGGGAATATCGAAGTGGATGCTCTCGGGGCGGGTATGCTCGGGCAAGTTCACCAGCAGCCGCGCTATGGGCTTGTCGCTACGGTTTTGCCAGCGCATTTGCACCTTGGCGTCTATGCGGCGCTCCTCGGGAAAGAGTGCAAAGTCGCCATTGACCGACAACGGCGACAGCGCCGGCAAATCTTCATACTGCTTGTAGCGCTTCTCGTAGTCGGCGAGCATGTCCTGGCGCTGCTCCGGCGTCTGGTAGTGGTTGACCACCTTGGTCTGGTAGAACAGATAACCGCCCATGGCCACAAACAGCAGCAGCGAGGCCAAGGCCGTGCCCTTGCCGGCAACGCCAAGCTGATAGCCGAGCAGTCCCAGGCGCTGCTTCAGGCCCACCTCGGGCCCGCGGCGGTACAGACCATAGGCCAGCAGGAACAGCAGCAGGCTGAAGGCGCCCCAGTAGATCATGTAGGCGCTGTGGCTCACCAGCGACCAGCCGTAGCCATTCATGTCCGAGTAAGCCTGGGTGGGAGACTGGGCAAAGTTGTACAGGCTGTGGCCAAAGCCCCAGTTTGCCATCACCAGGGTCACCAGGTAATAACCGACATAGAGCCCCATACCGGCGTACTTGTTGGGCGCCAACACCTGGAAGAAAAATGCCAACACCCCGGACATCAGCAGCGGCAGCAGCAACATAAAGCCCAACCGCATCAGATACTGCGACAACTCCAGGTTCATCTGTCCCTTGAGCAACTGGAACACCAAGGTAGTGCCCATGGCAAAGGTGTACAGCAGCACCATCACCAGGGTCAGGGCCACCAGCTTGGAAGCCAGGAACACCAGATTGGACACCGGCAGGCTGTCAACTATGTCACCCATGCCGCTGTTGCGCTCACGCCAGACGATTTCACCACAGTAGTAAATAAGCACTATCACCATCAGCAGCCCGGTGGACTGCACTATCAGATCCACCATGTCCTGGGTCAGCGGCCAGTTACTGGTGCCGTACCACTTGAGGTCCCCCACTATCATGGGACCGAGCAGATTGATTATGCTGAGCACCCCGAGGATATAGAAGGGAGCGCTGAACAGTACCTGACGCACCTCAAAGCCGACCCGGCGCCAGAACTGGGCACTGCCGCTCACCCGGGACTGACGCACCAAGGTCGACAACTGCGGGATCACGGGTACCATGTGTGCCTTGCTGCGACGGGCTTCCTTGCGATGCGCCAGGGTTGGTTGGCGATGCATGCCACTGAGGGCCATCACCACACCGGCCAAAGCCAGCCACAGCAGGCGGTTTTGCAGCATCAGGCCCTCGAAACCCACCATAAGGCTGTTTTTCTCGGCGATGGTCCAGTAACGGGTGACCTGGCCGAAAGTACGCAAACCAAAAGGATCCAGCAGGGCGGCTATTTCCCGGTACTGGGGCTGGCTGGCCAGCTGACCGGCAAAACCGTAGAGGATAAACAGCCCCACCGCCGTGAGGTAAAGCGCCATCATGGAGCGAAACTTCTGCGCCATGGCGTAAAACAGCGCCGACAGAAACAGCAGGCTGGGCAGCACCAGCAGCACCAGTGGCTTGAGATAGGCCAGCAGCGAGATCTCACCAAAGCGGCTGGCATCCACCCAGGGCATCACAGAGCCCAGCAGGTGTCCCAGGGGCGCCAGGCAGAACAGGGTGACCACCACCAGGAAACTGCCGAGGAAACGCCCCAGCTGATAGCCCAGGGGATTGAGCGGCTTGGCGTACAACAGCTCTTCCATCTGGCACTGCTGGTTGCGCACCGCGGTGCTGCCGACAAAGTTCACCACCGCAAACATGGCTATGATACCGGTGATCAGCAGGGTCTGGGTAATGGCGTAGGGGCTGTTCTTCAGCACCTCTCCGCCGCTGCCTATCTGCACATTGTTGGAGGCTACCGAGAAGAAGCACACCATAAACAGCAGCAGGCCCACCACGTAAAACGAGGGTTGGCGCAGGTAATAGCGCCACTCAAATTTCAGCGTCGTAAACAACATCTGGAGGCCTCCTCAGGCTGCCTGAGCGGTGCGGTGGCTGTGCAGGGTGGAGAAGTAGAGGTCCTCAAGACCGGCCTTGGTCGGCGCAAAGCCTTCGGGGCAGGTATCCGACAACACGTTGAGCACTGTGCGCCCGGCCAGCAGCCGCTTGGAAATCACCGGCAGACGCGACTCCAGCTCGGCCGCCTCGGCCTGGCTCACGGTACGCTGCCAGATCCTATCGCCCAGGTCGTCCACCAGCGCCTGGGGGTTGCCCTCCAGCAGTATGCTGCCCGAGGCCAGCACCGCCATCTTGGGGCACAGCTCGGAAACGTCATCCACTATATGGGTCGAGAGGATCACCACCCGCTCTTCCCCCAGGCTCACCAGCAGGTTGTGGAAGCGGTTACGCTCCTCGGGGTCCAGGCCCGCGGTGGGCTCATCGACGATCAGCAGCTTGGGGTCCCCCAGCAGCGCCTGGGCGATACCGAAGCGCTGACGCATACCGCCTGAATAACCGCTGACGGCCTTGGTCCTGTGCTGATACAGGTTGGTGTGGGCCAGCAGGCCGTCGACTATCTCTTTGCGCTCCTTGGCGTTGTTGAGCCCCTTAAGCACCGCAAGGTGATCCAGCAGATCCACTGCGCTGACGCGGGGGTAAACATTGAAGTCCTGGGGCAGATAACCGAGCTGACGTCTGAGCGCCATGGGATCGGCCAGCACATCGATGCCGTCGAAATGAATGCTGCCGCTGTCGGCACTCTGCAGGGTGGCGATGGTGCGCATCAGGCTCGACTTGCCGGCGCCGTTGGGGCCGAGCAGGCCAAACATGCCCTTGGGAATGTCCAGGGTGACGCCGTTGAGTGCCTTGACGCCGTTATCGTAGGTTTTGGTGAGATTATTAATACTCAGCATGGGTCCTTTCCGCTTGGTAACTAAATGTCCGCCCCGAATCTACCACAGCGAAAATTTCACACACGTTAACAATTGTAACTGGAAATCAACAGATTACAGAATGCCATACCCATAATAATGTAACGCTCACGCCTTGAGCCGTTTCGCTACGCAAGTTCGATACGAAAGTGGTCGTGAGAGCAGGCTTGAAAGTTAGCCGTAAAAGTTAGCCGTAAAAGTTAGCCGCTTGAAGCCGGACTGGAAATGAATTCGAACAATGTGCCAGGGAGACAACTGCAACCATGGCGCGGCCCCCGCGGCGACTGGCCCAGGTTTGGTTTGACTTGGTTTAACTTTACTTGTTCCAGCTCAGCTTGGCTTAGCTTGGCCTGAGGCTCTCCGCCAGGCGCGTCATGCCCTCGTCGAGACTGATATGGGCCTCATAGCCCAGGTCACGGCGGGCGGCGGAGATATCGAAGTAGTGGCTGCAGGATAGTTGCTTGGCCACAAAGCGGGTCATCAGCGGCTCCTCGCGCTTGCCAAGCAGGCCATAGAGGCCTTCCAGCAGCGCACCGACGCCATAGGCCACAGCGGCCGGCACCCTTTTGCTGACCGGCGGCAGATTAGCGCAGGCCAGGATACGGTTGAGCATTTCCGCCATGGTCACGGGTTCATTGTTACTGAGGAAATAGGCCTTGCCGGCGCAGGGGCTGTTGTCTTTCAGCAACGCCTGTGCCGCCAGCACATGGCCATGGGCGGCGTTGTCCACATAGATGGTGTCCACCAGCTTATCTTCGGCCCCCACCAACTTGAGTTTACCGGTGCGGCCCCGCTCCAGCACTCTGGGCACCAGATGGGCGTCATCCGGGCCCCAGATAAGGTGCGGCCTTAATGCCGTCACCGGCAGCTCGGGTGAGCTGGCAGCCAACAACATGGCCTCGGCCTCGGCCTTGGTGGCGGCGTAATGGTTGAGAAAACGCCTGGCATAGGGTGCCGATTCGTCAATGCCGTCTTCATCCACGCCATCAAAGGTCACGCTGGGGGTGCTGGTGTAGACCAGTGCCCTGACGCCGTGACTTGCAGCGCAGGCCAGCACAGCGGCGACGCCGTCGACATTGGCACTGCGGTAACTGTCGAGACTTCCCCAAACTCCGGCCTTGGAGGCCACATGGAATACCAGCTCACAGCCGGCCATGGCCTTTGCGACAGCGGCGGGATCGGCGACATCACCCTTATGCATTTCCACGCCCATGGCGACAAGCTCTGGATAGTCTGAGCGGGCGAGCCCCACCACCTGAATACCGCCCTGCAGCAACTGGCGACAGAGGGCCTTACCGAGAAAGCCACCGGCGCCGGTCACCAGCACCCGCTTGACCTGATTGCCAAGCTCGGTGGCGGCTTGCAGATGCTTGGGATGGAGTGCAAACCGGCTTGCTGCGGCCACGGCTGTTGTCGTCATAAAGGGATCTCTGGCGTTATCAGGCTTTTGTTAGGGCTTCAAAGGTGCAATTGCTTTTCCGCCCACAGGGCCAGCTTTTCGCGGAAAATCTTGGCATTGTGGCGCACATCCATGGGGAAGCCCTCATGGATAAGGAAATAATCTATGCCGCGGGTCAGCTCGTGCTGCTCGGCCAGTTCCCTGAGCTCGCGGTACAGCTGCTTGGCATTGCCGCAGGCCTGGGACTTGTCGAGTTCGATACACACCAGCGGGATCTTGTCGCCGTGCCTGTGCACGCCCACCAGCGCCGAGCGTTTGACCTGGGGATGGGTATTGAAAATCCGCTCGCAGGGAATGGAGAAATAGCGCTTGGCAAAGGCGCCCTGGGCGGTGGCATCCACCCTGTGGGCGTTGCGGCCACACATCCACAGGCGGCCCTGATCGTCGAGATAACCGAGATCGCCCATCCGGTGCCACAGGCAGCCTATCTCATCGGCATCGGCCACCTTGGAAAGCATGTTGGCCTCGGCCCTCTGATAGTAAGCACGGCTGACCATGGGGCCCTTGACCACTATCTCGCCTATCTCCCAGGGTGCCAGGTTTGTCCAGTCATGGGAGCTGGCTATGACAGCTTCATCGATGGCTATGATGGCAAGCTGTACCCCGGCAATGGGCCTGCCCACCAAGATGCCACCGCCCTGCTCGGTACGCTCGGCACTTTCAAGCAACTGCTTGGTGTCACAGCGGGCGATGGGCAAGGCCTCGGTGGCACCGTAGGAATTGATGATGGGCGCATCTTCCGCCAGCATGGCGGCAAAGCGCGCTATGGCACCCAGGTTGGCCGGAGCACCGGCGGAAATCACCCGCCTGACGCTGGCAAGTTTAAGTCCGGCTGACTCCCCTGCCCGGCCGAGCTTGTCGAGCAACGCCGGGTTGAGAAACAGATTGCTGCAGCCATAGTCGCGGATCGCCGCGAACAAGAGTTCGGGCCTTGCCTTGATGGGGCGACTGGCATCCATGTGCGGCACTATGGACGCCATGCCCAGCGCCGGGCCAAACAGGGCAAACAGCGGAAAGGTGGACAGGTCGCGCTCACCGGCGCTGATGCCATAGTCCTGTCTGAGGGCGGAGATCTGCGCCTCAAACATGGCGTGGCTGTACTCCACGCCCTTGGGAATGCCGGTGCTGCCGCTGGTGAACAGTATGGCGCACAGGGCATCCTCATCCAGGGTCACCATGGGATAGGCCCCCATGGATGCGCCGCGGGCCTCTAAGGCCGCCAGCGACTCGCCCGCACCTGAGATTAAACGGCCGCCGCCAACGCGGATACACTGCTTTATGCTGTGCTTGCCCCAACCAAACAGACGCCGGGCCAGGTGGGCCTTGGGAATACCGATAAAGGCATCGGGGGCGGCTTCTTCAAAGCATTGGCTGAGATTGCGCACGCCCATGCCGGGATCCACCATCACAGGGATAATGCCGGCCTTGAACAGGGCAAAGGTCAGGGCAAAGAAGTCCAGCCCCGGGGTCACCATCAGCACAGCCTTCATGCCGGCCTTGAGCCCGATGGCATTGAGGCCGTGGGCTATGGCGTCACTGCGACGCTCAAGTTCGGCCTGGGTCAGTTCAAGGTAGGATACCTTGCCCAGGCGACACTGCTGCACCGCCACCGCCAGCTCATTGGGGCGCTGCTGGGCGGCCTCACGCAAATGGCGGCAGAGATTGGCCATCATTGGGCCCCGGCGCTGTGTGCACTGGCCTCGGCGTTCTTGGCGCTGTCGGCATCGGCTTTATCTGTATCCGCTTCAACAGCATCGGCGACACTGACGCCTGCACCTGTTACATCGAGGCCGAGGAAACGGCACACGGAAGCTATGACCTCGTCACTGGCATCTTCCAGTATATAGTGACCGCAGTCCTCGTAGGCATGCACTTCGGCCTGGGGCAGTTTCCGGCGCCACACTTCAAGGAAATGGCGGTCGAACACAAAATCCTTCAGGCCCCAGTGGATCAAAGTTGGGGTATCGGTAAATTGGCCCAGGCTCTGCTCTATGCTGCTCACCAGCTCAAAGGCCCTGTCCCTGGGGTACAGCGGAATATCCTGCACAAACCTTAAGGTAGAAATGCGGTTGGCCCAGCTGTTGAACGGCGCCACGTAGGCCCGGCGCAGCTCAGGGTCCATGGGCTTGCGCTTGACGCCCACATAGGAGGCAATACCGGCGAAGGCGTTGAAGCCACGCACCAGCACAGTGCCGAGCAAAGTATTGCGGCAGATCCACAGCGGCCAGGGGAAGGCCTTGGTCTCTGGTATGTGGAAAGCGGCGGTGTTGAGGATCACCAGGCGCTCGATGCGCTCCGGGTGTTTGGCGGCGTAGCCCATGCCTATCATGCCGCCCCAGTCGTGCACCACCAGGGTGACCTTACCATCGACACCCAGCTTATCCAGCAGGGCGTCGAGATCGTCGATGCGCCGTGCCAGGGTGTAGTCGTAGCCCTTGTCGCTGGGCTTGTCCGACAGGCCGCAGCCGACGTTGTCCATGGCGATGCAGCGGTAATCCTGTTTCAGGGCGCCAATCAGCTTGCGGTAGTACAGGCTCCAGCTGGGGTTGCCGTGCACCATGACCACAGTGCCCTTGGGCGTCGCCGGGCCCTCATCCACATAGTGAATGCGGTTACCCTTGTTGTGAAACCAGTTTCTGGCGAACGGCAGCAGGCGCTCGAGCGTGTGTTCCATCTTCATGTCCATTACCAGCGGATCCCCAGCATCATGCAGTTCAGTCCCGAGCCTATACCGAGGAAGCTCACCTGATCGCCCCGGCGCAGGAAACCCTGGTCATGGGCCATGGCCGCCGATACGGGCAAGGACACAGTGCCCATGTTGCCCAGCAGCTGGAAGGTGGGAAATTCTTTCTCTTCCGGAATGCACAGGGCGCTCAGCACCTGTTTACGGTTGGCGGCGCCTACCTGATGGCAGATGACCTTGTCCACCTGCTCCACCAGCCAGTCGCGCTGGGCGAGGAAATGTTGCCAGGTGTGCTTGGCCAGCTCCACCCCTTCCTTGAGCAGGGCCACGGCGTCGGTGCGCATAAATTCGCGGTACAGCTTATGTCCTGCTTCCTGCAGGCCCCATTGGCACAGCTGGTGATGTTCCGGGGCGCTCAAATGGCTGGCGCCGAGTAACTGATGGTTGCGGTCGGTGGCCAGTTCAAAGCTGCCGTCGGTAAGGATCACCGCCACGGCCCCTGAGCCACCCGTGAGGGTCGCCAGGGACTGGGCAAAATTCTGCATGGTGGGCTCGGCCAACATGCTGTCTATGGTCACGTCCACTATGTCGCGGGCCGATTCACAGGACACCACCATGCCGGCGCGAATTTGGCCCAGCTCGATGCGATTGGCAATGTCGAGAATGCCGGACAGCACCCCGAGGCAGGCGTTGCTGATGTCGTAAATGGCGGTCTCGCGGCCAACCCCAAGGGCGGCAGCAATGCGGCAGGCGGTGGCGGGTTCGTGCTGATCGCGGCACACCCCGGTATAGACCAAAGCCCCCAGGTTATCACCGCTCAGCCCGGTCTCGGCCAGGGCCTTGCGGGCGGCATCAATGGCACCGTCGGACAGCTTGTGTCCCTTGGGCCACCAGCGACGCTCGTTGATGCCGGTCAGGGCCGCCAATTGGCCCATGGGAATGCGAAACTTCTGGTACAGGGGTGCCAGGCGCTGCTCCAGCTCTGAGCTGGACACCACTTCCGGCGCCAGTTCATAGGCCAGGCTGTTGATAAACACGCGGGAATATTTCATTAAAAGCCAATCGCTCTCTCGGGCCTTGGTGGCCGTGTTTTTCTTATCTATAAGGTGGCGCGGCGCCACAAACTGGCGACATTTGACCAAGAATCGCCGGGGTATTCAATAAAAAATCGCACTTAACAGCACTGCGTCCGTGGCCATCAGCCGCGGCGCACCGCCTGAATGAGCGCATTCCGAGGGGTCACCTGCTGTTCGCAGAAGGCACCGAGGCGCACCCGGTAGTCGGATTCCAGCAAAAAGGCGACCCTGTCCAGCAGCAGAAAACGCTCTATCACGGGGCGAAACAGGTGGGCGGCGACATCGATGCGGGCGGTGAGGCGGCGGCGCTGCTGCCCTTCCAGGCGGAAGGGCTCCAGCGGCAGTTCGTCGGGCAACTCCAGGCCCTTCACCTCGGCGCCCCAGCGGCAAAACGCCTCGAAGCTGCCGGACAACTGGCTCTGGCGCACAGATGGCAGCGGCAGGTATTCATCTGTGCCGCGCAATTGGCGCTGCAGGCTGTCAAAGCCCAGGCGCCAGCTCACTTCCTGCATCCTGTCGGCCCGAGCCTTGGCATTGGCAATCACGCTGTGATTGAGCGGCAGTTGCAGGCCGTGGCGGTCGAGGCGGAAATTAAGCGCTTTGGCACTCTGGCTGATGGGCTCAAGATCGCCGGAAGGAATAAGATGATAGCAACAGGGCGAAATCGACAGCCTCTGGGTGCCTGCCCGCGCCGCCCGGCGCATCAGGTTCAGGTGCAACTCACCGCAGGCGTGCAGCGCCACCCCGTGCTGGTGTGACTGAAGCACATCTTCACTGGCGGCAAAGGCATCGGCGCAGACAAAGTGCTGCTTGAGACCGCGGCGTTTGGCCTCCTCTTCACCTGCAACGCAGAGTTGCGCCTGCCACTCCAGACTCAGCACCTCTCGGCCGGTAGCGGCTGTGAGCAGGCGCCCCAGATGGCCCTTGCCGGCACACCATTCCAGCAGCGGCAGCTCGCAGGGCTCCATCGCCACCAGAGAAGCAAAACGGCTTATTTGCTGCCACTTGCGGCCCTTTATTCCGGCGGCCAGGTGCACCTCCTGCTGCCTTGGCAACAGCTCGCCCTTCATTTCGGGATAGGGCGTCAGGCGCCAGTTGAACAGCGCCTTGTCCCACACAGGGATGTTCGATAAAAGCCTGCTCGCATCAGTGACCACAGGAATACCCTGTGACTCAAGTGCTTTGGTCTCAAGATCTTGCGCCAGGCTGGGCCACAGGCTTTCCAGCAATTGCTGCTGATCCGCATCCAGTGCTTCCAATTCTTCATCATCAAGCCGCCACAACATCTCTGCAAGGTGCGGGAACTGCGCCCGCCAGGGCAACTCGCGCCACTCGAAACTGCGCGGCGTCCAAAGGGGCGCCGCCTCGGTCAGCAATGCCGCCAGCCGCGAAAGGGTCCCACGTACCTCCACCAGCTCACATTCCAGATGCGAGCCTTCCTGGGGCTGGTAATTCATGGGCGCTCTTTTCAGGGACTCAGGGCTGGCGGTCGAAGATTCGGCTGGCAAGGAAAACGCTCTTGGGGACAGTGAAATCAGGCCGGTCAGTATAACATGGCACTTAGTGCCACTGTACTTTCTGTCAGTACCGTTGCAGTCAGTGCCGTTTCCGTCAATGCCGTTTCGGCCACTCATTGCCGAGTGCAGCATCTGTTACAGGTTTTCCCGGCCTGTTTGCTTATCTTGGATGAACTATGACAGCATATTGATCTGAAAATGGAATTCATTGGAGAACAAGCATGCTGACGGGCCTTAATCACCTTACCCTGGCGGTGACGGTTCTGGATACCTCGCTGGCCTTCTATGTGGATTTGCTTGGCATGCGGGCCCAGGTGCGCTGGGACAATGGCGCTTACCTGAGTCTGGGAGCACTGTGGCTGTGCCTTTCATGCGACGCCGCCCTGCCCGCCCGGGATTACAGCCATATTGCCTTTGACATAGCCGAAGCCGATTTCCCGGGTTTTGCCGCCAGACTGCGCAGTGCCGGGGTCAATGAATGGAAACACAATCGCAGCGAAGGCCAATCCCTGTATTTGCTGGATCCCGACGGCCACCAGCTGGAGATCCATGTGGGCAGCCTGCAATCCCGGCTGGCGGCCCTTAAAGCCCGCCCCAATCCCGGTTTGCAGTGGCTTTAATGCTTAAAACTTACTTATTACTTATCTACTTAACGTCAGGCTTTCCGGGCGGCCTTGAGTTTATTGGGTGACCTTGAACGGCCACGGCCAGCCACCTTCAGTATGCGCAAAAATTTGGGGCATTCGAAATGACTGGCGGCGCGGCACTCGGCCGCATGGCGCAGGCCGTCACGCATGGCCACCAGCTCGTTAATCCTGCGATCCAGTTCATCGGCCTTGGCCACCAGCAGGCCCCTGTCTATGCTGCCGGCATCCGTGCTGAACATGCGCACCATCTCATCCAGGCTGAAACCCACGGCGCCACCGAGGGAGATAAGCGCCAGGCGCTCCAATACTGAATCGCTGAATTGTCGCCGCAGACCACTGCGGCCACAGGCCTGGATCAGGCCCTTTTCCTCGTAATACCTCAGGGTCGATGCCGGCAGTCCGGAGGCCTTGGCCACCTCAGCTATATCCATCATGTCTTTGCTCCCGAAACTATCTTCACCCGGTGTTTCACACCATGCAGCTCAGAAATAGCCCTATAGCAAGCCATCTGCCACGCCGGTGAAAAACACCATTGACTTAAAGTCGACTTTAACTTGTAGGCTATGCCACAGAGGTCCCGAAGACAAGAGCCAAGTCCTGTCGGGGACCCGGAAATGAATAACCTGAACTATCCAAATTGACGGCCATGTTGAGCCGGGGCGTATTGCTCCGGGGCAAAGGTGAGGTGTGTATGTTAACTATCGAATTTATATTGCTGTACCTGGCCCTGGGCGGCTTTGTCGGCTTTATGGCAGGACTATTAGGTGTGGGAGGGGGAGGCATACTGGTGCCGCTGCTCGCCATGCTGTTCGGCTATCAGGGGATGGCAGAAAGCCAGGTTATCCACCTGGCCCTTGGCACGGCACTGACCTGCATGATAATTACCTCGGCCGCCAGCATTCGAGCCCACGCCGCCCGAGGCGCGGTGCAATGGCCCTTGGTCGGCTTTATGGCCGGCGGGATCCTGACCGGCGCCTTTTTGATGGCGCGCTGGTCATCGCAAATCAACCCGGCCTTTATCGCCCTGTTCTTCTCGCTCTTTATGGCCGTGATTGCACTGCAGATGTTTATGAACTGGCGCCCCAGGCCCAGCCAATCGCCCGCCAGCCCACCGGGGCTCTTGCTCGCCGGATTGACCATAGGCTCGGTATCGGCCCTGGCCGCCGTCGGCGGTGGCTTTCTCAGCCTGCTTTACCTGGGCCATAAAAACGTACCGCTGAAACAGGCCATAGGCACCTCTGCTGCCATAGGTTTTCCCATCGCCATCGCCGGCGCCCTGGGGTTCATGGTGAGTGGTTGGTCACATACCTCGGCCATCCCCTATACCCTGGGCTACGTCTATCTGCCGGCTTTCCTCATCATCACAGTGTCGAGCATAGCCGCAGCTCCCCTGGGGGCCCGCTGCGCCCACAATCTGCCCGATGTGCAATTGAAACGCATCTTCGGCCTGGTGTCCCTGGCCCTGAGCATCAAGATGCTGGCTACCGTGATTTAGCTAACGACATTGCCGCGCACCGGCCTTGAATCCGGCAGTGCCAAAGCGGCGGCAACAGAGGTCAAGACCTTAATGTCCGTGGTCTATTTCTGGATCCCATACTGAACGCTTGAGAAAGGCTGAAGAGCGCGGCATTATGGCCCGTCAAAAAAGCATGACCAATCCTCTACAGCGGGGTCGGCAGGGATAAATACACAGGGAATGAAATGACCAGGCTTCCAGGACTTGATTTATTACGGGCAATTGCCATTGTGTGGGTAGTGCTGTTTCATACGGCCGGTGCCGGACTCAGCATGCCCTTCAGAGACTTTTCCATTCTCGGCTGGATGGGGGTGGATCTCTTCTTCGTGCTCAGCGGCTTTTTAATTGGCGAGCAATTATTAAAGCCAATCGCACAACGGCGGGAATTAAACATAGGCAAGTTTTACATCAGCCGGGCCTTCAGGATCCTGCCGGCGTACGCCGTGGTCGTATTACTGTATTTTTTACTGCCCTTTACCCGGGAAGGACACGGATTACCGCCGCTGTGGCAATTTCTCAGCTTCTCCGTCAACCTGCAGGTGGACGTGGGCACCAACACCTTCTCCCATGTCTGGTCACTTTGTGTAGAAGAGCATTTCTACCTGTTTTTCCCGCTCATCGTATGGTTGCTGCTGAACAGAAGCAGTACCACCAAGGTGCTTGCACTTGCCATTGCCATTATCGGTTTGGGCATGGCACTTAGGGGTCACCTTTGGCTGACCAAGCTCGATACCTTTCCCGTCTATCGCTCTTACGTTGAGAACATCTATTACCCCACTTATAACCGACTCGATGGCCTCTTGGCCGGGGCATTGCTGGCCGGTCTCAAGGTGTTTAAACCCCATCATTGGCAGCTTGTCGTCAAGCATGGCAATAAGGTGCTGCTCGTGGGTCTGACCGGACTTGGTTTGACGATTTGGATTTTCAAGGAGCGCTTCGGCTTCACGGCAACTGTGATTGGCTTTCCCTTACTGTCATTCAGCCTGGCTTTCATAGTGGCAGCCGCATCCAGCACCAGCTCGCTCATAGGCAAATTCAAGGTGCCGGGCGCAGCCTTGCTGGCCACATTGGCCTACAGCATGTACCTGACCCATAAGTCGGTATTTCAGATGGTTAAAACCCTGATTGGCCCTCAGCTGGTTGACAACGACTATCTTGCTTTTGTCGTCTACGGCGGCGCAGTCCTGGCCGGCGCCGCAATCCTGTATCTCACTGTCGAGCGCCCCTTCCTCAAGCTGAGGAGCAAATACCTGGCGAGGAACCAAGATGAATCGCCACGTATTGACGGGGTTAACGCTCAGGTAGCCAATGGCTAGGCCAATGCCTCTGCAAATAGTCGCAGAAGCGGCAATGCCGCAATGTTGCATCCGAATCCCCCTTTGGAGCCGCCGACGACTGCATGGATGCAGGAGTTAGGACGAAGCAGGAGCCAGAGTCGAGGACGTTGCTGAAAATGGCGTGGCGAGGGCGAATGCTTGCCCACGGCAAGCGTGCTCATGAGCGCGAACCATGGATGGTGAACTGGCTTTTGTCCATGGAGGATTTGCCGAGGTAGCGACAGTCGAGCAGGGTGAGTGTCGCGCAGCGACAAGCTCACGAACGCGAGGCACGGAGGCCGAACTGGGGTGGATTTATATGGACGTAAATCCGAGAGTCTGTCGCGTTGACCCTTTCGCCCATAAACCCGAGGGGCCTTCGGCTCCGTTCGGGGGCATCCTTTGGGATGCAAGGGGCTTTGGATGAGCACAGCCCCTTGCCCGGAGGCAGGCTGGGAGGCCGCGACTTTCTGCCGCTGGCAAAGCGGCTATCTTTTGCTTTGTCCTGACATCCAGCATTGGATGCAACTCATCTCCGCGTGGCGGCCAGAGGCCTTCGGGGACCGCTAGCGAGATGAAACTGTTCATCTCGCTGTCTGTCGACACGCTTATCCCCCTGCCGTGGGTGCCGTGCATGGATGCACCAATGTCGCGATCGCATGGATGCGAACGAGCGACCTTTCGCACTTCCACCCCAGTGACACGCCGACTCTTGGTTTAAACATCAGCATCCCTGTAGGCTCAACGGCGACATCTGCTGACCATGGATGGTCGAATGTCGCGATCACATGGATGTGATTGAGCGACCATGTCGCCGATGGTCACTGGTGCGGCAGTGCTTGTTCAATGGCGTTCCGCTCCGGCCAATGTGCTACCTAAGACCAAAGACAAAGCTGTACATCAAATTTATAGCTTGCCGAACAGCCACCACCTCTGCCAAGATGCTGATTCAAGGAGATAAAACAAGGTTCAGGGATGAGGAAAACCACTTCAACCCGTGCGGTAGCCATGCCACTTGCCGGACGATTGCCGGACGATTGCCAGGACAACAACAGACTCAAGCCAAACGGTCCAACGGACTGACTGTTCCGGCATAGTGTTGCCCCAGCACGTGGGTGTATATTTGAGTTGTCTTGACGTCGTTGTGGCCAAGCAACTCCTGCACTGTTCGAATATCGTAACCAGCCTGCAAAAGATGAGTGGCACAAATTCAGCGGGACTGAATTTGAACAGCTCAGCTGGCCCGAAGGGGAAAATATAGGGAAGTATTTTATAAAACTGTGGCGAAAGGTGTGGCAGCTGATTTTTTTACAGAGTCCAATTTTTTGTCCAGCGATGCACAGCGCCTTTCGCACCAAGCTTTCATGTAAATGGTGACGACAAAGTTCACCGGTTACGGGATGTGCACATAGCGTCGTGCTCGGGAATATAAACATCCAAGCAGGGCTGCGAAAAGCGGAAGGATATTTGCGCCCAAGTGCATGGGGCAAAGAGGGACCTACCCCAAGCGCATTATCTTTTTGTTGAATGGCAATACTGTTGGATATCCGCCATTGCAGCCATGGAATACAGGATGCCGCGAGCAACGTTTGCCGATCTTTATTACCTTTACCATCGCGCACAGTGACACATAGTCTGTCTAGATCCACATCTTGGATCCGCAGACGCAGACACTCGGAAACGCGCAAACCGCTGCCGTAGAGCATTTGAACAATGTGAGATGCTGCCCCATCAAGTTCAGCAATAATTTGCGCGACTTGAACAACCGAGAGTACTACAGGCAAACGCCTTTGCTTGGTCGCCAGAGAAAAGCCAAGGTCACCCAGCTCGATACGCAAAAACTTTTGGTATAAGAACGCCAAAGCATTCAACGCAACTTTTTGCGTGTTAATTGCGACATGGCGTTCAACAGCAAGATAAGTTAAAAATGCGGCGATCTCTTCTGCGCCAGGGGTTTCTGGATGGCGCTTATGGTTAAAGAGAATATACCGCTTGATCCAATGCAGATAAGCATGTTCGGTGCGTATGCTATATCCGCGCAGACGCATATCATCTCTGACAGCGCGAAGAAAGGGACTCTGGCTCATGGTAATCTCCAATTGCTGTATATAAATACAGTATTATCGAGATTTTCGCGATTTCAAGTCAGAATTGACCCGATAAACCGTTCGGTTATCCAGTCAGTAAAAATATTATTATGTTTTAAATCAGTATGTTGATGAGTTGTTGTCGCGAGATAACGTGCAGCACATAGGGGAGATAACGAGAATGCTCAATTTCGTCGTAAATTTATATGGACAAAATAACGTAACGTAATAATTATTAAACTAATTCACATGCTCGCTTTACACTGGTCATAGGTGATAAATGAGCATTCTCATTATTAAAATGTTAGGTTGCAATATGATGAAAATAACTAAAAAGGTTGCGCTGTTTTATAGCGCTTGGTCTTTACTCTGGGTTCTGCTAGCGGCCTATGGAATGTTTTTAAGTAATAATGGGGAGTTAGGTATTAGTTCACATTTGTTGCTCATTATCACTGGTTTTCCACTTTCCTTGTTATCTATATTAATTATTCCAAATGGCACATTACTTGGTGCATTTTGCGCAGCAATTCTAGGTTTAGTGCAGTGGTGTACACTTGCAGAAGTTAATGATAGAAGAGCATTCTTTGGAAAACGTAAGAACAATGCAACCTAACAACCACATCAACTACACTCGCTACGCTCGTCGGATGCGCCAAACTGCGGCGCGCCGGTTATGTGGGCGTTATGTGAAATGAATTACGAAACATGATTAATATAGATGAATCATTAAAAATGCTATCCAAAACCTATCCTGGGTTTAGAGATGCGTTCGCTAAAAATGCCGAATCTTGGATAAGTAATGATGGTGAGTTTCTCTATTATATTTTGATGTCAGACCTGTCAAATTTACTTATTAAGAATATATCTGAAGGCAATTACGAAAATACTGAGGAGCTATTTCTTTTAGTGGAAACGCTCTTAAGTGAAGGGGATGAATACGTATCAAATCTTATTTCTGTAGGTTTTCTGGAATCATTACAGAATCAAACAACCGTGGAGCCAAAATATTGGGCGCCACTTATAGGTCGACAAGCTGTATCTTTTTGCAAAGCTCGTGATGAGTTCCAAGGCATCAAAATTGAGCACTATAGGTAAATCACATAACAAAGCCAGCCACAATCGCCAGCAAGCTGGCTGGACTCGTTTCACTCGCCTGTGCTGGCGGCGTTATATGCTCGTATGGGAGTAGATATTGAGCTCAAATTTCAACTACCGAATTGATGCTCCATTTAGCGAAAAGAAACGCTTTTTTAGGGTATGCGTTTATCTTGTCTTATTGCCATTGTTTACCGGATTAAGCACAGGAATGACCTATGTATTAGGTGACTTGATGAATTTTGATATCAATGAGCCTATTCGCAGCAGTGAGTTATCAGATATAGAAATAACACTGTTTTTTGGTAGTTTTGGCCTTGTCATGTTCGCGCTTTTTGGCTTGATGCTATTCATCGCCAAAAAAACGTTTCAAAGGTTCAAAATTTAATGCAATCGCATATAACAAGCAAAGGCAAAGCGACGCGTACCGCGCGCTTGCTTTGAGCGTTAGGCATTTAGGGAGTAGCCTGCGAGAGATGTATACAAACAAATTGGATAAGAAAACCTTTCGTAGTCGTATATACGAAGGAACAGTAAGAAACTATTGGGTTTACGTATCAGATCTGTACAGTACTGAAGTCCCAGCAAATTTGATGGTCTTTCAAGATGGTTATTATTACATTGACGAAGATAAGCCAATGCGTGTTCCTGACATTATTGACAGACTTGTGGCTTCAAAAATAATTCCACCTACAGTTTGTGTTTTTGTCGAACCAGGTTTCTTTGAATCGCCATCTAAGCCTGAACACCATCCAGATACGCAACGTAGTTTTGAATATGATACTGTTAGTGATCAATATACACGTTTTTTGGTTGATGAACTTTTACCTGAGGCATTAGCTGGCCTTAATATTTCTTCTAATCCAAATAAAAGAGCAACAGTTGGTTTCAGCTCTGGTGGTATCTGCGCATGGTCAATTGCTTGGTTTCGCTCTGATTTGTTTGGAAATGTTTTAAGTCACTGTGGCAGTTTTGTTGATATTAGAGGCGGTGGAAAATATCCATACCTGATTAGAAATGAATCACCCAAGCCAATAAGGATCTTTTTTCAAAGTGGTGAAAATGACTTGGATACACGTTATGGAAATTGGGCTTTGGGTAATAAGCAAATGGAATCAGCATTAAGGTTCAAGGGATATGACTATAAATTTGAGTTTGGTTCAGAAGGCCATAATCTAGTGCATGGTTCTGAACTGCTTGAAGAATCAATAATTTGGTTGTTCGGAGATAATGCCATACAAGGCGCTTAAAAATGGACGGACACGTAACACTTGGCTCGTGATCGTACCTCGCAGATTATAGCCAAGTGTTACTTGCCGCTTAGCGCGGCGTTAGGAGTATTGGGGCATGAAGCTTATTCCCAAATATCTAACTATACCGATAATTTTTGGTTTGTTAGTTGCTGGCTATGCCTTAATTACAGGCAATGAAAACCAAGCTAGTTTTATTGGATTGTTTATTTATGGTGTTCTTTTCTACGGTGCACCCTATTTTTTACATTCAATGTTCATGGTTTTGTTTAAAGCTTCTAATCAAGCAATACACGCTGGTTTTATTGGTATAACCTTGGCTCTGGTTTTGATTTCAAGCATGTGGCTCTTACCACAAGATCCATCTGGTCTGCCAATTCAATGGATGGGCTATTGGCCATTATCAGTAATTTTAGGTTTGGTTTTCATAGGTGGTTCGATTGCAGTTAGAAAGTACAAAAACTCCTAACAAGGCCCGCCAACACGCAGCCTTCGGCTGCAGGACTCGCTACGCTCGCCGCTGCGGGCAGCGTTATGTGTTAAAGAGAATCTGATGAACCTTCTGTTCGTATGTAGCGAAAATAGATTGAGAAGCCCAACGGGAGAGGAGGTTTTTTCCACCTACGAAGGGATTAATGCCATTGGGGCAGGAACTAATGCTGATGCAGAAACCCCTGTTAGTGGCGACCTAATTGAATGGGCAGATATTATTTTTGTAATGGAGAAAACTCACAAAAATAAGGTTTCAAAGAAATTTAAAGAGCTTCTAACTGGTAAAAAGCTTGTCTGCCTAGATATTCCTGATAATTACGACAGAATGGACCCCATATTGGTCCGTTTATTAGAGAGCAAGGTGGCCCGGCATGTTCGCCTCAGGTAAAACACATAACAAACCGGTCAAGTTCACTCCGGCCGCAAAAGACGCGGCCTGCGCGGGACAACCTACACTACGTTTCGGTTGCCCCTTACCGGGGCGTTAGGCATCACTAGTCATATGGATCGTAGATACGAAAAAAGAATTAATCGATATTGGGAAAAAATGGAAGCGAGATGTCGTGAAGCTTTCGATAGACTCGATACGAATGAGTGGTTTGATTTATGGCATACCCATCCAGATTGGGATGGAAAAGGTAATTCGAGGCCAGAAAACCGTCGACGCTGTGATGAATTAACCTATGAAATGCTGAAAGTAGCTGAGTCAATTACAGAGCACCGTGGCTGCGAAGTTCAATGTTTCGCCCTAGTAAAAGAAGATACGATGGATAGTTCAATCTATATTCACAGTGAAAACCCAAACGGTTCTGAGTTCCCATTTCAATATGAGGGAGTTGTGTGGGGGCATTCGGGTTCTCGGTTAGACCAAATTGTTGATTTAGCCGTCCACGAAATTGGCCTTTTCAAAAGTGAAAGCGAAAACACACTATTCATTAGAAAAAATGCCTAACAAACGCCTCAAACATCGCGCATTTCATGCGCTGGACTCGCAACAAGTTGCTCGCCGTTTAGGCGAGCGTTATGTTTCAGGGATAAAAATGAAGATTAGGTTCGTTTATTTAACATTTTTTCTTTTAATACTGTATTCCGTTTCTGCGTACTTTTTCCCAAATTACTTGTTACAAAACATATTTCTTACGGATAGGTCATTTGAAACCTCTCAAAAATTTGTATCTGTGTTATCGAACGCGATAGATGAATCGAAAGCCCCTTTATCAAAGGAAATGGCTCTTAGCTTGGTTTCAGAAATAAGCAAAAAAGAGTCACAAAAACACAGAGATTTGCAAAACTTCGCAGAGTTAGCGCAGTATCATTCAATAATTCTTATGGGGTTAATGCTTCTGCATTTAGGTGCACTGTTACGCTTTCTCCGAGCAAACAATGAAACATAACAAGTAACTGTGGCATTCCGTCAATCCCTATTCTGCCGATTCAGGTGTCCCCCCCTCACCGAGTACAGTTTTTCCTCGTTACTTTTCATGGCAAGTCTGTGGGCGACCAATGCTGCTTTTTAATTAATGATTAGCTTTCACAAGGTCTTACAAACGCTATTGGGGCTTTCAGTGGAGGTATCTGTCCTCGTGTCATTTTTCAAGAAGAAAAAATGAAAAAAATTTGGCTAAAACATAAAACTGATATCATAATCCTGCTAGTGCTTACAGTAGTTACTACAATTTGGCTATCGAATATCTGGTCCAATACAAATGTTGCCGAAGTAGACTTAAAACACAGTCAAATAACATGTACAAAAGACTTCATAACCAGGCCTCAATATACTGTTCATTTTTTGCTGATGGTGTTGGCTATCATATGACTAAAAATTACAACTTCTGTGAGTTGTATAAAGATGAAATCCAAGACGGTCCTATTATCGGGAAACATCTTAAAGATAACAATTTATTGATAGAACTAAAAGCTAATGGAAAGCAATATCACAAGGACACCCTATTCACTAAATGGTTTTCAGCACTGTTTTTTACATTGCTTATCTGGATATCTGTTCGCACCCCAATAAAATGGTTTGTCCTTCGGTTCCATACCAAACTGAAAAATTAAGTACAAACCAATACTACAATTCGCTTGTTTCAGCTATTTCAAGGATTGGGAAATATCTGTAAAAGATGCGCTACAAAATGATAGCTGCACTCGCGCTGGGCATGCCAATCGCTGTGCGTTTGCCGATGAGCTCCAAACATCGAACGTTGCCACACATCATTTCGGCCGGCTTTTTAGAAACCCAGGCCACGCCTGTGGTTGACCCGTGTACGTCCAATCAGATAGAAAGTGTGTTAGTTTGAGACTTGTCGGCCTCCTGTAATTGTTTGCCCGTCTTTACGGTGAAAGCTCAACAAACCTTGCGCCGCGGGTTTATAACTAACCCACGAGAAAACACGGGAGCCGACGAGCACACAGGGGAGCATTATGTCTGTGTTTGAATCACGAAAAAATGGAGGTTTGCGATGAATAAAGAAATTACTGGTGGTTGCTGCTGTGAAAGTGTTGCCTTTAAACTTAAAGATGACTTCGGAAAATTTTTTTTCTGTCACTGTGAACAATGTAGGAAATTGACAGGTTCGGCTCATGCATCGAATTTGTTTACCTCTCCGTCTAACATCGAGTGGACACAAGGTGAAGACAAAATAAAACGTTATGACCATCCTACACGTTCATTTTCTAAGGCTTTTTGTACGGAATGTGGTTCTGGATTGCCATTTCTGACTCAAAGTGGGAAATCCCTCATCGTACCAGCGGGATCTTTAAACGAAGAACCATCCAAAACACTTGATGCCCAAATATTCTGCGCAGAACAAACAGAGTGGCACAAGACAGGTTTGAAAGCTGTGAAAGTAGATGGTTTTCCTAAATAACCATACAAGGCGTATAAGAGGGACTCGTGCCGCATGACATATTGCTATGCAGTAATTTTTGTGGTGCATATCGTATGCGGCAAGTTGATTTAACCGACTCTTAGTCCCTAAACGCCGCGTTAACAAACAAGGATAGTTATGCGATTGATTTTAATACTGTTAGTTCTACTTCCATTTGATAGCCATAGCACTTCAAAAGAAGAGTTGGTAGTTGGAAACTGGAAATGTGATTCTTTTACTATTGGAGAAGAAGACGCTGACATATTTGATGTCACTCATACTGTTGAGTACAGGGCAGATGGAACTTCTACCGATATTCATCTATACAAATTACGCGGTATGGAAGCACAAGTATGGATCAAAGTTGCACACACTGGCCCCTGGAAAATTCAAGGGGATCTTTTAATTGAAAAAGCAGAGTTAACTGAAATACTGGATGCCGCCATTCCAGAGTTAACGAAGTCTGAAGAAATGCTTCAAGCGCTATCCTTTGAGGGAGAAACATTTATTTCAGACATAATTGAACTCACAAAATCTAAGTTCGTTACCAAAGATCATGAACTTGATGAACTCGGCACTTGTGTAAAGATATAACTGACAAGTAACTGTGGCTTCCACTCAGTACGTTCCCAACGCCATTATCCATACCCGCGATTCACCACCTATCCCTGCATCATTTGTTACATTGTTTCGCTGGTGATTTAATCACCAGTCAATATTATGACTTGCTAATTAAAGACCTTAATCAAACACATAGTTGGCCCCTCATTAAACGCAACGCAAAGATCGTTGCTTCTGAGCCGGCGGCATCAGGGATGACAAACACAAAAAAGGATTTAAAACGTGACCGCACACGCCATGGCTTACACCTCAGTTCACACTATTCCTTCGGTTGAGACCTACCGCCAGCTCCGCAGTACCGCTGGGCTCAGCCCCAAGACCATAGAGGCTGCCGAGCGCGGTCTGCCCAACAGTCTGTTTGCGGTGCAGATTTTTTGCGATGGCACCCCGGTCGGCATGGGCCGGGTTATCGGTGATGGCGGCGCCTTTTATCAGGTCGTGGATATTGCCGTGTTGCCGGAACATCAAGGGCGCGGCCTCGGTAAGATGATCATGGCCGAGATTGCAGACTATATAGAGCGCGAAGTCCCCGAGTCAGGCTATGTCAGCTTGCTGGCGGATGGTGAGGCTTACCGCCTCTACCAGCAATACGGTTTCGCGCTCACGGCGCCGGCAAGCGTGGGCATGGGACTGAAAAAGGCGCCCAAGAGCTAAGGCCATGTTCTGCCAAAGCAGCTAATAGAAGGCGGGATCTGTTCCGGCCAAATAACCCGGGAAAGCCATTCATCAAGGGAGGAGAAATGAGTTTAAAAAACAGACTGTTCAATATGCTATCCACGCTGGTGCCTGTCATGGTCATTGGCGTTGTCATCACAGGCACCAGTGCCATCGCCGCTGAGTCCCAAACAGCGGAAGTGACCTACCAGAGCGATATTCAGCATGTGACCCTGGATAAGCTGATTTCCCTCGACATTTACGCGCCAAAGACATCCGATACAGGCCGAACTTACCCCACCCTGTATGTGATGGATGGCCAGCACTATTTTTACAACGCTGTGGGCTTTCAAAAGTCCCTGACCCACGGGGTCAATGTCAGCCCCGACTATATAGTGGTGGGGATTAATACCGAAAAGTTGATTGAGGCAAAGCTACGGGACGATTGGCTGGAACAAACGCCGGAGAAGATGATCGAACTGTTGGAGCGGCAGGTGATCCCTTATGTGGATCAACACTTCCAAACCAATGACCGCAGGCTGTATTTCGGCTGGCAGTACGGCGCCATTTTCGGCCTCAAGCTGTTCAATGCCCGTCCCACGCTGATGCAAGGCTACCTGCTGGCCAGCGGTCAGCGATACAGCGATACAGCGATACAGCGACGCCACGCTGGCGCAAACCCAGAGCGTATTGGAACAGCATCCCGGCCTCGGCAGCTATTTTTACTTGAGCCTTGGCAGGACGGAGGAACATACCCTTGAAGACCACCAGAAGCTGACGGCCCTGTTTGAGCAGAATAAGGCAGCCGATATTCACTGGCATTACGCTTTGCTTGACCGCTTCGCCTCTCCTATCCAGCATCAAACCACGCCGCTGGAAAGCCTAACCGACGGCCTTGCCTGGCACTTTAACGATTACCCGGATCTGTCCTTCTATTCTGTGGCCGACATAAGCCATTTCGGCGGCATAGCTGCGGTGAAAAACTATTACCGGCAGCGTGGCCAGCGCTATCAAGTGAGTGAAGAGGTGGGTGAGCAGGCCAAATTCAGCATGTTCCGCTGGGCCGCCCAGGAAAATAACTGGGCATTTTTTCAAAAGCTTGAAAACGAACTTGGCACTTTCAAGGTCTATGCCTGGTACGGCTTGTTCGGCAGCTTTTTTGCCGAAAACAACCAGTTGGAGCGAGCGGAGCAGGTGTTCAAGCGAGCCCTGGACGCGGGATTGACCGACCATAGATATTGGGCCGGTTTGGCCGGAATTTACGGCAAACAGGGCAAGTACGCGGAGGCGGCCAGGCAGTATCAAAAGGCCATGGCACAACTGCAACCCGCCGAACCTGCCTACGCTCAATATCAAGCCGCTATTGAGCGGCTGCAGGCACTGAACTGAACCGGCTGCGTCACTCGGGCCGAGGCTGAGTCGAACCGGGAGCGGTATAAACCACTCCCATTTTTAAAAATTTGAATTGAAAAGGAATTTTCATGCTGCGTTATCTTTTTCTGCCGTTGCTCTTGTGTGCGTCGTTCCATAGTTTTGCCAACGACAACAAGCAAATTGAACGGGCGGTGCTGGATTACATAGAGTCACAGCACAAGGCCCAGCCTGAGCTGATGGCGCGGGGGCTGGATCCCAAGCTGGCGAAACGCACCTTCTGGAAAGCCAAAGACGGCAGCGAGTTTATTATGGAGACGGATCACGCCACCATGCTGAAGGTGGCCGAGAGCTATAACAAGGACGGCAACCGCTTCCCGGCCAAGCCCAGGGTCGAGATTGCCATTCTGGATGTCGATCAGCGCGTTGCCTCGGTCAAGCTGACGGTGGATGAGTGGATTGACTATATACACCTGTACAAGAATGACAAGGATGAATGGAAAATCCTCAACGTGCTGTGGCAATACCACGATGTCAGCCGCCAGGTCAGCAGCCAATAAGCCCCTCTCCGGCCCCCTGAGCCGGGATTAAATGCGGGAACCCGGGAGTGGATCACACTCCCGGACGTTTTTTCCGCCCGCCATTCAGAGATAATTAAGCCTTCTCTTTCACACTGTTTTCATTCTCGACTCAGTTTGAAACTCGCCTGACTTCGGAGCGACTATGCAAAAGCGCCTATCTATGCCAAAACACCTTACTTTGCAAAAACGTCTTACCCTGGCCGCGGCCCTCATTGCCCTGCCCTTTTTTGGTTTTGCCGGCGATTTTGTCGAAGGCAAACACTACATCCAAATCTCGGACCAGGCCCCCAGCAAGACGCCCAAGGTGACCGAGTTTTTCTCTTTCTTCTGCCACAACTGCTTCAATATGGAAGTGCAGTATCTGCCCGCCATCAAGGCCGGACTCAAGAGCGACATAAGCTTTGACACCAAGCATGTGGACTTTATGAACAGCGACATAGGCACAGAGGTGATGCGCGCCCTGGCTGTGATCCACGCCAGCGAGCGGCAAACCGAGATGGCCCGCGCCATGTTCAATGCCATTCAGGGTGCCGATGGCGCCCAGGGCCACCACGACCACAGTGCCGAGGGCCACAGTGCTAAAAGCCACGAACCCCAAATCCAGAGTCGTGACGACATCAAAGCGGTATTTGCCGGGTTTGGCATAGATGGCGCCCAATACGACAAGCTGGCCGACAGCAAGGAAGCCGATGCCAAACTGGCACTGTGGCGCCAACAGCAACAGGAATTTGCGGTGCAGTCGGTCCCGAGCTTTGTCGTTAACGACAAGTACATGGTCAATCTGCAGGAAATCCGTACCCTGGAAGAGTTGAGCGGTCTGATGAACTATCTCGCCACCGAGAAGGATAAGGTCGAAGAAAAAGGCGGCAGCCTGGGCTGGGCAGCCCTTGGGTTGCTGGCACTGGCGGCCATGGGTCGCAGACGCCTGGCCTGACACCGCCACAAGCCCCGCCTTTGACGGGGCTTTTTTTTAACAAGTGTCTTTGAGATCAACTCCTTTCCCCGGCCGCTTTGTTACACTGGCGTTTTTCAATGCCCGGCATTTGTCACCGGGGCAACAGCATAGGAAGCCATGCCTGTGATCACCAGTGAACAGGAGATAGCCAAAGACCACTTGCGACTGCCGCTCTGGCTGGTGGTCGCCGCAGTGTTTATCTCAGTGTTTGCGGTTTATTTTCCCGCCCTCGATGCCGGCTTGGTATTTGATGATCTTGCCATGATCCCCGGCAACGGCGACCACCTTGGCCACTGGTCAAAACTGCCGGATTTTTTTGTCACCGGCGTCTGGAATCACAGCAATATCGCCTATGCCGATGGCAGCCTGTATCGTCCCCTGTGGCTGGTATGGGAGCTGCTGATGTATCAGGTAGCCGGGGAAGCGCCCTTTGGCTGGCACCTGTCCAACCTCTTGCTTCATGGTCTCAACGGCTGCCTGCTGTACCTGCTGCTGGGACGCGTGGGGAACCACCATGATCTGTGGCGTCTGGGGCTGGTGCTGCTGTTCCTGCTGCATCCTGTCGCCAGTCAGAACGTGGCCTGGATTTCCGCCTCAACGGATCTGCTGCTGGTGCTCTGGCTGGCACTGGCGATGCTGAGCTACCATGACTTCTATCGCCACGGCAGCCTCCCCGGGCTGCTGCTGTCGCTGTTGTGCTATCTGCTGGCCATGTTCACCAAGGAAGCAGCCATCGCCTTTCCGGTGTTTTTACTTATGCTTGAGTGGCAAAGGCCCGTGCAGCGGCGCTTTCCCTGGGCGGCCGCAGGGGCTTTTGCCCTGCTGACGCTGGGCTATCTGCTGCTGCGGCAAATCATATTGCAGGGCATGCTGAGCGGCGGGCAAAGCCTGTGGCTTTGGCAATGGTCCAGCCTGTGGCGCATGCTGGATTATGCTGCCACCTATGCCAGGGTGCTGCTGTGGCCCTGGGATTTGCCCCTGACCCGCGACCATCCGCCCCAGGGTGTCGGCACAGCACTGGACTATGGGCTTGGACTGCTGCTGTGGCTGGCGGCGCTGCTGAGTCTGATCCGGGTACCCAGGACCCGGCCGTATCTGGCCTTAATCATAGCCGCCCTCGGCATTCCCCTGCTGCTGGCCTTCCACGGCAAGGGCGCCTTTGCGGTGCGCTATCTTTATCTGCCGCTGTTCGCCCTGTGCCTGCTGCTGGGGCAGCTGAGGCCCAAAACGCCCGGGGGCAAACCCGCTGCGCTGCTGTTTTCCAGCGTGCTGCTGTTACTGGCCTGCGTGACCCATTTTCGCGAGTTGCCGGGGTGGCGCACCCAGGCCGACTTTGCCCGGGTACTGCTCAAATACCATCCCTCCGCTGACAATTGGAATACCCTTGTCCAGGCGCGGATTGATGCCGGGGATATGGCCGGGGCCATCGAGGATTATGACAAGGCAAGGGATGCGGTACAGACAAGGTCACAGGAGCCGGCAGCCCTGGCCGGCAGCCTTGAGGCCATAGCTTTTGCCCTGGCCCAGCAACAGAACTATGGCCAAAGTCTGAAATATTACCGCGAGCTGGCCGGGCTACCGGGCTTCGCCTATCTGGGCTGGACAGGTGCCGCAAACTGCCTGTGGGCCCTGCAGCGCCTGCCGGAAGCGAGCGATGCCTATCTGAGCGCATTGCAGGACAAGCCCGAACACCTGGATGCCCTCTACAACCTGTTTATGCTCAGTCAAAGCCTGAACCGGCCGCAGCAAGCCCAATGGGCAGCACAAGCCATATTGCGCCAGAACCCGGCGCAGGTGCCGGAGGAAATTTCGGCCGCGGCACGGCGTTACCTGCAGCGGGCCAACGCCGGCCGCTAGGCACGTTACGATGGCGATGGCGATGGCGATGGCGATGGCCTTATTTTAAGAGCTGCGGTCGCCCGTCAACCCGGGCGTTACCTGTCGCTCTGGGATTCCAGCTTATCGCTTTGCTTTTGGACCTTGTCGCTCTGCTGTTCCAGCTTGTCGCTTCGCTCTTCGACTATGTAGATGGGCCTGTCCTGTACCTGGGTGTAGATTTTACCTATGTATTCACCCAGCACGCCGAGAAACAGCAGCTGGATCCCCCCCAGCAGAAACATCCCCGAGGTGGCAAAGGCGTAACCCGGCACATCCAGATTAAAGAAGAGTTTCTGGATGATAATGACAGCGGCGGCCAGAAAACTCAGGGCGGTGACAAGGGCGCCAAAGGCCATGCACAGCCGCAGCGGTGCCACGCTGAAGGACGTGAGCGCATCAAAGGCCAGCAACAACAGGCGGGTCCAGTTGTATTTGCTGTTGCCCGCTTGCCTGGGTTGGCGCTCAAACTCCAGCGCCGTCTGACGAAAACCTATCCAGGCGAACATGCCGCGCACGAAGCGGTTCTTTTCCGGCAGGGCATTGAAATGATCCATGGCGGTGCGGCTGACCAGACGGAAATCCCCCACGTCGGTGGGAATGGGAACATCGGAAAACAGGTTCAGCAGCCGGTAAAACAGGAAGGAAGAGACTTTTTTACGCCGCCCCTCACCGATGCGGGTTTTGCGTCTGCCATAGACCACATCAAAACCTTGCTGCCAAAGTGCGATCATCTCCAGAATAAGCTCCGGCGGGTCCTGCAGATCGGCATCCAAAATCACCCCGGCCTGCCCCAGGGCCAGGCGAAAACCGCAACTGCTGGCGGCCTCGTGACCGAAATTGCGACTGAAGCTGGCAAAGCGAACCCGTTCATCCTGCTGGCTCAGGCGACGGATCTGCGCCAGGGTGTCATCGCTGGAGCCGTCATTGATAAAAATCAGCTCAAAGCTAATACCGGCCTGCTCAAACATTCCGGCCACCCGCTGGTACAGGGGCTGAATATTTTGCTCTTCGTTAAAGCAGGGCACAATCACAGACAGCAGCGGCTCAGCTTGCGACTGGGAGAGCGGCGCTTCTGTGAGCGAGACGGCGGATTTGGGTGGCACTTGCTTTGATTCTGTCATGGCGCAACTTTATTGGTATATGCTGTGATTCAATCTGCCGGAAACGCACCCTGGCGCCTATGGCCCAGTGAAAGTTTGCCGGAGTTCAAGGATACTAGCACAGATACTAAGTCTATTTTTTACAAATAATTATGGATGCAGACGTATATTTGAGAATGGCCGCACAGGAAGAGCACCACTGGTGGTTTGTGGGGCGGCGGCAGATCATTGCCCAGCAGCTGCAACACCTGCAACTCGCCCCGGATGCAACTATTCTCGAGGTCGGAGCCGGCACAGGTGGTAATCTGGCGCTGCTGTCCCGCTTCGGCAAGGTGCAGGCCCTGGAACCGGACGCGGGCGCCAGGGAGCTGGTGGCGCGCAACCGGGGTGTGACACTCACCCCCGGCAGTCTGCCCCATGACGTGCCCTTTGCCGAAGGCAGCCAGGATCTGGTGGTCGCCCTGGATGTCCTTGAGCATATTCCGGACGATGACGAATCTCTGCGGCAACTGCATCGATTGCTGAGGCCCGGCGGTCAACTGCTGCTGACGGTTCCCGCCTGCACCCAACTGTGGAGCGAGCATGACGAACAGCACCATCACCAGCGCCGCTATAGCGCGGGGGAGTTAAAGCAACTGCTGCAGGCGACGGGCTTTGAGGTGACAAGATGCAGTCACTTCAATACCTTGCTCTTTCCACTGATTTTTTGCGTCAGAATGCTCAAACGCTTGCTTGGTAGCCGCGCCCCGGATGACCGCATGCCCGCCCCCTGGCTCAACCGCCTGCTGCTGGGGGTATTGCTGCTGGAAAAACGCCTGTTGGGACTGGGGCTCAATTTGCCTTTTGGGGTGTCCATACTGCTGGTGGCCCGAAAAAAGGCCAACGCCAAATGAGCCGGCCGCCGCTCCTGAAAAGCCTGGGACGCTTTGCCCTGGTGGGCAGCGGCGCCACCTTTATCCATCTACTGTGCGCCCTGCTCTTCAACGAAGTGCTGCTGCTTTCACCCTTTATTGCCAACCTGTTGGCCTTCTGCTGCGCCGTGCTGTTTTCCTACACGGGGCATTACCACTGGACCTTCCTGTCCAATGGTCGTCACGCCGTCCAGCTGCCCAAATTTTTACTGCTGGCAGTTATGGGGCTGCTACTGAACCAGCTGCTGGTATTTGGCCTGAACGGCTATCTGGGCTTGCCATATCGTCTGGTACTGCTGGTGATAGTGCTGGTGATGCCACTGCTGTCGTTTGTACTGTCGCGCCACCTGGTGTTTGTCTGATGTGCCTTTGACACCCGCAGCCAATGTCACCACACCATATGTCGATAAACTCAGTGATGAAATCAGCCGCCAGTGGGAACACACACTCCGCTTACAAATTTGGCATTGCGCCGGACCAAGCTTCTCTGCCAAGATGCTGATTCAGAATCCAAAATAGCCAGCCTGGAATGAAGCAAAACCTGCGGGAACCATGCTTTTCACCGGGATCTGCGCAGTCTTGAATCAGAGGAGTTGCTGCATTGTTTGGTACAGAAAATTTATGGCTGTTTGTCATATCGGGCATACTGCTCAATATCATACCCGGCCCCGACTCCCTGCTGATTGCCGGAAGGGCCGCAACTCAGGGTTTTAAAGCGGGATCGGCAGCAGCGCTGGGGATTGGCACTGGAACCTTAATCCACATAGTGGCAGCCGCATTTGGGCTGTCTGCGATTCTCGCCACCTCGGCCACCGCCTTTACCCTGGTGAAAATTCTCGGTGGCGCCTATTTGATTTACATGGCGATAAGCATGTTCAGAGGAAGTAAACAGACGATTGAACTTCAGGGGCCAAAAACCGAAAAGTCGTCACTGAAGAGCATCTATATTCAAGGGGTTGTGACCAACCTGTTCAATCCCAAGGTCGCGCTGTTCTTTCTGTCGTTTATGCCGCAATTTATCTCAGCATCCAGCGACAACAAACCACTGGCGTTTCTGTTCCTCGGCCTGGTGTTTAACTTCAATGGCATGCTTTGGTGTCACTTTATCGCCTGGGCCTCCAGCTCCATGAGCCGCAAAATTTCAGCCAATCAGGCGGTTAAAAAGTGGCTTACCCGACTCGCAGCAAGCTTGTTTGGCGTATTTGGAATTAAGCTGCTGACCTCAACCCAAAATTGAGCCGGCTCAGGCTGAAAACCAAGCGGACACAAACGAAACAAGGAGCAATGAATGCCCTACGTTAACGTACAAATCACCAAGGGCGCGACCCGGGAACAAAAGGCCGAATTGGTGAAAGATATCACAGAGTCCTTAACCCGGGTGCTGGGTAAAAAGCCTGAATACACCCATGTGGTCATCCAGGAAATCGCCGAAGAGGACTGGGGCTTTGCCGGCCAACTCACAGATGACTGGAAAAAGCAGCAGGCCTGAATGGACCAGCTGACAGCAGCTCGGCCAGATTCGGAATTAAGTCCATGAATGATTTGCCCGTTTATCACTTTAAGCGCTCCAGAAAACAACGAGCCAAGCTCTTCACCAGAATGGGGCTGTTTTGCTGGCTGTATATTCTGGGGCTGTTTGCCTATGAATCGCTCAGTGGGCAGAGGGTGCCGGAGGATATCAGGCTGCCCCTGCTGATAGCCTTGTCGCTTGCCAGTGTGTTGCTGTTTTTCATTGCCTGGTGGCACCTGCGTCATCCTGCGGAATATGAGGCCATTATCACCAGGGAAAGGTTCAGCGTCAGGTATCCGGACCACGCCCCCTGGTCCTTCGATGTGGCCGTTGCCGAGATTGCCGGATTTGAAAACCGCCAGGCGTCAAACCATGCGGGCAAGGGCATGATGCAACACGGGATCCTGATGCGGGATGGGCGCTTTTTCCATATTTCGATGAACTATGGCAATAGGATCAGCGACATGTACCAGGCCATTAAAACCATCAACCCCGAGGTGAGCTATCCCAAGACGGTGAATAAAAAGGCCAGCGGTCTCGGCATCCAGCGCGATTACAAAGACTGATGGCGAGCGGCTTTTAAATGATGCTGGTTAGCTGCCAATATTTTTAGACTCATCATCTGTGATGTTGAACATTCAGTTTATGTCTATCAACAAGTCATCATTGCATTAGTAATGGCTTATTAAATCTATCAAGGACGAATATGTATAAATTTATACTGCTATTACTGGTATTAAGCTTGGATGCCACTGCCTGTGGCGATAAAACCAAGGAGTTCCATCCTTTTGCCATCGAGGAGACATTCGACGAGGAAGTACAGGACAATTTGAAATCCTTTAGGATTTTGTCGCCCATACACAAGGGTGAGAGCTTCTTAAGCGGCATCATGGCAGAAGTGAGAAATGAGTTTTTAGTCTATTTGGATATACATGAGGACTATGAGTACGAGGGCGAATATTACTATTCCTATTTAACTGTCGCCGACAAGTATTTAAACAATGTAAGAATAACCTTGTACTATGATACAACCACCAAAGACAGGTCAGTCATGTCATTTTGTGGCAATTCTAAAATGTATATGCTCACTGAGCTGGCCGAGATTGCACCTGCCCCCCCAGCACCTCCTTCGGCACAGAGGAATTCACACCAAGAGTAATAATTGAATCACTCGCAAGAAATACAGGCTAAGAGATACCAGATGAAAATAATCGAAGCTGAACGAACCGACCTAAGCGCCTTCTTTACCTACCTTGAGCGCCAGTTGGCGGAAAACGGTGTTGGTGAAGGCCCACTGTTCCAGCCGCTCTCCAGGACCCAAAACACCGTCGGCGAGCAAACCCGAGACAAGTTCAGCAAGGGGTTTGACGCAGAACCCGGACAGCCAACCTGGCGCAAGCTGTGGTTGGTCATGGATGAACAGGGTCGGGTCAAAGGACACATAGATTTACGCCATCACGGCGGCGAGCATTCGTTTCACCGGGTACTGATGGGGATGGGGGTGGACAGCAGCTGTCGCAAACTGGGGCTGGGGCAAAGGTTGGTCAACACAGTGCTGGCCTATTGCCAGGCAAAACCCGGCATTGAGTGGCTGGATTTGAATGTGCTGGCCTCCAACTTGCCGGCCCAGAGTCTGTATCTGAAGTGCGGTTTCAACATCATAGGGCGCACGGAAGACTATTACCGCATAGATGGTGAATCCGTTGCCGAAATCAGCATGACCATCAGCACCGGATCATGACATAACACGATCGAAGCTACTTTATATTGGCTGTGATGCCGAGCCGAATAATTCAAGCACAATCGCCCATAGATAGTGATGAGCGTTAAGGCGCTGGAGCCGGCGCAGCTCTCGCGCAATACAAGGATTAAACCAACAAGGAAACTGACCTGATATGGATGTTAAAAGCCTGGGCTGTGCCCTTCTGGTGGTGTTTATCTGGGGGGTGAACTTCTCGGTCATTAAATTTGGCCTGGAAGAACTGCCGCCCATAATGTTCTCCGGACTGCGATTCCTGATAGTCGCCCTGCCGGCGGTGTTCTTTGTGCCCTTTCCCAAGACCTCGGCCTGGAATATTGTCGGTGTTGGACTCTTCCTTGGGGTGCTGAAATTCGGATTGTTGTTTGTGGCCATGAAGGCCGATGTGTCGGCGGGGATCGCTTCCTTGCTGTTGCAGGCCCAGGTCATTTTCACCATATTGCTCAGCGTCTTACTCTGGAAAGAGGCCATCAGCCGTTTTCAGGCCCTGGGTATGCTGCTGGCCGCGGCGGGATTTTGCCTGTTTTTCCTCAATAGCCAGGGCAACGCCACCATAGTAGGCGTATCGATGATACTCTGTGCCGCCTTGTTCTGGGCCGTATCCAATCTCATCATGAAGCGCATGGGCCAGGTTAACCTGCTGCATTTCATGGTTTGGGTCAGCCTGATCCCGCCCCTGCCCTTGTTTGTGCTGTCCTACCTGTTTGAAACCCAGCATCCCCTCACGCTGCTGGCGGCCACCACGGCAAAAACCTGGATATCTCTGGCCTATGTGGGCTATGTGTCGACGCTTATTGCCTTTGCCCTTTGGGGTTGGCTGCTGCGCAATCACTCCGCGGCAACTGTAACCCCCTTTGCACTGTTAATCCCGGTGGTCGGCATGCTGGGCTCAGGTCTGCTGCTGGATGAACGTTTGACCGGCTTGGAAATGACCGGCAGCAGCCTGATCCTTTTTGGGCTGAGCATCTCTATACTGGGTCAGCGTCTCTTTAATGGGATCAACCAGCGAAGGCAACACCTGAACAGGCTTGAACGGGAGGATTGTTAACCATGAATACATCAGCACATTTTCCGGCCGAGGGAGGCTGCGACTGCGGCCAGGTTCGCTATCGCCTTGAGACTCACCCCTTGTTTGTACACTGCTGCCATTGCCGCTGGTGTCAGCGGGAAACCGGCGCCTCTTTCGCCCTCAATGCCATGATAGAGGCCGACCGAGTAAGCCTGCTGTCCGGCGAAGCTGTCATCATCAATACCCCCTCTGCCAGCGGCAAGGGACAGCTGATCGCCCGCTGCCCCAAGTGCCTGGTGGCGCTGTGGAGCAGTTACGCCGGCTCGGGCCCCATTATGCGCTTTGTGCGGGTAGGCACTTTAGACAATCCGGATTTACTGCCACCGGACATACATATTTTCACCGCCTCCAAACAGCCCTGGCTGCAGCTTGCGGACGACGCGCCCACGGTCAGCGAATACTATGACCGCAAACAGTACTGGCCGCCCGAGAGCCAGGCGCGGTATCAGGCGATACTGCCAGATATCCGGGCCTATAAGGCAGGCCTGAAAGATCAATGAGCTCAGGCATGACCTTTGAATTGTTAAGCCCCAAACACGCCTGTGCCCTGCTGCGGTTCGAGCTGGAAAACCGCGATTATTTTGAAACCCTGATAGCCCCAAGGCCGGTGGGCTTTCTCAGTGAGCAGGGCATTGCCCGGCATATCGACGCGCAGTTATCGGCCCATGAACTCAAGCGCGCCCGTTCGCTGGTGTTGCTCGACGGGCAGTCCATTATCGCCCGCGCCAATCTCAAGGAGCTGGACGACAAGCGCCACAGCGGGGAACTGGGTTACCGGGTTGCGGCGGCCCACACAGGCAAGGGCGTGGCATCACTGTGCGTGGCAGAGTTGGCCAGGCTTGCGGCCGGTCCCCTGGGGCTCAAGCAACTGTACGCCTACGTGCTTGAAAATAATCCTGCTTCGTCACGGGTGCTGCTGAAAAACCACTTTACCCAAATTGAATTCATCCCCGACTTTACCTGGCACAGTGGCAGGCAGCTTGATTGTGTTAAATATGGGCTGAGATTGGCATAATGCGGATACAGAAAGGCAGCTGATATTGGCGGCGGTAATGTGCATAGATATGGTGAAATAGCCCTGCAATCCACCAAGCCAACGTGCCGGTCTTGGCTTAGCTGGGCTGGGCTGGGCTGGGCATCATTGCCCCATGTCCCTACTTGCATTTTTCCGGTATTCTGCTGAATTGGTTTACAATATGGAGTACATGATGGCGGCAAATACCATGGCCGATTTAATCCTTCACTTTATGGTGTTGTGCATTTCCGTAGGTTTCATTTTCCATGGCTATAGGCTAAGACAAGTGCGTGCCGTAACAGTGAACTTTGCCTCTCCTACTGTCTTTATCATTATCGGTATACTGCTCGCTATTAGCCAAATATTTGAACTTGCTGATATCTTCTATCCCAAAGCCTGAGGTTATCTTCAATGTTTTCTAGCCAGCATTAGAACAAGCTAACAACGCAGGGCCAGCACTATGAAATTTGACATCTTTGGCAAAAAAATCCTCGAAGTGACCCGAATCGGCGATGAGTGGCGGGCCTGCTACTGCGGCACGGGCGGTGTAAAGCGCAAGGCCGAGGATATCCGTATTCCCGCCGGCATCAATGAGGCCGAACTTGAGGACTACATAGCCGATATATTCCATGAATGGGCGACCCCGGGAAGGGATCGCATAGTTAAGCTTAGTTAAGCCTGGTTACAGCACAGTCACCCGGTTGCGACCGTCCTGTTTCGAGCGGTACAGGGCCTGGTCGGCACGCTTGATAAAGCTTTCCCTGTCGTCTTGCGGCAAGAATCTTGTCAGCCCCAGACTGGCGGTAAAGTAAGGTAACCCCGGCACCTTGTCCGTTTCGAACAGCAGGCGGATCTTCTCGGCTATGGCCAGGACGTCTTGGCTGTCGTGCTGACGGAATAACAGGGCAAACTCCTCACCTCCCAGACGGAACAGGCTGTCGCTCTGGCGGACGTGCTCCTTGAGCAATTTCACCGCCTGTTGCAATACCTGGTCGCCGACATCGTGACCATGGTTGTCATTGATGGCCTTGAAGTGGTCCAAATCCAGCATCAAGAGATGCACTGGCACGCCACGGCGACCGTATTCCAACTCCATGGCAAGACAATCCTCCCATTTATGCCGGTTAAAGGCGCCGGTCAGCTTGTCCGTGGTAGCCAATTGGATAAGCTGCTTTTCCATCTCATGCCGGTTCACCATCTCGCTGGAGAAGCGCTCCACCACCTGCTGCACGTCCCTGGCCAGCTCACTCAGTTCGTCCTGGCCGCGCTGCGGTTCATCCTCACCGGGCTCCTTGGGCGCGGGCGCCAGGCTTTGGTTCAGCCTGGCAATCTGGGTCTGGATATAGCCCAGGCGGCGCCGAAAACTGCGGATGATGTACCAGGTAACATAAATACCAATCAGGAAGGCGCTGACGCCGAGGGAGGTATTGACGATAAAAAACTCCTGCTCATGGCGCTCGGCGTTTTTGGCAATGTCTTCGGTCAGGGCTTCGATATCCAGCAATAAGCGCTCCGCCAGACTATCTAGCTGCTCGTCAAGAGTCTCTAACCTGAGCCAATTGGCCGCGGCAGTTTCCGCCTCGGGTTTATTGAAAAGTTCACCGGCCTTTTGCAGGTATTCCTGACGCAGGATCTGGAAATGTTCGATGGCACTCAGCACCCGCTTGTGCTCGGCCACCTCTTCGGCGATCTGGGCCGTGCTCAGGCCGCGATGGATAAGCTGCTCGGCCTTTTCCACCTGCCGGGACAACTGGACACCGTGATCCATAAAAGCCGCCAGTTGAGGTTTAATAACGGCCGCCGCCAACTGCGCGTCCCGTCCAAGACGTAATTTTTCAAACAGTATGTGCTTCTGTAGCTGCAGTACTTCAATCTCCGCAATCACTTCGGTAAGCGGAATGTCTATTTCGGCCACCTCACGCATTTCGGCACCAATCTGCGTCAGCTTGACTATGGAATAGACAATCACCACGAAAATAAAGCTGAGCAACAAGGTGGATAACCCGCCGATCTTGCGGGTAATGGATTCGCTTATCCAGTGAAGTATGGACTGGGTCATGACGGCTCTGCTGTGTTTGGCTTGGGTCAGATCCTAGAAAGTCGGGGCAAATTAGCAAGCCTTTTCAGGCCTTACCAGCATCTGACCAGGCATAGCACGGCCAATAACGCCAGCCCGCAGGTTCCCAATGACTTGACCAGTTTCCCGCCCCCAATTTCTGCCTTCCCGCCCGTAGCAGGCAAAAAGGCCGGTGCACCAGATCGTTTTTGGTCTTTTACCTTGCTTTTATTGCCTTTTTCAGCGTGAACCCACTGGTTACCGCACAAAACACCATTAACATGCATACGTATTCATAACAATTTGGCAACACAGTATGTGGCCCGTTGTTCAATAACCGGCCTATATTGAGACACCGGTTTTCGGGACGGGACCCGAGACGGAATGCGGTTAAAACAATAATAAAGACCAAGGGATGGGTCGCTCATTTATGGGGATTATCCATGAGTCACACAAGCACTAAACACCCGGCACAACAGCTCAAACACCCAGTATTTACACCTCAACCCCTTGCCAAAACCCGCTCATCCAGATTGGCAGGCTGCACCCTGGCAGGCCTGCTGACCCTGATGTCTTCGGCGGCACAGGCCGACAATGGCGTGATGATGCAGTATTTCCAGTGGTATACGCCAAATGACGGCAGCCTGTGGACCCAGGTGGCCCAGGAGGCGCCCAATCTCGCCGCAGCCGGCATTACCGCTCTGTGGTTGCCACCGGCCTACAAGGGCGCATCCGGGGCCGCCGATGTGGGTTACGGGGTCTATGACATGTATGACCTGGGTGAATTCAATCAGAAGGGCAGCATACGCACCAAATACGGCACCAAGGATGAATACCTGGCGGCCATCAACAGCGCCCATGCCAATGGCCTGCAGATCTACGGCGATGTGGTGTTCAACCACAGGGGCGGCGCCGATGCCACCGAGTCGGTGCAGGCGGTACGGGTCGACTGGAACGATCGCAATCGCGAATATGGCAGCGATGTGCAGATAGATGCCTGGACCGATTTTAACTTTGCCGGTCGCAACAACGCTTACTCCAGCTTCAAATGGCACTGGTATCACTTCGATGGCGTCGACTGGGCCCAGAACCTCAATGAAAGCGCCGTCTTCAAATTCCGCGGCATAGGTAAGGCCTGGGATTGGGAAGTGGACGGCAACAACGGCAACTATGACTACCTGATGTTTGCCGATCTCGACATGGATCACCCGGAAGTCGTGGATGAGCTTAAGCGCTGGGGCGATTGGTACGTGAATTTCACCGGTGTCGATGGCTTCCGCCTTGATGCGGTAAAACACATCAAATTCAGCTTCTTCAGCGAATGGCTCGACAGCGTTCGCAGCAGCACCGGCAAACCCTTGTTTACCGTGGGCGAGTATTGGAGTTACAACAAGGAAGAACTGCACAACTACATCAGCGCCACCGGTGGTCGCATGTCCTTGTTTGACGCGCCGCTGCACATGAATTTCCATCAGGCCTCCATCAGCGGTGGCAATTACAATATGGCGACCCTGATGGACAACACCCTGATGAAGGAGCAGCCAAGTCTGGCGGTCACCCTGGTGGAAAACCACGATACCCAGCCCTGTCAGGCGCTGGAATCCCGGGTGCAGGATTGGTTCAAACCCCTGGCCTATGCCTTTATCCTGCTGCGGGAGGAAGGTTACCCCAATATCTTTCACGCCGATTATTACGGTGCCAACTACACCAGCTCAGACAACAACTGCAATAACAGTAACATAGTGATCGCCTCCCAGAAGACCAAACTCGATGTGCTGTTGCAGGCTCGCCAAAAGTATGCCCATGGCCCACAGCTGAGTTATCTGGATCACCATGACATCATTGGCTGGACCCGTTTGGGTGACGCCAGTCATCCCCAGGCCATGGCGGTCATCATGAGTGATGGTCCAGGAGGCAGCAAATGGATGAATGTGAGTCGGGCAAACAAAAGCTTTATCGATATCAGCGGTAACCACGGCGCAACCGTGGTCAGCAACGGCGATGGTTGGGCGGAATTCCCGGTCAACGGCGGCTCCTACTCAGTCTGGGTCGAACAGCCCGCTGTACAGGTCAACTTCAGTTGCGGCAACGGCATCACCCAATGGGGCGAGAATGTCGCCGCCGTTGGCAATACCGATGTGCTGGGCAACTGGGATCCCGCCAAGGCAGTGGTGCTGTCGGCAACGGATTACCCCACCTGGAAAGGCAACATTGGCGTACCGGCCAATAGCCGGATTGAGTGGAAATGCATCAAGGTCAACAATGGCCAGGTGGTGTGGCAAAGCGGTGCCAACAACATCTTCACCTCTCCCGCCAGTGGCACAGGCAGCACCTCGGGGACATTCTGACCTGGACTCCCGTCAGCCGGGAATTGATGAGGCCTGGGGTGACGGAGCTTTATGCCCTTAGGCCCGCTTTAATCCCCTATCCAGCCCAGGCCCCAGCCCAATCGACTTTGGGATGGGGCCTCTTCATGCTAGACTCCCTCGCCTCAGAATCACCAAGAAAAGCATAATGATCCAATCCCCTTGCGTGGCCCGTTGCGGTCTGAACGATGATGATTACTGTATGGGCTGCATGCGCCACATAGACGAAATCGTCGCCTGGAGTCAGGCCAGCGATGAACAGAAACAGGCGATTATTGCTGCCCTGTCCGCCCGGCGCGAACACCTCAGCGGTGAAAACAGCCAGAGTCTGAGCCGGGCGAAATGGCTGGAAGCTGAGGCCAGGCTGGCCAAATAGGCCAACAGGCTAAAGTGGCAAGCCGGCCGCCATTCATACAAAGAAAAAGGCCGCTGAGACAGCGACCTTGATTCGATTCAGCCTCAATACTATTGCGACTTTTGTGCGGCGGCCCGGCTCAAGGCCAGGGTATGCCTGAGCAGCGCAATATCGCCGTTGTCACCGTGACCGGGCACCACCCTTGCAGCCCCGGGATAGCGGCTCAGCAGGGCTTCGATACTGTCCGGCCAGGCAGGGACATCACCATCAGCGGTATTGCCCATGGATTGGGTCTCCAGGCTGCGTACCAGGCAGCCACCGAACAGGGTTTTCTGCCCCGGCAGCCAGGCCACCAGGTTATCCAGACTGTGGCCGGCACCGGGAAAATAGGCCTCCACCCGGCCATGGAACAGCAACTGGGGGCCGGCTTCCAGACTGTGACTTGCCTGCACCTTGCCATTTTCGACCAGTAAACGATTGGTATCGGCCGATGCAAAGGTGGCCACACCGGCGGCATTGAGGGCCGCCAGGCCGCCGGCCCTGTCCTCGTGCCAGTGGGTCGACAGACTGCCTTCCAGGGTTAAATCGCGCGCTTTCAGCCAGGCCAGCAGCTGCTCCGTGTCTTCATTGCCCCAGGGGGTGTCAATCAGGAAGGCGTTTTTGCCCTCCACCAGCAAGAGCCCGTTGGCACTGACCCGGCCAAACCCTTTCACCGTCTGGAATGACTGGTGCTGGTACAGACCTGGCTCCAGTTCGGTCAGGGTCAGGTTTTCCGCCTGGGCATTGGCCGCGGGCAGGCACAGGGCCAACAGGGTCAAACCTAAGCGTTTGAAACCAGGATGTTTGAAACCTGGTTGTTTGAAACCTGGGCGGGATATCAGTGAACGCATGCAAACTCCTTTTCAGTGAAAAAAATGCCGACCTCTGGGATCGGCATCCTATCAGACCTCAGGGCCTCAGTTGGCTTCGGCCATCAGGCCGTTGCTGTCACCGTTATGGCTGTGGTGGGTGTCGGTCAGACGACGCATCAGCGGCAATACCGCCAACGCGATAAAGGTACAGACCAGGGCTGCCATGCCCAGCTTGTTGAACAAACTGGTGTAGATGGGCAGGGTTTGCAGCGGATCGGTCAGCCCCTGGGGCACGCTGGCATAGTTGGCCACCACACCACCCAGGTACTGGGAAATACCCGAGGCCACAAAGTAAGCGCCCATCATAAAGCCGCCCATACGTTCGGGCACGTAACGGGCGATCATTGCCAGACCCAGTCCGCTTACCAGCAGCTCGCCCAATGAATAGGCGCCATAACCCGCAATCATCACCCAGGATGAGGTCTTGCCGTTGACGGCAAACTCACCGGCGATACCGTAGATAAAGAAGCCGGCAGCGACCACGGCAAACCCCAGGGCGAACTTGGCGGCGATGGACAGGTCCTTGTTGTTGCGACCGGCGGTGGCATAGACCCAGGCCAGTACTGGGCTCAGCAGCATGATCCAGATGGGGTTCAACGCCTGGAACTGGGCCGGAGACCAGGTCCACAGGTGGGCACCGAACATCTGGAAATCCCAGTCAACGTTCCGCAGGGCAAACAGTGCCAGGGAGGTGGACATTTGCTGGTAGAAAATAAAGAAGAATACCGTCTGCACCGTCAGGACCAGGGCGGCGATAAGACCGGCGCGCTCACTGACTTCACTGGTGCGGATAAGGTGAGCAAAAATCGCCAATACGCAGACACCGGCACCGTAGACGAATACCCGTGCCACATCCTCGTATTCCAGGATAAAGGCCGAGGCCACCACCGACAGGGCCGCCAGACCCAGCACAGCCGCCAGTTTTTTCATTTTCACCGGACGGGAGTCGGGCTCCGAGCCGTAGGCATCCAGGGTGTGACGCATCACCATGTAGTTGGCCAGGCCCACCAGCAAGCCAACGCAGCACACGGCAAAGGCGGCATGCCAGCCGAACTCGTTGCCATAGGTGGCGTTGACATAGTCCTTGATCCAGGGCGTCAGCAGCATGGAGAAGGTGGAGCCCACGTTCACTGCCATGTAATAGATGGTGAAGGCTGAATCGATTTTGGAATCGTCGCCGTCGTAAATCTTGCGTACCAGGTTACCGGCATTGGGCTTGAACAGGCCGTTACCCACCACGATAACGCCGAGGGCGGAGAACAGGAACCAGGTGTTTTCGGTGGGCACAGTCATCAAGGCGTAGCCCAGTGACAGGATAGCGGCACCAATCAGCATGGTGCGTTTGGTGCCGAGGATCTTGTCACCGACCCAACCGCCGATGGCGGGTGACACATAAATCAAGGCCGCACAGGCGCTCCATACCAGATTGGCGCGGCTGTCTTCAAAGCCCAGACGCTGCACCATGAAGTACACGATAAGCGCCTGCATGCCGTAAAAGCCAAAACGTTCCCACAATTCGATGAGCGATACGGTCATAAATGACCGGGTCTGACTCACCTGAGGTTTCCCTAAAGTCATAAGCTTGCTTCCATCTTGATTAAAATTATTGTTCGCCGAGTATATGTGGGCGGCTTTGACAAACCAATCCCCCCACGCAAGGTTACAGATTTGGTTACAAATTCAGTGCAGTGGTTCCACAAGTGAGCACAAAAAAAGCGCCCAAGGGCGCTTTTTACAATAACCGGGCATCAGCCCTTTTTGGCCATCATGGCCTTGAGATCCGCAAAGGGATTGAAGGTGGCGGCCTCCTGTTTGGCCTCCTGGGTGCCACCGTAACGGATCAACTCTTCAAAACGGGAGTGCTCATTGTCGTGGCAATAGAGACACAGCAGTTCCCAGTTGGAGCCATCGGGCGGGTTGTTGTCGTGGTTGTGGTCCTTGTGATGCACCGTCAGCTCCGACAGGTTCTTGTGGGTAAACTCACGGGCACAGCGGCCGCAGATCCAGGGATACAGCTTTAGGGCCTTTTCACGATAGTCCCCCTCACGCTTTTCGCGGTACTCACGCTCGGCGGCCAGTACCTTGTCCAACTTGCTTTGTTCTGCCATGTTTCTTTTCCGGTATTCAGGGCCTCAGGGGCTCTCTACATATTCGGCACAGGAGAGGTGCAGATAGTGCAAATGCTTCTCGTATTGGGTCACTATGTCTGCCTGGATCTGCTCCTCTGTGTAACCCATAACATCATAATACTGACCGCCATGTTCGAGGAAGACCTCGACCCGGTAATAACTGTGTTGTGATGTGTCCTGGCCCTCAGTCTGCGGGGCACCCGGCAGAATAAACGCCCTGATACGAAGATCGTAGATAAAAGTCTGGCTGTCCTCACCACCTATCATCAGTCTTACCCTGTCTTCAATGTGCTGCATCTCGGCATGAAAGCCCCGGGAAAGGAATCCCTGGCATACCTTTGACAAAGCAGGTCTGGCGACTTCATCAACAAAATCCTGCGCCTGCTGATAACTGGGGTGAGACACCAGAACCTCAATCCTGTCCTCCCAGGACATATTGACACTGGCGTATTGCACACTGGTGGTGTGTAACTGCACGCTGCTCAGTTTAAGCCAGTCATCCTGCAATGCCTTGAAAAGACCAAAACAAATCAACAACATCACCAGCAGAAACGGCATGGCACTGGCGATAGCCGCGGTCTGCAACGCCTGCAGCCCCCCGGCCAATAACAGTACCGAGGCCACCAGTCCCTGCAGCAGCGCCCAGAATATCCGCTGCCACACAGGCGCATTCAAATCGCCGCCCGAGGTGAGATTATCTATCACCAGGGAGCCCGAATCCGATGAGGTCACGAAAAACGTCACCACCAGGCACACCGCAATAACGGACAACAGACTCGACAAAGGTAGATGTTCAAAGAAGATAAACAGGGCAACGGAAACATCGGTCGACACAGCTTCGGCCAGGTAATCTGCCCCCTGATGCATGATGGCATCAATGGCGGAATTACCGAATACCGTCATCCACAAAAAGGTGAATCCTGTGGGCACAAACAATACCCCTACCAGAAATTCGCGAATGGTACGGCCACGGGACACCCGCGCAATAAAAGTACCAACAAAGGGTGACCAGGAAATCCACCAGCCCCAATACAACAAGGTCCAGCCCCCCAGCCAATCATTCTTTTGCTCGTAGGCATACAGGTTGAAAGTTTTGCCCACCAACTCGCTCAAATAGCCCCCGGTGTTCTGCACAAAAGATTGCAGCAATGACACGGTCGGGCCGAACAGCAACACGATTAACAGCAGCAGTATCGCCAGCGCCAGATTCAATTCGCTCAGACGCTTGACCCCTTTGTCCAGTCCGGAAAATACCGAGCCGGTGGCGATCAGGGTAATGCCGGCAATCAAGGCCACCTGCATCCCGGATGAAATGGGAAACGAGTCCCCAAAAAGAAAGTTCAGTCCCGAATTCACCTGCAAGACTCCGAAACCGAGCGAAGTCGCCACCCCAAACATGGTGCCGAGGACGGCGAAGGTGTCGACGCAATGTCCCAATGGGCCATAGATGCGCTCCCCTATCAGAGGATAGAGCGCGCTGCGGGGTAAAAGCGGTAACTTATGACGGTAGCTGAAATAGGCCAGACTCAATGCCACCACGGCATAAATGGTCCATGCATGGATCCCCCAGTGAAAAAAGGTGATCTTCATGGCCTCCTTGGCGGCCTCAAGGCTGCGGGGATCGGCGTCCGGAGGGGCAAGATAGTGCATCACGGGTTCGCCAACGCCGAAAAACATCAGACCTATGCCCATGCCCGCGGAGAACAACATGGCAATCCAACTTTTGTAGTTGTAATCGGGTTCTGAGTGGTCGGGTCCCAGCTTGATATCCCCGAAACGGCTGACCATAACGAAGATGATAAAAATCAGAAAAATGGCTACGCCCAGAATGTATAGCCAGCCGGCCTTGAGCTCCAGCCAGGACTGTACCGATTTGAACAGCACCTGAGCCTCATTGGGCCAGAGTGCGCCCACCAATACCAAGGCAAAAATACACAGCACCGAGGAGAAAAACACCGGCGGGTTGATACTTGATTTGATCACTATTTGGTTCCCCTGTTACGAACCACATCCGCCGCAAGCCCACCAACGCTCAGGTACGGGAGCCTTGCCGGGACGGGTTCAAGACACACCAAAAGCTGATAGGGTGTTCATGCGCGGTTTGTGGTGTGCCTCCGCGGGCAGGCTGAGCCTGGAAAAATGGAGGCAGATCCGCTCACCGGCATCCAATTGGGGGGAGCGAAAACGGATAACCGGGGTATAAGGGGCAATCCACGGGGGTACAAACTACTACTTTTGGCAACAATCAGCGTAGATTATACATAAAAATGAACAAAAAGGGGAGCCAAGCCGGCCCCCTCGGCATTGTGGCCTTGCGATACTTGTCAGTGGGTGGAAATCCCGGCGGTAAGATTAAAGCGCATGGCCTCTTCAAAGCTCCAATTGACCGGCAACAGATCTTCGCGGCGCACCAGACTGGTGACCCCGGCCATCTGGTAGGACAGTTGGAACAGCACGGGCACCCAGTCCCCTTCCGGCAAGGCATCCAGCAGCGGTTTTGGCGGCGCATCGGTCATGATAAAGCCCACCACGTAGCCACCGTTGGCCTGTTTGACCAGCACCACCTGCTGGGACTTGGGCTTGCCGTCACGGTTCATCAGTGAGGCAATATCGCGGATGCTGCCATAGACGGACTTGAACAACGGGAAACGCATCAGAGCGCGTTCAATCTTGCCCCACAGCCAGGTGAAGGGGCTGACGGAAAACAGCAGTCCGGCGGCAAAAATCAGTGCCACCACCAGCAAAAATCCCTCGCCGATAAAGGCGATGCGGATCCCCACCAGCTCCAGCAGCACATTGCCCAGGCCATCGAGGGATTCAAACAGGGACCAGAACAGCCACAGGCTCAACGCCATGGGCAACAAATTCATCAAACCGCGGGTCAGGGTACGCTTCATGGAATGCTCTTGAGTAACAGTCTTGAGTAACAGTCTTGTATTTCGGACCGGGGGCACCGTCGGAAGCTCACCCTTACCGGGCTGCGATAATAGCATGAATGCCAGAAGGCCCATCCGGCAATTTGAAACAACAACGCCGGGCAAGCCCGGCGTTGTTTTGTGCTGCATCAATCAGAGGTGCAGATCCCGCTCCATGTCCTCGTAGGAGGTATGGCGCACGTCCTTGCCCTTCACGTAGTAGATGATGTATTCGCAGACGTTTTTACAGCGATCGCCGACCCGCTCCACCGCTCGGGCGGCCCAAAGCACGTCCAGCACACCGGGGATGGAACGGGGATCTTCCATCATATAGGTCATCAGCTGACGGATAATGCCCTCGTATTCCTTGTCCAGACGGGCATCTTCCTTGTGCAGTTCAAAGGCGGCATCGGCATCCATACGGGCCAGGGCGTCGAGGGTGGCATGCAGCATACGGGTGGCATGACGGCCCATGCTTTCGATGCTCACCAGCAAGGGTTGCTGGTTGTTGTTGCGCTTCTCCAGTGCGGCCTTGGCGATACGCACGCAGGCATCACCGATGCGCTCAAGATCGGCAATGGTCTTGGAAATGGCGATGATAAGACGCAGGTCACTGGCAGCCGGTTGGCGCTTGGCGATAATGCGGGTGCATTCCTCGTCGATGGACACTTCCATGCCGTTGACCTTGTGATCGCCATCGATCACCTTTTTCGCCAGCTCGGCATCCAGGCTGCCGAGGGCATCCAGCGCCTGCTCCAGCTGGCGCTCCACCAGCCCGCCCATGGCGAGTACCCGGTTGCGTATGTCCTCAAGCTCAGCGTTGAACTGACCGGAGATATGCTTGTTGGTGCTTAACTTGTCCATTGATATTCAAACCCTTGCTGATTCTCGGGTGACCGGCGGCATTAGCCGTAACGGCCGGTGATATAGTCTTCGGTCTTGCGCTTGGCCGGTGTGGTGAAGATGGTGTTGGTATCGGCATACTCCACCAGCTCGCCCATGTACATAAAAGCGGTCTGATCCGACACCCTGGCTGCCTGTTGCATGTTGTGGGTCACTATCACCACAGTGTACTGGGCCTTGAGTTCGGTGATCAGTTCCTCGATGGTCAGGGTCGAGATGGGGTCCAGTGCCGAGGTGGGTTCGTCGAGCAGCAAAACCTCAGGCTCGATGGCGATGGCACGGGCTATCACCAGACGCTGCTGCTGACCACCGGACAGGCCGAAGGCATTGTCATGCAGACGGTCTTTCACCTCGTCCCAAATGGCAGCGCCACGCAGTGAACGCTCACAGGCCTCGTCCAGTTCACGGCGGTTGTTGACGCCCTGAAGGCGCAGACCGTAGACCACGTTTTCATAGATGGACTTGGGGAACGGATTGGGGCGCTGGAACACCATGCCCACGTTGCGACGCAGGGCCGCCACATCTACCTTCTTGTCGTAAATGTTCTGGCCGTGCAGCAGGATCTCACCGCTGATGTTGCAGTTGTCCACCAGGTCGTTCATGCGGTTGATACAGCGCAACAGGGTGGATTTACCACAACCGCTGGGACCGATAAAGGCGGTGACCTTCTTCTTGGGGATCTTCATCGACACATCGAACAGCGCCTGCTTGTCGCCATAACGCAGATCCAGGTTGCGGATCTCCAGCGCGGTTTCAGCCTCGGGCAGGTTTACCAGATCCAGAGTGTCATTTTTCATAACTGAACTGTCTATCGAAATCATATTCTGTACCAATTGTCAGGATAAGCGCGGCAATCTTAATGCTCAAGGGAGCGATACTTTTCACGCAGGTGGTTGCGAACACTGATGGCGGTAAGGTTCAGCGCCACGATCACAGACACCAGCAGGAAGGAAGTGGCGTACACCAGGGGCCGCGCCGCCTCCACGTTGGGGCTTTGGAAGCCCACATCATAAATATGGAAACCCAGGTGCATGAACTTGCGTTCCAGATGCACAAAGGGGAAGTTCATGTCGATGGGCAGGGTTGGCGCCAGTTTCACCACACCCACCAGCATCAGCGGTGCCACCTCACCGGCGGCACGGGCCACCGCCAGGATAAGCCCCGTCATGATGGCCGGGCTCGCCATGGGGATCACGATGCGCCACAGGGTTTCGGCCTTGGTGGCCCCCAGGGCCAGACTGCCCTGGCGCACGGCGCTCGGAATACGGGACAGGCCTTCCTCGGTGGACACTATCACCACAGGCAGGGTCAAAATCGCCAGGGTCAGGGCCGACCAAATCACCCCGGGAGAACCAAAGGTGGGCGACGGCAGCGCCTCGGGGAAGAACAGCTGATCCAGTGAGCCCCCCAGCATGTAAACGAAGAAGCCCAGACCAAACACACCGTACACAATGGAAGGCACACCGGCCAGGTTGATCACTGCAATGCGGATCATCTTGGTGACGGGGCCCTTTTTGGCATATTCGTGCAGGTAAATGGCGGCCACCACACCAAAGGGGGTCACTATTACCGCCATCAGCAGCACCATGAACACTGTGCCGAAAATCGCCGGGAATACCCCCCCCTCGGTGTTGGCTTCACGGGGATCGTCGCTGACGAAATTACCCACGCCGGCGAACCAGGCCAGCAGACGGCCGCCAAGGCCCAGACGGTTGGCATAGGTCACGTGCAGCACTGTATCTAGCTTGAGGCTGACCTCTTCACCACGCATGTCGCGCACTATCACGGCATCACGACCGGCATCGTCACGCAGGGAGAAGAGTTCCTTTTCCAGCACCAGGTACTTGTCCTCCAGCGCTTTGCGCTCGGCGGCCAGTTCCAGCTTACGGCTGTCGGTCAACTCGTTATTGAGCTCAAAACCCCGCTCTTTCAGGCGCAGGCGCTCCAACTGATAGTTGATTGCCCCTATGTCTTTTTTCTGCAACTGCTCGGCACGTTTGGCCAGGGCCACGGCGCGGTCTATGTGCTGCTGCAGCGAAGCTTCCACATCGGTCAGTTCCAGGCGCTGGCCGTTTTCAATCACGGCCACAGGATAACCGTAGAAGTTGCCGTTTTTGGAGCGCTCCAATACCGCCACGTCCGCCGGCGTGCTGCGGCTGACAATGTCGGTTTCCAATATCCAGCGGAAATCCAGCCCCACGAATTCGCGGTTACCGGTCTTGACCAGATAGCGGGTCACGAATTCACCGGGCGGGGTGACAAACTCGGCCCCGGCGGCCAGCAGGCGCTCGGAAGGCACCACTTCGCTATCATAAATCTCACCTATGAGCACGGACTCGACGCCCTTGGCATCCCTGAGTTTCCACTCATAAATATCGGCCGGCCAGAAGTAGGACAGACCACGCCAGGCAATCAGCAGCAACAGGCCCAGCACGGCGATCAGGCTCAGGCTGACGGCACCACCCGTCATCCAGATCCAGGGCGAACCCGATTTGAACCACTTACCCATGACGGCCATCCCTCAATGCAGACAAAAATTCAAACATGTGCAATCCCCAGGTTACAGCGAGCTGTAACGTTCACGCAGCCGCTGCCTTACCACTTCGGCTACCGTGTTGAAAACAAAGGTAAAGATAAAGAGTACGAAGGCCGCCAGGAACAGCACCCGGTAGTGGGAGCTGCCGATGGCCGATTCGGGCATTTCCACCGCAATGTTGGCCGCCAGGGTACGCATACCCTCGAATACGCTCCACTCCATGATGGCGGTGTTACCCGTAGCCATCAGTACTATCATGGTCTCGCCCACCGCGCGGCCAAGGCCCATCATTACCGCCGAGAAAATCCCCGGACTGGCGGTCAGCAATACCACCCGGGTCAGGGTTTGCCAGGGGGTGGCCCCCAGAGCCAGACTGCCGTTTGACAGATGGCGCGGCACTGAGAAGATGGCATCTTCGGCGATGGAGAAAATGGTCGGGATCACCGCAAAGCCCATGGCAATACCCACCACCAAGGCGTTGCGCTGGTCGAAGGTAATACCCAGCTCATGGGTGATAAACAGTCGGGTGTCTCCACCGAACAGGGCCACTTCCAGCATGGGGCTGAATTCAAAGGCCAGCCAGCCCACCAGGATGATCACCGGCAGCAGCATCAACTCCTGATACACCTCGGGCAAACGTTGTTTCCAGCGGCCGGGCAACTTGCTCCAGCCAAAGGCGCTCAGCAAAATGCTCACAGGCAAGAGGATAAGCAGCAGCACTATACCCGGCAGATGGTCTTCCACCAGGGGGGCCAGCCACAGGCCGGCGAGGAAACCCAGGATCACGGTCGGCAGGGCTTCCATGATTTCAATGGTGGGTTTCACCAGAGCGCGCACCTTGGGCGACATGAAATAGGCGGTATAGATGGCACCGGCTATGGCCAAAGGTACGGCGAACAGCATGGCATACAGGGCCGCCTTGATGGTCCCGAACGCCAGCGGCATCAGGCTCAACTTGGCTTCAAAGTCATCGGAACCCGAAGTTGACTGCCACACATAGGCAGGTTCGGGATAGCCCTCGTACCACACCTTGGTCCACAGGGCACTCCAGGACACTTCCGGGTGGGCGTTGGATACGGCAAACAGGTGCAGCTTGTTGCCGGCGTCGACCACCAGTGCATTGGAACGGGGGCTGAAACCCATGGCCTTGGGCTGGGCGATATCAAAGGTTTCACTCAGCAGCTCACGCTCACTGGTGGTGTACAGCAGGGTCAGCTTGCCGCTGTCACTGACGGTGGCAAAGCTCTTGCGATAAAACTCACTGGCCAGGGTATCAACCTTGCCCAGGCCCTTGAATTCACGGATTTCACGGTACAGACGGCCCTTTTCGCCGTTGACCTGGAAATATTGCGCCACATCGCCATTGTCATAACCGAGCAATATGGAGCTGGCACCGGCCAACAGGCTCATGCGGGTCAGGGTCAGCTTGCTACGCTCTGCATTGATGACCTGCAGCAGGCTGGGGCTGTCGGCATCACGGGTATCGTAAACGTAGACCTTGGAGCCGGATTGCAACATCAACTGGCGTTGGTCCGGGGTCATCAGGGCGCTGTTGACCTTGGCCGGGGCATCGTCGAGCACCGCATTGCTGGCGCTCCACTCCACTTCCTCGGTCAGCAGGTTCTCTTCCCCTTCGAGGCGGGTCAGACGCCATTTGCCGGCGCCACTGCGATAGGCAAAGGTCATCTGGTTGTTGGTCAAACCAAAGGCCAGTTGATCGAGGCTGCCACCGGCTTCATCCACTTGAATGGCGCCATCGGCATTGAGGGCCCTGAGTTTGGGGGTGATGAGCCTTTTGCCCTCGGAGGGATAGGTCACACCAAACTCCACCCGGTACAGCAATACCTGACCGTTGGACAGACCCAGGGCAAACTTTTGCTCTGCGGCTGTGGCCACGGCACTGCTGACCACGGTCACACCTTCGGGCAATTGGGGAATGTGGGACTCAATCAGGCTGCCATCGGCCACGCGCAGGAAGTCCACTTCACCGGCGATGGACACCCGGTAGGCAATTTCATTCTGTTCGTCGCTGCCCACCATCAGGGCTGCGGCGCGATTGTCAGGGTAGCTCATGTTGGCTTTGGGGCTGACTTCGGCACCATCAAAGATGGGTTTCACCACATAAAGCAGGTAAAAGAAGATCAGCAGCAGGGCCACGAACACCATGATGCCGCCGATACTCACCCCTATCTGGGTCGCCTTGTCTTTGAAGGCCCGGCGGCTGTTACCCTTTGCCACCAGGAAATTGGCCATAGCCTTGGGCTCAGTGACCTGACTGTCCATTGATAACCTCTGTTGAAAAGCTTGCGCTTTTTTTCACTGTGATTGGCTACGATGCCGTGTTAACTATAAGCTTAAAGCAGCCATCCCATTGATGGATGCGCAGATTATATGACGCAAAAATGACAGTTGTGTTACATCCCCTGAATTTCCGGCAGCCGAGTTAACGCCCAAACCGAGGAGAATTTTGCCATGCTGCGATACCTGATCACCCTGCAGGCCCCCGACAGAACCGGCCTGGTGGAACAGATAGCCCACGCCGTCAGCCGCCACGGCGGTAATTGGCTGGATTCGGAGCTCAGGCACATTGACGGCATCTTTGCCGCCATACTCCTGCTGGAGCTGCCATCCCAGCAATGGGAGGAGCTGATTGAAAATCTCGAGTGCATAGACGGCCTCACCCTCACCTATGCCCGCACCTCTGTGGCCAAAAAGCCTGCCCTGAGGCGCAGTTACAGCCTGGTGGCCTACGACAGGCCCGGGTTGGTATTGGATATCTCCAACAAGATCACCGCCCTTGGGATCAATATTGAGCAGTTCTCCAGCCAGTATGAGAGCGCCAGTCACACCGGGGTTGCCCTGTTCCGCGCCACCTTCTCACTGGGGCTGGACAATCAGGATCAGGAAGCCCGGCTGACCGAATCCCTGTACCGTATCGGGGACGATGTAGTGCTCGACAAACTCGGCCGTTAATGACTCTTTCCGGCTTGGCTGCCGCTCTCAATCCGATAGCGGCTCAGTCCTGCAGCGGCTGCTGATGCCTGGATTTCACCAGGTAACGCAGCGGCACCTGGGACACCAGCATACCCAGCAGCATCAGGCCGCAGCCCACCAGGGCCCGGCCATCGAGCTGCTCATCCAACAGCCACACACCGCCTATGGCAGCGAACACGGTTTCCAGGCTGAGGATGATGGCCGCATGGGCCGGATGGGCATGCTTTTGCGCCAGCACCTGCAGGGTATAGGCCACCCCCACCGAAATCAGCCCCGAATAGGCCAGCGCCTGCCAGCCACCGATAACGCCACTCCAGCTGGTGGTTTCCAAGACCACAGACACCAGGGCGCTGAGCAGGGCACAGACGAAAAATTGCAGGCAGGCCAGCAGCACAGGCGCATGGCGGCGGGCAAAATGATCTATGGCCAGAATATGCACGGCCCAGAACAGGGCGCCGATCAGCTGCAATCCATCCCCCAGGCCAATGCTGAGGCCATCACGGATACTGAGCAGATACAGGCCCACCAAGGCCAGGACACAACCGGCCCAGGTGTTGCTGCCGGTCTTGTGTTTGAGCGCCAGGCCAAGCACGGGCACCAGCACTATATAGAGACCTGTGATAAAACCGGCGTTGGCGGCCGTGGTGTACAGCAGGCCCACCTGCTGCAGCGAAGCGCCGATAAACAGCAGACCACCGCAGAGCAGCGCCCCCCGCCACAGGCCGTCGGTGCTGAGGGTCAAACTGCCCCTTTGTTTCAGCCACCAAATCAGCGGCAACAGGCTCAGGGCGCCGATGAAAAACCTGATGCCATTAAAGGCAAAGGGTGCCATATGGTCCATCCCCAGCCGCTGGGCCACAAACCCCAGCCCCCAGATCACCGCCGCCACCAACAACATCAGATTTGCCACAGACTTCCCCTTGAAATTCAAAACCCTCACATTACCCCAAGGCTCACACCTCAGGCAATGGCTGCGCCAGAGCGCCAGGAGATTTCGCTGCGAAGACCTATGGGCTCAGGCTAAAAAAGCAGGATAAAAAAAGGGCGCCACAAGGGCGCCAAAAGCACATAACGACAGAAAGGAACTTTTACTATTGGGCCCCGGCTAACTGCCGGGCCCGGATATTTTTCGCGGCTCAGGGCTCAGGGCTCAGGGCTCAGGCACAGGCCTCGGGCGACATAGCAGCAAGCTCGCCGGGCGCCCACAACCAGGCGGCCCCCCGGACACCGGAGGAGGCACCGTGGTGGTTTTTCAATACCGGCGTGGCACACTCGCCCCCCAACACATACTTTGGCAACAGCGCCGGCAGCCGCTGGTAAATCAGGTCAATATTGGACACCCCACCGCCCAGCACTATGGCATCCGGGTCGAGGGTATTGATGACCTGGGCCAGGGCCCGGGCCAGACGGTCGATAAAGCGCTCAAATGCCGCCTCGGCCAGTGCATCGCCCTCGGCAATTCTGGCCACAATTTCGATACCGCTTGTCGCTTCGCCGCCATGGGCGCGGAAATCCCGCACAAAGCCGGTGCCCGAAACAAAGGTTTCTATGCAATCGGCATTGCCGCAGAAACAACGGGTGGAATTGAACTCCTCCGCCGTCATCCAGGGCAAGGGATTGTGTCCCCATTCACCACCAATGCCATTGCCACCGGCATGAACCTTGTGGGAAATGGCGATACCGCCGCCGCAGCCGGTGCCGAGGATAACGCCAAATACCAGCGCCTTGCCCGCACCTGCGCCATCCACGGCTTCCGACACGGCGAAACAATTGGCGTCGTTGGCAATGCGCACCTCGCGGCCCAGCATGGCACCGAGATCTTTGTCCATGGGCTGACCATTGATCCAGGTGGCGTTGCAGTTTTTCACCTTGCCGGACAGGGACGACACCACGCCCGGAATACCTATGCCAATGCTGGCGCGCTGCCCAGTCTCGGCTTCGGCTTCCTTAACCAGTTCAACCACTGCCGCCAGGGTCCCGGGGTAATCCCGGGGGGTGGGGCGACGTTTGCGGAATACCTCGACTCCGGCACCATCGAGCATCACAAGTTCAATCTTGGTGCCGCCCAAGTCAATTCCAATCCGGTACATAACACTCTCCAACTCAGTCTGTTATCGGGTAGCCGCAGGTCACTGGCCCTGGGCTGCAGCAATGGCATCGCAATCCAGGCGCACGGCCTCACTGTTACTGCCGGCTTCTATGGCGATCCTGGCCAGGGTCAAGGTGCCGCCCTGGCTCAGGGTCAGGGTCATGGGGCTCAGCACCTGAGCCAGTTCATTGGCGCCCAATGCCAGGCAACGAAGCGGCATTTCAAAGTGGCGCCACTGGCCATCGGCCCGGGTGTGTCCGGCAATATCAACCGCCCGGCCACAGCTCTTTTCGCAGGCCATCGACAGTGTCAGCGCTCCGCCCTCGGGCAGGGATTGCAGCGCCATGGAGAAGCTCAGCACTGCCGTTTGCGGATCAAAACGTCGCAGGTCCATGGGAAAATCGTCGCGGAAACTCAAGGTCGCCGGCGCACCGAAGCTGAAGCGCCGGGCATCTTCCTGTACCTGCCAGTTCACGCTGCGCACCGACAGAGCGTCCTGCTGCCAAATCCCGCCGCTTACGCTGTGCAGCTTTTGCCCGTCATTCACCGTCAGGCGCCAGGGAGCCTTGATGGCGAGGTCAAAAATCGGCAGTCTTGCCGGTGCGGCATTGAGCTTATTTTGCAGCTCATCAAGCTTGGCAAGCTGACGCGGGTTGGCGTATGCCAGTCCCTCTCCCTGTGCAAACAAGGGTTCGGAATCCCGCTTGGCGTAACCGTCATCAAAGGGGGTCGCCGGCCAGGGAAACGGCAAGCGGCCGCTGAAATCAAAGCCGGGCTTGCCATCGGGAGTGGCGAGCAAAACATCGGCCACCCCTGCCCCCTCGGTGCCCGGCAGCCAGGCAGCAACAAAAGCGTCGGAAAGGTTGATTTCCGGGTTCATCCACAATGGCCTGCCGGACAGGAACACGGACACCAGAGGCAGTCCTGTTCCCTTAGTGGTCTTGATGGCCCTGAGCATGGCGAGATCCCGCTTGTCGCCGCGCTGGTATTCGAGGTTGTCCCGATCGCCATTGCCCTCGGCATAGGGGTCTTCACCGTACACAGCCAAAACCAGATCCGGCTCAAAACCCTCGGGGATTGTGCCATCGACACTGAGTCTGGCCTCACCACCACCGACCTTGAGACCGGCCACCAAGCCCGCGAAGATGGAGGTCGCGCCGGGGAAATCCTGGTTCTGCACTTCGGTGCCCTGCCAGGTCATGCTCCAGCCGCCTGACTGTTTGGGGATATTGTCGGCCCCATCACCTATCACCAACACCTTGGCGTTGGCGGCTATCGGCAGCGTTTGGTCATTGTTCTTCAGCAATACCAGAGACTGGCGTACGGCTTGTCGGGCCAATGCTCTGTGGGCCTCACTGCCAATCTGCTGCTGTTCACCGGCCAACAAGCGCTTTGCCGGTGAAGGCGCATCAAACAAACCACCACGGATTTTCACCCTGAGAATGCGCCTTACCGCATCGTCGAGCCGCGCCATCGGAATGTCGCCCGACTGTGCCTGAGCCAAGGTATTGTCATACAGGGGTTTCCAGGCATCACCGGGGGCCATCAGTATGTCGACACCGGCATTGATGGCTGCCGGGCAGGATGTGCCATCACAGCCGGGTACAAAGGCGTGACCGAGCCAGTCCCCGACCACCAGGCCATCGAAGCCAAGACGGTTCTTCAGCACCTCGGTCAGCAGATAGCGGCTGCCGTGGAGTTTTTCGCCGTTCCAACTGTTGAACGAGGCCATGACAGTCTGCACCCCGGCCGCCACCGCGCCCACGTAGCCCTGGGCATGGCGCTCAATCAGGGTTTGCTCGTCGATGCGGGTATCGCCGCGGTCATTGCCATCCTGGGTGCCACCATCGCCGATGAAGTGTTTCACCGTGGCTATGGTGTGCTTTCCCTGCAACCAGGAGGAGTCACCCACCTTGCCCTGCATGCCTTCAACAAAGGCGTGGCCATAGTCGCGGATAAGCTGGGGATCCCTGGCATAGCCCTCATAGCTGCGACCCCAGCGCAGGTCCTCCACCATGGCGACCGTGGGCGCAAACACCCAATCTATGCCGGTGGCGCGTACCTCTTTGGCGGTTGCCCGGGCGATGTCGGCAATCAAGCCGGGATCCCGGGCGGCCCCCAAGCCAATATTGTGTGGAAACAGGGTGGCACCGAACACATTGCCATGGCCGTGAACCGCATCCGTGCCCCAGATAGGCGGAATGGCAATGCCATCCTCGCTGCTGTCCATGGCAGCCTGATGCAGCTTGTCAGCCAGCGCCACCCAATCGGCGGCCGTGGCCCTGGCATTGTTGCCGGGGAAAGCGCCACCACCGTTAAGATAAGAGCCGAAGCCATAGCGGCGCATGTCTTCCACGGTGAAATCGCGGATCTCGGGTTGGATCACCTGGGCCACTTTCTGCGCCACTGTCATGGTCGACAGCAAGGCATCAATGCGCGCTTCAAGGGCGGCATCGGGCTTAAATGGGGATACCTTGGCGGGCCAACGCTCCAGCTGCAACGAGTCTTGCATTGTGTCCGCCAACAGCGGTGCCGATGCCCCCAATGACAGGGCGAGCAACAGGGAAATTCGATTCAGTTTCATTTTGCAGCCTCTTCGCGGGGCACCGAGCCCTTGAGACCGTAAAAGACGATGTAGAGATAACATATGACCGGCAAAACATAGGACGCAGACAATCCCACGGCATCGGCCAACAGTCCCTGCATCAGCGGCACCACGGCACCGCCGACAATGGCAAGGCAAAGGATGCCGGAGCCCTGGGCCGTGGCACGTCCCAGGCCCTTAAGGGCTAGGCTGAAAATGGTGGGGAACATGATGGAGTTAAACAGCCCCACCGCCAGAATCGCCCACATGGCAATGGCGCCACTGCTGTTCATGGCAACCAGCACCAGCAGCGCGGCCATGGTTGCATTGAATCCCAGTACCTTGCCGGCATCCACTTTTTGCATCACGGCCGCACCGATAAAGCGCCCCACCATGGCGCCGCCCCAGTAAAAGGCAATGTAATGGGCCGCATCGGCCTCGGCCATGGCTGCCACATGGGATTCACCCAAAAAATTCACCAGAAAGCTGCCAATGGCGACTTCACCGCCCACGTAGACGAATATCCCCACCGCACCCAGCACCAGATGGCGATGGCTCAGGGCACTCTGTCCTGTCGCCGCGACCTCATCTTCCTGGTCATGGATGTGGGGTAATTTCAGCAAAGCAAACACCGCCGCCAGCACTATCAGCATGCCGCAAAGCAACAGATAGGGCAGTTTGACTGCATCGGCTTCCGCCTCGGCGGAGGCGCCGACGGCGACCGACAGGATCAGCACCGAGCCAAAGGCCGGCGCTATGGTGGTGCCAAGGGAGTTAAAGGCCTGGGTCAGCGTCAGACGGCTCGAAGCTGTGTCCACCGGCCCCAGCGCAGTAACATAGGGATTGGCCGCCACTTGCAGCACAGTAATGCCGCTGGCCAGCACAAACAGCGCTCCCAGAAACACGCTGTAAGTCGCCGACACCGCCGCAGGATAAAACAGGCCACAGCCCAGTGCCGCGGTTAACAGCCCCACCACTATGCCCTTCTGGTATCCCAGGCGTTTGACCAGAACCCCGGCCGGCACAGACACCAGAAAGTAGGCGCCGAAGAAGCAAAACTGGATCAGCATGGCCTGGGTGTAATTGAGCGAAAATACCGCCTTGAGGTGCGGGATCAGAATGTCGTTGAGACAAGTGATAAAACCCCACATAAAAAACAGTGTGGTCAGAGATCCGAGTGCAAAACGGAAGGTTTCTCCCGCTGCCGGGACGGCAACGCCGCCTGTGCTGGAAATGGGTGTCGCGGCCATCTTTTCTCCCCTTGAATGACACTGTGGCTTGTCGGTCCACCAGGTGGCTTGGGCACCTTGGCATTGACCTTTGTTTCATCTGCCACTAGATTAATGTAAGCGCTTTCATTTTTAACATCGGCTTTACTAATGTCAACAAATTTTACCCCCGGAAATGTGCCTCGATGCCGGGATTGACCACCAGGAAACAACAACCATGACACAGATCCCCCCTTTCAAACTGCCGGCTGACTCGCCCATGATGAGCGATAACTTCTTGTTTGGCGTGGCAACAGCGTCCTTCCAGATAGAAGGGGCGGCCGACAGTCGCCTGCCTTGTATCTGGGATACCTTTTGTGCCACTGCGGGCAAAATTGCCGATGGCTCAGATGGCAGCGTCGCCTGCGATCATGTGCGTCTGTGGCGTGATGATGTGGATCTGATTGATAACCTGGGTGTCGATGCCTACCGGCTGTCGGTGTCCTGGGGCCGGGTGATGCACGCCGATGGCAGCGTCAACCGGGACGGCATGTCCTTCTACATTGACCTGCTCGATGAACTTAACCACCGTGGCATCAAGCCCTTTGTGACCCTGTACCACTGGGATCTGCCCCAATACCTGGAAGACAAAGGCGGCTGGCTGAACCGGGATACGGCCCATGCCTTTGCCCATTACGTCCGGGCCGTGGCACAGGCCTTCGGTGACAGGGTTTATGCCTACTCGACCCTCAATGAACCCTTCTGCAGTGCGTTTCTCGGTTACGAAACCGGCATACATGCCCCCGGCCACCAAAGCCGGGCCATGGGACGCTCTGCCGCCCATCATTTATTGCTCGGTCATGGTTTGGCGATGGCTGAACTCAGGCAACTGGCCCCCAAGGCGCTGGCAGGCATAGTGCTGAACTTCGGCCCGGCCTATCCCCAAAGCGATTGCGAGGCCGATACCCGCGCCGCCCAACTGGCCCATGAGTATTTCAATCTCTGGTACCTGCAACCCTTGATGGAGGGACGTTACCCGGACATCATGGAGGCGTTGGCAAGCGATGAACGTCCGCCCATAGAGGACGGCGATATGGCTATCATCAGTGCTCCACTGGACTATCTGGGGATAAACTATTACACCCGTAATGTGTACCGTGCCGGTGGCGATCTGGGCTTTGAAGAGGTCCGCATTGAGGGGGTACCCCGCACCGCCATGGGCTGGGAAATAGTGCCGGCGGCACTGACCGACCTCTTGGTGTCACTCAATAGGGCCTTTACCCTGCCACCGATTTTCATCACGGAGAACGGTGCGGCCGAAGATGACAAGTTGGTGGACGGCGCAGTCCACGACCCCATGCGCCTGGAGTACCTGCAAACGCACCTGCTGGCGGTGGACACCGCCATCCGCGACGGAGTCGATATCCGCGGTTATTTTGCCTGGAGCTTGATGGACAATTTTGAATGGGCCGAGGGCTATAACAAACGCTTTGGGCTGGTGTATGTGGATTATCAGAGCCAGGCACGGGTGCTCAAATCCAGTGCCCAGGCATACCGTGGCCTGATGACACAAAAACGTGCATCATTAACCAAATAGCCCGGGAGGCAGCATGTTAAGCGTCAGAGAGAAAGTCGCCTACGGGCTCGGCGATACCGCCAGCAACATCATATTCCAGACGGTTATGCTGTTCCTGACATTTTTTTACACCGATATCTTTGGCATATCGGCGGCCTTTGTCGGCACCATGTTCCTGGCGGTGCGGGTGATGGATGCGGTCACCGATCCCCTGATGGGCTACCTGGCCGATCGCACCCAAAGCCGCTGGGGGCGTTACCGCCCCTACCTGCTGTGGTTCGCCTTCCCCTTTGGCGCCATCAGCGTGCTGGCTTTTACCACCCCGGACTTCAGTCAAAGCGGCAAGGAACTCTATGCCCTGCTGACCTACGCCCTGCTGATGCTGGCCTATACCGCCATTAATATTCCCTACTGTGCCCTGGGGGCCACCCTGACCACGGATCCGGCCGAGCGGGTATCGGTACAGACCTATCGCTTTGTGTTTGCCATGCTCGGCGGTTTGATGGTCAGCGCCCTTACCCTGCCCCTGGTGGACTGGTTTGGCAACGGTGATAAGGCCAAGGGCTACCAATTGACCATGCTCGCCATGAGCATAGTGGGCACCCTGATGTTTCTTGCCTGCTTTGCCGGTACCCGTGAGCGGGACCGAAAGGTGGAAGATTCAGGCAGCAATCTCAAGCTCGCCATGAAGGCCCTGTGGGCCAATGACCAATGGCGGGTATTGTCGGCGGCGGCCATCTTTTTACTGACCGGCATAGTGCTCAAAACCACCCTTGCCATCTACTACGTTAAATATTTCCTCAATCAGGGGGAGATGATCAGCATCTTCGTGACCACTGGGGTTATCGGCAATTTGTTTGGCATGGCACTGGCCAAGTGGTTGTCCGATCGCATGTGCAAGGTCAAGGCCTATATCCGCTTGCAGTTGGCGGCGGCAGTGCTGTGCGGCCTGGCCTGGTTCGTGCCTGCCGCGGATTATATTCCGGCATTGCTGCTGTACGGGGCCTGGAACTTCACCATCAACATGGGCACACCGCTGCTGTGGGCCAAAATGGCCGATACCGTGGACTATGGACAGTATAAAACGGGCATCAGAACCACGGGCCTGGTGTACTCTTCGGTGATTTTCTTCATCAAGATGGGCCTGGCCATTGGCGGAGCCCTGGCCGGTTGGCTGCTGGCGGCCTATGGCTACCAGGCCGATCAGGCCCAATCTGAGCAAACCTTGTCCGGGATCCTGCTCTGTTTCACCTTCTACCCGGCAATAGGCTCGGTGCTGGTTGCCTTTGTCATGAGACGATATACACTGAACGGCCAAAGGGTTGCTGAAATACACCAGGCTCTGGAGCAGCAATCAAGCGCATAAAGATCCAAGGAAAGTCAGCCTTATGGCCACAATTTACGACGTCTCCTTTCTGGCGGGGGTTTCTCTGGCCACAGTGTCCCGGGTGGTAAACAACACCGGCAAGGTCAGCGACAAGACCCGTCAAAAGGTCATGGATGCCATGGAGCAGCTGGACTACAGGCCCAATACCATAGCTCAGTCCCTGGCCTCCAACCGTTCCAACAGCGTGGGGGTGTTGGTATCGCAACTGGACGGTCCCTTTTACGGCCCCATGATGCGGGAAGTGGAGTCCGTGCTGCGGGCGGCAAACAAGCATGTGATCATCGCCGCTGGCCACAGCGATGAGGCCCAGGAAAAAGATGCCGTCGAGTTTCTGCTCTCAAGGGGATGTGACGCACTGATCGTGGATGCGGAAATCGTCAGCAATGACTATCTGGTGCAGCTGTGCCGGGGAAAGACCCCTGTGGTGCTGATCAATCGCATGGTGGATGGTATCGCCGAATACTGTGTCCATCTGGACAACCTCAAGGGTGGCTATCTGGCCAGTCGCTTTGTGTTGGATGCCGGGCACCGCCAGGTGGCTTACATTTCCGGCCCCCTGTTCAAACTCGATGCCCGTGAGCGTTTGCAGGGACACAAGCAGGCGCTGGCGGAAAAAGGCATTCCCTTCGATGAGGCCCTGTTCCATGAGGGCAACTTTATCGAGGAAGGCGGCTATGAAGGCATGGCCAAACTGTTGGACAGCGGCAAGTCGTTCACGGCCGTGGTCTGCGCCAACGATCAGATGGCCTCGGGTGCCATTGCCCTGTGCCTGGAGCGCGGCCTGCAGGTGCCTGAAGACATTTCCTTTGTGGGCTTCGACAACATCCCCTTCCCCCGTTATATCTCCCCCAAACTGACCACGGTTACCAACCCCATCCAGTCCATGGGTAAAATGGCCGCCAACTGGGTATTGCAGCAGGTGTACGATTGCCGCGATGCCGTGTTCAACCACAAATTTGAACCCGAACTTGTGGTGCGTGATTCGGTGGCCAAGCTGAGCTGAACGGCGTTGCAACTCATTAAAGCGAGGATTTTCTTCCTCGCTTTTTTTATTTTCATTTTCACATTAAATCAAAACATTAAGTCCGAATAAGCAAGGGCTAATGCAACATATATTAAACATTTACCAACAAGATGATTGACATCAAATTGACCTTACCCTACTTTATGTAAGCGCTTACATTTGTGCTGGCAGCGGTTGTGGTATGCCGGCGTAAAAGCAGGCTAATCATTAAAATTGGCCCAGACTGTGTACTGCGGCCAAGGTCTGAGGGAGAGGAACCGATGCGACATAAACAATTCAAAAAAACCAAGTTGGCCACCAGCCTGTCATTGGGACTGGGTCTGTTGACCGCTGTTCCCGTGTACGCGGCCGATGCACCAGAAGACAGCAACATCGAAGTTATCCAGGTAACCGGTATACGTGGTTCCCAGGCCAAATCCATGGAGCTCAAGCGCCAGTCTGCCGGTGTGGTTGATGCCATTTCGGCCGAAGACATAGGTAAGTTTCCGGATACCAACCTGGCAGAATCACTGCAACGTATCACCGGCGTGTCCATTGACCGGGTCAACGGCGAGGGCAGCAAGGTCACGGTACGTGGTTTCGGCCCCGACTTTAACCTGGTGCTGCTCAACAACCGCACCATGCCCACGGCCCAGGTGGCCGGTGAATCTACCCGCTCCTTTGAATTTGGCAACCTGGCATCCGATGCCGTCAGTGGTGTGGAAATTTACAAAACCGGTAAGGCCGATATCAGCTCTGGCGGCATAGGTTCAACCATCAATATCCGTACCGCCCGCCCCTTTGACACCCGTGATCTGGTGGCCACGGTAAGCGTGAAGGGACACCATGAAGTCGGCCTGGATGAAGGCAGCAAGATAACACCCGAAATATCCGGTATTTTAAGCAATACCTTTATGGATGACACCCTGGGCCTGGGTCTGACTGCGTCATACCAGAAGCGTGACAGCAACCTCAAGAAGGCAACCATAGATGGCTGGCGCCAGAACATCGACGGTGAACTGAACCCCAATGCCGTGGTGGTCAATGAAAGCAAAAACCCCTACGGCAACACCTTTTATGCCCGCAACATGGGTTTTGCCAGCCAGGCTACCGAACGTGACCGCAGCAACGCCCAGCTGGTATTCCAATATGCCCCATCCGACCGACTGGAGCTGACCGCTGATTACACTTACTCCAAACTGTCCGATGTCTCCAACACCGACACCTGGGGTCTGTGGTTCTCGGGCCCTGGCAACGCCACCTACGCCCATATCAATGAAAACGGCACCTTTGATTATGTGACCGAAGTGGGCGGTGACTATTCAGGCACCATGCAACAGAATGCCTCTGACAACATCAACAAGTCTTTGGGTCTGAACATCAAGTGGCAGGCCACAGATAACCTTGAGCTGGCATTCGATGCCCATGATTCCAAGGCCACCGCCGAAGGCACCCTGGGCAACAGCGCCGACAACGTGTTCTTCATCCTCGGCGCCCTGAACGTTGCAGACAAAACCTACGATGCCACCGGCACAGAGATCCCCTTGCTGGGAGCCAACTACGCCAGCCTCAATCCCGCCGGTGAACCCCACCTGTTGCCTGAACATTACGCGTCACTGTTTGCCGGTGTGCGTGCCGGTCGCAACGAGACAGATGTCAACCAGTACCAGTTCGACGGTCACTGGGTGAATGAGAAGAGCGACGCCCTGTCATCCATCGACTTTGGCCTGTCCTTCACCTCCATGGAAACCCGTGCCCAGGGTTCCTATACCGGTCCCATCAGCGCCGGTTGGTATGGCAATATGGGCCTGTGGAAGGATGACGTCAGCTACGTGGGTCTGGGTTCGGATTTCCTGTCTGACTTCTCAGGTGGTGGCAGCGACATGCTGATCCCCTACTACTACACCTACGATCAGCAGGCCGCCATGGACAAGGCCCAGGCCCTGTACGACGTGGAATATGTGGCAGCCCCCTGGCAGGACGATCACCTGATTAAGGAAGACACCACAGCGGCTTATATCCAGGCGAATATCGACAGCGACTTCAACGGCATGCCGCTGAACATTGTTGCAGGTCTGCGTTATGAGCAAACCGATGTGACCGCCAGCTCCATGCAGCAAGAAGCCCAGCAACTGGTGTGGCTCAACCCCACCGAGTGGCAGACCATCTATGCCGAAGATTTCTCCTTCAGCCATGAAAGCCATGACTACAAGGAATTCCTGCCCAATCTGGATATCAATCTGGAGCTGATGGAAGACGTTATTGCCCGATTCTCCTACAGCCGCACCATTACCCGTCCAACCCTGGGTTCAATGCGCGCCACCACATCGCTGACGCCCATCCCTAAGGTAGGCTCGCGCACCGGCTTCGCAGGTAACCCGGCCCTTAAGCCATTCAGCTCCAACAACATAGATCTGTCGCTGGAATACTACTATGACGACGCCAGTTACGTGTCGGTTGGTTACTTCAACAAGGAGGTGGAAAACTTCCTGGTGAACACCATTTCCAAGGTGGAATTCGATTGGTTGCGCGATCCTTACATAGGCGCTGCCGCCGAGCAGGCCCGTGCCGAGCTTATCGCCAACAACGAAACCCCCAGCGATGAAGCCGTGTTCCAATGGCTGATCGACAATGGTTATGGCAATGCCGAAGGCCGCGTGCCCCAGGCTGGTGGCGACCCGATCGCCAGCTGGGACATCAGCAAGCCAAACAACGTGGAAGATCTCAATATCCACGGCCTGGAACTGGCCTGGCAACACTGGCTCTGGGATACCGGCTTCGGTTTCGGCATCAACTATACCCTGGTCTCCGGTGACACCAAGTACGATGTGGAGCGCGTGGATGAGCAGTTTGCCCTGCCCGGCATGTCAGACTCCGCCAACTTCTCCGTGTTCTATGAGAAAGATGGTTTGCAGGCGCGTCTGGCCTACAACTGGCGCGATACCTTCCTCTCTGGCATGGGTCAGGCAGAAGCCGGTGGCCCCGCGCCACAGTTCACCGAAGCCTTTGGTCAGTTGGACCTCAGCGTGAGCTACCAGCTTACCGACAATCTGTCCATCTTCGCTGAAGGTATCAACATTCTGGAGCAGGAAAAGCGCGTTTACGGTCGCTACGAGGAGCAAATGCTGCTGGCTCAGCAAAACGCTGCCCGTTACGCCATAGGTGCTCGCTACAGCTTCTGATAGCGAGCTTGTAAAAGTGGGAAATCCCGGGGTTTCCATCCCCCGGGAGAGGTCTTTGCCGCGGCTGATGCCGCGGCTTTTTTTTATCTTGACCAAGGCTGCTGGTACACTGGGGTAATAATCACGGGGGAAAACCACTTTCCCATCACAGCAACAGCCGCAAGGACCCCCATGCAAGGCACATTGACAAAAATGCGTACCGGGCTAGACGCCCAGGGCATAGCCAACTACTTCCTGATGCTAGGTGACACAGAGGTTGCCCTCAATCCGCTGATAGGCAAGCCATTGCAGCTTATCTACTCAGGGAATATCTATTGCTGCAATTGCGGCCGTAAAACCAAGAAAAGCTACTCCGAAGGCCATTGTTTCGTCTGCATGCAAAAGCTCGCCAGCTGCGATATGTGCATACTCAAACCCGAAACCTGCCATTTTGATAAAGGCACCTGCCGTGAGCCCGAATGGGGACTGAGTCATTGTTTCGTGCCCCACTTCGTCTATCTGTCGAACACGTCCGGGCTCAAGGTCGGTATTACCCGTCACACCCAAATCCCCACCCGCTGGATAGATCAGGGCGCCACCCAGGGGCTGCCGGTCCTCAAGGTCGCTTCGCGCAAAATCTCCGGTCTGATTGAAGTGGAAATTGCCAAACACGTGGCCGACAAAACCCACTGGCAGGCCATGTTAAAGGGTAACAATGCCAATATGGATTTGGCCGCCGAAGCTGCGCGTTTACTCAGTGAAGTGGCGCCTGTGATTGCCAAAGTTCGCGCCGAGTTTGGCGAGGATGCGGTGCAAGAACTTGTCAGCCAACCCCAGCCCATCGATTTCCCGGTGACCAAGTTCCCGACCAAGGTGACCTCTTTCAATCTGGACAAGGCTCCCATCATTGAGGGCGTGCTGACCGGCATCAAGGGCCAATACCTGATTTTTGATACCGGGGTGATCAATATCCGCAAATACACGGGTTATGAAGTCAGTATCGAGTACTGAAAAAAGATAATCTGCCGCCAATAAAAACGCCGGGCATTGCCCGGCGTTTTTCGTTTATGCCTCTTTTAAAGGCAGCACCTTAGAAGCGCACTCTTGCACCCAGAGCGTAACGGCTGCCGTACTGGCGGGCAAACAGGAACTGCTCTTCGAAACGGCCATAGCCCTGTTCGGTTTCGTTATTGAGGTTGATACCTTCAAAGAACACCGTCAGATAGTCATTTACATCATAGTTAATGCTGGCGTCCAGCTGACCAAAGGCCTTGGCATACTGGGGCGGCGCATCGGCGGAGCCCTGAGACTGCCCCACACCAATCAGATAGCTGTCACGCCAGGCGTAAGTCAGTTTCACCGACAGACCGTCTTTCTCATAAAAGGCCTGGAAGTTGGCCGAGTCACCCAGACCTTCCAATGGCTGCTGCTGCGCCAGGCTGTAGGGGTCAAATTCAACGTCTCCCTCCACAAAAGTGCCGTTAATCCCGAAACCAAAGCCTGACTCGCCAAACACGTGCTGCAGCGCCAGCTCAATCCCCTGCACCGATTTGCTGTCGCTGTTGATGGGGCTGGTGATGTCCCACACAATCAGCGGATCGCTGGCGAGCGGCACTATCTGGCCGTCGGCATTGCCATGACCATTGGCAATCATCTGCTCAAAAATCGTGTTTTCACTTACCGGCGTGCCTGCAGCTTCCAACTGACTGATGGCTTCCCGGTATCTGGGGCTGTCGTAAACGTCGTGCAGTCCCTCAATGGTAAGCTGAGTGGTCGAGCGGGAGACAAAGTTATCCACGTCTTTATGGAATAACCCAATGGCCGCATAACTGGCATCACCGTAGTAATACTCCAGCGACAGGTCCAAATTCACCGACTCCAGCGGCAGCAGGCCCGGATTACCCAGACCACCGCGGCGGGCACCGATTTTCGGGCTGCCGCTCAGGCTTCGTCCTGCCACCATATCGCCAAGGAGCGGCCTGGCTATGGTTTTACCGGCCGAGAAGCGTACCACCACATCCTCCAGTGGCTCGGCGCTGATATCCAGCATAGGCAACCAGACATCGTAATCCCCCCCCTGGGTGAAGTAGTTGTCATCGCCACCGGGAGCATATTGCATGATCCACTCGGTGGGGCTGGCCCACACCACCTGACTCTCAACCCGTTGCTTGACCGTACTTGAAGCATCGGTTTGCTCGTATCTGAGGCCGAAATTCACATTCACCGGCACATCGCCAATATCAAAACCCCATTGGGTGGTGAGATAAAGCGCCAAAGTCTTTTCTTCCACCAGGCTGGCACTGTCAACGCCATCAAAGTAAGGATCGATGGAGTAATAGTTGTCACCCGCTATCTCGGGGGTGATAAAGGCCAGCTGACGGACCACGGCCTCATCAAAGCTGAAGGTGTAGTAGTAATCGGGCATCAGTTCACTGCCGCCACCGCCAAGGGCATCAAGCAAGCCAGAGGCATCCTGCAGCACAAACATGGCATCGGGGAAGATTTCCGCATAGGACGGATTAAAGCCCGGGCCACCACGCAGGCCGCTCCAGGCGGTGGTGCCGGACATGGTCTGCTTGGTGTAGGCGGCACCAAAGTCCACCTTCACCAGATGCTCACTGAACTCGGGGTACCAGTTGCTGTTGAATTGAACCTGCTCGATGTCACTCTCGCCCGGAGAGTGAATGAACTGGCTGAAGTTGGAGTCTATGTCACCGGCATCCAGAACATGGGTGCCGTTGTTCCAATTAATCAGGAAATGGGGCACCTCGCCTGTGCGGTAGTCATAGACCTTGGAAACCAGCTTATCAGAGCCCAGAATCACCTGGCCGGCACTGCCAAGGCCCTTATCAGCACCATTGTCGATTTCGTTGGAAGAGTTGTGATAGTCCAGGGTAAAGCGCCAGGCTTCGTTGGGGCTCCAATCGATGTTCAGGCCAACAGACTCGGCATTCACTTCTGTGGTGCTGCGATTGGCGGTAAAAGAGCCATCGCCACCGCGGATATCTGAGTAAAGCGCAGTGCCGTTGGCATCCAGCTCATAGCCAATCACAGGTGCACCATCGGTGGAGGAGTTCCAGATCCCCCAACCAAAGCCATCAGATGCGGTCAACGCCCGGGTTGCCACGTAGTCGGCGGTCAGTATCAAATTATCCGCCGCCACAAACTGCAGCGTCACCATGCCGTTGCTGCGTTCACGCTCTACATCATTGATGCTGAAGTTCATGTCCCGCGCGAAGAAAAAGGGCGCTACTGCGTTGCCTTCGGCATCACGGAAACGGGCGACAGGGTTGCCATCGGCATCGGTCTCACGCCCATCTATGCCTTTGTCACCCGCCAGTGTTGGCAAACGGCTATTGTCTGTCTGGGCAATCCAACCCTGGCTGTTGGCCGTTTGCTGGCGAAAATCCCGCTCCTGATGGGAAACCGATACCATGACCCCAAACCTATTATCAAACAGGGTATTGCTATAAATGGCCGCCAGCTCAGGCGTGACATCATCACCCAGCTCATTTGACTCATCATAAATACCTTTGCCTGAAAAACTGAAAGACTGCCCGGGATTATCCAGCGGCTTGTGGGTAATGATATTGACGGTGGCGCCAAGGCCGCCGGTTGGGGTATCGGCACGGGCAGTTTTCACCACTTCCAGGGTTTTCACCCCCTCTGATGACAGGTTCTCCAGATTGTAAGAGCGGGTATAGCCAGTACCCGGCATCTGGCGGCCATTAAGGGTAATGAGGTTGTATTCAGGCCCGAAGCCCCGAACCGTGATCTGGCTGCCTTCACCGTTGGCACGGCTGACCGTGACCCCGGTTATTCTTTGCAGTGATTCGGCCAGGTTGGTGTCGGGGAACTTACCGAGCTCCTCCGCCGAAATCGCATCGACCACGCCGTTGGCGCCACGCTTTAAGTCCATGGAGCGGTACAAACTGCCCCTAATCCCACGTACTTCAATGACTTCTATGGTCTCTTCGTCTGCGCCGTTCTGGGCCGCCACGACGCCATCGGCCGCGGTTGCCGCCTCGTCAGCCGCCAATGCCAGCGGGATGGCGCCAACGCCGAGGATGGCTGCCAGCGCGGCAGACAACCGGTTACGCTTAAATGCCTTATCTAACATAATTGCCTCTTATTCTTTCGCTGCGGCCACACCGGACAAATTCCAAGGTCCGGCGGGCCATTCCCATTCATGCCAAAGGTTAGGTGGTTCAGGGCGTGCCTATCAGTGCGTTATCGAGTCGGAACACCGCTCCCTCACCGGTACCCCACGCAGGGAACACCATCACCACATCGATGGCACTGGCATCGAGCCCCATATCTGCCAGGGTCTTGAGCGGGAAAGTGTAGGTCTGCCACTGACCTACAACAGGTGCGGCGCCTTCGGTACTGTCGGTCAGATTAAGCTCAACGGCGGTACTGGCATCACCGGATTCAATCTTGAATTTCCAGACCGAGCTTGAATCGTTTGGTGCAGAAACCAGCTTCATCTCAAAACGCACCACGCCGGTATCCACAGCAGCGGATGCATCGTGATAGACACCGTCCTCGGCGAAAAAGCCCACTACAGTTGGCTGGGCGCCAATCACGTACTCCGCCACGGCGCCATGGGCAGCATCATCGGCCTCAACCGTGGGGGTTGAACCGGCGCAGCAATCCCAAATTGACCAGGCATCTGCCACGGTATCAGCAAACAGACTGAAGGCGGATGGCGCGCCGCTGCCGGGCTGATAAATTTTAACATTATCAACTCGGTAAACCGCACCTTCACCCTGCCCCCAGGCTGGGAACATCATCAACACGTCGATGGCACTCAAGTCCAAACCACCATCGGCCAAATCTTTCAGACGGAAGCTGAAGGTTTGCCATTCAGAAGATGGCACCACGCCCTCAATGCTGCTGGTTAACGGCAGTTCCACGGCAGATGCCGCATTGTCAGACTCCACTTTAAAGAGCCAGGGCGCATCTGCGGTGGACGGCGCATTGACCACTTTCAAGTCAAATTGCACCACTCCGTTTTCGTACAGGGTTGAGGCATCAAAGGGATTACCACCACCACCGAGTGCAGTGCGGTTGATATAGCCCATCACAGTGGGGCTGGCACCAATGCTGAACTCAGACACTATGCCGTGCTCTGCATCATCAGAGACCACTTGCGGAGTCGAGCCACCGCAGCAGTCCCACATAGGCCAATCGGGGTTCTCGTTGTCGGTAAAGATGGTCAGTGACGGCAGGCTCGCATTGGGTCGGGCAATCTTCACTTCATCGAGCAGATACTCGGCGCCGCTGCCGGTGCCCCAGGCGGGGAACACCATCACCACATCGATAGCAGACAGATCCAGGCCTTTGGCCGCCAGCTCAGACAGCGGGAAGCTGAAGGTTTGCCACTGACCAACGGCAGGTGCCGCACCTTCACTGCTTGCTGTCAGCGGCAGTTCAACGGCAGTCGCGCCTTCGTTGCTCTCAACCTTCATCATCCAGGTTGAGCCGGGATTTGCCGGCGCACTCACCACTTTCATGGCAAAGCTCAATACGCCACTTGCCTCAATGGGCGCTGCATCAAAGGGACTGGGGACACCGGCAGGATCGGTGATAAAGGCTGCGCGGCTGATAAAGCCGTTGACTGTGGGGCTGTCGCCTACCACAAAGCGATACACAGCACCCTTGTCGGCGTCGTCCACCAGACCAGGGGTGGAACCACCGCAGCAATCCCAGGCAGCCCAGTTAGGGTTGGGGCTACTGTCGAAAATCAGCAGATCTTTTGGCGTGCCATCAGAAGGGGGGACAGGTACTGGCGCCTTACCTTCCACCAGCGCGTCCTCTGACTTGTCGTAGCCCGGACGTACCGTTTCACAACCCTTGCCCGTATCAGGGTTGGTTGCGCACTGATAGACCCTTACAAAATCAATTTGATACTTATTGGTTTCGTTAAAGGCTGTGTCGTCGATACCGGTTTCATTCACCGAGACAGGCCAGTAGCCACCCACGGCAAAGTTAACTATCAGATGGAATTTTTCATCAAATGGCGCATCACTCCAGCTGAGCTGCAAATCACCGCTGGACTGATCGTAGTATTCGGTAAACCAGCCTTTGTGGGCCAGGCCAACGGCCTCGCCCTTGGAGTTGTATCTCAGTTCAGAACGTCTCTGGGTGGCATAGAGGTAGTCGTCCACATACCAGCGGATTTCACCCTGCTGCCACTCAATGGCATAGGTGTGAAAATCATCGGCCGGATTGGCACCATTGGGTAGCAAATAGGCCTTGCCGGAATGCTCATTCTTGGGCCATTCACGGCCGTAGTGAAGAGTGCCGTGAACATAGGCTTCAGGATTGCCGTCAGTGGTAGCGGCTTTAAGATTCACCCCCTCGACAATATCGATTTCACCGCTTCTGGGCCAGATACCGTAAACATTGTCAGTGGGCAGCATCCAGAAGGCTGGCAAGCTGCCCTGTCCGGACGGTAATTTGGCGCGCATTTCAAAGCGGCCATAGGTAAAATCCGCTTTGCCTTTGGTTGTCAGTCTGGCCGACGTATAGGGCTTTTCAGCGCCCTCGGGCGCCTTCAATGCCACTATGTTCAGCATGCCATCGGCAACGAAGGAGTTTGCCGCATCCGCGGTATAGCACTGAGACTCCTGATTGCCGCCCCCGGCGCAATCCACCTCGTGTGCCCATTTGGCCGCATCTATGCTGCTGCCTTCAAACTCGTCACTCCAGACCAGCTGCCAACCTGCCGTTGGCCCATCAAGTTTGACTGAGCTCAAATCTGTGTTGGTATTGGTATCGCCCCCACATCCCTGCAACGCCGCCATCAGGAATCCAAGAGAAATACATTTGGTCGTTCCAGAATTCTTAATCATTTTTGGAGCCCAACCCATAGTGTTAATTGGAAGATATGCTGTGCAAACGCCTGTATCGCGGATATCTTGCCGCCTCAATGTAAGCGCTTACATTTGTATAAACTATGTGAATGGATTGTGAGTTTCAAGATCTTTTTTTAAGCAGTGCGGCGCAGATCATGAAAGCAGCACCGGATGTCTATGCCCCGGCCCTGCTTAATTCAAGACTTTTGATGGCGCGCTGTTTTGCCTGGCAGGAATGTTTTGGCCTGGCAGGAGTGCTGGAACGCAGTGATGAAAGTGATTGTCGCCCGAGTACTGATCTCGGGGAAGGCCAGGCATCAAGGGCCTATGCCTGATTTTTGATACCGGGGTGATCACTATCTGCAAATACACGGGTTATGAATTGAGCCTGATAATGCTCTGAGCCCCCTCAGGAGGTCGCTGTGTCATGCAGCCTCCCGCACCCAAGCCCTTGAGCCCGCCCCCTTGCCTGCCGCGGTCGCCAAGCAGGTTGCCGCCGCCAATAGAGGTACAGACCGCTGAGACAAAAGAACGCCGGCAACAGCGACAGCAGCAGCCACAGCCAGCGCAGTGACCCGTGCCAAAAATCCCCGGTGTGAAACTTGTATCTGAAATGCCAAATCCGGGTCGCCAAATTGGTCCGACTGGCATCATAGCTGCCAAGCACCTCGGCCGAATAAGGGTCCAGCCACACCCAGCTGTTGGCGTGTGTTTCGCCGGGCAGTTGCATCCTGAGCGCCACGGGCTTATCCGCCGTTGCCGGATAGATGCGGTACGGCTTGGCACCTGGCAGGGCAAGCTGCGCCCGGGTAAGCGCCAGCTCTAAACTTGTCATTGAAGCTGTCAATGAACCTGGCAAAGAGGCTGCCAAGGCACCTGTCCCCGGTATCTCACTCCTAACCTCAATTGCTTGAGCTTGAGGCCTTGCTACCGGTGCTTGTGGCAACTCAATGCTCTCCCCCGTCAGCGCCTCGACCACAAATTGGGTCGGTCCCTGCCAATGAAAAGCGATGCCAGTGAAGGCGATAAGCAGCAAGCAGATCCCTGTCAGGATCCCCAAAGTGCCGTGCAGCTGGCGCAGCACTATTCTGGGATTGGCGGAAAACTTCACCTTCAACCGTTTGAGGCGGGCCTTGGGTTTAAGCCATAGCGCCATGCCAAGCAGCAGGTTCAGCATCAGCAGCAACGAGACAAGGCTTACCAGATCCTGCAAGGGACGCTTGCCGTCGGCAGTGGTCCAGGCGAGCCAGCGATGCAGCTGCATCATAAAGCCATAGAAGCTGTCGCCGATTTTATAGTGTTTGAGCCAAGTTCCCGAATCCGGGTCGAGGTTGATATAGCGGCCATCGCTCATGCTGAGCAGCAAAGCCTCGTCCCCGTGCTCGGGCAGCTGGATGAAACGCACCGGGGTGTCGGTCTGCGCCGTCACAGTGGCCAGCAGCTCATCGAGATTGAAGTCGGCGCCGGGCGCCGAGCGGCTCCATTGCCCGGGGTTCAGACCGCGTTCAATGTCCGCGCCAAATACCAACAGGCTGCCGGTCAGCGACAGGATCAGCACAAACACAGCGCTGACCAAGGCCAGCCACAGATGCAGCTTGCGCAATACGTGGGTTATCACGAATTTTCCTCTTCAGCACAGAGTCAGCAATAAGGTGCAAAGAGAAAGGCGCACCGGAAGTGCGCTTTCCCCTTTTAAGACAGAGCGTTAAAACTGGTACTGCAGCCCAAGATTGAGACTGGTCCCCAGGGCCTTGGTGTTGTAGCTGCTGTAGGTGTAGACCTGCGAGCGCGCGCTGTAGTAGTCACGGTTAAGCAGGTTTTCGATACCGGCAAACAGCTTCAACTGTCCCAGACGATAGCTGGCGCTCAAATTCAACAGGTCATAACTGTGCACCGGCGCCTGGGCGCCGACCCATTTGCCATTGACCTTGTCAAAGCGGTCTCTGTCACCCACCAGCAGATAGGTCAGGTTTAAACTGGCATTGTCCAGGGGCTGCCAGTTGACCGCGGCGGTGAATTTGGGGGCACTGATCTGTTTGCCATCCAGATAGGTGTCGGTTTCTGTGTCCTTGCCCTCGACCCAGCTGTAGGCGGCCTTGAGGTTCAGGGTGTCGTTAACCTCATAATCGACGGTGGCCTCATAGCCCCAAATCTTCTGCGGAGCCCTGACCGGCATATAAACCCCGGTTTTCTCGTCGAACACATTGCTGGTGCCCAGCTCCGAAGTGCTTCTGAAGGCGGCAAAGGTGAAGAACAGCGCATCCAGCTTGCTGCTGAAGCCCACTTCATAGTTGTCTATGATGGAGGCCTCGGTACGGATGTCGTGAATATCCGCGACCGTTGCCGTTCGCAACAAGCGGCCAATGTCCGAGATGTCGGCACCCTGGGAGTAGTTGATAAAAGGCGAGAACAGGCTGTTGCCTGTGTAGCGCAATCCCAGGTTATAGGTGGTGGCGCTGAAGTCCAGGGTATCGCCCTTTACCGCCATGGGCACGGAGCACTGATCCGCCTTACGGCAGAGCTTGAGGGTGTGGTAGTCATCCACTTCCAGCGCTATCGACTCATCACGGATCCCGACCTTGATAACAAAGTCATCCTTGATCACCCACTTGGTCTGCAGGAAAAAGGCGCGGTTGCTCATGTCCATTTCCGGCACCCACATACGCCCGTCCAGCAGCGGCTGCGAGGTGATGTCATTGAGTATGTCGGTACCATAGATAAAGGTCGCTTCCACATCCTGCCACTGGTACTGGGTGTTGAGCAGACCCCGCAGGCCCAGCTTCTCCGACTTGATCATCGACTGGCCGCCGTCGTAACCCTCATCGGGATTCGCCAATACCGGGGAGAAAAAGAACACGTTTTCAATTCGTTGCCCATAGGCATCCAGGGTCAGCTGGGTGTTGCTGAAGATCTCCTCATCCGTGTACTTGAGCATCAGATTGTGATTGCCACGGGGCCCCTGGGGTTCGCCCTTCAGCGGGTTGTCGGCACTGCTTTTTACCGCATAGGTCTTGATGCCGGTATTCACATCCCCCACCACATCCACCAGATCGGAATCGGTTTGCGACTCGTAGTAGCTGTAACTGGCCTGCAATGACTTGTCGCCGTCGAACTGATAGGCCAGCTTGGTAAACAGGTTTTGCGCCTTGTTGTCGGACAGACCGTATTGCAGGCCAATGACGTCCCCCTCGGCATCGCGCTGCAGTCCGGTTTCTTCCCGGGCCAGGGTCACTACATAGCTGAATTTGCCCAGGCTGCCATCGGCCGCCGCCTCCAGACGGTGCCCCAGGGTGTCCTCGGCCTTGACCAGGCTCATGTTGGCCGATGCGCCCACCCGGGCCTGCAGTTCGCCCTTTCCGGGGCGCTTGGTGATGTAGTTGATGACCCCGCCCGCGGCGCCGTTGCCGTAAATGGAGGTCGCGCCCTTAATCACCTCGATGCGCTCGATGGCGGCGGGATCCAGGGTACGGCTTCCCAGGGCACCATCACGCAGCGGAGTCGACTGAGGTACGCCGTCAATCATGATCAGCGCCTGCCGGCCACGGAGCGTCTGCCCCGAATCACTGCTGGTGCCGGTCGCCGCCGACAGTCCCGGCACTGTGAGGCCGAGTATGCTCTGTAGCTGGGTATTGACCAGCATTTGCTCTTCAATGGTTTTCCGGTCGACAAGGGTTACAGATGCCGGGATTTCATCAATGCTTTCAATCACCCGACTGCCGGACACTATGATGCGTTCAATCTTGTCGTCAGCCGACATTTGTTGGGCCGCCAGCGGGAAGCTGGCCATTATGGCCAGGGTCAGTAAAGAATATTGGGATGGTTTCACTCGCAGGAGTCCTTTGGTTCTGATTAAAATCAGATGCGAATGATAATGATTTTTATTTAATGATCAAGTGAGAATTTGAGTGACAAGGGTTTTGACACACAAGACCGCGCTCCCAAGAGGCCACTTGCGGTTGCTCCACACTGTGACAAGACTTATGATGGCGCCCTTTTCTGCCGGGCAAAAATTTCAGGAGTCACTGATGGATGAGAATACCGCCCAGGTTGCCGCCCATACCGAGGCCTGGGTCAAGTCGGTCATCATGAAGTACAACATATGCCCCTTCGCCCGCCGCGAAGTGGAGCGAAAAAGTATTCGCTATCGGGTCTGCGAAGAGACCCGTATGGACTATGTGCTGCAGGCGTTGCTGGACGAGTGCAAGCTGCTGGATGAACAGCCCGGCATAGAAACCACCCTCTTCATCCTGCCACGGGGATTTGAAGGCTTTTACCTCTATCTGGATTTGCTCGGTATCGCCGAAGATTTGCTGGTGGAAGAAGGCTACGAGGGCACTTACCAATTGGCGAGCTTTCACCCGGATTACTGTTTCGACGGCGAGCCCCAGGATGACCCGGCCAACTACACCAATCGCGCGCCCTACCCCACGCTGCATATCATTCGCGAAGAAGGCATGGCGGCCGCACTGGCAAGCTACAACGAGCCCGAATCCATCCCGGAGCGCAACATCGCCTTTGCCCGGCGCAAGGGCAGTGCCTTCTTCGAGGCCCTGCTGGCCCAGTGCATCAAGACGCCCAAATAGGCTATCCAACCGGGCTCACCGATAATAGTGAAGTTAATTCATCGAGTGCAGCCCCAGCATATTGCCTTCGGTATCTATGGCCAGCGTGATAAAACCATATTGGCCGATGGACATCTTGGGACGCTGCACCTGGCCACCGGCCGCCACCACCCGGGATTCCTCCAGCGCGCAATCCTCACAGGCAAAATACACCAGGGTGCTGTTGTTTCCGGCATCGAAACCGGGCATACGCACCAGGGCGCCACTGGCACCATAGCTTTCCATATCGGCCGGGAATGACCACATCTGGAATCCCTGCTCGGCGGGCACGTCCAAGCGGTCCAGTTTTACATCCAGCACGGTTTCATAAAAGGCCCTGGCTCTGTCCATATCGTTGACATAGATTTCAAACCAGGAAATCGGATTCTTTGCCATTGTCTGTCTCCCTTGGCGGGCAGCAACCTTGCTGTCCGTTCCGTTGCGTTAATGAATTTATCAACAAGCTTGCATGGCAGCCCGGCGCTTGGGGGCCGACGTCAGCCCCCCAGTAAAGTGCATAGCCGTTGCAAAAACAAGTAATTGGCAAGGATTCCGCCGCGAGCGGGCACAAAAAAGCCAACCCTGGGGTTGGCTTTTCAGTCAGACAGGCAGGATTATTCTTCCACGCCCTTGCTGCGCAGGAACTCGTCGTAAGTCCCTTTGAAGTCGTTCACACCCTTGGAGGTGATCTCTATGATGCGGTTTGCCAGCGAGCTTACAAATGCACGGTCATGGGACACGAAGAACAGGGTGCCTTCGTAGCTTTCCAGAGCGTTGTTGAGGGACTCAATGGATTCCATATCCAGGTGGTTGGTGGGTTCGTCCATCACCAGGATGTTGGGCTTTTGCAGCATCAGCTTGCCAAACAACATGCGCCCCTGCTCACCACCGGACAACACCTTGACCGATTTCTTGATGTCATCGGCACCAAACAGCATGCGACCCAGTACGGCGCGGACCGCCTGATCGTCATCACCTTCGCGGCGCCATTGGCTCATCCAGTCGAACAGGTTCATATCGTTTTCAAAATCGCTGGCATGATCCTGGGCGTAGTAGCCAATGCTGGCGTTTTCGGACCAGTGAATGGTACCTGAATCCTGGGCCAGTTCATGGATAAGGGTACGCACCATGGTGGTTTTACCGGCACCGTTCTCACCCAGGATGGCGATGCGCTCGCCCACTTCGGCTATCAGGTTGAAGTTGCTGAACAGCGGCTTGTCGAAGCCCTTGCTCAGGGATTCCACGATCAAGGCATTACGGAACAGCTTCTTGTCCTGCTCGAAACGGATATAGGGGTTAACCCGGCTGGAGGCCTTAACCTCGTCCAGCTTGATCTTGTCAATCTGGCGCGCACGGGAAGTGGCCTGTTTGGCCTTGGAGGCGTTGGCAGAGAAGCGCGCCACGAAGGTTTGCAGCTCGGCAATCTGGGCCTTCTTCTTGGCATTGTCCGCCAACAGACGCTCACGAACCTGGCTCGCGGCGGTCATGTATTCGTCGTAGTTACCCGGGTAAACGCGCAGTTCACCGTAATCCAAATCCGCCATGTGGGTACAGACAGAGTTGAGGAAGTATCTGTCGTGGGAAATGATGATCATGGTGCTGTTGCGCTGGTTCAGCATGCCCTGCAACCAACGAATGGTGTCAATGTCGAGGTTGTTGGTGGGTTCGTCGAGCAGCAGCACGTCCGGATCGGAAAACAGCGCCTGGGCCAACAATACCCGGAGCTTCCAGCCGGGGGCCACTTCACTCATGGGGCCAAAATGCTGTTCAAGGGGAATACCCACACCCAGCAGCAGTTCACCGGCACGGCTCTCGGCGGTGTAACCGTCCATCTCGGCGAACTCCATCTCCAGCTCGGCCACCTTGATGCCGTCTTCCTCGCTCATTTCGGGCAGAGAGTATATGCGATCGCGCTCCTGCTTAACCTTCCACAGCTCTTTATGGCCCATGATCACTGTATCTACTACGCTGAACTCTTCGTAGGCGAACTGATCCTGGTTCAATTTACCCAAACGCTCGTTGGGATCCAGAGATACGTTGCCACTGGTAGGTTCCAGCTCACCGGAGAGGATCTTCATAAAGGTAGACTTACCGCAGCCGTTGGCGCCGATAAGGCCGTAACGGTTGCCGCCGCCAAACTTGACGGAGATGTTTTCAAACAGTGGCTTGGAGCCAAACTGCATGGTGATGTTAGCTGTAGTGATCAAGGGCGTTTTCCAATTTGAGTGAGCGGACAATAAACCCGCCTGAGTCAATGCCGGCCGGTCTTCGCTGCCCCTGGGGCAAACGTGCCGCAAAATACCAAGGGGCGCCAACAGGGAACGCCACCGGATAAAGCGCGGTACTATAACATCACAGGATGAATTATCAACCGTTCGGCGTGCCATACAGGGCACGAACAGGGCTAATTATACTCGGGCAACAACGTCAGGATCGCCTGATTCAGGCGCGATAAAGTCTCATCATCCACACTGGCTGAACACATAAGATAACGCTTCAATCCCCGGGGCATATCGGGGAATTCCACCGGTCGCATGCCCAGGGCCGAGAGTTCACCGTTTTGGTTGATATGGGCAAAGTCTTCCTGATCGATAAACATGTAGTCGGCGCCATGGTTAAGGGACACCATGCGTGCCAACTTATCCGGACTTGGGGCCGTCTGAATCGAGGCCTGAGACACACCGGCAATGGCCCTGTCCAGCTCGGCGCCATAGGACACATAGGCCACTATCCCCAGCTTAAGGGAATCGTCACTGAGCAGGGATGCCAGGGTCTTATGGCTTTTCACCGCCGCCAGCACCCGCTCCGGAGCCAGTATGATATGGGGCTTGTCCTGGTGTATCGGCAGTGAAAACTTAGCGAACAGCTCCCGCTCGGCCAACTTGTACCAGCTGGGGGAGCAAATGGGCTGCCGATTGCGGCGGATATCCGACAAAATGCGCCGAACCGGAATTTCCTGATAGTGCACAGATACCCGCGCCAGCTCAAAGATGGCCCGGGTTCTGTCCATCAAAAATCCCTTGGGGACGCCGGCCTCGGTATAGCTGTAAGGGGGTTTGTCGCGGTACTCCACCACAATGGACGCCGGACTCGCATCACAGCAGATGCAAGTCAGAAGCAGCAGCGCGGGCAACAGGCGTTTGGGCATTCATTCTCCGGCAATAGGGTCCATGGGTGCGGGTCAGCCGCTTGCAAATATACCGCTTGGTGCAACCCAGAGGCTTGGGTTGCGCCCGACCTGAGGTTAAGAGTAGATCAATTTAAACCTCGCGTATAATCAAAACATTAACCAAGTTAAGCGCGCTTGCTAATCGGTGACTGAGGGCTCAAGCTGGCGGCGAAAAAGCATCTGCTGGCACTGGCGCAAAAGATGGCCCGATTGGCGGAGCTGCACCTCCCCCAGGGAAACCTCATATACCAATGTCAGGGCGGCCAACCACCCCAACGATCCATACTGGAGGGCCTGGGCGCCCCAAAAAGGCCATGACAAAAGTTAAGGCTACTTGCTGGCGGCCAAGGTTGGGGTCAAAGGTGGTGCGGGCACGGGATCGGCTGGGGTGAAGCCAAATATCTCGCCATAAAAGCCGAGCTCATTTTCCAATACCCGGGTGAGGTTATCCGGTTTCCATTGGCCATGGGCTTCTTCGGGGAATTCCAGCAGGGCCACGGGGACGTGACGGGAGATGAGCGCATCACGGATTGCCCGGGCCTGGGTTGGTGGCACCACATTATCCCGCAGCCCCTGGGCAAGCAACAGCGGCTCGGCCAGCTTGTCCAGACGATTCAGGGGCGAGCGGTTGTGATATATCTCCCGCGCCTGGGGCCAGGGGCCAATTAACTTGTCCAGGTAATGACTCTCGAATTTGTGGGTCTCCTGGGCCAAAGATTCCAGATCGCTGATGGCGCCGCGGGCGGCACCGGCCTTGAAGGTATCGTCATAGGCCAGGGCGCCGAGCACAGTGGTGCCTCCGGCGCTGGCGCCGCTGATGGCCAAACGCCCGGCATCCACCCAGCCCTTGTCCACCAGGTGCTTGGCGGCATAAACGGCATCCTCCACATCCGCCTTGCCCCAATTGCCATACAGGCTTTGGCGATAGGCACGGCCAAACCCGCTGCTCCCACGATAGTTGAGGTCGAGCACGGCAAAGCCGCGACTGGTCCAGAACTGGACATCACTGCGAAATGCCAGACTGGCCTTGGCGGTGGGGCCACCGTGCAGGGTCACCAACAGCGGCGGTCGGCTATCCGGCAATCCCTGGAAATGGGGATTACGGGGCCAATAGAAGTAACCCCAGGCCCATTGATCGCCGGAGGTGCGGAAATTGATATTCTGTGCCCGTGACACATAACGGGGATCAAGGCTGGCCAGTTGTGGGGTATAGACCAGTTCCACGCCGCGGCCTGCCACCCTGTATATGCCCTTTTCCGGTGTTTCCTTGGCCCCGATAAAATAGACGCCATCATGGCCCTTCACCACCTGACTGATTTCACCGAAGTCCACCGCCAGCTTTTCCACCGAGCCACTGTCGAGGGTGATGCGCACCAGGGATGCCTCACCGTTGTGCAGGTAGGCCGCTATCAGTTGATTTTCCGATTCGAAGGCAAAATTGTGTGAACCCATACGCCAGGCCGGTACGGCAAAATCTGCCGGGCGGCGCAACACCTGCTGCACCTGACCATTGGGGTTAAGCCGGTACAGGTTCCACCAATTGTCGAAGTCGGCGATAAAGTACAAGGTGCCGGCCGGGGAAAAAAGTGGCTGGGTCACAGCCCCCTTGACCAGATTGCCGGCCACCACCCGGGCATTTTGCAATTGCCCTTTGCGGTCCAGATCGGCAAGCCAAAGTTGGGTGTTATCCCAGGGCATATTGGGATGCTCCCAGGTCAGCCAGGCCAGTTGGCTGTTGTCGCTATTGATGGTGGGCGAGCTGATAAAGTCATGACCATCCACCAGGGTGTCGCCTTCGCCGGGGAAATTGAGGTTAATGGTCACCAAACTCGCCCTGGCCTCTCCCTGCTGCCGATGATCTTCACGGACACAGATAATGCGCGATCCCTTGGGATAGGCAATGCAGTCACCATGGCGGGTACCGTTGGGGGTCAGTGCCAGGGGCGGCTGATTGGGCGCAAAGCGGTAAAACAGCTGATCGCTGCGGCGGGTAGCGAACAGGGTCTGGCCTATGGCAAGAAATGGTGCACCGCCGTATTCATGGATCCGGCTGACCGCATCAAAGCCAGCACCTACTACCTGTACTACGGCGCCATCGGGCTCCAGACGACCAACGCCCACGCCACCGCCCTGTTCACCATAGCTTTGGGAGAAATACAGCCGGTTGCCGACACTTTGCAGCGTCAGCAACTGATCGGTTTGACGATACACATCGGCCGCAGACAGGGGCGAGGCCCAACTGCCATAGGCAGCGGCCCTTACCGGCTCCTGTTCGCTGATAAGGCCCCTGGACGAACTGGGTTCACAGCCCCAAAGCCACAGCGACCAGGCCAACACTGCCAAAAGGCAAAGCAGGCCATTACGATATTTCATCATCTCCCCCAGGGAAATCGGCCGCCCGATTTCAGGGTTTAACGCCTGAAACGACTCAGCAACCAACGTATGGCCGAGCGCTGCTCTTGCTCGCTCAGGCCGAAATAAATACAAATCCAGGGTGACAGTAAAAAGAACCAGGGGATCCCTCTGGTGTCTCTGCCACTGAGCAGCAGAAACAGAAATCCGCCATAGATGATCACTACCCCCAGATAACCCACCCAGAGCATTATTTTTTTAATGGTGTTTTCGAGCCAGGACATAACTTACTCTGACTGCAGACTCCGCTTGGTGGCATCCGATGGAACACGGGCAAAACCCCGTGTTCCCCTTACCGGAATTGTTCAATTCCAGCAAAGATTTGTCAACGCTCGGCCCGCAATTGCCGGACAAACAAAAAGAGCCGGCGTTGCCGGCTCTCTAAAGAACTGAGACTTACAGGCGAATACCGCCATCCACCTCAAAGATACGACCGTTAACATAGTCGTTTTCAATGATGAAACGCACTGTGGAGGCTATCTCTTCGGCCTGACCCAGACGACCGACCGGCACCATCTTCTCCAGACGCTCCAGCGCCTCGGGCTTCATGGCCGCGGTCATTTCGGTGGCAATCACACCGGGCGCCACGGCGGCTGCGCGAATATTGTAGCGCGCCAGCTCCTTGGCCCAACCCACAGCCATGGCAGCCACACCGGCCTTGGAGGCGGAATAGTTGCTCTGGCCCATGTTGCCGCAACGGGCCAGGCTGGAGATGTTGATGATGACACCACTCTGATCCGAGGCAATCATGGCGGCGGCAGCTTCGCGGCCACAGAGGAAGGTGCCGGTCAGGTTAACGTTGATCACCGACTGGAACTGATCCAGTGACATTCTGTCTGTTACCTGGCCGTCTTTGGCCTTGATCAGCATGCCGTCGCGCAAAATACCGGCGTTGTTCACCAGCACGTTGACCGCGCCGAAGTCTTCGAGGATGTAGCGGAAACCGGCCACCACGTCTTCTTCGTCTGTGATGTCCAGGGCATAGCCCTGGACTTCGGTGGCGTCACCCAGCTCGGCACAGGCGCGCTCCAGCTTGTCCTGATCCACGTCGATCAGTGCCAGCTTGGCGCCGGCCTTGGCCAGGCTGTGTGCCATGGCCAGTCCCAGACCACCGGCACCACCGGTGATAACAACAACCTTACCCTGAATATCCATTGCTTATCCCTTTTTTTCTTCGCTTTTGGCAAATTGTTCAAAAATACTGGAGAAGTCACGCTTGCCATTGCCGGCTCTGGCATGGGACACGTACAGGCTGCGGGCCAAGGCGCCCATGGGGGTGCTCGATTGGCTCGCCAGCGCCGCTTCCTGGGACAGGCCAAGATCCTTGACCATCAAATCCACCATAAAGCCGCCCTGATAACCCTTGGATGAAGGCACATTCTCCATCACGCCCGGGCAGGGATTGTACTTCTCCAGGGTCCAGTTGCCACCACTGGACACCTTGATGATGTCCGACAGCACCTTGGGATCCAGACCATTGTCCATGCCCAGAGACAGGGCCTCACTGGTACCCACCATAAGTACGGACAACAGCATGTTGTTACAGATCTTGGCTACCTGACCGGCACCTGGACCACCGGCGTGGAATATGTTCACGCCCATGTTGGCCAGTACCAGTTTGGCACGCTCGAAGGCCGAATCCGTGCCACCACAGATAAAGGTCAGGGTGCCGGCCGCGGCACCTGCGGTGCCACCGGATACGGGGGCGTCGATAAATTCCAGGCCTTTTGCGGCGGCAGCTTCTGCCACTGTGCGGGCACTGCCGGCATCAATGGTGGAGCAGTCTATCAGCAAGGTGCCGGGATTCACCACCTCTATCAGGCCCTGGGTAGCGCCATTGCCCAAATACAGACCACGCACATGCTTGCCGGCCGGCAACATGGTGATCACCACATCGACACCGGTGGCGGCTTCGATGGCGCTGTCACAGGCCTTGGCACCGGCTTGTGCCAGGGTGGCCATGGCGCTTTGCATCAGATCGAACACCTGCAGGCTGTGGCCCGCCTTGATGAGATTGGCAGCCATAGGGCCGCCCATGTTTCCCAGACCAATAAACGCAATCTTTGTCATCACTGACTCCTTATAGGGATAACCACCGCTTTGGCGGTGGTTTCATCGTCGGGTTGGGCCTCAGAGATCGGCCAATGGGTGTGCCTCGGCTGACCAGGGCGCGGTCAGCAGTTTGGCGATGGCCTCGTCGCTGACTTCTGTGGCATGGGCAAACTGCCAGCTGGGGTTCCTGTCCTTGTCTATCAGCAGGGCGCGCACCCCCTCAACAAAGTCACCCAGGGCACAGCAATTAACGCTGACCCCCAGCTCCCAGCGGAAGCAGTCTTCCAGGCTCATGGCCTTGTCCAGCTGTGCCTGACGCCAGATGAGCTGCACACTGAGGGGACTGCCGGCCAGCAGCGCGCCGCGGGCACGGGCAAAGTCCGGGTTATCCAGGGCCTCAAAGCGCGCCATAATATCGGCCACGCTGCCCTCACACAGGGCGTTGATCTCGTCTTCGTATTTACGCAGCACGCTTGCCTGCTCAGGCTGTGGCCTGCTTTCCAGCACGGCGCTCAGCGCCGCACTGTTGGCCGCCTCATCGTCGCTCCAGGGCACTTCGGCCAGGGCGTCCATCAAGGGCTCCTTGTCGTTGCTGCCCAGGAAGAAATTGGCGGTGCCGACAAAGAAGGCATCGGCGCCGTTCATTTGCCAGGCGGTCAGACCCAGGAACATACCCAGTTTGCCGGGCATACGTGACAGAAAATAGCTGCCACCCACATCCGGATACAGGCCTATGGTGACCTCGGGCATGGCAATGCGCGAGCGCTCGGTGGCCACTCTATGACTGGCACCGGCCATCAGGCCCAGGCCGCCACCCATGACTATGCCATCGCCCCACACCAGGATAGGTTTGCCGAAATTGTGGATAAGGCAATCGAGGCGGTATTCCTCTTCGAAGAAGGTCTTGGCCAGGGTCTCTGTGCTGCCGGGGTTTTCCTTGCTGGCGTTATACAGGGCACGCACATCACCACCGGCACACAGGGCCTTGTCACCGGCACCGTCCAGCAACACCATGGCGATATTGCTGTCGTTATGCCAGGCCTGGAGCTGGCCCGTCAGGGCCCGCACCATATCCAGATCCAGGGCATTGAGGGCGGCTTCCACATTCAGGGTCGCCACCCCGATTAACTTGCCCGAGGCAGTGCCCAGGGTCTGGAAAATCACTTTCTGTTGTGACACGGCGCCTCCTTAGCAGTTTTTCCACGCCGGAGCGCGTTTGGCCAGGAAGGCGTTGACGCCCTCGGCCTGATCTTCGGTATCAAACAAACTGACGAACAGCTCGCGCTCCAGTGGCAATGCCTGGTTACGGGGCATGTTGCGGCCACTTTGGATCAGCTGCTTACACACCTTGACCGCAGAGGGGCTCTGCTTGGCGACCTTGGCAGCCAGGGCAATGGCGGCATTCAGGGATTCACCGGTCGGTACTACTTCTTCCACCAAACCCAGACTCAGGGCCTTGGCGGCGTCGAGGCGTTCACCGCAGAGGATCATGCGCTTGGCCCAGCCCTCGCCCACCAGGGCGGTCAGGTTCTGGGTGCCACCGGCGCAGGGCAAGAGTCCCACTGTGGCTTCGGGCAGTGCCATTACGGCCTGCTCTTCGGCAATGCGCAGATCGCAGGCCAGGGCCACTTCCAGGCCACCGCCCATGGCGTAGCCATTGATGGCAGCGATGGACACACCGCGGAAGCCGCTCAGGGTTTCAAAGGCCTGACCGAAGTGATCGGCCATGGCCTGGGCGTTGTCTTTGTCGCCGTCGGCAAACAGCTTGAGATCGGCACCGGCGGAGAAAAACTTCTCGCCTTCACCGGTCAGCACCAGAGCATAAATATCTTTGTTGTGGTTGAGCGCTATGACCTTGGTCTTGAGCTCACCCAGACTGTCCGCGGTCCAGGTATTGGCCGGCGGATTGCTGATGGTCCATATGGCGGTATGACCTTCAATGCGTTCCTTGATGTATGACATGTGCTTCTCCTTATCTCTTGGGGTGGACTGAAAAGTCCGTCAATTATGGCCTTCTTACAGTATAGAGCCGGCACTCTCGTCCAACAGGCGACGGGAGATGATCAGGCGCATAATTTCATTGGTGCCTTCAAGAATTTGGTGTACCCGCACATCGCGGAAATGACGCTCCAGTGGGTACTCACGGATGTAGCCGTAACCACCGTGAATTTGCAGCGCGGCGTCACAGACGGCGAAGCCCACATCGGTGGCAAAACGCTTGGCCATGGCGCAATAGGCCGTGGCTTCGGGATCTTTGTTGTCCAGCTTGAATGCGGCCAGGCGCACCATCTGGCGGGCAGCCACCAGCTCGGTGGCCATATCGGCCAGCTTGAACTGCAGCGCCTGGAAGGCGGCCAGCGGCTTGCCGAATTGCTTGCGCTCATTCATGTAAGCGATGGAGCGCTCCAGGGCCGCCTGGGCGGTACCCACAGAACAGGTGGCGATATTGATACGGCCGCCGTCCAATCCCTTCATGGCGAAGGTAAAGCCCTGGCCTTCTTCACCCAGCAGATTGGCCACCGGGACGCGCACGTTTTCAAAGGTGATAAGGCGGGTTGGCTGGGCATTCCAGCCCATCTTGTCCTCGGCCTTGCCGTAGATCACGCCTTCGGCATCGGCGGGAATGGCGATGGCGGAGATCCCCTTGGGACCGGCCTCACCGGTGCGGCACATCACCACCAAAAGTTCGGTGGCACCGGCGCCTGAGATAAACATCTTGCTGCCGTTGATCACATACTCGTCGCCCTCGCGCACGGCCTTGGTAGCCAGGGACGCAGCGTCACTGCCGGCACCGGGCTCGGTCAGGCAGTAGGAGGCCAGCTTCTGACCCGTGGTCAGGGCTTCGGACCACTCGGCCCGCAGGGACTCGCTACCCCAGGTGGTGACCATCCAGGTGGCCATGTTGTGTATGGTCAGCATGGCGGTGGTGGCGGTACAGCCCATGGCCAGCTCTTCGAAAATGATCGAGGCGTCGAGACGGGACAGGCCCATGCCGCCCTCTGACTCGGGGGAATAGAGCGAGCAGAAGCCCAGCTCACCGGCTTTTTGGATCACGTCTTTCGGAAAGTGGTGTTCTTCATCCCACTTGGCGGCAAAGGGGGCCAGCTCTTCGGCGGCAAACTGGCGGGCCAGATCGGCAAACTGGCGTTGGTCTTCGTTTAAATTGAAATCCATCTGGAACTCCCGTGACTCTGGGGTCACTTAATGTGTCAGGCCGGCAATGCTGCCGGCCTATGCTAGTGGATGAAAGTCCGCGATTAACGCAGGGTGATGGTCATGTTGGGTCCGCTTGGAATATCGGACTCAAACCAGCGGGCGGTGATGGTCTTGGTTTCGGTGTAGAAACGGACCGCCTGCTTGCCATAGGCGTGTTGATCGCCGTAGAAGCTGCCCTTCCAACCGGTGAAGGAGAAGAATGGCAGCGGCACAGGGATAGGCACGTTGATACCCACCTGACCCACTTCGATATTGTGTTGGTACTTGCGGGCCGCGGCGCCACAGGCGGTGAAGATGGAGGTGCCGTTGCCGTAGGGGCTGGCGTTCACCAACTCGATGGCGTCATCCAGGGACTCGGCTTCCATACAGCACAGCACGGGGCCAAAGATCTCTTCCTTGTAGATGCTCATGTCTGTGGTCACCTTGTCGAACATGGTGGGGCCAACCCAGTTGCCTGACTCGTAGCCGGGTACGGTAAAGTCGGAGCCATCCAGCAGACAGTCGGCGCCTTCGGCCTTGCCCTGCTCAATCAGCTTGAGCACGCGGGCCTTGGCGGCGGGGCTGATCAGCGGGCCGTAGCCGGCTTCCTTGTCATCCCACAGGCCGGGACGAACCTTGGCGATGGCATCACGCAGCTCGGGGATCCACTCTTTGGCTTCACCGACGAACACGGCAACCGACAGGGCCATACAGCGCTGACCGGCGGCGCCCACAGAGGCACCCACCAGGTTGTTGATCACTTGCTGCTTGTTGGCATCGGGCATGATCACGCAGTGGTTCTTGGCACCGGCAAAGGCCTGTACGCGCTTCAGGTGATCGGTACCTGTCTTGTAGATGTATTGACCCACGCCCACAGAGCCGACGAAGGAAATGGCCTTGATGTCTTCATGGCGCAGCAGTATATCCACGGCGCTCTTGTCGCCGTGTACCAGTTGCAGCACGCCTTTTGGCGCACCGGCCTGTTCAAACAGTTCCACCAGACGTTGTGGGGTCATGGGATCCTGCTCGGAAGGCTTGAGCACGAAGGTGTTACCGCAGGCAATGGCCAGGGGGAACATCCACAGAGGGATCATCGCCGGGAAGTTGAATGGCGTGATACCGGCGCACACACCCAGGGGCTGGATGTAGGAATAGGTGTCTATGGAGCGGGCCACGTTCTCAACGGTTTCGCCCATCAGCAGGGAAGCTATGTTACAGGCGTGCTCAACCACTTCGATACCGCGCCATACGTCGCCCTTGGCATCGTCGAAGGTCTTGCCGGTTTCCTTGGCCAGAATGGTGGCCAGCTCGTCGTGGTGCTCTTTCAGCAGGTGCTGGTAACGCAGCATTACCCGGGCGCGCTCGGATACCGGTACTTCTTTCCAGGTCTTGAAGGCTTCCTTGGCGCTGGCAATGGCACCGTGCACTTCGGCATCGGTGGCGCAGTTGATCTGGGCAATGGCCTCGTTGTTGGCCGGGTTGGTCACTGTGATAACGCGATCGCCGGTACCTGGAGTAAATTCGCCGCCGATGTAATGTTTAACTTGAGTGGTCATATCGCTTCCCTTTGAGAGTCGAGGTTAAGCTGATGGCCGCGGCTGAACCCTGGAATCATTATTGGTTCTCGCCGAGGCCGGTCTTGTTGAGTCTAGTCGCTGTCAGCGCCGGTTATCAGATCTCTATGGCCAGTGCGGTGGCTTCGCCGCCGCCAATGCACAGAGACGCCATACCGCGCTTGAGGCCACGGGCCTTGAGGGCGTGGATCAGGGTCACCAGCAGACGGGCACCGGAACAACCAATGGGGTGGCCCAGGGCACAGGCGCCGCCGTTGACGTTCACCTTGGCCGCATCCAGGCCCAGCTCGCTGATGGCCAGCATGGTCACCATGGCGAAGGCTTCGTTGATTTCATACAGATCCACTTCATCCTTGTTCCAGCCCAGCTTGGCCAGCAGGTTGGCCATGGCGCTGACGGGCGCAGTGGTGAACATGGATGGCTCCTGAGCGTGGGTGCTGTGACCCTTGATGGTGGCCATAACCTCCAGACCCAGTTCACTGGCCTTGGCACGGCTCATCAGCATCAGCGCCGCGGCGCCATCGGAGATGGAGGAAGAGTTGGCGGCTGTGATGGTGCCGTCTTTGGCGAAGGCAGGACGCAGGGCCGGGATCTTCTCCGGCTTGGCATTGCCTGGCTGCTCGTCGATTTTGACTTCAACGTCGCCACCGCGCCCGGATACGGTCACGGGCACGATTTCGGCTTCAAAGGCACCTGAACTGATGGCCGCATTGGCTTTTTCCAGCGAACTCAGGGCAAAGGCGTCCATGGCTTCACGGGTCAGGCCGAAATCATCGGCGGTCTTCTGGGCGAAGGTGCCCATGGCACCGCCTGTGTAGGCATCTTCCAGACCGTCGAGGAACATGTGATCCATCACCTTGCCATGGCCCATGCGCATACCGCCGCGGGCCTTGTCCAGCAGGTAAGGCGCCTGGCTCATGCTCTCCATACCACCGGCAATCACCACTTCGGCACTGCCGGCCTTGATGAGGTCATGGGCCAGCATCACGGTTTTCATGCCAGAGCCGCACACCTTGTTGACCGTGGTGGCACCTACTGACAGGGGCAGACCGGCACCCAGAGCGGCCTGACGGGCAGGCGCCTGACCAAGACCGGCCGGCAACACACAGCCCATCAGGAGTTCATCAACCTGCTCACCGGCAACGCCCGTGGCATCCAGCAGGCCCTTGACCGCAGTGGCTGCCAGTTTGGGCGATGGCACAGAGGCCAGACTGCCCTGAAAGCCACCCATGGCGGTACGTTTCGCCGCAACAATGACGATATCCTGATCAGTTACACTCATTTCACACTCCAGATTGACTAACCGGCGCCGGAGCTGGGTCCGGGCGTCGCAAACACACTGCCGCCAAGGGATGGCGGCCCAATATCTGCACTCTGACGTTTACGCGAACGTAAAGCAAGTAGTAATTGGTCTAATGAGCCGCATTTCTCAGGCTTATATTGTCACTCTGTATTTACAGTTTGCTTACAGCGAAGGCACCCCGGAGCGGGGCTTAAGGATGCGGGCGGCCCGGCAATCGGGCCGCCGCCGAAGGGGTAATATCAGACCTTGGATTCCCAGGGGGTCTTGGCACTCATATCGGACAAATCGTAGGGCGTTAGCTGATACACATAGTAATTGAGCCAGTTGCTCACCAGCAGGCTGCCATGGCTGTGCCAGCGGGCTACGGGCTCCTGCTCGGGATCGTCATTTCTGAAGTAATTCAGCGGCACGGACGGGTTGAGCCCAGCCAAAGTATCTCTTTGATATTCATCACCCAAAGTAGATTTTTGATATTCGGGATGACCAATCACGAACAGATTGCGATTGTCCTTGCTGAGCACCAGATAGGCCCCTGCCTCATCGGATTCGGCCAGCACGTTGAGCGCGGGATGGCGCTGCAGCTCGGCCAGGGGGATCTCGGCATAGCGGGAATGGGGTGCAAAGAACTCATCGTCAAAGCCCCGCAGCAGCGGAAAGTGTTGCAGGCTGCGACGATGGTTGAACACGCCGGAACGTTTGCTTGCCAATATCCGCCTTTCCACCCCGTAAAGGTGATACAGGCCGGCGTGGGCCGCCCAGCACAGGAACAGCACTGAGGTCACGTGTTGCTGGGACCAGTCGATGATTTCACGGATATGATCCCAATACTCCACCTCGGCAAAATCCAACTGCCCCAGGGGCGCCCCCGTGATGATAAGGCCATCGTAATTTTTGTGCCGCACCTGCTCGAAATCGCGGTAGAAGGTGTTCATATGATCCAGCGGCGTGTGCCTGGACTCGCGGTCGTGAATGCGCAGCAGCTCCACATCCACCTGCAGCGGCGTGTTGCCGAGCAGTCGCAGCAGCTGGGTCTCTGTCTCTATCTTGTTGGGCATCAGATTCAGGACCAAGACCTTCATCGGCCTGATGTCCTGGTGCGCCGCCCGGGTCTCGGACATGACGAAAATATTTTCCGACTCCAGTATCCCTGCCGCCGGCAGGTTATCGGGAATTTTTACCGGCATATTGCTGTGTGCCTCTTTCACCTAAAACCGGGGCCTTGGCCCCTCAATGCCACAATCATACACCAAGACATCTGGATGTCTATACCGCCAACCTGAATAGTATTCCGCTTTTTTGTCCCCAGTCGCCCTCCCGCCCCGGGCAATAAAAAAGGCGCCCGCAGGCGCCCTTTTCAGTCAGTGATTTGCTTAGAAGCTATAGCCAACGCTGACCATGTAGACCCAAGGATCGATGTCGGTGTTAACCTTGACCGCTTCACCGGCCAGCTTGAACTTCACGTCGGTATCAATCTTGGCGTACCACACGGAGGCGTTCAGCATCCACTTGTCGTTCAACTGGTAATCCAGACCGGCATGGGCGGCCCAGCCTAAAGAGGTGCTCAGGCTCAGATCTGTCAGGGCGCCATCCAGATCGTTGGTGAAATTGGTGTCATAGAAGTTGGTGTAGTTGATACCAAAACCCACGTAAGGACGGACATTGGACTTGGCGTTGCCAAAGTAGTACTGGGCCATCAGTGTGGGTGGCAGGTGTTTGGTTTCGGCTATCTTACCCAGGGCACCCAGGCTGACATCGTGGGAGAAAGGTGTGGCTGCCAGCAGCTCCACCGCCCAGTTGTCGGTCAGCATGTAACCAAAGTTCAAACCCAGCTGGGTGTTGTTGCTGACGCCAAATTCGGCCACACCGGCCACCACTGGGCTGGACTCATTGGGGGCCACGGTAGCAACACCGGCACGGACCAGGATATCTCCGGCCTGGTGGGCCATGGCAGGGGCAGCACTCAGCAGGGTGGCGGCGATAACAGCAGACAGGGTGCTCTTTTTCATCATCAATCTCCATTTGGCCACTTGGGCTTATTTATTGGGCGCCCGGGTTATTTTTGGGCTGATCCCGTTCGAATGACGGCTACCCTGCCAGACTGTTCGCATTTTTTTCTTGATCCAAATCAATTCAGGAACCGATACCCAGTTTGGGGTAATAAGCCCATGAATCAGATCACAAATTCAGCGGCTGAACTCGGCCGAAAACCGGCTGGCATACGGCATTTTCACGAAATCCTTGTCACAGTGAAAAGGCGTCCCTTGCCGCGGAACAATAGCCACAGAGGAATGTTGGAAGAACTTAATCAGCGGCCACAGAAAGGGCGCGCAGCAGGGGGTATTGCACAAGCCAGCGCTTGGCTTGCAGACGGGAGTGAAACAGCGCCAGGGGGCGCGCCGGATTGGGGCTGAGCCTGAGGTCAAACAGGGACTCAAGTCCAAAGGGAGCCGCCAGTTGCAGTCCTCCGGCCTCAAGCCGCACCCCTATGGCGGTTTCCTGCTCTGGCCAGCGGCCCATGGCCTCAAAAGTGGAGTGATAAGGCTCATCACCGCTTTTCAGGTGCATCCGGCCCTGATCTTTGACCGACCAGGGTAAGTCCGGCGAGAGTTGTAGGAGGCGTTGCTGCAATTGCAGCTCCAACTCAATGTCGCCGTCCGGGGTGTTGAAGTAGATAAGGTCAAGATCCGCCGGCACTGGGCTGACAAAACCGTGCAACTGGTCCCACACCAGATTGCGAATCGTGCCGGCCGCAAGATACCAGTCCCCGATGCCGGCATCAGCCATGACGGCCGCGGCATGCCTGAGGGCCCGCATCCGCAGCGGACAGTCGGCCACCAGGGTGAGCAGCCTTGCTTCAAGGCAAGTCGTGGACATGGAGACTAAAGCCCGGGTTCAGGGATTGGGCACGGCCCGCATGATGACTTCGGTGGTGTACTTGTCGTTGCTGATCACCGGGAAGCGATCATAGGTCTGGAACAGCACCCTGCCCTGATTTTTTATCATGGCCACCACGCCATAGTTGATGCTTTTATCGACGGTTTCCGCCGGCAATATGAATTTAAAGGGCACGGGCGCACGCACTATGTTGAAGCTCTTCTGGGCCACAATCACGCCGGGTGTGTCCAAATCTATGATGGCAATGGTGATATTGCTGTCCGGCGGCAACAACAGCTTCTCCAGATAGCCGGCGGCACCATTAACTATCACAGGCTTTGGCGGCTCAACGGTGACACAGCCCCCCAAGAACAACAATGCCAGGCCAAGCCACAGGGTTTGCAACAATTTCATTTACTTATCCTTTACCATTCGCATCAGTCCCTCCTGGGTTGCCGATGCCACCAATTCACCTTGGCGATTGAAAAAATGCCCTTTAACGAAGCCCCGGCCGCCGCTGGCATTGGGGCTGTCGATACTGTACAGCAACCACTGGCCAATATCGACCGGACGGTGGAACCACATGGCATGATCTATGGTGGCCATCCGCATCCCCGGGGTCAAAAAAGACACCCCGTGGGGTTGGGCGGCGGTCACCAGAAAATTGAAATCGGAGGCATAGGCCAGCAGGTAATCGTGCATGCAGCTGTCCTGGGGCAGGTCGCCGTTGGCCCTGAGCCACACGTAGCGGTTCGGTTCCCGTGATGCCGGTGCCACCGCGCTGTGGGGCGCCACCAGGCGCATCTCAATCGGTGCATCGGCCATGAATTTTTCCAGCATTTTGGCCGGCACCTTGTCCCTCAGGGTCATGGCCAGCTCCTGCTGATTCAGCAGCCCTTCGGGGCCGGGCACCTGGGGCATGGTCAGCTGGTGGGAAAACCCCTCTTCCGGGGTCTGGAACGAGCAGGTCATGTAGAAGATGGGCCTGCCCTTTTGCACCGCCTTGACCCGGCGGGCGCTGAAACTGCCGCCGTCGCGCATGATCTCCACGTCATAGACTATGGGCAGTTTCTCATCGCCGGCACGCAGGAAGTAGGAATGGAGCGAATGCACCTTGCGCTCGGGATCCACTGTCTGGCGGGCGGCGCTCAGGGCCTGGCCCATCACCTGACCGCCGAACACATGGCCAAAACCCAGATCCTGGCTCTGGCCCCGGTACAGGCCGATTTCCAGCTGTTCCAGGGACAACAAAGACACTAGGTCGTTCAATACCTGACTCATGGCAACTCACAGCTAAACCTTGGATTAACCAAGATTATCAGACATGAGCCCCCACTGACCAGAGGAGCGGAGCCGCGCTCCCACAGCCGTCAGTCAATGCTGACGCCCATTTCCCGGGCGGCACGGCGGGCCAGCGCCAGAGTCTGCTCCTCACCACTGCCGTGTTCCAGTACCGGATAGGCTCGGGTGATGTCGCCCCAACGTTGGGCGAGGATTTCCGGCGTGCGCTGCTCGGGCAGCAGATACAGATGGCGATATTCCGCCAGGCACAGTTCGCTGATACTGCCGCCTGCGGCCTGCAAGTGATGGCCGCTCGGCGCCTTGCAACCGAGCAGGAACAGCATGGCGGCGGTGCACAGCTCCTTGGGAAACAGCTCCTGCACCTGAGGCGCCAAATGACCGGCCGTCATTGAGGTAGCGGCGAGGGCGCAAAGGCTGTTGACATGGACATTGTGCTCGGCGCCCTCTTTGGCCAGACTGGCGGTCAGGCCCAGCAGCGCGGCCTTGGCGCTGCCATAGGCACACATATCGGGATCGCCGAAAAGCGCGGTGGCAGCGCTCATCATCAGTACCCGGCCATATTTGCGCGCCAACATGCCGGGCCAGAATGCCTGGGTCAGCAAAAAAGCGGCATCGAGATCCACCGCCATCTGAGCGCGCCAATCGGCCAGGGTCAGCTGACCAAAGGGTTTGGCAACACGAATGCCCGCGCTGTTGAGCAGGAGATCCACCGGGCCTTCTGCCAGCACCTCTTCGGCCATGGCAGCAACGGCCTGGCTGTCGGCCAGATCCAGGCTGATGCATCTGGGCTCACAGCCCAGGGTCGCCAATGACTGGCGCAAATAGGCCATGTTTTCGGCGGCGTCGGGTCTGTCAACCAACACCAGGGTCGCCCCCCGCTCCGCCAGCGCCAGCGTACAGGCCCGTCCCAGGTCACCCGCGGCACCGCTGATAAGTGCCCGCTGATTGTCAAAACGCATGAGTCTGCTCCTTCACTGGAATCCTCAAGCCAAATAAAGCACAGGCCCCCGGGTAAAACCTTGACACTGGTTACAAAATAACCATGAAGATACAGTGGCTTTATCAATAACAGATCCAGCTCACAAGGACGCCAAAACTTGTTATGCTAAGCGCCTTTAGCCATTAGATAAGGACATTCGCCCCGCGATGAATCCCTGGTTCCTGGCCATACGGCCCCGTACCCTGCCCGCCGCCATAGGTCCACTGTTGGTAGGCAACGCCCTGGCATTGGGGCTGGAGAGCTTTCATGTTGGCATAGCCATAGCGTCCCTTGTCTGCGCCCTGCTGCTGCAGGTGGCGGTGAATTTGGCCAACGATTATTTCGATTTCAAACACGGCATAGACACCGAAGACAGACTCGGACCGGTGCGGGTCAGCCAAAGTGGCCTGATAGCGCCCCACAAGGTGCGCCTGGCCATGATAGCCAGCCTGCTGGCTGCACTGGCGGTCGGCGGAATCCTGATTTGGCACGGTGGCCTGCCCATAGCCTTGCTGGCGGCGGCTTCCATACTGGCAGCCCTGGGCTACAGCGGCGGCCCCTACCCGTTGGCATCACACGGTCTGGGGGAAGTGGCAGCGCTGGTGTTTTTCGGATGGGTGGCCGTGGTGGGCAGTTATTTTCTGCAGGCCGGACACACCAGCCTGGATGCCTGGTTACTGGGCACTGCCATAGGGGCACTCAATGCCGCCATCATGCTGGTCAACAACACCCGTGACATGGTCACAGACGAGCGGGCCGGCAAGCGCACCCTGGCGGTGCGTCTGGGTGAGGCCCAGGCAAAAGTCCTGTATCAGGCCCTGCTGTACCTGCCCTTTGGCATCATAATCGGTGGTTTCCTGATGGGGCTGTTACCGGGCTGGCCGGTGTTTCTCGCCGGCTTGTCGCTCATCATAGCCCGCCGTCTGGCGCGGGAATTTGCCGAGCTGAGCGGCGCTGCCCTCAATCCGCTGCTGGGGCGCACCGCCCGCCTGACGCTGATTTTCAGTCTGCTGTTTTGCGCAGGTTTACTGATAGTGCTCGCCAAGGGCTGATTAAGCAGGGCAACACAAAAAAGGCTTCCCCGGGGGAAGCCTTTTTTCTTGTTCAACCTTTTTGCCGTCAGAGTTTTACCAACTCACGCTTGGGGCTGCTCCAGTTGAGGTGATATTTCTCCCCCGCCGGGGTATCGGTGCGCTCAAAGCTGTGGGCACCGAAGTAATCCCGCTGGCCCTGCAACAGGTTCGCCGGCAAGGTTTCACAGCGGTAGCCATCGTAATAGGCCAGTGCCGAGGTGATGCAGGGTGCCGGTACTCCGGCGAGCACGGCACCGGACACCAGGCGACGCCAGGCCTGTTGCGACTGGTTCAGTGCCGAGGCAAAACGCTCATCCAGCAGCAGATTGCTCAGCTGCGGCTCGGCCTCAAAGGCCGACATGATGGATTGCAGGAAGGTGGCGCGTATGATGCAGCCGGCGCGCCAGATGCTGGCGATGGCGCGGAAATCCAGGGTCCAGCCCTGCTCTTTGGCGTGCATGGCCATCAACTGGAAGCCCTGGGCGTAACAGCAAATCTTGGCGCAATACAGGGCCTGTTCCAGATCCGCGATAAAGGCTTCGGCCTCCACCTGTCCCATGGGCTCTGCTCCCTTGAGGCGGGTCGCCAGAGTCTGGCGCAGCGGCTTCTGGTTCGACAGGGCGCGGGCATAAACCGCCTCGGCTATGGTCGGCGCCGGGCATCCCACCTGCAAACTGGAAACAGCTGTCCACAGGCCAGTGCCCTTCTGACCCGCCTTGTCGAGGATCATTTCCACCAGGGGTTTGCCGCTCAGGGGATCCTGCTGGCGCAGCACTTCGGCGCTGATCTCCATCAGGTAACTGTTGAGCTTGCCCTGGTTCCAGCGCTGGAAGATATCGGCCACTTCGGTGGCACTGAGGCCCAGCACCTGGCTCAGCAACTGGTAGGCCTCGCAAATGAGCTGCATGTCGGCATACTCGATACCGTTATGCACCATCTTCACGTAGTGGCCGGCACCGGCGGGGCCAATGTAGGCGGCGCAGGGCTCACCTTCACGCACCGGGTTACCGGGCTCAAGGCGCACCAGGGGCAGACCGGTTTGCGGGTCCACCTTGGCGGCAATGGCGCGCCAGATGGGAGCCAGGCGTTGCCAGGCGGCCTCGCTGCCGCTCGGCATCAGGGAAGGACCGAAACGGGCGCCCACTTCACCGCCGGAGACCGCCGAGCTGAAAAATACCAGCTTGCCTTGATAATGGCGTTCACGGGCAACTGTATCTGTCCACAGGCTGTTGCCCGTGTCTATGACTATGTCATCGGCCTCTATGCCGGCCTGCAGCAGGGCGTCACAGACACCGTCCACCGGACTGCCGGCGGGCACCGACAAGAGCAGCAGCCTGGGCTTGCTGAGACTTGCCAACAATTCGGTAATATTATTACAACCAACAAGGACTTGGGCGCGACCCGGCACTTCGGTGGCGGCCTGGGAAACAGCGGCCTCAACCTTGGCCTGGTCCAGGTCAAAGGCGGCCACACGGTAACCATTGTCGACTATGTTGAGGGCAAGGTTCTTGCCCATGACACCGAGGCCGATAACCCCAATGTCTGCGAGAGCTGCGTGCTGTTGCATTGTTCTATTCCACGGGTCACAGAGACGGCGCCCGCTCAAACGGGCACCTTTATAGTTGGCGGCGATTATACGTGCCAATGTAAGTTAATTACCAGCAAACCGTTATCTTGCATACGTTTGAATTGGCTGCCATGCACACCGACATTTAAGCCTAAGCAGCGAAGCCGGATCTCACAACCCGGCAGAGACGTCGGCAAAACAGCTGTTGTTGGCGGCAAGTTTGCAGCCGCGCAGAGGATAAAAAAGTGCCGCCGACCCGGGACTGAATTCGGGCGGCGGCACCAGGAGGAAGGCTGAGAAAATCAGCTGTGCTCTTTTACCTGTGCTCTTTCACCTGGGAATCGGCATAGCCCAGTTTGCCGAGCACATGGCGTACCAGCTCCAGGGTGGCGGGATCTTCAATGGTGGCGGGTACCGTATAGGCCTGGTTGTCGGCAATCTTGCGCATGGTGGCGCGCAAAATCTTACCGGAGCGGGTCTTGGGCAGCTTGGGGATGGCGCTCACCAGCCGAAATGCCGCCACCGGGCCAATTTCACTGCGCACCAGGGCCACCAACTGTTGCCTGAGTTCATCATCGCCCAGGGTAACGCCATTTTTCAGCACCACCAGCCCCAGGGGCACCTGGCCCTTGAGTTTGTCCTCGACACCTATCACAGCGGCCTCGGCCACCGCCGGATGCTGGCACAACACCTCTTCGAAGCGACCGGTGGACAGCCTGTGGCCGGCGACATTAATCACATCGTCGATGCGGCTCATGATGTACAGATAACCGTCCTCATCCATGTAACCTGCGTCCCCGGTCAGGTAGTAGCCGGGATACATGGACAGGTAGCTGTCGATATAACGCTGGTCATTTTGCCACAGGGTCGGCAGGGCACCGGGCGGCAGCGGCAACTTGATCACCACATTGCCGTAATCACCGGCGGCCACCTGCTTGCCGGACTCGTCGAGCACCTGCACCTGATAGCCGGGCACGGGGCGTGCGGGGGAACCGGGCTTGATTGGCAACTGGGCCACCCCCATCAGGTTGCAGGCCACGGGCCAACCGGTTTCGGTCTGCCACCAGTGATCTATCACGGGTTTGCCAAGCTGCTGCTGGGCCCAGATCAGGGTGTCGGGATCGCAACGCTCACCGGCAAGAAACATTTGCTTGAGACAGCCCAAATCCACGCCACGCAGCAGCAGGCCATCGGGATCTTCGCGTTTGATGGCACGTATGGCCGTCGGCGCGGTGAAGAAGCTCTTCACCTTATATTTGGCAATGGTGCGCCAGAAAGCGGCGGCATCCGGGGTACCCACGGGCTTGCCCTCATACATCAGGGTGGTGGCACCCACCAGCAGCGGGCCATAGACAATATAGGAATGGCCCACCACCCAGCCCACGTCGGAGGCGGCCCAGAAGATGTCGCCGGCCTCGATGTCGTAAATGTGTTTCATCGACCAGGCGAGCGCCACCGCGTGGCCACCGTTGTCACGCACCACGCCCTTGGGCTGGCCCGTGGTCCCTGATGTGTAAAGAATGTAGAGCGGATCTGTGGCCTTGACGCTGACGCAATCCGCATCGGGCGCAGTTTGCATTGCCTGTTGCCAGTCGGCATCGCGGCCGGGCTGCAACTCGGCCTGATACTGGGGACGCTGCAGGATAAGGCACTTGGCCACCTTATGACTGGCCTGGGCCAAGGCCGAGTCCAGCAAGGGCTTATAGGCCACAACGCCGGAGGGCTCGATGCCGCAGGAGGCCGACAGCACCATAACGGGTTTAGCGTCATTGATGCGGCTGGCCAGCTCATTGGCGGCAAAACCACCGAACACCACTGAATGTATGGCGCCAATGCGGGCGCAGGCCAGCATGGCATAGGCAGTTTCCGGCACCATGGGCATGTAGATAACCACCCGGTCACCGCGCCGGACGCCCTGGCTGACCAGATAGCCCGCCAGGCGTTTTACCTGAGCGAGCAGCTCGTTGTAGCTGATGCTGTAGGCGGTCTCGGTGACCGGGCTGACGTAATGGATGGCGGTTTGCTCACCGCGTCCCGCCTCAACATGGCGATCGATGGCGTTATAACAGCTGTTCAAGGCGCCATCTGTGTACCAGGAATACAGCGGCGAGCGGCTGTCATCGAGGATCTGGGTTGGGAAGCTGTCCCAATGGAGCAATTCGGCGGCAGCGCGCCAATACGTCTGCGGCTGTTCGCTGGCCTCGGTCCGCATTGCCTCGGCCGGATCCAGGATTGGACTTGTTGTGTGTGCCTGTGCTTGTGTATCTGTCATTGTCTGAACTCCTGTAACGCGGTGCCTGAACCTGTAACGACAGCCAAACTGCCGCCGCGGGCCACTCATGCCGCTTTCTACCACTGTCAGTTTTTAAGCCATTATTGTCCCGGGATGCGAAAAACCCCATTAGACCAAAGCCTATTTTTCAGCCGTTTCAGAGATGAAATACCGAGGGCGCGCCGGTAAACAGACAATAACTGGCAAGCTCTATTGACAGCGTGCCATAGGGGATTTGACCACTTGCTTTACCTTTACGTAAACTTCATATATCTTGCAAGAAAACCAGAGAAACCGGTGTCCAGATGAGCGCAAACCAGAGTCAACAAACCAGTTATTCCATCAGTGATCTGTCAAAAGAGTTTGATATCACTACCCGCAGCATCCGCTTTTATGAGGATCAGGGTCTGCTGAAACCCAAACGTCGCGGCCAGACCCGCATTTACAGCCTGAAGGACAGGGTCAGACTCAAGCTTATTCTGCGCGGCAAGCGCCTGGGCTTCTCGCTGGCCGAGACCCGTCGCCTGTTTGAACTCTACGACGCCGACAAGAGCAGCACCTCTCAGTTGCACACCATGCTGGATCTCATCGATGAGAAAAAGGCCGCACTGCAACAGCAGATGGATGACATCAAGGTGGTGCTGATGGAATTGACCTCGGCCGAAACCCAATGCCGTGCCGCCCTGGAAGACGGTGGCAAGGCCAAGGCCTGAACCCATAAATACCAATAATAATCAGAATCAACCGACTACACAGACAGGACACAAGCCATGAGCCAACTGTACTCTAGCCTTAATTTTGGTCTCGGTGAAGACGTGGATATGCTGCGCGACGCAGTATACCAGTTCGCCCAAGCCGAAATTGCGCCCATTGCCGCCAAGGTAGACCACGACAACGCCTTCCCCAACGAGCTGTGGCCCGTACTGGGGGACATGGGCCTGCTGGGCATCACGGTCAGCGAAGAGTTCGGTGGCGTCAACATGGGCTACCTGGCCCACGTGGTGGCCATGGAAGAAATCTCCCGCGCCTCGGCCTCCATCGGCCTGTCCTACGGCGCGCACTCCAACCTGTGCGTCAACCAGATCAACCGCAACGGCAACGAGGCCCAGAAGGCCAAGTACCTGCCCAAGCTGATCAGCGGTGAGCACATTGGTGCCCTGGCCATGAGCGAGCCCAATGCCGGCTCCGACGTGGTCTCCATGAAGCTGCACGCCCGCAAGGAAGGCGACCGCTACATACTCAACGGAAACAAGATGTGGATCACCAACGGCCCAGATGCCCACACCTATGTGATCTACGCCAAGACCGAGCTGGACAAGGGTCCACACGGCATCACCGCCTTTATCGTTGAGCGCGGCTTCAAGGGTTTCTCCCAGGCCCAGAAGCTGGACAAGCTCGGCATGCGCGGCTCCAACACCTGTGAACTGGTGTTTGAAGACTGTGAAGTACCGGAAGAAAACATCCTCGGCGGCCTGAACCAGGGCGTCAAGGTGCTGATGAGCGGCCTGGACTATGAGCGCGTGGTGCTGTCCGGTGGCCCACTGGGCATTATGAACGCCTGTATGGACATAGTACTGCCCTACGTGCACGAGCGGGTGCAGTTCGGCAAGTCCATAGGTGAGTTCCAACTGATCCAGGGCAAGCTGGCCGACATGTACACAGGCATGAACGCTGCCAAGGCCTATGTCTACAACGTGGCCCGCGCCTGCGATCGCGGCGAAACCACCCGTAAAGACGCCGCCGGTGCCATACTCTACAGCGCCGAGCTGGCAACCAAGATGGCACTGGACGCCATCCAGCTGCTGGGCGGCAACGGTTATGTCAACGAATACGCCACCGGCCGCCTGCTGCGCGACGCCAAGCTATACGAAATTGGCGCCGGCACCTCGGAGATCCGCCGTATGCTGATCGGCCGCGAGCTGTTCAACGAGACCAAATAAGCGAGGGAACGGGCCCTGCGGGGCCCGATTGCTATGGCCCGCCGCCCGGCGGGCATAAGCGACCATGGCCTGCACACTCCGACAGCCGCTCTTTCAAAGAGAAGCGTCACAGGCCAACAGTCAGTTGCCAGAAAAGGATACCCACAGTGAGCCAACTCGGTACCCGCGTGAATCCACGCAGCGATGAATTCAAACTTAAACAACAGGCGATGGCCGATCTGGTAGCAGATCTGCAGCAAAAGCTGCACAAGATCGCCGAAGGCGGCGGTGCCGTCGCTATGGAACGTCACCTGTCCCGCGGCAAGCTGGCGCCCCGCGCCCGCGTCGACAAGCTGCTCGACCCGGGCTCGCCCTTCCTGGAGCTGAGCCAGTTCGCCGCCTTCGACGTTTATGACGAAGACGTGCCCGCCGCCGGTATCATTGCCGGCATTGGCCGGGTCAGCGGCGTCGAGTGCATGATCATCTGTAACGATGCCACGGTGAAAGGCGGTACCTACTACCCCATCACGGTCAAGAAACACCTGCGGGCCCAGGCCATTGCCGAGCGCTGTCACCTGCCCTGCATCTACCTGGTGGACTCGGGCGGTGCCAACCTACCACGTCAGGATGAAGTGTTTCCCGACCGTGACCATTTCGGCCGTATCTTCTTCAACCAGGCACGCATGTCGGCCAAGGGTATCCCCCAAATCGCCGTGGTGATGGGCCTGTGTACCGCGGGGGGCGCCTATGTGCCCGCCATGGCCGATGAGTCCATCATAGTGCGCGAACAGGGCACCATCTTCCTTGCCGGACCACCGCTGGTTAAAGCTGCCACGGGTGAAGAGGTCAGCGCCGAGGAGCTTGGCGGTGGTGATGTGCACACCAAGATAAGCGGTGTGGCCGATCACCTGGCCCAGAACGACGAGCACGCCCTGGAGCTGGCCCGCCGCGCCGTGGAGCGCCTCAATCACAAGAAGCAGATTGAGCTGATGCTATCGCCGGTCAAGCCACCCAAGTACGACATTAACGAGCTGTACGGCATAGTCGGCACGGATCTGAAAAAGCCCTTCGACGTCAAGGAAGTCATAGCCCGCATAGTGGACGACTCGGACTTCGACGAATTCAAGGCCAACTACGGTGCCACTTTGGTGTGCGGTTTTGCCCGCATCCACGGCTATCCGGTCGGCATTGTGGCCAACAACGGCATCCTGTTCTCCGAATCGGCCCAGAAAGGCGCCCACTTCATTGAACTGTGTTGCCAGCGCAAGATCCCGCTGCTGTTCCTGCAAAACATCACAGGCTTTATGGTGGGCAAGAAGTACGAGCATGAGGGCATAGCCAAGCACGGTGCCAAGATGGTGACCGCGGTGTCCTGTGCCACTGTGCCCAAGTTCACCGTCATCATCGGCGGCAGCTACGGTGCCGGTAACTACGGCATGTGCGGCCGCGCCTTTGACCCCACCATGATGTGGATGTGGCCCAATGCCCGCATTTCCGTGATGGGTGGTGAGCAGGCCGCCGGCGTGCTGGCAACAGTGCGCAAGGACGGTCTGGCCCGCAAGGGGGAAACCATGACCGCCGAGCAGGAAGCCGCCTTCAAGGCGCCTATCATTGCCCAGTACGACAAGGAAGGTCACCCCTACCATGCCAGCGCCCGTTTGTGGGACGACGGCATTATCGACCCGGCCCAGACCCGCGATGTGGTGGGCCTGGCCCTGTCGGCCGCCCTCAACGCCCCCATAGAGGACACACGCTTTGGCGTGTTCCGCATGTAAGGAGACGGCCATGACTGAACTGATTTCCATCGAGGCCCTGTCGGCCTCCTTCAGCACGGTACGCTGCGAACTCAAAGACGGCGTCGGCTACCTGATCCTCAATCGTCCCGAGGTGCACAACGCCTTCGACGAGCTGATGATCAGCGAGATGACCCAGGCCATCAACGCCTTCGCCCACGAGCGCGACTGCGCCCTGATGGTACTGAAAAGCGCCGGCAAGCACTTCTCCGCCGGTGCCGATCTCAACTGGATGCGCAAGCAGGCCGCCATGGACTTTGAGGACAACCTCAAGGATGCCCGCGAACTGGCGAACCTGATGGACACCCTCGACCGCTTCCCCAAGCCGTCCATCGCCCTGGTGGGCGGTGCCGCCTACGGTGGCGCCCTCGGCCTTATCTGCTGCTGCGATATCGCCCTCGCCACCCCGGCAGCCAGTTTCTGCCTGTCAGAGGTGAAGCTGGGTCTTATTCCCGCCGTCATCAGCCCCTATGTGGTGCGCGCCATGGGCAACCGTGCCAGCCGCCGCTACATGCTGACCGCAGAGCGTTTCGATGCCGTCAAGGCATTGGAGCTGCAGGTGGTGAGTGAACTGGCCGAGGATCTCGAGGCTGCCGCCGCGCCCATCATAGCGGCGCTCAAGGCCAACAGCCCCCAGGGTATGGCCTGGTGCAAGACCCTGTTGACCCGCCTGCAAAGCGGCGTTATCGACGAGCACACCCGCGACTACACCAGCGAGCGCATCGCCCGTATCCGGGTCAGTGACGAAGGCCAAGAAGGTCTGAACGCCTTCTTCGACAAGCGTGCCCCGGCGTGGGTGGCGGACAAAGACAAGACGCGCGGATAATCGCGGTGAATGGAGCCAACTGAATGTTTACCAAGCTGTTAATTGCCAACCGCGGTGAAATTGCCTGCCGGATCATCCGTACCGCCAGGGACATGGGCATCAAGACCGTGGCCGTTTATTCCGATGCCGACCGTGACGCCCGCCATGTGGCCATGGCCGACGAATCCTTCTACCTGGGCGAAAGCGCCCCGGCCCAGTCCTACCTGCGCGGCGAGCTGATAGTGGATATCGCCCTCAAGGCCGGTGCCCAAGCCATCCACCCCGGCTACGGCTTCCTGTCGGAAAACGCCGACTTTGCCCGCCTGTGTGAAGCCAAGGGCATTGCCTTTGTGGGCCCGGGCTCCGACGCCATCGACGCCATGGGCAGCAAGAGTGCCGCCAAGCTCATCATGGAAAAGGCCGGTGTGCCTTTGGTGCCCGGTTACCACGGTGACGATCAAAGCAATGCCACCCTGGTGGCCCAAGCCAAGGCCATAGGTTTTCCGCTGCTGATCAAGGCCGCCTACGGTGGCGGCGGTAAGGGCATGCGCATAGTCGAGTCCGAGGCCGAAATTCAGGCCAATATCGACTCGGCCCGCCGTGAGGCCGCCTCCAGCTTCGGCAACGACAAGCTGCTGATGGAGCGCTATCTGCGCCAGCCACGCCACGTGGAAGTGCAGGTGTTTGCCGATACTCAGGGCAATGCCATTTACCTGTCCGACCGTGACTGCTCCATTCAGCGCCGCCACCAGAAGGTGGTGGAGGAAGCCCCGGCCCCCGGCCTGTCGGATACCCTACGCAAGCAAATGGGTGAGGCCGCCGTGGCCGCAGCCAAGGCCATCGATTATGTCGGCGCCGGCACAGTTGAGTTCCTTTTGGATAAGGACGGCAGCTTCTACTTTATGGAGATGAACACCCGTCTGCAGGTGGAACACCCTGTGACCGAGATGGTGACCGGCCAGGACCTGGTTAAGTGGCAGCTTATCGTCGCCAGCGGCGGCGCCCTGCCCCTCCATCAATCCGAAGTGCAGATTGTCGGTCACTCCTTCGAGGTACGCATCTACGCCGAAGATCCCAACAACGAGTTCCTGCCCGCCAGCGGCAAGCTCACCTTCCTGCGCGAACCCGAGCATAGCCGCCATGTGCGCATCGACTCGGGCGTGCGCGAGAACGATGTGATCTCCAACTTTTATGATCCAATGATTGCCAAGCTTATCGTTTGGGATGAAAACCGCTCGCGGGCACTGTCACGCCTGCTGGGAGCGCTGGAGAGCTACCGCATCAGCGGCCTCAAGCACAACATCGAATTCCTGAGCAATATCGCCGAGCATCCGGCATTCGCTTCCGCCGACTTCAGCACCGACTTTATCGGCCGCTACGGTGAGGCGCTGATCGGCGGCAGCCGCGACGACAGCGACACCGCCTTCAGCCTGGCCGTGCTGCTGCAACTCTTGCTGCGCGCCAGCCGTCAGGTGGTGCAACAAGGCAATCAGGATCCCTACAGCCCCTGGGCCAGCCTCGGCGGTTTCCGCCTCAACAGCCTGCGCAGCCATTCTGTGAGCCTGATTGACGACGAGCATCAAACCCGCCACGCCCTGGTAACCCAGGACGGCGACAGCTTCCGCCTGCCTTTGGGTGAAAGCGAACTGGTGCTATCCGGCAGCCTCTCAGGCGATCAGCTGCTGGCCGAGGTCAACGGTCATCGCAGCAAGGTCGGCTTCAATGCCGACGCCGACGGCCTGACCCTGTTCCTGCCCAGCGGCAGCTACCACTTCCGCGAAGTGCAGGGCCAGGTGCTGGAAGAGTCCGCCAGTTCAGAGGACAAGCTCAAGGCGCCGATGAACGGCACAGTGGTGGCCCATCTGGTGGCCGTCGGTGACAAGGTCAGCGCCGGTCAGGGCCTGCTGGTGATGGAAGCCATGAAGATGGAATACACCATAGAAGCGCCCTTCGACGGTGTGGTAAGCGAGTTCTTCTTCGCCCCCGGCGAACTGGTGAGCGACGGCAGCCTACTGCTGTCACTCACCGAGGAGGCTTGATATGGCCCTGCCAAAGAGCGTCAGCCTGTTTGAAGTGGGCCCCCGCGACGGCCTGCAAAATGAAAAGAGCGTCAGCACCGAGGCCAAGATAGCCCTGGTGCAGGATCTCGCCCATGCCGGCATCAAGCGCATCGAGGCCGCCAGCTTCGTGTCCCCCAAGTGGGTGCCACAGATGGCGGATTCCGCCGAGGTACTGAAAGGCATTCAAAGGCTGGACGGGGTGCGCTACAGCGCCCTGACCCCCAATCTCAAGGGTCTGGAACTGGCCCTTGACGCCGGCGCCTCCGAAGTGGCTATTTTTGCTGCCGCCTCAGAGGGCTTCAGCCAGAAGAACATCAACTGCTCCATAGAGGAGTCCATCGAACGCTTTATCCCGCTGATGGAAAAGGCAAAAGCGCACAATCTGCCGGTGCGTGGCTACGTGTCCTGCGTGCTCGGTTGCCCCTATGATGGTGAGATTGCCGTAAGCGAAGTGGTGCGGGTGTCTGAAATTCTGTACAAACTGGGCTGTTACGAAATCTCCCTCGGTGACACCATAGGCGTTGGCACGCCGCTTAAGGCCCGTAAAATGGTCGAAGCCGTGGCCGCCAGGGTGCCGGAGGACAAGCTGGCGCTGCATTTCCACGACACCTATGGTCAGGCGCTGGCGAATATTCTCGCCTGCCTGGAAACCGGTATCAGCGTGATTGATACCTCGGTGGCCGGTCTCGGCGGCTGTCCCTATGCCAAGGGCGCCTCGGGTAATCTGGCCAGCGAAGATCTGGTCTACATGCTGCACGGCATGGGCATAGACACCGGCGTGGATCTCAAGCGTTTGGCGGCGGCCGGCAATGCCATCAGCCAGGCGCTGGGCCGGACCAGCGGCTCCAAGGTTGCCCGCGCCTTGGGCTAACCCGGCACTACCAGTTATTAGAAAAAAAAAATCAATAAGCGGCGGTGGTGGCACAGCGCCACCGCCAGATAAGCCAAACAGAAGGAAACAACAATGGCAGGACTCTACAAGGTCGTCGACAGCTACGACCAGGCCCTGGCGGGCCTCACAGATGACATGACCATCATGGTCGGTGGCTTTGGCCTCTGCGGCATTCCCGAGGGCCTGATCAACAAGATGGTGCAGATGGGCGTCAAGGGCCTGACCGCCATCTCCAACAACGCCGGTGTCGATGACTTCGGCCTGGGTCTGCTGCTGCAAAACAAGCAGATAAGCACAATGATCGCTTCCTACGTGGGTGAGAATGCCACCTTTGAAAAGCAGATGCTGAGCGGCGAACTGAACGTGATCCTGACCCCCCAGGGCACCCTGGCCGAGAAGATCCGTGCCGGCGGCGCCGGGATCCCCGCCTTTTTCACCGCTACCGGCTACGGTACCCCTGTGGCCGAAGGCAAGGAAACCCGCGAGATCAAGGGCCGTCACTATGTACTGGAAGAATCCCTGACCGCCGATTTTGCGCTGATCCGTGCCTGGAAGGCCGACACCATGGGCAACCTGGTGTTCCGCAAGACCGCCGCCAACTTCAACCCCATGATGGCCACCGCCGGTAAGATCACAGTGGTGGAAGTGGAAGAAATTGTGGAGCCCGGCGAGCTGGATCCCGACCACATCCACACCCCGGGCATTTATGTGCACCGCATCATCAAGGGTACCTTCGAGAAGCGCATCGAACAGCGCACAGTGAAGCAGGCATAAGGGAGAACGCCATGGCACTTTCAAGAGAACAACTGGCCCAGCGCGTCGCCAAAGAGCTTAAAGACGGCTATTACGTCAACCTCGGCATTGGTATCCCGACCCTGGTGGCCAACTATATTCCCGAGGGCATGCAGGTGATGCTGCAATCGGAAAACGGCCTGCTGGGCATGGGTGAATTCCCCACCGAGGCCACCATAGATCCGGACCTTATCAACGCCGGCAAACAAACCGTCACCGCCGTCAAGGGCGCGTCCTTCTTCTCCAGCGCCGAGAGCTTCGCCATGATCCGTGGCGGTCATGTGGATCTGACCGTGCTGGGCGCCTTCGAGGTGGACGTGGAAGGCTCCATCGCCTCCTGGATGATCCCCGGCAAGCTGGTCAAGGGTATGGGCGGCGCCATGGATCTGGTGGCCGGTGCCGACAACATTATTGTCACCATGATGCACGCCGATAAGTACGGCAACTCCAAGCTGCTGCCCAAATGCGAACTGCCGCTGACCGGCTTTGGCTGCATCAAGCGGGTACTGACCGACCTCGCCTTTATCGAAATCAAAGACGGCGCCTTCCACTTGCTGGAGCGCGCTCCCGGCGTCAGCGTTGAGGAAATCGTCGCCAAGACCGCCGGCAAGCTGATAGTGCCCGAGCACGTGCCAGAAATGACCTTCTAAGACGTGTTCACACAAGGCGCTTTCACATAAGGCGCTTGCAAGCACTTTGACAACACCCGCAATCGCGGGTGTTTTTTTATCCACTCAGGACCAGTTGTTTCAGCCAGTTAAAACTTGTTAAGCGACTGTTATTTAGGTAATCTTTCACACGTTGTTTCGGTTGTCATACTGACGGAAACGAAAAGGCCCAGGCCAAGGATAACAACTCAGGGAAGGCACTTTTTGCCCCGCTTTATCCACGCCACCTTAACGGTAATGAAATCCGCCAAAGAAAAGCCTTAACGAATTGTTTTAAATAGCTTAGATGCCATTTGCAACCAAAGGCGTCCTGCGGTAGCCGTGGCCTTTGTGCTATGACTGCGCCGGTTGGCGACACAATTGGCAGTGAGTAGATGAATTTGTGTCGGAGCAAATACTGCAACCTTAGGTAATGGGCGCTCTATTTTTTATCACTGGCTAATAAATCAAAGACAATTAAGACAGAGTTCAGCGCTTGCCGTTCTATTAAACCCTAGGGTTCAATGTTCCACTTTGGTTCCAATAAACAAGAAGCCTTTTGATGTCACTTGTTTATTGCGCTTAAAGCATCGCAATAAGACTCAAACAACACCAAGAGAAAAGACATATAACGCTGTGACGCATTATTTTTCAGGAGGAAATAACCATGCTTAAAACCTTAACCCTTAGTGCACTTGTTCTCATATCAGGCTCTGCATTTGCGACCGGCGAAATAGCCGGCTTGGATGCCAGAGTCAAAAATAAAACCGATGTCATGGTGTTTGGAACCGCACATCTTGCCGGCATTAAGGAAGATTTGAGTTCGGGGCCATTGGCACCTGTCTTACAACGGTTGGAGCAGTATCAACCGACCGCCATTGCGGTTGAGTCGTTAAGGCCGCAGGACATTGCCACCATGATAGCGGGGCAAGAGAACTACCAGGACGTTCTAAAGACCTTCGTTGGAGAAAAGCTCATCTCCCTGGCTCAAAAAGAGCAAGATAAGCTGAAGGTCACCACCACAGAGGCCATTGGCAAATTGAATAAGCTGCTGGCAGAACCCGAGCCGACAGATAGCCAAAGGGTAGATATCATCAGATTCGCCATTGCCGGATTTAGCAGAGATACTGCGGCTCTTCAATGGAAATACCTGGGTGAGAGCACAGCAACTGACGCAATAGATCCTGAGCTAAGGGACTACCTTAATAAAACAACCTCAAACAACAATGAAGTCAACGTGATTGCCAGCGCCTTGGCGTTGAAGCTTAAGCTAAACCGCCTTTATCCCATTGATGATCATCTGGACAAAGACATGTATCAGGGCGTCGTTGAAAAACTGATGCCGTCCTACGAAACATCCAAATACGCCGCCGAGCTGGGCAATAGCGACTACATTAAAAAACCCGAGACCTTGAAAAAGCAGGCATCACAGACAGGTGATTGGCTGCCGCTTTTTACCTGGTATAACAGTAATGCATATAAGGCCGAAGTCATTGACAAAGAATGGAGCCTGTTTGTTGACAAGGATCTGGATCCCGCCGCAGGAGCTGCCAGAATCGCTTTGTGGGAAGTCAGAAACCTGAATATGGCCTCAAATATCATGCGGGTAGTGGCAGATCACGTAGGGGAAAGAGTGGTTATCGTTGTTGGTTCAAATCATAAAGTATTTTTGGAGCAGTACTTATCCAACATGATAGGCGTTAACCTCGTTCAGTTTAACGATCTTGCCCTGGCAAAAGCGAAGTAATCAAGGCAGTTCTGGGAGTCACATGGCGATGACTTGCTCCAGCATTCGTGCACCGGCCGCATTGACGCGCTAAGGGCTCATACAAGGTCACGGCACGGCCCCGCACACTGACCGAGGCCCGCAGTGTCATCATCCTGAGTTGTTCACGGACATCAGACCAATCAACCAGAATGATGGGCATGGGATTGGCTGAACAAATCAACTTGGCATGCCATTGATAAATTGCGAATTTATCAATGGCAAGATGCGAATTGCCCAATAGCCTGTCTATCCGTTTGATGTTGTGTTTTGGCGCCACAGAACCTGACATATTGCGCCCCAGCTGAGTCAGTGACAATTGGTTGCCGTCAAGCAGCGCTTCTGTGGCAACCATCAGAGAATTAAGCCGTTTTTGATGAATTTGTGGGCATTGCTTTCTGAGTAAATCGTGTAAGATGTGGACATCACGCATGGTGTTGGATCTGGTAGGTTTTTGGCGAAATTGATTAGTTCAAACAGCACCATGCGTGTCTACCAAATTGAATATACAGGAAATTATCTGGGGATTCCCTAGATTTGGGCGTCACGGATCTTGCATTCGCAAGCTCCGCGCCACCCAAAACGCAGGTTAAAACAGCGTTAGGTGCTGTTGGCTTTACGCTGAAAGATTGCAATTTTTTTAGAAAAAAGGAAATGCACTTGAAAGTGAAGTTTAAAAATTATTTTCCGGCACTATGTGCTTTAGCGATTGTTTCAGCGTCAACGCAAGCCGATGAAACTGACGATATTGTTTATCGAATAATGTCTCAGAGAAACATTCCAGGGCTGCAACTCGTGGTAATTAAGGATAACTGTATCGTTAAGAGCGCTGAGTACGGACAGGCGGATGTTGAGGCGAATACCAAAGTTTCGAAAACAACGGCGTTTTCAATTTATTCCATGACGAAGGCATTTACAGGCGTGGCAATTATGCAATTAGTCGAACAAGGCAAATTGCAGCTGGATGATCAGCTAGGCATCCATTTCCCTGATCTTCCACAAGAATGGAAGCAGCTGACAGTTCAGCAAATTCTCAGTCACACATCTGGACTACCAGAGATAATAAAAGGTCCCCTCACTGAACTTGTGGGCGCAGGTGATGATGGTTCTGCATGGCAGACAGTTCAAACTCTCCCAATGCAGTCTGTGCCTAATGAGAGATTTCAATACAATCAAACTGGCTATGTGATACTTAAAAAATTAGTCGAGAAATACAATGGTGACTCGTTTGAAAAGTTTCTGGCGCAAGGTCTCACCTCGACAATGCCTATCACGAAAGCGAATAGCTTTACAGAATCTGGTAGCACTCCTACGGCAGTTGCCAAGCAATACATATCCAATGGTTCTGGATATCAGTCATTAGAGATAAATTATTCTCCATTGTTGTGGGCGGCTGCGGGAATGAAATCAACCGCCAACGAGCTGGCGCATTTTTTAATCGCGTTACAGTCAGGCCAAATTTTGACGCCATCAGCGAAGATGCAAATGTGGCAGCCTGCCGTACTAGCTAACGGCAAGACCGCCGGATTCAGTTCATTGGAAAATGGCTATGCTGCAGGATGGCAAGTTTTGGCACGCGAAAAAGACCCGGCAGTAAGTTCTAGCGGGGGGAATGCATCCACTATGGTCATTTATCCCGAAAAAAACGTTTCAATTATCGTACTGACCAATCTACTTGGATCGCAGCCGATTGAATTTACTGATGAAATCGCGAATCAATTCTTCGACACTAGAAAAACAACAAATGAATTAAGTTGCACCTAACAAGTTTAAGCATGCTCGCCTTTCAGGCTGGACCTCCGCTGCTTCGCAGCTTCGGTCCATACTAAAGGCGTTATATGCCTCATTCGGAAGATAATGTGAACGCGCATCAACTACAAAAACTGTTGGAGCAGGCACTGTCGTTTTCTATACATTGGAAACCAGAGGGCGGTGCAAGCAATGCACTCAGGTCGAGCCGCTTTTGTAGCGAGGTCGGCAAGCGGCTTCCAGCGCTTCTGCCGGCCGAGGCAAAGCTTTTTCATATCGGATTTCAAAATGAGTCCGTCCATCGCGTCCCCGGCGAATGGCTTCTTGATGCAGTGGTCGCTGATATAGACGACATTGGTTGTGTACGTCGAGTTCACATAGCAATGGAGTGCGAAAGCTCTACGGCAATGCAATCGTTTTCTTGGGACTTTGGAAAACTGCTACACGTAAAGGCTACGACGAAAATCTACTTGCAGGGGCTCAATCAAGCATTGGCGGCAGCGGCAGATGGTTTCGTCACAGAAAGGCTTGATCTAGCTGCGCGGCTCGTGCGTGAGGAGGATCCTGGTTCCGAATGGTTCTTTGGGTTCTGGCCGTCCCCTGAAAAGGTTCGCGGAGCTGAGAGTCTGTGGGATACGTTCAACTCCGGCCGCTACCTGCACTTAGGCAGCATTCGTCTTTTCCAGTTTGACGGAGCATCGTTTGTTCCAGCCACCTAACAATTCTGTCGAGAGTGACCGCCCACAAGCTGCGCTTGTGGGCGGTCACTCTCGACAAACGTTATGAGTCTTGTAAATACTAATAAGTACTGCAATTGCATGGAACCATATGTTTGCTACAAAATTAGGCAGCATATTCAATCAATAAAATTCTAGCAATAAGAATGCAACTGACTACATATATTAAAGCCAGCACTCACGTTTGAAAATATTGACACCCTCTTTTCATTTTTTGAATTGATTCATTCAAAGAGCATCACTTCATATTTAATAGGAAGAACAATAAATGAAGTTAGGAAGGTTAATCTACTCAGCTAAATTTTTGCTCTACGTGTTCACGGTCGTTTTGCTTTCCGCACCTTTGGTTTGTCTCAAGGCCGAGGTTTATAAATGGACTGATGATAAGGGTGTGGTGCACTATGGTGACCAACCGCCGAATGTAGAAGAGCCCAAGGTCGCTGACATTAATCAAAGCAGTGTTGTCACAGCCCAAAAGCCCGCTCAACGCCCTTCCCAAGCGAGCGAAGACGTCAAACCACCTGAAGTAAAGCGGGTTATTATGTATGCCACTTCCTGGTGTCCTTATTGTGAAAAGGCCAGAAAATATTTTGCTGCCAGTGGTATCAAATATACTGAATATGATGTAGAAGCGTCTCCTCGTAGAATGCGCGAATTCAAACAACTCGGCGGCGCCGGATACCCATTAATTCTCATCGGAGACAATGAGAAAATGCAGGGATTTAGCATTAAGGGATTTGAGCGACGCTATAACCGCTAACCAATCCAATATCTGGTTAAATTAATCAGCCTCATTTTCAGCACTGCAGGGCTACGACGTGATGTAATCTTATTCCCCAGATTTGGAAGAAGATGATCGATCATAGGTAGAAAATAAGGAAATATATGTGGATCACCAATGAAGCCCTTGAGGGGCAATATGTCACCCTCGAGCCCTTGCATCAGGGACATATTGAACCGCTGCAGCGGGCGGTGGCGAAGCCTGGAAGTTGTGGTTTGCCAACTTGCCAAAGCCTGAGCAAATGCCGGAGTACGTGAACCAGGCAATGAAAGACGCCGAGGCCGGCAATGTGGCCTACGCGGTCAGGGTAAAATCCACTGACACAATTGCGGGTACTACTCGCTATTACAATGTCGATGCTGCCAATCGCCGGGCCATGATTGGCTATACCTGGTATGCCGATGCAGCGAAGCGGACCCCGGTGAACACCGAATGTAAACTCTTGCTGCTCGGTAAGTTGTTTGAGCAGTCCAACGCCATTGCCGCCGAGTTCAGAACCCATTATTTCAATGGCGCGTCCCGGGCGGCCATTGAAATAATGGGTGCCAAACAGGACGGTATATTACGCAACCACACCATAATGCCGGACGGCTCCTTGCGTGATACCGTGGTCTATTCCATCACAGCTGGCGAATGGCCAGCTGTGAAAAACAATTTATTGAGTAAGTATCGCTGAGCCTATTGTCGCTCTGCCCCATGATTCACCAGCTCATTTACAGGAGTAAAAATGGAACTGCTCGATTATCTCAATAACCAGTTTCTGACCTTGCAGCAACTGCTGGAAACTACCCAGGTATCGGAAGCTGAGTTACGCCGGTTTCAGGACGGGCTCTTGATGCCCAAGGCATCATACCGCCTGGAACTGAACCTCAATTGCGACTCTTTTTTCGGCCAGCATCAGCAAAGTGAAAGCCTGGAATATTACGCCAAGGGATACGCCTCTTGGCTGGGCATGCTTAAGGCCAATGACGACAGCCCGGCCGTTTATCAGGCCTTCTCCAGCCGTTACACGGCCAAACTGGCGCAGTTAAAGACAGAGGGTTTTGCCAGTGACGATCCGCGAGTGAATGAAGAGCTTCCTGCCCACATAGACAAGGAATGGCAAAGCTTTCTTACCGGCACCTATGGATTATGCACCCGCTCGGGACTACCGGAAGATATCGCCACCAAGGAGTTGGCCGTTATCCGGATCAATGAGTTGTTTAGTCGAGACGCGCTTACAGATACCGAGCTGGCGCAATTGGCGCGGGCCGTGGATCTGCTGGACAGGGCAAGTTCAGCCTTTGCGCCCCATGAACGTCAGCGGAGTTCGCGTGAGCAACTGATCAACGAGGTCCGCCGCAAATACCAACTCAAGGCGGGTTAAAGACTCGTTACAAGCTGTTCAAGTCATAAAAAAGGCAGGCCATTGGCCTGCCTTTTTTATTGGCTTTTCAACGGGCTAACGAGCTGACTCAGTCATGGGTCGCCAGCAGGGTGACATCGCTGAAGGGCTGGAACGCCTTGAGCATGATGTAGTAGTAGCCGCCGGTTTGCGGTGCTGCCAGAGTGGCTGTCTCGTTATTACCGCCCACGTAGGGCCTGGCGTCCCAGACGGACTCCGTTGGCCAGTCACCAAAGCGCACGTACAGATCGGCATCCCCTGTACCGCCGGAGATGGCAATATTCAGGTTGGTTGCTCCCGAAGGCACCCAGATGGAGTAATAGCGGGCGCTGTCAGAAGCTATACCGGCCTTGGCGATGCCGTTGTACAGGGTCTGCTGGGCGGGATCGGCCGCATCAGCGGGTATGCTGCCGCCACTTTGGCTTACATCAAACTCTGCCAGCAGCGTCATGTCGGCAAAGCCGCTGTCGGTGAACAGGGACACATAATAGTAGCCACCTGTCGCAGGGGCGTTGATGAACACAATCTCGTTATTGCCACTTTGAGTTGAACGGGCATCAAAGTCGCTGCGGCTGGGGTAACGGCCGGCGGCAACATAAAGATCGGCATTGCCCGAGCCACCAGCGCCGGTGAAGCGCAGGGTACTGGTGCCGGCCGGAACCCAGATGGAGAAGTAGGCCGCGTAGGTCGAGGAGATGCCCTGCTTGGCTATGCCCGCGGTCATGGTCGCCACATTGGGGTCACAGGCGGCAGTGCTACAACTTCCGGCGCCACCGACATTGGGGTCCAGCGGGTCGAGATCGTCACTGTCAAGCACGCCATCGTTGTCATCGTCGGTGTCGGCATTGTTGCCTATGCCGTCATGGTCGCTATCCAGCCACTCGGTCGCGTCATCGGGGAAGGCATCGTCGCCGTCGGCTACACCGTCGCCGTCCCTGTCGCTGATGCTTGTGGTGACATCGGCCAGCCACTGGGCAAAGTCGGCGTCGTAGCTGCTGCCTATGGCTGTCATCAGGTTGGCATAGGCGTCATAGTTGCCGGCCCGGAAAAAGCCCAGCATGGCATCCACGTCGTTGCGATGGCGCTCGAACATGTAACGCACCGCAAGGTAGCCACCGCGGTAAACCCTGTCGGTACCACTGCTGTAGTTGTTGCCGAAGAGGGTGCTCAGGGCGTAGTTGTTGGCGCGGCCTATGTCTATGGCCTTCTGGTTGTCATCGCCCTGGGAGATATACTCGGCCAGACCTTCCACCCACCAGACGGTGCTTTCTTCGTGGGCCGAGCCGTACATCATGGTCTCGGAGAAGTCGCCGTGCATGTTGAAGCGGCCGTCGAGGTAGTGGACATACTCGTGGCGCAGGTTCCACACCTCAAATTCCGGTAGCCAGCTGGCCTCGTGGGCAATAAAACGCGCCTGATTATCGGGATCCGCCGGATTGCCTTCCAGATACATACCACCGTTGTTGGTGCCTATGCCAAAGAACACCCCGGCATACTTGCTGTAGTTGCTGTAATCATCAAACACCACCACTTCCAGATCCGTGTTGAGATCGTCCGCCACCGGCACGTCGGCGGTGGCCAGCTTCTGATGGAAGTCCGTTTCCTGGGCCGACAGCTGGCCACAGGAATCTGCCAGCTCAACCGTACTCATGGCCTGGGCACGGATCTTCAGGGTTGGAGAGCAGGTGTAGTGAATGCTGAGGATCTGGGCCTGCAGTTGATCCTGATAACCGCAGACACCATAGTCGGCGCAATTATCGTAGTAATCGGCCATTTCCGCGGCCGCAAGCCAGATACCACTGCCCTGCCCAGACATGCTGTAGCGCTGCAGAATCGACTGGACCATGGGTTTGGCCTTGTCCTTGATGGCGCCGGGATACATCAGCATACGCCCCAGCTCATAGGCGGCGTTGTTGATTAGGTAATCATTGCCGCTGTCGATAAGGAAGCCGTTGTCCTTGATGAAGTTATCCAGGGTATCGAGCAGCGACAGCCTGGCCTCCAGGGTGGTGACATAGTTGCTGTCCCACTGGCCCTTGTACAGCAGGCCATAGGCGGCGTTGGTGGCGCTGCGCATGGAGCCGTAGTTGAGGTAACTGCTGTCAAACTGTTGCAGCAAGCGCTCGGCCACATCGAGGAAGTGGGAAATTTGATGGGCGCTGTCTATCAAAATCACCGCCTCGGACAAGACATCGCCGTTGGCGGAGCTGATATCGAAGGCGTGGGGGTTAGCAAAAAACTGCTGCAAGGCCGCCAGGCTGGCGCTGTCGAGTGCCGCGCCATAGGCGCCCACCTCATCCACCAGCCCCCACTGCACAAAGTATCCCGCGCGCAGGTAGGTAATGAGATTCAGCAGGTGGCCATCATCGACACCGGTATAGGCAGGTGCCATCTGGGCCAGGCGGTTGCTGACGCTGACCATGTCCGCCTCGTTGAACAGCGCCTGGGCATAATCTGTGCCCGCGTTGAAAAAGGCGTTCACGCAGGACAAGTCCGCCGCCAACAGGGCGTCGGTCAGGGCCGTGCCCGTAAGCGGCGCTATCTCAGCAGCACTGCACGCGCCGGCGGCCGTGGTCAGTTGCTGCTGAGCAGGCTGCCTGGCCGCGCCGGAGTCGGGCTGCCTGTTTGCCAGCTTATCGGTCGGTTTGTGTGAATGGAGTTGTTGTTTCAGGGTAGTGGTTGTTGCGTTGGGTGCGGCCTCAACCGGCAGCACCTGTGCCTTGGACGCAAGCTGATCCCGGGTCGGATGACCGGGGTTCAGTCCGTCTGCCATGGCCATGCCAGGCAACAAGGTACAGAGCAGCGTCAGGGGCGCGCGTTTGGTTCGCAATCTGTTCATGGATCAGTCCTGTTTTAGGTTTGTTATTGAAGACTGGAGCGATACTGCGGCATCCGCTGGCGAAATTAGCATATTTTATACAATATAAAACACCCCTCTTTAGTGTACTTTTTCTACACCACTGTCACTTTGACCATGGAATTTTGTGGCCTGGATCCCATCGTCAGCGAGAGTAAAACCGGGATCACGGCCGACATCGATTTTCTGACTTAAAAGATGATCTCTCTCGCAATTTTCTTCTTTAAACACGCATTTCAAATGCAACTTGATTAATGTCAATTCCAACGCCGCCAAGGAGCATAGTCTTAAGCACAAGCAAGACATTCACCCTCAGCTCCTGGAGCGGCGAAACATCCCAATCCAGGAAGAAAAAGTAAAAATACGGAGCATTCAATGGATAAGCACAATCAACAATCCGGTGTTATCAACGAACAACGTCGTCAGTTTCTCGGTGGCTCAGTAGGTATTGGCCTGGTGGGTGCCGGTCTGGCAGCCGGTCTGATGTCAGCCCCTGCCGCTGCAACCGGTGCAGCCCGTAAAGATGACCGCATGGCCAACTACAGCGCTGATCAGCTGGAGCGTGTAAAACTGGATTTGGTGCCACCACCAATGGTGCCCAAGCACGACCAAATCGCCACGGGCAAGCCCAAGGTAGTGGAAGTGAAACTGGTGATCGAAGAGAAACAGGTCGAGCTGGAAAACGGCACCAAGGCCTGGGTTTGTGCCTTCAACGGCAGCGTGCCCGGTCCGCTGATTGTGTGTCACCAGCATGACTTTGTGGAGCTGACCCTGGTTAACCCTGCCAGCAACAATCTGGCCCACAACATCGACCTGCACTCAGCCACCGGCGCTCTGGGTGGCGGTGAGCTGACCCTGGTATCTCCAGGTCAGGAAGTCACCTTCCGCTTCAAGGCCACCAAGGCCGGTACCTTCGTGTACCACTGTGCCCCGGGTGGCGCCATGATCCCATGGCACGTGGCCATGGGTATGCATGGTGCCATCATGGTACTGCCACGGGATGGTCTGAAAGATGCCCAGGGCAACCCTCTGCACTACGACAAGGCCTACTATGTGGGTGAAGCCGACTTCTATATTCCCAAAGATGCCAACGGCAAATACAAGGAATTCAAGACAGTCATGGACAGCATGCAGGACGTCATGGACGTAATGAAAACCCTGACCCCATCCCATGTCGTGTTCAACGGTGCCGTGGGCGCTCTGACCGGCAAGAACGCCATGACCGCCAAGGTGGGTGAATCAGTACTCTTTGTACACTCCCAGGCCAACCGCGACACCCGTCCGCACATCATCGGTGGTCACGGTGACTATGTCTGGGCCGCCGGTTCCTTCACCGACGCACCACAGACCAACCTGGAAACCTGGATGGTCGCCGGTGGCAGCGCGGCAGCCGCACTGTACAACTTCCGTCAGCCAGGCCTCTATGCCTACGTTAACCACAACCTGATTGAAGCCATCATGAAAGGTGCCGCAGCCCACATCAAGGTGGAAGGCGAGTGGGACGACAACCTGATGGTACAGGTGAAAAAACCAGGCGCCATCACAGCCTGAGTCCGGATGCGGGGGTGACTTCACCCCCGCTTTTTTTGGAGGTCCCATGAAAGGTCCCTTTGCCACGCCTCTGTCAGCCCTAATCTCTGCCCTGCTGTTTGGTCCCCTGTTCATCCAACCTGCCCTGGCGGCCACGCCCTCGGATTATCTGATTCAAAGCGCTGTGTATCAGTGGTACGGCGAACTGGATCTGGGCATACAGCCCAAGGCGACTGTGAATACCGATCTGGCCGAATATCCCACTGGCAAGCCTGTTGCCGGGGCGCACCAGATACTGGCCATTGACCAAATCGCTGAAGAAAATGGTCGTCTGAGGTTGGAGGTAGAACTGGAATACCAGGCACGGGATGCCGGCCCCGGCGAAGGCCGCTACCTGATCCAAACCCTGACGCTGGAGAACAGTGATTCGGCACCCCGGGCCGGTCCGACCCTGATTGCCAGCGAAACCCAAGTGAATGAAATCGATGAACTCAGTGGCCAATTCCGTCCCGCCGCTGAGCAAAACCTGATCCGCGCCCTGCTGTTTCGCTGGACCCAGGCCCTGGACTATCCCGGCTCCCAAGCCTTGACCGCTATGCTGCTGCCAGATGCCGCCTTCACCAGCCCCGAACCCGGCCAGTTGAGCCCGGTCAGCTATCAAGGGGCGCTGCAGGCCCTGAACAACCAAAACAGCCGCCGGGCCATCAAAAACCTCAGCATAGGCACAGCCCTGGCCGATGGCAGCTATCCGGTAAGTTTGGAATACCAGTGGAGCGCCACCAATCAATGGGGCGAAACCGAACTGGCCCGCGTCGGCGTCAACATGACAGTGCTGGTGCGCGATGGCCGGGCCCTGATTGCAAATTACCAAAGCCAATATTTACCCCCGGTCACCGATCCCGGTGCCGAGATCCGTTGCTGAGCCTAAAGGAGAATCCCATGCTGTCACACCTGTCCTTTCGCCCACTGCGCGCCCACTTTCCCCGCCGTCTGTTGTCGGCCCTGTCCCTGTCGCTGGGACTGAGCCTGGCCCTGCCCGCCTTTGCCGATATGCCAATTCTCAAAGGCATAGGCGGCGATTTCAGCCTGCAGAGCAGCCGCGGCGGTGAGGTACGGCTGTCGGATTTCAAAGATAAGGTGGTGCTGATGTTTTTCGGCTACACCAATTGCGCCGACATTTGTCCCACCACCATGGCCCACATCAGCCAACTGATGAAACAGCTGGAACCCGGGCAGCGGGAGCGGGTGCAGGTGCTGTTTGTCAGCATCGACAGCGATTACGACACCCCCACCCACCTGAACAAGTACCTGAGCTATTTTGACCCCAGCTTTATCGGCCTGGTGGACAGCCGCGAAAAAATCGATGCGGTGGCCGGGCTGTACCATGCCGACTACATCAAGTTGGCCGATGAAAAGGTCACCACCGAATACAAAAAGCTCAGTCTGGAAGACAAGAGTCAGCCGGCCCAAAAGGGCTTCCTCTATTCCCACAGCGCCAAAATCTTTGTCATTGATGGCCGTGGCCGGGTACGGGGTTTCTTTTATACCGGCACAGCGCTCGATGAAATGCGCAGTCAAATTGCCAGCCTGCTGGGCTGAAGGAGAACTTATGCGACAGCTTAAATTGAAATCCACCTTGGCCACCCTGCTGCTGATGTCTTTTAGCAGCCTTGCCGGCGACCTGATGGTCCATGACGCCTGGATCCGCGCCATGCCGCCAACATCAAGGGTGGTTCCCCTGTACCTGACACTGCACAACGGCGGTGACAAGGAACTGGTTCTGAGCAGCATTGCCAGCCCCAGGGGGGAGATAGAGCTGCACCAAACGGTGCAGGAAGGCGAGATGATGAAGATGCTGCCGGTGGACAGCATACGCATACCGGCCCATGGCATGGTCAAGCTGGAACCCCAGGGACTGCACGCCATGATGTCTGACTTCAATGCCGGTGTGCCCGAGCAAGGTGAAGAGGTGTCTTTGGTGCTCACCCTGGCGGACGGTGAAACGCTTCAGGCCAAGGCCAGGGTCACCCAGTTCGGTGGCAAGGCTCAGGACAGCGCCAAAGCGGATCAGGGTATGCACGATCACAGCATGCATCACTGAGGATCCGATACAAGACAGGGAAAGCCGTTATCGGCGGTCATGGTCAGCTTCCTGCGCTGGATCACAAATTGTTAACCGAATTTGGGGTAATTTGTGCGCCACAGGAAGTTGCAAGGAATATGCATGATTACCGATTCCGCCATCAAAGCTGCTGTACACAGCCATCACCTGTTTGCCGCCCTGAGTCAGGGTGAGCTGGAGCAGTTGCTCGGCAGCGCTGCCCGCATTCAGCTTGCCCCGCAGGAAACCCTGTTTCGCCAGGGGGATGTTGCCAAGCGTTTTTATCTGGTGATCCAGGGACACCTGCAATTGTACCGCACCAGCTTGCAGGGCCAGGACAAGGTCATTGAAGTGGTCCGCGAGGGCCGCACCTTTGCCGAGGCTCTGATGTTTTCCCAGCAGGCCAGCTATCCCGTGTCGGCCCAGGCTGTGTCCGAATGTATTCTGGTCAGCTTTGACAGTGAAATCTATCTGGGGCTGCTCAAGCGCAACGCCGACGCCTGCATTGCCATCATGGCCGCCATGAGCGTCCGGCTGCGTAAAGATCTCAACGAAGTGGAACTCTTGTCGGTGCAAAACGCCCAGTCACGGCTGCTGCTGTTTCTGATGCGTAACCTGAAACGCACCGGCGATAACCAGGGCGTGGTGGAGCTGGATATTCCCAAGCGGGTGCTGGCGTCGAGGCTATCGATTCAGCCGGAAACCTTTTCCCGGTTAATGAAGAAAATGCTCACCGAGGGACTTATTCGCGAGTGCCGCGGTGCCATACATATCGATGACATAGGCCAGCTGTATGCCAGCGCCAATATCCCCTTGGAAGACGCGCAGCTGCAGGCCACAGCCATGCCCTGCGAACGGATAAATATCCTCACCCTCAGCAACTGAGGCCAGGATTGATGGCCGACGGTGCTCAGTCCAGCTTGATGAAATAACGCCAGGTTATAGCGAAATGCAGTAGCGATAAGAAGTGCGGCTCATACCCTGGGCCTCATACCAGGCCTGGGCCTGGGTGCGTGACAGCGAGGTGGTCAGTTCCAGCGCCTTACAGCCGCGGCCTTTGGCCAGTTCCTGCGCCTTTTGCAACAATGCCTTGCCAACACCCTGCCCGCGGCAATGCTCGTCGGTCACCAGGGCCGTTATCCTGCACTGCAGGGCTGCGGCCGGAAAATAAAAGAAAAACAGCAGGCTCATCAGCCCCACTGGCCTGTCGCCGTCAAAGGCCAGCAGGCACAGGCTGTTGTCATCCTTTTCGCTGCGTTTGAGCAGCTCAACCACTGCATCCAGCGGGTGTTGATAACCCAGCTGCGCCAGCAGCGCCTGTACCGCCGTGGCGTCTTGCTCCGTGGCAGTACGGATCAATCCCATACCAATTCCTGGAAGTGTTTACGGCACACGGACTCGTAGCTTTCATTGCCGCCAATGGCCACCTGAGCCCCTTCGCGCACCGGATTGCCCAGGCTATCGCGGCGCACCACCATATTGGCCTTGCGACCGCAGTAACAAATGGTCTTGAGTTCCACCAGCTTGTCGGCCCAGGCTAGCAGATACTGGCTGCCGCTGAACAGCTCGCCCTGGAAATCGGTACGCAGGCCATAACAGAGCACGGGAATATCCAGTTTATCCACCACGGCCGTCAACTGACGCACCTGATCCTTGGCGAGGAACTGGCTCTCATCGATAAGCACACAGTGCAACGGGGTCGCGGCGTGGGCCGTGGCTATCATGTCGAGCAGGTTGTCATTGGCACCAAATACCTGGGCGTCCGATTGGATACCGATACGGGAGGCCACCTTGCCCAGGCCGTACCTGTCGTCAATGGACGCGGTCATCACCAAGGTGTTCATCCCCCGCTCGCGGTAGTTGTAGGAAGATTGCAGCAAAGAGGTGGATTTACCGGCGTTCATGGCCGAGTAATAAAAATAGAGCTGTGCCAATGGGGGAGTTCCTGTCCTTATCTCAAACGGCGGCTATCTTAGCATCAAATTGCGCCGAAAGTCCCGCGGCGCCTCCCTGCGCCGCGGCCATGGACTGTCACTGCGTCAGTCGCGGGCGCCGGACTTGTGTTTCAGCCACAGCACCGCCACCACGAAGGTCAGGGAGGCCGCACCGAAACCGGCCCATACGGACTCTATCATACCCATCACCGTATAACCCACCAGGCTGATGATGGCGACAATCAGGGCATATGGCAGCTGGGTCAGCACATGGTCTATGTGATGGCAGCTGGCGCCGGTGGAGGACAAAATCGTGGTGTCGGAAATAGGTGAGCAGTGATCGCCAAACACGGCGCCGGCTAGCACAGATGCCAGCATGGGCAGCATCATGGCACTGTGACTGCCCATGGCCATATCGGCGGCTATGGGCAACATGATGCCAAAGGTGCCCCAGCTGGTGCCGGTGGCGAACGCCGTCAGGCCTGCCAGCACAAACATCAGCGCCGGCAGCAGGGCAAATGGCAGGTTGCCACCGGCCAGACTGGCCATGTATTTACCCGTGCCAAGTTCTCCTATGATGCCTGCTATGGTCCAGGCAAACAGCAAGATATACAGCGCCGGGACCATGGAACGGGCCCCTTGTACCGCGGCGTGTTTGACCAACCGAGGAGCCATGCCCTGCCACAGCACCAGTGCCAGGGTGGCACTGAGTCCCAACAGCGCACCAAAAAACAGCGATGCGCCCACATCCGTTTTCTCAAAGGCACCAATCAGTGAGAAAGGCAGGCCGGCATCGGCCAGTGCCATGGCGCCGCTGCCGATCATAAAGCTGACCGTCGCCAGCACCAGCACACCTATGGGCACAAACAAGCCGGCGACCTTACCGCTGCCCTCTTCGGGCAACTCGACATTGCTGCCCGGAGGCACGCCCTTGGTTTCATCATAAAGGTTGCCGCGCAGGGCATCTTGCTCATGCCGGCGCATGGCCCCCACATCCAGACCGAACAGCACCACGCACAGCAATAATGCCAGGGCAAAAATGGCATAGAAGTTCATCGGGATCAGTTGGATAAATACCGCCAGGTGGCCGGTGTCGCTGATGCCATGGGACGCGAGAATGCCACCTATCAGGGCGATGATATAAGCCCCCCAACTGGATACAGGGGAAATCACACACACGGGCGCGGCGGTGGAGTCCAGCAGATAAGCCAGCTTGGCCCGGGACACATAATACCTGTCGGTCAGGGGCCGGGCGATGGAGCCCACCACCAGGCTGTTGAAATAGTCGTCGATAAAGACCACACAGCCCAGAAACAGGGTCAGCAACTGGGCATCACGTTTAGTGCGGATCCGAACCCTGGCCCAGTCGGCAAAGGCCCGGGCCGCGCCACTGGCGCTGATAAGGGCGGTGATCATCCCAAGCAGCACCAGAAATCCCAGAATGTATAAATTCCAGCTGTTGGGGGCACCATCGCTCCACACCAGGGCGACAACCCGTTCACCCAGCAGCAGGCAGGCATCAAGGGGAGAAAAGTCGCTCAGCAGCAGGATCCCGGCCACAATGCCCAGCCCAAGGGACACCAGCACCCTGCGGGTCAAAATAGCCAGCACAATTGCCACCACGGGTGGCAGCAGAGACAGCGCCGATTCGGCGTAACTCATTACAGTCATTGAATTTAATCTTCGTTTGGTTAACGAATGGAGGGCAACTGAAGCGGTGTAAAAGCACAATGAATTGCAGCGGGCACCAGTCCTTTCAGTAGCGCTCCACAGTAAATACGACAGCCCGTCATCCCGACAGGCATTTACTATGGCAGTGCGGTTCCTTATCGGAAACAGCACCAGCAGGCGGGTGTGATTCCCCTATCCCACTTCGGCGTCATAGCCCTTTCACGGTCGATCACCGGCATCACCCTAGCGACCGTTACTTTTGCCTGACGCACCTCTACTTTTTATAGCTGAACTTTCTATAACCGACCTGTGCCAAAAATACGCGGTTAACTGAATTTAACGGGGCGTAAAAAACACAGGCGCCCCCGGGGGTATCCCCGGGGGCGCCTATCCTGACGCAGATTAAGGCTTAAAGCAACTCAATCAGCTTGGGGACTGCCTCGAACAGATCCGCCGCCAGACCATAGTCTGCCACCTGGAAGATGGGCGCTTCGGGATCTTTGTTAATGGCAACAATCACCTTGGAGTCTTTCATACCGGCCAGATGCTGGATGGCACCTGAGATACCGACAGCGATATACAATTGTGGCGCCACTATCTTACCGGTTTGACCCACCTGCAGATCGTTGGGCACGAAGCCTGCGTCCACTGCGGCGCGGGATGCGCCCACCGCAGCACCCAGTTTGTCGGCCAATTGCTCAAGCAGGGCGAAGTTTTCACCGCTGCCCATGCCACGGCCACCGGACACTATCACACCGGCGTTGCCAAGCTCGGGACGCTCGGATACAGACAGCTCTTGGGATACGAAGCTGGTCTTGGACTCAAATACCTGATCCAGCTTGGCGACCGGTGCCGGTGCGCCGCTGGCAGCCGCGTCAAAGGCACTGGCACGGACTGTCATGACTTTCTTGTCATCCAGACTGGTGACAGTGGCCATGGCGTTACCGGCATAGATGGGGCGCACGAAGGTGTTGGCGTCTTTGATTTGAACCACTTCGGACAATTGAGCCACATCCAGCAGTGCCGCGACCCGTGGCAACATGTCTTTGCCCATGCTGCTGGCAGGAGCAAGAATATGGCTGTAATCGCCGGCCAGCGACAACACCAGGGCCGCCATATTGTCGGCCAGATGGGCTGCATAAACGGCATTATCGGCCAGCAGGACCTTGGACACGCCGTCAATGGCGGCGGCAGCATCGGCGACGGCGGCGCAGTTGGCACCGGCCACCAGCAGGTGTACGTCTCCACCAATGGCCTTGGCCGCAGTCACTACCTTGGCGGTATCCAGTTTCAGACTGGCATTATCATGTTCTGCAACTACTAAAATGGCCATTTAGATCACCTTCGCTTCGTTTTTCAGTTTTTCCACCAGTTCCTCAACCGAGGCAACCATGATGCCGGCCTGACGGGCCGCAGGTGCATTGACGCTTACCAGATTCTGGTGTGACTTCAGAGTCACGCCCAAATCGGCCGCGGTCACAGTGTCCAGGGGCTTGCGCTTGGCCTTCATGATGTCGGGCAGCTTGGCATAACGGGGCTCGTTCAGACGCAAGTCTGTGGTAATTACAGCTGGCATCGGCAGCTTCAGGGTTTGCAAACCGCCGTCCACTTCACGGGTCACCAGCAGGGTATTGCCTTCCACCTGCAGCTTGGAAGCGAAGGTCGCCTGGGGAGCATCCATCAGCGCGGCCAGCATCTGACCGGTCTGGTTGTTGTCACCGTCGATGGACTGCTTGCCCATGAGGATCAATTGAGCCTGTTCCTTGTCCTGTACGGCCTTCAGCAACTTGGCAATGGAGATAGGTGCCAATTCATCTTCTGCTTCAACCTGAATGCCGCGATCGGCACCCAGTGCCATGGCGGTGCGCATCTGTTCCTGCACAGCCTTGCTGCCGACACTGACCACCACGATTTCACTGACCACACCGGCTTCTTTCAGGCGCACAGCCTCTTCAACGGCGATTTCACAAAAGGGGTTGATAGCCATCTTGAGGTTGGCCGTATCAACATTTGTGTTGTCGGCTTTGACCCTGACCTTGACATTGGCATCGACCACGCGCTTTACAGGCACCAATACTTTCATAGGGTTTCCTTCCTGCACCTTATCTTTCAGTGGAATGTGCCGGCGCAACCGGCACGGAATAGGCCAACTTTACGTCCTGTTAACGTAAACGTCAACCTGAGACAGCAGCGCTTAAGTATCTTTGCGACACCCATCACTGGCCAGATTTTTGAACACTTTAGACAGAAAATGGGCATTTTTGACTTATAAGCGTGCATTTTTTTAATTAAAGGGAATTTTAATTTGCCAGTTTAAATATTTATTTCTATTATTTCACTGTTATCCGTTAACCCGTCTTCGGACAATTTGAACTGGAAAAAAAATAGTATGAGCGAATTTCTGGAAATATTGACTCATGGTCGCCGTTTTAAAGCCGCTGTAAAAGATTTGTCAGTTGCCGATCTCCGTGATGTTGCAGCCAAGTTGGAAAAAGTGATTGCTGATCGCGAAGCCGAAGCCGAAGAAGAATTGAAGGCCAATGCCGAGCGCATCGCCAAGATTGAAGAAATTCGCAAGCAAATGGCTGAAATCGGTTTGTCTGTTGATGATCTGGGCGTAACCGGTGCAGCCAAGCCTGCCGGTAAAAAGCGTGCTCCACGTCCTGCCAAATACAAAATTGAGGTCAATGGCGAGACAGTGACCTGGACTGGTCAAGGCCGTATGCCAACCGTATTCAAGAATGAAATGGACAAGGGTCGTTCAATGGATGACTTCCTCATTTAATTGCCCCTGATACCATTAAAAAGCCCGGCCTTGCCGGGCTTTTTGTTTATGGCCGCCAAAACAGCAAAGTCATTTACAATTCCGTTTTTGCCAATGGGTATCCAATTCGGTTAACCTCGATTCACCTTTGTCCCGCAGACGCAACTGAACTAATAAAATGAACAAGTTGAATGCCAAAACCCTTTTGTGGCTGTTGCCGGCAGTGATCTCTCTGCCCTTATCGGCCAAGACCTTACTCCAGGCTCCCCTCACCCGCCTGACCGCCATCACCGGAGCCACACTGCATTTATCGGCCACCGAAACCCTGACCAATGCCACCCTGGTCATTGAAGGCAATCATATTAAAGAGATCATTAAAGACGGTCAGATACCGGAAAATGCCCTGGTGATAGACTTAAGTGGCTATGAGGTATATCCGGGCTTTATTGATCCCTTTGCCGAATATGGTATTGGCTACGAGTATCCCAAAGATGAGCGGGAAAGACCTGTCTATGAAATAAAACGCGTTGGTGGCAATGCTGACAACGGTGCTATTCATGCCCAGATGCAATGGGTGGATTATATCGAGCCCAATAAAGCTGCCGCGGAGAAATGGACCAATAACGGTTTTACCAGTGTGCAGACGGCAAAACTTGATGGCATTTTCCGTGGTCGCGCCGCCGTGGTATCCCTGGCCGATAAAAATCCTTCCGAGCTTATCTATCGCTCACAGGGACAGCAATTTATCGCCTTCGATAAAGGCAGCTCAAAACAGGATTATCCCCGTTCTTTAATGGGTGCCATGGCACTGATAAGACAAACCTTCAGCGATGTCCGTTGGTATCAGCAAAATAAATCCAAGTTGGCCGGGCAGGCGGTAATTTCCGGTTTGGAATTCAACAGTGCCCTGGATGCCCTGGGCAATCTGGAACAACAGGCATTTCTGTTTGATACCCGTGATTTGAACAGCCAATTGCGTGCGGCCCGACTCTTGTCTGAGCAGAAGCTCAAGGGCACCTTGCTGGGCAACGGTCGCGAGTACGCCAGATTGGATGAACTCAAGGCCCAGTCATTTGGGCTGATATTGCCACTCAACTTCCCCAAGGCTCCCGAGGTTGCCGATCCCCTGACCGAACGTGACGTGTCTCTTGCCGAACTGCGTCACTGGGAGCGGGCACCGGCCAACCCGGCACTGGTGGCCAACAGCAAATTACCCTTTGCCTTTACCCAATATGGCATCAGTAAAGCGGAAGATTTCTGGCCCAGATTGCGCCAGGCCATTGACCATGGCCTGAGCGAGGCCGACGCCCTGGCGGCCCTCACCAGCAGTGCCGCCGAATTGGCCGGCATTGACGACATTGCCGGTCGCCTGGCCCCCGGCTACATGGCCGACTTGGTGGTCAGCCGCGGCGATCTGTTCAAAGACGGTAAAATAGTGAGCGTTTGGCTGCAGGGCGATGAGCAGGAATTGAGCCCCAGGCACACACTGTCCGGCCAGTATCGACTGCAGCTGGGAGAACTGGAATTGGCTCTTGAGCTGGAGACCGAACCCAAGCTCAAGGGCAGTCTCAGCAGTGGCGAAGCCAGTATCGAACTGATGGAACCCAAGCTGGTCGATGGCCGCCTGATATTCAGCGCCGATCTCTCCGCCGCAGGAATCGCGGGCCTGAGTCGCTTCAGTCTGGTGTTCGACAAGGATGGTGTTTCGGGGCGGATGACAGATGCCAAAGGTCAGGTCAGTCCCCTGGCCGGTAATCTGGCTGACATTAGTACAGAGGCGGCCGCCGACAGTGCCCTTAACAAGGATGCAGACAGTGGCGTGAGCAAGAGTGCAGACAAGACCGACGCGCAGCAAGCCACAGTTCTGCTCGGCAAGCTGACCCAACCCAATGTTGCCTTTGGTCTGGAGCAACTGCCCAAGGTCGAACGACTGCATATCCGTCACGCCACCATCTGGACCTCGGAAGCCGATGGCATACTGGAGGACGCCGATCTGCTGCTGGCCGATGGCAAGATAGAGCGCATCGGCAAGCAACTGTCGACTCCCAGCGGTTATCGCGTGATAGATGCCAGTGGCAAACATCTCACCGCGGGTATAGTCGATGAGCACAGCCATATCGCCATCAACGGCGGCACCAACGAGGACTCGGAGGCCATCACGGCCGAAGTGCGCATTGGCGACATACTCAATCCGGATGAAATTGCCCTTTACCGCGGTCTGTCCGGCGGGGTGACCACGGCACAACTGCTGCACGGCAGCGCCAACCCCATAGGCGGTCAATCCCAGCTGATTAAACTCAGGTGGGGTGAAAATGCCGAAGCACTCAAATTCAAGGGCGCTCCCGCCAGCATCAAATTTGCCCTGGGTGAAAACGTCAAACAGAGCAACTGGGGCGACAAATTCACCAGCCGCTTTCCCCAGAGTCGCATGGGGGTGGAATCCGCCATAGCCGATGCCTTTGATGCCGCCAGACATTACGAGAGTGAATTGACCCAGTATGATAGGCTGCGCAGCGCCGACAAAAAACGTACCCTGAGCCCCCGTCCCAGCACCCGTCTGGACGCCGTGCTTGAGGTACTCAAGCAACAGCGGGATGTGCACATTCACTCCTATGTGCAATCTGAAATCCTGATGTTCCTGCGCCTGGCCGAAACCTACAAATTCAAGATCAAGGCCTTCACCCACGTGCTCGAAGGTTACAAACTGGCGGATGAACTGGCGGCCCACGGTGCCGGCGCCTCCACCTTCTCCGACTGGTGGGCCTATAAGTTTGAGGTCTATGACGCCATTCCCCAAAATGCCTGCCTGATGACGCAAAAGGGGGTAGTCACCAGCATCAACTCCGACAGCTTTGAAACCCAGCGCCGCCTGAATCAGGAGGCCGCCAAGTCCATGATGTATTGCGGCATGAGCGCCGAGGAAGCCTGGAAGATGGTTACCATCAACCCGGCGAAGCAACTGGGGGTTGAGGACAAGGTGGGCTCCATTAAGGTGGGTAAATCCGCGGATCTGGTGCTGTGGGACAATAACCCGCTGTCCGTCTATGCCCGCACCGAAGCCGTCTGGGTCGATGGCAAGCGCTACTTTGATCGCGAAACCGACGCCAAAATCGCCCGCGCCCAGGACCAAGAGCGCGCGGCCTTGGTGCAGAAAATTCTCAGTGCCGATGCCAAACGCACCACCGGTGAAACGCCCAAGGACAATAACGAGCCCCAGTGGCATTGTGATACCCATTACCAGGCCTTTGGCACCCATGCCGGCCAGACTTTCGAGGGAGCCCTGTAATGAGAACCCTGCTTTCCTGCCTTTTACTGCCCCTGCTGGCCCTGCCTGCCGTGGCACATGATCTTATCCCGGCCACGGCCCAGAGCCGCGACCTGCTGCTGCGCCACGCCACCCTCTACACCGTCAGTCAGGGGATCCTGGAAGATACCGATCTGCTGCTGCATGACGGACGCATTGCCGCCATAGGCAAACAACTTGCCGCCGAGGGCGCCGAGGAAATTGATGCCAGCGGCAAACGTATCTATCCGGGACTTATCGCCCTGGACTCCCACGCCGGCATGGTCGAAATCGAGATGGCCAGACCCACCCGCGACATCGCCGATGTGGGGTTGAACAATGCCGAACTCAGGGCCGCCAGCGCCTTCAATCCGGATTCGGAGATCATCCCCACCCTGCGCCGCAACGGTATCAGCCATGTGCAGCTGGTGCCCGAAGGCGAAGCCATGGCGGGTCAAAGCGCCCTGGTGGGACTGGACAGCTGGACTGTGGAACAGGCCCTGGTGCCAAGCCGCATGGGCCAGCACCTGTATTGGCCGGAACTCGGTCCCCTGGCCAGCGATGATGAAGAGCGCAGCAAGCAACTCAAGGAGCACGATGAGGCCACCAGACAAATCCGCACCCTGTTTGCCGACGCCAAGCGCTATGCCCTGGGCATCAAGGCCGGCGACAAGATAGCGCAGCAGCGCAACCTGGCCGCCATGGCGCCCCTGTTTGATGACGCCGCCACCCTGTTCATCCACGTGGACAGGGAACAACACATTGAGGAAGCCCTGAAACTGTGCCGTGAATACCAGCTCAAACCCGTAATCGTCGGTGGCTACGATGCCTGGCGCCAGGCCGCGTCGCTTAACGAGCTGGGAGCCAGGGTCATCTATGCCAGCGTCTTCAGCCTGCCCAAGCGCAGCGATGAGCCCGTTGACATGGCCTTCCGTATTCCTGCGCTGTTGAGCGATGCCGGTGTACCCTTCGCCATTGGCTACAGCGGTGATTGGGACAGCCGTAACCTGGCCTTTGCCGCCGGCTATGCCGCGGCCCACGGTTTGGGTCAGGACAAGGCACTGCGGGCCATCACCCTGGATGCGGCCCGCATGCTGGGGGTGGATGACATGGGGGCGCTCGAGGTGGGCTACCGCGGCAATATCATAGTGGCCGAGGGCGATATACTGGACCCCATGAGCGGTCGCATTGAGGCCCTGTTTATCGACGGCCGCCGGGTGGATTTGAATAATCGCCAGCAGCAGCTTTATCAAAAGTACTTGAAGAAGTAGAATTTCCTGACGCAGGCAAGGCGTTTACGCCTTGCCTTTAATTCAAGCTCAGGGGATGAACATGAAAGCAGCACTGCCCTTGTTGTTGGTGCCGGTACTCGGTGGTTGCGCCGGTTACCAGTTCAACAGCAATCTCGATGGCAAGGCCATCAAAGACTATTTCAAGGCCGGGGACGTGCAGCTGTTCGAAGGCGATGCCCGTCCAACGGTACGCTATGAGGTTATAGGCCTGGTCGAGGGTCATGCCTGCCAAGCCCAGCCACAGGATGTGCCAGTGACCCTCGCCGATGCCCGCACCCATGCCAGGCGCCAGGCTGCCGATCAGGGCGCCAATGGCCTCATCATACGTCAATGCACCCTGATCACCGAGCCCAGCCCCGGCTGCGTTACCAGCGCCATGTGTGTTGGTCAGGCCATTCGTCAACAGCAGGAATAAGCGGTTTTCATGTCAGCCAGTTTCAGTAACCAAATCACCGCCGTCGCCTATTGCCGCACGCCCTATAAACAGAAGTTCGGTATTCCGCGCCAACCTGGCCTGGTGGATGTTCACGGTTACGTGGAGCTCACCGGCCCCTTTAATGATCCCGATTCGGTACGCGGCCTGGAGCAATACTCCCACCTGTGGTTGCTGTTCTGCTTCCATGAAAATCTGGCCCAGGGCTGGAAAACCACGGTGCGGCCCCCGAGGCTCGGCGGTAATGAAAAGCTGGGGGTATTCGCCACCCGCTCCACCTTCAGGCCCAACGGCATAGGCCAGTCTGTGGTCAAGCTCCATGGCATAGTCCGCCGTGGCGGCAAAATTTGCCTTGAGATCAGCGGTATGGATCTGCTCGATGGCACCCCGATTATCGATATCAAACCCTATATTCCCTTTTCGGACGCCATCCCCGATGCCATCGGCGGCATGGCCCAGGAAGCGCCGGTTCAATACCCGGTGCACTTTTGCAGCGAAGCCGAGGCCCAGGTGGCCAGATACGGCGCCCGACCCCAAAGTCCCAATCTCAGGGCACTCATTGAAGGGGTGCTGGCCCAGGATCCCCGTCCCGCCTATAAAAAGGCCAAGGACGACGCCAAGTTATATCAGGTGGCCCTGTACGACCTCGATATCTTCTGGCAGATTGGTCCAAAGGGAATAGAAGTGCTCGAACTCAAGCCCGGCATGCTGGAGAGCGGCACTTGAGTCCGGATTACCAAGCCCAGCACAAAAAGCGCCTGTCGTGGATGCCCTGGCTTTATTATTCGCTCAAGGATAAGCATCTGGCCTGGGCCAGGCCCTGGCAGCACGCCGTGCAGGCAGAATTAACGGCGCTTGAAACCGTACACCTGGGCCAGGATTGTTTTATTGCCCCCGAAGCAAGGCTGTTTGCCGAACCGGGCCGGGACATCCGCATGGGCAATCGCTGCATGATAGCGGCAGAAAGCTTTATTCATGGTCCCCTCACCTTGGGTGACGAAGTGGCCATCAACCATGGTTGCTCCATCGACGGTGGCCGGGTGGGCATCAAGATAGGCAACAGAACCCGTATCGCCAATAATGTCACCCTCTATGCCTTTAACCATGGCATGGCCCTCGACCGGCCGCTGTATCAGCAAACCGTCAGTTCCCGGGGCATCACCATAGGGGAAGATGTGTGGATTGGTGCCCAGGCCGGGGTAGTGGACGGCGTCACCATAGGCAATCACGCAGTGGTGGGCATGGGCGCCATTGTGACCCGGAACGTGCCCGACTATGCCATAGTGGCAGGTAACCCGGCGCGGGTCATAGGCGACAGACGCGACAAATAAGCCAGACAAGGAAGCAACCCATGGCCAATGCGACTACCGAAACAGATGAGTCCCGCCTGCCTTCAATGAAACAGAGGCTCAGGCTCGGCTTTCTGTTGTTGTCGATACTGCCTCTTATCAGCTGCGTGATTGCCATGTTGACCATAGACAGGATGGCGGACTTCCAGGACAGTTGGATAGACAGCTATCGCATCCAGCAGCAAGCCCAGCAGCAAGCTCAGATGCAGCAATTGGGGATGGAAAAATTGGCCCGCCACTGGCCGAGTCTTTCGCCGCGGGAACGTCAGGTGTGGCTCACAGAGCTTGGCGAACGCCAACAACGTCTGACCGATAGCCTGGAGGATCCCAAGGCCAAAGGGCTGGCAGAGGAGTTGCTGCGAAGCTTGAAGTCTTTGGATCCACAGGCCACTGAGGCCTTTTCCTTACCGGGAATGGCTGAGTCCAGTCGCGATCTGGGAATGCGCATCAGCAAACTCAGCCAATCCCAACTGGACAAACAGCAACACGACGCGGCGCTGGATCGCTGGAAACTCAAGCTGATCCTGGCCGGTTTTACCCTGCTGCTGTTACTCATCAGCCAAACCCTGGCCTGGTTTATCCTCGGGCGCCACTTTGTCAGACCCCTACTGCAGCTCAGACGCAGGCTGAATCTTCTCAGCCAGCAAAGGCCTATACTTGCGGGACTCACGCCGGTCAATCGTGAAGTACAGCAAATGGACGAGCAACTCAGCCGCTTGCAGCAACGTCTGGGACAGGAAACCGGCCTGGCACAAAAAGACGCCATCACAGGTCTCCACAACCGCAGTGCCCTCAATCAACATTTGCAGCAGCAATGGCTCAGGGCCCTGCGCCACGGCGATAATCTGTCGCTGTTGTTGCTGAGTCCCGACAAACTGCAACAATATGACGGCACGCCTCTGGGCCCCCTGCCCCACCCAAGCTTTATCCGCGTGATCCAACTGCTGGAATTGCATTGCAACCGGGCCGATGATTTTCTCGCCCATGTGCGCGATGACACCCTGGCCCTGGTGCTGTCGGGAACCGATCTGGAGCAGGCCGTCAAACAGGCCCAGAAATTATGCCAGTTGACCTTGAGTGCCGATATCCCCGCACCACTTAAGGCCAGCAATCCCCGCATCACTCTGTCGGTGGGTATCGCCAGTCAGGTGCCACGCTCGGCCCACGCCTGGGACAGCCTGCTACAGGATGCCGAAGCGGCGTTATTGCAAGCTCGGGCCCAGGGGGGCAATCAGGCCCTGGTGGCTCCCTGTGCCCTGCCAGACAGGCAAGCTCCCATAGCCCAGGTCTGCTGAAGGCACTCCCGGCTAGCGAAATCTCCCGGCCCCAATACAGTGCCATCGGCTGATAAACAGCTGCCTCATCAGGCACAAATCGGGTGTTTTATCGATGGCTGCTCAAAAGACAGCTCCGCTTGAGATGCTAAGCAGCCTGAGGCCCATTCACAGGATTTCCGGACCGAGAGCTATTAGCTGAAAAATATTTGCCTCATCAGGCACAAATCGGGCCTTTTATCGACCAATCCAAGGTGACAGTAACGCTTGAGATGCTAAGCAGCCTGAGGCCCATTCACAGGATTTCCGGACCGAGAGCTATTAGCTGAAAAATATTTGCCTCATCAGGCATAAATCCTCCCATTTATCCTCGGTTCCAAGGTGACAGCTCCGCTTGAGATGCTAAAATGCTGCCCATTCAACTCAATAATGGACATCGGGAATGCGAGTCAGCAAATACCTGTTATCGACACAGAAAGAGACCCCTGCCAACGCAGAAGTCATCAGCCATCAACTTATGCTGCGTGCCGGCATGATCCGCCGCAACGCCTCCGGCCTGTACAGCTACCTGCCCACGGGCCTGCGTGTGCTGCGCAAGGTGGAAGCCATAGTGCGCGAAGAGATGAACAAGGCCGGTGCCATAGAGATACTGATGCCCATGGTACAACCCGGGGATCTGTGGGTCGAAACGGGTCGTTGGGACAAGTTCGGGCCCGAGCTGCTGCGCTTTACCGACCGTCACAACCGTGACTTCGTCCTGGGCCCAACCCACGAAGAAGTGATCACCGACCTCATCCGCAAGGAAGTCAGCTCCTACAAGCAGCTGCCGTTGAACCTGTATCAGATCCAGACCAAGTTCCGCGACGAGGTGCGTCCACGTTTCGGTGTCATGCGTTCCCGTGAGTTCCTGATGAAGGATGCCTATTCCTTCCATCTGGAGCAGGACACACTGAACGAGACCTATCAGGCCATGTACCAGGCCTACAGCAACATCATGAACCGCATGGGTCTGGCGTTCCGCCCCGTGCTGGCCGACACAGGCTCCATCGGTGGCAGCATGTCACACGAGTTCCACGTGCTGGCCAACAGCGGTGAAGACCTGATTGCCTACTCCACCGGCAGCGATTACGCCGCCAACATTGAGAAGGCCGAGGCACCGTTGCCAACCGAAAGCCGTGCCGCCGCTACCCAGGCCCTGACCCTGACCGATACTCCCAATGCCAAAACCATCCACGAATTGGTGGAACAGTTTGGTCTGGACATCACCAAGACGGTCAAGACCCTGATAGTCAAGGGTGCCACCGAAGAGGCGCCGCTGGTGGCCCTGCTGGTGCGTGGCGATCACGAACTGAACGAAATCAAGGCCGACAAGCTGGAACTGGTGGCCTCACCGCTGGAATTTGCCAGCGATGAAGATATTCGCAGCGCCATAGGTGCGGGCCCCGGCTCCATAGGCCCTGTGGGCCTGAAGCTGCCCGTGATTGCCGATCACAGCGTGCTGGTGATGAGCGATTTCGCCGCCGGTGCCAACATCGAAGGCAAACACTATTTCGGTATCAACTGGGAGCGGGATCTGCCGCTGGTTGCCGGTGCCGACATCCGCAACGTGGTGGAAGGCGAAGCCACCCCCGATGGCAAGGGCACCTATGCCTTCGCCCGCGGCATCGAAGTGGGTCACATCTTCCAGCTGGGTACCAACTACTCCAAGGCTATGAACGCCACTGTGCTGGATGAAAACGGCAAGTCCCAGGTGATGCTGATGGGTTGTTACGGTGTGGGCGTGAGCCGTATCGTGGCCGCCGCCATTGAGCAGAACCACGACGATCGCGGCATTATTTGGCCCCAGGCCATCGCCCCCTTCACAGTGGGTATTCTGCCGATGAACATGCACAAGTCACACCGCGTGACCGACATCGCCGAGCAGCTGTATAAAGATCTCAGCGCCGCCGGAATCGAAGTGCTGTTTGACGACCGTAAAGAGCGTCCCGGCGTGATGTTTGCCGATATGGAACTCATCGGCATCCCCCACACCATAGTGATTGGCGATCGCAATATCGACGCCGGCGTATTCGAGTACAAAAACCGCCGCACCGGTGAGAAGCAGGATATTCCTTTTGCCGAGATAGTGGACTTTATCAAGGGCCAAATGGGCGCTTGATGACTTAAACGTCACTCAGTCAGCTATTATCAGACACCCGGCCCCGCCGGGTGTTTTTTTATCCGCAACCAAGATTCAGCCTTGCTTTTAGGGCCCGACAACGGCTTTAATTGAAACATTATCAATTTAGCTTTCAATACATTGGAGTGAAGTCTTGCCAGCGTCCACAGCTTTGGTTCTCGGTGGTGGCGGTGCCCGTGCGGCCTACCAGGTCGGGGTGCTCAAGGCCATAGTCCAGTTCTATCCGCGCAACCATGGCATTCCCTTCAAGATTGTCTGTGGCACCTCGGCGGGGGCCATCAATGGCACCTCCATCGCCACCCATGCCTCCTGTTTTCATCTGGGGGTACGCAAATTGGAGTGGGTCTGGCGTCACTTTGAAACCAGCAAGGTGTATCGCTCTTCCATCCCCGGGGTGCTGGCCCATTTGGGCCGCATGGCATTGCGGGGCATGCAACACGACAATGTCAACAGTGATGCCGGCAGCCTGCTGGACAATGAACCGCTGCGCAAACTGCTGAACGAGCTTATCGACTTTGGCCGCATCGACCGCAATATCCGCAGCGGTGCCTTGACCGCCCTGTCGGTGGACACCTCCTGCTACAACAACTCCCGCTCTGTGACCTTTTTCCAGGCCAATCGCGAGCTGGATAACTGGTACCGGGCCAGGCGCAGCGGTGAGCGCAGCAGGCTCAATACCGAACACCTGCTGGCCAGCTCCGCCATTCCGCTGGTGTTCCCGTCCATCAAACTCAAGCAGCATTATTATGGCGATGGTTCTGTGCACCAGTTGGCACCGCTGGCAAGCCCCATACATCTGGGAGCCGAGCGGATCATGGTCATCAACCTCGACAGTCCCCACAAGCTGGAGACCCGGGAGCTGGAATACCATCCCAAGACGGCCACCATTGCCGGTCACCTGCTGGACACCATATTTTCCGATACCCTCAACAGCGATTTGGAACGACTGGAGCGGATTAACAACACACTGCAGCTTATCCCCCAGGAAAGTCGCGAGCGTCTGTCGCTGCGGCCCATCAATACCCTGGTGATCAAACCCAGCGAGGATCTGAGCCAGATGGCGGCCCGTTATTATCAGGACATGCCGTTTGCGATCCGCACCCTGCTGAGTTTTATCGGTATCGACAGGGAATCGGACTCAAGTATCGTGTCCTACCTCTTGTTCGAAAAGGCCTACACCAGCGCCCTGATTGAGCTTGGTTATCAGGATGCCATGTGCCAGATTGATGAAATCAAAGCCTTTTTCAGGCTTTGATTCAAAGATTGCCTGGTACGCTTGGGGCTGAAATCACGAAGTACACTCAGGAGCTGAGCAGATAGGCCTCGGCCTTTTCTATGCGTCTGGGCTTGCCGAGCAAAATAAGCACATCGCCCGCCCGCAGCTTCCAGCTGAGATCCGGATTATCGATTTCCTGACCGCCACGGCGTATGGCCCTGAGCTCCACCCTGAGTTTGTCCCAGGGAATATCCGCCAGGGTATAACCCACCATGGAGGCGCCTCTGGGCAGCGCCACCGCATGCAGCAGTTCGAGAGTAAAATCCGTCTCTGTGCCGGAGAAAAAGCCGTGCAGGTATTGATAGTGATTGCGCCGCTCCGATTCCAGGCGTTTGAGAATACGGGTCAGGGGCACGCCGCACTGGTACAACACCTGGCTGACCAGCATCAAACTGCCCTCAAGGGACTCGGGGATCACCTGACTGGCACCGGCCTTTTCCAGCATACGCAGGGAAGTATCATCCCGGGTGCGCACCAAAATCTTGGCCTCCGGCGCCAGCTCGCGGCACAGGTGCAATACCTCTTCCATTATCCTGTGCTCACAAAAGGTCACCACCACCATCTTGGCCTGGCGGATCCCCACCTGTTTAAGCAGGCTGCGTTTGCAGGCGTCACCGAAAAACACGGGTTCACCGCCGCGCCGGGCCTCGGAAACCCGGGTCGGGTCGAGATCCAGCCCCCGGTAGGGCACGCCTTCGGCCCTGAGAAACCTGGCTATGGTCTGCCCCACCCTGCCATAGCCTAAAATCAGTACCAGCTCGGGATGTTCATCGGTCAGCACAGGCAAAGCCTCCTTGCTGCCGCGACTGCGGATCCCCATCAATAACCTGGGGATCTCCTGGGCGTGGCGCACCAGGGCCGGCGCCAGACCCATGGACAACACCGCCACCATCACCAATATGGTGCTGGTGTCCCGGTCGAGCAGCTGATAATTCACCGCCAGCGCCAGCACCACAAAGCTGAATTCCCCCACCTGGGCCAGGGTCAGCGCCGCTGCCAGGGCGATTTTAAAGGGTTCCTTGATGAGCTTAAGCATGCCATAAACGATGAGCGCCTTGCCAAGCACCACGGCCAGCAACAACAGGATAATCTGCCACCAGTAGTTCAGCACCAGGGCAAAGTCGAGCAACATGCCGATTGAGATAAAGAACAAGCCCATCAGCAGATCGCGGAACGGCCGGATATCGGCCTCCAGCTGGCGCCGGTACTGGCTCTCCCCCAGCAGCATACCCGCCATAAAGGCGCCCAGGGCCATGGACAAGCCCAGCCACTGGGTAAAGGCGCCGGTAAGCAGGGCCACCACCAGGGTCGAGAGCACGAAGAGTTCGTTTGATCGGGAGCGGGCTACTTCATCAAAGGCCTTGGGCAGGGCCCATTTGCCGAAGGCCATCAGCGCCATAAAGGCCACCAGCCCCTTGCCGAGGGACCAGAATATACTTTGCAATGACAGAGGTTCGCTATTGCCATCGAGCAAGGGCAGCAGGATCAGCAGCGGCACCACGGCCAGATCCTGGAATAAGAGCACGCTCACCGACAACTCACCGTGGCGGCGCCTGAGCCAGCCCTGCTCGTTAAGCAACTTGAGCACTATGGCGGTGGACGACAGGGCAATGGCCGAACCAATCACCAGGGCCTGAACAACGCCCTGCCCCAAGGCCAGGGCCAGCACCATGGCCAAACCCGTGGTCACCAGCACCTGGGCACTGCCAAGGCCAAATACGGTGCGGCGCATGGCCCAGAGTTTGGGGACGGAAAACTCCAGCCCCAGGGTAAACATCAGCAGCACCACCCCAAGCTCGGCAACCGACTGCATCTGGTGCTGGCTGAACCAATTGAAGCCACCCGGACCACTGACCACCCCGGTCAGCAGATAGGCCAGAATCGCCGGCAATCCCAAACGCCTGAGCAAGGCAATGGCCGCAATGGCGATCACCAGCATAAACAGGACTTGCATCAGAGTGCCATTTTCCATCGGGCGTCCTTAGTCAATTTTCCGTCGCGGTCCGGTGGCCCCCACAATGGCTACCGAGCATAGATATCAGCTTAACTGAATGACAAATAAAGACAAATTAAAAAACTTCAAGATTGGGCATGGATATTGCTTGAATGTGACCATTACCGCTTCCTGTTCTGCTGGAGTATTAGTATGGACTTAGGTTTCGTTCAAGAATTGGGCCCCGAGAGCTTTGGCTTCAGCACAGATATGCTGACGCGGGACTCCTGCCCGACGCCGGATCTCAGCCAGCTGCTGCAAATCACCCGCCAGCTGCATTCAAGTTTAGATCCCCGGACAGTCTTTGCCTGCTACGGCAAAGTGCTGGGGCAATACTTGCCGCTGCTGGGGGTCCAGGGTCTGTTCCCGGAACTGCAGCTGAGCTGGGGCAAACGCCTGGGCACCGCCTTTGAACGTCACCTGGGTCTGGAAGACATGGAAGACGCCAGGTTGCAATACCACTGGCAAAGACCCCTGTCCCCCCGGGAACTGAGCCTGCTGATTGAACTGGAAGGCCTGCTGAGCCAGCCGCTTATCAACGCCATTCGCTATTTCAAAATGTCGGAACAGGCCATGTTTGACTCACTCACCGGCCTTGGTAACCGCCACTACTATGGCCAGTGCTTTAAACAGGCCCTGGCCCGCACCAGCCGTCACCATGACGATCTGAGCCTGGTGATCCTGGATCTGGACAACTTCAAACAGCTCAACGATGCCTATGGTCATCAGTTCGGTGATGCCGTGCTGCGCCAATTCGGCGCCATGCTCAAGCAGGCGATACGCAACACGGACCAGGCGTTCCGTATCGGCGGCGATGAATTCGTGCTGCTGGTGCGCGGTGACGTGGCCTCGGTAGCCATACTCTGCGAACGTATTCTCGACCGCATGACCTCGGAAGGCTTCTTTGCCCGCAACCAAATTCGCACCAGCATAGGCGCCGCGCAACTGCGCGCCGGTGAAAATCAGGATCAAGTGTACGAGCGTGCCGACAGAGCCCTGTATCAGGCCAAGGCCGCCGGTCGCAACTGCTACCGCCTGGAGCTGGCCGCCTGATCCGTTGATCCGGGCAGGGGCCTCACAGGCCCCTTAATTGTATCCTGCGCAAAAACTCGGTCATCACCCTGTCGTAAAGCAGATCGCCGAGAAACAAGTCCTCCACCCCATGATCCACACTGGGATTGTCGTTGACCTCAATCACGCAGGCGCGGCCATTCACCGCTTTGGCATCGACTCCGTAAAAACCGCTGCCTATCAGGTTGGCGGCCTTGAGTGCCACATCCAGCACCCCCGAGGGGACCTGTTTGAGATCCACTGCATCAAAACCACCGCTGGAAATCCTGCCGCTCTGATGATGCTGGTAAATCTGCCAATGGCCCCGACTCATGTAGTAACGACAGGCGTAGATGGGCTGGCGATTGAGTACCCCAATGCGCCAGTCAAACTCGGTGGGCAGGTATTCCTGGGCCAAAATCAGTGAGCTGTGTTCAAAGATGCGCTGGGCCTGAGTGCGCAGTTCCTCCACGGTTTTGACCTTGACCACCCCCAGGGAAAAAGCGCCATCGGGTACCTTGAGCACCGCCGGTAATCCAATTTCCGCAATCAGTTTTTGTTCCCAGTCCTGCATGCTTTCCATGATCACCAGGCTCTTGGGGGTCGACACCTTGTGATTGGCCAGCAGCTCGCTCAAAAATACCTTGTTGGTGCACTTCATGATGGACTCGGGATCGTCCATCACCACCAGTCCCAGCTGGGCTGCAGTCTTGGCAAAGCGATAGGTGAAGTTGGCGATATTGGTGGTGGCGCGGATAAACAGGCCGTCGTATTCCCCAAGACGCGACAGATCTTCCGGCCCTATGATGTTGAGATCCATGCCAATGCGATTGGCGGCCTTGATAAAGCGCTTCAAGGCGCCCTTGTCCGAGGGCGGCATCTTTTCCTGTTCATCCACCAACATGGCGATTTCGTAACGAAAGCGCCGCGACGGCTTGGGAGCCCGCCACACCTTGCGGGCAAAAATTTCCAGGTACTTGGCGAATTCATCCTGCTCGTTGTCGCTGAGTTCCTGAAACGGAAAAGGCGCAATCTTCAGCACCTGCCACTTGCCCGCCACCAGCGCCAGCTCCACCGCCAACACGGGCACGGTAAAGCGCTCGAAAATCTTGCGGCCGATGCGCTCCAGCCCAGGCTTGTCGCAGCGGCCAAAGTACAGTTTGAAACTCAGGACCTCGTCCTGGGGCGGCAGTTTGTCGAGCCCGGCCTGGGGCAGACTGAAGAAGCGGTCCTGACTGAGGTCGTTAATGGTCATCACGCTGGGGATCACCCTGTGACCACGGGCCTCGGCCAGCAGGGAGCAGTAATAACCACTGCTGAGATAATCGTAACTGCGGCACAGATTGAGTACCTGGGTAGCCCCCTGATTGGCATAGGCTCCGGCCTGCAGATAGTCATTGACCGGCACCATGGAATCACTCGGCAGGTAGGGGCGCCAGTCGCTCGCGTCATCCGTTACTATCAGAAATTGCGCCATAAATAGCCGTTGCCTCCTTTGCCTTTCCAAGAGTAGAGTGTGGTATCCCATGGCCAATTCGCCAAGAGGCCCGAGATGCAAATTCGCCAGGCCACCCTCAATGATGCCTCCGCCCTCAACCTGCTGGAATGGAACGTATTTCCCGGTGACAGGATAAGTCCCCGGCAGATGCGGCGTTTTATCCAGTCCAGCCATGCCTGCATGTTGGTCGCCGAGGAAGACGGCCAATTGGCTGGTTACAGCCTGGTGCTGTTCCATCGTGGCACCCACCTGGCACGGCTCTACTCCATTGCCACCTCCCAGGCGTTTCGCGGCAAAGCCGTGGGTTTGGCTTTGCTGCAGGCCAGCGAACGGGAAACCGTCGAGCGCGGCTATATCACCTTACGCCTGGAAGTGCGCAGTGACAATGAGGCCGCCATCAATCTGTATCAAAAAAATGGTTATAAGGTACTGAAAACCCTTATCCATTATTATGATGATCTGGCCGATGGCATCCGCATGTACAAGCGCCTGACGCCTCCCGGGCCGCAGATCATGCTCAACCTGCCCCTCTATGCCCAGACCACGGCTTTCAGCTGCGGTCCCTCTTGCCTGTTGATGAGTTTTGCCTGCCTGACACCTGAGTTTGTCCCCAGCCGCCAGATTGAACTGCAACTGTGGCGTGAGGCCACCACCATCTACATGACCAGCGGTCACGGAGGCTGCAGCGCCCACGGCCTGGCATTGGCGGCACTGAACCGAGGTTACGGGGTGGCCCTCTATTGCCAGTCGGACTCTGTGCCCTTTGTGGATTCGGTACGGGATGACAACAAGAAGGCGGTGATCCGCCTGGTGCATGAGGATTTTGTCGAGCAGCTCAAAGCACACGGGATTGAGAGTCAGGCTTGCGCCCCCGGCACAGATGAATTGAAGGCCTGGCTGGCCGAAGGTTGGTGCGTACTGATGTTGGTAAGCACTTACAGATTCAACGGCGAAAAAGGCCCCCACTGGATAGTGCTGAGCGGCTGCAACGAGCAGTATTTTTTCTTTCACGACCCCAATGTGGAGCAGCGGGCCGACGCCATTGCCGCGGCCCACGTGCCCATCAGCCAGAGTGAACTGGCGAGCCTGGTGCGCTACGGCCGTCAGCGGCAGGTATCTTATCTGGTGATTAAACCCAAGAACGGTGGTTGATTAAGCCCCAAAAAGCGGCGGCGGACTGGAGTGGCTATGGATCAGGCCAGGCACAGGCGCCAGGCGGTATCCCCTGGCTTGGCAAGGGCCGATTTCTCCAGCCACAGACCGGCGGCGGCCAGCAGTTGCCCGCTGGCAGATATGTCAGTGTTCACTGACTGGCCAAGTATCAGCATGGGCACTGTGGCCCGTTCCCAGGGCGGCACTCCCAGCTCCTGCCAGACTTTTTTAAGCTCCCGTCCCTTGTCCCTGTGATGGGGCCGGGTACGGGTGCTGCCGGGCAGACCAAAGACGATTTGCAGCTCAGTATCTCCGGCCATGTCACTTAGCCCGGGCTCACCGGGGGCGGCAGGCTCCAGCCACAGACGGCGGCCATCGGCAAGCGCTATGCCCTGCTTAAGGGCGGAAAAGGTCACGGACACTGGACTTGGGCATTTAACGGTCGCATCGGCAAGCACAGGAGGCAGAGCCGGGGCCAGTGCATAGGCGCAGCCCTGGAAACGGCGCAGCTCCAGCCCCTGAAACCTCAGGTGCACCGCCGCATCCTCCCGGGCGCCGAGCAATTGCTTGAGCGCATCCTGCAGCTGCAGTTGGGACGGCAGTGGCAAGCCCCTAAGCTCAATAAAGCCGCGCAGCAGTTGCTCCTGCCACAATGGCTCCTGCTCTGCCAGCGCCGTGAGGCAAAGACGTAAGCTTCCATCCCTTTGCAACATGGGTTCGAGGCGTTTACGCATTTCCGCATCCAACAACTGCTGCTGGGACGCGCACAGGGCGGCGCTGCGGGCGCTGGTCTGGGCAAAGGCCGGCCAACGTTGCTTCAGCAGCGGGATGATTTCATGGCGCAGGAAATTGCGGTCAAAGCGGGTGTCGCTGTTGCTCTCATCTTCGATATGCACCAGTCCCAGCGCCTCGACCGTCTGCTCCATATCACTGCGGGACAGCCCCAGGAAAGGCCGCAGCTGCCAGCGCTTGGCCGCATCCTCGCTGTTAGCAAGGGTAAGGGGTTGCACCAGTCCCATGGCCGCCAATCCCTTGGGGCCCTGACCGCGCTTGAGGGCCAGCAGCAGGGTTTCCAGCTGATCGTCCTCATGGTGGGCGGTCAGCAGCACATCGCCGGGGCCCAGCAGGGACAGCAGCGCCTGATAACGCTTGTCCCGCGCCTCGGCCTCCAGGCTCAATCCCTTGTCCCTGGCGAGAGTGACCCGCAATTCCTGAAACTGCAGGCCATAGTGCGCCGCGCGATTCTGGCAGTGGCAGGCCCAGGCATCGGCGTTGGGGCTCAGGCCATGGTGCACGTGGGCGGCGATACACTGGATAGCTGGGTGGCGTTTGGCAAATTCACCGAGGGCACAGGCCAGCAGTTCTGAGTCGAGACCGCCGCTGTAACCCAGCACTATCCGCACAGGCCGTTTGGATTGATTGGGCTGTTTGGGGCGGTGGGGCTCTCTTTCATCTCGCGGAATGGCGCCCAGGGCGCTGTCGATAAGAGCCGCAAGCGCGCTCAGTTCCAGGGCGGGCATCAGAGCGGGCATCAGAACAGTATCCTGACCTTGTCCGGCCCCAGCAGGGTTTGCAGCGCCAGCACCAGCTCGTCACTGGGGTTGACGCGCCAATCGTCACCGAGGCGGAACTGGCCCGAGGCCTGGGCCTGACGGTAATTGATCAGCATGGGCACGGCACCCTGACGCCAGGGCCTCACCAGCTCGGCGAACTTGTCCAGCTGCCCAGGGGCTATGGCCTCGGCATCAAGGTCCACTTCCAGCGCGGTGGCGAAATGGCTGCGGGCCTCACTGATGTCGATGATATTGCGTGCCGTCATGCGGTTGCCGCCGGAGAAGTCATCAAAGCTGACCTCGCCCTCACAGATAAGGATCCTGTCCTTCTCCAGCAGGTGATTAAACTTCTCGAACGCCTCGGTAAACAGCATCACCTCCAGGCGGGCGCTCTTGTCATCCAAAGTCACCAGCCCCATCTTGGAGCCGCGCTTGGTCAGCATCACCCTGGTGGCCACCACCAGGCCCGCAGCCTTGACAGTTTTGCCGCGCTCGGTGGGGTGTATGTCCTTGAGCCTGCCGGAGGTGTAATGCTTGAGTTCCTTGATGTACTGGTTGATGGGGTGGCCCGTGAGGTACAGGCCCAGGGTTTCCCGCTCCCCTTCGAGCCAGATCTTGTCCGGCCAGGGGGTACATTCAACAAATTGCTGCTTGCCATCCTGGGGCTCGCTGTTGAGCAGGCCGAACATGTCGTGCTGGCCTATGGCCTCGGCCTTGGCGTGCTGATCGGCGGCGCGGATGGCTTCGGGCAAGGTCGCCATCATGGCGGCGCGATGTGGCCCCAGGGCGTCGAGGGCGCCCGAGCTTATCAGTTTCTCTATCACCCGCTTGTTGAGTTTTTTCAGGTCCACCCGGGCGCAGAAGTCGAACAGGTCCTTGAAGGGACCGGCCTCGCGGGCCTCAAGAATGGCCTCCACCGGGCCTTCGCCCACGCCCTTGATGGCGCCGATGCCGTAGACGATATTGAGATCTTCATCCACGGTGAACTTGAACTGGCCCTTGTTAACGTCCGGCGGGATCAGCGGCAAGCCCATGCGCTCACACTCGTCCACCAGGGTCACTATCTTGTCGGTGTTGTCCATATCGGCGGACATTACCGCGGCCATAAATTCCGCCGGATAGTGGGTCTTAAGCCACAGGGTCTGGTAGGACACCAAAGCATAGGCGGCCGAGTGGGATTTGTTGAAGCCGTAACCGGCGAATTTCTCCACCAGGTCGAAGATCTTCATCGCCAGTTCGCCGTCGACGCCGTTGTTTTCGGCCCCGCTTTTGAACACGCTGCGCTGCTTGGCCATCTCCTCGGGCTTTTTCTTACCCATGGCGCGGCGCAGCATGTCGGCGCCGCCCAGGGTATAGCCGGACAGAGTCTGGGCAATCTGCATCACCTGTTCCTGATAGAGGATGATGCCGTAGGTGGGTTCGAGGATGGGCTTGAGGCACTCGTGCTGCCACTGGCTGTCCGGGTAGGAGATCTCCTCGCGGCCGTGCTTACGCTCGATAAAGTTATCCACCATGCCCGATTGCAGCGGCCCCGGACGGAACAGGGCCACCAGGGCGATCATATCTTCGAAGCAGTCCGGCTGCAGCCGTTTAATCAGATCCTTCATGCCGCGGGATTCCAGCTGGAACACCGCCGTGGTTTCGTAGCGCTGCAAGAGGGCGAAGGATTTTTTGTCATCGAGCGGAATGGCTTCAATCCGCACAGGATCCTTGCCCATGCGCTTGAGCCTGGGGTTAATCATCCCCAGGGCCCAATCGATAATGGTCAGGGTCCGCAGACCCAAAAAGTCGAACTTCACCAGCCCGGCGTATTCCACGTCGTTCTTGTCGAACTGGGTGACCGGGTTATTGCCCTCGGCGTCGCAGTACAGGGGCGAGAAGTCGGTGATCTTGGTGGGCGCAATCACCACGCCCCCGGCGTGCTTGCCGGCGTTACGGGTCACGCCCTCGAGCTTGCGGGCCATGTCGATAAGATCTTTCACTTCCTCATCGGCGTCATAGGCCTCCTGCAGCCCGGGCTCCACCTCGAATGCCTTGGCCAGGGTCATGCCGGGCTCCGGCGGGATCATCTTGGAGATCCGGTCCACAAAGCCGTAGGCGTGGCCTAGCACCCGGCCAACGTCGCGCACCACGGCCTTGGCGGCCATGGTACCGAAGGTGATGATCTGGGATACCGCCTCGCGGCCGTAGAGTTCGGCCACGTGGTCAATCACTTCGTCGCGCCTGTCCATGCAGAAGTCGACGTCGAAGTCGGGCATGGATACCCGCTCGGGGTTAAGGAAACGTTCGAACAGCAGGTCAAATTCCAGCGGGTCGAGGTCGGTAATTTTCAGGGCATAGGCCACCAGGGAACCTGCGCCCGAACCGCGCCCCGGCCCCACGGGAATGCCGTTGTCCTTACCCCACTGGATAAACTCCATCACGATAAGGAAGTAACCGGGGAAGCCCATCTGGTTGATAACCTTGAGCTCTATGTCCAGGCGCTCGTCGTACTCGCCGCGCCTCTCGGCCCTAACTTGCGGGTCCGGAAACAGGAATTCGAGCCGCTCTTCCAACCCCTGTTTGGAGCGGGCCACCAGAAAATCTTCGATGGACAGATCGCCGGTTGGGAAATTGGGCAGGAAGTATTCCCCCAGGCGCACAGTCACGTTACAGCGCTTGGCAATTTCCACTGTATTTTCGAGGGCTTCGGGGATATCGGCGAACAGCTCGCACATCTCGTCGATGGAGCGCAGGTATTGCTGATCGCTGTATTTCTTCGGCCGGCGGTTATCGGCCAGGGTGAAACCATCAGAAATGGCGACCCGAATTTCGTGGGCCTCGAAGTCGTCCGGGGTCAGGAACACCACCTGATTGGTGGCCACCACGGGCAGGCCCCACTCGGCGGCGTGGGCCACCGCCATGTGCAGGTAGCGCTCCTCATCGGCACGGCCGGTTCGGATAAGCTCGATAAAATAGCGATCCGGGAAATGGCGTTGGTAAAACTCACTCAAGGACGCCGCCTGGGAGGCGTTGCCCTTCAGCAGTGCCTTGCCCAGATCCCCTTCGCGGCCACCGGAGAGCAGCAAAATGCCCTCATTGAATTCCAGCAACCATTCCTGATCCAGCGCCACCCTACCCTGCACCTGGCCACGCAGGTAAGCCCGGCTGATCAGCTGGGTCAGGTTCTGGTAGCCCTGGTTATCCATGGCAATGACGGTCAGGGCGCAAAACTCGCCCTCAACCCCCGGCACCAGCACCCAAAAGTCGGCACCGATAATGGGCTTGATGCCCTTGTCATGGCAGGTACTGTAAAACTTCACCAAACCACAGAGGTTGTTCTGATCCGTCAGCGCAATCGCCGCCATGCCTTCGGCCTCGGCCTTGCCGAGTATGGGCTTGACCTTGGCCAGACCATCGGTCATGGAGAAGTCGGAGTGCACGCGCAGGTGGACGAACTTGGGCTGAGACATGGGCAATAAAGGCTTTTATGGCACGAAAAATCAAAGGAGAAAGATAACATGGCAGCCAAGGACAACAAAAGGCTTAACTGCCGCTTTGTCCACCAGTCCGGGGATTATGTTGGCGGAATCGCCAACGGGGTATAAATAAGGTCACTTGCCGAGGGCAAAGTGGCCTTGAGGGTGCCGGTCGAGTTTGAACCGTTTACCTGGCTGGTGCATATCACCAGCACCGGCGATATTGACGGAATGCCACAGTCACTTGTTAGGCTACCAGTTGGGAAAGTCACTTTTGTTCTGGTAATTGACCAATTCTATCTAAAAATTTGGCTAGTCCCGGCCATTCCACACTATTGATTCGGTTTTCTCTGTTCTTAAAGAATTCGTCAAAACTTTTTCGTTCTTTATTGGTCATTTCGGGAGTAAGTTCAGCTAATTTAGGTGGAAGTGAAAATCCACTTATATTCAATCCTTTCCCTCTGACAGCATCATTGAAATCCAAAAATAGTTCATACGTAACTTCTAACTTGCCTGGTAGCAAATCCCACTCAAGTACCTCAAAAGCAATCCCATTATCTGGAACAATTGATTTATGGTGCAATATACAATGCCTTATTTTTCTAAGGTCTCCCATTAATGGACATTCGATATACCTTGCTTCATACCCCGTAACTTTGGCTACACGGTGGCGATATACCTCGTCCCATAATGAATACATTGTGCATAACAATGACTTTCTAATTTCATTGGAAAAGTGGCTATTTTTCCCACTTTTCGTAATAAACTCTTTTGTGTTTACCCTAGCGTGCATCTTTGGATTATCTTCGCAATCAGAAGCAATCCAAGTTTGATGCCCTTCCGTGAGACTCTGCTTTGCTAGCTCTAAACCTGCCACCTCAATACCTTTGGTCGCAAAATGCATACAAGCAACAAATTCATCGAATGTATTTACGAACTCACTCATTACATTGTTAACGTCTTCGCTCTGTCGCTTTGTCACTAAAACTATCCTTATTTTGCTATAAACTTCACAAGTAGCCTAACGCCCAAAGCAGCGGACCAAAACCAGAGCGAAGCGGCGGTTTTGAGGTCCGCTGCCTTTGTTTGTTATGGCTTGATTCACTGCGGCCATTTATCACCCTCTGAACGGGCAACAAAATCGTAATTTAACTCAGTACCAAAGGGCTCGTATGGCAATTCCGTACCTTGATAGGTAACTGAACACTCTTGGTTTAAAAATGCCAAAAGGTCATGCATACCGGACTCTTTGGCTTCTTGTACTATTTTGGCAATCTCTTCTCGTTGAGCCGCAGACAAAGAAGACAAAACCTCATTCCGATACTCGTTTTCTTTAGTCTCTGGGTACAAACCTCGTGCTACCCATTTCGAAGTAGCTGCTCCTTTGAGAGATACCACTTCGTCAATGAATTCTTTGTATTTTTCTAATTTTTTATTCATGACTCATAGTGGCCATAACGCCCTTGTTAATGGGCAAAATTTAGTTGGCTATAATCTTGAGCGGAGCGAAATCAGCCAACTGAATTTTGTCCGCTTTAAACTGTTTGTTATAGCGCGATTAACGTATTACTTATCTCTAAATACACGGTAATAAGCCCCGTAGCACGGTATCCGTACGCTACAACGCTGTTGCTTACAATATCATCTTTCCGGTAGCAAAAATTGTAATTTACCAGGTTACTGTTTTTATTTGGTTGGCCTGCGAGTAATCCGGAAAAAGTTACCTGATGCTGCTTGTTTTTTATCTCTAGAAATAAGCCAATCTGCTTCGCTTGTTCGAAACTCTTATTTATTGTTAGCGTAGTGCATATCGTGGATGGATTTTTATGTTCATGTCTTACGGAAAGGCCAAACTTTTGGGCATTCCTATGGGTCAAAACCAACTGTTTGGCCTTAATACTGGTTGCTGATGAATCAAAACTTAGCAACATGAAAAATAACAAGACGATATGCATATACTTACTTGGCGCTATAACGCCGCAAGCAGCGGCCGAGTGAAACGAGGTCCAGCGACCGCAGGGAGCGGTGCTGGCTGGCTTGGTTATAGCTTGCCATTTATATTGCGAGCCTTTATTTCTTTAAGACAGGCTACGCACACAATTTTAGGTGCTGCGAAGGCCGCAGCGACTTCATTCCAGTCACCTTGACTCAAGAGCATATCATCACAGGATTTACACCAAACATTTCCAACTTCAGAACGACCAGGTTCATTCTCATCATCTGCATCAAAATACTCTATGGGATGATGGTCTGTAGATTGGTTCACGAGATGTTGGCATACAAGCGCATAATCCATCAATCCATGCTTACAACAGTCAACTTTTTCGGAGTTATCCATATACCCTCATGAGCTATAACGCCCGCATTTGGGGCCGTAGTGAAGCGCAGCGGAACGAAGGTCCCAGCCCCGCAGGGGCGAACAACATGCGCTTGTTAAATGTGGGACCATATAGCACCTATTACTAAAGCGATTATTATGGATACCTGAATCAGGTTTGCCTTACGCTGCTCCGCTTTTGCTTGCTTAGTGTCGGTAACCCCAGCCTCATAATCAAAACCATCCGGCTCTAAATCTTCGTTGAATATAACCAAGCCATTGATCAAGACGGCAATCATTGCGATAAGCATTGCAGTTAACCAATAAAACCCGGCGAAATAGTCTATAGCCACTCCGATCAGTGCGCATACCGATATCATTATTGCTGCGGGTTTTATATCTGCGATCTTCATGCCTGGGTACATTTAACATTTGTATAGTGTGCCGGCTCATTTACCACCTCAGACCAGTGAAAAACGTGCCGGAGAATTCATCGATTATTCCTCAGGTTAGCCGATTCTGTCCACATCAATTTACAAGCAAAGCGTGCTGGCACGCTTTGCACTTTTTAACCGCCTGTTATCTGAATTTGATGTTCATTGAAGACTTTGATTTCTTTCAATAATAGCCTGATTAACCCTATGAAACCGTGCCATGAAATGCAGAAAACCGTGCTTGCGCTATTACCATTGGCAATAATACTGTGAATCTTTCCTGAACAGTGGAAAACCGGTTGGCACTCAGACATCAAAGGAGTCGGAAAGCGGCATGGCTACCGCACGGGCTAAAGTGGTGTGCTGCATCCCTGAACATTGTTTTATCTCCTTGAATCAGAATCTTGGCAGAGGTCGTTGCCATTCGGCAAGCGAAAATTTGAAGTGCTTCCTGGTCTTTAGTCTGAGATAGCACCTTTGTTTGAGTGGAACACCTTTGAACAAGCACTGCCGCACCAGTGACCGTCCGAGCCATGGATGGCGAGGGGAGGCTATAGGGACATATTCACGCCGTGTCACGGGTGTGGCAGTGCGAAAGCGCACCGCAGGTGATTAAGCACATCCTATGCTGGAAGTTGTGCAAAAGTACAAGATAGCCGCTGTGCCAGCGGCACAAAGTCGTGGGTCTCCAACCCACACCCGGGCAAGGGGCTTTGCTCATCCAAAGCCCCTTGCAACCCAAAGGATGCCCCCGACCGGAGCCGACAGCCCCTCGGCCTTATGCTGAAAATTGGCTAACGCGTCAGACGCTCATCCATGATTCGACTGACGCTGCTTCGGTATCTGCCGGACAGGAGTCCCAATGCCGTGAAGGGCTGGACGTCCGTGAACGGCCATGCCTCGCCACGCCATTTTCAGCAACGTCCTCGGCGGCTCCGAAGGGGGAAACGGTGCAACAGTCACGCTTTGGCTTCTAATTCTGAACTTCAATACAAACACCAGATGCCGGAAAGGAACACCTTTGAACAAGCACTGCCGCACCATTGACCGTCCGAGCCATGGATGGCGAGGGGAGGCTATAGGGACATATTCACGCCGTGTCACGGGTGTGGCAGTGCGAAAGCGCACCGCAGGTGATTTAGTGCTCCCCAAGGTTGAAGCACCTGATTTCCTCAAAAGAAGCTGCTTTTCAAGTAGCACAACATTATGGGTGATCAAATGTAATTAGAGCGTGCTGCGGAGATAGAAACCCCAAGGGCAGCTCTATGCTGCCCTTGGGGTTTTGAAGCCAATGGTTAGCTGTTGGCTTCCAGCCACTCCCTAACGGGTCGAAAACTACGCCTGTGCTCTGGCAGCACGCCGTGGAGGTTAAGCGCCTCAAAGTGGGCAGCGGTGGGATAACCCTTGTGGGCGGCAAAGCCGTATTGGGGATGGCGAGCGTGAAGCTCGGCCATTTCGCGGTCGCGGGTGACCTTGGCGATCACCGATGCGGCGCTAATGGCGGCCACCAGGCCGTCGCCCTTAACCACGGCGTGTGCCGGCAGGCCAAAGTCCGGGGTGCGGTTGCCGTCCACCACCACCTGCTCAGGCGGAATGTGCAGGCCAGCGACCGCGCGCTGCATGGCAAGCATGGTGGCGTGCAGTATGTTGAGTTCATCGATTTCCGCCGGGCTGGCACGACCGACGGATACCGCCAGTGCCTTGTCGAGGATTTCCTGGTACAGGGCCTCGCGCTTTTTCTCGGACAGCTTTTTGGAATCATTGAGGCCGACTATGGGCCGGGCCGGGTCGAGAATAACCGCCGCCGTCACCACATCGCCCACAAGTGGGCCGCGGCCCACCTCGTCAACACCGGCGATGCGGCCCTGGAACAATTCTGCGGCCTGTTCTTTGGTCAACTGTTTATAGATGGCCATCAGTGCTTTGCTCCCATATCCAACAAGGCCACCACGGCATCGGCGGCGCGCTCGCTGGCGTTGCACTTAAGGTTTTCATGCATGGCGCTGAATCTGGCCAGCAAGGGCCTGTTATCACGCCCCAGCATGGCGAGCACTTCTGTCGCTATCTTGTCAGGGGTGCAATCGGCCTGGATAAGTTCCGGCACCAGATCCTCACCGGACAGCAGGTTCGGCAGTGAGTAGCGGGAAATCTGCATCATGCGGCGGGCTATGCTGTAGGTCAGCGAAGCCACTCTGTAAGCTACCACCATGGGCCGCTTGACCAACATGGCCTCCAGGGTGGCGGTGCCGGACGCCAGCAGTATGGCGTCACTGGCGGCCATCACCTCGCGGGAGTGACCATCCACCAGGGTGATTTCCAGATCCGGGGCATGTTGCTTGAGCGCCTCGATAAACTGCGCCTTGCGCTTGTCATTCACCAGAGGGGTGACAAAACGTATATCCGGCAGCGCCTGTTTGATTAACACGGCGGCCTTGATAAAGGGCTCCGACAGCATTTTCAGCTCGCCGCCACGGGATCCCGGCAAAATCGCCAGGTATTCGGCATCGGCATCCAATCCCAGGGTTTGTCGGGCCTCGGCCTTGTCCAGCACCATGGGGATCTCATCGGCCAGGGTGTGACCGACGAAGGTGCATGGCACCTGATGCTTATCGTAAAAGGCCTTTTCGAACGGCAGCAGCGACAACACCATGTTGGTCGCCCTGGCAATCTTGAAAATGCGTTTGGGGCGCCAGGCCCAGACCGACGGGCTGACGTAGTGCACGGTTTTTATCCCGCGGGCCTTGAGCTTAAGCTCAACGCCGATATTGAAATCCGGCGCGTCGATACCGATAAAGCAGTCCGGTTGGAGTTCAGTCAGTTGCTTGACCAGAGAGGAGCGTACCTGCAACAGCCTTGGCAGGCGCGACAGCACTTCCACCAGGCCCATAACGGCCAGCTCTTCCATGGCAAACAGGGATTGGAAGCCAAGAGCCTCCATGCGCGGACCACCGATACCGACAAAGCGGGCATCGGGATAGCGGGCCTTGAGGGCGCGCATCAGACCTGCACCTAAAATATCGCCGGAGATTTCTCCGGCGACCATGGCAAACACGAATGGCTTGGATTGACCCATGCGATTACAGCCCCATGCGATTATTGACCCATGCTGTTAGCGAATAATGCCCCTGGCGGAAGCGTTGACGAAGTCCATCAGCAGTTTGACCTCGGGTACGGTGGCAATCTCTTCGGCGAGGGCGGCGGTGGCCTCTTCTACCGTCAGGTTGCTGCGGTACAGGGTCTTGTAGGCACGGCGCACCGCCAGCTGGGCTTCCTTGGAGAAGCCACGACGTTTCATGCCTTCGCTGTTGAGGCCGCGGGGAATAGCGGGCTGACCGGACGCCATCACAAAGGGCGGCACATCCTGCAATATCAAAGACGCGCCGGCCGTGAAGGCATGGGCTCCGATATGCACAAACTGATGCACCCCAGTCATGCCACCCAGGATAACCCAGTCACCCACATGCACATGACCGGCGATGGAGGCGTTGTTGGCCATGATGACGTTATTGCCGACCACGCAGTCGTGGGCTATGTGGACATAGGCCATAAACAGGTTATTGGAGCCGATGCGGGTCTCACTGTTGTCCTGAATCGTGCCCCTGTGAATGGTGACGTTTTCACGGATAACGTTGTTGTCACCTATGATGAGGCGGGTCGGCTCACCGGCATACTTCTTGTCCTGACAATCTTCGCCCACGGACGCAAACTGGAATATGCGGTTGCCCTTACCTATGACTGTCGGTCCCTTGATCACCACGTGAGAGTGAATGATGCAGTCATCACCGATTTCGACCCCGGGGCCTATGTAGCTCCAGGGGCCAATGCTGACGTTATTCCCGATTTTGGCTTCGGGGTGAACAAAGGCTAAATTATCTATCACTTCTCAATCTCTCTGCGGGCACACATGATTTCTGCCGAACATACCAGCTCGCCGTCCACCTTGGCCTCACCGATGAAGACGCCTATTCCGCGGCGCTCCTTGATCATTTTCACTTCGAAGTGGATTTGATCGCCCGGCTCAACCACCCGCTTGAAGCGCGCGTTGTCTATGCCGGCAAAATAATACAGCACGTCCGGTGATGGCTCGCTGCTCATGGTTTTGAACGCCAGCAGACCCGTGGCCTGGGCCATGGCTTCCAGGATCAGCACGCCGGGCATCACAGGGGCGACCGGAAAGTGACCGACGAAGAAAGGCTCGTTAATGGTCACGTTCTTAATGGCATGCAGCGACTCACCTGGAGTGTAGTCCAGCACCCGGTCGATCAACAAAAATGGATATCTGTGGGGCAGATACTTGAGAATTTCCTTGATATCCATAGTGTTCATTTGATTAGACACGTAAAGCTTCCTCAGGGTTAAGCTAAATCAATCTTCTGTTTTCTTTGTACTTTCGAGGGCCTTCACCCTCTGGAACAACTCGTCCAGTTGCCTGAAGCGCACGGTATTGCGACGCCAGACCTTGTTTTCCATCGCCACTGTGGCCGAGGAGTAAACTCCGGGCTTGGTGATGGCGCTGGTGACATTGGTGCCACCGCTGATCATGGTGCCTTCGGCTATGGTCAGGTGGCCGGCGATGGCGCTGTTGCCACCGACGATACAATGCTTGCCCAGATTCACGCTGCCGGCGATGACGGTACAACCGGCGATGGCGGAATGGGCACCTATGATGTCGTTATGGGCAATCTGTACCTGGTTGTCCAGGATAACGCCATCGTGAATTTCTGTGTGTGCCAAAGCGCCTCTGTCAACCGTGGTGCCGGCACCGATTTCGACCTTGTTGCCGATGCGCACGCCGCCGGTCTGGGGGATCTTAACCCAGTGGCCGCGTTCATTGGCGTAGCCGAAGCCGTCGGAACCCAGTACTGCGCCCGAATGGATCAGGCAATCCGTGCCTAAATGCACGTCATGGTACAGGGTGACATTGGCCCACAGCTTGGTGCCACTGCCAAGGATACAATCCTGACCTATGACACAACCGGGTCCTATCTGCACCTTTTCCCCCAGAATAACCCTGGGACCAATCACCGCATTGGCACCGATAGCGACGCCTTCGCCCAGTATGGCTGAAGGGTCTATATGGGCTGAGGGATGTATCCCTTCTGCGGCCTTTGGGGTGGTATCCAGCAATTGGGCAACACGGGCAAAGCCCACGTAAGGGTCACGCAGCACCAGTGCCATACCTTGGTATTGCTCGGCATCGGCTGCGGTCAAAAGCACGGCGCTGGCGCGGGTGCTGTCCAATTGAGAGCGATATTTGCTGTTCGCCAAAAAGGAAATCTGCCCCGATTGGGCAGACTCCAGTGTGGCGACCGAGTTGATGGCGATGTCAGCATCGCCACGCAGCTCGGCATTGAGCAGGGTGGCTAGTTCACCCAGGGTCACACTCGCCATCGATTATTTGCCTTTGCTCAAGGCTTCAACCACTTTACCGCTGATATCGGCATCGGGCTTCACAAATACTACGGCGCCGCGCTGCAGTACCAGATCGTACTTTTCCGCTTCGGCTATGGTATTGATGGCCTTTTGTACCTTCACCAGCAGCTTGTTCTGTTCTTCGCCCTGGCGACGACGCAGATCTTCATCCAGCGCCTTACCCTTGAGTTGCAGATCGGCCTTCAGTGATTCCATCTTGCGAACCAGTTCGGTTTTCTGGGTATCGTTCATCAAGGCAGCATCACGTTGCTGTTTTTCCAGCAGACCACGCAGCTCGTCCTGCAGCTTTTGGGCTTCGGCCATACGATCGCCGAATTCGGTTTTCAAGCTTTGAGAGATCTGCTCACGCTGTGGCAGTTGCTCAAAAATAGAGCCCATGTCTACCACGGCAATCTTCTCTGCCTGAGCTGCCAGCGGCGCTCCCACCAACATCAGGGCCATCAGCGCACGATTAACCATCTTATTCAAAATGAACTCCTTATTATTGTCTCAAGCAAAGCTTGCCGAGTTTATGTGTTTTAGAATGTTTTGCCAATATTGAAGGAGAAGATCTCAGTCTCATCGTCTTCATATTCTTTGATTGGCCACGCCAGGCTGAACACCATGGGACCCATGGGTGAAAGCCATTGCACGCTCATACCCCAGGATGCGCGAATACGGCTTGGATCGCTGTAGTCCTGCAGCTTGGCAAATTCCTCTGCCGGCAAGGTGCTGTAGCTTTCCAGGTCAAACTCGGTATCCCAGACGTTACCAGCATCCACAAAGAAGCTGGTACGCAGCGAGTTTGTATAGGCTTCATCCAGGAATGGCGTCGGCACTATCAGCTCCATGCTGGCGGTCGCCGTGGCGTTACCACCGATGGAACGTCCCTTGTTGACCAAAATGGAATTGGGATCTCCAGGCAAGCTGCAGCCATCTCCGGAAGCATCCGGAGCGCAGGGCTCACTGCCCCGGAACAGGTAGAAAGACCTTGGTCCTACAGAGTTGGACTTAAAGCCCCTGAGCGAACTGGTGCCACCTGAGTAATAGTTTTCCCAGAAGGGCAGTATCTGGTCGTTGTCATTGTATTGACCATAACCATTGCCATAGCCCAGCTTGGCCCGAGTCAAAAGCACGAAGTTGTGACTGCGGGTCATAGGGAAATAGAAATTGGTTTCAAAGTCGGTCTTGAAATATTGAAGATCAGAACCCGGGGTAGTGATCTTGCCATTCAGACGCTGGGAAGAGCCATCCGTTGGGAAAGTACCACGGTTAAGTGTACTGCGATACCAGCCCAGACTGAGATCGAAGTTGTTAAAGCTTAACTCACTGTCTTCACCATCGCGGTAGATATTGTAAAAGCGCAGCGCCTGCTCGTAACCTGACACATCGGAAATGCTGTTGTGACGGAAGCCGACACCGCCATTTATACGGTTATACTCATTGATGGGGAAACCACTGCTGACTGCCACCCCATAGGAGTCGTTTTTATAACGCTCCAGGTTGGCCCTGTTGGCGTCAAATTCACTCCAATACACGCTGCCCCCCAGGCTAATCCCGTCCTTGGTGAAATAGGGATCGGTATAGGACAGATTCACGTTTTTGGAGTATTTGGTGGTATTGAGGTTAATACCCGCCTGATTACCGGTGCCGAGGAAGTTGCTCTGCTGCACGCCAAGCTGCAAACTGAGACCGGACTCGGTGCCATAACCCACACCGGCGTTGAATGAACCCGAGGGTTGTTCTTTCACCTTGAAGGCCACATCCACCAAATCGTCTGTGCCAGGAACCTGGATGGTCTCTGTATCCACGGTTTCGAAAAAGCCCAGACGGTTAAGGCGGGTTTTGGATTGCTCAACGTTGGCCGAATTGAGCCAGGCGCCTTCCATCTGGCGCAATTCCCGGCGCAGCACTTCATCCTTGGTCACTTCATTACCACTGAAGTTGATGGAACGGACATAAACCCGTTTGCCTGGCTTGATATTGACGTTAAGGGTCACTTCCTTGGTTTCATCGTCGATTTCCGGGAAGGTCTTAACCTCGGGATAGGCATAGCCAAAACGCCCCAGATACTTGCTGTACATCTCCTCGGCAAAGGTCACATCGGCGCCGTTGTACTGCTCGCCCGCCTTGATTGGCAGAATGGATCGCATTAACTCTTCACGGCCCATCAGGTCGCCGGTCAGATTCACTTCCTTAACCTTGTACTGTTCACCCTCATCAACGTTGATGGTGATATACAGGCCCTTGCGGTCTGGGGTCATGGCAACCTGGGTGGAGGTAACCTCGAAACGGATATAACCATTGTTGTGATAATGGGTCTTGATGGTTTCAAGATCGGCCTGCAGTTTCTGCTTCTGGTAACGGCGCTCACCAAAGAGATCCCACCAGGCAACGTAATCTTTAAGCTCCAGCATGCCTATCAAATCGGCATCGCTGTACTTCTCGTTACCCACTATGTTGATCTGACGAATTTCCGCCGCCAGACCTTCGGTGAACTTGAAATTCAATTCGACCCGGTTACGGGGCAAGTTGATTATCTCAGCTTCTACCTTGGCGCCATACTTACCAACGCCATAGTAAAAGTCCTGCAGACCTTTTTCGATACCGGACAGCATGGTGCGATCGAGGGCTTCGCCTTCCTTGACACCACTGCCATCCAGGCTTTCTTTAAGCTGTTCGTCCTTGATGTCCTTGTTGCCTTCAAAGCTGATGGCACTGATGGTGGGCCTTTCCTTGACCTTGACTATCAATATGCCGTCTTCGCGGCTGACGGACACCGACTCAAAGTTGGTAGAGGCATACAGGCTTTTAATCGCCTGCTGCAATTTCAATTGATCCACAGTGTCACCGACCTTGATCGGCAAACTCAGCAAGGCCGCACCCAGTGCTACACGCTGCAAACCTTCGACTTGAATGTCGGTCACTTCAAACGGCTGAAAGCTATCCGCCCAACTCGTCCCTGAAAACGACGCCCCAAGCATTAACATGGAGGCAAAAAGTTTATTCAATCTCATAGAGCACTTCTGATTATTTAGTATGTCCTTGCTCAGAGTCGGGCAAAATCATTGAAAAGGGCGATGCTCATCAACATTAGCAGCAACGCTGCCCCAAATCTGAATCCTATTTCCTGTACCCTTTCAGGTACGGGTTTTCTGGTGAACACTTCCACCAGAAAATACAGCAAATGTCCCCCGTCAAGCACCGGCAAAGGCAGCAAATTAATGATGCCCAGGTTGACGCTGATTAACGCGAGAAATCCCAAAAAATACACCAATCCATAGGTGGCACTGCTACCGGCTCCCTGCGCGATGGAGATGGGACCACTGAGGTTCTTAACCGACACATCGCCGGAAAATAACTTTCCCACCATCTTGAAGCTGACCACGATCAGCTGCCAGGTTTTATCCACCGCTGCGCCAAGGGCGTCCACTATGCCATATTCAAGCTGAATTCGCATCGTCTCTGGCCAAGGGGCACTTTCAGGGATTACCCCAATCAGGCCTATGGTTTTGCCGTCGGCATCTTTTTCAGCCCGGGGCGTCACCATGAGCCTTTTTTGCTCGCCCTGACGTTTTACTATCAGCTCGACCGTCTTTCCCGGTGATGATTGAACCTGCAGGACAAAATCCTGCCAGCTGGTGTAGCTCTCACCGTTAATGGCAATCAGCTCATCCCCTGCCCTTAAACCGGCGGCCTCGGCGGCACTGTCCTTGCCGACCTGGGCCACAATGGGCAGTATCCCGGGTCGCATCACCCCCAGTCCCAACGCCGTAACCGGTGACTCCTTATCGGGGTCAAACTTCCAGGTTCGGGTATCGAGATGGTAATCCCTGTGACCTGTCTCATCTCCCTCAAGCCGGGCCAGTGGAGCCAGGGTCAATTGCAAATTGTCATCACCTATATGGCTGACCAGGGCAAGATTAACCTCTTCCCAATTGCGCACCGTCTGACCTGAGACAGCGATTATTTCCATGGGTTCCCGTATCTTGATGCTTTCGGCTGCTTTTCCAGCAATGGTGCTGTCAATTACGGGGCGTACCGACGGTACACCGATAAGGAACATAAAATACAGCGCGACAATGGCAAACAGAAAATTGGCGACCGGGCCTGCGGCCACTATGGCAATACGCGCCCACACGCTTTTTTGATTGAATGCCAGATGACGCTGGGAAGCCGGCACCTCATCCACCCGCTCATCGAGCATCTTGACGTAACCGCCCAAAGGCACCGCAGCCAATACATACTCGGTACCGTCTTTCCCCATGCGCCGCCACATGGCAGGGCCAAAACCAATTGAAAAACGTTCTACTTTTACACCGCAGCGCCTGGCCACGTAGAAATGGCCATACTCATGGGCCGTTATCAGCACCCCAAGGGCCACCACGAAGGAGGCAAGATTCCATAAAAAATCGTACATGTCTGTCTCCTGTGCTGTGATCAGGCCTGCGCCTGGCGGTCAATCTCACTTTCGGCCATGCGGCGCGCACTCGCATCCAGCGCCAGAATCGCTTCCAAAGAGTCCTGGCGTTGTAACGACAATTGCCCCAGACAAGCTTCGTTAATTGCCGCGATGCGACTGAAACCAATTCTGCCCTGCAGAAAGGCCGCCACCGCGATCTCATTGGCGGCATTGAGCACGGTCGTGGCCTCTTGCCCCAAACGACAGGCCTCCATGGCCAGGGCCAGACAAGGAAAACGCCTGAAGTCCGGTTCAAAGAAACTCAATTGTCCGACCTTGAAAAAGTCCAGCGGTTCCACACCTGCGGCAATTCGCTCGGGATAAGCCATGCAATGGGCGATGGGCGTACGCATATCGGGGTTGCCCATCTGCGCCAGCACTGAGCCGTCCCGGTATTGCACCATGGAATGAATGACACTCTGGGGATGAATCACCACCTTGAGCTCATCCAGTCCGGTATTGAACAACCAGCGGGCTTCAATAAACTCCAGCCCCTTGTTCATCATGGTGGCAGAGTCTACCGAAATCTTTGGCCCCATTGACCAATTTGGATGCTTACAGGCCTGGGCTGGCGTCATGTGCTGCAGGCTCTCAAGGGGCGACGTCAGAAAGGGACCACCTGAGCCCGTCAGCAAAATATGGGAAATACCTGCAGCGTCCAGATCACAGCGACCAATGGACTGCTGCACGCTCAGCGGCAAACATTGAAATATGGCATTGTGCTCGCTGTCCACCGGCAACAAGGTGGCACCGCTTCGTTGCATTTCATTGATGAACAGCTCGCCCGACATCACCAGGGCTTCCTTGTTGGCGAGCAGCACGCGTTTACCGGCCTTGACGGCGGCCAGTGTCGGCACCAGACCTGCGGCGCCCACTATGGCAGCCATCACTGTATCCACTTCAGAGGCAGATACCAGTTCACACAGGGCTTGCTCCCCTGTGGTCACTTCCACTCCAAGCTCAGGGGATAACTTCTGCTGCAGTTCCATGGCGGCTACACTGTCGACCATGTGGGCAAATCTGGGTCTGAATTGCAGGCACAACTCCAGCATTTTATCCACGCTGGCATGGGCCACCAGGGCCCAGGCACGATAGGCATCAGGATTCTGGGCTATTACACTCAGGGTACTGCGGCCAATGGAACCTGTGGCACCGAGGATCACCATATTTTGCATTGGGTTACATCCAAAATGCTAAGTAGAGTAACAGGAAAACCGGCAGGGCTGCCGTGAGGCTGTCGATGCGATCCAGTACACCACCGTGCCCGGGCAACAGGGTGCCAGAATCCTTGATGTTGGCCGCCCGTTTAAACATGCTTTCAGACAGGTCGCCAAGGGCCGACGCCAGTGCGGTGATCAGCGCCACCGCCACCAGAAGACCAGGCTCCTGCTCGGGGGAGAGATACATGACGCCAGCCACCACCAGCATACTGGTCAGCAACCCACCCACCAATCCTTCCAGTGTCTTTGCCGGACTGACATTGGGCATCATCTTGATACGGCCAAAGGCTTTACCGGCAAAGTAGGCGCCGGAATCCGTGGCCCAGACCACCAACATGACCAGGAATACCAAGGTACCACCAAACAGAGGTTGATTGGGGGAGCTGAGCGCTTTCAGGGCCAGCAGCGCGGTAAAGCAAGGCACCAGGGTCAACTGGCCAAACATGGATTTCAGCATGGGGCTTTTGTGCCACAACTTTCCGCTTTTAGGGTAAGAAACCACCAACATCAGGGAAACTACCCACCACAGAATACCAATATAAGTGATGGCCAGGAACACGGGGTGCAAACGCGTCCCCATCCACACCGATTCTATGGGTACAAAGAGGTTCAGGGCCAACAGCAAAACGCCCATGGTGAGGGTAAAGCTCCATTGCGTCACCTGGCAACGGCTGTCGATAATTCCCCCCCACTCCTTGGCGGCAATTAAAAAGACCGCCAACAAGGCCCAGGAAAATACGTCAGACGGCACATAAAATATGCCACCGAGCACCAGGGGTATTAACCAAATTGCTGTTATTATTCGTTGTTTTAGCAAAAAAAATCCCTCGTCAAAAAGACTGTCAGGCACGCAAATCTTCGATTTGACTTCCGGTCAATCCGAAACGGCGCTGCCGGCCGGCAAAAATCGCGATGGCCTCATGGAATGCCTGTTCATCAAAATCAGGCCACAGGGTGTCAGTAAACACCAACTCTGCATAGGCGGCCTGCCAAAGCACAAAATTACTGATGCGGAAATCACCGCCAGTACGGATCATTAAATCAACTTCGCCTTGATTTTGCATGCACAAATGCTGACTTAGTGACTCTTCTGTTATCTGATTGCTGGTGATTTCACCAGTTTCAATCTTTTGTGCCAAGGTTTGCGCCGCCTGCACTATATCCCAGCGCCCGCCGTAATTGGCGGCCACATTGAGGATCAAGTCCTCATTTCCGGCCGTTCTGGCCTCGGCCTCGGCGATTTGCTTTTGTAATCTGGGCGAAAAACGGCTGATGTCGCCAATGATATTAAGCCTGACGCCATTTTGGTCGAGCAACTTAAGCTCGCGCTTAAGTACCGTCATAAAGAGTTCCATCAGCAAACTGACCTCTTTATCTGGCCTGCGCCAATTTTCACTGGAAAAAGCAAACAAGGTCAGCGACTTGATCCCAAGGGCCCGGGCGGTGCTGACTGCACGTCGCACGGCCTTAACGCCGGCCTTGTGCCCCATTACCCTGGGTTTTCCCTGTGCCTGCGCCCAACGACCGTTGCCATCCATAATGATGGCCACATGGCGCGGCAAGCTCTGGTTGACCAAGGACGCCAGCCCGGATGCGGATGCTGTGCCGTCCATCCCGGACTCTGGGGAAGTGAGGTTCCCGGTAGAAGACATTCAATACAGCCCTAATAAATAAACAAACGCCGTGTAGTATACCCCTACACGGCGTCGCAACTCTAGCTTGATGGGAAGTGGATTAAACTTCCATCAATTCAGCTTCTTTGGCGGTCAGCAGCTCATCGACTTTCTTCACATGGGCATCGGTGATTTTCTGCATCTCTTCTTCGGCGCGACGTACATCGTCCTCGGTACACTCTTTATCTTTTTCGAGGGCTTTGAAGCTGGAGTTGGCATCGCGGCGCACGTTACGGATGGCAACACGGCCCTGCTCGGCTTCCGCACGCACCACTTTCACCAGATCACGACGACGCTCTTCGGTCAGCGCTGGCAGCGGAATACGTATGGTAGCACCGGCTGACATGGGGTTCAGACCCAGGTCTGAACTCATGATAGCTTTCTCTACGGCCTGGATAGCGCTGCGGTCGAACACGCTTACCGCCAGGGTACGGGAATCTTCAACGGTCACGTTACCCACTTGCTTGAGTGGCGTCATGGTGCCGTAGTAATTCACCTGAATAGTGTCAAGCAGGCTTGGATGGGCACGACCGGTACGTACCTTGGCCATCTGTGCCTTGGTGGCATCTACACACTTGCCCATGCGCTCTTGAGCGTCTTTTTTGATATCTTCAATCACGTTAAATGTCCTTTTCGGTCATTAATAATCGATAAATTCGTGGCTTATTTTTTAATAAGCGTGCCTTCTTCTTCACCCATGATTACGCGGCGCAGTGCACCCGGCTTATTCATGTTGAAGACCAGGATTGGCATGTCATGATCCCGGGCCAGCGTAAATGCGGCCAGGTCCATCACCTTCAATTCTTTTTCCAATACTTCATTGTAGGTCAGCTCGTCATACTTGACGGCATCGGCGTTTTTCATTGGATCATCGGAATACACGCCGTCAACCTTGGTGCCTTTTAGCACGACTTCGGCTTCAATTTCAATGCCTCGCAGACAGGCAGCCGAGTCGGTGGTGCAGAAAGGATTACCGGTACCGGCAGCAAAAATCACCACCCGGCCGGATTTGAGCAAGCTGATAGCTTCGGCCCAGTTATAACGGTCACACACACCATTGAGCGGGATGGCCGACATCAGACGGGCATTCACATAGGCACGGTGCAAGGCATCGCGCATCGCCAGGCCGTTCATCACGGTCGCCAGCATACCCATGTGATCGCCCACCACGCGGTTCATGCCGGCCTTGGCCAGGCCTTCACCACGGAACAGGTTACCACCACCAATCACAACACCAACCTGGAGCCCCAATTCCACCAGTTCCTTGATTTCCTGGGCCATACGATCCAGCACGCTGGGGTCGATACCGAAGCCCTCATCACCCATCAGGGCCTCACCACTTAACTTGAGAAGAATGCGTCGAAATGCAGGTTTTGGATTGGTACTCATGATCTTTTTCCTGGTTATAACAAGACCGCAGCGGCTGCTGCGGTCTTGGGGTACTTTACCTAGTGGCGATTAAGCCTTTTGAGAAGCAGCGATTTGCTTGGCCACTTCAGCGGCGAAGTCTTCTTCTTTCTTCTCGATACCTTCACCCACTTCCAAACGGATGAAGTTGGCAACAGAAGCGCCTTTCTCTTTCAGGAATTCGCCAACAGTCTTCTTTGGCTCCATGATGTAAGGCTGACCGGTCAGAGATACTTCACCGGTGAACTTCTTCATACGGCCTTCAACCATCTTCTCGGCGATTTCTTTTGGCTTGCCTTCGTTCATGGCGATTTCCACCTGAACTTCACGCTCTTTGGCAACCACTTCGGCAGGAACGTCTGAAGGGTTTACGTACTCAGGCTTGGAAGCAGCAACGTGCATGGCCAGATGCTTCAGAGTCTCTTCATCAGCATCACCGGTTACCACAACACCGATACGGTCGCCGTGACGGTAAGAGGCCAGTTTGGCACCGTCGATGTACTCAACGCGACGAACGTTGATGTTTTCACCGATCTTGGCAACCAGAGCAACACGGGCCTCTTCGAACTGAGCTTTCAGATCGTCGATGGTCGTTTTGGCAGCGGCAGCAACATTCAGAACTTCGTTGGCGAAAGCCAGGAAGTTGGAATCTTTGGCCACGAAGTCGGTCTGGCAGTTAACTTCCAGCAGAGTTGCATAACCAGCGCCTTCCTTGATCAGGATGGTACCTTCAGCAGCAATGTTACCGGCTTTTTTGGCCGCTTTGGCAGCACCGGACTTACGCATGTTATCGATCGCCAGTTCGATATCACCGTTGGTCTCTTCCAGAGCCTTTTTACAATCCATCATGCCGGCGCCAGTGCGCTCACGCAGTTCTTTAACCAGGGCAGCAGAAATTGCCATTGTTAAATTCCTCTATAGATAGTCGGCAATCACTTGCCGAGTCAACAGGTATAAAACAGGGGCCCACGGGCCCCTGTTAACCAATCAGATATCTTGGTTAATAAGGGAGATGAAACTCATCACACCTTATTATTCGGCTTCAACGAAACCGTCTTGCTCAGCTTGTACAGCCAGATCTTGAGCGCGGCCAGACTTGGCAGCAGCAGCAACGGCTTCGGTGTACAGGCGGATAGCACGCATAGCGTCGTCGTTACCTGGCACGATGTAGTTCACACCGTCTGGAGCAGAGTTGGTATCAACAACGGCCACAACTGGGATACCCAGGTTGTTGGCTTCTTTGATAGCGATATGCTCGTGGTCAGCACCGATTACGAACAGAGCATCAGGCAGACCGCCCATGTTCTTGATACCGCCCAGAGACTTCTCGAGCTTTTCCAGCTCACGAGTACGCATCAGAGCTTCTTTCTTGGTCAGCTTGTCGAAAGTACCGTCAACAGACTGGGTTTCCAGCTCTTTCAGACGCTTGATAGACTGACGAACGGTTTTCCAGTTGGTCAGCATACCGCCGAGCCAGCGGTGATCAACATAGTACTGGTCGCAAGAGATAGCAGCTTCTTTGATAGCTTCGCTGGCAGCGCGCTTGGTACCTACGAACAGAACTTTACCTTTCTTGGAAGCAACGTTGCTGATGAACGCCAGTGCTTCGTTGAACATTGGCACTGTGTGTTCCAGGTTGATGATGTGTACACCGTTGCGGGCGCCGAAGATGAAAGGCTTCATCTTGGGGTTCCAGTAACGGGTTTGGTGACCGAAGTGTACACCGGCCTGGAGCATGTCGCGCATTGAAACTGTAGTCATTTCTTTTACCTTAAATAAAAAGGGGTTAGACCTCCACGCATCCCATGTCTTCGACCCCTGCACCTCAAACCCTGAAGCTTGTGGACAAAAGCACCCCGAAGAATGTGCCGATACGTGTGTGATTTAGTATTTGGATGATAGCCATGTATAATGGCCGCCATATTTCACTCGGACTCAATTCTTCCCGGGGAAAAATCAGGTTCAGAGTCAAACATAACGGCGCGCTTTATACCATAAAACCGGCCCAAGCACAAATTTTTGCGCCGCTTCGCGTGCCCGCCAACCCAATGACAGGTGAAGAGACAACTGCATGAGTATAGTCATCAAGACAGCTGCTGAAATCGAAAAAATGCGTGCCGCCGGCAAATTGGCCGCCGAGGTACTGGAAATGATTGCCCCCTTTGTCAAGGCCGGCGTCACCACCGAAGAATTGGACCGCATTTGTGCCGAGTACACCGCAAAGCAAGGCGCGATTTCCGCACCGCTCAATTACCACGGCTTTCCCAAATCCATCTGCACTTCGGTGAATGAGGTTATCTGCCACGGCATTCCTTCGGCCTATGTGCTTAAGGATGGCGATATCATCAATATAGACATCACAGTCATCAAAGACGGCTACCATGGCGATACCTCAAAGATGTTCCTCATTGGTGACGTCTCTCCCAAGGACAAACGTTTGTGCCGGGTAGCCCAGGACAGCCTGTACGCCGCCATCCGCAAGGTACGCCCGGGCTTAAAGCTCGGTGAAATCGGCACCACCATAGAAAAAGTCATCAAGGGCGCCAAAACCGGCCTTGAAAAGTACAGCATAGTGCAGGACTACTGTGGACATGGCATAGGCGCCACCTTCCATGAAGAACCCCAGGTGGTGCATTACAAGAACAATGACAATACCGTACTGCGCCCCGGCATGTGCTTCACCATAGAGCCGATGATCAATGCCGGTCGACACGGCACTGTGCTGGACCGCGAAGACAACTGGACCGTCACTACGGTCGATGGCAAAAACTCGGCCCAGTGGGAGCACACCCTGTTGGTGACAGAAAACGGGGTTGAAGTCCTGACCCTGCGCAGCGAAGAAGATTTCCCGCGTATCATCTCTCACTGATGGCAGGCCTATGACTCCAGCACAATCGGCCAAAGCGGCGCTGCTTGAACAAAACCTGCAACTGGCGGCGGCCTTTCACGACCGTTTGCCCATTGCCGAATTGGTGCAGCGGCGCTGCGATTTTGTCGATAACCTGCTACGCTCCGCTTGGCAGCAGCAGGGACTGGCGCAATTTGCCATATCTCTGGTGGCAGTTGGCGGTTACGGCCGAGGGGAGCTGCATCCCCACTCTGACGTCGACCTGCTGTTTTTGCTGGATGAAGGCCTGGGCTGCGAGGCCGAAAAAGCCTTAAGTGAATTTATTGCCTTCCTCTGGGATGCCGGATTGGAAGTGGGTCACAGCGTACGCACGGTTGCTGAAACCCTCAAGCAGGGCAAGGCCGACATCACCATAGCGACCAACCTGCTGGAAGCCCGGTTGCTGGCCGGCCCCGAATTGCTGTTTGATGAACTCTACGACGCCATTCGCAGCAATGAATTCTGGCCCTCAAGCGAATTTTTCCTCGCCAAACGCGACGAGCAACACAGCCGCCATGCCAAGGCCAGCGCCTTCGATCTTGAGCCCAATGTCAAAAGCTGCCCCGGCGGCTTGCGCGACATCCAGACCATAGCCTGGGTGGCGATACGCCATTTCAACGCCTCAAGGCTTGAGGAATTGGTGCAATATGACTTCCTCGAGCCCTACGAGCTCGAAGAATTGCTCGAATGTCAGCACTTCCTGTGGGAAATCCGCTTTGCCCTGCATATGGCCTCGGGCAGGGATGAAAATCGGCTGCTGTTTGATTTGCAGCGTCAGGTAGCCCAACTGATGGGCTATGAGGACGCGACCCAGTTGGCGGTAGAGCAACTGATGAAGCACTATTACCGCACCGTACGGCGGGTGATGGAGCTGAACGAGATGCTGTTGCAGTTGTTCAAACGTGCCACCCTGGGCCATGCCCTGGAAATTGTCCCCATCAACGAAGACTTCCAGCGCCGTTCAGCCTTTGTCGAAGCCTTGCGCCCCGAGCCCTTCGCCCGCCCCGATGATATTATGCGGTTGTTCTTACTGGTGGCGCGCAATTCCAACATCAAGGCCATTTACGCGCCCACCTTAAGATCCCTGCGCCAGGCCCGCCAACATTTGCAGGCGCCTCTGATGGACGTGCCCGAATGCCGCCAGGTGTTCATGGAAATTCTGCGCCATCCCCGTGGCATAGCCGCCCTTTCGCTGATGCATAAGCACAGCATACTGTCGGCATACTTGCCTGCCTGGAGCCTTATCGAAGGCCAGATGCAGTTTGATCTCTTCCATGCTTATACCGTGGATGAGCATACCCACAGACTGCTGCTCAATATCGAGCGCTTTTCCCAGCCGGAGCAGAAAGACGAGTTCCCCTTAGGCTCCATACTGATAAACCAATTACCCAAAAAAGGCCTGCTGGTACTGGCCGCGATATTCCACGATATAGGAAAGGGCCGCGGTGGCGATCACAGCAAGCTGGGAGCCGTCGATGCACTGGCCTTCTGTAAATTACACGGCCTCAATGATCATGACGGCCGCCTGGTCAGTTGGTTGGTGGAGAATCACCTGGTGATGTCGGTCACCGCCCAGCGAAGGGACATTTCCGATCCTGAGGTCGTGGCCGATTTCGCCTCCAAGGTGCGGGATGCCGTGCACCTGAGTTACCTCTATTGCCTGACGGTGGCGGACATCTGCGCCACCAATGAGAAGACCTGGAATAACTGGAAGGGATCGCTGCTCAGGGATCTGTATTTTTCCACCCAAAGGGTACTGGCCCGGGGTAAAGAAAAACCGGTGGATATTCGCGCCCGGGTGCGTGAACACCAGGCCAAGGCGAAAAAGGAGTTGCTGCGTCGGGGTATAAAGGAGAAAGAACTCGATACCCTGTGGACCCGCTTCAAGGCGGATTATTTCCTGCGCCATCAGCCCAATCAGATAGCCTGGCACGCCGAGGCGATACTCAAACACAGGCAGGACGAGCCGCTGGTGTTGATTTCCAAGCACACCACCCGGGGCGGCACCGAACTCTTTGTTTATTGTCAGGACAGACCCAAATTATTTGCCACCGTCATGGCGGTACTGGACAACAAGAACATCAACGTCCACGATGCCAATATCATGACCTCCAAGGACAACTATGCCCTTGACACCTTTGTCATCCTGGAGCAGGATGGCGAGCCGCTGACCCAGCTGTCGCGGATCCAGAGCATACGCAAAGGTCTGGAAAAGGCGCTGTCCAGCGACAACCCCAAGCCCCCCAGGTTCCGAAAACTGTCACGCAAGATGAAACCTTTTAATGTGCCGACACAGGTCAGTTTTCTGCCCAGCAGTCGTCATGGTACAAGTATGATGGAACTTATCGCGCTGGACATGCCGGGACTGCTGGCCAGGGTCGGTGATACTTTTCACCGCTGCAACACCACACTCTTGGGTGCCAAGATCACCACTATCGGTGAGCGAGCGGAAGACTTCTTTATACTGCAGACAGACGATGGTCTGGCGTTGAATGCAGAGCAACAACAAAGGTTGGCCGAAGCCCTGACTCAGGCGCTGTCGCAACCACCACTGAATTAACTTTTTCGGGAGACTCACATGGAGGCATTACGCCAACGAATCGAAGCGGCTTTTGAGGCACGCGCAAACATCACCCCCGCCAGCGTCGATCCTGCCATCCGCGCAGACGTGGAAACCGTCATCAATATGCTGGATCGTGGCGAAGCCCGGGTGGCCGAGAAAATTGATGGCCAGTGGCATGTGCACCAGTGGCTGAAAAAGGCCGTGTTGTTGTCGTTCCGGATCTTTGACAACGGCGTCATCGAGGGGGCCGAAACCCGCTATTTCGACAAGGTGCCAATGAAGTTTGCCGATTACGATGAGGCGAGATTCCGTGCCGAAGCCGTACGGGTTGTGCCGCCAGCAGCCGTGCGCAAGGGCTCTTTTATCGGCAAAAACACCGTGCTCATGCCCTCCTATGTCAACCTGGGTGCCTATGTTGATGAAGGTACCATGGTGGACACCTGGGCCACGGTTGGCTCCTGTGCCCAAATCGGCAAGAACGTACACCTGTCCGGCGGTGTGGGCATAGGTGGTGTGTTGGAGCCACTGCAAGCCGGTCCAACCATCATCGAAGACAACTGCTTTATCGGGGCCCGCTCTGAAATCGTTGAAGGCGTCGTGGTGGAAGAAGGCTCGGTAATTTCCATGGGCGTTTATATAGGCCAAAGTACCCGTATTTATGACCGCGAAACCGGTGAAATTCATTATGGCCGAGTACCAGCCGGCTCCGTGGTCGTGTCCGGCACCCTGCCCTCCGCCTGTGGCAAGTACAACCTGTACGCCGCCATCATAGTGAAAAAAGTTGATGAGAAGACCCGCGGCAAGGTGGGGATCAACGAACTGCTGCGTCTGGTTGATTAACCGACAAGTATTTGATATTAAAGGGGCCCTTGGGCCCCTTTGGTTTTAATGGACTACAGTTCCCTGGCAGCATCAAAGGCCTGAGCCAAAATTTTCCAGTTCAGTACCCCCAAGGGCAGACCATCTTCAGAGGTCACAATAAGATAATCCTCCTCGCAGGCCGCCAACAAATGTTTGGCATCTTCTATGGTGCTGGAGCGGGCAATGTGTGGAATTTTATGGCTCATCACCTGGTGCACCCTTTTATTGAGTATGTGCCTGTCGGCGCCGCGCTCTGCGGCGGTATTCAAAAAGGGACTGCGCCAATAGGTCAAGATGCTTTGATCAACCTTGCCCACCATGGCACAACGCTCATCATTGAGCACCACACCAACCGAGACCTTGTCTCGGCCAAACAGGTTAATGGCCTCCTCAAGACTTTGATCCTGACTTAAACACACCAAAGGTGCCAATGGCAGATTGCCCAGATAGTGGACGTTATTCAAAGGTTCGGTATCCAGAATCGCCAGGCAGGCATCCACCACCTCGGCAGCAAACAGGATACCGCGCCCCTCAAGCAGCACCTTTGACAGTTGTGCCATTCCCCTGGATGGCCGATAGGGTCTGTGGGACAGCATGGAGTCAGCGACATCCGCCACGGCAATGATCTGTGCCTCATAAATAATTTGCTCCCCCTTGAGGCCAAAGGGATAGCCACTGCCGTCGAGTCGTTCATGGTGCTGCAATATCATTTGTTTCAGCGGCCAGGGGAAATCGACATCTTCAATGATCTCAGCGCCTTGTGCCGGGTGCATTTTTACCAATGAATACTCTTCGTTGGACAGGCGTGAAGGTTTATTCAGGATCTGCGAAGGCACTGCCAACTTGCCTATATCGTGGATCATGGCCCCCAATCTCAACCCTTCCAGCCTATGGGTTGACAAACCGAGTCGCTCTCCTATGAGTGAGCACAGTTTGGCCACGGACTTCTGATGGCCTGCTGTATAGGCATCCTTGAGTTCCACGGCATCTGAGATAGCCCCAACCAATTGCACCAATGACTGATTCAACTGCAATTGTTGCTTTTTAATTATCTTCGACTGCTTGAACAGCGCCTTCATGGTTCTTGGCAATTCGATGGCGTGCCACAAAATAGTGGCAAATATCTGCAGGCTGCGAGCATCGTTGTCCGTATAAGCCTTTTGCCGGTTGCCAACACCGACCAATCCCACGGTCCGACCACGATAACGTATTGGCACACACATATGATTATTGAGCTGAGGCTCCCCTGGCAGTGGCAGTGCGGTATAACTCAAGGGGCCCAAATGGTTGTCTATGGCGACCTTGCCATGCTCGATGCAGTCCTGCCACAATTGGCTGACGGGTGCATTGCCTTGATAATGCACGCACTCCCCCCCCAGCCCCCGCGACCACTGACTTAACTGAAATTCATGCCGTCTGTCATCAACAAGGTGTAAATAGCCAAGCTGGCTTTCCGTCAGTTCCACCGCCTGCTCTATCGCGGTCCGCAGCACTATCTCGGGTGCAGAACTCATGACAGCTTCAATGTGATTGAGCCAATCATCACTTGCATAAAGTGCGCCTTGATAGTCGGGGTGCCAATGTTTCAGGTTATCCAACGAGGCCTGGATATCGGTTTGATACAAGGCCCAGTGTCCTAGATGCTCGGTCAAGGGATACAGATCAAACTGCCAGGGATGCCCGTTGGCATCAACGAACATAAAACGCACATGGGCGTCACAGGTTTCGAGATACTGACGAAGTTGTGCACTGAATCCTGGATAGACCAGTTCAATTGACTGTCTCAATAAGGCCGAAATAGGTTTTGCCGTCAGGCGATAGAACGCCTCGCTGATAGAGAGGATATTGAGGCTTTCATCGAGGATGGCCCACGCCAAGTCCATGGTTTTAGGCAATTCTGAAGGTTTAAGGAATTGCTGAAATCGTTCTCTTAACATAACAACACTCCCTGTCACCTTATTGTAGTTATAAGTATAGACCAAGTTATTACAACTAAAGAGTGCACCGCTTCCGTGCTTCAAAAGTTAAATAAGTGGATATTTATATCCTGATACAGAACGACATACTAATACTACAGATTTTTGGGGACCAAAGGTCTTTACTTTAAAGTGCCAAGTATGTCAGGAGAAACACAATGAAAGCATTAATTACAGCCACAGTGTTAGCCTTGTCCAGCATCAGCTTCGCCAGTCTGGCGGCAATGAGTCCTGAAATGGAAAATAAGCTTATTTCTGTTTGTAAAGCTGGGCTAAGTAACAGCCAAATTCAGTTTACTAATACTATGAGAGACAACCGGATCAATGAATATCGGATATTCCCAAGATTGGTTTGCAATGGCGAGTCCTTCCATCAATTCGCCATCAGCAATGGCGCAGATCGTACCGCCAACAGAATTGCCCGTTATCTGCCAGGGCAAGTCACCATCCATGATTTGACCATGATCCCCAAAGATGAACTTCTGTATGTGAACTTCTAGGGTAATAAATCAGCTATAAAAAAGGCGCCAACAGCGCCTTTTTTATATTGAAAGGTTAAAACACAATAGTCTTGTTCCCGTGTACCACCACCTGATCATTGATAACCAAGGCGAGAGCCCGGCTCAACACGGACTTCTCCACATCCCTTCCGGCCTTGGCCATTTCCAGTGCGCTATAGCTGTGATCCACATGGATCACGTCCTGCTTGATAATAGGTCCTTCATCCAGGCAATTATTCACAAAATGTGCTGTGGCACCGATGATCTTCACCCCCCGCTCCCATGCCTGACGATAGGGATTGGCCCCGATGAAAGCCGGTAAAAATGAATGGTGAATATTAATGATGCGATTGGGGTAGCGCTCAACGAACTCCGGCGTCAAAATCCGCATGAATTTTGCCAGCACCAGATAATCTGCCTGATAGCTGTCAATCACCTCAAGCAGGGCTTGTTCGTGTTGATGTCTGTCGAGTCCTTCATGACTGACATGATGGAACGGAATATCAAACTTCTCGGTCAATTCCTGTAAGTTGTCGTAGTTGCCTACCACAGCGGCAATATCGACGTTCAAGGCACCATAGAAGTTCTTCATCAACAGGTCACCCAAACAGTGTGCTTCTTTGGTCACCAAGATCACTATGCGCTTGCGCCTGGCGCTTATCAGGCTCATATGATTATTGACCGGTAAAACCTGTTGTAAGTCCTCCATGAGAATGTCGTCGTTGAATAGCCCTTCCAACTCGGTGCGCATAAAAAAGCGCCCCTGAAAATTATCAACAAATTCAGAGTTCTTAATGATATTTAGCTTATGCTTGAAGCAAACGCCCGTAATTCCGGCTATCAGTCCCTGCGCATCTGCACAATCAGTCAACAGGACTTTACGTTCCGTCAGCGCTTTTACCATACCCCACATCCCCACTATTTATTGATGAGAGGTGAGTTTGTCACAGATACAAGTATGGTGGCAGAGACTTCATTCAATAATATCGACACTTACAATAATTATCCGCAAGCGAATGAGAAACAAACAACAAAAACAGCAATTATTTAAACAAAAACCAAATCATACAGTCATTAACCTTGCAACCGGGGCCTTGTTTACGGTTTGAAAGCTTGTATGTTCAGTTTGACATACAAATAAACCTAAAACCGCCTGGCATGTGCTCACGGAGGTTTAATGGCATGACTGATTTTGACATTCAGTTGCCAGCGTCGGCAGAGGCTGCTTGGTGCCACTGCGTCAGCCAAGGCAGGACCTCAAGTTCCGGCTCCATGGTTTCCATGGCATCAATTTTCAGCAGGGGCAAAACTCTGATGGCACCCAGCTCCGCAAACAACTCATCCAATTGAATGCCGGCACCACAAAAATTGTCGTAACTGGAATCCCCGAGCCCTACCACAGCATATCTTAAGTGTGGAAGGTAAAGACCCGCTGCCTGCACTTTATAAAACCAGGGCAAAATATTCTCCGGCAAGTCACCCTGACCGGTGGTGGAACACACCAGCAGCAAATAGTCGTTATCTGTAGGTAAAAAACCATCCAGCTCTTCCGGTAGCCAAAGTCGCACCCCGTAGCCCAATCGGTTTAATTCGTTGCCCAGGGTTTCAGCCACGTATTGGGCACTACCGTAAACCGTACCGAACACCAGATTGACTCTTTTCATGTTATACTGCCTCCTGCTTCAGGGCTAAGGTAAGGCCCGGAACAATTGGAACCCAACATACTGTAATTACTGCCATTAAGACAAGCCAGTACTTGCGCAATCAGTTTAGTGCGGGATAACACTTAACCTGCCATAGCGAGACCAGGCTCTCAGGGAGCATAAAATGACCCCAAACTGTCGTAAGAAACAACACAAGGCCAGTCAACATCGCCGTAACCGCTTCTTCCAATGTCAACGCGGCCCGGATGTACTTCCAAGTTCAACGACAGGATTTGTCAGTCTTCGGGAATTGGCACAAAAGTCATCGAAACAATGAGCTGAATGCCAATTACCCGTTAGCTCTCAAAATATTCCCACCCCAAGCGCTCACCTAAAGTCTGCCATTCAGGCTCGGGAGCGGTTTCCAACGTTATGCGCTCCATGGTTACCGGATGGGTGAAAGCCAATTTGTGCGCCAACAGCCACAAACGGTTCACACCAAGGTACTCACGCATGAATTTATTTTGTTTACCATCACCGTGGGTTGTGTCCCCAACTATGGGATGCCGTAAATGTGCCATATGACGTCTTAATTGGTGCTTACGCCCTGTCTTGGGCTGAAGCGCCATCAAGGCAAAGCGACTTGTGGGGTAGCGCCCTGAACTGAATGGAATTTCAGTATTCAAAAGCGGCTGATAGCAAGTAATAGCCTGTTGCGCCTCTTTATCAGGATCGACATCCTTGTCGGCATATTCGTCAAGCTCTTCCTTCAGCGGGTAATCCAATGTGCCAGCTTCATGCATATTGCCGCGCACCAGCGCCAGATATTCTTTTTCCACTTCATGGGCAGCAAATTGACGACACAGCTCATTGGCAATTTGACTGCTTTTGGCGAACAGTAAGATGCCCGAAGTTGGCCTGTCCAAACGATGTACTGGAAACACATGGCATCCCACCAAGTCCCGAGTGAGCTGCATGGCAAACCATTTTTCATGGCGCGCCAGATAGGTTCGATGAACCAGCAGCCCTGCCGGTTTGTGTATGGCAACCAAATATTCATCCTGGTATAAGATATTGATTGTCGGGGCAAGATCATCCTGGCGCTGTGCAATAGTCATCATTGCTCCCTTCCACTGAGTTGCTTATCCAGCTGCCGCAGCAGTGACACCAAAGGGTTATATTGGTCCATTTCCTGCCAAACAAGCTCAGCCATTGGTGCAACGGCAGATGTTTCTGGCAATGCCAGCCCTTTATCCAGGAGATACTGCAAACGGGGCAACAATATAAACTGCAGCCACAACTCCAATGGCATGGTGTCGCAGGCAAAAGGAGCTGTACTGGACAGGGCCTCTTCACTTGGGGGCACGGGGCTCCACAGCTGCTGTTTTTTCATTTCCAGCTCGATGGCCACCAAGGTATCACTCAGCGCAAGGTGCAAATTTAACTCCAACAATTCAATCAAAGCGCCAAATCATACCATCGGCCGTCGCTTATCCCTATAATGGCGACATTTCTTATCTGATGTTGAGTAGTGATGGCGGAAATCAATACCTTAAGTCAGTTCCTGACTGCAGCTAAAACCAGTTATCAGGTTTACGATTTGGGACGTAGAGTTCAACACATTGATATGATTGCCTTTGAGCAGATAGAGGCACTCAAGAGTCCCTATCCCTATCCGGTGCAAGGTCATGCCCATATGGCCCTGGTATTCTGGGATGCGTCACAGCAGCACTTTGTCTGGTTCATAAAATTACCTCTGGATGAGCAGGGAATGCTGAGCCCGGCTCCCCGAAGCCAGTTTATTCAAATGATCATTGATGCCCTTGGTCGTGATCCCACCAAGCCCTTGACCGAGGAAGAGCAACAGACCCTGGCAAATCATCCGTTTAATTTCAAACCAAGCCAGGAAAAGCTCGCGCTGTTTAATGCGCTGGTCAGAAAACTGCTTGGGTTACGAGCCAGCGCTCAATATGAATTCGCAGCTCAGTATCTGGCAGGGGAGTGCCCACAAGCGCACTGGCAGCAATTGGGATTTCAGGGACTGGCAGATATTTGTGTCAGAGCCGCCGAGCTGGATCACAGCGACCGATTAGTACGCGCCTTAACTCAGGCTCCGCCGGAAGTTCAACGGGCTATTTGTCAGTGCCTGGAACATCTGACACCGCCCGAAGGGGTCTCCAAGGCTATATATGACAGGTTCACCGCCACTGAAGGCGATGAGCAACTCTATTTTCTCAGGGCGCTGGCAGGCAACACCCAGCTAGCCATTCAGGCAGTTAACTCTCTGATAGATAAAGCTCCATTGAATGCCGATACACTGGTGACAATCGCAGCCAGAGTTTGGCTAGTACTGAGGCAGGATGCCTTAAGGTTGGAATATCTGGAATCTTTGGCGCTCCAGCCGCAAACCTTTTTTAATCAGGTCTTTGCTGATATTGTTGCCATTCCTTCATTAAGAAGCCTGCTGTTGTCGGATCTCCGGCGACCTGAAAGAAGTCAAGCCTTAACCGAGGCGGTCGGTGGATTGTTCAGAGCAACCAGAAAATGATGACAGATCTCTTATTAATTCTCGGCTTACTTTTGCTAGCCGCATTTTTCTGGCAATTAAGACAAATGGCCGAAATCTCGCGCCTTTTTGCTGAAAAAGAATGCCGCCGTCAAAGAGTGCAACTGCTTGATATTGCGATGCTGAACGCCAGGCCTACCCTGGGAGGGGATACCGGGATCTGCTGGAAATCACGCTTCATATTTGATTTCAGCACCGATGGGCTGAATCAATTCCAAGGGCAGATTCACATGATTGGTAAACGCATAACCAAAATTGAATGGCCTATATTCCCGGAACCTGAATGGAGCGAGGCCCCCAATGCCACCGGCCGTTTTGGTGGCTGCGGCGGTCAATCCTGCCAGTCAGGAAAATGTAAGTAAGCAGCAACAAATAAAAAGAGAGGGGGCGATTATTGCTAAGCGCCCCCATCCGTTCCCAGTTAAGCCATCCAGCTATTGTTGTGCTCCCTGCACCATCCCTGCGTTCGATTGCTTCCTGCTGCGTCCCTGTCGTTCCCTGATTTTCCCTGTTCCCAATGGGAACCGTCCTTGCCTCCGGCATCCCTTGCCCGGGCTTGCTCATCCTGAGCGTGTCCTGCATCGTTCCTTGCGACATCCGTGACAAACCTTCCATGTTCGGTACCATCCCGGGCACCTCAGGCTGTCATCCCTGCGAATATGGGCGTTCCCTGCCGCCTTTACCTGTCTTCCTGACCGGCACCACCTCCTGTGTTTCAGCAATACGTCCTGTATCGCCTCGGTTCATCCTGAACCTGTTACTGTCGACCTTCCTGGTCCGGCATCCATTGCCGTTTTCATTCCCTCGACAATTTAATCTTAGGGATTTCGGCCGCAAAAATCCGCTGACAAAGCACCGTATAGCTGAGGGGAAAAATAGCCCATGGACACGAATTCAATCTATTACATTGTTTTTAAATGAATATAAATTGTGCTCATGATTTTACGGTATCGGCGACTGCGGCTTGTCTTACACATTTGTGAGACATATCTCACACTGGTTATGGGAATTCAGGATGCCCACGTTCCAAGCCTATTTTTACGCCGCATCTAGGGAACCCCTTTTCCATCAGCAACCAAAAGAATAGGGGCGCTTATTGCTAAGCGCCCCTATCTGTTCCCAGTTAAGCCATCCTGCTATTGTTGTGCTCCCTGCACCATCCCTGCGTTCGATTGCTTCCTGCTGCGTCCCTGTCGTTCCTTGATTTTCCCTGTTCCCAATGGGAACCGTCCTTGCCTCCGGCATCCCTTGCCCGGGCTTGCTCATCCTGAGCGTGTCCTGCATCGTCCCTGGTTACGTCCGTGACAAACCTTCCATGTTCGGCACCATCCCAGGTACCTCGGCTGTCATCCTTGCGAATATGGGCGTTCCCTGCCGCCTTTACCTGTCATCCTGACCGGCACCACTTCCTGTATTTCAGCAATACGTCCTGTATCACCTCGGTTCTTCCTGAACCATCTATTGTCGACCTTCCTGGTCCGGCATCCATTGCCGTTTTCATTCCCTCGACAATCTAATCTTAGGGATTTCGGCCGCAAAAATCCGCTGACAAAGCACGGGTTAGCAGGAGTAAAAAATCATCTCTGAACATAAATTAAATCTATTGTATTGTTTTTAAATGAATAAAAGTTACGCTTGTGATTTTACGGTATCAGTGACGGCGGCTTGTCTTACACATTTGTGAGACATATCTCACAATACCAATGGAAAGAATCATCGCTTGAGCGATCTGGTCTGAAAATTAAGATGGCTACACAAAGCCACACAAAAGGAACGGGCGTACCCTGATGGGTACGCCCGATTTTAATTTGCTAGCCTTCCAGCTAAGTTGTGCTCCCTGCACCATCCCTGCGTTCGCCGGCTTCCCGCCTTCATCCTTCCTGTTCCGTCAGGTCCCTGTACTTGCGTACCCAGTCCCTTGACTGACAACTTTCATGTTGCCAACCAGTTGCATCCATGAACTCGTCCATTTGGCATCCATTTCATGCCTGGCTGTCATCCCTGATGCCATTCTTCCTGAATGGCATGCATTCATCCTGAACGCCCTGCAACGGCTATCCTGCCGACACCTAAACCTTACCCTGGTTATATGGCAGTTTTCCCGCTGCCTTTCCTCAACAGTCCGTGTATTCCTTGTGGGTGTTTGTCTGTTCCCTGACTGCTATTGCAGTTTATCAAAGTGCAGCAGCCCTGCCTGACCTCCCGACCCACGAGAATTCTCCAGGTAAATAAATAGAAGCAGGGGTAAACAGGTTAACCTTATGTTCTAAAAGGAGAATACAAAAAATACTACTTTAGGGTTACTTTTGGATAACATTATTTCCTACAAGCTCTGTAAGATATGTCTCACAATTTGAATGGCAAAACATGAAGTATGGATATTCATTTGCCCTGCCGACGGAGAAAATCAAACAACATCACCCAGTCCGCCAGGAAGGAATACCAAGGGTAGTCGAAGGTGGCGGGTTTATTTTTCTCAAATATCGCGTGACCAACCCAGGCAAAGCCATACCCCACTATAGGAAGCGTCCACAGCAAGCGCCAATTTTGACTCACCAGACAATACACCAGGATCAAAATGACCAAACAGCTGCCGATATAATGTGCTGCGCGGCACCAGGGGTGGAGGTGTTGGGATAAATAGGAAGGATAAAATTCTGCAAATGAAGTGTACGATTTACTCATGCGGCTCCTTGCGATAGAACAATAATTCACCATCCACATTCCCTATCTGTAAGTGAGCAAGCGCTTCAAATCCTGCAGAAAAAAACAGATGTTGATGCATAGGCACACTCACAAAAACGGCCAGTCCCTCCAGGTCGGGCTGGTCATCGCACCAACCAAGTACGGCACGCAACAACTGACTGCCATTCCCCTTACCCTGCTCTGTTGGAGCCAAGGCAATAAATTGTAATATGCCGCAGCGGTTTCCGGGCAGATGCTCAACAATCGAGTTTTCTTTCTTCATCAACTTTTGTGTCGACTGCCAGCCGGTTCCCAACAGCATTTTCAGTCGCCAATGCCAATAACGCCCATCCCCCAGGGGAACCTGCTGGGTGATCACACAGGCAACGCCGATCAAACGCTCTTCCTCAAACCATCCTATCAAGACCTGTTCCTGCTGCCACAATTCGTGCAACTCTTCACGAATGGCGGCACGCAGCTTTTGCTCGTACAGAAATTTGTCACCCGTATAAAGGGCATCCTTGAAAAACGGATCATCGTGGTAGGCATTGAAAAGAATGGAGGCCGCAACTCTAAGATCTTCTGCGGTAAGATAAACTGCGCGAAAGTGCTCTAAGGTAGAGTGGTCCATTGTGTATATTTCCTTGATCCAGATCACACCTTGTTCACTCTATCAAGTCGGCATAAAAGTGCAAATTTTCATCACACATTGCCTTTTCCGGGCTTTGACACAATGCTTATAAATGACCATCCCCAAGCCAGGGTAACGCATCATGGATACCACACCTACAGACATGAGCCACCTGTTCGAACAGTTAGGATTGCCCCATCAAACAAGCGCCATCAACAACTTTATTGACAGCCATTCGGTTGATGACGGCGTAGCCATTTGGCAGGCAAAATTTTGGAGCCCGGCACAGGCCTCTTTCCTGCGCGAAGCCTTGGATGCGGATGCCCAGTGGTCTGAATTGATAGACCAACTGGACACCATGCTGAGAAAGTAAGATTAAATCAGGGCGTAAGCGGTCGAGCCCCAACCCACCAATTTGTTGTCGCTGATCACCACTGGGGTGCATTCATCCTTGGTGGTATTGCCATCCTTATCTGTGCGCTGGGTACGGTAAAAGAGTACCTGGATTTGTTTGCCTTCTTTGACATAGGCTTCATTGAAATCCGCTTTCCCCATTAAGGTCAGTACCTGATCCTTGGACATGCCCAGGTCCAAACGCGCCAGATTTTCACGGTTCTGTTGTTCTACCTTTTGCCAATGACTGCTTGACCAATCCCGGTCGCCATCGCTCAGATTCACCACACAACCGCTCAGTCCGATGGATGCAACCAGCAATACAGCGCAATATGCAGCTTTCATTTTTACTCCTTGTTATTACTAATGTGATAAAATTCACTTCAAAATCGAGCCCAAACACAGCAAGTTTCAGGCCAATTATTAACACCTTGTTTTGTAAGGATTTAAATCCAAACAAGATGCCAACTCCTCGCAAGAAATGAGAAATATCACTAACTATGAGTGCAAATGAACATATTCTGGTGATCGCCAGAACACTCGAACTGCAGGGGCAGGAACCCAGTGTTGCCCTTATCAAGGCGCGACTGAGCAAGCCCATGCCCTTGCCGGCGATTATCAAAGGGCTGCAGCAATATAAGGCCATGCCTGAAGATGCCAAGGCCAGAATATCTGTTACTGCGACTCAGGTTGTGGCACCTGTGCCGCAGGAAGCCGAAGACGAGCTGACGGTGTTGCGTCGTGAGCTTGCTGAACTCAGACTGCAAGTGCAGGAATTGCAGGCCAGGGTCACGGACTTGGAAGGGCAGGACTGATGTACGTCGCCGAGCTTCGTTTTGAATGTTTTGCCGACACCACCATCAACCGCGCCCAAACGGCCATCAATGGTTTTTTGGAGGCGCTAAGGGCCAACGGTCAAATACTGGGCCGGGAATTTGCCATTTCGTTTCATGATGCCGAATTCAGGGTCAGGTTAATGCTGCCGGAGCCCCAAAGCCTGGCACATCGCTATCACAGCCCCTGGGTCAAACAGGCATTACAGGCATTGACCGATGCCAAGTTGCTGGCACCAAGGGAAAAACTGCTGGGTCAGGACATCAATGCCAATGAAAGCTGTCTGGAAACACCCTCATGGCAATTGCTCTATACCAGCTATGTGCACATGTGCTCACCGCTGAGAAGTGGTGACAATCTGCTTCCCATTCCCCTGTATCATATCCCGGCCACCTTTAATGGTGATCATAAACAATTGATACGCTGGCAGACAGAATGGCAAGCATGTGATGAGCTGCAAATGGCATCTGCCACCAAGGCAGAATTTGCCGCACTCGAAGAGCTTGGCAGCTGCGACAGTGACTTATTTCGCCGGGGGTGGGATTTGCGGGGCCGCATCGAATACCTGACCAAGATCCCCACCTATTATTACCTCTACAGAGTGGGGGGCAACAGTCTCAAAGAGGAACTGCAACGACCTTGTCCCCGCTGCGGCAATAAGGAGTGGCGTCTATCTGAGCCCTTGCTGGACATGTTCCACTTCCGTTGCGATCACTGCCGTATTGTGTCCAATCTATCCTGGGACTATCAGTAGCTATAACTTTAGCCAAGACAGGCGCTTATCGAATTAGCGCCGCCCAGTCAGGTTATGCCACATGCGTTTAATGCTGGCAAAGATGCCCGGATGTTCCAAGCTGTCGTCCTGGTAATCATGGTGCTCTTGGGGCGGCGCAACCCTGGGTTTTATGACGCTGAGAAACTCGGAGAGACTCAAAGCCAATTGCTCGCAGGGTTCATTCCCCGGGATCTCGCGCCACACGCTGCCATCGTCATTGTTGACCGTCAGCATCGAGTCCCCTTCATCGAATACACCGATAAACCAGGTTGGCGCTTGCTTCAACTGCTTTTTCATCAGCAGATGGCCAATGAGATTTTGTTGAAGCAACTCAAGATCCTGCTGGTTCCAAACCTGCAACAACTCCCCCGAACCCCAGGGTGAATCAAACGTCAGCGCACCGGCAAAAAAATGGCCATAAAAAGCCGCGATATCCGGGTGTAAGTGCAACTCCAGCGCCGCCGCAATGTTATCGAAATGCATAGGCGGCTCACAGGCTACCGGTTGCCAATAAACCGGCTTATGGGAGACCTGTTCACCGACGATGCAAACAGAGTCGCCATTCGGAAAAGTCTGGGGCAAGGAATCCAGGCAATTGCTGAAGGCCTGCAGGTAGAGCTGATGAAATTTTATCAAAGCGGCCAGACAAGACACTTAAGCACCGTCCTTTTTCGGTTATAATGACTGCCTATTTTGACACGGAAATACGCTTGATGACACGAAATCACGATCCCTATAGCGATGCCGCCGAGCTGGCTGGCCTGACCCTGGGTCAAGCTACAGAATACCAGGCCGAGTATGCACCATCGCTGCTGCAAGGGGTTCCCCGCAAACTCAACCGCGATGCTATCCAGCTGACGGAGCCCCTGCCCTTTCACGGCGCCGACATCTGGACCGGTTATGAATTATCCTGGCTCAATGCCAAGGGCAAGCCCATGGTGGCCATTGCCGATTTTCAGCTGGACGCAACCAGTAGCCAGTTGATCGAGTCCAAGTCATTCAAGTTGTATCTCAACAGTTTTAACCAGACCCGGGTGGCCAGTGTTGATGCCCTCGGCAAAATGCTCGAGCAGGACCTGAGCCAGTGTGCCGGCGGCAAGGTCAAGGTGCGTATCATAGAGCCCAGGCATTTCGGCAGTCTGAGATTGGTGGAATTGCCGGGCACCTGCATCGACGATTTGGATATCGAGGTCAACGATTACCAGTTCAATCCGGATCACCTGCAAGGCAGCACGGACGACAAGCAAATAGTGGCCGAGACCCTGACCTCCAACCTGCTGAAGTCCAACTGTCTAATCACTTCGCAGCCGGATTGGGGCAGTGTGATGATCCGTTATCAGGGTCCCAAAATCGACAGGGAAAAGCTGCTCCGTTACCTGATATCCTTCCGCCAGCACAATGAATTCCATGAGCAATGTGTCGAGCGGATCTTTATGGACCTTAAGCGCTATTGCCATTGTGCCAAGTTGACCGTCTATGCCCGTTACACCCGCAGGGGTGGACTCGACATCAACCCCTTCCGCAGTGATTTCGAACATCTCCCGGAAAACAATCGCCTGGCACGGCAATAAGCCTGTAAGACAAAAAAGCAGTGCCAGGCACTGCTTTTTTCTTCAATCAATACGGCATCATCCGGGCAGCCAATCTGCCAGCTCGCTGAAGTGGCGTTGCCAGCAACATTCGCCTGCCCCTTCTTTATGCAGCGTCAGCGCGAAACGGTATTCATCGTCCAAACGTCCCAGCCATGACTGCCACTCAGTGCCGCCCAATTCACCATAGGGCGTCAAGCAACTTTCAAGTTCGGGAAAATCTGCCCTGGCCATGGGCGTGCGTTTGTCGAGCTCAAAACCGAAACTGCGCAGATCCTGGGCCAAACCCAAGCCCGTTGCCTTGATAAACGACTCCTTCAAGGCCCAGAGATCGAAAAACGCCTGTCGTCTGTCATCGCTTCCCAGAGCCTGCAATTGCGCCAGCTCGGCACCGGCAAAATAGTGGCGCATTATGCTGTCGATATCCGTTTTGGGCCTCAACCTTTCTATGTCGGTTCCCAGCTGCATATGGTCACTGTCGCAGCTTGCCAGCACTAACCAGTGACCGCTGTGGCTCAAATTGAATTGCAGACCGGGATGGTTCAACAATGCCGGCTTGCCCTTGTCACCGTAGGAAAACTGCAACGCCTGTGGGCTGAGGCCGGTCCGGCTCGCCAATATGGCCCGCAGCAGAACCCGGCTTGCCAATTGCTGCTGGGCCACCCAGGGCATGGGACCGGCTGACAAACGCTCCAGTTCGCTGACGCTCAGCCAGTGACGAGCCTGCTCCAGCCTTTGCAGCACAGCATCATGACCGCCCTGTCGCCATAGGGGAAGTCGGACAAAATCCAGTTGGATGAGAAGTGATTGGGGCTTGATGTTGTTCACCGGCAATCAATAAAAAAGACCGGCACAATTGTGCCAGTCTTTAACGGCTATGCCAAAAAATCACGGCTTAACTGTCAATCTTCCTTTATCTCCCGCAGCAACCCCTGTTGTACCGCCGGCGGCACCACCTCGTATCTGAGGAAACTCAAGGTAAACTGACCATCACCGGCGGTCATGGATTTGAGCCGGGTGGCATAGTCATCCACCGTGGCCAATGGAGCCTCGGCCCGCACCTGCACTTTTCCATCGCGCCGAGCCTCGGTGCCGCACACCATGGCCCTGCTGGAGCTGAGATCGCCAGTGATATCACCCACCCTGTCGGCAGCAACCATGATGTCCATGGCCACCATGGGTTCAAGCACCACAGGACCTGCCTCAGCCACAGCCTCGCGAAAGGCTTTTTTGCCGGCCATCACGAAGGCAATTTCCTTGGAATCCACGCTGTGATGTTTGCCATCAAGCACAGTGACCTTGAGATCCACCATGGGATAGCCCCCCAAAGTGCCCGCCTGCATGGCCTCCCGTACTCCCTTCTCCACCGCAGGTATGTATTGCCCGGGAATGGCGCCACCGACCACCTTGGACTCAAACTCGAAGCCACTGCCCCGGGGCAAAGGTTCCACCCTGAGTTCCACCTCACCGAACTGACCGGCACCGCCGGATTGCTTCTTGTGGCGGTAGCGGGCAACGGCGCTACGACCGACGGTTTCCCGGTAGGCCACCGCCGGCTTGCAGGTGTCCATATCGACCCTGAATACGCTCTGGGCCTTTTCCAGCGCAATCTGCAAATGCAAATCGCCCAGTCCCTGCAGCACAGTTTGACCTTCGGCGGCATTCTGGCTGACACACAAGCTGGGATCCTCGGCCACCAGCTTGGCCAGCACCTCGGCGATTTTCTGCTCGTCGCCGCGCCGTTTGGGCGATACCGCCAAACCGAAAATCGGTTGTGGCAGCTTGAGTTCTGGCAGGTGGAATTCATCCTCATCGTGGCTGTCGTGTAGCACAGAGCCGACGTCCAGCTCATCTATCTTGCACAGGGCACAGATGTCCCCAGGAATAGCCGAGGGGATTTCCACATGCTGATCGCCCTGGATCTTAAGCAGATGGGCCAGCTTCACCGGCTTGCGATCGGCACCAATAAACAGCTTCATACCGTTGCTGAGGGTTCCCTGATACAGCCTCAGCACAGCGACCCGACCAAAATAGGGATCGATACCGACCCGGAACACGTGGGCCAGCACATGATCGCTCGCACTCTGGGTGACATCCACGGGCAAGGCCTGGTTGCCAAATCCCTTGATGAACTGCGGCGGATTGGCTTCCAGGGGGTTTGGCAACAGCTGGGTGATAATCTCCAGCAAGGATGCAATGCCCACATCCTGCTCGGCACTGGTAAAGCACACGGGTACCAGATGGCCCATGCGCAGGGCGGTTTCCAGTGGCTCGTGCAGCTGCTCGGCGCTGAGCATTTCGCCCTGCTCCAAATACAGGGTCATCAGGTCTTCGTCTTCCTCAAGCACAGTGTCCACCAGTTGATCACGGGCGGCCTGGGAAGATGAAAACAAGGTGGCGACCTGCTCTTCACAGTGCAGATAACAATCAACCACGGCATCACCGGCCAGGGATGGCAGGTTAACCGGCAGACAACGGGGCCCAAAGGTTTGCTGTATGTCGGTCAGTAACTCTTCCAGTTTATCCAGGTTACCGTCGATGTGGTTGATACAGAGGCAAACCACCTTGCCCTGGGCTCTGGCGGCCTCGAAGGCCCGGGCCGTGACCGTTTCAATCCCTGTGGTGGCATTGATCACCAGCAGTACCGATTCCACCGCGGGCAGCGGCAACAGGGCGCGGCCAAAGAAATCGGGTAATCCGGGGGTGTCGATAAGATTGATATGGTGTTGATCGAGATCGAGATTGAGAAAGGATGGTTCTAGACTGTGTTGGTGGGCTTTTTCCTGGGCAGTGAAATCGGCATGATTTGTGCCCTTATCCACCCTGCCCCTTTGGGTAATCGCCCTTGCCTCGAACAAGAGCGCCTCTAGCAACGAGGACTTGCCCGCACCTGTATGCCCGAGCAGGGCAAGGTTGCGGATCCTCGCGGTCTGATACTCAGCCATAATGGCCTCCTTGTGTCATTTTTCAACCGGCTACCAGTTCAGTATAGTCCCCTCCAGATGGGTAAAATATGACCCGGCGCATGTTTTCCGGGGTCGTTGGTTGGGGGCCACAAGTTTCCTTCCAGTCTCAGGTGATTGTATCTCTGTCCCATGTCGGGTAATCTTGGCAGCCATTAAGCGAAATTCCTGTCAGACCGCGACCATAGCGCTAACTGGTCCCCCAAAAGTTCCGGCAGATTATAACGATAAACACAGGGAGCTAAGGTGAGGCCAAGTGACTCCTCTTCCGTGCTGAACGACCGTCCAGACAAAAAGATCGCCGGTGCCAGACACAGAAACGCCACCACCACGGTGGAGATGCGCCGCTTTATCCAGACCTCGAACCTAGGCGTGCAGGAGCTGGCCAAGCTGCTCAATATCACCCCGGCGACTGTGCGTAAGTGGAAGCAGCGGGATTCGGTCAGCGACAGTCCCAATACCCCGCACCACCTCAACACCACGCTGACGCAGGTGGAAGAATATGTGGTGGTGGGCCTGCGCTACCAGCTGAAGCTGACCCTGGACAAGCTGCTGGAAGTCACCCAGAGCTTTATCAATCCCCATGTGTCCCGCTCCGGCCTCGCCCGCTGTCTCAAGCGCCACGGGGTCTCGCGCCTCGGCGACATAGAACCCAATGGCGAGCTGCCGGATAAACACTTCAATAAACTGCCTGTGTATCGCGGCAGCAACACCGAAAGCTACACACTCAATACCCACACGCTCGCCCAAGCGCTGGCTTTGCCCAGCGAAGATGAGCAGACAGTGGTGCAGGTGGAAGCCATGCGCATCCCCGTGGCCGCCGAACAGCCCCACTCGGTGCTGATTGGCATGGACCCAAGCCACGACTGGGTTTACGTGGATATCTATACCGACACAGACACAGAGGCCGCCAATCGCTACATGGCCCATGTGCTCGCCAATGGCCCCTTTTCGCTTCGAAAAGTGCTGGCACGCAACTATCAAACCTTCCTTGAGCGCTTCCCCGATGCGGACGGCACCAAGGCCCATACCAAGACGCCGGCTCCGTCGGCGCCCAATGGAGAAGCTTAATGAGTCAGGCTGAACAGACGCAGGATCTGCGCCTCAACAAGCGCTTGAAAGACACCCCCATAGCCATAGTTGGCATGGCGAGCCTGTTTGCAAAGAGCCGTTACCTGAACCAGTTCTGGGATCTTATCTGCGACAAGATAGATGCCATCACCCAGGTGCCCGCCGACCGCTGGCGCGTGGAGGACTATTTCGATGCCAATCCCAAGGCGGCCGACAAGAGCTACTGCCAGCGGGGCGGCTTTATTCCCGAGCTGGACTTCAATCCCATGGAGTTCGGCCTGCCGCCCAACATACTGGAACTGACCGACAGCTCCCAGCTGTTGTCCCTGATAGTGGCCAAGGAAGTGCTGGAAGATGCCGGCATCAACGAAAATTCCGGCCATGACAGGGACCGCATCGGCATCACCTTAGGGATTGGCGGCGGCCAGAAGATCAGCCAGAGCCTCAACGCGCGCCTGCAATACCCAGTGCTGAAAAAGGTGTTCCGCGAAAGCGGCATCAGCGACGAAGACAGCGAGATGCTGATCGCCAAATTCCAGAGCCAGTACATACATTGGGAGGAGAACTCCTTCCCCGGCTCCCTGGGCAACGTCATTGCCGGGCGCATCGCCAACCGCTTCGACCTCGGCGGCATGAACTGCGTGGTGGACGCCGCCTGTGCCGGCTCCCTCGCCGCCATTCGCATGGCGCTGACCGAGCTGACCGAAGGCCGCAGCGACATGATGCTGACCGGTGGCGTCTGCACCGACAACTCCGCCTACATGTACATGAGCTTCTCCAAAACCCCGGCCTTTACCCCCGATGAGCAGATCAAGCCCTTCGATGCCGACTCCCGCGGCATGATGATAGGCGAAGGCATAGGCATGGTGGCCCTCAAGCGTTTGGAAGATGCCGAGCGCGATGGCGACAAGATTTACGCCGTCATCAAGGGCGTCGGCGCCTCCAGCGACGGCAAGTTCAAGAGTATCTACGCGCCCCGTCCCGAGGGCCAGGCCAAGGCCCTGAAACGCGCCTACGATGATGCCGGCTTCCCGCCACACACCCTGGGGCTGATGGAGGCCCACGGCACAGGCACCGCCGCCGGTGACGTGGCCGAATTTGCCGGTCTCAATAGCGTCATGTCCGAAAACAACGACGCCAAACAGCATATTGCTCTCGGTTCCATCAAGTCCCAGGTGGGCCACACCAAGTCCACCGCCGGCACCGCCGGTTTAATCAAGGCCGCGCTGGCGCTGCACCACAAGGTGCTGCCGCCCACCATCAATGTGCGCCGCCCCAACCCCAAGATGGACATAGAAAACTCGCCCTTCTACCTCAATACCGAGGCCAGGCCCTGGCTGCCAAGGCCCGACGGGGTAGAGCGCCGCGCCGCGGTCAGCTCCTTTGGCTTCGGCGGCACCAACTTCCATCTGGTGCTGGAAGAATATCGCCGCGATCACGACCGGACTCCGTACCGCCTGCGCCACACCAGCCAACCGCTGCTGATTTGTGCCGCCTCAGTAGCAGAGCTGCAAGCCGAACTCCAATCGCTGGTTTCAGTCCTGAAGGCCGACAAGCACGGGGGTCTGGATGCGCTTATCGCCCCTTATCTGCTCAGCGGCCGTGAGCTGGATCCCCAGTGGCCGCGCCTGGGCCTCTTGTGCCAGGACGAGACCGAGCTGCAAACCAATCTGGAGCAGGCCCTGGCGCTGCTGGGCAGCAACAGCGACGCCCCCTGGCAACAGGCCGGGTTAAGCTTCCGCCCCAGGGCGCTGCTTGACGACCAGGGCCGAAGCGTGGCCCTGTTTGCCGGTCAGGGCAGCCAGTACCTCAACATGGGACGGGAGCTTGCCATGCTCTATCCCGAGGTGCGGGCCGAATTTGCCGCTGCCGATGCGGCCTTCGCGGCTCAGGGAGAGCCGGCCGTCAATGGCATGGGCGCCCTCTCGGGCTGTGTCTTCCCAGCACCAAAATTTGAGGCCGAGGCCAAGGCCAGCGACGAGCAGCGCCTCACCAATACCCGCATCGCCCAGAGCGCAATCGGCGCCCTGGCCATGGGTCAGTTTGAATTGCTCAAGGCCGCCGGTTTCAAGCCCGACATGGTGGCAGGCCACAGCTTCGGTGAACTGGCAGCCCTGCATGCGGCAGGTGCCATCGACAAGGCTGGCTTCTACGCTCTGGCCTTTGCCCGCGGCGATGCCATGGCAAAGGTGCCCGAGGGCAAGGACCCCGGCGCCATGGCGGCGGTGATCCTGCCAAACGCCGAAACCATAGCAAAACTGGAGACACTGCTGGCCGGCGAGACCGAGGTCAGCATAGCCAACCACAACAGTCCCACCCAGCTGGTGATTGCCGGCGCCACTGAGGCCCTGAAGCGGGTCAGCGCAGCGCTGACCAGTGAGGGAATGCGGGTGATTGCCCTGCCGGTATCGGGCGCCTTCCATACGCCCTTGGTGGAGCACGCCAGGCAGCCCTTCGCTGCGGCCATAGACAAGCTGAGCTTCAGTGATGCCCATACGCCGCTCTATGCCAACGGCAGCGGTGACAAGGTTGACGGTAAGGGCAGCAAGCTGAAAGAGGGCCTCAAGCAACAGATGCTGCAGCAGGTGCAGTTTGTGTCCCAGATTGAAAGCCTCTATCGCGACGGCGCCCGGGTATTTGTCGAATTCGGCCCCAAGAACACACTGACACGCCTGACCGAAGCGACCCTGGGTGAACGGGCGGCCGGGTGTCTGATCCTCGCTGTCGACACTGGCGTTCCAGCCCTGAAGGCTAAAGATGGCGATCTGGCCTATAAACAGGCCGCACTGGCGCTGGCAATGGCGGGCCTGCCGCTTGGCAATCCCGACCCGTACCAGGCGCCACTCGCCAAGCCCAAACAAGCCCCTTCGCCAATGAATGTGCGCCTGGGCGCCAGTAACTACATCAGCCCGGCCACCCAGGCAAAAATGGCAGCAGCCCTGAGCCAGGGGCAAGTCAGCAAGCAGACAGAAATAGTTGAGAAAATCGTGGAAAAAACAGTGACAGTTCCAGCGACAGCGCCTGCAATGAAAGCCCAGGCGCAAACCGAGACTTCAGCCGGCCAAATCACCCAGGTGGCTGCCCAGAGCCCGAACCAGGACAGTCTGGGACAGTTCTTTGCCGCTCAGCAGCAACTGGCCGCATTGCATCAGCAGTTCCTCGCCATCCCCACCCAGTACGGCAACAGCATCCAGACCCTGCTGGCGCAGCAGCTGCGCTTGAGCGCGGAAGGCAAGGCCATTCCGGCAGGCATGGAGCAGGCCCTGGCCCAGTTCCACCAGCATCAGGCCGACACCCTGAAGATCCACGCCGACTTTATGCAGGCCCAGAGCCAAAGCGCCCTGCAACTGCTGGCGGGACTCAGCGGTCAGCCACTACCGGCCGCGGTTGTTCATGCAGCCCCAGCAGTGACTGCACCAGTTCAAACACTCCCAGCGGTTGTGGCTCCTACAACAATCGCTCCTGCGGTCGCCGCGACCAAGCCGCAAGCGGCACCCATGACACCAGCAGCCCAACCCATAATGGCTGCGTCCTTAACGGTTCAACCCCAGGCCAGCAGCGACAATGCTGCCGCTGGCGCTCATGATGTCAGCCAAATCATGCTGCAGGTGGTGGCCGACAAGACGGGTTACCCCACGGAAATGCTCGATTTGGCCATGGACATGGAAGCCGATCTCGGTATCGACTCCATCAAGCGGGTGGAAATCCTCGGCACTGTGCAGGATGCCCTGCCAGACCTGCCCGAGCTGAACCCGAGCGATCTCGCCGAATGCCGCACCCTGGCGGAAATTGTTGCCTACCTTGCAGCCAAGACGCCGACTCAGGCGTCCGCCAAGGCAGCAACTCAGGCAGTTGGTCAGCCTGTAGCCCAGGTGCAAACTCAAGCCCAGGCGCAAGTTCAAGCACAGACACAGGTACAGACGCAGGCACCAGCCATGCAAAGCAACATCAGTCTGGATCTGGTGAAAGACACCATGCTGGCCGTGGTCGCCGACAAGACAGGCTACCCGGCGGAAATGCTCGACCTTTCCATGGACATGGAGGCGGATCTCGGAATCGACTCCATCAAGCGGGTGGAAATCCTCGGCACTGTGCAGGACGCCCTGCCGGGCCTGCCCGAGCTGAATCCAAGCGATCTCGCCGAGTGCCGCACCCTGGCGGAAATCGTTGACTATATGGCGATCAAGGCCAGCGGTACCCTGTCGGTTGAGCCAGCAGCGGCTCAGCCTGTGGCAGTCCAAACCACTCAGGTAACACAGCAGGCCCAAACCGACATCAGCCTGGAGCGGGTTAAAGACACCATGCTGTCCGTGGTCGCCGACAAGACAGGCTACCCGGCGGACATGCTGGACCTGGCCATGGATATGGAGGCGGATCTGGGTATCGACTCCATCAAGCGGGTGGAAATCCTCGGCACTGTACAGGATGCTCTGCCGGGCCTGCCCGAGCTCAATCCAAGCGATCTCGCCGAATGCCGCACCCTGGCGGAAATCGTCGATCACATGGGCGCCAAGGCCAGCCTCTCAGCACAGCCAGCGGCGGTTCAACCATCAGCGGCCCCAATATCTCAAGCGACTCAGGCCGCCCACACCGGCATCAGCCTGGAGCTGGTTAAAACCACCATGCTGTCCGTGGTCGCCGACAAGACAGGCTACCCGGCGGAAATGCTGGATTTGGCCATGGACATGGAGGCGGATCTGGGTATCGACTCCATCAAGCGGGTGGAAATCTTAGGCACAGTGCAGGACGCTCTGCCGGAGATGGCCGAACTCAATCCGGCCGATCTGGCGGAATGCCGCACCCTGGCGGAAATTATCGACTGCATGGCGGCAGAAAAGGCCCCAATACAAGCCGAACCAGCTCCAATAGAAGCTGCTGCGACCCCGGCTGTCGCCACTGCTGCTGTTAACAGCGACGCTTTTGAGCTGGAGGCATTCGAACAGCTGAGCTCGGCACCGGCCATCAGCCAGGCCGACATCATGGAAGCTCTGGCCGCCACAAGCATGCCGGCTGCAGCGCAGGTCGCGGCCCCGGTGCAAGGAAAGAGTGCTGCCCAAGCAACACCAACTCAGGCCGACATATTGACCACACTGCTGACCGTGGTGGCCGACAAGACAGGCTATCCGGCGGATATGTTGGATTTGGCCATGGACATGGAGGCGGATCTCGGTATCGACTCCATCAAGCGGGTGGAGATCCTCGGCACTGTGCAGGATGCCCTGCCCGGATTGCCCGAAGTAAACCCGGCGGATCTGGCCGAGTGCCGCGCCCTGGGACAGATTGCCGACGTCTACGCCAAGCTGCTTCCAGCGGCCTCGCCAACAGCCACACCAGCCCAGGCCCAAGCTGAAACTGAAGCTGAAGCCAAGGGGCAAGATCAGGACGCGGAAGCACCAGCACTGCCACCACACGGGGGCGTTACCCTAAAAAAGCTGCCGGCGGCAGATAGACTGGAAGCCGAGGCGGCCTCCACTCTGTTTGCCGCCAATGCCCGGGTACTGATCCTCGACGACGGCCACAATGCCGGCGTGTTGGCGGGCAAGCTGGCCCGGCGTCAGTTGCAGGTCACCCTGGTGCGCCCGGCTGCGGCCACGGCCCAATCGGTACAGGACAGCGAAATCGCCGCGGTGCAACTTGCCAGCGACGATGATGCCGGAATAAAAACCCTGCTGACCGGACTGGACTCAGCCCCGGCTGTGTTCATTCATCTGCAACCTGTTGCTGAGCAGAAGACTGAAGGCCTGTGGCTCGACGAGTCGGCCCGCGCCCGGGTACAGCTGGCCTTCCTGTTTGCCAAGCACCTGAGCAAGCCATTGACCTCGGCCAATGACGGCCACAGACGCGCCTTTATCAGCGTCGCCCGCATGGATGGCAAACTGGGTACCGACTCTGGTGCCGAAACCACTGCCGAGCTGGAGCAGGCGGCCCTGTTTGGCCTGACCAAGACCCTGGCCCACGAGTGGCCGGGCGTCCATTGCCGGGCGCTGGATCTGCATCCGGCCCTGGATGCGGCGCATCTGGCCGATGCAGTGCTCGATGCCCTCTACGGCCTTGACGACGAGCCGCTGGAATGGGGCTTGTGCCAGGAGGGACGTTTTACCCTGCAAGAAGGTGAAACCATTCCCGCCAGTGCGCCAGAGATCATGTCCCTCGACGGTACAGATAAAATACTGGTGACCGGGGGTGCCAAAGGCGTGACCCTGGACTGCGCCCTGGCGCTCGCCAAAGACACGGGTGCCCATTTCATCCTCGCCGGTCGCAGCAAGGCCCTGGCCTTAAGCGAATTTCCGGCCTGGGCCAAAGGCCTCGCCGCCGACGAGCTTAAGGCCGCCGCCATCAAGGACATGCTGGCTGCGGGCAAGCGTGCCCTGCCGAAGGAAATCGATGCCCAAATCCAACCGCTCGCCAGCGCCCTGGAGATCCAGGCCGCATTGCAGGCCTTCGAGGCCGTCGGCGCCAGCGCCGAATACCTGAGCCTGGATGTCACCAGCGCCGCCGACATAGCCGCCAAGCTGGGGCCTATTCAGGCTCTCGCCCCCATCACGGGCCTGGTGCACGGTGCCGGCGTGCTGGCGGACAAGCTGATCGGCGACAAGACCCTGGATGAACTGAATCGGGTACAGGGCACCAAGGTGGATGGCCTCAAAGCCCTGCTGCAGGTGCTCAGTGCCGACAGCCTCAAGCTGGTGGCGCTGTTCTCCTCCGCCGCCGGTTTCTACGGCAACAGTGGCCAGAGCGACTACGCCATGGCCAACGAGATCCTCAACAAGGCCGCCTACAGCCTGGGCCGGCAACTTCCCAAAGCCCGGGTGGTCAGCTTTGACTGGGGTCCCTGGGACGGTGGCATGGTGACTGCCGCACTGAAGAAAATGTTTGTCGACCGCGGTGTGTACGTGATCCCGCGGCAGGCCGGCGCCGCCCTGTTTGCCAGGGCCATAGTGGCCGGCCAAAGCCCACAGCTGCTGATCGGTTCCAGCATGCAGGGCGCCGGCGGAGAGCAAGCGCTAAAAAAGCCTGAAGGGCCGGACTCAGCAATAACGCTGAATCGCAAGCTCAGCACCCAAAGCCTTGATCTGATTAACGATCATCGCATAGGTGGCAACTGCGTCTGGCCCACAGTCTGCGCCCTGGAATGGATTGCATCTGCCGCTGCCCGCATTTATGGCGGCCAATGGCAAATCACGGATTACAAGTTGCTCAAGGGACTGGTGTTCGACACGGATGAAAAACTGCTGCAATTGAGTCTGTCACCCGAGGGCGACACACTTAACGCCAGAATCGAAGCCGATGGCAAACCCCAGTACCGGGCGAACCTGCGCCCCGCCGGGGAAATGCATGCCCCGGTGCTCAACGCCGACCTGGCCAAAGCGGCCGCAGAGGCCAAGGTGTTGATGTCAGGTGAGCAGCTCTATGCCGACGGCAGCCTGTTCCACGGCCCGGCACTACAATTGATTGAGCAGGTGCTGAGCTTTGATGATGGATCCTTGCTGTGCCGCTATAAATTGCCTCAAGGGCAGGCCCCGAGCGCCCTGGCCCAGCAGGATGCGCTGCTGCAGGCCATGCTGGTGTGGGCCAGACTGAAATACGGCGCCGCCAGCCTGCCATCTGAGTTCAAGACCCTGTTCCAGGGTGACCTGACGACAGAGGGCCTTATCCGGCTCGAGGTGGTCAGCCACAGCAGTCGCCAGCTGTGCGCCAATATTGCCCTCTATGATGCCGATGGCTTGGCGGTCAGCGCCATGACCGAGGCCAGGGTCACCATCAGCAAGGGGTTGAACGCCGCCTTTGTGGCGGCGCAGCAGGGAGAACACCAGTGATGCAAGACACGCCCGCGCCACTTAGGCTGGCACTGTGTGCCATAGAACAGCTGCCGCCCCAGGCTATCCTGGTGCCCGACGCCAACGGGGACAAGGAAATCGATTGGCCGCAGCTGTGCCAAAGAGCCTTGGCCGGTGAATGGCTGGCCCTGGGTAAAAACCCTGAGCTGCTGCTGTTGCCAGCCCTTGCCGCCGCCCAGGCGAGGATGCGCCCGTTGGCCCTGCTGCAGGGGCTGGTGGATGGCGACAATGCCATTCACAGGGCCCTGGCCCAGGCCAAGCGCACCACGGCCGAGGCCGAAATCCTGTTCGAGCCGCTGACCCTGGCGGCGGTGCTGGAGCAGGCCCACAGCCTCAGCAGCCGCACCCATCCGGTTCACGGCGGTTTTTGGAGCATGCCACCACACCAGGCGCGGGTTCTGGTGCTGGTTCAGGGCCACAGGGCCCTGGTATTGACCCAGGGTACGGCCAGACCGGCAACGCCCCTGTGTGGCCGGAATAGTGGCATTAATAGCGGTAGCAATGGCGCCCAGCCCTATGTGCTGCCGGTGCCTTTGCCGGAACCCGACTGGCCCAGTATCCAGCGACGTTTGTCCGCCACCCAGCAGAAGCTCGCCGCCATCGACAGCACAGATGAGCTGCACGCTCTGATTAACCAGGCCCTCGATGCCCTGGCACAGGTGCCGGATCATCGCTGCCTGGTACTGATGGGCCAGGATAAGGCGGAGCTGATTGCCGAGGCCGATGCCCTGTCCTGGGGCATAGCCCAGAGTTTTCGTGACGACAAGGAGCTGACCAGCCCCTGCGGCAGCGCCTTCAGCCCCAGTCCCGTGGGTGACAAGGGACTGGCGCTGGTATTCCCCGGGGTCGGCACCGCCAGTCACGGCATGCTGGCCGGACTGCATCTGCCCTTTGGCGAGTTTTTCGAGCAGCTGGAACAGCAGCTCCATGGTCAGGGACTCAATGGCCTCGACGATATCTTGCGCCCCAGCGCCCTGTCTTACAGACCCAGCCTGGCGGAGCAGGCGGTGGCCGGCGTCGGCGCCAGCTATGTGTTGTACAAGTTATTGGAAAAACTTGGGATCCGCCCGGCCTTTGCCCTGGGTTACTCCATGGGCGAAGCCGCCATGGCCGCCGCCCTGGGACTGTGGCAAAACCCCTTTGCCCTGGTGAACGAGACGCTGCAAAGCTCGCTGTTTACCGAGGAAGTCTCCGGCTCACTGCGGGCGGTACGCCGCCTGTGGCGCGAGCAGGAAGAGGCGCAAAGCGATGATCTTGACGGCGAAATCCATTGGCAGAACCTGGTGGTGCGCCTGCCGGCGGCCGCCATACGTCCCCATTTAGCCGAGTTTCCCCGGGCCTATATCGCCATCGCCCAGGGCCCCAGCACAGTGCTGGCCGGCGACGAGGCCCAGTGCAAGGCCCTGGTCAAACGCCTGGGCAAACGCGCGCTTACCGGTGAACTGGTGACCGCCATGCACACCCCGGTAGCCCAGGCGCTGCACGACCATATCCGCGCCTTCTACACCAGACCCACCACAGAAATGGACAGCGCAGCCCTGCCGCAACTGCTGTGGGCCAATGCCGAGCCCCAGGGCAAGCTGGATGCCGAGGCCATTGGCGGCGCCATTGCCGCCTGTTTCAGCGAAGAGCTGGATTTCGGCGCCCTGGTGACCCGGGCCCGTAAGCAAGGGGCGCGGATTTTTGTGGAAGTCGGTGCCGGTCGCCAAACCTCGGGCCTGATTGAAGCCATAGGGGATGCCGAGAACAAGAACCTGCTGGCCCTGCCCACCGAGGGCCAGGGTGGCAAAACCCTGCTGAAAACCCTGGCGCGCCTGCTGGCCCACGGAGTCAGCATGGATTTAGATATTTTCCGGCCTGCGCCCCTTGCGCCTGAAGCCGAACAACAGATAAAAGCATAAGAGAACTGAACTTGAGCCGAACACCAGATCAGCCCATCGCCATCGTTGGCATGGCCGCCCGCTTTCCCGGCTGCAAAGATATAGACGCCTTCTGGCGCCTGATTGACCAGGGCAAAGGCGCCCACAGCCCCATAGACGCCGCCAAGTTCGGCGCCCCGGTGGCGGACTACCTTGGCCGCCAGGGCGAAGGCGACCGCTTCTACTGCCAGAGCGGCGGCTATATCCGCGACTTCAGCTTCGACCCCGAAGGCTATGTGCCGGGCAAAGAGGCCATGAGCAAACTGGCCAGCGAGGTGGATGAACATATCCTCTGGGCCCTGGACACCGCCAAGGCAGCCCTCCAAGATGCCGGCTTGAAAGTCGATGCCGCAGGCACGCTGGACCGCTGCGGTCTGGTGATGGGAACCCTGTCCTTCCCGAGCCAGCGCTCCAACCATGCCATGCTGCCCTTGTACCACAATGAGGTGCAACGGGCACTCACCGAGCGCTTGCCGGGCTTTCCCGCTCTGGCGGCCAGCGCGCCTCAGCGCGCAAATGATGCGGCCAGTGCGCCCCGGGAAGCAACTGATGCCAACGCCGCTGCCCTGCCCGATGCCTGGACCACGGACATAGCCGCCGAGGCCTCAAAGCTGCTGGCCCAATGCCTGGGGCTGGGCGCGGCCCACCTCAGTCTGGATGCGGCCTGCGCCAGCTCTGTCTATGCCCTCAAACTTGCCTGCGATTATCTGGCCACGGGCAAGGCGGATACCATGCTCGCCGCCGCCGTCAGCGGTGCCGATCCCTTCTTTATCAGCATGGGCTTTTCCATCTTCCACGCCTATCCAGAGCAGGGTTTCAGCGCCCCCTTGGACAAACAAAGTGGCGGCCTGTTTGCCGGTGAAGGCGCCGGCGTGCTGGTGCTCAAACGCCTCAGCGATGCCCTGCGCGATGGCGATAACATACACGGGGTTATCCACGGCGCCGGCCTGTCCAACGACGGTCGCGGCCAGTTTGTGCTGAGCCCCTCAAGTACCGGCCAGGTACGGGCCTTCGAGCGCGCCTATGACGCCGCCGGCAAGGATCCCGCCGCGGTAGAGGTCATCGAATGTCACGCCACCGGCACGCCGCTGGGTGACAAGGTGGAACTGAGCTCAATGGAGCAGTTCTTCGGCCCGCGCCTCAAGGGCAGCAAGCCGCCGCTGATAGGCTCGGTAAAATCCAACCTGACCCATTTGCTGACCGCCGCCGGTATGCCGGGGATCATCAAGCTGCTGCTGGCAATGAAGCAGCGCCGCCTGCCACCCTCGGTGCGCCTGTCCCAGCCCATAGCCTCGCCGGAAAACCTCTTCGGTGAACACAATATTGTGCGCCAGCCTTTGCCCTGGCCGAGCAAGGAAGGCAATACTGCGCCGCTCGCCGGGTTGTCGGTGTTTGGCTTCGGCGGCTGCAATGCCCATCTGGTGCTGGGGGCCTGGGATGAAGAGGTTGCCAGTGAAAAAAGCCAGGCCGCTCTTGCAAACAGCCAAACAGAAAAGCCCCTTAACCAATTCAAGGGTTTCCATATTCAGGGCGCCGCCATCCATGTGGGCAAGGTGGACTCGCTCGCGTCCCAATACCGGCTGCTGCAAACCGGCGCCACCGCCCTTTCGCCGCTGCCGGAACAGCGCTGGAAGGGGCTTGAGCACAACCGCGCCCTGCTTGAGCATTTCGGCCTGTCCGGGGCGCCCGAGGGCGGCTATATCGACAGCTTTGCGCTGGACTTCTTGCGTTTCCGCCTGCCGCCGCACCCCGGCGATCGCCTGGTGGCCCAGCAGCTGCTGCTGATGAAGGTGGCCGACGAGGCCATCCGCGACGCTGGACTCAAGCCCGGCGCCAGGGTGGCGGTATTGGTGGCCATGGAAACCGAACTGGAGCTGCATCAGTTCCGCGGCCGGGTGAACCTGCACAGCCAGGTCAAGGACAGCCTGCAGCGGGCCGGCATCAGCCTCAGCGCCGAGGAATACCAGGCCCTTGAGCGCCTGGCCATGGACAGCGTACTGCCCGCCGCCAGCCTGAACCAATACACCAGCTACATAGGCAATATCATGGCCTCCCGGGTCGCCTCCCTGTGGGACTTCAATGGCCCCGCCTTTACCATCTCCGCCGGTGAACTGAGCGTGGCAAGGGCCCTGGAAGTGGCGGAAAACCTCTGCGCCACCCAGGAACTGGATGCCGTGGTGCTGGCGGCGGTGGACTTGGCCGGCAGCGCCGAAAAGGTGCTGCACCATGCCGCATTGCTTGAACAAGCAAACCTCGCTCCCGCCGATGGCGCCGGTGCCCTGGTGCTGCTTCCTACCCCGACAAGCGCATCAGCGAAGGCCACGCAAGAAACCAAAGAACAGGGCCGCTATGGCGAGCTGCAGCCCATAGCTTTCGATAACGCGCCGGTCAATGGCAATGACGCACTGGCCGACAATGAGCTGGTGGAATTCAGTCCGCTGCTGAAAGCTGTTACAAAAGGCAAAGAAAGCGCAGACCACAGCCTGCAACAGGACAGCGCTTCGGCCCAGCTGGGTCACAGCTTTGTGGCCGCCGCCATGGCCAGCCTGACCCAGGCGCTGCTGCGGCTCACGGACTCGGAGCAGGATACTGCCAGGGTGCAATTTGGCGACAAGGCCTCGGTGTTACTGACCCAAACCCAGGCCCAGAAAGACTGCCTCAAGGCCGCACTGGTAAATGCAGACAAACAGCAGGTCACCGAAGGCAAGCAACTCATTCAGCAGATAACCCTTGGTGGCAAGGCCATTGCCGGGCACATACGTGGGGCCGAGCTCCCCTTCGAGGCTGAGATCAAGGCCAAGCTGCTGGCCGCCACCGCCTTTCAAAAAAACATGCAAACAGCCGTTCCGGACGCACAAATCACCCAGGCCAGCCATGCAGCTCATCAGAATACTGCTGCCAACCAACCTATGAACAGCGGAGTGCCCGCCAGCGTGAAGTACCAACCCCATTCTTTTGAAGCAAAGAGCATTCAAACTGCGGGCTTAGCCACGCCTGCCGTTATGCCTGTTCCCCTAACGCCGGGCTCACACGCCGAGGCGATTGCCGCCAATCAGGCACTGGCACTGCAGGCGCACCAGGCCTTCCTGCAAAGCCGTGAAGCCGGTCTTAAGCTCGCCGATGCCCTTATGCGTCAAGGCATAGGGCAAAAAGAAATCGGGCGTCAGGGCTTAATGGGCAATGCGCCGCTTGCTCCTGAGATAAAAGTGTCTGAGGTAAAAGAGCCTGGGCCAACACCAGCTGCGCCTGCTCCAACAACGCCGGCTGTGGTGCCACAAGCGGCAACCAAGCCCTGCATCTGGAACTACCAGGATTTGGTGCAATACGCCGAGGGCGACATAGCACCTGTGTTCGGCCCCGACTATGCCATCATAGACAGCTATCGCCGCCGGGTGCGGCTGCCGACCACGGACTATTTGCTGGTATCGCGGGTGACCAAGCTCAATGCCAAGCTGGGGGAATTCAAGCCCAGCACCATGACCACTGAATACGACATTCCGGTGGACGCGCCCTATCTGGTGGATGGTCAAATCCCCTGGGCGGTGGCGGTGGAGTCGGGCCAGTGCGATCTGATGCTTATCTCCTTCCTCGGCATAGATCTGGAGAACAAGGGCGAGCGGGTCTACCGCCTGCTGGACTGCACCCTGACCTTCTTGGGTGATCTGCCACGGGGCGGCGACACCCTGAGATACGATATCTCCATCAACCACTTCGCCCGCAACGGCGACACCCTGCTGTTCTTCTTCTCCTACGAGTGCTTCGTCGGCGACAGGCTGATCCTCAAGATGGACGGTGGCTGCGCCGGCTTCTTCACCGACGCCGAGCTGGCCGATGGCAAGGGGGTGATCCGCACCGAGGACGAACTCAAGGCCAGACGCTTCGCCGAGGCCAATAAGCGCAGCTTCGCACCACTGCTGCATTGTCCCGAGAGCCGCTTCGATTACCAGCGCCTGTCACACCTGCTCAGCGGCGATGTGGCCGCCTGTTTCGGCCCCAGCCACGATCTCGGCTACCAGCAGCCATCCCTGTGCTTTGCCTCGGAAAAGTTCCTGATGATCGAAGAGGTCAGCAAGGTCGACACCCGGGGCGGCGCCTGGGGGCTGGGCCTTATCGAGGGCCACAAACGCCTGGAACCGGACCACTGGTACTTCCCCTGCCACTTCAAGGACGACCCGGTAATGGCCGGCTCCCTGATGGCCGAGGGTTGCGGCCAGTTGCTGCAGTTTTACATGCTGTACCTGGGGCTGCACAAGCACACCCAAAACGGCCGCTTCCAGCCCCTGGCACAGGCGCCGCAAAAGGTGCGCTGCCGCGGTCAGGTGCTGCCCCAGTCGAACCGCCTCACTTACCGCATGGAAGTGACCGACATAGGCCTCACGCCCTCCCCCTGGGCCAAGGCCAATATCGAGATCATCCTCGACGGCAAGGTGGTGGTGGACTTTCAGAACCTAGGCGTAATGTTGAAGGAAAACGAGGATTGCACCCGCTATCTGAGCCAGGACGGCCATCAGACTCAGGCATCGTCTGACGCAAGCCCGGCCCTGCTGGAAGGTCGTCAGGCCTCGGTCAATGCGCCGCTGATGACCCATGAGGCGGATCTTAACGCCAGCCCCATCAAGGGCGTGGTGCCGGTGAAACATGTAGAAGCGTCGGTAACACAGGACTACCCGAATCAAACTCCTGATACCCTGCCCTTCACCCCTTGGCATATGTTCGAATTTGCCACCGGCAATATCGAAAATTGCTTCGGCCCCGAGTTTGCGGTTTACCGTGGTCTTATCCCGCCGCGCACCCCCTGCGGCGATCTGCAGCTCACCACCCGGGTAGTGGATGTCAAAGGCAAGCGCGGTGACTTCAAGGCCCCGGCCTCCTGTATCGGCGAATACGAAGTACCGCCAAGAGCCTGGTATTTCAGCGAAAACAGCCACCCGGCGCGCATGCCCTACTCGATACTGATGGAAATTGCCCTGCAGCCCAACGGCTTTATCTCGGGTTACATGGGCACTACCTTGGGCTTCCCGGGTCTGGAGCTGTTTTTCCGCAACCTCGACGGTGAAGGCAAGCTTATCAAGGATATAGACCTGCGCGGCAAGACCATCAGCAACGACTCCAGGTTGCTGAGCACCGTTATGTCCGGCACCAATATCATCCAGACCTTCAGCTTTGCCCTGGCGGCCGACGGCGAGCCCTTCTATGAGGGCAAGGCGGTATTCGGTTACTTCAAGGCCGAGGCCCTGACCCATCAGCTGGGGCTGGACAATGGCCGCACCACCACGCCCTGGTATCAGGCGGAAAATGTCGCCCCGGATGTCAGTTATGATCTCAGGGACACGGCCTGCGCCCTGTACCGGGCGGCCCCCGGCAAAGCACACCTGCGCCTGCCGGGCGGCAGGCTCAACTTTGTCGATACGGTCAAGCTGGTGCGCCGCGGCGGCAAGGCAGGCCTCGGCTACGCCTATGGCGAGCGTGCCATAGATCCCAGCGACTGGTTCTTCCGCTTCCACTTCCACCAGGATCCGGTAATGCCAGGCTCCCTCGGGGTGGAGGCCATAATCGAACTCTTGAGCAGCTTTGCACTGGATGCGGGCCTGAGTAAGGACTTTGCCAACCCCAGGTTCAATCACTGCCTGAGTACGGTGAAGTGGAAATACCGCGGCCAGATAAGCCCGCTCAACAAACAGATGTCGCTGGAGCTGCACGTCACCGCCATAGAACGCGAGCCCGGCCGGGTAACGCTCAAGGCCGACGCCTGGCTGGCCAAAGACGGCCTGCGAATTTACGAAATAACGGATCTGGCCCTGGCCATTGAAGAAGCCTGACAAACCCGGTTTTAAAATTGGAAAGAGAACAAGATGACACAATTCCACTGGCCCTGGGCCCTTAACCCCAACACAGGTCACACAGGTACGGACGCGGTGCGCACCGCCATGCGGGCCCTGGACAAGCCTTTGTATCTGGCTCAGCTGCCCGGCGGCGAGCTGAGCTTTGCTCATACAGCGCAAATAGCTCAAGAGGCTCAAGCCACGCCGGCGAGTGAGGCAACGAAAAGTGAGCTGCTGCCGGTCATTGCCATGGCGGCCCCCTACGGCGCCTCGCAGCTCGGCGACGCGGCCTTCCGCCGCTGCCACGGGGTCAAGTACGCCTACTATGCCGGCGCCATGGCCAACGGTATCGCCTCCGAGGAGCTGGTGATAGCCCTCGGCAAGGCCGGTATCCTCTGCTCCTTCGGCGCCGCCGGTCTGGTACCCACCCGGGTCGAGGCCGCCATCAAGCGCATTCAAGCGGCGCTGCCAACGGGTCCCTACGCCTTTAACCTCATTCACAGTCCCAGCGAACCTGCGCTGGAGCAAGGGGCGGTGGAGCTGTACCTCAAGCACGGGGTGCATACTGTGGAGGCTTCGGCCTTTTTGGCGCTCACGCCCCACATAGTGCGCTACCGCGCCGCGGGCCTCAGCCGTGGCGACAATGGTGAAATCATCATCAAAAACAAGGTGATCGCCAAAATCAGCCGCACCGAGGTGGCCGCCCACTTTATGCAGAGCGCACCGAAGAAGATGCTCGATGCCCTGGTCATGGATGGCCACATCAGCGCCGAGCAGGCAGAGCTGGCCCAACTGGTGCCCATGGCCGATGACATCACGGCCGAAGCCGACTCCGGCGGCCACACGGACAACCGCCCCCTGGTCACCCTGCTGCCCACCATATTGGCGCTGCGGGACGAGCTGCAGGCCAAACACAACTTTGCCGAGCCCATCCGCGTCGGCGCCGGCGGCGGCATAGGCACCCCGGATGCGGCCCTGGCAGCCTTTAACATGGGCGCCGCCTTTATCGTCACAGGCTCAATCAACCAGGCCTGTATCGAGGCCGGTGCCAGCGAGCACACCCGCAAACTGCTGGCCACCACGGAAATGGCCGATGTCACCATGGCCCCGGCGGCGGACATGTTCGAAATGGGCGTCAAGTTGCAGGTGGTCAAGCGCGGCACCCTGTTCCCGATGCGCGCCAACAAGCTGTACGAGATCTACAGCCGTTACGACAGCATTGAAGCCATTCCTTTGGATGAGCGCCAAAAGCTGGAAACCCAGGTGTTCCGCGCCAATCTCGATGAGATCTGGCAAGGCACTGTGGCCCACTTTATGGCCCGGGATCCGAGCCAGATCAGCCGCGCCGAGGGTAATCCCAAGCGCAAGATGGCGCTGATCTTCCGCTGGTATCTGGGGCTGTCGAGCCGCTGGTCCAACACGGGTGAAGTTGGCCGGGAAATGGATTACCAGATCTGGGCCGGCCCGGCACTGGGCGCCTTCAACGGCTGGAGTAAGGGGAGCTATCTGGATGATTACCGGCAGCGTCGCGCAGTGGATCTGGCGCTGCACTTGCTCAGCGGAGCGGCGTATTTGTATCGTGCCAACAATTTGTTGGCACAAGGGGTTAGTTTGCCCGCTGCTGTGGCAAGGTACAGACCTTTGAAGCCATTGGCCTAAGTGTATGAGGCACCTGTGAGGTGTCAGGTGCATCGGACACTTGAAAACGAAAACCAGCCGCAAGGCTGGTTTTTTGTTTCTCGCTCACGCGGAGAGAAAGCCTAAAACCCTGCGGGTTTTGTCGCTTTGCAAGCGACGAAAGTCGTGGGTCGCCGCCCCACACCCGGGGAAAGGGGGCAGTTTCGACTTGCCCCCTTATCCAATCCCCCAGCGACCCCAGACGAAGCCGAGCACTTTGGCCTTTTGGGCTGGAAACGGCCACCGAGACCGACTCGCTCCTGCTCGACGGTCTCTTCCTCGGCGTCCATGCCTCGGCTCACCCGTTTCTTTCAGCCCAACGACCAAAGCGGCTTCGATGGGGCTATAGGCGCGGTGCAATCTGCAAGTGAAGTGTTAGGCCTGCGCTATCTCTTTTATTCTTTGTTTTCGCGTTGGTGTAGGGCTTTTTCCAACTGTTCCACTCGCTTTCTGAGATGCTCTATCAGTGCCAGCAGAAATAAAACCATAGGGATGAACACACCAGCCACATGTATGTTCTCTGGGTGTAGGTCATAAATAATGAATCCGGACCAAATGAGGGCGATGATAAAAACCAAATAGATATGTAACGGATAACGCGGCACCTAATCACTCCTTGTAAAAAAGAAAACTGCCAACTCCCAGAGATGTGCTTTCAACCTGCGAGCCTTAATACCAACGCTTCAGCTCAAAAAATGCTTCCCATATTTTACCGAGCAAGTCGGGGAATGCTTTGGGGAAGAAGACTGACACGAACGCGAAACAACCGAGGATCAGCCAGAAGCCAACCCAGCCAACGGACTCGGCAACGAAAAACCACAGCAGCAGTGCCGTCGGCACCGCAAAAACGGCCGCGGCAAATTGCCCCAGGAGAAAGTCGACCCAAGAGCTCGGTTGTTTGGGTTTTCTTTGATCTCGCCGCATCTGTGTTTCACCTTTGTCTTGCCGTCCTTGCTATATCCGGGGAACTTAGCAGAGTTAGCCATTTTTTTAAAATGGTCTCGGTATTCTGACTTTACTGTTTGGGCTGCTTGGGAGATAGGCAGGCCACGCTGCGGGGTGATTTGTCATGATTGTCGCTTTTCAAGCGACTTGAAATCGAAGCCTTCCAGGCTTCACCCGGGCAGAAGGCTTTGCGCGCCCAAAGCCCTCTGCACTCCAAAGGGCGCCCGCAACGAAGCGGAAAGCCCCTTGGTCATTTGGCGTCCTTTTGCTAACGCGTCAGACGCTCATCCATGATTCGACTGACGCTGCCTCGGCATCTGCCGGACAGGAGTCCCAATGTCGTGGAGGGCCGGACGCCCGAGAACGGCCATGCCGAGGCCACGCAACGATCGCCAATGCCCTGCGGCCGCTTCAAGCGGGTTGAAAGCAGGTGCCATCAGCACGCTCAGTGTTATGCCTGTCCCTACATTATATAAATATACGCATAGTAAAGATGCTACGTGTAGCTAATCTCTCTTATTCAGCTTGTTATAATTTGGATTCAATAAGGAAACCGTCAACACCGTTCAACTCTTTCCTCTTGAATCTAAGTCCTCCTCCAGTAGACGAGGTTGGCCACATAGCTTCAAGCTTTGTATCTACGTAGATTACGTTGGTTCCACCAGAGAGCTTTGTAGCTCGAAATACACACTCTCCAAATGCTTTTGCCTGTTTAGCACCATCTAAACCAACTAAAGTAATTAACGCTTTACTACTTGCCAATCCAACACCAATATCTAGCTCTGGCAATTCGTACCTTTCATGCAGTATTTCGCTTACGATAAGACGACAGGTATTAATACAGTTCTTAGCAGCTCTATGAGCAGCGTAAATAGATTGTGAAGCATCAGTTTCATCAACCTTAAAAAATGCTAACACGCCGTCACCTAAATATTCAGTAACAGCGCCGCCTTCAAATGATATTGTTTTAGCTAAAGCAGGCAGTAGTGCTGATGTTTCATAATAGACTCTCTGTAACATGCTAACTTTTGCTTTTTTGGTACTTATATCACATAGCAAGTGCCGACTTGAATTCCGCATATCAGCAACCAACGCGATGAAAGAAGCAACCTCATTGGTATCTGTTCTTACGATTGGGTAACCGGGAATAAATGAAGTAACGCTTGCAGACTTTTGGATATCATACGATTCAGAACGAAAACTCTCATTTGCTACAACTAGTTTAGAACCTTCCTTTTCCCATATATTTTCAGCATCATCAAGACTATCGCAAATCAACTTGCGTAAAATAGATTTCTTTTCATTATTCATAACTATAACCAAACCTTAAAAACGGACAAACTCCAGATCAACGTACCTAGAGATATGAACAAGAAAGTGCAGCGCATACACCAAGTAGAGCGCTTTATTTTTAAATCTCTAATATAAGTTATTTTCATACTTTCTCTCACAAGACTAAAAATAATATCATCATAGCTACTAGGCAATAATAAACGCTTCTGCTCAATACTTTTGTTAGCAATAATGGGAAAATTCATAAACAAATCAATGATTGAGAATGAAAATAAATCGCCATTATAGAATGCACAATTATCACAACCACTAATATTTTCAATAATAGATGTGGGGTTTCTTATAGATACAAGTGCCTTATAAAGAAAAAACAAAGACAGTACCCAAACTATTAATAGTGCGTAAGACAATGCGCAGTAAATCCAAACAGTCTTTATCTGCTGGTAAACCTCATACACTTTTGGAATAGCAACAACAGGAAGAAATACTGCAATGAACAGAAAGCCTAACTTAACATCTATAGCTCTTATGGTATTCTGAGTGTCAGATATGGACTGGTACAAAAACTCAATTTTCTTATCGTTCATAAGTACGCTCCGAAATATAGTAATTTATTCTTACGGCCTTACAAGCTTTACCTTCCCTTTAAAGAAAGCCAAGCGCCTCGACAGTCTTAGCTCTTCGGCTGCTAGTTACACCAGTTCCTCCCCTTCTAAGCCGTTTTGAGGGTTAGGCTGAATAAAAAGTGTAAGCCGAGTAAAAGATCATCGAACAGGAGCATGTCGTCGAATTATGGGACAGCTGCGCAGCGGCTGTCCCGCAGAGTAACAAATCCACAGAGTGGACTTGTTCACCAATACTAGTCCTCAAACAGCTTAAACAGCCCGTATCCTACTGCTGCAATAGCCGCGACTGGGGCAGCAGCCGTAATTATCGCCCCTGCAGCCATACCACCACCAACTACAGAGCCAACGGCTGCCATCCCAGATGATATTGCTGCGCCACCAGCGAGACCTGAAGCACCTGCTGCTGAGGCTAAAGCTGCTCCTGTAGTGCCAGCGGTAGCTGACATGATGGTTGCAGCAGATCCACCGACTACAGCGGATGCCGTACTAGCAGCGGTCCCCGCGGTGGCCAAAGCTCCAGCCGCACCCACAACAGTAGATTTTTTTGTATTTTCAGACATCTTACTCTTCCTTTTGTATCAATGTTCAAAACGGTATTGCTGCTATAACGCCACACGCAGCGGCAGCTTTAGCTATCCGACTTATCTTGCTTATATAGAAATCCAAGAGTCGTGACAGTCATAACAGTTCTCTTGCAAAACGTTCTTATGGCCGCAAGTTGAAACCGGGTTTAGGGAGAGTTGTGGGGAGGGGAAAATAACCGCAATCCATCGCCATGCAGTGACTTGTTCGAAGCCGCTGCACTCATCCCTGATTAACACCTGTTTCGGAAGTGCGAACCAGATAAATCTTTTGCTACTTTTTTGACTGAGCGCAGTGGTTAAGGCTTGGATTAGCCATGCCTTAACCATTGTTTTCATTGCCAATAGCCAACTAAAAACCACGTTACCGCATGGAAAATTGATCGGCAACCAAAATTATGCGGCCAGTGTAAAAAATCTATATAGCTCCGGCATCGGAGCCCACTGTCAACTTATCTAACGTGACCATATAGAGGCCAGTCAGTACTCAGCGCCAGAAGAATGCACCAGTCCCGCTCGAAGCGGCCGAGGGTGTTGGTGAAAATGGCGTGGCGAGGCATGGCCGTTCTCGGGCGTCCGGCCCTCCACGGCATTGGGACTCCTGTCCGGCAGATGCCAATCCAGCGCCAGTTAATCAGGGGCGAGTGTCACGCAGTGATAAGTTCACGAGCGCGAGGCACTGACGCCGAGCCGGGATGGATTTACATGGATGTAAATCCGAGCGTCTGACGCGCTAGCCAATTTTCACCATAAGGCCGACGGGGCTTTCCGCTTCGTCGCGGGTCGATGGGGGGATTGGACAAGGGGGACGGTCGAAACGTCCCTCTTTCCCCGGGTGTGGGTTGGAAACCCACGACTTTCTGTTGTTTGAAAAACAACAAACCCGGAGGGTTTAGCCTCGCCAGCGGCTCACCGCAAGGATTGCACCAGTCCCAACGTGGCAGCCAGCATCACCCTAACAATGCAGTGTAGGGTTGATAGAAACGGGCCGAGTCATGGCCGCTCTCGGGCGTCCTGCCCTTCACGGCATTGGAACTCCTGTCCGACAGATGGCGAACTGGCCGTTGTGCAAGGATGCATTTGGCCACGACTTTCCGTTGTTTGAAAAACAACAACCCTTTTGGGGTTGGGTTAGACCAACACCATATCCAGCAGACTGTCTATTCGCTGGATACCATAGACAGGCTCAGAGGCCACGCCGTCATTGAAGGCCACATAGGCGGGCACAGAACGCACCTTCAAAGACGCGGCCAGCGCTTCACATACCTTGGGGTCCGCCTTGATCACCAGGGCTTTGTGTTCAAGCTCAAAGGCGGTATTGATTAAGGTCCCTTCCATGGCCCGGCAGGGAGGACACCAGTCGGCTGAAAAGCACAGCAAAATATGCCGGTGCTTCGACATCAGCCCGGCAAAGTCATCAGGACGCTCAAGATAATGAATCAAACTTGGAAACCTCACCCCTGCCCCCTGCAAACCAGCGCCGCCCTGAGTAACGCCATCATTTTCTAATAAAACTGGCAATGAAAACAGGCCATGAAGACTGTCGAGCCGGATGATTATCCCGAAACGGCAAACTTATCCGCACAAGCCATGACCGCTTGCGGGCACCCTGCTCGCCACGCCATAGGAACGCCAGTCCGGAGATGGCTAACTGGCCGTTGTGCAGAGATGCATGTGGTCACGACCTTCCATTGTTTGAAAAATAACAAACCAGCAGGGTTTAGTCGGGCCAGCGGCTCATGCAATGACTTGTTTGATAACGCTGCCTCAAGGTTTTGCTATTCAGGCCATCCGTCTCTGTTTCGCCTTTCTGGACCAATACCAGCAATAAATCCAACCGGCTGGTGGCAGTATAAAGTTGAGCAATAAAGCGTAAAAACCAACCAAGGGAAGATTTTCAGCCGCGCCTCTTTTTGCAAAACGCAGTGTGAAGTAGATAACAATGATGGCTAAGACAAAAGCAATCTGCCCTACGAGAGTGGCATTTAAATTCATGTATCGACATCCTTTTCAATATGTTGGAACCCAAACCAGTATCATACGCGAAACTGTCTGAGTGAACCATTCCCACTGCTACCGCTCGCTTTAGCACCATACCGCCCTCGACCTATACCGAACGGCCACCGGAATCCTGCTAAGGGTCTATGCTTTTATGACTGAGCTTTTAAGACTGAACATTTTGTCCAATTCGCCCATCGTACTGTGTTGGTTGGGCGCTTCACCTTACCCGCCGTTGCCGGGAGCACGGCTAAGGAACTACCCATGTCATCCCTCTCTTCCGAGACGTTAAATACACTGAAAAGCAAGCTAAAGGGCACAGTGGTGCTGCCGGGCGACGCCGATTACGATGCGGTGCGCGAGATCTGGAACGCCATGATAGACAGAAAACCGGCTGTGATTGTGCGCTGTCAAAACAGCCAGGATGCCAAAGAGGCCCTCGCCGTGGCCCGCGACCATAATATGCTGATCTCCATCCGCGGCGGTGGCCACAATATTGCCGGTAATGCGGTGTGCGATGGCGGCATGATGATTGACTTGTCGCAGATGAAGGACGTGGTGATAGACACCAACAGCAAAATCGCCCAGGTGGGCCCGGGTTGTACCCTGGGGGATTTTGATGCCGAGGCGCAAAAGCACGGTCTGGCCACCCCGCTTGGCATCAACTCCACCACAGGAGTGGCGGGCCTGACCCTCGGAGGCGGCTTTGGCTGGCTCAGTCGCAAATACGGCATGACGGTGGACAACCTGGTGGCGGCCGAGGTGCTGCTGGCGGACGGTCGTCTGGTCAGGGCCAGCGACAGCGAAAACGCGGACTTGTTTTGGGGCCTGCGTGGCGGTGGCGGCAACTTCGGTATAGTCACCCGCTTTGAATTCAAACTGTATCCCGTGGGCCCGGATGTGCTCAGCGGTTTGATGGTGTTCCCCTTCGAGCACGCCAAGACAGTGCTGACCCGTTTCGCCGCCTTTACCCAAACCATGCCCGATGAACTCAACGTCTGGATGGTGACCCGCAAGGCGCCGCCGCTGCCATTTTTGCCGGAAGAAGCCCACGGCAAAGAAATGGTGGCGCTGGCCATGTGCTACTGCGGCGATCCTGCCGAGGGTGAGCGCTTAATCGCGCCGCTGCGTGAGTTCGCCCCCATGATAGGCGAGCACATAGGTGTGCAGCCCTATCAGGCCTGGCAGCAGGCGTTCGACCCCTTGCTGACCCCGGGTGCCCGCAACTACTGGAAATCCCACAACTTTACTTCCCTGGCCGAGGGCGCCATCGACTGCATACTGCAATATGCCGCCAGCCTGCCCTCGCCCCAGTGCGAGATCTTCATCGGAGTCATAGGTGCTCAAACCGGTCGGGTGGCGGCCGATGCCATGGCCTATTCCTGCCGCGATGCCAACTATGTGATGAACGTCCATGCCCGCTGGGACAGCGCCGCAGAAGACCAGGCCTGCATCGGCTGGGCGCGGGAGTTCTTCGCCAAAGCCAAGCCCTTTGCCAGCGGCGGCGCCTATATCAACTTCCTCACCGAGGAAGAAGCGGGCCGGGTCGAATTCGCCTACGGCGAAACCTACCAGCGTCTCGCCAAGCTCAAGGGCAAATATGATCCCAACAACCTGTTCAGGATGAACCAGAACATCAAACCGGCTTGATTGGTACTAACGAGCAGTCATAAGTCTGGCGTAATACACAGCCCCCGCTCGAAGCGGCCGCGGGCGTTGGTGGAAATGGTGTGGCGAGGCAAGGCCGTTCTCGGGCGTCCTGCCCTCCACGGCATTGGGACTCCTGTCCGGCAGATGCCAATCTGCGTCAGTCGCATCAGGGGCGAGTGTCACACTGTGACAGCTCACGAGCGCGAGGCACTGACGCCGAGCCGGGATGGATTTACATGGATGTAAATCCGAGCGTCTGGCGCGTTAACCAATTTTCACCATAAGCCCGACGGGGCCTTCCGCTTCGTCGCGGGTCGATGGGGAATTGGACAAGGGCTCATGCTCGTCAGAGCGTCCATGAGCGCGAACCATGGATGGTGAGCTGGCTCTTTTGCATGGATGCAATTGACAGTCGAAACGTCCCCCTTTCCCCGGGTGTGGGTCGGAGACCCACGATTTTTCATTGTTTGAAAAACAACGAAATCCTCAAGCAACTCGAAAGCCCCCATGAAATACATTTTGCGGGATAAGTCCCCAAGCGAACCCCATGCCCCCATTTCCACAATGCCACCAAGCCATCCACAGGGGCTTGGTGTACTGAATACGTATGCAGCTTATGTCGTTGAGGCCAAAGCCTAAGTTAAGGTGGTGACAAACAACAAGACACCTTACAAGGAATGACAGATGCGCTGTTCACTGCTGCTGATGGCCCTCGGGGCCAGTTTGCCATTGCCGGCCAAAACCCTGAGCCTGCACTCCCCCAACGGCGAGATTGAGGTCAGGGTCAACGATGACCAGCAGCCCAATTATGCCGTGCTGTTCCACGGCAAGCCGGTGATTGCCGCCTCCAAACTGGGGTTCGACTTTGTCAAAGCCGCGTCTTTTCGCGACGGCTTTGAAATCAAGGACAGCCAGAGCGCCAAAGTGGATGACACCTGGGAGCAACCCTGGGGTGAGGCGCGGCTTATCCGCGACAGGCACAACGAACTGACGGTGAGTTTCGTCAATCCCGGCAGCAAGCAGGGCTACAAGGTGCGCTTTCGCGCCTTCGATGACGGCATAGGGTTCCGCTACGAGGTGGACAGCCAGACACCGCTGAATATCAGCCGCGAACTGACCGAGTTCGTGATCTCACAAGCAGATGAGGGTGCTCAAAGCGAAAAGGGCGAACAGGCCAGCGCCTGGTGGATCCCCGGCCGCGGCTGGAACCGCTACGAGTACATTTACCAGCACACCCCGCTTGCCGAAGTGAGTCAGGTGCAGACCCCCTTCACGCTGAAAACCGCCGATGGCGTACATCTGGCCATCCACGAGGCGGCCCTGGTGGACTATGCCGCCATGACGCTGAAGCAGCACCGTCCCGGCACCTTTGTGGCCGAGCTGACGCCTTGGTCCGACGGGGTGGCGATCAAAACCGACGGCAAGTTCAACACCCCCTGGCGCACCATCCAGGTAGCCGACAAGGCCACGGGTCTGATTAACTCGCACCTTATCCTCAACCTCAACGAGCCCAACCAGCTCGGCGATGTATCCTGGGTGCAGCCCGGCAAGTACGTGGGGATCTGGTGGGGTATGCACATCAACCAGAACACCTGGGGCAGCGGCAGCAAGCACGGCGCCACCACCAGCGAGACCAAGAAGTACCTGCGCTTTGCCGCCGACAACGGCTTCGACGGGGTCCTGGTGGAAGGCTGGAACCTGGGCTGGGACGGCGACTGGTTCCATAACGGCGATCTGTTCAGCTTCACTCAGCCCTTCCCGGACTTCGATATTAAGGCCATCACAGACTATGGCCGCGAGGTGGGCGCCAAGCTGATTGGCCACCACGAAACCTCCGGCAGCGTCAGCAACTACCGCAAGCAGTGGGAAGATGCCTTCAGCCTGTATGAAAAAATGGGCGTCAGTCAGGTGAAGACCGGCTACGTGGCCGATGGCGGCAATATCAAGCGCATCGACGAAAACGGCGTGGTGCGCCACGAGTGGCACGACGGCCAGTTTATGGTGGGCGAATACCTGGACAACGTGAAGGCCGCCGCCAAACACCGGATCAGCATCAACACCCACGAACCCATCAAGGACACTGGGCTGCGTCGTACCTTCCCAAACTGGATTGCCCGCGAGGGTGCCCGGGGCCAGGAATACAATGCCTGGGGCACGCCGCCGAATCCGGTTGAACATATCGCCATGTTGGCCTATACCCGCATGCTGGCCGGCCCCATGGACTTCACCCCCGGCATTTTCGACATGAGCTTCAATGGCCTGGGCGACAAGACCAACAGGCCCCAGAGCACACTGGCCAAGCAACTGGCGCTCTATGTGGTGCTCTACAGCCCCATTCAGATGGCGGCCGATCTGCCGGAAAACTACCTCAAGCGCCCCGACGCCTTCCAGTTTATCAAGGACGTGCCCACCGACTGGGAGCAGAGCATAGCGCTCGACGGTGAAGTGGGTGACTTTGTGGTCATGGCCCGCAAGGAGCGCAAGGCGCGCCAGTACAGCGGTAACGACTGGTATCTCGGCGCCGTGACCGACGACAACGCCCGCGATATCGAGCTGGCGCTGGACTTCCTCGAACCCGGCAAACAGTTCGAAGCGCAGATCTACCAGGACGGTAAAGACGCCGAGTGGAAATGGCACCCCTACGAGCTGGACACAGGCAAGCAAGTGGTACGCAAGGGCGACAAGCTCAAGCTACACCTGGCTGCCGGTGGCGGTGCGGCTGTTCGCTTTAAGGCGCTGTAGGTCGCCTTAAGGAGCATTAAGCCTCTTCAAAGAGCGCTCCAGTCGCACGGTTAACCGATACTAAAACACCCGCATTCGCGGGTGTTTTTTTGTGCACCAAGCCAGTCCCCCGAGCCCTTGGGGCCACCAGCAGATTACAGGCTCAGCACCTGTCTGAGCTTGCTGCTTTGGCGTTGGGACAGTTCTATCTCGGTGCCGCAACTCAGGGTCACCAGTAAGCGACCGTGAAAGGTCGGCGCTATATTGGCTATGGCGTTTAAGTTGATCAGCTGATGGCGGTTGGCGCGAAAGAAAAGTTCGGGATCCAGCGTCTCCTCCAACCGGTTCAGGGAGCTGAGCATCATGGGGTGTTTGCCGGCAAAATACACCTGGCAGTAATTGCCCACCGCCTGGAAGTAGCGCACCTGGTCGAGCTGCACCAGGTGGCACTGCTCACCGTCCTTGATAAAGAATCTCGCCTGCCCGCCCTTGGGCAACTGGGGACTGCTGCGCTGTGGTGCCAGTTGCTGACGGCATTTTTGCAACGCCGCCGCAAGACGTTGTGGCTCAATGGGCTTGAGCAGATAGTCGACGGCATTGACCTCGAAGGCCTTGAGGGCATGCTCGCTGTAAGCCGTGGTAAAGACCACCAGTGGCGGCTGCGGCAGAGATTCGAGAAAGGAGAACCCGTCGCCACCCGGCAGGTTGATGTCGAGAAACAACACATCAGGTCGACAGTTGACTATTTCCTGCTGGGCCTGGTTTACAGAGGCTGCCTGGGCCACCAGTTGCACATCGGAAAAGGCCTGCAATTGGGTACTGAGTTCCAGTCGGGCCAGACGCGAGTCTTCCACTATCATTACGCTTAACACTGAATCGCACCTCCTTCGATGGCGATTTGGGCCTTGACCATGCCCTCGGTGGCGCTCAGCGTCAGCCTGGCCCTGTTACCGTATTGCAGCGCCAGTCGCTGGCGCAGGTTTTCAAGTCCCAGGCCGCTGCACTCCGCCGGCTTGGGTGCCAGCTCGCCACTGTTACTGACTTCGATTAGCGCCCTGTCGCCCTCAACCCGGGCCAGCAGTTCGATGCGCCCTCCTTGTGGGTTTTGGCTAATGCCGTGCTTAACGGCATTTTCCAGCAGTAGTTGCAGTGCCATGCGCGGCAACTCCAGTTGCGACAGTGCCGGTTCCAAGGTCTTGGTCACTTCCAATCTGTCTTCAAACTGCAACGCCTGCAGAGCCAGGTATTTATCCGCCATGGCCAACTCGTCCGCCATGGGCACGGTATCGCGATGTTCGTGCATCACGTAGCGCAACAGGGCACTGAATTCGCCGAGCAAGGTGCGGGCCGTGGCAGGATCTTCAAGGATCAGGGCACGGATATTGTTGATGGCATTGAACAGAAAGTGGGGCTCAAGTTGGGCCAGCAAGGTATCCAGCCTTTGACGCTCCAATGCCAGCTGCATGGCTTGCTGACGGCGGCGGGACAGCTCGGCACCGACGACGAAATAGGCCAGCGACCACAACAAGGCCGCCACCAGCAACTGGCCATCGGGGCGCCAGACAACGGCCCAGGGCGTGAACGCCAGCAGCAGGTATTCCAGGCTGCCGGCCAGCAGCATCAAGGCCAGGCAACTGAGCAGCGCCACCCCGAGCAGCGCTATGGGGGGCCAGGTTTGGCGGGCGCAAGAGCGATACAGGAAACGCAGCAGCCAGGTCAGCAGCACACCACTGAACAGCTGAGCGGCAATATAAGCGACGTCGTCGGCCCCAAGGCCGCCGTTGAAACTGTGCAGCAGCCCCAGCAGCAGACCAAAGGCCCCCCAGCCCAAGAGCTGATAACGCCAGAAGAGATTGCCATCATTGCCCTCGACTTGCCTGTCCACCCTATATCCCTCAACTATGTCAAAGACTTGCATTGTGCCGTATCCCCAAGTGAATACCAAATTTGCTGAAACGGGGCCAAGGCCTCGCGTCATTTTCCATCCATAAAGGCCAATTTTGGCCTCATTCGCCCTTGCGTATGGCCTCTATGCTGCGGGGCCCCTGGAAAAACTTCATGGTGCCGACCTCGCCCTTGGCGTCAAACACAAATTGCACAGCTACCTGCTGCAAGCCCTTGAGACTGAATCTGTGGTTTTTATCCGCCTCCAGTTCGAAATGCTGACTGTCTGACAGGGACAGCACCAGCCCCTTGCCCTGACGACTGACCACAAACTCCCGCCCCTGGGCCTGGTAGCGCCCGCTGACCCTGGTGGCGTATTCATCCGACTCCATCTGCAGCTCATCCCGGCGCTGAAACAAAACGCGCTCGCCGCTGGCAGGTTCCAGATCCAGAGACAGGGCCGACACCCTGCCTTCGCTGTCGCCATGGAATTGCAATTTGACCTGGGCCAAATAGGGTTTGGCGGCCCCCGTCAAACCGGTGAACAGATCCACATTGCTGGGGGCAAACGCGGTATCCACCTCGTTAAGCCTGAGCTGCAACCGATCCTGCTGCACCGACACCTTAAGCTCACCGTAGCCGGGATGAAAATAGCGTCCGGCATACTCGCCAAGGGGCCTGACCGGATTGAAGTCGGGCAGCACCTGCGCGCTTACGCCCTGCAACGCAGCCTGACGGCGCTTATAACCGGCCGCCAGTCGGCTCAGGCGCTGATCCTTTTCGGCATCCTCGGCAAATAGCAGCTTGTCGGCTATGTGCTGGCTTATCTGCTCTGCCACGCTGGAACTCAGGTACTTGTTGATCATCACCACTATGCCTGTGTTGTCATAGGGATAGAGGCTGACATTGCTGGCGAAGCCTTCAATGCGCCCGCTGTGAAACAGCACCTGATGGCCCTTGTAGGCCTGGTGAAACCAACCCAGGGTATAGCTGGCGGTACCATAGTCGGCATCTATGGGCCATTGACTGATCAGCACCTGGGGCTTGTGCAATTCGCTGAGGGTGGTGGGGTTGATAATCTGTTTGCCGTCCAGCTTGCCACCACTGAGGTTGACTCTGAGCCAACGGGTCATATCCTCCACATTGGATACCAGTCCGCCGGCGGGCTGGCCCAGCTGCATGGGATAGTAATCAGTGGGGCTCAGCTTGCCATCCTGCTCGTCATAGGGCAGCGCCCGGTTGCTCTGCTGCTTCAGCTTGGGGATAGACATGTGACTCGCCTTCATCCCCAGGGGCTGCAATACCTGTTCTTTAACCAGGGCTTCGAAGCTGTTGCCGGACAGCTGTTCCAGCACATGACCGGCAACGGCGTACATCAGGTTTGAGTATTCCCAGCGCTCGCGCAGCGGGTGCGCCGGTTTAAGATAAGGCAGGCGACTCAGCAGCTCACTGCGGGTCATCTCCGGGTAATTGGCGTGCACCAGATCGTGACGGGGAATACCAGTGCGGTGGGACAAGATATCCCGCATGGTCACCCGGTTGGTCAGTTCTGGACTATAGAGGCGGAACTGGGGCAAGTAACCCTGTACAGGACCATCCCAGTCAAGTTTACCGACATCCACCAAAGTCCCTGCGGCAAAGGCGGTAAAAGGCTTGGTGCTCGACGCTATGGGATACAGGGTTTGACTGTCGGCCTTGAGCTGCTTGGCCGCATCGCGAAAGCCATAGCCCTGTGCCAGCACCACCTCATCATCCACCACCACACCTATGGCGATGCTGGGGATCTGCATTTCCTTAACCAGGGTCTCGATTTCCGGCCCCAGGTTGGCGAGGGCATTGCGAGCCTGTTCGGCCCTGACAGAGGAGGCAGCTTTAGTGGGCGCGATTTGACTTGATGCTGCTTGGGCCTGCGGCACCCAACCGCTGATTGCGCAAGCCAGCAACAGCGCCTGGGCCACAACTTGGGGATACAGGGTTGGCAGAAAGGCAGTTTTTCGTTTTTGGATGTTCATCTGGGGTCTCCGGTTTGAGTACAGGGCCAGTCTATGGCCCGGCATCCGGGGCGGCGCCGCTTTTGGGATGAACGAAGACAAGCCGTGATAAATGCCTGTAATGATGGATAAATGCCGCCATCCCCCCGCATCACTCGTCTCCGGAAAATAACCGGCTGGTCGGCCAGGCCTGACGCCTAACCGGAGCACCCTGCGATCCTGGACGGGCCTATACTTAAGATCCCTCCCCCAATCTGGAGTACAACAAATGAGCAGTGTTTCCCATGGGTTGAAGGCGGTAAAGGTTATCGCCCTGGCGGTTACGGACATGGCCCGGGCCCGGCATTTTTATGGCGAGGTGTTGGGGCTGGATACTGTGTCGGAGCACGGCGAGGTCAGGGGCTATGCCCTGGGGGATCTGATGCTGATGCTCAAGGATGACTGGTATGGCAAACCGACGGCCGAGCCCAATCCCAGGCTGACCATTTTGTGCGACTATGCCCCTGATACCGAGGCCTTCCTGCGGGAGCGCAATGTGACCATTGCCGACCCTGTGGTGCCGATGGAAGAGTATTACCTGCTCGGCAGCTTCCTCGACAGCGAGGGCAACAAGCTGTGGTTTTGCTCTGCCAATGAAAGGCCTTGATGATCCTCATGCCTGAATAAAAAGCCACCCAAGCGGCGCCTGCGGGCGCCGCGCCCCTTAGCGCCCCACTTTCTTTTCCAGTCCTGTTTAAGACTTCCTGTTTAAGACTTCCTGTTTAAGACTTCTTGTTTAAGACTTCTTGTTTAAGACTTCCGGTTTCTGACTTCCGGTTTTTTAAGCCTGGCTTAGCGAATACCCCCCGACTATTGACAAGCCCGTCCCAAGATTGCAGTTTGTATGCAATTTCAAAAATGAACGTATGCCCAATGCCAATCGCCAAGACACTCTTCCCTCGCCGTTACCCTATACCTACTCCGGGCCTATTTCGTCCGAAAAGTGCCGCCCTGCTGTGCGCGCTCGCAGTGCTGTCCACATTGGCAGGCACTGCGCAAGCTCATGCAAAAGCCCAGGCTCAAACCCAATCTCCAGTAAAAGCCCAGGCCCTGACTGCAACTAAGGCCCAAACCGGGGAATGCACGCCCAGCGTCCTCGACCGCAGTGGTGAGCCCAGTTTGATGCAGCAGTTTGACAGTTACGGCAACCAGGCCTTCAATCCCCTGGCCGATGCCGGCGCCTGGCACGGCTATCTGCTGCCGCAAAGCCCCAAGGCGGGATTCAGCGGCCCCCTGATAGTGGCCCAGGAATTCAGCCTCTATCTCGCCCCCATGCTGGAGCAACTGCACCCCAGTATTAATGGCCGCCCCCTGGACTTTGCCAGTGCCGACAGCCAGATGCAGGCTTGCGCCGGTGAGCTGCGCCAGCGTTTCAGCTGGCCGGAACTGACGCTCAAGCTGGCGCTGCGCTTCGTCGATGGCCGCAGCGCCCTTATCCGTACCGAGCTTATCAACACAGGCGATAAGCCCCTGCCGTTGACGCTGGAGTGGCGCGGCGAGCTATTGAATCGATTGAATCAGAACAAGGGACCTCTCTGGCCTGCCGACAAGGTCCCTTCATGGCAGCCCACACCCGGCGGGCTCAGGCTGAGCTTTCCCGAACTGCAACAGGGCTTTACCGGCTATTTCACTGCCGGTGCAGGGCTGGACATCAGTCGCAGTCTGGCCAGCAACAGCTCTGTGACCGAACTGGGCTATCTCAGTCGCAGTGAACTGACCTTAAACGCCGCTGAGTCACGGCTTATCTGGAGCCGCGAGCGCTATACCTTGAGCCCGGATGAGGCAGAGTCTTGGGATTTAGGGATGACAGAGGACAGGCTTGCGGCCCTGTGGCAGCAAAGCAGCGAGCGCTGGCGCGCTTACCTGAACCAGGGCATGCCCGAACTGAACAGCTACCTGCCGCAGTCACTGGCACAGAAAAGCCTGGAAACCCTGCTTGGCAACTGGCGCAGCCCCGCCGGAGCCCTGCTGCATGATGCCGTAACCCCTTCGCTTACCGCCCGCTCCTTCGACGGCGCCTGGGCCTGGGACAGCTGGAAACACGCCGCCGCCCTGAGTTATTTCGCCCCCGAGCTGGCGAAGAATCAGATCCGCGCCCTGTTTGATTACCAGATTCAGGCGGACGATACGCTGCGGCCCCAGGACGCGGGCATGATAATAGATACAGTATTCTATAACCGCGATCCGCTTAGGGGCGGCAGCGGCGAAAACTGGAACGAGCGCAACAGCAAGCCGCCGCTGGCGGCCTGGGCCGTGTGGTATCTGCGTGACGATCAGGCCTTTATCCGCGAGATGTACCCCAAACTGGTGGCCTACCACAATTGGTGGTATCGCAACCGGGATCACGACGGCAATGGCCTGGCGGAATACGGCGCCGCCCTGCACCTGGCCCATCAGGACAGCGAAGGCAGGATGCGCTTCTACCTCAAACCCAAGGGCACAGTGCCTGCGGGCTGCCAGCCATTAGAGGATGGCTGGCTTGAGTGTGCCGGGCTGGATGACTACCGCACACTGGCCCAAAGCCAGGACTATCAGGCCCTGGAAAGCCCGGCCCAACAGGCGGCGGGCTGGGAGTCCGGCATGGATAACGCCGCCCGTTTCGGCTTTATCGATGACAGCCAGCTGAGCGCCTATGCGGCCAAATATTATGGCGGCGATCTGACCCGGGCCCGCCGCGACTGGTTGCCGGGCTTTGTGGAAAACCGCCATGGCGGCAAGCTGGTGGGTTACTCCATAGATCAGGAATCGGTGGAGCTGAACGCCTATCTGGCCCAGGAGAAGGCGCTGCTGGGGCAAATGGCAGCGCTGCTCGGCGATAAGCAGGCCGCCGCCAACTGGCAAAGGGATGCCGAGGCGCTGGCGGCGCGGATAAACAGCGACTTTTTCGATTCCGAATCCGGCTTTTACTACGACCGGGAACTTGGCAGCGGCAAACTGCTGACCCGCCGCGGCATGGGCCCCGAGGGCTGGAGCCCACTGTGGACAGGGGTTGCCGGTCCATCTCAGGCACAGGCGGTGCGCAGCAGTATGCTGGATCCTAAAGCCTTCAACACCCCTGTGCCCCTGGGCACCGCTGCCCAATCGGCACCGGCCTTCGATCCCCACAGCTACTGGCGCGGCCGGGTGTGGCTGGATCAGTGGTATTTCGGTGTCTCGGGCCTGGCCCGCTACGGCTTTTTGGAGGATGCCAGGGCGCTCACCGCCAAGCTGCTCAGCAACGCCGAGGCGCTTAAGGGCTCTGCTCCCATCCGCGAGAACTACCATCCCCTGACCGGCGAGATGCAGGGGGCCACCAACTTCAGCTGGAGCGCCGCCCACCTGTATCTCTGGTACCGGGAATCGGCTGCGGCTGAGGCTCAGACGACCAATAAGATCCAGTAATAAAATCAATATCTATCTGTTTCAAACACGGCCTGCCAACAACATCCATTCGGATAGGGTTGCAGGCCGTGCACGCCCTTTATCCAAATTTCAACAGCGCAAATTCAGCCTCCCCCCAAACACACAGTGGGCTTGATGCTGATGTCAAAATCCATCCCGTGTCGGAAAAGCGGGTTTAACAGAGAGTTTTATAACGTCTCGCCGGCCCTTCAAGATGTTGATTTAAAGAGCAAGCGTTGTGCTGATGCCAACTTCAATTTAGGATGCCTGAGTACTTTTTCATCGCCTTTACCACGACATTAATGCATTCCGATGTCGTGCAGAGATTCGGGTCTCAAGCGGCGCAGGCCCAGCTAGATAGGCGAAAATATCAATCTCGAAGAAAAACAATCTCGAAGAAAAACAGTCACCGGGAAATCCAATCACAACTCAAGGAGGAAACATGCGCTTTTTAACAGCAATTGTGCTGCTGCCACTGACACAAAACAGCTTGGCGGCCGACACTCAAACCGGCGCTCACACAGAGCTGCGCCTGGTGTCCTACAACATCCGCCATGGTGTGGGCATGGACAATAAGCTGGATTTAAAGCGTATTGCCGAGGTCATAGCCCAAGCCAAACCGGATCTGGTGGCCTTACAGGAAGTCGATAAAGGGGTAGAACGCAGCAACAAGCTGGACATTGCCGCAGAGCTCGGCCGCTTACTGGGAATGGAGCACAGATTCGCCAGTTTTATGGACCTTCAGGGGGGCGAATACGGCATGGCGGTGTTGTCGCGCTTACCCATCCGTGACACTGAGACTCACCCGCTGCCGGAGGGTGCAGAGCCACGCAGCGCACTGGAAATCAAGGTCAGCGTCCCGGGGCTTGCCAAGCCCTTATCCTTTGTCGGAATACACAACGATTGGACCGATGAATCTATCCGCACTGAGCAGGTATCAGCCCTGCTCAAGGCTCTGGCACACAATGACAACCCTGTGATCCTGGCGGGGGATTTTAACGGCGAGCCCAGCGATGCCTCTTTGGAGCAACTGACCCGAGCTGGCTGGCACATCATGGACAAGCAGCAGCAAAAGACCTGGCCTTCGGATAAGCCTGAGCAAGAAATAGACTTTTTCCTCACCAGGGGAATGCAACTCTCCGAAATAAAGCACTCCGTTATCGACGAGCAAATGGCATCGGACCACAGGCCCATCTATGCCGAGTTCAAGATTGGTCAATAAACCGGGATAAGGCCTGCACAGGGCTAAGGCTGTGGCTGAGGACAAATCTGCCAAGAGTCACACAGATAAGCAGGCCAATTCCAAATCCTGACTGCTGTCGTTACTGGAGCCAGCACAGCTATATCATTTAAGTCGCCTGAACAGCTTGAACCATGAGCTGCACCACTAAGGTGCAGCGCCCTTCCCTTTGGCTGTGCATCCGGTTTAGGCAACGAAAGGAAATACCAATAAAATCAATCGCGAAATGAATGGCCCGGGGTTTGCTTTGACCTGCGGTCATAGGAAATTCAATACAGGAAAACCCATGGAAATTCGCCAGTTTGATTTCAGCGACAAGGACAACTTCAGCAATAAGAACAAACCGGCGCCCCTTGAGGCACTGACGGCGCTGCTGCAGGAACACCTTGCCGATATGCACGCCAACTCGCCACCGGGCAGCGTTCATGCCCTCAATCTTGAGCGCTTGCAGGGCCCGGATATCCGCCTCTTTGCCCTGTGGCTCAAGGGCGATGCTGTTTCAGGAAAAGATGCAGACGTAAGAAACATGGGGGAAGTACTCGCCGCCTGCGGCGCCATCAAGCAGCTCTCGGACACAGACGCAGAGCTGAAATCCATGCGCTGCGCCAACCAGTTCCGTGGCCGCGGTCTCGGCAAGGCCGTGCTGCGTCATTTGCTGGAGGATGCCCGCCGGCGCGGTATTCGCCGCCTGTACCTGGAAACGGGCTCGGTGGACTTCTTCCTGCCGGCACAGGGCCTGTATCTGGCCCACGGCTTCGAGTTTTGCGGCCCTTTCGGCGACTACAGTGATGACCCCTTCAGCCGTTTTATGACCAAAGCGATTTAAAAGAAAGATGCTTTAAACACAGGGTGATAAAAGAAAAAGGCGCTTTGACAGCGCCCTGGCTTCAGCCGCCCGGATAGCCAGGCTCTTTCGGTGAGGAACTGGCGCTTGGCACAAGCGTTCACTTCACGCTGATAACAGCGCCAGCCAGTCTTCGGGATTGGCGAGGATAAACTCAAACTGTTTGCCGCCGTCCAGGGTGATCCGCAGCGCATCCCGGGTCACGGGCATAATACCGCCACCCTTACCGAGGCACTTTTCCACCTTGGTTATCTCTCCACGGGGGATGCTGTAGGGCCCGAGGCCCAACTGGGTGTTGTAGGGCACGAAACTCAAATCCGATACGGTCAACGACAGCTTGCCATCTGCCCGCGCCACGCCATTTTGCACCGCAGCCACAGTGGATTTGATTGTTTGGCTTTCCATAATAAGGTTCCTTGATTCGCTCGGGTGAAATCACACCCTAACAAGCAAGGCCGAGCGCAACAAGCAATCTGTTGATTTTCAGACTTATGTTGTCCAATTTAAGATTCAGCAGTGCGCGCCGGAAACGTCAGCACTGTGGAAGCGACAGTTCAGGGGAGAGCCTCAGCTCAAGGAAAAGGTCAGCTCCGGACAGAGCCTCAGCTTAGTGAATAGTAGTAAAACAGCACCCCGGGCGCGGCTTCTGCATCTATGTCCGGACAAAGCCGGAAACCCGCTTTTTCCAGCACTCTGGATGACGCCGGGTTATCCATGCCCACACCGGCGACCAAGCGCTGCCAGCCCAGACTGTCTTTATTCTGATGGGCACAGGAGAGCAGCCCCGTCAGCAATTCACTGGCCAGGCCCTGGCCCCAATATTCTTCCCCCAACAGATAGCCCAAGTGGGCATCGTACCCCGGCGCTTGGGCTTCCTCCCTTGCTTGCTCATAGATAAACAGGAAGCCAATCAAGGGAGAGCTCTTCGTTTTTCCCAAGTCGTCAATAAGAGTCACGGTCAGTAAACGGCTTTCGACCAACATGCGCTCCAACCAGGCCTTAGCGCTGGCAAGGTCCTGCACCTTGGCGAAGTAAGGCGGCAAATGCACAATCACCGCCGGGGTAAAGAGTGCAAGAATGCGACTCAGCAACGCATCCGCCCCGACCTTAGCGGCGGATGCGGCAGTCAACCCAGCAACAGCAAGCCCATCTGCAGTCAACTCAGCCAACTGCAATCTTGGAGTGTGAAATACCAAAGGCTTTAATTCAGAATGCTGGTTTGCTTCGGCAGACATAAGACTGTATTCCTGTCGGGGTTGGCAACTGCTTCGCAGGTTACGCCTGGAGGGAAAGGAAGGCAAACGAGGGCTTGGAGTCGGATTTAGAGTTTTGGAATAACGCCCCGGTTCAGGGGCGACCCGCTGCAACCGGTTGTTAGACGGCGCATCAACCTCATGCGCGCTGCAGACGGTACCAGTGCTCATCCGGGCGCAGCACCCATTCCAATGGTGGTGGAAGTTTGAAGAAGGACGGCTCCACGTCAGTGATCCGCCAACCTGTAAAGGCAGCCTCGATTTCTTCGCGGCTTACCCCCCGGATCAAGGGGCGAATACGCCTCGGCCAGCACAGTAAAATAACTGTGGCATCCTTGGCGGCCAGCGCGTCAATGCTGCGGGCCATTCCTTTCTGCTGATCTGTGTCGAAGTCATGAAAGGTGCCGGTATCAAGGATAAGCCGGAACCCGGTACCTACTTCAGTTTCTGAAAGGCGGGTAACGTCCCCCTTCAACAGTTTCATTTCCACGCCAGCATTCTGAATCCGCTCACGCCCCCGTTCCAGGGCCTTGTCCACGAGTTCTACGCCAGTAACATCCCAGCCCCGTTTAGCCAGCTCGATACCCCAGATGGCACTCCCGGAGCCTACATCCAAGGCACGTCCGTAAGGAGGCGCACGCCCTTCCTCTTCGCGTTCGAGAAGCGATGCCAAAGACTGGGAAAATTCTTGGTCTGTATCCTCCCAAGGGTGAAAACCAATTGCATATGAAAATTTCCAGTTCATAGCTTTCTCCTTTGTCGTCTAACGCCGCCACGTGGGGATTAATAGCATCCGATGTCAGATATCAGATGTCAGATGTCAGATGTCAGATGTCAGGACAAAAATAAAAGACAACCGTGGTGCCAGAGGCAATATGCCGATGGGCTCCTCGGCCCAGGGACATACACTATGCCAAAACAACAAGTAGGTCCGGCGCTACTCAGAAGCCGGGACCATTGCCGGGAAAGCGGCGGGGTCGGTGAACACCCAATCCCTGTCCTTCACCGGAGTGTGGCATGCGATACATACCTGCGGCCCTTCGTTGAAGGCCTTTTGCTCCAGGCCCACCCAGCGGGCCCAGCCCCAGCCATAGGTGTCGGCATATTTTGCCGAGTCCCTGAACATAAACTCGGCATGGACAAAGGCCCCCGGGGCCGTGGCCGCTTTCCAGTTTGCCAGCTCAGTGTCCTTCCACACTACCTTGCCAAGGATGGCGCCATCAGGCCAGGGATTGATCTGGCCGGCGCGGGCGGCGGCGACCGCAATCTCGTTGCCGAGTATCACCCTCAGGGTATTGTTATCCGTTCTGTGTGATATCCCTATGGTTGACCAATTCTGCCAGCCTGTGGGATAGGCAATGGAATGGGAGGCCTCATGGGTGCTGTCGGCCGCACTCGCGGCGCCTGAGGCGGCCACAACCAGGACCGATACTATTGATTTACGAATATCCATGCTGATTTCTCCAGTTGATTCAATACGCTGACACTAGCCGTCCCGGTCAAATCATGCCAGCGTGACGGCGGCAGCGGTTTACTTTGGAATGGGTCATATTGGCCTGGTAATAGCTATCAGTATGGAAAAAATCGGCTGTGACGCCAGCATGCCGAAGGAAATACGCGGCTAGGGGACAAATAACCTGTTTGGAGCGAAATATTCCGTTTGGGGCGAAAGAGTAAGAATGGCTAAAAGGCTACTCGCTCAGGGCGAGTTGAAGGTGGGTCTTTAGGTCACTGCAACAGCATCTTGATTCTCTGAAAACAGTGTCGCATAAGCTCTGATTGGTGTAGCGCAGAGTAAAAGGCCATCAGGCTACAAAATTAATCTCGGGCAGAGATTCGAATCCCGGGGCGGCAAACAGGTATCCCTGCATCAACTCAACTCCGGCGTCCCGCAACCAGTGATATTCGGCCAGGGTTTCAATGCCTTCCGCCAGAGGGGTGATATTCAGGCTGCGAAATAACTGCAGGCAGTGGCTGACTATGGTCTGGCGCACCCTGTCACTGTCGATATGGCGGATAAGCCCCATGTCCAGCTTGATAATATCGGTCTGGAAATCCGCCAGCAGGTTCAGGCCCGAATAACCGGAGCCGAAATCATCCGTGGCGGTCTTAAATCCAAGCGACTGATAGTAGCTGACAATGTTCTTGATGTGGTCGCTGTCCTCAATCTTCTCCACCTCGGTGAACTCAAACATGATCCGTTCAAGTGGAAAGCCGTATTCTTTGGCCGATGCCAGGGTGGTACGAATGCAGCGCTCGGGCTTATAGATGGCATTTGGAAGAAAATTAATACTCAGCATGCAATCTATGCCGAGCTTTGACGCCAGGGCAATGGCCTTGACCCGACAGAGCTGATCAAACAAATAGCGGTTTTCATCCGTGACCCTGGATATCACCGAGAAGGCGGACTCATTGTTCAGGCCGCGAACCAGGGCTTCGTAACCAAACACCGTTTGAGTGGCCACATTGATGATGGGCTGAAATGCCATGGTGAAATCAAAACCCAGCTGCTCCCGGTTTACGCAGTTCCCGCAGGTCGACCACTCCTGGTTCATCTTGATCTCCTCCATCTTAAGTCTCCTGTGGGTCTGAACGCACTTTTCCAATAAACACAGCCGAATGAGATCCAGCTTAAAATCAATTACTTCCAATGCCAACAACTATTCATTATAGCCGTCAAACCCAGGTCGAGGGAGAGGCTGGCCAAGCGGGACCGCTATCCGACAGGCATAGGTCCACCGACTATGACTATCCCTGTTAAACAATAAACAGCCCGGCAGATAAATTGCGACAAACTGCGTCGCTGCATTTTTCCTGCATATTCCCGCCTTAGAGTGCACCTATGCGCAAGTGCAAACTTGCCGCCATTGAATAGCAACTGAATCTCAACAGCATAGTAGAGGTGGTCCATGTCCAGAAAATTACTCTTTCCCCTGGTGATGGCGGCGGTACTGACCGCCTGTGGCGGAGGCGATGGCAGCAGCCCGGCCCCCGATAACGGCAACACGGGTGGCACCGGCGGAACCGGCGGTACTGGTGGCACGGGCGGTACAGGTGGCACGGGCGGAACCGGTGGTACTGGTGGCAGCGGCAGCAGCGACAGCCCAACCCTGACCCAGGGGCTGGCCAGCGTGGAATTGGCCAACCTGTTCCCGGCAGGAAGCCGGGTGGCCGCGCTGGGGCGCAGCTTCGATGGCGATGGCGGCTCCTGGCTGGTACCGGCCGAGGTGCGTTATCAGGACAGCACTGTGCCCATGGCCAGCGATCTCTACAATGCTTATGTGTCGGGTCACAGCTATGCCAATTCGGCGGCCGCTATCGCAGCCCTGGACGGCAGTGACATAGTGGAGATTGACGCCGATGGTGAGGTGATAAGCGCCTTTATCTTCGCCGACAATTACTTCGAGCTCTATGTGAACGGCACCGCCATCGCCAAGGATCCCGTACCCTTCACCGAGTTCAACTCCAACATAGTGCGCTTTCGGGTCAAGCAGCCCTTTACCGTGGCCATGCATCTGGTGGATTGGGAAGAAAACCTGGGCACGGGCACCGAAAACAACCAGGGCAGCAGCTTCCATCCCGGCGATGGCGGCATGGTGGCCCTGTTCAAGGATGCCAGCGGCAACATCATAGGCAAGACCGACAGCAGCTGGAAGGCCCAAACCTTCTATACCGCCCCCATTACGGACACTAGCTGCCTAAGCCAGAGTGCCGGGCTGCGCGCCAGCAGCAGCTGTGCCACCACGGCCCCCTCGGACATAGCCTCGGTATACGCCGCCCACTGGGCGGTGCCGGAAAACTGGGCCGCCAGCGACTTTGACGATTCGCTCTGGCCAAACGCCTACAGCTACAGCAACACCACGGTTGGGGTCGACAATAAACCGGCCTACACCCAATTTACCGATCTGTTCGATAACAGTGCGAGCGACGCCCAGTTTATCTGGAGCAGCAACCTTATCCTGGATAACGAGGTGCTGGTGCGGGCCACCATAGGCAGCTCGGGCACAGGCGGCTCCTCTGGGGACTTTTTCCTGAGCAGTCCGGCGCTGAAATCCAAGCTGATATTGCCGCTCAGCGCCACCTGCGAGGGTGCCGGCAATGGCAAGATGTTGCCGCTGTCCTGGGAAAATGCCCCTGAGGGCACCCAGTCGTTTGCCCTGGCCTTGTACAGCTTCCCCAATCCGAGCGACACCGACTTTGCCGGCGCTCACTTTTATCAGATCCAGTACGACATTCCGGCCACCACCACGGCCTTGAGCGAGGGAGACCACAGCACCGGGATGTACGGCATCAACTCGGTGAACGGCCTGCAGCAGTATTCCGCGCCCTGCTCCGAGGGGGCGGATGAGCACACCTATATCCTCAGCCTCTATGCCCTGTCGGCCCCGGTGGGCAGCCTGGGCTTAACCGCCAGCACCACAGATCTGGTCGCCCTGGAAAACGCCATCGAGGGCAAGGTGCTGGACAGCAGCAGTCTGCATATGACCCGGGTGCGCTATAACCCCAACAACGACGCTCATGTACCTTCCAGCACCCCCAGTGACTGCGCCACCAAGTCGGCGGCCTTCGAGGATTATGCCGGTCTGGTGTCGGTCAGCTGTGACAGCAGCACCATGACGGTGAACACCCTGGTGGGCCTGCCTGATCGCTCGCAATTGGATGTCGACAAGGCCAACGTCGGCACCCAATCCTGGATAGGCCGGGTACCACTGCCGCAACAGCCCAGCTGGTCCGTGCCCCTGGTGCCCCAATACCTGGCAACCACTGCCAGCAACCTCAATATTCACCATCCCATAGGCATAGCGGTCGATGGCGTGCCGATATTGCACTACGCCAAGGAGAACGCCCCGGACGAAGTCGCGCAGCTGGGCCAGGACTACAGCAGCCGCGATACAGTGCTGCTGGGTGAGCTGGACCAATGCGGTGCCCACGCAGGTAACGGTGAGGACTACCACTACCATTATGCGCCCCTGTGTTTGATGGACACCCAGGATCCCTCCAAGCCGCTGGCCTACATGTTTGACGGCATTCCGCTGTACTTCGGTACCGGCGGCGGCCAGCTGACCAGCGGTGGGGTCAATTACGGCGGCGGTCGCTACACGTCACTGGATTACAGACCGCAAAAGGTGAAAACCGGTGAGCGGCCGCTGGATGAGTGCAACGGCTACGATCTACACGGCGACGGCAGCGAGTATGTGTATTACTCCTCAAAAACCGCGCCCTACACCATAGGCTGCTATCGCGCCGAGGCCAGCCAGGCCACGGCCATGCAAACGGTCGCGGCCCACTGGGAAAACGAGCGTCTGCAAGACTTCACCTTCGGCACCGAAGTGGAATTGACGGACTACGACACCCTCAGCCTGAATGGCGCCACCTGGACCTATATAGAGGTAACCCCGAGCGCGGACAATACCCATATTCCCGCCGGGAACGTCGCCATGATCCTCTACCGGCCTCTGGTCGCGGGCGAGTCGGGTTACCAGGCAGGCAAGGATTGCTACCGCTTCCGCTATCGGCTGGACAAGAACGACACCACGGGCAGCAATGACCTGGTGACAGCGCACTGCCGTTAATCGCACTGTCGTTAACAGCTCTGACGTTGACAGCGGTGCCGTTACCAGCGTCGCCGCTGACGAAAAGTTGCAGGCGGCACTAACGGGTGTCCTCAACAGGCGCCCGTCAGTCGCTGCCACTATGAGTTGGGAGAAAAAATGAATGAAGAAGACAACACTGCTGCTCATCCTCTGCTGTGGCCTGATCTCTATGACAGACGCCAGGGCCCATGGGCTCAACATGACCTCGGCCAACATTACCCTGAGGCAACACAACCACCTGTCGCTTACCCTGGCCACCTCACTGACGGAACTGTTTCACCAACTGGAGTGGCAGGGCAAGCCGCCATCAATCGCCCACCTGGTGGCCGATGAGGCCAAACTGGCAGAGTTTCACCGCCAGCTGGTGCAGGTCTTTGCCGAGCAGCTGACCATATCCATCGATGGTCAGTCCCTGGCCAGCCGCCAGACCCGGGCCCCCAGCCAGGCGCAGCTGAAACAGCGCCTGGAGGAGGAAATCGCCGAGGCCCTGTTGCCTCCGTCCCCTAAAACGCAAGAGCACACTCATGGACCAGCAGAGCACGAGGACTATCAGACTTTGGTGATTAGTATCGACGGCTTTATGCCGCGCGCCGCCAAGGCCGAAATGCTCGATGTGCACTTTCCACCAGCCCTTGGGCCTGTGCTGACCAACTACAGCGAGCCACGCAGCCAAACCCTGACCCCGGGGGCCGATGGCAGCAGTCTGCAGATAGGGCTCAAGCACTGATAGCAGCAGAGACAAGCAACCCCAAGGCGACGGGGCCGTCCGGCCAAAGGCGCAGTTAATCTCTGTGGCACCACAGAGGCTGCGCCTCGCCTTTGGGCGGATTATCCATTAGCATCCTGTTATTGCCCGCGGCGGCGCAAACACTTGACCACTTGGCTGAATGCCGAACCGGTCAAGACCAGCCTCACGAAATAAGATAAGCTTATGACACACAAGGTTTTTATCGTAGAAGATGAGAAAAACATCGCCGAGGTGATGCAGCTGTACCTGCAGGCCGAGGGATTGGAAACCCGGGTATTTAACGACGGCAATGCCGTGGTGGAGGCGGTGCGTAGCGACGCCCCCAGCCTGATGCTGCTGGACCTGATGCTGCCGGGCAAGGACGGGCTGAGCATCTGCCGCGAAGTGCGGGCCTTTTCCGAAGTGCACATCATAATGACCACGGCCAAGGTGGAGGAAGTGGACCGCTTGCTGGGGCTGGATACAGGTGCCGACGATTATGTCTGCAAACCCTACAGTGCCCGTGAACTGACCGCCAGGGTCCGGGCCGTACTGCGCCGACTCGACGGCCGCCTGACCTCGGCGGGCCCGCAGTTGGCTGTGGACGAGTCCAGCCTGACGCTCAGCTATGGCAATCACAAGGTGCTGCTGACGGCGCTGGAATTCAGGTTGTTCCATCTGCTCTACAGCCATCCCAACCGCATCTATTCCCGGGGGCAAATTCTCGACCTGCTCTACAGCGACTTCAGGGTGCTGTCGGAACGCACTGTGGACAGCCATATCCGCAACCTGCGCAAGAAGCTGGCGCAGCTGGAGTCACCGGATGAGATGATCCGCTCCATCTATGGTTTGGGCTACCGCTTCGAAACTTAGGTAAAAAAGTAAAAGGGTTAAAAAGTAAAAGGGTTAAAGGGTTAAAGGGTAAAAGGATTCGCGTGCCCGGGGCAGGATCTCGGTACTCTGCATATTCGCTGCACATTGCTGTGCTTTACTCATTAGCATCAACAGCTTTATTGCACTCTCAGTGGTGTTTTTGTATCGGCAAGCATCCTCAAGGTAAGGGAATGTTCGATTTTCTGCGTACCAGTCACATATTAGGCCACCCCCTTGTCGAGGACGATATTGACCTCAGACGCAAGCGGGTAGTGCTTCATGGCCTGCTGCTGGCCATTATCCTGTTGCTGCTGGTATTCAGCCTCTACAACCAGCTGCGGGGAATGTGGCCCATCGCCTTACTGGATGTGGTGGCGCTGCTGGCCTGCACCCTGGCCTATATTCGTCTGCGCCGCAGCCAGGGACAGACCGCGGAGCGGCAGGCAAGCGTGCTGCAATCGACGGCGCTGCAGATAAGTCTGATTTTGATAGTATTTCTTTGGGCCCTGGCCTGGCAGGGCCGGGCGGAAAACTTCATCCTGATCTGGACCTTCTTCCTGCCGGTGTTCGTGTTCATGCTCAATGGCCGGACCCTGGGCACTGCCTTGGTGGCCGTGTTTTATCTGGTGCTGTTTGCCATGGCCTATACCCATCTGGGGCTGTGGCAGGATGGCGCCTGGAATCATGTCAGCCTCATTCGTTTCGTACTGGCCTCCCTGGTCATGGTCTTTACCTGCTATTTCAGCGAGTTGACTCTCAACCGTGCCCATCAGGAGCTGCAACGCTCCCATGGTGAGTCCCAGCGGCTGATGATGGAGCGCAATGCCTTGATGCTCGACACTCTGGCCAAACAGGAAAAGCTGCTCACTGATGTGTCCCATGAACTGCGAACTCCGCTCAGTGTGCTGAGAATGAAGCTGGAGGCCATGCAGGATGGGGTCATGGCGCCCAGCAGCGCCAATATCGAGTGGCTGCTCAAGCACATGCAGCAACTGGATGCCTTCATCTCGGACCTGTCACGGGCCAGCAAGCTCGACCAGACCCGGCTCGACGGCAATGCGGTGCGGGTGGAATTGCATGATTTCCTGTCCCATTGGATAACCCGCTTTCAGGGCAGTGCCGCAGGCCAGGGCTTGCAACTCTCCCTCGACCTTGCCCGCAGCCATCCCCCCTGCCCCGCCCTCCTGGATGAAGCCAGTTTCGAACTGGCGCTCGGCAAGTTGATGGAAAACAGCCTGCGTTATACCCAAGCGCCGGGCAGCATCCGACTCAGCCTTGGTCGCCATGGTGAAACCATCATACTCACCCTGGAGGACAGTGCACCCGGCGTGGCGGCGGACCGGCTTGAGCGCCTGTTCGAGCCCCTGTACCGGCTTGAGGATTCCCGCAGCCGCGACACAGGTGGCGCGGGTCTGGGCTTATCCGTGGCCAAGTCCATCATCCTGGCGCACCAGGGTCAAATCCAGGCCTCCGAGTCGCCCCTTGGGGGGCTGCGCATGGTGATCACCCTGCCGGCATTGGCGGATTAAGCCTGTGACACTTTAGTACAACTTTTTCCTGACTCTCTCCCACCTTTTGCATTTTTCCTGCACATTTACCTGTTTTACTGCAGGGTAGAAAATTCTATGCGGGGAAATACAGCATGATGCGTTGGTTAATTTGGATTCTGTTGATCGGCTTGTGCCCGGCACAAAGCCTGTTTGCAGCCAGCCTGACGAAAAAAGTGACCATCGTCGATGACACTGCCAGCGACAAGGGTTTTGTGAATGATGCCGATAATCTGGTGTTTTTTCAGCCAGTACATCCGACCTTATCGGGCTTTGTTACACAAGCCAATGGCAAATGGGCTTTTACCACCAGTGATGGCGCGGGCTCCTCAACTGTAGACGCGGTTGGAGTACAGTTTAACGGTGCACCGGCGCTACTCGGTATTCCGGCCGAATCCGGCACTTTAACCATTGGTGCCAATAACCAGATTGCCGACCTGTGGACTAACCGTATTTTTTATCGTCCGGTAGTGTTTGTTAGCCTGGAAGATCCAAATCTGAATAACGGCGTCAGCATAGTACCGACGGCGCCGATTACGGCCGGTAATCAGTTTTTATTCGATGTGAATCAGGCGACTGGTTTTAACGCTGACTTAGCCGGTGCCAAGGTGCATTACCTGATTGCAGAAGAAGGCTGGCACCGCCTGGCCGATGGCCGCATGTTGCTGATCTCAAGTGCTGAAGTGAAGCACACCGGCTTCAGCGGTCAAACCATTGCCCTGGGCGCCAGCTTTGAAACTGCGGTAACAGTGGCGCAGTTACAGCGGCCGATGCTTTATAAAAGCAGTGGCTTTCGCCAGTTAAACGATATGGCGGTATATCAGGGCGCGACTGTGACAGAAGGCGTGGGCAATTTTGACAGCATCACCTTACGGCTGATGCAGGAGACTGCTGTAGAGCAGGCTAATAGTGATACGGTTTATGCCGGCCGTGTCGGTTTTATGGTGCTGGGTAATATCAGCAGTATTGCCAATACCTTTAAACTGGTTAAAGACACTAATACCAATATCCGAGGTGGCAGCTATCTAACTGTTCCACAATCAAATTTTCAGTTTTTCCCGCACAGTGCTGCCGCAACACCGTTATTAAACCGCGCTGCCTGCGCTGAAGATGACGATGTACAAAATTTTTGTGCGTATTTGTCGATGCCGGTGGATGCGATGAGCCGTGGTGTGTTTAACACGCCACGCTTGCCCTATATGGATTCCAATTTCGACCCGCTGCAAATGGAGCGCACCTTCTACTCAGAAAAGGAATGGGATTGGGAGCCGGTAATTGCGCAGGAAATGATGAATCCGGTCAGCGATGTTGATCAGCGCCCAATCGTCGGCACCTTGGCTAAGATGTTCCCCAATTTTGTCGCTGACCGCGGCTGGAATGATGTCATCATAGGTAGTGATGACCATTGGCACTGGTTCGCTACCTATCACTACAACACCTGTGTGTTCGACAGTATGAACACTGCCTGTGTCGATTACGCACCAGGCAATACCATTATTGAAGACAAACCAATCGAATGGACCGCCAGTATGAACTGGTTCGATCTCGAACCCGGCTCAAACTTTTCCGGCAACACCCATCCAAGTTCAAGCAATAGCCAGTTTTTACTGGCGGTACAAGACAACAATCGCAGAGATCACGTTGAATTTTATGAGCGGCTGACGCCTGAAGATTGGGCTGCCAAACAAACCCTGGATTATCTGAATCTGGGAGGTTCAACCATGCGGACGCCGCTGTCGCCAAAGTCTCCAAGTTACAACGAAACCAAAGGGCTGCTGGAAAGCTATGCCGAGACCTGGCAGTTTTTTGGCATTAATGTTGAAGCCAGTGCCAGTGAATTCTTTTGCGGCACCTGCGATGGGCCATTACCTGGGATAGATACGGGGGGTTACACTGACGTTTGGGGCCTTGATATTAAAGTTCCAACCCTGCTGGCTGACCGGATATTGAATAGCCCGCCCTGGTATAGCCCTCAGACGACCCACCCACATGTTGATAAAGTCGGCCAAAATATGCGCCCCGGCGACTATCTGTTTGCCAATATTCCGTACTCAATTGACGCCACAGATTTTGTCTGGCTGCGTTCGGCAACCGGGCAAGTCAGTGATGCTGTGGTGGTTGCGAGCAATCAATTTGGCTATCAGGCCACCGCCGATGATGCCAATACCTTTGTCACCATGTGCATGACATTCAGAAACAGCCAACGCTGCGGTAAATGGATTAAAGTTGGGCAAATACCGTTCGCAACCAATGTAAAAATTAAACCGCAGTACGCCGAGCCTATCGCCGGTTCCGGGTTAATTGGACAGTACACTTACGTTGCGCCGAATAGCAACATCTATGACGGTTTGGAATATCAAAGTCTGTACCAGTGGCAGTATGCACTGTCTGACACCTGGGTCGACTATGTCGGTGAGAATGACATAACCTTTCAGAAAAGTGTTGCTGCCGGTACTGTTATTCGTTTTTGCGTCACGCCACGTACCCACACACAGGCAGGCCCAACCGAGTGCTCTGTTGGCGTAAAAATGCAATTGGATACCGATAGCGACGGCATCGCAGATGATTGGGACACAGATGACGACAATGATGGCTATGCGGATTGGGAAGACAGGTTTCCCAAAGATGCCAGCGAATATCTGGATACCGACCATGATGGCATTGGCAACAATGCCGATCTCGACGATGACAATGACGGTTTAAGTGATGCCGATGAAATTGTTGCCGGTTCAGATGCATTAAACCCTGACAGTGACGGCGACGGCACCCTGGATGGCGTTGATCCGCATCCAACAGTGTACGGTGACCTGCCTGACTTCGATGGCGACGGTATTGCTGATATTTATGATGAAGACCGCGATAACGATGGCGTAGTCGACTTTTTCTACCAAATTGATGGTACAGATGCTCTACAAACCCTGGTCGATGAAAATGACGTGGTGCTCAATTGGGCGCGCATCGATGACAACCCTTATCAAGCTTGTACTGCAAGCCAAATCACTGTAACCAGCAATGCCGATAGTGGCCCGGGCACCTTACGCCAGGCATTAATCGATTTATGTGCCAGTGAGCCCGGAGCCGATCTGAATGTCATCAGCTTCAACGGCCCTATGACCATAATGCTTGAATCGCCGTTAGTGATTGGCAAAGGCATGAAGATAGATGGTAATAAAGCTGTTGTGCTGGACGGGCAAAATAAGACAGCTATTTTTGCGGTTGCCATAGCCGACAGGATGCTCAAAAGCCAATTCCCACATTTAGTCGGCTTAACCTTGCGTAACGGTTTTAGTCAGGGTGTTGATGCCGACGCTTATACAAACTTTGATGCTGAGCTTGGTACCTATAATAAGGCCAGCGCCGTGCATATGTATTCCAGTTCATTTCTGTTGTTGGAGCATGTGCTGATTGAAAATATGACAGCACCGGTTATTAGCGGCCGCAGTGTTGAGCTTTATCTAGAAAACAGTCTGGTGGCTAATGTTAGTGGCTCCGATCCGGCACTGATCACGGACGACGGCCAGATTTCGCTGTTCTCCAGCACCCTTTACAACAGTGAAAGCGGCGCTCTGTCTGTGGTTGGCACAGGTAAAGCCCAGTTGCGTAATAGCTTGTTGTTAAAAGGCGCTAATGGCTCAACCCTGTGTAATGTAGCAACCTGGGTGCAACAAACCGCCAGCTGGGTAGAAGATAGCGAGTGTGGCGTTACCTCTACTGGCTATGTTGAATTGGCCGATCCAGAGTATGGCGACTACAGACCTGTGCCGGGCAGCGCCAATATCGATGCCGGTGAGACAGGTGAACTTCCGGCAGGCGCAGTCGACTTGCTGGGTAATAACCGTGTAATGGGGGCATACAATCCTGATAACCCGGAAGAACTGGGCGGGCCACTCTATCCGAAGATGGATATAGGTGCCATCGAATATGTGTATGCTGGTGACTTTGACGGTGACGGTGTCGTCGACAGCTCTGATGCCTTCCCCAACGATGCAACGGAAACCACCGACAGCGACAGCGATGGTGTCGGTGATAACAGCGATGCTTTCCCCAATGATGCCAACGAGACCTTGGATACCGACTCAGATGGTATAGGTAATAACAGCGACAACGACGACGATAACGACGGCGTGTTGGACAGCGAAGATGCCTTCCCATTGGATGCTGCCGAGTGGCTGGATACCGATGCCGATGGCATTGGCAATAATGCCGATACGGATGATGACAACGACAATGTCCCGGACAGCGAAGACACTTTCCCGCTGGATGCCAGCGAATCTGTCGACACCGACAAGGACGGTATAGGCAACAATGCCGATAGCGACGATGACAACGATGGTGTGTTGGATGCCGCCGATGCCTTCCCGCTGGATGCCAGCGAGTGGCTGGATGCAGATCTCGACGGCATAGGTAACAACGCCGATCCGGACGACGACAACGACGGTGTTGCGGACGTGGCCGATGCCTTCCCCTTTAATGCCGCCGAATGGTTGGATACGGATCTCGATGGCATAGGCAACAATGCCGATTTGGATGATGACAACGATAATGTGCCGGACAGCGCCGATGCCTTCCCGCTGGATGCCGGCGAATCTGTTGACACAGATAGCGACGGCATAGGCAACAATGCCGACAGCGACGACGATGGAGATGGTGTTGCCGATAGCAGCGATATGTTCCCTCTGGATGCCAGCGAGTGGTTGGACTCGGATCTCGACGGCATAGGCAATAACTTGGATACCGACGATGATAACGACGGCGTGTTGGATATAGTCGATGCCTTCCCCTTTGACGCCAGCGAGTCTGTCGATACAGACTCCGATGGCATAGGTAACAATGCCGACAGCGATGATGACAACGACGGCGTAGTGGACACAGAGGATGCCTTCCCGCTGGATGCGGCAGAAAGTGTCGATACCGACCTCGACGGCATAGGCAACAATGCGGATTTGGATGACGACAACGACGGTGTGCTCGACAGCAACGATGCCTTCCCGCTGGATGCTGCTGAGTCTGTCGATACCGACGCCGACGGCATAGGCAACAATGTCGATTTGGATGACGACAACGACGGCGTGCTGGACGCAGAGGACGCCTTCCCGCTGGATGCGACCGAGTCTGTCGATACAGACTCCGACGGTATAGGCAACAATGCTGACAGCGACGACGATAACGACGGTGTGTTGGACACAGAAGATGCCTTCCCGCTCGATGCCAGCGAGTCTGTCGACACAGACTCCGATGGCATAGGCAACAATGCCGATTTGGATGACGACAACGACGGCGTAGCGGACAGCGAAGATGCCTTCCCACTGGATGCCACTGAGTCTGTCGATACAGACTCCGATGGCATAGGTAACAACGCCGATTTGGATGACGACAACGACGGTGTGTTGGACAGCGACGATGCCTTCCCGCTGGATGCGGCTGAGTCTGCCGATACCGACCTCGACGGCATTGGCAACAATGCCGATATCGACGATGACAACGACGGCGTAGTGGACAGCGACGATGCCTTCCCGCTGGATGCGACCGAATCTGTCGACACCGACCTCGATGGCACAGGCAACAATGCCGACAGCGACGATGACAACGACGGCATGCTGGACACAGAAGACGCCTTCCCGCTGGACGCGACTGAGTCTGTCGACACTGATGCCGACGGCATAGGCAACAATGCCGACACAGATGACGACAACGATGGCGTAGTCGACAGTGACGATGCCTTCCCGCTGGACGCTGCTGAGTCTGTCGACACAGACGGTGACGGTATAGGCAACAATGCCGATAGCGACGATGACAACGACGGCGTGCTCGACAGCGAGGATGCCTTCCCGCTCGATGCCAGCGAGTCTGTCGATACCGACGGTGACGGCATTGGTAACAATGCCGACAGCGACGATGACAATGACGGTGTGCTGGACACAGAAGACACCTTCCCGCTGGACGCTGCTGAGTCTGTCGACACCGACCTCGATGGCCTTGGCAACAATGCCGACAGCGATGACGACAACGACGGTGTAGTGGACAGCGACGACACCTTCCCGCTCGATGCCACCGAGTCTGTCGATACAGACGGTGACGGCATAGGCAACAATGCCGATCCGGACGATGACAACGACGGTATCAATGATGAAGATGACGCGGCGCCGCTGGACCCCAGCATTGGCGATACCCAAAAGCCGGTGTTTGCCGAGCTGGCGCCACTGACCTTTGAAGCCACGGGGCCTATGACAGCAGTAACCCTGCCAGAGCCACAGGTGACCGATAACATCAGCACAGTGCTGACCATTAGCTCGGATCTGGCTGCAGAGCTGGAGCGGGGCGAGCACCTGATTACCTGGACCGCAACCGACGGGGCCGGTAATCAGGCCACTGCCGAGCAGTTGGTAACCATAGTCGATACCACTGCACCTGTGTTTGATATGCTGGACACCTTGGTGGTTAACGCTACAGGCCGCCTGACCGATATCAGCACGCTGCTGGATATCAGCGCCAGCGATCTGGTGGACGGTGATATCACCGCAGCACTTAATGGCAGCAGTGAGCTGGCAAGCGGCGCCCATGAGCTTGAGCTTGGTGCGACCGACAGCTCAGGCAATACCGCCACCACGACACTGAGCGTGCATATTCTGCCGCAGCTTAAGCTGGCCCGGAGCATGACGGTTGAAGCCGGTGGCGAGTATCTGCTGCCACTGCAATTAACCGGCGAAGCCCCCGTGTATCCGGTAGAACTGAACTACTCACTGCTGGTCGATGGCCAGGAAGTGAACAGCGCCACAGCGACCATAGACCAGGGGACACAGGGTGAATTGCCGGTGTCTGTCCCAACCGGGCTGACCTTGGGTCGCGAGCTGACACTCAAGATAGACAGCGTGAGCCATGCCTTTGTTGGCGAGGACGGTCAGGCACAATTGCAGTTAACCGAGCAAAATCAGGCCCCCACCTTCAGCGCCAAGGTGTTGCAGCAGGGCGTTGCCACACGCTTACTGGATCCGCTTTCCGGTCAGGTAGAAATACGGCTGCAGGTAAGCGATGTTAACGTCAATGACAGCCATAGCGTCAGCTGGCAGGTGGTGGAGCAAGCGTTTGGTGGCAGCATTGCCGAAGATGGCCTGAGCATGACCTTTGATCCCAGCGAGTTGAGCAGTGGCCGCTACGCCGTGGACGTCACAGTGACGGAAACCAATACCCCTGCGCCGCTCAGTAGCAGCCGCCGCATTCGCTTCACCGTCGAGTCGCTGCCGCAGCTGAGCAGCGAGGCAGACACAGACGGCGACGGCATTGTCGACAGCCAGGAAGGTTACGGCGACAGTGATGGTGACGGTATCGCCGATTATCTGGATAACGATGTGGATGGCAGCCGTTTGCCGGTAAATAGTAGCACAGAGCCAATGCAAACCACGGCCGGCGTGCAGTTGGCGCTTGGCAACATCACCAGCGCCATCATCACCGGCAGCGGCGCCGGCATGACCATGGACGACCTGGCAGAGGCTGTGGCGAATGACAGCGGCGCCGCTGACAGCAACGACAGCCACTTTAGCCAGATGGCGGCCGTGCTCGACTTCACCCTGAGCGGCACCTTCCAGGCGGGGCAATCGGTTGCCGTGGTATTCCCCATGCCACGGGGCACTGCGCTGCCCGAGGATGCTGTGTATCGTAAGTACACACCGCAACAAGGCTGGTATGACTTTGTTGAAGACGCCAACAACAGCATCAGCTCGGCACCGCTTGCTGACGGCGAGTGCCCGCAAGTCGGTGCCGACAGTTTTGAGCCCGGCCTGGTGGCAGGCTATCAATGCGTGCAACTGCTGCTGCAGGACGGCGGCCCCAACGATGCAGATGGCACTGCCAACGGCGTGATTGAAGATCCGGGCGTCATCAGTGTGCTGAGTCAGAACCAACTGCCGGTGGCACAAGCGGATAGCGCAGCCATTCTGGATAGCCAGGTGCTGGTGATTGACGTGCTGGCCAACGACACAGACCCAGATGGTGACAGCTTAAGCGTCATCGGCGCCAGCGTTGATAATGGCACTGTAGAGCTGCTCGCCGATAATACCCTGCGCTACACCCCAAGCAGCGGCTTCAGCGGTGAGGCGATGATCAGCTATCAGGTCAGCGATGGTTTTGGTGGCAGCGCACAGGGTCAGGTAATTGTGACCGTCAACCTGACGCCGGTCACTGAGCCCGATACCCCGGCGCCGAAAAGCCACGGTGGTTCAGTGCCGCCTTGGTCGCTGTTGCTGCTGGGTATGGCACTGTGCACACGTCGCCGGGCAGCCTAAACCATGTTTTGACAACGTAAACCGCGCTGGGCAACACAGCGCCAAAAATAAAAAGAGCGGCCAAGCCGCTCTTTTTATTTGCCTTATTCAAGAAGCCTGGTGGCTCAAGCTTAGGGTCAGCGACCGTCTTGAGCCCGGCGTTTCTTGAAGTCCGACGCTTCCAGCCACTTGGGCCAGTCGTTGTTATTGGCAAGACGGTTCAAAATGCTGCTGATAAGGCTCAGGTCCTGGGACACGCCCTCCAGTGACCAGGCTGGATCGTAATCATCCGCCCCCTTGTGATACTTGTGGGCTATGTAATCGGGATCCGTGTCCCCCAGGCTCATAAACAGCAAACCGGGCACGCCCTGCTGGGCCAGGGCAAAGTGATCCGAACGGAACATCAGGCCGTTTTGGGCCCGGGGATCGGGTTTGACCCAGCGGCCCTGGGCCTTGGCGGCATCACTGAGGTAAGACTCCAGCTCGGACACCCCGTCACCGTAGCGCAGTATGTAGTCCACGCCCTTGTCCATGTTCATGCCATCGATATTGAGGAAGGACACCAGCTGCGCCGTCGGCACCGGTGGGTGCTCGGCAAAATACTGGGCACCGATGAGGCCGGTTTCCTCGGCGGTAAAGGCGCTGAAGATGATGCTGCGCTTGGGCCTGTCGGCGCCTTCAAGCTCCTTGAAATAACGGGCCAGCTCCAGCACCCCGGCGACGCCACTGGCGTTGTCGACCGCGCCGTTGAGTATCTCTTTTTTACCCGCTTCTTCGGCAACGCCAAGATGATCCCAATGGCCGTGCATCACCAAAGCCTCATCGGGGCGCTCGCTGCCCTTGAGTATGGCGGCTACGTTGTGGGATTCGGCCCGCTCTATCTGGTTATTCAGCACCAGATTGGCCTTGAGACCAAGGTTGCGGGCCTTGAATCCGGGTTTGAGAGCCTCTTTTTTTAGCGCCTCCAGGTCCAGCCCTGCCCCGGCCAGAATTTGCCTGGCGGCAGCATACTGCAACCAGCCCATCACCCCTATCTGGCTTTGGTTGTTGTCCTGGTCTACCAGGGTGAACTTGGTATTGGTGTTGGAGTTTTTCACCACTCCCCAGCCATAGGCGGCCGGTGCATCCTCATGGACAATAAACACCGCCTTGGCTCCCTGGCGGGCCCCCTCTTCGTACTTGTAGGTCCAGCGGCCATAGTAGGTCATGGCATTGCCCTTGAACACCTTGGGATCCTGGGTGGCAAATCCGGGGTCGTTTACCAGCACTATCACGGTCTTACCTTTGACATCCAGACCGGCATAGTCATCCCAGCCATATTCCGGTGCCTTGATGCCGTAACCGGCAAACACCAGTTCGCTGTCCTTGAGCTCCACCCTCGGCACCACTTGCTGGGTCCGGGCGGTAAAGTCGGTGCCATTGGCAAAGTTCAGTTCGCCCACCTTAAGACCCATGGACTGATCGGCAGTGATCTTGGCCATTGGCACGCTTTGCAGAAAACTGTCGCCAAAGGCCGGCGCCAGTCCAAGACGTTTGAATTCCTGCTGCAGGTAATCCAGGGTCAGCTGCTCACCGTGAGACAGGGGCGCCCTGCCCTCAAATTCATCACTGGCCAGGGCTTGCACATGGCGACGGTAGGCGTCATTGTCGAGTGTAAAGGGTTCGGCAGCCAAGGCCGGGCCGGACAGGGCGACCAAGCCGGTCAATAAAGAGGCATGAATCAGGAATTTCAATTATCAATATCCTTGTGGTATAGCAGCAAGTATAAATCCGATGATACTAAGACATAGTTTATGCAATTGATATAAAAGAATAAAAACACAAAAGAACCAGCATCTATCAAGCTAAAATTTATACAACACATATATCAAAATAATACTTAACTACTATTTGAATCATACATTCTTCCAACCATAAACCTATTGTTGATTACTACCACACCAGATAGCTTGAACGCTTTAACGTAAAGGAAGACATAAGAATGAAACATAAGCGGCAAACAGCTCTCGCTGCCTTGGGTTTGGCAATAATGTTAGGCATGCTTACCGGTTGCAGCACAATGGAAACCGCACAATTAGATGAGGAAAAAGTTGAAGCGGCATCCACTGAAAACACACCAAGTAAGCCAAGAAACAATCTCTGTAAGGGTGCCTATAAAACAGGTTCGAACTTGAAAACGAAGAAATGTTCCTGATATAAATTTTGCAAAAGCGCCAACTATGTTGGCGCTTTTGTTATCTCTTTTATAATCAGGTGCTTTGCTGATTCCGCTGCATGCATTGCTGCCAAAACTGCTGTGACAGGTGTCGGCTTTCACGGGCGAGGGAATACATGCTTTCACCCCGCGCTTCATCAACCTGGGATTGACCATAGCCCTCTGCCGCCAGTTCGCTGATGGCCTGTAAGGCGTTGCTTATCTCTGTCGCCGCCAGACTCTGCTCCCCCATGGCAATCGCACTTTGCTCTGTCATGGCGTTGATTTGCCCCATGGTATGCACAAAACCGCCGAACACCGCCTCAACCCCTTGCACCTGGGATACGGCCTCATTGGCCTTGGCCTGGCCGGCCCTCAGGGTCTGGGCTGCCCTGGCGGTACTGTGCTGGAACTTGCGCACTATGGTTTCTATCTGGCCGGTGGACTCCCCGGTGCGACCGGACAGATTACGCACCTCATCGGCCACCACGGCAAAGCCGCGACCCGATTCACCGGCCCGGGCGGCTTCTATGGCGGCATTGAGCGCCAGCAAATTGGTTTGCTCGGCAATGCCGCTTATAACCTCCAGCACCTCGTTGATGGCAATGCTGTCCTGTTCGATTTCGGCAACCACAGAAGCAAAATTGCCCACCTCAAGGTTCAGCCCCTCAATGGATTGGATCACAGTCTCAAGCTGGGTATGGCCCTGTTGCACCGCCTGCTTGCTGCTGTCCACATCCCTGGCCACTCGCTGTATCTGCTGACTGACCTCGGTGAAGCTGGCGGTCAATTCCTCTACCGCCGCGGCGGCTTGGGTGGTTTCCTGGCTCTGGCCATTGGCGCGGGACGAGGCCTGCTGAATAGAGTGGAGCAACACATCACTGTCATTGGCCAGGGAGCTTGCCGCATCGGCCATACGGCCGGCAACACTGGTGGTTTCGGCTGTAATGAACTCCATCGCCAGGCGGATATTGCCTATCTCGTCCCGCTTCTGGGTGTAGATATGGCGGGCAACAGGATCATGGATGATGGCTTTGGCACTTTGGTTCAGTTGGGCAAAGGGCGCCAACAACAGCTTAAGCCCACCCCAGCCCAACAGGGCACACAGGGGCAACAGATAGGGAGACAGCCAGAATGCCCCCGCCGTCAGGCAAAGCATCAACAACATAAACCACTGCAATCTGGCCATGAATCCGGGGCGTTGATCGCGTATCGCCTTGGGTTGGGCACCGGTCCTGAGCTGAGCATAGAGCTCTGTGGCCCGACGCTGTTGCTCGTCATCCGCCCGGCGCCGCACCGACTGCAACTCAACCACCCGGCCATCCTTGAATACCGGAGAAACATAGGCATTGACCCAGTAGAAGCCGCCATTCTTGCAGCGGTTTTTGACTATGCCCATCCAGGGTCGCCCCTGTTTCAACCTGTCCCACAGCATGGCAAAGGCCGCCTCCGGCATATCCGGATGACGGATAATATTGTGTGGCTGTCCAAGCAGTTCCTCAGAGTTGAAGCCGCAGATACGATTGAAATCCGGGTTGGCATAGCGGATCCGTCCCTTGAGATCCGTTATGGATAATAGAATATCCTCATCCGTGAGTTTGACTTCCTGCTGATTGACCGGTTGGTTATTTCGCATTTCACTATCAAGGGGTTGCGGAATGAATGCCAAAATATTGACAGACGTCAGAAATGCTTTTTTTGATTTGGCGCAATAATAGCCATACTGAATGCAGCTTTAAACAGGGTTCTTGACCAAGATCCCACTCTCAAACAGCGGATAGATGGTAGGAAAGGCGCACAGCCAGAGATATTCGCTTTTTGGAAGCAAAAAAAACGCCGCTGACGCGGCGTTTTGGTTTCTCCAATCACAGAGATTCACGGGTTGGGTTACTGCGCCTTGCAGTTCTTGCCTTTACAGCCACCGGTACCGCCTCCAGAGCCGCCGGAAGCACCATCACAGCCATTGGCGGTGATATAGTCCACAGCGTCTTTGGCCTGCACCAGGCCGTAACCGTAAGAGTCATCACGGCCGGCTACGCCCAGATCTTCGGCGGTGGCACGCAACACGTTACGGATTTGAACGTTGCTACATTGTGGGTGATGGCTCCACACCAGGGCCGCGACACCGGCCACGTGTGGTGTCGCCATTGAGGTACCATCGAAGTAGGCATAGTTGCCAGCCCCAATGGCCACACTGGCGTTGCTGCCAACGGCGGCCAACATGGCAGCACCGTCGACATCGCTCACACCCACCGAGGGGATACCGGTCGCAACGCCACCCAGAGTACCGTTAAGGGCACCGGCGACGTTGTTATAAATGATGGCAGCCACACCGCCACCGGCCTCACAGGCCTGGACCTTCTCGGCAAAGGAAATCACCCCACGCTGAATGAGACACACCTGGCCATTGGCGTTACAGGTGCTTTCACCTGTGCCGCAATCGGCCAACATGCCACTGGCGCTGCCGGTGGGCGAGCCTTCCATGCCGATGGACTCATAGGCGCTGCCGGCAACCTGGGTGCTGGCCACCAGGGCGGTACCTGTAGGTACAGAGGACAGAACCCCTACACCTGGACCCGACAGTTCCACCTGGCTGGTTTTCTGGGAGAAGTCGGCCACGACCTTGTTGCTGTCGATGGCTGCCACAGACACCACTGAGTTATATGACGCTGGGTAAGAGTGACGGGTATTGCCGTCGTTACCGGCGGCGGCAATGCTCAGCACGCCGCGGCTTTCGGCGGCAGCAAATGCGCTGTCTTCGGTGCGGCTCTTGAGTGAGCCACCCAAACTCATGTTCACCACCTTGGCACCGGCGTCTTCACAGCGGTCCATGGCGGACACCAGGGATGAGGAATAACCCCAACCGTCGGCATTAAATACCTTGATGATATGCAGGTTCAGCTGACCATTGGGGTTAACCCCTACCACGCCCACATTGTTGTTCATGGCGGCTATGGTGCCGGCCACGTGGGTACCGTGATGGTTTTCATCGGTGAACCAGTTGCCGGTGCCGGCATCATTGGTGCCTGTCACCTGATTGCCGGACAGGTCTTCGTGTGCCAGCTCGTAACCCGAGTCTATGATACAAACCGTCATATTGGACGCGGCGCTGTCGCTCAGCTGATCGGCCTGCACCATGGGAATACCGTAAGGCACAACCTGAGCCATGGGGAAACGTTTCACGTCGGCTTCAACATATTCCACGTTGGGATTGTTGGCCAAACCTTTGATTGCCTGGGCCGGCAGAGTAAAGGCAGCGGCACCATGACGACTTAAGTCCAGTTCCATCTTGCCGCCTTGGGCGTGCAGTTGGGCCATAACACTGGGGCCTTTGCCTTCCTTGAACTTGACGATAACCCGCTCTTGCTCGGTGGCGTTGGCGTGCATTCCCAGGGTCAGGCTACTCAGGGCGAGAGTGACTGCGGCAGCCGAGGGCTTCAATAATGCGTGCATTGATTTCTCCTTCGTTGTCATTCTGTGCGTCTTCTGCGGCATTGTGCTTGCCATCCCAGACGTATTCTTATTTATTTTTTGTTTACATTTGTAACAATTAAGTTACAAACAGCATTCTTTATACTCATGTCGACCCGGGAAGACAAGTGTTTACCGCCAAACCGACGGAAAAAAATTCATCTGAAAGTCGTAAATCCCGGATTATTCTCTGTTTGTAATCCATGCTGCGCGGTAAGCTGCGGAGTTAGCCAATAAGCAATATAACAAGGAGAGATGTTTGTGAGTTTTCATATCAAGGTGCAATGGCAAGCCGCTGCTGATCTGGCTGAAGGAGACTTCAGTCGCGATCATCAAATTCAGTTTGGCACGGGTCAGCAGTTGGCGGCCTCCTCGGCCCCGGAATACAAGGGCAGCGCCGACAAGGTCAACCCGGAGGAAAGCCTGCTGGCTGCGCTGTCGTCCTGTCACATGCTGACATTCCTGGCCATAGCGCATCTCAAACGCCTGCCCGTGGCAAGTTACGAGGATGAGGCCAGTGCCGAATTGGGTAAAAGGGCTGACGGCAAACAAGCCATCACCCATATGCAGCTGCGGCCCAAGGTGAGTTTTAAACCCGGAGTGGAGGTCAGCGAGGAAGTATTGGCCAAGATGCACGAGAAGGCCCATGCAAACTGTTTCATTGCCAACACTTTGGCTTGCGAAGTGGAAATCCTGCCTCAAGTGACTTGACGGTATGGGAACCGGTTTTTCGCCAACAGATTGCTGGCCTGCGGAGTGAAAATACTGCCTTCCCCCCCCCCTTAGGTGGCTGCAGAAAATGGGCGCTACCGGCTTGGGAACCACTGCCGGTAACGCCCTAAACCTCATTTCACGTCTTGGGCTTCCCCCTGGGATGCCATGGGAGCAGCCTTAAGCTCTGATACCGGGGCTTGCGCCTGACGTTGTTTCAGATAATCGATGGCCCGTTCCAACTGGGCATCTTTCCCCATAAAGGTAGTCAGCGGCAGGTTGTCCACCTCAATGTCCGGGCTCACACCGCGGCCTTCCAATATCCAGCGACCATCGATGGCATATTGGGGGTACTCGGCGACCCGCGCCATCCCCTGATCAGCCAGAGAGTTGCGGCCCGAGAGCCAAACACCGGCACCGGCGGTCTGCTTACCGATCAGTGGCGCCAAGCCCAGGGCCTTGATACCGGCGGAGAAGGTTTCACCATCCGAATAGGTCAGCTGATCCGTCAGCACCACCAGGTGGCCGCGGAAGGTTTGCTGCATATTGGCATTGGCTGTGCCGTGGGTCGGCTGCCAGAATGCCCAGGCCTTGCGCAGCAGCTTCTCGATGATCCAGCTGTCGATATTGCCACCGCGGTTACGGCGCACATCGATGATCAAACCCTGTTTGTCGTAATTGGCATAGAACTCGCGGGCAAAACTGGCAATGTCCTTATCGCCCATGGCGTACAGGTGCAGGTAGCCAAAATCACCCTTGCCGGCCTCCTTGACCCGCTCGGCATTGTGCCCCACCCAGTCCTGATATCTCAGTCCGGCTTCCTGATTTATGGCCACGGGTTGTACCACGGTTTTATGGCTGGACTTGCCCCGGCCCAGCTCCAGCAGTACCTGGCGGTCGGCCTGATTGCGCAGCATGGCGGTGACGTCGGCCAAATTGGACACCCTGCGACCATTGACCGCCAGGAGCAGATCCCCTTCCCTGGCATCGACACCGGGACGGGCCAGGGGTGCGGCCGCCGATGGCAGCTCGGGATCGGTGCGGAAGATACGTTCTATCTTCACCCCTTTATCGGTTTGCACCAGACGGGCACCGAGGCCGGCAGCCTTGGGCGCATGCTCATCCTTGGGCAAATCGCCGCCACGGACCTGGGAGTGCAGTGCATTCAACTCACCCATCATTTGACTGAAGATATCGTTGAGTTCATTTCTGTCGGTTACCCGGCTGACTAAGGGCTGGTACTTGGCCTTGATGGCGTTCCAGTCAAGACCACGCATCTTTTTGTCAAAAAAAGAATCCCTGTGCATCAACCAGGCATCTTCAAACATTTGTTGCCATTCGGCCGCCGGATCTATGGCCAGTTGCCACTGCCCCAGCTGCACCTGGCTGTTGGCCAGATCCCCCGGCAATTTATCGCCGGCATCCACTATCAGCAGCTCCTTACCACCCTGCTTGCCCAGCAACAGCTTCTTGCCGTCCTGTGACAGGCTGTAGCTGTCGATACCTTCGGCAAAGCTGTCGAGCTTGGGAGAGAGCGCATCAAACTTGATGAGTTTCAGCGCGGTATTTTGGCCTTCCATGTCACCATCGAGCAGATACAAACGGTCGGCAGCGACATTGAGGGAGCCGTAATTACCGCTGGCAACCGGCACCTGCCACAAACGCTGTGCCAAGCCGTCCCATTCTGGCTTGAGCCTGACTTCCTTGTCTTCCTTATCTTGCTTGGGCTCTGTGGCCACCGAGTTCAATTCGTCCGGACGCTGGAACGGGAAACGGGCCTGTTTATCCAGGGCCAGGGCATAAATGCCGCTGCGACGGTCAAATACCGGTCCCATGTTGCGATCGCCCCAGGGCGAAGTCGGGGTGGCATTGAACTCGCGGTTGGAGAGGAAATACAGCCAGTGACCGTCGGGGCTGAAGGCCGGTGACCAGGACTCGTACTTGTCGCTGGTGACAAAGGCACTGTGGCCATCCTCCAGGCTGTAGAGCTGGATTTGGGGTCGGGGTTTGCCCATTTCGGCCTTGGTCACGGCAATAAAGCGGCTGTCCGGTGACCAGACAATATCCGCATAGGGGCCCAGGCCCTCGCCATTGGTGATGATTTTGCTGTTGCTGCCCTTTTTGCTGTCATAGAGCCAGAGGTTGCCGTCATAGTCGTCGTGGGCCAGGTAACGGCCATCGGGGGACTGGACCAGGCTCATGCGCATGGCCTTGGCGTCTTTGGTCAACTGCTCTGCGCCGGCGCTGCCATCGGCCGGGAAGCGCCACAGTTCCTGCTCGCCGGAGGCATCACTGATACCATACACCCACTTGCCATCCAGGCTGAGCAAGGCATTGCGGATCCGGCTGTCGCCGGGGAGGTTGACCTGCACCAGGCGCGAGCCATCGGTAGCGGCAATGGCCACCTGACTGCGGGCGGTGATCACCGCCCTGTTGCCCTGGGGCGCCAGACTGATGTCGGTGGCATAGTCCATGGGGTTGCTGACCCAATGTTCACGGCGCTGGCCAAAGTCCGACAACAGTGACGGGGTCAGTAGTTTTTCCTCGCCACTGGCCAGATTGAGGGTGCGGATATCGGCGCCCATCTGGAACACCACAGTGCCCTTGTCCATGCGGGCAGCACGGATCTGCCAGTCGCTGTAATGACTGTGCTGGCGCAAATCGCTGCCATCGGTTTTGACCGACCAGAGATTGTCATTGCCGTCGCTGTCGCTGATGAAATAGAGTCTGTCCTGCCACACCATGGGTTGACGCACCGAGCCCTGATGGCCATTGAGCAGTTTTACCGCCTCCTGCTTACTGCCCACTTGATAGCGCCACAGCTCGCCGCGGGCACCGCCGCGGTACACCTTGGCATTGTCACCCGTGGCTTGCAGACCAAAGCGCACGAAGTACAGGTACTCACCCTTGGCATCCATGGCGCCTTCAATGGCGTCGGCCAAAGGCAAATCAGTGGTTTGCAGGCTTTGGGGATCGACGCTACGCAGCATCCAGTAGTTGGCGGGACCGAAACCGGCATCGGTGGAATAGAGCACCTTGCCATCCGGCGTCCACCCCTGCAGCCGTACCCGGCTGTTCTCGAAGCTGACCCGTTTGGCCAAGCCACCGGCAAGGGGCATCACATAGACCTCGCTGGCCCCCTCGTAATTGGCCACAAACGCCAGCTGCTTGCCATCGGGCGAAATCCTTGGCGAGGACTCCTCGGCTTCCTGGCTGGTCAAGCGTGCTGCGGTCGCCTCACCCAAAGTGGTGCGCCAGATATCGCCTTCGGCGGTAAACACCAGTGTGTCGCCGGCAAGATCGGGATAGCGGTAATAGCCAAGGGACTCCGTGGCCGGCGCAGACAGGGAATAGCCCAGTGCCAAAAGGCAGCTGGCGACCGAGAGACGCAGTTTCATGGGGGGCTCAACCTCATTGTTGTTCTTTTGTGAATTCCGGACGTTACCAAAGGCCGGCGTCGGCGTCAGCTTCCCGAGGAAAAAAGTGACAAAAGAAGTTTTAGCAAATGTGTCGTCGGCACAAACACACAAAAAAGCCCGGTACAAACCGGGCTTTTCAAGCGGTGAAAGGCTAAGGCTTGGCAGGCAAATCGCCATTGGCATCAAAGGACCAATCGATACCGGCCCAGGCCTTGAAGAAGGCCTTTTGCTCCTTACTGGGCTTGTCCACGGCCACCACTTCGGCCTTGCCGTCGGGCATTTGCTCCAGTGTCAGGGTCCGCTGTTGCAGTGCGTCGGCATGGAAGAAGCTGACCTTGATACTGTCACCGGGCTTGAAGTCCCCAAGGCGTTTGTCCAGGGTCCCGGGCACCAGCTTGAGATCATTGATGGCCAGCAGTTCATCACCGGCAACCAGCCCCGCCTGCCAGGCTGCGGAGCCGCGCTGCACGCTTTCCAGCACCAGGCTGTTGCCGCTTACCGTCATCCCCGCCTTGGGCTTGAACTTGGACTCCTTACCATAGGACAGCCTGAGGCCCGCTCTTGCGAGCAGCTCATCAAAATTAAGCGCCAGGGGTGACTGAATGTGCTGCTGCCACCAGGGGCCGTAATCTTTTCCGGAAAGCGCACCAAGTATGGCCTGAACATCCTCGCTGCCATAGGATTTGGGCAGGGCGAAATCCCGGTACAGGCGGCGGTGCACATCGCGGTAGGAGTGCTTGAGTTTGCTGTCCTGCAGCAGGCTGAAGTCCAGCGCCAGGGAGGCCAAAAAGCCTTCGGAGTAGATGTTGACGCTGTGATTGATGGCATAGTCGCCGCCCTGGGCCACCCACTCGTTCAGGCTGGCCTCCGCCACCGACTGCTGCTGCCGTCCCGGCGTATTGAGATGGGTATCTATCCGTTTTGCCAGATCCTCAAGGAACTCCTTTGGCGTCATCACCTTGGCACGCAGCAATAACTGGGCCTGGAAATAACTGGTGGAACCTTCGGCCATCCACAGCAGATCTGACATATTCTCCCGCTGATAATCATAGGGCACCAGGCCGCTGGGTCTGTATGCCTTGACGTTCCAGGTGTGAATGAATTCGTGGGAGGCTGTGGTGATGAACTTCAGGTAATCGGCCCGCTCGCGGAACATGAACCTCGGCAGCTGGATAATGGTGGAATTAATGTGCTCGGTGGCACCACCCGCCCCCGAGGTGGCATGCACCATATAAACGTAACGCTTGAAGGGTACCTCGTCCCAGATCACCTTGGCCTGGGTGGCCAGCGCCTCAAGATCCGCAACCATGGTATCCAGTGAATAGTTGCCCTCACCCCAGACTACCAACTCATAGTCGCGGCCATCGACGCTGAAGCTGCGTTGCTGACTTAACCCCGTCTCTATGGGCGAGTCCACCAGCACATCGTAATTGGCGGCGGCAAAACTGTGGGCAGCGCCACCGCCGGCCATACCCGAATAACTTTGCCACCCCTGTGGCACCTGGAGGTTTACCGTCAGCGGTTCATCCCGGCGCTCTGGGTTATAGACAAACACCCCACTGGCATCGAGGAAGGCATGGCTGGCATCTATGTGACGCACCCGCAGCTCCAGTTCATTGGCATAAAGCTGATAGCTGACGGTGACATCCGTTGGCGAAGCAACACTGATTTGCCACTCGCCGCTGGCTGTGCGTTGCCAGGGCAATAGCTTGCCGTCGCTGTCCCTGGCCTTGAACAGGCGCACCCCGTCCGCCAGCGGCAGTTGTTGGTATCTGCCAGTGCGCCATACGGGCAGGTTCACTTTGAAGTCCTTGTCATCCACCGCAGGAAAGTGGGCCTCAACCCTGGCCAAATGGTGCTCGGGGGCACTGAGGTCAATGCTGTAGCTGATCACGGCATGGGCCTGCCCGGCCAGCAGCAACCCAAGGGGTAAAAATGACAGTAACTTAGCTTTCACTCTAATGTCCTTCTGGTTATGATTATTTTTATAGGGCTTGTTGACGTTTCGAGATTAAATTTTGTTCGCTCTGGCGGCGTACTGAACGCGAAACGAGGAGCGAAGTTTAGTTATTCTAAATAAGCGATGAGTGACAAAGTGCAGGTCGCCGCCAGACGAACCCGAAGGGCAGCGCCTGGCCGGTCTTTTTGCTGCGTTAGTGCTCGTTTATGTAGAATAGCTACACTGCACTTCGCACCGCCTTGCATAAAAACCGGCCGGGCTGCTGCAAAAATAACCCTGAAACTTCAACAAGCCCTTAAAGGGGATCGAGTATAACAAGTGCCCAAGCTTGACTCACCCCGACTTACAAAAGCTAACAAAATAGATAAATAGCCCAAAATGGGATCCCTATGCGCTTGTTTTTTAAATTTGTAATTGGGCTGTTGATGCTGGCCCCCCTGGGGTTGCCGGCCCAGGATTTAATCCTTGAAGAAGTGGACCTGAGGAATGACCCCAAGGTCCTGTTTAACAAGCTATCCACCACAGTGCCGCTGCCGGAAGTCGTGGGCTCCCGGGATGAATACGAGGCCAATGCCCGTCAACAGGGATATACCCCTGAACAATACACCCATCTGTTGCAGCGCCTGACCCGGGTTAACCTCGAACCCAACATGGGCAATGCCAACAACAAGGCGGATGCCAATCGACTGCTCAAGGTTCTGGATATTGGCGCATTCACCCCCTACGACAAGGCCATGTTGCTGATGCTCAAGGGACGGGAGCTGGGGCGCCATCAGCACAAGTATCAGGACGCCATACTCCAGTTGGAACTGGCACTCAACGCCACCCAGGATATGGACGATTTACCCGGCATACTGCTTAAATTCACTATTCATGAACAGCTGGGCAGCCTGCACCTGATGCTGCACCAGGATGTACCGGCACTGGTCAGCTTGCAGCGATTGCGGGAGCTGGCCTATCAGCTGCGCAATAACTTCCTGATTGCCCTCGCCGAGTCTGAGATGGGCAAATATTACGTTTCCAAACAACAGCTGACCAAGGCGTTGCAGCATTACAACGAGGCCTATCGACTCAGCAATCGTGACGACTATCCATTGCAAAGAGCCAGTCTGCAGTTGCAATTGGCCCGTGTGTACCGGGACCTGGATCAGACCACTGAAGCATTGCAATATGCCCACGACGCGGTCGAAGGCTTTACCGCCCTGGGTTTCGATGCCCAACTGTCCATCAGCTTTACCGTGATAGCCATGATCCATGCCAATGCCAAGGAGTGGAACAAGGCCATAGACTATTACCTCAACGCCCAGCAGGTGGATATCCGTGCCGGCAATAACATTGCCCTGGCGCGCAACTTCCACAATCTCGGCGAGGCCTATATCAATCTGAATCAGTTTGCCCAGGCCCTGGAGTATTTGGGCAAGGCCAACACTATGCTGGCCGAGCGCAAGCTCAATCATTACCTGGTCTACAACGAACAACTGCTGGCCCAGGCCAACTGTGGGCAAACCTTATGGCAGGAGTGTGTGGCCCATGCCGACAAAGCCATCGCCCTGGCCGTGGAACAAAGCTTGCCCGAGGTGCAAATCGAAGCGCTGGAACAAAAAGTCCGTGCCGAGCAGGCCATGAATGATGCCACTGCTGCCATGGCAGATCAGGCGCGGATTATCAGCCTGCTCAAGCAAAATCCAGCCGGGCCTGAGGAGACAGAACAGTCCGGTTCGGTATTGACCGAGCAGAAGCTCAAGCTGGATTTGGCGCTGCAACAGGGGCAGATGCAGGATATGACCAAGGCGCTGGAGAACCGTACCAGTCAGGTGTTCGCGTTCATCGCCCTGAGTCTGGTATCCCTCATAGCCCTGTATTTCCTCGCCCGCAGCCGTCGTCTGGATAAGCGCCGTCTCAAGCGCCTGCAGCAGCAAATGCCCCAGGACGCCCTGACCGAACTGCCTGGGTATCGCGGCTTTATCGACTATCTGTCACAGCCTGCCTCAAACGTGCAGTCCTTGGTTTTGCTGTCCCTGTGGGGCAAGCGACAACCGGATCTGGAATTGGGTCTGCACAGGTATATCCAGCTAAGCCAGCAGCAACAGCAAAGCCTGGAGCAAGCCTTGGATTGCCGTGTGTTTCTGGTGCGCCCGGGCACCTTCCTGCTGTGTTGTCATCAGGATGTGGAACAACCTCAGCAGCTGATCGATAGCCTGGAAAGCCAACTCGGCCTCAAGGAACTGCGACTGGGACTGATAAGATTGCCCTTGATGGCCAACAAGGAAATCCGCCTTACGCCCCAGGTGCTGTTCGAAACCCTGCAGATGGCCCTCGCCGGCAGTCTCAGTCTCGACAGCAAGCAGAGCATTTTCGTCAGCCTGCGGGCATTGGACTTCGCCCCGGCCGCGATTTTCTCCGCCCCCCTGTATTTGCATGTGGAAAAAGCCCTCAGCCGCGGACTGGTGAGAGTTGAAACCAACGGCGACCGGGAGGCGATTTGCTGGCCCGGTGCCGCGGCCACGGAATAAAGCAACAAATTGTGAGCGGTCAATCAGTTCTGCATCCGGGGGAGCCGTAAGCCAGTTGCACTCTCCTTGGATTGCTATACCATTAACGGGCAAGATTGCAGCAATGTCGTACGGTAAAACCACCCATTTCATGGGCTTTGTGGCAGGAATCACCTCCGGATGAAGGACTCAAATACAACGATTTCCCAGATCACCTTGCTGAAGCAAAAGCTTCACTCGGCCAAGGTGTCTCTGGATGAACTCAATGAAGACAGAAATGCGAAACTGCAGACCCTGTTGCAATTCATCGGGAATTTGAGTCTGGCCTGTAAGGGCCAAAACCTGGAGCTGGATAATAAACTCGCCAAACTGCGCCATAACCTCAGCACCTTCGAGCGCCTGGATGATGCCCTGCCGGAATTGGTGGAGGTTGAGCGCCTGCTCAAGGGCCAATACCACCATGTGATGGGCAAACTGGAAGAAAGCCGCGCCGGTCTCAGCCGCGTCATTCGGCAAATCCAGCGCGTAGATTCAGCCCCCGACAAGCTCAAGCGTGAAGTCAAATACTTCAAACAGGAACTGGCCAAACCCTTCCACACAGTCTGGGACTACATTCCCAAGGTGGAGCAGTTGGTCAGCTTCTATGAGGACATATTGGCGCAGCAATTCGAGACCGGCGAGAAGCTGAGCGTGCTGCCCAAACACAGGCAGCTGGGCCAGGAGCTGGCGCAGATGATTGCCGAGTTGGATTTCCGCAAGGATCAGCGCGATCAGGTGCTGGTGATCAAGGAAATGCTGGCGGCAGAAATTGAAGTTGAAAATCTGCTCGATGCCTACCAGACCATATTGTCACTGCTGATGGACAATATCGCCCGGGAAAAGAGTGCCTCCCAGGAATTCCTCTATGCCCTTAACGATGCCCTGTCGGCGGTGCGCGAGGTGGTCAGCGACTCCTATAACCATGCCCAGCGCAGCCACCAGCTGAGACACCAGCTGAATCGGGAAATCGACAATCGGGTCGACTGCGTCGGTGATGCGGTATTGGATACCGACGATATAGGTCAGCTCAAGGCCCAGATCACCGAGCACCTGGCCAGCTTGCGTGCGGTACTCGCCCGAAAAGAGGCCCTCGAACAAAGGGAACAGGCACTGCTGCGCAAGTCCATGGAAACCATGCGCAAGGAGCTGAACGATCTCAGCGAAGAAGCCTGCAACTATAAGGAGCGTCTGTTCGAGCAACAGAAACTCAACCTGCTCGATCCCCTCACCCAGCTCCCCAACCGCACCGCCTTGGAAGAAAGGATGGAGCTGGAATTCCGCAACTTCCAGCGCAATAAACACCCGGTTTGGGTGGCGGTGGCCGACATAGATCATTTCAAGTCCATCAACGATAACTTTGGCCACAGCACCGGTGACAAAACACTGCAGGTCATCGCCATGGCGCTGAAAAACTCGCTGCGGGACACTGAGTTTGTTGCCCGTTACGGCGGAGAAGAATTTGTCATGCTGATCCCTGACGTGTCCGCCAACGACATTGAGCAACTTTTGAACAGGGTGCGTGAAAAAGTAAAAAATATTCCATTTAAATTTAAAAATCAGCGCATTACAGTTACAGTATCTATAGGCGCTGCGCAAATTATGGAAAACGAGCTCATTAACGAGACTTTCGAGCGTGCCGACGCAGCCCTCTACAAAGCCAAGCATCAGAGCAGAGACAGAGTCATTATCGACATCTGAGCCTCCCGGTGGGCCCCAGGCCCACCATGCGACTCCTGTCCTGCCAAGGAGTTGTCATGATTGTAAAAGTAAGCCCAAGGGGCAGCATGGATCAGCTTTCACAACTGGAAGTGGATCGTCTCAAACAAAGTGCTAAAAGCGAACTCTACCAACTCTACCGCAATTGTTCCCTGGCCGTGCTGGCCTCAGGTTTGGAGAGCGACAGCTCGGCTGAGCTGTTTGACCAATACAAAGACTTTGAAATCAATATCCTGCAGCGCGAACGCGGCATCAAGCTCGAACTGATTAATCCTCCGGAGCAGGCTTTCGTCGACGGCCAGATCATCGCCGGTATTCAGGAGCACCTGTTTGCCGTGCTGCGGGACATTCTCTATATCAGCGACAAGTACGACAATCTCAAGCATATCAACCTGACCAACGCCAGCCACATCACCAACGTGGTGTTTGACATACTGCGCAACGCCAGGGCCCTGCCCACCAAGAACGATCCCAATGTGGTGGTCTGCTGGGGCGGTCACAGCATCAATCCCATTGAGTATCAGTACACCCGCGAGGTGGGTTATCAGCTGGGGCTCAGGGGCTTGGATATCTGTACCGGCTGTGGCCCAGGTGCCATGGAGGGCCCCATGAAGGGCGCCGCCATCGGCCACGCCAAACAGCGGGTCAGCAGTGCCCGCTACATAGGCCTGACCGAACCCAGCATCATAGCCGCAGAGCCACCGAACCAGATAGTCAACGAGCTGGTGATACTGCCCGACATAGAAAAGCGTCTCGAAGCCTTCGTGCGCCTGGGCCATGGCATAGTGATCTTCCCCGGTGGCGCCGGCACCGCCGAAGAACTGCTGTACCTGCTTGGCATTCTGCTCAATAGGGCCAACGAGCAGATCCCCTTCCCCCTGGTGCTGACAGGCCCCAAGGAAAGTGCCGAGTACTTCACCAAGATTGACGAATTTATCGGCGCTACCCTGGGCGATGAGGCCCAGAGCAAGTATCGCATAGTGGTAGACGACCCGGTTCAGGTGGCGAGGATAATGAAACAGGGCATGGAAGAGGTTAAAGCCTTCCGCAAGGCCAATGGCGATGCCTACCCCTACCAATGGTCACTGAAAATTGAACCCGAATTCCAGCTGCCCTTCTATCCGGATCACGACGCCATGGCCAATCTGCACCTGTTCTTCCAGAGCAACAAGGCGGATCTGGCGGCTCAGCTGCGGCGCGCGTTTTCCGGTATAGTGGCCGGCAACGTCAAGGGTGAAACCATGAAACTCATCAAACGCCATGGCCCCTTTGAGCTTAAGGGCGACCGCAAGCTGATGGACCTGATGGATCAACTGCTGGCGGCCTTTATCAAACAGCAGCGCATGAAGCTGCCTGGCACAGAATATCACCCCTGCTACCGCATTATTAAATGAACAAACTGCTGATAATCGATGGCCTCAATCTCACCCGCCGCATTCACGCGGCGCAACCGGATGAGGCCGATATGGCAGCCCTGGAGAATCGACTGCTCGGGGCCTGTCGCAAATTGATTGCCTTTCACGCACCAAGTCACTGCGCCCTGGTCTGGGACGGCGATCAGGAGTCCTGGCGCAAACGCCTGTATCCCGACTATAAAAAGGGTCGCAAACCCATGCCGGAGGCCCTGGCGAAGGGCTTACCGGCCATCAAGCAAGCGCTGCTGGCCCAGGGCCTGGTGTCGGTCAATGCCGACAGTGAAGCCGATGATGTGATTGCCACCCTGGCTACCAAACTGGTCGGTCGCGGCGGCGAGGCCATCATAGTGTCCACCGACAAGGGATTGGCACAACTGACCCATGCCAACATCCGCCAGTGGGATCACTTTGCCCAGCAATTTCTCGACATGGCCGCCCTGGAGCAGAAGCTGGGGGTACAGCGCAGTCAATTGCTTGATTTTATCGCCCTGGCCGGTGACAGCGGCAATAAGATCCCCGGGATCAGCGGCATAGGCCCCAAGTCAGCGGCAGAATTACTCAAAACCTACCGCAGTCTGGCCAACCTGTATCAATCGCTCAATACCCTGGGTGCCAAGCAAGCCAAAAAGCTTGAGGAAGGTCGGGACATGGCCCGCCTCAGTTACAAGCTGGCCAAACTGCAGACGGATATGCCGCTCAACCTGTCGCTGGCGCAGTTGCGTCTTGGATAATGAACAGCAGAAAATCAGTCAAAATTGTTAACAAATGCGACATTGTATTTACCATTATCCCCTGCTCGGTTATCTTTAGCGCCAACATTGGAGCGCGGCGAAGGATCCACTGGCTGCGCTTCCACGGATCCTGTTAAGTCACAAGGAATGCACCACAGATGAAACCCTCTGCCCCCGTTGTCATAGGCGGCGTTTTCGCGGCCTACCTGGTCTTTGTCGGCGTGGCCGCCCTGGGCTACAAGCCCACCCCCGATGAAATGGATTGGGAAGACAGACAGGCCTATAACCAGCGGCAGTTGACCGAGCTGAATCTGGGCCTGAACATAGACGAAGTGCGTCAGATCATGGGCAAGGCCAACTTTTCCGAAGCCAAGAATGCCGAAGGCGCCCAGCTGCAGGTGCTTTTTTACCGCACCCACCATGCCAAATCCGACGGCGAGACCACCAAGGATGAGTGCACCCCGCTGCTGTTCAAGGACAATAAGCTGATCGCCTGGGGTGATGACAGCTACCAGCTGTTCCAGGCTGCCCCCATTGCCAAGGTGTTGTGATAAGAGTCCAGTGTTCAGGGCAATGTAAAACCGCCAAATGCAAGCCACAAAAAAGCCACCCTGAGGTGGCTTTTTGCATTATTCGGCGTCCTTGTACTCCCGGTAGGGCTCCCCTTTCTCCAGCCACTCGGGGGCGGGTGCCCCTTTGAGGAAGTGATCGAAGAAAGCCATCATTTTCAGGCTGTAATCGAGCTTGTTGGGGTACTTTTTCAGATGGTGTGGTTCATCCTCATATTGCAAAAACACCACCTCTTTGCCCGCCCGGCGCATGGCCAGGTACAGCTCAACACCCTGGTCCCAGGGCACGGCATCATCCCTGTCACCGAACATGATCATCAGCGGCGTTTTAATACGATCCACATAGAATACCGGTGAGTTTTCAATGTATTTCTGCGGCGCACTCATCAGGCTCTCGCCTATGCGGCTCTGACCGGTTTCATACTGGAACTGGCGCGCCAAACCTGTGCCGAGGCGGATACCGCTGTAGGCACTGGTCATGTTGGACACAGGGGCGCCGGTGACGGCGGCAGCAAACAAATGGGTCTGGGTCACGGCAAAGGCCGTTTGATAGCCGCCCCAAGAGTGTCCCTGCAGGCCCACGGCCTTGGGATCGGCAATGCCCATTTCAATCAGCTTTTGCACCCCGGAGGTCAGGGCCTGCACCGAACTGTTGCCCGGGTAACCTATCTCAAAGCGGATATCCGGCAGGAAGATGGCGTAGCCGTTGGCGGCGTACCAGGCGAAGTTGGGCCTGTGATTCACCTTCATTTGCGGGAAGGCATGCAGGCGATCGCTCATAAAGCGGTAGAAATACACCAGCACGGGATAGCGCTTGCCCTCCTGATAACCCACAGGCTTGATGAGTACACCATCCAGAGGCTTGCCATCGGTATTGGTCCAATGCACCAGTTCGGATTGGCCCCAACCAAATTGACGCCGCTGGGCATCGAGATCCGTTTGCTGCACCGCTTGAGCCACTTGCGTCAGCTTGGCGCTATGGATATCCGGATAGCGATCGTAGCGCTCCTTGCTGAACAGGATCTGTTCACTGTGCTTGGCACGGGCCAGCACAGTCAGTTTCTGCTCTTCTTGCAACAGCGGCTTGATACCGGCGCTGCCGACACTGGCCTGCCAGAAGCTGTCTGCCTTGGAGGCCCAGCTGTAACCGTGTAGCAACAGGGTCTCTCCCGGCTTAATGGTCGAAGGTTGCAGAGCATCTTCCACCAAGCCCGCCACCCGCAGTTGCAGCTGCTGCCTGCGACCTTCGCCGGCGGTCAGCATAAAGCCCTCGTGGCTGCGGCTGTCGAACTGCCAGATATCGTACTTGTCATACACCAGGATCCCGGCACTGTCCTCCAACCAGGGGCCAAAACCATAACCGGGGGCACTGGAGGGATAGTCGTGATCTTCATCGGCGAAGCTGACCTTGAGCTTGCCGCTTAAATTGAAGCGACGCCCGGCAGCAATATCATAGAGGTATACCTGGCCCTGCTGGAAATAGGCCAGGAAGCGGCCATCGCCGGACAGGGTGGGCTCGCTGTCGCTGTCCAGTTGCGCCACCAGCAGCTGCTTGCGCCCTGTGTTGACGTCCACCAGATAATAGTCACGAAAGGCCCCGGCCCAGGTACTCATCAGCTGATAGGGTTTGTTGCTTGAACCCAGCAGGAAACGGCGCTGCTCGGTCACTGTCACATCCGGCACCTGGCTGTCGGCCAGCTGCACCAGTTTATTGCCGGCGTCATTGCCCAGATGCCACACCGCCAGATAGGTGCGCTCAATTTCCTTACTGTACTCCTTGATTTCGTTTGGCTTTATCAAGGGATCTCTGCCGTGCCACACCTTGAGGCCACGATTGTCCACCAAAATGGCCTCGTCGCGCAGATCTGCCTCTGTCTTGAATTGTTTGCGACTGATGGGCTTGCTGACTTGCGGCACCCGGCCGACAAAAAGGCGTTTGCCATCCCGTGAAAATTGCACCGAGCCGTAGCGGTTCAGGGTCCAGTCTTTGGCCTTGGCGGCCTGCTTGCGTTTGCCGCTGTCATCGATAAGCAGCAACTGGTACTCCCGCTCGTCGGTATCGACGGCGGCATCCCCCATGGTCAGGGCAACTGCCTTGCCGTCGGGACTCAGGGCCAGCGCCCCCAGATGCTGATCCTTTGAGTCCAGCAGGGTGCTGGACGAAAGCGTGTCGCCGCTCAGCAATAACAGCTGGTGCAGCGGCGTATCGCCACTCTGGTTACGGACCAGGGCCACCGCCATTGTCTCCCGGGCAAAGCTGTAACCCGTGACATCAGAGAAACTGAGTTGCTTACCACTGCCGAGCGCTATCAGGGTCAGGTTGGAGCCGGCATCGGCCTTATTGGGCTTTGATGCCTTGTTGGAATTGGCTGCCTTGCTCTTTTCCGGCTCGGCCGGGGATTGCGGCTCCTGTTTGGGCTCCTCAACCTTTTTATCCTCAACCTTTTTCTCTTCCGCGGCCTCAAACCAGATGGCCAGCAGATCGCCCTGCTCGGAGAAGGCAAAACTCTTTACCCGTTCAAAACGCTGCTCGGCCCCCGTGGTCAGGTCCAATAACACCATACCGGCCTTGAGGGCTTTTTTGGCCTTGGCGTCACTGCTTTCCATGGCCAGCAGCGACGGCGCCAGCTTCATGGCGGCAAAGCGACCATCGGCACTGAGGATGGGGGCCGAGGCACCTGCTATGCTGTAACTGGCGTTTTTATCCAGAGTTTGCACCAGGGTACGGCTGTCACCGCGATCCGGCTCCAGCTCTACCGCAAAACTGTGGCCATTGTCGGCCAGCACGGGTGTTTTGGCGGTTTCAAAGGCCATAATGTCCTGCAGGGACAGTGTCTGGGGCGTCGCCAGCGACTGGCCCCAAAAACCTGTACCCAAACACAGGGCCAGGGCCCGAACTAGGGGAAGTGTCTTCAAAATCATCCTCTTTTTCGTTGTTATTAGACTAAAGTCGACTTTTTAAGCCTTTGGCCTTAAATCAAGCTCTTAGCCTGATTTTACGCATTTTAGCCAAGATAAAAAACCGAGTGTTTGCTCACCTTTCCCTGTAAAAAGTGATTTAAAGTGGTTAAAATACTACAGATAAATTTCGCGAAATATCCTGTCCTACCTTGGTTTCCAAGGCAGGTCAATAGCAGTAACCACCAACCGTGGAAGGATTCTCCATGTCAAAAAGAACGATTACCGTGATCCCTGGCGATGGGATCGGTCCCAGCATCATAGATTCTGCCCTCAAGATCCTCGACAAGGCAGGCTGCGATTTCGAATACGAATTTGCCGATGCGGGCCTGACGGCACTGGAAAAGCACGGTGAACTGCTGCCACAGCGTACTTTGGATCTTATTGAAAAGAACCGTATCACACTTAAAGGACCCCTGACCACGCCGGTGGGTGAAGGTTTTACCTCCATCAACGTGACGCTGCGCAAGAAGTTTGGCCTCTACGCCAACGTGCGCCCTGTACTGTCTTTTAAAGGCACCCAGGCAAGATACGACAATATCGACATCATCACAGTGCGTGAGAACACTGAGGGCATGTACTCTGGTTACGGCCAGAAGGTGTCCGAGGATGGCAGCACAGCCGAAGCCACCAGCGTCATCACCCGTCAGGGCGCCGAGCAGATCACCACTTTCGCCTACGAGCTGGCCCGTAAAGAAGGCCGCAAGAAGGTGACCATAGTACACAAGGCCAACATCATGAAATCCACTTCAGGCCTGTTCCTGAAGGTGGCCCGTGAAGTGAGCCAGCGTTATCCCGACATCATCACCGAAGAAATGATCGTGGATGCCACCTGTATGAAGCTGGTGATGAATCCGGAAAACTTCGACGTGATGGTCACCACCAACCTGTTCGGTGACATACTGTCGGATCTGTGTGCCGGTCTGGTGGGTGGTCTGGGTATGGCACCCGGTGCCAACATCGGCCGCGATGCCGCAATTTTCGAAGCGGTACACGGCAGCGCCCCGGACATCGCCGGTAAAAACCTGGCCAACCCCACCTCTGTGATCCTGGCCTCCATCCAGATGCTGGAATACCTGGGCATGGCTGACAAGGCCGCCGCCATCCGCAACGCGGTTTCTGCCGTAATTGCCGAAGGTGACCGCACCACCCGCGATCTCGGTGGCACCCATGGCACCACCGACTTCACCCAGGCGGTGCTGGACAGACTCTGATCTGTGCACTTTGGGAACACAAAAGGGATGAGCCAGGCTCATCCCTTTTTTATTGGCACTGTTCCCGGAAACCGCCTTACATGGGCATACTCAAAGACAGGAGCACGGATTCGGTACCGGGATTTTTGTCGCTGATCCCGCCGTTGGAGGTGTGGAATACCCCCAGCCCCAGACGGTAGTGGTTGTCGAAGCGATAGCCCAGTTCCAGGCCCGAGCGAAATTCCAGCTCATTGCCCAGCTGTATCTCCTCACTCTCTTCGAAAGCGCCAGCGGCAAAGCTCGGGGTCAGCACCCAACCGTTATCAAACAGGAAGTCACGTTTAAGCTCGACATAAACATAATGGGCTCCACCGTTGATCCACAACACCCCAATCGACGGCACCAGCTCCCAGCTGCCCATGGGCTGCCAGCGATAATCCAGGCCTATGTGCCAGGGCTCCCTACCCTCGGCGGTGTCCATTCCCGTCTGGCCCACACTCAGGCGCAACATGGCGGGAGTGTCCTGGCGGGCCTCGGCCAGGGCAGCCATGGAACCCAGCGTCAGGGCAAGGCCAAGCCAGAACTGAACCGCAAAAAAGGAAGGAGAATGACAGCTTCCGTAGTGCATACACACCTCCACAACCATTAACCGGTCCTGCTGTCTCCCGACAATCCAGACCCGTCCAACTAACTATAGCTTGCCCCTTGGGCTTGTGAAAAAGTCCCTCGCCCGCTTCAGGCTGCTAAATAAAAAAGGCAGTGAAGGCCAGGCCAAACACTGCCAGTGGGTTGCATCGGGAAAGGGTTCGGGGCCGCCGCCAACGGCATTAATGGCGGCCCCGCAATGGGTTACGCGGCCTCGGCCTCCACCGCGGCCAGGGCGGCCTGTTTCGCCTTGCGGCGATTAAGGCCATAGTAGAACAGTGGCGTCAGCAGCAGACCAAACAGGGTCACACCTATCATGCCGGCGAACACAGCCACGCCCATGGCCTTGCGCATCTCGGCGCCGGCACCGCTGGAGTACACCATGGGCACCACCCCCATGATGAAGGCAATGGAGGTCATCAGTATCGGTCTGAGTCGCAGCCGCGCCGCCTCAAGAATGGCCTCCATGGGCGCCATGCCGTGATCCTGTTTCTCCTTGGCGAACTCCACTATCAGGATGGCATTCTTGGTTGCCAGCCCCACCAGCACTATCAGGCCTATCTGGGTGAAAATGTTGTTGTCACTGCCCCACAACAGCACCCCACTCAGCGCCGACAGCAAGGTCATAGGTATGATGAGTATGATTGCCAGCGGCAGACTCAGGCTTTCGTACTGGGCCGCGAGCACCATGAACACCAGCAGGATCACCAGGGGGTAGATCAGCAGGCCCGCGTTACCGGCCAGGATCTGCTGGTAGGTCAGCTCGGTCCACTCATAGGTCATGCCGGGTGGCAGAGTCTCGGCCAGGATCTTCTCAATGGCGGCCTGGGCCTCACCTGAGCTGTATCCCGGCGCCGGACCACCGTTGATCTCGGCGGTGACAAAGCCGTTGTAGTGCATCACCCGGTCCGGCCCCGCACTCTGGCTCACCTTGATAAAGGAGCCGAGCGGTACCATGTCGCCATGGGCATTGGGCAACTTCAGCTGGCGGATTTGCTCAGGACTCTGGCGGAAGGCCTCATCGGCCTGCATGTTCACCTGATAGGTACGACCAAAGCGGTTGAAGTCATTCACATAGGTCGAGCCCATATAGGTCTGCAGCGTCTGGAATACCTGATCCAGCGATACGGCCTGTTGTTTGGCCTTGGTCCTGTCCACTTCCAGCTCCAACTGCGGCACGTTCACCTGATAACTGGAGAATACTCCGGCCAGCTCTGGGGTAGACCAGGCCTTGTACATCACCTGCATAGCCACCTGATACAGGGCCTCATAGCCCAGGTTGGCCCTGTCCTGAATTTGCAGCCTGAAACCGCCTATGGTGCCGAGTCCCTGCACGGGTGGGGGCGGGAAGATGGCGATATAGGCATCCTGAATGGCGGCGAACTGCTGGTTCAGCGCCATGGCGATAGCACCGGCCGATTGCTCCGGTCCCTGGCGCTTGTCGAAATCATCCAGGGCCACAAACACCACACCGGCGTTGGTGCTGTTGGTGAAGCCGTTGATGGACAGACCGGGGAAGGCTACAGAATGGGCCACACCGGGATAGTCCAAGGCTATGGCCGACATGCGTTTGATCACCTCATCGGTGCGGGCCAGCGAGGCCGCATCCGGCAACTGGGCAAAGGCCACCAGATATTGCTTGTCCTGCCCCGGCACATAGCCGGTTGGGGTTTTGACAAACAGCACCCCGGTGGCGGCCACCAAAGCCAGATACAGCAGGCCCACTATGGCGCCGAAACGAATCACCTTGCGCACCACAAAACCGTAGCCGGCGGAGGCCCTGTTGAACAGGCGATTGAAGGGGGCAAACAGCCAGGTACCGAACAGCCTGTCCATCAAGCGGGTCAGGGCATCCTTGGGCGCATCATGGCCCTTGAGCAGCAGCGCCGACAGCGCCGGACTCAGGGTCAGAGAGTTGATGGCCGAGATAAAGGTGGAGATGGTGATGGTCAGGGCAAACTGCTTGTAGAACTGCCCCGTCAGGCCACTCATAAAGGCGGTGGGAATAAACACCGCAGCCAACACCAGGGTGGTGGCCACAATGGGCCCCGTCACTTCACGCATGGCACGCTCGGTGGCGGCCATGGGCGAGAGGCCGTTGGCTATGTTGCGCTCGACGTTTTCCACCACCACAATGGCGTCGTCCACCACAATGCCTATGGCCAGCACCAGGCCAAACAGCGACAGGGCATTGAGTGAAAAGCCCATCAGATGCATCACCGCAAAGGTACCCACCAGGGATACGGGCACGGCCACCAGGGGAATGATGGACGCGCGCCAGGTCTGCAGGAACAGCACTACCACCAGCACCACCAGCAAGATGGCTTCCAGCAGGGTTTTGACCACGGCCTTGATGGAATCACGCACAAACACGGTCGGATCGTAGACGATTTCATAATTCAGTCCCTCGGGAAAACCCAGGGACAGTTCGGCCATACGGGCGCGGACATCGTCAGAGATCTGAATGGCATTGGAGCCGGATGCCTGGAAAATCGGAATCGCCACGGCGTCCTGATTGTCCAGCAGTGAACGCAGGGCGTAGCTGGACGCCCCCAGCTCTACCCGGGCCACGTCTTTGAGACGCACTATCTCACCATCCTGACCGACGCGGATAATGATGTCTTCAAATTCGCTCAGCTCGCTGAGACGGCCCTTGACGTTGATCAGCAACTGGAAGTCGGCGCTGCCGCTGGGCTGAGCCCCCAGGCTGCCGGCGGCGGCCTGCTGGTTTTGCTCCCGCACCGCGGCCACCACATCACCGGCCGACAGGCCCAGGGCCTGGACCTTGTTGGGATCGAGCCAAATACGCAGGCTGTATTCACCGGCACCGAACAATTGCACCGACCCTACGCCCTTGATCCTCGCCAGCTCGTCCTTGACGTTGAGCGCGGCGTAGTTGGACAGGTACAGCATGTCATAGCGCTTGTCCGGTGAGGTCAGGTGCACCACCATGGTCAGATCCGGTGACGATTTCTCGGTCACCACCCCCAGGCGTTGCACTTCCTGGGGCAAACGGGGCTTGGCCCGGTCGACCCGACTCTGCACCTGGGCCTGGGCCCGGTCCACATCCGTGCCAATGGCGAAGGTGATGGTCAGGGTCATACGGCCATCGGCGGTGGCCTGGGAGGACATATACAGCATGTTCTCCACCCCGTTGACTTCCTGCTCCAGTGGCGAGGCCACGGTTTCGGCGATCACCTTGGGATTGGCACCGGGGTAGCTGGCGGTGACCACCACGGTCGGCGGCACCACCTCGGGATATTCGGTGATGGGCAGTTGCCAGACGGCAATGGCCCCGGTGATGAAAAACAGCAGCGACAGCACTGCGGCGAATATGGGTCGCCTGATAAAAAACTGTGACAACATAACTTCTTTCCTCAGCGACCGGTTTACTTGTTCAAGGCTGTTGGGCTCAGGGCTGTTTTGCGATTAACCGCTGGCTCAAGGCTGCCGGCCAGCTCAGGGCTGTTTACATGCTCAAGGCTTTTCGCCAGCTCAGGGCTGTTAGCCAGCTCAGAACTTTTCGCGAGCTCAGGGCTGTCGGCAAACAGCCCCGCCTGTTGGCGGCGCAGGTTTTCAATAATCTCTTCGGCGGCCATCTCAACCATGTTTGGCTGTACCTGCATGGTCGGTCTGACCCGTTGCAGGCCGTTGACCACTATGCGATCGCCGGCAGTCAGGCCACTGCGGATAATGCGCAGCCCGGCCACCTTCTCACCCAGCTGCACCTGGCGGTAAACCAGACTGTTGTTCTCATCCAGCAGCAGTACATACTTGCTGCCCAAGTCAGTGCCAATGGCCTTGTCGTCCACCAAAATGCCCTGGTAGCGCTTGCTGCCCGCCAGGCGCACCTTGGCAAACAGGCCCGGCAGCAAAGCACCGTCACTGTTGTCGAAACTGGCGCGGACACGAATGGTGCCGGTCTGGGCATTGAGGCTGTTGTCGACAAAATCAATCTGGCCCTGGTGGCCAAAGCTGCTCTCGTTCACCAACGACATGAATACCGGGTTGCCACCGGCGCGGGGATCCTGCAGCTGACGGGCACGGGACAGGGCGGCGTACTTGAGGTAGGTCTGTTCATCCACGTCGAAGTAGGCATACATGTTGTCGGTGGACACCAGGCGGGTCAGCTCGGTTTGACCGGCGGAGACATAGTTGCCTGCGGTCACGTTGGCGATGGACACCCGACCGCTGATGGGCGCTTTCACCTGGGTGTAGGACAAGTCCAACTCGGCCCTCACCAACGCCGCTTTTACCGAGGCCACATTGGCTGCCGCCTGACGTTTCTGGGCCAGACGCCCATCCAGCAATTCGGCTGACACCGCCTTGCTGGCAAACAGTTGCTCGGCGCGGGCATAGTCATTGCGGGCCAGCACCTCGGCACTTTCGGCACTGGCCAGTTCGGCCTTGAGCCTGGCAACTTCGGCCTCAAAGGGCGCTGACTCTATCTGGAACAGCACCTCCCCCTGCTTGACCAGGGCACCTTCACGGAAACGCACTCCCTGCAGATAACCCGACACCCTGGGGATCAGCAGCACCTGCTCAGGCGCCTGCAAACGTCCGGTAAATTCGTCCCATTCTGTGATGCTCTCTTCCAGCACCTGGGCCACATCCACAGAGGGCGCAGCAGGTGCCTGAGCACCCTCGGCCTGGGACTGGCCGCATCCCGCGAGCAGCCACAGGGCAGCCAGCGCCACCCCGGCAAAACGAAGTTGAAGTTTATGGCTCATAGCATGCCCCTCTCTGCATGTGCACCGGTTCCAAACCGGTGAAGAAAAAATTTGCTACCAAATGGTACAAATTATTTGTACCGATCGGTAATATATAGATCCGGGCACAGGAGTCAAAGCATTTTTTACCAATCGGTATATTATTATTTCAACCCCTGTGTCAGACTGACACTGAGTCACTGTAAGGTGAGACAGCAGCAACTGGCGCCGGGGCTCTGAGATGCACAGGAGCAAGGAGTCGCTCAGGGGCAAGGAGTGGAGCCCGCACAGGTATTGATTGCGGCGGCAGGGGACCCACAGGCTGGACAGGGTCCCCGTCGGGCCTTATCCTAGGCGCCCTGCTATCCGCAACAGCCAAAAGTAGTAGCAAGCCACCATTTGAGGAGAACGCCCATGTCTGTCGATGCCCAAACACTTGATGCCAAGGCAAGCGATGCTGAGGCGAACGAAGCTCAGGTAGCAGATAGCAAAGCCACTAGCAGGCCCGGCCCCTGTGTGGGACGACCCCGAGCCTTCGATATGGAACAGGCCCTCGCCAAGGCGCTGGAACTCTTCTGGCGTAAGGGCTACGAAGGCACCTCGCTGACGGATTTGACCCAAGCCATGGGGATCAGCAAACCCAGTCTCTATTGCGCCTTTGGCAACAAGGAACAGCTGTTTCTCAAGGCCACTGAGCTGTATGAAAACCGCCCCGACGCCTGTTTCTACCCTGCCCTGGCGCAGCCAACGGCCTATGAGGTGGTGCGCCACATGTTGATGGGGTCGGCCACCAGTCTGGCGGATAAAAATCATCCCAATGGCTGCCTTATGGTCCAGGGCGCCCTGGCCTGCAGCGAGTCGGGCCAATCGGTCAAGGAAGCCTTGATGGGCCGCCGCCGCAAAGGCGAAGAGGCACTGCATCAGCGTTTGTTGCAGGCCCAGCAGGATGGCGATCTGCCAAAAGGCACTGATGCCGGTGTGCTGGCCCGCTACATAGGCACGGTACTGCAGGGCATGGCCATCCAGGCCACCAACGGCGCCACCGCCGAAGAGCTGATGCAGGTGGCCGAACTGACCCTGAGTCATTTCCCCAGAAACTGAACCTCTCCAAGGCGCCAATGGCGCCTTGGTTTTTAGCCCACAGCCGCTGCCAGTCCCCGCTGGCATTGCGCCATTATCAAGCCTTTGTATCCCTTTGTATCACTTCGTTATCTGAACACAGGACACACTTGCTCCAATCGAGCTTTGTGGTCACAATGCCCTGCCTGCCCGTGCCCGGCAGGCCCTGAAAAGCAGTCGCACCCAAGGTGCAGCAAAGGATATAAAATGAAAAGAATCATAGGATTAGCACTTTCAGTTAATTTGGTTGCCTGCGGTGGCGGCAGTGACAGCCCAGCACCTGAGGTTCCCGAAACCCCGGCAGTCTTCAAGGCCGATGCCTGTTACCTGATGAGCACCAACATGGGTGACATAGAGCTGGCCATCGACATGACCAATACCCCGCTCAGCGGCAAAAACTTCAAACAGTATGTGGACAAGGGCTTCTACAATGGCACCCTGTTTCACCGCGCAGTGAACAACTTCGTGATCCAGGGCGGCGGCTTCACCACCGGCCTGCAAGCCAAAGCCACAGACTCTCCTATCAAGAACGAAGCCCGCGTCGGCTTCAGCAACGATCGCGGTACCCTGGCCATGGCCCGCACCTCGGCACCGGATTCTGCCACCTCGCAGTTTTTTATCAACGTGCTGGATAACCCCCAGCTGGATTACTCCGCCAGCAACTACGGCTATGCGGTATTTGGCAAGGTGATTTCCGGTATGGAAGTGGTCGATCAGATCAGCATTACGCCGGTGCACAGCGTCAACGGATTCAGCAATGTGCCTGTCGATGATGTCCTTATCGAGTCGGTCACCGAGATGAATTGCCCGGCACTCTAAGCCAGGACGTGAGAGGTAAAAAGCCACCCTTTTATGCGGTGGCTTTTTTGTTGTTTCCCAGAGGAGCCCACAAGACTTGCTGACTTGTTCGGAGGCCATCTCTTACGCTGGATCAACGAAGTTGTTGGACTGCATGTAATAAGCCCGATGCAGCCCCCCTTATTTTCCCGCGTATCGGCCAGAGACAATATCCCTGCTAAAAGCCTGTTCGGCATCCTTGTCTCTCGCGCATGGGCACATTGTTATCAACAAGGGTTCTCCCTCAGTGAGACGCTACAAGATGACACTACACAGCGCGACAACTAAAACAGTAAAAACATGTAAATTCAATAAAATGGAAGGCGATTCATGATAATTAATCTGCCATTTTTTCCATCAGCTCACTTATCACCTTTTCACGATCATTCTTGAGCCTGTTCAGCAATTGTTTAGGCAGATTGGTATCGGGGGCGTATTTGCTACTCCAAACGATCATTTCCAGCAATAGGGGGAGCATGTCTTTACCTGCCTGAGTCAGTGCATAGACTTTTCTCCGTTTGTCATTGGCATCGGCTCGTTTGCTAATGAGTCCGTCCCGCTCCAGCTGCTCCAACCGACTGGAAAGTATATTGGTTGCCATTCGCTCATCAGATGTCTGCAACTCGGAATAGGTAGATTTTCCAAAGAAAATTAGATCTCTAAGTACCAGCAAGCTCCATTTGTCACCGACTAAATCCAGCACATTTGAGATTGGGCAGCTTGAACGTTGGGGCATCTTGTCATCTCTCGCTTCAGTTTAGATTTCATTCTATTTAACTTGCATATTGCAAGCAAATAAATTAACTTTCAAAATGCAAGTCACACTAATCATTCAAACGCCCAAGCAGGTCTAGGTCATGAGGAACGAAAAGATGTCATTCCCAAAAATCAATTTGAAAGTTCTGGAAAAATCTCACTGGAACAGCATCGATAGGAAGAATGCTGAGCAAGTCATTGAATTTGTTCAGTTGCTCATGAATGAACATAACTTCGACGAAATTAGCCGCCAATATGCAGGTCGGCCATACAAACAGCACAACCGGAATATTGCCGATGGTATCGAAGGTGTAGTGAAGGCCGTGGGTGATTTGGTTGAAAACGCTCCCGAATTCAGCTATGACGTCAAGCAGATCTATGTGGACGGTGAACACGTGATTTTGCATTCCCACGCCACCCTGAAAGCCAAACATAGAGGTGATGACTCTCAAGGTTTTAATATTATCGACACCTGGAAAATCGTTGACGGCCAATTGGTTGAACACTGGGATGCAGTTCAAGGCATCAGCTTTTCCATGAGGCTATATGCGCTGCTCTCGGGTGGGAAGGTTCGCAACCCAAATGGTGTGTTTTAATCACATCGGTCACACTAAAACGAGACAATACACTGTCATTGCCCGGCAACAGGCTTAAAATTCCCCTCTCAGGCCAGTGCTTCCCCCTGTCGCCGATGGTCACTGACGCGGCAGTGCCTGATGATAGCCTGATGATAGCCTGATGATAGCCTGATGATAGTTGTACTGCTGACACAACAGTGCCGCCCAAGGCGAAAGCTTTGACACGCATCATTTTCTACTTGCCGTGTCATAGCTCGGTCTGACAAGATACTGAATCAAATAGATAAAACTAAGTTCAGGGGCTAGGTGATTTGCTTCAGCCCCTGCGGTAGCTGTGCCCTTGTCTGCAAAACAGACGGTAAAACAGACGGCCCATGACAGGGAAACAGGTTTTAAAACTTGAGTAATCCCAATAAGGGCGATTAACGGAAAATCCATGAAAAATTATATCTTCGGTTGTGTTGTGTTCGCCTCTTCCTTCTTTGCTCAGGCAGGAGACGCGGAATCTTTTATAGGCGATTACCTTTCGGACTTTGCCAAAGGCAGTGACCTATCGGGCTATTTCGTAGAAAAACCCCAGTTTATCTTTGGCCCTCACACCCATGTACCTGAGTCAGCTGCCGACGCTGCCGTCTTCATAAAAGAAATTCGCACCAAGCTGGCGGAATCTCACTACGGCAAATCCAATATAGATAAAACCAAGGTGCTCGCCAGCATAGATAACTACAACCTGATAACCTTCAGCCTGACCAGGCTAAAAATCGACGGCAGCGAACTCGACAAGGTTTGCAGCACCTATGGGGTACTGCAAACGGAAGCCGGCTACAGGATCCTCAGCTGGCAACCCTCAAAAACCGACACAAATGGCGGCTGCTAACCGTACAAGACATGCATTTGGTCGCGGAACCTCGTTTCCTGGAGCACTGCTGACAACATTAAGGATGATATGAAACTGTTCTCAACCCACAACTCCCCTTTTTCCAGGGTGGCCAGAATTGCCATACAGGAACTGGGCCTTTCTGAAGAGGTAAAAATCGAGTATGTCACGGTAAGAGACCCAAACAGCGAACTGCTGAAATATGGGCCGCTAGGAAAAGTCCCGGCATTGCAGATGAATGGCGAATTATTTTCAGACACACGCATTGTAGTAGCCATGTTGGAGTCGGTTTCTACCAATAACAGGCTAACAGCCAGTACCGACAATCCGCCATCGCTGGCGTTCGAAGGCTTTTGTATTGGCTTTCTTGAAAGTATTGCCGTTTGGATTCGGGAGGCACGGCGCGAGCCTGAACTCATCTCAGAACACTTGTTGGCAGTAGAAAAGCAACGCGCTATCAGGTGTGTCGAATATCTCAGTGATCATTCAAACAAGCTGAGCCGCGAATTGTCTTTGGCCAGCATAGCCGTTGCCTGTGGCCTTGATTTAGCCAAAAGAAGGCTGGGTTTCATTGAGTTCGAGAAATACAGCGACCTAAACGACTGGTTCCAATTGATCACGCAAAGAGCGTCTTTTCAAAGCACAGAACCACACCCCATTTAACAAGCGTAACCTTGCGACTTATCCCTCATCTCGAGCACAAACATAAAATTTACAAGGAGTTTCCATGAATACCAGAATTTATATTTTATTTTCAATGATATTTTTTGCAGGATGTTCCTCTACACCGAGCTCTGACTCGGTTATTGCTTCAAAGTTAGCAGGTACCTGGGACGAGACTCCTACAAGCAATTGTGGTGTTAATTACCACACAATTTCGTTTAAAGACTCAATGCTTGAGCTGAAGTACGTCGAAAAAGGCTATATTTCACAAGATGATGCCAGGCAGGTTCTTAGATATAACATATTGAGCACCGAAGATGAGTTTCTCAGAGTGCAATTGGTAGGTGAAACCCGGCTCGACAATGAAGGACATCCGGTAGTTTGGCATATTAAGCCGCGGGGTAATGATCAGTATTGCTGGGGCAGAGATGACTGGCCAAAGGATGGTTGCACACCACCAAGGTACAAATGTAATTCTAACTAACCACTTTGTATTGTCATCATTAAGCCAATGGTTACAAAGGAAATTTGTAAGAAATCCCTGATGTACTGTGATCTGAAGATGGTCACTGGTGCGGCAATGCCTAATCAAGGCGTTATTCTCTGGCTTCATCAAAATCTTTGATGTTGTCGGGCTGCACATCAAAAGCCGAACCATTGCACCTGTAATATCCCCCTTCGGAGCCGCCGAGGACGATGAGCTTGGGCGCGTAGCCGAGGTAGGGATACCGAGGCTACTTCGGTCGAGCAGGGTGAGTGTCGCGCAGCGACAAGCTCACGAACGCGAGGCATGGAGCCGAGCTGGGGTGGATTTACATGGACGTAAATCCGAGAGTCTGTCGCGTTGGCCGTTTCGCCCATAAACCCGCGGAATTTTCGGCTCCGACTGGGGGCGGCAGGGTGATCCAAGAGGGCGAAGGTCACGCAGTAACATGCTCCTGAGCGCGAGCTAGGGATTGGCGAGCTGGCTGTTAAACAGGGACGTTGTTATTGCTGTTGAGCCCCTTTTGGCCGGGTGTGGGCTGGAGGCCCACGACGTTGCGCTGCTTGCAAAGCAGCAATGGTTTGCTCTTGTAGTCACTTCCGGCATGGGAAGTACTACATCACCTGCGGTGCGCTTTCGCACTGCCGCACCCGTGACACGCTGTGAACCCTTCCCTGGGCGCTCACCGGCGACGTCCATGTCGCCGATGGTCACTGGTGCGGCAATGCCAATTCAGGGCATTCCCCTCTAGCTATTGGAGTGTTCTGCGTATTCCGGAATGGAAAAGCAAAAGTCGAACTGTTGCACCGCCAATTCCCCCCCTTCGGAGCCGCCGAGGACGATGAGCTTGGGCGCGTAGCCGAGGTAGGGACACCGAGGCTGCTTCGGTCGAGCAGGACGCGAGTCCGAAGTAGTAGCATGACCAAGCTCAAGAGGCCGAGGGGTTGTCGGCTCCGACTGGGGCATCCTTTGGGATGCAAGGGGCTTTGGATGAGCAAAGCCCCTTGCCCGGGTGTGGGTTGGAGGCCCACGACGTTGCGCTGCTTGCAAAGCAGCAATGGTTTGCTCTTGTAGTCCACTTCCGGCATGTGACCTCTCCCCCAACTTTAAGACCATGACATTGATGAGATTTCCAATACACTGGAGCCAATGGAGATCTCAACATGAAGAAACGCTACACCGAAGAACAAATCATTAAGGCCATCAAACAGCATGAGGCAGGGGCAAAGGTCGATGACATTTGCCGTGAAATGGGCATTTCTACGGGCACTTTCTATAACTGGCGCAGCAAGTATGCCGGGCTCGAAGTGAATGAAGCGAAGCGGCTGAGGGAGTTGGAGGCCGAGAACAACAAGCTCAAAAAGATGCTGGCCGACAAGATGCTGGAAGTCGAAGCCATGAAGGATGTGCTGTCAAAAAAGTGGTAACGCCAGCGGCAAAAAAGCCTGTTGCCCAGCACTTGATTGAAGGTTTCAGTCTCAGTGAGCGTGTGGCCTGCAAGCTGGCTGGGTTGAGCCGGACCGCGTTTCGCTATCAGCCCAGGACAAAGGCTGACAATGGGCTCAGACAGCGGCTGAAGGCGCTGGCGACGCAATATCCTCGCTATGGGTATTTAATGCTGCATGGTTTGCTCAGAGGCGAAGGCTGGGTCAAAAACCGCAAACGAACCTATCGGCTCTACACGGAGGAAGGCTTGCAGGTCAGAACGAAGAAGCGCAAGAAGCTAACCCGGCCAAGGCAGCCGATGGAGGTGCCGACAGCACCGAATCAACGTTGGTCTATGGACTTTGTGTCAGACCAACTCAGCAATGGTCGGCGCTTTCGGGTACTGAATGTCATGGATGATTATTCGCGGGAAATGGTCGGTCAATTAGTCTCTGTAGCCATCAGTGGCAGGCAGGTCGCCAGATTCTTGGACCAGTTGATGGAAGAGCGAGGCAAGCCAAACAAGGTTACTTGCGACAATGGGACAGAATTTACCAGCAAGGCAATGTTCTTCTGGAGTAAGGAAACGGGCGTCACACTGGCCTTTATCCAGCCAGGAAAGCCGACGCAAAATGCCTTTGTGGAAAGCCTGAATGGCAAATTCCGGAACGAATGTCTGAACCAGCACTGGTTCAGAACCTTAGACGAAGCCAGATACGAAATCGAACTATGGCGTGAACACTACAACCATGTTCGCCCACATAGTTCATTGAACTACACGCCGCCTGTTGAGTATGCCAAGCAGGCAGCATAAGCTGGAAAATCTCATCAAGGGATTGGTACTAATCTCGGGGAAAGGTCAGCATCAATAGTATCCTGCTTGAAGCCACAGTTTAAACACAAAAAAGGCGCCTCAGGGCGCCTTTTGCATTAGTTCCAGGGTGAATTCGGTCGCAGCCACAGGTGGACCGTCACTTCATCCCTGTCGTGGTACAGGTGTTTGCAGCGCATCTGGAAATCGGCGACGCCGTTTTCCTTCAGGATAACCGCCATGTTTTCCAAAATGGTGGCCACTTCCTTGTAACGGCTCTTCATCGGCAGCTTGAGGTTGAAGATGGCTTCCTTGAACCAGCCATTGATGGCCCAGGCCTCCATCAGCTCGGCGACACGGGCGGGTTTTTCCACCATGTCGCATACCAGCCAGTAGACGTTCTTGCGCGCGGGTTCGAAGCGGAAGCCGTCGGCCATATGGTGGGTTACCTGGCCCGTTTCCATCAGTTTGTCGTTCATGGGGCCGTTATCCACGGCGGCAACAAACATGCCGCGGCGCACCAGTTGATAGGTCCAGCCACCGGGGCAGGCACCGAGATCGACGGCATTCATGCCGCTGCGCAGCCGGGTTTCCTGCTCTTCCTTGGGAATGAAGTGGATAAAGGCTTCATCCAGCTTCAGGGTTGAGCGGCTTGGGGCATCGGCGGGGAACTTGAGCCTGGGGATGCCGCCGAAATGGGGTGAACTGTTGTTCGACAACGAGTAACCGGCATAGGCCTGACCCGGGGCCACGAAACACACATGCACTATGGGGCGGCGGGCATTTTCCTTGTCCAGCAGGGTGCCGGACTTTTTCAGGGCCTGGCGCAGGGGCACGGTGAACTTGCGGCAGAAGGCCGACAGTTCCTTGGCCTCGTTGGTATCCGGGGTTTCGACCCTGAGCTCGCCGCCGCGGCTGACGCCTTCCAGCGCCGCCACCAAGGGGCTGACCCTGTCATCGCTCGGCAGATCACGGATAAGGTCGCCACAGACAAACATCTGCCGGGCAAAGATCAGGGTGTCCAGCAGCAGTTCCCGCGCCAGCAGTTCGGCGCCCTCGGCATCGAAACACTGGTAGACCACAAAGGCATCGTTGTTGTTGGCCTTGACGAAGCCGCCGACATTGAGCATTCCGGCCCGCTGCTGGATCTCGGCCGCGCAGTCTTTTTCATAACCGGCGCGGCAGAATAAAAACAGGTTTTTCATTGAATATCAGACCTATAAAAGGCAGTGTGGCAAGGACTCTTGCCGACAAACAGAAATTGGCGCCGAGTATACCACAGGGCGTGCTATTGTGCGCCGCGGCTGCGCCACACACCTGCCGCCAGCAACAACCAACCGGCCAGCAGGCACATGCCCCCCAGCGGAGTGATGGGCCCGAGCCATTTGTGGCCCGTGAGCACCAAGGCATACAGGGAGCCACAGAACAGCAGCATGCCGGCGATAAACAGCCGCGCCGCCCAGTTGAGCAGGGGCGAATCCACCCAGGGTTTGGCCAGCGCCACCGCCATCAGGGCGAAGGTGTGATAGAACTGATACTCCACCGCCAGGCGAAATACCCCGAGCATCTCGGCCGAGACCAACTGTTTGAGGCCATGGGCCCCGAAGGCGCCAAAGGCCACGGCGAGAAAGCCACTGACACAAGCCAACAAAAACAAACCTCTGTTCATCCCGCTGTTAAGCTCTTTATTCGGCTCTTTATTCATTTCTTTATTCAGCTCTTTATTCATGGGCAGGTCCAATAAAGGCCATGCAGGCATCCACGGCCAGGGCCAGGTTGCCTTCGAGGCTGTGGCCCGAGGCCTTGCGCGGCTTAAGGCTGTGATCGCCATCAGGGATCCAGCACAGGCCCACCTTTTCAGGCAGCTGCCACGCCAACACCTGCTCCCGGTTGCCAAAGCTGTCGCGCTCCCCCTGCACTATCAGCAGCGGCACAGGACAGTCGGTCACGGGGGCGAGGCGCACCTCCTTGCCCTTGGGCGGTAAAAAGGGATATCCAAGACAGATAACGCCGGCAATCGGCGCCTGTGTATAGCTGGCTTCAGGACTGGCTTCACAGCTGGCAGCAACAGGTCTGGCGGCAAAGAGCGTTGCCATCCGGCCGCCCATGGACTTGCCAAGCAGAAACACCCGCTTGGGCTTGAAACGCGCCCTGGCTTGCTCCAGCACCTCCGCAAAGCACTCCATCAGCGCAGGAGCCCTATCCGGTGGCCTGCGCTTGCCATCCTCACGGCATTTTTGCATATAGGGGAAATTAAACCTCAGCACGGGCACACCGCGATAAGCCAGGCCCCTGGCCATATCCGCCATAAAGTCCGAGTCCATGTCGGCGCCGGCACCGTGGGCGAAAATCACTAGCGTATCGGTTGCGCCGCCCTTACGCTCATCCGGCATGTTGAGCCGCATCCAGTCCGGCAGGTCGGAACTATTATCCTGGCAAGAGTTCACTGCGCGACTCCTCGGCAAACATGTCCAACATCCATTCGCGGAAGGCGACTATCTTGCCGAGCTCGGCGTGATTCTGGTGGCACACCAGGTAATAGGCATCCTTACTCACCAGCACTTCCTGGAAGGGCACCACCAAACGGCCAGCCTTGATGTCGGGCCTTGCCAGTACGCTGTAGCCCAAGGCCACGCCCTGACCGTGGGCCGCGGCCTGCAGCACCAGGGAGGAGTGGCTGAAGATGGGCCCCTGGTTGACGTTGACATCGGTCACGCCACACTGGCGGAACCAGGCCTGCCAGTCGTGGCGGCTCATGTCGTGCAGCAGGGTGTGATGCTTAAGATCGGCGGGCTTTTCCAGCGGCTTGGGGCCATTGAGCAGCAGGGGTGAACACACGGGGATCAGCACCTCGTTGCGCAGTTTGTCGGCCCTGAGCCCAGGCCAGTTGCCCTGACCATAGTAGATGGCCACGTCCACATCGTCGGTGAGCGAGCTGACCTCGCTGTCCACCGCCTTGATACGTACGTCGATTTCGGGATTCTTTTCGCTGAACTTGGCCAGGCGCGGCACCAACCACTGGATGGCGAAGCTGGGCGACATGCTGACCGTCAGCGAACCTATGGCACTGCGGGCCAGCAGGCGGTCGGTGGCATCGGCCAGATCGGTGAAGATGTCCTTGATGTCGAGAAAGTAGCTCTGGCCCTCTTCGGTGAGCAGCAAAGAGCGGTTCTTGCGGCGAAATAATTTTAATCCCAAAAAGTCTTCCAGTGCCTTGATCTGGTGGCTGACCGCGGCCTGGGTCACAAACAGTTCTTCCGCCGCACGGGTAAAGCTCAGGTGGCGCGCGGCGGCCTCGAATGCCTTGACGGCGTTGAGGGGGGGAAGCCTTCTCGACATGGTGATATAGCTCTCGTTTTTTGATTAGTTTTTCTAATCCTGATTGTTACATTTTATCGTTTGTTAATGGAAGCCCTTTTGGATAAATTTTGCATCAAGAAAACATGAGGTTGGGCAATCTCAAATGACGTGAAGGGACTGCCTGACAAAGCGAAAAATTCGCCCGGAGGCGTCCCATGAAATACTTCAAATCCATCCTTGCCCTTGGTCTTGCCGCCAGTCTCAGTCATATGGCCTTTGCCGCCGATGAACAACCAGTAGCAACCTTTGATACCGCAGAATTGCATGCCAGCATCAGCGCCGATCTGGAGCGCTCCTTCGATGAACTGCAGCTGCAACTGCAGCAGGACATGGGTGCCATGCTGATTGCCGGTGAAGCCGACAGCGAAGAAGCCCCGCAACTGGCCAAGGCCGAATAAGGTTCGGGTCCCAGGCAGTAAGCACAAGCAATAATCCCAAGCCAATAAAAAAGCCGCTGTGAGCGGCTTTTTTATTGGCTTTTTTGCTAAAGCGCTGGCCAACCTCAGGGACGGTAAACCTTGATATTGGTAAAGCCCTGCTCCTGCAGATAGAGGGCCTGCAGCTTGCTCATCACCCCGCGCTCGCAGTACAGCAGGTAGGTTTTGCTGCGATCGAGATCGGCAAAGGCGGTGGCCAGCTTGAAGAAGGGAATATGCTTCACTTCCACGCCGTCGAGCTCCAAAGGTTTGTTTTCCTCTTCCTCGGGGGCGCGGATATCCACCACTATCTCGTTGCCACTGACGGCTTGCACCGTCTCGGTTTCGGCTACCTGGGCATCCATGGTGGCAGCAATTTCACGTATGTCGATGGCCTTGGCATCGGCGATTACCCTGTCCAGCAAATCGGCGGAGAACTTCAGCTCTTCCTCTTCCACCTTGGACAGCACGGCCTTGACCGTGGGACGCTGGGAGATCACGCCGCAATACTCGGGCATGGAGGCGGCAAAGTCCTCGGTGCCGATACGGCGGGCTTCGTTGATAATGTCCTGCTTGTCCATGGTGATAAGCGGTCTGAGGATCAACAAGTCGGTGCAGCGGTCAATCACGTTCAAATTGGTCAGGGTCTGGCTCGATACCTGGCCCAGGCTCTCACCTGTTACCAGTGCCTGCACGCCCATGCGGTCGGCCACCCGGGTGGCGGCACGCATCATCATACGCTTGAGGATCACCCCCATCAGGCCCTTGTCGATCCGCTCCAGGATCTCGGTCACCACGGGATCAAAGGGCACACTGATAAATTTAACCTTGTGTGATTCGCCGTAGGTCTTCCACAGGTGGTAGGCCACCTGCTTGACGCCAATCTCGTGCTGGGCGCCGCCCAAGTTAAAGAAACAGTAATGGGTACGGGCGCCCTTTTTTATGAACTGGAAGCTGGCCACACCCGAGTCGAAACCGCCGGAGATCAGCGACATCACGTCTTCCTGGGTCGCCATGGGGAAGCCACCCAAACCTTCGATACGGCGGTTTACCATGTACAGCTTGTCGCGATCGATTTCCAGGTTCACAGTAATATCAGGGTCTTTGAGCTTGACGCCCTTGGCCTCGGTGAATTGGTTCAGGCCGCCGCCCACGTAGCGCTCCACCTCGATGGAGTTGAAGTCATGCTGCCCGGAACGCTTGACCCGGACGCAGAAGGTCTTGTCTTTGAGCACATCGCGGTACACCTTGAGCGCGTGCTGATAGATGTCATCCATGGTGGTGAAGCTGTACTCGGCCACCTGCACCACGTTGGCGATGCCGGGAATGCAGGCCAGGCGCTCGGCAAACACCGACTCCAGCTCCGGCTTGTCCTTGGGCACCATCACCATGATCCTATCCCACTGGCGCTGCACCTTGGCATCTTCATCGATTTTTTTCAGCACATTGCGTATGTTGGACTCGAGCATTTTGGTAAAGCGCATTCTTACCGGTTTGCTCTTCATCATGATTTCGGGGTACAGCTTGACGATAAACTTCATTGGATTTCCGCAGGACAATTTAAAAACAGCAATTTGCCGATTATAACAAAGCACGGGGATGAGAGCAGAGCTTTTATTGCAGTATGACGGGCTGGGCCGGCGGGTAAAAACAGAGGCCCTGAATTATCAGGGCCCCATCTTCTATTGTCGGAAATGACTCAAGGAAGTTAATTGCCGACCTGGATCTCGTCGGATTCCTTGGCCTTGCCCTGCTCTATGGCGATTTCCACCCGGCGGTTACGGGCGCGGTTACCGGCCGAATCGTTGGGCACCAGGGGCGCGGTGGAGGCCATGCCCACCACCTTCATCCTGGAACTGTCGAAGCCTTTCACCTTGACCAGCTCATGGGCCACGGCCACGGCGCGCTTGGAGGACAGGTCCCAGTTGGAGCTGTAGAGCTCGTTGCTTATCTGCATATCGTCGGTGTGACCCGAGACCGTGATAATGCCTGGAACATCCTTGAGCAGGTTGCCCACGGCGCGGATCACCGGCTTGAACCTGGGTTGCAAAAAGCCCGAGCCGGAGCCGAAGGCGCCCTTCTCGCGAATACGGATAATGATCTGTTGCCCCAGGGATTCGATTTCAATGGCGCCGTCCACTATCTGCTCATTGAGCTCCTGGGCCATTTTCTTCACTTCCTGGTTAATCTTGTCCTGGGCCGAAGCGGCCTCGGATTTCTTGGCCTCGGCTGTTTCCTGTGCCGTGGCCGAGGCTTCGCCGCCCCGCTGCTCACCCTGTTGCTGCTGCACGCCACCGGCGCGATCCGAATCCCCTTCCTGGAAATCGAGGATCGGCTCGGTCATCTCGTTGGTCTGCTGGTTGATGATTTCAATGGGCGTGGGCTCAGGCTTGCCGGGACGGAATTCCAGGGCAATGACCGACGTCCCCTTGGGAATGTCCTTCACTTCCACCTTGTTCTGCACCCCGAAGGCGTACTTCATGGAGCCCGCAATCTGCTTGAACTTCATCACGTCCATTTCGGAGAAGGCCAGCAGCAGCACGAAGAAGCACATCAGCAGCGACATCAGATCGGCAAAGGTCGCCAGCCAGGCCGGCGCCCCCGGCGGCGGACAGTGACACTTGTCCTTGGCCATGGGATTACTCCCCGTCCGTGGTGTCTATCTTCCGCTGCTTTTCGGACAGATAGTTCTTGAGGAAACCTTCGATCACCCTGGGGTTCTGGCCATCCTGAATCGCCAGCACGGCGTCCATGATCAGGCTGCGGTTGAGCATTTCCTCACCCATGCGCAGCGCCAGCTTGTCGGCAATGGGAATGGCCACCATGTTGGCTATGATGGCGCCGTAAAGTGTGGTCAACAGTGCCACGGCCATTGCGGGACCGATGGACTTGGGGTCATCCATGTTGGACAACATGGCCACCAGCCCCACCAGGGTACCTATCATACCCATGGCCGGAGCCACATCACCGAAGGCCTTGAAAATACTGATACCGGTACGATGACGCTCCTCGGTCAGGGCAATATCCTTTTCCAGGGCTTCACGTACCACGTCACCGTCGTGACCATCCACCAGCATGTCGACGGCTTTTTGCATAAAACTGTTGGAGATTTGCGCCTCTTCCAGGGCCAGGAAGCCCCCCTTACGGGCCGCATCGGCCATGGAGACGGACTGCTCAATCAGCTCTTCGGGTTTTTCCAGCTTGAACATGAAAGCCTTGGCCGCAATCTTCACCGCACCGAGGAATTGCTTGAGGTTGAACTTCATCATTACCACAAACAGTGAGCCACCGAGCACGATAAGCACAGAAGGCACATCGACGAAAATCGCCAGGCCGCCGCTGCTGACCATGGCCATGATGATAAATGCAAAGGCGCCCAACAAGCCTATCAGGGTTGCTAAATCCACTATTGCTCCTCAATGGTGTCGCAAAAGGCGACAGAGATACCCAATTCAAATGCCGATCCCCTATCCCATAATGTCTGGATAAAGAGTACGTCGGTCATTCGCTATTCTCAGTTATCGGACCTAACTTGGGCAAGTTTAGTGTCATTTTATTTTTTTCAACAAAAATTCAGCAACAAAGCGTGCAGCGAGGCAAATTTTGCCCGCCTGAATTTGACCCTGGTGGGCTCCTGAGATACCTTGTGTCGGCTAAATTTTCAGGAAGTGTGACAGTGGCCAAAAAACCCGACAGCTTAACCTTTGAAGAGTCCCTGCTTGAGCTCGAACGTATAGTCGGCGAGTTGGAGCAGGGGGATGTGTCCCTCGATGATGCCCTCAAGCAATTCGAGCGCGGCATAGGACTGGTGCGCGCCAGCCAGGCCAAGCTGGAACAGGCGGAGCAAAAGGTCGCCATACTGCTCAAGCAGGAGCCGGATGCGCCCCTGGCAGACTTCCTGCCCGAGGGTGATTAAGTGCTCAAACACAGCCTGGCACAATGCCAAGCCCGGGTTGATGCCATTCTCGCCCGGGAAATCGATCAACTGGACGACGGTGCACCGCGGCTGAAGCAGGCCATGCGCCACGGCGCTCTCCTCGGCGGCAAACGTATCCGCCCCTTCCTGGTGTATGCCGTGGGTGAACTGCTGGGAGTCGACAAACAACAACTCGACCCCTGCGCCGCCGCCATCGAATGTATCCACGCTTATTCGCTGATCCATGACGACTTGCCCGCCATGGACAACGATTGCCTGCGCCGCGGTCAGCCAACGGTACATGTCGCCTTCGATGAGGCCACCGCTATTCTTGCCGGTGATGCGCTGCAGACCCTTGCCTTCGACATTATCAGCACCGCAGACGCAGAGCTGGACGCCCAGCAAAGGCTGCAGATGGTCAAGGCACTGGCCCAAGCCTCCGGCTACGCCGGCATGTGCGGCGGCCAGGCTATCGACCTTGCCGCCACTGGCCAAAGCATAGATTTGGCCCAGCTGACCCGCTTGCATAATCTCAAAACCGGTGCCCTTATCCGCTGCGCCGCCGAGCTGGCATTAATTGCCGCCAAGGCGCCGGAGTCGGAAAAAGCCGCCCTGCGCACCTATGCTGATGCCATAGGGCTGGCCTTCCAGGTGCAGGACGATATTCTCGACATTACTGCCACCACGGAAGAGCTGGGCAAGCCCCAGGGTTCGGATCTGAACGCCAACAAGAGCACCTTTCCCAAACTGCTGGGATTGGCAGGCGCACAGCAAACGGCCGATAACCTGGTGGCCGATGCACTATCGGCGCTGGCAAAATTGCCATACAATAGCCAGTTACTTGCAGAATTCGCCCGCTTCATCATAGAGCGCCGGGTATAAAAAGAGAGTCATTGAACCTCGCTATGAGTTTGGACATTTCCCAATTTCCGGTACTGGCCAAGGCCAACACCCCAGAAGAACTCAGGCAATTGCCTCAGTCACAGCTGCCGCAACTGGCCAATGAATTACGCCAGTTCCTGCTTAAATCCGTTGGCATGTCCAGTGGCCACTTCGCCTCGGGCCTGGGTACGGTCGAGCTGACCGTGGCCCTGCATTATGTGTACAACACCCCCTTCGACCGCCTGATCTGGGACGTGGGCCACCAGGCCTATCCCCATAAGATCCTCACCGGTCGCCGCGAGCGGATGCACACCATCAGACAAAAGAATGGCCTGCACCCCTTCCCCTGGCGGGAAGAGAGTGAATACGACACCTTCAGCGTCGGTCACTCGGGCACTTCGGTCTCGGCCGCGCTCGCCATGGCGGTCGCCGCCGACAAGGAACAGGCGGGGCGCAAAGTGGTGGCCGTCATAGGTGACGGCGCCATGACAGGTGGCATGGTGTTCGAGGCCATGAACCATGCCGGCGATCTGCACAAAGACATGCTGGTGGTGCTGAACGACAACGAAATGTCCATTTCGGAAAACGTCGGCGCCCTCAACAACCATCTGGCCCAACTGATGTCCGGCCGCCTGTACACCACCATCCGTGAAAGCGGCAAAAAGGTGCTTAAGGGCATGCCGGTGATCAAGGAAATGGCCAGACGCACCGAAGAACACCTCAAGGGCATGGTCGTCCCCGGCACCCTGTTCGAGGAGCTGGGCTTCAACTACATAGGCCCCATCGACGGTCACGATGTGGATGCCATGGTCGAGACCCTGCGCAATATGCGCGGCCTCAAGGGCCCGCAAATCCTGCACATCATGACCAAGAAGGGCCGCGGCTACGAGCCGGCGGAGAAAGATCCCATTGGCTGGCACGCAGTGCCCAAGTTCGACCCCAGCCAGTTCCGCAAACCGGCCACCAAGCCGGGACTGCCCACCTTCAGTCAGGTCTTTGGCAAATGGCTGTGCGACATGGCCGAAAAAGACAGCAAGCTGCTCGGTATCACCCCGGCCATGCGTGAAGGTTCGGGCATGGTGGAATTTTCCCAGCGCTTCCCCGAGCAGTATTTCGATGCCGCCATCGCCGAACAGCATGCCGTGACCCTGGGGGCCGGTTTTGCCTGCGAAGGCTATAAGCCCGTGGTCGCCATCTACTCCACCTTTTTGCAGCGCGGTTACGATCAGCTGATCCACGATGTGGCGCTGCAACGTCTGCCCCTTCTGTTTGCCGTCGATCGCGGCGGCATAGTGGGTGCCGATGGTCCGACTCACCAGGGGGCCTTTGATCTCAGCTTCCTGCGCTGTGTGCCCAACATGTTGATCATGGCTCCAAGCGATGAAAACGAGTGCCGGCAGATGCTGTACACAGGCTATTGCCACAACGAAGGGCCAAGCGCGGTGCGCTATCCCCGAGGCAGTGCCACAGGTGCCGAGCAGGTGGAACAAATGACTGCCCTGCCCATAGGCAAGGGGTTGGTGAAACGCCATGGTAAGGCCATAGCCGTGCTCAACTTCGGCACCACGTTGGCCGCGGCGCTGACCGCGGCCGAGGCACTGGATGCCACAGTGGCCGACATGCGTTTCGTTAAGCCTCTGGATGAAGCCCTGGTGCTGGAACTGGCTGCCAACCATGAGGTGCTGGTGACTGTGGAAGAGAACGCCATCATGGGCGGCGCCGGCAGCGGCGTGCTGGAACTGTTGGCCAAACACCGCATCTGCAAGCCTGTGCTGCAAATCGGCCTGCCCGATGAATTCATCAAGCACGGATCGCCGGAGGAAATCCTCGCCGAGCTGGGCCTCGATGCCGCCGGTATCGAGCGTCAGATCCGCGCCTATATCGACTGAGTTGCAGCTCGATAAGACAAAAAAAGGACTGCCTTGGCAGTCCTTTTTTATTATTGGGTCGGCAAGGGCTGATTAAACCCCGAACTTAAGCCTCGAACTTAAGCCCCGAACTTAAGCCTCGGTATCGACACCGCCGCCTTGGGAGATCATCACCATGGCGGGACGCAGCAGGCGACCATTGAGTTCATAACCCTTTTGCATCACCAACATCACGGTATTGGCGGGGAAATCATTGCTCGGCTGCATGCCGATGGCCTGGTGTTGATCGGGATTGAAGGCCTGACCCATGGGGTCAACCGCCTTAACACCGAATTTCTCCACCGCGGTCAGCAGGCTCTTGAAGGTCAGTTCCACCCCTTCCATCATGGCTTTGCTGGCGTCATCGCTGCTGCCACCGGCAAGGGCGCGCTCCATATTGTCGAGAACGGGCAGCAATTCGTTGGCAAATTTTTCCAGGGCGAATTTGTTGGCTTTTTCCACGTCCATGGCGGCGCGGCGGCGGATGTTGTCCACTTCGGCGGCGGCACGGATCACTGAATCTTTCTGCTCCTCGACCTTGGCTTCGGCGGCGGCCAGGGCCTGTTCCAACTCCTCAACCCTGAAATTGGCCTGGGTCAGCTCGTCAACCAGAGTCGCTTCTTCGGTGACAACTTCGCTGTCCTGAACCGTATCCTGAGGTACTTCTTGAGGTTTGGTCGAATTCTTGCTCATCTTAACTCCGGCTAAAAATGCTTTGTTTCTGCATAGGCTAGGCATATTATGGGGATCAATTCCGCCGTTTCAAGGCCTAAGGCACGCACTTTCCCCATATGACTTCCCCGTTTCATACCATAGGCCTGATTGGCAAACCCCATCACAGTGGCACCAACCTGACGCTCAAGCGGCTGCACCACTGGCTTTCGACCCAGGGATTTGAGGTTCTGGTGGAAGAGCGAGTAGCCGGCGAGCTGGGTAATCAGGTGACCGCCGTGGATTTGCTGGAAATCGGCAGCCGCTGCGATCTGGCCATAGTGGTGGGTGGTGACGGCAACATGCTGGGGGCCGCACGGGTGCTGGCAAGATTCGATCTCGGCGTTATCGGGGTTAACCGCGGCAATCTGGGATTCCTCACCGATCTGCCCCCCGATGGTTTTGAAGACATGCTGGCGGATGTGCTGGACGGCGAGTTTGTCACCGAACACAGGTTCCTGCTGGAGGCCGAGGTGCACAGGCACGGCGCCATCAAGGCCAGCAATACAGCGGTCAACGAAGCTGTATTGCACCCGGGCAAGATTGCCCACATGATTGAATTTGAGGTCTACATAGACGATCAGTTTATGTACAGCCAGCGCGCCGACGGCATGATAGTCTCGACCCCAACCGGGTCCACCGCCTATTCACTGTCGGCCGGGGGCGCCATACTCACCCCCAACCTGCAGGCGCTGATCCTGGTGCCCATGTTCCCCCACACCCTGTCCTGTCGCCCCATAGTGGTGGACGCCCACTCCACCATCAAGCTGGTGGTGTCACCGGACAATGACGAGAATCTGGAAGTCAGCTGTGACGGCCATGTGACCCTGGCGGTACTGCCCGGTGACGAGATCATTATCCGTCAGAGCGCCGAGCGCCTGCGGTTAATCCACCCCAAGGGCCACAATTATTTCCACGTGCTCAGAAACAAGCTCGGCTGGGGCAGCAAGCTCTTTTGAGCAAGCGATTCTGAATAAACTGTGATTAGCCCAGAGCCCGGTCAACGATCCTGAAGCGGTGCCACATCCACAGGCAAAGGGCGCTGCTGACACAGGCCAGCGACACCCAGACCCCCTTAATTCCGAACAGCCAGGCAAAGCTGTAGATCACCAGGGCTATCAGCAATAGCTTGCTGCCGGTCAGTATCGAGGCTTCCCTGGGTCTGTTGATGGCCTGGAAGAAGCTGGCCCCCACCAGGATCATGCCCTCAAAGGGCAAGCCCCAGAAATACAACCCCATGGCCTCTGTGGCCACCGGCGCCAATACCGCGTTATCCCCGGCAAACACGTACACCATCCACTCGGGTCTGCTGTATAGCAATATCAGCCCGAGGCCTGCCACCAGCAAGGTGGCCGACATGGCCAGCCGTCTGGCCTCCCGTACCCTGTCATGGCGCCCGGCCCCGGCATTGAAACTGAGGATCGGCTGGGTACCCAGGGCTATACCTTCGAAGATCAGATAAAAGAAGGCTTCGGTATAACTGACCACCCCATAGGCGGCCACGTGCAGCGGCGTTCCCACCCACAGCAGCGCCGTGTTGTGCAGCGTCAGCACTATCGACAGGTACAGGTTCATCAGCAAGCTGGGCACCCCAACCCGGGCGATATTGAGACAGTTGTCCAGGGTTAGCGCCATCTGGGCCAGATTAATCCTGAGTTTGGTGCGGGGGCCGAAGAAATGTGCCAGACACAGGCCGCCGGTCACCGCCTGGGACAACATGGTGGCAATGGCGGCACCGGCCAGTCCCAGGGGAAACACCATCATCAGCAGGTAATCGAGCAAGGTGTTGAGCAGACCGCCGCCAATCAGCACCCAGGTCACGAAGCCCGGGCGACCGTCGTTGCGCAGCAAGGTGGTAAAGCTCATGGAGATAATGGGGAAAATACACAGGGCGTAATACCAAAACAGATACTGATTGGCGCTGTCCAGCACCTTCCCCTCGGCCCCGAGCCAGCGCAAGATATCATGGGAAAACACACTGCCGAGGGTGCCCAGCACCAGGGCACTGAGCAGGCACAGGCTGAAGGCATTGCCGAGCAGGCGTCTGGCCCTGGCCTCATTGCCCTGCCCCAGATTGATGGACACCAGTGCCGCCGCCCCCATACCAATCAAGGCCCCCACGGCATACACCAGGGCACCGACCGGATAGGCCAGCATCATACCCGCCAGCCCCTGAGCCCCCAGCAGATGGCCGACAAACATGCCGTCTATGGTGACATAGATGCCGGTGACCAGCATGGAGGCCACGGTCGGCAGGGTATAGCGCCAGAACAGCCTGGGCAGTGGCAAGCGGATCAGCGGGTTATCCTGGGGCTCGGACATTCACTTGGCTCTTTGTTTTTATGGGCATGCAGCCTGGAAAATGCTGCCGATTCTACCGCAAACGGCCCGGCGCCGCAGCCCCGACCGCCATCATGATGCACTGAAACAGGCCTTTAACCCCTGCTCCAGCTGCGCCCAATCGAGCGGCTGCTCGGAGATAATCTCCAGACGGGAGTCGAGGGCATCGTCAAGCTCCGCCAGCTTAAGCTCATCCCCCAGGCGATTGATGGCCAAAATGCCATCGGCAGTGATCATCACAGCCTTGAGCCGCAAAGAAGGCACGGAATTCACCCAATTGAGCAAGGCATCGAAATCAAATTGCCACCCGGCGCCGAAGATCCAGCCACAGCTGTACATGGGGCCTTCGCTGTGCTCGCGCCTGAGTATGGCGTCCTGAGCAGGTTGCGGATCTGGCTCAGCTTCCCGGCTGTCGAACACTGAGCCCGGCGCCAGAGGCGTAGGCGGTTGCCGCAACAAGCTGTCATTTGGCGTCTTAGTTCTGGGTTCGAGTCTGGACCGGGTCAGCCAGGGGGCATGGGTTAAGGGTTTATCCCCTATGCTGAGGATTTCCTGCTGCAAGCCCCGCTCCGTAAGATAATGCTGCAACGCCGCCAAGGCATCCGGCCCCCAGGCATCGGCCTTGCTGGCGAGGATAAGATCCGCCACTGCCAGCTGATCGTTGAACAGGGGATTGCCCGTGTAGCGCGGGTCATTCAGTACCCTGGGGTCCACCAGGCACACTGTGGTCTGTATGCTGAGCACGGGTGCCAGATAGGGATTTTGCAGCAGTTTCAGGATTTGCGCCGGGTGCCCAAGCCCAGTGGGTTCTATCAGCAGGCGATCGGGCCTGGCCCTGGCCAGCAATTGGTTAACCGCCACCTGGGTTGGTACCCCGGCGGCGCAGCACAGGCAGCCCCCCGGCACTTCGCGAATAACCACTTCGGCGTGTTTGCCCAGCAGCGCCGCGTCCAGGCCCACCTCGCCGAACTCATTGAGCAGCACGGCCCAGGTTTCGCCTTCGGGTTTGTGGGCCAGCAAGCGACCAATAAGGGTGGTTTTGCCACTGCCGAGAAAGCCGGTGATAAGGTTCACCGGAACCGGATTGCGGATCATGGAATTCCTGGAGTATCAGCGTTTGGCGCCCAGCATAACACCCTCAAAGGGGCCCAGCCACACAGGGCCAGGCGGGCTCAGCGCCCCACTTTACCAGTGAGGAATTTTTTCCCACTGGCCTTGGCAGTGGCGCCTGTGGTTTTAGGTTTGCCGTTGGCGCCCCTGCTATTGGGGCTTCTGCTATCTGAGCCTCTGTTACCTGAGCCCCTGTTTCCTTGGCTACTGCTACCTGAGCCCCTGTTTCCTTGGCTACTGTTACCTGGGCCCCGGGCATCCGAGCGCCGCCGCGGTTTGTCTTCCCGGTAGCCACCGGCGACAGCGCCGCCCTCTGGTGGCAATTCCCGGTAACGGGCCGGTAACGGCGCCCCCGGCTCATAACCGGCGGGAAATGCCGCGTCGGGCAGCGCAATGCCGGCCTTGGCCGCAATCTGCTTCAGCCGCGGCAACTCCTTGGCAGTGACCAAAGTCAGCGCCAGGCCATCCTGACCGGCGCGGGCGCTGCGGCCTATCCTGTGGGTGAAGTCTTCGTCGGCCTCCGGCAGGCCAAAGTTGACCACCACGGGCAAGGCCTCGATATGCAGTCCCCGGGCCGCCACATCGGTTGCCACCAACACCCTGAGCTTGCCCTCTTTGAAGGCGTCAAGGGCCCTGTTGCGAGCCCCCTGGGTGCGCTCACCGTGGAACTCTTCGGCCTTGAGACCATCGAGTTTCAACTCCTGGCACAGTTGCCCCGCCTGCTGCCGGGAGGCGACAAACACCAGCACCTGCTGCCAGTTGTTGCGGCCGATGAGCTCGGCCAGAAACTCGCTGCGCCGCCGGCTGTCCAGCTGCCACACCTGCTGACTGAGTTTGCCCTCGGCCTCAGTGGCCGTCGCCTGGATCCACAGGGGATCCCGCAGCAGCTCCCGTCCCAATGCCTGCACCCTGGCGTCGAAGGTGGCAGAAAAGCACAGGGTCTGGTGCTCGGCGGCAATCAGGGCCCGGCATTTGTGAATATCACGCACAAAGCCCAGATCCAGCATGCGGTCGGCCTCATCGACCACCAGAACCGAAACCGCATCCAGGCGCAGTTCGAAGTGATTGACCAGATCGAACAGCCGTCCCGGGGTTGCCACCAGGAGGTCAATTCCGCTCGCCAGCGCCCTGGCCTGGGGACGAATATTGGCACCGCCGTAGACCGCCAGGGTCCGCAGCGCAGTGGCCTGGCTGTAGCGCTCGGCGGCCAGAGCCACCTGCTGGGCCAACTCCCGGGTCGGCACCAGCACCAGGGCTCTTGGCCCAGTGCTGGCCTGTGCCTGTTCCTGTGCCGATGAGGCATTGAGCCTTTGCAGCAGCGGCAACAAAAAGGCCGCCGTTTTGCCCGTGCCTGTGCGGGCGCAGGCCAGCATGTCCCGCCCCTTGAGCGCCTCAGGGATCACCTGTTGCTGTATCGGAGTCGGCTGCCGATAACCCACATCGGCAACGGCATGCAGCAAGGGCTGGTCAAGGCCGAGTTGTTCAAAGCTCATGGAGGGGTGTCCTAATTTCGGTGACAGGGGTAAAAACAAAGGCGGCGAGTATACGCCCGATGGGGCAAGCTTGAAAGTCAGGCATTGGCCTTGTCATCCAGCAGGAACTCTTGCTCGAACTCGGCGGCGCTCATGGGACGGGAGAACAGGTAGCCCTGGGCATAGTCGCAGCCCATGGTGCGCAGCAGTTCACGCTGGTCCTCGCTCTCGACCCCTTCGGCTATCACCTTCATCCCGAGTTTATGGGCCATGACGATAATGGCCTCGCACAGGGAATGATCGCTGGAATCATCCACCAGATTGCGGATAAAGGACTGATCGATTTTCAAATAATCTATATCGAACTTTTTCAGGTAGGCCAAAGAGGAATAGCCGGTGCCAAAGTCATCCAGGGCCACCTGAATGCCGGCATCGCGGTAAGCCAGCAGCTTATCCGATACCCCGGTGGCGGCGTCGAGCAGCAGACCCTCGGTGATCTCAACACATATGCCGCCGGGCCCCAATTGCAGCTCCTTAAGCAGTGACATCCAGCGGCTGAAATATTCCCCCTCATCACGGAACTGGATTGGTGACTTGTTGATACTGAGCTGCACTATACGTTCATGTTTTTGTTGCCATTCCTTACTCTGTCTTGCCGCCTGTTCCAGCACCCAGGCACCTATCTCCAGAATAAGGCCTGTCTCCTCGGCCACGGGAATAAAGTCCGCCGGCGAGACATAGCCGCGGGTCTCATGCTGCCAGCGCAGCAGCACCTCGGCCTTGTGAATGTCGCCGCTTTTCAGCTCCACTATCGGCTGGAAAAACAGGCTGAACTCCTGCCGCTCCACAGCCAAACGCAGGTCCTGAATAAGGTGCATGCGGAAGTGGGCATATTCCTGCATTGAGGGGGTGAAGAAGTTGAAGCGGTTGCGGCCCTGGGCCTTGGCGGCATACATGGCCTGGTCGGCGTGTTTCAGCAGCGCCTCGCGGCTGTCGGCATCTTCCGGATACAGGGTAATGCCGATACTGGCGCTGATGTAACTGGTGTGCTCCCCCAGTTGGTAGGGTTCGGCCAGGGCCTTGAGGATCTGCTCAGCCACCCGCTCGACCCCGGATTGCTCTGCTATGTCCCGCAGGATCACGGTAAACTCATCGCCCCCCAGTCGCGCCACCACGTCCGAATCGCGCACGCACAGTTGCAGGCGGCGACTGCACTCAACCAGCAGCTGATCACCCATGTCATGGCCAAGGGTGTCATTGATTTCTTTGAAGAAATCCAAATCAAGGAACAAAAGGGCAAAGTGACGTTTGCGCCGTTCGCAGGCAACGATTTCCCGCCCCAGATAATCGAGCAACATGCGCCGGTTCGGCAAGCCCGTCAGCGGATCGTAGTTGGCCTGCTGCCAGATCAGCTGCTCCTGCTGCTTCATTTCAGTGATATCCGAGAACAGCGCCACCCGCCGGTGTGGCCTGTGCTGGCGATCATAGATGGTATTGACTGTCAGCCAGATCAGATACTCGTCGCCGTTTTTGCGCTTTTGCCACATTTCTCCCTGCCAGTGGCCCTTTTCACGCAGCTGTTGGTTCATCTCGCGATAGAAATTTTCGCCGTTGGTATCGCAGTAGAACAGGGACACATGTTGCCCCTGGACCTCGCTTTCGTTGTAGCCAGTAATGCGGGAAAAGGCGGCATTGATGGTGATAATATGGCCCTTGGCGTCGAGCACACTCATGGCCTCGCTGGAACTGTTGTAAACAGAGGCCGCCAGCTCCAGGGATTCCTGTTGTTTGCGGCTCTGGCTGATGTCCACATGGATGCCGCAGACCCGCAGTGGTTTGCCCTGCTCATCCCTGGCCACCACCCGACCCCGGTCGCGGATCCAGCGCTCGGTGCCATCGGCGGTTTTCAACCGGTAGTCCATACTGAAGTTGGCGGTACGGCCCTGCAGATGCAGCTCCATGGCCCTTAGCATTTCCACCCTGTCGTCGGGATGGATGGCGTTGATCCAGATCCTGTGATTGTCCATCAACTCATTGTGGCTCACCCCCAACATCTGGGCGCAGCGCTCGTTGCGAATAACTTCATCCCTGGGGATATCCCAGTCCCAAAACCCCAGCTCGCCGCTGTCGAGTACCAGCTGCAGCTGCTCGCGACTGGCGCTGACCGACTGCTCCGCCAGGGTCTGCTCAGTGATATCCAGAAAACCGGCGATCACCAGCTGCACCCGCCCATTACTGCGTTTGCAGGAAACGCTCATCAGGGTGTAGACCAGGGTGCCGTCTTTGGCAAAAAAGCGTTTCTTGAGCTCGTATTGGTCAATATCCCCCAGCAGCAGGCGTTCGAACTGCTGGGTGTCGGTATAGAGATCGTCCGGGTGTGACAGCTGATCCCAGCCCAGGCGCAACAGCTCCTTTTCGCTGTATTTGAACATCTGACACAGGCGGGAGTTGACCTTGATCCAGCACTTGTCGACCGTGCCTATGGCTATGCCTATGTTGCCGGCATCGAACTGGGAGCGGAACAGGAAGTCATCCTGCAGGCGCATCTTGTCGTCCCGCTCTATCTCTATGCGCCGCGACAGCAAGCGTCCCACCATCATGGTTGCCAGCGGGTATATGGTCAGCACCGGCAGGGTGATCTGCGACAGCACTCTCCAGGCCGTGTCCCAGGGCAAAATCAACATCCAGGACAGCATAATCAGGTGTACCAGGAAACCTATGCCATAGAGCTCGCCCCAGCCCATGGATGCCAGCATGGATTTACGGCGCAGCCGCCACAGGGCCCCTACGGCGCCACTGGAGATGATGACCGCAATGCCTATCCACATGGCAGGGCCACCGATGGCGTAGCGATAGGCAGCCGTCATGATCACGGCAACCATGGTGGGCAGGCCACCGAAAAACAGTCCGGAGACGGCCAAGAGCACCGAGCGGGTATCGAAGATGATGCCGGGGGCAAAAACCCAGGGTGTCGACATGATTGTCATGCCGATGGCGCCGACGATAACCCCTATGCCAATGCGCCAGAGCAGGAAGTACTTGCGTTTGTGACGGCGGGGAATGGCGTCATAGACGAACACCAACGCCAGCAGCAGGGCCGCGTTCTGGATCAACGGAAAAAAGATGCCCTGCTCCATGAAGCGCCCTATCCCCTTAGCCGTGTGTTTACCTCTTTTTTATCAATTGAGTGTAGCAGATATCCACAGCGACTCAGGGGACATCAGGCATACAGCATATCGGCATATTGCCGGGCTTGGGCGGGCCAGTCGAAACGGCTGGCGGCGGCGTTGGTGGCCACCCGGCGCCAGGTATCCGAGCCCACCAGGGGCAGCAGCTCCGCCAGGCGTGCCAGCAGCGATTCCCCCTGGGCCAGAGGGGTCTCGCCCTGAAACGACCAGCCGTTGTGGCCATGGCTAACCGTGTCCACCAGACCGCCGACGCCATGCACCAGACAGGGCTGGCCGGCACGCATGGCCAGCATCTGGCTGATGCCGCAGGGCTCGAAGGAGCTTGGCATCAGGAACAGATCGCCCCGCAGATACAAAGCCTCGGACAGGGCTTCATCATAGTGGTTGATAAACAGGAAGTTATCCTGCTGCGCCGCTATTGCCTGAAACTCCCGACCTATGTCCTCATCGCCGCTGCCGAGCATGATGAGCCGGGCGTCCGGGCGCCAGGCCCGCAGCTGCGTCAGCAGAGCCTCCAGCACAGTCTCGCCGCTGGCGCGCCTCTGCCTCAATATCTGCACCTTCTGGGCGGTGAGCCGGCCCACTGAACTGATAACAAAGGCCTGCTCATTGTCGAACAGTTCAGGCAGGCAGGCAGCAGCGATAAAGTCCACCGCGGCTACGTCCCGTCTGTGGGCCTGTGCCCGGATCAGGGTCCGCTGAATGGTGCGCACCAGCGCCAGGGCCGTTGGCCGGCCCCTTTCGCCCTCGGCACCATCGTTGTCATAGTTGCAGCCATTGAGTATCCCCACCAAAGTGCCCCTGTCCCTGTGGCGCGCCAGATCCAGTTCCAGCGACTCGCCGCCGATAAAGCCCGCCTCGGGCCTTGAGGGCAGCAGCACTTCCTCGCAGTAGTGGGGCGACACCAGATGCACCCTGTCCACCAGGTTGATGGCACTGCGCAGCGGATTGATGCAACCGCCATAGCGCCGGTCTGCCAGCTGGGCCAGCTGGGCACCACCGAGGGAGGCAAACAGGGCCGGGAACCAGGCCGCCAGGGAGGAGGACTCCTGGGCCAGGGGCCGGGTGCCCTGCAGCGCCAGGTTGTGGACCGTCAGCACAGCCGGTATGTCCCTGAGGGCGAGATACCTTGGGTCGAAGGCCCGCAGCAGCGCAAAGGCCCCCATATGCCAGTCATGCAGATGCAGCACATCGTGCATGGGCACCAGGCCATTGCACAGGGCGGTGGCCGCCGCGGCGCCGAACAGGGCGAAACGGTCGGCATCATCGGCGAAGGGCCGCTGGGGACTGCTCTGGTGGTAGAGCGCGGACGGCGCCGCATCCAGGCTGGGACCGTCGATAAGGTAAATCCGTGCCGATTGCGCCCTGGGGTGCGGCAAGATGGACAGACGCATGGACCAATGACCATCCCGGAACGGCACAGTAAACTCGGCCACCAGGGCGGCGCCGTGTCGGCTTGCCAGAAAACCGTAGCCCGGCATCAACACAGAGGCGGCAATGTCTACCTGCTCCAGCGCGGCGGGCAAGTCGCCAATCACATCGGCCATGCCGCCCACCTTGGCCCCTTTCAATACGGCGTTTTCAGCCGCCAACAACAACACTGACTTCAATCCCATTCCCCTTCAATTTATTACGCGCCGGCTCACATATCGAAAGCGGCCTTATTCGTAGCCCACCGGCAGGCCCAGCATGTCGCGGGTCACCAGCACCACCCCCTTCTCGGACACCCGGAAGCCCTTGGCCCTGTCCTGGTCGTGGTTGTAGCCGATGACCATGCCTTCGGGGATAATGCAGCCGCGATCGATAATGGCGTTCTTGATTTTGCAGTGGCGCAGCACCACCACATCAGGCAACACCACAGAGTTTTCCACAGTCGAGAAGGAGCAGACCCGCACCTCGTTGAACAGCACGCTGTGGCGCACAGTGGCGCCGGAGATGATGCAGCCGCCGGATACCACTGAGTCCACCGCCATGCCGCGGCGCTCATCGTCATCAAAGACAAACTTGGCCGGAGGCAGCTGCTCCTGATAGGTCCAGATGGGCCACTTGGCGTCGTACAGGTTCAGTGCCGGGGTCGGTGACAGCAGCTCCATGTTCGCCTGCCAGAAGGAGTCCAGGGTGCCCACATCGCGCCAGTAGGCCTGCTCGTTGGGGAAGGCGCTCTTGAAGGGATAGGCGTACACCTTGTGCTGCTCTATGATGGCCGGGATGATGTCCTTGCCGAAATCCCGGTCCGAGTCGGCGTTCTGGGCATCTTTTTTCAGCTGCTCAAACAGAAATTCTGTGTTGAACACATAGTTACCCATGGAGGCCAGACACAGCTCGGGATTGCCCGGAAGGCTGCGCGGCAGCGCCGGTTTTTCTTCGAACCCCAGAATGCGATTGCTCTCGTCCACCTCCATCACCCCGAAGGCATTGGCGGCCTCGGCCACAGGCACCTCCAGGCAGGAAACAGTCATGTCGGCACCGGACTCGGCATGGGCCGCCAGCAGGCCGGCATAGTCCATGCGATAGACGTGATCCCCGGAGAGGATCATCACGTACTTGGGCAGCTCGTGGCGGATAATGTCTATGTTCTGGAACACGGCATCGGCCGTGCCCTGATACCAGTTTTCCGAGTAGCGCTGGGAAGCGGGCAGGATTTCCACCGACTCCCCCAGCTCCTTCTTGAAATGGCCCCAGCCACGCATCACGTGGCGGATAAGGGAGTGGGACTTGTACTGGGTCACCACCCCCACCCGGCGAATGCCCGAGTTGATACAGTTGGACAGGGGAAAGTCGATGATCCTGAACTTGCCACCGAAGTACAGCGCCGGCTTGGCGCGCCAATCGGTGAGTTCGTGCAGGCGCGAACCCCGGCCACCGGCGAGGATCAGCGCATAGGTTTCCCGGGTCAGGTTACTGATGTAGCGGGGGCTGGAATTAGGCATAGACATGTACTCCTTGGGTCAGACAACTCATCTTCGGGCTCCTTTTCAAAACCAGACGTTTTCGCATCAGGCTCCCTTCCATATTTCATCGCGCTAAGTGGCAATAGTTGGCTATGGTGACATCACTGGAAAAACGGCCAGCTAACAAACATTTCATCTCAGGCTCCCTTCCATATTTCATCGCGCTAAATGGCAATAGTTCGCTATGGTGACATCGCTGGAAAAACGGCTGGGCAATAACTCCAACATCTCGGGCTCCCTTCCATATTTCTTCGCGCTAAGTGGCAATAGTTCGCTATGGTGACATCGCTGGCGCAAAGGCCAGGTAACAGACAAGTCATCATTAGGCTCCCTTCCATATTTCATCGCGGTAATTCGCAATGGTGAAATCGCTTGAAAAACGGCCGCTGGCGGCGGTATTGCGTATGCTGCAGGCGGCCCAGCGCTCCGGATTGCGGTAGAGTTCGTTGGCCCTGTGCTGGGCCTGGCAATAGGCATCGAAGTCGGCGGCCAACATCCACTGATCCCAGGGGCTCTCTATGGCCTGCAGCAGGGGCTCGAAGATCCCAGGTTCCAGCAGGCTGAAATGACCGCTCTTGATCAGCTCCAGCACGGCCTTGAGCGCCGGTGATCGCTGGATAAACTCCTGGGGCCGGTAGTCCCGCTTCATGGCCGCCACCTCGTCGGCACTGAGGCCGAAGAGGAAAAAGTTGTCCTCGCCCACCTCTTCCATCATCTCTATGTTGGCGCCATCCAGGGTGCCTATGGTGAGGGCACCGTTCATCATGAACTTCATATTGCCCGTGCCCGAGGCCTCCTTGCCGGCGGTGGAGATCTGCTCCGACAGATCCGTGCCGGGGCAGATGCGCTCCATGGCACTGACGTTGTAATTGGGCAGGAAGGCAAAGCGCAGCCAGGGGGTGACCAGGGGATCTGAGTTGACCATGTGGGCCACGTTGCCCGCCAGCTTGATGATCAGCTTGGCCATGGCGTAGCCCGGGGCCGCCTTGCCGCCGATCAGCACGCAGCGCGGCACCATGTGCTCGGTGTCACCGGCAAGGATCTTCTGATACAGGTGGATCACATGCAGTATGTTGAGCAGCTGGCGCTTGTACTCGTGTATACGTTTGACCTGCACATCGAACAGCATGGCAGTGTCAAACTGCACCTGGCACTCCCGCGACACCAGCTCAGCCAGGGCCTGCTTGTTGGCCTGCTTGACCTCGCGCCAGGCGTGGATAAAGTCCCGGTCGCCGCAGAAGGCATTGAGGCCCGACAGCAGGCTCAGATCCGACTTCCAGCCGCTGCCTAAGCGTGAGTCCAGCAGCGCCGCCAACCGCGGATTGCAGTGTGCCAGCCAGCGCCTGGGGGTGACGCCATTGGTCTTGTTGTTAAAGCGTTCGGGCCAAAGGGCATAAAAATCGCGGAACAACCCATCTTTCAGCAAGCGGGTGTGCAGCGCCGCCACCCCGTTGACCGAGAAGCTGGCCACTATGGCGAGATAAGCCATCCTCACCTGGGGTTCCGGCCCCTCCTCTATGATGGACATGGCCGCCAGCTTGTGGCCGTCCCCCGGCCAATGGTGTGCCACCGAGTCCAGATAGCGGGCGTTGATCTCGAAGATAATCTCCATAATCCGCGGCAAAATGTGCCCCAGGGTGCGCACGCTCCAACGCTCCAGCGCCTCCGGCAGCAGGGTGTGATTGGTGTAGGCCATGGTGTGGCAGGTGATTTCCCAGGCCTGATCCCACTCCAGGCAATAGACATCCATCAGCAGCCGCATCAGTTCGGGCACAGCGATGGCCGGATGGGTATCGTTGAGCTGCACCACGTTGTGGCGGGCAAAGTGGGAAAAGTCCTCGCCGAAGCAGCGCACATAGCGGCGCAGCAGATCCTGCAAACTGGCGGAGGACAAAAAGTACTGTTGCCTGAGCCTCAGCTCCTTGCCGTTCTCGCTGGCGTCGTTGGGATAGAGCACCATGGTGATCTGCTCCGCCAGGTTCTTGCGCGCCACCGCCTCGGCATAATCGCCCTGATTGAATTCCTCCAGATCGAAATCATCTGTGGCCTCGGCCTTCCACAGCCTCAGGGTATTGATGCGACCATTGCGATAGCCGGGCACCGGCATATCGTGGGGCACGGCCAGCACGTCCTGGGTGCCGACCCACTGCATATGGCGCCGGCCGTTGCGGTCCACATAGGATTCGGTGTGGCCGAAGAAGGGCACGGTCAGAGCCCGCTGGGCCTGGCGCACCTCCCAGGGATTGCCGTCCCTGAGCCAGCGATCCGGCCGCTCAATCTGGAAGCCGTCGACTATCTTCTGGGCGAACATGCCGTATTCGTAGCGAATACCGTAGCCTGTGACCGCCAGGTCCATGCTGGCGCAGCTGTCGAGAAAGCAGGCCGCCAGCCGTCCCAGGCCGCCGTTGCCAAGGCCCGCGTCGTGTTCGGCCTCCTCCACTGTCTCCAACGCCACCGCATGTTCGGTCAGGCAGCGGCGGGCCTCGTCCGTGAGGTCGAGGTTCAGCAGTGCATTGCCCAAAGTGCGGCCCATCAGAAATTCCAGCGACAGGTAGGCCACCTGGCGCCGACCATAATCGTTGTCGGCATTGCGGGTGGCGCGCCAGTCATCCAGCAGCTGCTCCTTTACCGACAGCGCCAGGGCCTGGAACAGATCCTCCACCCGGCGCTCATCGCGGCACAGGCCCGCCCGCAGGTGGCGATTGAGGGTGGCCGCCAGCGCCTCACAGGGCTCGCAGGGCGGCAGGCGTTCACCTGTGTGCCCCGCGTCCCTGTCCGCATCCGTCGCTGCATACTTGTCTGCTTGAGCATCTGCTTGTTTCGCCATAGGAACTCCAGATTTAACAATCGCTTGCAATATGAATAAGGGCAGGCAGAGTGCCGTGGAACAACAGCACCCCCATGGCCGGAACCCAGATGTCCCCCCCCGGGGCCAAGCGGGTGCCCACCAGATCGCTGTCGGCGCTCGACAGCAGGCAGTGGAATTCACCCTCTATGGGCACGGCGGGAGCCAGGAAGCGCAGCGGCTCGCTGCCGGTATTGAGCATCACCAGCAGGGCATCGCTATAGGGGGCTTCGCGGCAGGACAACAGCAGGCTCAGGCAGGTGCAGTGGGCATCGCTCCACTGGCTGCGGCTCATGGGCTCGCCATGTTGACTGAACCAGGCCAGGGCCGCCGGCGCCGCCGGGTTATCGCAGTGGATATAACGCTCGCGGCACAAAAAGCCGAAGCGGCGGCGGATGGCGATAAGATCCGCGGTAAAGCGCTGCATGGCGGGATCGGCCCCCTGCCAGTCAATCCAGCCGATGGCATTGTCCTGGCAATAGGCATTGTTGTTGCCGCGCTGGCTGTGCCACAGCTCGTCGCCCGCCAGCAACATGGGCACCCCCTGGGACAACAACAGGCAGGCCAGCAGGCTGCGGGCCTTGCGTTGGCGCAGCGCCTCCAGGCCGGCACCGCCCCCGCCTTCGAGACCATGGTTGCTGCTGAAGTTTTCATTGTGGCCGTCGCGGTTGTCCTCACCGTTGGCCTCGTTGTGGCGGCGGGTGAAACTGAGCAGATCCCTCAGGGTGAAACCGTCGTGGCTGCAGATGAAGTTGATGCTGGCGGCGGGCCCCCGGCCCGTGTGTTCGAACAGATCGCTGGAGCCATGGAAGCGGCGGGCAAACTCAGGCAGCATGCCGGGATCGCCGCGCCACAGGCGCCTCAGGGTATCCCGGTACCTGTCATTCCACTCGGAGAAAGACACAGGAAAGTGTCCCAGCTGGTAGCCGCCCGGGCCCACGTCCCAAGGCTCGGCAATCAGCTTCACCTGTCGCAGCACGGGATCCTGGGCCAGGGCATCGAAGAAGCCGGCGCCCGGATCGAAGCCATAGGACTCGCGCCCGAGACAAGCGGCGAGATCGAAGCGGAAGCCGTCGACGCCGCCGACCTCGACCCAGTAGCGCAGCGAGTCCATCACCAGGGTCAGCACCTGGGGCTGGCACAGGTCAAGGGTATTGCCGCAGCCGCTGTCGTTGATATAGAAACGGCCATCGCCACCGCTGAGGCGGTAGTAACAGGCGTTGTCGAGGCCGCGGAAGCTGTAAATCGGCCCCAAACGGTTACCCTCGGCGCTGTGGTTGTAGACCACGTCCAGGATCACTTCGACGCCAATGCCGTGGAGCGCATCCACCATGGCGCGGAACTGGGCTATATCGCCGTAGGGGCTGTGGGGCGCCATAAAGCCAATGCTGTTGTAGCCCCAGTAATTGACCAGGCCCTTGTCGAGCAAAAAGGGCTCGCTGAAAAAGGCCTGCACAGGTAATAGTTCGATGGCGCTGATCCTAAGACTTTGGAAATAGGCCAGCACAGCAGGTTCGGCGAGGGCGGCAAAGGTGCCCCGCTTGGACTCTTCTATGCCGGGAAAGCCCATGGAAAAGCCCTTGAGGTGCAGCTCGTACAGCACACTTGCCGCCATGGCATGGCCGGGTTTGGCATGCTCAAATGGTGGCAAGGCGCCTACGTCCAGCACCAGACACTTGGGCATCAGCCCGGCGTTGTCTGTCTCATCCAGCAGCGCGTCTTCCAGGGCCTGGCCCGGCACATGGGCGTAGCTGGCCCCGGAAATCCGCGGCACACCGGTCAGCGCCCTGGCATAGGGGTCCAGCAGCAGCTTGTGGCGGTTAAACCTGTGGCCCAGGGTCGGTTCCCAGGGGCCATGGGCCCGAAAACCGTAGGCCTGACCGGCGCCAAGGCCATCGACCCACAGGCACCACCAAAAGCCCTGCTGCACCATGGGCAGGCGAGCGGTTTCCAATCCTTCGCCGTCGAACAGGCATAGCTCCAGCGCCGCGGCGTGGCGGCTGAATACGGAGAAATTGACACCGCCCTCCCCCAGGCTGGCGCCCGGGGGATAGACCTTGCCGACGCGGCAGCGGCCTGTCATGCGCCCGTTCCCTTGGTGGTTTTGGGCTTGGCCGCGGCCTTGGGTTTAACAGCGGCCTTGGGTTTAGCTGCGGCCTTGGGGGTCTCGGCCTTGGACTTGCTCGCAGTCTTGGGTTTGGTGACTGCCTTGGGCTTGGCCGAAGTCTGAGCTCTAGTCTCGGGCATGGCTTCGGAAACGGTTTCGGGAGTGGCTTTACTGACTGCAATAGCGGCTTCCGGTGCCAAGACCACACAGGCCAGCGGCGGCACAGTCACCAGGGCGCTGTACTCCATGTCCTGCCAGGGGGTTTCTTCGGCCTGGATCCCGCTGCCGTTGCCCACATTGCTGCCGCCATACACCTCGCTGTCGCTGTTGAGCAGCTCCTGCCACAGCCCCGCCCTGGGCAGGCCCACCCTAAAGCCCTGGTACACGTTCGGGCTCATGTTGATGATAAACAGCAGCTCCTCATCGCCGTGGCGACGGAGAAACAGCAACACGGACGCCTCGGCATTGTCGCAATCGAGCCAGCGGAAACCGTCGGGGGAGCTGTCGGTCAGCGCCAGGCAGGGCCGCTCGCGGTAAAGGCGGTTGAGATCCTTAAGCCAGAGTCCCAATTGCTGATGGGGCGCGTATTGCAGCAGGTGCCAGTCGAGGCTGCGGTCATGGTTCCATTCGTCACGCTGGCCGAACTCGGCGCCCATAAACAGCAACTTCTTGCCGGGATGACCCCACATAAAGCCGTAGAAGGCCCTCAGGGTGGCGAACTTCTGCCAGTCGTCGCCGGGGATTTTTTCCAGCAGGGCGCGCTTGCCGTGCACCACCTCGTCGTGGCTGATGGACAGGATAAATTGCTCGCTGAAGGCGTACATCAGGCCGAAGGTCAGCTGGTTGTGGTGATGGCGGCGGAAGATGGGGTCCCGGCCCAGATAGTCCAGGGTGTCGTTCATCCAGCCCATGTTCCACTTGAAGCCAAAGCCGAGGCCGCCGCTGTCGATGGGACGGCTGACGGCGGGCCAGGCGGTGGACTCCTCTGCTATCACCATCACCCCGGGACACTCGCGGTACAGGGTCTGGTTCAGCAGCTTGAGGAAGTCTATGGCCTCCAGATTTTCGCGGCCGCCGTGACGGTTGGGCAGCCATTGGCCCTCTTCGCGGCTGTAGTCCAGGTACAACATGGAGGAGACGGCGTCGAGGCGCAGGCCGTCGAGGTGGAATTCCTTCAGCCACCAGGCGGCGTTGGAGATGAGGAAGCTCACCACCTCGCCGCGACCGTAGTTGAAGATGGCCGTATCCCAGTCGGGATGGCTGCCCTGGCGGGGATCTTCGTGCTCATACAGGCAGGTGCCGTCGAAGCGCGCCAGGCCGTGGTGATCCTTGGGAAAGTGGGCCACCACCCAGTCCAGCAACACGCCTATGCCGGCCCTGTGGCAGGCGTCCACCAAATATCTGAGGCCATCGGCGTCGCCGAACCTCTGGGTCGGGGCATAGAGGCCCACGGGCTGGTAGCCCCAGGAGCCGTCGAAGGGAAATTCACTGAGCGGCATCAGCTCTATGTGGGTAAAGCCCAGCTGCTGCACATGGGGCACCAGCTGATCCGCCAGCTCGCGGTAACTGAGGAAATGCTCGCCATTGTCCCCCTTGCGGCGCCAGGAACCCAGATGCACCTCGTAGATGGACAGGGGCTTGAGGTGCTGATCGCCAAGGCGAGCCTGCATCCAGGCCTCATCCTGCCACTGGAAACGGCTCTTGGGCGCCACCAGCGAGGCATTGTTGGGGGCCCCTTCCATGGCATGGGCGTAGGGATCGGCCTTGACCAGGCACTCGCCCTGCTCTGTCATGATTTCGAACTTGTAGTGATCGCCGGCCCTGGCCGCCGGGATAAACAGCTCCCAGACGCCGTTGGCGGGATGGCGGCGCATCACATGCACCCGGCCATCCCAGTGGTTGAAGTCGCCAACCACGGACACCCGCCGGGCGTTGGGGGCCCAGACGCAAAACAGGATCCCCTCAACCCCATCGACGCTGCTGTGGGTGGCGCCCATAAAACCCTGGGCATTGAACTGGCGCCCTTCGCTGAACAGGTACAGATCGTCCTCCCGCAGCAGGCTGGTAAACTGGTAGGGATCGCAGATGTCCAGCGTCGCCAGGGGATAGCGTACCCGCAGCAGATAGGGAAAGGCCTGCTTGCGACGGCCGGCGAGGCCGGCAAACAGCCCCTCGCTACCGCAGGGCTCCAGACTGGCGATCTTCTTGCCGTCCTTGCGGCCGATAAGCTCCACCGCTTCGGCCCCCGGCAGAAAACAGCGCACCATGAGGCCATCGGTCACGGGGTGCATGCCGAGCAAAGAGAAGACATCGATAAACTCGCCACGGGCCAAGGCATGGGCGGCACTGGGTTCAAAGGCTGGTGCTTGTTGGGTCATGATCGGTCCCTCTCAATTTGATAATTCTTTAATCTGAGCAGTCCTGGGCCGCCTGCAGCCTACCCTGACGGATAAGGTGCAGGCACTGCAGCAGCAGTGGGTCGGCAAACAGGGTGGTCAGGCTGGCGGGCAGGCGCCGCTGCCAGTTGGCGTATTGGTGACTGGTGCCGGGAATGTTGACCGGGTGGCGGTCGCGGGCGAGATCGGCCAGCTGGACGCTGACCAGGAGCGACCGGCCCTTGGCCACCAGGGCCATGGTGCGCGGCAACAGGCTGTCGAAGGCCAACGGCCGCTCGGCGCCGGCTTCCAGCAGCCCCTCCTGCTCAAGGCGCCTGAGCAGCGCCTCCTTGTCCTGTTCGCGCGCGGCGAGCGCAGCGCCCAACTCCTCGTCGCTGCCAATCAGCTCCAGCTGGCGCCTCAGGTGCAGATCGCTGCCACTCCACCAGGCCGACAGCGGCGCCACGTCGTGATTGGCCTGCATCATCAGGCTCTGATGGCGATAGTGTGCCGGGGCGCAGAAGTCCTCGCCCTCGCGACAGAAATAAAACAGGTCGTTGCCGGGAATGGCGCTCTCCCACAGGCGATGGCGCAGATCCGGCGCCACAGTGCCGAGATCTTCCCCCAGCACCAGGCAGCAATTGCGCTGACTCTCAAGGCACAAGATTGCCAGCAAGGTATCGCTGGGGTAGTAGACGTAGCCGCCGTCCCTGCCAACCCACCACCAGAGGCGTTGCAGCCCCATGATGTGATCGATGCGCAGGGCGCCGCAGCCGCTCATGTTGGCCCGCAGCAGTGCGATGAAATGGCTGAAATCCTGCTTGGCCATGGCAATGGGATCCGGCGGCGGCAGGCCCCAGTCCTGGCCCGTGGCCGAGAAGGGATCCGGCGGTGCCCCTATGCTGGCCTGTTGGCAAAAGAGGCCATTGGCAGAGGTCAGTTCACTGCCCCCGGCGCGGGCGCCGACCGCAAGATCCCGCACCAGGCCTATGCTCATGCCGCCCTGACGGGCCCTGAGCTGGCACAACTGCAGCTGATCGGCGGCGATAAATTGCAGGTATTGATGAAAATCCTCCCGCGCCAGGCTATCCCTGAGCCAGGGCGCATCGGCGGCGCCCTCCCACAGGGGCGATACCCTGGCGCGGCTGACCTCGGCGCGGGCAAAGTCCGCCAGGGCCTGGCCCTGGGCAGCCACAAAATCCGCCAGGCGGCTGCGGCGCAGGTTGTCCTGGCGTAGGCTGCAAAACTGCTGGAACAACAGGGCAAAGGCACGATACTTAAGGCCCTGCACCCTGGGGTAGTCGAGCCAGGCATCCTGGTTCAGCAGCTTGCGCTGGATTTGCCAGTCGTTACCGGCAAACTCCTGCGACAGCGCCGGGTATTCGGCGCAGTCTTCAATCTGGATATACAGGGGATTGAGCCAACGCCTGTCCCAGGGGCTGTAGGGGCTGGGATCCTCCGGGCTGGCAATATCGGGGGCGTGCAGGGGATTGAGCAGCACAAAGTCGGCGCCCTCGCGGCACAAAAAATCCAGCAGCTGGCCGAGGTCGCCAAAGTCCCCTATGCCCCACTGATTGGCGCTTCTCAGAGCCCAGAGACCAACGCTGACCCCAAAGGGCAACCGCTGCTGATTGCGCCGTCCCGGCTCAAGGCGGCCAAGAAAGGCCTGCCGCGGCGCCAGCATGAGTATGCCCTCCGCCTCCCCAAGCAAGGGATGGCACAGCCTGAGCCTGTGATAGCCCAGACCCGGCCCCGGATTGAGCACGGCGTTAAACCTCAGGTACTGAATATCATCGATGCGGTATTCACCCGTGACCCTCATGGCCTTGGGTGACAGTTCCAGGCTCAGCCACTCCTGCTGACCTTCGGCCTGTATGTGGCACTCGAAGGTCTGGTCCATGCCGGCGGGCAGGAAGCATTCGATGGCGGCGGCATCCACGTGCTGCCATTGGAAGCGCGGCAGCAGGCCACGCCAGGGGGCGGCGTCCAGCTCAAAGATGCGCTCATTGATCAGCTCATCGGCAAGCACTTCCCCCACGGGCAAGCCCAGCATGGTATTGAGCAGTGCCCGGCGGCTGCCCGGGTCTATGGGCAAGTCCCGGCCCAGGCAATCGATAAAACGATCCCCAACGCCCTGCAGGTAAAGCAATTTATCCAATGCCATACTGCCTTCCTCCCCAGCCCTATCCCTAAGGCGCCCAATCCCGTTATTGGATGAGCAGCAAGCATGCCAAAGTCAGATAACAGCAATGCGACAGAAAGGTGTCAGCCAGGTGACGGATTTTTTCCAATATTTTTCAGGTAATTGAAGAGCAGTCATCCGGAAGGTTAACACCTTAAGCCGCCAGCATTTTTTCCGTTAACCAGCCTTGGCCTGCACAAATATTGTGCAGCGCGCCCCAGAAGCAGGCAGAACAGGGGGCGATAAAAGGCCGACCTGACCGACTAAAAAGCTCAATAACGTTATTCAGTTTCAAGTTTTGCGGATAAGTCGGCAGCGGGGGGCCAGGATTGGCGCCGGATCACAGAGCTGCGCGGCGCAAATTGCTACCTTGCCGGTCAGAAAATTTCCTCAATATTTCTTTTATATTTCAAGGTGGATTTATGGCTGCAAAATTTTTTATTCCCGCTGTTAACGTACTGGGTCAGGGTGCCCTGGAAACCGCGGTCACAGATATTCAGTCTCTGGGTTTCAAGCGGGCCCTGATAGTGACCGACAAGCCCCTGTGCCAGTTGGGTATGGTGGCTCAGCTGCAGGACAAACTGGCCACGGCGGCCATTGAATCTGTGGTGTTTGACGGCGTCCAGCCCAACCCGACCACGGCCAACGTGGAGGCCGGGCTGGCACTGCTGCAAGAAAACGAATGTGACTTTGTGATTTCCCTTGGGGGCGGCTCGCCTCACGATTGCGCCAAGGGCATAGCTCTGGTGGCCAGCAACGGCGGCAGCATCCGTGACTATGAGGGGGTCGACAAATCTGCCAAACCCCAACTGCCCCTGGTGGCCATCAACACCACGGCCGGCACCGCCAGCGAGATGACCCGTTTCTGCATCATTACCGACGAGGCGCGCCACATTAAGATGGCCATTGTCGACAAGCACACCACGCCGCTGCTGTCGGTCAACGATCCGCACCTGATGCTGGCCAAACCCGCCGGGCTTACCGCCGCCACAGGTATGGATGCCCTGACCCATGCCATTGAGGCCTATGTATCCATCGCCGCCAATCCCATCACCGATGCCTGCGCGCTGAAAGCGGTGGAACTTATCAGTGCCTTCCTGCCAAGGGCCGTGGCCGAGGGCCAGGACATGGAGGCCCGTGAGCAGATGGCCTATGCCCAGTTCCTCGCCGGTATGGCGTTCAACAATGCCAGCCTGGGTTATGTGCATGCGATGGCCCACCAGCTGGGCGGCTTCTACGACTTGCCACACGGAGTTTGCAACGCCGTGCTCTTGCCACACGTGCAGCGTTATAACGCCCAGGTGGCGGCAACCAGGCTGGCGGACGTGGCCAGGGCCATGGGGGTCAATACCGATGGGATGACCGCGGCAGAGGGTGCCGAGGCCGCCATCACCGCCATCGAGGCCCTGGCGACAGCGGTGAATATTCCCGCCAACCTCAGCGTCCTGGGGGTCAAGGCCGAGGATATTCCCATCCTGGCGAGCAATGCGCTCAAGGATGCCTGCGGCCTGACCAACCCCAAGCAGGCCAGCCATGAAGAAATCTGTGGCATATTCGCCGCCGCTCTGTAACAAGCTCTGAAGCTTAAGCCCGGCCAAGTGCCGGGCTTGTTATATCCGCGGCCCCGACTCTGCATCAGCAATTGCTTAAAAAGACATCAGTCAGATACGGTTGACAGCTAAATGGGATCGGGCGCACCTTTTGGATCAGGCTTTTGCTGATACAAAGAACCCACAAGGGATGAAATTCCCCTTTTCTACGGCTAAGGTAAAACCTAAGCGTGCGCATTTATGACTCAAGGCAGGTATTGAATGACAGCGATTACCCATGTTTACAACTACACAGTCCGCATTCCCCATTACAAGGATCCCCAACACGACGTCAGTTGGCGCAATCATGTAGAAATCAACCATTCCAGCGAAATCGCCCTCGCCCGTATTACCAAGTGGCACAGGGACTCGGGCCAACCGGCCTTCGAAACCCAGGGCTTTATGGTGCGCAAGGCCGAGAATGAGGACGCCTATTTTGCGGTCCAAAGCGACAGGCTGAAATCCGATGGCCATGCCCTGGTGACCTTCAAGGTATTTACCGATGAGACCGTTCCCGAGGTCAATCCCAAAGAAATTATCGAACACCTGATTGAAGATTACCGCGGCCGCCTCGATCGCGGTTAATTGAGTCCCAGCAGGCCGGCCGGATCCCACCGGCCGCCGCCCTTTTATTGCCAGCGTTCCCATTCAGCTTCCTTTCCTATTGCTTGCTTCACCTTAATGCCTGTCGCTGACGCGGCCGGTCTGTCTGCTTACCCATCAAAAGTTTCTGCTTGGTCATCAAAGGGTTCTGCTTGGCCAGCAAAAGTTTGCCTTTGCCGCTTTCCCATATAAGTCATCAATGGGTCAAATTGGTAACACCCGAGTTAAACCAAGGTGAAATAAGTGTTGTCGACTTTTACCCTGAATCTGTGTCAGGATGAGCCGGTTGCCCAGAGGGATCCTGGTCACAAAAATCAGGTATTGGGGCCTTCTCCGGTACACCTGCAAGGACACGCAGGATAAAAATTATTATAAAAAAGGAAGCAGTAGATGACACAACACAAGCAAGCCACCTTGGTCGATGCACTCATTCCCGTGGTAGCCCTGGTCAGCATGTTGGCCACAGCGGTTTACCTTTTCTCCTCCGACAGCTCTGCCGGCGCCAACCAGATAGCCCTTATTCTCGCCGCCTGTATCGCCATGGTGATCGGCATCAAGAACGGCTACCGTTGGGAACAGATAGAACAGGGCATAGTTCGCAGCATCGGCGTGGCCACCCCGGCCCTGCTTATTCTCTTCAGTGTTGGCTCCCTTATCGGTACCTGGATCCTCGCAGGTACCGTACCGGCTATGATCTACTACGGCATGCAACTGCTGAGTCCCGACTATTTTTATGCCGCCAGCTGCCTGCTGTGCGCCGTGGTGGCCCTGAGTATCGGCAGCTCCTGGACGGTGGCCGGCACCCTGGGTATCGCCCTTATCGGCATAGCCCAAACCATGGGTCTGAGCATGGAAATCACCGCCGGCGCCATAGTCAGTGGTGCCTATTTCGGTGACAAGATGTCACCCATGTCTGACACCACCAACCTGGCGCCTGCCGTGGCCGGTACCGACATTTTCAGCCATATCCGCCACATGACCTGGACCACAATGCCGAGCATATTGATTGCCCTGGTGCTGTTCCTGTTCCTGGGCCTGTCGGCGGACACCAGTAATGTCGAAACCAACCTCGACGCCACACTGGAGCTGCTGTCGACACAGTTTCACATAGGTCCACACCTGCTGCTGCCGCTGCTGGTGGTACTGTTTCTGGCCTATCGCAAGATGCCGGCCTTCCCGACCGTGATCCTCGGCACCATAGCCGGCGCCTCCTGTGCCGCCCTGTTCCAATTTGACGGTGTAGTAGCCCTGGCAGGTGATGCCAGCCTGATGCCACTGCTGGCCATGGTCAAGGGCATTTGGATTGCCATGTTCAATGGCTACACGGCCAACACAGGCGATGCCATTCTCGATAGTCTGCTGAGCCGCGGCGGCATGAGCGCCATGGTGACCACAGTGTGGCTTATCCTCTCCGCCATGGCCTTCGGTGGCGTAATGGAAGCCACCGGTCTGATGGAGCGCATACTGCAAAGCCTGCTGCGCCTGGTCACCAGCACCAGCAGCTTGATCCTGACCACCCTGGGCTGCGCCATCGGCGCCAACATCATCACCGCGGATCAGTTTATCGCCATCATACTGCCCGGTCGCATGCTCAAGCTGGAATACACCCGTCGCGGCCTGGCACCGGTGAACCTGTCACGGGCCCTGGAAGACTCGGCCACTGTCACCAGCCCCCTGGTGCCCTGGAACACCTGCGGTGCCTTTATGGCCAGCACCCTCGGGGTTGCCACCATAGCCTACCTGCCGTTCGCTTTTTTCAACCTGATCTGCCCCGTGGTCAGCGCCAGCTATGCCTGGTTCCAGATTAAGATTTTGCCCCTGGAAGAGCCGGAAGCCGAACTGGCAGAAGCCTGATTCAACAGCATCCAATAAAAAAGCCGCCCCGGGGCGGCTTTTTTATTGGTGTTTTTATAGCATTACTCAGCCAATGGCGTCGCGCAAACGGCCGTAGTGATAGTAGCCCCACTGTCCCAGGCGGCGGGCGGCGGCAAAGGGAAAGGTCGGCAGCGGGCTCTGATACAAAGGCAAGGCCGGCGCCGCAACGCCGCTCAGCATTCCCGCCAAACGCCAGGCGGCCTGGGCACTGAAGGACACCCCGGCACCGCAATAGCCCATGGTGTAGCCACAGCCATCCTGACTGTAGACATGGGGCATATCATCCATGGAGGCCGCAATCCAGCCGCTCCAGCGATAATCCACCTGCTTGGAAGACAGGGCCGGGAAGGCGCTGTTAAGGGCCTGCTTGAGCCTGGCCGGGTATTCCGGCCTGTGCTCATCCTTGCCCCAAACGGCGCCGCGGCCGCCGAACAGCAAGCGGTTGTCCGGCAGCAGGCGGTAATAATACTTGAGGATCCGGGTATCCATGGTCACCTGCCGGCTGTGCATGCCGGCGGCAAGACGCTCGTCCTCGGTGAGTGGCTCGGTCACTATCACGTTCGACAGTATCGGCAGGAAACGCTGGTCCAGCAGCGGCGAAAATTGCTTGGGAGTATAAGCATTGCCACTCATCACCAACTGGGAAGCGCTGAGTTCGCCCCCATCTGTGGTGAGCAGATAACGGCCCTGCTCCCGGCGCTGGGAAATCACACAGCTGTTTTCATAAATACGCACCCCGGCATCGAGGGCCAGTTTACGATAACCCAGCAACAGCTTGAGCGGATTAAGACCAAAACCGTCCGGCAGGCGCAACGCGCCAAAGGCCTGGTGGTGGTCGAGCAACTGACTGCGCAGCTCGGCGGCGCTGAGGAATTCGGCATCGCCGCCAAAGTGCTTGCGGATAAACTCGGCCCCGGCCTTGAGCGTCTCCATGGCGGCCGGATTATGGGCGACCTTGATATAGCCCTTTTCCTGGGGCTCACAGTCTATATTGCCGCTGCTAATCAGCTCCTCAACCCGGCTGACGGCCTCGGAGAACTCCCGGTAGATGCCATGGGCGGTGTCGAGATCCCAGCGCTTGGCCATCTGGGCGTAACTGAGCCGGCCCGAACCCTTGAGCACGAAACCACCATTGCGGGCGCTGGCACCAAAGCCAATGCGATTGGCCTCCAGCAGCACCACCTCGCGGCCATAGTGACTAGCCAGGTAATAGGCGGTCAGCAGGCCACTGAAGCCCCCGCCCACCACGGCTATCTCGGCCCTGTGACTGCCCAGGAGTGGCGGCTGCGGCTGCGGCAGGGCCAGGGTCGAGGCCCAGTAACTGTCCGGTAAGGCCAGGTTGTGTGGCAGCGGATTGACCAGGGGATCGTAAACGTTGACTGAAGAAGCGGACATGGGTCACCTAAAGCGGAAGGTTCAGAGTTTGTCGAAGCTGAGCAGCATTTCACAGGCGGTGCAGTGGCAATCTGTGCCGCAGCGCACACACACATAATCGGGATTGTCGTGGGACTGATTCCAGCGATCCGGGTGGGCCTTAATCAGCCTGCCACCGGCCTTGGCAAAGTAGCGCACCGCGGCATTATGGGGGCTTTCCTGCCACAGGTGGGCTATGCCCCCCTGAGCTCCCTGGCGGGCACAGGCCCTGGCCGAAGCCAGCAACAGGCGCCCGCCCAGGCCATGACCGCGGGCAGCCTCGGCCAGGGTATTGGATTTGAAATAACACACCTTGTCCTTGGGCAGCTGCCACAGCTCGGGACTGCACCAGCGGTCGGGCTGCCACTGCCCCGCTGCCAGGGTCAGGCGAAATCCCAGCAGTTCATCACCACGGACAGCCACATAGCTGGGATTGATGCCATCCTTGATGCCCGAGTGCCAGAGCGCCTGCAGATGCGGTATATCCAGATAACCGCCACCATGAACCTTGAGGCCGAGGGCAATGACGCTGTCGAAATCGTCCTCTGTCATGGGACGCACTGTTATGGAAGCAAGATGAGAGGATTCGGATGTCATGGACCGTCTGCTTGTTATCATTTTTATGACAACACATTAACACAAGCGGGCGCCGCTGAAAGCCCCAGGACGATGACAAAATACCGGGCCGGCTGCTATAGTGCGGCGTGAATCACCAAGTGCCGTATCCAAGCCCGGCTTGCGAATTTAGAGAGGATGTCAATGCGATATATAACGCTGTTTTTTGTGATCCTGTTGAGCGCCGGCTGCGCCGAGCTCAAGGATGCCGGTCAGGCCATAGGCGAAGCAGGTCAGGCCGTGGGTGAGGCTGGCAAGCGGGTTGGCCGCGACATAGGCCACGCCACCCGGGATACCACCAAGGCCGTGGGCCATGCCTCCCGGGACGCGGTCAAGTCGGTCAAGGAAGATCTGAGCGAGAAGAATTGAGCTAGAAGAACTGGGCGAGAAAAACCAGCGGCTTATCTGCCCCTAGGCTGCCCTGGCCCTGTGTGGCGTCGGCAGCCCCTTGGCATCCACATGGACAAACACCATCTTTGCTATGGTGGCCACGGGCAGACGAGAGACCAGATTGCGCACCAGAGCCTGCACTGTAATCGAGCTGTAACCCATGTGCACCAGCTCGAAACCGAATTTCAGCACATCGCCCTGATGGGCCGGGGTCATAAAGTTAATCTCTGAGATCAGCTTGGTGACGTGGCTGACGCTCTTCATCTGACAGGCAGCAAAGATAGCCACCTCTTCGTCTATCCAACTCAGCAATTGACCACCGAACAGACGATTGGCGGGATTGAGGTGTTCGGGTTTGACCAGGCGGCGACTGTAGAACTCCATGTTTACTCTCCTGCTGAGTGGGCCATCTCAATGAACCGGAAATAACAGCAAGAACAACGCCAGCTTTACATTCCCTTTAATATCATCGCTTTAAATAAAGGCTCTGGCCTGGTGCACGCCCGGTTTGCACCAGGGCGAGGCAAGCTGCACCGGCGCTGGCCATTCGCAGGCCCCTGGAGCAAAGGTTAAACGGACGCCTTGAGGGCGGCCGCAAAGCGGCGGATACCGTCACTGCTGATGTCCTTGTGGGTCACAAAGCGCAGCTGCTTGCCTGGGCTGATAATAAAACCCTGCTCTCTCAGGCTGCGGGCCTTGGCCTGAATATCGATACCCTCATTGACCGAGGCAAACACCATATTGGTCTGCACCTGGTTGATGTCGAGGCTCAGCCAATCCACATCGCCGAGCAGCTCCGCCAACAAGCGGGCATTGGCGTGATCCTCTTCCAGACGCTCCACCTGTTCGGTAAGGGCCAAAATCCCCGCCGCCGCCAACACGCCCGCCTGACGCATACCGCCGCCGAGCATCTTGCGCCAACGTTTGGCCTTGTTGATCAACCGCTCATCACCCAGCAGCAATGAACCCACGGGGGCGGCCAGGCCCTTTGACAGGCACAGGGACACTGAGTCGAAATGCCCGGCAATACGGGCCATGTCAACGCCGCAGGCCACGGCGGCATTGGCCAGGCGAGCGCCGTCGAGGTGAATTTTGAGCCCCTTATCAAAGGCCAGCGTCTGGGCCCTGGCCAGGTAGTCCAAGGGCAGCACCTTGCCGCCTATGGTGTTTTCCAGGCTCAGCAAGCGGGTGCGGGCAAAGTGGATATCGTCCGGTTTAATGGCGGCGCTGATGGCCTCCAGGGCTATGGTACCGTCGGCCTGATTGGCTATGGGTTGGGGTTGAATGCTGCCGAGCACGGCGGCCCCACCGCCCTCGAAGCGGTAGTTGTGGGCATCCTGGCCACAGATATATTCATCGCCGCGCTCACAATGGCTCATGAGTGCCAGCAGGTTGGCCTGGGTGCCCGAAGCGGTAAAGAGCGCGGCATCAAAGCCCAGCATCTCGGCGGCCATGTCCTGCAGGCGGTTGACGGTAGGATCGTCACCGTAAACATCATCACCGACCTCGGCCCTGGACATGGCCAGGCGCATGGCCTCAGTGGGTTGAGTGACTGTATCGCTTCTGAAATCCAGCATGATCTACTCCGTTTTTCGAGTACTTTTTAAATCCAGCCGTGGGGGCTTTTTAAAGAGAGACCACTCTAGCCGCAGTCATCCGACTACCGCAAGGCTTATCCCAGGGCTTTGCTTAAACAAAAGGCAGACTCTGGGTCTGCCTTTGGAAATAACCTGTATCGCGATCAGTTGCTGCTGATTTGCCGCAGTGCCTTAAGCGCCGCCTCATAATCGGGATGATGGCTGACATCGCTCACCAGCTCACGGTACCTGAGCACACCCTCGGCATCCACTATCAGAATGCTGCGTGCCAGCAGGCCGCGGTTCTCAATAAGCAGGCCATACTCTTCTGCAAAGTTGCGCCACACAGAGTCGGACAACACCTTGATCTTGTCGACATTTTCCACCTTGCAGAATCGCTTCTGGGCAAAGGGCAGATCTTCACTTATGGTCAGCATCACCACCTTGTCATCGAAGCCGGACACTTCCTTGTTGAAGCGCTTGGTCTGCAGGGCACAGACACCCGTGTCCAGGCTGGGCACGGCGCTGATAAGCACTGTCTTGCCCTTGAAGTCGCTCAAGCTGACGGGGGCGAACTTCTCATCCACCACCTTGAAGTCCGGGGCCTTGTTATCAAGCTCGGGTTGCACCCCAACGAGTTTGGTGGCCGAGCCCCCCAAGAGTACGCTGCCTTGCTCGGGCGCGGCCTGGGCCTGGATCAGAGTCTGGGTCAGGAAAGTGCCCAGCAGCAGCGCCGTCGTTAAAATTGCCTTGTTCATCGTGTCTCCATAACGGTTTAGCCAACGCCTGGCGCATGGCAAACGGTAAATTGTCTGTGTTATTAAAAAGCCGGTACTAGACCGGCTCTTGTGATTGCTGACTGGATTATTGTGATGGCATGGCCTTCACATGAATATCCATTTGCGGGTAAGGGATGCCAATACCGGCGTCATCCAGGGCAATCTTGATCTGCTCCAGCAGTTCAAAACGGGCCGGCCAGTAGTCGCTGCCCTTGACCCAGGGACGAACCACGAAATCCACGGAGGAATTGCCCAACTCACTGACAGCAACCGTATAGGCAGGATCTTTAAGCACAAAGGCATTGTTGTCCAAGACCTTGGTCAGCACTTCCTTGGTGGCGCGGATATCGGCGTCGTAGGACACGCCTATCACCAGATCTATACGGCGCTTGTCCATGGTGGAGTAGTTGGTGATGGTGCCGTTCATGATGGCCGAGTTCGGCGCCACTATCACCTTGTTGTCACCGGTGCGCAGCTTGGTGGAGAAAATGGTGATCTCATCCACCACACCGACAATACCGGCGGCTTCGATAAAGTCACCCACGCGGCAGGGACGGAACAGCACCATCAGCACGCCGGAAGCAAAGTTGGACAGGGAGCCCTGCAAGGCCAGGCCCACGGCCAGGCCGGCGGCACCGATAACCGCCACCAAAGACGCTGTCTGTACCCCGATTTGCCCCAAGGTAGCAATCACGGTGAACACGAACACCAGGGCCCAGGCCAGGTTGGCCACGAAAGACACCACAGTCTGATCCACCTTGCGGCTGCCCAGAATCTTGGCGGTCAGACGTTTGGCGACGTTTGACAGGTATTTACCGATAAAAAAGATGACGATGGCGAACAAAATGTTCAGGCCATAACCCATGACCAGCTCGGGTAATTGTTTAAGCAAACCTTCTAGGTTTTCCATTGCGTGACTCCCAGTTTTCCAGTTGTAATATTAAGTAGATCGCTAAGTGACTAGTTAAGAAAATCGCTAAATAAATAGTTAAGTAAGTCGTTAAGTAATGAGTAAGTTATTCGGCATCAACCAAAAACTCAACCCGGCGGTTAAGCTTTCGTGCCAGGGGACTGTCCCCCGCTTCCACCGGCTCGTTGCTGCCGCGGCCTTCGATAAACAAGAGTGCCGGGTCCACAGCAAAATCCGCTTCCAGTAATAGTCTGACATGATCGGCTCGCGCCAACGACAGTGCCTGATTGGCCTCGTGAGAACCTATATTGTCCGTGTGCCCCACCAGATACACCGCCTTGCCATGACGCTTGATAAAGTCCGCCACCTTGACCAGGGGCCAGGCCTGATCATAGCCGAGCTTGGCAACCGCAAAATCGAAATACACAGTCACGGCCGAGGTATGCTCACATTGGGGTGGAAAGAGTGAATCCCGGGTGGTCATCAAACAAAGATCCGGGACCTCGGCCACGGGCGCAACGACGCAGCCGTTGGCGCTAACCTTGGCCTTCAATTCGGTAGCGGGACAGGCATCCTTGAGATCCGGCACCCCATCGCCATCCTCATCGTTCCAGCCCCAGGCGGGCTGCATATGGAAAACCAGCAGCAAAACCACCAACAACACAGCTATCGAAGATTCACGCAAGCAGGCGCTCCTTCCGCCATGGGCGGTGGTCCGGTTGGGCCATTTCTGAAATGTCGCATTCAAGAACTTTCAACAGTTTATAGCCACTATTACCAGACCGCCAGCGGACCGGGAGCAAGTGCGCACTAAGGCAGCAGGCTTTGGGGTAAGCAGCAGGAGCGGACGGGCTTCCCCTTCGTTGACTTGTCTAAGTATTCAGCAGCCAGGCCGCACCCAGAAAGCAAATCAAGGCTATCGAGATGCCGATAAAGGGAATTTTGAACCAATATTTTTTAGCCAGCACCAGGTAGCAGGCCGCAACCAGCACCGGCAACCAAGAGAACCACAGCGAGTCTTGCAGCAACTCATGATGATTGATGGCCAGGGGCAAGTACACGGCGGCCAGCAGCATGGCCCCCAGGCTATGGCTGGCGTTGAAACCAATCCAGGCCTTCCAGACCGTGGTTTCCCGGGTAAGCCGGGGCGAGGTGGATTTCATGGCCTCGGCCACGGCACCGTCATAGGGACTGAACTTGGTGGTGAACAGGGTGTAGATCAGATGGATTGTGCCCAGAATGCCAAATATGGCCGCACCTGTGATCAGCAGTAACTTATCCATGTCGCCTCGCTTGCTATCGGTCGTGGATTAAATCAGTCGTGAATTAAGAACATTAGGTTATCTATAGCGCGCAATAGCAGCGGACAGTTGTCCAGCGGGACATTGTGGTCGGTACTGTTCGTCACCAAATGCAGGGCATTGGGATTATGGGCTATCAGGCTTTGATGCAGCTCGCGCCAAAGTTTTTTCCCTCCAGCGCTGTGCCCTATCCACCAGTCGCTTTCGTTTAACTTTGAGGAGGTGGCCACAACAGTGGGAAGCTTCTGGGTGATACCTTCATCGGCTATGGCGTTTTGCCTGTATATCTGCTGCAGATTGCGCCATTCAGCCTGGTCATTGAGCATGGCATCCAGCCGGGCGGCGTCGCGCTCGGCCCACGCCTTATCCAGTTTTGCCAGTCCCTTGCCAAAGCCCTCATGGCTGGGTTCAAGCAACAGCAGCCCCTTCACTGAATCCCCATGGGCCGCGGCGAAGGTTCGCACCTGCAGGCCACCATAGGAATGGCCCAACAACAAAAGCTTATTCCCCGCCTTGATCCCGGTCAGCAGTTGTTGCAGCCGCTCATTTGAAGCCGCCAAAGAGACATCATCTGCTGCCTGCGACTTGCCGTTACCGGCGCGGGAATAGATAACGGTTCTGAGCTGCAGTTTTTCAAGCTCCGGCAGCAAGGGCTGCCAATAATCGACGCCCATACCCACACCGGACTCAATAACCAAAGTGTATTCCCCTGCCCCCAAATCCAGGTACTCCAGCTTCGTACCACCGGCATCAAAGAACTTGGTTTCCATGGGAGTGGCCATGGCCAGTTGGGTGATGAAACAGCAAAGACCAAGAATAAATCTGAATTTCAAAATGTGCTCCAATTTTGAGAAATTTAACGCATTAACTATCTGTGCCGCCATTCATCAGAATATTTTTTTAGGCAGCCCATTCAAACAACATCTATTCAGGAGCATTTTACTTTTGACATCCACAATATATAAATAGATGTTTTTAGTGTTTAAAAACGCTATTGGAGAACCACCAATAACAACTGTGTAAAACATCCGATCAACTGGATCGTATTTAATTTGCTCTATAATGAAGTAGCCGACGTAATCATATACCTTAAACTCTTCACCAGTAGAATTATATTTAATCTTTAGATCACTTGGGGTGATGGTATTTTCTCTATTACTCACAGTCCTTCTTAAATTGAATTCAATTTATTGAACTCTAACAATGCCTGAAACCTACTTACTTCTTTTTCCTTTTAGATTTCTTAGGCAAACAACAACTCTAACTGGTTGTACTTTTGCATTGTCTTTTAACTAGCTTCAAATATAAATCTACTAATTTTAAAAAATGTAAATATAGTTAAAATGAGAGAAATTATAAATAGCGCGCAATATTTAAGCATAGTTGCCTAAGAACTCAGCACAGGCGAAACGGCAGCTGCATCCAGCAAGCTTTTTGGCAATTGTGCCTGGCCTTATTAACCTTCATAGCCTGATACTAAAGATGCTAAATTATCTTTATATGCCAAAAACTCTTCATCTAGATCTTCAAAGGCATCTGAGTCAGGTGAAACATCCTCCAATAGCTCCTGCCGAATATTCCGATCTTTTGGAGGCATGCCGCCAGGAAATTTACACGCGGCCTTTTTTAGAATATTTGCAGTATGATTTGCTCCTATTGTTAGCAAAGCCTGTATTGTTTCCTCGGTATGATCCCCTGCGGAGTTAAAGAAGAATTGATCAAACCCACCATTATTTATTTCAGCCTCAAGCTCATCTATAAGCTCTTGAATCGTTGGCATACTATCTCTCCTTGAAGATTAACGCCAAGCTAAGTGGCGTTTGAATCACGTCCAAAGCTTGGCTGCCGTGTTATGTGTTTGGGCTATCAATAAGTTTATAGCCTTCAGCTTCATACTCGTTTATACAAGTTTGAAATTTATTCTCTATTTTAATTTCATCGAACCAACCAAGGGCATAAGAATGACATTTTACTTTCATTTTTTCATCATTAATTAAAACAGCTTCTTTTTTTAACTCGGCAAAGCCTAATGAGTATGCCATTTCAACAAACCTTGCATTTATATAATAACCGATGACAAATGCAACCAAGACTAACATTACTTTCTTCAAAACGACTCCAAAATTTGATGGTATAAATTATCACATAAGCCGTTAATCACCAGCTTGAATCATATTTTTAATTTTACAAGCTTTTTCAAAGTGGTCTAGTTTATGTGTTTCAATCCACCACCGAGCGACCTCCATTAAAATCTCAGGTTCATCATTCTTGTTTTTAAAAACGCATAAAAGGAAAGTCCTACATCCGAGCCTTTTTTCTCGTTTTTTTGATCACAAACTTCAATGATCTTCTCCCTAAGTTCTTTTCGCAAGGTCAGTATTCCTTAGTGATATTGAGCAAATAACGCTTTGAACAGCTGAAAACGCGAGCGCAGCGAGTGGTTTTCAGCTAATTTAACTTGTCAGGAATTTTTACCGGCCTATTTTTGCAAAGTTGCATTGTATTGCCGACAAGCATTCTGTAGCCCATTTTCTTGTAGTTGAGTTCGTAGCATTAATTGAAATGTAAGCGATGCCTGCCACCGCGGTTTCGTTTAGTTGCTCTACCGGCAAATTATGGCATTGTTCTGGAAGCTGCTTAGCAACAGCATCTGGATAGGCGTGCGTAACAATATCCGCGTATTTTTGTAATTCTGTAGCTGACAAGATGGACAGCTTAAGAGAGGCAACCTCTTCAGATGAGTACACTAGACCAAACTGATTAAACGGTTTGCCTTCTGAATTGTTTGGGCTTATTTTTCTTGCATGCTCAATCACATCAGGAAAAGCCCAAGATTCTGGTTCCATAATCAACTCCTCGGCGAATGCAAATGTTGCAATTGAGACCAACAAAGAAAAGTAATTGTGTTCCTTAGGTTGTTAATCTCTCGGATTTCCTTACTGATGCCTAACGCAAAGCACACGGGCGACAAGCCGCGCAGCGGGTTGGCGTCCCAGCGACCAACGGGAGCGAGTGATGCGTATTGTTAGGCATTTTTTACACCTAAAACTGACCACTGCTGCCAAGAACCTAGAGCAAACAGGCCGCCAATAAACAAACATATACCAGAACTAATTAACCAGAACGTCAGACTGTTTTCTGGGAACATTGGCATTAACCCGACGAAGGAAACGCCACGAATTAAAAATATACTGGCAATGAGGATTAGCGCCAATTTTGTCAAAGGTAAACGTTTAATTTCGCCCGCGCCCGACAGGCCATAAAGCGCCCAAACCCAAAGCATCATGACAATAACAGAGGTTACAATTGTCGGATACCAAAGCCCTTGCTCTGCCATCCGAGCCATCTGTTCGCCTGCACCAAAGAAACGATACCAATCGCCTCCGAATACAATACAACCCAGATGAGCAAGTGCAGCAGCGAAACAACATATCGCCGCTGCCAGAAGATACTTATTACTAGCAGAATGCATCTTTCCTCCGTGAATGCTTAACAGCTGCATAGTGCGCATGCGCGTTTTAGTCCTCGGAGGAGTAAAACGAGCATTGCTAATTTATTGTATTATCTACTGAATACGACAACTGGCCCAAATATCCTCGGCAGCAAAACGCGCATGCGCGGTTTCCAAACCTATTATCTACATCGCAGAATTTTCAACTTACTAATTTATCGTTTATTTTTTGAAATGTTACGGAAATAGTGCGCAAGATTTTCATCCGTTTATTGAGTCTTTTCCCTAAAACCCAGATACGGCTGTATAAAAGTATTGTTAAGCCAAGCGGCCCAAGGTTTAAGTAACTCAAGCTAAGTGGCGTCGCCTTACGTTGACGCCGGCACACATCCCATCTTAGTTGTCATCAGGAGTGTTATTCAAAAGCTCTTAAGCAAGCATGGCTACCGCACGGGCTGAAGTGTTCTGCTTCGTCCCTTAGCACCAACTTATCCTTAACGAATCAGTATCTTGGCAGAGAACGATGCGCTTAAGCAAGCGGTAAAATAATATGTATCAAGCTTTTAAGGCTAAGGTCGCACGATTGCCCGAGCGGTACACCTTTAATCAAGCACTGCCGCACCAGTGACCATCGGCGACATGGTCGCTCAATCACATCTGACCTCCATGGACGGAGGAAATGCCAGTTTTGTTGGGAACAAAACTGGCCGTGTGATCGCGACATTGGCGCATCCCTGCACAGAACCCACTACAGGAGATATGCGGTTCGCCAGATATTAAGGTGAGCAATTTCATCTCAGTGGCATTTCCAAAAGACAGCTATGGCCAAACCAATTGCACCGCACAAACATCATAGGAGGCTGCGGTAAGAGACAGCCACTTTAGCTCAGTGTGTTTTTCAACGCGTCCAGCAGTGCCCGGTAGATGGGATTACAAAAATCCGATACCTGTTCCTCGTTGGCTGATTCAAAGCTTGAGCTCCACTCAACCACACAAGTATTCTGCTTTTCGCTCAACTTAACCACGCCTATGTAATGACTGACGGCTTCACGGGCCACAGGTCCGGGGCCATCGTCAATGCTGTAGGAAAAGCTGTATTTATCGGGATGGAACTGGGTCAGGGTTTCCTTGAACACATTATTGAGTACCCTCTTGGCACCCACTTCATTGCCACCTTTATCACCCACTTTTTCCAGTGAAGTAATGACACCTTTAGCCCAGGACATGTCATGAAAGTTGCTGACCGTTTTCCACACCTTGTCTATAGGCGCAGCTATTTCAACCGTGTTGTAACATTTTCCCATAACCTCCCCCCATTGGATTTTCTGGTTAGCAGTGACACCTGGGGCAAACCATCTCAGTTGAGAAATGCATGCAGCCCTTGCGTTACAGCAAGTATAGCCAAATACAGGGGTTACTTTGTGCGACGGTGAAAGGCTTGCAGGCTTTGATAGTCTGCGGAAACCTGTGTGTCCAGACGAGTTCCCGGTCAAAACAAAAACGGCCCCAATGGGCCGTTTTTGTTTTAGAGCGTGAGCTTATTGGGCACGATTCGGTGGGTAGTTGGCCATGATCTTGGCCACCGCCTGACGGATCAAGGCCTCGCGTTCCTGGGGAGTATTCTTGTCCTTGATGGTGTCGGCCAGGGAGCCACGCCACACCAAGCGGTCGCTCTTGTGGTCCACCAGATCCACAATCAGGGTACCCACCTCGTATTCGCGTACCACGGTTTGGGTCTGGACGCTGTTGCCAAAGCCCCAGGATGGGCCCCAATAGGGGTTGTAACCAAAGCTGGTGTTAAAGGTATCGACATTGATTTTTTTGTCGACCTTGGTGAGGTAATTCACCAGCAGATCCGCCTGCTCGGTGGCCACCAGGCTGAAGCCCTTGGCCTTGAGTTCGGCATCAACAGCATCGCGCACCCTTTGGTCCATCAGACCATCAAGATGGTAGCCGGCCCCCTCCTCCTGCTTGGCCACCCAGGCATAGGTTTTGTACTGGGTGAAATTGACCGCAGGGTCGAAATCCCAACTGGTCTTGATACTGCTACAGGCCCCCAGCGCCAGTGCTGCCAGGGCGATAAGATACTTCTTCATCATGTTTCCTTTGCTGTGTAATCCAAGCCATTCAAGGTGGACTTTCCTGTGGTTCTTGATTTCAGCTTAGCCGAACTGAAGCGGCATTCACAATAGCCATCAAGGACTTCTGCCTGGCCATTTGCATTCTCTTTGCTGTTTCTTTACGTCGGATGGCTTGACTCCAAACAAAACTCAATTGATAATCATTATCATCTAAACCCCAATGGAGTCACCCCATGTATTGGTTTCTGAGTGCCTTCGCTCTGGCCGCCGCCATCTTGCTGTTTGCGCCCCGCTCCGCCTCCGTCAGCCCTGAACATGGCCGCTTGTTGCGGCAAACCGCAGTCGCCGACAGCAAGGCCACCCCAATGCTGTTGCTTATCACCCTCGGCATCAGTCTGTGGTTGTTGTTGCTGGTTAAATCTCAGGGGGGGAACAGCTTCGTCTGGGCGGCGCCCGGGTTCGTGTTGACCGCGGCCATAGTGGCCATCCCTACACTCAGGCGCTTTCTGCTGCCGGTGGCCCTGGGTACGGGATTACTGCTGGCCCTTATCTGCTTTCTGCAGCTGCTGCCCTGATAACGCAGACATGAGATTATCCAAGGGGATTAGCGGCTTAACTACTGGTTCCCGCTGGATTCTGCTTTATAATGCCTTGCCCCCGGCGAGGCTGAAATAGCCCACCTGTCCGGGGTAATAGTCTGGTAAACTGAAAATAGAAACCCCATCCAGAGCGACAGATGAGAATCGATCCAAACGTATTGCTGGTGTACAGCACAGACAAGGGCCGTATCGATGCCCCCCGGGAAGAAGCCGAAGTCCCCAAGGGGGATGGCATAGTGCGGATCCACAAGGACAGCAAGGGCCGCAAGGGCAAGGGTGTGAGCGTCATCAAGGGACTGGGACTGGACGAAGCGGCACTCAAGGAATTGGCCCAAAAACTCAAGAAACAGTGCGGCTGCGGCGGCACAGTCAAAGACTTCTGCATCGAAATTCAGACGGACAACCGCGAACAGCTCAAGGGACTGCTGGAAAAGCTGGGCTATCAGGTGAAGTTGGCCGGCGGTTGACCTGTAGGAGGATAAAATGGACAGTCTGCAAAACCATTTCCTTATCGCCATGCCGGCCCTGGCCGATGGTTTTTTCGATCGCGCCGTCATTTATATCTGCGAACATGACGCCCGCGGCGCCATGGGGCTGATGATCAACAAACCCATAGGACTGGATGTCAACGAATTGCTGGAGCAGATGGGCCTGGAGGGCGATGAACTGCGCCGTATCCCCGCCCTGGATGCCAAAGTAGTGGTGGGCGGTCCGGTCAATCCCGAACGCGGTTTTGTGCTGCACAGTCCCCAGCCCGGCTGGGCCGGCAGCACCCAGCTGTCGGATGACATCATGCTGACCACTTCCCGCGATGTGCTGACCAAGGTGGGCACAAACGAAGGTCCTGAGCACTTTATCGTGGCCCTGGGCTATTCAGGCTGGAGTGCCGGGCAGCTGGAGCAGGAGTTGGCGGATAACAGCTGGCTCACCATTCCAGCCAACAGCGCCCTGCTGTTCGGTGCTCCCCACGAGGACAGGTGGCAACAGGCCAGCCGCGCCCTGGGATTCGAGCCCTGGCAGATCTCCAACCAGACTGGCCACGCCTGAGGATTTTATGCAAGCCAAGACAGTCATGGGCTTTGATTTCGGCACCAAGAGCATAGGCATTGCCGTGGGCCAGAGCATCACCGGCAGCGCCAATCCGCTGCTGTCCATCAAGGCCACCGACGGGATCCCCAACTGGGATCAAATCGCCACCATCATCAAGGAATGGCAGCCGGATCTGCTGGTGGTGGGCCTGCCGCTGAACATGGACGGCACAGAGCAGGAGATGACCCTGAGAGCGCGCAAATTTGCCAACCGGCTCCAGGGCCGCTTCGGCCTCAAGGTGGCGACCCAGGACGAGCGCCTGACCACCGCCGATGCCAAGGCCAGGCTGTTTGAGCTGGGCGGCTTCAAGGCGCTGACCAAGGGTCAGGTGGATGCTGTGTCGGCTGTGCTGATAGTGGAGAGTTTTTTCGAGGCACAACTGGCCTGACGTCCGACCCTTCCCACCCAAATAGCCCCATAAAAAACGCCGCTGACTGCGGCGTTTTTCATTTCCGGCAAACCCGGTTACAGCAAGCTTGGTTACAGATAGGGCGCCACCAGCTTGGCCATCATATCTATGTGGGCCGGATCATCATTGAGCGCCGGAATATAGCGGAAGCGCTCACCACCGGCATGCTCGAAGATTTCCCGGTTTTGTCCGGCGATCTCTTCCAGGGTCTCCAGGCAGTCGGCGCTGAAGGCCGGACAAACCACGGCCACATCCTTTACCCCCTCAGTCGGCAGCTGGGCCATGGTGGCATCCGTGTAGGGTCCGAGCCACTTGGCCTTGCCAAAGCGCGACTGGAAGGTGTTCATGTACTCACCTTCCTGCAAACCCAGCTCCTCGGCCACCAGACGACTGGTCTTGAGACACAGGCAATAGTAAGGATCGCCAAGGTGCAGGTTGCGCTCCGGCATACCATGGTAGGACAGCACCAACTTTTGCGGCTTGCCGTTGACTTCAAAATCGCGACGTATGCTGGCTGCCAGGGCCGAGATAAATTCGGGCCTGTCATGGTAGCTATTGATAAAGTTGAGCGACGGCAGATAGCGCCAGCCCATCAGTTCTTTGGCCACCGCATCAAAGGCGGAACCCGTGGTCGGAGCCGAATACTGGGGATAGAGGGGCAGCACTGTGATGGCATCGACGCCATCGCTGTGCAGCTGCTGCAGCACTGAACTCACCGACGGCTGGCCATAACGCATCGCCAGCTCCACCCGCACTTCGCTGCCCTGCTCTGCCAGCAAGGCACGCAAGGCGTCACGCTGACGCAGGCTGATGTCCATCAGCGGCGAACCCTGCTCGGTCCAGATCTGTTGGTACAGGGCGGCGGATTTGGCGGGCCTGACCCGCAACACTATGCCGTGCAGTATCAGTTGCCACAGCAATTTGGGGATTTCCACCACCCTGGGGTCCGATAAAAACTCCGCCAGGTAGCGGCGTACGGCCTTGGGCGTCGGCGCATCCGGGGTCCCGAGGTTCAGCAGCAATACCGCTTTCTTGCCCCTTGGGCCATGGCCCTGTTGTTTGGAAAGTCCTTTCAAAGCAATTAACTCTTGTTATGTTTAACCAATGCCGCTTCTATGGCGGACACGAGTGCCGGATCTTCCGGCGTGACACGGGAGTTAAAGCGGGTAACCACGCTGCCATCCCCACTCACCAGGTACTTGAAGAAGTTCCACTTGGGGGAACCGGCCTTCTCGCCCAGATACTTGAACACGGGATTGACGTCGCTGCCCCACACCGCCGAGGTGGCAAACATGTTAAAGGTCACACCGTAATTGATGAAGCAAATTTTGGCAGTATCTTGCTCTCGATCTTCTTCCTGAAAAAAATCATCGGATGGAAAGCCGAGGACCACCAGGCCCTGGTCTTTGTACTTTTGATGCAGCGCTTCCAGGCCCTTGAACTGAGGCGTAAAGCCACAGTGACTGGCGGTATTGACGATAAGCACGGGTTTGCCGGCCGTGAGTTGACACAGATCCACTGTCTGCTCGGAGTGCAATTTGCGCAGCTCCTGATTGAGAAAATCCGGGCAGTCGGCCAAGGCTTGCTCGGCAACAGCGAGTTGCCCCAGGGACAACAAGGCCAACGCAGGCAAAAAGCAGGATGTTTTCATAGCGTGCCTCCTCTTGTTTACTTCAGGCCAGACAGGAAAACGCCAGACCCGGGGTCTGGCGCTGTCCTTGCGGCCTGGGGTTAATCCATATCCAGGGTCACACCTTCCAAAAAGCCTGAACCGCCGGAGTCCTTGCTGGCGAGCTTGATCATCAGACGCAGATCGTTGGGCGAGTCTGCATGGTGCAGCGCATCGGCGTAACTGATTTCACCTTCCTGATACAGGTTGAACAGCGCCTGGTCGAAGGTCTGCATGCCCTGTTCGTTGGACTTGGACATGGTGTCTTTCAGCAGATGCAACTCGTTCTTCTGGATAATGCTCGACACCCTGGGGGTATTGATCAGAATTTCGATGGCTGCCCGGCGGCCGGTGCCGTCGGCCTTGGGTACCAGCTGCTGAGCCACAATGCCGCGCAGGTTCAGCGACAGATCGAACAGCAATTGATGATGTTTGCTTTCAGGCACCAGGTGCATGATGCGGTCCAACGCCTGGTTGGCGTTATTGGCGTGCAGGGTCGCCATACACAGGTGACCGGTTTCGGCGAACGACAGGGCGAACTCCATGGTTTCCTGGCTGCGGATCTCACCGATGAGGATCACATCCGGCGCCTGGCGCAGGGAGCTTTTCAGCGCCGCGTCGAAGGAGTCGGTATCTATGCCCACCTCACGCTGGGTAATGATGCTTTGCCTGTGGTCGTGAACAAATTCCACCGGATCTTCGATGGTGAGAATATGACCGCGGGCGTGACCGTTGCGATAGCCCACCATGGCGGCCAGCGATGTGGACTTACCAGTACCGGTACCACCGACCATGATAATAAGACCGCGCTTGCTCATCACCAGATCCTTGAGGATGGCCGGCAACTTGAGATCGTCCATCTCGGGGATCTTGGTTTCGATGCGGCGCATCACGCAACCTGGAGATTCCCGCTGCCAGAAGGCGCTGACACGGAAACGTCCCAGCTCCTTGGCCGCAAAGGCGAAGTTACATTCACGGGTTTCGTGGAATTCTTTTTTCTGGGCGTCGCTCATCAGCGACTCGACAAAGTCCAGCGCCTGGGCCGGGTTGAAGGCATTTTCCGCCAGCGGCCGCAGCTCACCGTCTATCTTGGCGCTGGGCGGGAAACCTGCGGTGATGAACAGATCCGAGGCCTTGCGCTCGACCATCACCTTCAGAAACGGACGTACATCCATCATAGTTCCTTAAAAGTGTTACTTAAAAGTTAGCCTGTTTGTTGGAGCTCTTGGCCATGGCGTCTTCACGGGTGATAAGGCCACGGTTTACCAGATTCTGCAGACATTGCTCCAGGGTTTGCATACCGTGGGCCATACCCGTTTGAATGGCAGAATACATCTGCGCCACCTTGTCTTCCCGGATAAGGTTACGAATGGCCGGTGTTCCCATCATGATCTCATGGGCCGCCACCCGACCGCCACCGATTTTCTTAATCAGGGTCTGGGAAATAACCGCCTGCAGGGATTCGGACAACATGGTACGCACCATGTCTTTTTCGCCGGCGGGGAACACGTCCACCACACGGTCAATGGTCTTCGCCGCCGAGGTGGTGTGCAGGGTACCGAACACCAGGTGACCGGTTTCCGCCGCCGTCATCGCCAGACGTATGGTTTCAAGGTCACGCATCTCACCCACCAGGATCACGTCCGGGTCTTCACGCAGTGCGCTGCGCAGCGCCGCGTTGAAGCTGTGGGTGTGCCTGTGCACTTCCCGCTGGTTGATAAGGCACTGCTTGTTCTGGTGCACGAATTCGATGGGGTCTTCGATGGTGAGAATGTGATCGTGCCGGTTCTCGTTCACATAATCTATCATGCCCGCCAGGGTGGTACTTTTACCTGAACCCGTGGGGCCGGTTACCAGCACCAGACCGCGGGGGAAACTGGCAATTTTCTTGAAAATTTCCGGCGCGCCCAGGGTTTCCAGTGACAGGATTTCGCTGGGAATGGTACGGAACACGGCGGCGGCACCGCGGGATTGGTTGAAGGCGTTAACACGGAAGCGTGCCAGATTGGGCACCTCGAAGGAAAAGTCGATTTCCAGGTGCTCTTCATAGTCTTTGCGCTGCTTGTCATTCATAATGTCGTACACAAGATTGTGTACGCCTTGGTGATCCAGCGCCGGCAGGTTGATTTTTCGAACTTCGCCATCGACACGGATCATGGGAGGCACACCGGCTGAGAGGTGCAGATCCGAGGCCTTGTGTTTTACACTAAAGGCAAGTAACTCAGTGATTTCCATAGTGTGGGATATCCCTTAGACCGATTGATTAAAACATGACAACAATAGCAGACAGACTTTCAATCGCCCAGCACAGGATTGCGCAAGCGGCGCAAAATGCTGCAAGAAACCCTTCTGAAATCAAATTGCTGGCCGTCAGCAAAACCAAACCCGCTGCGGACGTGGTCACGGCCTACCTGGCGGGGCAGCGCTGCTTCGGCGAAAACTACGTCCAGGAAGGCGAAGCCAAGGTCGATGAACTGGCACCAGCGTTCCCAGACATAGAATGGCATTTCATCGGCCCGCTGCAAAGCAACAAGAGCCGCATTGTGGCCCAGAAGTTCGCCTGGCTGCACACCCTCGACAGGGCCAAACTCGCCAAGCGCCTCAGCGAGCAAAGACCTGTGGCCATGGCGCCGCTGAACGTACTTATCCAGGTCAACATCAGCCAGGAAGACAGCAAGTCGGGAGTCAAACCGGAAGACGTGGCAACCCTTGCCGCCGAAGTTTCCGCCCTGCCCGGTCTGTGTCTGCGAGGCCTGATGGCGATCCCAAGCCCGATTTCTGAAACCCATGGCAGTGACCGTTTGGAGCAGGAGCTGGCGACCATGAAGATGCTGTTCGATGCCCTGAGGGAAACTTATGCCTCGGTGGATACCCTGTCCATGGGCATGAGCGACGATCTGGAACTGGCCATAGCCCACGGCTCCACCCTGGTACGTATAGGTACGGCCATCTTCGGCGCACGCAGTTATACCCCTTAAGCAGCTATACCCCTTGGTAAGCGCCGGAAACCGCCATGTCGGCAACAGCTTGACACTATTTTATCCGGCGGCCCGGATTGTAAAAGTTGGCGCCAGTCCCCATATTGCAGACTAAAGACGCAGGAAAAAGATTGAGGATCCAATGACAAAAGCGAAAATCTGTTTCATCGGTGCCGGCAATATGCCCCGCGCCATCATAGGTGGCCTGGTGGCCAGCGGTTATGATCCCCAGCTTATTCATGCCACCAATCCCAGCGCGCCCAAGCTCGACGCCATGCGCGCCGATTTCGGTATCCACACCTCCCATGACAATCTGGCGGCCGCCCGCGATGCCGATGTGGTGGTGCTGAGTGTCAAGCCGCAACTGATGGAAGCCGTGTGCCGCGAACTGAGTCCGGCCATAGACAAGCAATTGCTGATCACCATAGCCGCCGGTATTCCCGAGCGCCGTTACCATGATTATTTCGGCAAGCAGGTCAAACTTATCCGCACCATGCCCAACACCCCCATGTTGCTGGGCCTGGGCATGACGGGCCTGTACGCCCCCGCCAAAATAGGCGAGGCAGACCGCGCCCTGGCCGGTATGCTGATGCAAAGCTGCGGTGATATTCTTTGGGTCGAGAAGGAAGAAGATATCAATAAGGTCATAGCCCTCGCCGGCAGTTCCCCGGCCTATTTCTTCCTGTTTGTGGAGGCCATGGTCGAGGCCGGTATGGCGCTCAATATGACCGAAGAGGCCGCCCGCCATCTGGCGCAGCAGGCGGCGGTGGGCGCCGCGGCCATGATGAAGGCTAATCCAGAGCAATCACTGGCCCAGCTGCGGGAAGCCGTTACCTCCAAGGGCGGTACCACGGCCCAGGCCATAGCCACCTTCGAACAGGGCGGCCTGAGGCCTCTGGTCAAACAGGCCATGGGCAATTGTATCAAGCGCGCCGAAGAGATGGCCAACACCTTCTGAGCCGGGTTCGGATCCGGTTTAACCTTTAAGGGAGCTTTGCATGAACGCAATGATGTTTTTAATCAACACCCTGTTCGATCTCTACCTCATGGTTGTGATTTTGCGGATTTGGCTGCAACTGGTACAGGCCGATTTCTACAACCCCTTCAGCCAGTTCGTGGTCAAGGCCACCCATCCCATTGTGGGCCCACTGCGCCGGGTACTGCCATCCATTGGCAAACTCGACAGCGCGTCAGTGGTGTTGGCACTGGCCCTGGTGGCCATCAAGGTGGTGCTGCTGAGTCTGATTGCCGGTGCGCCCATCAATCCACTGGCCATAGCCCTGTTTGCCCTGGTGAGTGTTATCAAGCAGGCCGGGGTGTTGTTCTTCTGGATGCTGCTTATCCGCGCCATTCTTAGCTGGTTCAACCAGGGTTATAACCCCTTTATCATGGTCATAGCCCAGCTGACCGAGCCTGTGTTGGCGCCGGTCAGACGCATCATTCCGCCCATCGGCGGCCTGGACTTCTCCGTGCTGGTGGTATTTATCGGCCTTAACTTCATCAATATGTTGCTGGCCCAATACATACCTTACTGGGCCAATGCCTGATGGCGGCAGTAGAGATGCAGGGCGATGCGCTGTTGCTGAATCTTTACATTCAGCCCAAGGCCAGTCGCGATCAGATAGTGGGGCTCCATGGTGATGAGCTCAAGGTGGCCATCACGGCGCCGCCGGTGGACGGCAAAGCCAATGCCCACCTGGGGCGCTGGCTGGCCAAGCTGTTCAAGGTGCCGAAGACCAATGTGCAGATAGTCAAGGGTGAGCTTGGGCGCCACAAGCAGGTACGGATCCTGGCACCGCAGTTGCTGCCCGAACAGGTTTCGGCTCTGCTATAACTAAATAAATCGGGATCATGGAGCCTTTGACATCATGGTCTTATACTCAAGTGAGAATCCAGCAAGAGGTTTTTACCATGTTACGTCAGCTACTCGCCGTACTCGCCCTGACCGCCAGTCTCTGTGGTGTTGCCAGTGCCGAACAAAAGGAACAGGTCGGCCAATATGATATTCATTATATGGCTTTGGGAAGCACCTTCCTCACCCCCTCTATCGCCAAGAGCTACGGCATAGAGCGCAGCAGTTACACCGGCATTATCAATATTGCGGTGCTCGACACTTCGGTCGCCGGTAACCCTGCGGTGGAAGTAGAGATAAGCGGCGTGGCCAATAACCTGCTCGATGCCCGTGTCGACCTTAAATTCAAGGAAATACGCGAAGGCGATGCCATCTACTATATAGCCGAGGTGCCCTACCGCGATGATGAGGAAATCAATTTCCAAATCGCCATCAAGCATGGCAACCAGCTCAACACCACGCTCAAGTTCAAGCAAAAATTCTACGTTGAATGATACCGGGGCCCGCAGCATGCGGGCCCTGTGTTATCTGGAGCCCCGTGCTTGCTTGGGGTATGATTGTGTCCAATTTCGATCCACAGACAGAGTAACAGATGAAACAGATAGTGCTTGCCAGCGGCAATAAAGGAAAACTCAGGGAGTTCAACGAGATGCTCGCGGACTTCCAGATTTCTGTGTTAGCCCAGAGCGAATTTGACGTCCCGGAAGTCGCCGAGACAGGCACCACCTTCGTCGAAAATGCCATCATCAAGGCCCGTCACGCTGCAGCCATCACGGGCCTTGCCGCCATCGCCGATGATTCGGGACTGGAAGTGGACTGCCTCGACGGTGCCCCCGGCATTTATTCCGCCCGCTACGCCGGTGCAAATGCCAGTGATACAGATAACTGGCAAAAACTTCTGACAGCAATGGATGGCAAAGCGCAGCGCAGCGCCCGCTTCCAGTGCGTGCTGGTATATATGCGCCACGCCAAGGATCCGACCCCCATCATCTGCCAGGCATCCTGGGAAGGCCGAATTGCCGAGGCCGCCACGGGTACCCAGGGCCATGGCTACGATCCGATCTTCATCCCGGAAGGCCTGCAACAAAGTGCAGCCGAGCTGTCCGGCGAGCAAAAAAATGCCCTCAGCCATCGCGGCAAAGCCATGGTATTGCTGCTCGATGCCCTCAGGGCCAAAGGGGTCATAGCCTAAACCATGCTGTCACTGCCTCCCCTGAGCCTGTACATACATATTCCCTGGTGTGTGCAGAAATGCCCCTATTGCGACTTCAACTCCCACGGCCAGCAGGGCGAACTGCCCCAGCAGGCTTATGTGGATGCCCTGCTGAAGGATCTGGATGCCGATCTTGGCTTTGTGCAGCACAGGCCACTTTGCAGCATATTTATCGGCGGCGGCACCCCGTCGCTGTTTGATGCCGCCAATATTGGCCGTCTGCTGCAGGGCGTCCGCGAACGGATCCCCTTTAGCGACGACATAGAGATCACCATGGAGGCCAACCCGGGCACCCTGGAGCATGATGACTTCAAGGCCTATCGGGCCGCCGGTGTGACCCGGCTGTCGGTTGGGGTACAGAGTTTCTCCAGGGACAAGCTCAACCTGCTGGGGCGGATCCACGGCAAGGACGAGGCAGTGCGCGCCGCGGAGCTGGCCCAGGACGCCGGCTATCAGAGCTTTAACCTTGATCTGATGCACGGCCTGCCCAACCAGTCCTTTGACGAAGCCATGGCCGATATCGAAACCGCCGCCGGTCTCAATCCACCACACCTGTCCTGGTACCAGCTGACGATTGAGCCCAATACCCTGTTTCACTCCAGACCGCCACAATTACCGGATGATGAGTCGCTGTGGCGCATCTATGAGGCGGGGCAGCAGCGTCTGGCGCAGCTCGGCTATGAGCAATATGAAATTTCGGCCTACGCCAAACCCGGCTTCCAGTGCCGCCACAACCTTAACTACTGGCAGTTCGGTGATTATATCGGCATAGGTTGCGGCGCCCATGGCAAGCTGACCTTGCCGGAGGAAAACCGCATAGTACGCACGGTCAAAATTAAGCACCCCAAGGGCTATCTGGCCGCCGACGACTATCTGTTTGAACTCACAGAGGTTGCAGAGGAAGACAGGCCCCTGGAATACCTGATGAACCGGTTGCGACTGATGGCCCCCATGGCCAAGGAAGAATTCGAGCAGCGCACCGGCCTGTCACGGCGGGTGCTGACCGAAGGCATGATCAAGGCCGCCGAGCGGGGACTCATCACAGAAAGTGACAGCCACTGGACTCTCACCAGCAAGGGGCAGATGTTCGTCAACGACCTGCTGTCTCAATTTGTTTGAGGCAACAACTGCTTGACACCGGCGAGATCGCCGCCGGTGTGGCCCCCCAAACATTAGCGAAACATTTACTAACATTTCACGCTGGAATTTAGCCATGGCTGCTTTAGGATGACGGCACGAATCTGCAGGAGTCATAATAATGTCCAATAAATTCCCCAAGACCCTGGTTGCCCTCGGCCTGTGCGCCGCCCTGGGAAGCATCACAATAGCAGAGGCCAGGCCTCTGCTGTCCGCCAATGAAAGCATTGCCTCTGAAACCCGGGTACTGACAGAGTCGGCCAAGGCCAATGAGCTGTTTGAAACCCTGTTTATGGAAGATGTGATGGCCAGTCCCCTGGCTCAAACCGAGCTTGGGATCAAGACCGCAGACTATGGCAAGTGGGACGAGATAAGTGAAGCGGCCGATGCCAGGGATCTGGCCCGGGCCAAAAAGCAACTTCAACAACTCAAGCAAGTCAACGAAGCTTATCTGGATGCCCAGACAGCCCTGAGTCTGTCACTGTACAAGCAGCAGTTGGAAGACAACATAGCTGACTACAAGTGGCATCTGTACAACTATCCCGTCAACCAGATGTACGGCGTGCACTCCACGACACCCTCTACCCTGATAAACCAACATCAGATAGGGGATGAGTCCGATGCCCGCGCCTATATCAGCCGTCTCAAGGGAATTTATCCGCGTTTTGAACAGGTTCAGGCCGCGCTTGAGCTGCGGGCGGAGAAAGGCATAATTGCCCCCAAATTCGTGTTCAATTACGTGATATCTGACAGCCGCAACATCATCACAGGCGCCCCCTTCACCGAGGGTGAAGACAGTGCCCTGTGGGCCGACTTCAAACGTAAGATTGAAGCACTGCAACTGGATGAAAAGCTCAAGTCCGAGTTACTGGCCGAGGCCAGAACGGCCCTGCTGGAGCAAGTTAAGCCGGCCTACGAACAGCTGATTGATTATGTGGCCAAACTGCAACAGCGCGCCGATGACAGGGACGGTGTATGGAAATTCCCTCAAGGGGATGCTTTCTACAGGGATGCCCTCAAACGCACCACCACCACAGACATGAGTGCGGATGAGATCCACCGACTGGGTCTGGCCGAAGTGGAGCGGATTCACGGTGAAATGCGCGCCATCATGACCAAGGTCGGCTTCAAGGGCAGCCTGAAGGACTTCTTCATCTTTATGCGCAACGATGAGCAGTTCTACTACCCGGACAATGCCGAAGGCAAGGCGGCCTATCTGAGCGAAGCCAAGTCCCTTATCGACACCATGCGTTCCCGCCTGGATGAGGTATTCAGCATCAAGCCCAAGGCCGGCATTACCGTAAAGGCGGTGGAGGCCTTCAGGGAAAAATCCGCCGGCAAGGCTTTCTATAACCAACCCTCAGCCGATGGCAGTCGCCCCGGGATCTTCTACGCCAACCTGTACAGCATGAAGGCCATGCCCAAGTACCAGATGGAGGCCCTGGCCTACCACGAAGGCATTCCCGGCCACCATATGCAGATTGCCATAGCCCAGGAACTGGAGAATGTGCCCAAGTTCCGCCGTTTTGGTCGTTACACCGCCTATGTGGAGGGCTGGGGTCTGTATACCGAATACTTCCCCAAGGAAATGGGACTGTACAAGGATCCCTACTCCGACTTCGGGCGCCTGGCCATGGAACTGTGGCGCGCCTGCCGTCTGGTAGTTGACACAGGCATACACGCTAAGCAATGGACCCGGGAACAGGGTATTGCCTACTACACGGAAAATACGCCCAACGCCGAGTCTGATGCGGTCAAAATGGTGGAGCGCCACATAGTCATGCCGTCCCAGGCCACGGCCTACAAGGTGGGGATGAACAAGATCCTCGCCCTGCGCGCCAAGGCCCAAAAGGCCATGGGTGATAAGTTTAATATCCGCGAATTCCACACCCTGCTGCTGAAGAATGGCCCCTTGCCACTGGATGTGCTGGAAAGTCAGATAGACGATTGGATTAAGTCGGTCAGCATCAGCTGATGCCCTTATCGAGCAAATAAACCAAAGCCAGGTCCCCGGACCTGGCTTTTTTATTGCGACCTGCTGAACTGATGGCGCTTGAGCTTTCAAACCCCGAAAAAAAATCACCCCAGCGGTGAGGCCGGGGTAAACCAAAAACTAGGATGATGGTTTCAAGGCCAGTGGAGCCATGGTTAATGAAATTAGTTCATCAGCTCTCACCGGCATTGACTCAGGACTGCTATCAGCGGATCTGCGCATCCAACATGGAAGGGGTCATTCCCAGGCCGGCTACGGACTCAGATCATCCCGAATCAACTGACGCCCATTGTATTAATTTAAGAACAAGGTGCAACTCCGACCTGAGCAACACGATTAGAAACGCCTTAATTAGCCTTGTTTATTTAATCACCGACAAACCATTAAACAACTGATTTATAAATACTTAAGCAAAACAGACAAACCTAACTCAAAGCATAGTTCTTAAATCAGAACAAAGTTTCCAGCTTTCAACGTCGCTCGGCATAAAGCTCAGCGTAGGGCTTGTCCCAATAGGGTGGCGTACCTATATGATTCTTAATGAAATCAATAAAGGCACTGACCTTGGGGGCCAGGTGCTTGCGCCTTGGGTATACGGCCTGCAGCGGCAGGTGATGGGTCAATTGCCAATCCCGCAGCAAAGGTACCAGGGTGCCCTTTTCTATTTCGCCTTCCACCAGATAGCTGGCCAGATAGACCACGCCCAGGCCGCTGACGGCCGCCGACTTGAGCGCCGGCGCATTGTCGACCCGGAAGTTACCGGAAACCCCTATCTCGCAATAATCATCGCCACGCTTGAACTGCCAAACGCTGTGCTCATGCCACTCACCGTGGTACACCAGGCAGTTGTGATCCACCAGCTGCTCCGGCTTGGACGGCTCGCCGTGACGGGCAATATAGTCGGGTGATGCCAGCAACATGAACTGGCACTTCATCAAGGGGCGGGCCACCATGCCCAGGGGCAATTGCTCGGACATGGTGAGCAACAAATCCAGGCCTTCGCTGACCACGTCAACCTTATGATCGAGCAGGCTCACCTGCAGTTCAAGCTCGGGATGACGGGCCATAAACTCAGGTAAGGCGGGGATGATGTGCATGGTGCCGAAGGATTGGGAAATCCCCACCTTGAGCACGCCGCGGGTGGCATCATTGAGGTTATGGACACTGGCCACGGCCTGATCGGCGTCGCGCAGCAGTTCCTCCCCCTGCACGTACAGCAAATGACCTGCTTCCGTGAGACTGAGACTGCGGGTGGTGCGCTGAATAAGCTGCACTCCGAGTTTATGCTCCAGATCCGCTACCTGGGTACTGACCTTGGACTTGGAAATCCCCAAACGCCGGGCAGCAGCACTGAAGCTACCGGCACGGGCTACGTGGGTAAAAATGGCGATAGGTTCTAACAGTTCTAACATTAAGCTGGCCTTAAACTGTTTTCGACTGGCTATTGGCCGTTAATCGCCTGGACGCTGCCGCAGCAAAAAAACGGATACCATATCGATGATATTCAAGAAGATATACCAAAAACACACACTGAGGTAGAGTCCGGAGCACCGGTATTTTTACCGGATTTTTTGTTATTTTTTAGAAGTATAACAAATTATCTGACCGCGACTCCAGCGAGCCGCCATCTTACTGTCATAACTGCCTGGGTAGCCGGGGCAAATCCGACCTATAAAAGCCACGAAATGGGCTTAACCCGCCCCGGCGCAACCGGCTAAAAAACGAATAAAAAAAGCCCCGGAGGGGATCCGGGGCAAAAGACTTTTCAGCCTAAGTTCAAAGGAAACACTTCATTGGCTTTAGCGGGTACGGGGACCTTCAATCACTCCCGGTTTATTCACGCAACTCGACTTGCTCACGCTGTGCCAGGGGGTAATCCCTGAGTTCAGGAATTTCTTCCCGGACGCGGTTTTCCAACACCAGCAACTCTTCAAAGTTTTCACACATCTTGTCGGCGCGGGCCTCAATCACCTCGGCCTGGGCTTCCATTTGCTTTTCAATATCGTCGCCAATGGATTCCATCTTCTTACCGAAATTCTCCATCTTCTCTTCGAAGCTGCCGCCTTCGGCAGAGAGTATCTGGCTACCCAGGTTGATCATCAGGGTACCCACAGAGTTCTGTACCATCTGCTCGATTTCCTGCTCAAACTCTTCGTTGAATACTTCATCCATTGAGTCTTCGGTGGCGCCCACATAGTAGCTGTCGCCGTTACGGTACATGACCTTGTCCATACGCTTTTGCAGATTGGCCACCAGCTCGTCCACCTTGGCACCTGTGTCATCACCCAGCAGCGGGGTCAGGGCCATGCTCACCGCCTGACTGGCCAAAGACACGGCCTCGGTCACCAAAGTTACAAACTCGGGAACTTGCTTGGCCAAACCATCGGAATACTGTTCCAGCAGCGCTTTTTGCTTGCTGTTGAGGCTGACTTCTTCGCCATCGACAAACAGCCTGCCCGGCTCGATGCGGTACTGTTCCTTACCCTTGCTGCTGAACACCATCTTTTTCGGTTCCATGGTCAGATCGTAATTCAGGCTGACATTGCATTCCTGGTGATCTTCATGGGCCATAACAGGTGCAGTGCTACAGATCATGGTGGCGAGGGCTATCCCTGTGAGCATTGAAGGTAATTTCATTTGCGTTCCATCCTGTGATTGTCGATTTCGATGGTTTGGATAAAGCACGGAGCGTGCCAAAATTGTATCTATCTGATTTTATTGAATTATGATGAACTTTACTGATAACAAAAAGCAGCCTTGGTGAGTCTGACCACCACTAAGTGGTGATTTTCACCAAGGTGTTGGCAGCAGGATCAGAAGATGGAGCGCCCCAGTGCCTGACACAGGCGTTCGAGCAGGGCAGTACCGGCCAGGGAATTGCCATGGCCATCCAGCTCAGGGGACCAGACACAGACGGACAGGAGACCGGGGATCACGGCGATAATGCCGCCACCGACGCCACTCTTACCGGGCATGCCAACCCGGTAGGCAAATTCGCCGGCGCCATCGTAAAGCCCCGAGGTGGCCAGCAGGGCGTTGAGCTGACGGGTTTGGGTGGCGCTGACCAGTTGCTGACCGCTGAGGGTTTGGCCCCTGTTGGCCAGGTACAGCATGGCCCGGGACAAGTCGGCACAGCTCATTTTAAGGGCGCAGTAATGGAAATAATTGCGCAGCACTGCATCCACATCATTGTGGAAATTGCCGAAGGATTTCATCAGATAGGCGATGGCGGCGTTGCGGGCACTGTGCTGGTATTCGGAATCGGCAACCTGCTTGTCATAGCAGATGCCGTTGTTGCCACTCATCATGCGCACCACTTCCAACATCCGCTGCTTGGGCGCCCCCAGGCGGCTTTGCAGCAAATCGGCTATCACCAGGGCGCCGGCATTGATAAAGGGGTTGCGGGGAATACCGCGCTCCAGTTCCACCTGCACCAGGGAATTGAAGGAATGGCCCGAGGGCTCTTTGCCCACCCTGCCCCAGATTTCCTGCTCTTCATAGAGCATCAGAGCATTGGTGAGACTGAATACTTTGGAAATACTCTGGACCGAGAAGGGCTCCAGGTAATCTCCGGCACCGACTGTGGTGCCGTCGATGGAGGTGACGGCGATCCCAAGCTTGTTGGGATCGACGTCGGCAAGGGCCGGAATATAATCCGCCACCTTGCCCTTGCCGAGCAGCGGCCGGGTTTGTTGGACTATCTCGTCGAGCAAGCCTGGTTCAAGCGACAACTGCTCGGTCACGATTTAGCCCCACCAAATGTCGTACAGTTCGCTTACTTCGACATTGGCAACGCTCTGGTTTGCCCAGAACGCCTTGACCGCGGCTCTGTCTTCCTCGGTGCACTTACCCAGGGTTTGAGTGGCAATAATGCCTTCCCACTCGCGGTGACCACCACCGTGGAAGCCCAGCTTACGCGCCTCGATAACATCGTCGATGAACTTATCCACTATGGTGTCGATATCGGCTTCGGCGACCTTGGCATCAAACTCCCAGCTGATGTCAAAGCCCAGTTCTTGGAACTCATCCACACGCAGTTTCTTGCGCAAGCGGCGGCTGCGATTCTTGGCCATTGTGATTTCCTCTTCTTGGTTATGGTGCCGCGGCGCGGCGGTTTTTGCCCGGTTGCCCGGACGGAATTCAATCCTGCTTTTCGAACATCAGATCCCAGACGCCGTGACCCAGGCGATGACCGCGGGCCTCAAACTTGGTCAGGGGACGATAATCGGGGCGCGGTACGTAGTTGCCTTCGGCCGACTTATTGCGATAACCGGGGGCGGCGCTCATGACTTCCAGCATGTGCTCGGCATAGTTTTCCCAGTCGGTGGCCATATGGAATACACCGCCCACCTTGAGCTTACGGCGAATAAGGTCGACAAATTCAGGTTGCACTATGCGGCGCTTATGATGGCGCTTCTTGTGCCATGGGTCGGGGAAGAACAACTGCACCCGGGCCAGGCTGCCATCGGCAATGGCGTGCTCCAGCACTTCCACCGCATCGTGGTGATACACCCGCAGGTTGGTCACAGCGGCGGCACCGGCATCGCCCAGACAGGCGCCAATACCTGGCTTGTGCACTTCCACACCGATAAAGTTGAGTTCGGGGGCGGCGGCGGCCATCTGCACCAGGGAGGCACCCATACCGAAGCCGATTTCCAGCACTGTATTTGCCTCACGGCCAAATACCTGTGTCAAGTCCAGGGCCACAGGGCTGTAATCCAGGCCCATGGCCGGCCAATGGCTTTCTATCGCCTGGGCCTGGCCCTTGGTCAAACGCCCTTCACGCAGCACGAAACTGCGGATCTTGCGCAGATACTTGCCTTCTTCATTAAACTCGGCAGTGGTCACTTCACTCATGTCGGCCTAGCCCCAATAGCACACAATAAAAAGAAGGGGCATTATCCAAAGTTACGCCCACCGCGCAAGCCCTTGCGCCGAAAAAGTATACCAAGATCTGCGCCAAGTGCGAGGTTGACTTCCCTTTGGCCTTGTCGCTCCGGTTTCCAGTCGCTACACTGCCCGCCCAGCCCAAGCTTTTCCTTATATAAAATCCATGAGCACCAAAAGCTTCGCCGACCGCATCATAGCCTGGTACGACAGCCACGGCCGCAAGACCCTGCCCTGGCAGCAAAACAAGACCCCTTACCGGGTTTGGGTCTCGGAGATCATGCTGCAGCAAACCCAGGTAGCCACCGTCATCCCCTACTATGAGCGCTTTATGGCCCGCTTTCCGACGGTCACGGATCTGGCCGAGGCCCCTGAGGATGAGGTGCTGCACCTGTGGACCGGCCTTGGCTACTATGCCCGCGCCCGCAACCTGCACAAGGCCGCCAAGGAAATAAGGGATAAACACCAGGGCGAATTTCCGCAGAATTTCGATACTGTGCTGGCGCTGCCCGGCATAGGCCGCTCCACCGCAGGCGCTATACTGTCGCTGTCATTGGGACAACATCACCCCATACTGGATGGCAATGTTAAACGGGTGCTGGCCCGCCACGGCGCCATTGCCGGCTGGCCCGGGCAAAAGAGTGTTGAAGAGCAGCTCTGGCAACTGACCTCGACCCTGACGCCCAAACAGCAGATAGCCAAATATAACCAGGCCATGATGGACATAGGTGCCGGTATCTGCAGCCGCAGTCGCCCCGAATGCGGCGCCTGCCCCGTGGCCGTGGATTGCCGCGCCCAGCTCAGTGGCCGCCAAAGCGAGTTCCCGGGTAAAAAGCCGAAAAAGACCATACCCGCCAAGGCGGGCTGGATGCTTATCCAAATGCAGGGGCCCGAGGTGCAGCTTATCAAGCGCCCCCCGAGCGGGATCTGGGGCGGCCTCTGGTGCTTCCCCCAATTCGTCAGCGAACAGGAGCTGCGGGCCCATATTGAGGCAGAGCAACTGCAAGGCGAAGCGGAACTGCTGGATGGTTTTCGCCACACCTTCAGTCACTTCCACCTGGATATCCAGCCGGTATTGCTGAGCTGCAAGCCAGGTTCAGCCCATCAAGTCATGGAAGATGGGGGCGCTCTCTGGTATAACGTCAGGCAACCACAAAAGCTGGGGCTGGCCGCCGCCACCGAGCGGATTTTGGAAACCCTGGCACAGCGTTTGAAATAGCGCCTGAAATAGCGTTTGAAATCGCGCCTGAAAAAGCGGCGTTAAGAAAGTATCAAAAGACATCAGCATAAATGCATAAGCCCGGCCCGTAACGGCGGCAATCAAGGAGTACTTATGGCCCGTACAGTCAACTGCGTTTACCTCAACAAAGAAGCCGAAGGCCTGGATTTCCAGCTCTACCCGGGCGAACTCGGCAAGCGCATCTTCGACTCCATCAGCAAGGAGGCCTGGGGCCTGTGGCAAAAAAAGCAGACCATGCTGATCAACGAGAAAAAGCTCAACATGATGAATCTTGAGCATCGCAAACTGCTGGAAGAGCAAATGGTTAATTTCCTGTTTGAAGGCAAGGAAGTGGAAATCGAAGGCTATGTGCCCCCAAGCGAATAAGTTGTAGCTGTGTAGCGCACCGACCAAAGTGAGAAATGGTGACGCCTAAATGAGAAAACTTAAAGGCCCTTAACGGGCCTTTTTTGTTGCCTTGAAATCGCTGTTATTCCGCCATCACCAAATGGGGAAAATCCGCCGCACGCCCGCCATCCCGGGAATACTGAACTATATTAGCGCTATGAACGCCCTGCCCCTGCCCCTGCTCATCTACGACGGCGACTGCCGCTTCTGTCAACGCTGGGTAGACTATTGGTCTCGCCAGACGGCTGCGCGCGTGCGCTATCTTCCGTTCCAGGAACTGGCCTGCCAAGAACCTGTCCAGGCTCCCGGGAGCGCACCATACCGCCAATTGGACCAGGCAGCCTTTGCAAGACACATCTATTTCTTTGATGAGGACGGGCGGCAATATCGAGGTGCCGCGGCCGCCTGCCAGGTACTCAAACGCATTCCGGGCAAGGGCTTCTATGCCTGGGCCTATATGCATCTTCCCGGAATGGGGCGCGTTAGCGAAGGGGTTTACGACTGGGTGGCAAACCACAGGGGCTTGTGTTTTTCGCTGCAGAAACTGCTGCTGGGCGAACACTTGCATCCGGTCGAATATCACCTGACAAGCTGGCTGTTTCTCCGCCTGCTGGCGTTGATTTACCTGTGCGCCTTCGCTTCCTTTCACTGGCAGGCGCCGGGCCTTATCGGCCATAACGGCCTCCTACCCCTGGCGGATTTCATCCAGGCCAGCCACGAATATCTCGGCCCACAAGGCTATTGGCGCATGCCAACCCTCTTCTGGTGGGCAGATTCGGATGACGCCATCCGGACCGTAACCCTATCAGGCATCGCCCTGAGCCTGCTGCTGCTCTTTAATATACTGCCCAGAGCATGCCTCATATTGCTGTATCTCTTGTACCTGTCACTGCTGTATGGCGGCCAGGTGTTCATGTCTTTCCAATGGGATCTCCTGTTGCTGGAAACCGGGGTGTTGGCGCTGTTTCTCGAACCGTTTTACAAACCACAAGCGCCAATAGTCAATCGCAGCAGCCTGGGGATCTGGCTGCTGCGATTGCTGCTGTTTCGCTTCATCCTGATGTCGGGGGCGGTCAAACTGTTTAGCGGGGATCCCAGCTGGCGCGATCTCACGGCGCTGCAATATCATCTGCACACCCAACCACTGCCCACCCCGCTTGCCTGGTATGTCGAGCAACTGCCTGCCTTATGCCTGCAGGCTTGCACTGCGCTGGTATTGGTCATAGAACTGCTGTTGCCCTGGTTCATTTTCCTCGGCAGGCGTCCAAGGCACCTCGCCGCCTGGGGCATTATCCTGCTGCAACTCGGTATACTGCTGACGGGCAACTACAACTTCTTTAATCTGCTGACCCTGGTGCTGTGTCTGTCCCTGTTCGACGACAGGGCGTTGAAAAATCTGCTCCCATTCCGATGGACAAGGTCGGGTCTTACCAATGAAAGTCGCGCCACAGAAAGCAATGAGCCAAAAAGCCATGCCCCGCCAAGTGAAACACTGTTATTCAAAACGTCAACCTGGCTCCAGGGCGGCCGCTACCTGGCGGGATTCTCCCTGGGAGCATTGGGGCTGATGCAAATAGCCCAGGGTCTTGGCCAGCCCCTGCCGGGCATGGCAGCGTTGCAAAGCCTGCTCAGGCCCTGGCAGCTTGCCAGTCCCTACGGCGTCTTTGCCGTGATGACCACCACCCGCCCCGAGATCCTTATCGAGGGCTCAGAGGATGGAATTCACTGGCAAGCCTATGACCTGCCCTATAAGCCCGGGGACAAGGCGCGGCCGCCGCTATGGAACATCCCCCACCAGCCCAGGCTCGACTGGCAGCTGTGGTTTGCTGCACTGGACAGCGACTATCCGCCGCCCTGGTTTCGGATGCTGATTCTGAGACTCCTGTTCAACAGCCCCGAGGTGCTGGCGCTGCTGCAACACAATCCTTTCGAGGGTAAAACGCCAAAAATGGTGCGCGCCCGGCTGTTCGAATATAGATTCACCACCAGGCAAGAACATGCCCAGAGCGGCGACTGGTGGCACGCCAGAGAAATTGGCACCTACTTCCCGGCAGTGCAATACAGGATCAAAATTACCCCGCTGAATGGAGATACGCCCCTGCCTGAGAGCAAGGGGGATAGCTGCAATCCAGAGTGTTGACTGACCAGGCCGGTGTAATCGGGAAATATCTTTGACTGAGCAAAGTGGCCTGCTTCCTGCCACAGACGCAGCCACAAACGAAGAAAACCTGGCTCAAACGACAGCCCTAGCCCCAGCCATAGATAATAGCGTAGCTGATAACAGGGCCCCCAAGGGCAAGGACGACCAGACAGCCTTTCATTGCTTCGGATGGGCGCAGCTGTCCATCCAAAACACTTCCCAGATATGGCCATCGGGATCCTCAAAGGCGCGACTGTACATAAAGCCGTGATCCTCTGCCGGACGCTGCTCCATGCCACCGGCATCTATGGCCCGGTGAAACATGTTGTCCACCGCGGCTCTGTGTTCCTGCTGCAGCGCCAGCATCACCTCCAGACTGCGGCCGGGATCGGCCAGGCTCTTGGCGGTGAAGCGGCGCATACTGTCGGGGGTGTGCAACATGGCATAGATGCCGTCGCCAATTACCAGCGCCGCCGCCTGCTCATTGCTGAATGCCGGGTTAAAATGCATTCCCAGCGCCTTGAAAAATGCCCGTGAACGGGACAAATCCTGCACTACCAGGTTGACGTATATGGCCTTGGTCACAGCCGCCTCCTTAACTTCAATTCTTGCCTGGGACGCTTAGCGCGCCCTTCCCCGGAATTTGTTCCGGCGCACTACTCCTTGGGTGCCTTATTCAGCGAATTGCCGAGCTTACTCAGCAGTTCAAGGGGAAGCGGGAACACTATGGTGGAATTATTCTCACCCGCCACTTCCGTCAGGGTTTGCAGATACCTGAGTAAAATGGCATTGGGTTCTTCCGCCAGGGTTTTGGCCGCCTCCACCAATTTTTCCGATGCTTCCATTTCCCCGAGGGCGTGGATCACCTTGGCACGCCGCTCCCGCTCTGCCTCGGCCTGGCGGGCAATGGCGCGGATCATGGTTTCGTTGAGATCCACGTGTTTGATCTCCACATTGGCCACCTTGATCCCCCAGATGTCGGTGTGGGAATCGAGAATACGGCGGATATCGGCATTGAGCATATCGCGGTTGGCCAGCATCTCATCCAACTCATGTTGACCGAGTACAGATCTCAGGGTGGTCTGAGCCAACTGGCTGGTGGCGTTGAGGAAATTCTCTACGTTGATGATGGCCTTTTGCGGGTCCACCACCCGGAAATAGATCACCGCATTGACGCGCACCGACACGTTATCGCGGCTGATCACGTCCTGTGATGGCACATCCATCACCACGGTACGCAGATCCACCCGCACCATTTGCTGAATGACGGGGATGATGATGATAAGCCCCGGCCCCTTGACCCGGTAAAATCGTCCCAACATAAAGACCACGGCCCGCTCGTATTCACGCATGATGCGAAACATCGACAACAGCAGTGCCAACACCAGCACCATAAGTGCCCCGAAGGAAATGTTCAAACTCGAGATTATCTCATTCATTTTGCTCTCCCTTTGGCTTATTCATTGGGCTGAGCTCCAACACCAGCCCCTCGATTCCATCCACCCGCACCAGGTCACCCGGTGCCAAAGGCACTGAGCTGTGGCCGTTCCAACGCTCACCCATAAACATCACTTCCCCCTCACCGGGGAAACCTCCAAGCACCAGAGCCTGCTGGCCCACCATGGCTTCGAGGCCCGTGACCGCTGCCCTGCGGCGGTTTTTCAGCACAAAGGTCAGCACTACAAGGAAAAAGACAAAGCTGGCCAGGGTGAAGGTGAGGATCACCGGCCAGGCGATACGGAAGGCATCAATTTCACTGTCGATAAGAAAGATGGAGCCGAGCACAAAGGCCACTATGCCGCCAAAGCCGAGGATACCGAAGCTCGGCACCAGGGATTCGGCCACCAACAAGCCTATGCCCAGCAACAGCAGGGCACCGCCGGCATAACTCACCGGCAGCATTTGCAGGGCAAACATGGCCAGCAGCAAACAGATAGCACCCACCACCCCGGAGACGCCTATTCCCGGACTGTAAAACTCCAGCAGCAAGCCATAGACCCCAAGCAGCATCAGCACGTAGGCCACGTTGGGATTGGTGATGGTATTGATGAACTTGGCACGCCAGTCCGGCGAGGCATCCAGTATCTCCGCGCCGCGGGTATTGAGGGTATGTACCTCGGCCCCCAGGGTGAACTTGCGACCGTCGAGGGCATCGAGCAATGCCCTGGGGTTTGCGGCAACCAGATCGATTACCCCCAGCTCCAGCGCCTCCGAGGCCGTGGCGGTGGCAGCTTCCCGCACCGCCTTTTCGCCCCAGTCTGCATTGCGACCACGCAGCTGCGCCAGGGTGCGGATATAGGCAATGGCATCATTAAGAATTTTGCGTTCCATATCAGAGGGCTCACTGCTTTCCTTCTGATCCTGACCGCCGGGTGGTCCCAATTGCACAGGGGTGGCGGCACCCAGGCTGGTGGCCGGGGCCATGGCGGCCACATGACAGGCATAGAGCATATAGGTGCCGGCACTGGCGGCACGGGCCCCTTCTGGATAGACAAAACAGGCAACGGGTATGGGGGATGCCAGTATGGCCTGATTGATATCCCTCAGGCTGGATACCAGGCCACCGGGGGTATCCAGGGTAATAAGCAACAGCTGCGGCCGCTCGGTCTGCTCAGCCGCACGCGCCATGGTGCGGGTCAAATAATCCGATACACCGGGACCTATGGCACCACTAACCTCAAGGCGCAGTACGGGGGCCGGAGACTGAGATTGAGATTGAGACTGAGATTGTGGTTGCGGCTCGGAGTAAGACGGGCCCGGCAATAACAGCAATACGGCCAGCAGCAGGCCGAGCAACCTGGCCAGATAGCAATTCAACCCCTGGTGCGATGCCGATGGGTGTTGCAGCCGCCTGAACATAAAACCGCTCCCGCAATTACAGAGACTTAAAGACTGAGCTGGGCATCGAACCCGGCTCTTTAAGCATAGTCTCAAACGGGAATATTAGGGGGAAGAGTCGGACTCAGCCAAACCAGAAGACCAGGCCCTGCAGACAGGCCCAGGCAAAAATGCCGGCCAGCACATCGTCGGCCATGATACCGAGGCCACCGTGGACCTTGGCATCCAGCACCCGGATGGGCCAGGGCTTGAGGATATCGAACAGACGGAACAGCACAAAACCCGCCAGCAGCCAGTGCCAACCGGCGGGGGCGGCGATGAGGGTGATAAGCAAACCTGCCACTTCGTCCCAGACTATGGCGCCATGATCGTGCACCCCCATGTCGCGGGAGGCCCGATCGCAGATATAAATACCCAGCACCACGGCAACGGCTGTCGCTACCAGGTAGGCCGCCAGCGGCAACTGAGCCAGCAACAGGTACAAAGGAACGGCGGCCAGGGTGCCAAAGGTGCCCGGCGCCTTGCGGGCCAGGCCTGAGCCAAAGCCCAGGGCGAGGAAATGCCAGGGGTTTTTAAGTGACAGGCGTTTGAGCGCCTCATCTTGTGATAAAAAACGCATCAGAAATGTTCAAACCCTTTGAATTCAGGGGTAAAAGGCTCACCGTTGAGCTGCAACTTGAGGCGATTGCCGGCGTTGATCTGGCCGATGCGGACAAACTTGACCCCGGCATGGCTGAGGGCAATTTCCAGGGCGCCGCGTTGGGCTTCTGGCACGGTAAACAGCAACTCGTAATCCTCGCCGCCAGTCAGGGCATAGGCCAGGGCCCGGTCGAGGCTGACCGAGTCCTTGAGCGCCTGGGACAGGGGCAGGTTTTCCACCTCTATATTGGCACCGACGCCGGAGGCCTTGAGTATATGCCCCAGATCCGACACCAGACCATCGGACAGGTCTATGGCGCTGGAGGCCAGGCCACGCAGGGACTGGCCCGCGAGGACTCTGGGCACCGGACGGTAATGGCGCTCGATAAGGTATTCCCTGTGTTCGGGTCGGGTCTGTTCAACGCCGCGCAGCAGATCCAGTCCCAGGGCAGAGTCTCCCAGGGTACCGGTCACATAGACCCAATCGCCCACGTGGGCACCATAGCGGGTCAGCGCCTTGCCGGCCGGAACCTGGCCATGGACTGTGATGCTGAACATTTTCACCGGGCTGGCGGTGGTATCACCACCGATAAGGGCTATGCCGTAGTAGTCGGCGGCCTCGAACAGGCCTGTGCTGAATTCGCTCAGCCAGGCTTCCTCGGCTTGGGGCAGGCTCAGAGCCAGGGTCATCCAGGCGGGTTCGGCACCCATGGCCGCCAGATCCGACAGATTGACCGCCAAGGCCTTGTAACCCAGGGCACGTGCCGGCATATCGGCAAAGAAGTGTACCCCTTCCACCAGGGTATCGCAGGAGATGGCCAGTTGCTTGCCTTCGGCGGGCTGCACCAGGGCGCAGTCATCACCTATGCCATGCACCACATCGCGGCGCAAAGGGCCGCGGCCATTGAAGAATTGATCTATGAGTTGGAATTCTTTCACTGTATTCCCGCTGCCTCGGCCAGGCAGCGCCTCGGAAATCACCAGAATGGACACCCGCCGTAAATGAAAAACGGTACCCTCAGGATACCGTTTTCAGTTTACTTGCGCGCAACCAGCTTATCCAGGATGCCGTTGACGAACTTGTGACCGTCTTCGGCACCGAAGGCCTTGGCCAGCTCGATGGCTTCGTTAATCACTACCTTGTAAGGCACATCCTTGCGGAAGGTCAGCTCATAGGCCGCCAGACGCAGGATGGCTTTTTCTACCGGAGAGACATCATCGAAGTCCCTGTCCAGTTGTGGCAGTAACATTTCATCGAGTTGGGCTTTCTTGGTTGCCGTACCAGCAAACAATTCACGGAAATAAGCGATGTCGACACCGTCGATGTTTTGCTCGGTGAGGAACTCGTGTTCCACGTCCGCGACGTTGTTACCGCTCAGTTGCCATGAATAGATGGCTTGGACCGCCAGACGACGGGCCTTACGGCGCTCAGAAGGCTTCATTATTTTTCCTACTTGTTACAGCTGTGAATCGATTGCTTGCAGCACATTGACCATTTCCAGCAGACCCAGAGCAGCTTCACCGCCCTTGTTGCCTGCCTTGGTACCTGAGCGCTCAATGGCCTGCTCTATGGTATCTGTGGTCAACACACCGAAAGAAACCGGGGTATTGAATTCCAGGGAAACCTGGGCCAGACCCTTGTTGCACTCACCGGCGACGAAATCGAAGTGGGGAGTGCCGCCACGGATCACAGCACCCAGGGCTATGATGCCGTCGAACTTGCCGGAGGCGGCCACTTTCTTGGCGGCCAGCGGCAGTTCAAAGGCGCCGGGTACGCGCACAACAGTGATGTTGTCATCGCTCACCTGACCGAAACGTTTCAGGGTATCAATGGCGCCCTCAAGCAGGCTCTCAACCAGAAAACTGTTGAAACGCGATACCACGATCGCCACTTTGGCAGTTTTCGCTTCGATATTACCTTGTACTATGTGCATTATCTTACCTAGTTCAGCTAAAGCACCCGGCTCGGGGCAACCAGCCTGGGCACCTTACGGCACCCGGGCAAAAAAGTGGCGCTATCATACCACAGGCTTTTGCCCCGTTCCCTATGCAATTTGTTCGAAAACGGGATTTTTGTGTGCCTTACTCGGCCACGTACTCTGTCACTTCCAGACCGAAGCCCGACAGCGAATGATACTTCTTCGGTGAGCTCAGCAGGCGCATCTTACTGACACCCAGGTTCGCCAGAATTTGTGAGCCGACACCCACACGGCGCGAGGTACCTGCCCACTTGGCGGACGCAGGCGCCTGGCCCTTGTCCTCGGCCTCGAAGGCCTTGACCTTGGCCAGGATATCGCTGCTGTGTTCACGGTTACCCAGCAGCACCAGCACCCCACCCTCTTTGGCGATGCGCTCCATGGCCACTTCCAGCGGCCAGCTGCGCTGCTGATCACGCTCGGAGTGCAGCAGGTCGTTGAAGGTATTGGTCAGGTGCACCCGCACCAGTATATCTTCCTTGACCTCGCCTTTAACCAGGGCAAAGTGCAGCTGGTTGTCTATGGTGTCGCGGAAGGTGTGCATTTCAAACTCACCGAAACGGGTCGGCAGGCGGCACTGGGCCTCGCGCACCACTGTGGTTTCTGTGTTGTTGCGGTATTCAATCAGATCGGCAATGGTGCCTATCTTGATGCCGTGCTTTTCGGAGAAGATTTCCAGATCCGGACGACGGGCCATGGTGCCGTCTTCGTTGAGGATTTCCACTATCACCCCGGAAGGCTCAAGGCCTGCCAGGCGGGCCAGATCGCAACCGGCTTCGGTGTGACCGGCGCGGGTCAGCACGCCTCCGTCCTGGGCCATCAGCGGGAAGATATGACCGGGCTGCACCAGATCGGCGGCCTTGGCATCCTTGGCCACGGCGGCTTTGACTGTGACGGCGCGGTCATGGGCGCTGATCCCCGTGGTCACACCTTCGGCGGCCTCGATGGACACTGTAAAGTTGGTGGAGAACTGGGCATTGTTGTTGCTTACCATCAGCGGCAGGTTCAGCTGCTGGCAACGGGCCTTGGTCATGGTCTGACAGATGAGGCCACGGCCATAGGTGGCCATGAAGTTGATGGCCTCGGGGGTCACCAGCTCAGCCGCCATAATCAGGTCGCCCTCGTTTTCCCTGTCCTCATCGTCCATCAGGATAACCATTTTGCCCTGACGTATGTCCTCGATGATCTCTTCGATACTGTGTAGCGCCATTGTAAGACCTTTATTCTGTGCTAATGAATCTGTGCTGTTGAATGGGGTGAATTCTAACCGGCCCCGGGCTAAATACCAGTCCGGTGACCAAAAACCATGACGGGCGCCCACAGCGCCCGTGCCTTATCCGAGAAATCCCGAGCGCGCCAGCAGCTCCATGGTAACGCCGCCGCTGCCCTGCTCTTTGCCTGATTGCATCAGCCGCTCCAGATAGCGGGCAATCTGGTCCACTTCCAGGTTGACCCTGTCGCCGACACTCAGCTCAAGCAGGGTGGTTTCGCTGGCGGTGTGCGGCACTATGGTAAGGCGGAAGCGATTGCCGTCCACTTCGTTGACCGTCAGACTGACGCCATCGATAGTGATTGAGCCCTTGTGGGCTATATAACGCGCCAGCTCAGCCGGGGCTTCAAGCCAAAATTCGATGGCCTTGCCAAGGTTGCTGCGGGATACCACTGTGGCACGGCCATCCACGTGGCCACTGACCAGATGACCGCCGAGGCGGGTAGTTGGGGTCACGGCCTTTTCCAGGTTGACCCGGGCGCCGGGGCGATAGTCACCAAAACCGGTCAGCTTGACCGTTTCGGCAGAGACATCTGCCACATAGCCATCCTTCAGGCACTGCACCACGGTCAGGCACACGCCGTTGGTGGCTATGCTGTCGCCAAGGCGCACGTCACTGAGATCCAGCTTGCCGCTGTTGACCGTGAGGCGAATGTCATCGCCCATACGCTCCAGCCTGCTCAAGGTACCGACGGCTTCGATAATTCCGGTAAACATATACTCTGTCCTAGCTAGTGCTCTGTCCCGGGGCCTTCAGGCCGCAGCGAGTCTGAAAACAAATCGTCTGTCCTGGCCCAGGCGGCGCTCGTCCACCAAAGTCAGGGAAGGTATGGCATCCATGGTCTGAAAGTCCGGCAATTGCAGCAGATCTCGACCATGGCTGCCGAGGATCTTGGGCGCCTGATACAACACCAGCTCATCGCACAAACCCAGCTCAACAAAACTGCCGGCCAGCTTGGCACCGGCTTCCACCAGCACCAGGTTGCAGCTCTGGCCCAAATGGTTGAGCAGCGCGGCAAGATCAATGCGGCCATCGCCCGCGGGCAGCACCAGGGTGCTGACAAAATGGGGCAAGGCCTTGAGCAGCTCAGGCTCATAGGGCGTGGCAGACACCAGGATAATGGGGCTTTCGATACCAAAGAGTTTGGCCTTGGGCGAGATGCGGCAGTTGCTGTCCAGCACCACCCGCACCGGCTGAATAAGCTCGGCCTCGGCAAGACTATTACCCAAACCGCCGAGCTCAGCATGGCGAACATTAAGCGACGGGTCGTCTGCCAGCACTGTGCCTATGCCCGTGATAAGGGCGCAACTTTGGGCCCTGAGCCGCTGCACGTCGCGGCGCGCCTCCGGGCCGGTAATCCATTTGGACTCGCCGTTGGCCAGGGCCGTCTTGCCATCGAGGCTTGCGGCCAGCTTGACCCGCACATAGGGGCGTTTGCGCTCCATACGCGATAAAAATCCCGGGTTAAGGCTACGGGCATCGCCTTCCAGCAGGCCGGACTGCACCTCGATACCGGCATCCTGCAATAATTTAATGCCGCGACCGGCCACCTCGGGATTGGGATCTGTCATGGCCACCACCACCCGCTTGAGGCCGTGCTCAATCAGCGCCTTGGCGCAGGGGGGCGTGCGGCCGTAATGGCTGCATGGTTCCAGGGTGACGTAAGCGGTGGCGCCGCGGGCCTTGTCTCCCGCCTGACGCAGGGCATGGACCTCGGCGTGAGGGCCGCCGGCACGTATATGCCAGCCCTCGCCCACTATGGCGCCATCGCTATCCACTATGACGCAACCCACATTGGGGTTGGGGCGGGTGGTGTAACTGCCGCGCCGCGCCAGCATGATGGCGCGGCTCATCATTTGGGTATCGGTTGCAGACCACATAAAGCTATGCCTGTTATCTGATTTGATGAGATTAGTTCTTTTGCAGCCTGGCGATGGCCTCGCCGAACTCGGACACGTCTTCGAAGGCGCGATACACAGAAGCAAAGCGGATATAGGCCACTTTGTCGAGTTCAATCAGGCTGTCCATCATCAGGTTGCCGATCATTTCCGATGGCACTTCCCGCTCGCCGGTGGCGCGCAGGGTGGATTTAATCTTGGTCAGGGCTTCTTCTATCTGATCCATGGACACGGGGCGTTTTTCCACCGCCCGCAGCATGCCGCCGCGCAGCTTCTCTTCATCGAAGGGCTGACGACTGCCGTCACGCTTGATGACCCTTGGCATCACCAGTTCGGCACCTTCAAAGGTGGTGAAGCGCTCGTGGCACTCGGTGCACTCCCGCCGCCGCCGTACCTGATGCCCTTCCCCCACCAGCCGGGAGTCTATGACCTTGGTATCGGTTGCGTTGCAAAATGGGCAGTGCATGGGGCCTCCTGGTGCGGAAACTGGGCTAATTGGAGCATAAACGCAGCAAATAAAATGGCCGCTTGAGCAGCGGCCATGAGTGTATCCTATTCAGGTTAAAAGGTTAACCGTAAACAGGGAAACGGGCGCACAGTTCCAGCACCTGGCCTTTCACGCGCTCGATAACTGCGTCGTCTTTGGCATTGTCCAGCACGTCACAGATCCAGCCGGTCAGTTCACGGGCTTCGGCTTCCTTGAAACCACGGCGGGTGATGGCCGGAGTACCGATACGGATACCCGAGGTCACGAAAGGTGAACGTGGGTCGTTTGGCACTGAGTTCTTGTTAACTGTGATGTTGGCGCGGCCCAGGGCTGCGTCGGCTTCTTTACCGGTCAGATCGCGACCGATGAGGTCCAGCAGCATCAGGTGGTTGTCGGTACCGCCGGACACTATCTTGTAGCCGCGGGATTTGAACACTTCCACCATGGCCTTGGCGTTGGCCACAACCTGCTGTTGGTATACCTTGAATTCTGGCTCCAGGGCTTCCTTGAAGGCCACGGCTTTACCGGCGATCACGTGCATCAGAGGACCACCCTGACCACCAGGGAATACCGCAGAGTTCAGCTTCTTGTACAGCTCTTCATCGTCCGCGGCAGAGATGATCAAACCACCACGGGGACCGGCCAGGGTCTTGTGGGTAGTAGAAGTCACCACGTGGGCGTGTGGCACGGGGTTGGGGTACACACCGGCGGCAATCAGACCGGCCACGTGGGCCATGTCAACAAACAGGTAGGCGCCAATCTTGTCGGCGATTTCACGCAGCTTGGCCCAGTCAACTATGCCCGAGTAAGCGGAGAAGCCACCGATGATCATCTTGGGCTTGTGCTCCAGCGCCAGGCGCTCCAGCTCAACGTAGTCAATCTTGCCGGCTTCATCGATACCGTAAGGAATGATGTTGTACAGCTTGCCGGAGAAGTTCACCGGTGAACCGTGGGTCAGGTGGCCACCGTGGGCCAGGTTCATACCCAGTACAGTGTCACCGGGTTGCAGCAGAGTCATGTACACGGCCATGTTGGCCTGGGAGCCGGAGTGAGGCTGCACGTTGGCGAAAGTGGCACCGAACAGTTCCTTGGCACGCTCAATGGCCAGGGTTTCCACTACGTCGACATACTCACATCCACCGTAGTAACGCTTGCCGGGATAACCTTCGGCGTACTTGTTGGTCAGCTGTGAACCCTGAGCCTGCATCACGCGGGGAGAGGTGTAGTTCTCGGAGGCGATGAGTTCAATGTGCTCTTCCTGACGCAGGGTTTCATCCTGGATCGCCTGGAACAGCTCGGGATCATAGTCGGCAATATTCATGGTTTTGTTCAGCATTGGTCACTCCAGCTGGCAAATCTTATAGGTAGGGTTGCGCGGTATTCTACTCTGCAAACGGCTTCAAGCCCAGTCGGATGATGATGAAAATCCGTCTCACAGCCAATGACTGTGTTTCATGATGAAAACAGTTTCGCCGTGAAGCGATTCCCCGGCAGCCATCTGGCAGTAACAGAGGCAAATTGGTAAACTGCCGACAATTTTTTTGGATCAGAGAATCTTTCATGGCTCAGTTCGTTTACAGCATGCTCAGGGTCGGCAAGATAGTGCCGCCCAAGAAGCAAATTCTTAAAGACATTTCATTGAGTTTCTTCCCCGGCGCCAAGATTGGTGTTTTGGGTCTGAACGGCTCGGGTAAGTCCACCTTGCTGCGCATCATGGCCGGCCTGGACACGGAAATCGAGGGTGAAGCCCGCCCCATGCCGGGTCTGAAAATTGGTTACCTGCCTCAGGAGCCAAAACTGAACCCGAACCAGACGGTGCGTGAAGCCATAGAAGAAGCGGTACACGAGGCCAAGAACGCCCTCAAGCGTCTGGACGAAGTGTACGCCGCCTACGCCGATCCCGATGCCGACTTCGATGCCCTGGCACGGGAGCAAGGGGAGCTGGAAGCCATCATCCAGTCCCAGGATGCCCACAACCTGGACCATATCCTCGAGCGCGCCGCCGACGCCCTGCGTCTGCCGGATTGGGACGAGAAAATCGAGGTGCTGTCAGGTGGTGAACGCCGCCGCGTGGCCCTGTGCCGCCTGCTGCTGGAAAAGCCGGAGATGCTGCTGCTCGACGAACCCACCAACCACCTGGATGCCGAATCCGTGGCCTGGCTGGAGCACTTCCTGCAGGAATACGCCGGTACTGTGGTAGCCATTACCCACGACCGTTACTTCCTCGACAATGCCGCCGGCTGGATCCTGGAACTGGACCGCGGCGAGGGTATCCCCTGGCAGGGTAACTACTCCAGCTGGCTGGAGCAGAAAGATGCCCGTCTGAAGCAGGAGGCCGCCACCGAAAGCGCCCGTCAAAAGACCATTGCCAAGGAATTGGAGTGGGTGCGTCAGGGTGCCAAGGGCCGTCAGTCAAAGGGCAAGGCCCGTATGAACCGCTTCGAAGAGCTGAACAGCTCCGATTACCAACGCCGCAACGAGACCAACGAGCTGTTTATTCCGCCCGGGCCTCGTTTGGGTGACAAGGTGATCGAAGTTAACAACCTGACCAAGAGCTATGGCGACCGGGTACTTATCGACAACCTGTCCTTCTCTGTACCCAAGGGCGCCATAGTCGGCATTATCGGTGCCAACGGTGCCGGTAAGTCGACCCTGTTCCGCATGCTGACCGGAACAGAACAGCCCGACAGCGGCACTATAGATCTGGGTGAAACGGTACAGCTGGCGTCGGTTGAGCAGTTCCGCGACTCAATGAACGACAAGAATACCGTGTGGCAGGAAATCTCCGGCGGCCAGGACATCATGCGTATCAATAACCTGGAGATCCCGAGCCGTGCCTACGTGGGCCGCTTCAACTTCCGCGGCGCCGATCAGCAAAAGATCATCGGCACCCTGTCCGGTGGTGAGCGCAACCGTGTGCATCTGGCCAAGCTGCTGCAAGCCGGCGGCAACGTGCTGCTGCTCGACGAACCCACCAACGATCTGGACGTGGAAACCCTGCGCGCCCTGGAAGAGGCCCTGCTGGAATTCCCCGGCTGCGCCATGGTTATTTCGCACGACCGTTGGTTCCTCGACCGTATCTGTACCCATATCCTAGACTACCGCGACGAGGGTCAGGTGAACTTCTACGAAGGCAACTACACAGAGTACTCAGCCTGGCTGAAGAACACCTATGGCGCCGACGTAGTTGAACCGCACAGGCTCAAGTACAAGCGCATGACCAAGTAAGCGCTTGCTTCAAGCATAAAAAAGGAGACCCTCGGGTCTCCTTTTTTATGCCGCGTTTCGACTCAGTCAGTGGCACTGAATAGCAAGGGGTTTAACCTTCGTGTGCCAGCAGGTCGAGGATTTCCTGCATATCCAGGTTGAAGTCATCGGCACGGACACATTTGACTATCAGGTCATCGGTCACGGTCGCCAAATCTATGTCCTCTCCCACCTCGAAGCGCTTGGGGCTTATGTGATAGAAGGGTCTGACCCTGGGACGGATAGGGTCATGCGCATTGCGGCTTTCCACTATCGCCAGACGATTGGACTCCAGCTGCACCACAGCGCCCACGGGATAGACCCCCATGCACCTGATGAATTGATCCACCAACTCGGCATCCAGCTCATTATTGGCCGCCAGCGCCCGCAGTATGTTGAAGGCCTTCACCTGGGAATAGCCGTCCTTATAGCAGCGGTTGGCGGTCAGGGCGTCGAAGATGTCGCAGATGCTGATCATGCGGCCGTAGCGGCTGATTTGTTCGCTGCTGACGCCCATGGGATACCCCTTGCCATTGAGTTTCTCGTGGTGCAGGGCCGCCACCTCCAGGCTCAAGGGGCTCAGGCCCGGGGTTTTGCGCATGATGGCGATGGAGTGACTGGCGTGTGACTTCATCACCTCAAACTCCATATCGCTTAGTTTTCCGGGTTTGTTGAGTATGGCGTCGGGCACCATTATCTTGCCCACATCGTGCAGATAGGCGCCTATGGCCAGTTGCTGAATGATGTCCTTGTCCAGCTTCAGATACACGGCAAACATGGTCATCAGCACAGACACGGCCACCGAATGCTCCAGCAAATATTCGTCTTTTTTGCGGATATTAATTACGCAGGCCAGGGCATCGGGGTTGTTGAAGATCACTTCGGTGGATTCAGAGGTGATCTTGTTTACCGAGGGCATGTCCAGCGGCAAGCCGTGCTGGGCGTTATGAAACAGCCCCTTTTGGATGGCCTTGGACTCATCGAAAACCTGCTTGGCCTTGATAATTTCTTCCTTGGCCAGCCCGCGAGATCCACTCTTTCCGGCGCCCGGCACCGCTGCCGGTGCAGGCTTGGGCATCCCGACTTCCCGGGGAGCGAGCGGCTTTTTCAGCGGCGCCGCCTGGGTCTCAGTGGACGCCTGAGCGACAAGGGGCTCTGTGTCGCGGGTTTTGCTGCCATCGATTAACAGCCGCTCCACCCCCTTGCGTCTGAGGGCCTCAATAACACGTTCGCTCTCCAGCCACCCCTGGCTGCGGAGACGAAACTTGTCTTTTGGCGCGGTGATTTCAACGACGTACATGCCGACGCTGACTTCTGCAATGTTATGTTCTTTAAGCATAAATCCACATCCAATGTCACTGTTTCAGCTGGCCGTTCCTTGCCGGGCCGACAACAATCCCGAGGTTGATTGGTGCAGTATGACCTAACTGGATACGCGACTCAAACAGCCTGTGCAGCCCAACCCCACTAAACCAATATGATTTTGAGATGTCTCGTTTAAAGCAGCCATTTTTCTAACCAAAGACGGCTTAATCACTTTCACTCAATTTGCGATATGCTGCATTCAATATGCGCAATTTGTTGCTGTTGTTCCTTCTGGATGCGGGTTATTATTCGCAGCAAATGGACAGGACTACAGGGACAGTCATGCGCATCATTTTTCTCCTTCTTTTCGCTCTGCTGACCCAGGCTGTCAGCGCCAATCAAACCTCATTGCAATTGGCGGCGGAAGACAGTTGGCCTCCCTTCGCCGATGATACCGGTCGCGGCTTGTCCCATGAACTTATCAAACGTGCCTTTGCCAAAAGCGGCGTTAAGGTCGACTCCCTGGTAGTGCCCTATTCCCGAGCCCTGATGATGGCCGAAAAAGGCCAGGTGGATGGGGTGTTCAATGTGGCCCGTCAGCAAAGCACGGAAGACAGGTTTGTGTTCGGCGCAACACCCTTGTTTGTGGCCAAGGCATCCTTCTATGAATACCGCCAGCGTCCTCTGCCCGCCCGTGATAAACACTTGCTACCTGAGGGCACCATTATTGGCGTGATGGAAGGCTATGAATACGGCGACGAGTTTGCCTCCCTGAAAAACCTGCGGTTGCTGGAGGTGAGCAGTCAGCAACAGCTGATTAACCTGTTATTGTGCGGCCGCATTCAGGGGGCTGTGATGTACGATCTGGTGGCCAGCCAATACTTGAAACGCATGGGGGTGGAGGACGAGATAGTGCCGGCCTTCGCCAATCATGAGAGCAATATTTATCTGGCTTTCTCCCGCAGTTTACCCGCTGCTGCAGAGTTGGCCGCCAGTCTGGATGCGGGTTTGGCCGAGTTGATGCGCGACGGCGAATACCAGCAGTTGCTCACCGAATTGGCGCAGTAAGCAAGGCTTGGACTCTGTGGTACACTGGGCACCGATTTTATCTCCCAGCCTAGAAGCCAAGCCTTGAGTCAGAAAGCCGATTTCAGTCAGTGCCGCAGTTTCAGTTTCCCGGTACAGATCTACTATGAAGACACGGATTTTTCCGGTGTCGTCTACCATGCCAATTTTATCAAATACTTCGAACGCGCCCGCGAACAGGTGATTGGTGCAGATACCTTAAAGCAGTTATGGCACCAACAGGGGCTGGGCTTTGCGGTATACCGCTGTGACATGCTGTGCCACGATGGGGTCGAATTTGCCGAGGTTGTCGAGGTCCGTACCCGCTTTATTATCGAGAGCAAGTACCGCACCCTGTGGCAGCAGGAGATTTGGCGCCCGGGAGGCCAGAAAGCGGCAGTCAGCGCCTATATAGAAATGGTATGCATGAATCAGAACCGGCAGCTGTCCCCCATGACACCCCGGATGCTGGCAAGCCTGGAGGCGCTGCAGCTGTCTGTCTGAGCAAATCTCTGAGCCTTCAAGCCTCAGCTTGCCTTGGTAACTGCAGCCGCTCGCGGGCACTTTCCAGCTCGGCGGCCTGCATGGGGGATGCGATAAGCAGGCCCTGAATTCTGTCGGCGCCCATGGCCTTGAGGGTGCGCAGCTGGTTTTGGGTCTCCACCCCTTCCACTGTTACCTCAAACCCCAGTTGTCCCGCCAACTTGATGCTGGTGTTCAGGATCTGCCTGGCGCTTTCATCGTTTTCCATGCCCTGCAAAAAGGAGCGGTCTATTTTGACCTCATCCACCGGCAGGTGTTTGAGGTAAGCCAGCGACGAGTGGCCGGTACCAAAATCATCTATGGCCACCTTGATCCCCAAGGCGCGCAGCCGCATGAGCATGGCACCGGCCTGGTGCAGATTGTTCATCAGGCTGCCCTCGGTAATTTCCAGTGCCAGCGCCTCCCCCGGCAAATCATAGTGCGCCAGACGGTCCTGTACTTCCTCCACCAGGGCAAGGTTCTCCAAATCACCGGCGGACAGATTGACCGCCACCCGAACCCTTAAGCCTTCGACATACCAACGCTGTTGCTGTGCCAAAGCCTGCTCCAAGGCCCAATGGCTGACCAGGCCTATGGCACCGGCATATTCGGCCAAAGGAATAAACTCTGCCGGTGACAGCCTCCCCAACTCGGGATGATCCCAACGAATAAGCGCCTCCAACTGATCGCACCCCTGGGCCTTGATGGAAAACTTGGGCTGATACACCAGATACAGTTGGCCACTTTTGAGCGCCTTGGGCAGGCTGTTGATTATCTTGAGTTCCCTGAGCTGGGCCACATCATCGCCTTCGGCGTAGCAAGCCAGGCCATCCTGAGCCCTTCTGGCCTTCTTCAGCGCCAAATCCAGGCGTCTGAGCATCTGGCTGATATCGGTGTGGAAGCGCTCGAGATCCAAAGCCCCCAAATGCAGTTTTAGGCTGACCAGGGTGTCCTGGATTTTAAAAGGTACCTGCAACCGCCCTTTGAGTCCATTGAGAGCGGACTCATCCATGGGCTCATCAAACAGCAGCAAAAACTCGTCGCCATCGAGACGGGCGATAAACCTGGGGCTGTGATGCAACTGTTTCAAACGCTCGGCAAAGGCCACCAACAACTGATCGCCAAAGGCGAAACCAAACAAGTCGTTGATAAAGCGGAATCTGTGCACATCCAGCAGCACAAATGCCCCGGCAGTCAGTGGCATCAGCGGCACCATGGCCCGCTTGAATCCCACCCGATTGGGCAGTCCGGTCAAGCGGTCACGGCCATTGTTGGCCGGCAACTGCTCCAACAGTTCCTGCAGGGCACGACTCAAAGGTTCAAACACGGGGGGAATGTTATTTAAGATCAGCGGTGTGCGCTGTTGGCTCTGTTGCAAAAGGGCCTGGGTAAGCTGCTGTAAAAATTGCGTTTGGTTACGGGCGCTGCGCCACCACAGGCCACAGACCAGAAACAAGACCAACAGGAGCAACAGGTACAACATAGGCCCCTCCGGGAACGCAACCCCGGTGCACGGCACCGGGTAGTCAGTGTGTATTACTCGTAACTGGCCTTGATGGAGTGGAAACTGTCGAGGAAGGCTTCACCGGCGAGATCGTCCGGCGTCACCGGCAGGCCCCGCTGGGCAAACACATCCAGGCGCTCCTCCAGCTCATGGCCGGCCCTGAGCTCGCCCACATAGAAGGCCGCAGCACGAATAAAGTCGAGATAGGTGACGTGCTCGGGCAGATAGTGCAGATCCGCCCAGCGCTCCACCACTTCCGTCACTTCCGGGGCAAAGTCCCAGCTCTTGAGTACGGCCCGGCCCAGAGGCCCCTGCATCTTGCGCACCAGCGCCCGCAGTTGCTCTATGCTGTTGAACAGGTGTGGATGGGCCTCGGCCTCGGTCAACACCGGCAGGGCACCGATATTGTGCACCAAACCCGCCAGGGTCAGAGTGTCGTAGTTCAAACCACTGCCGGGGTGCTTTTTATTGTAAATCAGCAGCATGGCACAGGCGGCAGCGGTCACGTCAATAGAGGTGCGCCACACTTCGTCCATCACTTCCCACACCATTTCGTTGGTGGAAATAAACAGCTGCTCCATGGCCACTGAGGTGGCGATGGACTTAATCTGGGTCAAACCGATACGGGTCACGGCGTTGTTGATGTTTTCCGCCTTGACGCCACGACTGTAGAGGGCGCTGTTGGCCACCTTGATGATACGGGCCGACATGGCCGCATCCTGACCTATGATTTCGGCCACCTGTTTCAGGCTGGAATCGGCTCTGCCGACCACCTCTTGCACCCGCATGGCGACCTCGGGCAAGGTGGGCAGTACCAGGGCGTCGTCCTTGAGCTTTTTCAAAAGACTGACCAAAAGCAGATGTTCGCTTGACATCTTTACTCCCAAATCTGTTCCGTGAATATTGTTATATAGCGATGAGTATATCAGCCCCCACTGACAGAGACGGTTTAAAAATCCACCGACCGGGGGCGTTGCTCAAGATATCCGACCATCATAGAGCAAAGACCATGAGTTCACAGAGATTTTAATCAAATCGACCGATATTCTCCAGCCCGGCCGGCGCCGGCTTATTTGCATAACCCCAGTTTCCTTGGGTAAAATACCGCCCCCGCGCACCGCGTCCACCCTTAAAGCCTTATCGGGAATCTTTATGTTTAAACCTGAGCTCTTGTCCCCCGCCGGAACCCTGAAGAACATGCGTTACGCCTTTGCCTATGGCGCCGATGCCGTGTATGCGGGTCAGCCCAGATACAGCCTGAGGGTGCGCAATAACGATTTCAAACTGGAAAACCTCAAAACCGGTATCGAAGAGGCCCATGCACTTGGCAAGAAACTCTATGTGGTCAGCAACATAGCACCGCACAACGCCAAGCTGAAGACCTATATCGACGACATGGCGCCCGTGGTGGCCATGCAGCCTGACGCCCTTATCATGTCCGATCCCGGCCTTATCATGATGGTGCGCGAAGCCTTCCCCGAGCAGGTGGTGCACTTGTCGGTGCAGGCCAACGCCATCAACTGGGCCTCGGTCAAGTTCTGGCAGACCCAGGGGATCAAGCGGGTGATCCTGTCCCGGGAACTGTCGCTGGATGAAATCGAAGAGATCCGTCAGCGCTGCCCCGACATAGAGCTGGAAGTGTTTGTCCACGGTGCCCTGTGCATGGCCTACTCCGGCCGCTGCCTGCTGTCCGGTTACATCAACAAGCGTGATCCCAACCAGGGCACCTGTACCAACGCCTGCCGCTGGAAATACGATGCCCACGAGGCCACGGAAAACGACGCCGGTGACGTGGTAGCCATTCACACCCCGGAAAGCGCCGTGCAGCTTGAAACCCCAACCCTGGGTCAGGGCCCGGCCACAGACAAAATTTTCCTGCTGCAGGAAGGTAACCGCCCCGGCGAATACATGCCCGCCTTCGAGGACGAGCATGGCACCTACATAATGAACTCCAAGGATCTGCGTGCCATCCAGCACGTGGAACGTCTGGCGCGCATCGGGGTGGACTCGCTCAAGATTGAAGGTCGCACCAAGTCTTTCTACTACGTGGCCCGCACCGCCCAACTGTATCGTCAGGCCATAGACGATGCCGCCTCAGGTCGCGGCTTCGATCGCAGCCTGATGACCCGCCTAGAAGGCCTGGCACACCGCGGCTATACCGAAGGCTTCCTGCGTCGCCACGTGCACGATGAATACCAGAACTACGACTATGGCTACTCGGTCAGCGACAGCCAGCAGTTTGTCGGCGAATTCACCGGTAAGCGCAATGGCGAAGGCATGGCGGAAATCGAGGTGAAGAACAAATTCAGCGTCGGTGACAGCGTAGAGCTGATGACACCCCAGGGCAACATCAGCCTCACCATAGACACACTGCAAAACCGCAAGGGTGAAGCCGTCGAAGCTGGCCTCGGCTCGGGTCATACAGTGTATCTGCCGGTGCCTGCAGAAGTGGAGATCGAAAAAGCGATACTGCTGCGCAATCTGGAGCTGGGTCAGGATACCCGCAATCCACACGATGCCCAGACCGTATCCCAAGCCGATTAAGGCGTAATGCACTGAATAACATAAGCCCTGAGTAAAAATCCACCTGCATAGCAGGTGGCTTTGACACAGCCCCCTAAAAGGGGGCTTAAAAACTAACCTTCCAACCCTAACGCTATTTGCCGTTTCTCTTCTTCTTTGGCTGTCTTTTCCTGGTGCCGTACATATCTACGGATTATGTCTTCGTTTGCTCCTACTGAGTCCACAAAATAACCCCGTTGCCAGAAGTGATTCCCCCAGAGCTTGTGCTTTCTTAAATAAGGAAATTTGGCAAACATCCTGATCGCGGTTCTCCCTTTAACAAAACCCATTAAATCCGACACGCTTAGACTGGGTGGGGTTCTGACTACTAGATGGACATGATCTTCCTGAACATTTAGTTCCACGACTCTGCATTTCTCATGTTGCAGTAAACATAGATACTTCGATAAAGCTCTCTGCCGAGATTACCTTTCAGGATTTTGTACCTGTACTTGGGTGTCCAAACGAGGTGATACTGACAACGATAGAATACGTGAGACGCGGATTCATATCTGCTCATGCTACTTACTCCTTGATTTGCTGGTAACAAACCGAGGGAGTATTTAGCATGGGCATTCTCCGGGCAAAGCCCCACCAGAACGATCACCACCTCCATAGGAGGTGGTTTTAGGGTGACAATAAAAAAGGCCCTGCAATGCAGGGCCTTTGTATTTGGACTGAGTAACAGATTCTGGCGTTTTGAATGTTCATCGTTTCTTCACGGGCCTGAGTGCCTGGCCAGAGAAGGTGCAACGCACCGTCGAAGACTATTTTTAAGAAGGCTATAAAGAGCTCTTTCGAAGTGAGCCTCTATCGGGTCGCACCATTACAAACAGAGGAACTTAAAGCCGTTCCAGGCTCTCTCTGCCGGGTTTTAACGGCCCGAAACTGGCCATAGCGTCAGCACCGATACAGACTAGGGATTAGTGCTTTGGCCGTGGTACAATCCGCGGGTTTTAGTGACCCCCGTATGCCTTGAATGCCAATGGCCGGGAAAAGTAGTATCCGAGGAAGTGAATGGCCCTGATTATCGACGACAGCTGTATCAACTGCGATATGTGCGAACCCGAGTGTCCCAACCAGGCCATCAGCATGGGAAGCGAAATCTATGAAATCGATCCCGAACGCTGCACCGAGTGCGTCGGCCATTATGACAAACCCACCTGTGTCTCGGTCTGCCCCATCAACTGCATAGACCCGGATCCGGCCCATCCCGAGGGCCAGGATGAGCTGCTGGTCAAATATGCCCGCCTGACGGGCAAGCTGTAAGGCTCAAGCCAGACAGCTCAGTCTTTGCCCCAGAGGGCCAATCCAAGCGGAATTGCCTTAATGCTGGCCGGCCAGCTCGGGCTCGCGGCTGTGCATGACCAGGGTCGCCAGCTTATCCAGCGCCAGACGCACCGGTCCGGGTAAGGAATCAAACTCGACCCCGAGCAACAGGTTTTTCACTTCCAGTCCCAGCTCGGTATCCCCTTCAATGGCCAATTTACGCTGGAAAAACAGGGTATCGGGATCTTCCTTGGCGGCAGCAATCAGCAGCAGCTCTGGGGAGGCGGCGCTGAAGCGTACCGAGGTTTCGCCGCGGGGACGCACCCGCCACTGGCCCTGAAAGCTGACATCGAATTCCAGTCCCAGGTCGAGGACGCTGATCCCAACCCAATGATCCTGCAAAAAATCTAGCTCGCCGCCGCGGGCATAGTCGCGGAACAAGTATTCCAGCACCGGCCGGATCAGGTTGGCCTTGAGCACAAAGGGCACATGGCCCAGGGGACGCTTGAGGATACCCGGCGCCCGGTTAACCAGGGTAGCAGGTAACTGGCTGGTCCATTTCAACGACATAAACTCCTCACTCGCAACAGGGGTAATGAAATGGCTCACAGTGTAGCGGCATTTTTTGATCCCAAACCTGTTTTATATCAATTCCGGCGCATTCAATTCCCGCTACACTCGCCGCAGTTTTTCGCCACAGTCTTTTCCTACAACAAGAGAATCACGCCATGGAATTGTTATGTCCGGCAGGGAATCTGGCAGCCCTGAAGACCGCCATCAAGGCCGGTGCCGACGCTATCTACCTGGGCCTGAAGGACGACACCAATGCCCGTTCCTTTGCCGGCCTCAACTTCACCCCGGAAAAGCTTGAGGAAGCGGCGCGCTTTACCCACGGAGCCGGCAAGAAGCTGTATATGACGCTCAACACCTTCCCCAAGCCCGGAGAGGAGCAGCGCTGGTACCATGCGGTGGACCTGGCCGCCAAAGTCAATGCCGACGCGCTGATCGTCGCCGACTTATCGTTGCTTGATTACGCCTCCAGCCGCTATCCCCACATTCCCCTGCATTTAAGTGTCCAGGCCAGCGCCACCAACCACGGCGCCCTGTCGCTGTACAAACAAGCCTTCAATATCGAGCGCGCCGTGTTGCCCCGGGTACTGTCGATGAAGCAGGTGCGGGATCTGGCCAAGGACAGTCCGGTGGACCTGGAAGTTTTTGCCTTCGGCAGCCTGTGCATCATGGCCGAAGGCCGCTGCCACCTGTCGTCCTATGTGACCGGCCAGTCTCCCAACACCGGCGGTTCCTGCTCTCCGGCCAACGCGGTGCGCTGGCAGGAAGAAGACGGCAATCGCATGACGCGTCTTAACGATGTGTTGATAGACAAGGCCAAGGTCAACGAGCAGATAGGCTATCCCGTGGTGTGCAAGGGCCGCTTTACCGCCGAGGACAGCGATTCTCCCAGCTACCTGCTGGAATCCCCCACCAGCCTCAACACCCTGAGTCTGCTGCCCGAACTGGCCCGCGCCGGCGTGGTATCCCTCAAAATTGAGGGACGTCAACGCAGCCCCGCCTACGTGGAACAGGTCACCCGGGTGTGGCGTGCCGCCATTGATACCTTTATGGCCGCCCCCGAGCGCTATCAGGTCCAGACCCAGTGGGATCAAGCCCTGGCCAAGGTGTCAGAAGGTCAGGTAACAACCCTGGGTGCCTACGAGCGCCAATGGCAATAGCAGGAGAAAACACATGAAACTGAGTTTGGGTCCCCTGCTCTATTGCTGGGAAAAAAATCGGGTAGAAGATTTCTACACCCAGGTGGCGGTCACGGATATTCCGCTGGTTTATCTGGGAGAGGCGGTGTGCAGTCGCCGCCGTGAACTGACCACGGGTGACTACCTGCAGTTGGCACGCATGCTGCGCGACGCCGGCAAGAATGTGGTGCTGTCGACCCTGGCGCTGATCGAGGCCGGTGGCGAGCTGACCGAGCTGAAGCGCCAGGTGGACAATGGCGAATTTATCATTGAAGCCAACGACATGGCCGGGGTGTTCCACGCCCGCGATGCCGGATTGCCCTTCGTCTGCGGCCCCCACATCAATTTGTATAACGCCGCGGCCGTCCGCCGTTTGCACGACTGGGGGATGCAGCGCTTTGTGATGCCGGTGGAACTGTCACGGAACTGGCTGGCCAAGGTACTGGACGATTTGGGCGATATTCGCCCGGAAGTGGAGGTGCTGGGTCACGGCCATATTCCCCTGGCACATTCGGCCCGCTGTTTTACCGCCCGCCATCGCAAGCTGGCCAAAGACGGCTGCAAGACCATCTGCCGCAAGTACAGCAGCGGCTTGTTGGTGCAAACCCAGGAAAACCAGCCATTGCTGCGCCTTAATGGCATCCAGACCCAATCGGCGGCCTGTGTCGATCTGCGCGGTGAATGGGATGCCATGGCAGCCATGGGGGTGGATTACTTCCGCATTTCGCCCACCGATGAGAAACTGCCACACATGCAGCAAAAGCCCATATTGAATCCCATGAGCTGCAACGGCTATTGGTTTGGTGAGGCCGGCATCCGGCAATTGTGACAATCCGGTGTAATCACACAAAAGGGGCCAATGGCCCCTTTTTGCTGAACGTCACAGCTAAAAGCCTTCATCATCAATGCCATCGGCAAACCGAATCCCTTGCGAATTGAGCACTGAGGCAAAAACAAAGCAGACACAAAACAACAACACTTTTTTAATCAATTAATTAGGCCGTGAGTTTCGCTTCATCCACGGGTAGAATATTTCCAGTCGTTGCGACTCAATAATTATGCTGTTTAACTATGCGACTTGCTTGGTGCTGCTTGCTCGGCGCTGTTTGCATGCCCCGGGCGGGCTTAAGTTTTACAGCGGGACGCAAAAGAGAGTACTCTTTGCCGGCGCCTGGCCCACAGTATGACGATCGTGCATCTTCATGCGCTGCCGTAACCGCGCAGTTGAACCGGGAAGCAAGAACCGGTGCTCAATGAATAAATTTATAGGTAACCCCTCAAGTGGCAAGCGAAAAACAAAACCATAACATCAGGACCATACTCACCTTTTTGGTGCCGTCCCTGATTGGCCTGTTCCTGTTCATGACTCCCATCAGCTATCAGGACGCCATTACCATCCCCATCGCCATCATTTCCAAGGCGCTGCAGGCGGCACTGGGTGACACTGCTACCATGGTAGTGACCGGCATAGTGGTATTCAGCACCCTAGTGTCGATTCTGGCGTCGACGCTCAAGCCTAAGTGGTTACTCAGGCACAAGTTTTTGGATGGTCTGTTTGATGTCAGCCCTATGTGGCTGGTGATCCGCATCCTGGGCGCTATCTTCACCGTCATGACCTTCAGCGGCATGGGCCCCGAGGCCATCACCTCGGGCAACACAGGTGGCCTGGTGCTGAACGATCTGCTGCCCGTGCTCTTGTCTGTGTTCATCTTTGCCGGCCTGTTGCTGCCGCTGCTGCTGAACTTTGGTCTGCTGGAGCTGTTCGGCACCCTGCTGACCAAGATAATGCGCCCGGTATTCAATCTGCCCGGTCGCAGCGCCATCGACTGTATGGCCTCCTGGCTCGGTGACGGCAGCGTCGGCATATTGCTGACCAGCAAGCAGTATGAAGCCCGCTTTTACACCCAGAGGGAGGCCGCCATCATAGGCACCACCTTCTCGGCTGTGTCCATTACCTTCAGCCTGGTGGTGATCTCCCAGGTGAAACTGGAAGCCCTGTTTGTACCCTTCTATCTGACCGTCTGTCTGGCAGGCTTGGCAGCGGCCATCATAGTGCCCAAACTGCCACCGCTGAGCTGGAAAAAAGATGACTATATCGACGGTACCCCACGTCATCCGGACGATGAAGCCGTACCAAAGGGGCACCACGTGCTGTCCTGGGGTTTTGATCGGGCGCTGAACAAGGCTGCCAACACTGGGGGCCTGAAAGAGCTGGTCGATGAAGGCATAACCAACGTGGTCGATATGGTGTTCGGCGTCATCCCCGTGGTCATGGCCATAGGCACCACGGCGCTGATGATTGCCGAATACACTCCGGTGTTCAATTATCTGGGTCTGCCCTTTATTCCGTTGCTGGAACTGCTGGGTATTCCCGAAGCCACCGAGGCCTCCAAAACCATAGTGGTGGGCTTTGCCGATATGTTTATCCCTTCCATCCTGGCCAGCGGCATAGCGTCGGACATGACCCGTTTTGTGATTGCGGCACTGTCGGTCACCCAGCTCATCTATATGAGTGAAGTGGGTGCCCTGCTGATAGGTTCCAAGATCCCGGTTAACGCTTGGGAACTGTTCGTGATCTTCATTTTGCGGACCCTGGTGACCCTGCCCGTGATTGCCGGCATGGCACACCTGATTTTCTAACGATTATCAGCCTGATGGGGCCGTCATAGACGGCCCTTTTTTATACCGCAACAATTATTCCGAACACCGTTCCAGTGCTTGAAAAATCTCGCTTTTTGTCCAGTACAGCTCTGGCACAATCACAATTTGCTTCTACACTTTAAACTACTCGCATCAAGGATTTCTGTCCGTGATTCAACGCTTGGGTTCTGTCTTCTTGGGTCTCTTGTTAATCTGTGGCAGCCTGCTGTGTCAGGCGGCCACGATACGTTTTGAGACCCTGGAAGCCGAGCACGGCCTGTCGATGAACACGGTCAATGATCTGCTGACCGATGAACGGGGTTATCTTTGGGTCGCCACCCAGGCGGGCCTTAACCGCTTCGACGGCAATCATTTCCGGGTTTACAGCCAGAGCGACGCCCCCTATGGCCCCTCGGCCAACAACATCAGCCAGCTCTACCTCAGTCACAGGGGCCAACTGTGGCTGGTGACAGTAAACAATGACATCAACCTGTACCATCCACTAACCGACACCTTTGAGGTGTTTGGCAAGGCACAGGGGCTGCCGGGCATACGCATCACGGCCATCAATGAAGACGCCTCGGGCATGTTGTGGCTTGCCACCGCCGGTGACGGTATCTATGTATTCTCCCCCGAAAGTGGCAAGGTGGTGCGACAAGTGCGTCAGGAGGATGGCAACGGTCTGGCAAGCAATCACATACACCTGTTATTCAGCGACAAATACCAGAGACTATGGCTGGTGGCAGAAAGCGGTCTGCAGCTATACCAGAGTGAGCAGCAAAAATTCCTCAGTTTTGACGAACTCAAGTACCACAAGATCAGTGCCATCGAGGATGGCGACAACAATGACCTTTGGCTAGGTACCCAGGAAATGGGATTGTGGCATTTCGACATAGACACCCATGTCGTGGCCTCCTTCCACCAACACTTCCCCAAACAGAATGAAAACGTGCCCATCAGCAGCATCAAACGTGACCGCCAGGATAATCTCTGGGTGGCCCTTCAGGGTGCAGGTCTGCTGCAGCTTGATGCAAAACGCCAGCTCTCAGGTTGGTACAGGCACTCACCCAGCCAATATGAGAGTTTGGTAAGTGAAAGCCTGACCAAGCTGTGGCTGGATGATGAAAATCAACTGTGGATAGGCACCCGTCACTCTGGCCTGAGCAAAACCTATTTGGGGGCAGTCGCCCTGAATCGGGTCGATCCCCAGAGCTTCGCCGACAACAACCTGCCCAATGCCGACGTACGCAGTATATTCCGCGATCATCTTGGCCAATTGTGGATTGGCACCACGGCCGGGTTGTATCGAGCCATGGAATCCAGACCCGGTGTCATTACCGGCTTCAGAGAGCATGGCCTGGCGGACAGCACCCTCAACCATGCCTTCATCGGCTTTATGCGAGAAGACTCAGAGGGGCAATTATGGATAGGCACCCGGGGGCAAGGCTTGTTTATCCTAAATGCCGATCGCAACCAGATAAAGCGCTACCGGCATAGTGCAGCGGACCCCGGCAGTGTGCCCAGTGACAGCCTGTACAGCTATTTTGTTGACCGCCAGGAACAGCTATGGCTCACCACCTTGGATGGTGGTATAGGCCGCTACCTGCCTGAGTCGGACAGCTTTGAAACCATAAGCGGCGCCAGGCTACCGGATGATCAGGTACTGGGAATGGTCCAGGACAGTCAGGGACGCTACTGGCTCACTACCTACGGGGGCGGTTTGGCCATGTTGGCCGAAGACGGCACCACAGCCCATTACAATACGACCAGCATCCCGGCATTGCCTTCCAACTATCTGTTTTCCATTTTTATCACAGCTGATGATTTGCTGTGGGTCGCCTCCGACAGCGGCGTGTTTTCCCTCGACAGCCGCACCCTGTATTTACAGCATTACAACCAGGCCTCAGGCCTCGCCGGTGATATCGCCTATTTGTTACAGCTGGATCCGCAGCAAAAGTTGTGGATAGGCACGGGTACCGGCCTGAGTGTCATGGATCTCAACGATGGCAGTATCCACAGCTTTGGCGAAGAAGATGGCTTGCAGGACAATGAATTTAATTTCGGTGCCAGCTTTATCGATACCGACGGCAGCATTTATTTGGGGGGGATCAATGGTTTTAACCGGATGAACTTCTCCAGCCTGCCGAAACTTGGCTCCCCCAGAGCCCCCATCATTGACCAACTGGAGTTGATGAATCGGCCACTGCGTCTCAGCCAGCACCCCAGGTATCCTCAAAATACAGATATCAGTGCCACCAAAGGCATCAGCCTGAGCTACGAAGACACCCAGTTTGCGCTGCATTTCCACAGTCCATCGTTGCACAGGGCAAAACAACTGAAATACGAGTACCGCATGCTGGGCCTCAACGACACCTGGATTGTCGATAGCAGCGATCAAAAAGCGGTATTTACCGGCCTCGCCCCGGGAAAATATCGCTTTGAAGTCAGGGCCAGGGATCTCAATGGCCATCTCAGTCCCACCACTACCCTGGACCTGGCCGTAATCCCCCCTCCCTGGCAAACCTGGTGGGCCTACAGCTTCTACCTGCTGGCATTCCTGAGTTTGCTGGCTCTGGTAAGCCTTATCCGAATCCGCAAGTACCAGCAAAAGATGCAGATGCTGGAACAGATAGCCACCAGCGAACAGAGGCTCAAGCAGGCCCTGTGGAGCAGCGGCGATGAGTTCTGGGACTGGGAAATTGCCCAAAAACGCCTGACCCGGTCCAATACCTTCCTCGGGTACCCGGAAAAAGAGGTTAACCTGCAGCAAACCCTGGAGGCGGTGATCCACCCAGACAACATTGAGGCCGCCAAGGAAGCCATGTCCGCCTGCCTGTACCAGGGCAAGGATGAGTTTGAGGTCAGTTACCAGGGAAAGACCCCTGACGGCGGCTGGCAGTGGGTAATGAACCATGGCAAGGTCATTTCCCGCGATGAGCAGGGCCGTCCCAATCGCATTATGGGCACCATCAAGAACATCCAGCCCCTGAAGGAAACCGAGGCCGCCCTGCGGCAATTGAATCTGGAACTGGAAGACAGGGTGCGGCAACGCACCCGGGCGCTGCAACAGAGCAATGACGAGCTGAATGCCACACTGGAAGAGCTGCGCCTGACCCGGGACGAACTATTGGACAAGGAAAAGATGGCCACCCTCGGCGGCCTGGTCGCCAGTATTACCCATGAGGTCAACACCCCAATAGGCATCAGTGTGACCGCCGCTTCCCACCTGCAGGACAGGGTGAGGGAATTCAACCGCGCCTATGATGCGGGCGAAGTGGCACACGAGGACTTCCAGCAATACCAGGGAGAGGTCGCCGAATGCTGCCGGCTGATGCTGACCAACCTGGAGCGGGCCGCCAAGCTGATCCACAGCTTTAAACAAGTATCTGTGGATCAGTCCCATGAGGAACTGCGGGACTTTGACTTGGCCCTGTACCTGGATGAAATCTTCCTGTCACTCAATCCCATGCTGTCACGCACGCCCCACGAGTACACTTACTCTTGCCCGCAAAAGCTGATTATCAACAGCAATCCGGGCATTTTTTACCAGATCATTTCCAACCTGTTCAATAACTCGATCATTCATGCCTACCCGGATAAACGTCACGGTAAATTGGCACTCAGGATCAGTGTCGACGAACAGGGACTGCACCTGAATTACTGCGACGATGGCTGTGGCATGGAGCCCGAGATTGCCGAGCAAATCTTCAATCCGTTTTTTACCACCAAACGGGGCCGCGGCGGCAGTGGCCTGGGGATGAATATCGTCTATAACCTGGTCAATCAGGTGTTGGGGGGCACTATTCGCATTGAGACGGCCCCCGGTAAAGGTGCCTGTTTCACAATAGATCTCCCTGCCAGCATCATCAAATCAGCAACTGCCCAGCCAACTCCAGCTAGCTGAGGCACTAGCTAAAGCCATAAGGCCAACCCCTACTGCGATTGCGCATCATCCAAGTCACTGTCACACAGCTGTCACGGCCAATTCATCATTCGGTCAAGCTTGCCCCTTAATCTGGCGCCAATATCCGCTGCAGGAGACAGTGGCCCATGCCAGATGCCAAGACAGGCCCCTTGAAAAGTATCAGCCAGGGTAAAGATTCAGCTGACAAAGCCCGGTTTCACGCCCTGTGGCTGTCGGATATTCACCTGGGCTGCAAGGACTGCAAAGCGGACTTTCTGCAGGCACTGTTGGATAAAGTCCACTGTGACAAGCTGTATCTGGTGGGGGACATCATAGACTTCTGGGCCCTGAAACAGCGTATCTTCTGGCCCGAAAATCACAACCTGCTGCTCAGGCGTCTGATAGCCCTGGCCGGCGCAGGCACAGAGGTGATTTACATCCCGGGCAATCACGATGAGTTGCTTAAACCCTACACGGGCCTGACCGTCTGGCAGGTGGCACTGCAGGGGCACTATGTGCATCAAAGTCCCACTGGAAAACGCCTGCTGTTGGTTCATGGGGATCAATTTGATGCCGAGGTCTGCATAGGCCGCTTCTATGCCCGTCTGGGTGATCATCTCTACGACCTGCTGCTGTTCCTCAATCGGCAACTGCACCACTGGCGCGCCCGCCTCGGTTACCCCTATTGGTCCCTGGCAGGTTACCTCAAGCGCCGGGTAGGCAAGGCGCAACAGGCCATCAGTCGCTACCGCGACGCCGCAGTGCGCCACGGACGGACCCAGGCCATGGACGGGGTGATCTGCGGCCACATACATCAACCCTCACTGTCCAGCCACGGCGGTTTTATCTATGCCAATGACGGCGACTGGATTGAAAACTGCACCCTGGTTGCCGAAACCCACCAAGGCACCTTGCAATTGCTGCGCTGGGATGAAGGCCTGCAGGGTCCCAGGGTTGAACAGGAAATCTGTCTGCACACGGCTGAACTGCTCGGTGCAAACAGCCACCAAACCGGATTGTTTAAAACAAGGTGAATCCCATGATTTTTACCGTCGATAATGTCGTCGCCGAAAACCTCCCCAAGCTGAACCAAAACCCCTGGTTGGCCCGGCCCACCAAGGCCATGTTGCGCTACCTGCTGAACGAGAAGGAATGCAACGACATCGCCAATAGGTTCGCCTTCCTGCAAGGGGTGGACTTTGTCGAGCAGGTGCTGGCCAGCTTTGACTTCAGCTTCAGCGTGCCGGATAAGGACATTGAAAATATTCCCAGCGAAGGCCGGGTGGTGATCTTTGCCAACCATCCCATAGGCTCCCTCGACGCCCTGGCAATGATCAAGCTCATCAGCGAAGTGCGTCCGGACATCAAGGTGGTGGCCAACGAACTGCTGATGGCACTGAAACCGCTGCACTCCATATTGCTGCCGGTACGCAACATGGGCGGCGGCACCCCAAGGCAACACCTGCAGAAAATCCATGAGCACCTGCAAAACGAAGGCGCAGTGCTGATCTTCCCCTCAGGCGAAGTCTCACGCTTAAGGCCCAACGGCGTGCGTGACACCCACTGGCACTCGGGCTTCCTGCGCATGGCCCTGTCCTGCGGCGCCCCGCTGCTGCCCATGTATGCCGATGCCAAAAACTCCGCCGCCTTCTACGGCGCTTCGATGATTTACAAGCCCCTGGCCAGTTTGCTGCTGGTAAAAGAAATGTTCCGCCAGAGCAAACGCAATATGCCGATTCGTATCGGTGAGCTTATTCCCTTCGATGCCTTCAACACCCATGACTTTGACATCAAGACCAAGGTTGGGCTGCTGAAAAACCACCTGTATCGCATAGGCAAAAACCGCCCTGCACTGTTCCGTACCCAGAGCGCCATTGCCCATCCCGAGTCCCGCGCCGAGTTGCAATCCGCGCTGAATCAGTGCCAATTGCTGGGGCAAACCCAGGACAACAAGCAGATTTATCTCTACGAACACAACGGCGCCAGCCCCATAATGCGAGAGATTGGTCGGCTCAGGGAAGTGGCCTTCCGAGCCGTGGGCGAGGGCTCCGGCAAGCGCCGCGACACCGACAAGTACGATCCCTATTACCAACACCTGGTACTGTGGGACAGAGAGGCGCTGGAAATCGTCGGCGCCTACCGTTTCGCCAGCGCCAGCAGGGTTCATGAGTTGCAAGGGCCGGAGTCACTCTACAGCCAATCCCTGTTCGGTTTCGGCGAGGCCTTCGCCCCCTATTTCGCCCAGGGGCTGGAGCTTGGCCGCAGCTTCGTCCAGCCCAAATACTGGGGCAAACGCAGCCTGGATTACCTCTGGTACGGCATAGGCGCATTCCTGGCCAGGCATCCCCAGTATCGCTATCTCTTTGGCCCTGTATCCATCAGCAATCAGTTGCCCGCCGGCGCCAAGGAAATGCTGATGCACTTTTATCTGCGTCAGTTTCCGGCAAGGGTGGATCTGGCCCAATCCTTTACCCCCATGCAATTGAGTCCGGAGCGCAATCAGGAGCTTGATGCCCTGTACCCGGGCCTCGATTACCAGGAAAACTTTCGCATCCTCAAACAAACCCTGGCCAGCATGGGCGCCGCCATTCCGACCCTGTACAAGCAATACGGCGAACTGTGCAAAGAAGGCGGGGTCCAGTTTGCCGCCTTCGGCATAGACGCGGATTTCGGCGACTGTATCGATGGTTTGGTATTGGTCGATACCCACAGCCTTAAGTTTAAAAAACGCAGCCGCTACATCGACAGCCATTTGGGTGAGTTCAGCCCGGAAACCGACCCGGACTGCTGACCGCAGGCCTCCCTCCCTGCCAATCCCCCCATGAGCATCTTACCGCTTCGGGTGGATTAGCAAAAAAGCCAGTCTTCTGATATAGATAGCTTACTAGGGAAGATTGCCGGGGGACGCCTGTGACACACACTATAGGTCAACTGATGAGCACCAGGGTGGTAACGGTGGAAATGGACGATCGCCTGATGGTGGCCAAGGATATCTTCGAACAAGCCCCCTTTCACCACCTGCCGGTACTGGATGAACACGGTCACCTTGCCGGCATGCTGTCGGAGCGGGATCTGCTGCGGGCCATCAGCCCCCACATTGGCGCCGTAGGCGAAACCAACCGCGACCTCGATACCCTGCTCAAACGGATCCATCAGGTTATGCGCCGCAATCCGGTGACCGCTCCCCCTTCCCTGTCGGTGGATTCGGCCGCCAAATTGCTGCTGCAGCACAATATCGGCAGCCTGGTGGTACTCGATGGCGACAGCCTGGTCGGTATAGTCACCTGGAAAGACCTGCTCAGACACTACATTAATCCCTGAGAGCCCCGGCCCCGTGCCGGCCGGGAAAAATGCCAAGCGCTTCACAATACCCATGTTTTCGGTAATGTTTTCAGCGTGATTCTTGGCATGACCCCCTGTGAGATCAAAAATTCTGCCGTGCCTCGGTGATAGATTTAGCCCCCATTGTGCATCTGATATGGCACTTGCCCGGCTGAATACAGGTATGTTCAAGGCTCAATATGCTCTTCGCTCTCTTCTGCTGCTCTGGGCACTGACCCAGAACGCCGGCGCTGCTGACACGCAAGTACAACAGCAAGCACTGGCGCTGTTGCAACAGGTCTACGACCTGGAAGAATCGATCCTCATTCCGGATAAAGATCAGCTCTTTGTGATGTTCGACAAGGAAATGGGCGCCGCTATTTTGGTGGAACGCATTGAGGTTTTCCTCGATGAGCAATTGGTGACCAACAGGGTGTTCAGCACAGCAGATCTGCTCAAGTTCATGGACAGGGGCATAGCCCCAATTTCGGCCCGCCTGGTGCCTCCGGGAGAGCACAGGCTGAAGATTCTGTTGCACAGCATGAACCAACCCGTGATCAGCAGTGAACTGCAATTCCATAAGGGCTCCTCCCCCCAGTTTATCCGTCTCAACCTGTTGAATAACAAGGTAGAGCTGCTTAACTGGAGCGGACGGTGAAACGGCGTCCCAAATACCTGTGGCTGCTGACACTGCTGCTTGGCGGTGCGGCCCAGGTGCGCGCCAACGATGAGTCACTGGATCTGCAATGGCAGTGGCTCTCCCCGCTGTTTGAGCAATGGCAGCAGGCCTCAGCCTCGGTAACCGACCAGGGGTTTGGCACCTTACTCGACGCCCACAGCGGCAAAACCGGTCTGCTGTCCTTACCCTCAGAAAGTGAACGCGCCAAAGGCGATCCCATCCAACGCCTGGTATTGGCCAGTGATTGGTTTAACCAGGGACAATACGCCCAGGCCCTGGCGGTACTGGACAGCACGGCCACAGACAGTCCGGCAGCCAGGCGCCTTGGTGCCTTGCTGGCGGCACATCAGCAGCAGTGGCAAAAGGTGTTGGACTGGCTCCCTCAAGACGGCACAGACACGCTCGGCAGCTACCTGAGGGCGATGGCGCTATTACAGCTGGGACAGCCGCAGAGGGCCCAGACCGAACTGGCGAGCGAAATTAGCCCGGTAAACGGCCCACTCGCTGTCGCTCAGCGCTTGTTGCAAGCCAGAATAGCTGCGGCCCTGGGACAGGAAGAGCGGGCACTGTCGCTGCTGCGCACCCTGCCCCCCGATGCAGAAGCACAAGCCCTGGCGCTGTGGACCGAAGCGCAAATATTATTGCAAAGCGACAGCCCCGAACGGGCCAGGCCCGCGCTGTTGCGGCTCAGTCGCCGCGAAAGCCCACTGCAAATTGAGGCCTCCGCTGAACTGTTGAACCTGCTTGGCCAGGACCAACATCTGGCACTGGCCAATGAGCTGCGCCAATCCCTGCTGCAACTGCTGGCGCGCCAGTGGCAGGCGCAGCCACTTGGCAAGAATCCCAAGTCCTTCAACCTGGTGCGACTGGAGTTGCTTAAGCGCCGAACGGAACAACTCAAAGACTGGCTGGCCACCGCTGCCACCAGCTCCCGGGCCTATGCCGGGCTGCTGGATAAGGAGCCCGACGCACTCAATGCCGCGGTGAATGACCTCAGGGACAAGATGGCAGCCAAGGCACAACAAACCTGGTTGACCCTCGACAGGGCCGGCAAGCAATTGCAATTGGAGCAGCTGCTGACCGAGTTGCTCGGTCAACCGGCAGAGCAACAGGTGCGCTACCGGCTCCTGGTCGCCCTGTCGACCTGGGAGCAGGGGCAAGCCTTCGGACACAGGTGGTGGCAAGAGGATGCCCCATCGGATGCGGTCCTTGATGGCGCCAAACAGGAACTGGAATCCCTGCTGCAAATGCCAAGGATTTACCGCCAGGCCATGGTGGCCACCCACCTGCAACAGATCAAACTGAAGCTGCTCGCCAGTGCCCAACAGGCGGAACAGCTTGAGCAACAATTGACCCAAAGGACAGCATTGCTTGCCGATGAACTGACCCGGGCCCATCAACAGGACGAGCAACAGCGTCTGGCACAACTTGAGCCGCAATTGCTGCGCCTGACCCAGGAATTGCTTGCCGCATCTCCTCTTTATGGTGCGGCCAAGAGCAGCAGCACCCTGAAGCTGGAAGCCGATCCGGCCGCTCCCGGCCCCAGTGCCGGCCGAGTCGGTGAACAGATACTGGCCTTGGCGGATCCCGACTATTCGCAACTGCAGGCCCTGCTTGGCCAGCTGGGCAGCCAGGCCCAGGCCCCCGGGCTCAGGCGCCAGGCCATGTATCAGGAAGCCGACCTGCGTCTGCGCCTGGCGGAGCAAACCACTGAGCTTGCGCCCCAAACCGAATTGTTGACCGGCGCCGGGCAACTGCTGGAGCAGCTGCTGCAACAGCAGCAAGATGCCAATCTGCTGTATCAATTGGCCCGGGTTAAAGACATGTTGGGGGACACTGAAGCGTCCCTTTCGCTGCTGGGCCGTTTCGGCAGCGCCTTCCCGGCCCATCCACTGTGGCGCGAGGTGATGTTCCGCAAGGGCGAAGCCGAATTTTCCCTCGGAGACTATGCCGCGGCCAGCGCCAGCTATGCCGCCCTGGAGTCAACCGGGCAGGATGAATTCAGTGACAAGGCCAGTTACAAACTGGGGTGGTCCAGGTTCAAAAACGGCGATTACCCCATGGCCGCCGCCAGCTTTGTGGAATTACTGAGCCTTCATTGGTCCTCCCGGGAACAACAGGCCCAGGCCTTGTGGCTGGAGGAAATACTCAGGATCAGCGCCATCACCTTCTCTTACCTGGATGGCGTCGATGGCCTGCAGATCCTGCGACGCCCCGATGGTAGCCTGCCGCCCTTCTTTGAGCCCCTGTCACTGAAGCTGGCAAACTATTTCCTGAACAAGTCACGCTTTCAGGATGCCGCCGCCGTTTACCAGAGCCTGCTGGACAATTATCCGGACTCTCCGCGCGCCTTTGAATTCCAGCAGGCCAAGATCCAAGCCTACAGTGATGGCAAATTCCCCTCCCTGGTGTGGCCGGAAAAGGCCGCCGCCTGCAAACGATTTGGTCAGGACTCCACCTTCCGCCAACAGGCTCAGACCGAATTGCGCCAGACGATGGACAAGGTGCTGACAACCTATAGGGGCGAACTGGCCCGCTATCACCACGCCAGGGCGCAGAAACACAACCGGCCAGAGGACTGGCAGGCCGCCATCGACTGGTACCAAAACCTGCTGAGCCACAGTGGCCAGCCGGATGCCGGGATTGAATACCTGCTGGCCGAGGCTCTCCATGACAGCGGCGCCGCCGCCGAGGCCATAGACTATTTCGTCAAGGCCTCCTATGGCGCGCCCCCCTTCGATAAGGCCGACATTGCCAGCTACAGGGCTCTGCAAGGGCTGCAAACGCTACTCAAGCAAGCGCAAGTCAAACAAGGGCTACTCAAACAAGGGGCCGAACCCGAGCTGCGCCAGCGTCTGCAGCCCCTGGCCGAAAGGCATCTGACACAATTCCCGCACAGTGACTCGGCCGGCACCATAGGACTGACCCTTGCCGAAGAATACTTCGCCGCCGCAGATCACCCCAAAGTACTGGCCACTGTGGCGCGGCTTGCTGACCTGAGCCTGAGCGCCGGACAACAAGGCTCTGCCCTTACCCTCAAGGCCCACAGCCAATTTGCCCTGCAACAATACGCCGAGGCGGAACAAAGCTATGAAGGCCTGCTGGCCAAAGGCGCCGCTACAGAGCAAGTCGCCATGCTCGAGGCCCGCCTGGCGGAAAGCATTTTCCGCCAGGCCGAAACAGCCCGAGAGCGCGGAGAAGTGCAAAACGCCCTGACCCTGTTCCGGCGCCTGGCCAAACGTCTGCCCCATGTGGACGCCACCGTCAACGCCCTGTTTGACGCCGCCACTTTGGAGTTGAATCAGGGCCTCTGGCCAGACGCGCTGAGGGCCTTTGAAGATTTTGCCAGCCGCTTCCCCAATCATGCCCTCAGCGCAACTGTGCCGGAAAAGTTGGTGTTCCTGTATGAAAAAACCGCCGCCTGGAACAAGGCCGCGGCGGTGCTGGCCGGGATGGCTGCCAAGCAAGATGACAAGGCGCTCAGCGCCGCCGCCCACTGGCAAGCCGCCGAAGACTACGACAAGGCCAATAACCCCAAGGCTGCGGCTGAGCAGTACCAGGCCTTTATCGCCAGCGGCGCCGGCAGCAAACCGGACATGGCTGAAGCCTGGATGCGCCTGGCGAACATGACCGACAACGAAGCGGAAAAGCGCCAAAGGTTGCAGCAGTTGTTGGCCATGGGCCAGCCCCGAGAACTGACGGCAGAGTTTGCCAAAGCGCACCTGCTGCTGGGCCACAGTTTCAAGCAGGAAGCCCAGGCCCAGTTACTGAACGGCGATCTGCAGCGGGCCATCAAGCGGCGCCAGAAGTGGATGACCAAGGCGGTTGACCACTACAGCCAGGTCGTATCTCTGGGGCTGGCAGAGCCGGCCTGCGAAGCCACATTACACATGGGCCTGCTGTATGGCGATCTGGCCAAAGCCCTGCTCAGCGCCCCCAAACCCAAAGGGCTGAATGAATTGGAGCTGGAGCAATACGAGATTTTGCTGGAAGAGCAGGTTTTCCCCTTGGAAGACAAGGCTATAGCCCTACACCAGCTGAATCTGGCCCGTATTGCCGAGGGTCTTTACAACCCCTGGATTGCCCAGAGCATGGCGCAGCTCAAACGCCTGCTGCCGGCCCGCTACGCCAGAACCGAATTGACGGAGGACTATGTTGAAAAACTTTATTAGGCCAATGTTGTTGATGCTCACAGTATTGCTGTGGGGCTGCCAGAGTACTGCGCCGGCACCTAAGCCCCGGCCACAACTGAACCCTGCCGTGACGCAACTGTTCAACCAGGCCATGGGGCAACTCAAACAGGGAGAACTGGACGGAGCCGAGGCCTTGCTTGAGCAGGTGCTCAGGTTGGACGACAAGCTCCCCGGCGCCAGGTTAAACCTGGCCATCATCAGTCACAAACGGGGCGATAGCGCCAGGGCCAAAGCCCTTATCGACAGCGCCCTGGCCTTGGCTCCCATGCCGGAAGCCCTCAATCTTCGCGGCGTGCTGGCCCGCCAGGAAGGGGATTTTCGCGCCGCCGAGGCCGACTTTAGCCAGGCCCTGACCCAGGCCCCCGGGTACGCTGCCGCCCATTACAATCTGGCCCTGCTGTACGACCTTTACCTGCAGCAGCCGGAAAAGGCCGCCTTTCACTGCCGCCAGTATCTGGCCCAGAGCGGTGATACCGAGGCCACTCCCTGGCTGGAAGAATTATCCAGGAGGGTCGCAAATGAGTAAGCCCCGGCTGTGGCTGTCACTGATTTTGCCCCTGTGCTGTCCGCTTTCCGCCGAGGCAACAACCGATGCGCCAAAGCCGGTTGCCCAGGGCAACAGCAGCGGCTTTGTTATCACAGGCGATCAGGAGTTACCGGCGGTGATCTACCTCATTCCCTGGAAAGCGGCCGACAGTCCTTTTCCGGGAATACAGCCCCCCCTGGATGTTCGGCAGCCCGCCCAACTGCCCTGTCGCTTCGATGTGATCACAGCGACAGCCGACTGGGGCTGTCCAAACAGGGACTCCCCTTGATCTCGGACATGGTTTATTCCTTCGCCCGGACGGTATAATCCGCCCGCAAATCATCAGGTAAGTATCTGGAAATAATATGGAATACTTCTACAGCATAGTTCGCTTCATCCAGAACGGCGGGATCTTTATGTACCCGATAATGATCACCCTCGCCATCGGCCTGGCCATAGCGCTGGAGCGTTATCTCTATCTGGGGGTGATTAAGCGCCGCAACAAGGTCGCCTGGGAGCACATACATCCCTTGATGTTGCAGGGCAAGGTCAAGAGCACACTGGAATATGTCCGCGGATCCGATGCCCACATATCCAAGGTGCTGTTTTATACCCTGACCCATTTGGTATCGGGGCGTAAGGTCGACGAAGTGGAAAAGATGCTTGAGGAAGGCCTGGTGGAAATCATCCCCCAGCTGGAAAAGCGTACCCACTTCCTGGGCACCTTTGCCAATATCGCCACCCTGCTGGGACTGCTCGGTACCATCTTGGGCCTGATCGCCGCTTTCTCGGCCGTGGCCAATGCCGATCCGGCCGAAAAGGCCAACCTACTTTCCAGCAGTATCTCGGTCGCCATGAATACCACGGCCTTTGGCCTTATCACCGCCATTCCGCTGTTGCTGCTGCACTCCTTTATTTCCACCAAGACCAATGAAATTGTCGACAGCATGGACATAGTGACGGTCAAGCTGAACAACCTTATCAATATCAACAAAAACGCCAACAATGGTCTGACGGAAATCGATGAAGTGACCAAACAGCAGGTGACATTGCAACCATGACGGTCAGGCGCAAATGGCGCCAAAGGGCGGCGCCGGAGTTGGACATTACCGCTTTTCTCAACCTGATGGTGGTGCTGATCCCCTTCCTGCTGTTGTCGGCGGCCTTTAACCAGCTGTCCATTCTGGAGCTGAGCCTGCCCAAAACGGCCACCGAAGCCGCTCCGCCGGCCCCCAAGGACAAGCCGGAGCTTGAGCTTATTCTGGCCGTCGATGGACTGGTGCTGAACGATCGTCTCAGGGGGCCACTGCAGCGATTTCCCAATCTGGAAAATGGCGGGCGGGATTTTCGCGCCATGCAACTGGCCCTGGCGAACATCAAACTCAGCTTCCCGGATATGCTGCAACTGACTGTGCTGGCACAGCCGGACACCCCCTATGAAGCCATCATTCAGGCCATGGACTACAGCCGCAGTATCTGGGTTGATGGACAGGGCCGCCGCACGCTCAAGGAACTCTTTCCCCAGGTAAGCCTGGGCGATGCGCCGCAAACCATGGGGGCAAGCCAATGAGCAAGACCATGTCGGCCAAGGAAAGGCGTCTGCTGCGGGCCCGAAAAAGAGCGGTTCCCGGACTCAACCTGGTGTCACTGATGGACATATTCACCATATTGGTGTTTTTCCTGCTGGTGAACTCTTCGGATATTCAGCAGCCCCCCAGTCAGTTACTGACCCTGCCGGAGGCCCATGTGGACACCCCGGTCAGCAACAGCCTGATCCTGCATATCAACAGTCAGGGGATCAGTATCCAGGGACGCAAGATTGCCCAGGCCGCAGATCTGGAGAATGATGCCCAGGCTATGATCCAGCCCTTGTTCGATGAGCTCACCTATCAGCAGCAGCGGCATCCACTGGTTGAGGGAGAGCGCACCCTCACCATAATGGGCGACAAGGCCATACCCTATAAGCTATTGAAAAAAATCATGTCCACCGCCACAGAAGCCGGGTATGAAGCCATCTCAATGGTGGTGATCAGCCAAGCGGTCAAGGATGGCCAATGAGCGCTCAATTGCTGTACCCAAGCGATCTGCAGGTACTGCCCTGGGCAGAGGAGCCCGGCAGCGCCGAACGTCTGCTGCGACTGCTGCTTGCGGTGGTTGGTATTGTCCTGCTGGTGTTTGTTTTTCTGGATCAGGGGGTGACCGCCCCCCCACTGACCCGGGACAAGTTGGAGGAAGTGCCACAGCAACTGGCCAAGGTGTTAATGCTGGAAAAGCAGACCGAGCCCGCCAAACCCGTGGAACCCGAGCCCCTGCCTGAACCCCTGCCTGAACCCCAGCCTGAGCCAGAGCTGGTCGAGCAAAAAGCGCCTGAACCCGAGCCCCGGGCCGAACGCGAAAAGCCCAAGCTCTCCTCCGAGGCCAGCGAACAACAGGTGCGTAAGGCCAGGGAGAAGGCGGCCCGCAGCGGTGTCATGGCAGCAGCCGACTCGCTAAAAACCCTGCGCCAGGCGCTGGATCTCTCCGCCCTGGCCGCAACGCCACTGAAAAATGGCGACAGTGGCGATGCCAAGGCCACCCGGCGCGATCTCATTACCGCCAAGGCCAAGGCCGACAGCGGCGGCATAGCGGTGACGGAAGTGGCCAGCGTCAGTACTCAGTTGGCCGGTGTTGCCAGCAGCCAAATAACCCAGGATGGGGCCGCCGCCGATGACAGCAGCGGTGACGTGGGAAGCAGTTTGTCGGTGCGCACCCAGGAAGAAATCGCCCTGGTATTTGATCGCAACAAAACCGCATTTTACAGCCTTTACCTGCGGGCATTGCGCAGTCAGATGGGCCTCAGGGGCAGGTTCGTATTTGAATTGGAAATCCAGCCCGACGGCAGCGTGTCCCGCTGCGAGCTGGTGTCCAGCGAGCTGGGACAGCCGGAGTTGGAACGCAAACTGCTGGCCAGGATCCGCTTGCTGAACTTTGGCCCCAAGGCCGCCGAGATATGGCACGGCAAATATCACATAGATTTTGCCCCTTCGGTTTAAGGCTTATGGACGTTTCAGGGTTATTTTTGCAGTAGCCAGAGCGAACAAAATTCAATCTCGAAACGTCAACCAGCCCTAGCCAATACACTGAAATTCAAGGCAGGAATTTTTACAGAAACCGTATGTTGGCGTATGCTTAACGGCAAAGTCGGCAGCCCAGCACAAGGACAGCGAATATGAATGAAAGGCGCAAGTTTTCCCGGATCCTGTTTGACACCCGGGCCAACCTGGATCAGCCACCGCAAAGCTGGGTCACCCGCATTCTGGATCTCAGTCTCAACGGTGCCCTGGTGGAAGAACCCAGGAATTTTGCGCCTTTGGGTGACAGGCTGACCCTGTCCTTCACCCTGCCGGAATCCGATATTGAGCTGCAGATGGAAGCCGAAATCATCCACCGCAAGCTGGGCCTGCTCGGCCTCAAGTGCCTGCACATAGACGTGGAAAGCATCAGCCACCTAAGACGTATGCTGGAGCTTAATCTGGGTGATGCCAATCTCCTGTACCGTGAACTGGAACGCTTTATCGAAGAGCACGAGCAGGCCAATAGCTGACCCCTGACTCACAGCGCCGCCAGTGCCTCCGACAGCTTGCTGACACCTATAATTTCCATACCCTCGGGCGGCCGCTTGGGCACATTGGCCCTCGGCACTATGGCGCGGCGAAAACCGTGTTTGGCCGCTTCCACCAGCCGCTCCTGACCATTGGGCACGGGGCGGATTTCACCGGACAAGCCCACCTCACCAAAAGCCACCAGATCCCGCGCCAGAATATCACCGCGGAAACTCGATACCATGGCCAGCAGCAGGGTCAAATCGGCACTGGTTTCGCTGACCTTGACCCCACCGACCACGTTGACAAACACGTCCTGATCCGCCATTTGCAGACCGCCATGGCGATGCATCACCGCCAGCAACATGGCCAGACGGTTGGCGTCCATACCCACGGCCACCCTTCTTGGGTTTGACAGGGCCGAGTTGTCCACCAGCACTTGCAGCTCCACCAGCAGCGGCCTTGTACCTTCCCATACGACCATTACCAGGGAGCCGGAGGACGCTTCATCGCCCCGAGAGAGGAAGATGGCCGAGGGATTGGCCACTTCCTTGAGGCCCCGCTCGGTCATGGCGAACACCCCCAGCTCGTTGATGGCGCCGAATCGGTTCTTGTGGGATCTCAGGGTGCGGTAGCGGCTGTCGCTGTCGCCTTCGAACATCACAGAGCAATCGATACAGTGTTCCAGCACCTTGGGACCGGCCAGGCTGCCATCCTTGGTCACATGGCCCACCATGATGACGGCTATACCGTGCTGCTTGGCAAAGCGGGTCAGGAAGGAGGCGGACTCGCGCACCTGAGCGACGCTGCCGGGGGAGGACTGCACATCGCTGATATGCATCACCTGAATGGAGTCCACCACCACAAGCTTGGGCTGTTCCCTGAGGGCAATTTCGCAAATGGTTTCAACGCTGGTTTCAGACAGCATCTTGAGTTTAGCGGTCGGCAAGCCCAGGCGATGGGCCCGCATGGCCACCTGCTGCAGCGACTCTTCACCTGTGACATAAAGTGCCGGCATGGTTTCGGCCAACTGACACAGGGTTTGCAGCAACAGGGTACTCTTGCCGGCGCCGGGATGACCGCCGATGAGGATGGCGCTGCCGGGCACTATGCCGCCGCCGAGCACCCGGTCGAACTCGGTGAAACTGCTGCCGATACGGGGCAACTCATTGAGATCGATTTGATCCAACGTCTTGATTTCACTGGCTGCAGCACCAGCATAGCCACTGAACCTGTCGCTGCGGCCCGTCGTGGCCGCCCCCAGGCGCACCTCTGTGATACTGTTCCATTCATGACAGGCGCTGCATTGGCCCTGCCAGCGGGGAAAGTCCTGGCCACACTCATTGCAGACGTAAGCGGTTTTATTCTTTGCCATAACTCACTAAAATTTGTATAAAAAAGTAAAGCCCGCCCTACAGCGGCCGACATAAGACTAACAGCAGCGCCTTGCGTCCGCACTATAAAAGAATCCACCCATGAGCCTAGAGAGTCATTCAGCCCTGATCGAACAGCTAAAACCTTTGATGATGGAACCCAATTTCCCTCAGGTTTTCGAGCAGTTGACAGCCGATGAATCCAATTCCACCCGTTTTCTGCTGAAAATGGAGCTGACCCGTCTGGGCAATGACTGCAGCCGGCTCATCGATTTGCGTGACAAGAGTGAGCTTCCCTGCGAGGAAGTGCATCTTGGCCGCCAGGTCCACTTTCTCGACGCCCCCGCCAGGCAGGTACTTGAACGGGCCCTGCACCTATACCGGGGCCGCTATACCCTGGGTGTTTATGAAGAGGTGATGCAGGCCCACAAGCAGCGACGGCTGCAACAGCGCCAATCACCGGCGGATCTCCAGTCCCCCGGCAGCCTCCCCTTCCTGTTGCCGGCCGTGGTCATGGGCAGCTATTTCAACCGCACCGAAGAGCGGATGAACTACAGTATCCGCATTCAGGCGTCCCAGGTCGGTCGTGAAACCCAAAGCGGGATCACTGTGGATCTCTCCGTTGGCGGCGCCCGCATTCGCCTGCCAATGAGGCACGGCTTCAATCCCGATAAACCACTGCGGGTTAAATTGGTCGATCTGAGCCAGGAATACTATTACGAGGATCTGCAACAGGGGGTGGACTACCAGATAGTCGACACCGACAGCAACAATGAATATTGCTGGATGCGCCTTAAACGCATCGGCGGCACTGAAGCCCTGGCGAAAATGCTGGGCAACCTGATCAATGGCTACAAGTACCGTTACAAGGTGGATATCAACGATGTGCTGGTCACGGCCACCGGCCTGGCATTCGAGCGTCAGTACCTGGCACACCTGCCCCACCTGCCGCTGTTCATGCCCAAGGGCGATGTACCTTCCATCAGCCATCTGCTGCTGAGCCATGACAATCAGGGCATAGTGCACTTTTTTCAGGATGAGGAAGATATCAGCCAACTGCCCGCCATGCTGACCGCCGGCAGGCTCAATTACCTGCTCAACCAAGCGGACAACCCCGACCACAGCCTGTTTTTCTGCTTCACCCACAACGCCAACGGCCGGCTGTTCTTCTACTCGGCAACCCTGGCCGAGCTCAAACACAGGGGTGAAATGCCACTGTTTCTCGGCTTTGGTGCCAGCAAACCCAGCTGGCGGGTGTTCCGCCTGAGCGCGGACATCATAGATCACGACAAGCAATACAAAAGCGCCATGATACCGGGGGACAGCGGCAGCTACTCGGCCCTGACCGAGCAGCAATTGGCGGGGTTCAGCCATGTGTTGCAGCTGATGGACGTCACCTGCGAGGCCGCCCGCAGCCAATACCGGCAGTGGTTTGACAACAGCAACGTCAATGCCCTCAAGGTGTATGGCCAGAAAAAGCTCAACAGCCAGACCATACGCCAGGTGGCACTGGAGTTCAGTGAACGTCGCCGGGAAGCCCGCTTCGCCTTCAAGACCCTGGTGGAGATCCGCCAGGGTAAACTCAGAGCCCAGGGGATCAGCTGCGATATCTCCACCCGCGGTATGCAGTTGAACCTCGACGAATGCCTGCCGTTCGAATTGAATAAGCCCGTCACCCTGAGCCTGCCGAAGTTGCAGGCCCTCGCCGGTAAAACCCGGCTTGAGGAACTGCCCTATCAACTGGTGCGCAGCCGTCGCGACGGCTGCACCCTGCACCTGGCTGCGATTGTGGGCCATACCCCCCATGCGGGAGTGGAATTTCTCAACAAGCTGATTGAACACAACAGGGAAAAGCTGGAACAGCTGACGGAAAACAATGCCGAAGTGAAAGAACTGTCCGATGGCATGAAGAATCTGCTGATGCGACGCCTGCAAGGTATTCCGCTGTTTATCGAGAAAACCAGCAAGGCCACGGTGGTCAGCCATATAGGCGTCGGGGTAGAGCCCCATCCGATAGCCGATCTGTTTGCCGCCCTGAGTACCGAGAAACTCAGGTACGATCTGACGCCGCTGCTGGGCAATGGCGCCGCCAAGCGTGACATAATAGATCCCATCCGCGAGATGCGGCCGCTGCAGGATGTCGACAGCATTGAAATCTTTATCCAGGTCGCCCACCAATCCCGGGGCAAGGTACAACTCAAGTGTGTACGCCGTGACAGCCTGAGCGAGGAAGCGCAACTGGCCTTTATCCGCCAGAGTCAGATACTGGGGCGATTTGTGGCGCTGAAATTGTACCGGGCCGCCACAGGCAAACCCGATATGGCCTACATTCGCCGGGAACTGGAATACATACATATCCATGCCCAGCACAAGGCCAAACAGTTGGAAGAGCAGATGTGGCGGATAGTGGGCGTGGCCGAACTCTTGGATATCAGCCACGAGGTATTGCAGCGTTATCCGGCATTGTATAGGGACTCATCTGCGCAGTCATAGAAAAGTCCGATGCGACAGATGTTGCCAGATCGGAAGGTGTGGCCGAACTCTTGGATATCAGCCATTAAGTAGTGCAGCGTTATCCGGCACTTTATCGGGAATAGCGACAAGCGCTGCGGCAAGATTTGGCAGGAAATTAATTAACGTCTGCCAGTACCGCAAGATCAAAGCCCAAATACCAGTCCAGCACCGCCGGAAAATGATCCACCGGGGCATCCATATGGGTCAGCATATCCGCATGGCCATAATCGTGCAGGTTGCCGTTGGCCCGTGACAGCAAGGTAAAGCGGCTATCGGCGGCGTGACACTCAAGCATCATGTCACGCACATCAGCGGGGTTACCGAGCACAGTGTCTCGCTCGGCGGCGATAAACCAGCATGGTGGCAGGCCCCTCGCGGCAGCACCATAGTCAAAGCCATCGTCGTGATCGACCCAGTCTCCCCGAACCCAATCTATGCTCTCATTGAGTGAGGACAGGCTTTCGTTATCCATGCCCATTTTCAGTTTATCAGCGGCAAGATAGCCGCGGCGTTTGGCCAGTGCCGGTGCAATGCGGTTCCAGACCATATCCACCATCCACCACTTCTTCAGTGACTGCACCCTGATGGTACGCTTGCTGCCAAAGGTCAGCAAAGAACGGACCGACGCGGCAATCTCCGGATAGCGCACCAGGCAACTGGCCATCAAGACCCCGCCCCAGGAATGGGCGCACCAATGCACGCCGCTGGCCTTGGGATGCCATTGCAGCAATTGCTGCTGTACCAAGGGCAGCTGTTCACGGATCACCTTGCCCTGGCCGGGGTCCACACCGGGTCTCAGCCTGGGCTCGCTCAGGCCCCGACCGGCGCTGTCGAGTACGTAGACACAAAAACCTGCCCGGGCGAGAAAACAGGCCAGGCCACGGCCGGAATTGCTGTAGAACACCCGCCCATTGGACATGGCACCGTGCAGCATAAGGATTGGGCTGCCATGGCTGGCCCCCGCACTGGGCTGGATGCGCCTCAGGTGCAGGCGACCTTCACCATAGTGCAGAAACAAGGATTCTTGGGTAAGCGGAATATCGGACATAGCTTTGGTTTACCGCCTGTGGTTTACCGGCTGTGGTTGACCGGCCTTGGTTGGCCCCGTCTGTGACGTATTCAGGCTAAGCTAGCGCCTGGGGCCGGCAAACACAAGAGCATTTACTCAAATGCGCTTAGCTCAAGCCCGCAGCAAAAATGGCAGCACCCGCAGGTCCAGGCTGCGAATCGCGGCATCGGCGGCGGCCGCCAGCTTGGGTTTGGCGTGAAAAGCGATGCCGAGATCCGCAGCGTTGACCATGGGAATGTCATTGGCGCCATCGCCTATGGCCACTCTCTGGCCCGCTGGAATTTGCCACTCCTCGCCCATGCGCCCGACCACATCGGCCTTGAACTGGGCATCGACCACCTTGCCTGTCACCTCACCTGCGAGTTTGCCATCTTCGATAACCAGCTCATTGGCAAAGGCCGCATCCAGCCCCAGCAGGGTTTTAAGATGGCCAACAAAGGGGGTAAAGCCACCGGACGCCAACACCAGTTTCCAATTGTGGGACTTGAGCTCGGCCACCATGGCCTCAAGCCCTTCCATCAGGGGCAAGTTGTCACACAGGCGGGTGATGATATCCGCGTCAGCCCCCTTGAGTTTCCCGACCCGGGCCCGCAGGCTTTGCTCAAAATCCAGTTCCCCCTGCATGGCGCGCTCGGTCACCTCGGCCACCTCGGCCCCCACCCCGGCCATGGCCGCCAACTCATCAATGCATTCAATCTTGATGGCGGTGGAGTCCATATCCATCACCAGCAGGCCGGGCTCACCAAGACGCGGCAATTTGCTCGAAAGCAAAAAGCACTCAAGGCTATCCAATGCCGCCAGATGGCCAGGCAAATCGCCTGCGTCCTTAAGCACCAACTCCAGTCCCAGCAATCCGGACTGACGCTCAAGCAGCGCCACCGAGACTATTTGCCCGGCGCTGGCCGCCAAGCGCGCCATGATCTCCGTTGTCAGCCCCTCACGCTGCCACACCAGACGCAGTACCTGCCCATCGGGGGCGTCGGCTTCAGCATGCTGCTGCAGTGAAGACGCGCCAATCAAGGCCTGGAGCTGCTCTGAAACAAGGGACTGGGCATTCGGGGTCATGGGCTAAGGCTCTCCGGCTATCGGCCTTGCACACAATCCATTATGATTGGAACAAGGCTCATCAAATCTAAGGGTTAGGGTGTTCCATTTAAAAGGGCTCAAAATAAGCCATAAAATCAGCCGGCTGCTGCAGATTGGCATAGCGCTGGCCCTGATCTCGGGCCTGGTCCAGCTGTGGCAGTCAAGCCTACTACAAGGCCAACTGCTTCTGAAGTCCCAAACGGAAAAGATGGCGAGATTATTGGTGCAGCAGACCGCCTATGGCGCGGCACCTGCGCTGCAATTGCAAAACGATGAGCAATTGCAGTGGCTCGCCAGCGCCCTGGTGGCGGATCCCAAGGTCATGGCCGCAGCCATCTACGGCGAACAGGGTACCCGCTTGTCCTTTGCCCAGAGTGTCAGTGAGCAGCTATTGGAGCCGGATTCGGAAGAGCTTAAACAGGCGCTGGCGCCCTATTCCCCCTATGTGGAGGCCGTGCTGCAGGACGGCCGCAATCTGGGCTATGTGGAGGTCTATCTGGATCCCAAGCTGTTTTTTGAAGAGATCCGCGAAGCGCATCAGCTCAATATGGATCAGCAGCAACTGATGTTATTGGTGGCAGGCCTTATCGGCATGCTGTTAAACCGGGCAATGAGTTTCAAGCGGGCCCATTTTGACCGCCGCAAGGCCCGTATCAACCGTATCAGAAAAACAGCCAACAGAGACGCCGCAGCGCAAAGCCAGAGCTTATCGGGCAGCCCGAACGGGCAAGGAAAAGCAAACGATCCGACCTGAGTCCGGCAACAAAAAGGGCGCCAATGGCGCCCTTAGTTTATCAACTTAACAAGCTATCAGAGCTGAATGGCCGCATCCAGGGTCATGATGATCATATCGTTGAAGGTGGTCTGACGCTCTTCGGAGCTGGTCTTCTCGCCGGTACGGATATGGTCGGACACAGTCACCACACACAGGGCACGGGCACCGAATTCGTGGGCCACACCGTACAGACCGGCGGCTTCCATCTCAACACCGAGCACGCCCATCTTCTCCATCACGTCAAACATCTGTGGGTCGGGAGTGTAGAACAGATCGGCGGAGAAGACGTTACCCACGCGGGCCTGGATGCCATGGGACTTGGCAGACTCCACCACGGCACTCAGCAGGCTGTAATCGGCGATGGCGGCAAAGTCCTGGCCCTTGAAGCGCAGACGGTTTACCTGGGAATCGGTACAGGCACCCATGCCGATGATCACGTCACGGACTTTCACGTCTGTGCTGATGGCACCACAGGTACCAACACGGATCAGGTTCTTGACACCGTAGTCCTTGATAAGCTCGGTAGCGTAAATGGAGCAGGATGGGATACCCATGCCTGAGCCCATGACGGAAATGCGTTTACCCTTGTAGGTACCGGTGAAGCCCAGCATGTTGCGCACGTCGGTCACCTGCTCAACATTTTCCAGGAAGGTTTCGGCAATGTACTTGGCACGCAGCGGATCGCCCGGGAAGAGCACTGTCTCTGCAAATGCACCGTCAACAGCATTAATGTGTGGTGTAGCCATCAGAATAACCCCTGTATTTTTGTTTAAGACTTAAGTCTTTGATAATAGGCGGTTCAAAGGAAACCGCCAAAATGAAACTTCTTCAATCAGCCGACGAACGACTCGCCGTACTCCATTGGACTGAGGCCAAAGTAGCTGGCAATGGACTGACCTATGTCGGCAAAGCTGCCGCGCTTGCCAAGGGAACCGGCCTTCAGACCGGCACCATAGGCCAGCACAGGAACGAATTCACGGGTGTGATCCGTGCCCTGCCAGGTGGGATCGCAGCCGTGATCGGCGGTCAGCAGCAGTAAATCGCCTTCCTGCAACAGCGCCATCAGCTCGGGCAGGCGGGCATCGAAATATTCCAGCGCCTTGGCATAGCCCGACACGTCGCGGCGGTGACCATAGTGGGAATCAAAATCCACGAAGTTGGTGAACACTATGCTGTTGTCACCGGCGGTCTTGATTTCCGCCAGGGTGGCGTCGAACAAGTCTTCCAGACCTGAGGCCTTGACCTTCTTGGTAATGCCGCAATGGGCGTAGATATCGGAAATCTTGCCGACACTGACCACTTCACCACCGGCGGCCTGGAGCTTGTCCAGCACCGTCTTGGATGGCGGCTCGACCGCATAGTCGCGGCGGTTGCCGGTACGGGCGAAATCGCTTGGACCTGTGCCGACAAAAGGACGGGCAATGACCCGGCCGATATTGTAGGGCTCCAACTCCTCGCGGGCGATTTCACACAGGCGATAGAGGTTTTCCAGGCCGAAGGTCTCTTCATGACAGGCAATCTGGAATACCGAGTCGGCGGAGGTGTAGAAAATCGGCTTGCCGCTCTTCATGTGCTCTTCGCCCAGATCTTCGAGGATCTGAGTGCCGGAGGCATGGCAGTTACCGAGAAAATCCTCCAGCCCGGCGCGGGCGAGGATCTTGTCGGTCAGTTCCTTGGGGAAGGAATTGCTGTGATCGCTGAAGTAACCCCAGTCAAACAGCACAGGCACACCGGCCATTTCCCAGTGACCACTGGGGGTATCCTTGCCGGAGCTCAGCTCCTGGGCATGGCCGTAGGCGCCTATCAGCTCCACATTGTCACCGAAGCCGGCGGCAAAGCTTCCTGTGGCTTCCATGGCGGCGTGTGCCAGCCCCAGACGGCTCAGGTTAGGCAGTTTCAGGGTGCCCTCACGGCCATTGTTAGCCTTGCCCTCGGCACACATCTTGGCGATATGACCAAAGGTGTTGGAGCCCACATCACCGAACTTGTCCGCATCATCGGCGGCGCCAATGCCGAACGAATCCAACATCAGAATAATGGTACGTTTCATCATAGTTTCCCTCACAGATCCGCCGCACGTACGTACTGGTAGATCTCAGGTGTTTTCTCGGGTTGGCTGTCGGCGACCTTGATGGCGCCCCTGACGGCCTTGGCCGCTTCTTCGAATGCAGCCTCGGACTGGGCATGAATCATGGCCAGCGGAGTGTCCTTGTTGATTGTCTGTCCCAGGGCACAGACATTGGACAGACCGACACTGTAATCCAGGGCATCACCGGGTTTACGGCGACCGCCACCGAGTGTGACCACGGCCAGCCCCAGTTCACGGGTCACCATACTATAGGCATAACCCTCGCGGTCTGCATAAACCGGGCGGATAATCTGCGCCTTCGGCAGGTACTTATCGTAGGCCTCAACAAAGTCCACCGGACCGCCAAGACCGGCCACCATCTTGCCGAAGATCTCGGCCGCACGACCATTATCAAGCACCCCATTGAGCTTGGCTCTGGCTTCGGATTCAGTTGCCGCCAGGCCACCCAGTTGCAGCATTTCGGCACACAGGCCCATGGTCACTTCGTAGAGGCGGGGATTGCGGTATTTACCGGTCAGGAAATCCACCGCTTCTTTCACCTCCAGGGCATTACCGGCGCAGGATGCCAGCACTTGGTTCATGTCGGTGAGCAGTGCCGTGGTCTTGGTGCCGGCACCATTGGCTACCGCGGTAATGGAGCGGGCCAGTTCCAGCGAGGCCTCGTAGGTGGGCATAAAGGCGCCGCTGCCCACTTTTACATCCATGGCCAGGGCATCGAGGCCCGCGGCCAGCTTCTTCGACAGAATGGATGCGGTGATAAGGGATATGGATTCCACGGTCGCGGTGTTGTCGCGGATGGAATAGAAGCGCTTGTCGGCGGGCACCAGATCGCCGGTCTGACCGATAATGGCCACGCCCGCTTCCTTGACTACCTTGCGGAACAGTTCGCTTGAGGGCTCGGTCTGATAGCCGGGAATGGCATCAAACTTGTCCAGGGTGCCACCGGTGTGGCCCAAGCCGCGGCCGGAAATCATGGGAACATAACCGCCACAGGCGGCCGCCATGGGGCCGAGCATCAGGGAAATCACATCACCGACTCCGCCGGTACTGTGCTTGTCGATAACTGGGCCATCAAGTTGCAAACTGTCCCAGTTAAGGACAGTGCCTGAATCGCGCATGGCCGTGGTCAGGGCGATACGCTCATCCATGGTCATGTCATTGAAGTACACCGCCATACCCAGGGCCGCAATCTGCCCTTCTGAGACGCTGTTATCTGTGATCCCTTTGACGAAGAATTGGATTTCTTCCTTGCTCAGGGCCTCACCGTTGCGTTTTTTGCGGATAATCTCTTGTGCCAAAAACATACTTTGCCTCCCGATATGTCGCTGAGTTTCATTTCCCAGCGACAATCTCAGCTCTCGAACTAAAATTCTGTAATTAACTTACAAGAATACTACTCAATTCCTGAGTAACAGGACTCGATACCGATCACAAATTGGACCGGGATCAGTAGCCCTGGGCACCTTTGGGTGCATCGGCCAGTTCAAGAGTATGCAACAGGCTGTTCAATAAACTGGAAGCGCCGAAACGGAAGGTGCGCGGGGTCACCCAATCTGCGCCCAGAATGCGCTCGGCGGTACCGAGAAACTCGGCTGCGGCAGCAGCATCACGCACACCACCTGCGGGCTTGAAGCCCACCGCGCGATTCTTTTCAGCAATCACGGTCAGCATGATCTCGGCGGCTTCGAGAGTGGCGTTAACGGGCACCTTACCGGTAGAGGTCTTGATAAAGTCGGCACCGGCATCGATGGACAACTCGGACGCCTTGCGGATAAGAGCCGGATCTTTCAGCTCACCGGATTCGATGATGACTTTCAACAGCACGTCTTCGCCACAGGCTTCTTTACAGGCCTTCACCAGCTCAAAGCCCACGGTCTCGTTACCTTCCATCAGGGCACGATAGGGAAAGACCACGTCCACTTCGTCGGCGCCATAGGCTACCGCGGCACGGGTTTCCAATACGGCAATGGCGATATCATCGTTACCGTGGGGGAAGTTGGTGACAGTGGCAATGCGGATATCCTCAGCGCCCAGGTCGATCAGGGTCTTACGGGCGATGGGGATGAAACGGGGATAAATGCAAATGGCAGCGGTATTGCCGGCTGGCGTCATGGCCTTATGGCACAGCTCGATCACCTTCTGATCTGTGTCATCGTCATTCAGCGTAGTCAAATCCATCAGTTCAATGGCACGCTGTGCCGCTTTTTTTAAATCGCTCATAGTAGCTCTCCGAGACGTAAATCAATGAATTGGAATCAGTCCAAAAGGGCTTCGCCGGGAGGTGGCTGGGTACATTTATCTTATAGTTATGGCCGGGCCTTCAGGCAATGCCGGATGCCATATTGGCATCAAGTCAGGTATTCAATGTTGATAACAACTAGCCGGGGCTAGGGGTCACGACTTGAATCCTTGAAGACCGGAAAGGGGGGAACAATACTGCTGCTCCTGCCTTCCGCGAAAAATCCTTTTTAACGCGAGAAATCACAAACCTTTAATTAAGCAAGCTTAGTCAAATTTGCTTAACTAAGGACTTGGAAAGTGGAGCCATACTTGCGTATGGCTCCCGCCTTGCATCAAGCTCTATTAGAACTTGTAAGTGGCTGTGAAGTAGTGAGACCAGCCAGTGGTTTCCAGACCAACGATACCGCCCTTGTCTTCCAGCAGGTATACGTCTTTGAAGCCTTTCAGGCCATAGCCCAGAGCGTACTTGTCAGAGTGCCAGTACAGGCCGAAGAAGATGTCACCGCCGCTGCTGGTGGTAGGAACAAATTCGTTGTGGTTCTCGTCAGCACCGAACTGCCAGTCCAGGTAACCTTGGAAAGACAGGAAGCTCTTGTTTTCGAAGAAGTAGAAAGGCTTGAACCAGTTGGCAGAGAACTGATAACCGTTCCACTCTTTGTTGTTCAGGTCATAGTAGGCATACAGGTTCATACCGGTTTTGCCCAGCCATGGCACGTTCACATCGGCACCCACACCCCAGAAAGTGGAGTTAACACCGTCGCCTACGCTACCGTTCCAGTTGAACAGAGTAGAGAAGTACACTTCCTGGATAGGACCAACAGACAGGTCTTTACCGAATACGGCGTCCAGAGAGATACGTGGAGCAAACTTCATGAACAGCTTGCTGGCGCCAGAACCTGGGTTCTTGTCACCGTTTTTGCTGGATTCGTTAGCCAGGTTGAACACATCAACATAGCCATACAGATCAACGATACCCTTACGGCCGCCAAACTCCATTTCCATGTAGTTGTGCTCGTCACCATTCAGCTCAGGCTTTTCGCCGATTGAGTACATGGCATTGAACTGCATCCAGTTGTAATCGCTGGCATAGATGTCGCTGCGATCGGCTGCGAAAGCGTTACCGGAGATTGCTGCAACCGCGGTAGCGGCCAGTGCAAAAGATTTTACGTTTTTCATCATCAACCCCATTTATCTTTGGTTTTGTTGCTGCCTTCTAGGACAGCGTTTTTTAGACCCGTGCATTGTAGCGCGACTTTGTTAAGTTACAAGAATCTGCACTCAAAACACGAACACAAAATTTTGTTTTGTGAACAAAGTCCGGAAACGACCCCAACCGTAATTAACATTGTTAACGTTTTACAAACATCAACCACGGCCCGTCCTCAGACGAATACTGCTTCAGACTTTGCTCTTGGAAACTGGTTGTATTAACTGGGCCCCACCCTGGTGGCAGGGCCCGATACACATCTGTTTGCCGGCGATTAGAGCGCCAGGAACAGACCTGCGATTGTGGCGCTCATCAGGTTGGACAGGGAACCGGCGATAACGGCGCGGATACCCAGTTTGGCCAGATCATGACGACGGTTAGGGGCCATGGCACCCAGACCACCGAGCAGAATCGCGATAGAAGACAGGTTAGCGAAACCACACAGAGCGAAAGAGATAATCGCTTTGGTACGGTCGCTCATGGCAGCACCGGTTTCAGCAACCAGCATACCGCCATCGGCTACGTCTTTCAGGTAAGGAGCGAAGTTCAGGTAAGCCACGAACTCGTTCACTACGATTTTTTGACCGATGAAAGAACCGGCAACCAGGGCTTCATTCCATGGCACACCGATCAGGAACGCCAGTGGCATGAACACATAACCCAGGATCAGTTCCAGAGTCAGGCCTTCATAACCGAACATGCCACCCACGCCACCTATGATGCCGTTGATCATGGCGATCAGGCCCACGAAGGCAATCAGCATGGCACCTACGTTCAGAGCCAGTTGCATACCGGAAGAAGCACCGGCGGCAGCAGCGTCAAGCACGTTGGCTGGCTTATCAGGATCGGCTGGCAGCTCGTCCATTTCGTTCTTGGTAGATTCGGTTTCTGGGTGCATCAGTTTGGCCATCAACAGACCACCAGGAGCAGCCATGAAGGATGCGGCAACCAGGTATTCGATAGGCACACCCATAGAGGCATAACCGGCCAGTACGGAACCGGCAATAGAAGCCAGACCGCCCACCATGATGGCAAACAGTTCAGACTGAGTCATGGTTGGAACGAATGGACGTACCACCAGAGGCGCTTCAGTTTGACCAACGAAGATGTTGGCTGTGGCTGACATAGACTCGGTACGGCTGGTACCCAGAGCCTTCTGCAGGCCGCCGCCTATGATGCGGATGATCCACTGCATGATGCCCAGGTAGTAGAGCACGGCAATCAGTGAAGAGAAGAAGATAATGACCGGCAGTACGTTGATGGCGAAAATAAAGCCAACCTTGAACTGGGCCAGATCGCCGAACAGGAAGTTGATACCGTTTTGACCGTAGCCGATAACGCTGGACACGCCATCGGAAACTGCCTTCAGGATATCCTTGCCGACAGGAACATACAGAACGAAACCACCGAAGGCAGCTTGAATGGCAAGAGCGCCACCCACTGCACGAACGCTGATCGCTTTTTTGTTATTGGAAAGGAGGAAACCTATTCCAAGCAGGACAATTACGCCCACCAAGCTCATTAATATACTCATTAACCATCACCCTATTTGTTAACACTTTTTAATTATGTTGTTAACCAACCTATTTCCGAGCAAGATTATACCCGAGCCTTTACGGAAAATCGTCGATTTGATCATGTTTTTGAAGTTAAATTTCAAACGCTTACCTGAAGCTGTCATTGCGACAAACACCTGTTCAAATAAAACCAACTACAGCTCAAACAGTTGCGCCGCATTCTCAGACAGACGTTCTGATATTAGAACACTGGATTTTTTTTGCAAATTGGCCATTTTGGCGACTATTTGGGCGATCAACAGCGGGGTATTGCGCCTGTCGATGGCCGATTTAGGGGCCATGGCAGGCGAATCCGTCTCCAAAATAAAGGCATCCAGGGGCAAATGTTGCACAGTTAAATGCAGCTTCTTTGCATCCTCATTCAACAACAATCCACCAATGCCCAAGCGATAACCCAGACGAAAATAGCGCGCCGCCAACTCAGGGGCACCGTAAAATCCGTGGATAACGCCACGACGGGAGGGAGAATGGCGGCTCAAGAGGGCAAGCAGTTCTTCATGGGCACGCACACAGTGCAGAATAACCGGCAGCCCGAGCTCGTCAGCCAATTGCAGTTGCGCTTCCAGCCAGGCCTGCTGGAAGGGCCAGGTGTCCTGACGCAACTTATCCAGCCCACACTCACCAATTGCAACCAAAGCATGATCTTGGCGCCTGGAATTGATCAGGAGTTTCAGTTCTGAAATATCCACATCGTTTTTGAGCGGACAATACCAAGGGTGGATCCCCAGGGCATAATAGAAGCCATATTGGCGCGCAATGGCCAATTGCCTTTGCCACAGGGCAGGTGCTACCCCGGGAATAATGGCGTTGGATATCCCCTGCTCAAGCATCTGCTGCACCAGGGTATCCCTATCAGGGTCAAATTCAGCAAAGTCCAGATGGGCATGGGTATCTATCAGCTGAGTCATGGCGGCCTGTTCCTTAAAAAACGCTGTTGCTGAAACTTGTGGTCAGCATAGCACTCTCTTTGCGAACAGGCTTTGCCGAACGTCCACTTGCTTCAGGCAGTAAAAATCCACCTGCATAGCAGGTGGCTTTGACACAGCCCCCTAAAAGGGGGCTTAAAAACTAACCTTCCAACCCTAACGCTATTTGCCGTTTCTCTTCTTCTTTGGCTGTCTTTTCCTGGTGCCGTACATATCTACGGATTATGTCTTCGTTTGCTCCTACTGAGTCCACAAAATAACCCCGTTGCCAGAAGTGATTCCCCCAGAGCTTGTGCTTTCTTAAATAAGGAAATTTGGCAAACATCCTGATCGCGGTTCTCCCTTTAACAAAACCCATTAAATCCGACACGCTTAGACTGGGTGGGGTTCTGACTACTAGATGGACATGATCTTCCTGAACATTTAGTTCCACGACTCTGCATTTCTTCATGTTGCAGTAAACATAGATACTTCGATAAAGCTCTCTGCCGAGATTACCTTTCAGGATTTTGTACCTGTACTTGGGTGTCCAAACGAGGTGATACTGACAACGATAGAATACGTGAGACGCGGATTCATATCTGCTCATGCTACTTACTCCTTGATTTGCTGGTAACAAACCGAGGGAGTATTTAGCATGGGCATTCTCCGGGCAAAGCCCCACCAGAACGATCACCACCTCCATAGGAGGTGGTTTTAGGGTGACAATAAAAAAGCGGGCCTCAGCCCGCTTTTACCCGATTAATGTTCCCGGGTCTTGGCAAACTGAATGTCGGGATAACGCTCCATCGACAGGTTCAGGTTTACCATGGTGGGAGCTATGTAAGTCAGGTTATCGCCACCATCGAGGGCCAGGTTGACCGAGCACTTACGCTTGAATTCTTCCAGTTTGCGGGCATCACTGCAGTAAACCCAACGGGCGGTGGCAACGTTGATGGCTTCATATATAGCTTCAACGTTGTACTCGGACTTGAGGCGGGCCACAACCACTTCAAACTGCAGCACACCAACCGCACCCACAATAAGATCGTTGGTATCCAGAGGACGGAATACCTGCACGGCGCCTTCCTCGGACAGCTGTACCAGGCCCTTGAGCAATTGCTTTTGCTTCAGCGGATCTTTCAGGCGAATACGGCGGAACATTTCGGGCGCAAAGTTGGGGATCCCGGTGAACTTGAGATCCTCACCCTGGGTGAAGGTGTCACCTATCTGTATGGTGCCGTGGTTGTGCAGACCTATGATGTCACCGGCGAAGGCCTCTTCGGCACGCTCACGGTCCCCTGCCATAAAGGTCACGGCATCAGAGATGTTCACGGTTTTGCCAATGCGCACGTGCTTCATCTTCATGCCCTGGGTGTACTTGCCTGAAACAATGCGCATAAAGGCGATACGGTCCCTGTGTTTGGGATCCATGTTTGCCTGAATTTTAAACACGAAACCGGCAAATTTCTCTTCCGTCGCAGCCACTGTCCGTTCGGCAGTTTCACGGGCCATAGGGGCAGGCGCCCATTCGGTGAGACCGTCAAGCATGTGGTCAACACCAAAGTTACCCAAAGCGGTACCGAAGTACACCGGGGTCAGTTCACCCTGCAAAAACAGCTCAAGATCGAACTCGTTGGATGCACCGCGCACCAGTTCAAGCTCTTCGCGCAACTGCTCGGCAAAGTCGCTGCCCACAGCGGTATCCAGCTCAGGATTATCCAATCCCTTGATAATACGGACTTCCTGAATAGTGTGACCATGGCCGGTTTGGTACAAAATGGTCTCGTCACGGTGCAGGTGATAGACGCCTTTGAACAGCTTGCCACAGCCTATGGGCCAGGTAATAGGGGCGCAGAGAATTTTCAGCTCGGTTTCCACCTCATCGAGCAGCTCCATGGGATCGCGGATATCGCGGTCGAGCTTGTTCATAAAGGTGACAATGGGCGTGTCGCGCAAACGGGTCACTTCCATCAGCTTGCGGGTACGGTCTTCCACACCCTTGGCGGCATCGATCACCATCAAGCAGGAATCCACCGCCGTCAGGGTACGATAGGTATCTTCGGAGAAGTCTTCGTGACCCGGGGTGTCGAGCAGGTTTACCAGACAGTCATTGTAAGGAAACTGCATCACAGAGGTGGTTACCGAAATACCACGTTCCTTTTCCATCTCCATCCAGTCCGATTTGGCATGTTGGGATGAACCACGGCCCTTTACCGTCCCAGCGGTCTGAATGGCGCGTCCGTGGAGCAATACCTTTTCGGTAATGGTGGTCTTACCCGCGTCGGGGTGCGAGATAATGGCGAAGGTGCGGCGGGAAGCCACTTCCTGAAGCAGTGTATTTGACATGAATAACTATCTTTTAAAGTGAAGGGGAGCAAAGCATGCTCCCCTGGATGGATCAGAATTGGGCGCTATTTTCGCCTATATTGGCACCGAGCACAATCACAGCGCTGCCTGTGGGTCGGCTTTATTCCTGCCCGGCCAGACGAGCCAGCTCAACTCTGGCATATCTGTGCTCGACAAAATCATAGACATTGGTGGCCAGCGCCAGACGCAGGTAATTGGCAGCCAGTTCCTTGTTACCCTGTTCGGCTTCCGTCTTGGCCAGATAGAAATAGGCCTCGCACAGGCGCTCGGTATATTCCCTTGGCTGACTCAGGCCCTGTTTGGCCTTGGCAAAGACTTCTGACTTGTTCACTTTACCCAGGTAAAAATCCACCAGAACCGTGGCCCAGGCGTCACCGCTCAGCTGTTGCCTGTGTTGTTTAAGATGTGCCAAGGCCTGTGGCTTGTCCTTGGCAGATTCCACCAGATACAACCACAGCGAGCGGTAGCCATCGCTGGGGTCAAGGGAGAAGAACCGGTTCATATCGGCAATGGCCAGATCGGCCCGCTCACCGTAGTACAGGGCTATGCCACGATTAAGGTAGGCATAGTCATAGTCGGGTTGCAGCTCCAGCACGCCATCGAAAGCCTCGTAGGCGCTGTCGAACTCACCTTCCTGGGTATAGTAGATGCCGAGGAAGTTGTAGGCATCGGCGATATCGGGACGAATACGCAGCGCCTGGGAAAAGTCCAGCCGGCCCAACAACCTCAGGCCCAGACTATCGTAAAGTACGCCACGCTCGTAATGGAATCTGGCCCTTTGCTCTTCGGTCAGCTCCATGGTGGACAGCACTTCATTGAGCTTGGCGAGGGTGACTTCCTGCTTATAGTCCGGCAGCAAAGGCGCCACCATCAGTTTACCGGAAATCTCATCGGCGCCGGCTCTTGTCGTGGCAGAGCAACCACTCATCATCAGGCTTGCTCCCAGCAGGCTAACTACTGCCAATGCCTTGAATTTACTTACCATCAGAACCTACCTTGATTCGCCTGTTAACGGGGAGCGGCCATAATAGCAATCCGCTATCTTTGCCGCCATCCACTATTGATATTAATTGGCTTTTTCAAATGACGGCATAAAAAAAGGAGACCTCAAGGTCTCCTTTTTTTATCTAGTGCCGAACTGTTGCCGGAATTACTCAGCGGCTGGCGCTGCTTTTTCCTTGGCTTCCTTGATGGACAGACGTACACGACCTTGGCGATCCACTTCCATAACCTTCACGGTCACTTCCTGGTTCAGTTCCAGATGGTCTGACACGTTGGCTACACGCTCATCACTGATTTGTGAGATGTGTACCAGGCCGTCTTTGCCGGGCAGAATGTTCACGAAGGCACCGAAGTCAACGATGCGGATAACCTTACCTGTGTACATGCGACCCACTTCCACTTCGGAGGTGATCTCTTCGATGCGGCGGATAGCTTCACGGGTTGCGTCGGCATTGTTGGAGGCAATCTTCACTGTACCGTCGTCTTCCAGCTCAATGGTAGTGCCGGTTTCTTCGGTCAGGGCACGGATAACCGCACCGCCCTTACCAATCACTTCACGGATCTTCTCTGGGTTGATCTTGATGGTGGTGATACGTGGCGCGTGGTCAGAGATATCCGGACGGGCGCTGCCGATGGCCTGGTCCATCACGTTCAGGATGTGAACACGAGCGCCGTAGGCCTGCTGCAGAGCGATTTCCATGATTTCTTTGGTGATACCTTCGATCTTGATGTCCATCTGCAGTGCAGTCACACCATCACGGGTACCGGCTACTTTGAAGTCCATGTCGCCCAGGTGGTCTTCGTCACCCAGGATGTCTGACAGAACCACGAAGTTATCGCCTTCCTTCACCAGCCCCATGGCGATACCGGCCACAGAGGTCTTGATAGGTACACCGGCATCCATCAGGGCCAGAGAGGTACCACACACAGAGGCCATGGAAGAAGAACCGTTGGACTCGGTGATTTCAGATACCACACGTACAGAGTATGGGAACTCTTCAGCAGAAGGCATTACCGCGTTGATACCGCGCCATGCCAGCTTGCCGTGACCGATTTCGCGGCGCTTTGGCGAGCCAACCATACCGGTTTCACCCACAGAGTAAGGAGGGAAGTTGTAGTGCAGCATGAAGCGGTTGGTGCGCTCGCCCATGATGGAGTCGATCTTCTGCGCATCACGCTCGGTACCCAGGGTACAGGTCACCAGCGCCTGAGTTTCACCGCGGGTGAACAGTGCAGAGCCGTGGGTACGTGGCAGAACGCCGGCCATCACAGACAGGGCACGGATCATGTCTGGCTCACGGCCATCGATACGTGGCATGCCAGCGATAATGCGGCTGCGAACCACGTTCTTCTCGAGGCTACCCAGCAGATCGGCGGCTTCACGTACGTTTACGTCAGGATTGACTTCCTGCAGCTTGGCGATGGTGGCTTTCTTCACTTCACCAACGGCTTCGTAACGCTCTTGCTTGGCCATGATCTGGTAAGCAGCGGTCAGACCTTCTTCGGCCAGCTCTTTGATTTGGGCAACCAGAGTTTCGTTTTTAACAGGGGCAGTCCAATCCCAACGTGGCTTACCGGCTTCAGCGGCAAACTCTTTAATGGCATTGATAACAACCTGCTGCTGGTCGTGACCGTAAACCACGGCGCCCAGCATTACTTCTTCAGGCAGTGATTTGGCTTCGGATTCCACCATCAGTACGGCACCCTGGGTACCGGCAACCACCAGATCCAGCTCACTGCCTGCCAGTTCAGCGGCACCTGGGTTCAGCACGTATTCGCCATTCACATAACCCACACGGGCAGCGCCCAGAGGACCGTTGAATGGAATACCAGAGATAGCCAGTGCAGCAGAGGTACCGATCATGGATACGATGTCCGGCTCAATCTGAGGATCTACCGATACCACTGTGATAATGACCTGTACTTCGTTGGTAAAGTCATCAGGGAACAGAGGACGGATAGGACGGTCGATAAGACGGGCAATCAGAGTTTCGTCTTCAGAAGGACGACCTTCACGCTTGAAGAATCCACCGGGGATTTTACCGGCTGCGTAGGTCTTTTCCTGATAGTTTACGGTCAGAGGAAAGAAGTCACGGCCTGGATCGGCTTCCTTTTTGCCCACAACAGTCACCAGAACTGTAGTGTCGCCCATGCTGGCCATAACGGCACCATCGGCTTGACGAGCGATTACACCTGTTTCCAGAGTGACTGTGTGCTGACCATACTCAAAACTTTTTACGATAGGATTCACGTGACCCATTCCTTAATTAATGACCTTGAATTACGCGCGTAAGTATACTGCAACTGCAATCAATAGATAAAGAGCAGATCATGATGACAAATCAGCTTCTTTTCACTAGAGTGGGACAAAGATGTCGATTTTAAGGACTTGGAAATAGGGATGTGCCGCCTATGGTTAAAACGCATTGGCAAGGATACTAATAAATGACGACCCGGTTTAAATCGCTGACCTGGAAACAAACCAACCTTGTTGTATTTACCGCGCTGTTTTTTGCCGTAGCTGTTTTTCTGGTAGAAATTGCACTCGTAGGGTTAAGCACCCGCCAATCGCTCATCACTACCCAACACGAACTGCTGGACTCGGTTGAACAACCCTCCACCAACGCCGTCTGGGCCCTGGACGATAACCTGGCTCGCCAAACCCTTGAAGGGGTGCTCAAGGTTGAGCACGTAGGCTCAGCCGTCATCGAACTCGACGATGGCTCGCTGTTTGTTTCGGTCAGCAACGACAAGAGCGTAGGCAAAGGCGCCTTTATTGATCTGGGTAATCGTCTGTTTGGCGACTTGCGGGAAATTTCCCGCCCCCTGTACCGCCCCTTTTATTTCGAAGGCACCCGTCAGCAACAGCTGATCGGCACCCTGACCATTTTTTACGACACCCAAGAACTGACCAACAGCCTGTTCTCACAGCTGAAATTAGGCTTTGTTGCCACCCTGGCCCGGGCCCTGCTGCTGACTTTGGCCCTGTCGGTGGTGTTTCACCGTTTCCTGACCCAACCCATAGCCCGCATTGCCGAGGCCATTGACAAGATTGAACCTGAATCACCGGACGAGAACCTGCTGCCACTGACTGAATCCCACAAGGATGATGAGCTGGGTCTGGTGGCCTCCAAATTCAACCAAATTCTGATCCAATTCGGCCAAACCCAAAGCAAACTGCGCAAGATGGCCACCCGGGATCCGCTCACCGGCCTGCCGAATCGCACCCTGCTGTTGGAAACCATTGCCGTAACCATACAAAGGGCCAGGGTCCACAAGCGCCACTTTGCCCTGCTGTTCATCGATTTGGACAGGTTTAAAAACGTCAACGATTCTCTCGGTCATGCCCTGGGGGATCAGTTCCTGGCCCGTATCGCCCGCCTGCTGGAACGGGTGGTCGGCGACAAGGGGACAGTTGCGCGTTTAGGGGGCGATGAGTTCGTGATCCTGGCAGACGAAATTCAGACCGCAGATCAGGCCGCCGATTTCGTTGACAAGTTGCTGGTGCAGCTCAATAACCCCATACAGTTGAACGAACATGCAATACACCCGGCGGCCTCAGTGGGTATATCCCTGTATCCGGAAGATGGCCACAGTGCCGAGGATCTTATCCGCCACGCCGATATCGCCATGTACAGCGCCAAGGCCTCGGGTTCCAACCAGTGGGCCTTCTTCAAGCAACAGATGACCGAGCGCGCCGCAGTGAGGCTGCGCACCGAGGCATCTCTACACGATGCGTTGAAAAATGATGAATTCCTGCTGCACTTCCAGCCCAAGCTGGATTTGGCCACCGGCGCCCTGGTGGGCTGCGAGGCCCTGATCCGCTGGCAAAAGGATGGTCGCCTTATCAGCCCCATGTCCTTTATTCCGGTGGCGGAAGAGACCGGCATCATAGTCCCTATTGGACGCTGGGTGATAGAGCAAAGCTGCAAGGTGCTGAAGCACTGGCAGAAACAATACAACTTTGCCGTGCCCATTGCGGTGAACGTGGCCTCACAGCAGTTCAGCGATGCCAGCCTGGTGCCCGACATCAAGCAATTGGCTCTGCGGCATCAGATCTCGCCGGAATTGCTGGAAATTGAAATCACCGAAACCTCGCTGATGAACGATATCGAATTGGCTATTATGAAGCTGGATCAGCTCAAGAGTGCCGGTTTCGGGATTGCTGTGGATGATTTCGGCACCGGCTATTCATCCCTGTCCTACCTGCGGCACCTGCCCATCACCACCATGAAGATTGACCGTTGCTTTGTGTCGGATTTGCCGGAGGACAGTGCCATAGCATCAACCATCCTGATGCTGGGCAAACAGTTGGATCTCAAGATAGTCGCCGAAGGTATTGAGAACGAGCAGCAACTGGAGTGGCTCAGGAACCACCAATGCGGTATTGGTCAGGGCTTTTATTTCAGCCAGCCCTTGCCGTTGGAAGAGTTTGAGCAAAAGTACATTGCCAGTAACAATGCCAGCATTTGTGAAATAGGCGGATAACCAATTAAATCCCGGCAATCGGGTAATAAAAAAGGAGGCCAAGGCCTCCTTTTTTATTTATCCGCTCGGGATTAGCGACGCAGACCCAGCTTCTGGATCAGCGCAACGTAACGGGCGTTTTCAGTACGTTGCAGGTAGGCCAGCAGCTTACGACGAGAGCTAACCATACGCAGCAGACCACGACGTGAGTGGTGATCGTGAACGTGCTGTTTGAAGTGATCTTGCAGGTGGTTGATCTGAGCAGTCAGCAGAGCTACCTGAACTTCAGTTGAACCAGTGTCGTTTTCACCACGGCCAAACTCAGCCAGGATTTTTGCTTTTGCTTCAGTACTTAGTGACATGAATATCTCCAAAATTTCTATGAATGTCTTCAGCCGATCACTAACTCAGCCAAAGTGGAGCGGTATTTTAGCCCTAATTACAGGCCATAGCAACCGCTTTAATCCCCATCCTTGCTGAATACCACCAGGCGTTTGGGTGCCAGCAAGCCCTTGTTGTCCATCGTGCCGATGCCAACAAATCGCTGCTCTTCACCCAGGCTGATGCGTACCAACTGGTCGGGCTTAAGTCCCGGCGCTTGCACCGGATTACCATTGAGCAGATAGACACCGACGCTTTCCGGTAAATTAATCAGCGGTAAATCCGCCACCGCAGTATCCATGGGCAGCAGCAGCGGGTCGAGCACGGATTCTGGCGTATCACCTCGCTCGTTCGCCCCTGCAACCAGGGCTTCCAGCTGTTCCAGGGTAACCATCCTGTCGTAGGGATATTTGGCCACCTGGGTTCGGCGCAACATGATCACATGGGCACCACAGCCGAGCTTCTCACCCAGATCATCGACTATGGTTCGGATATAAGTGCCCTTGGAGCAGTGAATGTCCAACGTCAGCTCATCACCTTCCCAACTGATGAAATTGAGTTCAAATACCGTGATGGGCCGGGCCTCTCGGGGCACTTCCTTGCCTTCGCGTGCGTACTTGTACAGTGGCTGCCCCTGGTATTTCAGGGCCGAGAACATCGACGGCACCTGCATGCTGTCACCGCGGAAGGTGTCCAGGGCCGCATCCAGTTGCTCGCGGGTGACATTCACAGCTCGGGTACTGACCACTTCACCATCCGAGTCGCTGGTATCGGTGCGCTCGCCGAGCTTGGCGGTCACCAGATAACGCTTGTCGGCATCAAGCAGATGTGAAGAAAACTTGGTGGCTTCGCCCAAACACACAGGCAGCATGCCGGTTGCCAGCGGGTCCAGAGCCCCCGTATGGCCCGCTTTGGACGCGTTGTACAGGCGCTTGACCCTTTGCAGGGCAAAGTTGGAACTCATGCCCGTGGGCTTATCCAGCAGCACTATGCCGTCAATCGCCCGGCCCTTGGAACGACGGGCCATCAGTTATCTTCTTCCTGCTCTGGGGTTTCATCGCTGCGACCGGCCTGGGTTTTCTTGGCCTCATCATCGCGGATCACCTTGCTGACCAGATTGGACATGCGCATGCCCTCAATCAGCGAGCTGTCGTACACGAACCTCAGTTCGGGCATGACCCGGAGCTTCATCCGGCCGGCCACCAGGGTGCGGATGTAGGGCGCGGCTGCCACCAGGGCCGCCAGCTTTTGCTCGATAAGCTTGGGATCTTCTTCGAAAAAGGTAACAAACACCTTGGCGAAGCTCAGATCCCGGGACACGTCGACGTCATTGACAGTCACCATGCCGATGCGGGGATCTTTCATTTCCCGCTGCAATACGGCCGCCAGCTCCTGCTGCAACTGCTGGCCTATGCGGCGGGTACGACTAAATTCTTTTGCCATAATTTAATGCCATAAAATCAACAAGGGCGGCCAAAGCCGCCCTTTATGGTTGTTACAGTGTCCGTGCGACTTCGATGGTTTCGAACACTTCGATCTGGTCGCCTACGCGAACATCGTTGTAGTTCTTCACCCCGATACCACACTCCATGCCATTGCGGACTTCGTTGACGTCATCCTTGAAGCGGCGCAGGGATTCCAGCTCACCTTCATAGATAACCACGTTTTCACGCAATACACGGATTGGCGCGCTGCGCTTCACTATGCCTTCGATAACCATACAGCCGGCGATAGCACCCAGTTTAGGCGACTTGAACACATCGCGCACTTCGGCCAGACCAATGATCTGCTGCTTGAACTCGGGCGACAGCATACCGCTCATGGCGGCCTTGACCTCGTCGATCAGATCGTAGATCACGCTGTAGTAGCGCAGATCCACACTCTCGTTCTCGATGGTCTTGCGGGCCTGGGCATCGGCACGAACGTTGAAGCCCACCATAATGGCGTTGGAGGCCGCAGCCAGGGTCGCATCGGTCTCGGTCAAAGCACCCACGCCGGACGCTATGATGTTCACCTTCACTTCGTCGGTGGACAGCTTGCGCAGCGAGTCGGAGATGGCTTCCAGAGAACCCTGTACGTCGGCCTTGAGTACTACGTTCAGTTCTTTCACTTCGCCTTCGGTCATGTTGGCAAACATGTTTTCCAGCTTGGACTTCTGCTGACGCGCCAGCTTGACGTCGCGGAACTTGCCTTGACGGTAAAGTGCCACTTCGCGGGCCTTACGCTCATCACGTACCACTGTTGCTTCATCACCGGCGGCAGGCACGCCTGACAGACCGAGGATTTCAACCGGAATGGATGGACCGGCTTCGGTAATGTTCTTGCCGTTCTCGTCCTTCATGGCGCGGATCTTGCCGTATTCCAGACCACAGAGCACTATGTCACCGGTACGCAGAGTACCTTCCTGAACCAGTACTGTAGCCACAGGACCACGGCCCTTGTCCAGTTTGGATTCAATCACCACACCGGCGGCCATACCGTCGCGAACAGCTTTGAGTTCCAGAACTTCGGCCTGCAGCAGAATGGCTTCCAGCAGTTCATCGACGCCGGTACCCGCCTTGGCAGACACATAGGCGAACATGTTCTCTCCGCCCCAGTCCTCAGACATCACGCCGTGCTGCGACAGCTCGCTCTTGACGCGATCTATATCCGCCTCGGGCTTATCCATCTTGTTCACGGCCACAATAAGTGGCACGTTACCGGCCTTGGCGTGCTGGATAGCTTCCACCGTCTGTGGCATTACGCCGTCGTCGGCTGCCACTACCAGGACCACAATGTCAGTTGCCTTGGCACCACGGGCACGCATGGCGGTAAAGGCCGCGTGACCTGGAGTATCCAGGAAGGTGATCATGCCATTGTCGGTTTCCACATGGTAAGCACCGATGTGCTGGGTAATACCACCGGCTTCACCGGCTGCTACCTTGGCGCGACGGATGTAATCGAGCAGCGAGGTCTTACCGTGGTCAACGTGACCCATGATGGTCACAACCGGCGCACGGGATTCTTTCTTCTCGTCTTCGTCACGATCGGCCAGAACCTGATGCTCCAGCTCGTTTTCGCGCAGCAGCACTACCTTGTGACCCATTTCCTCGGCAACCAGCTGGGCAGTTTCCTGATCCAGTACCTGGTTGATGGTAACCATGGAGCCCATCTTCATCATTTGCTTGATGATTTCGGTAGCCTTGACCGCCATCTTCTGGGCCAGTTCGGCCACGGTCACGGTTTCACCGATGCGCACGTCACGGTTCACGGCGGCAACCGGCTTGTTAAAGCCGTGGGCCATGGACTCGGGCGCAGTGCTGCGGTACTTGATGTGCTTCTCACGGCCTTCGCGGGCATCTTTGCCGCCACGCTTGGACTTGGTCGCAGTCTTGTTACGGTTACGACGGCCACGCTTCTCTTCGTCCAGATCCGAGCTGTCTTCGGCAGCACGGGCCACTTGGGACGTGGTCAGGTGGTGATCGCTGATACGTTCGGCTTCGGCGCGACGACGCTCTTCCTCGGCCCAACGCTTTTCATTTTCTTCCGCCAGCTTACGGGCCTTCTCGGTCGCCTTGGCTTCCTCTTCGGCGGCCTTGCGCTTGGCAGTTTCTTCCTGCTGGGCCTTCAGGCGCTCGGCCTCGGCACGGGCAGCTTCTGACTCAGGCGTCTTGGGCACAGCGGCAGCCTTGGCCTTGGCTTCAGCTTCGGCTTTGGCCTTGGCTTTTGCCTTGGCTTCGGCTTCCGCCTTGGCTTTGGCTTCAGCCTCGGCTTTGGCCTTGGCTTCGGCAGCTGCCTTGGCTTCGGCCTCGGCGGCAGCTTTGGCTTCTTCCTCGGCCTTAAGCGTGGCTTCACTCACATCGCGCTTGACGAAGGTGCGTTTCTTGCGCACTTCCACCTTGATGTCCTTGGACTGGCCGCCGCTACCGGCAACGCTCAGGGTAGACACTGTCTTGCGCTGCAGCGTCATCTTGGTTGGCATGGCATCGCCACCATGCTGCTTTTTCAGGAAATCCAGCAACTGCTGTTTTTCGGCTTCGGTGACGCTGTCGCTCTTGCCTTTCTTAATTCCTGCCTGAGAGAACTGTTCGATAAGTCTTTCAACCGTCTTGCCCACTTCCGTGGCCAGTTTCTCTACTGTTGTTTCTGTCATAGGTTACCTCCCCCTGTTGATCGACTTATGCATCTTCGCCAAACCAACAGATGTTGCGGGCAGCCATGATCAGCGCACCAGCTTTCTCTTCTGTCAATTCTTCTATTTCGATCAAATCATCAATGCCTTGTTCGGCCAAATCTTCCAGTGTTACCACGCCCTTGCTGGCAAGTACGAATGCCAGATGGCGCTCCATACCTTCCAGGGCCAGCAATTCTTCACTGGGCTCTGCACCGTCGAGCGCTTCTTCCGATGCCAGGGCACGGGTAGAAATGGCGGCTTTGGCGCGCTCACGCAGTGCTTCTACTATGTCTTCATCGAAGCCATCGATGGACAACAGCTCAGATACAGGCACATAGGCAATTTCCTCAAGCGAGGTAAAGCCTTCATCCGCCAGCACCTGGGCAAATTCTTCATCCACATCCAGGGCACCCATGAACAGACTGACCACCTTGGCGCTCTCGGCCTGGTGCTTCTTGTTCATGTCTTCCACTGTCATCACGTTCAGCACCCAACCGGTCAACTGGGTGGCCAGACGCACGTTTTGACCGTTACGGCCAATGGCCTGGGCCAAGGAGTCGGCCTCAACGGCGATATCCATGGAGTGGTTGTCTTCGTCCACGATAATGGACGCCACATCGGCTGGCGCCATGGCGTTAATCACGAACTGGGCCGGATTGTCGTCCCACAGTACTATGTCAACACGCTCGCCACCGAGTTCGTTGGACACGGCCTGAACGCGTGCACCACGCATACCAACACAGGCGCCGATAGGATCGATGCGACGGTCATTGGACTTCACGGCAATCTTGGCACGGCTGCCAGGATCGCGGGCAGCACCCATTACCTGGATCATTTCGTCAGCAATCTCAGGTACTTCAACGCGGAACAGTTCGATCAGCATCTCAGGCTTGGTGCGGGTCAGGAACAGCTGGGCACCGCGGGCCTCGGGACGCACGGCATACAGCAGTGAACGCACGCGATCCCCTGGACGGAAAGATTCACGGCTGATCAGATCTTCCTTGAACAGCACGCCATCGGCGTTGTTGCCAAGGTCAACCACGACGCTGTCACGGGTAGTCTTTTTCACCACACCGGTAATCAGCTCGCCTTCTTTATCGAAGAACTGTTCAACAACCTGAGCGCGCTCGGCTTCACGTACCTTTTGCACTATCACTTGCTTGGCTGTTTGAGTGGTGATGCGGTCGAATACGACCGATTCAATTTCATCTTCGATGAAATCACCCACCTGGATCTCAGGATTTTCGTAGCGTGCGGCTTCCAGGGTAATTTCGCGGAACGGGTTTTCCAGCGCCTGGCCCTGGTCGTCTACCACCAACCAGCGACGGAAGGTCTCGTACTCACCGGTCTTACGGTCAATGGCAACGCGAACGTCGATATCACCTTCGTATTTTTTCTTGGTTGCTGTGGCCAAGGCGATTTCCAGCGCCTCAAAAATCTTTTCACGCGGAACGGCCTTTTCGTTTGAAACCGCCTCAGCGACCAGCAGAATCTCTTTATTCATCGTCTTGCCTCGTTCACCTTGAAACCATCAAAACTTAGCTATCACATTGCCCTTGCGGATATTGTCCAGGGCAACAACCAATTCTTTGCCATCCACAGTCAAGCTCAGCATCTGCCCTTCGACCTTGGTGATGACACCTTTCAAATTACGACTACCCGCCACCGGCATAGTCAGTTGAACCTTGACCTCTTCCCCAACGTAGGCGCCATACTGGGCTGCGTTGAACAGGGGACGGTCTACCCCGGGAGAAGAGACTTCCAGGGTGTATTCGTGGGAAATGGGGTCCTCAACGTCGAGCACTGCGCTGATCTGACGGCTGGCGTTGGCACAATCTTCGATGTTGACGCCGTTTTCGCTGTCGATATAGACCCTGAGCGTGGAATGTTTACCCGCCTGGATGTACTCAATACCCCACAGCTGGTAACCAAGCGCCTCCACGGGCGCTGTCAGCATCTCTGCCAGTTTGGATTCCAACGTTGCCAATTTGACCCCCAAAAAAACAAAAAAGGGCATAAAGCCCCAGTACAGTGTCACAAACCCCGTGACGAATTCAGAAGTTCATATAACAAAAAACCCCGTATTCACGAGGTATTCATCATAAAAACCTGTAAACAGTATGGAAATTTGTTGCCAATTTGCAAGTCAAACTTCCAACTGGGAGCTGGTTGCGGGGGCCGGATTTGAACCGACGACCTTCGGGTTATGAGCCCGACGAGCTACCATGCTGCTCCACCCCGCGTCAACTGCTGCAAGTATATTTACTCTCGTCGTTACTTGCAATGACTAGGCTGAGCTGACTCTTACCTAATCACATAATTGGTGCCGAGAGCGGGACTTGAACCCGCACGTCCGTTAGGACACAGCCACCTCAAGGCTGCGCGTCTACCAATTTCACCACCTCGGCTAATCTTGCTTATTAATCAGGAACCTTGTTCTCTGATTTTTCGGTTTGCTGTGGCGCCTCTTCGACGACCTGCTCAGCAGCACCTATATCTTTCCATTGATCATCCTGCTTGGCATGGTTTGCACTCAGGTTGCCGATAATCAGGCTCAGAGTGAAAAACGCAATTGCCAGGATGGCTGTGGAACGGGTTAAGAAATTACCTGAACCACGGGATCCGAACAGTGTGCCTGACGCACCGGCGCCGAAAGAGGCACCCATGTCAGCTCCCTTACCTTGCTGTATCAGTACCAGGCCAATCAGACCCAGAGCTACCAGCAAGTAAATTACAATCAATACTTCGTACATATTATGCGCTCATTGCTATGGAACACAGACTCAAAAACTCACTGGAGTTTAAGCTGGCTCCGCCAATCAGTCCACCATCAACATCCGGCTGGGCAAACAGATCTGCCGCATTGCTCGGTGTCACACTGCCACCGTAGAGGATCCTGATGTTCTCACCGATAAAGGGAGATACCTCAGAGAGCCGCTTGCGTATAAACGCATGTACTTCTTGGGCCTGCTCTGGTGTAGCGCTTTTACCTGTCCCCACAGCCCAAAGCGGCTCGTAGGCGATAATGGCATTATCAAAAGCCATGGTGCCGTTTTTCTCGATCACCACATCCAGCTCTTCTGCTATCACCTCGAAGGTGCGTCGCGCTTGCCTGGCTGGACCGGATTCACCCACACAAAGTATCGGGGTCAAACCGTGCTTCTGAGCGGCGGCGAATTTCTCAGCGACTATATCACTGGTTTCACCATACATTCTGCGCCGCTCTGAATGTCCGATAATCACATATCGGCATCCGGAATCTTTCAGCATCTGCCCGGATATTTCACCGGTATAAGCCCCAAAGTCATGTTGACTCAGATTTTGGGCTCCCATCCTCACAAGACTGCCACTCAGGGCTTCCTTGTTGGCTTCAAGCAGTTGCCTGACGCTTTCCAGGTAAATCGTAGGTGGACACAGGACCACTTCCGCAGAATCATTTTGGAGCTTTACGGCGAACTTTTTGAACAACTCTTGTGCTAACTGCGCACTGCCGTTCATTTTCCAGTTGCCAGCTACCATTGGACGTCTGAGTGCCATCACCATCTCCTCTGAAAGCGGCGTGAATAATAGCGAACCACTTATTAAGTTACAAGACCCAAATCCGGAAAATTTACGAAAACAGGTTGGAGTGCTGCTTTTTTACGCTCACCAACCTGAATTCGCATATTTAACAGCCTAAGCTGCTAAATATTAAGCGTAAAGCTGCTAAACGGCAGCCTTTACCGCATCGGCAATCCGGTGTGCCAAGCTGCTCACCTGGGCGTCATCCTCGCCTTCCACCATGACCCTGATAAGGGGCTCTGTACCGGACTTGCGCAGCAATACCCGACCACGTTCGCCCAGCTCGGCTTCCACCGCACTTACCGCCTCTTTCACCAGACTTGATTCCAACGGATTGCTTTGCCCTTCGAAACGCACATTCACCAGGATTTGCGGAAACATCTTCATGCCGGCAGTCAATTGCTCGAGGCTGAGTTGATGACGACGCATGGCAGCCAGCACCAGGATACCGGCCACTATGCCATCACCCGTGGTACCGTGATCCAGGTTGAGAATATGGCCGGAGTTTTCGCCACCAATACGCCAGTTAAGCTCTTTGAGCATTTCCATTACATAACGGTCGCCCACTTTGGAGCGGGCAAAGGGAATACCTTCCGCCTTGAGTGCGAGTTCCAACCCCAGATTGGCCATCTGGGTACCAACAACGCCGCCCTTGAGCACACCGCGCATTTTGGCATCGCGGGCAAGGATATAAAGGATCTGGTCGCCGTCAATCACCTCTCCGTGGCGGTTAACCATCATGATGCGGTCACCATCACCGTCCAGGGCAATACCGAGATCCGCCTGTTCGCGCACAACAGTCTCGCAGATCTGCCCCATGGAAGTGGCGCCACACTTGTCGTTGATATTGGTACCATTTGGCTTGTCGCCTATGGCAATAACCTCGGCGCCCAGCTCGCGGAATACCGCGGGTGCAATGTGGTAGGTGGCACCGTGGGCGCAATCAACCACGATTTTCAGCCCCGCCAGGGTCTGATCCGCCGGAAAGTTCCCCTTGCAATATTCAATGTAACGACCCCTGGCATCTTCGATGCGCGACACTTTGCCCAAATGTTGAGACTCGACACATTCCAGCGGTTTGTCCAACTCGGCCTCAATTTCCAGTTCAATGGCATCGTCCAGCTTGCTGCCATCGGTGGAGAAGAACTTGATGCCGTTGTCGTAATAGGGGTTATGGGAGGCACTGATAACAATACCGGCCTCGGCCCTGAAGGTGCGGGTAAGATAAGCCACCGCAGGGGTTGGCATTGGCCCCATCAGCATCACATTAAGTCCGGCGGCCGACAGGCCCGCTTCCAGTGCTGATTCGAACATGTAGCCGGAAATCCGGGTGTCCTTGCCGATAATCACCTTCTTGGTACCGGTTCTTGCCAGCACCCGGCCGGCGGCCCAGCCTAACTTCAGGGCCAACTCGGGGGTCATTTGCCCCGTCCCCACCTTGCCACGAATACCATCGGTTCCGAAAAATTTACGTTCTGTCACTCTTTAACCCCATCAATCTTACGGCCAGAGGGCCCAATAGGTTATTCGCCATGCAGTTGCAAACAGCTCACAGCGATTGGAAATTTTCACACGCACCCAATACCTTGAGTACATCGACAGTCTCGGCCACATCGTGGACCCGGATAATGTGCGCCCCTCTTTGAGCCGCTATCATAGCCCCTGCCAAACTGCCGGCAAGCCTTTCTTTGGGCTCCCGCCCCAGCAGGTTGCCCAACATGCTCTTGCGCGACAAGCCGGCCAGCAGCGGCAATCCCAGCGAGCTGAAAGCATCGAATCTGGCCAGCAGCTCATAGTTGTGGGCGAGGGTTTTGCCAAAACCGAAGCCGGGATCGAGAACGATATTCTCTCTGGAAATACCAGCCTGCACACAGGCCTCAACCCTCCCCTGCAGGTAGGAATAGACCTCATCCAGCAGCGACTGGTAGTGGGGGCTGTCCTGCATTGTCTTGGGGCTGCCCTGCATGTGCATCAGACATACAGGCAAACCCAACTCGGCGGCGGCCTCCAGGGCGCCGGGCTCGGTCAGGGCACGCACATCGTTGAGCAAATGGGCACCGGCCTTGGCCGCTGCACGCATTACCTCGGGCTTACTGGTATCCACAGAGATCCACAACCCGGGATAACGGGCAGCATATTCCACCAGGGGAATTACCCGGCGAAGCTCTTCTGCCACCGAAACCTCGGCGGCACCGGGACGGGTGGATTCGCCACCTATATCGATAATGTCGGCCTCCTGAGCCACCAACAGATCCACATGGCGACAGGCGGCATCAAAGGCGGCAAATTCTCCACCGTCGGAGAAAGAGTCCGGGGTGACATTGACTATGCCCATGACCCTTGGCCGGTCGAGGGTTAAGGTCAGACCGGCCGCACGCAACTGATACATTAGAACTCCTGCAAACAAGAAAACCCCGCTAACGGGGTTTTCTTTTATTTCCAGCGATTATTTAACGCTGGACTCATTGGGCTCGGACAAGTCGCCGGCCTCTGGCTCTGGCTTGGCCTCGGCCTTGGACTGCTGTCCCTTGTCGCCATTGCCGTTGTGATCATCCTTCTGCCAATCTGCCGGCATACGGACTTCGCGGCGTTCCATCAAATCTTCAATTTGCAGCGAATCAATGGTTTCGTACTTCATCAGCGCATCTTTCATGGCGTGAAGTATGTCCATATTGTCGGTCAACAACTGACGGGCACGATCGTAGTTACGGTCGATGATGACCTTAACCTCGGTATCTATGATGGTCGCGGTTTCATCGGACATATGCTTGGCCTTGGCCATGGAGCGACCGAGGAACACCTCGCCCTCTTCATCGGCATACAGCAGCGGGCCAAGCTTTTCGGAGAAGCCCCACTGGGTCACCATGTTGCGGGCGATGGAGGTGGCATACTTGATATCCTGGGACGCACCGGTAGACACCCGCTCGCTGCCGTAGATCAGTTCCTCGGCCAAACGACCACCGTAGGCCACGGAAATCTGGCTCTCCAACTTGCGACGGCTCTGGCTGATGGCATCGGCTTCCGGCAGAAAGAAGGTCACACCCAGGGCGCGGCCACGGGGAATGATGGTGACCTTGTGCACTGGGTCGTGCTCAGGGACCAGATAACCCACAATGGCGTGACCGGCCTCGTGATAGGCGGTCATTTCTTTCTCGGCTTCGGACATCACCATGGAGCGGCGCTCGGCGCCCATCATGATCTTGTCCTTGGCGCGTTCGAACTCTTCCATGGTGACCACACGGCGGTTGCCGCGGGCAGCAAACAGGGCTGCCTCGTTCACCAGGTTGGCCAGATCGGCACCGGAGAACCCCGGGGTACCACGGGCAATCACGCTGGCCTTGACGTCTTCGGCCAGGGGTACCTTGCGCATATGTACCTTGAGGATCTGCTCACGGCCACGGACATCGGGCAAGCCGACGACTACCTGACGGTCGAAACGACCGGGACGCAGCAGGGCCGCATCGAGAACATCGGGTCTGTTGGTAGCCGCAATAACTATGATGCCCTCGTTGCCTTCGAAGCCGTCCATTTCCACCAGCATCTGGTTCAGGGTCTGCTCACGCTCATCATGACCACCACCGAGACCGGCGCCACGCTGACGGCCCACGGCATCGATTTCATCGATGAAGATAATGCAGGGGGCAGACTTCTTGGCCTGCTCGAACATGTCACGTACCCGGGAGGCACCGACACCGACAAACATTTCCACGAAATCGGAACCGGAAATGGTAAAGAACGGCACCTTGGCCTCACCGGCAATGGCCTTGGCCAGCAGGGTTTTACCTGTACCCGGAGGACCGACCATAAGTACACCTGTGGGGATACGTCCGCCCAGCTTCTGGAACTTGCTGGGATCTTTCAGATAATCCACCATTTCCTTCACTTCTTCCTTGGCCTCGTCACAGCCGGCCACATCGGCGAAGGTGGTCTTTATCTGATCTTCGCTCATCAGCTTGGCCTTGCTCTTGCCAAAGGACATGGCGCCCTTGCCGCCACCGCCCTGCATCTGGCGCATGAAGAAGATCCACACCCCGATAAGCAACAGCATGGGGAACCAGGAGATAAAGATCTGGGTCAGGAAACCTGACTCTTCCGCTTCCTGACCGGAGAAAGTGATGCCGCGGCGATCCAGGTCATTAATCAGGTCCTGATCGTAGATGGGCATAATGGTGGTGAACTTTTCACCTGTGCGCTTGGTACCATTAATGGTGCGCATGTCGCTCTTGATCTCCACCTGGGCCACCTGGCCGCCACGGACATCATCGAGGAAAGTTGAATAATCCATCTTCAGCGACGACGAAGAAGAGGGGGAATAACCCTGAAACACGGACATCAGCACCACGGCGATGACCACCCAGAGTATTAAATTTTTTGCCATATCACTCAATGTACTAGACCTCTTTACAGTCTTGCGATGTTATGCGCAAGGGTACTATAACTTATACCCTGTCGCTACCAGATAGACTTCCCGGGAACGGGCCCTGGATGAGTCTGGTTTGCGGGTCTTGACGACCCTGAACGCCTCTTTAACCGCCTTCATATACTCGTCAAAGCCCTCCCCCTGAAAAACTTTGACGGCAAAGCTGCCGTTGGGCGCCAACACTTGATGACACATATCCAGCGCCAATTCCACCAGATACATGGCTCGCGGTTGATCTACACCGTCCGAGCCGCTCATATTGGGCGCCATATCGGACAGCACTATATCCACTTTATCCTCGCCAACCCGCTCAAGCAACGCGTTTAGCACCTTCTCTTCCCGAAAGTCCCCCTGCAGGAAGTCTACGCCGACTATGGGATCCATGGGCAGAATATCACAGGCAACGACCTTGCCCTTATCCCCCACCAGTTTCACGGCCACCTGGGACCAGCCACCGGGGGCAGCCCCCAGGTCGACCACCGTCATACCCGGTTTAATCAATTGATCCTTTTGCTGCAGCTCTTCGAGCTTGAAGGCTGCACGCGAGCGTAAGCCGCGTTTTTGTGCCAGTTTGACATAGTGATCATCAAAGTGTTCCTGCATCCACCGGGTGGAGCTGGCGGTTCGTTTCTTTCCTGACATGCAAAATCCGCGACAAATGAGAGTTACACAAGGGCTATATGAGGGTAGAATAGCGACTTTTCAACAGTAACTCAGCAAAAGTTGGTAGAAATGAACTTAACAACCAAACAGAAACAGTATTTAAAGGGCTTGGCGCACAGCCTTAAGCCTGTCGTGCTGCTTGGTGCCAATGGCCTGACTGAAGGGGTACTGGCTGAAATTGATAATGCACTCGCTCATCATGAATTGATCAAAGTGAAAGTCGCCTCTGAAGACAGAGAGCTGAAAGCAGCTATCGTTGACGCCATCGTCCGTGAAACCCAGGCGACCAAAGTCCAGCTTATAGGTCACGTGCTGGTGCTTTTCCGCCAGTCAGAAGACATGAAGATTGCCCTGCCAAAGGCGAAGAAATAAGCCGGCAGTCCAATAGTCAGTCAACAAAAAGGCCACCTCAGGGTGGCCTTTTTGTTGACTGCGTTGTCAGGAGCCCTGTTACAGGTATTCCACCGCCACCAGCTCGTAATCGGTCACGCCGGCCGGGGTGGTAATGGCTACCTCGTCACCCAATTGCTTGCCAATCAGACCACGGGCGATGGGTGAGTTAACCGAAATCAGGTTTTCTTTGATGTTGGCCTCATCATCACCCACTATGCGGTAGGTGACTTCCAGATCTGTATCCAGATTGAGAATGGTCACAGTAGCACCAAAGATCACCCGACCTGTGTTGGTCATCTTGGTCACATCAATGATCTGGGCATTGGACAGTTTGCCTTCGATATCACGGATGCGGGCCTCGCAAATGCCCTGCTCTTCACGGGCGGCATGATATTCAGCGTTTTCTTTCAGATCGCCCAGCTCCCGTGCCGCGGCAATGGCTTCGGTGATCTTGGGACGGCGATCAAACTTCAATATATCCAGCTCTTTGCGCAGTTGCTCTGCGCCTATCACTGTCATCGGCACCTTATTCATAGGGTCTGTGGTCTCCTGTCAAACAAAAGCACGCCTGTGCCGGCTCAAGGCCGTCACTGGCGTGACTTATCTGGAAATGGTCGCCCCGTTCCCCGTTTTAACCCTTGTCGGGAGGGGCCGGCTTCAGCCGGGGGCAACCATGGAATGAATGGCGACAGCTTAACCAAGACCAAGGGCTTTTGCCAGCTTTATCGGCCCCTTGCTACTGCTTGCGTACCCCTTCGACCACCAGCTCCAACTGGACTTTGGAAGAGGCCGGGCCCAGATCATAGCTGATACCGTAATCCTTGAGAGCAAACTCGGTATGGCCAACAAAACCGGCACGATAGCCACCCCAGGGATCCTGACCTTCACCCACCACGTTGGCGGCGATCATCAAGGGCTTGGTCACACCATTGAGGGTGAATTGTCCCGTGATAGCGAGAGTGCCATCGGCCCGGGATTCAACACCGGTGGAAACAAAACTCGCCTCGGGGAACTTGCCGGTATTGAGGAAATCACTGCTGCGCAGGTGCTTGTCACGTTCAGCATGGTTGGAGTCCAGGCTGTTGGTGTCTATCTTTACCGCTACCTTGGAGGCCTGCGGCGCAGACGCATCATAGCTGAAGTCACCGCTGAAGCTGTTAAAACGCCCCACCACAAAACTGTAGCCTAGATGGCTGACCTTGAATTGAATCGAAGCATGGGCGCCGTGGGTATCTATGCTGTAATCGGCGGCCTGGGCGGCCGTCATCACCATGCTTGAAGCCAGCAATGCGCCGAAAAGGGACTTGTTCATCTGTAATTCTCCTTGATGGGGGTCAATATGCGTTTAAGGGTTAAATCCCGGTCAATAAATTGGTGTTTGAGGGCACCGAGCAGGTGCAAACCCACCATGGCCATCAGACTCCAGGCCGCCAGCGCGTGCAGCTCACCGGCCCTGTCCTCCTGGTTCGGTATTTGCCACGGCAAGGCCGGCAGTTCAAACAGGTTAAAAACAGCAATACCGCGGCCATCGGCGGTGGAAATAAGGTAACCGGAGCACATAATCAGCAGCATCAGCAAGTAAATGACACCGTGAACCAGTCGTCCGATACGCGCCTCCAGCGCGGAGTGAGCAGCAAGCGGTGCCGGCTTGGTTTGCAGCCAACGCCATAACAAGCGCAGCAAGGTCAGCAGCAACAATGCCAACCCCAGACTCTTGTGCCAATGGGGCGCGGTTTTGTACCAGTTGCTGTAATAGTTGAGATCCACCATCCACAGTCCCAGGGCAAACAGCCCCAGAACCAGACCCGCCGACAGCCAGTGCAGGCCTATGGCAATCCAGCCATAACTTTGGTCATTGTTATGCCACATACATATCCTTCGATTTGTCTTCTGCCTTCGATTTGTCTTCTGATCGGATAATAAAGGAATCAATGAAAACTAAAATCGCTAAATTTGGCTGAAAACGTTCGATTTTTATGAAAGGTCCAGCCTTGATTGCGGATTGGGAAAGTTGGCTTTTTGGGTGGAAATACAGCAACAAACACCGGTCTGAGCAAGAACTGAGCATCCGAACCTCAATTCCGAAAAATGGCTTGCAGGATAAAAATGGCCACTATATTATACGCGCACTCCAGACGAGACGGGGTCAATAACCCGGTCTGGCGTAGATGACTAACGCTCAGTTTAGTTGCCCGAATAGCTCAGTTGGTAGAGCAGCGGATTGAAAATCCGCGTGTCCCTGGTTCGATTCCGGGTTCGGGCACCACTATTCGCCGGCATAGCTCAGTTGGTAGAGCAACTGACTTGTAATCAGTAGGTCCCGAGTTCGACTCTTGGTGCCGGCACCATAAACAGCAAAGCCACTCAATGAGTGGCTTTTTTGTTTTCTGCCTTTTCCCCACAAAACTGCCCCACGAATTGGGTTCACAACATTGCCTCCGTAAAAATCCACCTGCATAGCAGGTGGCTTTGACACAGCCCCTTAAAAGGGGGCTTAAAAACTAACCTTCCAACCCTAACGCTATTTGCCGTTTCTCTTCTTCTTTGGCTGTCTTTTCCTGGTGCCGTACATATCTACGGATTATGTCTTCGTTTGCTCCTACTGAGTCCACAAAATAACCCCGTTGCCAGAAGTGATTCCCCCAGAGCTTGTGCTTTCTTAAATAAGGAAATTTGGCAAACATCCTGATCGCGGTTCTCCCTTTAACAAAACCCATTAAATCCGACACGCTTAGACTGGGTGGGGTTCTGACTACTAGATGGACATGATCTTCCTGAACATTTAGTTCCACGAATCTGCATTTCTTCATGTTGCAGTAAACATAGATACTTCGATAAAGCTCTCTGCCGAGATTACCTTTCAGGATTTTGTACCTGTACTTGGGTGTCCAAACGAGGTGATACTGACAACGATAGAATACGTGAGACGCGGATTCATATCTACTCATGCTACTTACTCCTTGATTTGCTGGTAACAAACCGAGGGAGTATTTAGCATGGGCATTCTCCGGGCAAAGCCCCACCAGAACGATCACCACCTCCATAGGAGGTGGTTTTAGGGTGACAATAAAAAAGGGAAGCCGAGGCTTCCCTGATCTTTTATGCAGCTTTGGCTACCAATGGCGCATCTTGTGCCCCTTGAGGGCATAAAACAGTATGAACAGATAGCAGGGTAAACCTATCCAATAGCCGAATTGGGTGGCGCCGGCCAGATGGCCCAGTTTACCAAACAGCAAGGGCAGAATGGCGCCACCCGAAATCCCCATGATAAGCAGAGCCGAGCCCTGGGCGGTAAATTTGCCCAGACCACTCAGGGCCAAAGGCCAGATAGAAGGCCACACCAAAGCGTGGGCCAAGCCCATCATGGCGACAAACACCACAGAGTTGGGGATCAAGGGGATCCCCGCCCAGCCCCACAGCAAGGCCGCAACACTGGTATCATCTGTGGAGGCAAACACGGCGCCGAGCACACACAGGCTGCCGGCAATGGCCGACAGGGTCAGGGCTTTTTCCTGACTGATAAAACGGGGAATACAGATCACCCCCAAACTGTAGCCAAGCACCATAAACACCATGGTATAGGAGGTCAGAGAGGCAAAGTTGCTGACCCCAATGGACTGACCATAGAGACCAATGGTGTCTCCGGCAATCACCTCGATACCCACATAGGCAAACAGCGCGAGCGCCCCCAGTATCACCTGCGGAAACTGCATGATGCTGCCCTTCTCGCCATCGGCAGATGCACTCTCTTCAAATTTGATTTCCGGCAGACCGGAGAACTTCACCAAACCGATCAGGATAACCAGAGCTATGGCCATATAAACATAGGGCATCACCAAACGAGCGGACAGTTCGCTGATTTGCGCCGCACGCTCAACCTCATTTAAAGCAGCAAGATGGGCGGCATCAAAGTTTTCCAGTCCCGACAACACCAGCGCGGTAAACATGATGGGCACTATAACCCCCGCCCCCTTGTTGATGATCCCCATGATGGAAATCCGCATGGCGGCACTCTCTTTGGGACCAATATGGACCACGTAGGGATTGGACGCGGTTTGCAGTATGGTCAGGCCCGTGCCCAGGATAAACAGCGCCCCCAAAAACAACAGGAAATTGGCACTGTAAGCGGCGGGAATAAAGCTCAGGCTGCCAACCACCATGATCCCCAGCCCCACCGCCATACCGTTCCGGTAGCCGGTGCGACGCAATATCGAAGACATGGGCAGAGCCATCACCGTATAGGCGATATAGAAGGCAAAGGTGACAAACAGCGCCTGAAACTCGTTGAGTTCACAAATCACCTTCAAAAAGGGGATCAGTGAACCGTTCAGCCAGGTTACAAACCCGAAGATAAAAAAGAGTACCCCGATGATGGTCATCGGCAATAGGCTGCTCTTTCGCGCAACCTGAGCCTCGCTCGCAATTGTCATGTTCATATGCCTGCTTCTTATGTGTTGTTTATTATTGAGCTCAGCGAAAAGCCGAACCATCCATCAAGGGTACCACCCACTCCTGCCAATCCCGGGTCATGCCAACCCGTGGTGGCTTTGGGGCCAATTTCCAACGGGCGCTGACGCCATGTTTCACTGATGTTAAAGCACGCGCACCAAAAAGACAACGCTGTCATTTCATTTGTGCAACCATGCTGAACGCGCCAGCTTAATTCCCGGCGCTTAAATACGGATGAAAATGCCCTTGCGATACATCCACAGCAGCAACACCCATTGCACAGTAAGAAAGCCCATGGCAGCACCCAGCAACCGGGCAGGTTCAGGTAACGCATTGATCATGCCACCAAAAAGGCTCTGACTGAGGTAGTCCCAATTCATCAGGCTTGATGCCAGGTAAATGATGATGGAATTGGCACCTATCACCACAAAGGGAAATGCCAGCCGTCTGGCACCCAGTACATCCACCAGCCCATAGAATATGGCCAGCAATAATAAACTCCAGCCCGTGGTGACCAGCACGAAGGACGATGTCCAAAGATCCTTGTTTACCGGTAACAGGGGATCCAGAGCCCAGCCCAACGCCAGCATAAGTCCGCCCGCACCGGCCAGCGTTGCCAGCTTGCCCCAGGCGCCCAGGGAACCGTTGCTGACGATAAAGCGGCCCGTCATGACACCGGCCAAGGCATTGACTATGGCAGGTATGGTCGAGAGTATGCCTTCGGGATCGTAGGCTTTGTGCTGATAAGTAATACCGGGCAGGAACTGACCGTCTATCCAGGCATTGATGCTGTGCTCCGGTGTCAACTGCCCTGCTGCGTCACCGGCAAAGGGCAGCCAGAGATGCATGGCACCATAGCCCCCTAGAAGCGCAATGGCCACCAGCACCTGGGTTTTCAGACCCGTGTGCCATACCAGCATGGCCGCAAAAAACCAGGCTAAGGCGATACGCCCCAGCACACTGGCATAACGCACCTCATCGGAATGCGCCGGTATGCCACTGCCCCAACCATGGTTATAAAGCACGCCCAGGACCAGCAATAACAGTAAACGTTTAAACGCATGGCGATAGACAGGGTTGCGCTCGGCTGCGGCCATGGTGTCGAGCCGCTTGGGCGACAGCCCCAGCGCTACCCCGGAGAGGAAAATAAACAGCGGGAAAATCAAATCATAAAAGGTAAAGCCGTGCCATTGGCTGTGGTGCATCTGGGTATCGGCCATTTGCCAGAATGACCAACCGGTCAGGGCAAACAGCGCCATGAAGAGCTTCTCACCGCCGAGGATCCAAAACATGTCAAAGCCCCTCAGGGCATCGAGGGACATCAACCGCGGCCTTTTCACCTGTGGTTCTGTTGCCTGCATCTGCTTATCCTTTTCATTATTATGAGCATCGATTGTGAGTCACTGGCGTATCCAATAAAAACAGGCCCCGAAGGAGCGTGCTCCACCAGGGCCTAAGCGCATAAGGTCATCCGTTCACAGGCCAAAAACCTGCACCCCGGCCATCCAGGTACCGAGGCACTTGCCGGCATCATCGAGCAGCACCATGTCGGCACGCATCCCCGGCTTGAGAGTGCCTATGCTGTCAGCCAGTCCGAGGAATTCCGCTGGATAGAGTGTCGCCATCCTGATGGCCTCGGCCTGTGCCACCCCCAGCATGGCAACCGTATTTTGCACCGCCCCGGCCATATCCAACACACAACCGGCCAATTCGCCCGTCATGGCATTGAGCCTGTCGCCCTGACGCAGCACACGGGAGCCGAAAAGTTCAAAGCTTGACGCTTGCTCCTGGCCCACCGGCGGCATCGCATCGGTCACCAGCATAATTTTTCCCTTCGGCTTGGCGGCAATGGCTATGCGGGCCGCCGCGGGATGCACATGGTGGCCATCGACAATCATTCCGCACCAGGTCTCGCGGCTTTCCAGAGCCGCCCCCACCATGCCGGGTTCACGGGAAGTCAGTGGCGACATGGCGTTGAATAAATGGGTGAAGCCGCTGGCGCCTGCCGCCAATGCCGCCTGCACCGTGTCATAGTCGGCGTTGGAATGCCCCAGACACACCCGCGCCCCCGAATCCACCAGCGCCCGGATAACTTCAGGCGCCACGTTTTCCGGTGCCAGGGTAACCACCCTTTGTCCCAGTTCCTCACGGCACAGCAACGCCAACTCCCGCTCGCCGATGCGGCGGATATGCTGCTGCGGATGCACGCCTTTTTTCGGTACCGACAAATGCGGGCCCTCAAAATGTATCCCCAACACACCGGGCATCCCTTTGACCAGGGCCTCGGCCACGGCATCGGCGGCCCGTTCCATCACTTCCAGCCGGTCTGTGATAAGGGTCGGCAGCATAGCTGTGGTGCCAAAGCGGGCGTGGGCCGTCACTATGGCTGCAATGCCTGCCAGGGTCGGCGAGTCGTTGAACAGTACACCGCCGCCGCCATTGACCTGCACATCGATAAACCCGGGCACCAGTGTTCCGTTGAGACGTACTTCCCTGCCGCCGGCAAGGGTATTCCAAGCCACTATGTGACCATCGACCACCGACAGCGGCACATTGTGATGAAACTGCTCGCCGTCAAACAGACGCTCGGCGATATAGGTGGTTTTCATGCTCACTCCCGTGGCTGAGTCAAAGTGTCTGGATCAAAGTGTTTGGAACAGTGTCTGGCTCAGAGTGTCTGGGTAACCTTTTTCAAACCGGCAGGGGCATCCGGATCTATCCCACGGGCCAATGCCACCGAAGCCACATCTATATAGAAACGTTGCAACAAGGCCAAGGGCGCCACCCTGGGGGGTATGCCGATATCGGTTTGGTTCAGGTGTAGCAATCTTGCCCCGCGCTGACCGACGTTTTCAATCTGCTCCAGATGGCTGGCGTGGGATTCATCGGCCACACACACATCGACGATATTGAGCTTTTTCTCCACCAGGGTCACCGGACCGTGCAGGAACTCGGCACTGGAAAAAGCCTCCGCATGTATGGAACAGACTTCTTTGAGTTTAAGGGCAATTTCCCGGGATACGGCGTAACCCAGTCCCCGGCCCAGTACCACCAGATTATTGACCCCGGCCAATCCCTCCGGGGTTAATTGCGGCGCCGCAGCCACCGCCGTCTCCAGTGCCTGGGGCAAGCTTGCCACCGCCTGCTGCAACGATGGACTTTGGGTCCATGCCGCCACCAGTTGGATCAGGGCCGACAGGGTACAGAGGTAACTCTTGGTGGCTGCCACCGCCTTTTCCTCACCGGCGCGCAGCGGCAACAGCACATCGACGACATCCTTGATGGGCGCAGTTTCGTCATTGACCAGGGCAACACAGAAAGCACCGGCATTTTTCGCCATCCGCGCCTGCGCCAGAATATCGGGACTGCGGCCAGATTGGGAGATCACTATCACCAAAGCCCCTTCCAGCTGCAAGCTCTTGCCATAGACACTGGCCACCGAGGGAGCCGCGGCAAAGGTTGGGATGCCGGCTTCAATTTCAATCAGGTACTTGGCAAATACCCCGGCGTGATCGGACGAACCCCGGCCGACAATCATCACAAAGCGTGGCTTGAACTCACGCAGCTTTTGCCCCAGGTCGTCGGCCAATTGGGCATTGGCAGCAAGCTGGGCGGAGATTTTCGCGGGAGCCTGACGGGCTTCCTGTTCCATTAGGGTATTGGTCATCTGGGTTACCTTAAGCCTTGAAAAATTCATATTCATCAGTCGTTACCGGCGCCGGGGCCGACTATCATGACAACCGGTTCCATAAGGGTATTGGTCATCTGAGTTACCTTAAGCCTTGAAAAATTCATCTTCATCAGTCGTTACCGGCGCAGGGGCCGACTATCATGACAACCGGTTCCATTAGGGTATTGGTCATCTGGGTTACCTTAAGCCTTGAAAAATTCATCTTCATCAGTCGTTACCGGCGCCGGGGCCGATTATCATGACAACCGGTTCCATAAGGGTATTGGTCATCTGGGTTACCTTAAGCCTTGAAAAATTCATCTTCATCAGTCGTTACCGGCGCCGGGGCCGATTATCATGACAACCGATTCCATAAGGGTATTGGTCATCTGGGTTTACCTTAATTATGAAGCTTTAAGTCTTTGTTAAGCATAGAGTCATTGAGTTAGCTGCTGCCTGGCGTACAGCACAGCGCCATATTCCGGCGGTGCCAGTGTCGGTGACAGCCGGGCCACCACGTCGCCATCGAGCCAGGGGCGCAGCGGTTCGGCCAGACCACCTATCATGGAAAATCGCGGTGGTTGCAGCTCGAACAGGCGTTTGGCCATGGCGCTGATATAGGCGCCCCCTTCGGTGACTATGGCATTGGCAACCGCATCACCGGCCGCGGCGGTCTCCAGCACATCCCGGGCAAAAGCGGCAAAGGTCGCCGACGACTGCCCCGCGAGTCGGGACACTATGCCCAACGCATCTTCAGCGCCAAGGTGCGCCAACAGCCTGGCTTCAAGGGCCGTGGCCGGGCCAAATCCATCCAGGGTCAACAACACCTGCTCGGCGGCCTTCAGTCCCAGCCAGGCACCACTGCCCTTGTCGCCCAAGGCAAAACCATGGCCACCAAGAGACAAGCGGGCAGCTCCCACCTGGGCAAAGCCACAGGAACCGGTGCCGGTAATAATCACAGCGCCCTCGCCCCCCCCATGGGCCCCCAGACAGGCGGTATGTAAATCGGAGGTGATAAAGAGGTGGGCAAACGGATGTTGCCACTGACGCATCTGCGCCATCAAACCCGGTACGTTGACTCCGGCGAGCCCCATGCCGGCGTTGATGTCACCGCTGGCAGCCATGGACAAGCCGGCTTCGGTGAGTGCCCCCTCTGTGGCAGCCAGAATCGATGCCAGGGTCGCCTCCACTCCGAACAAGGGATTTGCCCGTCCGGCCACCGCTGTGCCCAGCACCCTGTCACCAGAGTCATACAAGGTTGCCCGGCACTTACTGCCGCCACCATCGATGCCAAGATACAGCTGCCCTTTTTTATTTTGGTGCAGACCCATGAAAACCCTCATCGCAAAAATTCATCCGGCGCTTGCCGCATCAGGGGAACGCCACATTGAGCGGATGTTGTTGAGTTCATACTACAGTACAAATGACAGCGCTGTCATTAACTTTTGAACAAATAGCTGAAAGACAACTTTTCTCTTAATGGTCGCCAGTTAGCCAATCTGGAATCGACAGTCATGCCAGAGCAGAACAGCTGTTGGCCACCATTGATGCGGCCATAATTCTGAAAGTGCTGGAAGTTGTGCCTGCGCTTCCAAACCTAATCAGCCCTGTTATTGCACTTGCAGGCTGCGACCACGGCGCTTGCCGTCGGCCCCCACGGCGCGTACCTGTACGGGCCCGGCACCGACTTCAATGCTGCCTTGGTAAGTTTGCCAGGCGCACTCTCCCAGGCGGTACTCTATCCCCAGCCCGGGAAATATCAGGTTGGTATACAGACGTCCCTCGGATATGCGCGCGCCCACCGTCGGGATCCGGTAGCCAATGCCGGCCAAATCCAGTTTTTTGAGTTCCTTATGCCCCAACAGGTTTGCAATCCGGTACCAATCCTGTGCCTGGGCCAATTTGAGTTCAGCACTGAAGAATCCGCTGTCGGCGTTATAGATGGCGCCCTGGTACTGGTAAGGCACTTGCCAATCCGGCTTATGCCAGGCGCGCTCGGCCAGCATCAACAGACGCGGAAAGGCCATGTATTCCACCAGCTCGTCAGATCTCAGGGTTTCGCTCCATATTTGTCCCTGGATCCCTGCCATACGGTTTTCCGGCCGTAAGGGCTCACTCACTTGCTCGCCCGCAGTGGAGCGGTCATCGGCGCTATAGGGGCGATTCTCAATGTCGGTCCATTGCTCGGCATTGGCCGGCAGGTTGTCCGTCATAAAGTTGAACAGGTGGCGACTGTTGTTCTGCCTTGCTCCCCAGTAATAGCCATGTTCCTTGGGATCGGCCTCATAGGGAAAATCAAAATACAGGACCTCGGGTGTGGACAGTACCAGTTGCCAGCCAAGATTGGCCTGCCTGTGCGCCACCCTGTGCCCCTGATGGCTCAACAGATCCCAGCTGTTACTTTGCACCTTGGCCGGCATGCGATCCGCACGGACATGCCCCAAGCCATCGCTCCAGCCCGCAGGCGTTATGCCCTTGGAGGCCAGCATGGTGCTGACCCGCTCAATAAAGTAAGCCCCCAGATGCTGTTTATCACCAATGCTGCTGTCGGCAGCAAGCAATGCCTCACAGGCCGGAGATTCCAGCCAGGCACCGGCGGTCTCATCGGCGCCGATGTGATACAGCTGCAAGGGCACACCGGCGCTCTGGTGCAGCTTGGTAACTTCATCTATGACCTTGTCAACAAAGTGAAAAGTGGATTCGAGACAGACATTGAGCGTGTTGTCATTGTAATACTGGACCGAGCTGTATTGGGTCTTATCCTCGGGATCCAGCAGGCGATATTCGGTTGCCCCTTTGCTGTCGCCCTTGGCCAGCAAACGGCGGTATCGAGCCTCCATGGCCTTGATGGCGGCCCGGCTGTGCCCCGGCATATCCATGGAGGGAATCACCTGAATTTGCCTGACGGCCGCGAATTGCAGCAGTTCCACATAGTCGGCCATGCTGAGGAAACCGTTGACCGCCGAGTCGGGATCCGGGCCACTGCCCAGCTGTGGCAAAAGGCAGCTGTCTTCAGCCAGATCGTGGCAACGTTTGCTGCCGATATCGGTCAACTCGGGCAAGCCATCTATCTCCAGGCGCCAGCCTTCATCATCGGCAAGATGCAGGTGCAGACGATTGAGTTTGTAGGCCGCCATGGCATCGATAAGTTTCAGCAGCAGCTGTTTGGAGTGAAAATTGCGCGCCAGGTCCAGATGCAACCCACGGAAACCATAGTGGGGCTCGTCCCGGATACGCATGGCGCTGACTTGGAGGGAATCGGGATCCAACAAGGAAGCCAGCGACGACAGGCCGTAGGAAAAACCGGCGGCTCCGGCAGCACTGATCTTGATGGCCCCTGCGGCGATATCGAGTCGGTAGCCCTCGCTGGCTAGTGAGGGGTCACTGACCAGCTCCAAAGCGACACCGGCGGCATCTTCTCTCACACCCAGTCTTGCCAACCTTGCCAGGGCGGCCGCCACGGGAGCTCTTTGCGTGCCGATGAATACCGGGGAAATCCCCTTCTTCAGATCAACCGGCGCTTGCTCTGGCAGCAATTCCTGGTGCAACGGTGTCGGCAACAGGCTGTCAGCGGCGAGCTCGGCGTTATCCGGGGTATCCTGATTGCGTTCATAAATGACATTGGCCTTGGCCCAGGGCAAGTTATCCTCGGGGCTGCGCTTGAACTGGCGCTCCTCATCGGTGAACGCCACCATGTAGGGACGCACTTCCAGGCCGGTTTCGGGGTCCTGCTGCAATTGGGTGCTAGCGATTACCACAGGCTGGAGATTGGGCGCCACCAGATAATAGTTGGGCATGGCATCGACTTCGGAAAGTTGCCAAAAGTCGGCGCGGATTAGCAGAACCTTGGTCTCGCCGGCCTTGAAACCGCTGAAGCCGGCCGAAGGGCTGATACTGTGCAGATCGCCCTGGATATGGCTAATGATAAACTCGGAGGAATTCAGGGATTGTACCGGCCGCATCTGACTGAAATAGATTCGCCAGTCAGCGGCACTGAATTCAAAAGAAGAGGTCAGGCTGATTTCCGCCTGAAAACAACGCCCTCCGGCCCTGTCACGGGCACATTGGTCATCGGAGACATTGGTCAGCACCCGGTAGCTAATCTTGAGATTGTCGGCAAAACGCTGCAGCTCAGATTGGGTTAACGCTGCCGGCGACGCCTGCGGGGCGGGTAACTCAGGCAGGGAAACCTGCTGTGGCTCTTGGGGTGAGCAAGCACTCACGCCAATCATGCTCAGCAACAGCAGAATTGCAGCAGAAGTCTTCATTATTATCCCCTTTTATCCATTACACCGGCATTCATCGCGCAAGCATTCACCAGATCCCAACCTCTCCACCACCTTCTTAATCACTTTCTGCAATTAAAAAAGGGCCGGGTACTGCCAGAGCACCCAGCCAACCATAGTTTCTGGGGAGAGACTATTGCACAAAAGACAAATGCCATGTCGCCCGACCTGGCGTTTGCAATGCATGAAGAGGAGACCTCATCCTGTTCATGCTGACCTTACAACAGCGGAACACAAGCAAATGACAACGCTGTCATGCACAACCATACACAAAGCAACCACTGATTGCTACAATTTTTTCACATGCAGTCGGGCCTTCAAAGTTGTACCAAGGATGATACAAAATGACCTTTAACTTTCTGGTGACAAGCTCCACCAGCATTGCTAACATCCGGCAAGCCCTGGACGTGCGGGCACAGGCTGCAGGCGATGCATAGCAGCCTTTTCCTACCCGCCTTTGACTCCGGGAAGATGTAATCACCCATGGTGCCGGATACATGAATTCAACCCGTTGCCGGCCCACAGATAAGGATAACAACAATGACTGCGCAGTACGTTCCTCTGAACAACGGTGTTCACAAAAATCTCAAGGTCAAAGCCGGTATCGATTTCAGCGATTATGAGAAGATGCATATGCTGCCTCTGGTAGTGCAGGAATTTATGCCTGCCGCCACCAGCTTCCCGATCATTTTCGCCAAGAATGCCCAAAGCGGTGAGTTCCTGCCCGTGGCCATCTCATCTCTCAAGCCCGAAACCAACCGTTTCATCAAAGATGGCAAATGGACCCGCCGCTACCTGCCAATGCAAATGCGCGTCGCGCCATTCACTGCCGGTCCGGACGAGCAGAAGCAAAACGTGATGATTGGTATTGACGTCAACAGTCAATTCGTCAATGAAGCCGAAGGCGAAGCCCTGTTCAGCGAAGATGGTGAACAAACCGAATTCCTGAAGAGCCGCGTGCAGTTCATCGGTCAACTGATTGAATTCCGCGAGTCCACCAAGCAGTTCATCAAGAACCTGACCGACCACGATCTGCTGCAGCCCAAGACCCTGACAGTGACCGACAAGGAAGGCAAGAAGAATAACTTTGACGGCATCTATGTGGTTGACGAGCAGAAGCTGGCCGATCTCAGCGATGAGGTGAAGCTGGATTTCGTCAAGAAAGGCGTGTTTGCCGCTGTTTATGCTCACCTGTGCTCACTGAACCAGATTGACCTGGTCATGGGCGAGTAAGTTTGAAAGCGTAAAAGAGCCGGGTTATCCCGGCTTTTTTATTTGTGCCCTCTACCTACAGTAGACTTGGCCGCAGTCAAGATGCCCGTGCCATGGCCGCTTTCAGCCCAGCGAGCCATTTGCCGTGATCCAACAAAAACTCCTCTGCCTTTGCAGCCAGGGCGTCGTTGCTCTCCAACAGCTGCCTGCTTTGCTCTATCTCCCGCGGGTCAAGCGCCTTGATACGGCTTGAAAAGCCCATGCCATAGAGCACATAGAGGAAGTTTTTATCATCAAATAAATCAAAGCGGGTGAAAAAGTCCGATTGCAGGGGTGGTCTCAGGGCAAATTTCGCCAATCGTGATTTGAGGGTTTCAGACCAGGTGGCCGGATCGCGGTTGGCAGCCCAAAAGCCGGTATCGTTCCTGTCTGACAGACAGTAATGCAGCTTGATAAAATCGATGACCCTTTCCCATACGTAGGTAATCACGTCATTGTAGTAAGGGCTAAGCGCTTCTATATCCAAGACCTCTCTGGGAAAGTTTTTCGCCAGCAGCTCGGCGGAGAAGTCTGTCACCAGTATTGAGGTGGCCTCCAGTGGTTCCACAAACCCCTGTGCAAGCCCAAGGGTGGCGCAATTTTTGGCCCAAAACTTTTCCCGATAGCCAATTTTCATCGGGATCTTTCTTGGCGAGATCTCACTCTCGTCCATTCCAAGATATTGGGCAAAGGTAGCAATGGCCTCTTCATCGCTCATGTACTGACTGCAATACACAAAGCCGGTACCCCGTCGGGTGGTAAGGGGAATGTCCCAAATCCAGCCCGCCCTGTGCGCAGTCGCCTTGGTGTAAGGTGACAGCGGCTCGCCCGGCCTCAGCGGCACCTGCTGTACTATCACTGAGTCAGTCAGTAGCTCTTTGCCTTTATCGACAAAGGGTATCTTTAATACTTTGTCCAGCAGTACCGAATGGAAGCCACTGCAATCGACATAAAAATCGAACGCCAGATTGCCAGCCTCTTTGGTGGTGAGACTGGCAATGGCGCCCTCGTCATCCAGCGTCGCCCCTGTCACTGTGGCACTCAGATACTTAACACCAAAGCGGCCCTTGGCATTATTTGCCATTAGCGAGGCAAACTTCTGGGCATTGAAATGATAGGCGTAAGACAGCTCACCATGATACTCAGAAGCACTGATGCGCTTGGGGGCCAGATGTTTTTCACAAATCCGGGCCTGTATGCCCACATCATCAAAGGGACGCTTATGTTTCTGGGTCAGCCAGTAATTGCTGATGTCCATGCCACCAGGATAAGGAGAATCGAAAGGATGGTAATAGTGGTTATCGCCGTGACGCTCAGGGTCGAGCCAATTGACGAACTTAATGCCCTGTTTGAAGGTGGTATCACAGTTTGCCAGCAACTCGGCCTCTGATATGCCAAAGCGTTTGAGCCCTTTCATGATGTAGGGCACAGTGCCCTCCCCCACACCAATGGTTGGGATCTCCGGCGATTCAATAAGGGTGATCTCAACCTCCTTATCGGCGCACAGCTCAGCCCCCAAATGATTGGCGGCCAACCAGCCGGCAGTACCGCCACCCAGGATAGCAATTTTGGTTATTTTCATTTACAGACCTGTCCTTCAATAAAAAAACCCAGTCGAGACTGGGTTTTTTATTACACATTTATCTTAGAAGTTGAAGCTTGCGCCCAGCTTATAAGTGGTTTCGCCTTTGAACGACCAGGTTGGGTAGCCATCCTGCAGTGCAGGCTTAACGGCGGTACCCACACCGGCAGCACCGTACTGTACGTCATCTTCTGCAGTCAGGTTGATGAGCTCGAGACGCAGTGCGATGTTCTCGGTCACATTCCAACCCAGAGTCACGTCCAGAGTACCGAAGTCATCGTGCATGCGGTTACCGTAGTATTTACCGTATTCACGCACCATGTACTCACTGCGCCAGTTGTAGGCTGCACGGGCTGAGAAGGTATCATTTTCCCAGTAACCAATGAGGTTGGTGGTGTGCTTGGACGCTTCGGTGAATACGCCGATGTTATCGGTGTACACTTCTGCAGGGGCAGTACCATCGGTGAAGGTGTAGTTGGCATTGATACCAAAGCCGTTATCCCAGGCGTGGTTCAACTGCAGTTCGATACCATCAATGGAGCCACCACCAGCGTTCATGTAGCTGTCTACAATCCAGCTGTCCGCAGGCACTTCCAGGTCATTGTTGATTACGCCAATAGCCTTGATATCCGGGGCAGTTGCCACGATAAAGTTGCTGATATCCTTGATGAAGTAGGTAGCAGCAAACAGGTTGCCATCGCCATAGTAGTACTCGATGCTGACATCAGCCTGAGACGACTTCATTGGCTCCAGACCTGGGTTACCGTAGGTGATCTGCTCGTTGCCACGACGGTCATCCGGATAGCCAGAGGAAGTCGACAGGAACAGGTTGTCGTAGTTGGGACGGGTGATGGCCTGACCAGCAGCCAAACGCAGGATAAGGTCATCAGCCAGATCGAACGCCACGTTTATGCTTGGCAGTACATCGTGATAGCTGTCACTTACGCTTTGAACTTCTTCGCTCCAACCGGCGTTGATGCCCAGGTTGTCTGCCGGAGAGTTATCGATGACGTGGCCGCTTGAAGTCACGTCGGTTTGGATATAACGCAGACCGAAGTTACCACGGAAACCTTCACCCTCGAAGGAGAACATACCGTACAGAGACAGGTTTTCTTCATCGATTTTGCCGTAGGCAGGACGGCTGTAGACAAACTCATCAACTAGAGAAACGGTTGCGTCGATCATGGCATCCAGATTGGCCTTTGGAATGGTCCATTCGTCATAGCCCAGCTTCATGGTGCCGCTGTACAGATCGGTGCTGTTGAATACGTTTGGCAAGCTGCCATACACAGCACGGTACTCTTTCTTCTCGAAGGTGTGCTCGGTATAGCGAATACCGGTTTCAAACTTGTTGATAGCACCCAGATCCAGGTCAAAGTCCAGATCTACCTGTACGTAAGACTCTTCATCTGTGTTGGGGCCCTGTATACCGGTCCACTGGGAAGTGCCCACTGTGGTGTCCAGATTGTCGATACCAAAGCTCATGTCGCGGCCATTGATATCAATTTGCTTACCGGTGGCATCAACCACACCTGCCCACTTGATATCTTTGAATTTGTCGCCCCACCAGCCATAACCGAAGTTTGCACTCATCTGAGTACCACCTTCGGCCTTGGTCTTACCGGCTACAGCAGCGATAGCATAACCGTCACCATCGTACTCCATGTTCAGTTCGAAGGTGTCAGAAGTCATCTCACCCTTGCGCGCCCAGTTCTGGAAGAACACATCTGATGGGTCGCTCTCTGGCGTATCGCTGTATGTACACACGCCGGCATCGTTGAACTGCTGGCAGTGTGATTCACCTGCGCCCCAGTTGGTATCAGTGTTGATGTACATGTTGGCGCCGATGCTGTCTGCACCCAGTTTCAGCGACAGGATGTGAGCACCGAATTCCAGGTTATCGGTAGGACGATATTGCAAAGTGGCATCCAGCGCGGTGCGCTCCTGGCTTTGCAGGAAGCTTGATGGCTGAATTGACGAACGACCACCCCAGTCAAGGTCAGCCTCGGTACCAACACGCAGATATTCACGGTCTACGTATGCACCGGAAACCAGAATACCGAAGGTTTCAGCTTCGTTCTTCCAGCTGTAGAGGCCTGAAACTTCAGGGGCCCACTCTTCATTGATTGAACCGTATTCACCTTTTACAGAGCCAAAAATGGAGTTGGCGTCCATATCCAGTGGCTTGCGGGTTTTAACGATTACAGTACCACCGATACCACCTTCAACGAGGTTGGCCTGGGTGGTCTTGTACACTTCCATACCACCAATCAGTTCAGCGGGCAGCATAGAGTAGTTGAATGAACGGTCGATGTTCATCTGATCGTACCAACCGGTCGAGGCCACGTTTTGACCATTAAGGGTGGTAAGCGTCATCAGAGGATCTGTACCGCGGATAGATACTGAGCTGCCCTGACCAAAAGTACGACCTACGGTCACACCGGGTACACGGCCAAGTGCTTGACCTACATCGGAATCAGGAAGTTTACCAATGTCTTCAGCAGTCACAGCATCAACGACGGCGTTGGAAAAACGCTTTTCGTTGATGTTAGCTTTGTTGGACGCGCGGATACCGCGCACTTCAATCTTTTCAATATTTGCGGTATCAACCGCCGCTTCGGCAGCAACTGCGCCAACAGATACCGCGCCGCTGAGCAGGATCGCAATATTGGTGGCTAGGGTACTCTTCTTAAAGCTAGATGGTCGCATCTCGTTTCCCTTCCATACTTGTTATCGTTTTTGGTATCCACAACCATTCCCATAGGAATGACAACGCTGTCATGTCTAGTGCAAACATTACACAATAATTAACAGTCTTGCCACAACAAAATGACCTGTTTCTGCAAAATGTCAGCATCGGGAACAAAAAACCAGATATAGATGACGGTGATTATCCTTACTTAACAGCAAGTTAAAATAGGAAGTTATTGCTTGAACAAATTTCAACCTCTCCCTACCCAGCAGTTCATGGAAGGCGGCTGCAATTCAGCATTGCCAATCCCCTGAAAAGCCCGCACTATTAGCTGAATTTATTTCAATACCTCAGAATCGCAGCAACCATGCTGAAAAGCCCCCATTGGGGCGGTAATTTGGCAGCGATACTCAAGAGTTCGGATCCCATGAAAGTCACTATCAATGATGTAGCCAAGTATGCGGGTGTCTCTATCAAGACAGTTTCCCGGGTGACCAACAATGAGCCATCGGTAAAGCAAGAAACCATAGACAAGGTTAATGAGGCTATTAAGGCATTGAATTATCAGCCTAACCTTGCGGCCAGAAACCTTGCGGGCACCAAGTCATACGTCATAGGTTTTATCTATGATAATCCCAATGCTTACTACATTATCGACATGCAAAACGGGATATTGTCAGCCTGTCGGGATCGCGGTTATGAACTGCTTATCCATCCCTGCAACGCCAAATCAGAATCGATTTGTGAAGAACTGACAGCGCTGGTCAAGCATAGCCGCCTGGCGGGACTCGTACTCACGCCGCCGCTGTCAGAGGATCCCAGGTTGTTGCAGGCACTGGATGATATGGATGCCAACTATGTACGCATCATAGCGGGTTCGGGGGCTGAGGGTGCCAGGGGATTAACCGTACTGGTTGATGACCGCCACGGTGCAGTGGAAATTACCGAACATCTGATCAAACTCGGCCATAAGAAAATCGCCTTTATCAGTGGTGATCAACACCACGAATCCACCAAGGAACGCTTTACCGGATTCGAACAGGCCATGAAACGGGCCAAACTCAGACTGGAAAACGATTACATCATTGAAGGCAACTATTCCTTCGAATCCGGGGTTGCAGGTGCCAAACAACTACTGGCAATGGAGAACAGGCCGACGGCCATAGTGGCTTGTAACGATGAGATAGCCGCTGGAGCACTGTTTGCGGCCAGATTGGCAGGCGTGGACATTCCGGCGGAACTGTCCATTGTCGGCTTTGAGGACAGCCCCTTCTCCAGGCAAACCTGGCCCAAGCTAACCACAGTCCATCAACCCAATCAACGCATAGCCCAGATGGCCACTGAGCTACTTATCGACAACAGACGCGAGCAACAACAGCTGGCTCCGCGGGTGTTTACCCCGGAACCCGTTGTGCGAGACTCCTCCGCCAAGCCGGCATGACGCCCACCTCAGTGGAGTTTGAGTTTGGGCCTTTGCCAGCGAAGCAGCTTTTGCGCCAAACGGTACACCAGGGCAGAAAACCAGCCAAACAGGCTGGCCAGATGCCTCTGATACAGAGAGTTATACATAAATCGGGCAATGTGACCCTCGATAAAAAAGTCGCCTGAACGTAAATTTCCCATCAGGTTACCCACGGCGGAAAAACGACTCAGAGACACCAGGGAGCCGTAATCCCGATAGTGGAACGGCTTTTCGGCGCCATCCTTTAGTCTGGTCAGGATGTTCTGGTACAGGGTCGCAGCCATTTGTGACGCCGCCTGGGCCCGGGGCGGAACCGGTTGGCCATTGTCCATAATGAGGGACGCGCAATCACCTATGGCATAGATGTCGTTGTGGCCCTTTACCCGCATGCAGGCATCCACCTCAACCTGATTTCTGCCATTGATTGGCAATTTGGTCAGATCTGCAAATACCTTCGGCCCCTTTATCCCAGCCGCCCAAACCTTCAGGTCGGCCTTTATCAGGGTGCCATCCTGGGTAACGAAGCCGCTATGGGTCACTTCCTTCACCTGCACCCCCAGGTGCAATCTGACACCGATACGATCCAATACCGCCTGGGCTCGACCGCTGACCTTATCGGGCAATTGGGGCAAAATTTTGGGCGCAGCTTCTATTAAATGAATATCAAGATGGTGCTTGGATATATTCTGATAACCGTATTCCCGCACAGACTCAATGACATGATGTAACTCCGCGGATAATTCAACCCCTGTGGCGCCGGCACCGACAATGCCTATGCTGAGACGTTGGTGCGAATCATTCAACAGCATCAGGCCATCAAGCAGGCGACGATGGAACAGCTCGGCACTGTTGAGGCTATCAAGAAAGATGCAATGTTTTTCGGCGCCCGGGGTATTAAAGCTGTTGGAAATCCCGCCAACAGCGAGCACCAGAAGGTCATATTGCAAGGTGCGGGGAGGTAACAGCAATTCATTTTGCTCGTTGTACATGGCTGCCAATTGGATGGTCTTGGCATCGGGATCGCATTGCTCCAGCTCACCCCTTTGGTATCGGTAACCATTCTTCAGACCGTGATCTCGATAGAACACCCCTTCTACCGACTGATCGATAACACCAACCGCCAACTCATGCAGCTTGGGTTTCCAAATGTGGATTGGATTGCGGTCAATCAGGCAAATATCGGCTTCGCCTTTCAACCCCAAACTTCTTCCCAACTTCGCCGCCAGTGCCAAACCACCCGCACCGCCTCCGACAATGACAATCCGTTTGCTTGTCATTCTAATCCACCTGTTACAACGGCTGAAAGATGTCCCTCTTTATACCACGACTTGCTTATAAAACAACTGCTTCTACAAGCCCAAAACAGGGAGCACCACCACAGATGGCAGTTAGGGCAACATAAAACACCAAAGCATATCAACCTGACAAAACAAACCCCCAAAGCAATTGAGTTTTGCCTTGGGGTTAAAGCATAAAACGTCGAATTAAAAAACCTAGCTACACGGCTTCTTCGTTTTCTTCACCGGTGCGGATACGTATCACCCTTTCAATATCGGTCACGAATATCTTTCCGTCACCAATCTTACCTGTGCGGGCCGTTTCAACAATCACGTCAATGGCCTGGTCGAGCAACTCGTCTTGTATGACCAACTCAATCTTCACCTTTGGCAAAAAGTCGACCATGTACTCTGCACCACGGTACAACTCAGTGTGTCCTTTCTGACGGCCAAAACCTTTTACTTCGGAAACCGTCATACCGGTAATGCCAATTTCCGCCAAAGACTCCCTGACATCGTCCAATTTGAAGGGCTTGATAATGGCTTCGACCTTTTTCATTAATTTGCTCCTGAGACTCACACTGGATTGCGCTGATAACGCTAGCTTAACATGCCAGCCGTCACCGGCAGAAGTCCAAAGCCAAGCTATTCGTCCTTTAACTCAAACACTCTGTTATTGGTAAAGTCTTTCTTAGCCGGAAAATCTCTAAAAACCCCAAAGCAAACTGCTTGGCGAACGCTACAATTAAAACTCAAATTGGCTGCACCGCAGCGACTTTTTCAAGGATGAAGAAGATGAACACACGTCAAGGATTCACCTTGGTGGAACTGATGGTCACCCTGGCCATTCTGGTCATACTGCTGGCCACCACAGCCCCAAGTCTTACAGAGCTTTACCAGGCATACCGTGCAAACGCCGCGATAAGCAAGTTGCAACAGGGATTAAAGCTCGCCAGAAATCAGGCTATCAGTTATGGCGCCAGGGTCACCTTATGCCCGCTGGAAAACAATGTCTGTGGCAATGATTGGAACAAGAATCTGACCATATTCACCGATGGCGGCAACCTTAACGAACTGGACGGCAATGACAAAATACTGATGCGTTTGGATGACGCCGACAAAAATGACATCATAGAGTTTAACCGCCCTTCGGTGCGCTACCTTCCCGATGGTTTGGCATCGGCAAGCAATGGTACCCTGAAATACTGCCCTGACTATGCCACCAGTCCGTATTCCAAAGCCTTGGTCATCAACAATGCCGGCAAAGTCAGATTAAGCAAAACGACGGTAAGTTGCAGCCATTAAGGGGGCGAGACTGGTTAACTATTGCGCCAAAATATCCTTCTCTGACAATTAATTGGCACACCCTTAGCTTAAATTTGATGCTGAATTATTGCCAAGCCTGACTTATACTGATGGGGTTACTTTTCAGGGGATAGGTCATGCAAAAATATACATCGGGGTTAACGCTTATCGAACTGATGGTGACTTTGGTTGTAGCGATCACATTAGTGGTAGTAGGTGTGCCGTCTATGATGGATATGTATCAAGCCTACAGAGCCCAAAGTGAAATTTCACGAATTCAGGATACTCTCAGATTCGCCCGAAATCAGGCTGTAAGCTATGGCACAAATGTCACAGTATGCCCATATAAGGCAGGTGGATGCGGGGCCAGTTGGTCAGATGGACTAAGAGTTTATCTGGTTGATGCAGGGGGGAATCAACAAGAGCTCAGAGTTGTTGAAGGTATAAATAGCGACGATACGATAAAGGCGACAGGAAATGTCACCTTTACTGCTGACGGATTAGCTTCATCTGCCTCAACATTTGTCTACTGTCCTGCTGGTGAGGTAGATTACTCCAGAAGCACCACAGTTTCGGTTACGGGCATTATCAAATCAGGAGCTGATGGCCTGAGTTGCCAGTAACATTAACGAAGTGTTTTACTGTCAAGCTCCTGCGCCTTTGCGCTGGTAAACTTTTCTGACAGCAAAACACACTCAACCATATCTTTTATATAGAACTTCTTCCCTTTTTTGTCCGTCAGTTGGCTTCCTGATAAGGCTTTCATTTTGACCTCAACCTTGCTGGATTGCCAACTATAGAACACGACCCTGTCCTGACCGGATGTTTTTACGTAGCATTTGTAATCCTGATAAGCTTCTCCATCAGCAAAGGCTACCGGCGATAAAATCAACGATGTACCCACTATCATTCTCAGGCTGAAGTTATTCATTTCCAACATGCCTCCTTGGGCCCCTTAACACCTGTATCTGTAATGGTAATTGTTGTACATTCAGCATCCCTGCTTGCCTGGATGCCTTTTGGCGTTGCAGTTAAGGTAAAACTGCCTGTGCCAACAGAATCAATACTGTAATAACCATGCTGGGTAATAAATGGATCGGCATTCAATCCCAGCTTTGTCATATCCTCTGCGTACTCGCGATTATCCAAATAATATTGTTCCTGCAAATTGGCTATACGCATCAAGGCTTCCTGTCCTTCAGAACGCCCCCCCCGTGTTAAAAAATCTTTATAAGACGGATAGGCAAAAGCAGCAATGATGCCGATGATCACGATAGTGATCATCAGTTCTATCAGGGTAAATCCGCGCAACTCTCTCATGGTTTATCACTCGTCCACATGGTAGTAAATTTTATTGGCTCCCAGGCCTTCACCCACTTTTTCCAGATCCGATTGTTCCGAAGGAGGCTCGGTTGGAGGCATAGTCGTCTGATCACAATCAGCCCCAGTACAAACAATAATATACACACCATCCTCAGTGGCTATAGGCTGAGGAGAGTCAGGTAATCTCTCACCTATCTCAATATACGCTTGAGTTCTCGTTGCCTTATGTAAGTCAAAAACATACAGGCGACCACTTCCCGATGAACTACAAACCGTATCCGAAACAGCAATACTTGGCGGCACATAAGTAGTGAAATATACCTTGCCGTTGAATATCAGAGCTGCTGAGAGCGACTTTTCGCCAACGGCTGTAAAATCATAGTACCAGCCCAGCTTATTACTGAATGCCAATTCCTCAGCTTCGGTATCTATGCCGCTGGAAGTGACATCGTACAAAGCGTCTAATGTAATCGCCTGCGGTATTGGATTCGTTGTGCCATCAAATGACCTGGTGACTACATTCCTATCCTGAAGGGTGAAAAACATATCGTTGGTTGTTGTATCCGAGGCAGGTCTTGTTCTGTCTCCGGAACCAACGACAACCGCATCATAAGGAATATTCTGATAACTTTGTGTCGTGGTGGTAGTCCCGCCTTCTGTAGTGGTAGTCACTGACAGGTTCGTGAATACCGTTTGAGCTATGGCGGCTTCAGCAAAAAAGTTTCTATTGGTGGAATCAGTGCTCCCCCCCAAATCTGCAAATTTGAATGCAGTCCAAGTACTTTTATCAGCACCAGGCATATCTATGCGCCATACATTGGCACCAAGATCGGTTGCATAAATGCGATCCGATACGCCATCGTTGTTGCTGTCCAAAACAGCCACAGCATTGGGAATGCTATCAGCCAATCCTGAAATCACTGTGTCACCAGTCGCTCCGAAGGTGTGGAGTAATGCTCCGGTTTCAGCATCGACTACATATATTGATCGACCAAGTGGATCCGTTGAGGGGCTTGAGTCATAACTAATGTCATAACCACCACCTATGATGAGCACTGGCTTGGAATATCCAGGGATCGTTGTCACAACCGGCTCGGACCAAGTCTGCCCTAAATCACTAAATCCACTGGTTTGATTTGAAATCCTCCACATAAACTTAGGATCATCCGGATTCGTGATATCCAGTGCATAATAGGAATATCCACCACGACGCATTCCCAGGAATACCCAAGCTTTCTCCAAACCATTACTTCCGGTTTTAGTATAGGAAACCGGCGACAAATCCATGCCATAAATGATATGGCCACCGGTTTCGTCATTTTTTCTCAGCCTGGGGACATTTGGCAAAAGCTCGTAAGGCATAAAGGCCCAGCTCTCTTCTACCGAGGTATCCATATCCTTGAACATATGGACCAAACCTTGGTTGGTACCCAAGATAATCCTGATATCGGGATTCCCTTCAGAACCAAAGTTAATGGCCAGCGGCTTTGAATGCAGTGGGTCCCCCATCACATCAGACCTTATTTCCGTCAGATTGCCGTTGTGGTTATCGTCATCCACATCCTTTCCGCTTAACCATTCTATTGTGCTGGCTAAGGAAATCTCATCCTGTTTCATGTAGGTTGCCAAGGCCGTCAAGTCACCAGCGGCCAACGACAGCGACGCCAAAGACATGGGAGTGATACCGCTTGGGCCATTGAAAAGCAGCTTTCTACTCGCGCCAGCTCTGAGCACTTCCGCAACACCACCTTCCTGCACTTTGTTGGCATCTTTTGAATACAGACACTTAGACCAATAGGTACATGCCAATTCGGAGATATTATTGTCGGCATTAAGTCCTGTAGTACCAAATTTATCTAGAATATCTCCACCATCGGTAACCTTGAGCTTTTTGAGATTACCACTCCAACGAGGCCCTTTACCGGGTAAAAACATGGCGAAGTATGCGGCATTGAAGGATTGAGTCCGGTCGAAGTTATTACTCGCAATACTTGGAGACGTGAAACTGGAGTCAATAGCGAGAATAGAAGTAAGGGCCTGATCCAACGCATTCTGGAGATCGATACCACTGGTCGCAGAAATATAATTACCACCACCTCTTTTAGCTGTCTCTTTCAGAAGCGGGGCGGCATCCTCAGCGCCCTTACTAAAACCGATGGTAAAAGTAACAACATTTTGCTTTTGATCGACACCATCAGCATCTAATTTATGCACTATATCATTCTGATACATGTAGCTTGCCAAAGCAGGCAGATAACTTTCAGTGGCTAAGCCTTCGCTGAAAGGGGAATAATCGCCATCACTGCTTCCGGTCGCGGTTAACGTTTTTACATTGCTATCAGCAAAGCTATCTACCGTTGGTACCCCATCTGTTATATAAATAACATAAGCAATATCGGGGCAAACCTTAAAAGGCGAGATATAGTAACCATCTTTTTCTATGCTGGTATCATAACTGGGATTATTGCCAACATATTTGTCTCCTCTAGTAAAATTGTAATCACTGTCTTTGTGACCAAAGGTTACGGCACCACCGGAGAAGTACTTATAAGCCTCAAACAATGTTTCACATAAAGGTGTATTGGTTTCAGCAGGTAGTTGGTCAATCGTAGATAACAAATTGGACTTATTACTACTCGCCATCTGCCTGATACCAGAAACTATTCGGCCTCCATCACGTTCACCTTCTTTTTCATAATTCATGTTAAATACAGCTAAACCAAAGTCCACCGAGGTATTGGTATTGATAAAACTGGTAATGGAGTCTTTTGCTATATCAAGTCTGGTCTTCGGAACTACCGGCAATTCTCCCCTTTGAACCAAGGTGTACCAACGTAAATAATTGTCCGTAAAAAGAGTTACTGCCTTACCTGTGCCAAAATAGGTATTTTTTGCCGCAGCAATTGCATCGCTCCATGCCGTGCTCGAAGGATCCAAAACATAATTATACGCTACGGCATTATTCGATACTTTCTTGCCATCAACAGGAAAACCGTCATTTACACCTGGGGCATTTTTACTGTCTTCAGCCTCGATATCTTCCCAACAGTCCAGTATTTCAATGTTTGCGCCATTATTATCGGGAATTTCTTCCCAGGTACCGGTTTTCCCTTTTGTAACATATTCACGCAGGTAACCGGTAAAACGCCCATACTTTGCCAACGCTTCCCAGCTTACGTGGCAACCATTGGTTGCCATTAAAAAACGACGTGCTTCGGAGGGACTGTCCGGCGTGGGCAATGCTGTGTTATCCAAACCGCCCTTGGTGTAGTAAACCATGCGCTCCTGGAACGAATTGGCGCCTCCGACCGCTTCGTATGGAGGATCCCTATCGGGATCATAAGCACTGGCATTATCCTCTTCCAAGGTCGCCATGCTTCCAGAGTTATCAAATATGATTAGAACCTTAGGTCTGGCTCCTGTACGACTTGATGACTCAAATACGTATAGCTCTGTATCATCAGCAAAAGTGCCACTGGATATACCAACCATGGTGAATAAGGCAAAACATGCCAAACGTTTGATAATCATGATTAACTCCCAGTCAACACTTCTTGTTCAATACCAGCAACAACCGTCAGTTGCCCAAGGTTATTACGTCCATACTGTATCGTGCTTGAGACTTCGGCACGTCGACAACTTATCAGGTTAGCAGAGTTCGCCTTGGTGCTTCTTTGGCAACTGACATCCCCCAAAGGTACGGGAACGATAGTTGAACTCACATTCAACGTGCCATCTGCCACAGTCACAGCAGCATTAAGATTTGCCAGGACAGCCCCTTGCTGTGTGTTAATCGAGCGGTCCTGAGCTCCTTGAGCCGCCACCAGCGCCTCGACCCTTTCAGCACCTGCGCCGGACATTCTAAGCGATTGTCCGGAATTAACCGCCAGAGCCACACCAATAACGGTCATAATAATCAGCACTATCAAGGAGAAGAACAATACAATACCTTTCTGCTTTCTCATCTGAGTGTCCCTAATTTCTTATCAACACAGGATTTTCCAGCACAATAGTGGTGGATACGACTTTACGTCTGAAATGATCGTTAGTCGCGGCTATTGTCTTATCACCCAAGGTATAAGTCACATCATTGGTATAGCTGTCATCTTCTTCGGTCGACCTCACCAATAAAAATATCCGCAGTGAAACCAAACGCTGGAACAATGCATTATCCCACATCAATGTAGTGACATTCTGCACAGGCATATAACTGTCAGCGGCATCATCTCCATCATTATCAAAACCGTACATAATGCGCATGTTTTCAATGCCTTCCACCAACTGTTCATCATTGCCAAGTCCAGTTGCAGATAGCGTTTTTCGCCGTAGCTCAGGTATGCCCTCAGCATTGTCGGCGATAAAATAAATATGATGCTGATACTCCCAGTAACGGCCGCTGGCCAACACTGGCGGCGCCCCAGTCCCTTGAAAGATAATTGCCTCATTTGATGTGGTCGCCATGTAAAAGCGCCCTGCATCCGAAGGATTCACTACGCTGGGGCCAATCAAACGCTTAATCTGAATGACATCTGTCCTCGCCTTAACACCATTCAGGCAGGCCAACGAATTGGCACTGACTCCATTTTCATAGCCCCATAACTTACGGAAATGAGCGGATATATTCCCGGGAAATGTAGCGTTATTAGCACCGGCACCAACACAATCATTAAAAACAGCGGGAGGAACCCCCACCAGGGTGGTATTACTGCCAACAATTAAATCAGTCCCTGTTATATCCCCCATAAATCCCAACTGGCTGATATCTCTTTCCATTAACGCAAGTGCAATGCGGCCATTCTCCTGCAATTGCCCGAGTTGACTGGTAGTGGTGACATTTGTCTGAGACATGGAAAACATAGTGAACAATCCCAGCGCCAAAAAAAGGCTTATCACCGATGCCACCATCAGTTCAACCAAGGAAAAGCCTCTATGGGTATCCATCATCAAATTCATCGTGTAAACCTAAATAATTGCAGTGCTAAGAACGAAAATCCGGCGCCTGGCGTCACCCTTTTTACCACAGTCCTTCACAAAACTGTCTGCAGCATTTGCCCCCCCATCACTTGCTTTTCGTATCCCTCGCCATGTCATAACGACGGTGACATCACCGGTTGCATTATTGACATTGATGCAAGCTATAGGACTATCCAAACCACCAACAAAATTGCCGGCTGCCGTTTCTTCTGCTGAACCAATGAACAACTGCCCCCATTGATACAGATCCCAAGCCCGGGTTTGCGCGTTGGTACAAATAACATTGGCCCCTACGGCGACATCACATGATATCCCCGGATCTGCCATAGTGCCGTCATAGGTACCGGCATAATTGGCCAATTCAGTGCGATTCAGTTTCATTCTGCTGACAATATCAGAAGCATAGTAAGAGGCTTGAGTTTGTTGAAAAGACTCGAAATTGCTTTGTTTTGCCACTGTATGCAGATTGAATATGCCAATAAGGCCTATCACCAGAATGACCAGTGAGACCAAAACTTCGATCAGTGAAAAACCATTCCTGCTGTATTTCATCGGCGTCAAAACTCCGAAAAATGCCATTTTATTGACAAAAAATCTGGCAATTTATCCTTGCAAATCCGAATCTTAGATAGAGAACATCATACTACCCGTTAATCATAGATGAGTCGAATGTTAGCTGCCAGTAACAATAGCATCTAAAAGATTGATTCATTATATTCGGCTGCGTTTTTATACAAAAAAAGAGGCAAGCGCCTCTTTTTATTAGTTTTGCATCTTATCTGAGCTCGACGGGAACGGCGAAGACGGTATCTTCCTTGCGTCCTTCCACTTCAACCACAGTGCTTGGCGCAATCAGGGTAATAGCGTTAACCACCTGCTGAACCAGTATCTCGGGAGCTGACGCGCCCGCTGTCACCGCGACCTTATTCACCCCGCTAAACCAATCAGGATCCACATCTTCGGCTGTATCCACCAAATGCGCTGCTGTGCCCGCCTTTTTAGCCAGTTCCTTGAGGCGGTTTGAGTTGGAACTGTTCTTTGAGCCAACGACTATCAGCAAGTCAACCTCTGAAGACAAAGACCGCACCGCATCCTGACGGTTTTGGGTTGCATAACAGATATCGTCCTTGCGAGGACCTTCAATGGATGGGAAGCGTTTTTGCAATGCGGCAATGATATCGAGCGTATCGTCAACCGACAGTGTGGTCTGGGTAACAAAACACAGGTTGTCCGGATCTTTAACCTGCAATTTACCCACGTCCTCTGTGGATTCTATGAGGTAGACACCGCCCTCAGAATTATCGTATTGCCCCATGGTGCCTTCCACCTCAGGGTGTCCGGCATGACCTATAAGGATGCACTCAATACCTTTACGGCTGGCACGGGTCACCTGCAGATGCACCTTGGTGACCAGGGGACATGTGGCATCAAACACCTTCAAGCCGCGGCGCTTGGCCTCGGCTCTCACAGCCTGGGACACACCATGTGCAGAGAAGATCACTATGCTGTTGTCAGGCACTTGATCCAGCTCTTCAACGAAGATGGCGCCCCTGTCCTTCAAGTTCTGTACCACGTATCTGTTGTGTACCACTTCATGGCGCACATATATAGGTGGCGAAAACAGCTCCAGGGCCCGCTCAACTATGCTGATGGCCCGGTCGACCCCGGCACAGAAACCTCGGGGGTTGGCCAGAAGGATATTCATCTGTGGCGCCTGACTCATTTACAGTTCCTCAACCACTTCCAACTCAAAGGTCACGGTGTGGCCCGCAAGGGGATGGTTAAGATCCACAGTGACAGAATCGCCGGCAACCTCGCGGACTATACCCGGGATTTCACTGCCACCAGGGCCGGCGAAACTCAGGATAACCCCTTGCTCCAGTACCATGTCTGCCGGAAAACGGCTTCGATCCATATGGTGAATGGCATCCGGATTTACGGCGCCAAAGGCATCTTCCGGTGCCAGGGTAAACTTATGGCTGTCGCCTTGCTTCAAGCCAACCAACTGCTCCTCAAACGCTGGACTCAGGCTGCCATCCCCTAAATTGAGACGGGCGGGTTTACCCGAGGCTTTGGTGCTGTCAGCGGTAGAGCCGTCCGCCAGCACTATGTTCATGTGACACACTAAGGAACGCACCGACATCTATTACTCCTTGGCGGCCTTGTTGCCATTACCGGCAGACTTTGACTCGCGAAAACTGTCTATGATGATAAGGCCTGCACCGATGAAAATGGCCGAATCGGCAATGTTAAACGCCGGGTAATGGCTGGTTCCCCAGAAAAAATCCAGGAAATCCACCACAAAACCGTGCTGCAAACGATCGATCAAATTGCCAATGGCGCCACCAATGACCAAGGTGTAGGCCAGATTTGAGCGCCACATGGTGGCGGGTTGCCGCCTGAGCCACAGGGTCAGCAACAGGCTGAACCCCACGGCGACAGCGGTAAACAGCCAGCGTTGCCAGCCGCCGGCTTCTGCCAGAAAACTGAAGGCCGCACCTGTGTTGCGGGCATAGGTCAGATTGAAAAAGGGCAACAGGTTAAGCGTTTCCCTATATTCAAAATTGGCTATGACCCAGAGTTTGGATGCCTGGTCCAACAGCAGGACCAAGGCCACAACCCAATACCAGCGCAGCCCGCTGTCTCTCCACTTCAGTGACATAGTCATCCCTTAGGCGAACTGACGCTGTTCACCCTCTCCCTCGATGTTGGTCACGCAGCGTTGACACAGACTTTCATGGGAAGCGATGCTGCCAACCTCTTCACGATGATGCCAGCAACGTTCACACTTGGCAGCTTCCGTTTTGGCCACCAGCAATTTCAAACCGGCAACGTCTGTAGTCACTGCCGCTTCTGGTGCAGCGGTTATGGCTTCAACCTTGGCATTGGAGGTCAGGAGCACAAAACGCAGTTCGTCACCCAGGTGAGTCAGTTTCTGCGCCAGCTCCGTATCGGCAAACAGGGTGATTTCGGCTTCCAATGAGCCCCCCAGACGCTTGTCGCGACGGGCCTGTTCGATTTCCTTGTTGACTTCGTCACGCACGGCAATCAATTGCTGCCAATAGTCATCGCTGAGATCGCCTTCGACAGTCACAGACGCCAGGCCTTGGTACCACTCTTCGGTGAACACATAGGCCCCGCGCTCGCCCGGCAAGAGTTGCCAGATTTCATCAGCGGTGAAGCTCAGAATTGGCGCAATCCAGCGCACCATGGCTTCGGCAATATGGAACAGAGCCGACTGACAGCTACGACGGGCATGGCTCTCGCGCTTGGCCGTGTATTGGCGATCCTTGATGATATCCAGGTAGAAACTGCCGAGTTCCACGGAGCAGAACTGCATCAGTTTCTGGGTCACCAGGTGGAAGTTGTACTGCTCGTATGCCTCGATGATTTCCTGTTGCAGCTTGTCGGCACGGCGCACCATCCAGCGATCCAGTGCCACCATATCTTCCAGGGCAATCATGTCACTGGCAGGCTCGAAACCGTTGAGGTTGGCCAGCAGGAAACGACCTGTGTTACGGATACGGCGGTAGGCGTCGGCGCTGCGATTGAGGATCTCATCGGATACCGTCATCTCACCGCTGTAATCCGTGGCCGCTACCCACAGACGCAGGATGTCCGCGCCCAGCTTATTGGTCACTTCCTGGGGCGCAATCACGTTACCAATAGACTTGGACATCTTGCGGCCCTTGCCGTCCACGGTAAAGCCGTGGGTCAACACCTGCTTATAGGGTGCCTTGCCATTCATGGCGGTGGAGATCATCAAGGACGACATAAACCAGCCGCGGTGCTGATCTGAACCTTCCAGGTACAAGTCCACCGGCTGACCATGAAACTCGGGGCGGGCTGCCACGACGGATGCAAAGGTGGAGCCTGAGTCGTACCACACGTCCAGGGTATCGGTGACTTTGCGGTACTGCGCCGCTTCGTCGCCCAGGATTTCGCTTTCTTCCAGATCCCACCAGGCCTGTATGCCCTGCTGTTCGATTCTGTGTGCCACGCGCTCCATCAGCGATACGCTGTCCGGATGTAGCTCATCGGTGTCCTTGTTCACAAACAAGGTGATGGGCACGCCCCAGGTACGCTGACGCGAGATACACCAGTCAGGGCGATTAGCCACCATGGCCTCGATGCGGCTCTGGCCCCAATCCGGGATCCACTGGGTCTTTTCTATCTCGGACAAAGCCGTGCTGCGCAGTCCCTGGTTATCCATGGAGATAAACCATTGGGGCGTGGCGCGGAAAATGATTGGGGTCTTGTGACGCCAGCAGTGGGGATAGCTGTGGCGATAGCCCACATGGTTCAGCAGTGCGCCCTTCTCTTTCAGCAGCGCCACCACATTATCATTGGCCTTGAACACGTGCTGGCCGGCAAAGAAAGGGGTATCGGCCTTGTACACACCGTTGTCACCAACGGGGTTGGCCACTTCCAGGCCGTACTTCTGACCAATGACAAAGTCGTCCTGACCGTGGCCGGGGGCGGTGTGCACCACACCTGTACCCGCATCTGTGGTCACATGATCGCCCAGGATCACAGGTACATCAAAGTCCAGGAAAGGATGGTTGAAGCGCATCAGCTCCAGCTCAGCGCCTTTGATACTACCCAGCACGTCAAATGACTCGGCGCCATAGCGCTTCACGCAATCTTCATGAAGCACATCGGCAACTATCACGGCGCGGGTATGCTCTTCCTTGGTGAAAGACACCAGCACATAATCCAGGTCGGCGCTGATGGCCAGACCGCGGTTGGCGGGCAGGGTCCAGGGGGTCGTGGTCCAGATCACCATGGAAATATCAGCGTCATAGTGAGACACGCCAAACTTGGCCAGCAGAGCGGCCTTGTCGGCAACGCTGAAGCCCACATCGATGGCGGGAGAGGTTTTGTCCTCGTACTCCACTTCGGCCTCGGCCAGTGCCGAGCCGCAATCGGTACACCAATGCACCGGCTTAACGCCCTTGTGCAGGTGGCCGTTTGAAATAACCTTGGCCAGAGAACGGACTATGTTAGCCTCGGTGGCAAAGTCCATGGTCAGATAAGGCTTGTCCCAATCGCCGAGCACGCCCAGGCGCTTGAAGTCTTCACGCTGGCCGTCAACCTGGGCGGCAGCATACTTGCGGCATTCCTCACGGAACTCGGCGGCAGAGATTTTTTGTCCTGGCTTACCGACCTTCTGTTCAACTTTCAGTTCGATAGGCAGACCATGGCAGTCCCAACCCGGCACATAGGGGGCATCAAAGCCGGCCATGGTTTTGGACTTGATGATGATGTCCTTGAGGATCTTGTTCACCGAGTGACCAATATGAATGCTGCCGTTCGCGTACGGTGGGCCATCGTGCAAAATGAATGGCTTGCGACCGATGCGGCTGTCACGGATCTGTTGGTACAGATTGTCCTGGGTCCAACGGGCCAGCATTTCGGGCTCGCGATTGGCCAGATTTCCACGCATCGGAAACTCGGTTTCCGGCAAATTCAAAGTATTTTTATAGTCGCTCATCGATCCTATACCGTTAATAAAGCTATCAATTAGCCTGCATCATCGCCAAGCAGCGCCATGGCCCTGTCAGCATCATTCGTAATCTGTTTCTTCAGCGCATCCAAAGACTCAAATGGCTGTTCATCGCGTATTTTGGCGACCAGTTCCACTTCAACTCTGCGTCCGTAAAGGTCACCGTCAAAGTCGAACAAGTGCACTTCGAGCTGGCACATCTGCCCCTTGACCGTAGGTCTGAAACCTATGTTGGCCACCCCATCATAAATGTCACTGCCGTCCCACCACAAGCGCACCGCAAACACGCCCCGCACCGGCACTACCTTGCGCTTCATGGCGATATTGGCGGTGGGAAATCCCAGGGTGCGACCGAGCTTCTGCCCGTGGGCCACCCGGCCGCACAGGGTAAAAGGATGGCCAAGCAGACGCCGTGCCTGCTCCAGGTTCCCCTTGGCCAGCTGCTCACGCACAGCGGTGGAACTGACTCTTTGATCGCCGAGGGTAAAACTGTGGGTGTTTACGACCGCAAAGCCGAACTTTTCACCGGCACGCCTCAGCATGTCAAAGTTGCCCAGTCGACCTTTGCCAAAACAAAAATCATCGCCAACCACCAGGTAGCGCACACCAAGGCGTTTCACCAACAGATCTTCAATAAAAGATTCGGCCGGCCAATCAGCAAACTTGCGGTTGAAGTTAACACACAGCAGCCTGTCGATACCCAACTCATCAAGCAAGGCTATCTTATCGCGCAGGAGACTCAGGCGCGCCGGCGCATCCTCGCCACGGAATAATTCCTGGGGCTGGGGTTCAAAGGTCATCAGGGTGGCGGGCAGCCCAAAGTGTTCGGCCTTTTCCACCAAACTGGCAATAACCTGCGCATGGCCGCGATGTACACCATCAAAATTGCCAATGGTCAGCACACAGCCCCTGTGGGCCGGCAATATGTTGTGGATCCCGCGGATCAATTCCATCGTATTAGACAACTGCCAACGTAAATTGGCGGATTATATAACAGCCGCCACAGAGAATCAGCCCTTAACGGCCGCTTTCATCCGCCAGGGACGGATACCGGTCGCCAAAAGCACAATAGCATAACACAGGGCTCCTGCCCCTATGAGCCCCAGCAAAACTCCGGCCCTGTGGCTGAAAGACCATTCCAGCCACACTGTCTGCTGTGGCAGCAAGTACCATAACAGCGCCGCCATGAGCAGACAGGCCAGGACCACCTTGGCCAAGAATATCAGGGTCGCCGCACCGGCACTGTATACCCTGGCCTTATGTAAGCCGCGATATAACAGACCGGCATTGAGCGCGGCCGACATGGAAGTGGCGATTGCCAGCCCCACGTAACCAAAGGGAATGGCCAACAAGATGTTGAATACCATGTTGCTCACCATGGCAACTATGCCATAACGCACCGGGGTGCGGGTATCCTGACGGGAATAGTACCCCGGAGCCAGCACCTTGACCAACATGAAGCTGAGCAAGCCGGAACCGTACGCCATCAGACTGTAGGACGCCATGGTTACATCGGAAATATCGAAGGCACCGCGCATAAACAACACCATCAACATGGGCTTGGCCAGAACTATAAGGCCGGTCATGGCCGGCATACCCAGCAGGATCACCGCCCTGATCCCCCAATCGAGGGTTCGACTGAACTCGTGGCCCTCATCGTTAACATGTTTGCGGGACAAGGCCGGCAGGATGACGGTGGCGATGGCAATGCCAAACAAACCCAAAGGGAATTCCAATAACCGGTCTGAGTAATAAAGCCAGCTGATGGAGCCTGTAACGAGGAAAGAGGCAATAAAGGTGTCAAACAGCAGGTTTATCTGCGACACAGACACACCAAATAAAGCCGGCAGCATCAGGGTGCGGATTTTTACCACTCCGGGATGGTGCCAGCCCCAGGAGGGTTTCACCAGAGCGCCGGCCCGGAGCAGAAACGGGATCTGAAACAGGAACTGGATTAAACCACCAAAAAATACGCCCCATGCAAGCCCCAGCTCAGGCCGCTGCAGCTGTGGCGACAGCCACAGAGCTGCAGCGATAATGGCAATATTGAGAAAGACCGGCGTAAAAGCGGAGACAGCAAAACGTCCGCGGGTATTGAGAATCGATCCCGCCAACGCGGTAAAGGTGATAAACCATAAATAAGGAAAGGTGATCTTCAGCATCAGCGATGCCAGTTCGAACTTTTCACCGTTGGGCTCATCATTAAGCCAGGCCACAAACCAGCCGCCACCAAAAAGCGCCGCCAGCACCGGCGAAGCCACAACGCCAAACAGGGTCACCAGGGTGACCAGTCCCCCCAGAGTGCCGGCAACCTTGGACAGCAGTTCCCGGGTTTCCTCACTGGAGTGTTTTTCCTGATATTCGGTCAGAACCGGTACGAACGCCTGGGCAAAAGCCCCTTCGGCAAACAGGCGCCGCAAAAAATTGGGGATCTTGTTGGCGAAGAAAAACACGTCAGCACTGGCACCCGCCCCCATTAAATTGGCGACCACCACGTCCCGCACCAAACCCAACACACGCGAAATCAAAGTCATGGCACTGACTATCAGGCCAGACCTGACCAATTTTCTGCTCAAATGGAGCCCCCTGGAAAGTGCTGAAAAATGCCAGCGAAATCGCGGAAAAACGCATCCGGCTCTGTCACCCAGCCCGAAATGCTGGTAGAATTGCGCGACATTTTACACGAGTTGGGTTGAAGATAGCCAAGTCGGGTTGGATTAATTTGTCTTTATGATGGATATTCAATCATTGTCATTGACAAAATGGCAGAATGCAGGCATATTCCTCGGCCTTTAAAAGTTATAAACCCAAGTTTTTAGGAGTTGCACCTTGGCTAATAGCAAGTCTGCAAAGAAGCGCGCGCTTCAATCTGAAAAGCGTCGTCAGCACAACGCCAGCCGTCGCTCAATGTTGCGTACCTATGTAAAGAAAGTTATCGCTGCTATCAAGAGCGGTGACCACAAAGCTGCTACCGAAGCGTTCGCTGTAGCTCAGCCTATCGTTGACCGTATGGCAACCAAAGGTCTGATCCACAAGAACAAGGCTGCCCGTCATAAGGCTCGCCTGAACGCCAAGATCAAAGCACTGGCTGCTTAATCTGACGTCATTATAAAAAAACCGGCTAACGCCGGTTTTTTTGTTTCTGCTTAATGACAGTAAATATTATTCAGCAAGTGGATGATTTCTTTAACCTCATCACTCTTGAGTGAATAGAATACCGTCTGCGCCTCTTTGCGGGTCGTCACCAAATTGTCTTTTCTCAGCCAAGCCAGATGCTGGGAAAGCGCCGATTGACTCAATCCGAGTTTCTTGTTCATTTCCCCGACGCACATCTCACCCTCATTGAGCAGATGGCAAAGAATAAACAACCGTCTTTCATTGGCGAGTGCTTTTAGCAGCACAACCGCGTTATCAGCTCGCTGCTGCATCAATTCTATGTTCATTACCAGCAGGTTCTCCTAATACTAACCCCTGCCTAATATAGCGTTGCCTTACAGATAGAGTCGGGACATAAAGCACACTTTTTGCTAGATTGTTCTCCAAAATGCGACCTAGCTTATAAAAACAGAGGAAACCCATGAAATCCCTATCCCGTCACTTGCTTGCCAGTGCCATTGTCACCGCCCTCTCTTTCAGCCATTTGGTGCAAGCAGAAGACTCGATTCAACAACTTGCCAGTCAATTGGCCGAGCAGGCCCAGGCATCTTCCTTAGGCTATGAAATAGTCGAGTCACTGACGGTGGAGGTAGGCCCCAGGCTCCCGGGCTCGGAAGCCGATACCCGTGCCGTGGCCTGGGCCGAGGCAAAACTCAAGCAGCTGGGGTTTGACCGGGTCTACAAGGAACCCGTAACTGTGCCCGTGTGGCTACGTGGTGATGCCCAGGCAAATATTACCTCCCCTTTCCCTCAAAAAATGGTGATCACTGCGCTGGGTGGCAGCGTGGCAACCCCGGAACAAGGCATCCAAGCCGAGATCATTCGCTTTGCCAGCCTGGATGAGCTTAAAGCGGCAGACATGGCACAGGTCCAAGGCAAGATAGTCCTTATTGACCATAAAACCGAAAGAGCCAAGACAGGCGCCGGCTATGGTAAATCTGTCCCCGGCCGCTCCAAGGGTGCAATCGTCGCAGCAGAGAAAGGCGCCTTGGCGGTGATTATCCGTTCCATTGGCACGGATTCGGATCGCATGGCCCATACAGGCATGATGCGTTATCAGGACGGGGTCAACAAAATTCCTGCCGCGGCCATATCAAATCCGGATGCGGATTTGATTGAGGCCATGCTGAAGCGCGACCCCAAGGTGGTGCTGTCGCTTAAATTGTCCCCGCAATCCCAAGGGGAAGCCACATCCTACAATGTCATTGCCGAGGTAACCGGCAGCAGCAAGGCCGATGAAATCGTACTGATTGGCGCCCATTTGGATTCCTGGGATGAAGGAACCGGTGCAATTGACGATGGTGCAGGCGTCGCCATTGTGACCGCTGCCGGCAAACTTATTCAGGATCTGCCACGGAAACCGGCCCGAACCGTACGGGTGGTACTTTACGCCGCAGAAGAGTTGGGATTGATCGGTGGGAAAGCCTATGCAAAGGCCCATGCCGCTGAAATGGACAAACACTATATTGCCGCAGAATCAGACTTTGGCGCCGGCAGGATTTACCAGTTGGACTGGAAAGTTAATGACAAGGCGTTGCCACAGGTGCTTGAGCTCAGTGCCGAGATGGCCAAGATTGGCGTGGCCGCCGGTAATAATCAGGCCTCTGGAGGGCCTGACGTGTCAATGCTGCCGGAGCTGGGTGTGCCGGTAGCGTCTCTACGGCAAGATGGCAGCGATTATTTCGATTTCCACCACACGCCAAACGATACCCTGGACAAAATAGATCCCAAGGCCCTGGCCCAGAATGTGGCGGCATACGCTCAATTTGCCTATCTGATGGCCAATTCAGACATTGAATTGCGGCCAATTCCGGCAGCAAAAAATAAAGTGGTACAGAAATAAGTCAGGCCTAAGCTGCCACAAAAAAAGCGCTGCCAATGCAGCGCTTTTTTATCCGGGCCAGGAAGCTTATTGTTCTTCCCGCAGGAATACGGGCTCAAACTCGCTGGACTGGGCTTCGCAGTAATAATAACCACCGCTGTTGAAACAGCGCAGATCGGCTATCTGTTGCGGTCTTTGTTGCAGAATAAAACGTGTCATCATGCCGCGGGCCCGCTTGGCGAAAAAGCTGATGACCTTGTATTGACCGTTTTTGCCATCCTTGAACACGGGTGTCACCAAGGTGCCGTTCAGCCGCTTGGGCTTAACCGACTTAAAGTATTCATTTGATGCCAGGTTAATCACAATATCATCCCCCTGAGCGGCAAGCTGTTCATTGATCTTATCCGTGATGATATCGCCCCAGAACTCATAGAGATTTTTCCCACGTCCATTGGCCAGTGGCTTGCCCATTTCCAGACGATAGGCCTGCATCAGATCCAAGGGTTTGAGTAGACCATAGAGCCCCGAAAGGATACGCAGATGCTGCTGGGCGTAGTCCAATTCGGTATCGGTCAGTGTGTCGGCATCCAGGCCCGTATAAACATCCCCACGAAAGGCGAACAGCGCCTGCTTGGCATTCTCCGGCGTAAAGTCCCGACTCCAACTGGCAAATCGGGCCGCATTCAATCCGGCAATCTTGTCGCTGACCTTCATCAAACTGGCAATATCGGCGGGTGTCAGGGTACGACAGACCTCAATCAGTTCCTGACTGTGATCCAGCAAGTCGGGCAAACTGTACCTGGATGTAGTGGCCGGATTGTCGTAATCCAGGGTTTTGGCTGGAGATACAAGGACAAGCATGGTTTTCTCTCTTATTGACTGCGTAACCATTATGATACTGACGCGAGATGAAAAAACCACGCCCGAAAGCGTGGTTGATTCGATTGGCGCAATCGCCTAATCAGGCAGGATCGGCAACTGAACTCTTAGGTTCATCGTTCCAGACCCCCTCTCCCAGCTGTCCTTCCAGCTCGGGGAACTTACGGCGATCGAATACCGGCATCTCGCCATTGGCCAGTTGCTGGCGATAATCGTTAATCACCCGGATAGCCAGTCCCGACAACATCACCAGGGCGACAATATTGACTATTGCCATCAGGCCCATGGACACATCGGCCAGATCCCACACCAGAGAAATCTTCGCCAGGGAACCGAACATCACCATACCCAACACCAGCACACGAAAAGACATCAGGCCCTTTTTGCTGTTGCCGTTAAGGAACATCACGTTGGTTTCGGCGTAGGAGTAGTTGGCAATAATGGAGGTGAAGCAAAACAGCAGTATGGCACCGGCAATAAAGGTGGCACCCCAGTCGCCCACATGACTGGTGAGTGCCTCAATTGTCAGCCTGATGCCGTCACCTTCAGCCCCGGTATCCCCGGCAAGCAAGATAATTGCCGCGGTGGCCGTACAGATAACAATAGTGTCGAAAAAGACGCCCATCATCTGAACAAAGCCCTGGGATGCGGGATGGTTGGGATTTGGCGTGGCACTGGCGGCCACGTTGGCGGCGCTGCCCATACCGGCCTCGTTGGAAAACAGCCCCCGGGCGATCCCGGCCTGCATGGCCTGAGCCACACTGTAGGCCACACCACCGGCGACAGCCTCCTGCCAGCCGAAGGCGCTCTTGATAACCAGCTCAAAGACTTCCGGCAGCTTCTCCAGATTGGAGAAGACCACAAACAGTGCAATGGCTATGTATGCCAAGGCCATAAAAGGCACAATGATCTCAGACACTCTGGCAACCTTGCGCAGCCCGCCCATGATAACAAAGGCGCTGGCCAGCACTGTCAGGCTGCCAACATAAAGGGGATCAACACCAAACACCTGCTCCATGGCACCGCTGATGGTATTGGCCTGTACCGCATTGAAGACCAGGCCAAAGGCCAGGATCAGAAACAAGGAAAACAGCACGCCCATCCAACGCTGTCCAAGTCCCTTTTCCATATAATAGGAAGGGCCACCGCGGAACTGTCCATCCTCGTCCCGTATCTTATATACCTGCGCCAGGGTGGACTCTATCATCGCCGTTGCCATACCCAGAACGGCAATGGCCCACATCCAAAACACGGCACCAGGACCCGCAGTCCCAATGGCAACGGCAACACCGGCCATATTACCGGCCCCAACCCTTGCAGCCATGCTGGTACAAAACACCTGAAATGATGACAAGCCGCTGTTACCGCCCTGGCGGCTGATGGTCAATACCTTGATCCCATGACGAAAATGGGTGAGCTGAATAAAAGCCAGCCTGACCGTGAAATACAAACCTGCACCAACCAGGCCGTACACCAACAATTTGCCCCACAACAGAGCGTTCAAAAAATTCACTATGGTTTCTAACATGGGATTCTGCTTCTTTCCAATGAAAACACCGGTCTCCAGGGGCCGATGTATGACAGGCTGAACAGCTTATCTATTGTTGTACAGGACTGATAAAGACCTGGCGTTCAACCATGGGCGCGCCGGGCGCTGCAAAGTAGCACAGTATTGGAAAATCACCTTGTGATCAAGCTCACAGTTAAATGCCACAGCATCGACTAACGCAGGCAAAAATCCACCAAATAACTACTGTTAAATACTGCAAAACACAACCATTACAACCGCGCAACCAGGCATTAGCAGACAATTATTCTGAGCAAAATTGGAGGTAGGACACGTTTTTGTAATTTAATTACAACTATAGTTACCGCCAAGCAATCCAGTTCACTTTAATCATCTTTGTGCAGTAAGAGGCTTACCATGACACAGCAGCATGAGATTACCGCCCTGAAAAAATATGTGCGTGCCACCAACTTCCTGGCCACGTCACAGATTTATCTTAAACAAAACGTTTTGCATAAACGTCCATTGGCCCACAGTGACATCAAGCCCAGACTGCTTGGGCACTGGGGTACCTGTCCCGGGATTAACTTTGTGTACGCCAACGTTAACCGCCTTATTGTCAAACACAAGCGTCCGTTCCTTTATCTCGTCGGCCCAGGCCACGGGTTCCCCGCGGTTCAGGCCAACCTGTTCATTGAAGGTTCATTGAGCCACTTCTATCCGGAAACCATTCCTTATAATGAAACCGGCATCGAAGACATTTGTAAGAAATTTTCAGCAGCCTATGGTTATCCATCCCATGCCAACCCGGAAGCTCCCGGACAAATCCTTGAAGGCGGCGAGCTGGGGTATTCCCTGTCAGTGGGTTGGGGCGCTGTGCTTGATAATCCGGATTTGATTGCCACTGTACTGGTCGGCGACGGTGAATCGGAAACCGGCCCCCTGGCGGCATCCTGGTACGCCAACCGCCTGGTGAATCCGGCCACCAACGGTGCGGTACTGCCAATTGTACATATCAACGGCTACAAGATCTCAGGTCCAACCCGCATGGGTCGTATGAGTCACGAAGAACTGGATCTGGAATTCCGTGGTCTGGGCTATTTCCCCATCATAGTGGACGACCAGGGCGAAGAAGACGTCTATGTGCAAATGGCCAACGCCATGGATCAGTCCTATGCCATGATCAATGACATTCAGACCCGCGCCCGCAATGGTGAAGACGTGTGCAAACCCCGCTGGCCGGTGATCCTGATGCGTACCGCCAAGGGCTGGACCGGCGTTGCCGAAGACAAGGGCAAAAAGCTGGAAGGCAACTGCGAATCGCACCAGGTCATTGTCAATAAATGCGCCACCGACAAGGGGCATCTGGAAGCCTTGGACAAGTGGCTGGCAAGTTACGGTTTCAGCGACCTGTACCATATGAATGAACAGGGTGAACTGATCTTCGACAAGGACATTCAGTCGCTGATCCCGCCCAAGGAATTGAGCTGCGGTCGCCAGAAACTGTCCTACGGTGGCGAAATGGTGCGCGCCCTGTCCACACCGGATCTGACCAAACTGGCCTACGGTCCTGAAGTACCAAGAGGACATCGCGGTTTCTCCATGAACAAGATGGGCGAGTGGATGCGCGATGCCTTCAAACTGAACCGCGATCAACGCAACCTGAGGATATTCAGCCCCGACGAAACCTACTCCAACCAGTTGCAGGCGGTATTCGAAGAGACAGATCGTGCCTGGCAATGGCCCATCGAGAGCTGGGACGTTGATATGACCCGTGATGGCCGGGTGATGGAACTGCTGTCGGAGAACCTGCTGTTCGGTATGATGCACGGCTACACAGTCACAGGTCGTCACGGCATGTTCCCAACCTATGAGGCCTTCTCTCAGGTGGTGTCTTCCATGGCCGACCAATACTGTAAGTATGTCTATGCCAGTCAGGGAGTACATTTCCGCAAGCCGCTGCCATCGTGCAACGTGGTGCTGTCATCACTGCTGGAGCGTCAGGATCACAACGGTTACTCGCATCAGAATCCGTCCTTCCTGGGCGCCATGCTGGAGAAACACCCTGAGATTATCTCGGCCTATCTGCCGGCCGACGCCAACAGCACCCTGGTTTACACCGAGCGTGCCTTTGGTGACCGTGACAAGCTCAACATTCTGGTAGCGGGCAAGAAAGACCTGCCGCAATGGCTGACCCTGGATGAAGCCCGCAAGCAGGCAAAAGACGGCATCATGGTGTGGGACTTCGCCTCCGATGATAATCCGGACGTGGTGCTGGCCGGCTGTGGTGACTATGTTACTCAGGAATGTATGGCCTCGCTGGTGTTGATCCGCGAGCTGCTGCCAAGGGTCAGGATCCGCTTTGTCAGCGTGTCGGAACTCAACTCCAATGGTCTTGGCAGCCGTAAGTTCCAGGAAAAGCCCTGGATGATGGATGAGATCTTCACCAAAGATAAAGGTGTGGTGTTCAACTACCATGGCTATCCCAACACTATCAAGAAACTGATCTTTGATTACAAGGGCAGCCGTCGATTCCGCATCAAAGGCTACGAAGAGGAAGGTTCTACCACCACGCCATTCGACATGGGCGTGCGTAACGGTACCTCCCGTTATCACCTGGTGATAGATATGGCCTACAAACTGTTCCAGCAAGGTGTGATTGATGAAACCCAACACGTGGCCATCACCACAGATATGTTGCAGCGCTTGGTAGACCATAAGAACTACATCAAGGCCAATGGTGTCGACCCCAGCTACATCGAAAACTGGGTCTGGACCCGCTGAGTTGTTAACATCTGGTAAAACAGGTTAGTATAAAAGCACCCAAATGGGTGCTTTTTTTATGATTATCATCAATTTGCCCCTCTCTATATGGCGCAAAGCCCGCCTGGGAACGATAATAATCAGGGTCCGCTAAATATATCAGGAAAGCGCCAGCACAAGTGCGGACCGTGCTCACCGAGCATACTGGCACAGCCACATAACAATGGATTTGGAGATTAATGATGAACAACGCATTGAAAGTATTACTGCTTGTATCGGCACTGCCCCTCGGAGCCAGTGCTTCAGACGGCCTCAGCCCCTGGTATGCGGGTGCAGGTTTAGGTATCAATAACTACGAACCCAATTGCGATCAGAAAACCATGTTGACCTGTGGTGAAGATGATCCCTATGCCTGGGATGTGTTTGGTGGTTTCCTGTTTAATGAACATTTCGGTGTTGAACTGGGCTATCGCGATCTGGGCCGCGCCGAATGGATCGATTACAGCAACGTGCTCAACGATGTCGGCGCCCGTGGCCTGAGCCTGGGCCTGGTGGCCTTTTTCCCCATCGCCGAAAAGTGGAGTCTGTCAGCCGAAGCCGGTGCCATGGATTACCTGCTGTATAACAACAAGCAATGGGGCAGCCAATATTACAGTGACAGCGGCATAGCCCCCTTTGTTGGCGCAGGTGTCGGTTATCAAATGACCGAGAATCTGAAGCTGCAAGCCAAATACCGCCGCTATGAAAATCTGGATGACGACGCCTTCAACACCCTGGAAATGGAAAGCAATTACTGGGGTCTGGAACTGAGCTACCGTTTCGGCGAGTCCAAGAAGGCAGCACCAGCGCCGACACCGGCTCCAGTACCCATGGTGAAGGAAGAGCCCAAAGACAGTGATATGGACGGCGTATTCGATGAGCAGGACCAATGTCCCGCAACCCCATCCAATCACAAGGTCGACAGCAAAGGCTGCACCATCTACAAGAATGATGTCAGCACCTATACCTTGGGTTCACTGCGTTTTGCCAACAATTCTTCGGTCATCAACCCCAACTCTTATGCTGATATCGAAAAATTGGCCAACTATATGAACCAACATCCAGGTTCTACCGTTGAGATTGGTGGTCATGCCTCCAACGTGGGCAATCCCGACTACAACCTGAAGCTGTCTGACAAGCGCGCCCAGGCTACTGCCAAGGTGCTGATTGAAAAGTATGGTATCGCAGCCTCAAGAGTGTCCGCCAAAGGTTATGGTATTACCATGCCGGTAATGGACGGCAACAGTGCCGAGGCCCATGCCGCCAACCGTCGGGTTGAAGCCGTGGTGACAGGTTCTGAAAAAGTTGCAGTACTGAAGTAACAAAGATCGTCTAGATTAAAAGCCACTGCCAGCAGTGGCTTTTTCATCACTGGGACGGGGCTGCTGAAACACTCAGTTCAATTTGGTAATTTTTTTTCATCAACGGTTGGAAATCGAACTCAAATGGCTTCTAATATCAGGAGCGAAGTTCTGTGCCCAACGGGCCCATTGAGAAGGATAAGATCCATGGCGAATACCTTAGCGCAATTGAAGTCACTGACTACCATAGTGGCGGACACAGGTGATATTGAGGCGATAAAACGTTATCAACCCGAAGATGCCACTACCAACCCATCGCTTATCCTCAAGGCAGCCCAGATCCCTGAATATGCTCCCCTGATTGATGATGCCGTGGCCTGGGCGCAGGCACAAAGCGATGATTTGGAACAACAAATTGAAGATGCCGGTGACAAATTGGCGGTCAATATCGGTCTGGAAATCCTGAAACTGGTTCCGGGCCGTATCTCCACCGAAGTGGATGCCAGATTATCCTTTGACAAACAAGGCTCTATCGCCAAGGCCCATAAGCTGATTAAGCTTTATCAGGATGCCGGCATAGACAAGTCACGGATCCTGATCAAGCTGGCCTCCACCTGGGAAGGTATCTGTGCCGCCAAGGAATTGGAGCAGGAAGGCATCAACTGCAACCTGACTCTGTTGTTCAGCTTCGCCCAGGCCCGCGCCTGTGCCGAGGCAGGGGTATTTTTAATCTCTCCCTTCGTCGGTCGCATCCTTGACTGGTACAAAAAGAGCACAGGTAAGGACTACAGCGCGGCCGAAGACCCGGGCGTGGTCTCGGTGACCGAGATCTACAACTATTACAAGCGCCATGGTTACGACACCGTGGTGATGGGCGCCAGCTTCCGCAATACCGGCGAAATCATCGAATTGGCGGGCTGCGATCGCCTGACCATTGGCCCCTCATTGCTGGAAGAACTGGCCAACAGCAACACCCCAGTGGTGCGCAAACTGTCCGCCGCCACCAGCATTGAACAACCAGCAGATCCCCTGACCGAAGCCCAGTTCCGCTGGGAATTCAACCAGGATGCCATGGCCGTCGACAAACTGGCCGAAGGGATCCGTAACTTCGCCATAGATCAGGGCAAGCTCGAAGACATGCTCAAGGCCAAGTTGGCCGACTGATTTCAGGGAGTGAATCAATGACAGTGATGAATAGCTATCCCCAGTGGCAAACATTGCAACGCCTCAGCCAACAGCTGCCACATATGCGTAGCCTGTTCGCCGAGGACCCCAAGCGTGCCGAAGCCATGTCGGTATCGGCAGCAGGCCTGATGCTGGATTACTCAAAAAACCGGGTCACCACAGAGGTGATGCAGTCTTTGCTGGCCATGGCCCAAAGCGCCGGTCTCAAGGACAAGATAGGCGCCATGTTTGCCGGTGAACGCATCAACACCACTGAACAGCGGGCCGTCCTGCATACCGCGCTGCGAGCCAGCGCCGACAGTGAAATTGATGTCGACGGCCAAAATATTGTGCCCGAAGTACAACAGACACTGGCCAAGATGGAGGCCTTTGTTGAAGCCATCACCTCGGGTGAGTGGCGCGGTTATACCGGCAAGGCCATTACCGACATTGTCAGCATTGGTATTGGCGGCTCTTTTCTTGGTCCCAAGATAGCCACCCAGGCGCTGCGTCCCTACTGGAGCGGTAAACTCCGGTGTCACTTTGTGGCCAACGTCGACGCCACCTCCCTGGTGGAAAAGCTCAAATTGGTGGATCCGGAAACCACCCTATTCCTGATGTCGTCCAAGTCATTCGGCACCCAGGAAACCCTGACCAACACCCTCAGCGCCCGCGACTGGTTCCTGAGTCAGGGTGGCAGTCAGCAGGATATCGCCAAGCATTTTGCCGCCATCACCTCCAATGTCGCCAAGGCCACCGCCTTTGGCATGGATGAGGCCAATATATTTCCCATGTGGGATTGGGTCGGCGGCCGTTATTCGCTTTGGTCGGCCATTGGTCTGCCCATAGCGCTGATGGTGGGGATGGACAACTTCCGTGCCCTGCTGCAGGGCGCCAGAGACATGGACAGGCATTTTGTCGAAGCGCCACTGGCACAGAACATGCCGGTGATTATGGGCATGCTGTCGGTCTGGTACAGCAACTTTTTCAATGCCCAATCCCATGTGGTGTTGACCTATGATCATTACCTGCGCGGTTTGCCGGCCTACTTCCAACAGTTGGATATGGAAAGTAACGGCAAATCTGTCACCCTCGATGGTGAGCGGGTAGATTTCAATACCGGCCCGGTGATCTGGGGTGGTGAAGGTACCAATGGCCAACACGCTTATCACCAGCTGTTGCATCAAGGTACAGCCCTTATTCCGGCAGACTTCATCATGCCACTGCAAAGCCACAATCCCCTGGGTGAACACCATGCACAGTTGGCCTCCAACTGTTTTGGTCAGACCCAGGCGCTGATGCAGGGACGTACCTTTGAAGAGGCTCTGGCAGAACTTGCCGGCAGCAAGCTCAGTGACCAGGACAAGGCCATAATAGCCCGTCATAAAGTGATGGATGGCAACAAGCCCAGCAATACCCTGTTAATGGATAAGTTGACTCCCCAGACTCTGGGCGCTCTTATCGCCCTGTACGAACACCGTACCTTTGTGCAAGGGGTTATCTGGCAAATCAACTCCTTCGATCAGTGGGGAGTCGAGCTCGGCAAAACCCTGGGTAATGATGTGCTGGCACGGCTTGGTGCGGCAGAAGAAAGTACCGATCTTGATGGTTCCAGCAATAGATTGATCCGACTTTTCCGCCAGGGACACCTGTAACATCAAATAAGGCCAGCACATGCTGGCCTTATTTTTCAATGCGTTACACTAACCACCTAACAAACAACAAGATTTCATCCAGACGTCACCTGCAGTTAACATAATTGAAACACAAATCTTGCACCCTATTCCTCTATTGTGGTATTTAGTTGCTGACAAAACACACAACAACAGGAGGTTGCCATGGATCGTTTAGACTATGGTAGTGCGCTAGATGAAGTCGTTGAAAGACCAAATCGCTCCAAGGGCTGTACCAAAAAGCGTAAGTGGAGAGAGATAGAGGCGCTGAAGGACAAGCACCGTCTGCTCAAAGAGCTGCAGGATATAGACAGTAATTTCGATTACGATATCGACAGTTTGATGGTCTGATGTATCCTGAAAAAAAAAAGAGCGCCAACCGGCGCTCTTTTTAATGGCTGCTATTCAGCAACTGCCAAATAATTTCTCAGTTCATCAAATAGTTGATTGTCGTTATCACTGAATAACGGGTCATCTATCAGTTTCTGCAGACACAGTTCATTGATAGTAGCCCAGTCCTTGTCACTCAAGGCAAAAGTAAGCTGCGGAAAAATCTCCCGTTCTTCGAACAACATGTGATGTTCCTGCATCTGAACGTAGTTTTTCAGCTCGGAAATCAGCTTATCCTTGGCAACTACCACATCATTGAGAATTAAATTCAGTGTCGCCATCAGGGTGCCAGAGGCTTCCACCAGACGGGCATGCTCCTCACTCAAGCGGTTGATGCGCTTTTGCTCCGGATTGGCCTTGAGATAATAGTCATAAATAATCTCTTCCAGAGGATGATGACTGTGCTCGGCGTAACCCTGCATGTACTCAATAACGTCACGTACCAGATTAAAGTTGACGTATTCCCCCTCTTCCAGTTTGAGTACCTTGCTCTTCAATATCTTCAGAAGTATGGCAATGTGTTTATGGTCCCGCATCAATCGGTTAAGCATAGGCATCTCCTGCGCCGGCATAAGCTTATAAACTAAATACTAGTCAATAGTGGTCACTTTACCCACTATAGCCAAGCTTGATCCGGAGAGGGCGTGACCGGGATCAAGCTTTGTTTTTAAAATGTTACGAACTCGATTTCAGCATATCCAAAATAGATGACAATGAATCTTTCACGGCAATGAATGCCTGGGATGCTGTTTTAGCCTGTTGCAGGTTACGCTCAACCAAGGCAGCAAAAAATCGTTCCTGATCCTCGGTCATATCGAGTACATGAAAGCTGGCCCGAATGTCATTGGTGATATTGACCATGGCCCGGCCAAAAGCCTCATCGCTCTGGCGGATGGAATCACCAAGACCCTCCAGCAGCGCGCCGATATCGGCTACTAGGCTTGCCAGGGCATTCTGGCGTTGTATATCCAGCACCCTGGCCTCCAGGCCCTCGACGACGACTGCTATGATGTCCCGCACACGCCCATACAAGACTTCATCCTGTAGTGGCATGTTTTTGATAAGAAAAGACACATGCCTGTCGTTACACACAGTCCTGGCGCCAAAGTCATAGAGCCTGCCCTGCCTGTCGAGCAACTCAAAGATGTTGGCTTCTATGGGGCTGATGGGCGTATGCTCAGGCACAAAATAATGGGTATCCCTGACCCGGATCTCCAGGCAGGTATTCAGATTGAGTTGCTCCATCAGCTCAAAAAAGGCATCGGCCAGGGTTTGAAAATCCCGGCACAGAAAGCATTGGCGGAAAAATTGCAGCACGGCGCCATATTGGGCCGACTCGCCCATGGACTGAAAGGCCATATTGCGCGACATGGACTCGGCCTGCTCCAGAGAGCGCTTTTTCGCCTGATAGTGACCAACCGCGTGGGTCTTTGCCAAAAGCTCCTTGAGCTCAAATGGTTTGGCAATAAAGTCTACGGCACCGGCCTCATAGGCCTTAAGCCGCTCTTCCAGGGTATTCATGCCCGACACAAAGATGACCGCCGTATCCAGCTCCGATTCCTGCAATTCCCTGCACAGGGAAATGCCACTGGAATCCGGCAGATTGATATCCATCAGCACTATATCCGGCCGTTCCCGGGTAATAAGATCCCGGTAACTCCTGGCGTCGACAAAGGCCCTGACATCGAAGCCATCCTCAAGTACTTCTTGCATCAGATGGCAGTAGTCCTCGTCATCATCCACTATCCACACCTTTAACTGTTCCATGCCTGCCTCGCTTCCTTGTTGACTAACGCTATACCCACTTCCGCCAGTGCCCGGGCAAAACCATTGAGTTCAAAGGGTTTATGCAACACCTTGTAGGGCATTTCCTCATGGTGATTCACCCCTATGTCACCGATAAATCCGGAGATCAGCAACACGCTCAGGGGCTTTTTCGCATCCAGTTCACTGGCCAGCTCATAACCGTTGATGCCCCCCGGCATCAACACGTCGGTGATCAATAGATCCGCATCGATATCACCCTGACGGGATAACGCCAGCACCTCATGGGGATCGCTGTATGCCGCCACCTCGATCCCCAGAAGTTCACAGTAGTCCGTCAGAACCCGAAGCAACTCGACCTCGTCATCCACCAGCAGCGCCCTGACCTTGCCCTTCACCTGGCACAGGTCGGCCTCCGCCATCACATCTGTCTGTGGTTGCGTTTTGGCGCTGACGGCAGGAAACCACAGCCTGAATTCCGTGCCTTCGGAGCCGGTGTGCAACACATTCAGATAACCATGGGAGCGCTTGGCAAAACCATAGGTCATGGCCAAACCCAGACCTGTCCCCTTACTTTTGTCCTTGGTGGTGAAAAAGGGATCGAAAATTTTGTCGAGCAGTCGCAAAGGAATGCCGCAACCTGAATCCAGCACAGAGATCCATACATAACGGCCCGACTCGACCGGCACTTTCGAGCCTAGCCCGGGTAAAAAACCACAGAGTTCAGACTCCCCGGTGCCTATGGTCAATACCCCGTTATCATTCATGGCATCCTTGGCATTGAGCACCAGATTGAGCAGCGCATCCTCAAGATCCCCCGTATCGACCCGGATATCGGGCAAATTTGGTGTCAACTTGACCTGCAGTCGGATCTTGGCCGTAAGCGACTTGGCAAACAGCTCCTGCAGATCCGATATCACCTGGTTGACCTGACAATTGCAGGCATTGAACTGCTCCTCACGGGAAAACTGCAGCAGCCTGCGGGTCAGCTCGGTGCCGCGCTGGCAGGCCTTCAGTGCGGTATTCAGATAATTGTCCAACTTGGGCTCAGCATTTTTTAACTGGACCAGCTCCAGATTGCCCTTGAGCACTCCGAGAATGTTGTTGAAGTCATGGGCTATGCCCCCCACCAGTTGGCCAATGGCCTGCATTTTCTGGGTTCGGGCCATGGTCTGCTCCAACTGACGCTGTTCGGTACGATCGCGCCCAAGCAAGGCAAACAAGCTGGCATCACTGCTTTGCTCCAGCGCGACCAGATGCAGCTGCACCAAAGCGCGTTCGCCATCGGCACGGTAGCAGTAGAGTTCGAAATCCAAATCCCGCTGCAGTTCCAGGGCTTGCTGTAGATCTTCGGCCTCGGGGTTATCCGGCCCGGGTGGGAACAGCAGACTGACCGGCTGGCCAATCAACTGACTACGGGGGAACAGGGAAACACAGGTTGCCGCGGCATTGGCATAGATAATTTCGCTGCTGCCTTTGGCAGTTCGGCTCACCACCAGGATCAGATCGTCGCTGTTGCTGACGATGGAGCGGAATAATTCTTTGTCAAAGGCACTGGGGATCTGCTGGCCAATTTTCTCCCGCCAGTCGGCCGCTTGCAGGGTGAACACCCCCATGAGTATTTCCGCAATCAAATCGCCAAAGCCGAGCAGGAATGAAAACCACTCCTCGCTGGGGGTGTGAAAGAACACCAGGGTGTTGCTTTGTTTGACCGGCCATACTACAAACTTGTGCCAACAATGCACCAGTTGTTCCTGACCTGCAAAGGGCCAATTGCGGACATCCTTCCAGAGCGTCAGATAACGCACGGGATCCCGGCACCAGCAGGACGCGGCAGCAGGCATATCTTCGCTGAACATGGCATCGGCATTGATCATCAGCACAGCTTCGGCTTCGCTTTGCTCCGCCAACAAGCGGCACAGGGGCAGGAGTACGTCTTCCCCACGGATAAATTTGGCCTGCAGCTTGCCCAGTTCGGCAAGCAATTGAGGGGGGAAATCCAAACTGAGATTCACGGCGGCGGTGCCAGAGTCCATTCCAATTATCCATGGCAGATTCCATGGCTAAAGCTTAGTCAAGCTTGCCGGCTTTGCTAAAGGACTTACGAATCAAATGCCAATTTTTCATGGCGTTGGACAGGCCGACCGGAATGGCCGGCCTGTTGCGGGGCGCTTACATCAACCGTTCAAGCAGGTGGGCTTTAAGCAGTGCAAAGTCGGCGGGCAGTTCCGCTGACAATACAGGTTTGGCCGCGACCGCCGCCAGGGCTTCGGGCAACGGCAGGTTCAATCCCAATTCCCGGTCAACCACATCCTTGAACTTGGCAGGATGCGCCGTGGCCAGGAAGATCCCCCGTTCATCGTCCGCCAAGGTTTGGGACAAAGCCGCCGCCGCAATAGCCGCATGGGGCTCGGATACATAACCGTCCCGCTCCAGAGCTTTGAGCGAGGCGCGGGTGGCGTCCTCATCCAGGGCCAGGCCGGTCAACTCATTCAAATCCCAGCCCTGATGGGCAAAGATGGCTTCAACCCTGGGCCAGTTGCTGGGCTCGGACACATCCATGGCATTGGACATGGTGGCGACCGTGTTGTTGGGAGCCCATTGCCGCCCTTCAAGGTAGCGCGGCACTGTGTCATTACTGTTGGTGGCCGCCACAAACCGCTTCACCGGCAGCCCCATGGCCTTGGCAAACAGCCCGGCCGTGAGATTACCGAAGTTGCCGCTGGGAACCGCAATTACGGGCGAGTCCTGATGCTGCTTGCGATATTGGGCCACCGCTTCGAAGTAGTAGCATATCTGTGCCAGCAAGCGGCTGATATTGATGGAGTTGGCCGAATTGAGGTGCAGACCGTCACGCACTTGCGGGTCATCAAAGGCTTGCTTTACCAACGCCTGACAGGCATCAAAATCCGAGTTGATGGCCAGGGTATGAATATTGTGCCCCAGGGTAGTAAACATCTTTTCCTGCAGCAGACTGATCTTGCCCTTGGGATAGAGCACCACCACCTGCACACCATCAAGCCCATAAAAGGCGTCGGCGACGGCCGCACCTGTATCCCCCGAGGTTGCTGTCAGAATAGTCAGCTTTGCCTTTCCCGACAGTCGGCTCAGGCACTGGGCCATAAAGCGGGCACCAAAATCCTTAAACGCCAGGGTCGGACCGTGGAACAACTCCAGACTGTATCTCTGGTCATCGACCCTGTGCAGCGGCAATGGAAAGTCAAAGGCCGCTTCCACCAGCTCATTTACCAGCGCTTGTCCCAGCTCGGGTGCCAGCCAGGCCCCCAACACCTTTTGACTGCGCTCAACAAAAGGCAAGGCCAGCAAAGCTTCCACGTCCTCCAGCACGGGGATCTTACTTGGGAAAAACAGCCCCCGGTCACGCCCCAGTCCCAGGCTCAGGGCCTGGGTAAAGCTCACCCGCTCGGATGGGTGCTTTAAATTGAATAATTCCATGAAGTTACCTTTTTAAAATACCAATACTTTTATTCAACGACCCGAGTGCCCAGGCTATCCAGACGGCACACATGCACAAATCCGCCGGGCTCCAGCAAATAGTGTTGCTCCAACCAGGTTTTGGCCCGCTCTGCGGTCTCAAGGTCAGCGGCCACGGAAAAGAGGGTGGGACCGCTGCCGGAGATGCCGGTGGTCAACATGCCAAGGGTCGCCAAGCCGTCACGGGCCTTGAGGTAACCCGGAATGGCCGAGGCACGGTAAGGTTCTGCCAACACATCCTTTAGCACCGCAAGTGCCAAGGTCTCATCCTGGCGGTAACAGGCATGGACGAAAGCGCTCAGATGACGACCAAAATCAATGCAAACCTTGCGGTCGTATACATCCGGCATCAGGGCCCGCATGCGGGCAGTGGACAGGGATATCCCTGGATAGGCCACCACCCAGTACCAATTATCAAAGCATGGAATGGTTTCACAGATCCGCCCGGGCAGATCCAGCATCAGCTGCATTCCCCCAAGAAAACAGGGAGCCACATTGTCATAGTGCACGGCACCGCTGATCCTGCCCTCAAATTCCCCCATCAATGCCAACAGGCCCTGGGGATCGTATGGTCTGCCGAAGTACTCATTGAGGGCATAGAGGGCCGCAACCACTGAGCTGGCACTGGAACCCAGACCGCTGCCCACCGGCAGGTTTTTCTCCAGCACCAGGCTCAAACCTGAATCCGGCTGGCCCTGGGCCTCAAGGAAGAACTGTGCACACTGGTACACTATGTTGTCCGCTTGCGCCTCCGGCAGACGATTGGCCCAGGGGCCCGCCAATGTCAGGGACAGGCCGGACGGCGCTGCGGCAACCGTCACCCTGTCACCCAGAAGACTGCCATCCACTGGAGCCAGAGCCGCCCCCAGCAAGTCGAACCCCACCCCCACATTCCCCATGGATGCCGGGGCATATACTGTCACACTCATAGGCTCACCTCACGGGTCCAGTTAAGGGTGCGCAGCAGATCGGCGAACACCCCGGCAGCGGTCACTTCAGTACCCGCACCATAACCCCTTAACACGAAGGGGATGGGTTGATAGTAGCGGCTGTAGAAGGCCAGCGCATTCTCACCGCCCTTAACGCTGTACAGAGGGTCATCAGCCGCCACGGCCTTGATGGCGACACGGCAACCCTGCTCATCAATTTCACCCACATAACGCAGCACCTTGCCTTCGGCCTTGGCCGCACTCACCATGGCGGCAATATCCTGGTCGGCCTTGGGCAGATTCGCCATAAACTCGGCCACATCGCCGCCGGCATCAAATCCCTCCGGCAGCACGGATTCCACCCTGATATCGTCCAGCTCCAGCGTCAATCCCACCTCGCGGGCCAGGATCAACACCTTGCGGGCGACATCCATGCCGCTGAGATCGTCCCTGGGATCGGGTTCGGTGAAACACTTCTCTCTGGCGATGGCCGTGGCCGCCGACAGGCTCATGCCCTCGTCCAGCTTGCCGAAGATAAACGACAGGGAACCAGAAAGAATCCCGCTGAATTTGTGTAACTTATCACCGGCACACAGCAACTTTTTCAGGTTGTCTATCACGGGTAACCCGGCGCCCACATTGGTCTCGTACAGGAACTGGCGTCGCTGCTTCAGGGCTGTGCTACGCAGGTTGCGGTAAAAATCCTGCTCGCGGGTATTGGCTTTCTTGTTGGGCGTCACCACGTGCAGCCCAGCTTCCATCACCGCCGGATATTGCCCGGCCACGTCACTACTGGAGGTGCAGTCCACCAGCACGGGATTGAGCAACTGCTGCTCATTGGCCCAGCGCACCAGGGCCGGCAAATCGCTGTCGAGCTCACTGGCCTCAAGCTTTGCCTGCCAGTTTTCAAGATCAATTCCCCTGGCATCCAGCAGCATCTTTCGTGAGTTGGCTATGCCGCAAACCCGGATACTGATGTGTTGCTCCCTGAGCACCTGCCCCTGGGCGCGGATCTGGGCCAGCAAGCCGGCGCCCACATTGCCACAGCCCACCAAAAATACGTCCAGATACTGCTGCACATCAAAGAAGCTCTGGTGACAGGCACCGATGGCGTGTCGGGTGCGGGATTCTTCCACCACGGCGGAAATCGACCTTTCCGAGGATCCCTGGGCTATGGCCACTATGTTGACCCCGGCCTGGGCCAGGGCCACAAAGAACTTGGCGGCAACCCCTTTGTGGGTGCGCATGCCATCACCAATCAATGACACTATGGCAAGGCCATGACGCTGCTCAAGGGGCTCCAATAATTCGCTTTTAAGTTCAAGCTCAAACTCCTGCTTCAGAGCGCCTTCAACCTTTGCCGCATCGGCGGTGGCAACACAGAAACTGATGGAGTACTCACATGAACTCTGGGTGATAAGCGACACAGACACACCGGCGCGGGCGATGGCACCCAGGGTGCGGCTGGCCATGCCCACCATTCCCTTCATTCCCGGTCCAGACACATCAAACATGGTCTGCCTATCCAGGTTGGAAATGGCCTTGACCTGCAAGCCGGTTTCATCGGGTTGGCTTGATACCAGGGTGCCGGGCGCGGCCGGATTAAAGCTGTTTTTGATGTAACAGGGAATATGGAACTGGGCTATGGGCGCTATGGTCTTGGGATGCAACACCTTGGCACCGAAATAGGACAACTCCATCGCTTCCTGGTAGCTGAGTTGAGTCAGGAGCTTGGCGTCGGCCACCACACGGGGATCGGTATTGTAGACACCATCGACATCGGTCCAGATCTCACAACTGCTGGCATCAAGGCAAGCCGCGAGCACAGCAGCCGAGTAATCTGAACCATTGCGCCCCAGGGTCACGGTGCGCCCCTCGCTGTTGGCCGCGGTAAAACCGGGCATGACCCAAACCCGCTTGGAAGAGAGCGGCAATCTTTGGCAGCGCTGCTTGCTCTCCGCGATGTCCACCACAGACTCGAGCGCACCGCCATGGGCCAGGAACAATTGTCGCGGATCCAACTCACCGCTCGGCAATCCCTTGGCCGCCATCACGTCCAACATCAGCAGTGCCGACAGACGCTCACCGGCAACCACAACCTCGGCCCTTACTGTGTCCGGGCACTCTCCCAGCAGTGAGGCGCCATGCAACCTGGCCTCCCACGCCTTAACCTGATCGGCCAGGGTCAGCAGCAGAGCCTGCTGGCTCTCGTGTGGCAAAAGTGCTCCGGCTTCGGTAAACAGGCTGACAAAGCAACCCCGCACGCGCTCCAGTACGCTGGCGTAATCCTGTCTGGCCACAGCCACATCGACCATCTCCAGCAGGCCATTGGTCACAGTGGCCGGAGCCGACAACACGGCCGCCACGGGACCATCCTTGGCGGCCGCTGCAATAATATCGGCCGCCATGGAAAAACGTGGCCAATTGGCCAGTGAGGTTCCGCCAAATTTCATGACTTTCATTACATTCTCCCAATCGCCGCGCCCAAGAAACAAAAAGCCCGCTTCTTTGGGGAAGCGGGCTTGTTGATTTCAAATTTGTTCAGGGTGTATCAGCCCGCCCCCATGGTGGTAATGGTGGTGGTAATAATGGTGGTGAGCACAAAAACATGCCTTGCCATTGCTGATGACTCCTTGAGTGAACTGGACACAGAATTGCTTGTTTTGCGCTCGCTTGTCAAGCCGCGTTTAAACAAATAATTCACAAAGTGGCAGCAAAAACGAGGAATCATCAATAAAACTGGGATAAAAATGAATTTCCACAGGCAGTTTTGGGTAAAAAGAAACAAAATCTCAGTTGACGTAAACGTAAGAAAAAGCACCAAAGACACGCAAGCAATTGATTTTACTGAATCGATTCGATTTCGACGCAGTTGAATAAATTTCAGCATGCCGCGCCGCATTATATGCAGCCATGGGCAAAGCCTGCGTTAGTTAACAAAGCCTGATGTAAATCATCGCCACTGGGGTAAAACTTGAGTATCATTTGCGCCACTTTGAGATGCGGAGGCGTTATGAAGATCACCCAACACACAGCGGTTACCATCCACTACCGCTTGAATGACCAGCAAGGACAATTGCTGGAAAGCTCCTTTGAAGGCGAACCCATGGTATATCTCCACGGCGCCGAAAACCTGATCCCCGGTTTGGAAGCCGCTTTGGAAGGCAAGCAAGCCGGTGACAATCTGGATGTGACCATTGAGTGTGAGCAAGCCTACGGTCCTTACCATGAGAGCCTGCGCCAGGAAGTGCCATTGGCCGCCTTCGGTGACATTGAAGACATAGTGCCCGGTATGCGCTTTATCGCCGAAACCGAAATGGGCCAGCGCCCGGTACAGGTTACAGAAGTACTGGACAACAGTGTCATAGTTGACGGCAACCATCCTTTAGCAGGCCAGTCACTGAACTTTAGTGTACAGGTGGTCGAAGTGCGTGCTGCCACAGAAGAAGAAGTGGCCCATGGTCATATCCATGCCCACGGTGGCTGCGGTGGACACCACCACCATGATCACAGCGAAGAAGGTTGCTGTGGTGGTCATGAGCACAAGGAAGAAAGCAAGCCTGGTTGTGACGGCAACGGCGGTTGCGGCTGCCGCTGATAAAGACCGGCTGGATCACAAAAGGCTGAACAGATTTTGTTCGGCCTTTTGTTTATCTGTTACTCTTTGATGAGAAAACCCATCGAAAAAGGGGAACAGCTACAGTGACAATCAGGTTTCCCCACGGCAAAGGACTGCTTGAATGAATCGTTTTCTCTACGAATTACTGCCCTATCTCTATATGAGCCTTGGCGCCATTGTGATGCTGACCTTCCCAGCATTAATGGCACAACTGGCCGCCGGACTGCTGTTTCTCGCCGGCGCCCTGGTGTACGCCTTACGCTCAGACCACAGGCGTACCGATCCAGAGCGGCGGCGTAAACCGGGATTTTGGCCCTTTTGGGTGTATGAATTGCTGCCTTTTATCTGGCTGGCGGCGGCCATACTGCTGTTTCGCGACGGGACCAACAAAACTCAAATGCTACTGGCGGTGGTGTTAATGACCTGGAGTATTTATCTGCTGGGACGGCGCACTTTGCATCGGCATCACAAACGCGCCTGAGCATTCAGCGTATATCTCCGGGGTCTGAAACGATAAGACTCGCGATTCTGCTGCGCTCGGCATCGCTCATGTGTTTGAGATAATTGGAACAACGGGTGATGGTGGCGATACTTATCTGGTACTCAGCGGCGATTTGACGCTGGCTCAGCCCACCTCCCAACAACAGCTGAAATACCTTTAATCTGCCGGCGATAGCGCTGCGCTCCTCTTCGGTCAACAGCAACTGGAACAAATCCAACAGTTGTTGTTTGTCCGGGTGCGCCAGGATCTTTTCCAAAACCAGTTCCCAAGAAGCCCGCATGGCAACCCCATTCCTTAAGTGCAATCAATATCGGGCAGTGTAGCAAGGCCTCATGGGACTGACAATCGGCGTCATCCGCGTTCGTTTATACATAAACGCTTGCAAATTAAGCGGTTCCGATTGTCATGGGAGTATGCCAGAATACCCCCGCATTGCTGCAACCACAGGAAACGTGAGATATAACAATGAAGAAAATCATAATGACACTGGCCGGCGCCAGCCTGCTCAGCGGCATGGCGATGGCACACAACTTTGACGACGAAAAGGAAGCCATCGGATACCGCCAGTCAGCTTTTTCCCTGATCGCCTATAACTTCGGTGACATGGGCGCCATGCTCAAAGGCAAAAAGCCCTTTGACGCAGAGGTATTCGCCATGCGCGCCGAGCACGTCGCCGCCCTGTCCAAGTTACCGATAGAGGGTTTCATTCCCGGCTCGGACAAAGGCCACACAGACGCCCTGGCCAAAATCTGGCAGGATAAGGCCGACTTTGATGCCAAGATGACCCAGTTCCAGGAAAATGCAGCCGCCCTCGCCAATGTGGCCAAGGCCGATAACCAGGACGACATCAAGCAGGCTTTCATGAAAACCGGCAAGAGCTGTAAAGGCTGCCACGACGCCTACAAGAAAGACTGATTGTGATATCAAAAAAACAAAGCCCGCAATGCGGGCTTTTTTATTACATGCTCTGCAACACCGGCCAGATAAGGAAATTGCCAATCAAATAGCCCAACACAGTCAGGATTAACAGCGCACGTCTCAGCGGTGCAAAGCGTACAGCGACGTTCTCACCAATATGGGGCTTTTTACCGGTGAACATGGCTCCCAGCAATCGGTCACCGTTGAGCAAGTGCCAGATCACAGCCAACACGTGCACAGTCGCCAACAGCAACAGCAGGTTAAAGTTGAATTTATGCAACCAGGTCAGCGCCGATGCCACGTCCTCACTGACATAGGACACCAGCGGTCCCTCGGTAAAAATTTCATCGGTGGCAAACTGCCCGGTTCCCAGTTGCAACAACAGTAGACACAGCAGTGTTACCACCATATACGCGCCCAGGGGATTATGACCGACATGGGCCTTAACGCCCTCACGGCGCACACTGCGGGCATAGGCCAACACCTTGAGCGGATGATGCACAAATCGCGCAAATCTGGCCGTATCGCTGCCCACCAGTCCCCAAAGGATCCGAAACAGCAGCAGTACCATCAGGGTAAATCCAAACACCTGGTGCCAGGCCATCTCGCCGGCCTCGGCACTCCACCAAAGCAGGCCAAGCAGAATCACCATGGACCAATGAAACAGCCGAACCGGCAGATCCCAAACCTTGATGTGTGATTGAGTGTGCATTAGGACATCCAGACAAAATACCAAGCCCGGATTTTAATCAACTGAGGAGGCAATGAGAAGGTAAAATCGCGATAACCTGCCGAAGTTATCTATTCAAATATGAACCTCAACCGGGACCATGACAAGCCTTTTCAGGCCGTTTTTCGCGTTTCGGATTCAAGCGTTCAAATATACAGCGAACGATTATGTGACTGCCGTGAAACGTGATTTTACTCACGACTTTCCTCACTGTGCTTGGTAGTCTGAAGTCACGGAAGCAAAAGAAGGTGAGACAATATGATTAAGATCACAAGCAAACAACTGGAAGTCACTGCTCCTATCCTTGCACGTATTGAAAGCCGTTTTGAAAAGCTCACAAGGCACGATGTATCCCTGATCAATCCCCATGTCATCATCAGTCAGGAAAAGACCTTTTTCAAAATAGAAGCCTCGGTCGGTATCCCCAGCGGTGAATTGTTCGCCCAGGCCAAACACGAAAACCTCTACGCCGCCATTACCGCCATGGGTCAAAAGCTGGAGAAACAGCTCAATCGCCTCACCCATAAAGCCGAAGGTCAACGCTTTGAAGGCGTGGAAGAAGCCGAGGAAGAGTTCGAATACGAACTGAACGTGGCATAAGCCCCAACAGCACATAGCGCACCCCAGGGTGCGCTTTTGTTTAGCGCAAGTTGCAAAAGATTTGATTGACACTGCCGCGCCCTGAACTTAGTTTTAGAGACCATGAACAGACTATTCGCCGTTTTTACTTTCTTTTTTATTCACTTCCCCTCTGGAGGCGGTATTTCTGTGTAAAAAAGAAAGTGAAAATACCAAAGCCTCCACCACCCGGGAGGCTTTTTTGTTTATAACACAGGTGAAATTGCAGTACAGATAGAGGTCAGCATGGATAAACCCCAACCCCTGAGTCAAACCCGGGAACAGATCACTACCATAGACAATGACATACTGTCGCTGCTCGCCAAGCGTCGGGATCTCAGCCTGGAAGTCGCCCGCAGCAAGGAAGTCGACGTCAGGCCGGTGCGCGATACCCAAAGGGAAAAAGAACTGTTGGCCCGCCTGGTACAAAAGGGCCGGGAACAGGGGCTCGACCCCCACTTCGTGGTGCAACTTTATCAAAGCATTATCGAGGATTCGGTTCTCAACCAGCAGGCCTACCTCCATGGCCGTGCCAATCCCGAAACCCAGAAGCAGCAATACTGCGTCGCGTATCTGGGAGCCCGAGGATCCTATTCGTTCCTGGCCGCAAATCGCTATTGCCAGCGCCGCCAGGTGGAAATGATTGACCTGGGTTGCCAGAACTTTGATGAAATAGTCCAAGCCGTGGAATCGGGCCATGCCGATTATGGTTTTCTGCCCATTGAAAACACCTCCTCCGGCTCAATCAACGAAGTCTATGACGTACTGCAACACACCAGCCTGGCAATTGTGGGGGAAACCACCATAGAGGTCGGTCATTGCCTGCTGGGCAAAGCTGAGGCTCAAAGCGGCAAAATCCATACTATCTATGCCCACCCACAGCCCATCAGCCAATGCAGTCGCTATTTGGCGAGGCATCCGGGTATTCGCCTGGAATACTGTGCCTCCAGCGCCGAGGCCATGGAGAAGGTGCAGTTGAGTGATGACCCAGGTGTTGCCGCCATCGGCAGCGCTGAGGGTGGCGCCCTGTATCAACTGGAAGCCCTGGAACAGGGACTGGCCAACCAGAAGGTGAACCAAAGCCGCTTTATCGTGGTCTCCCGCAAGGCGGTGGACGTGCCCGAACAATTACCGGCCAAATGTACCCTGATCATGGCCACGGGCCAGAAGCCAGGTGCCCTGGTGGAGGCTTTGTTGGTACTCAAGGCCAACAACCTCAATATGAGTAAACTGGAATCCCGGCCCATTCCGGGCACGCCCTGGGAAGAGATGTTCTACCTTGATATAGATGCCAACCTTAACAGCACACCGATGCAAACCGCGTTGAAGGAATTGGAACGGATCACCCGCTTTGTCAAAGTACTTGGCTGTTATCCCAGCGAATCCGTCAAGCCGACCCAGCTGAGCAATCATCAGCTGCTGATCGAGCCCGATACCCTCAAGCATCAACAGCAGCATGCCGAAGGAACCACAGAGCCCAAGCGCCACAGCCGTGCATTCAAGCAACTGGCCAGCCCGCTGCAGGTTAAACACCTGTGCCTCGATGGCAGCCAAAGAGCCGCACTGGTGCAGTTTGCCCTGCCCCAGACCACCACGGGGTTGGATAATCTGGCCAAGGAACTCAAATCCTCGGGTGTTCAAGGGATCATTTTTGATGGCGCCGGGCGTCACACAGACACAGCGACCCGCCTGGCAGCGGCCGCAAGGGTACTGGACCAGTTTCAACTTGTTACCATAGTCGCCATAGAGCAGGAGGCGCAATTGAGCCAGTTGGCTCCCTTTGCCGACATTCTGCTGCTGCGCGGCAATCAGATGTTCAATCAGGACTTGCTGGAACAGGCCGGCAGACTCAATACCCCGCTGATATTGGAACGCAACTCCATGGCCAGCCTGGAGGAATGGCTTGCCAGTGCCGATGTGATCCTCGGTGCAGGCAACCAGCAATTGTTGCTGTGTGATGCCGGTGTCAGCGCCTTCCATCATCAGGCGGGCGGTACACTCGATTTGGCGTCCCTGGTGGAACTCAAGGAAGTCAGTCACCTGCCTGTGCTTGTCAATCCCAGCTACGCAGTGGCACCCGAGGCGCTAAGCCGTCAGGTCCACGCCATAGTCAAGCTCGGAGCCGATGGCCTGGTGCTGGATTTGGACACCCTGCCACAGGCGCTGGTGCGCCAGGTGGCGGCCCAGATACACAATTGATGCTGAAAAGTCTCAGATACACAAAGGGGCCTGCGGGCCCCTTTGCATTGTTCAATTACATCATAGCGCTATGCCATCATGGTGCTATGCCATCATGGTGCTATGCCATCGATAAGGCTGACCCAGCCCTTGACGATGCGCATCACAAACCACATCAGGGTTAAGGACATCAGTGCCAGGGCGCTGGCGTCATGGGGCAGGTTGTAGCTCAGTGGCAACAACAGCGCCAATCCCAGCATGGAATGACGCTGCCAACGCAAATGGCTGCGCCCCAATGGACCGCTGCTGCCCTTGGTCAGGGACAGGTTCAATACCAGGCCCAATAACAGCGGCAACAACAGGGGAAATGCACTCATCAGCCCATAGTTTAGGTGCAACAGGCTGCGATCTTCGGCACTTGTCTGCATCAGACTCAGTTGGGTCATGTTCATCTCCCGTGATATAGCGGACTCGAAGGCCCTTAATTTAACCTTACTGAGGAGTCGACAAATTCGCAACCGACCGCAGTAAATTCTCTCAGCCCGTCTTCATGTCATTGACCGACTGCAACATGGCGCGGCTTTCACGCTGGAACTGGGCCGCATAGTCGCCAAACCAGCTGGCTACTTCATTGAATCTGCTGATAAAGCCCTGTCTATCTCCCGCTTGCAGCAATGCCAGGGCCTCGCGGTAATTGTCGAGATAGTCGGCAATGACCTCCAGGCTGCCTTGCTGGGCGAAAATAATGTCCGCATACAACTGTGGATCCTGGGCAAACAAGCGCCCAACCATGGCCAGCTCCAGCCGGTAAATGGGCGAGCTGAACTCCAGCAGGCTATCTATGTCGGCTTGCTCCCGGCACAAATTCAGGCCGTAAACAAAGGACGAGAAGTGACGCATGGCCTGCACCAGTTGCATCGCCTTGTCGTGGCGGACCGCTTCGGCTTCAACCAAACGAGCCCCCCAGATCCCAATTTGTTCCAGCAACCACTGGTATTGGGTTTGACCGCGACCATGGCACACCACCACCACCTGCTTGGCGAGACTGCCTACATCCGGGCCAAACATGGGGTGCAGCCCCACCACGGGCCCGGAGTGAGTATCGAGCATGGCGTTGAGTGGTGCCTCCTTGATGGAGGTAAGATCCGCCAGCACGCAGTCTTTTGGCAAACTGCCAAGCCGGCTGCGGATAAGCTCACAGGTGCTACCTATGGGCACAGTCACCAGCACCAGACCGGCGCCGGCAAACAGGCTGTCTGCCACCTGCCAGTCATCCTTGTCGAGGATTTGCACCCGATAACCGGAAAGGCTGAACATCTGGGCAAACAGACGACCCAATTGCCCCTTGCCGCCTATGATGACTATCTGGCCCAAATCCGGTTTTATCTGCTTGAAACCCACATCCTTTTCACTCAGATAGGACTCACGCATCAAGCGCCTGAGCACATCTTCAATCAGCTGTGGATTGACGCCCATGGCCTGGGCTTCTTCACGGCGTTTGCCAAGCATGGCCGCCTCTCTGGCCGGGGCATAGATGGGCAATCCCGCGGCGTGCTTCACCGCACCCACCTGGGCCACCAAATCCAGGCGCTTGCGCAGCAAATGCAGCAACTGGTTATCAACGCCATCAATCAGGCCGCGCAGCTTTTCCAGCTCGGCTGTGGTCTTTTCCGTCATATCAAATATCCTGTCAGCCATTGGCGGCCTTCAGCATAACAGAACGGCTTTGACGCGCCGAGGCCAGTTGGGCCGCTCCTTCACGCAGCAATACCTCGGTGCTGGACCAATCGATACAGGCATCGGTCACAGATACCCCGTATTGCAGTTGTGCCAGTGGTTTATCGCTGGCCTGGTTGCCGGCATTGAGATGACTCTCCAGCATCACGCCTATGATGGACTCACTGCCTGCAGCTATCTGGCCAAAAACATCCCGGCATACCGGCAGCTGCCGCTCATGGTTCTTCGACGAGTTGCCGTGGCTGCAGTCTATCACCAGTCTGGGCGTCAGCCCCGCCCGGCGGATTTGCTGTTCACAGTCGGCAACGCTGACCGCATCGTAGTTGGGCGCGCTGCCACCACGCAGGATCACATGCCCATCGGGATTACCGTTGGTCTGCAGCAGCGACACCTGCCCCTCCTGATTGATGCCCATAAAACGGTGGCCGCTGGCGGCGGATTTCATCGCATTGATGGCCACGTCGAGCTTGCCGTCGGTGCCATTCTTGAACCCCACAGGCATGGACAAACCCGAGGCCATTTCTCTGTGGGTCTGGGATTCCGTGGTGCGGGCCCCTATGGCCGACCAGGTGACCAGCTCGGAAATGTACTGGGGACTGATGGGGTCGAGCGCTTCGGTGGCCACAGGCAACTCCAACTCGGCAAGGAAAATCATCAGCTCACGGGCCAGTCTCAGTCCCTTCTCCACATCAAAGGAGCCGTCCATGTCGGGATCGTTGATCATCCCCTTCCAGCCGATCGTGGTGCGTGGCTTTTCGAAGTAGACCCGCATCAGAATAAAGAATTCGTCTTTGAGTTCATCATGCAGCCGCTTGAGTTTCAGCGCGTATTCCTTGGCGGCGGCCATATCATGGATAGAGCAGGGGCCGGTTACCACCAGGGTTCGCTGGTCACGGCGGTGCACTATGTCGGCCACCGTGCGCCGGGCCCTGAGTATATATTGCTGGGCATGGGCAGACAGGGGCAGCTCGGCCTTGAGTTCCTTGGGTGTCAGCAGCACCTTTTCGGCGCTGATGTGCACATTGTTAATCGTATCCTGCTGCATGGCCTTTCCCCTTGAATACTGAATCTGATATCTCATATTGGACGACACGCTTGCAATGTCGTAATGCTACACCATTACATCGAGTGCACAGTGTGCCCTGCGGCATCGCCGGAAGCAAGGCTTAAAGCTGAAATTTTCTCAGTTTGAACAAAATGACCAAAAACAAAAACCCGCCTCGGGAGGCGGGTTAATGTGCGAACACTTGCGTCTTTGTCTAACCGGTACCGAATTACTTGGTAGCCAGTTTCTCACGGATACGTGCAGACTTACCTGAACGCTCACGCAGATAGTACAGTTTGGCGCGACGAACGCGACCACGACGCTTAACTTCGATGCTGGCAATCAGAGGGCTGTGAGTTTGGAACGCACGCTCAACGCCTTCGCCATTAGAGATTTTACGTACGGTGAAGGCAGAGTGCAGACCGCGGTTACGCTTGGCAATAACCACACCTTCGAACGCCTGCAGACGCTCTTTGTCACCTTCTTTAACGCGTACCTGAACGACTACGGTATCACCGGCACCGAACTCAGGAACGTCTTTTTTCATTTGCTCATCGTTGAGCATCTTGATGATGTTGTTCATATAAACTCCATACTAGTATTAACTGAGCTACGACTTCTGTGGATGTTCCATCTCGTCAACAAACTGCGCCAGGAGGCGGGTTTGCTCGTCAGTCAGAGCTAGATTTTCAAATAATTCCGGTCGTCTTAACAAAGTTCTTCCGAGACTTTGTTTCAGACGCCAGCGTCTAATTTCTTCGTGATTGCCGCTCAGCAGCACTGCCGGTACATCCAGACCATCCAACTGTTCGGGCCGGGTGTAATGGGGACAATCGAGCAGACCATCGGAGAAGGAATCCTGCTCCGCCGAGGCTTGTTTACCCAGCACGCCGGGCACCAGTCTCGAGACTGCGTCGATAAGGGTCATCGCCGGCAATTCACCGCCCGAAAGCACGTAATCGCCCACCGACCATTCCTCATCCACTTCCGTCTGTATGATGCGTTCATCGATACCTTCGTAACGACCACACACCAATATCAGCTTCCGCGATTCTGCCAGCTCAGCCGCACCTTGCTGTGTCAGCTTGCGCCCCTGAGGCGACAGATATATCACTTTAGCGCCCTCGCCGGCCGCCGTTTTGGCTGCCTGGATAGCGTCTTTCAGTGGTTGCACCATCATCAACATTCCCGGGCCACCGCCGTAAGGTCGGTCATCCACGGTATTGTGTCTGTCATGGGTGAAATCACGGGGATTCCACGTTTGCAACTCCAGCAGGCCGTTCTTCACGGCCCGACCCGTTACTCCAAAGTCACTGACGGCACGGAACATCTCGGGAAACAGGGTGATTACCCCTAACCACATGTGTTGTACCTCGACTTAAAAGTCCGGATCCCAATCCACTACTATCTGTTTTTCCGGCACATTCACCTCGAGGATGAATTGGCCGGGGACAAAGGGGATCATACGTTCCACTTTGCCGAAGCTATCTTTGGCGTTGGCTTTCACCAGCAGTACGTCGTTGGATCCTGTTTCCACGATCTGTTCGACCTTGCCCATGTGATAACCCTTGGTGTTAATCACCTCGCAGTCCATGAGATCGCGCCAATAGAACTCGTCTTCGGGCAACTCAGGCATCTGCTCAGGCAGGATGGCAATCTCACAGTTAGTGAGCATTTGCGCCTGCTCCCGTGTCTCAACCCCTTCCAGGGCGGCAATCACCGCCTGGCCGTGGAAGCGCCACTGGCTGACCTTCACTTCACGCCACTTTCCCTGTTCTTGGATAAGCCAGGGCGAGTAGTCAAAAATATCTTCAACAGAATTGGTATAGGAGGTGATCTTCATCCAACCTTTGATGCCGTAGGTAGAGCCAATTTTGCCCACCACTATCGGCTGTTGGTTACTGCTCATCAATCTATACCTTTACGCCATTAAGCAGCAGCTTTACGGGCGTCTTTGATCAGCTTAGCAACACGCTCAGTGGTCGCTGCACCGTTGGCCACCCAGTGGTCAACACGGTCCAGGTCCAGACGCAGAGTTTCTTCCTGACCTTTGGCCAGTGGGTTGAAGAAACCAACGCGCTCGATGAAACGACCGTCGCGGGCGTTGCGGCTGTCAGCAACAACGATGTTGTAGAATGGACGCTTTTTCGCGCCACCACGAGCTAAACGAATGGTAACCATGCGTTTTTTATCCTCTAATGATTTGCCAGAAGCAAAAATAAAAACTGGAACCCCGTGTTCGCAAGAGAGTCCCAGAAAGAAAGCCGGACGATTTTACCTGACTTTCGGGCGAATGCAACCGCTACTGGCGATTTTTACGGCGGCATTCGCGCTGTATTTTGGGGCTTAACGCCCCGGGAATTTCATGCCTCCCGGCATCATGCCGCCCATGGCGCGCATCATCTTTTGCATACCGCCCTTGGCCGACATTTTCTTCATCATTTTCTGCATCTGGGTGAACTGCTTCAGCAGGCGGTTCACATCCTGAATTTGGGTGCCTGAACCGGCGGCAATACGACGCTTGCGCGAACCCTTGATGATGTCTGGGTTCTTGCGTTCACCGGGGGTCATGGAGTTTATGATAGCCTCCATTTGGCGAGTCATCTTGCCATCCTGCACCTGGGCCAGGGCCTCGGGTGGCAACTGGCCGACACCGGGCAATTTTTCAAGCATGCCCATCATGCCGCCCATGTTCTTCATCTGCTGCAACTGCTCGCGGAAATCTTCCAGGTCGAAATTGCCGCCGGACTTCACCTTGGAGGCCAGCTTCATGGCCTTTTCTTTATCGACGCCGCGCTCAACCTGTTCAATCAGCGACAGCACGTCGCCCATGCCGAGGATGCGTGATGCCACCCGGTCCGGATGGAAAGGCTCAAGGGCATCGGTTTTCTCACCGACACCGAGGAACTTGATGGGCTTGCCTGTGATATGACGAATAGACAGGGCCGCACCACCACGGGCGTCACCGTCGACCTTGGTCAGTACCACACCGGTCAGCGGCAGGGCCTCGTTGAAGGCCTTGGCGGTATTGGCGGCGTCCTGACCCGTCATGGCATCAACCACGAACAGGGTTTCTATGGGCTTGACCGCGGCGTGCAGGGCCTTGATCTCGTCCATCATGGCATCATCGACGTGCAGGCGGCCTGCGGTATCGAGGATCACCACATCGATAAACTTGAGCTTGGCATGGGCTATGGCCGCGCTGGCAATGTCTATGGGCTTTTGGCTCACATCGGAGGGGAAGAATTCCACTTCCACTTCCTTGGCCAGGGTCTCCAGCTGCTTGATCGCCGCCGGACGGTAAACGTCGGCGCTGACCACCAGCACGGATTTCTTCTGCCGGGTGCGCAGGAATTTGGCCAACTTGGCAACGCTGGTGGTTTTACCCGCGCCCTGCAAACCGGCCATCATCAGCACCGCCGGCGGCTGGGCAGCCAGGTTCAGGGCCTCGTTGGCCTCGCCCATGGCTTTTTCCAGCTCGCTTTGGACTATCTTGACGAACACCTGGCCCGGCGTCAGGCTCTTGGTCACCTCCTGACCTACGGCGCGTTCCTTGACCGCATTGACGAATTCACGCACCACGGGCAAGGCAACATCCGCCTCCAGCAGTGCCATGCGCACTTCCCGCAGGGTGTCTTTAATGTTGTCTTCCGTTAAGCGACCACGGCCACTGATATTTTTCAGCGTGCGTGACAATCTGTCGGTGAGGTTCTCAAACATCGTCCTGTGCTAACCCTATAGAATTGACCAATGTGGGCTGTATTATAACGATGCGCTCAGTTTATGCTACTGCAACGCCGGCCAGCGCCTTGGCGGCCTTGAATGCAATTTCTGCGACTAACGACAGGATTTGACTGAAATTTGCAACTTACATCACTGCCCAATCGCGGCAAGCTCGTGTTATTCTAGCGACAATTTATTCGGACACCCGCCAGCAGCGGGCCCAACACTCCTTTGATTAGGGTACGGATCCATGGTTCTTTTTTCCGCTTCTGCCATGTTCTTCTACAGCATTGCGCTGGTGCTGGTTACCAGCAGACTGTTCCATGCCGATGGCCCCAACCGCCGTGCCGTGGCCGCCGTGGCCGCCATTGCCGTGGTGTTGCATGCAGCCGCCCTGTCCCAGGCCATGTTTACCGGTGATGGTCAAAACTTCAGCCTGACCAACGTGATATCCCTGGTTAACTGGATCATTGCCTTCAGCTTTACCCTGCTGATCTTCAGGCTCAAGGTCATAGTGGTGGTGCCGGTGATCTACGCCTGCTCCGTGCTCAGTGTGGCCCTGTTATGGTTGGTACCACCGCAATACATCACCCATTTTGAGTTACACCCCGAGGTGTTGGCCCACGTGGTGCTGTCGCTGATGGCCTACAGTGCGCTGATGATTGCCGCTCTCTATGCTATTCAGCTGCAGATGATCCAAAACAAGCTGAAAAAGAAGCAGTTGCTGCTCAGCCCTGCCATGCCGCCGCTGATGACGGTGGAGAAGCAGCTGTATCACCTGATCATCATAGGGGTGATACTGCTCAGTCTGTCCCTGGCCACAGGCTTTGTGTTCCTTGACGACATGTTTGCCGATGGCAAGGGCCATAAAGCCATACTGTCTATCCTCGCCTGGTGTGTTTATATCGCCATGTTGTGGCAGCAATACAGCGTTGGCTGTAAGATACGCACAGCGGTGATATATAGCCTGACCGGTGCAGGCCTGTTATCCCTGGCCTATTTTGGTGCCCGCATCGTCAAGGAACTGATCCTTAACTAACGTTGACTTGACACCCCTGTAAAATGCCAGTATTTACTTACTTCTCCCGGCCATAACGGAGCCCTTGCTTGGAATCTATATCGACCGGCAGCCTGTTGCTGTTCCTGTTTGTCCTTATTCTCATATCCGCTTATTTTTCCGGTTCGGAAACGGCGATGATGACCCTGAACCGCTACCGCCTGCGCCATCTGGCCAACAGTGGCCACAAGGGAGCGGAAAGGGCATTGAAACTGTTGGAACGACCAGATCGCCTGATTGGCCTTATTCTCATCGGCAATAACCTGGTCAATATTCTGGCCTCGGCCATTGCGACCATCATAGGCTTGCGCCTTTGGGGCGATCTCGGGGTTGCCATTGCCACGGGGATCCTGACCCTGCTGGTGTTGATTTTCGCCGAAGTGACACCAAAGACCCTGGCAGCACTGCATCCGGAGCGTATCGCCTACCCTTCCAGCATGATACTGCGCTGGTTGTTGGTATTCCTCTGGCCCTTGGTCAAGCTGATGAACCTCATCACCTCTGGCATGCTGCGACTGATGGGCATACATTCGGTGGCCACCAATGATGCCCTCAGCCAGGAAGAGCTGCGCACCGTGGTACACGAGGCCGGCGCCCTGATCCCTCAACGTCACCAGGACATGCTGCTGTCTATCCTCGATCTGGAAAAGGTCACTGTGGAAGACATCATGGTGCCGCGCTCGGATATCTACGCCATTAACGTCAACGACGATTTCAAGGTGATCAATCGCCAGGTGGTCACCAGTCCCCATACCCGGGTGTTGGTTTACCGCGACAATATCGATGATGCGGTCGGCTTTATCCACCTGCGTGATGCCCTGAGACTGCAGTCCAAGGAGCAGTTCAGCAAATCTTCACTGCTGCGGGCGGTAAAGGAGTTGTATTTTGTGCCTGAAGGTACGCCGCTGAACGTCCAGCTGGCTAATTTCCAGCACAACAAAGAGCGTATCGGCCTGGTGGTGGATGAATACGGCGATATTCAGGGTCTGGTGACCCTGGAAGATATTCTCGAAGAGATAGTTGGTGACTTTACCACCTCCATGATCCCGACACCGAGTGAAGATATCAGCGCCCAGCAGGACGGCAGTTATCTGATTGATGCCAGCATCAACATTCGCGATCTCAACAAGGAAATGAAGTGGGATTTCCCCACCGACGGTCCCAAGACGCTTAACGGCCTGATCCTGGAATACCTGGAAGAAATTCCCGCCGCCAATACCAGTCTGCGACTGGCGGGCTATCCGATAGAAATAGTGGAAGTGGCGGACAACATGATCAAGAGCGTCAGGGTCATTCCGGGGCATTACCGCGCCCCCTGATAAAGTGTTCCCAGATAAAGTAATAAGGCGCCCCAGGGCGCCTTTCTCATATCAAGGCTTGTTTGCCTGCTGCTTGTTCTTCTGCTGCTTGTCCTTCTGCTGTAAGGCCCTGCGCCTGGCCACCGCCAATGGTGTAATATCCTGGTTCAGCCGCGCCTCCAGCCCCAAAGCAAAATACAGCTCTGCCATCAGAAATAGCGGTCCTATTAATAACTGATTGAGATCCTCAAGAAAGGCCGGCTTGGCCTTCTCAAACCTGTGCCCTATCAATTGAAACACCCAGCCAATGCCAAATGCCGCCGCAGCTATCCAGGCCCCATTGGGCAGCGCCGCCATCCATTGGGCACTGAGCACCAAGGGCGTGCCCAAAAGCACCATGCCCAATGCCAGGCGCCAATGGAGCAGCAGGTAATAGCCGAGTATCAACAGCGCGGCCAGGGTGGACAGGGGTGCTTCCCCCGCAAACGGCAGGGGCAGCCGGGGCAAACTCATCCAGACAGCGGCGGCCCAGATAATGAGGGGAATGCCCACACAATGGGTTTTGAGGTTGGTGGGATTCAGGTGCACGCTTTTATAGCTGGCGAGCTGTTCAACGGCGGATTTCATCCTTATCTCCAAGGTCGAAGTTCACGGCCGTTACCGCGGGCCAGGTTTTTCCAGTAAACCAGAGCCGCGTGGGCAACTCAAGCCAGTAAAAATCCACCTGCATAGCAGGTGGCTTTGACACAGCCCCCTAAAAGGGGGCTTAAAAACTAACCTTCCAACCCTAACGCTATTTGCCGTTTCTCTTCTTCTTTGGCTGTCTTTTCCTGGTGCCGTACATATCTACGGATTATGTCTTCGTTTGCTCCTACTGAGTCCACAAAATAACCCCGTTGCCAGAAGTGATTCCCCCAGAGCTTGTGCTTTCTTAAATAAGGAAATTTGGCAAACATCCTGATCGCGGTTCTCCCTTTAACAAAACCCATTAAATCCGACACGCTTAGACTGGGTGGGGTTCTGACTACTAGATGGACATGATCTTCCTGAACATTTAGTTCCACGACTCTGCATTTCTTCATGTTGCAGTAAACATAGATACTTCGATAAAGCTCTCTGCCGAGATTACCTTTCAGGATTTTGTACCTGTACTTGGGTGTCCAAACGAGGTGATACTGACAACGATAGAATACGTGAGACGCGGATTCATATCTGCTCATGCTACTTACTCCTTGATTTGCTGGTAACAAACCGAGGGAGTATTTAGCATGGGCATTCTCCGGGCAAAGCCCCACCAGAACGATCACCACCTCCATAGGAGGTGGTTTTAGGGTGACAATAAAAAAGACGCCACCGGGGCGTCTCTTCAAAGTCGGGCAGATCTGTCAGTCACGCGAGAGTATCACGGTTGCCACCGCATAATGGCGTTCGTCGGCGATGGAGAGGTGTATTCGGTTGCCCCCCATGGCTGCCAAGCGTTCGGCGGCACCGCCACTGAAACTCAGCACCGGCGCCCCATCGGCATTGTTGTCCGTCTCAATGTGCTGGAACGACACGCCCCGACCTATGCCGGTGCCAAGCGCCTTGGCAGCAGCTTCCTTGGCGGCAAAGCGTTTGGCCAGATAGCGCTCGGGTTGGGCACTGGCGGCAAAACGGGCCAGCTCGGCCTCGGTCAATACCCGCCGGGCCAGGCGCTCCCCCCCCCGCTCCAGCTGGGCGCGGATCCGTTCAATTTCAACTATGTCAGTGCCCAGCCCCAGGATTGCCATTACTCGCCCCGACGACCTTCCAGCATCAGCTGCTTCATGTCGCGCACCGCCTTGTCCAGACCATCAATGGCTGCGCGGGCAACAATCGCATGGCCTATGTTGAGTTCATACAGTTCCGGAATGGCGGCAATGGGTTTAACGTTGTGGTAGTGCAAACCGTGACCGGCATTGACCGTCAGCCCCTGCTCATGGGCATACTTGGCCATGCGGGTGATCCTGTCGAGCTCGGCGGCCTCTTCGGCTTCGGTTTCGGCATCGGCATAGCAGCCGGTGTGGATCTCGATATACGGAGCCCCCACGGCAACGGCGGCGTCAATCTGGGTCTTATCGGCATCGATAAACAGGGATACCTTGATGCCTGCAGCAGCAAGACGGGTTACCGCAGCGCGGATCTTGTCCATTTGCCCGGCCACATCCAGGCCCCCCTCTGTGGTCAGCTCTTCACGCTTCTCCGGCACCAGGCACACATAGGTGGGCTTGATGTCACAGGCGATATTCAGCATTTCCTCGGTGACGGCACACTCGAAGTTCATCCGGGTCTTGAGGGTCTTGGCCAACAGATACACGTCGCGATCAATGATGTGGCGCCTGTCTTCCCGCAGGTGAATAGTGATGCCATCGGCACCCGCGTGCTCGGCCACGGCGGCGGCATGGACAGGATCGGGGTAATGGGTGCCACGGACCTGACGCAGGGTGGCAATATGATCTATGTTCACGCCCAGTAAAATGCGGCTCATCGACAACTCCTTGGCTTTTTGGTGAGGCGCCATTGTACTTGAGCCGCGCCACAAAGTGCAGTCCTATCGTCGCGACTCAGGCTGGTTGATTGCCACCCTGACGGCGACGAAATAATTCACGGCTGGCCAGGGGCTTATCACCGACAAAGGGGGCCAGTAATTGGCGCAGCAAGAGTTTGGCCTGACGCAGCTGCTCAGATTGCAGCTCCCTGTTACTGAGGGCTAACAGGGTATGACCGGCTATATCGCCGCGGCTGTCGGGGGCAAGGCCGAGCTGAGGTCGCCAGCTGTAGTGGCTGTCGGCCTGTACCACATTCCCCAGGGCATCTTCCTCCAGTGAAGGACAGGTGCCAAGTTCTGAGAGCAGCGCCAGCTCAAAATAACGCAGACAGGCCTGATCCATGCCGAGAGCCAGCCGCATCAGGGTTTGGTGATAGGCCAGAAACAGACCTTCTCCCGCGTGGCCGTGCGACAGGCAGCGGATAAGTAATTCATTGAGATACATGCCGGCATAGAGGGCATCGCCGCCAAGGGGCACCGCTGGAGCGTAAGCTTCCGGTTGTTGCAGGTTTTTAAGTTCACCGCGACCGGCGAGGGAAAACAGCAGGGGTTGGAAAGGTTGCAGCAAGGCCTTGACCGTGCGCTTGCCGCTGCCGAGGCGGGCCACCGCGTCCACCCGCCCCTGCCCGTCCACCAGCAATTGCACTATAGCGCTGGATTCCCGGTAGGGACGCAGGTGCAGCAGGTAGCCCCTTTCCATGGCAACTCAGTCTTCGCCGTAGCCCAGACTGCGCAGAGCCCGTTCGTCATCGGCCCAACCGGACTTGACCTTGACCCACACTTCGAGGAATACCTTGTTGTCGAACAGGCGCTCCATGTCCATCCGCGCTTCGGAGGCTATAGTGCGGATACGCTCGCCTTTTTTACCTATGACCATGCGCTTCTGGCCATCGCGCTCCACCAGGATCAGGGCGTTAATCTGATACACGCCGTTTTCCATCATTTTAAACTGCTCGATTTCCACCGTGGCATCGTAGGGCAGCTCGTCCCCCAAAAAGCGCATCAGCTTCTCACGGACGATTTCCGAGGCCATAAAGCGCTGGGATCTGTCGGTCACGTAATCTTCGGGGAAGAAGAACACGGATTCGGGCAGTGACTCCCGCGCCAACTCAAGGATGCGGGCAACGTTGGTGCCGGTCTTGGCAGAAATCGGCAATATTTCATCGAAGTCATACTTGGTCGCCAGCTCTTCGAGGTGGGGGAACAACTGTTCCTTGTCCTTGATGCCGTCGACCTTGTTTATGGCAAGCACTGTCTTGCGCTCTTCGCCACCGCGGCGCAGTTTAGTAAGCACCATTTCATCGTCGGCGGTCCAGGCAAGGCCATCGACCACGAAGATCACCATGGACACATCGGCCAGTGAACTGGCGGCCGCCCGGTTCATCAGGCGGTTGATGGCCCGCTTTTCTTCAATATGCAGACCGGGGGTGTCGATAAAAACGATTTGGTGCGGTCCCTCGGTGTGGATCCCCATGATCCTGTGACGGGTGGTCTGGGGCTTGCGCGAGGTAATGCTGATCTTTTGCCCCAGCAGACGGTTGAGCAAGGTTGACTTGCCCACGTTGGGACGGCCGACAATGGCCACCATGCCGCAGTAGGTCACATCATAGTGCTGCGCGGGGGCATTTTGGGCGTTCATGCGGGCCAGCAATTCGTCCAGGCTTGGCTCGGACTGGGGCGCATCTTGAGGACGAATGTCCTCGGGCTTTTTACTCATTTCTTCAATAATTCCAATACTTGCGTAGCAGCGACCTGTTCGGCCTTGCGGCGTGAACTGCCAACACCGATCACGCTCTGGGGCAGATCGGCAATGCGGCATTCCACGGTAAATGTCTGGTCGTGGGCCTCACCCTCGACCGCGACCACATGGTACTCGGGCAGCGGTTTTTTCATGCCCTGCAGATACTCCTGCAACGTGGTCTTGGCGTCCTTCTGACTCACACCCGGCTGTATGCCCGCCAGGCGATCCTTGTACCAGCTGAGCAACAGGCCACGGCAGGTGTCGAGATCGGCATCCAGATAGATGGCCCCTATGATGGCTTCCACCGCATCGGCAAGGATAGACTCACGGCGGAAACCGCCACTCTTGAGTTCTCCCGGCCCCAGGGTCAGGTAGTCACCCAGTTTAAATTCCTTGGCTATCACGGCCAGGGTATCACCGCGCACCAAAGTGGCGCGCATCCGGCTCAAATCACCTTCGGTGGCCTTGGGAAACTGATGATACAGGGCATCAGAGATGACTATCGACAAAATGGAGTCACCGAGAAACTCCAACCTTTCGTTATGCAGATTGGAGGCGCTGCGGTGGGTCAGGGCCTGATTCAACAGACCTATATCACTGAAGCTGTAGCCCAGGGTACGGCACAGCCTGGGCAGGTTCTTGATAGGTTCCATGACTTAGTTTACACCACCAACCCGGTTGAAACGCACCCCTGTTGGGATCCAGGAGGGCAGCACATCGCCGGGGCCACGTTCGAATTCAAAACTGATCCAAATCGCCACCGCCTTGCCCACCAGGTTTTCCTCGGGTACAAAGCCCCAGAAGCGACTGTCGGTACTGTTGTCACGGTTGTCTCCCATCATAAAATAATGGCCTTCTGGCACCAGGAACTCACCGGTTGGCAGACCGCCCTTATGGAAGAACATGCCGCGCATATCGGGGCGACGTGGGTTGATCAAAATATCGTGGGCCACATCGCCCAGTTGCTCGCGGAATTTCAGCAGCGGCACACCATCATGTGAAAACTCACCCGAATTCACCGACACCCGTTCCACCTTTTGTGGCACGCTGCCACAGGCTTCGCCTTCCTGGCAGGCGCGCTGAATATACAGCTGCTTATCCTGATAGAAGATACGATCACCCGGCAGGCCCACTACCCGTTTAATATAGTCAATGGCCGGGTTCTCAGGGTACTTGAATACCACTATGTCACCACGCTTGGGCTCACCGGTATCGACCAACTGCTTGCGCCACACCGGGTCCTTGATGCCATAGCTGAACTTCTCCACCAGGATGAAATCGCCCACCAACAGGGTTGGCATCATGGAGCCCGACGGGATCTGGAATGGTTCATACAGAAAAGAGCGCAACACCAATACAAAGGCGATAACGGGGAAAATGGAATGGGCGGTTTCGACCATATAGGGCTCGCGCACCAGGGCCTCGGCTGCCTCATCGCTGAGATTGGCATTGCTGGCCTTGGCCAACGCCAGCGCTTCGCGGCGCTTGGGCGCCTGAAACCTGGCATCGAAAAACCATATCAGTCCCGAAACCAGGGTCACCAGAACCAGAATCTGTGAAAAGTAAGCGGCCATGAACTCTCCTTGCCGGTTGATTACGTCTTGTTAGTCACTTTTATACCAAGGATGTTCCTGAATGCATTGCGCTTTGGTGAATTTACCCGCCGCTGGCGGATAAACTAACTAAAGCGCCGCAAACTGCGGCGCTCAGGTCTTGGTCAGTACAGGCTCAACTGTTACTCGTTGAGCTTGAGCACGGCGAGGAAGGCTTCCTGCGGTACTTCCACGTTCCCCAACTGCTTCATCCGCTTCTTACCTTCTTTTTGCTTCTGCAGCAGCTTCTTCTTACGGGATACGTCACCACCGTAACACTTGGCGGTTACGTCTTTACGCAGCGCCTTCACGGTAGAACGGGCCACAACCTGGTTACCCACGGCCGCCTGAATGGCGATATCGAACATCTGCCTTGGGATCAGCTCTTTCATCTTCTCCACCAGGGCAATACCCTTGTGGCGGATGTTGGAGCGGTGGATGATCATCGCCAGCGCGTCTACGCGATCGCCGTTGATCAGCACGTCCAGACGCACCATGTCGGCGGGCTCGAAGCGGATAAAGTTATATTCCAGCGAGGCATAACCACGACTGGTAGACTTGAGGCGGTCGAAGAAGTCCATTACCACTTCGGCAGCCGGAATATCATAGGTCAGCGCCACCTGATTGCCGTGGTAAACCATGTTCTTCTGCACACCGCGTTTCTCGATACACAGAGTAATAACGTTACCCAGATACTCTTTCGGCACCAGAATGTTGGCCTGCACTATAGGCTCACGCATCTCTTCGATGTGGTTGATGGCCGGCAGATCGGACGGGTTATCAACGTAAACGGTTTCGCCGTTGGTCAGCAGCACTTCGTATTCCACGGTTGGCGCCGTGGTGATGAGGTCCAGATCGTATTCACGCTCCAGACGCTCCTGGATGATTTCCATGTGCAGCAGGCCCAGGTAGCCGATACGGAAACCAAAGCCCAGCGCAGAAGAGGTTTCGGGCTCAAACTGCAAGGACGCATCGTTTAGGCTGAGTTTGTTCAGCGCATCACGGAAGCTTTCATAGTCGTCGGTGGATATGGTAAACACACCGGCGTATACCTGAGGCTTAGCCTTCTTAAAGCCCGGCAGTGGTTTCTCGGCACCGTGCTTGGCCAGGGTCAGGGTATCACCCACAGGGGCGCCGTGAATTTCCTTGATGCCGGCGATAACATAGCCTACCTGACCGGTTTTCAGCTCAGCTTGGTCTTTCATCTTCGGAGTGAAGATACCGACGCGATCCGCGTTGTACGCCTGGCCTGTGCTCATCACCTTGAACTTGTCGCCCTTCTTGAGCACACCGTTCTTGATACGCACCAATGACACAACCCCAAGGTAGCTGTCGAACCAGGAGTCGATGATAAGCGCCTGCAGTGGCGCTTCCGGGTCGCCTTCTGGGGAAGGGATCTGCGCCACTATGGTCTCGAGCACTTCGTCTATGCCGACACCTGTCTTGGCAGAGCAGCGCACCGCATCTGTGGCTTCGATGCCGACTATGTCTTCAATCTCGGCGGCCACACGCTCAGGCTCGGCCTGGGGCAGGTCGATTTTGTTCAGTACCGGCACCACTTCCAGATCCATTTCCAGCGCGGTGTAACAGTTTGCCAGTGTCTGGGCTTCTACGCCCTGACCGGCATCCACCACCAGCAACGCACCTTCACAGGCGGCCAGGGAGCGGGAAACTTCATAGGAGAAGTCCACGTGGCCCGGGGTATCAATAAAGTTAAGCTGATAGGTCTCGCCGTCTTTTGCCTTGTAGTCCAGGGTCACGCTCTGGGCCTTGATGGTGATGCCGCGCTCACGCTCAAGATCCATGGAATCGAGTACCTGTTCAGCCATTTCACGGTCGGTCAGACCGCCACACACCTGGATAAGCCGATCGGACAGAGTGGATTTGCCATGGTCAATGTGGGCAATGATGGAAAAGTTTCTAATGTGTTTCATTATGCTGTAATGACTAAAGTGAACGACGAAATCAAAGGTGCGAAATTGTACCCGATTGCTATCTCAATACCAATCAGATTCATGCTATTTCGCCCCTGGCGCTCAGGAGTGGGGATCAGGGGATAAGCATGGACCGAGCCTGGCCAGAATGACAGGCTGACTGCCCGCCTCCAGCTTTTTAGCCAGACTTTTGCCCAGTCGCCAGCTGCCCACACCCGCCAGCAACCCCAGGGCTATGGCGGCGCCATCGCTGCCAAGGCTGGTCAACTCGCCCAGGCCATTGCCAACAAACGCCCCGGTCAACAGTCCGGCGAGCGGCAGCAGGTACACCAGGGCCGCGGCTTTCAACAGTACACTTTCTGGCAGTCCCAGGCGCACCATATCGCCCGCCTGGCAAGTGACATCGGTATGAATGGAAAATCTTTGGTGTTTGGGAGCAAAGGCTTTGGCCACTGCGGAGGTGCCACAATTGTCGCTGGCACTGCAGTGGCCACAGGCGCTTTTGAGTTCCACCTCAAGCTGGACCCAGCCCTGGGGTTCAATGGCCACTACCCGGGCCAGCTCCTCCATCATGGCGCAGATTCCAGGGTCAGGCTGCGGATGATACGACTCAGGGTCGCGGCAGGTACCTTACCCACGGCCACCACTTCGGCATTGCCCACCTTTTCGGTCACCAGGGCCAGGCCATTGCGGGTCACCAGCTCATCGGGCAAGGGCGTACTGCCGGCGCGGGCCACATACACTGAAATTTTGGCTATGCCGTCGGTCAGGGCCACGAACTCCACCGCTTCCTGGCTGCCCATCAGGCGATGATGGTCCCGGGCCACAATTCTAAACCCCTCGGGTAACCAGGAAAACTGCCAATTCTGGCCATCCTGGCGCGCCAGCTGGTTTAGCACGGGAGGCCACTCCTGACGGGCGGCTTCCACCAGCAGCGCCGGAGGGCTATCCAGCACCAACAGCTCAATGACCATCACCTGCTCCAGCAGTTCCTTGTTGGCGGTCAGCATGTCGTAGCGCAGCGGCAAAAAGGTATCCATGTCCAACCAAACCTGCAGTGCAAATCGATGTTCATCGCTCGGGATCAAGCGCACCTGTTGCCCGGGGCGACCGGCAATACGGCTGCGGCCACCGAGGACAAACTGGTAGCCGGGCTCCAGTTCATTGATGTTCCCGGCAAATATTGCCGGCCACAGCCCTTCGATACTGGTCGCATTGACGCTGTAGGCCGGTTGATCATGCTCGATAAAGGTGACAGTATTGTCGATACGCACCGCATTTTTCACCGGGCCATTGAGATGCTCAAGAAACGCCACTTCCCTGCCTTCAACCTTGCCATGCAGATACACCAGGGGACGGATATGGTCGGCCTGCATGTGCATGACCGACATTTTGTACTGTTGTTGTTTGAGGGCCTGGCTCATCTGCTCGAGCCAGGCTTTGGCGGACATCTCATCCGCAAAGGCGGGAAAAATCAGGCCACATAGGACCAATAACAAGAAACGCAAGCTAACTCCTTCAGCGATTGACCGGGGTTTCCTCGCTATTCTCGTCTACAACCACACCGGTGTTCAATCTTTGTTGCAGCATATGGTCCTGCAAATACGCATTGATACGGCGACGCTGTTCCAACAACTGCTCATTGATCATGCCCTGATTCTGTTGTGCGGCACCAGTTTGCAGGCTCACCGGTGATGCAGAACCGACCAAAGGACGGGTATTGAGCACGGGCAAAGGGGCGTTTTCGGTATCAACGGCCTGGTAGTTTTGTACCCCCACCACGGCCACCAGGGCCACGGCGGCGGCAATGCCATACTGGCCAAAGTGACGCAGCATGCCACCCAGTTTGTCCTGCGCGGAGGAACGGCGCGGGGCCAAAACTGTTGGTTCCTGCTCAATGGCGGCCGCAATGCCGGCACTCAGATCCAGATGGATCGTCTCAGGCAACTCGCCGCGCATCGCATCCCCAATCAGGTGATAACGTGCCCATTGCTGCTGTGAATCTGTATCTGCTGCCAACTGCGCCAGCGACTCCTTGTCGATCTGGCCGTCCACTGCGGCTGATACCCATTCCTGACCTGTTTTTTCCATTACGCACCTGTCTCTGTAAAGGCTGTTAAAATCAAGACTGCTTGAATGTTCAGTTTCAGTTCTCCAATAACGGCTGGAGCTTTTTGTCTATCGCTTCCCGGGCGCGGAAAATCCGCGACCTGACAGTTCCAACCGGGCAATCCATGATGTTGGCTATATCTTCATAGCTCATGCCATCGAGTTCCCGCAAAGAAATAGCCATTCTCAGCTCTTCGGGTAAGGACTCCAGGGTCTCAAACACCACCCGCTTAATCTCATCGGAGAGCATCAGCCGTTCCGGTGAAGCAAATTCTTTGAGCGCATCACTGCCGTCGTAATACTCTGCCTCATCGGCATCCACATCGTTGGCCGGCGCCCTGCGTCCCTGGGATACCAGATAATTCTTGGCGGTATTAACCGCAATGCGGTAGAGCCAGGTATAAAAAGCACTCTCACCACGGAAATTGGGCAATGCGCGATACGCCTTGATAAAGGCTTCCTGAGCCACATCGGCCACGTCAGCCTGATTCCGTACATACCTGGAAATCAGATTGATGACCTTTCCCTGATATTTTTGCACCAGCAGGTTAAAGGCATTTTTATTGCCCTGCTGCACCAGCTCTACCAGCTGTTGATCGCTTTGTTGTCCACTCATCCGAGCCGACTTCTCCCAAATCTATATTGCTGATTTCTCAGTCGCTCGAATCATATTCAGTTATTGAGACTCGCGTCTGTATAAAAAGTTCTGCGCAATTATAAAAAAACCGCGACGGCGGCAAGTACCTTAAAAGTGCGACTTGGTTTACCATAGCGGAACTTATTTGACCTGACATGATACCCGATGAAACAAGCAGTTGAACACCAATCAGACATACTGGTGATAGGCAGTGGTGCGGCCGGCCTGACTTTGGCGCTGCATCTGGCTGAAAAAACGAAGGTTATTCTGATTTCCAAGGGCCCATTAAGCGAAGGCTCCACCTATTACGCCCAGGGCGGCATCGCCTCTGTCTTTGACGAAGGCGATACGGTCGAGTCCCATGTGGCCGATACCCTGGTGGCCGGCGCCGGTATTTGCGATGAGGCCGTGGTCACCTACACAGCCGCCAATGCCAAATCAGCCATGCAATGGTTAATAGAATGCGGGGTCGATTTTGACAAGGACGAGGAAGGCGACGGCAGTCAGCCCTATCACCTCACCCGTGAAGGCGGCCACAGCCACAGGCGCATATTGCATGCCGCCGATGCCACCGGCAAGGCGGTACAAACCACACTGCAGGACAGGGCCCGCAATCACCCCAATATCCAGGTGCTGGAGCGGTACAACGCCATCGACCTTATCACCAGCCGCAAACTGGGTCGCCCAGGCAACCGGGTGCTGGGTGCCTATGTCTGGAACCGGGAGCAGGAGCAGGTGGAAACCGTCAGGGCCAAATTCGTCGCCCTCGCCACGGGGGGCTGCTCCAAGGTTTATCAATACACCTCCAACCCGGATGTGGCCAGTGGCGATGGTATCGCCATGGCCTGGCGGGCCGGTTGCCGGGTCGCCAACATGGAATTCAATCAATTCCACCCCACCTGCCTCTACCACGCGGACGCCCGTAACTTCCTGCTGACCGAGGCCCTGCGCGGTGAAGGTGCCTTCCTGCGCCGCCCCGATGGCAGCCGCTTTATGCCGGAATTCGATGAGCGGGCCGAGCTGGCACCAAGGGACATAGTGGCCCGGGCCATCGATTTTGAAATGAAGCGTCTGGGGGTCGACTGTGTTTATCTGGACATCAGCCATAAACCGGCCGAATTTGTTATCAAACACTTCCCAACCATTCATAGCCGTTGCCTGGAGCTGGGCATAGACATCACCAAGGATCCCATCCCCGTGGTGCCTGCTGCTCACTATACCTGTGGCGGTGTGATGACGGATCTTCATGGCCAGACCGACCTCAACGGTCTGTACGCCATAGGTGAAGTGGCCTATACCGGCCTGCACGGCGCCAACCGCCTGGCCAGTAATTCGCTATTGGAATGTCTGGTGTTTGCCCGCGCCGCCTCCCAGGATATAGAGAGCCAGCTGGGCAAGATCCCCATGCCAGGTGAGCTGCCTGCCTGGGACGAAAGCAAGGTGTCCGACTCGGATGAGGAAGTGGTTATCGCCCACAACTGGCACGAGCTGCGCCTGTTTATGTGGGACTATGTGGGCATAGTGCGTACCGACAAACGCCTGGAGCGGGCCCTGCGCCGCTGCGCCATGTTGCAGCAGGAAATCGAGGAGTATTACTCCAACTTCCGGGTCAGCAATAACCTGCTGGAGCTGCGTAATCTGGTGCAGGTTGCAGAGCTTATTATCCGCTGCGCCATGGCCCGTAAAGAAAGCCGCGGCCTGCACTGCAACATAGATCATCCGGCCAAGCTGGAACACTCGGGCCCCACCATATTGCAGCCCGATTAACCCGAAAATAAAAAAAGCGCCTTGCAAGGCGCTTTTTTTTTATTGCGTCACCGCCTGCGACTTCTTGTCCCTTATTTGCAGCAGCAAGCGACACAGATGGCGGTACTGGTTATCGGGCAACATATCGGCGCAGATGAGCACACAGCGACTCCGACGCTCCATCAGGCCCTCTTGTCCCTGGTTGCGGAAACAGATCAGACAGGCAAAGGGAGACACCCACAGGGGCAGAAACAGCGAGAACTGACGCCCATCGGAATGCAGTCCCCGCCCTTCAACATCCAGGCTGAATTGCCAGCGCCACAACCACAAACGCCTGGCGGCAGCAATAAAAGACAGGCATAACAGGAAGATAAGCAGGATTTTCAGCCCAGCCAGCGACGTGTGTCGCGGCCAAGCCAGAAAACTACTGAGGCTCAGGGCCCACAACAGCGCAAAACAAAGCCAACTGTCGCGGGATGGCCCCAGGAAAAAATTATGGCGCCTCGCGTCCACGAACAGTGATCACCATGGCGGCCAGTTCGGGATCCGGGCACTGCTCGTGTCCCATGAACCAGGCAAACAACTCAGGATCTTCGCAGGCCAGCAAACGCACAAACACCGCCTTATCGGTATCGCTCATGGCCTCATAATGCTTTTCAACAAAGGGTTGAAACAACACGTCCAATTCCAGCATACCGCGACGGCAGGCCCATCTGACCCGGGCTATGTTCATCAATTCCGACACCTTTTTCCCCTTACTCATACTGCGGTCAAGTGGGCGCTAGTCTAGCAGTTTTACCACCGCAAGCGAATCCCATCATTCGACCATGGGAGAAAGCTCTTCGCCGGCAAACAAAGACCCAAAGTCCGATGCCAGCAGGCGTTTTACCGCCGGGTGCTGGATCATCCGCTCGGCAAACATCACATGGTACTCCTCACGCACGTCGAGGGTTTCCCCCAGCAACTGCATCCCTTGCTGCAACAGATCCTGACGGTATATGGACGGGGCAACGAAAATGCCCCGACCGAACAGACCAAAGGCCTTCATCATGGCGGCATCATCGAACTCACCACCTATATTGACCTCAAGGTTTTGCTCATGGAACCACCGACATAATTGCTGACCAAGGCTGGTGCGCTTGCCCGGGATCAGCAGTGCATCCTGCTCCAGGCAAGCCGGGAAGGGTCTGTCATAGCTACGGACGGAAAAAAAGCTGACACCGCACTCCCCCAGTTTTTTGGAGAGGATCTCCGGGTATTTGAGTGATTCACCGGCACAGTCGGACAATATGATGTCAAGCTTATGCTCCCGCAGCCGCGCCATCAGGCTCTCATGGGTGGCCTCATAGCAATTGAGGCGCATCTTGTCATCCATGGCGGTGAGCAAGATGCGACCGGCCAGCGCCTTTGACAGGGCATCGGCTATGCCCACCTCGAACAGCAGTGAGGCATCCTTCTGATAATTGAGCAAGTCCAGCAATTCGTAACTCAAGTTGAACATACGATCGGCATAACGGAATACCAGTTCACCCAGTTCGCTGGGCTCAAGGCTGCGGCCGGCACGGCGAAACAGCGGTCCTCCGAGGCGTTCTTCCAGGGCGCGGACCTGACCTGTCACTGTCTGTGGCGTCAGGCACAGGGCCTCGGCGGCCTTTGCCACCGAGCCCTTGCGTTGCACCATCCAGAAATAATACAGATGGTTGTAATTCAGATGCTGCATCGTCAATCCCTGCTGACAGTCTTGGGCAGCAGGCGGTCAAGCCAAAGGTAACCTATCACCGCCGCCAGCATGGATCCCAGCAGTATCCCCAAGCGAGCCAGGTCGCCAAACTCAACGCCGCCATGCTCGAATGCCAACGAGGCGATAAACATAGACATGGTAAAGCCGATACCACACATGACGGCCACCGGCGTCAGTGACTGCCAAGTAACGTCTTCGGGCAACTCAGCCAACTTGAACTTTACCGCCAGATAGCTGAACAACATCACCCCCAAAGGCTTTCCGATAAGCAGCCCCAGGGCTATCCCGAGCGGGACCGGTGAAAGCAGATCGCCCATGGACATATTGCCCAGTGGCACCCCCGCATTGGCAAAGGCAAAGAGTGGCAGGATCAGCCAGTTGCTCCAGGGATGCAGCTTGTGCTCCAGATGCCTGGCGGGCGAATTGCCGCGCTTGCCGGCAAGCGGAATACAGAAAGCTATCACTACGCCGGCCAGGGTGGCATGGACGCCGGACTTCAGTACCGCTGTCCACAGCAGCAAACCGAGCACGCCATAGGGCAAGAGGCGGTTAACGCCACGGACATTGAGGGTCACCAGACCGGCAACCGCCACCGCGGCCACCAACAGGCTGGCCATGGACAGATCATTGCTGTAGAACAGGGCAATGATGACTATCACACCCAGGTCATCAATGATGGCCAGCGCCAACAAAAACACCTTGAGTGCCGCCGGCACCCGGTTACCGAGCAGCGCCAGGATCCCCAAGGCAAAGGCAATGTCGGTGGCAGCGGGAATGGCCCAGCCGTTTTGGGTCAGGGGGTCGTCGCCGTTAAAGGCCAGGTAAATCAGCGCCGGCGCCAGCATGCCACCTATGGCCGCGAAGGTCGGTAACGACGCCTTGGACAGGCTGGACAGTGAGCCTTCCAGCAGTTCCCGCTTCACCTCAAGACCAATCAGCAGAAAGAACAAGGCCATCAGGCCATCGTTAATCCACAGCAGCAAGGGTTTGTCTATGTCCAGGGCGCCGATGCGCAGTTGCACCGGGGTGGCGATAAAACTCTGATAAAGCCCATGGAGTGGGGAATTGGCCAACAACATGGCCAACGCCACGGCCAACAGCAGCAAGATACCGCCGCTCGACTCCTGGCTAAAAAAATTACGCAAAGCTCGTTTCATGTCACCCTCCGAATGAATATGGAGCGAGTGTACCTAAACAAGACTAGCAAATATAATCGTAAGTTTCTGCCTGATACCTCGAAAATTCCGAGGTATCAGACTTAAGCATCAAATGGCAACCGGCGCCTTGATGTGGGGATGGGGATCGTAACCGGATAACTCAAAGTCCTCGAAGCGGTAATCGAAGATGGATTCGGGCTTGCGCGCTATGGTCAGAGTCGGCAAGGGTCTGGGTTCACGGCCGAGCTGCAACGCCGTCTGTTCCATATGGTTGCTGTACAGATGGGTATCGCCCCCGGTCCAGACAAAGTCACCCAATTCCAGATCGCACTGCTGGGCCACCATCATGGTCAACAGGGCATAACTGGCGATATTGAATGGCAGTCCCAGGAAGACGTCGCAACTGCGCTGATACAGCTGGCAAGACAACTTGCCATCGGCAACGTAAAACTGGAAAAACGCATGACAGGGAGCCAACGCCATCTTGTCCAGCTCGCCGACGTTCCAGGCCGACACAATCAAACGACGGGAGTCAGGGTTTGACTTAATTTGTTCAATGACCTGGCTAATCTGATCTATATGACGACCATCCGGTGTCGGCCAACTGCGCCACTGGGCACCATAAACCGGTCCCAGATTGCCATGCTCATCAGCCCATTCATCCCAAATGCTGACCTTGTGTTCATGCAAATAGGCCACGTTGGTGTCGCCCTTGAGGAACCACAGCAGCTCATGAATGATGGAGCGCAGGTGACACTTCTTGGTGGTCACCAGGGGGAATCCCCTGCTCAAGTCGAAACGCATCTGGTAGCCAAAAACGGAGCGGGTGCCGGTACCTGTGCGGTCGCTCTTGTCGGTGCCATTGTCGAGAATATGCTGCATTAATTCCAAATACTGTTTCATGCACGTGGTTCCTGTTTACGCAAAATCAAATACAAACCCAATGCCAACATGGGCACGGACAAGATCTGGCCCATGGTGATAATGCCCAGATAATAACCAAGGTGGGCATCGGGTTGACGCACAGTTTCCACCAAAATGCGGAAACTGCCGTAGCCGAGCAAAAACATGCCGGAAATTGCTCCCTGTTGTCTTGGCTTGCGACTGAACCAGAACAGCAGCAGATACAGGGCCACACCTTCCAGGGCAAATTGGTATAACTGAGATGGATGGCGGGGATCGGGCCCGCCGGTCGGGAACACCATGGCCCAAGGCACATCCGATACCCGGCCCCAGAGTTCACCATTAATGAAATTGCCTATGCGACCGGCGCCCAGGCCTATCGGCACCACAGGGGCCACCATATCCGCCACCGCGAAGAAATGCCGCTTCTGCTTCCAGGCTATGTAGGCCATGGCGGAAATCACCCCGATAAGACCGCCGTGGAAAGACATGCCGCCCTCGGTGATCTTGAACAGGTACATGGGATTGGCCAGGAAAAGATCCAAATGATAGAAGAGCACGTAACCAACGCGTCCCCCAAGCACAACCCCGAGAAAGCCATAAAACAGCAGATCCGACACCTGCTCCCGGCTCCACAGGCCATTGGAGCGGTCGGCCTGACGGTTGAGCAGCCACAGGGCCGCCACAAAGCCCACCAGATACATAAAACCATACCAGCGCAGTGCCGGCTCAAGGCTGGTGCCGAAGATCTCAAAAGGACCAAAGGACACTATGATTGGGTCTATTTGCGGAAAATTCAGTGCCATTGCAATTCCATGTTAACAGGCATTTATCAGGCCAAAACCAAGCGCAAACCAATAATGGCCAGCAGCAAGGCAAAGATTTTTTTAAGCAGGGGCGTAGGCCAGCTACAGGCGGCACGAACACCCAGAGGTGCCACCAGGGTTGAGGTCATCACAACTCCCAGCAACGCCGGCACAAAGACATAACCCAGGGTCCACTGGGGCAGGCCTTCTACCCGCCAGCCGGCGAGTATATACCCCAGGCTACCGGACAGGGCGATACACAGGCCCGTCACCGAAGATACCCCCACAGCCTGGCGTAACTGCAACCCGAAAAAGCTCAACAGCGGCACCAGCAGCACGCCACCACCAATCCCCATCAGTGCCGCCAGCAGAGCAATGACCAGGGTAATGGCAAACAGCAGCCCGTTGGCCGGCATTGATCGTTGCGACTCCGCCTTTAGCGGATAGGCCATTTGCACCGCCATCAGGATCACAAACAGGGCAAAGCCCCGCCGCAAATCATCGGCAGGCACCATCTGAGCCACAAAGCCCGAGGCCAGTGCACCGAGCAGTACCGCCGGCAGCAGGGGTTTAAGCAGAGAGAACGGGATATTGCCGCGGCTGTAATGGGCCCGGGCGGAAGATAAGGATGTCAGTATGATGGCCGCCAATGAGGTGGCAATGGCCACGTGGGGCAAATGGGCCTCATCCACGCCAACGGAGGGCAGCAGATAAAGCAAAGCCGGCACTATCAGCAAACCACCGCCGATCCCGAGCAAACCGGCCATAAAACCAACCAGGGCGCCGAGCATGATACAAAGGGTGAACACCCACAGCACACTTTCCACTGTCATCCCTTTTATTCTTGTTATCGACGGGGCCGATAGCTTAAATCATTCTCAGTCCAGGATCGAGGAAAGTTCCCGGCTGCTGAGATACTCACGCACCAGTTCCCGCACCTCGTAGCCACTGGACATCTGCAGCACCAACTCCAACAGTTGTTCCAGCTCGTGGCACTCCACCCGTCGCAGCAGATAATTGACCTTGGCCAGGCTGCCCTGGCTCATACTGAGTTCCCTGTAACCCATGGCAACCAGCAATAACGCCCCCATGGGCTCACCGGCCAGCTCACCACAGACACTGACGGCCAATCCATTGGACTGGCAATCGCGAGCCGCAGCATGGAGGGCCCGCAAAACGCCGGGATGATAGCTGTCAAACAGGCTGCTGACCCTGGGATTGTTGCGGTCCACCGCCAATAAATACTGGGTCAAATCGTTGCTGCCGACGGAGACAAAGTCGACCCTGGCGGCCACTTCCTGAAGCTGGTACAGCAGTGCCGGCACCTCCAGCATCACCCCTATGGGCGGCCGCTTCAACTGTGCATTAAAGTCGGTGCGCAACTCGTTGAAGGCCTGTTCCAAATAGGTCAGTGCCTGGTCTATCTCATCGAGGTGACTGACCATGGGCAAGAGGATTTTGAGCTGCTCACCGTCGGCAGCAGCCTGCAACATGGCCCGCAACTGCACCAGAAAGAGTTCCGGATGATCCAGTGACAAGCGCACGCCCCGCCAACCCAAGAAGGGATTTTCTTCCTTGATGGGGAAATAAGGCAAAGGTTTGTCGCCGCCCACGTCCAGGGTACGCATAACCACCGGCTTGTTGGCGGCGGCCTGCAGCACCTGGCGGTATACCTTTATCTGCTCGGATTCGCTGGGAAAGCGCTGCTGCAGCATAAAGGGGATCTCGGTACGGTACAGGCCTATACCATCGGCACCATCGGCAATTTCCGAGGCCACGCCACTGAGCAGCCCTGCATTGAGAAACAAGTGCACCCTATGGCCATCGAGGGTCAGCGCCGGCTCATTCAATTCGCTGGCGTATCGACGCTGTAAGGCACGCTGGGCAGAAATCAGGTTGCGGTACTCATTCACCACAGAGGGGGTCGGCGAGACGAGCAATTGCCCACGGCTGGCGTTAAGCACCACCAGCTTCTGATCCAGTCCCGCCTGGGTAACCTGGTCCACCCCTATCATGGCCGGCACATCGAGTGCCCGGGCCAGTATGGCCGCATGACTGTTGACACCACCGAGTTCGGTAACCAGGCCCGCGAGCTTCTGGCGCGGAAACTCAGCCAGCAGCCCGGTATCGGCTTCACGCACCACCAGGATCACCGGCTTATCCGGCTCCAGGGTCACCCGACCCGGTTCAATCAGCTGCCTGAGTACCCGCTGCCCCAGCTCACGGATATCACTGGCCCTTTCCTTGAGGTAGGCATCTTCCATGGCGCTGAACTGGGCAATGCAGCGCAGCGACACCCGGCTGACCGCCGACTCCGCCCGCCATCCCAGGCTCACTTCGCGGGCATACTCGCCCCCGAGGCTGGCTTCATCGAGCAGGGACAGGAGCGCCGAGAAAATACTCGACAGCTCTTCATCCTGCTCACCGTCAAACTTCTGCGCCAGGGCGCTCAGGGCATCACGGCTGCGGCCGATGGCGGTGCGCAGTCGCAGCAATTCCGCCACTGTATCTGCAGCCATGAGCTCAGGTTGCTCCAGGGGGATCTCGCCCCCCAATACCAGCGCATGGGCTATCGCAATGCCGGTGGAGGCACAGGTGCCGTTGAACAGTATCTGTTGCTCCAGCCCCTGCACATCGGCGCGACGCTTGAGGCCACTGATGGCCATGGCCAGCTGGGCCGCCAAGGTCATCAAAAAGGCTTCTTCGCCCTCATTAAATTGGCGGGCGCTGGCCTGTTGCACCACTATCACACCAAGGACTTGTTTCTGATAAATGATGGGGGCGGCAAGGAAGGCGCGGTATTCTTCTTCCGCGACCTCGGGGAAGAGTTTGAATCTGGGGTGTTGCCTGGCATCGGCAAGATTGATGGCTTCTTCACGCTCGGCCACCAAGCCCACCAAACCTTCGGAAAGCGGCATCTTGACCCGTCCGACCGCACTTTTCTCAAGACCGTCGGTGGCGGAAAGGATCAGCTCTTGTTGCTCAAGGATATAAATGGAACAGCACTGGGTATCCATGGCGGCCTTGGTTTGAGCCACCAGCAATTCCAGCGCCAGTTCCAGAGTGTGAGCCGCAGCAACGGCCTGAGTAATGTCCCTGAGCGTATTAAGCACTGCCTCCCTCCTCTTAATAAAATGCCAGCCTGGCTCAGCGTTGGCGGCTGCGCTTGCGCGGCGGCGGCTCCTTGTTCTGGAATGCCAGAGCCGTGGCCGCGAACTCCTTCATTACCTTGCGGTATACGTCCCGCTTGAAGGAGACCACCTGCCGCACCGGATACCAATAGCTGACCCAGCGCCAATCATCAAACTCCGGGTGACCGGAAGAATTGAGGTTGATGGCACTTTCCTGGCTCTTCAGCTGTAACAAAAACCACTTTTGCTTTTGGCCGATACATACGGGCTTACTGTCCTGGCGCACCAGGCGCTTGGGTAAACGATACCTGAGCCAGGAACGGGTTGAGGTGAGGATCTGTACGTGTTCAGGTCTCAGCCCTACTTCTTCATACAGCTCGCGGTACATGGCATCTTCTGCCGTTTCACCCTCATCCAGCCCACCCTGGGGGAATTGCCACGAATGTTGTCCAAATCGCCTGGCCCACATGACCTGGCCGAATCTGTTACAGATTATGATGCCCACATTTGCGCGAAAGCCGTCGCTATCAATCACATGGACTCCGAATACACAAATTGTTATAGCGCGATTGTTTCATAAAGCCCGGCCGGCGGCAAACCCCTATTTATCCCGCCGCGTTGGATAAAATCCATCCAAAATCGAGATTATCAACAGCGATTCGGTTCCAATCGCCAGTCTATCCACAATTTCTGTGGATATCTCTGTTTGAAACTGACCTAAAACCATGAGATCGATTAAAAAGCGACAAATCCCCCTGCTCGAGCCGCTTTAACTAATCACGCATAACAACTTGTTTTAGATTTAATTTTAAAAATAAAACTCATTTCAGGATGCCGAGAACAACCAAGCTGATGCATTTTTAAGCAGTGCTTTTTGGCTATCATTTTTCGCCGCCAAACCGGTACATTTATTCACAGCCCCGGTTGGGATCTCACTAAAAATCTGCAAAATGAGTGCTTATTTCGGGTTGACTTGGGCATTTCGATCGGTTAAAAGCGCTGCCGACACCAAGTTATCCCGTAATTCTGTGGATAAAATTGTTGGCAACAGTGGGGAAATACACGAGTAACTTTTTCCCTGGTAAGCCCCGTGATAATCGAAATATTTTTTAACCTTTATATTCAATAAGTTAATCTTGCAAATTGGTTTTTGCGGCCATCCACAGTCACTTTTGCTCAAAAATCAGCCAGGATTGATTCTATCCCCAAAGGGGGTAGAATCGCGCCGATGAATATTCATAACAGCCCCACATCTATAGAAGAACTCATGGACAGGGCCGTCGGTATGGCGGGTCTGAGCCTGGCACAACTGGCTGCCGAGCACAGCCTGAGTGTCCCAAAAGATCTGCGCCGGGATAAGGGCTGGATTGGCCAACTGATGGAGCTGGAACTCGGGGCCAGCGCCGGCTCCAAACCCCAGCAGGATTTTCTGCACCTGGGGGTGGAGCTCAAAACCATACCTGTGGATGACACGGGTAAACCGCTGGAAACCACCTATGTCTGTGTGGCACCGCTGCTCGATACCACTGGGCTGCGCTGGCACGATAGCCTGGTACGCCATAAATTGCAGCGGGTACTGTGGATCCCGGTGCAGGGAAGTCGAGACATTCCCCTTGGTGAGCGCCGTATCGGCATGCCGGTACTGTGGCAACCCACGCCGGCAGAAGAACAAAGCCTGAGGCAGGACTGGGAAGAGATTATCGAGCTTATCGCCCTGGGCAAGGTGGCATCCATTAGCGCCAGACACGGTGAGGTATTGCAGCTCAGACCCAAGGCCGCCAACAGCCGGGCCAAGACCGAGTGCATACGGGAAGACGGCACCATAGGCCTCACCAATCCGCGGGGGTTTTACCTGAAAACCGCTTTTACCCAGCAAATTCTGCGCGCCGCCTTTGCCGACTGAGCCAATATCTGCATTCGCCTTGATACAGATCACAATTAAGGCTGGCAATGCCTTTGCGGGTTTCTGTACACTAGCCCACTCTTTGAACCCTAAGTGGATTAGAAATCCCAGTGAGAGCAAGTCGTCAGGCAAAGAAGCTATTGTTTGCCATATTGGCCTGGGCCATTGCCATGGCAGCCTTTGTATTCTTCCGCTATGCGCAATCCCCGGAATTGCCCAAATGGGCGGTCAGCTCTGCGGATCTGGCAACCTTGGCCATCTATATGGGGATAGTGTTCGGCAGCCTGCACTGGATGTCGAATCTGGTCACTGACTTCAGCGCCATTCACCGCCTGCCTTATTTTTTCTCGGTGTTGTTCAAGGGACTGTTTTTGCTACTTGGGGCCACAACCCTTGCTTATATCACCCAATATCTGAACCTCTGGGCCATAGAGAATCACATGGCCACCCTGAGGCAGATGCTGACCGTGCATATTCTTTACAGTCCCTCATTTCAGGCATTGATAGTCTATCTGGTGGTCGTCCGGCTGGGATTGGCCTTTATCGAGCAAATGGGCTTGTTGGTTGGCCCCAGGGTGCTGCTCAATATCGGCCTGGGCAAATATCATAAGCCCAGGTATGAACAACGACTCTTCCTCTATCTGGACATGGTGGCCAGCACCACCCACGCCGAATCCTTGGGTGACTACAGATTCAGCCGCCTGATCCAGGACAGCTTCAGTCTGTTGTCGGATACAGTGGCCAACAATGAAGCCGAAATTTACCGTTACATGGGTGATGCCGTGCTGATCCACTGGCCCATGGAGCAGGGCATCAAGAAAGATCGCTGTTTGAATATCTACTTTGAATTCAGTCAGGAGCTGGCCTGGCAAAGGCAGTTCTTTGAAGAGCGCTACGGATTTGTGCCCAAATTCAAGGCCGCGGCACACTGCGGCCAGGTGGTGGCCGCTGTGGTCGGGGTGCAAAAGCAGGAGATCAGTTTCTTCAGCGATGTGATTAACACCCTGGCCCGCTTGCAGGATCAGTGCAATCCCCTGGGACAGCGGATGCTGATTTCCGGCGCGCTGGCCTCAAGGCTCGACCGCAGCGACAGCGATTATGAGCTGACCGATCTGGGACCGGTGAAGCTTAAGGGTAAACAACACTCTATCGAGGTTTTCGGCGTCAGCCAGAAGAAACCCCAGCAGGACTGATCAAGGCTGCAGCAATTGCTGAATGGCCAACCCAAGGGTTCTGAAGGTCATCAGCCGGCTACTGGTCTGGCGCCACACCAGGCCTATGTCGCGGTAGGGCGCTTCCCCCGGCGGATCCATCACAGTCAATTCAGTGTCCTTGAGGATCCCGGCATCTATTGCCATCTGCGGTAAAAAGGTGGTGCCCAGCTTACTGTCGACCATCTGCACCAGGGTGTGCAAACTGGTGGCGGCAAAGGGATTGATCTTGGTGCTGTCCTTTAACTGGCAGGCACTTATCGCATGGCCGGTAATGCAATGCTCATTTTGCAGCAGGAAAATGCTTTCATCGGGCAACGCCTGGTAATCCACAGGTTCATGAATGCCACCGGCAAGATCCCGGTGCACAACCAGTTTGAAGGGATCGATCCCCACCTTCATGCTGTGAAAACCGCTGGTATCCACAGGCAAAGCCAACAGCAGCAGATCCAGCTCGCCCTTGCCCAGAGCCTCCAGCAGTTTTTCCGTGGTGTCTTCCTTGAGCAGCAGGCTTAAGCCGGGGTAATGCTGCTGGCAGTGGCGCACCACCCGGCTGAGCAGGAAAGGCGCTATGGTGGGAATACAGCCAAGGCGGATCTCCCCTGTCATGGGTTCGCCCTGATTCTTCACCAGCTCCACCAGATCATCTACATCGGTCAGGATCTTACGGCAGCGCCCCACCACTTCTTCACCCACGGCGGTAAACATAAAGGACTTGTGATCCCGCTCTATCAGCTGGTGTCCGAGCTGCTCTTCCAGATTCTGAATTCCGCTCGACAAGGTTGACTGACTCACATGGCACACCTTGGCGGCGCGGTTGAAGTTTTGCTCCTGATGCAGATTCACCAGGTAATAGAAGTTTTTCAGGCTGGGGAGATGTTTCATTTTTCCGATTGCCATCCATTCAATGAATAGATAAAACCTAACACATCAAGGGTGAATACGCCATCGGGATTGGAGCGAGGATTGGAGCAAGGATAGAGAAGCCGGCAAGGATGGGTACAGGGGTAAGCCGGAAAATAAAAACGGCGCAGTCCAGTGACTGCGCCGTTTAGTGAAATCAGAAATCAGGCCTTGGCTTCAAGGAAAGACTTGAGTCTTTGCAGATCGGCAAAAGCATGCTCGGCAATCATACCGAGCCAAAGTTCATGGCCCGCATCCCAACCGGCCTCTTCACCATGCTGCAACAGCTGGGCATATTGCTGAATGCGCTTGAGACCAACACTGCCGGCAGCGCCCTTGAACTTGTGGGCCTCGGCACAGAGGGTTTCCTTGTCTCCGGCTTCCTTGGCCTTGACCAGATTGGCCACATATTCCGGCATCAACTGCTCAAACAGCACCACACTCTTGAGCAGGGTACCGGCACCTATTGCACTGCAATATTGTTCCAGGGTGTTGAGATCCAAAATTGTGTCCAGTTCAGCCGTCGTCATGTAGCTCCCCTTTAAGTGAGAATTCTGTCTGAGACAGGGATGCAGCACCCCCGATGAATTACCCCATCATACCCACTCACACCGGCCTTGCAACCGCGGCAGCAGTGGATTGAGTAAAAGAACTCAGATTTAACAAATGATTAACCAGGACCACAGCTATCCGAAACCGCCCGGTAAGGGGTGTCGGTATAGTGCCCCTGGCCACCCAAAGCCTGCAGCGAATCAAGAATGGCCATCTGCCCTTTCCAGCGATAGCTGCACCAGTCCGGCGCCAGCAACATGGGCCGTTTGGCATAGGCGGTCACCCGGTGAAACAGCACCTGGGCCGGAGTATGGCGAATGAGTTCGGCAGCGCTGAAGGCATAGTCTTCCAGGGTGACAGGTTCAAGTCGCCCGGCCTGCCATTGCCTGGCCATGGTACTGCCGCTCACTATATGCAGGGGATGCAGCTTGAGACCATCAACCCCGAGGCCCAGCACCTTTTTATGGGTATCAATAAAATCCCCGTGGTTTTCCCCCGGCAAACCCAAAATCAGATGGGTGCACACCTTGAGCCCGTGACGCCTTGCCCGCCGCACCGCATCGGCATAAGCATCAAAGCCATGGCCACGATTGATGCGCCTTAGGGTGTCATCATTGGCCGACTGCAACCCCAGCTCAAGCCAGACCTCCAGTCCCTGTTGCTGATACGACGCCAGCAGCGCCAACACCGAATCGGGAACACAGTCAGGCCGGGTCCCCACAAACAGCCCCACTATGTCGCGCTCGGCCACGGCTTCACGGTACTGCCGCTGCAGCACCTCGTAATCACCATAGGTACTGGTGTAAGCCTGGAAATAGGCCAGGTAAGGCGTACCCGGCTCCGCCGCCGGCAATTTTTGGCTCGCCAACTGGGCGGCAATTCCCAGGTTCGCATCGCTTTGATTGAAGGATTGTACGTTGCAAAAGGTGCAGCCCCCCCGTCCCAGGGTGCCATCCCTGTTGGGGCAGCTGAAGCCCGCATCCAGAGTCAATTTCTTCAACCGCCGGCCAAAACGGCGCTTGCACTCATTGCCATAGGTATTCACGTAAGTGTCGAGTCCCAGACTGGCCTCAGACATGGACTGCTCCTGCTCTGATGTGACAAAAGCCGCCAGTCTAGCGGCTGTCACGGCGCCAATCCCTGTGCTGGGTCAAGGCAAGTCGCGGTTGGCCATCAGTAATAGGAATGGCCACAAAAAGCAAAACACATAGATAATCACAAATTTCGAATAGTTAATCACAGACAATTTCTGACACCGCCAAACACTGTGTATGCAAAAAAAATCACTATTTTTAAATCGAAAACAATGGGGGCGCCATGTTACACCCAGGTAAACAAAATTGGACGGTAAATTTAAAATTGCATTTATTCATAATGTTATACGTCAACTTTCTCAGTTGACGTCAACGTAAGCCTTTTCGAAAATCTGTATTAAACGTGATTTTTTACCCATGTTTTATGCAATTTTTGGGTTTGACCTTTAGAGTTTCTCACGATAATTTGGGAAGTTCGGGTGCATATCTATAGCAGTCACTGCTTTCCCCGAGTCGTAGAGGAAGAGGTTTTTCAGGTGGGGAACGTGTTATGAGCTTGTATCATCCCAGTTTTGAGCGGGACAATTGCGGATTTGGTCTGATAGCCCAGATGGATGGCGAGGCCAGCCATAGGATAGTGCGTACCGCGATTCATGGCCTGGATCGGATGAAACACCGTGGTGGTATTGCCGCCGATGGTCGCACCGGCGATGGCTGCGGCCTGTTGATGCAGCTGCCGGTCAAATTCTTTGAGGCCATTGCAGCCGAGAATGACTGGCACCTGTCACGCAAGTTTGCCGTAGGCATGTTTTTCCTCAGCCAGGATCAGGACCGGGTTGCCGCCGCGCGTTTTCTGCTGGAACGTGAGCTGGAAAAGGAAACCCTGAGTATCGCCGGCTGGCGTGAAGTGCCGGTCAATCCCGATGTGCTGGGGGAAATAGGCAAGGCCAGCCTGCCGCGCATAGTGCAGGTGCTGATCAACGCGCCCATTGGTTGGCGCGAGAAGGATCTTGAACGTCGCCTGTACATGGCCCGCCGCCGTCTGGAACAACAGTTGACAGACGATCCCGATTTTTATGTCGCCAGCCTCTCGGGCCAGGTCATAGTTTATAAGGGCCTGATGATGCCCGCCGATCTGCCCGCCTTCTATCCGGACCTGGCCGACATCCGCTTGCAAAGCGCCATCTGTCTGTTCCACCAGCGCTTTTCAACCAACACGTCACCCAAGTGGCCCCTGGCACAGCCCTTCCGCTACCTGGCCCACAACGGTGAGATCAACACTATTACCGGCAACCGCCAATGGGCCCGCGCCCGTGCCTACAAGTTCAACTCGCCACTGCTGCCGGATTTGCAACAGGCCGCGCCCTTCGTCAATGAAACCGGCTCTGACTCGTCCTCTCTGGACAACATGTTGGAAATGCTGCTCTCCGGCGGCATGGATCTGTACCGCGCCATGCGCCTGCTGATCCCGCCTGCGTGGCAGAGCAACCCCGAGATGGACGATGAGCTCAAGGCCTTCTATGACTTCAACTCCATGCACATGGAGCCCTGGGACGGCCCGGCGGGCATAGTCATGACCAACGGCCGCCACGCCGCCTGTGCGGTTGACCGCAACGGTCTGCGTCCATCCCGTTATGTGATCACCAAGGACCGCATCCTGACCCTGGCCTCCGAGGTCGGCATCTGGGACTACGCCGCCGACGAAGTGGTGGAAAAGGGCCGGGTTGGTCCCGGTGAACTGCTGGTGCTCGACACCCTCAGCGGTCGTTTGTACCAATCCTTTGAAATCGATAACGATCTCAAGCGCCGTCATCCCTACAAGGAATGGATGGCCAAGAACAGCCGTACCCTCAAGAGCGCCGAGCAAATGAGCGCCGAGCAACAGGGTGCCGCTGAATTCACCCCCGAAAACCTGTTGTGTTACCAAAAGCTGTTCGGCTACAGCCGTGAAGAGCTGGAGCAGGTGATCTGGGTATTGGCGTCCCAGGGCGAAGAAGCCGTGGGCTCCATGGGAGACGATACTCCGATGGCAGTACTGTCAAGCCAGCAGCGTTCCCTGTACGACTACTTCAGGCAGAAGTTTGCCCAGGTCACCAACCCGCCGATAGATCCGCTCAGGGAAAAACACGTGATGTCCCTGGCCACCTGTGTCGGCCGCGAGCAGAACCTGTTCAACGAAACCACGGGCCATGCCTACCGGGTGATGTTCAACTCCCCTATCCTGCTGTTCAGCGACTTTAACCAGTTGATGTCGCTGGATAAGGCCTACTATCGCGCCAACACGGTCGACCTTAACTACGACCCGGCCGAAGGGCTTGAAAAAGCCATAGTGAGGATCACCGAAGATGCCGAGCGGCTCGCCCGCACCGGCACCACACTGCTGGTGCTGTCGGACCGGGCCGTGGCCAAGAACCGCCAAATTATTCCCGCTGCCATGGCCGTGGGCGCCGTACAGCAGATGCTGGTATCCAAGAGCCTGCGCTGCGACACCAACATCATAGTGGAGACGGCATCCGCCCGGGATCCGCACCACTTTGCGGTGCTGCTGGGCTTTGGTGCCACCGCCATCTACCCTTACCTGGCCTATGAATCCATTGCCGATCTCGCCCGCCGTAACGGTCAGGACGATTTCGCCGCCCTGATGCTCAACTTCCGCTATGGCATTGAGAAAGGCCTGCGCAAAATAATGTCCAAGATGGGCATCAGCACAGTCGGCTCCTACCGCTGCAGCCAGCAGTTCGAAGCCATAGGTCTGGCAAGCGAAGTGATAGAACTCTGCTTCAAGGGCGTGGTCAGCCGCATTGAGGGTGTGGGTTTCGAAGCCATCGCCAGCGATCAGGCCAAGCTGCACCTGGCCGGTTTCCGTCCCCATCAGGGCCTGACCCAAGGCGGCTTGCTGAAGTATGTGGCTGGGGGCGAGTACCATGCCTTTAACCCGGATGTGGTCAACACCCTGCAGGCCTCATTGCGGGAGCGCGACTATGGCAAATACAAGCAATTCGCCCGCCTGGTGGATGACCGTCCCGTGGCCATGCTGCGGGATCTTATCCATATCAAGGCCGGCCAGGCTGCCATAGCGCTGGACCAGGTGGAGCAGGCCAAGTCTCTGTATCCGCGTTTTGACAGTGCCGCCATGAGCATCGGCGCCCTGAGCCCCGAGGCCCACGAGGCCCTGGCCATAGCCATGAACCGCCTGGGTGGCCGCTCCAACTCAGGGGAAGGTGGTGAGGACGCCGGTCGCTTCAACAGCGAGCGCAACTCGGCTATCAAGCAGATTGCCTCGGGCCGCTTTGGGGTGACCGCACACTATCTGGTGAACGCCGAGGTGCTGCAGATCAAGATTGCCCAGGGGGCCAAGCCCGGTGAGGGTGGACAGCTGCCGGGGCACAAGGTCAGTGTTGAAATCGCCGGCCTGCGCCATGCGCGTCCGGGTGTCACCCTGATCTCACCGCCGCCGCATCACGATATCTATTCCATTGAGGATCTGGCGCAGCTGATCTTCGATCTCAAGCAGATCAACCCCAAGGCTTTGGTGTCGGTCAAGCTGGTATCTGAACCCGGTGTTGGCACCATAGCCACCGGCGTGGCCAAGGCCTATGCGGATATGATCACCATCTCCGGCTATGACGGCGGCACCGGTGCCAGCCCGCTGACCTCGGTCAAATATGCCGGCTCACCCTGGGAGCTGGGCCTGGCCGAAGTGCACCAGTCCCTGGTGGACAATGGTCTGAGACACAAGATCCGCCTGCAGGTGGACGGTGGCCTCAAGACCGGCACCGACGTAATCAAGGCCGCGCTGCTGGGAGCAGAAAGCTTCGGCTTTGGCACCGTGCCCATGATAGCCCTGGGCTGTAAGTACCTGCGTATCTGTCACCTGAACAACTGCGCCACCGGCGTCGCCACCCAGGATCAGAAACTGCGCCAGCAACATTTCCACGGCCTGCCGGAGCGGGTGATGACCTACTTCGAATTCGTGGCCGAGGAAGTGCGCGAATGGATGGCCAAACTCGGTGTCAGCCAATTTGAAGAATTGGTGGGCCGCAGCGATTGGCTGCAGGCCGTCGAAGGCAGCACAGACAAGCAGCGTGGCCTGGATCTCAGTCCCATACTGTACCGCCCAACGGTACGTCCCGGCAGTGCCGCCAGCTGGCGCGAGACCAATCCACCATCGGATCCCGGCCTGCTGAACCAACACCTGTTGGAAGAGTGTCGTCAGGCAATCGACGAAGACGAAGGCTTTGTCGGCAGCTTCAGCATCAGCAACACCGACCGCTCAGTGGGGGCATCCCTGTCCGGCTACATAGCCAGTCGCCATGGGGTCAAGGGTTGTCAAAAAGCACTCAAACTCAGCTTTAACGGCAGCGCCGGTCAGAGCTTCGGCGTCTGGAACGCCCCCGGGGTGGAGTTGTCCCTGTGCGGTGATGCCAACGACTATGTGGGTAAAGGCATGTCCGGAGGCAAGATTGCCCTGTATCCGCCCGTCGGCAGTCCGTTCCAGAGTGAACGCAGCGCCATCATAGGCAACACCTGCCTGTACGGCGCCACCGGCGGCAAGCTGTTCGCAGCCGGTCAGGCCGGGGAACGCTTCGCGGTGCGCAACTCGGGCGCCATTGCTGTGGTGGAAGGCGTGGGCGACAACGGCTGCGAATACATGACCGGCGGCATAGTGCTGGTGCTCGGCAAGACCGGGGTGAACTTCGGTGCCGGCATGACGGGTGGCTTCGCCTATGTGTTCGATCAGTTCAATCGCTTCAGTCGCAGGGTCAACACCGAGTTGGTCGACACCCACAAGCTGACCTCGGTAATCCATCAGCAGCACCTCAAGGGCCTGATAGAACAGCATGTGGCCGAGACCGGCAGCGAGCATGCCAGGATGATCCTGAGCGATTTTGAAAACTGGCTCGACTGCTTCGTGCTGGTCAAACCCAAGAATGTGGAAATGGCCGATCTGCTGCGTTTGGAGCAGTCCGAGGCCAAGCTGGCGGTCAAGGCGGGGTAATAGACAATGAGTAACGATTTCCAATTTATTGCCGTGGATCGCAACGCTCCAGCGAAGCCACGACCTGTGCTGTGCACGGATGATGTTATCGCATTCCACCAGCGCGCTTTACCGGGTCAGTTTAAGGCGGGGTAACAAAGTATGAGCAACGATTTTCAGTTTATTGAAGTAGGCCGCATCGACCCTTCAAAGCAGCCGCTGAAACTGCGTACCAGTCAGTTTATCGAGATCTATCAGCCCTTTAACCAGGGCGAAGTGAAGGCCCAGGCAGACCGCTGCCTGGACTGCGGTAACCCCTATTGCGAGTGGAAGTGCCCACTGCACAATTACATTCCCAACTGGCTGAAGCTGGCCCAGCAGGGACGCATTATGGAAGCGGCGGATCTGGTGCACGAGACCAACACCCTGCCGGAGATCTGCGGTAGGGTCTGTCCCCAGGACAGGCTCTGCGAGGGCGCCTGCACCCTCAATGACGAGTTTGGCGCCGTCACCATAGGTAACGTGGAGAAATACATCACAGATACGGCGTTGGCCCAGGGCTGGCGCCCGGATCTGAGCAAGGTGACCCCACGCAGCGAGCGGGTTGCCATAGTGGGCGCGGGCCCTGCCGGGCTCGGCTGCGCCGATATCCTGGCCCGCAACGGCATCAAGGCCGTGGTGTACGACAAGTATCCCCAGATAGGCGGCCTGCTGACCTATGGCATTCCGGCCTTCAAGCTCGACAAGTCGGTCATGCAGACCCGTCGCACTGTGCTCGAAGGCATGGGCATAGAATTCCGTCTGGGCGTCACCGTCGGCAAGGATATTGCCTTTGATACCCTGCTCAATGAATTTGACGCCGTGTTCCTCGGCATGGGCACCTACAAGGCCATGGCTGCCGGGCTTCCCGGTGAGGATGCCGATGGCGTGTTGCAGGCCCTGCCCTTCCTGATTGGCAATACCCATAAGCTGATGGGCAGCGCCAGTGCCGAGCATCCCTATATCGATCTCGCCGGCAAGAAGGTCGTGGTGCTCGGTGGCGGTGACACAGCCATGGACTGCGTCCGCACTGCTGTGCGTCAGGGAGCCGCCGAGGTGACCTGCGCCTACCGCCGCGACGAGGCCAACATGCCCGGCTCCCGCCGTGAGGTACAAAATGCCCGCGAGGAAGGGGTCAAGTTCCTGTTCAACCGCCAACCCACGGCCATCAAGACCGAGGGCGGCAAGGTAGTGGGCATTGAATGCGTCGAGACCCGCATGGGTGAGGCCGATGCCAGCGGTCGCCAAAGCGCCGAGGTCATTCCCGGCAGTGAACAATTGCTTGAGGCCGATGCCATCATCATCGCCTTTGGTTTCCAGCCAAGCCCCGCGCCCTGGTTTGCGGATTTCGGCATAGCCCTCGACGACAGGGGCCGGGTCAAGGCCGCCAAAGAGGCCAACAACCCGTTCCAGACCAGTAACCCCAAGGTATTCGCCGGTGGCGATATGGTGCGGGGCTCGGATCTGGTGGTCACCGCCATTGCCGAGGGACGCGATGCGGCCCTGGGTATCCTCAACTTCCTGGAGACGGCCAAGGCCTGATCCCGGCACAGCTTGCTTGTGTCTTGCGCATCCAAGGGGGGGACCCGCGGATGCGCCTTTTTATTTGACCTGACTGTTTGTCTTCCCCATCCGCTCCCTGTGACCCGGCCGCGCCATATGGTATATTGCGGCGATATTTTCCCATTCCCTAAGGTCACCCCATGAAAATCGGAATCATAGGCGCCATGGAGCCCGAAGTGGCTCACCTGCTCGCCGCCCTGGAAAACAGTGAAAGCCGCACCATTGCCGGCATCGAATTTACCCAAGGCCTGCTCGGCGGCCGTGAGGTGATAGTGATCCGCAGTGGCATAGGCAAGGTGGCGGCCGCCATCGCAACCACCCTGCTTATCCAGGAATACCAACCCGATGCGGTGATCAACACGGGCTCCGCCGGCGGCTTTGTCGACAGCCTGACCATAGGTGACATAGTGATAGCCAACGAAGTGCGCTACCACGATGTGGACGTCACCGCTTTTGGCTACGAGATTGGCCAGATGGCCCAGCAACCGGCCGCCTTTGTGGCCGACTCTCGCCTCACTGCCGCCGCCAAGCAAGCTGTGGCCGCCCTGGGTGAAGTGAAAACCCTGGAAGGCCTGGTCTGCACCGGCGACAGCTTTATCTGCGATCCTGCCCGTACCGCCAAGATGCGCGCCGATTTCCCCACCATGGCCGCCTGTGAAATGGAAGGCGCCGCCATCGCCCAGGTTTGCCACCAGTTCAAGGTGCCCTTTGCGGTGATCCGCTCCCTGTCGGACAATGCCAACAACGACAGCCCGGTGGATTTCGAGTCCTACCTGATCAAGGCCGGACACCACTCGGCCCTGATGGTGATGGAACTGCTAAAGCACCTGTAAGCCATGACCGCCTCCTTCTTTGACCGCTTGCTGCAACTCGATGGCGCCATGTTCGAGGGTTTCCTCGTGCTGCTGTGCGCCCTGCCCCTGGCACGGCTGGCGCCGCTGCCAAGGGAGATGCAGCCCCTGGTCTGGTTTGGAGTGCTGGCCAAACGCCTGGCCGCCAAGGTGAATCACAACCACAGGCATCCCAGTCAACAGTTGACCGCCGGATTGCTCTCGGCACTCTTGCTGATCCTGCCCTTCTGGGCCATCGTCAGCTTCCTGCTGCAACTGGCGGCCTTTCCCTGGTTCTTTGAGTTCCTGGTGCTCTACCTGTGTTTGAGCGATGCCAGTTTTGCCCAGGTGGCCGAAGACATAGACAAGGCGCTGCAACGTAACGACAAGGAACACGCCAGGGTTCAGCTCGGCCAATGGCTGGCGCGGGATACCGGCGAGCTGTCTGAGGTCGGCATAGTCAAGGCCACCATAGAAAAGCTGGTGACCTCCCCCGTGTACGGCACCGCCGCCGTGGTGTTCTTCTTTGCCATCGCCGGCGCCCCTGCGGTGCTGGCGGTACGCATGGTCAAGCAACTGGAGCTGGTGTGGCCGCCGGTATCGCCGAAATACCGCTACTTCAGCCGCCCGGTGCAGCTGCTCAGCCATGTGCTGCTGTTGCTGCCCTCCTGGCTCTGGAGCCTGACCCTGGCCATACTCGGCGGTCCCAAGGGCTATGCCGCCCTGCTGCGCCCCTTGCCGGGTAAGCAGCCCCACGCCAATGCCCTGCGACCGGCCACAGTGGCCGCCAACATTCTGGGCGTGGAACTTTGCGGTCCGCAGCGCCACAATGGTGAGCGCGTCGCCATAGCCCCCATCAAGGGCGGTCCCAAGCCGGACCGCAGCGCCATAGCGCCGGCGGTGCGATTGTCAAACCGCGCCTGCCTGCTGTGGTTCCTGTTTCTGCTGCAACTGCCCCTGACCTGGACAGTGCTGCGACTGCTGCAAGCCCAGTAACACCAAACTGCAGCGCAGCCCCTGTCATTCGGGGCGTCAGGCAGTATAATGTAGGGCTGCCGGTCACTGGCCGCCGGCACACAGTTCCCCCGGGCCAGAATCCTTTTTCGGAGCCTCATCTTGCTAGAAAACATGCAAATTTCCCTGACCACACCGGCCCTGTTATTTCCGGCGATCTCCCTGTTGCTGCTCGCCTACACCAACCGCTTCTTCGCCCTGGCAGCCCTTATCCGCAGCCTCTCCAGCGGCGAGCAGCCGGTACATCAGGATCAGATTAAAAATTTGCGGCAGCGCATCGTCATTATCCGTCGCATGCAGGAAGCCGGGGTGCTGAGTTTCGCCCTGTGCGTACTGTGCATGATCTTTATTTACCTTGGCTTTTTGCACACTGGCTCGCTGATCTTCGGTGCCAGCCTGCTGCTGTTGCTGTATTCGCTGATCCTGTCGGTAATTGAAATCCGCATTTCGGTCGATGCCCTCAATATCCACCTCAAAGAGATGAGCAAATGAGCTGGATTTATTTCTTTGACCTCTGTGGTACCTCGGTATTTGCCCTTACCGGCGCCCTGGCAGCTGGCCGGCATCGCATGGATCCCTTCGGCGTGACAGTACTGGCTGCGGTGACGGCCGTCGGCGGCGGCACCATACGGGACAGCATCATAGGTGCCACCCCTGTGTTCTGGCTCAGGGATCCCAACTACATCATAGTGATACTGGCGACCGTATTGGCCACACTGCTGCTGGTACGCAGACCGCGCAAGGTGCCCCAATACACCTTGCCCCTAGCCGATGCCCTGGGGCTGGCGCTCTTTACCGTCATAGGTGCCCAGAAGGCCCTGAGCCTTGGCCTCAACGGCATGTCCGCCGTGGTCATGGGCTTGATTACCGGCGTGGGAGGAGGCATTATCCGGGATCTGCTTTGCAGGCAAATCCCCATGGTGCTGCGGACCGAAATTTACGCCACCGCTTCCATTATTGGCGGCATAGGTTACACCGTCAGCCTGCAGCTGGGCATGGGTCCCAAGGTTGCCCTGTGGCTGGCCATGCTCAGCACCCTGGCCATACGTCTGGCCGCGATCCGCTGGCACCTGTCGCTGCCGGCCTTTGATTTGAAAACCAAGAGAGAGTGACATTGCGATTTTTAGGTTTCTTGCTTTGGTGTATTGCAGCGCCGCTGTTGGCCGATACGGGCGAAATGCCCAGGGAGCAGCAGATGGCGGTGAACTATATCAAGGCACTGACCGATCATGACTATGCCACCCTGGCCACCTTCTACAACCGGGACAGCGTATTCCAGGACCGCACCGCCGGCCGCAAATACAAGGGCGGTCGCTTTATCATAGGTTTCTTCCAACGGGCCCATGCCGGGGTGCTGGAATACAATTTCAACATAGAGCACATGTACAACACGGGCTCACTGGTGGTGATGATAGGCAACTATCACTTCAAGGGGCCGGGTGAGCAGTTCGGCAAGCCGGGCAAGATCATAGATGTGGCCGTGCCTGCGGTGACCACTCTGGCGCTGGATCTCAATAACCACAGGGTGCAGGAGCACCTGGATCTTATCGACTACCAAACCATGGCTGACCAGTTGTCGATGCAGTAGCAGTTATTGAACCAGCTGTGAATAAAGAATGGCTGCAAATAAAAAGGGCGCCCGATGGCGCCCTTTTTATTGATATGTATGATTGAACAGATTTATCAGTCCAGAGTCACCCGGGCAAACTTGCGCTTGCCGACCTGGAATACCGCCTGGGTACCGGCTTGCAGCACCAGCTTGGTGTCTTCCACCTTGTCGCCATCCATCTTCACCGCGCCCTGCTTGATCATCCGCATGGCATCCGAGGTGGAGCCCACCAGATCCGCGTCCTTGAGCAGATTGGCTATGGCCAGACCTTCGGCACCGGCGCTCAGGGTCAGTTCCGGCATCTCATCGGGCATGGCGCCCTTCTGGAAGCGGTCGATGAAGTTCTGGTGTGCCTTGTCGGCGGCTTCCTGGTTGTGGAAGCGGGCGATGATTTCCTTGGCCAGGGCTATCTTGATGTCGCGGGGGTTGGCACCCTCAGCCACATCGGCACGGAACTGCTCAATTTCCGCCAAAGGACGGAAAGACAGCAGCTCGAAGTAACGCCACATCAGCTCATCGGAGATGGACATGATCTTGCCGAACATTTCGTCCGGTGCTTCGCTGACGCCTATGTAGTTGGCAGCGGACTTGGACATCTTCTTGACCCCGTCCAGACCTTCCAGCAGTGGCATCATGATCACCGTCTGGGGCTTTTGGCCTTCCGCCTTTTGCAGCTCGCGGCCCATCAACAGGTTGAACTTCTGATCTGTCCCGCCCAGCTCCACGTCGGCCTTGAGCGCCACAGAGTCATAGCCCTGCAGCAAGGGGTACATGAATTCATGGATGGCGATGGACTGGCCGCTGTTATAGCGCTTCTTGAAGTCGTCGCGCTCCATCATGCGGGCCACTGTCTGCTGGGAGGCCAGGCGGATCATACCGGCGGCACCCAATGGCTCGAGCCAGCTGGAGTTGAATTCGATACGGGTCTTGGCCGGATCGAGGATTTTGTACACCTGCTCCTTGTAGGTCTCGGCATTGGCCAATACCTGCTCACGGGTCAGGGGCGGACGGGTGCTGTTCTTGCCGCTCGGATCGCCCACCATGCCGGTGAAGTCACCGATGAGGAAGATCACCTCGTGTCCCAGTTCCTGGAACAGACGCAATTTGTTGAGGATAACGGTATGACCCAGGTGAATGTCGGGGGCGGTCGGATCCGCGCCGAGCTTGATCCTCAAGGGGCGACCTTCCTTGAGTTTTCCCAGCAGATCGGACTCCAGCAATATCTCGTCCGTACCACGTTTAATTTCTGCTAATACCTGGTCTAAATCAGCCATTTTGGCAGCTACCCCTGAGATTCAAATGCAATCAAAGAGACTTATGTTACTTGTTAGCCAGAGCAAATGAAAGTGTGTACACTAGGCCCAGGCAAACTGAGACAGGTAAACGGTAAAGGGCTCAATGGGAAAGGTCATTACACTCTTCAAATTACTCCCGAAAAAGCACCAGATCATAGTGAGTATTTTGTTGCTTTTTGTCACTGCCAGCCTGTTTTTCCCCTCTGAGCCCGCCCAGGCATCAAAAAATGCCGACGAGCCCAGTACCCATGCGGAAACCGGGGAACGCTATCAGCTGCCTTTGGCCTTTCGTACCCCCACAGCCCCCAGCAACGACTCAGGTAATCCCGATACCGAGCTTGGCACCCGTGTGCCCGGCGCCATAGTGGAGCCCAAAATAGAAGAACCGCTGGCGCCACAGGCCAAGGACAGCGACAAACTGCACCAAACCGTGGAGCACTTTGAAGTGGAAAAGGGCGACACCCTCGCCGCCCTGTTCCAGCGCGCCAATCTGTCGAGCCGCGATGTCTATGAAATAACCCAGCTGCCGCTGGCGAAAAAGAATCTGCTGAAGATCATGCCCGGTGAAGAACTGGTGATAGCAAAGGATGCCGAGGGACAGCTGACCGAACTCAGCTACCGCATAGACGCGGTCTCCACCCTGTTTATCCGCCGCGATGGTGAAGGTTACCGTGAAGATGTGCAGGTCAAGGAAGTGGAGCTGCGTACCCAATTTGCCCAGGCCAGCATCAAGAGCAACTTCTGGAATGCGGCAGTTGATGCCGGTTTAACCGCTTCGCAAATCATGGAGCTGGCGACGCTTTTTGGCTGGGACATAGACTTTGCTTTGGATCTGCGTGAGGGCGATACCTTTGCCCTTATCTATGAGCAGCAATTTGCCGACGGTGAATTTCTCAAGAACGGCGCCATTCTGGCTGCCGAATTCATCAATCAGGGCGACCGTTATACTGCGGTACGCTTCAGCGATGGCAACTACTATTCCGAGTCCGGCCAGAGCATGCGCAAGGCCTTCCTGCGCTCACCGGTGGACTTCAAGTACGTCAGCTCCAACTTCAACCCCAAGCGCCTGCATCCGGTCACGGGCCAGGTCAAGGCCCACAGGGGTGTGGACTATGTGGCGGCCATAGGCACCCCCATCAAGGCTGCCGGTCGGGGGCGGGTGATAGAGGCGGGCTACAACCAGTTCAACGGCAACTATGTGTTTATCAAGCACAATGAAACCTATACCACCAAGTACCTGCATCTGAACAAACGCAAGGTGAAAAAGGGCGACACGGTCAAGCAGGGGCAGGTCGTGGGCACCCTGGGTAAAACAGGACGGGTCACCGGCGCCCATCTGCACTACGAATTTATCGTCAACGGCGTACACCGCAACCCCCGTACAGTGGATTTGCCCAAGGCCGAATCCATTGCCGCCGCCGACAAGGCCAAATTTACCCTTATCAGCCAGGATTTGATGGCTAAACTTCAACATAACAAGCAACTGCAAGTGGCGATGACGCCCTGAGTATCCCGATGAAAAGTGCCTATTACGTGGGGCTGATGTCCGGCACCAGCATGGACGGTGTCGATGCCGTACTGGTGGACTTTGCCGGTGACGCCCCGGCCCTGGTGGCCAGCCATACCGAAGCCTTTCCCGAGCACCTGTTCAAGGGGTTGCAGCGCCTGTGCCAGCCGGGCCAGGATGAAATCAACCGCCTGGGGCGGCTCGATCGCAGCGTTGGCCTGCTGTTTGCCAAGGCGGTCAACGAGTTACTGAACGTTGCCGGGGTAGACAAATCCCAGGTGCGCGCCATCGGCAGTCACGGCCAGACGGTGCGCCACATGCCGAATCTGGAAGTGGGCTTTACCCTGCAAATTGGCGATCCCAACACCATAGCGGCCATGACGGGCATAGACGTGATTGCCGACTTTCGCCGCAAGGACATAGCCCTTGGTGGCCAGGGCGCGCCCCTGGTACCGGCCTTCCACCAGCAACTGTTTGCCCGCGAAGGCCAGCAGCGGATCATCCTCAACATAGGTGGCATAGCCAACCTCACCTATCTGCCCGGTAACGCCGACAAGGTGCTGGGCTTTGATACCGGCCCGGGCAACACCCTGATAGATGCCTGGATCCGCGAAGTGCGCCAGGAAAGTTTCGACCGCGACGGTGCCTTTGCCGAAGAGGGCACGACCCACCCGGCACTGCTGGCCCAGTTGCTGTCACACCCCTACTTTTCACTCGATTACCCCAAGAGCACAGGGCGGGAACTGTTCAACCATGCCTGGCTGGAGCAGCAACTGGCGCCCTATGGCAATCTGGCGGAGGAAGATGTGCAGTCGACCCTGCTGGATCTCACCTGTCACAGCATTGCCCAGGACATCAACAAACTGTCGGCCAAGGGTGAGCTCTATGTCTGTGGCGGTGGCGCCCTTAACGGCGCCCTGATGCGACGCTTGGCTGCCCTACTGCCGGGCTACAGTGTGGCCACAACCTCGGCACTGGGAGTTGATCCCAAGTGGGTTGAGGGTATCGCCTTTGCCTGGCTGGCACTGAGGCACGATTTGGGTCTGCCGGCCAACCTGCCGGCGGTCACGGGAGCCAGCCGCGAAGCGGTGCTGGGTGCCCGTTTCCCCGCAGCCTGAAGCAGCTCTTGCCGGGGCCAGCAGCGCCCCGGCCCCGACTTTTACACACACTGAACTTTTTCTCACCAACGGCAGATGTTAACATCGCGCCCATTAAGCCCCTTATTGAGCACATAACCATGAGCAATCAGCGCAAATCCCTGGCCCAAATTACCGCCCTCACCCCGGAAGGCCGCTACGACTACCTGGTGGAACAGGTCAAGGAACACAAGGAAATCTGGACCCTGCAGGACAATGACGGCTGCGTCATGCTGACCACCGAAGATGAAGACTGCATCCCCATGTGGCCATCGGAAGAAGCCGCTGCCCAGTGGGCCGTGGACGATTGGCAGGACTGCCAGCCCCTGTCCATTCCGCTGAATGAATGGGAAGAACGCTGGGTGTCCGGCATGGAAGACGACGAACTGATGGTGGCCGTATTCCCGGTGCAGGACGATCTGGGTGTGGTGGTACAGCCCTGGGAACTGCAACAACGCCTGCAGCCCAAGACCAAGCACTAGGAGTCTGTGATGGCCGAGTTACCCTTGAAGCAGATGCCCAAACGCCTGCTGGCCCTGATCCTGCTGTACGCGGCTGCCGCCGTCAGCGGTCTTTGGGTTCAACAGGGAGTGAGCTTCTGCATCCTGACCCTGCTGATGGTGCTGGCCGTGCTGGCACGCCAGCGCGCCGGCCTGTGGTTCCTGCGCGGCTATACTCTGGTGCAGCTGGCGCTGGTGAGCCTGATGCCCTTTATCCTGGATCAGGGCAGCAACGTCAGCACAGGGCCCAACAGCCTCAATGTTGGCGGAATGGAGCTTAAGCTGTCCGATTATGCCATCTTTGCCATTCTCATCGCCCTGAGCATGGTGCAGGTGTGGCTGGCCTTCACCCCCAAGGTGGCCCAATGGTTCAAGCGCAGCCAGAGCTTCAATTTAATGCAATAAATCGGCGAACAAGCCGACCGTAAGGCACAAAAAAGCCGTCCCTTGGGACGGCTTTTTGATTGCGATTCAGAGACCCGGGCGCGGCATCAAACGGAGAAGCTGGCACCGCAACCACAGGTGGTGGTGGCATTGGGGTTCTTCACGAAGAAACGTGAACCCTCCAGGCCAGAGGTGTAATCCACTTCGCCACCGACCAGGTACTGCAGACTCATGGGGTCCACCACCAGCTGTACGCCCTGCTTCTCGACGGTGAAGTCACCCTCATTGACCTTCTCATCAAAGGTGAATCCGTACTGGAAACCGGAACAACCGCCACCGGTCACATATACCCGCAGCTTGAGGGCCTCGTTTTGCTCCTCTTCCAGCAGGCTCTTCACCTTGGCAGCTGCCGCGTCGGTAAACTTAATGGGCATTGCTGCGTCAGCTTGATCAGTCATTACTACCTCGTACTTCAGTATTCTGTGCCGAATTATCCGTTACCTGACTATTTTGTTCAAGTATTATACCGGCTTCTTTTTGGCCCTCCAGCAGCTCCGGCAGGCTGAATTCCTGCTCGGTCTGGGCGCCTTTGCTCCAACGGCTGGCCGGCACTATCACCTTGACCCGCACCCGCTTGAGTTCGAAATCCGCCGGAACCAGCAACTCGGATTCCAGTACCTGAAAATAACGGAATTCGAAACCGCTGAACTTGCCGCCGGCCTTGCTGATATCCAACTCGGTTGGCTTATTGTCACGCAGGCCTATCAAGGTGGCCTCAACCCGCCCCTTGAGCGCCTGTTTACGCTTTTGCAGCTGGGTCAATACCAGCTTGAGCTTTTGACTCCCGGGTTGCAAGCCGGGCAGCAATTCCAGACCGTGGATCGACACACCATCGGCATTTTCCCCCGGCGCCATAATGGCCCGGTAAAAGGCCAGCTCCCGCTCCAGCGCCTTTTGCTGTTGATGCTGCTCGGCGAACATCTGCTTCAGCCTGTCATTGGCATCCCGCTCCAGCGCCAGCTCCAGGTTGCGGCTGGCCAGTTGTTGGGCCTGCTCGGTCAACTGCGCCGCCAACTGCTTGCTCTTACCGCCCCCCAGGCTGATGGGGGTATTATCCAGCGCCAACCAGGAATGGTAGCTCAGGGCTCCCAGCACAAAGGCCACCAGCATCAGGGCACTGAGGTACCAGCTTGATGGCCTGAATTTGCGCTCCATCACTTGCAGCCGATCCAGCCAGCGGTGATAATTCCCCATTGGATAACAACCTCTTATAATAAACATTTTGCCGGAGTCGCGGCTCCGGCAGCGCAGAATAACAGCAAGCACCCCGCCAAGGCCAGTCGAACCTGTGGGGGCTTGTGCTACTCCAGCAGGCGGTTCCGTGACAGTGCGAGCAAAGCTTATCAAACTCAGGCAAGGGATCCACAGCTACCTGCGCGGTGAGCTGAGGGACAAGTTGTCCGAAGCCCGAACCAGCCTGCAGTTGTGCGCCCTGGCGCTGTTGTTCGCCATCCTGGCGTCTCTGGTGATCCTGCTGTTCCGCCTGTTGCTGCAATGGGCCGATAGTTACACCCATATTCAGGAAATGGACTTCAGTGACATGTTGCACAACTGGCGGGCGCTGCTGCCGTTGATTGGCGCCCTGTTGATCTGGATGGTGGCGGCCCTGGGTTCCCGCCGCTACCGCCGCATGGGCATAGCCTATGTGCTGCACCGCTATAAATTGCACTATGGCAAGATCCCGCTGCAGTCGGCACCGGGACAGTTTTTCCAGGCCCTGTTTGCCTTGGGTACCAACTTTTCCGTGGGCCGCGAAGGCCCGGCCATTCATCTGGGCGCCGTCAGCGCCAGCGTGCTGGCGGAAAAGTTCCGCTTGCCGGACAACAGTGTACGCATCATGTGCGCCAGCGGCATAGCGGCGGGGATTGCCGCCACCTTTAATGCCCCGCTGGCGGCGGTGATCTTCGTATTCGAGGTAATAGTGCGCGAGTACAAGATCCATTACTTCTTTCCCATCATTATTTCCGCCCTGTGCGGCGCTGTTTCCAGCCAGCTGGTGTTCGGCAACGTGCACGAATACGACAGCATTGAAGTGATCCGCATTCCGTTGGATCACTATCCAGTGCTGGCCCTGGGCGGCATAGTGCTGGGGGTGGCTTCCGCCGGCTTCAACTCAGCGCTGCTCCGGGTTACCCAACTTGGAAAGCATTGGCCACTGGTAGTCCGACTGTTGCTGGCCGGTACCATCACCACGGCAGTGGGCATAGCCTTACCCCAGGCCCTGGGTTCCGGGGACTTTGCCATCGATGTTGCCATCTCGGACAATCCGGCACTCTGGTTTCTGCTGGCACTGCTGGCCGGTAAGGTGATAGCCACCATAGCCGCCATTGGCCTTGGGATCCCCGGCGGCCTGATAGGTCCCCTTTACGGCATAGGTGCGCTGCTGGGGGCGATACTGGCCTTGGTAACCAGCCTGATGTTCCCGTCCATTGCCGCTTACGTCGGCCTCTACACAGTGATCGGCATGACGGTCATGATGGGGGTCTGCCTCAGCGCCCCCCTGGCCGCCCTGGTGGCCCTGCTGGAGCTGACCAATGATGCCGCCATCATAATGCCGGCCATGTTCGTGATGGTGCCGGCGTTTTTGACCGCCCATCAATGGTTCCGTACCGAGTCGGTATTCTTCCGCCAGCTTGACCTGATGGGCCTGGGCTACAAGGTGCCCCCGGTCAATCAGGGACTGCAAAAGGTCGGGGTACGGGCGCTCATGGACAGGCGCTTTGTGATAGTGAACAACAATGATGAACTGTTGCTGGAAGTCTTGAAGCGGGCCGAAGGCCGACCCGTGATGGTACGCAATGCCGAAGGGCAAATAGAGATGCTGCGCCTGGAAATGCATTCCTTCGAAGATGAGACAACCCTGTCACGCCAACCCATGGAAGGCGTACCTGACAATGCCAGCCTCGACCAGGTGTATGAGTTACTGCTGCCCAAACGCAGCGGCGAGGTCTACATCTATCAGGACACGCCGGAGCAGGTGGTGGGCGTGATTAGCTGGGGCAATCTGCAACAACAAATCCGTGCCGGCGAAGTCTGATCCGCCAGCGCTGGATTTTGGCCGGCGCCATTTCAAAGCCCCCGCCCATCTGCTATAGTTGCGCCTCAGCCAAACCCTACAAATAATCAGGGCCGCAACCCAGGGTTGCCACGCCCCCTAGCTATTGGAAAACAGGCTGATGACTCAGTTTCAGGGATCTCACATCCTCTCCGTAAACCAGTTGGATCTGGACTCAATCCACACCATTTTCAGTGTCGCCGAACGTATGGCTCCCTATGCCCTGCGGGAAAAGCGTACCCGGGTACTCGACGGTGCGATTCTGGGCAACCTGTTTTTCGAACCCAGCACCCGCACCCGCGTCAGCTTTGGCTGCGCCTTCAACCTCCTGGGTGGTCGGGTGGCCGAAACCGTAGGTATGGCCTCATCCTCCCTGTCCAAGGGTGAATCCCTGTACGACACGGCCAGGGTGCTGTCGACCTATTCGGACGTCATCGCCATGCGCCACCCCGATGCCTATTCGGTGCGTGAGTTTGCTGAGGGCAGCCGGGTGCCGGTGATCAACGGCGGCGACGGCCCCAATGAACACCCGACTCAGGCGCTGCTGGATCTGTTCACCATCCAAAAAGAACTGAATCAGGGCGGTCGCGGCATCGACGGCATGCATATTGCCATGGTGGGCGATCTGAAATTTGGCCGCACGGTGCACTCGCTGTCGCGTTTGCTGTGTATGTACAAGAACATCAATTTCACCCTGATTTCGCCAACCGAGCTGGCCATGCCCGATTATGTGATCGCCGACATTGAAAATGCCGGCCACAAGGTCACAATTACCGATCAGCTGGAAGGACACCTGGACAAGGCGGATATTCTGTACCTGACCCGTATCCAGGAAGAGCGCTTCCCATCACAGGAAGAGGCCAACAAGTACCGCGGCAAGTTCAGGCTCAACCGCAGCATCTATACCCAGCACTGCAAGTCCAACACAGTCATCATGCATCCACTGCCACGGGACTCCCGCGCCCAGGCCAACGAGCTGGACAATGATCTGAACAGCCATCCGAACCTGGCCATCTTCCGCCAGGCGGACAATGGCTTGCTGATCCGCATGGCGCTGTTTGCCCTGACACTGGGGGTCGACAGCCAGCTGGAAAAATATGAGTGTGCGGTTAACTGGTATTCACGCAAAGCCGATTTCTGATATCGGCCAAAGACATAAAGGATCTATACATGACCCGTTCCGAAACCTTGTTTGAACAGGCAAAAAAATCCATTCCCGGCGGTGTAAACTCGCCGGTGCGCGCCTTCAACGGTGTTGGCGGCACCCCACGCTTTATTGAGAAGGCCGATGGCGCCTACATTTATGATGCCGACGGCAAGGCCTATGTTGATTACGTGGGTTCCTGGGGCCCGATGATCCTCGGCCACAACCACCCTGCCATTCGTGAAGCCGTACTCAAGGCGGTGCACAACGGCCTGTCCTTCGGCGCGCCCACCGAACTGGAAGTGACCATGGCCGAAAAGGTCATTGAGATGGTGCCTTCCATGGATCAGGTGCGCATGGTCAGCTCAGGCACCGAAGCCACCATGAGCGCCATCCGTTTGGCCCGCGGTTTCACCAAGCGCGACAAGATTTTGAAATTTGAGGGTTGCTATCACGGCCACGCCGACTGTCTGCTGGTTAAGGCCGGCTCAGGCGCCCTGACCCTGGGCCAACCCAGCTCTCCCGGCATCCCGGAAGATTTCGCCAAGCACACCCTGACCGCCGTCTATAACGACCTGGACTCGGTGAAGACCTTCTTCGAGCAATATCCGGAAGAAATCGCCTGTATCATTATCGAGCCCGTGGCCGGTAACATGAACTGTATTCCCCCGGTCCCCGGTTTCCTGCAAGGTCTGCGCGCCCTGTGTGATCAATATGGTGCCCTGCTGATCATCGACGAAGTGATGACCGGCTTTCGCGTCTCCAAGAGCGGCGCCCAGGGGCATTACGGCGTGACGCCGGATCTCACCACTCTGGGTAAGGTTATCGGCGGCGGTATGCCGGTCGGCGCCTTTGGTGGCAAGAAAGAAGTGATGCAGTATCTGGCCCCCGCCGGTCCTGTGTACCAGGCAGGAACCCTGTCCGGAAACCCCATAGCCATGTCCGCCGGTTTGGCTCAGCTCGATGCCCTGTGCGCCGAAGGCCTCTATGAGGAACTCGCCGCCAAGACCAAGCGCATCGCCGAAGGCTTCAAGGCCGCCGCAGACAAGCACGGCATCCCAATGGCCATCAACTATGTGGGTGGCATGTTCGGCTTCTTCTTCACCGACGAGCCGGAAATTACCCGTTTTGAGCAGGTGACCCGCTGCAACATGGAACAATTCCGCGCCTTCTACCACGGCATGCTCGACGAAGGTGTCTATTTGGCACCGAGCGCCTATGAAGCAGGTTTCCTGTCCATGGCCCACGGTGATGCGGAAATTGAGGCCACCCTGGCCGCAGCCGACCGTGTACTGGCCCGCATGAAGTAAGCCTCACTTTTTCGATTAAAGGACGCTGCGGCGTCCTTTATTTTTGCTGTTCAAGTCAGGAATAGCGCCCGTATTGCTGCATATTGGATGCGGTATAAAACGCCATGGGGTTAAGCGACAAACCGGTCAGGATCCGGTAATTGATTTGGCACTGAATATTATCTGCTGGCGATACCAACAAGTGTCAGTTAAAGCTGCCAGCAAACCAATCAGCCCACTTGATAATTCAGCATTTATCTCTGTATCACAATAAATGTTCCAGATTTATCTCTGCAAAATGAAATGTTTCACCTGATCCAGCTCACAAAAATTAGACGAATTGTTATACCGCTAACAGTTGCGTTCTGCCCCTGGTTATGGTCTGATCCGCACGCCTTCCACAGGCACCAATGCAAACGGCTTTTCTTATCTGAAACAGCCCGCGCATTTCTCGGCCCCAACGGGCCTGAATAAATACAATCAGCAGTTGGAAATGCATTTATGCTCTACACCTTTCTGATCATTTTGGCAGTGCTGGCACTGCTGAGCATCATCTTTGAAGAGGTTACTCACCTTAACAAAGCCAAAACCACCCTGTTTTTCGGTTGTGTCTCCTGGATTGCCCTGTTTATGCATGCCGGCAATGGCGAACATACCAAGCTGGTGGCCGAGTCTCTGAACGAAAACCTGTTGGAAATCGCAACGCTCTGGCTGTTTCTGATGTCAACCATGACCTTTGTGGCCTATCTGAACGCCAAGGGCATGATCCAGATAATGGTGCAGAAGATTTTCCCGCAGAAAGTCACCGTCCGCATGCTGATGATCCAGGTGGCGCTGTTCTCACTCTTGCTGTCGGCCTTCTGTGACAACGTCACCGCCACTCTGGTGTCCCTGGGTCTGTTGACCACCTTTAAACTCGACAAGCAGATGCGCCGCCGTATGGCCGTGCTGATCATCTTCGCGGTGAATTCAGGTGGTGTGGCACTGATCACAGGCGACGTAACCACGCTGATGATCTTTTTGAGCGGCCACGTGCATATCTCTGAACTGCTGATCCTGTTCATTCCCGCGGCCGCCAGTGTGCTGCTGCTGGCGGTACTCTTCTCCATGAACGCCAGCGGCGAAGTCAGTACCACCCCCATCAAGCGCAGCTATCAGAAGGTGGATGTGGCCATTGCCGTCATCTTCTTCTGCACCATTATCATGACCATGGTGCTGAACGTGCTGTTCGGCATACCGCCGGTACTGACCTTCCTCAGCGGTCTGTCCATCATGTTCCTGGTGGGCCACACCGCCCGCAGCGACAAGGAAGAAATCAAGATCCTTGAGTACATACGTCAGGTGGAATACGACACCCTGCTGTTCTTCCTCGGCATCCTGCTGCTGGTGGGCATGCTTAAGGAAATCGGTACCCTGAACATGCTGACCGAGGTCTACGCCATGTTCGACCCCAATATTTCCAACTTCGTCACGGGTATGGGTTCGGCACTGATTGACAACGTGCCCCTGACCGCAGCCCTGCTGAAGGCACAACCGGTACTCACTACCCCCGAGTGGCTGGGCCTGACCTATGCCGTGGGTGTGGGTGGTTCACTGCTGGTGATTGGCTCGGCGGCCGGTATTGTGGCCATGAGCAAGGTGAAGGAACTGACCTTCGTCAGCTATCTCAAGTACGTGCCATCCCTGCTGCTGTCCTACAGCGCAGGCTATGCCCTGACCCTGCTGATGGCATACAAATTCTTCGCCTGAGCTTAGGTCTTAAGCATAGATTTGAAGCTGATTCTGAGAAAACAAAAAGGCGCCCCCGGGCGCCTTTTTGCTTTCATAGCCTTGCCCTAATTGGCTAGATAGCCGGTACCTTGAACTCGGTGCCCTCTATGGACAGCACCACGTCCCGGGGCCGGATCTCCACTATGGTTAACAGCCCCTTGATCTTGTCCCCTTGCTGCAGTTCAGCCCCGTCGACATTGAGCCAACGGTTGTTGGGGGCTGTGGCATACACATGGGCGTTGATATTGAACTCGGGCACCCTGAGTTGCAGGGCCGCCGGTAACTCACCGTATTTGGGATAATCCTTTTTGGGCGCTGGTATGGGATCAAGCTTGGGCTCGGTCACCGAGGTGTTGGCGGATTTGTCGAACTCCACTTCCTTGAGCGCGGCCTGGAAGGCGCTGACCAGCTCGGCATCAGCGACGCGGGGCCTTGCTTTCTCTTGCACCTGACTCAGCCCTACCTCGGCGGCGGCCGAAGCCACTTCCTGTTTCAGGGCAGCAAGTGCTTCCAAGCCACGCTGATTGGCCCCGGCGCCGAGGATAATTGGCTCTTCATCTGTTACCGACGGCTCTTCTGCCAACTTCAGCCCATCTGCTGTTGCTGTCTGTTCCGGCGCCGCCAGCGACTCAAGCTCCTGAGAAGAAGCTTCGACCGCCACCAGCGCATTGGGGGATTGCCAGTTGCGGGACAAAGGCAAGGCCACCTTACCTGCCAGACGCACACCGGTATCTGCCTCTGCCGTGTGTGGCATCAACTTGGCGGGTTGCTGGGTAACTTCGCCCACCAGCCCAACCTGGGCAGACTCAGCTGCCGGTAGCCGGCTTTCAACCTGAGCTACACCGGGATAGGCGCCTTCGGCGGTAACATTGGCATTAACATCCGCAGTGGCATCCACAGTGCCATTGAGAAAATGATTCACTCCCCAGGCCGAGGCAATCGCCAGGACCAGGGCCGCCGGTAACCACAAATTGGCCAAGGGCAAACCGCTCTTGGGCTCCTCATACAAGGGTCTTGGACTGCTGAGCAAATCCCCCTGCTGCTGTTGGCTGCGACTGACCGCATCAAGCAGAATCGACATCAGCTCAGCCCCCCATTACTCACCAGACGCGGCCCCTGACGACTCAGATACAGATTAAGCTGCACCTGGGTCTGACTGCCGGCAATGCCATCGGCCTTAAGGCCATGTTGACGCTGGAACTGTTTGAGGCGCATTTCCAACTGGCTGTCGAAACTCTGCATTTGTCTTGGGGGACGCCCATCGAGCAGGGCCAAACCGTTTTCCAGCCACTGGATCTGGCTCAGCGCCGATCCCCGCCCTATGTCGCTGGCAGCCTGGGCCGGCGCCTGCCAAAACAGCTCGAATGTCCCGGTAAAGTGACGGTTAAACCAGTCCCGCTCCACCCACAGTTGCTGCTCGGCAAGTTGCAGCAACAGCGAATCACCGTCGCGCGCCAGTACAGTGCCATAAAAATCCTGGCCCTCATCGTCCATCAGGTACACCACAGCCGGATAATTGAGCCGGGTGAGGCTGAACCAATTGCCCTGCTGCTGATGGCAGGCGAGTCCCTGGGCCTGTGCTCCCTGGCAGGGACTCAAGTCTCGGTAAGGAGCGGCGCCCCAGGCACCGAACAGGGCCGCAAAGGCGGTATCAATTTCGCGACTGGCGGCGATGGCAATATTCAGCACCCGCGCCTGGGCCTGGATCTGAGCCTGACGCTCGGCCTGGGCCTCATCCATGCTGCTTGTCGGCTGGAGTTGAGACGTAACCACTTCGGCAGCGGGAGTTGCCGCGGGCGTTTCAGATACTACTACCTGAGGCGTGACAGGAGGCTGTTGCCCGGCTTCGGCACCCGGCAGCAAACCACTTTGTTGATTCAACCACAGCAGGGCGCCGCCGAAGGTCAGGGCGGCGGCTATCGCAATCGGTAATGGCCGCTGCCACAGCCCGGGTTTGGGTGGTTCCAGACCTAGCACCTCGGCCGCGGCCTGGCTCACCATGCGGGCATCAATGGGCACCCTGGAGCGGGCATAACCCGCCATCAGTGCCCGTTCGCACATCAGGTTAATCAGCCTGGGAATACCGCCGCTGAATTTGTGCAGCACCTTGATGGCACTGCGGTTGAACAGGGGCTCGAAGCGCCCCGCCACCTGCAGCCTGTGCTGCACATACATACCCACTTCTTCCAGCGTCAGGGGCAACAGGTGGTAACGGGCAGTGATCCTCTGGGCCAGTTGCCGCAGCTCCTGGCGCTTGAGCAGTTGTTGCAGCTCCGGCTGGCCTATCAATATGACCTGCAGCAATTTCTTGGTGTCGGTTTCCAGGTTGGTCAGCAAGCGCAATTGCTCCAACACCTCCGGTCTCAGGTGCTGGGCCTCATCGATGATCATCACGGTATTGCGGCCCGCCTGATGATTCTGCAACAGGAAGCGGCTGATAAGATCGGTCAACTGCTTAAGGCTGGGGGCTTCGCCATAGGGGATTTTCAGCTCGTCACACAGGGTGGCCAGCAGCTCCTGCTCAGTCAGCGAGGGATTGAGAATAAAGGCGGTGTCCGTATTGTCCGGCAGTTGCCGCAACAGGCAGCGGGACACTGTGGTTTTGCCTGTGCCCACTTCACCCGTCAGCAGCACGAAGCCGCCGGTCTCCCCCAGGCCATAGGTCAGGTGGGCCAAGGCCTCCCTGTGCCTGTCGCTGAGAAACAGGAAGTCGGGGTTGGGGGCGATGGAAAACGGACTCTCTTTCAGTCCATAGAACGCCTTATACATGGATATTCCCTTAAAACTTGAGGCCCACAGGCCAAGATTGTAGCCCAAATTACTGGCAGCGACCGTCAAAGTCAAAGCCTGCGGCGGCCTCTCGGGCCGGTGGCAAGCTGAATTGGCACCGGGACCATGCTAAGCTCTGGCCATACAAAGAAGAGGATTTGATTGTGAAACGATTTTTGGTCGGTGGCGCCGTCCGCGATGCCCTGCTGGGTCTGCCGGTGAAAGACAGGGATTACATGGTGGTGGGTGCTACCGTGGAGGAGATGTTGTCCCAGGGCTTTCGCCAGGTGGGCAAGGACTTTCCCGTGTTTCTGCATCCCGATACCCAGGAGGAATATGCCCTTGCCCGCACCGAGCGCAAAACCGGCAGCGGCTACAGCGGCTTTAGCTGCCATGCCAGTCCCGAGGTGACACTGGAGGAAGATCTGCAACGACGGGATCTGACCATCAACGCCATAGCCCAGGATGAACAAGGAGCGCTGTACGATCCCTGGGGTGGACTCAAGGACATAGAAGCCAGATTGCTGCGGCACGTGTCGGCGGCCTTTGTCGAAGATCCGCTGCGGGTGCTGCGGGTCGCCCGCTTCGCCGCCCGTTTCGCTCCCCAGGGGTTTAAGGTCGCCCCCGAGACCATGGCATTGATGACCTCCATCGCCGCCAGCGGCGAGTTGGAAGCTTTGACCGCCGAACGGGTGTGGCAGGAACTGGAGCGGGCCCTGGCCACCGAGGCGCCCCAGGTATTTTTCGAGGTACTGAAGGACTGTGGTGCCCTTGAGGTTCTGTTTCCGGAAATCCATGCCCTCTTTGGCGTCCCTCAGCCCGAGCGCTGGCACCCGGAGATAGACACGGGTGTTCACACCCTGATGGTGCTGGCCCAGGCGGCCAGGCTCAGTGAAGACAAAACGGTGCGTTTTGCCGCCCTGGTGCACGATTTGGGTAAGGGTGTTACCCCCAGTGAACTCTGGCCCAAGCACCATGGCCACGGTCAAAAGGGACTGCCTTTGATAAAAAGGATGTGCGAGCGCCTGCGGATCCCCAATGAATACCGGGATCTGGCCCTGCTGGTCAGCGACCAACATCAAAATCTGCATCAGGCCTTCGAACTGAGGGCCGAGACCCTGGTTAAGATTTTCGACAAGGCCGATCTGTGGCGAAAACCGGAGCGGCTGGAGCAACTCTTGCTTTCCTGTGAGGCCGATATGCGTGGCCGAACCGGCTTCGAAGAAGCCCCCTATCCACAGGGCGAATATGTGCGCGAATGTTTTACGCTCGCCCTTCAGGTTGAGGTAAAAAATATCATTTCAGCGGGATTTAAAGGGGCGGAAATTAAGGCCGAAATACAGCGCCAAAGAGTGAGACAAATATCACAGTTCAAGACGGTGAAAAATATTGCGCCAAGTACCGGTCAAACGCCCATAAATTGACAATAAGCTGTTAAAAAATGGTGACAAAATTCACTGATTCGGCTTCAGACTTGCAATTGACTGAGGATTAGTTAAGGTAAACAGGCTAATTGATGAATATTCGTAGCAAAAAAAATTGGCTGTGACATAATTAGCGCGCTTCAGTTGCCCCGCAACTGATAACTTAAAATCCAACCTATTTCGAAGGGATTTATTCATGAAAAAAGTACTGCTGATTGCTGGTGTTGCTATGACTGCTCTGCTGGGTGGCTGTGCCAACACTACCGCTCTGGAAGAAAGCGTTGCTAACCTGGGCAACAAAGTTGACCAACTGTCAGCTGAAGTTAGCTCTCTGAAAGCTTCTCAAGGTGAAATCGCTGCCGATGCAAAAGCTGCCAAAGCTGCTGCTATGGACGCTCAAGCCGAAGCCAAGCGCGCCAACGACCGTCTTGACAACGTTGCTTCTCGCTACAAGAAGTAATGTGGGTGCCGGTAGCCTCCAACGGGGCTACCGGTATTTTTTTGCCTGAAATTTGCCAAAGTCAGGCTTTTTGTTGCCAGAGTCAGGCTTTTTGTGCCACCACTATCCGGTAATCCAGTTCCAAAGCCGAAAAATCTCCCCGTAATATTTGATGACGCATGGCATCCTTGAGGCGCCAGGCATAGGGCGTCATTTCCAGCAATACCAAAGCCGCCTCGGGCTTGAGAGCCAGATTGAAGCTGACGGCTCGCTCGCTCACCAGCGTCATCCCGGCGGGCACATTGGTCACGAAGGGCTTTTCACTCAGATCACCATAAATGTATTGCCTCAGTTGCCACAGGTGCCTTGGCCCCTGGGCCAGATTCACCAGCAAACCGCCCTGCTTCAATACCCTTAAGCCATCCTTGCCTTTGAGGGCCTTGTCCATCAGCCACAACATATCGAAGGCACCATCGGCATAGGGTAAGGACTTGAGGGAGGCATAGCTTATCCCGGCCGGCCCCTTGGCCTTGGCGGCGGCAAAGGCCGCATTTTCAGCCTCGGTCACCGCCTGCAGGTCCAGCGTCAGGGTCTCGGGCAAAGCAGCGGCCAGGGCTCGGCTGAAATAGCCGTCACCACAATCGAAATCCAATGCCCTGAGGGTGCCATCGGCTCCCGCCAACCCGGTAACCGTCTCGGCCAATGCCTTGATGGCGGGCATTAAAATGCCTGACTCCAACAGGAAGTGCTTTGCCCTCAGCTCGGCGCGGCTGTCGCCCTGGACCTTGCCCTTGGCGGGCTTGGCAAAACCCCAGAAGCCCGGCTCACGCTTGTCGAAATGGTGTTTGCCATCGCAATACCAGCCGCCCGATGCCTGATGGGCATGCAATGGCTGAGCGCAGAGGGGGCATCGGAACAGACTGGTCATGGATTCACTCACAGGAAAATAAAGCCACACAACACGGCGCCCAGCGCCAGGCGATAGATCACAAAGGGGGTCATCCCCATGCGGCTGATGATTTTCAGAAAATAGTGGATACAGGCATAGGCCGATACAAAGGAGATGGCCGTGCCCAGCACCAGGGCCTGCATGTCTATGGCGTCAGGACTCCTGACCAAATCCCTGGTGACCAGTACGGCGGCACCAAGACTGACGGGCACCGACATCAGGAAAGAGAAACGCGCCGCCGCTTCACGGGTCAGTCCCATCATCAAGCCGGCGGTCATGGTAATACCGGAGCGCGAAGTCCCCGGGATCAGGGCCAGTGCCTGGGCAAAACCGATAAACAGGGCCTTGCGCCAACCGGATTGGTACTCGTTCAACTGCCTGGGTCCCATTTTATCGGCCCACCAGAGCAGCAGGCCAAAGACCACGGTCGTCACGGCAATAACACCAACGCTGCGCAAATGGGTGGCGACAAAGTCCTTGAAAGCGAAACCGAAAAAAATCGCCGGCAGGGTGGCGAGAATAATCCACCATGCGAGCTTGCTTTCGGCACACAGTTCACGCTTGAAGATGCTCTGGGTCCAGGCCTTGGCCATGGCCAGCAGCTCGTGACGGAAATAGATCACCACGGCCAGCAAGGAGCCGGTGTTGACCGCCACATCATAAGACAGGCCCTGATCCTCCCAGCCCAGGAGCTGCGCCGGCAGTATCAGGTGGGCTGAGCTGGAAATCGGCAAAAACTCGGTCAGGCCCTGGATAAGGGCAAGAATAATAACCTGTAGGGTATCCATGAAATTCCTTGGGGATCAGTTCCAGTTAAAGTCTATCGGCCACAATTTTTGGCTTTGTTTATCAAATGCCTGCCACATGGTAGCAAAACTCAGTCCGGTGAGGGGATGCAGGGTTTCGGGGGCCAGGTCCGCCAACGGCCAAAGCACGAATGCGTTTTTGACTATCTCGGCCCGTGGCAGTTCCACCGGTTGCAGACAGATTTGGCTGTCATAGAGCAAGAGGTCCAGATCCAGGGTGCGGGAGCTGAATTTGCGCGCCTGCGGATCCCGGCCCTGCTCCAGCTCAATGCGTTTGCATTGGGCCACCACCTGGGCGACATCAAGCTCTGTGTCAGCCCCTATCACCAGATTAAGGAAGTGGCCGCCGTCAAAGCCAACCGCTTCACTTTCATATACGGGCGACAGGCTAAGCTCGCCGAAAACCTCGGCCAGCAGGCGCCGTGCCTCACGCACATAGTGCTGTGGATTGATGTTGCTGCCGACGCTGATATAAATCCTTGCCATCAGTATTTCTGTCCCCTGTTGCAGCCAAAACGCCGCGGCATCAGCAATGGCCGCGTTCGATTTCAACCCCAACGGCGCTGGCCGAGGGCACGGCGCCGGGTTTCATCACCCGCACCTTGACCCACAGCACCCCAAACTCTGTCATCAGACAATTGGCCGTCATCTCGGCCACCGTCTCGATAAGTTCGATGGGCTGGGCCGTCACCAGCTCGACGATGCGCTTGGAGACTGTTTCGTAGCATAGGGCATGGCGGTAATCATCTGTGCTGCCGGGTAAACGGTTATCCCAGGCCATATCCAAATCCAACAACAGACTCTGGTGGATCTGCTTTTCCCAGTCGTAGATGCCTATGACTGTGTCTATTCGCAACTCGCGGATCAGCACTTTATCCATCTGTGTCTCCTGAGGTCAGATAAGCTGTGGCACACAAAGCCGGTATAATCGGCGGCGCATGGGCTCACAATCGATTAATTGAGCTTTCGATCAGGGCCCAAGCCAGTTAGGATAAGGCCTTGAAGGATAAGATTTACCGCCCGGCACTCCGTTAAGGCGTCGCCGGCGATTTGCGAAGCGGTTCAAGGTCTCAGTTCCAGGCCGAACCCGGGAATGCAGCCCCCGCTCCAACAGGCCGCGATAATACCCCAAGACGTGTAAGGAAACCAATTTGACCAGCGAAATTGCACTGATTGCTCTGATGATAGTCACGGCCTACCTGGCAGGCTCAGTGTCCAGTGCTATCTTGGTCTGTCGCCTGCGGGGATTGCCGGATCCGCGCAGCCAGGGCTCAGGGAATCCCGGCGCCACCAACGTGTTGCGTATCGGCGGCGCCAGCTCCGCTGCCATGGTACTGTTATTCGATATGCTCAAGGGCGCCATTCCCAGCTGGGTGGCCTATAAGCTCGGCATAGAATCCGTTTGGCTGGGGGTGATCGCCATCGCCGCGTGCCTGGGACATATTTTCCCCATATTCTTTGGTTTCAAGGGCGGCAAGGGCGTAGCCACCGCCTTCGGTGCCATAGCCCCAATTGGTGGCACCCTGGCAATCTTGCTGGTGATCACCTGGCTGGTGCTGGTATTTATCAGCCGTTATTCCTCGCTGGCGGCGCTGCTGACGGCATTTCTGGCTCCCATCTATACCTGGTGGCTGGACGACAGGTTTACTCTGCCGGTTGCCATGCTGTCGACCCTGATTGTCATCCGCCACAAGGACAACATTCAGCGGCTGCTGCGGGGTGAAGAAAGCAAGGTGTCCCGTAAACGCCGCAGCTGATTGCTTTCAAGCAATTGATTGCAAGCAATAAAAATTCCAATAAAAAACGGCGCCAAGGCGCCGTTTTTTATTTCAAGCCAATCAGACCGCAGGCAGGCTGTCCAGGGGCCAGCGGGGTTGGCCCTTGACCGCGAGATCTTCCACCTGACCGGCCTTGAGTCGCTGCAGACCCGCATAGGCAATCATGGCACCGTTATCGGTGCAGAATTCACCCCTGGGGTAGTACACCTTGCCACCGAGTTTTTGCATCAGCTCGGCCAGCCCGGCCCTCAGTCTCAGGTTGGCGCTCACACCACCGGCAATCACCAGACGCTTGTACCCCGTCTGCTCCAGGGCGCGGCGACACTTGATGGCCAGGGTATCCACCACGGCTTCTTCAAAGGCGCGGGCGATATTGGCGCGGGTCTGCGGATCATCGGGCTCGGCGGCTATGGTGTTGGCCACAAAGGTCTTGAGGCCTGAAAAGCTGAAATCCAGTCCCGGCCTGTCGGTCATGGGACGGGGAAATTTATAGTGAGACGGCAGTCCAGAGGCGGCCAGCTTGGCCAGTCTTGGGCCACCGGGATAATCCAGGCCCATCAGCTTGGCGGTTTTATCGAAGGCTTCACCGGCGGCATCATCAATGGACTCGCCCAGCACTTCATACTGGCCAATGCCATCCACCTTCACCAACATGGAGTGACCGCCGGACACCAGCAGTGCCACAAAGGGAAACTCAGGCGCCTCGTCTTCCAACATGGGCGCGAGCAAATGGCCTTCCATGTGGTGCACGCCCACCGCCGGCAGGTTCCAGGCATAGGCCAGGGCACGGCCAACACAGGCACCCACCAACAGGGCACCGATAAGACCCGGCCCCTTGGTAAAGCAGATGCCATCGAGATCTTCGATACGGGTGTCGGCGTTTTTCAGCGCCTCACGGATAAGCGGCACAATTTTGCGCACATGATCCCTGGAGGCCAGCTCCGGCACCACACCGCCGTAATCGGCGTGCAGTTTCACCTGGCTGTACAAGGTGTGCGACAGCAATCCCAGTTGATCGTCATATATGGCTATTCCCGTTTCGTCACAGGAAGTCTCAATACCCAGAACCCGCATCGTTTCTCTTTATCTCCTCTGGCAAGGCGGCCAATTCTACCCGTCACCGCCGCGCTTGACCAGCCAAAGTGAGGCATGAATCTCGTTTTGGGGTTTACAATGTCTAAGCGGTCAGTGTAAAATTCCGCACCATTTTAAATCCTCTTGGCGAGGATGGGTCGACCAACCTTATCCGAGTCAATACAAATCTACACCTAAGGGGTGATGGCGTATGCCAATTATTAAAGTACGTGAAAACGAACCATTCGACGTAGCTCTGCGTCGTTTCAAGCGCTCTTGTGAAAAAGCAGGTATCCTGGCTGACGTGCGTGCTCGTGAATTCTACGAGAAGCCAACTACTGCCCGTAAGCGCGCCAAGGCCGCTGCAGTTAAGCGTCTGGCCAAGAAGCTTTCTCGCGAAAACGCACGTCGCGTACGTTTATACTAATCCCGTATGAGCCTGACAGAACAGCTTAAAGACGAAATGAAACAGGCACTTGTCGCTAAAGACAAGGCTCGCCTGGGCACTATTCGTCTGGCCCTTGCCGCCATCAAGCAGATTGAAGTGGATACCCGCGAAACTCTGACCGATGAGCAAGTACTGGCTGTACTGACCAAGATGGTCAAGCAGCGCCGCGACTCCATAGCCCAATATGAGGCAGCGGGTCGCAGCGATTTGGCTGAGGTGGAAGCAGCGGAAATCAAGGTCATTGAAGCTTTCCTGCCAACACCGCTCACCGAGGAAGAAATTGCCTCGCTGATCGACGCCACTATCGCTGAAGTCGGTGCCGCCTCTATCGCGGACATGGGCAAAGTAATGGGAGCACTGAAGCCGAAGGTGCAAGGACGCGCAGATTTGGGAGCCATAGGCCCCCGAATTCGTGCCAAACTGCAGTAATAGGTTCACAGTGTATGAACAAGCCGTGCATCTGCGCGGCTTGTTTGTTTTATTGATCGACCGGCGTAATTTGGCAACCTGATGGCAATACCCCGTGATTTCATCAATGATCTGATAGCCCGCACCGACATAGTCGAGTTAATCGACCGCAAGGTGCCCTTGAAAAAGGCGGGTAAAAATTACTCGGCCTGTTGTCCTTTTCATAGCGAAAAATCACCCTCCTTTACCGTCAGTCGCGACAAGCAGTTCTACCATTGCTTCGGCTGTGGCGCCCATGGCAATGCCATCGACTTTGTCATGGAATACGAACGGCTTGAATTTGTTGATGCCATAGAAGAACTGGCCGGCCAGCTGGGCCTGGATGTGCCCCGCGAGCAGGGTAAGGGACCACGACGGGACGAAGGTTTGAGCCGGGATCTCTACCAATTGATGGAAGAGGCCGCCAGGCATTACCAAACACAGCTTCGTCAACACGCCGACAGGCAAAAAGTGGAAGACTATCTGGCGTTTCGCGGTCTATCCAAAGAGGTGATAGACAACTTCGGTATCGGCTTTGCCCCCGAAGGCTGGGACGGTCTGCTTGGTCGCTATCGCCAGAACCAGGACGCCCTGGACAAGTTGCTCACTGCCGGCATGCTGATTGAGAATGACGGCGGCAAACGCTACGACCGCTTCCGCGATCGGCTGATGTTTCCCATCCGCGATCGCCGCGGTCGGGTCATAGGTTTTGGTGGTCGGGTATTGGGGGATGGCACACCCAAGTACCTCAATTCGCCGGAAACCCCGATTTTCCATAAGGGCAATGAGCTTTACGGCCTTTATGAATTGAAACAAAAACACCGGGACCCTCAGCGGGTTTTGATAGTCGAAGGTTATATGGACGTGGTGGCTCTGGCCCAGTTCGGACTCGACTATGCGGTGGCGTCACTGGGCACCTCCACCACGGCGGAGCAGTTTCAGTTGTTACTGCGCAGCGCCAAGGAAGTGGTTTGTTGCTACGACGGTGACAAGGCCGGTTTCGAGGCCGCCTGGCGGGCATTGGATACCGCCCTGCCGCTGCTCAAACCCGGCGACAGCGTCAAGTTTATGTTTTTGGATCAGGGAGAAGATCCCGATTCACTGGTACGCAAGATAGGAAAAGACGCCTTTGAGGAACAGATAGCCCAGGCACAATCGCTGCAGGATTATCTGTTTGCCACCCTCACGGAAAAATACGGCGCCGACAAGGGTAACCTGGCCAAACAGGCCATGGCCCTGATTGAAAAGATTAAAGACACAGTGCTTGCCAATCTGCTGCTGGAAGATCTGGCCCACAAACTGGGCATGAACAGCAGTGAGGATCTGAAGAAAAAGCTTGGTTTGCAAACCAAGCCGGCTTCGCAGGCACTGGGTCAAAAGGGCCTCAAGGGCCGTGGTACACCGCTTAGGTTGGCCATTGCCCTCTTGGTCCAGCATCCGGCGTTGGGACAGGGTTTACCCAAGCAACCGGCGTTGGAGCACCTTAAGATGGCAGGTATAGAATTACTTAACCTGCTGTTGGAATTGACCCGGCCGCAAGCCATTAACAGCGCACAGCTGCTTGAGCAGTTCAGGGAGAGCGAACACTGGAATCCCCTGAAAAAACTGGCCCAGTGGGAACATCAGGTAGCAGACGAGAACTTGCAGCAGGAATTCCGAAAAGCGCTGATTTGGTTGAACAACCAATATATAGAACAGCGCTACCAGGAGTTGAGCATGAAACCCGACCTGACCAGGGAAGAAAAGCTGCAACTCCAAAAGCTTATCACTGTGATGAAGGGCTTGAAGTGAAACAAAAAACCAGCTTCAAACTCTGGCACAGCCTTAGGCAGATGGCTATAATTGACGATTTGCGCGACGTCGCCCGTGGGGCGCCGTCCGTCGTTGTAACAGTTACCCAACTTGGATGATATCTATGGATCATACTCCGCAGTCGCAACTCAAATTGTTGCTCGCCAAAGGTAAAGAGCAAGGTTACTTAACCTATGCAGAAGTGAATGACCACTTGCCTGCAGATATGGTCGATTCCGACCAGATCGAAGATATTATCCAGATGATCAATGACATGGGTATCCGCGTATACGAAGAAGCGCCGGATGCCGATGAAATGATGATGTCGGAAGACAACACCGACGAAGATGCGGCCGAAGAAGCAGCGGCTGCCCTGGCGACGGTGGAGAGCGAGCTTGGTCGCACCACGGATCCCGTGCGCATGTACATGCGTGAAATGGGCACAGTGGAACTGCTGACCCGCGAAGGCGAAATCGTGATCGCCAAGCGCATCGAGGAAGGTATCAACACGGTACAAAGCTCGGTGGCCGAATATCCCCAGGCCATCGCCATGATCCTGGAACAATTCGACCAGTACGAGGCCGATGGCCTGCGTCTGTCAGATATCATCTCCGGCTTTGTGAATCCGGATGAAGACGATGTTGCCCCCACCGCGACCCACATAGGTTCAGATCTGTCCGAAGATGAGCTGGAAGATGAAGACGATGTGGATGATGAGGACGAGGACGAAGAAGGTGGCGACAGCGACGATGATGGCGCCAAGGGACCGGATCCCGAGGAAGCCCGCGAGCGTTTCAGCGCCCTGCGTAACGCCTACGAAACCGCCCTCAAGGTCATAGACATCAAGGGTCGCGAACACCCTGAAGCCACCAAGGCGCTGTTTGAGCTGGGTGAAATCTTCAAGGAATTCCGCCTGGTACCCAAGCAGTTCGACCGTCTGGTCAAGAGCATGCGCGAAATGATGGACCGCGTCCGCGTTCAGGAACGTCTGATCATGAAGCTGTGTGTCGAACAGGCCAAGATGCCGAAGAAGAACTTCGTCAAGCTGTTCACCGGCAATGAAACCGATCTGACCTGGTTCAACAAAGAAATCGACGCCGGTCGCGCTTACTCGGGCGATCTGAAAATGGTGGAAGATGACGTACTGCGCTGCCGCAGCAAGCTGGAGTCCATTGAGGGCGAAACCGGCCTGTCCATTGCCGCCATCAAGGACATCAACCGTCGCATGAGCATTGGTGAGGCCAAGGCCCGCCGTGCCAAGAAGGAAATGGTGGAAGCCAACCTGCGTCTGGTGATCTCCATCGCCAAGAAGTACACCAACCGCGGCTTGCAATTCCTTGACCTGATCCAGGAAGGCAACATAGGCCTGATGAAGGCCGTGGATAAGTTCGAATACCGTCGTGGTTACAAGTTCTCCACCTATGCGACCTGGTGGATCCGTCAGGCCATCACCCGCTCCATAGCGGATCAGGCCCGCACCATTCGTATTCCGGTGCACATGATTGAGACCATCAACAAGCTCAATCGCATCAGCCGCCAAATGCTGCAGGAAATGGGCCGAGAGCCGTCTCCGGAAGAACTGGCCGAGCGCATGATGATGCCGGAAGACAAGATCCGCAAGGTGCTGAAGATAGCCAAAGAGCCTATCTCCATGGAAACCCCAATCGGTGACGATGAAGATTCGCATCTGGGTGACTTTATCGAGGACACCACCCTCGAACTGCCACTGGACAGCGCCACCAGCGAAAGCCTGAAGCAGGCCACCCACGAAGTGCTCGCCGGCCTGACCGCCCGTGAAGCCAAGGTGCTGCGTATGCGTTTCGGTATCGACATGAACACAGACCACACCCTTGAGGAAGTGGGCAAGCAGTTCGATGTGACCCGTGAGCGTATTCGTCAGATTGAAGCCAAGGCCCTGCGCAAGCTGCGCCACCCAAGCCGCTCGGAAATACTCAAGTCCTTCCTGGACGAGTAATTCCAGCCAAAGAAAAAGCCGCCCAAGGGCGGCTTTTTCTTTGGCCTCGTTGCCACTGCCCTTTCCCTCCAGCTGACTGTGTAAATCCAGTTGATTAACAGATAACCACTTGAACATTCAGAGTGAAATTTTGCCGATATTCACGGGTGACAAGCGCTGACAAACTTCGTATACTGCAACCCGCTTGAGTGGAGTCACATCCAAAAAGCACCGGCCCCTTAGCTCAGTTGGTTAGAGCACACGACTCATAATCGTTAGGTCCACGGTTCAAGTCCGTGAGGGGCCACCATATTCTTCAAAGGCTTAGTTAACTACGTTGACTAAGCCTTTGTCCTTTCTGGGATACTGGGTGCTGTAGTGTTCAAACTCGCATTAGAAAAGATCTTGTTGCCTTCCCCAAACCTCCTCAATAAAGTATCGGTCAAAGAGTATGCATTTAACCGCTTGTGAAGTGGTGGCGATTCCTAAACTGAACATCTAAGGACTAACATGAAAATTATAGGGATATTTGCAGCGCTAATAACGCTATCGGCTTGCACCTACACATCTAACATGAACGTAGGAACCAATTTCAGTTCGGAGCAGGTGGCAAAGATAGCAAAGGGCAAAACAGCAGAGGCAGATTTAGTTAACCTCTTTGGTCAGCCACAAGTAAAAACTGTCATCAACGAAACAGACGTAAAGTGGATTTACAGTTACACAGAGGGCATCGCATCTGCCCAAGCCTTTACGATGAAAACCACATCCGACTTCACGACTCATACACTGGATATTTTGCTTAGAAATGGTGTTGTGGTGAACTTTGCAGAAACCCACGCGCCAACGAATATGACTATCAACACTCAAAGCTCAATAAAGTAATCGAGTGACTGTATGGACATATTGGAATATTACGACCTAAAGGAATGGTGGAACACGGCACTAACGCCAGCTCAACGTGAGCAAATATCACGTGACTATCAGCCAATGGGTTATCCGTCTGAAGAGCGTTATCTCTATGCAAAGCTGGTAGGAAAATCGTATGGTGACACCGATAAATGCTGTTTACTTAACGTCTTAGCGTGTGTGGCAAAAGATGATGCTAAAGGCATCATTAGGGACAAAACCGAGCAAGCGGTAAAAGAGGCTCTTAGCCAGCCTAGGCGAAATTACATAGATATTCACTTAGCCCTAGATGGTTTAATTAAATATCATTACCCCTTGCGGAATGACCAAGCTCATTATGAAAAGGCCAAAGAGCTTTGCTTATTGCAGATATCTATTTCTAGTAAATTAGTCAAAAAATTTCGTTATCCCGAAAAACCGAAAGAATTAAAACGGCTTCATAAATTAACGGGTATGACACATCCCTATTATGATGAACCTCAAATTCTGCCTTCACATACAGGTTACAAACAACTTGCTATCATCCTTGAAAAAGAAGGTGATCTTGAGGGGGCACTGGAACTTTCGCAGAAAGCTCTAGAACAAGGATGGTCTGACGACTACGAAAAACGCATCACCAAGCTAACAGCTAAGCTCGCCAAACGACAATAGTCCGTGAGGGACGAACAATATTATTCCAGCCAAAAACGCCTGCTTCTGCAGGCGTTTTTGCTTTCTGTATTTACTCCTGTCCCGTGAGGCGGGCGGGATCCAGCAATCGCACCAGCTCTTCCTTCTCCATGTCGGTCATTTCCGCTGCCACTTCCAGTATCGGTCTGCCCTCGGCATAGGCCCGTTTGGCAATCTCCGCCGACTTGGCGTAACCGATGACGGGATTGAGTGCCGTCACCAAAATCGGATTACGGGCCAGATCCCGCGCCAATCTGTCATCACAGACCTCGAAACCGGCAATGGCCTTGTCGGCCAGCGTCACCATGGCCTTGCTCAAGAGTTGCAGACTGGACAGCAGGTTATGGGCTATAACGGGCAGCATTACATTGAGCTCGAAGTTGCCGGACTGACCGGCAACCGTGATGCAGGCATCATTGCCTATCACCTGGGCCCCGACCATGGCCACCGCCTCGGGGATCACAGGATTCACCTTGCCCGGCATGATGGAAGAGCCGGGTTGCAGCGCCGGCAAGCGTATTTCCCCAAGACCGGACAGGGGGCCGGAGTTCATCCAGCGCAGGTCATTGGCAATTTTCATCAGGGTCACCGCCAGGGACTTGAGCTGACCCGACAAGGCCACAGCCGCGTCCTGACTGGCGATATAGGTAAACAGATTGGCGGCCGGTTGAAAGCCCAGGCCTGTGATAAGGTTCAGCTCATCGCAAAAGGTCCGGGAAAAGCCTGGGGGCGCATTAACCCCGGTACCCACGGCCGTGCCACCCTGGGGCAAATGTTGCACCGCCTGCAAATGGGATTGGAGTTGCATCGCCTGGGCATCCAACTGACTGGCCCAGGTCTCCAGGCTCTGGCTCAGGCGCACCGGCATGGCATCCATCAAATGGGTGCGGCCGGTTTTGATTGAACCGGACAGACCGGCGGCCTTGGTCCGAATGCTGGATTTAAGCTGCCCCAGCGCCGGCAACAGCTCGATTGCCAAAGCCTTGGCGGCTGACACATGAATGCAGCTTGGGATCACATCATTGCTGCTCTGGCTTTGGTTGACCTCATCGTTGGCGCTGACGGGGCGCCCCAGACCTATGGCCGCCAAACTGGCCAGTACCTCGTTGGCGTTCATATTACTGCTGGTGCCCGAACCCGTCTGGAATACGTCCACCGGGAAGTGCTGCATCAGCCTGTCATTGCGGGTCAGGGACAGGGCGGCTTCGGCAATGGCATGGGCGCAATCCGGGGCCATTACGCCCAGGTGGGCATTGGCCCTCGCCGCAGCGGCCTTTATCTGCAACAGCGACTGAATAAAAGCCTTTGGCATGGGCGTGCCGCTGATGGGAAAGTTATCCACCGCCCTCTGGGTCTGGGCACCATAAAGTGCCTCTTTCGGCACGGCGACCTGACCCATGCTGTCGCGTTCAATTCGGGTTTCCATCACACAGATTCCTGATGCCTGAGCCCGGCCAACCCAGGCTTCTTCTACCCATGTTAGTTCAGGCTCGGGGCTCCCGCCCCCTTCCCTGCCACAGCCTTATGAGATATTCAATGATCTTAATGATAGTGATTTGCATTTAGATTTAGTTATCTATACAATTCGCGCCATCAAACTGATATTCCAAGATGGGGAAAAGGAAATAATGAAAACAACTTCGTTAAAACTCAGTGCGTTGGCAATGCTGGCAGCAGGCTCCCTGGTGCAAAATGCCCAAGCCGGTGAAGACCTGTTCGGTTATGTAAAAGGGGCTGAGTCCCTGCCCAAGGATGCGGTAGAGCTGTACCAAAAGGTCACGGTACGCGATGGCAAGAGCGTCGGCAGCTATCAGGGCATTGATTACGAAACCGAGCTGGAATACGGCTACAGCGACAAGTTCTCCGTGTCCGCCTCAGCCAAATTCATGTCCCTGGATGCCAAGGGGTTGAGCGTTGACGGTTACCTGCCCGGCGACAAGGATGTAGGTTTCAAGACCTCGGGTGCAGAGCTCGGCATGGCCTACATGTTCCTCAGCCCCGCCAAGGATGATCTGGGCCTGCAGGCCACCCTGTCGCTGGACTATGACTGGGTCGACAAGCACTCGGGCTACGACAAGGACACACTGTCACTGGAAATGGGACTGCAAACCCAGAAGTACATGCTCGAAGGTGAGCTGGTTTGGGTTGGCAACATGGCTGTTGAAGCCACCTATGCCGATCGCGCCGCCATCAATAACCTGCCGGAAGACTTTGATTGGCCAACGGATCCTGAAATGGAAATCGAACTCAAGTTCGGTACCGGCCTGAGCTACCGTTTCGCCCCCAACTGGTTTGTCAGCGCCGAAGTGCTGTACGAAACCGAATTTGAAACCGAAGTGGGCCAGGAGCGCTGGTCCTGGTTTGCAGGTCCTTCCCTGCACTACGGCAGCGCCAACTGGTGGGCAACCCTGACCTGGTTGCCACAGCTGGCCGGTGGCGGCGAGCAGTTCGATGGTCAGGATACGGATCTGCACCTGATCGAGAAAACCGAGCAGGAAATCCGCCTGAAAGTGGCCTTCAACTTCTGATGCCGCGGCGGGCATGGCCCCATGCCCGCCATTTTTGAGGAGCTCTCCATGTCAGACAATCTGTTCAACAACAGCCTGTGGTTCGTCCCCATGGCTCTGGTGGCCGCCCCCGCGGTTGCTGCCGATTACCTGAGTATTCCCCAGGCCCAGCAGCTGCTGTTCTCACCCCAGGCGCAATTTATCGAGCGCCCCACCCTGTTTAACGGTGATGCCAAGGACGAGATCAAGCACAAGGCCGGCACCCGCCAGCGTCAGGATCAACAACCCATTTGGCGGGTGGAGGAAAACGGCGAATTCCGTGGCTGGTTTATCGTCGATGACGTCATAGGCAAGCACGAATACATCACCTATGCGGTCGGCATCAGCCCCGGGGGAGAGGTGCTGGGAATGGAAGTGCTCAGCTATCGTGAGACCCACGGTGGTCAGGTGCGGGAACAGGCCTGGCGCGATCAGTTCAAGGGCAAGCACCTGGGGCAACCCTTCAAGCTCGATGAAGACGTCAGCAACATCAGCGGTGCCACCCTGAGCTGTCGTAACCTGCTCGATGGGGTCAAACGCCTGCTGACCATACAACAGCTTTACCTTGCCAAAGACGCATGACACTGCAACGCCGCGCCCGGCCCTTGCTGGGCACCCTGGTGGAAATCAGCATCAGGTGCGATGACGGTACCAAGGCACAGGCCGCCTTCGGGGCGGCTTTTGCGGTGATGGCGCAGATAGACGGTAGCCTCAGCTTCCATCGCCCGGACAGCGAGCTTTCCAGGCTCAACGCCCATCCCGGGCAATGGCAGCCCATGGGGCGCCACGGCCTGCGTATTCTGCGCCTGGCCAGAGCCCTGGGGCAGCGGACAGAGGATAAATTCAACGTCACGGTCGGTGGGTCTTTGGTGGAGTGTGGCGCCCTGCCAAGGCACAAGGCCCGGGATTTTTTGACCCTCGGCAGTTGGCGGGATATTGAACTTGGCCCCCAAGGCGCCAGGCTGGCCCGCCCCGTGCTCTTGACCCTGGATGGCATAGCCAAGGGCTACGCGGTGGATCTGGCGGTCAAGGCACTCAAGGCGCAAGGCGTTCGAAGCGGCAGCGTCAATGCCGGCGGTGATATCCGGGTCTTCGGTGATATGCGCCTGGCACTACGGCAAAGGCGCTGCGATGGCTTGAGTGCCCCCATGGCATTGGAAAACATGGCCATCGCCAGTTCACGCCTCGGCGGCGCTGCCGATCCCAGCTTTCCATCACTGCTGCTGAGCGATGTGACCACCAATGGCGAGCGCATGCTGAGTGTCGCCGCCCGCTTTGCCTGGCGTGCCGATGCCCTGACCAAGGTTGCAGCCTGGCACAGAGGCCCGGAACTGCTGGCGGAGCTTGGTGGCACCCTGGTCGATTTTGATTGAGGACAGAATGAAAAGGCTCAATGGTTATCCCAACGGATTTTTCTATTTACTGATTGGCGCCATGGCGTTGGTGGGCTTGTCGGGCCTGGCCATGCTGCCCTGGGTTGCGGAATTCAAACTGGAGCTGGATGTGGGTATCCAGCTCGGTCATGGCTGGCGCCAACCCATAGTGGTGAGCCATATGCTGGCGGCCTACGGCCTGCTGCTGCTGCTCGGCGCCCTGTGGCAGGTGCATATCCGCGCCGGTTGGCGTCGGCGCGAGAACCACCGCAGCGGACTGACCCTGGCGTTGTCACTGCTGTTGCTGGCGCTGACGGGGCTTGGACTCTATTACCTTGGCGACGAAGATTGGCAACTTTACGCCAGCCTGCTGCACTCAGGCCTGGGGAACGTGCTGCTGCTGCTGTTCCTCTGGCACTGGCACCATGGCATCAGGGTCAGGCGGGCAACCATAGAAGCGGCCAAACACAGGCAGTCTGTCAGGCACCGGACCAATCGAATCCCTCGGCCAGCAGAGACACCAGAAATTCTATCTTGATATTCGACAGCTGGCGGTAATCGAAGTAGGGGCAGACAATCAGGCGTTGGTGGCGGTCGATGGCAAACTCAGGATTAAGCCAGTCCAGCTCGGCCAGCAGCCGTCCCACGTCCAGTAACTGCTTGGCCCAGGTGCGGCCCATGATGAGGTGTACTCGCCCGTCATCAAGGGTTGCGGGGGGCTCAAACAGCAGCGCCGTCCCCGAGCCCGGTTGCAGCAACAGAGCATCCCGGTACTGCTGCCATTCCGAAAATTCCTCTAGCCGGGCCAGCGGCGGCTCTTGCGCCAATCCCGCTTGCTTCATGGCCCACAGCAGTTTGGCGTAGACATTGAACACCTTGCGCCAGCCATTGCCACAGGCATCCCCTATGGCCTTGATTTCACCCGCCACCAGGGGACGGCAACTATCCAGCTGCTGCAAGCCCATAAAGGGCGGCCTGTTGCCTATGCAGACGCCAAATTGATAATTGCCATCGCCCAGGCCCACGGGCGTGTTTTCCCCACTCATGCCTTCTACCTCGCCAAACATCCCGGTATGCGGGACTGAAATGGCCACCAGCATAGGAGATCCGCGGCAAGACTCCAAGGACTGCAGCCGGGCTGGTATACTGACGGCCTTGTTTACCTTATTGCCAAGCAGATGCCGGACAGCAGCCACGCCTTTGATGCCAACTCTCCCTTAGATGCCAACTCGCCCTACGGGCGCTATCACCAGTTGTGCCAACAGCTGGCGCTGGATTTTGATCCCGCCCAGCAGGCGGCGCTGGCGGCACTGCAGCAGCGCTTTGATGGGCTCAATGCGGGCGAGTGCGGCTGCGGTCTCTATCTCTGGGGCGATGTGGGCCGCGGCAAGACCTTGCTGATGGACCTGTTTCACGCCTCCCTAGGTACCGTCCCCAGCCTCAGACTGCACTTTCACCGTTTTATGGCCCGCATCCACAGGGAACTGAACCTGCTCAGCGGCGTCAGGGATCCCCTTAAGCACCTGGCGCGGGAGCTGGCCAAAGACTGTAAGGTGCTCTGCTTCGATGAGTTTTTTGTCTCGGACATAGGGGATGCCATCATACTCGGGCGCCTGTGCGAGGCCCTGTTCGAGCAGGGTGTGCTGCTGGTGGCGACCTCCAATACCCCCATCCCCAGGCTGTATGAGAACGGGCTGCAGCGGGAGCGCTTCCTGCCCGCCATTGCCCTGCTGGAACAGCAACTGGAGTCGATTCATCTCGATGGCGGGCGGGATCACAGGCTAAGGGTGATGGCAGCGGATACTCCCCACGGCCCGCTGCCGCGCTGGCAACAGGGGGGGGAGCCCGCTTTCGAGGCCTTGTTCAGTGATACCTTGCTCAGTGAAAAGAGGGAGAAAACACTTGAGGTGCAGGTGTTGGGACGGCCCATAGCCGCGGTCCGCGCCGGGGCCGGACGGGCCTGGTTCAGCTTTAACGCCCTGTGTGAAGGGCCCAGATCCCAGCTCGATTACATGGCGCTGGCAGAGCAGTTTGACTTGCTGGTGCTCAGCGATGTGCCGCGCCTTGGCGGCGAGCCCAGGGGCTGGATCCGCGCCCGCGGCACCGAGGATGGGGTCGAGGCCACGGCCACAGGCGAGCGCATTCTCAGCTATGCGCCGGAAGACGATGCCGCCCGGCGCTTTATCGCCCTGGTGGACGAATTTTATGACCAGGGTAAACAACTGTATCTGCACACCCGGGTGCCATTGACCGAGTTGTATTGCCAGGGCGCCCTGAGTTTCGAATTTCGCCGCACCCACAGCCGGCTGCAGCAGATGCTGCGCGCCGACTGGCCGGGTTAAATCCCCCGGCGGCCGGTATTGAGGATCTGCACCGCAGCGGCTGCATTGCCCAGCCAGGTGTCCAGCTGCGCCCTGTCATGGTATTCGCCCCCCTGGATTAACGCCTCTATCTGCATGGTGGCGCTGATGTCCGCCAAGGGGTTGGCACGCAGCAGCAAGAGATCCGCCCGCTTGCCCTCGGCTATGCTGCCATAATCCTTTTCCAGTCCCATAAATCTGGCGCCGTCGAGGGTGGCGGCGCGCAAAATTCTCGCCGGACTCAATCCCGCCTGCTGCCACAGTTGCAGCTCGCTGTGCAGCCCCTCAGCCGGGTACACATAGGTATTGAGCGCCGCCGAATCACTGCCCGCCAGCAACATCACCCCGGCCGCGTCCAACCTGGGTAACTGGGCGGCTTCATCCTGATACTTCTGTTTTCGGGCCTGCCATTGGGCCGGCGTTTGCTCGCCCATGCGCTCAATGCGCCAACTGTATTTGTCGGTGAAGGCCGAGGTCAGATAACGCAAAAAGCCGTCGGTACTGTGGTCGGTAGCGTCGAGGTTGGCCAGCTGATAGCCGCCTATCAGGGTTGGGGTCACGGCCACGCCTTGGGCGGCGAGCATGCGGTAGCCCTTGTCGGCCAGCGGTTGCTGAAAACCATCACGGTAACGGGCCGCAGCCTCCTTGGCTTCCAGGGGGCCGGAGCGCACCGATGCCGCTATCTCCGGCTCATCCTGATGCCCAAGGCGCAGCACATAGGACAGATGCTCTATGCTCGACAGCCCGGCATTCGCGGCCTCGGCCACAGAGACGCCATAGGGAATGTGGCTCGATACCCGGTAGCCACGGCGACGCGCCTCGGCCACGGTTTTCAGATAGAGTTCCGGTTGTAATGTGTTTTCGGTGATCTTGATAAAATCCACCCCCATGGCAGTGAGCTTGTCCATACCGCGCGCCATGGCCGCATCATCGCCTACTTCCAGATCGCCATTCCAAAGGGAGTCTATGCCCTCAAATTTTTGCCCGGCGGAGAAAATGCGTGGCCCCACACGCTCACCATCGGCGATTTGCTTGCGCCACACCATGACCTCGGGAGCGAGATCGCTGGCTGCTTCCCGCACCGCCGTGATGCCGTAGGCAAGGTACAGGGGCAGCAACAGTGCATTGTCCTCCACCAGCTCCCGGCCCTCGAAGTGCACATGCATATCCCACAGCGACGGCATCAGGTACCGGCCCCCCAGATCCCGACTGCTGTCCGCCACCAGCACCTCGGTTGCCGGGGCGATACGCACTATGCGGCCATCTTCAATCAGCATTTGCCTGCCCTGCAGCACCCGTCCCTGCTCCACGTCCACCAGCTGGAAATGGGTCAGTTTCAGGGTCTCGGCCTGAAGTGGTGCAGCCAAGCACAAGGCCAGGCAGAGTGCGGAAACAAGGCTTGGGTGCGATCCGGGATGAGGAGAAGCGAGCTTGAGCAGGGGCATGGGCTTGGGTCCTTTTGGGAATATTGTTGTAATCAACCCAGTCTAGGGGCGGACAAATTGATTTAGAAATTAAATAAAGAAATAATCATCAGTGGATTTTCCACTACGACTTAAACCGAAAACAGACTCAACTCTATGACAGACCCGGCCTCTCCCGCGAACCAGGGACTTTTGGATCCCGTATTGCTGCGCGCCTTTGTGGCCGTGGCCGACAGCGGCAGTTTCACCCGCGCTGCGGCGGCCACCCACCTGACCCAGTCCACCGTCAGTCAGCAGCTTAAACGGCTTGAGCAGCAGATGGGCTATGAGCTGCTCAACCGCAAGGGCCGCTATGCAGTGCCAACACCGGAGGGCGAGCGTCTTCTGAGTTATGCCAGAAACATCCTGGCGCTGATGTTGGAGGCCGGCAGCACTATGCAGCGTCAACGCCTGCTGCGGCTCGGGGTTGCCGAAGACTTTGCCGGTGATACCCTGATGCCGGTTCTGCTGGCTTTGCGAGCACAGTATCCGGATCTGCGACTGGAGCTCAGCTCAGGGCTCAGTAAGCCCCTGTACCAGGGATTCAGGGAAGGAGAATTGGATCTGGTGTTGATAAAGCAGCGCCAGGCTGAGCACAGCGCCCGGGCCAGCTGGCCCGAACCCCTGTGCTGGATGGCGGCCAAGGGCTGGCAGTTTGACAGTGGGCAGCCCTTGCCCCTGGTGTCTTTTCCACCGGGGGGGCTGTATCGCAATGAAATGGGCCAGCTGTTGGATGAGGCCGGCATCCCCTGGCAACTGACCTACAGCAGCAACTCCCTCGAAGGGGTGCTGTGTGCCGTGGCGGCCGGCCTGGGTGTCAGCCTGCTGCCGGCCCGCCTGCTCAGACCCGGGCTACATCACGAGGTGCAAGCCCTACCCCCGGCCTTGCCCATGGAGCTGGCCTTGCATCTGGCCCCCGTCGCCGGGCCCGAATTGCAGTTCCTGGTCCGGGAAATCCAGCACCATTGTGACCTGCTGATGGCAGAAAGCGCCGCTTAGATCGCCCCTGCGCCGAGCACGGCCTCGTAAATGGCGCAGACCCGCTCCACATGGTCTTCCACCTGATCCAGCGGCAGTTGCCCGGCCTGACCGGCCAGGGTCAACCTGTGGTTTTCATCCCTTAAGGTGCAATAGGCCTGGGTCAGGTGCTGGGCCACCGGCAGCTCCAGCAGCTCCAGTTCGGCGGCGGTCTGGAAGATGCGTACATTGTCGCTCCACACCGCCATTTCCGGCCAGTTGTGACTGTTGGCCAGCACCAGGTACTGGGCGATAAATTCTATGTCGGCAATGCCGCCGGCGCTCTGCTTGAGGTCAAACATGCCGCTGTCCACCTTCAGCAGGTGATCACGCATCTTGGTGCGCATATCGCGCACCTCGGCCTTGAGCTTGTCGGCGTCACGCACCTTGGCCAGCACCTCGGCGCGGATGGCGCTGAAGCGCACCGCCAGCGGGTTGTCGCCGAACACAAAGCGTGAACGCACCAGGGCCTGATGCTCCCAGGTCCAGGCCTCATCGCGCTGGTATTCGCCGAAGCGTTCAATCTCGCTCACCAGCAGGCCGGAGGCGCCGGAGGGGCGCAGGCGCATGTCCACCTCGTACAGCTCGCCTGAGGTGGTGCGGGTGGAGAACAGGTGCAGAATGCGCTGGGCCAGTTTCAAATAGAAGTGGCTGATCTCAATCGGTTTATCGCCATTGGTCATGCCGCTGCCCTGGTAGTTGTGCAGGAACACCAGGTCGAGATCCGAACCATAACCCAGCTCAATACCGCCAAGCTTGCCGTAACCCACCACGGCAAAGCCCATCTGCCCCGGTGTCAGGTGTTCCGGGATCCCATGGCGGGCCGACACCTGTTGCCAGGCCTGGTGTACCACCTGCTCGATTATGGCCTCGGCCAAAAAGGTCAGGTGATCGCTGACCTGCATGATAGGCAACACACCTGTGACATCGGCGCTGGCGATTTTCAGCTGCTGCGACAACTTAAATTGCCGAAGTGCCTCCATCTGCTGTTCCATGTCCTCTTCGGGTACCCGCAGCAGGTACTGGCGCAACTCGCTGCCATAGTCATCCAGGGAGGTGGTGTCGTACAGCTGGGCCGGATCGATAAGTTCATCCAGCAGCATGGGGAAACGTGCCAGCTGGGTGGCAATCCAGGGACTGGCGCAGCACAGGCTCACCAGCTGGGCCCGGGCGCCGGGATTTTCGCACAGCAGCTCCAGGTAGGTGGTGCGGGTCAGCACCTGCTCCACCACCCCGAACACCGGCTTGAACGCCTTGGAGGGCTGGGGCATGGCCACCAGCTCCGCCAGCAGCCGCGGCATCAACTTGTCGAGGGTCTCGCGGCCGCGGGGACCGATGGAGCGGCGACTCACTGTGTCGCGCCAGGCGCTGAGCAGGGGCCAGAAGTCCGGGTCATCGATTTGCTGATCCCTGAGCAGGGCCTCGGCGTGATCGTCCTGTTGCACATTCCAGAATTGGTGGGTCCAGTGCTCCTGATTATCGTCCCCTTCTTCGCCGCCGACTGTGGCGCGGAAATGGCGATGGATCTTGCCCATGGCCGCTTCCAGATGGGTACGCAGATCGATTTCGTTGGCCAGCTCCATGGCATAGCACAGTCGCTGCCAGTCCAGCGGGTTGTCCGGCAGGGTTTGGGTTTGCTTGTCATCTATGGCCTGCAGCAGGTTTTCCACCCGCCGCAGCAGCAGATAGCTGTGCTTGAGCTCATCCACCGCCAGGTATTCCAACTGGCCCAGGCTGTAGAGGGTGTCTATGGCACCAAACAAGCTCTGAGTGCGCAGCGCCGGCTCCCGGCCGCCGCGAATAAGCTGGAAGGATTGCACCACGAACTCCACCTCACGGATGCCGCCGGCGCCGAGCTTGATATTGTCCTTGAGCTGACGGCGGCGAACCTCCTGGGCGATAAGCTGTTTCATGCGCCGCAGGGATTCAATGGCGGAAAAGTCGATATAACGGCGGTACACAAAGGGCCGCAGCAGGCTGTGCAGCTCGTCGCTGTCGCTGCTCCAGGGGCCGAGGGCACGGGCCTTGACCATGGCATAACGTTCCCAGTCCCGGCCCTGCTCCTGGTAGTAATCTTCCAGGGCGCTGAAGCTGACCACCAGGGGACCGCTTTCGCCGTAGGGGCGCAGGCGCATATCGACCCGGAACACGAAGCCATCCACTGTCACCTGGTTTAGCAGGTTCACCAAGCGCTGGCCCATGCGGATAAAAAACTGTTGGTTGTCGAGGCTGCGACGGCCTCCCTGGGTTTCGCCGTGTTCGGGGAAGGTGAAGATAAGGTCGATGTCGGAGGAGAAATTCAGCTCCCGGCCACCGAGCTTGCCCATACCGAGGATCATCAGCGTCTGGGGCCGGCCATTGCCGTCCACCGGAGTGCCCAGGCTCTGACACATGTCCTGGTACAGCCAATCACGGGCGGCGACGATCAGCGCCTCCGCCAGGGCCGAAATGTCCAGCAAGGATTCTTCCAGTTCGCTGTAACCGAGAAAATCACGCCAGGCCAGGCGCACCATGTGCCGATTGCGGAATTGGCGCAGCACAGCCTTGGCTTCGTCTTCACTGCGGACATTGGTCAAATCCTGGTGCAGTTGCTTGTCGAACTCACTGCGTTCTACTTTTTCCAGCTGACCGGCAAAGTAGTCGGGGATCCACTCGGGATGGCGGCACAGTTCCCGGGCAATAAAATCGCTGAGCCCGAGCACGGTTTCCAGCTCCAGCCGCTGCTCGGCAGTCAAGGCTGCCAAGCCTTCGCCCCAGATCTCCTGCAGACGCTCCATGGGTATTACGGCGGCATCCCTGATGGCGGTTGGCGGGGGCGATAAAGGCTTAAGCATACATATTCCCTGGCAAAGTTGACTGTCGACATATTATGTCATTAGTGCTATAGATAGGGCTGCGCCCTTCCGGGTGCACCATCCCCGGCTACCGTCCCCTGGATTGGAACGACTGGGAATAAGGTTACTATAAACATCCGCTTGCGGCATATCGGCAAAGAAGATAATTCGTGATCCCGGCCGCAGCGGTGCATTGGGAGAGAAAATGGCAGGTATGCTTACCCGAGCCCTGGTGGCCGCGTTACTGCTTTTACTGGCCGGTTGTGGTGACAACCGCCAGGAGCAGGTGGCGGCGCAAATCAACAAGTACAGCCAGCTCAGCGAGTCGAGAATCGCCAGTCTCGGCGAGCAGCTTCAGCAAGGCAGCATACGCAACGCCATGCTGCTGGAGCACTATGCCGGCTTGTTGGAGTCACAAAAGCCCGCGCTGGCGCCCCTGGTCAAGCAGCTGGCGCTGGATGCAGGTACCGACGGTGCCCTTTATGGCAGCCTCAAGCGTCGTCTGGAGGAAGCCAAAAATCCGGCCAACTTCATTGATGAGGAAACCCGGCTGCAGGAGCTGGAAAACCTGTATCAGGCCGCCGATCCTGCCCTGTATAACGATCTGCTGTCGGATCCGGTCAATGTGCTGGCGGACATGTCCGACGGCCAACTGGCCAGGGTCAACGCCATCAGCCGCGAGTCGGAATCTCTCGCCAACGGCGCTGACGATCTGGGCCCCGGCAGCCAGCTGGTGGGCAATCCCGCCTATGGTCAATGGCAAACCAACAGCAATGGTACCTCCTTCTGGGCCTGGTACGGCATGTACTCCATGTTCTCCAACCTGTTCAACCGTCCCGTTTATTACGACAACTGGTCCCGTGGTCGCAACTACAGCTATTACCACGATGTGGGCCGCTACCGTTACAGCTCGCCACGGGACGTGTTGCAGCAGGACAGGGTATTCCAGCAGGAAAAGAAACGCTTTGATTCCCAGGGCAAGCGTTTTGACAGCCCCTATGCCAAGACCCGCAGCGGCGCCAGCGGCCTGTCGCGCCAAAGCAGCCAGGCGCCCAGCAGCCGCCCCAGTGCCGAAAAACCCAAGTTCCGTTCCAACTATGGCAAGGACAGCAGTTTTCGCGATTCGCGCTCCCGTACCACCCGCAGCGTGCGCCGCGGCAAATAACAGCAAAAGGATCCAACATGACACTCTTTACTGATTACGGCATCACCCAGGAACTGGCGATCATTCTGCTTATCGATCTGTCCATTGCCGTGGCACTGCTGACCGCCATGCGTTATTTGCAGGGCTGGAGCATCAAGGTCAACAGCAGCGACGAGCTGGCTGTCAGGGATAATGTCGCCTTCGGGATCAGCACGGCCGGTGCCGTATTGGCCCTGGGTATAGTGCTCACCGGCGCCATCACGGGCGCTGCCGCCCACGATTACCTGACCGAGGCCATCGGCATGGTCTCCTATGGCCTGTTTGGCCTGGTGCTTATCAAGTGTGGTCGCTGGCTGCACGACAAGATTGCCCTCAACGAACTGAACAAGAACGAGCATGTACTCAAGGGCAACGTGTCCGTGGCCCTGGTGGATGCCAGCGCCGCCCTGGCAACGGCCATCATCATCCGCGCCGTGCTGCTGTGGGCCGAGGATCTGACCCTCAACACCTTTATTGCCATCGCTTCGGCCTTCGCCGTATCCCAGCTGATGCTGGTGTTGCTGACCCGCCTGCTGGAACGCGGCTATGCCGGCCGCAATCAGGGCGCCTCCATGCAGCAGGCCCTGTGCAGCGGCCACACTGCGCTGGCCATACGCCACAGCGGCCACATGCTGGCGCTGGCACTGACCTTCAATGCCGCCAGTCACTTCATTGTGTTCGAACCTACGGCTTATCTGGGTAACCTGCTGGGCTGGTTGCTGTTTTCCGTCATCATGCTGCTGGCACTGACCCTGTTGCTGTGGCTGGTGAAGAGGCTGGTATTGGCGCGGATTAATCTCGCCGATGAGGTGGAGCGGCAACACAACACAGGCATAGCCGCCGTGGAGCTGGCCATCAGTATCGCAGTGGCGCTGATCCTTACCGGGCTTATGGCGTGATAGAACAGGGCGTGAACGAACAGGGCCTGAAGGAACAGGTTCAGCCAAAAAGCCGCCTGGGCAGGCTGGATGACGGCCTGCTGCTGGGCATAATGGCGGTACTGGCGGGCTGCGGACTTATCTACGAGTACCTGTTGTCCCACTATGCCGGGCGCATTCTCGGAGCCCTGGAAGCCGCGGTCTACACCATGATAGGCCTGATGATAGTTTCCATGGGCCTGGGTGCCTTTGCCGCCCGCAAGATCCGCTGCGCCTTCACCGGCTTCGCCATACTGGAACTCTTGGTGGCCCTTGCCGGTGCCGGCGCAATAATCTTTACCGCCGCTGCCATCGGCATGAGCCAGCAACTGCCCATGCTGCTGGCGGAAACCCTGGAATTGCCGCCCGACAGGCTGCCCGCCGGTGGCATGTTCGGCCAGCTGCAACAACTGACCCAATACCTGCCCTATGGGTTCGGGGTACTCCTGGGGCTGATGGTGGGCATGGAAATCCCACTGATAGCCCGGGTGCGCCAGTCCCTGTCCGAGGCCCACCTAATCCATAACGCCGGTACTATTTACGGGGCCGACTACATAGGCGCAGGTGTCGGCGCCGCCCTCTGGGTCGGCTGTATGCTGACCCTGGATGTGCAACTGTCGGCAAGCCTGACCGCCGCCTTTAACCTGTTGGCGGGCCTGATGTTTATCACCCGCTTCCACGGCAAGATCCGCGGCGCCAATTATCTGCTGCTGGCCCACCTGCTGGCATCCTTGTTGCTGGGACTGCTGGCCATCAAGGGGCCGGATTGGGAGCAGGACTTCAATAATCTGCTTTACAAGGACAAGGTCATCTACAGCCAGGCTACCCGCTTTCAGCAGCTGACCTTCACCGAACGTCTGCGCGGCAAGGGACTGGCCCCCGTGTACTCCCTGTACATCAACGGGCGGCTGCAATTCTCCTCCGCCGATGAGAAGATTTACCACAGCTTCCTGACCCAGCCGCCACTGCTGGCCAGCGCCCGCCACGACAGGATATTGATAGTCGGCGGTGGCGATGGCCTGGCGGCCCGGGATGTATTGCGCTGGCAACCCCAGTCCGTGACCCTGCTGGATTTGGATGAACAGTTGGTGCAGCTGTTTCGCGATCCGCCCGAGGACATGCCGCCAAGGCTTGCCAAGGCGCTGTTGGCGCTCAATCAGGACGCACTCAGGGATCCGCGCCTGAACCTGATATTCAACGATGCCTTCAACGGTGTCGATGAGCTGATAGCCAAGGGTGCCAGTTTCGATGCCATCATAGTGGACCTGCCGGACCCCAGCCATCCGGATCTGAACAAGCTGTATTCGGATCTGTTTTACCGCAAGCTTGCTGAATTGCTGAGCCGGGATGGCGCCATCAGCATCCAGTCCACCTCACCCTATCACGCCAGGGCGGCCTTCATCAGCATAGGCAAGACCCTGGCCGAGGCCGGGTTCCAGGTGAACCAATATCATCACAATGTGCCGAGTTTCGGCGAATGGGGTTGGACCCTGGGTACCCTGGGCGGCGCAGATGGCAAGCATAGAATTGACGGGCTATCCAGCCTGCCTGTGGCGGACGGCTGGATGACACAGGAACTGCTGCGGGGCGCCTTCGCCTTTCCGGCGGATTTCTATCGCGACAGTGACGCAATTAAGGCCAACAGCATAGGCTCCTTTACCCTGTATCAGTACCACCTCCAGGCCTGGGCCGAGAGCGAAGGGGAAGCACTTTATTAAGCTTTATTAATCAGCAGTAAAAACCGTCGGGATAGTGCTTGACATATTATGTCTCAATGCTATCTTGGAACACAGACATAATATGTCAGAGAGGACAAATATGAATATCCACGCGATTGCCAATCACCTCAATGGACTGGGAGATAACAGCCAGACGGGTTTCCAATTTGATTGTTATCCCATCGATGGAGATGTGGAAGTACTGCAGGTCAACGTTGTTGGCCGTGAAGAAATACCTGTGTTTGTGTCGGTGACTGACAACCAAATCCTCTGCATCAGCTACCTCTGGGGCGAAGATGAAGTCAGGCAGGAACGCCGCGCCGAAATGTTTGAAACCATGTTGGAGTTGAACATCCCCATGCCACTGTCGGCCTTCGCCAAGATTGACGACAAGTATGTGGCCTACGGGGCACTGTCACTCAAGTCCAGCATGGAAGAGATTGAGCAGGAACTGGCAGTCCTGTCCGATAACTGCCTCGAAATCATTGATGAAATGGTCGATTACCTGAAATAAGGAGCCAGATTATGGGCATACTGAACAAAATCCTCACCGCCTTCCGTGGCGGCGCTACCGAAATTGGCCAAAGCATTGTCGATGCCAATTCCACCCGTATCTTCGAACAGGAAATCCGTGATGCCGAGCGTCACCTGACCAAGGCCAAGCGCGATCTGACCGACGTAATGGCCAAGGAAATGCAGGCCAGCCGTGAAATCGACCGCCTGAAGCGCGCCGTTGCCGAACACGAAGGCTATGCCGCCCAGGCCCTGGACAAGGGTAACGAAACCCTGGCCCTGGAAGTGGCCGAGAAGATTGCCCAGCTGGAGCAAGAACTGGCCGATCAACAAAGTGCCAACGAGAGCTACAGCGCCCACGCGGTTAAGCTCAAGGATCTGGTGAAGAAGACCGAACGCCAACTGGCGGACTATCAGCGTCAGCTGTCCATGGTCAAGACCACGGAAAGCGTGCAGAAGGCCACGGCTTCCATCACTGACTCCTTCGCCTCCAGCAACTCCAAGCTGCTCAATGCCAAGGATTCACTGGAGCGGATCAAGGCCCGCCAGCAGCAATTCGACGACCGCCTGAAGGCCGCCGAGACCCTGGAAGCAGAAAACAGTGACAAGTCACTGGCTGCCAAACTGGCCGAAGCCGGTATTGGCGAGTCCAAGAACGACGCCAACTCTGTCCTTGAGCGCATCAAGGCCCGCAAGGGTTAAGCCCCCTTGCAATGGACACCCGGCCCTGGCCGGGTGTCTTTGTTGACCCAGCATCAGGAGTAACCATGGGATTCCTCAAAGGCCTGTTCGGCACCAAAGCCGAGCCACCAAAACGCCAACTCAACCACCCGCGCCAATTGCAGGTGGGCGACATGATCACTCTGGACACCGACTTCGGCCTGCCGGCCCAGCTCAGGGGCCAGCAGTTCAGGGTAGAAGCGGTCAACACCTACGAATACAGCCGCAGCCAGCATCCCGAGTGGGTACTCAAGGGCTACAGCGGTGATACCGTATTCCTTGGACTGGACGAAGACGATGAATGCTCATTGGTGTTTTCCATCACCATCACCCGCCCCGAGGTCGACAGCCTGTTTGGCCTGGATGCCTTCGGTGAGATTTTCGAGGAAGAGCAAAAGGCCGAGTTGCAGACCCTCGCCGTCCCCGAGCGTCTTGAGCAATGGGTTGGAAAACAATACCATGAAGTCAGTTTCGCCGAGTTTGGCTACTTCCATCGTCAGGACTATCGCGGCCTGAAACCGCCCCAGGATGCCAATGGTGCCTGTGGTGACGCCTTCGAAGCTTACGGGCTTGAGGATGACAGCGGTGAGCGGGCTCTGGAAGTGGAAGTTTATGAAGGCGGTGATACCGAGGTTTGTGTCAGCCTGTACCGTCCACTGAGCGACATACGAGAATACTGGCCAGGAAGTTAACGCCATGAGCAAAACCAAACACCCTTTGCCGGATACCTGGCTGCAGAACCAAAAAGCCGCCAAAGCCACCCAGGTGGCCTTTGATTTGGATGAAAAGTTCCAGTATTCCATTCGCAAAGCGGCTTTGGATGCCGGGGTGAGCCCATCGGATCAAATTCGCACCATACTGGGCTTGTCTGTGGCCAAGCGCCCCAAACGCCCCAGGCTCACAGTCTCCCTGAGCGAAGAGGATTATGTCCAGCTGGCGGAGCGCTATGGCCTGGCCAGCGATGCCCAACTGGAAATCAAACGGCGGGTGCTGGATGACCTGGTTAACTTCGTCGACCAGGAAGAGGCCAAGGACTGACGATGGCACACAAATGACGGCACAGACAAAACAGCACAGCAATCTGAAACGCCTGGCGCCCAGCCCCATAGAGCTGGCGATGATGCTGTTATCCTTGCTGTCGGTGGTGGTGGTGTTGACCCTGACCTTTGTCAAACTCGACGACGAAACCGAGCGGCTGCTGTTCTACATAGACACCAGCATCTGCGTGATTTTTCTCAGCCACTTCGCCGTCCAGCTGGTACGCGCCCGCGATAAAGTCTTTTTTCTGCGCCACCACTGGATAGATCTGGTGGCCAGTATCCCCGCCATTGAAACCCTGAGATTTGCCAGGCTGTTCCAGATCCTGCGGGTGATCCGCCTGCTGCGCATGAGCCGCTCTCTGTTCAAACAACTGGTGCGCCAGCGCCGCCAGGCCACAGTAGCCAGCCTGTTGGTTGCCATGGTGACCATACTGACCTTGTCTTCGGTAGCGATTCTGCTGGTGGAAGCCGGTGCCGAAGGGGCCAATATCCATACCGCCGAGCAGGCCATCTGGTGGGCCATGGTAACCATATCCACAGTGGGCTACGGCGATCACTATCCGGTCACCAGTGCCGGCCATTTCGTGGGCGCTTTGGTGATCATCTGCGGCGTGAGTTTCTTCGGGGTGATTTCAGGCTACATGGCATCCCTGTTTGTGATGCCCGATGAAGAGGAGATGCTGGAAAGCCAAAGTGAAAGCCTACGCCAGGATCTCGATGCCGTGTTGACGCGGATGGAAGCCAATCAGGCCGCCTTGATCAAGGAGGTCGCCGAACTGAAACAGGCGCTCTCAGAGCGCAGCGATCAACAAAAGTAGCGCAGCGATCCGCACCAATAGCGCGGACGCTGCATTCGGCCCAGTCTCAGCGCCAATAGGGTAGTTGTTTCAGCGCCACCTGGCGTGACTGTTCCATGGCAAAGGCCAAGCTCTGGGTCTTGTCGGCAAGCCATTGCTGCAACTCGCCATTGTCTCCGCACATCTGCCCCATCAAGCCATAGGCCAGCAACACCAGGATCCCCTGGCGCAGATCTTCCCACGGCGCCCTGAACACACGCCGACTGTCCATGGGAAACAGATTGCCATAGGCCAGCCCCACAAGAAGCGCCGCGTCCAGGGCCCGGCCCGCCTGACGATATTCATCCAGACTCAAGGGCTTACCCAGCGGCATAGCCTGGTGAATCTTTTCCCACGCCGCCTCCAGCTGCCCGCTGGCAAAGTCCGCCAGGGTGCCGTTTCCGCCCTTGAAACCTTCCAGCATCATGGACACCAGCTGCAACTGCAGTTGACCATAGGCCGGAAGTTGCCACAAATTTTGCAGCCTGTTGGCAAAGTTAAGCCCAACCAATGCCTGCAACGCCCGCAGGGACAGCTCGGTTGCATCGCTGCGACGACCGAAGATCTGCTGCTGATTACCGGCCAATTGCGCCAGTGCCTGGGCATCGTCGACAAAATCCAGTTGTGCCCTCACCTCGGCAAAACCCTCTGCCATAACGGGTTCCAGCATGCCGAATTGGCTCAAAGTGGATTCAAGCAAGTTGATACAGGCCAGCAAACGCTGCCAAAGATCGGCGCAATTCTGGGGCTGGTCCACAGAGGCGGCTATCATGGCCTCCAGCAATTGCCAGCGCTCCAGTGCGGTTTCCAGCAGCAACGCAAAGCATTGGCCTAGCTCCAAATCCCGCGCCAGCGGCATCACCGCCAGGGCATCCAGTGTCTGCGCCTTGCCTTTGCCAGCGAGCTGGTAGCCGCGCTGGGCCTTGCTGGCCTTGCCCAGACGCAGCGGCACCTTGTTCGCCAATTGCTGTGCCAGGGTCAGCAGCACCCCGGGATGTCCCTCCAGCAGCTCAAATTCGAGCTCGCACAGGGGTTCTTCACGTCCACCGGCGCGAATAACCCCCTGATCCAGAGCGATTTCCACCAGGCTGCCACCCAGGCGCACGTGCCAACTGTGGCGGCTGAAATCGGTATTGAACACACAGCCGAGCTGGGCCTGCACCGCAATCAGATCCGCACCTTCAGGCCAAATCTCGGCGGGAAACAGCCCAAGGTCCGGCACATCACCCGTGATGGTGACATTGTATTCCGGGCGCGAGTGAATGCCGCCGGCAACCTTGCCCGCGGTTTTGATGGTCTGTTCCCGGTGATCATCTATGCCGCGGACTCGCAGGCCCATGTCCCAACGCCGCAGTTGCAGATCCGGGGTATCAAAATAGCCGTTGAATAACTGCTTTACGCCCTTGCTTTGGGCGCCATTGAGATCATTAATTAGGGAGGTGAGTGCGGATTTATGTTCCGGTGGAAAAAACAGCTTAAGTTCTATCTCGGCATCCATGGGGAAGAAATGCTCACTTTGTCATCAATAATTCATGTATATGTCACTATAAATTCATAATGTCATATTGCTGTCACAAAACTCATCTAGAATTTGGGACTCGGGTTGGGTTATAACCCGAATGTATAAGAACTGTCTTCAAATATGTGAAAACACAGTTTCAATACGCGGACGCTTGAGTTACCATGCGCCCGCATTTTCCAACAGTGGAATAACCTAAATAGGTAAACGGCTATGCCAGTAAACTCTATTTTGGGCGTGTTTGCAAAATCGCCAATCAAGCCTCTGCAAGACCATATCGACAAAGTGAATGAGTGTGCGTCCATACTTGTTCCCTTCTTCAATGCGACTGTCTCCGGTGACTGGGATGCCGCAACCGAGCTTCGCAAGCAGATCAGCAAAACCGAAAAAGAAGCGGATGCCCTCAAGCGTGAAATCCGTCTGACCCTGCCCGGTGGCCTGTTCATGCCGGTCGAACGTACCGACCTGCTGGAACTGCTGACTCAGCAAGATAAGATTGCCAATAAAGCCAAGGATATTTCAGGCCGTGTTATCGGTCGTCAACTGGTAATCCCTGCCGCCATTCAGGCGCCCTTCTCTGCCTACCTGCAGCGCTGTCTTGATGCTGTAAGCCTGGCAAAAGAAGCCATCAACGAACTCGACGAACTGCTGGAAACGGGTTTCCGTGGTCGCGAAGTGGATTTGGTGGCCAAAATGATCAGTGAACTCGATGTGCTCGAAGAAGACACTGATGATCTGCAGATCCAGGTCCGTCGCGGCTTGTACGCCGTGGAATCGGAACTGAATCCCGTCGACGTGATGTTCCTCTACAAGATAATAGAGTGGGTTGGAGACCTGGCAGATCTTGCCGAGCGTGTAGGTTCCCGCCTTGAGCTGATGCTGGCTCGCGTCTAACTGTCTAAGGTTATCAAGGTAATAACATGGTTGATGTATTTGTCACCTATGGCCCGTGGCTGATCGCCATCGCGGCCGCATTTGGTTTCTTAATGGCATGGGGTATCGGCGCCAACGACGTGGCGAACGCCATGGGGACTTCCGTTGGTTCCAACGCCATTACCATTAAACAAGCCATCATCATTGCGATGATATTTGAATTTGCCGGCGCCTATCTGGCCGGTGGGGAAGTGACCAGCACTATCCGTAACGGCATCATTGATGCCAGCTATTTTACCGATACACCTGAACTGCTGGTGTACGGCATGATAGCTTCGCTGCTGGCCGCAGGTATCTGGTTGGTGGTGGCTTCAGCCCTGGGCTGGCCCGTGTCCACCACTCACTCCATCGTCGGTGCCATCATTGGTTTTGCCGCCGTGGGTGTCAGCGCCGACTCGGTTGAATGGGGTAAGGTTACCGGTATCGTGGGTTCCTGGATTGTGACCCCTGCCATCTCTGGTTTCATCGCCTTCCTGATCTTCCAAAGCGCCCAGAAGCTGATCTTCAACACAGATAATCCGCTGAACAACGCCAAGCGTTACGTGCCTTTTTACATGATGCTCGCCGGTTTCGTACTGTCACTGGTGACCATCAAGAAAGGCCTCAAGCACGTGGGTCTGCACTTCAGCGACGTTGAAGCTTACGGTCTGGCCCTGGCCGTTGGTATCCTGGTTGCCCTGGTTGGTAAGGTGTTCATCGGTCGTCTGAAGATGTCTGAAAAAACCGATCGCCACACCCAGTTTGCCAACGTGGAAAAAGTGTTTGCCGTGCTGATGGTGGTTTCCGCCTGTTGTATGGCCTTCGCCCACGGCTCCAACGACGTGGCTAACGCCATTGGCCCCCTTGCTGCAGTGGTATCTGTGGTGAACAGCGGTGGTGAAATTGCCGCCAAGTCACCTCTGGTTTGGTGGATCCTGCCCCTGGGTGCTTTCGGTATTGTGTTTGGTCTGGCCATCTTCGGCAGCCGCGTAATGCAAACCATAGGTAAGAACATCACTCACCTGACCCCAAGCCGTGGTTTCGCCGCCGAACTGGCTGCGGCCTCTACCGTGGTGATTGCCTCCGGTACCGGTCTGCCAATCTCCACCACCCAAACCCTGGTGGGTGCGGTTCTCGGTGTGGGTATGGCCCGTGGTATCGCCGCCATCAACATCGGCGTGGTACGCAACATTGTGGTGTCCTGGGTAGTGACCCTGCCTGCCGGTGCTGGCCTGTCGATCATCTTCTTCTACATGATCAAGGGCACATTCGGCTGATTTACAGCGCCAATAGGCTGATTACAGAGGGAAGTCCACGGACTTCCCTCTTGCATTGACGGCCATGAATCCCTAGCATGTGGGCTATCTTTTGCCTTAGAGAATTCAGCAGTGATGAGATTCCTTCTCCTGGCCGGAGCCCTGCTCCTGTCCCCCGCCCTGCTCGCCGCAGGACAACAGCGTTACATCTCAGACAACGTCTTCATCTATATTCACAATGGTCCGGGCACCCAGTACCGCATTCTGGGTTCCATCGAAGCCGGCCAACCGGTGGAATTTCTGGGTGAAACCCAGGATGACTACAGCAAGGTCATCGACCATAAAGGCCGTGAAGGCTGGGTTGCCAATGACATGCTCAGCAACCAGCCCAGCCTGCGGGAACGTATGCCGCAACTGGAAACCGAACTTGCCAGCGTGAAAGAACAACTCGCCAATCTGGAAGCGAATCAGAGCGATGCCGGCAGTCGCATTGAAAATCTGCAGACCCAGTTAAAGCAGGCTGAGGATGCCCTGGCCAAGGCCAATCTGGAGCGTGACAGCGCCATGGCCAAGGTCAATGATATTCAGGACAACGCCCGCTACCGCATGTGGCAGGAAGGTGGCCTGATCGCCGCCATCGGCGCCCTGATAGGCATTATTTTGGTGTACCTGCCCCGCCCACAGCGCCGTAAAAAGAACCGCTGGATGTAACCCCGCTTTATCCCGGGTTCCCTTGCAATCAAACAAGGGAACCCTGTCAATCCAGCGTTACGCGCGCTGAAATTAATCCAAATCAAACAAAATTCACTATCCTTGGTGCCGGAGTGTCGTACTTGCATTTTTGCAGGTATAATCTGCGCGCCCGACGCGCGAAATTGTATACAAAATTAAAAGCGGGTGGGCCAGGGTCAGAAAAAGACCCGTTTCAAACTGCCCTATTATCGGCCTAGATGGAAACGACTACTATGTTCAAAGCGAGTGAAGTACTGGCGGGTCGCTACGACAACGCCACTCTCGACGAATTGTTCAGTGCGATCACCCACAACTATATTGTTGATGAAGAACAATATCTTAAGGAGCTGATCCAGCTGGTGCCGTCGAGCGATGATGACATCGAACGCGTAACCCGCCGTGCCCACGACCTGGTGGCCAAGGTGCGCCAGTATGAAAAGAAAGGCCTAATGGTCGGCATTGACGCCTTTTTGCAGCAGTACAGCCTGGAAACCCAGGAAGGCATCATCCTTATGTGCCTGGCCGAAGCCCTGCTGCGCATTCCCGATGCCGAAACCGCCGATGCCCTGATCGCCGACAAACTGTCCGGTGCCAAATGGGATGAGCACATGTCCAAGAGTGACTCCGTGCTGGTAAACGCCTCCACCTGGGGCCTGATGCTGACCGGCAAGATCATCAAACTGGACAAGAACCTCGACGGCACCCCAAGCAATCTGCTGAACCGTCTGGTTAACCGTCTGGGCGAACCCGTTATCCGTCAGGCCATGCTGGCTGCCATGAAGATCATGGGCAAGCAATTCGTGCTTGGCCGCACCATTGAAGAAGGCCTGAAAAACGCCGCCGACAAGCGCAAACTGGGTTACACCCACTCCTACGATATGCTGGGTGAAGCCGCGCTGACCACCAAGGATGCGGTCAAATATTACAAGGACTACTCCAACGCCATCGCTGCCCTCGGCGCCGGCAATTTCGATGAGTCCGAAGCTCCGCGCCCCACCATTTCCATCAAGCTGTCGGCCCTGCATCCCCGTTATGAAGTGGCCAACGAAGACCGGGTGATGACCGAACTCTACGGCACCCTGATCAAGCTGATTGAACAGGCCCGCAGCGTTAACGTGGGTATCCAGATCGATGCCGAGGAAATGGATCGTCTGGAGCTGTCCCTCAAGCTGTTCCAACGTCTGTATAACTCCGATGCCGCCAAGGGCTGGGGGCTGCTGGGCATAGTGGTCCAGGCCTACTCCAAGCGCGCCCTGCCGGTGCTGCTGTGGCTGACCCGTTTGGCCAAGGAACAGGGTGATGAAATTCCTTTGCGTTTGGTAAAAGGCGCATACTGGGACAGCGAACTCAAGTGGGCCCAGCAGGCCGGTGAAGCCGGTTATCCGCTGTTTACCCGCAAGGCTGCCACCGACGTGTCTTACCTGGCCTGTGCCCGTTACCTGCTGTCAGACGCCACCCGCGGTGTCATCTATCCGCAGTTTGCCAGCCACAACGCCCAAACCGTGGCCGCCATCAGCGCCATGGCAGGCGATCGCAAATATGAATTCCAGCGCCTGCACGGCATGGGTCAGGAACTGTATGACACAGTGCTGGCCGAGGCCGCGGTACCCACGGTGCGTATTTATGCCCCTATAGGTGCCCACAAAGACCTGCTGCCCTATCTGGTACGTCGCCTGCTGGAAAACGGCGCCAACACCTCGTTCGTACACAAGCTGGTGGATCCCAAGACCCCCATCGAGTCGCTGGTGACCCACCCACTCAAGACCCTGCAAGGTTACAAAACCTTGGCAAACAACAAGATAGTTAAGCCAGCCGATATCTTCGGCCCCGAGCGCAAAAACTCCAAGGGACTCAATATGAACATCATCTCCGAAGCCGAGCCATTCTTCGCCGCGTTGGAAAAATTCAAGGACACCCAGTGGACCGCAGGCCCCCTGGTCAAGGGTGAAACCCTGGCCGGTGAAGTCCGTGACGTGGTCAGCCCCTACGACACCACCCAGAAAGTGGGTCAGGTCGCTTTCGCCAACGACGCCGCCATCGAGCAGGCGCTGGCCGCTGCCGACAACGCCTTCGCCTCCTGGTGCCGCACCCCGGTTGAGACCCGCGCCAATGCCCTGCAAAAGCTGGCGGATCTGCTGGAAGAAAACCGCGAAGAACTGATTGCTCTGTGTACCCGCGAAGCCGGTAAGAGCATCCAGGACGGTATCGACGAAGTGCGCGAAGCCGTGGACTTCTGCCGTTACTACGCGGTGCAGGCCAAGAAGATGATGACCAAGCCCGAGCTGCTGCCCGGCCCCACAGGTGAACTGAACGAACTCTTCCTTCAGGGCCGTGGCGTGTTCGTCTGTATCAGCCCCTGGAACTTCCCGCTGGCCATCTTCCTCGGTCAGGTAGCGGCCGCCCTGGCAACGGGTAACACAGTTATCGCCAAGCCTGCCGAGCAGACCTGTATTATCGGTTACCGCGCGGTGCAACTGGCTCACCAGGCCGGCATTCCCAAGGACGTGCTGCAATACCTGCCAGGCACAGGTGCCACCGTGGGTGCAGCCCTGACCGCCGATGAGCGCATTGGCGGTGTGTGCTTCACAGGTTCTACCGTGACCGCCAAGGTCATCAACCGCACCCTGGCCGGTCGCGACGGCGCCATCATTCCACTGATCGCCGAAACCGGTGGCCAGAACGCCATGGTGGTGGACTCCACCAGCCAGCCTGAGCAAGTGGTGAACGACGTGGTTTCTTCCGCCTTCACCAGCGCCGGTCAACGTTGCTCCGCCCTGCGGGTACTGTACCTGCAGGAAGACATTGCCGATCGCGTTATCGACGTGCTCAAGGGCGCCATGGACGAACTGAGCCTGGGCAACCCCGGCTCGGTGAAGACCGACGTGGGCCCTGTTATCGACGCCACCGCCAAGGCCAACCTGAACGCCCACATTGACCACATCAAGCAAGTGGGTCGTCCAATTCACCAGCTGCGCCTGCCGGAAGGCACTGAGAACGGTCACTTCGTGGCGCCAACCGCGGTGGAAATCGACTCCATCAAGGTGCTGGAGAAGGAACACTTCGGTCCTATCCTGCACGTGATCCGCTACAAGGCCTCCGACTTGCAGAAGGTCATCGACGACATCAACAGCACGGGCTTCGGTCTGACCCTGGGTATCCACAGCCGCAACGAGGGCCATGCCCTGGAAGTAGCCGACAAGGTCAACGTGGGTAACGTCTACATCAACCGCAACCAGATCGGTGCCGTGGTTGGCGTGCAACCCTTCGGTGGCCAGGGCCTGTCAGGCACAGGTCCCAAGGCCGGTGGTCCACACTACCTGACCCGTTTTGTGACCGAGAAGACCCGCACCAATAACATTACCGCTATCGGCGGTAACGCGACTCTGCTGTCTCTGGGCGACTCAGACGAGTAACAGCTGTCGCTGTTAACCCTAAAAAGCCAGGCTAAATGCCTGGCTTTTTTATGCCCCCTTGTGGCGGCAAGGCACATGATTGAGTTTGCTCGGTAACCCCCCATAGTTGCATGATAATGATGCCACCTTTGTGAGCAGACACTTGTGCGGCAGTGCTGGCTATTGGTGTGCCACGCCGGTCATGGCGGAATCGGCAAGGAAACTCAAAGAGATATTGCGAAGTCTGACTGTTGCACCGATCCCCCTTTCGGAGCCGCAGACGACTGCATGGATGCAGGAGTTAGGACGAAGCAGGAGCCAGAGTCGAGGGTGTTGGGCAAGAAACGGCAACAACCGAGGCCGGACGCCGAGGTAGCGACAGTCGAGCAGGACGCGAGTCTGTCGCGTTGGCCGTTTCGCCCATAAACCCGAGGGGTTTTCGGCTCCGGCTGGGGGCATCCTTTGGGATGCAAGGGGCTTTGGATGAGCAAAGCCCCTTGCCCGGGTGTGGGTTGGAAGCCCACGACGTTGTGCCGCTGGCACAGCGGCTATCTCTTGCTTCAACTGCAACTTCCGGCATCGGATGCCATAAATCACCTGCGGTGGGCTTTCGCACTGCCACTCCAGTGACACGGCGACTCTTGGTTTAAACATCAGCATCCCTGGAGGCTCACCGGCGACGTCCTGTCGCCAATGGTCACTGGTGCGGCAGTGCTGGCTATTGGTGTTCCACGCCGGTCATGGCGGAATCGGCAAGGAAACTCAAAGAGATATTGCGAAGTCTGACTGTTGCACCGATCCCCCCTTCGGAGCCGCCGAGGGTGTTGGGCAAGAAACGGCAACAACCGAGGCCGGACGCCGAGGTAGCGACAGTCGAGCAGGACGCGAGTCTGTCGCGTTGGCCGTTTCGCCCATAAACCCGAGGGGTTTTCGGCTCCGGCTGGGGGCATCCTTTGGGATGCAAGGGGCTTTGGATGAGCAAAGCCCCTTGCCCGGGTGTGGGTTGGAAGCCCACGACGTTGTGCCGCTGGCACAGCGGCTATCTCTTGCTTCAACTGCAACTTCCGGCATCGGATGCCATAAATCACCTGCGGTGGGCTTTCGCACTGCCACTCCAGTGACACGGCGATTCTTGGTTTAAACATCAGCATCCCTGGAGGCTCACCGGCGACGTCCTGTCGCCAATGGTCACTGGTGCGGCAGTGCTGGCTATTGGTGTTCCACGCCGGTCATGGCGGAATCGGCAAGGAAACTCAAAGAGATATTGCGAAGTCTGACTGTTGCACCGATCCCCCCTTCGGAGCCGCCGAGGGTGTTGGGCAAGAAACGGCAACAACCGAGGCAGGACGCCGAGGTAGCGACAGTCGAGCAGGACGCGAGTCTGTCGCGTTGGCCGTTTCGCCCATAAACCCGAGGGGTTTTCGGCTCCGGCTGGGGGCATCCTTTGGGATGCAAGGGGCTTTGGATGAGCAAAGCCCCTTGCCCGGGTGTGGGTTGGAAGCCCACGACGTTGTGCCGCTGGCACAGCGGCTATCTTGTGCTTTCGTGCAACTTCCGGCATCGGATGCCATAAATCACCTGCGGTGGGCCTTCGCACTGCCACTCCAGTAACACGGCGACTCTTGGTTTAAACATCAGCATCCCTGGGGGCTCAGCGGCGACATCCCTGTCGCCAATGGTCACTGGTGCGGCAGTGCTAGTCTATTGATGTTCCCCTCCAGCGATCGCCAAATTGTTCGAAATTTCAAAGAGGTAGCGCTATGCCGAACTGTTGCACTGCCCCCCTTCGAAGCCGCCAACGACTGCATGGTAGGGGTAATGAACAGGCATTATCCTTATTAAGGTGTTAGGCTGTACTAAGGCACCGGCACGGAACCTCCGGGAGGTCGCCATGAGTGAGTCCCATACCCCTATCCCCGAAACAGGCACACAGCATCCGCTCGTTGAACCTGAGTGGCTGGAGCAACATCTGAACGATCCCGACCTGCGCGTGGTGGATGCAACTGTGCAGGTTAAGCTGTGGCCGTTCCCGCGGGTTAAGAGTGGTAGACGTGAGTTTCAGCGCTCTCACATTCCTGGTGCTGCCTTTGCCGATCTCCTGGAGATATCGGATCCCCAACGGCCTTCCTACACCTTCACCATGCCAACCGCTGACTGGTTCGCCGACCAGATGGGCCGGCTTGGTATCGGAGACGGCACCCGTGTCGTGCTTTATGATGGGCGGGAAAACATGTGGGCCGCGCGCTTGTGGTGGATGCTTCGCACCTTTGGATTCGACAACGCGTCGGTACTTAACGGCGGCTGGACTGCCTGGCGGCTTGAAGACAGACCTGTCTCCTCGACACCATGTGCTTACCCGGCGGCGACCTTTACCCCGCACCTCAGACCGGAACTCATCGCCGACAAAGAGCAGGTGCTGGCCGCCATTAAAGACTCTACAACCTGCATAGTGAACGCTCTCGGTCGGCGCCAGCACCGTGGTGAGCGGAAGGAATACGGTGCACGAGGCCATATCCCAGGTGCAAAAAATGTAACCGCGTGGGAAATCCTCGACCGGGAGACCATGCGCTATCGCCCGACCGAAGAGCTGAGAAAACTGTTTCGTCCGATACTGGACGCCGAGCGCGTTATTACCTACTGCGGCGGCGGTATTGCCTCTTCGAGTGATGCCTTTATTCTCCATTTGCTGGGACATCAAAACGTGGCCGTTTACGACGGCGGGCTTATCGAGTGGTCAGCAGATCGCACCTTGCCCCTTGAGCTCGGAGAATGAGGCTCACAGGTGTATCACTTAACTACATTAATCAGGCTCTCGCTGCTCAGCCTGCCAATTGCATCAGTACCAACTTCTAATCCCCGCGCGGCGGCCAAAGGCCTTCGGAGAACGCTCGCGAGTTGAAACTGTTCATCCCGCTGTCTGATGACATGCGTTTCCCTGCGGCGGGCGCCTTGCATGGATGCACCAATGCCGCGCTCCCATGGCCTGTTTTGTTCCACACGCAAAATGCGCTTCCTCCGCGGGACCAACTACACTAAGTTTCGGTTTCACATAAGCAATGGTGTTAGGCCATTTCCACCAGCATCTGACATGGAGACATGCTATGGACAGCTACAAAAACAACCTGCTCATTTCTGCACCTGCCGCAAAAGTTTACCAAGCATTGACCACGCAACGCGGTATTTCCGATTGGTGGACGACTTCCTGCGAGGTCGGTACAGGCATTGGCGATTTAATAACCATAAGATTTGGAGAAACTTTCAAAGTGATGCGCATTGAATCCCTGCGGCCACAATCTGAGGTTCGTTGGAATGTCATCGACGCCCAACTAGTTGTTCCAGGTTTGACACGTACGAAGGAATGGATTGGCACCACAATCGTATTCCAACTTGCAAGCCCATCCGAATCCACCACGCGCCTCGCTCTGGAACATCAAGGTCTGACGCAGCAAATTGAATGCTTCGACATTTGCAGTCAGGGCTGGGGTCATTTTCTGGCAAGTCTTAAAAGCTACATAGAGACAGGTAAAGGGATGCCTTATGCCGAGCCCGCGGCCTGACAGGTCACTCAAGCACGCAATCTTGGCGTACTTAAATAAAAGGGCTGATACGAAAGTAATCAGAGCCATTTATGTCATGCTCGCCCCCGGCGCCCCATGACTTTCTGCCGCTGGCACAGCGGTAATCTTTTGCTTTTCTGCAACTTACGGCATGGGAAGTTATCAATCACCTGCGGTGGGCCTTCGCACTGCCACTCCAGTGGCTCGCCGTAAACCCTTCCCTGGGGGCTCAGCGGCGACATCCCTGTCGCCAATGGTCACTGGTGCGGCAGTGCTAGTCTATTGGTGTACCACTCCAGCCATGATGGAACAGTCTAGGAAACTCGAAGAGACATTATGACGTTTGACTGTTGCACCGCTTCCCCCTTCGGAGCCGCCGAGGGTGTTGGGCAAGAAACGGCAACAACCGAGGCAGGACGCCGAGGTAGCGACAGTCGAGCATGGAGGCGAGTCTGTCGCGTTGGCCGTTTCGCCCATAAACCCGAGAGGTTTTCGGCTCCGGCTGGGGGCATCCTTTGGGTTGCAAGGGGCTTTGGATGAGCAAAGCCCCTTGCCCGGGTGTGGGTTGGAGACCCACGACTTTCTACCGCTGGCACAGCGGCTATTCATTACCATTAACGCATATTATTCAACCGGTTGAAATCTACTGCTCGAGCTATACAAAACCTTTAGGGTCAGATAGCTTGTAAGGTAACTGACCTCACAAGCTCGCAATAATAAAATGTTATGGCTAACACGTATGAACCTTCTTACTTTGATTTTAAGCTTTTTAGTTTCTAGCGCCGCTTATGCCGGAGACGATTCTGATTGGCTTAAGGCAAATAATCTGAATGGCTACTTCCCGCAAGAGGCGAAATATGTGAACTTCCCAAACTTGTGTAACGAAAACACATGTTTCAATTTAGTTGCCGTCTCATATGTGACCGAAACTAATAAAGGCATGCGGAGATTGGCTGTTTTTTCGGGTTCTGGGGATTATCTTGGTGTTTATTCAGGCTTTCAAGAAATGCCGGTAAAAGTAGTCGGCACATCTCTGGTGTTCCCTGTGTCTGAATATGGTTACTTTATTAACTTTAGTGGTAGTCAGCCGCCAGCTACGGCTTATATCGACGGTGAAAACTTTGAGTTTGAGTCAAAGCCATAACAAGGTGGTGTTGTCGCCTGCGGCTGGGACCTCCGTTCCGCTGGCGCTCCACTCCGGCCCCAAACCACGGCGTTGATATGATTCCCTCTAAGTATTTAAGGAAGAACTGTGCTCGATCTAATTGAATTTATTGGTGAGGTTGGCAGTTCTTTCCCGTATCTATATCGGGTATGGGGTTTTATTCTGTTTCCTTCATACCGAAGGCGGGTGCTAAATGAGTACAAGGCTAAATCAACACTCTGGATTACTTTTGATTTATTGATGAGTCTTCTGTTTTTTGCAATGGAGTTATGGGTGACGATTTATATGGTGGACTTTGTTTTCTAGCTCGCAACAGCACACATTAATCGGTTGTTGGCGTCCCTTTGGTGATGGGAAGGATATTTCCTGTTTCGCAGCCATAAGTCAGTCTCAAAGTCGGGCGTTAACCTCTTGGCACATAGCACCCCAATAAGTCGCCACCGAATGACTGGCACTCAAACCGGACATGCCCTCCCTAAAGCTGCACACCGGCAGCCTATGCCGGAATCCCAGTTCCGGCGCCGTTTTGGGCGCTGGAAAACCACAAGCTATACTTGAGGCTGTCACTCAATCGCAGGAGAACCCCATGGCTTCCAAGTTGCTGACCCTGGACGAGGTCTGTCAGTTGCTCGACAAGACCCCCACCACTATCAAACGTTATGCCAGGGAAAATCTGTTATCCAGCATCAGGGACGGCGACAATTTGTTATTCCATGAGGAAGAAGTACTGAGGTTTCTGGAGTTTTCCAAACGGCTCGGCTAAGGCTTTTAGCTGGAACCTTAGGTTAAAGGGCCAGGCCAGCGGTGCCGGTTGCGAAAAGCAGCTCACCGCTCGTAGCAACTATCACCGGATGCAGCTATCACCAAAGTCCAGCAGTCACTGGATACAGCTAATAGCTGCTAGCGCCGGTATTGACGGGCATAGGGGGCAAAGTCGGCCAGCAATTGCGCGTGATCGCCCCTGGCCACTATCTGGCCCTGCTCCAGCACACAGATCTGATCCATCTGCGCCATGGCGGTCAGTCTGTGGCTTATCATCAACAGAGTCCTGCCTTGCTTGCGTTCGCCCTTGGCCAACGCCTTGGTTTCGCCTACGGCCGCCCCCTCAGCCCCAGCAGATTCTCCGGCCTCACCCCGACAGTGGGCCAGCAGGAGCCTGAGCATCTGCGCCTCGGTGTGCCTGTCGAGTCCTTCCGTTGGTTCATCCAGCAGCAGTATCGGACTGTCACGCAGCAGCGCCCGGGCTATGCCAAGGCGACGGGTTTCACCGCCGGACAGGGGCCGACCGCCGTCGCCAAGCCAGCAATCCAGCGCCAAATGGCCAAGGCCCACCTTGGCCAGCACGGCGGTGAGTTCGGCATCCGTGGCTGCCTCATTGGCCAGCAACAGGTTATCCCTTAGGCTTGCGCTGAACACATGCACCCTTTGGCTCACGACCGTAATGGCGCGGCGCAGTTCGGCCTCGCTGTAGGCCGTCAGTGGCCGCCCGTCCAGCAGTATCTCGCCGCGCACCGGCTCCCAACAGCGGGTCAGCAGCGACAGCAGGGTCGACTTGCCGCAGCCGGTTTTACCGATAAGGGCGGTGCTGCTGCCGGGAGCGAGTTCCAGCGCGACGCCCTTGAGCACAGGGGCGCCGCCGGGATAGGCGAAATCGATCCCCTTAAGCTCAATCCGGCCCTCGGTGACGGTCGGCCCCTGGCTCACAAACTGCACGCCGGGCGGGGCGGTAAGCAAATCATCGACCCGGTTTGCCGCCTCCAGGGTGCCGGCCAATTGGGCGAAGGCGGTGCTCAGGGGCGACAGCAGTTCCATGGTCGACAGGGCGGCAAACAGCAGCAAGGCAGCCAGGGCGCCCGGCGGTTGATTGCTGCCAACGCCGCCGGACACCAACAGCAAGATAAGCAGCACCAGGGTGCCATGGATGAAAATGGTTAACCCAAGGCCAATCCCATTAAGTGATGCGAGCCACGCCTGGGTGCGCTGCCAGGTGCGCTCCCGCTCATCCAGCGCCGCCCGATAGCCTTCTCTGGCGCCAAAGAGGGTCAACTCCCCCTGGGCCGAGAGATATTCCAGCAGTGCGATTCGGTAATCCCTTTTGCCCTGAACCTGTCCCCTCGACGCCCGCCGACCGAGAACATAGAAGAGCGCCGGCAGACACAAAGCACTGAGCAGCAGGCCGCCGCCGAGCAGCAAGGCCTTGGCCGGGTCGAACCAGGCCACAAATCCCACCAGCAGCAGGCTTCCCAGGACAAAACTGCAAAGCGGCACCGCCAGGCGCAAATACAAGTGATCCAGGGTATCTATGTCGGCCACCAGGCGGTTGAGCAGTTCGCCGCGGCGCTCGCCCCCAAGACGCTGCTCGCCGAGGGGCAACAGTGCCCGCCAGGCCAGGGAGCGCAGGGTGGTCAGGGCCCTGAAGGTGGCCTCGTGGGTCACCAGCCGCTCGCCATAGCGACTGGCGGTGCGGGCGATGGACAGGCCCCGCACCCCACCCGCCGGGGTAAAATAATTGAAGGCCTGGGCTGTGGTGACGGTCAGCCCCGCCAGCGCCGTGGCCGACAAAAACCAGCCCGACAGCGACAACAGCCCCATGCCGCTCAAAAGCGCGATGAGTGACAACAGCAGCCCCAACAGCATCATCAGGCTGTGGTGTTTCAACAGCGGCCACAGCCAGTCACAGGACCTTGTATTGGAGGTGATGCCGGTGTTCATCCCGGATTTCATCCCGGTCTTCATAAAGCGTCCTCCTGCGCCAGCAACCGCGCCACCGGGCCATCTGCCAGGGCGAGTTCCCTGAGTTTGCCCTGCTGTTGCAGTTGTCCCTGTGCCAGATAGAGCACAGTATCCTCAGCATTCAATTCATCGAGCCTGTGACTTATCAGCAACCGGGTACGACCAAGGGCGGCCTGTTTAAGGGAATCCATCACCAGGCGCTCACTGTCCACATCCAGACTGGCACCCGGTTCATCGAGCAGCAATAACCGTCCCTTGCCCGCCAAGGCCCTCGCCAACGCAAGCCGCTGAGCCTGACCCACGGAAACGCTACTCCCCTGCTCCGCCAGTATCTGCTCCAGCCCCTGGGGCAGGCCGCGGACAAGCTCGGCTATATGTGCCTGTTCCAGCAGGGCCCAGATCTCGGCGTCACTCAGAGGCCTGCCCATGGCGACATTGTCCCTCACCGAGCAGTGCAACAGTTGCGGCTCCTGGGACAGCCACAGCAATTGCGCCCGCCAGGCGGCCATATCCAGGTCGCGGAGTTCGACGCCGCCGACGGTGAGGCTGCCCTCATAGGGTAAAAAGCCCAGCAGCGCATTGAGCAGACTGCTCTTACCGGCGCCGCTGGGCCCGAGAATGACCACCTGCTCGCCGTCGGCGATGGCAAAACTCACCGGCCCCAGCAGGCACTGGCCGTCGTGGCTCATGACCCTGAGATCTTTGGCGCAAATGGCAAGGGAGTCAGGCAGCGGCTGCTCGCCCGGCGCTGGTGTGTGCAACTCGCCTTCCAACAGGCTATGGAGGGCCTCGGCCGCCGCCACCGCCTGAGCCTTGGCATGATAGTGGGTGCCCAGCTCCCGCAGCGGCTGATAAAACTCGGGCGCCAGCAAGAGCACAAACAGGGCGCTGCCCAGCTGCACTCCGGCGCCGTAGTGACCGAAGTCCAAATGCCCCAGCAAGCTGAAACCAAAATACACCGCCAGCAGGGCTATGCTGACGGCGGCAAAAAACTCCAGTACCGCTGAGCTTAAAAAGGCCAGCCGCAATACCGCCATGGTGCGGTGGCGGAACTCTTCGGAGGCATTTTCGATGGCCTGCTGCTCGGCGGCAGCGCGGTCAAACAGCCTCAAAGTAGAAAGCCCCCTGAGCCTGTCCATAAAGTGGCCCGCCAAGCGTGACAGGGCCTGAAAGTGCTGTTTATTGGCATCGCTGGCGCCCATGCCCACCAGCACCATAAACAGCGGGATCAGCGGTGCCGTGCCAAGCAATATCAGCCCGGCGGCCCAGTTCAGCGGCCAGACACTGACAAGGATTAACAGCGGCACCAGGGCCACAAGTGTCATTTGCGGCAGATAACGGCCGTAAAAATCCTGCAACTGCTCCACCTGCTCCAGCAACTTGCTGGCCCAACTGCCGACCGCCTGACTGCGGATATATGCCGGCCCCAGGGCGCTTAACCTGTCCAGCACCCGTCCCCGCAGGGCGCGCCTCAGCCTGAGCCCTGCCTCGAAGCCGGCCCGCTCCCTCCCCCAAGCCAGCAGGGCCCGCAGCGGCAACAGCGCCAGCAGCACCAGGAGTTCCGGCATATGCCGGCTGACCGGCACGCCATTGAGCACCAGATCGCTGAGCACCGAAGCCAGCAACCAGCTTTGGGCCACCAGGGCCACGGCATTGATACAGGCCAAGGCCACGCTGAGCCGCAGCATGGGACCACAAATGGATTTTTGTTGCCTGAGCCAGAGAATAAGCTGCTTTTCGAGGGATTTATCCATTAACAAACCGAGATCTGAGGATGGCGATGGTGGCCAAAATGATGGGGCGCAGTATCTCAGCCCGGCCACAGTGAATAAAGGGTAAATTAAAGCGATGGGGGCTGTGCCAGCGGGAGCGGTTCATGTTGGAGCTGTTGTTTGAACCGGGGTTGAGGGAGGGGTGCCAAAGCGCACCAGTACATGCCAGAGCCACTTGAGTTCTTCGAGACGCTTGCGGCCGTCGCTTGCCCGTGCGGCCCTGGCGGCCTTGCCTATGGCATAGGCGCTGACCCGGCCATCAATGGCGACCTGCCTGGCCAGCTCCGGCATGGTAGCGCCGCGAAAATCCCGCGGCACCCGGTCCGTCAGGAGTTCCCGTCCCCGGTGCCACAGCAATTGCACCCCGTAACGCCCGCACAGGGCGGCTAACAGCTGCCCCACTTCGGTGCCGTTAAAGCTGGGATCGGCCACCAGGCAGTCCACATCCGTTGCCAGCGACAGCGGGCCATGAACCTGAGCCTCGATGTAATGATCAAGATTGCCACCCAGTGGCAGCTCAAGTCTGTGGTTCATGCTCCCGGGCAGGCTGTCCAGCAGGTGCGCTATCAATTGGGTCGGCGGCAAGCCGCTCTGGCCCAGGGCATAGCCCCGTTCAAAGCTTTCACTCAACAGCGCCGCCAGCAGCATATCAAAGCAATCCCGGGTGCCCTTCTCCCTTGGGGTGCGGTAGGAGTCCAGGTAACAAAAGCTGCTGCGTTGCAGCACCGCCTCGGAGCATAAAAAATAGCAGCTGCCGAAACGGGGTGAGGGGCCATCGACAAACAATCCCAGATCCAGGGCACCGTACTTGGGACGGGCCGCCTTGTCGTTGCAAAGGCTGCCGAAAAATGCCCGCTCCCAATGATCCCGGGGGCCGCCAATCTCGGGTGACAGCAGGCCATTGGACACATGGGTCTCGAACTGATTGCGATACAGACCGTCATTGAACAGGCCCTCGGCCACCATCAGGCCACGGCAATCGAGGCGATCGGGATGAAAATGCAGCGCTATACGGCCATGGCTCTGAAGGGCATCCATGGCGGCATTGAATCTTTGGGGGGAGATATCAGACATCTGCAGCACGTTGCGGATCAGCGCCTGGGCGCTCTCCCGCTGCTCAAGGGCATAGCGCCTGATGCTGTCTATGGCGGGATAAGTGGCCGTGGTGTTGAGTGGGCTGGATTTTTGATTAGCCGTGACCGAAGGTTTGAGATTAGCGGTGACCGAAGGTTTCACATTAGCCATAGTTTCGCACGCTCATTGTCGGGCACTGGAACACGGCAGGCATCAGCTATCCCCTTTTGAGCTATGCCCTTGTGAGCTATGCCCATCCCTGCGCCTGGAACTGGGGCTCAAGATAGCAGAGCACTCCAGGCGACTCCATGTTTATTAACCCTTTTTAATGCACAGCGATCCGGTGGCAAAGCTGCAACAGGCCCGGCAGGGCAGCGGCAACTGCAGGTTTCGGACAACAAACAGTACAATTCGGCCGGGGCTTATCTGTGGCTTAAAATGAGGTATCGATGGCGGCCAGGGCCCGCATAGGTTAAGCTTGCGTCCCCCTGTACCGGCCCGACCGGCACATCCCGTTTTTCCAGCAAGAGAGATCTGCATGAGTTTTGCCTCCCTGGGGTTGTCCGCCCCCATTCTCAAGGCCCTGAGCCAGAAAGGTTATCAGACCCCGTCCCCCATCCAGGCCCAGGCAATTCCTGTGGTGCTCAAGGGCGGTGACCTGTTGGCCGCGGCCCAGACAGGCACGGGCAAGACCGCAGGTTTCACCCTGCCGTTGCTGGAAAATCTGAGCAAGGGCCAAAAGGCCGGCCCCAAGCAGGTGCGCGCCCTGGTATTGACTCCGACCCGTGAGCTGGCGGCGCAAATAGCCGACAATGTCACGGCCTACAGCAAGTACCTGCCGCTCAAGAGCACAGTTGTGTTCGGCGGCGTGTCCATCAATCCGCAGATCAGTGCCCTGGCCCGCGGTGTCGATATCCTGGTGGCCACCCCTGGACGCCTGCTGGATCTGTATCAGCAACATGCCCTGAGTTTCCACGGTCTGGAAGTGCTGGTACTGGACGAGGCCGACCGTATGCTGGACATGGGCTTTATCCATGACATCAAACGCATTCTCAAACTGCTGCCACCCAAGCGCCAGAATCTGCTGTTCTCGGCCACCTTCTCGGAAGAGATCCGCACCCTGGCCCACGGCCTGTTGCACAACGCCGCCGAAGTTTCGGTCACGCCGCGCAACTCCACCGCCGAGCGGGTGCGCCAGTGGATCTGTCCGGTGGACAAGAACCAGAAACCGGCCCTGCTGGCCGAGCTGACCCGCTTCTATCGCTGGGAGCAGGTGCTGGTCTTCTGCCGTACCAAGCATGGTGCCAACCGTCTGGCAAAACAGATGGAGGCCGAAGGCATCAAGGCCGCCGCCATCCATGGCAACAAGAGCCAGAGTGCCCGTACCAAGGCGCTGGCGGATTTCAAATCCGGTGCCATCCGCATGCTGGTGGCGACAGACATCGCCGCCCGCGGCATCGACATTGCCGAGCTGCCCCAGGTGGTCAACTTTGAACTGCCACACGTGCCCGAAGACTATGTACACCGTATCGGCCGCACCGGACGTGCCGGCAGCGACGGCGAGGCCGTGTCCCTGGTGACCCATGAAGAGGTCAAACAGCTGCGCGATATTGAGCGCCTGATCAAGCAATCGCTGACCCGCAAGGAATTCGACGGTTTTATCCCCACCCATCCGCTGCCAACCAGCCAGCAAGCCGGGGGCGGCAGCCGCTCCCAGGCCAAGTCGGGCCAAGGCGCCAAACAGGGCCAGGGCGCCAAGCGTCCACATAGCAAGGGTCGCACCGGCCAGCCACAGGGCGAGCAACAACGCCCCGAGCGCAGGACCGATGGCCGCAAGGGCGGCGAGCAAAGGCCCGCCGATAGTCGTGGCAATGCGGAAAAACGCGACAGCGGTGACAGACGTCAACAGCCCGAGGGCCGCAAGCCCCAACAAAGCAAGCCCCAGGGCAGTAAGCCACAGGGCAGTAAACCACAGGGCAACAGACCTGAGGGCAACAGATCTCAGGCCAACAAACCTCAAGGCAGTTCAGCAGAAGGCAAGCCTCAGGTACGCCGTCGTCGTCCCAAACCGCAGGGCGCCCCAAAACCGGCGGCTTGATTGCACGCGTGAATTCAGACTTGATTAGAACATGCCCGGGCCCAGTGCCCGGGTATTTTTTCCCCTGCACCACAGCACCACAGCGCTAATGCCAACGGCAGCGAGAGTGAATCTCACTTTGATTCAGGCAAAAAGCACGCCATGTCCCCTAGCGCATTAAAGATGGATTGTCACTATCACAGCCCTCTGACAGAGCAAAAGAATCTGACCGCCAAGCCGCATTAGGCGTAAAATTAATGCTCCGGTATACCATTGGAGTCATCGCCATGAGCAGATTTCAAAATCTGTTGGCCGTCACAGATGAAAGTACCCATTCCCGCGCCGCCCTGCAAAAAGCCATTCAGCTGGCCAATCTCTGCCACGGAAATCTGACCCTGTTACGGGTACAACTGCCTGAATATCAGGGGGTGGTTCACTGGCTGGATCAACACCTGTCCCATCACGATGAAGTGAAAAGCGAGTCCCCCCACCATGACAGCTATCCGAATCAGGATATCAAGGTACGGGTGAAGCATTGCCGGGCTGCCTCCCTGGCTGCCGCCATTGTCAACGAAGTCAGGCAAGAAGATTACGATCTGCTGCTGGTGGAACATCACCACTACGCGCCCTGGCTATGTGAATTTGCCAGCACCGACGACTGGCAACTGCTGAAAGACGTGGCCCTGCCGGTGCTGTTTGCCGGTGAGCAGCCCTGGAGTACGGACGGCCGTATCCTCACCGCCCTCGACATTGACGACGATCAGGAAACGCCAACCTTCAATCGTGCCCTGCTGCACTTTGCCGGGGATCTGGCGGAGTTGCTGCATCAACAACTGCATCTGCTCAATTGTTATCAGGACAATGAACTGGGCATGTCCTTCAGCGCCAGTCAGGCGCCGGACGAGGCCAGCCATCACTGGCAAAGACTCAGACAACTGGCAGAGGAACTGGCACTGACCGACGACAGGCTGCACCTGGGCAACGGCCTGCCGGACTTTGTGATTGCCGATACCGCCCGGGCCTGCAACAGCGACATAGTAGTGCTGGGCGCCAATGCCCATGAAGACTGGCTCAGCGAAATCAAGGGCCATACCTCCCAGGCACTGCTGAACCAGCTGCAGTGCGACATTCTGGCCCTGAGAACCAACCTGCATTGACGCCAAATCATACCGGGTAAAAACACATCCTCTGCGATTCTTACTAAGCATCAGATGCAAAACCGGACAATGAGGTAAATGGTCGCAAAATAGTCGACTGGCACGGCGGCGAGCTCAGCGCCGCTGCCAGCGCCGACCTGGGGGGGGCCTGTTTCCGACTGACGCTGCCATTGGAGAATGGCGGTAACAATGCATAACGGTACTGAGCTTACAGTCCGCTCACCTGGCAGTACCCGCAATAGAGCCTTGAGCCCGGTTTGACAGGGTTAAGTGACGGTCGCTCGCTCAAGGGGCTATACTCGCTCCAGTTATGACTCCACGGACAGACTCCTTGAACCGCATTCTGATCCTTTGTATCGCCCTGTTTGCTGTAGTCTGGACCTGGCACAGGTATCCGTCACAGGAACAGACGGCGCCACCCGCTCACACCAGCCAGGCCGAAATTGGCCAAACCGAGACAGACCTCACCGAGATTGCCCCAACCCAAATTTCCAGTAGCGATGCCCAACTCGCCAGAGCCTTTGCCAATCGGCAAAGTCAATTGCAGGTGCAGGGCGAGGGGGAAGTGATTAAGTTATTGGCCGATGATAACGAGGGCAGTCGCCATCAGAGGTTTATTATCCGCCTGGCGTCGGGGCAAACCCTGCTGATTGCCCATAACATAGACCTGGCACCGCGGCTGGCCCCCCTCAAAATCGGCGATTGGGTCAGTTTTTATGGCCAGTATGAGTGGAATCCCAAGGGGGGAGTCATACACTGGACCCACGCCGACCCCAAGGGACATCATTCCGAAGGCTGGTTGAAATATAAAGAGCGCTGAGGCGGTCTCTTGCCCTTACCCATCAGAAAAAGGTTCTTATCCGTCAGAAAACGGCAAGGGTTCAGCTTGGCAGAACCCCGGCTGAATATGTGATAGATGGCCCTAATTTAGCAGGCAAAAATTGACCTGTGACTCCTGCGTCATCCACAATAAAAACTGACTGCGCGCAAACTCTGAGTCTGGGGTTTGACCTGTGAAAAACACTCATGGATGAGTGTTTCCGCTGCCAGAAATAAACATCCAGAGGAAAGCGCTACTTTGCCTATATCCCGCACCAAACACGATAACTTGCTCTCTCTGTTTGAATTGGGGTTATTGCCCTTATTTTTGCTGAGCCTGGTCTACATACTGAGCGGCAAACTGGGCTTGATGCTGGCCCTGCCACCGGGATATGCCAGCCCGATTTTTCCACCTGCGGGTATAGCACTGGCGGCAGCCTTTCTGGCAGGCAAGCGCACCTGGCCGTTCATTTTTGTTGGCTCCTTGCTGCTGAATCTGTGGATTGGCTATCAGGATCAGGGCAACATTGGCACCACAGGCACGCTGGTGGCCACTGTCATTGCCCTGGCCTCTTTGCTGCAAGCCATTCTCGGCAGCGCCATGCTGCGCAAAATCATTTCCCTGCCCACGTCCCTGGACAACAGCCGTGAGGTCGCCGGCTTTTTACTGCTGGCGCCGGTGTTCTGTCTGACCAGCGCCAGCTTGTCGGTGGGCGGATTGTTCCTGCTCGGCTTGGTTGACGCCAGGGACGTGATCAGTAACTGGGTAGCCTGGTGGATTGGCGATACCCTGGGGGCCGTGGTGTTGTTCCCCCTGACCATGATATTCACCGCCGCGCCCTTTACTCTTTGGCGCAGCCGCATCAAAACAGTGGCCCTGCCCATCAGCGCGGTGTTTGTGTTTTTCGTGGCCATCTTCATCAAAACCAGCCAATGGGAATACGGTGATTCCCTGTCCGAATTCAAGCAGTATTCTCAGCAGAGCCTGATGCAGTTTCAATCCAAACTGGAAACCCAGGAAGCCCTGCTGGCCCAGACCGCGGCCCTGTTTGCCCGCGACGGCGATGATGCGGTGAGCCGCAATGAATTTGCCCGCTTTGCCGATCGCTCCCTCAGTCGCTATCCCATGATCCAGGCCCTGAGCTATGCGCCGAGGATCACCGGCGAGCGGCGTCAGGCATTTATCACCAAGCAACAGTTTGAGCTGGCCCAATTTACCATCACGGAGCGCAACGACCAGGGTAAGCTGCAGGCTGCCGGCTTCAGGGACTTCTATTATCCCGTGACCTTTATTGAACCGCTGAGCGGCAATCAGGAGGCCCTGGGCTTTGATCTTGCCTCCAATCCGTTGCGACTGACCGCCATAGTCTCCGCCAAGCAGACCGGCGCCCTGGTGGCATCGGCACCGCTGCAACTGGTACAGGAAAAGCAGGGCCAAAAGGGGGTGCTGCTGTTTATGGCGATTAACCCCCAGGATCCCTATTCCGGCGTGGTGACCTCGGTGTTGCGGATGGGGGAATTCATGACCCAGCTGCTGCCGGAAGTCAGCCCCCATCTCTACATGCGCCTGACCGATGCCGAAGATCAAAGCACGCTGTACGACAATTTTGGCCCGGAGCAACCAAGGCCACTGTTTTCCCGCACCCTGGATTTCGGCGGTCGCAGCTACCGCCTGGAAACGGCCCCCACCCCGCTTTACAACCAGATGCACCGCAGCTGGCAGAGTTGGGGCGTGCTGGCCATCAGTGTTCTCAGTACCGGACTGCTGAGCGCCCTGCTGCTGCTCAGCACGGGCTACACGGCCCGCATTGAGGCCCAGGTCGCAGACCGAACCCGCAAGCTCAGGGACAGCGAGTTCCGCTGGAAGTTTGCCCTTGAAGGAGCCGGCGACGGCGTGTGGGACTGGGATGTCTCCAACGGCAAGGTGTTCTTTTCCAGGCGCTGGAAAGAGATGCTTGGCTATGACAAGGAAGAGATCAGCGACAGCGTGGACGAGTGGAAAAACCGCCTGCATCCTGACGACAAGTCGGCCACCCTGGCGGCGCTGCAGGCCAACCTCGACGGTAAAACCCCGATTTATACGATAGAACACAGGCTCAGGTGCCGCGACGGCAGCTGGAAGTGGATCCTTGACCGCGGCATGGTGGTCAGCCGTGACCACAATGGTCGGCCCTTACGAGTAATTGGCACCCAGACTGACATCACAGAGCGCAAACTGCACGAACAACTGGTGCAGCGTCTGGCCCATTACGATGCCCTCACCGGCTTGCCCAACCGCAGCCTGTTCGACGATCGCTTTCGGCAGCATCTGACCTCAGCCAAGCGGGATAAGCAGATGCTGGCGCTGATGTTTATCGATTTGGACAGGTTCAAGCCCGTCAATGACGATCTTGGTCATCATTGGGGCGATGAACTGCTCAAGCAGGCCGCCACCCGAATGCAGGCCTGTGTCCGTGAGGCCGATACAGTGTCGCGCATCGGCGGTGATGAATTCATAGTGCTGCTGCCATCGATTAAGACCCTCGACGATGCCTTCAGGGTTGCCGAGAAAATCCGTCTCGCCCTGAGCGAGCCCTTTATGCTCGACAACCACAGGATCTGCATCTCCTCCAGCATAGGCCTGGCCCTGTATCCGGACGATGGCCTGGACGAACTGCAGCTGTTGAAAAATGCCGACACCGCCATGTATGCCGCCAAAGCGGCCGGGCGCGACACAATACAGCACTATCGAAATGACATGCAGCTTATGGGGTTGAAACAAGCGTTGGAGCCGGGAGGCAAGGCGGATAAACATGAGTTGTAAACAAAAGGCGGCTGCGCTGGAAAACCGGCTGGCGCAACAACAGCAAAGCAGCCCGCAGAACCGTATCTCCTGGCCCCTGAAGCTGGCTTGCCTGACCCTGGCACTGGCTGCTGTGGTACTGCTCTGTTACCTCGACTGAGCAAGGCAAAGCGCCCCGCCGCCGGGCGGAGCGCGTGACGCTATCACTGCAGCTCAGTTATTCTTGGCGCCTTGATCTATCCACAGCTTGATGGTGTCAATCTGCTCCATGCTCAAGGGCTCGCCCTGGCCCTGGGCCATTTTGTCGTCATGGTGCGGTGGCATCTGGATTTTGGGATCCACATTGTGCGAGATCACCAGATACAGGGTGCTTGACGCCGCGCTGCCGGGGACAACCACAGGCCCCATCTTGGTACCGGCCATCATGCTGCTGTAGCTGTTGAGTATTAATCCCGCATTCTGCGCGCCTTCACCCGCCACATGGCAACTGAAACATGAGGTCCGCAAAATAGGCAGCACCTCTTCCTGATAACTGACCTGACGACTGCACCCACTCAGTACCACTCCGGCACCCAGCAGCAGCATCAGGGAAACTTTATTCGATAACATAATTCCCCCTTAGCCTTAGACTCCAGTGGCAGGCCTGATCCCGGCTCGGTCGGGGCAAATCGCCCCAATCGGATTGAAGCCTCTCAAAATCAACACCCTGCCATAGGGTTAAGTGTAGTTGCTGCCACCCTTTCACCACATATTTTTCATGGTTAATTCAGCAGCAGCGGACTGGCATCAAGGCTTGACGGGCAAAAAGGAAAGGGGCTAAGGCTCAGGAATCGATACGTTGATTGCGCACCAGGGCGCGGCGGACATTACGGCACAGCTTACCGAACTGGTTGAGATCGTCGAATCCCGGGGCTATCCCCTGATTGATCCTGTACTGCCAATATTGCAGCTCACCATCCACCAGCTCCATCAGCTTCTTGGGGCACCCCTGACAAGTGTTATCCGGACCACACTTGAAGGTGTCCTCAAGATACAGTGGGAACTCGGCCTTGACCGCATCTATGATCTGCTGCATGGCGGTGATCCTGTCGGGCTTTCGGGTCACTTTGCTCCCCCGGGGCTACTTTTTAATAATGTTAAACCACCAACTATAGTAAGCAATTAACACCGCCAATGAATGCCTCCATCATCACGCTTTAGTGTTAACGGTTGTCCGTGGTTCTCCCAGTCCGTTTGCCAAAGGCGGCCGAGATACAGCTTCTGACCTGATAGCTGTAACCCTGGGGCTGGCTCTGGTCCGGCAGAATCTCCAGGATCTCGTAATCGTTCAGCTCCACCACCCTGCTGCCCTCAAGATGCTCACAGCGGGAGCGGCCGTCGGCCTCAAATTCGAAAATAAACAGCGCCAATGCCGATTGCTGCAGCGAATGATAGCGATCGGCCCGGTTTTGCATGTCCTTCACCGGCATCGACACCACAGAGGTGGTCTTTTCACCGCTGGTGATATGGATACCAAAATTCCCCTGGGTATCCTGCATCAGTTCTGCCGTGGCCTCTGCGTCACCGGGAGCTGAGTCAGCCTGTTTCAGCTTGTCCTTGTTACCGCTCTCTTCCTCCAGCTCCGCCAGGATTTCATCATAAACCCCGCGACCAAAGGCGCCGGCATCGGCGGCAATCCCGGTGGCAGCCCCCAGCATTAACAACTGGATCAGCAAGGCAAAGCTCCAGACATAACGCACCAGGGCCGTAGTAAACACAAAGCGATAGTGGGGCGGGTGCCACAGGCCGTGCAGACCGAAGGGCTTGAGCAACAACAGCAGCAGCAGATAAAAGGGCATGGCCACCTGGATAAGCAACAGCACCAGCAGCGAGGTCATAAAAAACCAGCCGGGAAGACTGAGCAGAATGGCAAAGTTATGGCTGTATGGCAGGCTGGCGGCCGACACACCGGTGATATCGTTCACCATACCCGCGGCATTGCCCAGGGCAAAGTTGGCCACCACGGCATAGAACAGCAGGATCAACGCCTTACCCGGCAGGCTGTGCCACACATGCAAAAACCGCGGCCAGAACTCACTGGCCAGCCCCCCCAGCACCAGCAGCGTCAGGGCGCCGGTGAACCAATTGACCCTGTCTGTCACCATCGCAGCCTCGAGCAGGAACAGCAAGGTCGCCAGCAGGTAGCAGCGCTGGGCGAAGTTCAGACTGTGCCAAAAGCCCTTGCACCGCATCAGGGTTGTGGTCAGGGACCTGGTGACGGGACTGTCAAAAAGTTCGCTGAACTTCATGCGACTGAATTTCATGCGAATGGAGGAGGTAAGCGCAGGTAATAGCATGATTTTATTCGAGCCAATCCATTGTTTCAGATAAGCCACCCAAGATACTGGAAAGGGAAATGTTACACCAGAGTAAAAAACAATTGCCATGGCAGAGAAAACAGGGCAATTCACTGCACTTTGGCGCAATGGCGACGCAGTTATCCGGTGAACGGAACGCTATCCGGATAAAATAATGTTACAAAAATGTTGAATAAGTTTGTTTTGGCCATTATTTTATGTCGTCTCACCGTGGCAAGCTGCCACGTGGTCGGTGGGTATGGGCAGACCATGTCTCACAATTGGAACAGTTAAAAAGGATGATGTTTTCCCTAAGGGACTATGTACGACAAGACGTTCAACATGTCGGGGGACCGGTTCTGCTTAATCAGTGACATAGAAATCCAATAAAATAAATAAGGAAAAAACTGTGAAAATAACTCTAAAAAATTCTACCCTGATGCTGGCCCTGGGCCTGACAGCCGTCCCCCTGAGCGGCCTGGCCAATAACGGAGCGGCTTTCGATCATGCCAACTCCAATGCTTCCTTCCTGCGCTGTGGCACCAAGCACCCCAGCGCCGAAGAGTCTGCACTGAAAGAAAAACACTTCCAAACTCTGCGCGCCAGAAGTGGTGACACAGGTATGCAACAAAGAGCCAACGGCTCAGTGACTATTGATGTGTACCTGCACGTGATCACCGACAGCCAGAACAACGGCAACCTGTCGACCGCTGACATCAATGCCCAGATGAGCGTGCTCAACAATGCTTACAGCAATACCCCCTTCAGATTCAATCTGGTGTCTACCGATGTGACCGCCAACAACACCTGGTACACCGCCGGCCACGGCTCCACTGCCGAGACCGCCATGAAGACAGCTCTGCGCCAGGGTGATGCGGCAGATCTCAACATCTACACCAACAACATGGGTGGCGGCCTGCTCGGTTGGGCAACCTTCCCAAGTGACTATGCATCAGCCCCTATCAAAGACGGCGTAGTGCTGCTGTACAGCACACTGCCAGGTGGTTCAGCTGCCCCCTATAATGAAGGTGACACCGCCACCCATGAAGTAGGCCACTGGCTCGGCCTGTACCACACCTTCCAGGGTGGTTGCAGCGGCGGCGGTGACTATGTGTCCGACACGCCTGCTGAAAAGAGCCCAGCCTATGGTTGCCCGGTCAATCGCGATTCTTGCACCAAAGGCAAGAGCGCAGCCGGTGTAGATCCTATCTTCAACTTCATGGATTACACCGACGACAGCTGTATGTTTGAGTTCACCAATGGTCAGGCCATCCGTGCCGATGAGCAGAGCCAGACCTACAGAAATCTCTGATGCTTAACGCGCTTCAGAAATGACTGTGAAGAAAGAGGCACCCAGGTGCCTCTTTTATTTTTTAACGTCCGAGGCATTCAAATGAGGTATTCAAATGATAAGAGCCATACTGCTGACTATCGCGCTGCTTGGCAGCTCACAACAGGCCATGGCAGAGCCCTTGGCACAGCAAGGCCGCCTGCGGGTGCCTGAGTTTGTCCCTTGCGATCCCAACCTGCTGACCTCCTGGACCGGCACAGTGACCCGCTATCAACACCAGGGACAATCCCTCAGCCTCACCCTGGCAACGGATGCCGAGACCACGGAATCCGTCAATCTGCAGGGGGACGCCCACCATGATCTGCTGGCGCAACTCTTCCTTGAAGGCAGACCCTTTAGCACGGATGACTGGCCAAAAATCGAATCCGCCCCCGGGGCGCTGCGCGAAGGCATGCGCCTGACCGCCTGGGTTTGCGCAGATGCCCCCACATTGCTGGACTGGCAAAACGGGCCCGGGACCCAAAGCGAATAACGGGACTCTAAATGACCGGCCTCAAGCCCTGCCCTGTACATATCTCAACAAGGGGGCACATCTATCGCCATCCGGCTGCTTTGCTTCATGGCTGTCTTTATTGCTTGGAGAACAGCGCCGTGACCTTTTCCTTAAAGTCGGGCTGTCTGAAATCCACCTTGTCGGTCACCCTGCCCGCTTGATCCACAGTGATAACGGTCGGCACCTGGGTGACACCGAACCTGGCAAACAGCTCGCCATCGGCATCAAATATGATCGGCCCCACCGCCCCATGGCCGGCTTGATATTCGGTTAAGTCCTCTTTGGAGGTCCACAGATTGGTAGAGACGGATAACCACTGGGTGCTGCTGCCTGTGCTGTGGCTGTCTGTGCCATGGCTGTCAGTGCCATGACTTTCCAGCATCTGCCGCACCAGGGTGCAGGACTTTGAAGTTAGCGGCTCGGTTTGCTCCAGATACCATTCACACCAGGGGGCAAAAAACACCAGCACGGTTTCCTTGGCGGCGCTGCTGGTCGAAGGCAGGCTGGCGCTATTAGTCGCCGGTGCGCCGACACTGTTTCCAGCCGGTACGCTAAAGCCTTGGTTGGCAATTGACTTCAGGCTGATGGGAGCCAGCTTATCGCCTATGTCATAGCCTTTGATTTGGGTGGCGATAACCGAGGGGGTCGGGGCCACCTCGGGCGCTTCCTCAGCAATCACCTGCTCCAATGCCCGATAGAAATTGCCATCGTCCTCATGACCCACATAGGCAAACTCACCGCGTTTATTGATCAGCAGATGCTGCGGCGTTACCCGGAAATTCAGCGCCCGCGCAAGGGTGCCATCATCAATGGCTATCGGCATGGAGAGCCCCGCCTTGTCCTTAAAGGCACTGACGGATTTGAGATCGTCGCTGAGCCCGGTGTTAACGGCAATCACCTGAATTTGCTCACCGTACTTTTGATAAAGCGCTTCGAAGCCGGGCATTTGTTTGCGGCAGGGGGCACACCAGGTCGCCCAATATTTGATGTAGACCGGCTTGTGACCATAAAGCTGGCTTAAATCTATGGTCTTGCCATCAAGGGTCTTGATCAGCAGCTGTGGGGCTGTTGTTCCAAGCAGCCCCTTGCCTGCCAGCTTGGCCCTTCGCTCCCCTTCGGCGCTGTAGTCTTCTTCTGCCAGCGCCTGGCCCAGGCTCAGAGCGGCAAGGCTGGCGACGAGCAATTTCATTAGTTGGCTTTTACGCTTTAACATCCGGGATCCCCATTGTCAGAAATAATTCGGGTTGGCGCGCCAGGCTAAGAATTCAAAGGCACCGGCGCTGCGACTGAGGCAGCATAGCCAAGGAGTGGCGGTGGGAATTGTACTTTTCCGACATCCAGCGCCACAGCCAGGGACCTCTGTGCACAGCGCATGGCTTTGATATACTGCGACTACCGATTCAAGGAAGGCGTCTTTATGCCGACACTGCCTCATCTTGGTTTTCAGCGTTTCCAACCCTGCCCCCGGTTGCGGCCCTTTATCAGCTGCTACTGGAGCATCTTTAAGCCAGCGGGCCCGGCGCCGCAGGTCACCGAGTTTATGCACCCGGAAGGCGGCAGCGGCGTATTCTTCAATTTTGCTGATCCGCTCACCTTCGATGGCGGTCAATACCTGTCCCATTGCCTGGTCAATGGTCCCACCAAGCACAGCACCAAGCTTGAACTCTCCGGTCGGGTCGATGCCTTGGGCATCCGCTTTTGGCCCGGTGCCGGGCGCGCCTTTTTCCGCTGCCCGCTGTCGGACATGCTGGGCCAGTTGCTGACGCCCCGGGATCTGTCGCTGGCAATCCTGGGTGATGATCTGGTCGAGCGGATGGCGGCCCTGCCAACCACGGCCGAGCGCATCGCCCTGTTGGAAGCCTCCCTGCTGCAATACCTGGCCGCCAGCGGTCTGGGGGAAAGCACAGAGCCGAGAATTCAGCATGCGGTCAATTGGATAGATAAGCACAGGGGCCAGGCAGACATCCACAGCCTGATGGCGGAGCTGGATGTCAGTCAGCGCCAGCTCGAGCGCCTGTTCCAGCAAAACCTGGGCCTGTCGCCCAAGTACTACAGCATATTGCAGCGCACCTCATTCGCCAGGGATCTGCTCAGGCAAGACAGCGACCAGTCCCTCACCGACATAGGCTACCACGCCGGTTTCTACGACCAGGCCCACTTCATCCGCGAATTTAAGCAGGTGATTGGCATCACCCCAGGGCAATATAGAAGCAAGGCGTTGCTTAGGCGCTGAGGTTAAATTCAACCTCGCCATCTGTGCACTCGGAAGTTGGCCTGTGCCCAAGCCGGAATGCCACCCCAACTTTGGTTGGATTTTGATGCAAGGGCGTTATCGTCCACCACTTGATGCCATTAATCACCTGCGGTGCGCTTTCGCACTGCCACACCCATGACACGCCGTGAATCCGTCCCTGGAGGCTCAGCGGCGACGTCCTGTCGCCGATGGTCACTGGTGCGGCAGTGCTGGCTAATAGGAGTTCCACTCCAGCCATGGTGGAACCGACGAAGAAACTCAAAGAGATATTGCGAAGTCCGACTGTTGCACCGTTCTCCCCCTTCGGAGCCGCTGAGGACGTTGCTTAAAATGGCGTGGCGAGGCATGGATGCCGAAGCAGCGCCAGTCGAATCAGGGATGAGCGTCTGGCGCGTTAGCCAATTTTCAGCATAAGGCCGAGGGGCCTTCGGCTCCGGCTGGGGGTCGCTGGGGGATTGGATAAGGGGGCAAGTCGACACTGCCCCCTTTCCCCGGGTGTGGGTTGGAGACCCACGACTTTCTGCCGCTGGCACAGCGGCTATCTCTTGCTTTGTCTTAACTTCCGGCATCGGATGCCATAAATCACCTGCGGTGGGCTTTCGCACTGCCCCCCCAGAGACACGCCGTGAATCCCTCCCTGGAGGCTCAGCGGCGACGTTCTGTCGCCGATGGTCACTGGTGCGGCAGTGCTGGCTAATAGGAATTCCACTCCAGCCATGGCGTAACCGCAAAGAAACACAAAGAAATATTACGAAGTCTGACTGTTTCACCGTTTCCCCGCCGAAGACGTTGCGGTAAATGGTGTTGCAAGGGCGAATGCTTGCCTGCACCAAGCGTGCTCATGAGCGCGAGGCATGAATGCCGAACTGGCAGTAGTCCATGAATGGATTTGGATGTCGAAGCAGCACCAGTCGTATCAGGGATGAGCGTCTGGCGCGTTAGACAATTTTCAGCATAAGGCCGAGGAGCTGTCAGCGTCAGTGGGGTGTCCTTGAGGTTGCGAGGGGTATTGGATAAGTGTATAGACCGGAGGCGAGCTGGAAGGCCGCGACTTTCTGCAGCTGGCACAACGACTCTCTATTACAGTTGGAGCACATCATGCGGCAGGCTGAGTCAACAATAGCAAATGAAAAATCTAGCTCCAGGCCCCGTTCAGCCTTTAATTAGTAAACCATCTACCTCAACGCCACTGTACAAAATTTACTAGGTCAGATAGTTTGTTACGTAACGGACCAGCTAAGTTGCAGTTGTAAATTGTTACAGCGACAAGGAGTAAAATTGACACTACGGAAGGGAAAAACCAAATCAATTCTTGATGCGTCTATTGATTCGGCACTTTTAGCTGTTGAAATATACAATAAACCAAGAACGACTTTTCGAAGTGAAGGGTTCATTACCATGATGATTATGGCATGGACTCGGCTGTTTCATGCGCATTTCAATAATACTATTGGTGATAAATACTACTATAAGAAAAGAAACAATCGCTATGATAAAATTGACGGTGAGAGAAAAGCTTGGGAGCTATCAACATGTATCAATAAGTATGGACTTCTTTCAACTGGTGTTGAGTCAAATCTTAATTTCTTTATTAAACTAAGGAACAAAATAGAGCACAGGCATATTGAGAAGAGAGAGGTAGATACTCTTATATTTGGTGAGTGTCAGTCTTTGCTTTTTAACTATGAGAGTGCATTAATTAGTTTTTTTGGTGATTCATATTCAATAAATGAAGCATTAGTATACAGTTTGCAGTTTTCTCAAATTCGCACACAGAATCAGGAACGAGCAAATAGATCTGCACTATCAAAGGATTTATCTGAAATTGTCTCATTTATAATTAATTATCGAAATACACTCGATGATGACACATATAATTCTCAGGAATACAGCATTAAACTCATACAGATTCCCAAAATATCAAATACGAACAGGGCTGATGTGGCAGTTGAATTTGTACGGTGGGATGCACTAAATGACGAAGATAAGGCCGCATATGATCAACTTAATGTCATCATTAAAGACAAAACAGTTAAAATTGAAGCTGCCAATGTAGGCAAGCTGAAACCTTCTGAGGTCATAAAAAAAGTAAACATCGCATTGCAAGGAAAGTTTATAACTCTGAGTCTACATGCAACTTTATATAAGCTATTCAATATCCGTCCCGCGAATGGCGCAGAAGATCCATTTGAAACCTACGCGGAGTTTTGCCTCTATGATGAGGTGCATAACGATTATGTCTATCAAGAAGCTTGGGTCTTGTTTCTAGTTCATTTTTTGCAGACGAGTGGGTTTGAGGCAAAAGATCTAAGAGACAAAGAGCGCGCTGGCGATAAGTTGAATATTGTTGATTTTCGCATGTGAAATTAAAAATAAAGGAGGAATATCAGTTTTATTTAATGTTCAACCTCTGAAAGAGCAGCACTTTTGCAAGTACAGATTTAAACTAGCCTACAGTCAGGAAGTTGCCCAGCACTACAGATTAGCCTTGCGCGCTCGCTAACAACTCCCCTTTTTAATATCTACGTAGTAATCGGAAATTTACTTAGTGCGGATATTGTAGGACTTTTTCTCTGCAAAAATCCCACCCACAACTGTTGGCTCAATGTAGATGACTTTCCGCTTTGAAGAGCCTAAACCGTACGGTTGCATCCTAAAATGCCCCTTTCGCCAATGGGCCTTTTTAGGGCGTAGGCCAGAGCTATGTTCATGATTTTTAGTATGCACATAAACAACATTATCTTCTGGCTTAATAATTAAACGATCGTATGTTTTTCTTAATTTGTTATTATATTTTTTTATTTTCGCTGGACTTTTCAAAGAACTTATCTTCTTAAGAATCTCTTTCCTTTCATTAAATGCGGTATCCCTATATTGTTTGCAATTAACAAAAAGTAAAACCTTAGCCATATGAGAAAGCGCTAATTCCAAATAATTAATATCATTTGCAAAGTCATCATCATTCCCATATTCAGCCACAATAAGTTTTAGTTCATCATTTACTGTTTTATCATCATCCTGAACATAGAAACCTTGAATTCTCAACGCATCATCAAGGACATGACTCTTACCCAAAGGGGAACCTGTAAACATCATGTCGACTACTCTAAAAGGCTTTTCAAAGTCTATAATTTGCGACAAACTACTATTTTTCTGATATTGGTTCATTTGAGGTGTATTGGGTAATATTTCAACCTCAGATATATAAACACCTTCCAGAATATGTTCACCAGAGTCACTATTATAAATCATAAGTGATGAACTTCTATTCTCAGTAAACTCAATATAACAATTTTTGAATGGAGGACGTAAATACGCAATAGGGATATCATCTCCAATATCAGTCTGTTCAAGCAAACCATCAACGTCATTAGAAGTCGTAAGAATATTACCTTCTAGTTTACGAAATTTATATGGAAACAACATAGAGGCAGCTGCAATACCAATATTATGATCAGTCATCCCTTGTGCTTTATGATAAGCCACAAATTTCGGCGCCTTTTCAAGGACAAGAGATACGAGGTAATCAATACTACAATGTTCTAATTCGATATCTCCGAGTGCTTCATAAATGAAACTATCTCTCTGCGTTATTTCACTCTCTAATTTTTCACTAGAAAGAACCCTCACTGGATGAGGAAGCTTATATGTTATGTCCAATTTTCCATCCTTGTAATTAATACCTACTATACATAGTTGTTGGTATACAATATCAACAACTTAGTTTCTGCATTCATGCCATATTGGATTTCTATAATGCTACGAGATACTCCTAAATGCGATTAACATTTCGCCAATCCACATTGTTAAAGCTCATTTTCAGCCCCCCCGCAGATAGGCTTCAACGCTATATCAATAGCAGCCAATTACAATCTCTACCATCCTAGAAAGCAATATAGCTCTTTCCTTTCCATAAAAAAACGAACCTTCAGGTTCGTTTTTTTATTTTTGGGCTAAACCAACGTTCAACCGGGCCGTAATTGCGTTGCTGACGACACTAATGCAAGGCAAATCGATGGTTCCAGCGCGCAGTTGACTCTTCGCGATGAGCTTAGGTCAATGAGCACTGGAACCGAGATTTAACGCCGCAGTAGCGAGTCCAAGCAGCAATTACTCGTAGTCACTCATTGGCACACAGGCACAGAACAAGTTCCGGTCGCCGTACACGTCATCGATACGGTTCACGGTTGGCCAGAACTTGTTGGCCTTCACCGCAGCGGTGGGGAACACCGCCAGTTCACGACTGTATGGACGGGTATCAAATGCCGGGTCCATGATGTCTTCCAGGGTGTGCGGCGCGTTGTGCAGCGGGTTGTTGTCCGCTGGCCACTCACCGGCTTCCACCTTGGCAATTTCGCCGCGGATGGCAACCATGGCCTCGATGAAGCGGTCCAGTTCTACCTTGGACTCGGACTCTGTGGGTTCAATCATCAGGGTACCGGCCACGGGGAAGCTCATGGTTGGCGCGTGGAAACCATAGTCGTTCAGACGCTTGGCCACATCCATCTCGGTCACGCCGGAGGCTTCTTTCAGCGGACGCAGGTCGATGATGCACTCGTGGGCAATACGATCGTTACGGCCGCGGAACAGCACTGGGTAGTGCTCGGACAGCTTCTTGGTCAGGTAGTTGGCGTTCAGCATGGCGGTCTGGGTAGAACGGGTCAGGCCCTTGGTACCCAGCAGCTTGATGTACATCCAGCTGATTGGCAGGATACCGGCGCTGCCGAACGGGGCGGCAGATACGGCGCCGTTGTTGTCGCTTTCAATGCCTTGCTTGACCACGGCGTGACCGGCCACAAAGGGTGCCAGATGTTTCTTCACGCCGATGGGGCCCATGCCTGGACCACCGCCGCCGTGTGGGATGGCGAAGGTCTTGTGCAGGTTCAGGTGCGATACGTCGGCACCGATGAAGCCGGGAGCGGTCAGACCCACCTGGGCGTTCATGTTGGCGCCGTCCAGGTACACCTGGCCACCGTGCTGGTGAATGATGTCGCAGATGTCACGCACTGTCTCTTCGTACACACCGTGGGTGGACGGATAGGTGATCATGATACAGGACAGGCTGTCGGCCACTTCGGCGGCCTTGGCGCGCAGGTCGTCGAGATCCACGTTGCCCTGCTTGTCACAGGCGGTCACAACTACCTTCATGCCGGCCAGTTGGGCCGAGGCTGGGTTGGTACCGTGGGCGGACTGAGGGATCAGACACACGTTACGGTGACCTTCGCCACGGGACTCGTGGTATTTCTTGATGGCCAGCAGACCGGCGTATTCGCCCTGGGCACCTGAGTTGGGCTGCATGCACACGGCGTCGTAGCCTGTGATGTCCACCAGCCAATCGGACAGTTCCTTGATCAGCTGGGCATAACCCTGGGCCTGCTCGGATGGGCAGAAGGGGTGCATGTTGGCAAACTCGGGCCAGCTGACGGGGATCATTTCCACCGCGGCGTTCAGCTTCATGGTGCAGGAACCGAGGGAGATCATGGAGTGGTTCAGGGCCAGATCCTTGTTCTCCAGACGCTTGATATAGCGCATCATTTCGGTTTCGCTGTGGTAGCGGTTGAAGGTCGGGTGAGTCAGGAAGGCTTCCTGACGCACCAGGGCGGCAGGGATAGAGCTTGAACCCTTGGCGACAATCTCGGCATCCAGGGCAGCGCAATCCAGACCGTGACCGGCACCGAGGATGATGTCGAACAGTTCAGCCACATCGGCACGGGTAGTGGTTTCGGCCAGGGCAACGCCCATGACGCCGTCGGCGTCAAAGCGCAGGTTCACACCGGCGGCCAGGGCACGGGCGCGGATGGCGGCCACATCACCCTTGAAGCTGATGGTATCGAACCACTGGTTGTTCACCAGAGCCACGCCCTTGGCTGCCAGACCGGCGGCCAGGATGTCGGCCAGACGGTGAATGCGCTCGGCGATCACTTTCAGGCCCTGTGGACCATGGTACACAGCGTAGAAAGACGCCATGTTGGCCAGCAGCACCTGGGCAGTACAGATGTTGGAGTTGGCCTTTTCGCGGCGGATATGCTGTTCACGGGTTTGCATCGCCATACGCAGGGCGGTATTGCCACGGCTGTCCTTGGACACACCGATAATACGGCCGGGCATGGAGCGCTTGTGCTCGTCCTTGGAGACGAAGAAGGCGGCGTGTGGACCACCAAAGCCCATGGGCACACCGAAGCGCTGGGCTGAGCCGAATACCACGTCGGCACCCATGGCGCCTGGGCTCTTGAGCAGAATGAGCGACATGATGTCGGCACCGACTGTGACAATCACGTTCTTCTCGGCCAGCTTGGCAAACAGCTCGGTGAAGTCGGTCAGCTGACCCTGGCTGTTGGTGTACTGGAACATGGCACCGAACAGGTTGTCATGGTTCAGGGCATCGCTTGCAGGACCGGTCACAATGTCAAAACCGAAACACTCGGCACGGGTTTTCACCACGTCCAGGGTTTGCGGGAACACGTCGTCGGCAACGAAGAAGGCATTGGCCTTCTTGGCCTTGGATACGCGCTTGGCCAGGGCCATGGCCTCGGCAGCGGCGGTGGCTTCGTCCAGCAGAGAAGCAGATGCCAGATCCAGACCTGTCAGGTCGATGGCCAGCTGTTGGAAGTTCAATATGGCTTCCAGACGGCCCTGGGCAATCTCGGGCTGGTATGGGGTATAGGCAGTGTACCAGCCTGGGTTTTCCAGCACGTTGCGCAGGATAACGTTTGGCACTTCGGTACCGTAGTAACCCAGACCTATGTAGCTCTTGAATACCTGGTTTTTATCGGCCAGGGCGCGAATATAGGACAGACCTTCGGCCTCGGAACAAGACGGGCCTACGGCCAGCTCACGGTCAAGGCGAATGGCCTCGGGCACGATTTGCTTGGTCAGATCATCCAGGGATTCGGCACCAACAAAGTTGAGCATCTCCTGCTGCTGAACACTGTCCGGTCCAATGTGGCGGGAAAGAAACAGCTCGTGCTGTTCCAGTTGGGTGAGGGTTTGCTTGGTCATGATAAACCTTATCTATTTGCGCCGGTATGGCCGTAGGGGAGCCACCGGTCTCATCTTGGTTACAGATAAAACAAACGAAGCCCCGGGGGGCTTCGTTTTATGCGACGATTATTCTTCGTCGATAACGGCTTGATAGCCTTCTGCATCCAGCAGGCTGTCCACTTCGGACTCGTCTGAAGGCATGATGCGGAAGAACCAGCCATCACCGTAGGCATCGCTGTTCACCAGCTCTGGAGAATCTTCCAGGGCTTCGTTCACGGCAACCACTTCGCCGGAGATAGGAGCATAAATGTCAGAGGCGGCTTTTACAGACTCGGCCACGGCGCAGTCTTCACCGGCAGACACGGTATCGCCCACTTCAGGCAGTTCAACGAACACCATGTCGCCCAGCAGTTCCTGAGCGTGCTCAGTGATACCTACTGTGTAGCTGCCGTCTTCTTCCTTGCGGATCCACTCGTGGGAAGAAGCATATTTCAGTTCTGACGGGATATTGCTCATTGTTCTTGTTCCTTTATCGGGTATTTTTAAAATGCTTGTTTTCCGTTACGCACAAAGCTGGGGGCAACCACACGCACCGCCACACGCTTCTTGCGCATTTCCACTTCAGCCGTGTCGCCGATGGAGCCGGGTACGCGCGCCATCGCAATAGAATAGCCCAAAGTGGGTGAGAAAGTACCACTGGTGATCACGCCTTCTTGCTCGACACCGGCGGCGTCGGTGAAGAACACCGGCATACCGTGGCGCAGCACGCCCTTCTCTTCCATCACCAGACCCACCAGCTTGTCGCTGCCCTTGGCCTTGATGGCTTCCAGGGCGCTGCGGCCGATGAAGTCACGATCGCTAGGTTCCCAGGCAATGGTCCAGCCCATGTTGGCGGCCAGTGGGTTAACGGTTTCGTCCATGTCCTGGCCGTACAGGTTCATACCGGCTTCCAGACGCAGGGTGTCACGGGCGCCCAGACCACAGGGCTGCACACCGGCATCCAGCAGGGCTTGCCACAGGGCCTCGGCTTCCGCCTCGGGCACTATGATTTCATAACCGGCTTCACCTGTGTAGCCAGTGGTGGCTATAAACAGGCTACCGGCCTGCTTGCCAAAGAAGGGCTTCATGCCTTCCACCGCGGCGTTTTGCTCGGCGGTGAACACTGTGGCGGCCTTGGCCTTGGCGTTGGGGCCCTGAACGGCGATCATCGCCAGCTCGGGACGCTCGGTGACGGTCACGTCAAAGGCCTTGGCTTGCGCGCCTATCCAAGCCAGATCTTTTTCGCGGGTGGCGGAGTTCACCACCACACGGTAGTGGGTATCGCTCAGGAAATAGGTGATCAGATCGTCAATCACCCCGGCGTTTTCGTCCAGCATGCCGCCGTAAAGGGCCTTGCCGGGAACGGTCAGCTTGGCCACATCGTTGGCCAGCAATTTGCGCAGGAAAGGACGGGCGTCGTTGCCTTCCACATCCACCACAGTCATGTGGGAAACGTCGAACATACCGGCATCGCGGCGAACGGCGTGGTGTTCCTCAATCTGGGAGCCGTAGTTCAGCGGCATATCCCAACCGTGGAAATCCACCATCTTGGCATTGGATTCCAGGTGCTTGTTAAAGAGTACAGTTTTATTAGCCATTATTATCCCTTCTGTCCGGGGCTTACTGTGCCGAAGCAGTGCGCGGCACAGGGTTAAAATGCGGCGAAATTATACCTTGTGACACAAATTTGTATACAAGAGAATTTTCTAATCCGAACAGTTAAAGGATTAGTTTTTCTCATGATTCACATGTAATTTTTTTACATTTTCAACCCTGCAAAGGACAAAAAGACGACAAGAGTCTGATTCCTGCCGTCTTTTTACTCACAATTCTGTCACTTTTGTCGAGGTGCCGTCAGCGACACAATTCGGGTAAGTTTTGCTTATTGCCCATGGCCTGTTTGATGAACACAGTTTTCAGCGGTGACAACTGATCCACCAGGTTGAGCCCCAGATCGCGGAAGGCCTGTTTGACGGGATTGCTGCCGGCAAACAGGCGCTTGAATCCTTCCATGGCGGCAATCATCTCCAGGGCATCGGCCTTGCGGGCCCGCTCCAGTGGACGCAGTAAGCGATAATCACCCAGATCACGGCCGGCCCGGTGCAGCTCGCTGACCTGCTGCACTATGGCGGCGGCATCGAGGAACCCCAGGTTCACCCCTTGCCCCGCCAGCGGGTGTATGGTGTGGGCGGCATCGCCGGCCAGCAGCAGGCGGTGGCGGGCGAAATGGCGCGCATAGCGCATCCTGAGCGGGAAGCTCTGGCGAACTCCGACCACCTTGCACAGTCCGAGGCGGCCATCGAAGGCGGCGGTCAGGCTGCGTGAAAATTCTTCATCATCCATGGCCAGCAATTCAGCGGCCCTGGGTTCTGGCACCGACCAGACGATGGAACACAGATTGGTCTGATACAGCGGCAGGAAGGCCAGCGGGCCTTCCGGCAGGAACACCTGGCGGGCGCAATCGTCATGGGGCACCTCTGTGGCTATGTTGGCCACTATGGCGCTGTGGCCATAATCCCAGAAGGTCAGCGGGATCTGGCACTGGCTGCGCACCCAGGAGTTGGCGCCGTCGGCGGCCACCACCAGGGCGGCGCTGAGATTGTCGCCGCTTTCCAGGGTCAACCAGGCCTCACGCTCACCGAAGGCGATACGTGCCAGGCGTTGCTGCTCGCGGTAATCCAGATTGGAAAAATCCGCGGCACGGCGGGCCAGGGCAAAAGCAATGGCGTCGTTTTCCACTATGGTGCCCAGGGTCTGTTCCCCAAGCTCGGCGGCATCAAAGCCGATGCGGCCCATGCCGTCCTTGTCCCAGACCTGCATCCGGCCATAGGGGGCCAGGCGCTGCTCGTCCAACAGGCTCCAGGCGCCGAGGCGGGTGAGCAAACGCTCACTGGCCTTGTTGATGGCGCTGACCCTGAGCCTGGGTTCACCGGACACGGGTGCCTGGCCGCCGGCATCCAGCACCACCACCTGCAACCCGGCTTCCGCCAGGCCTATGGCCGTGGCCAGGCCCACCATACCGCCGCCAACGACGGCCACATCATAGGTTTGGGTTGTTAACATCAGCAGTTCTCACTCAGGCGCTTGCCTCTGCGCCAGCCCATGGCGCGGCTGGCCACGGGCGCCTTGAGCGGCGGACACCATGACAACAACCTCAGCCCCAGGCTGCGTCCGGCCACCAGGGGCCAGTATTGATTGGAAAATCCCCGTACCAGCGCTTCGATATGGCACAGGGTCTGATTGCGGTCATCGGTCCGCAGCTCAAGATAGTGGTGCAGCAGTGAATGCTCACCCACATCGGTACCGGCCACCAGGGCACTGTCCAGCACCTGCAGCAGATCCACCACGTCCCGCAGCCCCAGGTTAAAACCCTGCCCGGCGATGGGATGCAGGGTCTGCGCGGCATTACCGATAAAGACGCACCTGTGGTGTATGGGTCTTGGCATAAAGCTCAATTTGAGCGGATACACATGGCGTTTGCCGACGCTGATAAACTTGCCGGCACGGCTGCCGAAGGCCCGCTGCAGTTGGGAGAGAAACCCGGCCTCATCTGCACTTGCCAAGCGCTCCGCCTCTTCCGGCGGTAGGGCCCACACCAGAGATAACCTGTGCTGACCCGCGCTGTCCTGCATCGGCAGCAGCGCCAGCGGGCCTGTGTCGGTAAAACGTTCCCAGGCCCAATGATTATGGGGTCGGTCGCAGCCGATATTGGCCACCAGGCCGCACTGGGCAAAATCCCGGCTCTCCAGCGGCAATTTGAAGCAGTCCCGCACCCGGGAGTGCAGGCCGTCGGCGGCCACCAGCAGTTTGGTGCGCAGCCGCACGCCGCTTTCCAGGGTCAGGGTGTGGCCGTCGCTGTCGCTGGCAAGCTCACTTAAGCCGTCGGGGCAATAAAGGCTGATACCCGCATCCTTGACCGCGGCCAGCAGCGTTTGGCCCACGGCCTCCAGCTCCACCACCTGACCCAGGAAGGGCAAATCAAAGCCCTCACGGTTCAGCTCTGTCATGCCAAAATGACCGCGATCGGAAATATGTATGTCGTTGATGGCGCAGCCCAAGGGCGCCAACAGGGACCAGAGGCCGAGACGCTTGAGTTCGGTGATTGAGCCATGGGCAATGGCAATGGAGCGGGCGTCAAAGCCGGGATGGCCCGAACCCTGTTCATGGGCCTCGATGAGGGCAATGCGCAGCGGCCGCCCCAGTGCTTTGGCCCGTTTGGCCAGGGCCAGCGCCAGGGTGGCGCCTGCCATGGCGGCACCTATGATGGCGATATCCAGCGTTTGTGGCGCAGACTCCGGGGATGTTGGATTCATGGCTGTTCAGCTCCCATCCCGGCCGGTTCCTCCGGTCGGGGCAAGGTCAAATCAATGCGTCAAATCAATGCTTCAAATCAATGCTTCAAATCAATGCTTCAAATCAATGCAAAATGGCGCCGTTGTCCTCGGTCCCGTGGGGCAATTCCGGACCAAACTCCTGGTAACAGAGGATGGCGGCGACACGGACAAACTCCAGCAGCTCGTTGAAGGCGTTTTCGGATTCTTCATCCTCGCCGACATCAAATTCCACCTGGGCTATCTCGGCGAGATCTCGGATCACTTCGCGCACATCGTCGGAAGCCTGCCCCAGTTTGGGCTGGATTATGGCAATGCCGGTGAGGAAGCTTTGCACCCACAGAGAGAGGGCCTCGACCCGGTCACACAGGGGTTCTTCTTCTTCCGGCAGCAGCGGCATAAAGCCAAACTCCACATCCGTCAGCCGGGTAACGGTATCCTGGAACAGCTCATCCACCAGCTGCAACAGTTCGGGAGGCAGCGGCTGGCCGTCGTTCATCAGCTCCAGCAAGGGCTTGATCCAGGCGCCCCGCCCCTGCTCCACGCCGCCACACAAGAGGCCCACCAGGGCACCGTGAACTTCCACCGGATGCTGGCCGATTTCGGCCTGTTCCAGGGCTTGCAACAGCTTGTCTATTTTCAGGGATGGAGGAGTGGCCATGGTCTCGGGCTCATGCAGTCAAAAATTCGCATTCATGCTATCAGACAGGAGCGGATGTCACCAAGCAGCGCCCGGATAAATATGGCAATTTAGCTGTACAGCGCACGAAATGCTCATACAAGCAGCGATCGGAACAATGGCCCTCAAGAGGCGGGCGCTGCATCCTTGCACTTTTGGCGGGGGACTTATATAGTCCGCCTCAGTAAAGCCCTGAAAGGATGCCGCCCGACATGAGTAGCAGTGCCATTGAAATCACCCTATTGGGTCGCACTTACTCTATTGCCTGCCCAACAGGCCAGGAGCAGGCCCTGAGAGCCGTGGCCAACAAGGTGGAGCAACAGCTTTCCAGCCTCAAGGCCAAGACCAACAGCCTGAGCCGGGAAGAACTGGCCATCATGGCTGCCCTGAATATTGGCCACGAGCTGTATCAGGAACAAAAGAAAAACCAGGATTACATGCAGCAGATGGATGAACGCATCCGCCTGCTACAATCGACCCTTGAGCATGCGCTGGTTGAGCGCAGCCGCAAGGAAGATTAAACTGTTAGTGAGCCCGGTACCGCCACTACTGGCGCGTATCGCTCAAAAATTTGCTCCCTGGGGTGTGCGCCAGCTGGTAATGTCCCTGTGCCGATATTTTTGACCTCAGGGTGAATGTTTTGCCGACATTGAGCAGGCTCGGCCAGTACCGAGAAGCCTTAGGAAGTAATCATTTACCCGCCTTGAACCTACGGTTCAAGGGCTACACCGGCAGCGGCATTCTGGGGAGCATCTCAATTCATGACAATGTCAGTCATCGCCAGGGCGCGCAGCGCCATCCGTAAAGACATACGTTCCCACAGAAAAGCATTGACCCCGGATGAGCAGCACACTGCCAGCCGGGCAGCCGCATCCCATGTGCTCGATTGCCTGCCCCATGCCCAAAGAGTCGCCCTCTACCTTGAAAATGATGGTGAACTGGGAACCCGCCCGCTGATAGAAGCCCTGTGGGCCAAGGGCTGTGAGACTTACCTGCCTGTGCTGCATCCCTTCGCCGAGGGCCATCTGCTGTTTATCCACTACGAAGCGGATACGCAGATGACGGCCAATGTCTACGGCATTCCCGAACCCAAACTATCGGTCCAGCGCCTGTGTCCGGCAAACCAACTGGATGCCATCATTACCCCTCTGGTGGCCTTTGACAGCACAGGTAACCGCCTCGGTATGGGCGGCGGTTTTTATGATCGCACCCTGGCGAACCTGCCGGACAGGGTCAAGGTCATAGGCCTGGCACACGATTGCCAGCGTCTGCCGGCCCTGCCGGTGGAAGCCTGGGATGTGCCCTTGCCCATGATAGTGACCCCGTCCAAAGTCTATCGCTTTGGTTCTGAGCCGGCTCAATAGCCGACCCTTGCCAGCACCGGCACAGGTTAGGGTAAAGTAAACAAAGCTCTTCTTTGTGTAGGAAACAGGAATGCGCCCAAGACGCAGTCACGCAGGAAAAATCGACAGTGCCAACGCCGCCAAGGCCAAGCTGGACATACTGCAAAACGCCTATGACGGCTTGCGCCAAAAGCAATCCGCCTACCGCACCTTGCTGGGGTCACTGCTTGGCACCGTGCCCGCCCTGGCCTTGCTTGCTTACCTGAACAGCGCACTGCCCGGCGTGCTGGTGCTGTATCTGGTGCCGCCCCTCATTATCGGCCTCAGTGCCCGGGCCCTGGGACATTGCTATCAGTGGCCGCTACTGTTAATCCCGGGAGCCGTGGCGCTGCTGAGCCTCCTGGTGGCGCTGCTCTCCATGCCCAGGTTCAACTTCCTGGATTTCATCATAGTGCCCGCAGGCGTTGGACTTGCCATGTTTGTCGCCCGCAAACGCCTTACAGTCACAGAGCAAAAAGCCCTGTGGCAGGCCAAGCTCGGCAAATTGAAGTAATCACCCCCGCCGCCGGGCGCCCCTTGAATACAACTTCCCTTTCATCCAACCAGCGTCAGGCATAAGTCGGGCCACAAGCTTTTGCACTTTCCAAGAGACATAGAAAAATTTGCGCTGGCTCAAGCTTTTGGCTGCCTATCAGACTCAAGCCAATACAAAATTGACCCAGGTCAATATTCAATCACATCAAGTCGCCATACTCAGGCCATCACGTTTTTCTCTCAGGTCTTCTGGAAAAGGAATTGGATTATGAACACTGGCAAAAAAACCGAAATTATCGTGCTGCTGATAGCCACCCTGGCGCTGGTGGTGGCCCTGGTTGGACACATAGCTATGGCCTTTATGGGTAACTTCAGTGCCCTTGGCATGCTGGCCGCCCCAGTACCCTTCGTGCTGATGGCCGTAGGTGTGGTGGCCTTTAAATATGCCGCCGCCAATGACCAACCCAGCCATCACTGAGGTTGATGACAAGGCAGTACTGACTGCCGCCATTAAACAAAAAAGCAGTGCCAAGGCACTGCTTTTTTGTTCCCGCAATTTTCCAGCCAATGCCGCTTTGCCCCTGGCTTTGAATCCAGACTTTACACCCTCGCTTTACAGTCTCCTCTTTCACTTGGTGCATGGGACACTCAGACACAAACTGAATAACTTTTATCCTTGTTCCGGCAAAACATCCCAAGCAAGATACTGATAAAAATAACAATCATGTATTTTTACTGAGAACCGTCGCAGCCAAAACAACCAAGGGAGTTGGAATATGAAAGGAATGCATTGCGTCCTGTCACTGATGCTGATCGGCACGGCCCATGCCGGGGTGTTGGAGATTGATGATGCCCAGTTCGAGGTCAATCGCTTGAGCGACAACCTTTATGTGGTTGGCCAGGATTACGGCAGCAGCAAGATCAACTTCGGCGTGCTGGTCGATGACAAGGGGGTCATACTGATCAGCTCAATGATGGCAAACTATGCACCCACCATAGAAAAAGTGGTGCACAACCTCAGCGACAAACCCATTAAATATGTGCTCAATCCGGATTCAGACCCCTTTCACCACGATGCCAATGGTTATTTCGCCGAGCGGGGTGCGACCATTATAGCCCAGGAGAATATGGGTGCCGCAGGCGCTTTTACCCAGGTGACCTTCGATCATGGCCTGACCCTGAATCTGGGTGATGAGATCATTAGTCTGGTCCATACGCCGGCACATACCCGGGCCAGCAGCCTTATCAAGTTGCACAAAAATAATGTGATTTTTACCGGCGATGCCTTCAGAAATGACTGGCTTATGTACTCGGGACCCAATGGTCCCAAGGCAGAAATCCAGGGGCTGGATCAGGCCATAGCCCTGGCCGATAAGGACACCCGCTTTATCCCCGGCAACAGATCAGCCAGGGCGTTCAGCACGCTGGAAGAGTTGAAAAAATCCCGGGATACCTATCAGCAGTTTGCAGCGTTTGTCCTGGGCATGCGTGACCGGGGCGTGGCGGTGGAAGACATCATTGCCAGTGCAGAGCTAAAGCAGCTTGTTTCGGGCCTGGAGCGATTTGACGATTGGCAGGACAATATTCAGTACCATGTTAAAGACGTACTGGCTCTCAACTAGCTTTGCAACAGCTTCTTGGTGACAGCTTGTCAAATGCCGTGCCCGGGCAGGCACGGCTAGCTTGGCCAAAGCGCTATTAAGCAACCTTGGGTTTTAACCTTGCCACCAGCCCCAACAGGATGACGGCAACGGCGCCGGCAATCACGCCGAAGACGAGGTTCAACAGGCTTGGGGTCAGGGCCGCCAGCAGCGGACCTGCCACGGCAACAGTGGCAACCAGCCCGGCCGCATGCTCTATGCCATGGTGCAGGTAATCCACCCCGTGGGTGAGTATGCCGCCACCTACCATAAACATGGCGGCTGTGCCCACTATGGTCAGCAGCTTCATTAACCTTGGAGCTGCGGCCAGCAGCAGGCCACCGACCCACTGGGCCACTGCCGTGCTCTTTTTCGACAGCCACAGGCCGAGGTCATCGAGTTTAACTATCCCGGCCACCAAACCATATACGCCGACCGTCATGACAACGGCGATAATGCACAGAGTCGCCACCTGGGTCATAAAGGCCTCTTCGGCCACTATGCCAAGGGTGATGGCGATGATCTCCGCCGACAACACGAAGTCGGTACGTATGGCACCCTTCACCTTGTCCTTCTCATAGGCGTGGGCATCTGTGATGGTCTCTACCGGTTGAGCCGCCTTATGTTCGGCCTCCTCATGGCAGTGCCAGATTTTTTCAAAGCCTTCGAAGCAGAGGAACAGCCCCCCCAGCATCAGCAGTGGGGTCACGGCCCAGGGGATAAAGGCGCTTATCAGCAGCGCCGCCGGCACCAATATCGCCTTGTTGAGCATGGACCCCTTGGCCACGGCCCAGACCACCGGCAGCTCGCGGTCGGCATTGACCCCGGTCACCTGCTGGGCGTTGAGGGCCAGATCGTCCCCCAGCACCCCGGCGGTTTTCTTGGCTGCCACCTTACTCATCACAGACACGTCGTCGAGAATAGTGGCTATATCATCCAACAAGGTCAGCAGACTGGCTCCCGCCATAATGACTCCTTTAATTTTCATCCTGTTGCTGTTTGCGGCTATCCTACCCAAGCCGTCACCAAAACGCAGCCCCGAAGCGAATCACAAAAGCGGAATTTTGTCGGTCGCCGACCACCTTTCTGCGCCTTTGCTTGTATAATGTGGGCAACTTTTCGCTTTATCCGCATTAACAGGAAGTCATCATGACCCAAGACGAAATGAAAAAGGCCGCCGGTTGGGCCGCACTGCAATATGTTGAAAGAGATAGTATTGTCGGTGTTGGCACTGGTTCTACCGTCAACCACTTCATCGATGCCCTGGCCACCATCAAGGCCGATATCGAAGGTGCAGTGTCCTCCTCCGAAGCTTCCACCGCCAAACTCAAGGCTCTGGGCATTCCGGTTTACGATCTGAACTCGGTGGACAAGCTGTCCGTGTATGTGGACGGTGCCGATGAAATCAACCCGCACATGGACATGATCAAGGGCGGCGGCGCTGCCCTGACCCGGGAAAAAATTGTCGCCGCCGTGGCCGACAAGTTTATCTGCATAGTGGACAACACCAAGCAGGTGGACATTCTGGGCAACTTCCCGCTGCCGGTAGAAGTGATCCCCATGGCCCGTTCCTACGTGGCCCGCGAGCTGGTGAAGCTGGGTGGCGATCCCGTCTACCGTGAGGGCGTGGTGACAGATAACGGCAACGTGATCCTCGACGTCTACAACCTGAAGATCATGGAGCCCAAGGTATTGGAAGACAAGATCAACGCCATTGTCGGCGTGGTCACCAACGGCCTGTTTGCCAAGCGCGGCGCCGATGTGCTGCTGGTCGGCACACCGGACGGCGTCAAGACCTTCAAATAAGGGTCAGCAGTGTCTTAAAAGGAGCCAAAGGGCTCCTTTTTTGTTGCCACTCTCTTAGCCACTGGCTGCCAAGCCCTCATCCGCAGCCTGCCCCGCCGGCTCCCGAATTCCGCATCTCGCCTCTAGCCCCACACCAGCACCTTGCCCCTTGGCCATTCTCGCCAACAGGTGGTGAAAAACCGCGGACATTGGTGTCCGCGGACAGTGTCCACTGTGGCAACGGACAACACCCAAACCATAACATATTGATTTAATTGCTTTAAAATGTTGGCATCCTAATTGCTATTCTAAGTGCCGATAAGGAACTCAACCTTTAGTCCGCATTCAGGAGCTCAGATCATGTCCAATAAGTCCGTAATATCCGTTATCACCGCCGCCCTGGTTCTGGCTGGCTGCGTATTCCAGGTCAACAGCGCCCCCTTGGAGCACAGCCGCCAGCAACTGAACCTGGACAGTGCCAGTCTCAACGCCCTCAAGGCCAACACAGGGGCCGGTGAGCTGGTGATCATGGGCGTCCCAGGACTGGATCGGATCGAGGTCGAGGCCGACATTTACACCCGTACCGATATTCCGGCCATTCTCACCCTGGAGCGCGATGGCAAACATGCCAAGCTGGAGGCTCGCTTCGAGGAGCATGCCTATAAGGGCAACTCCCCCTATATAGATCTCTTGGTCAAGGTGCCTGCGGAACTGGCCCTGGATATTAACGATGGCTCGGGCGCAATCCGCATCGGCAGCGTGGATGCCGATATCAGTGTTAACGACGGCTCAGGCGAGCTGGAGATCCGCGGTGGTCGCAATATTGATATCAGCGACGGCTCCGGCGATCTGCTGGTGGAAGGCAGCAAGGGCAAGATCAATATCACCGACGGCTCTGGGGATATTAAGGTGCACAAGACAGGCGCCGATGTCACAGTTACCGACGGTTCCGGCTCCATGGTGCTGACGGACATAGGCGGCCTGGTGACCTTGTCCGATGGCTCGGGCAATATCGAAGTGCACAACACCCAGGGCCTGACGGTACTGAGTGCCGGCTCAGGCGGCATCAAATACGACAGCATCAATGGTCCGGTGAACCTGCGCTAACCAACTTCCCGGCGCCGGGCGGGTTGGCCATTTGGGGCCGGCCCGTCTTGCCCACCCTTTCCACTGCTTCGCCACCGAAGCAGAAAAAAACGGGGCCGCAATTTTGCGGCCCCGATTAATTATCTCTTCCCTTTTTATCCACCAGCTTCCAGTCAACTATCAGCTATTTAGCCGCCGCCAAGCACGGCCTTGAGCGACTCACCCAGGATGGCCATCCCCTCGGAGATGTCCTCATCGGAGGCGGTCAGGGGCACCAGAATACGCAGCACATTGCCAAAGGTGCCGCAGGACAGCAGGATCAGTCCCCGCTCCCGCGCCGCCGCCAATATGGGCGCGCAGTGCTGGGGCGCCGGGGCACCATCTTCCATCAGCTCCATGGCCACCATGGCCCCGAGACCGCGCACCTCGGCGATTTGCGCGTATTGGTGTTGTAACTGCCGCAGCCCGCGGGTCAGCTGCTGGCCTATGGCCTGGGAGCGGGCCAGCAGTTTTTCCTGCTCAAACACCTCGATCACCGCCAGGGCCGCAGCGCAAGCCAGCGGATTACCGCCGTAGGTGCCACCCAGTCCTCCCGGGCCTATGGCGTCCATGATCTCCGCCTTGCCGGTGATCCCCGACAGTGGGAAGCCACCGGCGATGGACTTGGCAAAACAGGTGATGTCGGCGGCCACGCCCATTTGCTCCATGGCGAAAAAGGTGCCGGTACGACCGGCGCCGGTCTGCACCTCATCGGCTATCAGCATTATGCCTTCGCGATCGCACAGCTGCCGCAGGCGCTGCATAAAGCCGGGGCTGGCGACATAGAAACCGCCCTCCCCCTGCACCGGCTCAAGTATGATGGCGGCGATATCGGCGGGCTCGGCATCGTTACGGAAGATCTGCGCTATGGAGTCCATGGCGTCATCCTCGCTGATCCCGTGCAGGGCGCTGGGAAAACGTGCCCGGAATACATTGGCCTGCATCAGCCCCATGCCCTTGCTGTAGGGCGCCACCTTGCCGGTCAGGGCAAGTGCCGCCATGGTGCGGCCATGGTACCCCGAGGTAAAGGCGATGACCCCGGCCCGGCCCGTGGCGGCGCGGGCCACCTTGATGGCGTTCTCAACCGCCTCGGAACCGCTGTTGAACAGGGCCGTCTTCTTGGCAAAGTTCCCCGGCACCAGGTTGTTGAGCTTTTCACACAGGGCCACATAACTCTCGTATCCCAGCACCATAAAACAGGTGTGGGAGAAATCCTCCAGCTGGGCCGCCACCGCGGCCTTGACCTTGGGATGCAGATGCCCGGTGTTGAGCACGGCAATGCCGCCGGCAAAATCCAGATACTCCTTGCCTTCCACATCCCACACCCGGGCATTTTCGGCCCGCTCGGCAAACACGGGGTGAATTTGGCCAACACCGGCGGCCACGGCCGCCTGGCGTCTTGCCATCAGGGAAGCATTGTTCTTGGTCATGGGCCGCTCCTTGCGCCTGCTACACCGACAGGCAGATGTATTTGAGTTCCAGGTATTCCTCTATGCCGTGCCTTGAGCCCTCACGGCCCAGACCCGAAGACTTGATGCCGCCAAAGGGCGCCACCTCTGTACTGATAAGGCCGGTATTGACGCCCACCATGCCGTACTCCAGCGCCTCGGCCACATGCCACACCAGCGACAGATCCCGGCCGTAGAAGTAGGCCGCCAGACCAAACTCGGTGTCGTTGGCCATGGCGATCACTTCGTCCACCTCTTTAAAGCGGAACAGGGGCGCCAGCGGGCCGAAGGTTTCCTCCCGGGCGAGCTTCATGCTGCTGTTGGCCTCGGTGATGATGGCGGGCTCCATAAAGTTGCCGCCGAGGGACTTGCCACCCAGCAACAGCTTGGCCCCCTTGGACAGCGCGTCCTGCAGGTGATCCTGCACCTTGGTAAGCGCCGCGGCATTGATCAGTGGCCCAGTGGTGACTCCGGGCTCTGTGCCCTTGCCCACCCTGAGCTCGGCCACGGCCTTGGCCAGCTTGGCGGCAAAGGCGTCGTAGACCTCATCCTGCACATAGATGCGGTTGGCGCAGACACAGGTCTGGCCGGCGTTGCGGTACTTGGAGATCATGGCACCGGCGACTGCTGCGTCGAGATCCGCATCCCTGAACACGATAAAGGGCGCGTTGCCGCCCAGCTCCAACGACAGCTTCTTGATATTGGGCGCGCACTGGGCCATCAGCTTGCTGCCCACGGCGGTTGAGCCGGTGAAGGACAACTTGCGCACAGTGGGGTTGGCGCACAGCTCGTTGCCTATGGCCACGGCATCACCGCAGACAATGTTCAGCACCCCTGGTGGGATCCCGGCCCTGTCAGCCAATTCGGCCAATGCCAGGGCGGTAAAGGGGGTCTGGGGCGCGGGCTTGACCACCATGGTGCAACCGGCTGCCAGCGCCGGGCCCACCTTGCGGGTGATCATGGCGGCGGGGAAGTTCCAGGGGGTGATGGCGGCGCAGACGCCCACCGGCTGCTTGATCACCATGATGCGCTTGTCGCCCTGGTGACCGGGAATGGTCTCGCCGTAGACCCGCTTGGCTTCCTCGGCAAACCATTCGATAAAAGAGGCCGCGTAGCCCACCTCGCCCTTGGCTTCGGCGAGCGGTTTGCCCTGCTCGCGGGTCATCAGCAGCGCCAGATCGTCACTGTGCTGGTTGATGAGCTCAAACCAGCGCCTGAGCATCACGGCGCGCTCCTTGGCGGTCAGTGCGCGCCAGGGGCCCAGCGCCTTCCGGGCGGCCTCGGTGGCATTCCTGGTTTCGGATTGCCCCATCACAGGCACAGGCCCCAGCACTTCACCGCTGGCGGGATCGGCAATGGCCACTGTCTGGCCCGATGCGGCATCGCACCACTGACCGTCGATATAACACTGCTGCTTAAACAGGCTTGGATCCTTTAATTGCACCTTAATACTCCAATTCATGCATGCCGCCTGGCCGCTTGGTTAAATACCTAATTAAATGCCTAAATTCCCAATACCCAATGCCTGAATCTCTATATGCCAAGGGCGTCCCGCAGTGAATAATACCAGGCACCCAAGGCACTGAAGGGTACCCGCAGCGCGTGGCCACCGGGGAAGGGATAATGGGGCAGCGAGGCGAACAGGTCAAAACGGCTCGCCTGGCCATTGATCACCTCGGCCAGCAAGCGCCCGGCGAGGTGGGTATAGGTCACCCCATGGCCGCTGCAGCCCTGGGAGTAATAAATATTGCCGCCGATGCGGCCCACCTGGGGCAGACGCGACAGGGTCAGCAGGAAGTTGCCGGTCCAGGCATAGTCGACCCGCACGCCTTCCAGCTGGGGAAAGGTTTTGAGCAGCTTGGGCAAAATGATGGCCTCGATGTCGGCCGGATCCCGGGCGCCGTAGACCACGCCGCCACCGTACAGCAAGCGCTTGTCGGCGGACAGACGGAAGTAATCCAGCAGGTAATTGCAGTCCTCGACGCAGTGATCGCCGGGCAGCAAATGTTTGGCCTGGAACTCGTCCAGGGGCTCTGTGGCTATCATCTGGGTGCCGCAGGGCATGGATTTGGCCGCAAGCTCGGGCACCAGATGCCCCAGATAGGCATTGCCGGCCACCACCAGGAAGCGGGCACTGACCTCGCCCCCGGCGGTGCGCACCCGCACAGGTTCCCCCTCCTGAATATCGATGGCGGCCGAATCCTCGAATATCAAGCCTCCCAGGCGCTCCACCGCCGCCGCTTCGCCGAGCGCCAGATTCAGCGGATGCAGATGGCCGCCGCTGCCATCGAACATGCCACCCACATAGCGGCTGCTGCCGACATAGTTGCGGATGCCACTCTGGTCCAACAGCTCCAACTCGCCCTGGTGGCCGTGTTTTTGCCACAGGGCCTTTTGGGCCGCCAGATGTTTAAGCTGCCGCCGGTTGAGGGCAGCAAAGACGGCGCCGTCCTTAAGATCGCAATCGATTTGGTATCGATCCACATACTCGCGGATAATGCGCGCGCCCTCGAACGCCATGGCGCCGAACTGCCTGGCCTTCTCGGCGCCTACACTGCGCTCGATAACGTCTATGTCGCGGCTGTAGCTGTTAACTATCTGACCACCGTTGCGGCCCGAGGCGCCCCAGCCGATGCGGGCTGCCTCCAGCACCACCACCCTGAAACCTCTCTCCAGCAGTTGCAGCGCCGTCGACAGCCCGGTGTAACCGGCGCCTATGATACAGACATCGGTCTCAATGGCGTCTCTGAGGCGCGGCCGCTCGCGCTTGTCGTTGGCACTGGCGGCGTAATAGGAATCGGCATGGGCTGTGGTCATGGCGGCATCCTTTCTAGACTGTCAGCAACAAAAACTCCCGCTCCCAGGCGCTGACCACCCGGCGGAAGTTTTCCAGTTCGGCTTGTTTCACCGCCACATAGCCTGTGGTGAAGGCATCCCCCAGATACTTGCGGCAAGCCTCGCTCTCTTCCATGGCCACCAGCGCCTCGTCGAGGGTCAGGGGCAGGCAGTTGACGTTGGCGGTGCGGCTCTCGTTGGCCTTGCCATGGACGGGATTGCTGGGCTTGAGCCCTTCCACCATGCCTATGTAGCCGGCGAGCAGACTGGCAGCCACCGCCAGATAGCAATTGGCATCGGCACCGGCGAGGCGGTTTTCGATGCGGCGGGTGTGCGGCGGCGACTCGGGAATACGCAGGCCGCAGGTGCGGTTTTCCTCGCCCCACTCCAGGTTCACCGGCGCCGAGGTACCGGGCAAAAATCGCCGGAAAGAATTGACGCTGGGGGCCACCAGCGGCAGGAATTCCGGCAGGTAGCGTTGCAGTCCGGCAATATGGCTTAAAAACAAGGGGCTCTTGGTGCCGTCATCCAAAGTGAAGATATTCTTGCCGCTGGTCTTGTCGAGCACGTTCTGGTGAATATGCATGGCGCTGCCGGGCTCGTTGGTGACCGGCTTGGCCATAAAGGTCGCGCAGACATTGTGCTTGAGCGCCGCTTCGCGCAGGGTGCGTTTAAACACAAACACCTGATCCGCCAGGGATAGCGCATCGCCGTGGCTGAAGTTGATCTCCATCTGCGCCGTGCCTTCCTCATGGATCAGGGTGTCTATGTCCAGCCCCTGGGCCTCGCACCACTCGTACATGTCCTCGAACAGGGGATCGTATTCGTTGGCGGCATCGATGGAGAATGACTGGCGGCCGGACTCGGCGCGGCCTGAGCGGCCCATGGGCGGCTTCAGTGGCAGGTCAGGATCTTCATTGCGCGCCACCAGGTAGAACTCCATCTCGGGAGCGATTACCGGTTGCCAGCCGTGATCGTCATAAAGTTTAATCACTTTTTTCAGCACGTTGCGCGGTGACAGCTCTATGGGGTTGCCCATCCTGTCGAAGGTGTCGTGGATCACCTGGGCCGTGGCTTCCAGGGTCCAGGGCAGCAGGAATACGGCGTTTTCATCGGGAACACAGATGAAGTCGATTTCGGCGCTGTCCAGCAGCTCGAAATACACCTCCTGACCTATGTTGTCGCCGGTGACAGTTTGCAGCAGCACACTTTCCGGCAGGCGCATGCCCTTCTCGTTAACAAACTTGTCCACCGGCGAGATCTTGCCCCGGGCTATGCCCGTCATATCGCTGATGACGCACTCCACCTCGGTGATTTTCTTGTCTTTCAAAAATGCGATGAGCTTTTCCATTATGTCCACCCTGCGTGGTCTTTAGCCTGCGCCCAATACCGCCCTGGCCCGGCACGCGGCGCCGAAGGCCTGGAATATGGCCAGATAAAAGGGGTTGTCGGCCACCTGCCACTCGGGGTGGAACTGCACTCCGAGGGCGAAACTGTCGCCGGCCACAGAAAAGGCCTCCAGCAGCCCATCCTCGGCATAGGCCTCTGCTCTGAGCCCCGGGGCCAGGCGCGCTATCCCCTGGCCATGGAGGGAATTGACCCTGACCCTGGGCTCGGGCCAAAGCCCGGCCAGCAGACCGCCAGGCACCAGATTGATGTCATGGGCCGGACCGTACTGCTCACTCAAAGGTGCGGTTTTATCCTCGCGGTGATCATCGAATAACCCGGTGTCAGCCACAGCCTGATGCAGGCTGCCCCCCAGGGCCACATTCATTTCCTGAAAGCCGCGACAAATGCCCAGCAGTGGCACACCTGCGGCAATGGCGGCGCGGATCAGCGGCAGACTGGTGGCATCGCGGGGATGATCTTCATGGGACTCGGCCTGAGTCTGGGCGCCCTGGTAATGCACCGGGGCCACATTGGAGGGCGAGCCGGTGAACAACAGGCCGTCGAGGCGCTCGAGCAGTGCCGTTGGCGGCCAGGGATCATCAGGGAGGATCAGCGAAGGAATGATCAGCGGCCAGGCCCCGGCGCCATTGATAACGGCGCGCAGGTACTTCTCACCGGCAATATTGAACGGGTGCAAGCCAAGTTGGGTTGTACAGGCAATCACGCCGACCAGCGGCGGGCGGGGTTCACTCATGGGTCACCTTCTTGTGGCGGCGAAGTCCATCCATTTCGGGTCACGTCTTCGACGTTACACCCTTCGCCGGATGCTGACAACCGCACCACGGACTGATATTGCCGGGAGCTGCCAAGTTTTAAGCTTTGAAATACAGCACCTTGCAAATACCAATATTAGCAGGCTTTAGCGTCGTCTGCCTGAAGCCCCAGCCCTCGGCGGCAAGGGCGAACGAGGCTAGATGGCTATCCAGGTGGCCTTGATTTCGGTGTACTTGTCAAAGGCATGCAGGGATTTATCCCGGCCGTTGCCCGACTGTTTGAAGCCGCCGAAGGGGGCCGTCATATCACCGCCATCATATTGATTAACCCAGACAGAGCCGCAACGCAGCGCCTTGGCCATTCGGTGGGCCTTGGATAAGTCCGCCGTCCAGACCCCGGCCGCCAGACCGTAAATACTATCGTTGGCTATGTCTATGGCCTGCTCCATGCCGTCAAATTCAATCACAGACAGTACTGGGCCGAAGATCTCTTCCCGGGCGATTTTCATCTGATTGTGTACCCCGTCAAACAGGGTCGGCTCCACGTAAACACCGCCCGTGCTCTGCAGCACCTGATTGCCGCCCTGCACCAGGGTCGCGCCTTCCTCCCTGCCTGCGGCTATGTAGCCCAGCACTGTCTGCAACTGTTGCTGATCCACCAGGGCGCCACAGCGGGTTTCGGGTTCCAGCGGATGGCCCGCCTGCCACTTGGCCAGCTCGGCCCGCACCAGGGCGATGAATTGATCGCGGATGGGCGACTCCACCAGGAGCCGTGAGCCCGCGGTGCACACCTCGCCCTGATTGAAGGCGATGGCCTCGGCCGCCGCCCTGGCGGCCAGTCCCAGATCCGGGGCATCGGCAAAGACTATGTTGGGACTCTTGCCACCGGCCTCCAGCCAGACCCGTTTCATGTTGGAGCGGCCGGCATAGATCATCAGCTGCCGTGCCACCCGGGTCGAGCCGGTGAACACCAGGGTGTCCACATCCATGTGCAACGCCAGTGCCTCGCCCACCAGGTGGCCAAAACCGGGCAGCACGTTGAGCACGCCGTCGGGGATCCCGGCCTCTTTGGCGAGGGCCGCCATGCGGATGGCGGTCAGCGGTGATTTTTCCGAGGGTTTGAGTACCACGCTGTTGCCGGCGGCCAGCGCCGGCCCCAGCTTCCAGCAGGCCATCAACAGGGGAAAGTTCCAGGGCACTATGGCGGCCACAACACCTATGGGCTCGCGGGTGATCATGCCTATTTCGTTGTGTGCCGTGGGCGCCAGCTCGCCATAGAGCTTGTCTATGGCCTCGCCGGACCAGCGAATGGCGCGGGCGGCCGCCGGCAGATCGACGCTGCGGGCATGGGACACGGGCTTGCCCATGTCGAGGGTTTCCAGCAGCGCCAGCTCATCGGCATGGGTCTCAAGCAGCTCGGCAAAGCGCAGCATCACCTGTTTGCGTTTGACCGGCGCCAGGCGCGACCAGCTGCCGGACTCGAAACTTTCACGGGCAGCGGCCACGGCTCTGTCGGCATCCTCGGGGCCACAGCTGACCACCTTGGCCAGCACCCTGCCATCGATGGGACTGATACAGTCGAAACTGTCGCCGCCCGCGGCCTCCACATAGCTGCCATTGATAAAGGCCCGGCCATTAATGGTCAGGCTGGCGGCCAGATGTTCCCAGTCACTGCGCTTTTTGGCTATCCCCATACATCCTCCCTGTACCTGAGTGCGCGGCCGGCAGTTACCCGCCGCTTAAGCAACTACACCCAGACTAGGCCTATTGGGGCGGCTTTTACAAGTATCTCCCGGCCATAAAAAAACCGCCCTTGGGCGGTTTCTGTTGTTGAATCGGCTACTGAGCCAGGCGCGGCACCTTGCCGTCATTGAGCTGCTGCTTCAATTCGCTCCACTGCTGACTCAGCCGAGTCAGTGCGCTCTGGCGCTGCGGGAATGTGGACTGCAAATTCTGCAGTATTTGGATCTGCTTATCGCAGACCTGAGCCCATCCTCGGGCATTGGCAAGTGACATGATTCCTTCCTCTATCCGGCCGCATTATTGCTGTATCAGGGTAGAGCTTCCACCCGCCGCGGACAAGAGCGATTTTTGCGATCCCGGACTCTTTTCCGGATAAAAGTTAGGGCGTATCTTTAACAAAAACACCACAAGGAAATGCCATGGTAGCCACAGTGCTGAAAATCGTCTTTGTCCTCATAGGTCTCGCCTTGCTGTACCGGCTGTTTTTTGCCGGAAGTCGCAAGGGATTAACCCTGTTCGAAATGCATTTCAAACAAGGCCGTCTGGTGAGTCACAAGGGCAAGATCCCGGAAAAATTCGAGCGTGAGTGCCGGGCCATTGCCAAGGCGGAGAAACTGACCTGCACTGTGCGGGCCGAACGCTTGGGGGATGTGCGGCTGCACGTATCAGCCAATGTGGGAGAAGCCATTATCCAGAGGCTGCGCAACCTGTTTCCGTTCGAGTATTACGACAAGAAAACCCTGGACAACAGCAAGCAGACCGGCTGAAGGGCAAAGCGCCCGGCTCAGTCGTCCCGGGTCAGCACTTCCAGCAGCTCTATCTCGAAGGTCAGATCGGAATTGGGCGGTATCTTATCGCCCATCTGCCGCTCACCATAGGCCAAATGGGCCGGCACTTTTAATCTGCGCACCCCGCCCACCTGCATGCCCATCAGGCCCTGATCCCAGCCCTTGATCACCCGACCTGTGCCTATTACACACTGGAAGGGACGGCCCTTGTCGCGGGAGGAATCGAACTTGCTGCCATCGGCGAGAAAGCCCTCGTAATGGGTGGTAATGAGTGCTCCCTTGACCGCGGTCTTGCCGTCGCCAAGCTTGATATCCTCGATTTGCAATTCAGCTGACATCTTATTGTCCTTATTCAACTATTTTTCTGGCATCGGCCACTTCTTCGGCGCTTAGATGGCGCCACTGCCCCGGAGCCAAATCGGCATCCAAGCTGATATTGCCCACCTTGAGGCGGTGCAGTGTCACAACAGGGTTGCGAAAGCGGCCAAACATGCGCTTGATTTGATGGTAACGGCCCTCGGTCAGCTCCACCAGTGCCACCCGGGGAGCTTCTATGACCAGGCGGGCCGGGCGGGTGGTGATGTCCTCAAAACCGAAATACATGCCCTCGGCAAAGGCCTGCACCGCCTCCGGCGCTACGGGATTGGCCAGGGTCACCCGGTAAAGCTTGGGCACATGGGCATCGGGCTGCATCAGGCTCTCGGACCAACGGCTGTCGTTGGTCAGCAGCACCAGACCCGAGCTGTGTTTGTCGAGCCGTCCCACTATATGCAGCCCGGGATGCAGCGCCTCGGGCAACAGCTGCATCAGGGTCGCCTGCTCGGCGTCACTGGTGGCGCTAATGATCCCGGCGGGCTTGTGCAACATCAGATAGACGGGATCCCAGCCCAGCAATAATTCGCCATCCAGCGCCAACTTGCAGAACTCATCCACCTGGAGATCCGGCGCGCTGACAGTATCACCGTTAAGGCTGATGCGCCCCTCGGCCAACAGGGCCCGCACTCTTTTGCGGGGGATCTGCAGATGCACCGCCAGCAGCCGGTCGAGTCGCCCTCGCTTGCCGCGCATCTCAGTCGGCCTTGATCAGATAGGCACAGCGACGGGCGCCACCGAGGATATGCTCCTCGCGGCTGACGCTGACCCCGGGACCCAAGAGCTCGCTGAACAGCTTAAGCTCGGAGCGGCAAAAATTCTGGCACTCACGGGCGGCGGCACAGATGGGACAGTGGTTTTCCAGCAGCCACAGACCACGCTCATCCTCTTGCACCTCGGCCATATAGCCCTCACGACTGCGCTCCGTCGCCAGGGCTTCCAATCTGGCGCGCAAATTATCACAGCCGGCCATGGCCGCAGCATATTGAGCCGCGCTGGCCTGCTCCCTGTGACCTATAAGCTTGTCCAGCCCCTCATCGCCGAAGATGACCTTGACCGACTCTATCAGTCTCAGGGTGAGATCCTCGTGGCGATCGCCAAAATGGTTCTGGCTGGCCTCGGTCAGGCACCAATACCGCGCCGGACGACCACGCCCCTCACTCCTGTCCTCAAAACCCAGCAGGCCCTGGGCCTCCAAAGACAGCAGATGCTGGCGCACCCCCATGGAGGTCAATCCCAGCTCGGCCGCCAGCTCGTTGGCGGTCTGGGGGCCGTGCAATTTCAGGCGCTCAAGGATCTTGTCTGTGGTCTTCATCTGTATCCGGTACTTACTGTGCTTGTCAGCATTATTGCTGATCTTCAGATTAAGTAAACCTTTTTATTTATTTTATCTTTACAGGATTAAGTAAACCAATTAGTTTATAAATTAATTTGCAAACCAAAGGATTTACAAAATGCGACTCACCATAATCAATGGCAGCCAACGTCACCCCTCCCAAAGCGGCCGGGTCGCGCGCTTTCTGGCACAGGAAGCGGAACGCCAGGGACACTTTGCACAACTGGAAGTGGTGGATCTGGCCGAGCTGTCATTGCCCTTTTGGGATGGCGACAGCCAGGAAAGCAAGGGCACCGATTGGCAGGTGCTGGAGCCGAAACTGGCCGCATCGGACGCCTACATACTGATCACCCCCGAGTGGAGCGGCATGGCAACACCACTGTTAAAGCAATTGCTGATGAACGCCAGCGTGCCGGTCACCGGCCACAAACCGGCGCTGTTGGTGTCGGTCAGCGCCGGCATCAACGGCGTGTTCCCCCTGGGGGAACTGATGCAAAGCGGCAATAAAAACAACAAATTGGTATTTATCCCCGCCAACATCATAGTCCGGGACGTGGATGAAATGCTCCATCCCCAGCCCAGGGAAGCGCAACTGCCACACGATATCGCCATCCGTGAGCGCATAGATGCCAGCCTGGAGTTGCTTGGGCATTACGCAAAGGCACTGCAACCACTCAAAGAATACCGGGATCCTTTCCGTTACGGCATGTAAGGAGATAACTGATGAGAATGAACCAAATAACCCTGCCGGCGACAGATCTCGCCGCCGCAGTCGACTTCTACCTGACCCTGGGTGCCGTCCAGATAGTGGACACACCCCACTATGCCCGCTTCGTCTGCCCCGAGGGTGACAGCAGCTTTTCCCTGCACCTGGTGGATGCGCAGATGCTGCAAGAGAGCGGCTGGCGCATTTACTTTGAATCGGACCGGCTCGATGCCTGGGTGGAAGAATTGCAGCAGGCGGGCCTGGCTTTTGAATCCCTGCCCAGGGACGAGCGCTGGCTGTGGCGCGAGGCCAGACTCAGGGATCCCGCCGGCAACCAGGTGGTGTTGTTCCATGGTGGCGACAACCGCCTGAGCCCACCCTGGCGGGTGGATATCCGCAAGAATGCAACGGCATGACACCAGGGTCTCTGGTGCCGAATAGCCTTACAAGGAGTCAATCATGATCAGACTGGAACACATCAACCTGGTGGTAAAAGACCTTGAACGCAGCCTGAGTTTTTACCGGGCCGCCTTTCCCCATTGGCAAGTGCGCGGCGGCGGTGATGGCAGTTGGTACGGCAAGCCGCGTCAATGGCTGCACTTTGGCGATGACTATCAATACCTGGCGCTCAATAACGATGCCGAGGGGGATAACCGGGATCTGACGGGTCACCAGACCGGCCTGGCTCACTTTGCCTTTGTGGTGGATAACTTAGATGCCCTGGTGGGAAGACTGGCGCAGGCCGGGTTTCCTGTGGCCAAGGACGGGGCACCGGACAGCGGCCGCCGCAATCTCTATTTCCTCGACCCCGATGGTTTCGAGGTGGAGTTTGTCGAGTACTTAAGTGACTTGCCGGCAGTCAGGAACCAGTATTCCTGAGCGGCCTCAGCTATCGCTGCCGGGGGCAAGAAACTGGCTCAGGCTCTGCTCTCCCGGGCTCCCCTGACCCGGTGTGGCGAACACACTGAAGCGGAATTGTGCGGTTTCCGCCAGGGGCTTGAGGCAATAGCTGTGACCCGAGTGCAACAGCACCCGTTCATTGGCCTTGAGCCTGAGCTGCAATGGCTGACCATCGGCGCGCAGGCTCAGGTAGTCCAGCTCACCACTGAGCAACTCCAGCCGGCAATGGAATCCGGCTTTGGGGATATGGGGCTGCAGCAGCTGCTGCGGCGCTTTGCGACTGTCAAAGGTCGTGGTAGTACCAAGCTTGATACAAGCTTTGGGGATCATGGCGACAGCTCCTTCGGAATATTACCCGGATAAAGTGTAATCCAAGCCGTGGCATCTGCCCCGGCAAATGATTCAACTGAATTCCCTCAGGCTGGCCATCAGGAAGGCATCCACGTATTCACCGTTGCGAAAACCATAGCCTATGGCCTCGCCTTCGATAACAAAGCCGTGGCGTTTATACAGGCGAATGGCCGCATGATTGTCCGTGTACACCTCAAGCTCGATGCGGCGCACCGCCAGCCAGTTATGGGCCAAGTCCATCATGGCCGCCAACAGGGCCGAGCCCACGCCTATGCCCTGAAAATCCTCACTGACCGCCATCCCCATGTTTGCCACGTGCTTGCGTCTGGGGGCGGTGCAGACTTCCATGCCAATCTGGCCCACCACTTCACCATCGATTTCGGCCACCAGGCTGTAGCAATTGTCCGGCAGACTGCCGAGCCTTTGCTGCCAGCGCGCCAGGGATGGAAAGGGCGCCTGCAGGGTGGAGGCGAAACAACTGGGCTGGGCATAGATGGCACGCACGGCGGCGGCATCTGAGTCCTCGCTGTGACGCAGCTTGATGCGCCCCTTCTGATCTTGCAGCGGTTCGGGATACATGATGAATATTCCTTGAAAAATAACTACTTGAATATGCCAGCTTAAAAGGCCAACAGGCAAGGGTTGCCGAAAAGACATCAAGGAAAAATTTGCTCACCGACAATGGGAAAATATATCAATATGCAACTATTGACTCAGCTGTCAGAATGGCGCCGTCACCGGCATTGGAATGGTGCCAAGCGTCACCATTGGCCGGTAACCTATTAAGTTAAAGGAAAAAAAATGCGTAACCTCCCCGCCCTCTCCTCCCTGTCTGTCCTGTTGCTGGCCCTGCTGTCACAGCCGCTCAGCGCCACCGAGGATGAGCCGGTCACGGATTTACCCCCCGCCCCCACGGAAGATGTAGTGCAGATCAAGGCCGTGTGTCAGCAAATTGCCCTGGAAGATCAGGTGGAAGCCGCCGACATGCAAAAATTCTTGCTGGGCTGCCTCAACGAGCAGTTGAACGAGATGGGCTACCAGCCACTGACGTCCCTGGATTAACCCGGGATACTGGCTAAAGCCAAATAGAGGCCTGCCCCCGCGCCGCTTGCCAAGCTGCGGGGACGGTGAAAAATCAAGGCCCCGCTGAGGGGGCCTTGGAAGGTTATTTTTGTTTCAGTGCCGCTGAGCGCTGGCTTTCCATTCCCAGTGCCAGCATCCGCGGGTCCTCGGCCTGGCCAGCGCTGAAGCCGGCCTTGTCGGCCCAGCCAAACCAGTTGATGTCGATAAGGCTCTGGGCCACAGGGCCACCCAAGGTATTGCCCGGCCCCAGCACCAACACCCGGTCCGGCGCGAACTCTTTGACCGCCACCGCCACCGCCTTGCTGAAGTCATAGGGCTCAAGCACCTGATGCCCCAGGGTGTAATCCCACAGTTTGTGGGTGTCTGTGCTGTATTGGGTCCAGATCTGCCCGCGTCCGTCCACCATGGGGATGGTGGGCTTGCGGAACAGGCTTTCGGGCAGCTCGCGCTTGCCGCGCTCGGAAATGGCCCCCAGCAGCGGCGAGTGGAAGGCGCCGTGGTTATAAAGGCGCATGGGGTAACGGTCTTCCAGTGACGGCAGCAGGCTTTCGGCCAGCTTGAGGCCGGCCTCGTTGCCCGCCAGCACCCGGTAGCCACCGAGGAAGATGGACGTGAACAGGGCGCAGCCCTCGGTCTGGTTCACCTGGGCTATGACATTGTCGATAAGCGCGCTTTTAGCCCCATCTTTGTGCCACTTTTCATCCATTTCGGGATAAATCAACTGACCGCCGATAAGGCCATCGGCCATCATGGAGCCCATGGTATTGATCACCCCTATGGCGCCTTCGGCATCCAGGGCGCCGGCCAGCGCCAGGGCTATGTACCAGCCCATGGAGTTGCCCGTGACCGCCACTATCTCAAAGCGCTCCCTGTCTATGTCCATAAAATCGGCCATGGCACAGGCGTAGATCAGTGCCGAGGCATTTTCGCCCGGGGTGTGCAGCTTGAAGGAATACTTGGATTCACCGTCCAGTGCGGCAATGGAACTCTGGCCACAGGCCCGGCGGTAACTGTCGATATCGGCAATAAAGTCCTGCTTGTCGGGGTGCAGCCGCGCCAGGTAGCCCAGCTCTTCCTTGTTGTAGCAGCCACGGCCCGGGGCTATGACCACCACCCGCTCTTTGACGCGGTTTTCTGTTGTCTGGCTCATGCGCGGGCCTCCATGTTGATTATGTCTGCCGTGCCCTTTTGCACCAGGGCAAGGGCTGCGGCCACTATACTGTCGCGGCTCGGCAGCGGCAGGGTGGCGGCATCGGCCAGCGGAATAAAGCAGTCCTCGGCGTTAAGGCGTGCCAGCGGCGGACAGGCTGCCCCCAGACGTTCATGCAGCGCCGTGACTATGGCCTCAGACACCGAGCCGCTGCGGCGACATTCGTCGACAATCAGCACGTGGCGGCATTGGCTTGCCTGCTCGGCTATGGCCTGCTCGTTCAGGGGCACCAGGAAGCGCAAGTCCATTATGGTGCAGTCTATGCCCTGCTCCCTGAGCTGCTTCTCGGCCTGGCGGCTGAGGAAATAGCCGTTGCCGTAGGTGATGATGCACAGGTCTTTGCCCTTGCCATGGATGCCGGGTTCGCCGAGCGCTATGGGGGTCGCCTCGCGTTCGGGCACATAATCTGCGGCCCACAGGCTGTCGCCTGCTTCATGCAGATCCCGGGTCATGTACAGGGCAATGGGTTCGAGGAACACCACCACCCGCTGCTCTTCCCGCGCCAGACGCACGCATTCACGCAGCATCTCCACCGCATCCTTGCCGTTGGATGGACAGGCGAGGATCAGCCCGGGAATATCCCGGAACAGGGTGAAGGAGTTGTCATTGTGGAAATGACCGCCAAAGCCCTTCTGGTAGGCCAGACCGGCGATGCGGATCACCATGGGGTTGGTGAACTGACCGTTGGAGAAGAAGGACAGGGTCGCGGCCTCACCGCGGATCTGATCTTCGGCATTGTGCACATAGGCCAGGAACTGGATCTCCGGGATTGGCAGCAGGCCGTTATGGGCCATACCCGTGGCCATACCCAGAATGGAGGTTTCATCCAACAGGGTGTTGATCACCCGGTTGGGACCAAAGCGGTCCACCAGGCGCGAAGTGACGCCGTAGACCCCGCCTTTCTTGCCCACGTCTTCACCGCAAATCACTATGTTGTCGCGGCTGGCCATCAGTTCGGTCAGGGCCAGGTTAATCAGCTTGCCCATGTGCACCGGTTTGCCGATGGACTGGCGGTCTGCCTTGAACAGCTCGCCGAGCTGGGCATCGTCCAGCGGAGTGATGGGGGCAACATCGGCCTTGGGGGGCACTATACTGGCCATGGCATCTTTGGCCGTGGTGAGCTTGGGCCTGCCGGCGGCCACCAGGGCGATGGCACCGATTCGGGCCTTGAGTTCCTGGTACAAGTCGACAATGGCAGCTGGCGTCATCAGACCGGCATCGATCAGCTGGGCGGCACTCACCAGCAGGGGATCCTGGGCCTCGGTGGCAAAAATACGCTCCTTCGGCAGGTAGGCAATTTCGGCATCGCTGCCGGCATGGCCCATCAGGCGCACGGTGCGCACATGCAGGAACACGGGTTTGCGATGACGACGGCACCAGTCGGCGGCTTCGCGGGTCACCTTGAAAGTGTCGAGCAGATCGCGGCCGTCACAGTAAAAATACTGGATCCCGGGTCTGTGCTCAAAGTTGGCGCGGATCCACCCTTTGGGGGTGGCGGTGGAAATGCCTATGCCGTTGTCTTCACAGACAAACATCAGCGGCAACGGTACGCCCTGATAGGCGGCCCAACCGGCGGCATTGATGGCGGTCTGGGCGCTGGCGTGGTTGGCAGAGGCATCACCGAAGTTACACATCACCAGGGCATCATGGGGCATCACGGCCTCAACCCCGAGCCGACTGGTCAGCGGAATACTGAGGGCGGCACCCACGGCCTTGGGCAAGTGGGAGGCAATGGTGGAGGTCTGGGGCGGGATCAGCAGGGTCTTGCTGCCCAGCACCTTGTGGCGACCGCCGGAAATCGGATCTTCACTGGAGGCGGCAAAGGACAGCAGCATATCCCACAGCTGGGTTTCCCCCGGCACCTGGCGACCGCGCTCCACCATAAAGGCGCCGCTGCGGTAGTGCAAAAATGCCATGTCCGTCGGCCGCAGCGCTGCGGCCACGGCGGCGTTGCCCTCGTGCCCCGAAGAACCAATGGTATAAAAACCCTGATTGCGGGCCCGCATGCGCCGCGATTCCAAATCCAGCAAACGGCTCTTGAGCTGGGATTCGAAAATACCAACAAAGTCGGCGTCGCTCAGCCCCAGGCTGCGGTGATCCCAGCCCTCGCTGATGTCATTGAGTATGTTCAGGACCGAGCCGTCGCCGACCCGCTCCAGAAATTGTTTGTCTATGGCTATCGCTCTGTCTTCCATTGCCCATCCTGCCTTGCAAGGCCACCTTTAGTTTGTGGCGTTCAGTGGCGTCATCCGCGGCCGCAACCGGCCACGGCAAAATGCCGGGGGCCAGACTGCAAGCCCCCGGGTTCGACAAAAAAGCAGGGGGCCGTCGGCCCCCTGGAATAATGCAATCAGCCGAAGGCCTGGATGCCGGTTTGGGCACGACCCAGGATCAACGCGTGGATGTCGTGGGTGCCTTCGTAGGTGTTGACGGCTTCCAGGTTCATCACATGGCGGATAACGTGGAATTCGTCGCTGATGCCATTGCCGCCGTGCATGTCACGGGCGACGCGGGCGATATCCAGCGCCTTGCCGCAGGAGTTACGCTTGATAAGGGAAATGGCTTCCACCGGCAGTGCATCCTGATCCATCAGGCGACCGGCCTGCAGACAGGCAAACAGACCCGTGGTGATTTCGGTTTGCATGTCGGCCAACTTCTTCTGAATGAGCTGGGTGGCCGCCAGGGGACGGTTGAACTGGATCCGGTCGAGGCTGTACTGACGGGCTGCGTGCCAGCAGAATTCGGCGGCGCCCAATGCGCCCCAGGCAATACCGTAACGGGCCTTGTTGAGGCAACCAAAGGGACCTTTCAAACCTTCAACGTTTGGCAGCAGTGCATCTTCGCCCACTTCCACGTTGTCCATGACGATTTCACCTGTGATGGAGGCACGCAGGGAGAACTTGCCCTCAATCTTGGGTGCAGACAGACCCTTCATACCCTTCTCCAGCACGAAGCCGCGGATCACGCCGTCGAGCTTGGCCCAAACCACGAACACATCGGCTATGGGGCTGTTGGTGATCCACATCTTGGCACCGTTGATGCGATAGCCGCCATCGATGCGCTCGGCGCGGGTTTTCATACCGGCAGGATCCGAGCCCACATCGGGTTCGGTCAGGCCGAAACAGCCGACCCACTCACCGGTGGCGAGCTTGGGCAGGTACTTCATGCGCTGGGCCTCGGAGCCATAGGCGTAGATAGGGTGCATCACCAGCGAGGACTGCACGCTCATGGCGCTGCGATAACCGCTGTCGACCCGCTCCACTTCCCGGGCCACCAGACCATAGCTGACATAGTTGGCGTTGGCGCAGCCGTACTGCTCCGGCAGGGTGAGCCCCAACAGGCCCAGTTCACCCAGCTCGTTCATGATTTCGCGATCGAAGTGCTCTTCGCGGTTGGCCATCAGCACCCGGCTCATCAGCTTGTCCTGGGCATAGCCATGGACCATGTCGCGGATCATCCGCTCTTCTTCGGTCAGCAGGGAATTGAATTGCAACGGGTCTTGCCAGTCAAAATGAACGCGGGTCATAGGGTTGTCCTTATTTTTGGCGCTTAAGTTCCGAACTTGGTCGGCAGAGCTTAGGGCTGCGGTTATGTGAACTCCCGGGCAAAAGTGTCCGGGGAATTTGCGAATGGCATTAGCATAGGCATAATGCTGAATTAGGAAAAATATTCTTTTTCTTTAACATCCATAGCTTTTCCCTATATCTGACGCTGAGGTAAAGATGAATCTCAAGAGCTTGAATTACTTCGTAGTTGTGCTGGAGAAGGGCAGCATCAGTGCCGCCGCCAAGCACTGCTACATTGCCCAGCCGTCGATTTCTGCCGCCATCTCACAACTGGAATCCGAGCTCAATACCCAGCTGTTTCATCGCCACGGCAAGGGCATTACCCCCACGGATGCCGGCATGCGGCTTTATCCTTTGGCGCGGCGACTGCTGAACGAATCCCGCGCCATCCAGTCGCTGTTTGCCAAACAGGAAATCCAGGTGCCCTTCCGCCTTGGGCTTATCCGCTCCCTCGGGGTGCAGCGCATGAGTATGCTGCTCAAGGAGTTCACCGCTGCCTGTCCGGATATGGATCTCACCCTGGTGGAACCTACAGAGGACAGCGATGCCCGCATCATTACCACCAGCGATCTGGGGATCAACGAGAGTTTTCTGCCCATGTGGCACGACACCTATGTGCTGGCCATCCCCCCGTCCATGAGTCTGGGGCTGAAAAGTGCGGTCAGGCTGGAGGATTTGCATCAGCAGCCCTTTATTCACAGGGCTCCCTGTGAGGCGCTGACCAGCCTGCAGCAGCTGCTGGATATGGAGGGTATCAAGCTGCAGGTCAGGGCCAGGATCCAGACGGTGGAATACGCCGTAGGCTTGGTGGCGGCGGGGCTGGGAATAGCCCTGGTGCCGGCCATTCCGGCGCTGCTGGAGCAGCAGGATATAGTGTTCCGCCCGCTGGCGGACATTGAACTAAAACGCACCGTCGGCCTGGCCATGCCCCTGGGACAGGCCCAAACCCCACAGCAAAAGCAACTCTCTGCCCTGTGCAATCTGTTCCGCTAACGGCGCCACGCCGGGCGATAAGGGGCCTGCTGCTTTTTTGTAACCAAAGTATCAATTTGCAACAGCCGGGAATTTGCCGCTGCTGATATTTGCGATTAATGTTACTTTTGTGCCCCTCAACAGATTCAGTAACGTCAAATCAACAATGATTAAACTTCTCAGTTTTTGCACTGCGCTATTGCTGTTGCCTGCGGCCTGGGCTGCCCCGGGTTGCGATGCACAGCATGGGTGTATTGAGAGTAATAGTTGGGAATTGGGGCTGGCCCTGGGTTATGGCGAGCGCAGCAATCCGCTGCGTGAACATAATGACATCCCCCTTTACCTGGTACCCGAGATAGCCTACTACGGTGATGACTGGTATTTCGATAACGGCAGCCTGGGCTACATACTGTGGGAAGACAGTCACTTCAGCCTTAACCTCGCCGGCAACTTCGCCAGCGACAGGGCCTATTTCGATCGCTGGGATCCGGCCAACCTGTTTATTACCGGCAATCTGAGCAACAGGGATGTGCCGATAGATCAGGGCCCGGTAATAGACCCCAGTGGCGAAGATGAACTGACCAGCTTTGATGAACTGGAGACCCGGAATTTCACCTATTTGGGGGGATTGGAAGCTTATTACTTCAGTGAGCTTGGGATATTCAAGCTGGCCTGGATGCACGACCTGTTTGGGGTCCACCAGGGCAGTGAAGTCCAGTTCAAATGGGAGTACGGGATCAATTTTGGCGACCTGACCACCACAGCCTCGGTGTTTGCTGACTGGAAGAGCAAGGACCTGGTGGCTTACTACTACGGCGTGAGGCCCACGGAAAATCTTTACTGGAGTCAAACCTATCAGGCCACCGCGGGCTGGAACCGGGGTCTTGAACTCAACCTCAGCTACCCGCTGGCAAAACACTGGGAGCTGCTGGGCATGGTGCGCTACACCCGCCTGGCTGAAAGTATCAGCGCCAGCCCTCTGGTGGTGGAAGATGACAGCCTGGCTTACTTTCTCGGCATAGGGTACAGCTTCTGATGAATGTGACCATGGCATCAAGATTCTACATCCTATTGATCTTATTGCTTCTGCTGCAGGACGAGGCCCGGGGGGATATAGCACCCGAGCCTTCACTGAGCCTCAGGCCCAGCCTGTGCCTGACAGAGAAGGATGCCAACGACTGTGACATTCGCCTGGAGCTGCAATGGACGGCACCGGGTCCCATCTGCATAGAGGCCAAACTTGAGACCCCGGCACTCTGGTGCCCCGAAGAAGGACTCACCGAGCTCACCATTAATATCAGCGCCGACAGGGACGTAGAATTTGTCTTGCTGGACAAGTCTGACAGTCAACCTCTGGCCGAGGCAAGGTTGCAGGTTAAACCTGTGACCGAGTCCAGTTTCAGAAGACGTTTCCGTAATCCCTGGAGTTTATTCTGATGAACCAGCCCCTTTATCGTGTCCTCTTGGTGGAGGACGATATCCGCCTGGCTAACCTGATAGTGGACTTTCTCAAGACCCACGATATGCACGTGGAAGTGGAACGCCGCGGCGATACGGTATTGACCCGGCTGATCAACTATCATCCCGACATCATACTGCTGGATATCATGCTGCCGGGAATGGATGGCCTGAGCCTGTGTGAGAAGCTGCCGGATTACTTCTCCGGTCCGATATTGCTGATGAGCGCCCTGGGAAGCAGTGAAGATCAAATCAAGGGCCTGGAACTCGGTGCCGATGACTACGTGGTCAAACCCGTGGACCCGGCACTCTTGGTGGCGAGGATCAATAATCTGCTCAGGCGCCACAGTCAGCCGCCCAAGCCCAGCGACAGCAAGAGCCTGACCTTTGGCAAACTCAGTATCGATCCCCACACCCAGATGATCCGTCTGGGAGACAGGCAAGTGGATCTCACCAGTCACGAGTTCGAACTGCTGTGGCTGCTGGCCTCACAGGCCGGTCAGGTACTGAGCCGGCAGTACATCTACCATTACCTGCTGAACATAGACTTCGACGGTCGGGACAGGAAGATAGATGTGCGCATCTCCAGGCTGCGCAAAAAACTCGGGGATAACCTGGATACCCCGTTTCGGATCAAGACGGTTTGGGGTCAGGGCTACCTGTTTGCTCCCGAAGCCTGGAACAGCTGACGGTGAAGCGACTCTTTGTCAGCCTCTATTTACTTTTGAGCCTGTCGGTACTCGGCATAGGTTGGACCCTGGACAGCCTGTGGCAAAGCAAGGTGGCCGACAGCCACAGTGAAGACGCCCCCTTGCTGGCCCTGGGTCAGCTGCTCAAGGCCATCCCCCCGGCGGAACGCGCCCGCCTTCTGCAGGCCATGGCGCCGAACCCGGATTTCCCCCTGAGCTTGGTGAACGCCGCAGATATCGCCATGGGCAACAATGACCAGCTGTCCAAAAATCAGCTGGTCACCATCCGCCTCGACGACAATCATGAGCAACATCTGCTGCGCCTTGGTGAACAGGTTTTGGTCGCAGGACCGGTACGGGTCGATCCGCAGGAAAATCTCAGGTGGCTGTTTACCCTGTTCTTTTACCTGCTGCTTGCGGGCGTGGCCCTGGTGTGGGTCTGGCCCCTGTCACGGGATTTGCGTACTCTGCGAGAGGCCGCCGCCGCGCTGGGGCGGGCCCGTTGGGATACCCGTATTAACTTGTCCAAAGGCTCCCAGGTGGCAGCCCTGGCCAACACTTTTAACGAAATGGCCCGTCACATAGGTGCCCTTATCGATGATCAGAAACAGCTGACCAATGCCGTGTCCCACGAGATCCGCACCCCGCTGGCACGACTCAAGTTTGCCCTGGCGCTATTGCCAACCCATTGCCCAAACCCGGAAAAACGCACCCAGCTGATGCAGGACATGCAATTGGACATAGGCGAAATTGAAGAGCTGGTGCAGGAGCTGCTGACCTATGCCAGGCTGGAGTCCCAGCAGGCCGGGATCCATTTTGAACCATGCGAGCTGGGCGCCCTGGTGCAGCAGGGTGTCGAGCGTCTGGGGCGCCGTGGGGGGCCGCAAATCCAGCTTGAGCTGCCCGGGGTACCATTGCTTATCCGTGCCGATGCCGCACTGGTGGAGCGGGCGCTGCAAAACCTTATCACCAATGCCCAGCGTTTTGCCGAAAAGGAAGTCAGGATCAGGCTGTGGCAAAATCACAAGGGCGCCTGCATTGAGGTCAGTGATGACGGTCAGGGGATCCCGGAGGCAGAACAGCAGCGGATATTTGAGCCCTTTTACCGGCTGGATTCGGAGCGCAATGCCAACAAGGGCCATGGCTTGGGATTGGCCATCATCAGCCGCATAATGCAGCGTCACAAAGGCAAGGTGGTATTAAGCAGCCAACCGGGCGACACCCGCTTTGAACTGCGCTTTCCCTTTAATCCCGACTGAAGCGGGCCTAAGCAGTTACAGATTGAGTCGTTGCAGATTGAGTCGTTGCAAATTGAATCGGCGCGGATTAAATCAGTCGAGATTGAAGTCGCCGAGGTCCAGCAGGGGTTCATTCTCTTCCAGGTTCAGGCTGCCATTGGCATTGGCACGCTCGACCGCCAACGCTTCCTGCCTGGCCTTGTACAGCGCCAGCAACTTACGCCGCTTGCGATCGCGACACAGGCGCATCACTTCGTGTTTTTGGGCATCGGTATAGCTGTTCCAGTGGAAACGCTCATCGCGGCTTCGAAAACAGCCCAGGCAATAGCCACGGCTGTCATTCTGACAGACGTTGATACAGGGGCTGGGGATATCGAAAAACGCTAACTGTTCCATGACTACCCGGGAGCAAAAACCGCGCATTGGCGCAAGCATCTGTCTAGGTATATCACCTTAGCTTAAAAAAGGCGAAAATTTGCCCGGCGGGCCTATTGCAGGGGGCATAACAGGTCTAAGGAGAAAGCGGGGCAAGGGCGCAGGCCTTTGCCCCGAACGGCATTAGTTCAGCAACCAGGCGCGATAGCTGCGGCCCTTGATCTTGCCCTTTTGCAGCTGCTTAAGGGCCCGGTTGGCGGCGCCACGGCTCACGGCCACAAAGGCGCGGATATCACCCATCTGAATCTTGCCCACCTCGGTGCCGGCAAGGCCATCATCGCCGGCGGTCAGGGCGCCCAGTATGTCACCTGGACGCAGCTTCTGTTTCTTGCCGCCGTCAATCTGCAAGGTCACCATGGCCGCCTGGCGCGGTTGCTTGTCCAGCGCCGCCAGTGATGGCAGACTTTCGGCCACTATGGCATGACCCAGGTAGTCTTCCAGCAAGGCCAGTTTCATGCCGTCCTGATGACTGTAAAAACTGTAGGCTGCCCCCTGACTGCCGGCCCGGCCGGTACGACCGATGCGGTGAATGTGCACCTCGGTGTCATGGGCCAGATGGAAGTTAAACACAGCATCCAGAGCCTCGATATCCAGGCCCCGGGCCGCCACATCTGTGGCCACCAACACACAGGCGCTGCCGTTGGCAAAGCGCAGCAGCGTCTGTTCCCTGTCTTTCTGTTCCATATCGCCGTGCAGTGCCAGCACGCTGAAGCCATTGTCGGCGAGCTCATCGGCCACCATCTGGGTTTCACGCTTGGTGTTACAAAACACCACGGCACTGCCGGGCTGGTGTTCCAGCAGCAGGAGTTTCAGCGCCTGCATCCGGCTGCCATGCTTATCCAGCTCAAAGAAGTGCTGGCTGATGCTGACGCTGTCATGGGTAGCGTTAACCTTGACCATCAGCGGCGAGCGCATGATACGGGCGGCAATGGCCTGGATCTGCTCCGGAAAGGTGGCGCTGAACAACAGGGTCTGCCGGTTGGCCGGGGTGTGGGCGATGATATTGTCGAGCGCATCGGCAAAGCCCATTTCCAGCATGCGATCGGCCTCATCAAGCACCAGCATATTGAGATGGCTCAAATCCAGGCGACCTCGCTCCAGGTGATCGAGTACCCGGCCCGGAGTGCCGACTATAATATGGGCGCCGTGCTCCAGGGAGCCCACCTGGGGGCCCATGGGAACACCACCACACAGGGTCAACACCTTGATATTGTGGATGCCGCGGGCCAACAGCCGTATGTCCTGGGCCACCTGCTCTGCCAGCTCCCGGGTTGGACACAGCACCAGGCTCTGAATGCGGAAGCGTTTCACCTCAAGGTGATGCAGCAATCCCAGACCAAAGGCCGCGGTCTTGCCCGAGCCCGTCTTGGCCTGGCCTATCACATCTGTTCCGGCCAGGATGGCCGGCAGACTCTGGGCCTGGATCTCGGTCATGGCCTGGAACCCAAGGGTGCCGAGGTTTTCAAGCAGGGCAGGTTTAAGGGCCAAGGTGGAAAAGGCCTGTGACTGTTGTTGGCTCAAGGGGATATCCTTCACTTGCGATAGGGCTGTGGCCGGAGCTACAGCAAACGGGCTGAAAATGGGATGTGGTGCAGGCGTGGCACCAAGACTGGCGCCATTGTAGCAGATTAACTATTTTTGCGCTGATTTGCTTTGGTGCAAGAATCTACATCAGCTGATTTAGATAGAAGTGCTTAACTGCGCCACCTGTAAGCTGCTGTGGCGCGGGAGCGATAGTGTTGAGTTCAGTGAAGCGGATACATCTTAGTGAGCGTTCACAGTCCTGCCTTGAGCCCAGGCCTTGAGCGCGAGAATTTTCTCCCGCATCACCACAGATAAGGGCCGGGTACGTGACAGCTCTTCAAGGATAATCTCCTGATCTACCTGCTGCTGCCGCCCTGCGGCGGCATAAATGGCAGAAATGACCGCCTGTTCAATCTCGGCACCGCTGAATCCCTGACTGGTGCGAGACAAGAGCCCCAGATCCATGCTGGTCACATCCACGCCCCGTTTTTTGCAGTGAATGAGGAAGATGGCCTTGCGGATCTCTTCATCGGGCAAATCGACAAAGAAGATTTCATCCAGGCGCCCCTTGCGCATCAACTCGGGTGGCAGAGCCTGGATATCGTTGGCCGTGGCCACCAGAAATACATCGCTCTTACGTTCGGCCATCCAGGTCAACAGGGCGCCCAGGATGCGCTGTGATGTCCCTTCATCACTGCTGCCGCCACTGATGCCCTTCTCAATTTCATCAATCCAGAGCACACAGGGCGACATCAAATCCGCCAGCTCCAGCGCCTGACGCAGGTTCTTTTCGGTTTCGCCTATGTATTTGTTGTAGAGTGCGCCCATGTCGAGCCGTAACAAGGGCCGCTGCCACACGCCGGCCACCGCTTTGGCTGCAAGGCTCTTGCCGCTGCCCTGAACCCCCAGCAGCATAATCCCCTTGGGCGATGGCGCGGAGGTATCCCTCATTTGGGGATGACGAAGCTTGAGCCATTCCTTGAGGTTATGCAGTCCGGCAATGTCAGCGAAACTGCTGGTGTCGTACTCGTATCTGAGTACCCCGTCCATATCCATCAAACTGAACTTGGCTCGATTAACCTTATCCACATCTTCATGGGTGATGGCGCCATCATCCACTATCGCCTTGTGGATCAGCCTGCGGGCATCATCAAAGGTCACGCCGCGCAGGTTATCGGCAAGACATGCCACAGCTTCATCGTCCACAGTCAACGGCAGCCCCTGACGCCGCACCTTGTCTATCTCGTCCATAATCAGGTTTTCGAGCTGGTTCTTACTCGGCAACGACAAGCGGAAGTGGGCGCAGTAACGACGGATTTCAGGTGGGATCTCAAAGGCATGGCTCACCAGCACCAAGGTGTGTTTCAGCGCATCGTACCCCAGAGCTATCTCTTTAAGCAGACGCACATTTCGCGGCGCATCCTGCACAAAGGGATGGAAGTCGCACAGCACATAAATGCCCTGCTGCTGGGTGGATTTGATGTGCCCGAGTAAATCACCGGGGTCGGCGTTGAATTTCTGGCTGCCCATGTCCCTGTCGACCCGGGACAAACCGCTGGTAATAGACCAGGTAAACAGTGGCTGATACAGGGTGGCGGCAACCCGCTTCAGCAGCTCTATTACCCGGTATTCCTCGTAGGTTTCAATGACCACTATGGGAGTGTTGGACCTTAATACCGCCGCTAAATCCTGTACATCCTGCATCTTGCCAATTCCTTTAATGATCAGTTTCAGAGGCCCACCGGGCTCAGGGATTATGCGACAAAATTCATCAGCAAAACAATGCCTTCAGGAGGAAGTAGCCCCTCAGCATCCTGACTAAAGCCGATATCAGGAATTCTGGGAGGCTCGGTGTGCTACACCAGTCGGTTACTGCGCTCACCTCGCAAAAACGCCGCCACATTGGCCACGGCGATATTCATCAGATTTTGCCGCGCTTCCAGTGTCGCCCAGGCGATATGCGGGCTGATGCTGATATTGGCGGCGTGAAGCAATGGGTTGTCGGGCCTAGGTGGCTCACTGGAGAGCACATCGACCGCCGCTTGCAGCTTGCCGGCATTGAGGGCCCCGGCCAGGGCTACTTCATCGACCAGATCGCCCCTGGCGGTATTGACCAAGAGACAGCCGGGTTTCATCAGGGCCAGGGTCTGTTCGTTTATCAAATGCCGGGTATCCGGCGTCAGCGGGCAATGCAGACTGATTATGTCGGCACAGGCCAACAGCTCTGGCAACGGCAACCACTTGGCACCATTTGGTAAATCCCTCGGCCGGCTGCGACTGCTTATCAGCAGTTCCATGTCAAAAGCGGCGCCTATCCGCGCCACCTGACGGCCTATGGTGCCAAAACCCACTATCCCCAGACGCATGCCCTTGAGGGAGCGCAGCTGGCTCAGGGTAAAACAGAAATCCGGACTGCGACTCCACTCCCCCGCCACCACAGCGCTATGGTGCTCCGCCAGGTGACTGACGTGATGCAATATATGGGCAAAGACCATCTGGGCCACGGCGTCGGGGCCATAGGCGGGCACATTGGTGACAGCAATGCCCAGGGCCTTGGCCGCCTCCATGTCCACCACATTGGTGCCGGTTGCCAGTACCCCTATGTATTTGAGTCCCGGCAGCTGTCTTAAGGTATCAGCGTTAAGCACAGTTTTGTTGGTCAGCAGCATGGGAGCTCCCAGGGCGCGGCTCAGCACCTCTTCGGGAGCGCTGCGATCGTACAACTGCAGATCACAAATAGCTGCCAGCGGTGACCAGTCCAAATCGCCGGGGTTAAGGGTATAGCCATCAAGCACACATAGACGCATATGTTAAAATCTGAAACTCAGCCCCAAGTTAACCTGCCCCTGCCACATGAGATCAGATTCAATCCTCCACACACAGTTGTCGGCACTGCAAAACAAGTCGTTATCACCGTTGATAAAGGTGGCAAAACCACGCATTTCCGCCAGCAGGGCCAGATGATCGCCAAGCCGATACTCGGCTCCGATGCCTAGGCCCATGGAAAAACGGGTCTCGTTGCTAAAGTCATCGCCCGGGCGCATCTGGGTCAGACCTGCGGTAGCGGACACATAAGGATGAAAGTCCCCCACAGGAAAGTAGAGGCTGCCCCCCAGGTGGGCATAGTCCAGTTGGAGCGAGGTGATGCGCTGATTGCTGAAATCACCACCACTTTTGAGCTGCGTGTTCTGGTTTGAATAGAGCAGGTAGATATTGCCAGGGTGTCTTGTCAAGACTCCAAGCATGATGCCGTAGTGGGACGATTCCTCGGCCTGAATATCCCCGCTTATGCTCTGATTATCTCTGGTCAGATTAGCGTCCAGGCCACTGGCACCAAAGCTGTAACCGCCGAAGGGAGTAACAAACACCTCGGCAGACGCCAAGGGCACAACCAATAACAACAGGACAGCAATTATTCCGTGTTTCATGCACTTCTCCTTGAAGTCAACGCATACCGCGGGCGGCCTTCACCGCTTCGTAGGCCGCCTGAATATCCTGGGCCTTGCGTTTGGCCAGTTCCATCATTTCCGCCGGCAGGCCCTTGGCCACCAGTTTATCGGGGTGATGTTCATTCATCAGTTTACGATAGGCTTTTTTCACCTGCTGATCCGTATCCCCGGCTGAAATACCCAGCAGGCGATAGGCATCCTCCAGTGTTGGCCCCTTGCCGCGGCCACCTTGTTGGAAGCGGAACTCCCCCTGCCAGCGTCCCAGCAGCGCGTTCAGCTGGGCTTCGTCTATCCCCAGTGTCGCGGCCATGGTTTGCAACAACTGCAACTCCCGGGGATGCAGCTCACCATCGGACAGGGCCGTTTGGATCTGGATTTCCAAAAACATCTGCAGCAGCTCGGGACGCCCCATGGACAGCAGTCTCAGGCTGTTGAGGTTGCCCTTGAGATCAAAGTCACTGGCCTTACCATCCCTGAACGCCTGCTGGGCCTGGCGTCTGGCCTCGCCCTCCAGCCTGAGCTCGTCCATCAGGGCGCTGGCGAGGCGGATATCGGCTTCGGTCACCCGCCCCGAGGCCTTGGCCATGTGGCCCATCACGGCGAAGGTGGTGCTGAAAAACACCATCTGGCGCTTGCTGGCGCCGCCCTGACCACCGCCGCTGCGCCTGTCGTAGAGGTGGCCCAAATACAGGCCAAACAGGGCGCCAAAGATACGGCCAAACATAAAACCGATTAAAAAGCCGAACAACTTGCCTTTAAAACGCATTAACTTGCACTCCCGACCTGACCTTGTAAAAGTCTCTCCAGGTCTTCAAGCCGTGAAATGGTGCCCACATCGCACCAGTAACCATCGAATTTAGCGCCCGCAACAAGGCCCGCAGCCATCTTGCAGCGCAGCAAGGGCGCCAGCGGCCGGGCCCCCGGCGTGAGACCGGTAAACAGCGCCGGGCTGTAGATCCCCATACCGGAAAAGGTCAACCTGGGCTCACCCTCGGCGCCTATTTGTTGCCCGTCTAAGGCAAAGTCGCCCTGGGGATGCTGGGGCGGATTGTCCACCAGGTATAACCAGGCCTCGGCGCCCTCGGGCAAGCGTTCCGGCAAGGGCGGCAGTTGGTCGATAAAAATATCGCCATTGACTACCAGAAAAGGCTCATTCCCCAGCAGTGGCAAGGCCTGGATAATACCGCCGGCGGTTTCCAGCGCCTCGGCCTCATGGCTGTAACTGATGCTCAGCCCAAAGCGGCCGCCGTCACCGAGGGTTTCCGGCAACTTGTGTCCCAGCCAGGCACAGTTGATCACCACCTCGCTGAAACCCGCCGCAGCCAGCTTGTCCAGGTGGTATTCGATAAGGGGCTTACCCAGCACGGGCACCAGGGGCTTGGGCAGGCTGTCGGTCAGGGGCCGCAAACGCTCACCACGGCCCGCAGCCAAAATCATCGCCTTCATTTGGCCACAACCTTCATTTGATCATAACCTTGGGCCAGACCCTTTCATTGATAAAGCACGCCAGGGGACCGAGCTCCCGGTAACGTACGGCCACATCGCGGATATAGCCCAGGGTCAGGGGAATGTCCTTGAGGTAACCGGGCTTGTTGTCTCTGTGGTTGAGGCGGGCGAAGATCCCGGCAGCCTTCAGATGGCGCTGTATTCCCATTAAGTCGAACCAGCGGCGATAGCGGTTGAAGTCAGTGTCCATTGGTACCAGGCCATGGCGATGGCAAAGCTCAAAATGGATCAGCATGCCCTCTTCCACCAGATGTTCGGGCCAGCGGACATAGCAATCCCGCAGCAAAGACACAGCATCATAGGTAATGGGGCCCTGCACCGCGTCCTGAAAATCCAGCACCGCAAGTTTGCCCTGCACCAACATCAGATTGCGGCTGTGAAAATCCCTGTGCATGCCATGCCTTGGCTGCTCCAGGGCATTCTCGGCCAGAAATTCAAAGGCTTGTGCCAACATGGCGCGCTCGTCGCTATCCAGAGGCAGTTGCAGGTGTACTTCAAGCAGCCAATCGACAAAGATCGCCAGCTCCCGCTGCACAAACTCGGCGTCGTATTCCGGCAGGGGGCCGGCATCCGTGGCCTTGACCGAAGCGATGGCGGGCAGCAGCTCCAGGGCCTGCCCGTACCAATCGAGCACGGATGTCTGGGTCAGGTGCGACAGCAGCAGGTCATCGCCGAGATCCTCCAGCAGCATAAAGCCCTGGTTTGGCTCGGCGGCCAGGATCTTGGGTACCGGAATACCGGCCTCGCCGTATGCCTTGGCCACCTGCTGAAATGGGCCAAGGGGAATTAGCTGAGGCGGGGAGTCCATGACGATAAAGCTCTGGCCCCCAAGGGCGGCTCTGAAATAACGCCTGAAGCTGGCGTCACCGGAAATTATTTGCAGTGTGGGCTCGGTCGCAAATTGCTTTCCAAGCCATTCTTGCAGCGAAACAAATCTGGGATCTGAGGGGGTCATTTCATGGCTCTGGGCAAAAAATTGCTTTATTATAGCTGGCATATTTTTAGGAAACAGCCAATAAATTGAACAGAATGAATCGGCTGTGTTGCTCTGGAACTGAGTGCAACATTTCCCATCCCCCGGTGTCCAGACAATAAACAAGAATAATCGACCACAAGATGCAGATCCGATTCCTATTGGCCTTGAGCCTGTTACCCGCATTCTCACACGCCGACCAGCTCGATAACACAGAGACGGGCGCCCAGTGCAGCGTTGAGCCTCCCGTGACCATACCCGCTGCCGCAGACACGCCTGATTCAGAGCTGCTGGATATACGCATCGAATCCGACAGCTCGGATGCGACCCTGAATCAAAGGGCCCAATTTGATGGCAACGTCAGTTTCACTCAGGGCTCCAGACGCATTGCCGCCGATAAGGCATCAGTGGATTATGTGGAACAGCGCCTGGACGCCAGTGGCCAGCTGGTGTTTCAGGACAGTATGTTTACCGTGACCGCGGATGCGCTCACCGCCAGGATGCAGGACAACAGCGCCACTCTCTCGGGCGCCAGCTATTGGCTCCATGGACAACAGGTGCACGGCGAGGCCAAGCGACTGGAGATCACGCCGGACAACAATTTGCAGCTGAGTCGCACCAGCTTTACCACCTGTCCACCCGACAATGTCGCCTGGATGCTGGAAGCCGACCGTATCAAGATAGACAGCAAGGAAGAGTGGGGCGAGATCTGGAATGCCAAGCTGAGAATCGCCGATGTGCCGGTATTCTATATTCCGTACATGACGGTGCCCGTGTCCGACAAACGCAAAACGGGCTTTCTGTTCCCTGAGTTCAGCACCAGCACCACCAATGGCCTGGAATTCGCCACCCCCTGGTACTGGAACATAGCCCCGGAATACGACCTGACGCTGACGCCGCACTATATGTCGTCCCGCGGTCTGTTTCTCAAGTCTGAATTCCGCTATTTGGCAGGCGACGCCCAGGCGGGACAACTGAATCTGGAATACCTGGGCAATGACCATAAGCTCGACGGCAGCCCGGATCGCTACCTCTACCATTGGCAACATCAGGGGGCCATTGACACCCATTGGCGTGTTCTTGCCAACTTCACCCAGGTTTCGGACAACAATTATTTCAACGATCTCAAATCGGAAGTGGCCCGCGCCACGGACAACCAGCTATCACGGATAGGCGAGGTCAGTTATTTCGAACAGGATTGGGATATCAGCACTCGGGTGCAGGATATCAAGGTACTTGGCGAGGAAGAGCTGCCCTACCGGGTGATGCCACAGCTGAACTTCAATTACCGCGCCAATGATTTCTGGCAGAATCTGGACTTCGGTTTCAATGCCGAAGCCAGCAATTTTCAGCATCAGCAGGACGAGATGGCCACCGCGAACCGCCTGCACCTGCAGCCCAGCGTCACCTTGCCCATTCACGGCCCCGCAGGTTTTCTCAGCAGCGAACTGACCCTGCTGCAAACCAACTATTGGCAGCACAATCTCGGTCGACCCGAAAACCAGGCGCTGGATGAAACCGTCAGCCGCACCATCCCCAGGGCCAAGATCCATGGCCAGATCAACTTTGAACGTTACACCTCGCTGTTCGACAGCCAGATGCGTCAAACCCTGGAACCCCAGTTCCAATACCTCTACGTGGGGTATGAAGACCAGTCCGGCATAGGCCTGTACGACACGGCCCAATTGCAGGAAGACTATTATGGTCTGTTCCGCGCCCGGCGCTTTTCCGGCTGGGACAGGATTGCCGATGCCAACCAGATGACCCTGGGTCTGACCACCCGCTTGTTCGATGAGCATAATCTGGAGCAAATGAATTTCAGCTTCGGCCAGATATTTTATTTCACCGACAGCAAGGTGGCCCTGAGCGACGATCTGCGTCAGGAGCGCCCCAGCGCCTCGGTTCTGGCCGCCGAACTGGATACCCGCCTCTACAAGGACTGGTTTTTCTCCGGTGCGATTCAGTACGACACTCACAACGGCGATACCCGTAAGTCCGAGTTCACCCTGGACTTCCGTCCCGAGGCCAACAAGCTGGTGCAATTCAGCTACCGCTATGTACCTGATTTGCTCAACAGCAACACCAACGACAGGGTGGACATTTCCCAGACGGGCCTGAGAACCACCTGGCCGCTGAGGGACGACCTCTATTTCGTCGGCAACTGGTATTACGATCTTAAGGAAGCCCGCACGGTGGAAGCCTATACCGGCTTCCAATATGAGTCCTGCTGCTGGGCGGCGCGCTTAAGCTACCACTACCACATCAAGACCAACTACAGCGACGAGTTCAATCCAAGTGTCGACGAACGGGAACAGTTTGAGCGCGGCATCTTCCTCAATTTCGTGATCAAGGGACTGGGAGGCTCGGGACCGCTTGGTGTCAGCGACATGCTCGATGAAGGGCTGTTCAACTACAGGAAGCCGCTTTATCTGAGGAATTAACACAGAAATGTGGTAGATTGCGAAACCACATTCGGGACTTGCTGTCCAAACAGGTTAACACTACCGGGGTTGTCTGCCGGATAGGTGGATAAAAACCCCAGATTGCCAAGGATTTATTTGGATGAAACCCAGAAAGAATTTGATGTTTGCCCTGCTGGCCATGACCCTGAGCAACGCCGCTCTGGCTGCTCCTCAACCGCTGGACAGGATTGCGGTACAGATTAACGACGGCATAGTGCTCGAATCTGAAATCGACAATATGATCGCCACAGTAACCAAAAACGCTACCGAAGCGGGCCAGACCCTGCCCTCGGATGACGCCCTGCGGACCCAGGTAATAGAGCGCCTGATCCTCACCCGTTTGCAACTGCAAATGGCCGACCGTATCGGCCTGCACATAGGCGATCTGCAGCTGGATCAAACCATAGAAAACATCGCCCGTGAGCAAAAGCTGACAGTGGATCAGATGCGCAAGCAGATCGAATCCGAAGGCATGAGCTTCAGCCAATACCGTGAGCAGGTCCGTGAAGAAATCACCCTGGGCGAAATCCAGCGTATTCAGGTACAGCGCCGGATTCAGGTTTCCCCACAGGAAATCAATAACCTGGTAAAAATGATCGAAGAACAGGGTATGAAGGATGTGGAGTTTCAGATTGGCCACATCCTGATTGAAGTACCGGCCAACCCCAGCAGCGAACAGCTGGAAGCGTCAAGCAAGCGCGCTCAGGCGGTACTTGACCGGCTGAAAGACGGTGCCGATTTCCGTTCCACCGCCATTGCGGCCTCCTCCGGCCCCAAGGCGCTGGAAGGCGGGATCTGGGACTACATGAACATCAACGAAATGCCCACCCTGTTTGCCGAAGTGGTTGGCAACGCCAAGAAAGATGAGATTATTGGCCCCATCAAGAGCGGCGCCGGTTTTCACATTCTCAAAATAGTGGATATTCGCGGCCTTCAGACCAAGGAAATTGAGGAAGTGCGTGCCCGTCACATACTGCTCAAGCCCTCACCTATTCTGTCGGAAGAACGCGCCAAGGCCATGCTCGACCAGTTTGTAAAGCAGATCCGCAGCGGCGAAGCCAAGTTTGAAGATCTGGCCCGCCAATATTCGGAAGATCCGGGTTCAGCCACCAAGGGTGGTGAGCTTGGCTGGGCCGAGGCCGGTATTTATGTGCCCGAATTCGCCCAGACTCTCAATAATCTGGCCATAGATGAAATCAGCGAGCCGTTTCGCACCACCCACGGCTGGCACATAGCCCAGTTGGAAGAAAAGCGCAAAACAGACGCTACCGAGCGCTTTAATACCAATCGCGCTCACCAGTTAATTTTCCGTCGTAAATTCAACGAGGAACTGCAAAACTGGTTGGACGAAATGCGCGCCGAGGCTTACATTGAGGTCTTTGAACCCGAGAACGACAGAGGCTGATTTCCGTGACAGTCAAGCGCATTGCCATAACCCCGGGTGAACCGGCAGGAATAGGTCCGGATCTGGTGATCCAACTGGCCCAGCGTCCCTGGCCAGCGGAGTTGGTGGTGTGCGCCGATCCGGCGCTGTTGCAGGCCAGAGCCAAAAAGCTCGGTCTGCCGCTCAGTCTCAGGCCCTACCAACCCGGTCAGGCTCCCAAGCCACAGGAAGCCGGCACCCTGACTTTGGTGCCGTTCCAGATGGCAACCGAGGCGGAGTGCGGCAAGCTCAATGAGCTTAACAGTGCCTATGTCATTGATACTCTGCGTTATGCCGGCGAGAAAAACATGAGCGGCGAGTTTGATGCCGTGGTGACGGGCCCGGTGCACAAGGGCATCATCAATCAGGCGGGCATATCCTTCAGCGGCCATACCGAATTTTTTGCCAATCAGGCAGGCTGTCAGGACGTGGTGATGTTGCTGTCCTGCCCCGGTTTGCAGGTGGCGCTGGTGACGACCCATATCCCTCTTGCTTATGTATCCAAGGCCATCACCCGGGACAGGTTGCACAAGATCATCAAGATCCTGCATCAGGATCTGGTCAATAAATTCGGCATAGATAAGCCAACTATTTATGTCTGTGGCCTCAACCCTCACGCGGGTGAAGATGGTCACTTGGGCCGCGAAGAACTGGATGTTATCATCCCGGCCCTCAACGAGCTCAGGGAACAAGAGCATTTCAATATCGTCGGTCCTCTGCCCGCCGATACCCTTTTCCAGCCCAAATACCTGGAGCATGCCGATGTGGTACTGGCCATGTATCACGATCAGGGCTTGCCGGTGCTCAAGGCTCAGGGGTTTGGTAAAGCAGTGAACATTACCCTGGGTCTGCCCTATATCCGCACCTCTGTGGATCACGGTACAGCGCTGGAGCTGGCAGGTACGGGCCGGGCCGACACAGGCAGCTTTGTCTGCGCCTTGCATAAAGCCATTGAATTGGCTGGCAAAACCAACTGATATAGTGATAGATGAGCAATAAAGTCCATTTGGGCCACACGGCCAGAAAACGTTTCGGTCAGAACTTTTTGACCGACGGTAACATTATTAACCGCATTGTCGGCGCCATAGCGCCGGACAATGACCATATCATGGTTGAAATCGGTCCCGGCCTCGCGGCACTGACCGAGCCTGTGGCTCTGGCCATAGACAAGCTGACCGTGGTGGAACTGGACCGGGATCTGGTGGAGCGCCTCAAGGTGCACCCCACACTCAAGGACAAACTCGACATCCATCAGGGTGATGCGCTGCAATTTGATTTCGCCCAGCTGTGCCAGCCGGGTAAAAAACTCAAGGTCTTCGGCAACCTGCCCTACAATATTTCCACACCGCTGATGTTCCACCTGTTTGAGTTTGCCGGACAAATTGAGAACATGCACTTTATGTTGCAAAAGGAAGTGGTGCTCAGGCTCTCCGCCAGCCCCGGCACCAAGGCCTATGGCAAACTGACAGTAATGGCGCAATATTTTTGTCAGGTAGTACCCGTGCTGGAAGTGCCTCCCGGCTGTTTCACGCCACCGCCCAAGGTGGACTCTGCCGTGGTACGTTTGGTGCCCTATGCCGAGAAGCCCTGGCCTTGCAAGGATGTGGAGCTGCTTCGCAAGGTGTGCAATACCGCCTTTAACATGCGGCGCAAGACACTGCGCAACAACCTTAAGCCCATGCTCAACGACGATGAACTTGCCAAGCTGGGAATAGACGCCGGCCTGCGTCCGGAGGACATCAGCGTCGAGCAGTATGTTGCCATAGCCAATTATCTGTACGATAAGAAATAAGTGTAAGGGGGCCCTGGCCCCGGAATTCAGGATTTCCATGACAGCCACAGATTCAGCTATCAAGATAGAAGTCGATACCGAATATCTGGAACAACAATCGGATCCCGATCAAGGCAAATACGTCTTCAGTTACACCATCACCATTATTAACCTCGGTGACAGGTCCGCCAAACTGGAAACCCGCCATTGGGTCATTACCGATGGCAATGGTCATGTCAGTGAGGTTCAGGGCGCCGGTGTGGTGGGCGAAACCCCGGTGATCCCCCCCAACACCGCATATCAGTACACCAGCGGCACTGTATTGGAAACGCCGCTGGGTTTCATGGAAGGCAAATATGGCATGACCACAGAGTCAGGCGAGCCATTTGATGCCCTAATCCCGGCATTCCGATTGGCGGTTCCCGGACTCCTGCATTGAGATAAGATTCTATGGCCAACTACTTTGTCGGCGACATACAGGGCTGCAATCAGGAACTTCAGTCTCTGCTGGCGAAAGTGGACTTCAATCCCTCCAAAGACACCCTCTGGGCCGTTGGCGATCTGGTCGCCAGGGGACCGGACTCCCTCAAGGTTCTGAACTTTTTTGAATCCCTGGATGGCGCAGCCAGGGTGGTACTGGGTAATCACGATCTGCATCTACTGGCCATCTATAATGGCCTCAAACGCCCCAAGGCATCCGATAAGCTGGAGAAGTTGCTGGCATCGGAGCGACTGCCAACGCTGATTGGCTGGTTGCGACAGCAACCCCTGATGCAGGAATTACCCGAACACAAATTGATCATGACCCATGCCGGGGTGCCTCCACAATGGGACCTGCCGACCCTGAGGGCCGAAGCCGCTGCAGTGCACATGGCGCTGCAGCAGGCGAATTACTGTGAACTGCTGGCCTTCATGTACACAGAAACGCCGGAAGCCTGGTCTGAAAACCTGCAGGGCAAGCTGAGGCTACGTTATTGTATCGATGCTTTGACCCGGATGCGCTATCTGCACAGCGATGGCCGGCTGGATTTCAAATGCAAAACACCGCCGGAAGACTGCAAGGAACCGGATCTCCATCCCTGGTTTGAGCTGCCCTCGTGCCTGGAAGACCATACCCTGGTGTTTGGCCATTGGGCGGCCCTGATGGGCAAGGTTAACAGGGAGCGACGGATAGCCTTGGATACAGGCTGCTGCTGGGGAGAACACTTGACACTCTGGCACCTTGAAAACAGAGAAAAAATTAGCCAAAAAAGGATGAAATAGGGTTAAACTAAACCTTGATCCAGCCGATATAAAACCCATCGCGTACTATCAGTACTGAATTGGTTATTTTTCGGAAAAAATTATAAAAATCACCGGAGTATCATATGAAGATAAATGTAGCCACCCGAGTCATTGGCGGTTTCAGCGCAGTAACCCTCCTCTTGGTGATTCTGGGTATCGCCTCTCTGGTGACCAACAGCAGTCTTAAGGACAGTACTGTTCTGGTGCAGGAATTGAGCATGCCCGCCCTGGAAGCCACGGGTAACTTATCTGAGACCCTGAGCGAACAGCAGCGCCTTATCCTTATCGCTTACCACAGCACCCTGTCCAGCACCATTCCCGAGCAGGAAAAGCAATTCAATGCCCACAGCAAAAACTTCAAGGACGGTTTTACCACCCTCAGTGGTTTGCTGGAAAACAATCAAAATTATCTCAGTCAGTTAAACCAGCTCAACAGCAGCTATCTCAAGTTTGCCACCGACAGCAAGGCGATGATCGATGCCCGGGAGCAGGCACTGACCCAGCAGGAACAGCTGATTAAGCAGCGCAGCACCCTGGAAAACAGCGCCGATGATGCCTCATCTGGCCTGCTGGATCTTATCGATCTCGAAAGCAGCTCCAACCAGACTGAAAAAGAAATTGCCGCTGCCGCCAGTGCCATCGACACCAGCATGAGCAACATTATCACCACTGTCTATGACCTGGTGGCCACCGAAGAGAAAAGCAAGTACGACATCATAGTCAAGGAACTGGACTACATAGTCGGTGAGGCCAAGACCAAGATTGAATATGTCAATCGCCATGGCGAAGGGCTGCTTGACGAAGAGCTGATGCAAGGTATCAACAAAGATACCAGCAAGGTTTTCAGCATGCTGGAAGGCAAGCAAAACACCATGCTGTCTCTTAAAGCCAGTCAGCTCGCCAATGCCGAAGCCGCGCTGACCAAACTCAATGCCGTTGAAAAAGATGCCAAGGAAGTCTCGGCAAAAATGCGTGAGCTGAGCAAAAACATTGACGGTGTGACCAAGGAAATCAGCAGTAAAGCCATCAACGATGTCGACAGTGCCTCAATGCAGACTTCATTGTTGGTGGTGATTGCCATTATTGTGGCCATTGGTGTCAGCATGTGGGTTGTCAGGCCGCTCAAGCGCTCCCTGGACGAGGTCAATGATGCCCTGAATGTGCTGGCATCGGGCGATCTGACCCATAAGCTGGATGATTCCGGCCATGACGAATTTGCCGAGTTGTCGCGCAACTGTAACCGCCTGGTGGACAGCCTGCGGGCACTCATAGTCGGCATTCTCGACCGCTCAACCCAGCTGGCCGCAGCCGCAGAGCAAACCTCGGCCATTACGTCCCAGACCACAATCGGCATTCAGGAACAGAAGAGCCAGGTAGATCAGGTGGCCACCGCCACCACAGAGCTGAGTTCAAGTGCACACCAGGTGACCCTGAGTGCGGATGATGCCCTGAAGCAAATCAAACAGGCCGATGATGAAGCGCACCATATGCGTACCATAGCCGATGAAAACAAGCGCACCATACAGGCACTGGCCGAAGAAGTGGCCAAGGCCAGCAAGGTGATCAACAAGGTTCATGCCGACAGCGCCTCCATCGGCTCCATCCTGGACGTGATCCGTGGCATTGCCGAACAGACCAACCTGCTGGCATTGAATGCCGCCATTGAGGCTGCCCGTGCCGGTGAACAGGGTCGGGGCTTTGCCGTGGTGGCCGATGAGGTGCGCAGCCTGGCTTCCCGCACCCAGGAGTCAACCCGCGAAATTCAGCAAATGATCGAAGTGCTGCAACAGGGCACCCAGCAAGCCGTGGCGGTTATGGAGCTGGGCCAGACCCAGGCAAAAGCCTGCGTCGACAAGACTGAGCAAGCCAACGTGGCACTGGAAACCATCAGCAAATCGGTACACCAGGCCTTCGATGCCGGCACTCACATTGCCCATGCGGCTCAGGAGCAGAATCTGGTGAGTCAGCAGGTCTCGGAAAAATTGGAGCACATTGCCGCCATTTCCGAAGAAACAGCCATAGGTGCCGACCAAACGGCGCAATCAAGCCATCAGGTGGCGCGTCTGGCGGAGGAACTGCAAGCCTCGGTAGGTGAGTTCAAGGTCTAAGCTTAAGCTGCATTACAAAGCCGTCGCAAGGCGGCTTTTTTGTGCCTGGTCTTTCACAGCAGTTTCACCAATAAAAAACCGGGCTGAGGCCCGGTTTTTTATTGGTGAAACTGTTATTCGTCGCTTTCGCCACCGGCGCCGCTGAGGCGCTCTTTAATCGCCGCAGTGATTGGGCTGCCACCATGGCCATTGGCTTCGGCCCAGGCTTCGATGGTTTTGCCATCGGCTTCTGCGGCCCCCAGTTCGGTCGCAGACAAACGCTTGGCAATAAACTCGCCCACATCTGCGGCATTGGCCACATAGGCAGTGCGCAGCAAACTGTTACCATCACAGCTGATGCCTGAGTATACATTGCGCAATTTCACCCGGCTTTCTTTGAGCTTTTTACGCAGACGATTTTTATCATTGGATTTCACGTAGTCACAAATGCTAGCTACCAACTGATCGGTGTCGGCCATGGCCGGAGTGGACACAGAAACAGAGGAAGCTGCAATCAGCGCTGCAATAGCCATGGGCAATACACGCATCCGATACTCCTTTGTATTTTTCATTATTCAGTGGACTCGTCAGAAATCCACATCAGGGTACACAACACCTGCTAATTTAACATTTTTTTGTCAATGTGATAAAGCGATATTCAATACCCGATGCGGCAATGTGCTCACTCTTTTCCAGCAGCTCCCAGGAACCGTCATCCCAGGCCGGGAAATGGGTGTCACCATCCACATCCAAGGCAATCTCAGTTAAATATAGCCTATCAGCCTGTGTAAGCAGGCTTTGGTACAGCTGACCACCACCTATGACCACCAGCTCCTCACAGTCACCCACCAACTGTTTGGCAGCCTCAAAAGAAGCGACGACACTGACGCCTTCCGGGCGATAGTCTGCATTGCGACTGATGACTATATTATGCCTGCCGGGCAATGGGCGACCTATGGACTCAAAGGTTTTGCGTCCCATAACCACGGGCTTTCCCAGGGTCATGGCCTTAAAATGTTTGAGGTCTTCCGGCAAATGCCAGGGCATTTGGTTGTCTTTTCCTATGACGCGATTGTTGGCCATCGCGGCTATCATGGCGATACGCATGCTTATTCCCTAATTTGATTGAATTTTTATATTACGGGACGGGTTCTGAAATACAAGAGTCCCGGCAAAGCCAGTCCCACCGACAGGGCCCCCAGAATAAATACCGTCTTCAGGCCGTTGCTGATAACTGCGCCTGTGAGCGCCGGACTGACCTCGCTCTGCGCCGTCAGTTGCACCAGGGCAATCACGGTATTAAAGGCATAGGTCCCCGGGATCATGGGGATAATGGCCGCCACAGCATACAAGAGCGGTGGTGCCAGGTGACGCCGGGCAAAGGCAATGGTGATTGTGCCCACCAGGGCTGCAGCGGCAAAAGTGGCCCACTCAATGGGCAGCTCCAGCTGCAACAGGGCAGTGCGGAAACTGTGTCCAAGGGCCGCGGCAATGGCGCAATAGGGGAGAAAACGCTTGGGCACATTAAACAGCATGGCAAACCCGAGCGCAGGAATTGCTGAAAACAGGGCATCGTCAAGCAACAGCCACAGCATGTCCATTGGGCTTGAGGTCACAGGAAAATCCCTCCCAACTGCATGGCACAGGTAATGCCAATAACTGAGGCCAGGGTCAGCAAGCTCGCCTGCCCCCAACGGGAGATCCCCACGTTCATGTGCCCTTTCACCATGTCCGAAATGGCATTAATCATCGGAAAGCCCGGCACCAACATCAACACGCTGGCCGCCATGGCCAATTCCGGCGTTTGGGTCAGAGGCCAGCGATAGCCTATCTGGGACAGGATATTGGTAACAAAGGCGGTCGCGGCAAAGGTGACCAACAAATTGAAATGACTCCGGGCCAACAGCAAGCGCACTATCATGCCGATGGAAGAGGCAAAGGCCGTGATAAGGCAGGCCGCCAAATCACCACCGAACAGATGACAAAAACTGCCACAGGACAGGCCTATCATGGGGATCACCAGATGCGCCGGGTAAGTTTTGGGCGCTATCCTGGCCAGCCGCCGACGGACCTCATTTGGCCCGTACAGCCCCTTTTCCGCCAACAGACACAAACGCTGCAACTCGCAGATAAGCGTCATATTGATGCCGTGCTCACGAATACGGCGAGTGGTAGTAATACACCTGCCATGGACCAAACTGGTCAGTACCAGGGCATTGGAAGATATGGAAAGCTCGACGCTGGCCAAGCCCAGCGCCTTGCCAAGGCGCTGACTGATCTCTTCAACCAGATCAGACTCAGCGCCATAGGCCAGGAGTAATTGCGCAACGCGCACTACCTGGCGGGTGATGTCATTTTGCGTTTCTGCGTACACGTCACGCTCAACTTCAGGGGTAAAAAATTACCTTTGATAGATGATCTCTACATCGTAATCGTCATCGTCGAAGTCGTCATCGAAGTCATCGTCATAATCTTCGTTGGCGTCTTCCAGGCTGGCCTGGTGATAGTTATCCCACTTGAACTCAACGTCAGCATCGGGATCTTTATCTTCTTCATCATCAGGCAGGCTGCTGATGAAGTCGTACAGCTTTTCGGCCAGTTCCTTGGTGCCTGAACGGGTATAGGCAGAGATGGTATAGACATCGCCTTCCCAGCCCAGATCCGCCACTATGGCATCAACCCTTTCCTGCAACTCTTCTTCCAGCAAGAGATCCGTCTTGTTGAATACCAACCAACGGGGCTTGGCAGCCAGCTTGGGAGAATACTTCTCCAGCTCACCGACAATGGCACGGGCGGCATCGGCAGGATTGGAACCGTCAACGGGCTCGATATCCAGTATGTGCAGCAGAACTCGGCAACGCTCCAGGTGCTTGAGGAAGCGGATCCCCAAACCGGCGCCATCGGCAGCCCCTTCAATCAGGCCGGGAATATCGGCAATCACAAAGCTCTGCCCCGGACGCGGGTTCACTACCCCGAGGTTCGGCACCAGGGTGGTAAAGGGATAATCGGCAACCTTGGGAGTCGCACGGGAAACCGAGCGAATAAAGGTCGACTTACCGGCGTTAGGCATCCCCAGCAGGCCCACATCGGCGAGCAGCAACAGCTCCAGCTTCAGGCTGCGCACCTCACCCGGGGTACCCAGGGTTTTCTGCCTCGGCGCCCTGTTGGTGCTGCTCTTGAAACGGGTATTGCCCAAACCATGGAATCCGCCCTGGGCCACCAGCAGTTTCTGACCGTGGGTGGTCAGATCGCCGAGCACTTCTTCGGTCTCTTCATCCACGGCACGGGTACCCACGGGCACCTTGAGGATCAGGTCCTTGCCGCTGTGACCGGTACAGTCACGGCCACGGCCATTTTCACCGCGCTCGGCCATGTGGAAACGCTCAAAGCGATACTCGATCAGGGTGTTGAGGTTTTCGTCGGCCTGCAGGAATACGCTGCCGCCATCACCGCCATCACCGCCGTCCGGCCCACCATCGGGAACATATTTCTCGCGACGGAAACTTACGCAACCGCTGCCACCGTCACCCGCTTCAACCCGGATCACTGCCTCATCGACAAACTTCATACATACTCCCGACACCCCAGAATGGAGGAATTATACCGTTTAACCCCAGGGGTCGCCAAAAACTCATTTTATCCCAGCTTTCCAACCACAGGCTGTGGCGGAAACCACAAAACAAAAGCCCCACCAATGGCGGGGCTTAGTCAGCTTAGGCTGTTTGAAGATTAGTCTTCGATGCTAACAAACTTACGGTTGTTAGGACCTTTAACTTCAAACTTAACCTTGCCGTCAGTCAGGGCGAACAGAGTGTGGTCACGACCAACACCTACGTTCACACCAGCGTGGAACTTGGTACCACGTTGACGAACAATGATGTTACCAGCCAGAACTGATTCACCGCCGAAGCGCTTTACACCAAGACGTTTGCTTTCTGAATCGCGGCCGTTACGAGTAGAACCGCCAGCTTTTTTATGTGCCATGAGTCAGACTCCTAATTAAGCGTTGATAGCAGTGATTTTAACTTCAGTGAACCACTGACGGTGGCCCATTTTCTTTTCGTGGTGCTTACGACGACGGAACTTTTGGATAATTACCTTTTCGCCGCGGCCATGGCTAACAACAGTAGCAACTACTTTGCCGCCTTCAACCAGTGGAGCACCCACTTTCACGTTTTCGCCATCAGCAACCAGCAGAACTTGATCGAACTCGATGGTTTCACCGGTAGCAACTTCAATTTTTTCCAAACGAACTGTATGGCCTTCAGCAACACGGTGTTGCTTACCACCACTTTGAAAAACAGCGTACATAGCTATTTTACTCCGAAATTCCTAACACGCCGACTCACAGGTAGAGCTGGGGTGCTATAAAAACTTTATTGACAATGGGCGCGGAGTTTACGCGAAGAATCCAGTACTGGCAAGCCCTAATTGGCAAAGATCAAAAAAAGATCCCTATCCTTCGCACATCCGACCCGCAATGGCTGTCATGTGTGATATTTTCCGGTAAAATCGCATCTATTATAACACTTAAGCCTAACTCGGGGCAGCAGACCCTCTGTCCTGTAACCAGAGTCTATATATGGATTTAAATGCCATTCGTCAGCTGGCTGATGCTGACATGCAGGCAGTCAACCAATTGATCTATACGCAGCTCGAGTCAGACGTTGCCCTGATCAACCAACTTGGCTTCTACATTATAAATGGTGGTGGCAAGCGTCTGCGGCCCTTGCTGTCGGTACTGGCGGCCCGCGCCGTGGGTTATGAGGGTGACAAGCACACCAAACTGGCCGCCATTATCGAGTTCATCCACACCGCCTCACTGCTGCACGATGATGTGGTGGACGAGTCCACCCTGCGCCGTGGCCGGGAAACCGCCAATGCCCTGTTTGGCAACAGCGCCAGCGTATTGGTGGGTGACTTCCTTTATACCCGTTCCTTCCAGATGATGACCGAACTGGACAGCATGAAGGTACTCAGGGTTCTGGCCGATACCACCAACGTGCTGGCGGAAGGCGAAGTACTGCAACTGATGAACTGCAATGATCCCGACACCTCGGAAGAGAGTTATATGCGGGTGATCTATTGCAAGACGGCCAAACTGTTCGAAGCAGCCACCCGCCTCGGCGCTGTTCTGGCAGGTTGCGATGAAGCCACCGAGCTGGCGCTGGGCGAATATGGCAAATACTTGGGCACCGCCTTCCAACTGATCGACGATGTGCTGGATTACACCAGTGACGCCGAGGAGCTGGGTAAAAACATAGGTGATGATCTCGCCGAGGGTAAACCCACGCTGCCGCTGATCCATGCGATACATAATGGCAATGATAGTGAAAAGGCTCTGATCCGTGGCGCCATAGAAAAGGCCGATGGCACAGATGCCATAGAAGAAATTCTGACCGCCCTCAAGCGCTGCGGCTCCCTGGAGTACACCCGAGCCAAGGCTGAGTCCGAAGCCGACAAGGCCATAGCCTCGCTGAAGGTTTTAGCTGACAGCGACTTCAAAACAGCCCTGGAGTCCCTGGCACGGATTGCGGTCTCCCGCAGCAACTAATACGGGTTTTTCCCCAATAAAAAACCTCGCACTGCGAGGTTTTTTATTTTCCGCACTTATTTTTGTGCTCGGGGTTGCCAGTGGATGGGACTGTGGCCCTGCTCCTGCAACATACTGTTGATCAATGAGAAGTGGCGACAGCCGAAAAAGCCCCGATAAGCAGACAGGGGCGAGGGATGGGGGCCGGAAATGATCCTGTGCCAGGGCGCATCTATCACCTTACCCTTCTTGATGGCATGGCTGCCCCAAAGCACGAAAATAATGGGCTCTTTCCTGGCATTGAGGGCCTTAAGCACATTGGTGGTGAAGGTTTCCCAACCCGCCTTGGCATGGGAGTGCGCCTTTCCCTGTTCCACCGTCAACACGGTATTGAGCATCAATATCCCCTGCTCGGCCCAGGATTGCAGAAAGCCGTGACTCGGGATCTCAAAGCCCGGAATATCACTGGCCAACTCCTTGTACATATTGACCAGTGACGGCGGAGGCTTGATGCCCGGCTTAACCGAGAAACACAGCCCATGGGCCTGACCTTCGCCGTGATAGGGGTCCTGCCCCAGGAGCACCACCCGCACCTTATCCAGGGGCGTATGCCTGAAAGCACTGAACACCTCATCGTGGGGCGGATAAATTTGCTTGCCACTGGCGCGCTCGGCATCAACGAATGCGCTCAGCTGCTGAAAATAGGGCTTGGAAGTTTCTTCCGCCAACAAGGCGTCCCAATCCTGAATAAGGGCCATTTGAATTTCCTGCTGCACAATTCACTCTCTTTAAGACGGCCACAGCTTACGGACTGCCCTTGGCTGACGCAATAAAAAGCCGCCCCGGGGGCGGCCTTTTATCAAAGCATTCTCGTGCCCACCTACCCGAGCAGTTGGGTCCAAATCACCCGCAGCCCCAACAGAATCAGCACCACGCCGGACAGGCGATCAATCAGGGCTGCCCTCGCCCTTAATTTCGGCAGCAGCTGCGGATGGGATAACATCAGCGCCACCAAGGTATACCAGAGACCATCAACCAGCAGCGGTGTCAGTACTATCAGCGCCTTGCCGCTGCCTCCGGCGGAGGCCAATACGAACTGGCTGAAAAGGGCCAGGAAAAACAGCAGGATCTTGGGATTAAACAGGGAAATGGCCAAGCCGTCACGGGCCGCCTGAAACAGGGAGCCAGACTTGCCCGCAGCCAGCTTATCGGCCATACCACCCTTGGAGCGCAGTGCACCAATTCCCATCCAGATAAGGTACAGGGCGCCCAGCAAGGCAATGCCATTAAACAGCAGCGGCGCCTCCTTGAGGGCGACGGCCAGGCCCAACAGGGTCACCAGGGCATAAACTCCAATGCCGATGGAATGGGCCCAGGCGCAGACTATGCCATGCAACCTGCCGCCCCCCAGGGTGTGGCGAACCACCATGGCCAGACTGGGGCCGGGAGACATGGCCCCCAGGCAACAAATGGCCAATAACCCCAACCAAATACTGAAACTCATACACGCCCCTGTAAACTTGCTGCTGTCGGTATCTTAATCCGCACCTTGAGAGCGGCCACTATACCCCATAGCCCCAACGGCTATGAAGTGCTTGTTTGTTCGGACAAATCTAATCACGATATTTCGTGATTAAAGGTTTACCAAGGGTGACAGCCTCGGTCCGGCTGCCTATACTCGGCCCATAATAACGCCTGAATGATTACCTTTAGCTTATGTCCCAAACCGACAGTTTCCTGCCCGAAAACCGCCTGCTGCTCAACGCCGTCAGCGAAGGTATCTATGGCTTTGATCTTAAAGGCAACGCCGTGTTTATAAACCCGGCCGCCGAGCGCATGACCGGCTGGAGCGCCGATGAACTCTTGGGACGTAAAATTCACGATTTTCACCACCACAGCCACGCCGACGGCAGCCCCTACCCCCACCAGGATTGCCCAATCTATCAAACACTTAAGGATGGAAAACCCAGGGAAATCAGCTCCGAAGTGTTCTGGCGTAAGGATGGCAGCTGCTTTCCCGTGCATTACAGCTCCACCCCCGTATGGCAGGATGGCAAGCTTAAGGGTGTAGTCGCGATATTTCGCGACATCAGCCTGCAAAAGCAAACCGAGCTGTCGCTGCGACAGGCCTTGGAACAGGTGCAGGCATTGTCCGAGCAGCTGGCCTCGGAAAATTCCTGGTTACAGGCCGAGCTTGAGGACAAAACCGGTCATCAGCAGATCAGTGGCAACAGCAGCGCAATCCAGCAGCTACTGAAACAGCTGCGCCTGGTGGCCAATACCGACAGTACAGTACTGATCCAGGGTGAAAATGGCACCGGCAAGGAACTGGTTGCCCGTCAGCTGCACCGTCTCAGCGCCCGCCGGGATAAACCCATAATCAGTGTCAACTGCGCCGCCTTTTCGGCGTCCCTGCTCGAAAGTGAGCTGTTCGGTCACGAAAAAGGTGCCTTCACAGGAGCCAGCCAAAGACGCAAGGGCCGCTTTGAGCTGGCCCACAAAGGCACCCTGTTTCTCGATGAGGTGGCGGAGCTGAGTCTCGAAGCCCAGTCAAAACTACTCAGGGTCATTCAGGAGCAGGAATTTGAGCGGGTCGGCGGCAGTGACAGCATCAAGGTGGACATACGGCTGATTGCCGCCACCCATCACGATCTGCAAAAGCGGGTAGAACAGGGGCTGTTCCGCATGGATTTGTATTATCGCCTCAATGTCTTCCCCCTCAGGGTGCCGGCACTGAGGGAGCGGCGGGAAGACATTCCCGAGTTGGTGCAGCAAATGCTCAAAAGCCTGTCACAAAAACTCGGCAAACCCTTGGCCGGGGTCGATGGCGACAGCCTGCAGCAACTGATGCACTATTCCTGGCCCGGCAATGTGCGCGAACTGCAGAACCTGCTGGAGCGGGAAGCCATTCTGACCCACAATCCCATTATCAGCCTGACGTCCTTGACCCAGTCCTCCCCCGGTCCCCGACCAGGACAAACCCTGGCCGAGGTGGAAGCCGCGCACATTCAGGCCACACTGCAATTATGCCAGTGGCGCATATCGGGCCCCATGGGAGCGGCTGCCGCCCTGGGATTGCCCCCAAGCACCCTGAGATCGCGGATGCAAAAACTCAATATCCGTCGCCCCTGAACCGCCATCAAGTCACGATATATCGCCTCAATCACGATATGTCGTGACAACTCAAGCCATCACCAAACCAGTTTTTAATATTAAACAATAACTTAAATCACGAGACTTCCTGGCACGTCACTTGCCTTGTGAGAGGGCGTCCAAAGTCAATCAGGAAGTCCCATGGTCAAGCAGTACAGTCCAATCACGGAATCCATTCCGGTCATTCATATAGCCACAGCGCTGCAAACCGCCCCGGCCCAGCGCAGCACAAAGCTTCACTTCCGCAGCCAGAGCGGGCACTTCAACCGCTGGCGGCGGGGGCTCAATGCAGTGCTGATTGCGCTGTTTTTTTTCTTACCTTTAATCAGCTACCAGGGGCGCCAGGCCATTTGGTTTGATTTGGCCGATCAGCAATTTTACCTCTTTGGTGCCAGCCTCTGGCCCCAGGACTTTACCCTCTTGGTCTGGCTGTTTATCGCTGCCGCCTTTGGCCTCTTCTTCGTGACCCTGTTCTGGGGCAGGGTCTGGTGCGGTTTTTTATGTCCGCAAACCGCCTGGACCTTTATGTTCGTCTGGGTGGAAGAAAAGTTTGAAGGCAGCCGCAACCAACGTATTGCGCTGGACAAGGCCCCCATGAGCCTCGGCAAGGCCGGCAAGCGCGCCGGCAAGCACAGTGTCTGGCTGCTGCTCTCCCTGCTGACGGGCTGCGGTTTCGTGGCCTATTTCGTTCCGGCCAGGGAGCTGTATCCGGCCATATTCAGCTTCAACGGCGCCTTTTGGGATACGGCCTGGGTGTGGTTTTTCGCCCTGTGTACCTACCTCAATGCCGGCTGGATGCGGGAAATGATGTGCCTGCACTGTTGCCCCTACGCCCGGTTTCAGTCGGCCATGTTTGATGACTTTACCCAAACGGTGACCTACGATGCCGCCCGCGGCGAAGCCCGTGGCCCACGCAAGCGTAAACAGGCGACCGAACTGGGTGACTGCGTCGACTGCAACCTTTGCGTTGAGGTCTGCCCCACGGGCATAGATATACGCAACGGTCTGCAATACGAGTGCATCAACTGCGGCGCCTGTGTCGATGCCTGCGACCAAACCATGCAGCACTTCGGTTATCAGCCAAACCTTATCAGCTTTACCAGTGAGGCGGCGCTCGCTGGCAAAACCGAGCCGGTATGGCGGCGTAAACGCTTCCTGGGGTACGGCATCGCCCTTGGCCTTATCCTCATCACCCTCGGCATCGACCTCTCGAGGCGGGACGCCATTACCCTCAACGTGCTGCGCGACCGCCAGACCCTGGCGCGGGAAGTGGGTAATGAACAAGTCGAAAACACCTATTTGTTGAAAATCCGCAATAAAACCCAGCAAGAGCGGATTTACCAGATTTCGGTGAGTGGCGAGCTGCCCTTTGATTTGTCGCGCCGGCAGGTGCGGATTGGCGCCGGTGAACAGCTCGAAGTGCCGTTGACACTGACTGTAGCCAAACACCAACTGACGCTGCCGCGCCATCAGGTGCAGTTCAAGGTCACGGATGAAAGCCTGCCAGACGAGGCGGTAACTCAGGCATCGGTGTTCTTCGCCCTATCGCTTTAGTCCTGTAGCTTTAGTCCTGTAGTGTTATTGCACTGTCGCAATCACGCGCCTCAGCTGCATCAGCGGCCAGCCTTAACCGGTCTGGCCGCGCTGTATTCCCCGAGCCATATTCCGAACTTGCTTGCCGCACCCTCCTGCGCGCCATCACAACAACCACAATCCGGCGCTTGCTTTCACCTTGGCTTAAGGGCAAGACCGTATCCTGAATAGTCATTTACCCATGGAGCCTTCGATGATCCTGACACTCAGTATCCTGATAACATTACTGCTTCTGGCCGCCATGGTGGCGCTGCTGATTGCCCGCATGCGGGGCAAACCTATCCCGCTGGCGGTGCTCCCCGTGATTGGCCTGATGGCGCTGATGGTCGGCTCAGCCAGCTTCTTTGTACACCGCGCCAGCGGCGAGCAGGATTACCGTGAGCTGCTGTGGCAGCCGCTGGCTGCAGACAGGATCCCCATGTTGGTTGAAAATGGCTATACCGTGTTTGTGGATTTGCACTCAGACTGGTGTATGCCCTGCCAAGCCAATCGCGCAGGAGTGCTGCACCGCCCCGAGGTGGTCAACATCCTGAGGTCAGACAAAGTGGTACTGATGCAGGCCAACTGGATTCAGGACAAAGATCTGATCCTGCCCTACTATGGCCGAGTTGCCGCGCCGGAGGCGCCCTTTAACAAGGTGTACGGTCCTGCACTGCCCAAGGGTATAATTCTGCCCACTGAGCTGACTGAAGATGCAGTGATAGTGGCGATTCACAAGGCCAAAGGGCACTGATCCTTTAACCATGTTTGAAAGGGCCATGGCGCTTCATGCCTACAAAAACGCCGGCAAATGCCGGCGTTTTTATTGGATGTCGCATCTGGCTTAAATCTCGTAATGCAGACCGCATTCGCGCTTGAGGCCGTTGAAGCGGGTGTCTTCCTCACTCATGCCAAGCTCCAGCGGCTTGGTGGAGTGGGTGTCGCCCACTGACACATAGCCCTGTTCCCACAGCGGGTGATAAGGCAGTTCGAATTTAGTCAGGTACTGGTGCACATCCTTATTGCTCCACTCAATAATCGGCAGCAATTTAAAGCGTTTACCGTGAATGGCGAGAATGGGCAGCGCTTCGCGGGTCGATGCCTGGGTGCGGCGCAGGCCGGCAAACCAGGTTCCCACTTCCAGCTCTTCCAGCGCCCGCTGCATGGGTTCCACCTTGTTGAGCCTGTTGTATTGCTCAAGCCCGTCGAGTCCCTGTTCCCACAGCTTGCCGAAGCGCGCTTCCTGCCAGGCAGCCGTCATCGGGGCGCGGTACACCTTAAGGTTAAGCTTAAGGCGCTCGGTCAGTTCATCGATAAAGCGGTAGGTTTCCGGGAACAAATACCCGGTATCGGTCAGCACCACAGGAACATCGCTTTTTACCTGCGTCACCAAATGCAGCATCACCGCCGCCTGGATACCAAAACTGGAGCTTAAAATATGCTCGCCGGGTAATTCACGCAGCGCAAATTCAACCCGCTGGGCAGGCGTGGCCTTGGCAAGCTGTAGATTGATGTCCGCAAGCGCGGCCGCTTGCTCGGCTGCATCCAGACTAAGTAAATCGTGATAATTCATGCTTATCTCCAAGGGTTCTGGCGTCGCTACACGTCTTGGCCATCGGCCATCGGGCCGCCAAAACAAACGGGGAAGCCTTGCTTCCCCCCTGACTGGTCTCAGGCGTGGAAGTCGGTTTTACTGACTTTCACTTCGGCAACAACACCCACCCGAATAACAAAATCACCAAAACATTCACCTGGGTTACGCTCAACTGACCAGCGGCCAATCAAGGTATCCAGTTCAGCCAGAATTTCCGCTTCGGCTACGTTATCCAAATACAATTTCGGAATACGGGTACCCGCAGTGTTACCGCCCAGATACAGGTTGTATTTGCCAGGACCACGGCCCACTAAACCGGCTTCTGCCAACATGGCGCGGCCGCAGCCATTCGGGCAACCCACGACGCGCAGGATGATATGGTCGTCCGCAATGCCGTGCTTGCTCAAGATCCCTTCAACGTGGGTGACCAGCGTTGGCAGGTAACGTTCGGCTTCTGCCATCGCCAGCGGACAAGTTGGCAGTGACACGCAAGCCATCGAGTTTTTACGCTGGGTGGTCACGTTATCCAACAAACCATGATTGCGCGCCAGCTGCTCAATCTGCGCTTTATCTTCGGCAGCAACCCCTGCGATGATCAGGTTCTGGTTTGCCGTCATGCGAAAATCGCCTTTATGCACTTTGGCAATTTCAGCAACACCCGTTTTCAGCGGCTTACCCGGGTAATCGAGCAGACGGCCGTTTTCGATAAAGAGTGTTAAATGGTGCTTACCATCAATGCCTTCCACCCAACCAAAGCGATCGCCACGGTGGGTAAATTCATAAGGACGGCTTGGGCCAAAGGCCACGCCAACCCGTTGTTCCACTTCTGCTTTGAAAGCGTCAACGCCGATACGATCTATGGTGTATTTGGTTTTGGCATTTTTCCGGTTAACCCGATCGCCGTAGTCACGCTGCACTGTGACCACGTGCTCTGCGACTTTCAGCACATGCTCAAGACCGATAAAGCCCAAATCTTCTGCGCGACGCGGATAGGTCGCTTTATCGCCGTGGGTCATCGCAAGGCCGCCACCAACCAACACGTTGAAACCAACCAGCTGGCCATTTTCGGCAATGGCCACGAAATTTAAGTCGTTGGCGTGTACGTCGACGTCATTGTGCGGTGGGATCACCACAGTGGTTTTAAACTTACGCGGCAGGTAGGTATCACCCAGCACCGGCTCAGTTTCCGTGGTTTCTACTTTTTCTTCGCCCAGCCAAATCTCGGCATAGGCGCGGGTTTTTGGCAGCAAATGTTCAGAGATTTTCGCAGCCCACTCATAAGCTTGCTGGTGCAACACCGATTCCACAGGGTTTGAGGTACACAGCACGTTACGGTTTACATCACCGGCGGTGGCAATCGAGTCGATGCCAATTTTATTCAGCATCTGGTGCATCGGCTTGATATCCGGTTTAAACACGCCGTGGAACTGGAAGGTCTGGCGGGTGGTTAACCGAATTGAGCCGTACATGGTGTGCTCGCGGGCAAATTCATCAATCGCCAGCCATTGCTCAGGCTTGATAATCCCGCCGGGCATGCGCGCCCGCAGCATCACATTATGCAGCGGCTCCAGCTTTTGCTCCGCGCGCTCAGCACGTAAATCGCGGTCATCCTGCTGATACATGCCGTGAAAACGCACCAACATGAAGTTATCACCGGTAAAACCACCGGTAATTTCGTCTTTTAAATCTGTGGTGATAGTGCCACGCAAATGGTTGCTTTCAGCCTTCAGACGCTCGTTATCAGACAGCTGGCCCTGCACCTGCAGTTCAGGTTTAATTGGATATTGGCTCATTAATAAACATCCTTCTGATAACGTTTGCTCTCGCGTAACTCTTCAAAATACTCGTCGGCTGCTTCGTCAGACAAGCCACCGTGGGTTTGGGCAATCTGTAATAACGCCTGATGTACATCTTTCGCCATCCGGTTGCCGTCACCACAAATATATAAGTGCGCGCCTTGTTGTAGCCAAGACCACACTTCGGCGCCTTTGGCAGCCAGTTTATCCTGCACATACACTTTTTGTGCTTGATCGCGGCTAAATGCCACATCCAGGTGGGTTAACACGCCACGCTTCAAGTAGTCTTGAAGCTCCACCTGATATAAGAAATCACGGGTGAAATGCGGGTTGCCAAAGAACAGCCAGTTTTGGCCAGTCGCACCTGCGTTATCACGCTCTTGCAAGAACGCCCGAAACGGCGCAATACCTGTGCCGGGGCCAATCATCAACACTGGCGTATCGAGGCTTGGCAGGCGGAAGTTGTCATTGTGTTCAACAAAGACTTTCACCGGCTCTCCTTCAGCCAAGCGCTCAGCTAAAAAGCCTGACGCACCACCTAAATGGGTGCTGCCAAAAGCATCGTAACGCACCACGCCGACGGTTAAATGAACTTCTTCGCCCACTTCGGCTTGGCTTGAGGCGATGGAATACAAGCGTGGCTGCACTTTGCGCAGGCTGTCCACCAGCTGCTGTGCGCTGATGTTGGCAGGGTTTTGCACAATCACATCGGCACTTTGTTTATCGGCCAGATAAGCGCGCAACGCGTCTTTGTCTGCGCCAAGCGCTTGCAGTTCGGCATTGTTGCTCGCCTCTGCGTACTTGGTCACCAGCGACGGGTAAGCTTGGGTGAGCTCCAGCTCGTCGGTTAACGCCGCTTGCAGCGTTAACGTCTGGCCAGACAGTTCAACTTGCTCGCTGCCAGTTAAACCTGTGGCGGCCAGCACGCTGGCGACAAGCTCCGGAGCATTGCGGAAATACACCCCTAAAGCATCACCCGGCTGATAGTTCAGGCCGGTGCCTTCCAGCGAGATCTCAATATGACGCACGTCTTTGGTGGAATTACGCGCCGTGATCTTTTGATTAACACTTAACTCAGCTGTAGCTGGGTTTTGCTTATCATACAGGCTGTGGCTAGCCGCGGTGCCAGTCGCACCTGGCCATGCAATCACTCGCTCGCTACCGGCGCCTGATGCTTTAAGCAGCGGTGCAAACACATCTAAGGCTGCTTCCTGCCAGTTTTTCGCACCCTCGGCATAATCGACGTCAAGCAGGGCTGGCTCATACAAACGTTTTGCACCTAATGCAGCCAGTTGGCTGTCAAAGTCTGTGGCGGTTTTGCAGAAAAACTCATAGCTGGTATCGCCAAGGCCCAACACGGCAAATTGCAGCTGCGGTAACTTCGGCGCTTTTTTACCAAACAGGAACTTATAGAAACTAACTGCGCTCTCGGGTGGCTCGCCCTCGCCATAGGTCGAGGCAACAATGATGAGGAATTTTTCTTTTGCCAACGCATTCGTTTTATACGAGGCAATATCTTGTAACTGCACAGCTAAGCCACGGCTTTCTGCCGCCGCTTTGATTTTACTGGCCACGCCTTTGGCATTGCCGGTCTGCGATGCGTAAAGCACCGTTAAAGTAGCGGCTTCCTGGGCTGCTGGTGCTGCAGCAAAAGCCCCCCCAGCGGCAAATTGCGCGTTTGCAGCCAGATAACCACTGACCCAGGCCAGTTGCACGGCATTGAGCTCAAAGGTCAGTTTCTTGAGCTTGTCCACCTGCTCGGCACTGAGCGGGGACGCGAGGGATGATAATTCTTTTAACAGCATGAGGACGACCCAGTGACATTTTGATGGATGCTAGCTTAGTGCCCTTTAACTCAAGCAAAAAAGAATAAATATTAATTTTTAATTCGTTTTAGGAATATGCAGAGTGGAAAATTTAGGCTACAAAAGTGTGTCCTGTCGCAAAAAATTTGCTCCGACCAGTGGCTTAGCTCGTCACATGAACAAAATACACTTGTGTAACAATACAGACTTGCCACAATGGCTTTTGCCTGTCGGGGCGCAAATAAGCTTGCCCGGAGAGCCTGGACGCCCCAAGAAGAACAGGCGCCGCTCCACGGAAACAAGCGGCCCGCCCCAGGACACTGTGCCCAACATCTAATAACTCATCAGGGATTTGTCATGCAGATTGGAATACCGAGAGAAAGTCTCGCCGCCGAGACCCGGGTCGCTGCGACCCCGGCAACGGTCGAGCAACTGAGGAAACTCGGCTTTGAAGTGGTGGTAGAGCGAGGCGCCGGCAAGCTGGCCAGCTTCGGCGATGCCGCCTTTGAGGCCGCCGGCGCCAAGGTGCTGGATGATGTCTGGCAGGCCGACCTGATTTTCAAGGTCAACGCGCCGACGGAGCAGGAAATCGCCAAGGTCAAAGATGGCGCCACTCTGGTCAGCTTTATTTGGCCGGCCCAGAATCCCGAACTGCTGAGCCAGCTGTCCAGCCGCAACATCAATGTGCTGGCCATGGACATGGTACCGCGCATTTCCCGGGCCCAGGCCCTCGATGCCCTGTCTTCCATGGCCAACATTGGTGGTTACCGCGCCGTGGTGGAAGCCGCCCACGAATTCGGCCGTTTCTTTACCGGCCAAATCACCGCCGCAGGTAAGGTACCACCGGCCAAGGTGCTGGTGATAGGTGCAGGTGTGGCCGGTCTGGCCGCCATTGGCACAGCCGGTTCCCTTGGTGCCATAGTGCGCGCCTTCGATACCCGCCTGGAAGTGGCGGAGCAGATTGAATCCATGGGGGGCGAATTCCTCAAGCTGGATTTCGGTGGCGAAGACGGCTCCTCCGCCGACGGCTATGCCAAGGTGATGTCGGACGAATTTATCAAGGCCGAAATGGAGCTGTTTGCCCAGCAGGCCAAGGAAGTGGACATCATAATCACCACCGCCCTGATCCCGGGGAAACCCGCGCCGCGTCTCATCACCAAGGAAATGGTGGACAGCATGAAGAGCGGCTCTGTGATTGTCGACATGGCGGCGGCCACCGGCGGTAACTGCGAATACACCAAACCCGGTGAACTCTTTGTCACCGACAACGGCGTCAAGGTCATAGGTTATACCGACCTGCCCGGCCGCCTGCCGGCCCAGTCTTCCCAGCTCTACGGCACCAACCTGGTGAACCTGATGAAGCTGGTGTGCAAAGAAAAAGATGGCAATGCCGTACTCGACTATGACGACGTAGTGCTGCGCAACATGTCGGTGATCAAGGCCGGTGAAATCAGCTTCCCGCCACCGCCAATCTCTGTGTCCGCGGCACCGGCGAAACCTGCTGCCAAGGAGCCCCACAAGAAGGCCGAGGCCAAGCCGTCCAAGCTCAAGTTTGTCCTCGCCGCCCTCGGCATCGCCGGTTTCGGCGCGGTTGCCTCGGTGGCGCCGCCGGAGTTTCTGTCCCACTTTACCGTATTCGTACTCGCCTGCGTGGTGGGCTACTACGTGGTGTGGAACGTGACCCATGCGCTGCACACACCGCTGATGTCGGTCACCAATGCCATCTCCGGCATTATCGTGGTCGGCGCCCTATTGCAGATAGGTCAGGGCTCAACGCTCATTACCGCGCTGGCCTTTATTGCCGTGCTCATTGCCAGTATCAACATCTTCGGCGGTTTCACCGTCACTCAGCGCATGCTGAAGATGTTCCGTAAGGATTAAGGGGGTTTATCGTGTCTCAAGGACTGGTAACAGCAGCCTATATTATTGCCGCCGTGTGCTTTATTTTGAGCCTGGCGGGTCTGTCCAAACAAGAAAGCGCCAAACACGGTAACCTGTTCGGCATCATAGGTATGGGGCTGGCGCTGGCCGCCACCATATTCAACCCGAATACCGCCGGGGTCGAATGGATCATTCTCGCCATGGTCATAGGCGGCGCCATCGGCGTGCGTCTGGCGCTCAAGGTGGAAATGACCGAGATGCCGGAACTGGTGGCCATATTGCACAGTTTCGTGGGTATGGCAGCCGTGTTGGTGGGCTGGAGCAGCTTTATCGACCTGCATCCCCAGGCGGTGAACGAACTTTTCGGCAAGCATGAAATTGAAGCCTTCGCCAACCTCGGCAAGCACAGCCTCGATGGCGCCCTGCTCAATATCCACCTGGTTGAAGTCTTCCTCGGGGTCTTTATCGGCGCCGTGACCTTTACCGGCTCAGTGGTGGCCTTTGGCAAGCTGCGCGGCATCATCTCCTCCAAACCTTTGATGCTGCCACACCGCCATAAGCTGAATCTGCTGGCGGCCCTGGTGTCCATAGGTCTGATGCTGCAGTTTGTCAATGTGGGCGGCACCTTCTGGCCGCTGATGATCATGACCCTTATCGCCTTTGCCTTCGGCTGGCACCTGGTGGCCAGCATAGGCGGCGCCGACATGCCGGTGGTGGTGTCCATGCTCAACTCCTACTCGGGCTGGGCGGCGGCTGCGGCGGGCTTTATGCTGTCCAACGATCTGCTGATTGTCACCGGCGCTTTGGTGGGCAGCTCGGGTGCCATCCTGTCCTACATCATGTGTAAGGCCATGAACCGCTCCTTCATTTCTGTGATTGCCGGCGGCTTTGGCAGCGACAGCAGCAGTTCCGGCAGCAGTGAAGAAATGGGCGAATACCGCGAGACCAATGCCGAGGAAGTGGCCGAGCTGCTCAAGGGCTCAAGCTCGGTGATCATCACCCCAGGCTACGGCATGGCGGTGGCCCAGGCCCAGTATCCTGTGGCGGAGATCACCCAGAAGCTGCGTAATCTCGGGGTCAAGGTACGCTTTGGTATCCACCCGGTGGCCGGTCGCCTGCCGGGGCACATGAACGTGTTGCTGGCGGAAGCCAAGGTGCCCTATGACATAGTGCTGGAGATGGACGAGATCAACGAGGATTTCGAAGAGACCGACACTGTGCTGGTGATTGGCGCCAACGACACGGTCAACCCGGCTGCCATGGAAGATCCGGGCAGCCCCATCGCCGGTATGCCTGTGCTGGAAGTGTGGAAGGCCCATACAGTTATCGGCTTCAAACGCTCCATGAATACCGGCTACGCCGGGGTGCAGAATCCGCTGTTCTTCAAGGACAACACCCAGATGCTGTTTGGCGATGCCAAGGCCAGCGTTGAGGCCATCCTGAAGGCCCTGTAAGCCAATGAAAGTTAAAAAGGGAGCCCAAGGGCTCCCTTTTTATTGCCCTGTCTATAGTAGCAAAGCCAAAGGGCAAAAATAAAAACGCCCTGCAATGCAGGGCGTTTTGGTCAAGCAAACGGGATCAGCGCACGCGGCGACGCAGTCCCAGCAGTGACAGCATGGCCAGGGCCAGACCGCCGAGGGCACCGCCCTTGTCTGCTGGTGCCACGGGCTCGGGGGTGACTGGGTCAACCGGGGCCGGGTAACTCAGGGCCACAATCACAGGATCGTGATCCGAGGCCGAGAAGGCGTTCTCGGATTTGGCCAGCTCGCCGGTGAATTTCTTGCCGTATTCAAACAGGTTGGATTCAACCGAGTTGATGTGCCAATCCTCTATGTCCACCAGACGCTTGGCCAGGCTGGCGTTGGCCAGGGCGTGGTCCAGATTGCCAAGCTCACCGTTGTAGCTGTAGGAATAGGTATCGGCGCCGTGAGCCAGGGTGTTGAGGTTGATCAGGCCATAACCCTTTTCAACCACTGAGCCCTCACGCTCGTACACCTTGCCATTGAGCGTGGTCCAGGATGCGGTCTTGATGGCGCGATCCGAGTTCGCCGCATCATAGTCGGTCAGCACCCGCACAGGATCTTCCAGACCGTAGGCATTGAGATCGCCTATCACCAGCAGGTCGCCGTCCACATCCTTCAGGGCCTCACCGATCACCTTGGCGGCGGAGACGCGGAAGTCGTTGCACTTGCCCTGCAGGTGGGCGGGATCGACCTTGTCTTCAAAGTTCAGCCAGTCTTCCAGACAGCCCGAGCCCTTGGACTTGAGGTGGTTTACCACCACGGTCAGGGAGGCATCGTGGATCTTGAAGCGCTGTCCCAGGCTGTGACGTTGGTACTTGTCCTGGGCAGGACTGGTTTCCACTGTCTCACCACTCTGGCGGCTGGCGACACCGGCAGCTGCGTGCTGCTCCGGGGTGGCAATCACAAAGGCATCCCCCTCGGGGGTCACCACAGACGCGCGGTACAGCATGCCCACGGTAATGGCATCTTCAGCGAAATACTTGCCGTCATATTTGTCGGCATCGGTGATTTCCACAAAGCTGTATTGGTTGCTGGTATCCTGCTGCGCGTTCAGAGCTTCCACCAGGTTGCGGATGGCGCTCAGCTCACCAAAACCGTTGTTGCCGATTTCCATCAGGCCAACGATATCGGCATTCATGGCACTGATGGCGCTGACTATCTTGGTGCGTTGCAACAGCATTTCTTCTTCGGTCAGGGCACCGCGGTTACTGCCCGTCGGGTTGGTATCGCCGCCTACCACGTCGTTGAAGAAGTTGAGCACGTTGAAGCTGGCGACCCGGATATCACCCTTGGTGGCAACACTTGGGGCCTGGGTGCGATCGTCGCCACGCAGTATGTCACCGGCGCTGATGGTATTGGTGGCCACCAGGCGGTACTCGTTGTAGCTGTAACCCACCATGCCTTCCAGGTGGGTCAGTTGATCGCCCACCCGGATATAACCGGTTTCGGCATTGAAGTCCGGCATATAAGGCACCACGCCGTTGGCCGCCTTATAGTCGGATTCCAGGAACAGCTCATTGGCGCGGTTGGCTTTTTCCAGCGCCATGGCCTCTTCGGACAGGGCGGGGTAAACCTGGGTCGGCTTCATCAGCGGCGCCTTGTGGGACAGCATGATGTTGTTGCGACGGGCGGCATAGTCGTAGCTGAAGGTGCGGCTGACCTTGATGTCACTGCCGGCATCCAGTACCACCTTCATGCCCTCATAGCGCTCCAGCGCTTGCTCCAGTCCTTCGCCATCGGCCACATAGAAAGGCACGGCCGCAGGAACATCACCGGCGGCGCCCAGTTCAAATTTCTTGTCGGCCTTGATGTCCAGCTGGGTCAGGCCGAAGTATTCCTTCACCTTACCCTGAACACACACCTCAACGCCCGGCTGAATGGCTTCCGGCGCGGCTTCACCCAGGAATACAAAGATACCGTCAGAGGTGTAGGGTGAGTTGTCGCCCTTGACGTCGGTCAGGTAGAAGCCCTTGAACAGGCTTTCACCGCGGGCACTGACCACACCGCGAACCGTGACTTCGTTGTCGGACTCAAACTTGCCTTCGGGCACCAGGGGGCTGGAAGCGCCTGCGCCCTGGATATCATAGATGGGGGTCAGTTTGGCACCGGCGCAGCTGAATGCCGGCACTTCAGGGGCGGTGGCACCTTCGAGGCTGCCCAGACCCGCAAAGCTGTCATTGGGTAAGCTGTCCCAGTCGGCGGCATTGAAACTGGTGCTGGCGCTCAGGGCCGTGCTCTTGCGGACCAGGGTGATGTCCTTGCCCCAATCCAGGGGGGTAGGTACCGCGCCCACCAGATCCACCACGGCGCCGTCTTTGAGCAGACCCACGGCGTCACCACCGTTGAAGTAGAGCTCCCCTGTCATTGAGTCGGTACCGGCGGGCAAGGTGATGGCCGCGCTCGGGTGCGTGATGACCTTGATGGCCTTGGGCGCCAGGCTTTGGCCGTCCAGCTGCACCATGTCCAGTGGATCTGTGGCGCCGTCTTTGTAGCGCACCAGCTTATAGCCGGTCAGATCCACGGCGGCGTCGCCGCTGTTATAAAGTTCGATGGCCTTGTTATTGGAACTGCCTTCGACATATTCGGTGATCAATACATCGGCATTGGCCATCACAGGCAAAGCCGAAGCCACTGCCAGCGCTATGGCTGTCAGCTTGTTAACATTATCCATATTTTCAACCCCTGTATTTATAATATTGTCGTTATTCTTTATTAACGAGCGGCGGGATTGTCCCAAAGATAATCAACTAAAAGAAGGGGAAAGATCACAGTTCATCAATGGAATTAAAGCGTATAACACACGGATAAATATGATCTTTTTTACAGATAAAAGAACAGTCAAATCAAGACTTAAAGATGAAAACCAATAAAAACATAAATTAAGCAGAAAACAGCCAAGACGCGATATGATCTTAATAGCCGACTGAATATATCCAGCACGGTAAATTAGATTCACACGGGCAAATTCAAACGCCGGTATTTTAATCAACAAATAACGGAATTAAATACGGTATTTAAATAGCATTGTGCACCATGAATTTGTCGATTTCATGGTACACAATGCGATTAAATCAGAGACTGAAATATTGCTGGTGATTCTGGGCCCAGCGCAATAACTCTACCCTGTTACGGGATTCGGTTTTTTTGAAAATCGAGGAAATATGGGCCTTGACCGTGTGCTCGCTGATACACAGATTGTCGGCGATTTCCCTGTTGCGGGCACCGCTGGACACCAACTGGATTATGGTGCGCTCGCGATTGGTAAGGGACTGCAGCGCCGCCAGGCTGTCGTGGGTCTGGGATTCGCGGCTATCGAGCTTTTTAACCAACTGCCGGAACACCTTGCTGATCAGCGGCCGCTCGAACCACAGCTCATCGGCCACCATCTTGCGCAGCCCGGTGAGCATAAGGTCGAGGCGCTGATCCGCATACAGCAGGCCACGGATCCCCATCAAGAGGGCGGCCTCGGGCTCCAGGGCACCACGGTCCACGTGATACAGGGCCACGGGTACATGCTGAACCAGGCGACTGGCCAGCAAGGGAATGCCCTGGTTATCCAGTGCCGACCCTTTTTGGGCTATCAGATAAAACGCGTTGGGATTACCGCTGGGCTCCAGCTCAGCGGCATGACGTACCACCCGGGTCTTCAAACCTATGGACTCGGCCAGCATGGCCAGATGGCAAGGGGCTGCGACCTGATGAACAAAAATTAGCTCATTGATGTTACTCATCTGCTTTTCTCCCTGAAAAGTCTCTTATGGTTTTGTGGCATTACTCAGGTAATTCTGTGGCCAACATTCCATGTTCTGGCCTTTATAGTTAATGCTGTTACTCGGGCTAGATTGTGCTGCCGGCAAAGCATAACTCCATCAGTCCAAAGTATGATTCTGACAAGCTTGAAAAACGCCCAAAGGCTAAGCCGTTGAATCACAATCACTAGTTGGATTTTATTTGAACTGTCACAATAGAAGCAATTGATAATATTAGGTAATTTTTTGCAACTGACGGTCATGCATACGGTTAAACAGCAGCAATGCCAGCATGCCGCCGAGCAGCGCCATCAGCATGTCGGACTGGGTGTCCCAGACATAACCCTGGGTGCCGAGAAACGCCTCGGCACTGTCCCCGGTGGCCACCGCCACCCACCATTCGATAAGTTCATAGAAGGCCGACAGGGCCAACACAAAACACAGACACAGGAAATGACACCAGGCCCCGGGTTTCACCGCTTGCTTTCGCAGCATGATTTCCCGCGCCAGTATCACGGGGACAAAGCCCTGGGCCAGGTGCCCCAGCTTGTCGTAATTGTTGCGCTCGCTCCCCATCCACTGGGCCAGGCTGTCAAACAGCGGCACCTCGGCATAGGTATAGTGGGCACCCACAAACAATATGCTGCAGTGCAGCAACACCAACACATAGGCCAGGGGCGTCAGGGGAAAGCGTTTGCGGGTCAGGGCCAGCAGCGGCAGGGCGACGAGTGCAGGTACCGCCTCTAAAAACCAGGTAAAACCATCGTGGGGTTGGTAAACGGACCAGAGCAGGATTGCCAGGTAGCTGCCCAGCCATATTAAGGGTTTATACAAAGAACGGACCTCTTATACGATATTGTTCTAAAATTGGAATAAACACTTTAGCCGTCCAGCCCTCCACAGCAGGTTAAAAAAATGCTAATTTGTGCTGGCAGTTGGCAGTCAGCATAGCACATAGCATAAGCATAATTCCTAAAACGAAGAGGGTATCAACAGATGGCGAAACACTCGCTGGACAAGGATAAAATCAAGATCCTGTTGTTGGAAGGCGTCCACCAGTCTGCGGTGAATGTATTCGAGCGCGCAGGTTACACCAATATCGAGTATCACAAGGCCTCCCTGGCGGAGGATGAGCTGATCGCTTCGATTAAAGATGCCCACTTTGTCGGGATCCGCTCCCGCACCCACCTGAGCGCCGAAGTGCTGGCCAGGGCCGAGAAACTGGTGGGCATAGGCTGCTTCTGTATCGGTACCAACCAGGTGGACCTTAAGGCCGCCGAACTGGCCGGTGTCCCTGTGTTCAACGCCCCCTTCTCCAACACCCGCAGCGTTGCCGAGCTGGTACTGGGTGAGATCATTATGCTGATGCGCGGCATACCCCAGCGTAACGCCCTGGCCCACCGCGGTGGCTGGCTCAAGAGCGCCAACGGCAGCTTCGAAGTGCGCGGCAAGACCCTGGGTGTGATTGGCTATGGCCACATAGGTACCCAACTGGGGATCCTGGCGGAAACCCTGGGTATGCGGGTGGTGTTCTTCGATATCGAAGACAAGCTGCCGCTGGGTAATGCCCAGCAAATACACTCCATGGAGCAACTGCTGGCCCAGGCCGACGTGGTCAGCCTGCACGTACCCGAGACCCCACAGACCAAGAACATGATCGGCCCCGAAGAGCTGGCCGCCATGCGCAAGGGCAGCATTTTGATCAACGCTTCCCGCGGTACCGTGGTCGACATTGATGCCCTGACCGCCGCCCTCAAGGAAGAGCATCTGGCCGGTGCCGCCATCGACGTGTTCCCGGTGGAGCCCAAGTCCAACACCGACGAATTCATCAGCCCCCTGCGCGGCCTCGACAATGTGATCCTCACCCCGCACGTGGGTGGCAGCACAGAAGAAGCCCAGGAAAACATAGGTATCGAAGTGGCCGGCAAGCTGGCCAAGTACTCGGACAACGGCAGTACAGTGTCTGCGGTCAACTTCCCCGAGGTTTCCCTGCCACTGCACAAGGGCACCTCGCGTCTGCTGCATATACATAAAAACCGCCCCGGTATTCTGATCAAGATTAACCAGGCCTTCGCCGAGAAGAGCATCAACATCTCGGCCCAGTACCTGCAAACCACCGCCGACATAGGTTACGTGGTGATGGAAGTGGACACTCACCAGGCCGAAGAGGCCCTGGAGCAGATGAAGGCCATCGAAGGCACAATCCGTACCCGCCTGTTGTACTGATAAGCGGGGCATGGTTAAAAGGGGCGCCTATGGTGCCCCTTTTGTTTTTGCCGCCGCTCTTTGCTTCTGCCCCTTTAATGTCAGACGCTTAATCCGCTACAATCCGGGCATACTTGCCGTTTTTTCCAAAGGAATCCGCAATGACCTTCACAGTATCCCAACCCCAATGGTCACTGGACAGCCAGGGCCCAGCCCTGGGGCTGTGCCTGCTTAACCACCTGGGGCTTATCCGCATCAGCGGCGAGCAGGGCCGCAGCTTTATTCACGGTCAGGTGACCGCCGACATCAGCTCCCTGGCCAACGACGCCTGGTGCTGGGGTGCCCATTGCGATCCCAAGGGTCGCATGCTGGCCAGTTTCCGCGCCTTTTCCCTGGGCGATGCCCTGGCGCTGATGATGCCCCGCAGCGCCCTGGAAATCGACCTGCCACAACTGAAGAAATACGCCGTGTTCAGCAAGGCCGAACTGGTGGATGCCAGTGGCGATTGGACCCTGCTCGGAGTGATGGGCAGCGAGGCCAAGGCCTTTGTCGAAGCCAAATTCGGCCCCTGTGACGCGGCCCTGACCGCCCTGGAACAGGGTGCCGTCATCCGGGACAAGGCGCGCTACATCCTGGTATTGCCCAAGGCCGATGCCGAGGCTCTGATGGCCGGCAGCGGTCAGCCTCTCTATGACGCCAGTGCCTGGCAGGCGCTGGAGATCCGCGATGGTTACCCCAACCTGGCGGCCAACCATGCCAACGAGTACATACCGCAGATGTGCAACCTGCAGGCGCTGGATGGCATCAGCTTTACCAAGGGCTGCTACATGGGCCAGGAAACCGTGGCCCGCACCCATTACCGCGGTGGCAACAAGCGCGCCCTGTACGTGCTGTCGGGCACGGCAGCCACCAAGGTGCGCCTGGAGAGCACCCTGGAAATCGCCGTTGAAGGGGGCCATCGCAAGGCGGGTAACATCATAGAAGTGGTACAGCGCGACAACCAGGTGCTGCTGACGGCCGTGCTGGCCAACGACACCCCGGCCGATGCCCTGCTGCGCCTGGCGGACGACCTCGGTGCCGAGCTGCGTCCCCTGCCCCTGCCCTACAGCCTTGAGCAGGCCTAACGCGGCAACGCTGCAAACTCGAAGTAAAAATCCACCTGCATAGCAGGTGGCTTTGACACAGCCCCCTAAAAGGGGGCTTAAAAACTAACCTTCCAACCCTAACGCTATTTGCCGTTTCTCTTCTTCTTTGGCTGTCTTTTCCTGGTGCCGTACATATCTACGGATTATGTCTTCGTTTGCTCCTACTGAGTCCACAAAATAACCCCGTTGCCAGAAGTGATTCCCCCAGAGCTTGTGCTTTCTTAAATAAGGAAATTTGGCAAACATCCTGATCGCGGTTCTCCCTTTAACAAAACCCATTAAATCCGACACGCTTAGACTGGGTGGGGTTCTGACTACTAGATGGACATGATCTTCCTGAACATTTAGTTCCACGACTCTGCATTTCTTCATGTTGCAGTAAACATAGATACTTCGATAAAGCTCTCTGCCGAGATTACCTTTCAGGATTTTGTACCTGTACTTGGGTGTCCAAACGAGGTGATACTGACAACGATAGAATACGTGAGACGCGGATTCATATCTGCTCATGCTACTTACTCCTTGATTTGCTGGTAACAAACCGAGGGAGTATTTAGCATGGGCATTCTCCGGGCAAAGCCCCACCAGAACGATCACCACCTCCATAGGAGGTGGTTTTAGGGTGACAATAATAAGGCGCCCAAGGGCGCCTTGTTTATTTGCGGTAAGGATTATTCCTGGCCAACCGCGGAGTAGCCAATTCCTTTCTCCGACTCGCAAGCCTGCTGTACTCCCTGGCTCCGTGCCATGACGGTAAATCAACAGCCAAACACGAGGTTTCAATCGTCACATCATAAGAAGGTATTATTTCAACCTTGACTGATACTCCAGCCCTGCCCGGGCGGAAAACCTGAGCCAGCCCCACCACCAGCGCGCCAGCAGCCCCAGGGCTGGACTTGCGGAACAAGCTTCTGCATTATCAGTAAAATCAACCTTGGTTACGCGAACACATTCAGCCATGATAGCCACTCCTTCTGTGGTTGCCATGGTGATAATTATTTCCGGACCCCGGTCAATAAACCAACGATATTCCCTTACAGGAACTATAAGTTGAACTTATGAATCCATTGAACCATCTCAACAGCCTCAGGGCCATAGAAGCCGCCGCCCGCCATCGCAGCTATACCCTGGCCGCGGCGGAGCTGTTTGTGACCCAGGCCGCCATCAGTCAGCAGGTGCGTCAGGTGGAAGCCTGGCTCGGGATCAAGCTGTTTGTGCGTCAGGGGCGACAGATGCAGCCCACGGCCAAGTGCCAGCAGCTGGCGGAACAACTCGGTCAGGGGTTTACCACCATAGGCGAGGCGGTGAAACGGCTTAAATGTGAACCCCTTGAAGGTGAGCTGAATATCACCACCACCCAATCCTTCGCCACCATGATGCTGTCGCCGGCCCTCGGCGACTTCAACCGCCGCTATCCCGAGGTGCAGCTGAAGGTGTGGGCCTCGACGGCCATGGAAGATCTGCACCACGGCAGCATGGATGTGGCCATACGTTACGGCTTCACCGAGTACAGTGGGCTTTCCCAGCGTACCCTGCTCGAGGATGAGCTGGTGCCCCTGTGCTCACCGGCACTGTGCCGCGATGGTCAACTGACCAATGCCGCGGCGCTGCGGCACTGCTGGCTTATCGACAGCACCCAGACCACGGGCCGCGACTGGCCAGCCTGGTTCGCCTGTGCCGGTATCGACATGAAACCCGGTGATTTCAAATGGATCAGTGTCAGCAACCTGGATATGGCCCTGAGCACGGCCCTGTCCGGTCACGGGGTATTTCTGGGCTCGCGCCGCATGGCCCGCGCCTTTATCGAGGCCGGCAGTCTGGTCAACCCCATCAATCTGGCGCTGCCATCGGGGATCCGCTACAGCCTGCTGCACGATCCCCAGTCCCCCAGACTGGCGCGGATCCAATTGTTCGAAAACTGGCTGCTTGAGCGCTTTGCCAGCTGAATACAGTGGCATGCCCAGCCGACAGTGAATGGGTTATGCTTGGGAGGCTCGGGCCGAATGCAAAAGGATGGGTTCAAGGTGCAGCCGATAGTCGCTCTGGACGGAATAAGCAAAAGCTTTATCGATGGACATGAACAGCACAGGGTGCTCGATGGCGTGACCCTGACGCTGCACCAAGGGGATACTGTCGCCCTCACCGGGCCAAGCGGCAGCGGCAAGAGCACCCTGCTTAATCTTATCGCCGGCTTCGACAGCCCGGATAGCGGCAGCTTGTCCCTGCTGGGCCGCGCCAGCAGCGGTTTTTCCAGTGCCGACTGGGCCGGATTTCGCCGCAAGCAACTGGGCATGGTATTCCAGCAATTCAACCTGCTCACTCCACTCAATGTCAGGGACAATATTGGCTTTCCCCTCGCCCTCAACCGCCAACCCTGGTCGGCCTGGTGTGAGCATCTCTGCGGCCGGCTGGGGCTGAATCCCTTGTTATCCCGTGCCGTCGACAGCCTCTCCGGCGGCCAGCAACAGCGGGTTGCCATAGCCCGGGCCCTGGCCCACAGGCCGCAACTGCTGCTGGCTGACGAGCCCACCGGCAACCTCGATGAGCAAGCCGGGCTGGAGGTAATGGCGCTGCTGTGTGAGCTGGCGCGGGAAGGCGAGACGGCCGTGCTTATGGTCACCCACTCGGAAACCTGTGCCGGCTTTATGCAGCGACGCTGGCATCTGAGCCGTGGCCGCATCAGCGAATACCGCAGCGCAGACCCAAGCCAGGCACAGGGAACAGACCATGGCTGAACTGGCCCCCCTGCGCAGCTGTCTGCGGGTGTTTGCCGGCCATTATCGCCGCTCGCCGCTGCAGGCCGGAGCCATACTGCTGGGAATTGCGCTGGCAGTATGCCTGCTCGTCGGGGTCAAGGCCATCAATGACAATGCCCTGCGCAGCTACCGCGAAGCCACCGAACCCCTGTCGGGCCGTGCCGGGGCTTTGCTGCTGCCGGCAGCTGGCGCCACCACTCTGGATGAAACCCTGTATTTCCGCCTGCGCCGGGCCGGACTTGGCCCGGTACTGGCGGAACTTTCGGGCCCATTGACCAGGGAAAATGGCCCCCCCATATACCTGCACGGCACGGATCTGCTGGCAGCGGTCACAGGGCGAACGCTAAGTGCCCCAGAAAGAGGGACTTCCAACTCAAGACTGCCACAGGGATTGCCCCTGGCCCGCCTGCTCGGCGGTGAGCCATTGCTGCTGATGAGCCGCAGCCAGGCGGAAAAACTGGCCGGCGATGGCCACCTCAAGCTCAGCGGTGGATCCCTGGAGGTGCTGGCCCTGGACGAAGATTTCGGCCTTGGCAGCACCATAGTGGCCGATATCGGTCTGGCCCAGCGTCTGCTGAATATGCCGGGGCGGCTGTCTGCCATAGTCTTGCTGGGCCCATGGGAAGAAACGCAGCTTAAGCAAGCGCTGGCCCAGCATGGGATCACCGAGGCCGAGGTCAGCATCAATGTGCAGGACAGGGGCGAGGCCCTCACGCAACTTACCGGCAGTTTTCACCTGAGCCTCAGGGCCATGAGCCTGCTGGCCTTCGTGGTCGGGCTCTTTATCGCCTACAACGGAGTACGCTACAGCCTGATGAAACGCACCGCCCTGTTGGTGCAGTTGCAGCAGTTGGGCCTGAGGCGGCGGGAGCTGATGGCGGCGCTGGGACTTGAGCTGCTGTTGATGGTGCTGCTGGGCTCGATTCTCGGCTTTGTCATCGGACTGCAACTGAGCAAATTTTTGCAGCCCTTGGTGGCCCTGACCCTGGAGCAGGTTTACGGCGCCAGACTGCTGCCGGGGCACTGGCAGGCAAGCTGGCTGTGGCAAGCTCTGGGGCTGACGGCGGTGGCCAGTCTCGCGGCCTGCGGCCCCCTTTATTACCGACTCTTGTGGGCTCCCTTGTCCCACTCCCGCCATCAGAGCAGCGAACTGGGGTACCACGGCCGGGTTCATGGCCTGCAACTCAAGCTGGCAGTGGCCCTGTTGGTGCTGGCCGCGCTGTTTGCTCCCTTTGTCAGCGGGGCGATGCAAAGCCTGTTGCTGCTGGGACTGTTGGCCATCAGCACCCCGCTGTTATTGCCGGCCCTGCTGGCCCGTTTGCCCCGCGCGCTCGCCGCCCGGCTCAAATACCGCGGACGTGCCCACTATGCCCTCGCCGAGAGCAGCGAGCTGGCCCCCGCCATGTCCCTGGCCATGATGGCGCTGTTTTTGGCGCTGTCCGCCAAAATCGCCATGGCCACCCTGGTGGGCAGTTTTGAATCCACCCTGACCCGCTGGCTGGAGCAGCGCCTGCACGCCGATATTTACTTAAGGCCCGGCGGCAGCCAGATGGCGCAGGTGATGACGCAGCTGAGCGCTGACCCCAGGGTCAAACAAGTCTATCGTCAATGGGTTACGGATCTGACGGTCAGAGTCGGTGACAAGAGCCTGCCGGTCGAGCTGCTGGCCCGGGACAAGGTATCGCTGGCGGTCACCAGCACCCTCAAGCAAGCCGACGACGAGCTGTGGCAGACCATGTTGGCCCAGGCCTTGCCCCAGCCCTTGCCTCAGCCCGGTCCCTTGACTCAAAACACCGAGGCCCTGGTACTGGTCAATGAACCCATGGCGCTGGCACAGGGCCTGGCGCCTGGGGATGTGCTGCGACTGCAGCTGGCCGGCCAAGAGTTCGGGCTCACCATTGCCGGAATCTATTACGATCACGGCAATCAGCAGCACCAGCTGTTGATAAGCGAAGCCCTGTGGCACAGGCTGGGGCTGATAGCCACACCCTACAGCCTGGCGCTGGATTGTGACTGCGATGCCGCCGGGCTGGTACCCGAACTGGCCCGGCAGCTGCACCTTAACCAAGCCCAAATCTACAGCCAGCAAGACATCAAGGCCGGGGCCCTGGCCATGTTCGGCCGCACCTTTGATATCACCGCCGTGCTCGGCAGCCTGACCCTGTTGGTTGCGGCCGTGGGCCTGTTCTCCGCCCTGTCGATGCTCGGCAACGCCCGTGAAACCGCCCTCGCCCGCCTTTACGCCCTGGGCCTCAGTCGCGGCGAGATCCTCGCTATCTGTGCCGCCCAGATGTTGCTTATGGTGCTTATTACCGCCCTGTTGGCGCTGCCGGTGGCGGCCCTGCTGGGCTGGGTACTGATCCACAAGATGATCCTCTTGTCCTTTGGCTGGAGCCTGGTGATGGAATGGCAATGGCTTGCTGCCGCCAAGGCGGTACTGACGGCCCTGCTGGCCGCGGCGCTGGCGTTGGCCTGGCCCCTGTATCGCCAGGCGCGCCGGCCCCTGGTCTATGGCCTGCAACGGGAGGATATCTGATGCGGGCCCCATTCTTAGCCTTAGCCATTTGCCTGATGCTGCCGGCACTGAGCGGCTGCGAACCTGCGCCGGAGGCGCCCTCCATGGGCAGCCTGATGGGCGGCGACAGCCAGGGCTTTGCGGAAGTCAAGCCCGGACACCCCCTGACGTTTCCCCAAGATCATCTGGCCCACGAGGATTTTCGCCAGGAATGGTGGTATCTCACCGCCAACCTGCAAACGGTGACGGGCGAGCCTTTGGGACTGCAATGGACCCAGTTCCGGGTGGCGCTGGCGCCACAGCAAGCGGCCTCCCCCAACCCGGCAGATCCCCGGGCCACAGATTCCCGGAGCCCGAATTCTTGGGCCACAGGGCAGTTGTATTTTGCCCACGCGGCCCTGACCCGGAGCGATTTTCATCGCAGCGCCGAGAAATGGTCCCGGGGCCACTCGGCCCTTGCCGGTGTTGCGGCCTCGCCTTTCAGTGTCTACCTCGATAACTGGCGCTGGCAGGGGCTCGGTCAGGAGGCCTTGCCCGCCACCCTGGAAGTGGACACAGAGGAATTTGCATATCGGCTCAGACTCAAGGCCCAGGCGCCGCTGCAATTGCAGGGCGACGGCGGCTTCAGCCGCAAGCAGGCCGACGGCGAACTGGCCTCCTATTACTATTCCCAGCCCTTTATCCATATTGAGGGCCAGGTCCGCAGCGGCAAGGACGGCAGCTGGCAAGAGGTAAGCGGCCAGGGCTGGCTGGACCGGGAGTGGAGCAGTAATTTCCTTGGCCCGGAGCAGCAGGGCTGGGACTGGTTCGGCCTGCACCTGGATGACGGCTCGGCGCTGATGCTGTTTCGCCTGCGAAGCCGGGATGGCAGCTTCTATATCAGTGGTCGGCGCATGTGGCCCGATGGCCACGGCGAGACCTTGACGAACATAGACCTGACCGAGTTGGAGCACAGGGGAGACAGGCCACTGCGCTGGCGTCTCAAGCTGCCCCAATACGACCTGACCCTGAGCCTCAGTCCCCTCAACCCCGACGCCGAAATGGCCCTCAGCCTGCCCTACTGGGAAGGACCTGTGCAGCTGGAGGGCAAGGCACGGGGTGAGAAAGTCAGCGGCCAGGGCTATATGGAGCTGACGGGCTACCGCGGCCACTGATGCACTTGGGTTTCTCATCCAAGTGGGGCGCAGATCCAAGTGGGCTGCTGATTCAACAGGCATGTCGGGTTGAGTTCGCCGCCGTCCCGGTACACACTTTAGCAATGGCATTCTCGAAGCGAGGCTCCCATGCCAAGCAAAGCCCAGCTATTGCAGATTATCGGGATCCAATCTGCACTCGCCAAACAGGGATTTGAATTGGCAAACGTCATGGACTGCGTGGTGGAATCCGTCCTGTCACTGATCAACTCGGACGGCGCCGTGGTCGAATTGGTGGAAGGTGACGAGATGGTTTACAGAGCCGCCGCCGGTAGCGCCAGCAAGCATCTGGGACTGAGGCTGGCGCTCGACAGCAGTTTCTCCGGCCTCAGCGTCCGCACCGGTGAAATACTGATGTGCAGCGACAGCGAAACCGACGACAGGGTCGATCGCGAGGCCTGCCGCAAGGTCGGGGTCTGCTCCATGCTGGTGATGCCGCTGAATCACGAGGGCCGCAATGTCGGGGTTATCAAGGCCTATTCGGCCACGCCCAGGCATTTCAGTCACTCCGACATAGAGCTGCTGGGCATGCTGTCCGACGTGATAGGCGCCGCCATGTACCATGCCAGCGAGTACCATGAGAGCGATCTCTATTTTCGCGCCACCCATGACAGCATGACCGACCTCGCCAACCGCTCGGTGTTTATGGACAGGCTCAGACAACTCACCCGCAACAGCCGCACCCCACCCCGGCCCGCCGCCATCTTTATGGTGGACATGGACGGTCTCAAGGCCATCAACGACAATTTTGGCCACAGAACCGGTGACGCCATATTGATAGAATTTGCCCACAGATTGCAGGCCGCCGCCCGCACCACGGACACAGTGGCGCGCCTCGGCGGTGACGAATTCGGCATACTGCTTACTCCTCTTGCCCAGGATCATGAGATCCATTCGGTTTTGGAGCGCCTGCAACAGGCCATTGCCCAACCTTTCAATTTCGAGGGGGAAAGCCATCAGCTCAGGGCCAGCATAGGGGTGGCCTTCTTCCCCGGCGATGGCCTGGATATCAACAGCCTGATGGATACGGCCGACAACCGCATGTATCAGATAAAGAACATCTCACGGCCGCTGCCGGGGGGCGGCCTGAATGTCGCCCTCAACAGCTGAGGCCACTGCGATGGCAAGGGGCTGGCAAAGCCCCTTGGCTTGGGGTAGTGTAAGCGCCAAAAAATAATCCCCAACTCAAGGATCCCCAACGTGAAGCTGTTTAAGACTGCCGTGCTGGCGCTGGCACTTGGCAACCTGTTTTCCTGTGCCGTGACCCCACATTCAGATCCCGCCAAGCGCGATGGCAGTGCCTTTATCAGCGCCGGTCAGGCCGCCGAGCGTGCGGCGCGCATCAGCAATGTCCGCTATGAGTTGGATTTTAACCTCACGGGCGCGGAAAGCTTCAATGCCACCAGCAAGGTCTTGTTTGAGCTTACCGATACCTCGGGCGATCTGACCCTGGATCTCAATCAGGCCCAAGTCAAAAGCTTCAGCATCAATGGCCACAAGTTGTATCCCAAGTACAACGGCAGCTATTTCGAGATCAGCGGCAAGCTGCTCAGCAAGGGCGAGAACAGCATTGAGGTGCAGTTCAGCCGCAAGCACAGCACCAATGGCGAGGGCCTGCACCGCTTTGTCGATCCGGTCGATGGCAAGGTGTATCTCTACTCCCATTTCGAACCGGCGGCAGCCCAGCAGATGTTTGCCCTGTTTGACCAGCCGGATCTCAAGGCCAGCTACCAACTGACGGTCACGGCCCCCGCCGACTGGCAGGTGGTCAGTGCCACCCGCGAGCAGCAGATTGAAGATCAGGGTGAGCGCCGCCGCTGGCACTTCCCGGCCACGCCGAAACTCAGCCCCTACAACTTCTCCATGCACGCAGGTCCTTATCAGGTTTGGGAAGATAACCGCGGCCCCTACCCCATGCGCCTGTTTGCCCGTCAGTCGGTGGCGGCCCAGGTCAATCCCGAGGATTGGTTCAGCTACACCAGCGCCGGGCTCAAATTTTTCGATGATTACTTCGGCATTGCCTATCCCTTTGGCAAGTACGATCAACTGCTGGTGCCCGACTTCCTCTACGGCGCAATGGAAAACGCCGGAGCCATCACCTTCGCCGAGGGCCACTTCCTGTCGAGTTCGGCCATGAGCAGTGCCCAAAAGCAGAGTCTCGCCGGGGTGATCATGCACGAGATGGCCCACCAGTGGTTTGGCGATCTGGTCACCATGAAATGGTGGAACGGCCTGTGGCTGAACGAAAGCTTCGCCTCCTTCATGGGCACCCTGGCCCTGGCCGAGTCAACGGAGTTCAAGCACGCCTGGCAAAGCTTCTATGCCAAGGGCAAACAGCGCGCCTATGAGCAGGACAGCCTGGTGACCACCCACCCCATAGAGGTGCCGGTGGCCACCACGGCCAATGCCTTCGACAACATAGACGCCATCACCTACCAAAAAGGCGCCTCTGTGCTGAAACAGCTGCGTCACCTGCTGGGGGAAGAGACCTTCCGCCGCGGCGTGTCCCAGTATCTGCAAACCTATGCCTGGCAAAATGCCACCCTGGATGATTTTATTGCCAGCCTGGGCCAGGCCGCAGGTCGCGACCTGAGCCAATGGACCCGCGACTGGCTCTACAGCGCCGGGGTCAACAACCTCAAAACCGAACTGGTGTGTGAAGCCGGCAAAATCAGCTTTTTCAGCCTGACCCAGAGCGCCCCCGCTGACCTGCCCACACTCAGGGAGCAAAAGGTGCAGGTGGCGCTGTTCCAGGCTAACCGCCACGAGCTGGAACGCACCCAGTTGCAGCAGGTCACCTACAAGGGCGAACGCACCCGGGTGCCGGCCCTGGAGGGCCTGCCCTGCCCGGATCTGGTCTATCCCAACTACGGTGACTGGGGCTTCGTCAAGGTGGTGCTCGATGAGCGCTCCTTTGCCACTGCCAAACAGGCCCTGGGCAAGGTTGAGGATCCCATGTTGCGGGCCATGCTGTGGCAAAGCCTGTGGGACAGCGTCAATGACGGCCAGCTGGGTCTGGATCAATACATAGCCACCGCCCTGGTCAACGCCCCGGCGGAGCAGGATGAACAGCTGTCGGCCCAGATCATCTCCAGCCTGCTGAAGTCCGCCGACTATCTGCAAGCCGCCAAGGACGATGGAAACTACAGCCGCAACGCCCTGCTGGCCCTGTCGCAAATGAGCCTGCGCAAAACCATGGAGAGCAAGGGCCAGCATGATCTGCAGCGTCGCTGGTTCGAGGCCTGGATTGAACTGGCCTATGGCAAGGACGCCAGCGAGCATCTGCGCCAGCTGCTGGAGGGCCGCGCCAGCATTCTCGGGCTGACACTGGACCAGGATCTGCGCTGGGCCATTATCGCCCGCCTCAATCGCCTCGATGCCCCCGACAGCGCCGCCCTGATCCGGGATGAGCTGGCGAAGGATCCCTCAGATGCCGGCCAAAAGGCCGCCATCAGCGCCGAGGCCCAGCGCCCGGAGGCCGCCGTCAAGCGCCGCTGGCTGCAGAAAATTCACCTCGGCAGCGAGCCCTTCCCCAAGCTCAGGCCCGCCATGGGCGCCCTGTACCCGCCGGAGCAGCAACTGCTGAGCCAGGCCAGCGCCGACGAGCGCCTGGCCCAGCTGACTGAAATGGACAAGCGCGGCCCGGTGTTTATGCGCAGCTATGTGCAGCTGATCCCGACCCAGTGCAGCCGCGAAGGTATAGATCAGTTGAGCCAAGTGCTCGACAGCCAAAACAAGCTGTCCAGCGGCCTGCGCCGGGCGCTGCTGGAAACCCGTCAGCAAGAAGAGCGCTGCCTGATGATCAGGCGGCGCTTACCCCAAGGTTGAGGACCCGGGGCTGAGGTCAGCCCCTTTCCCCTTCCCCAACAAAAAAGCCACCTCCAAAAGGAAGTGGCTTTTTTAATGGTGGCGATTTACACCCTAATTAGGCATTGCTGCACCAGTGACCGTCCGAGCCATGGTCGCTCAATCACATCTGACCTCCATGGATGGAGGGAATGCCTGTTTTGTATGGAACAAAACAGGCCATGTGTTCGCGACATTCGACCATCCTTGGTCAGCAGATGGCAAGGAGAGGCTCCAGGGACACTTCTTTTTAAACCAAGAGTCGCCGTGTCACTGGGGTAGCAGCGCGAGAGCCCACCGCAGGGGGAAAAGCGTGTCGTCAGACAATGAGGTGAACAGTTTCACCTCATTAGCGTTCCCCGAAGGCCTCTGGCCGCCACGCGGGGATTTATTGCGCCCATTGCCGAACGCGGCACAACTATCACAAGATAGCCGCTGTGCCAGCGGCAGAAAGTCGTGGGCCTCCAGCCCACACCCGGGCAAGGGGCTTTGCTCATCCAAAGCCCCTTGCAACCCAAAGGATTCCCCCAACCGGAGCCGACCGCCCCTCGGCCTCTTGAGCTTGGTCATGCTACAGCTTCGGACTCTAGGATTTACATCCATGTAAATCCAATCCAGCTCGACTCCCTGCCTCGCGCTCGTGGGCACGTCGCTACGCGACACTCGCCCTGCTCGACAGAAGCAGCCTCGGTATCCCTACCTCGGCTACGCGCCCAAGCTCATCATCCTCGGCGGCTCCGAAGGGGGGAAGATGCGGGCGCAATCTTTAGGCCTTATGTTACATCTTCGAAATTCTTAGCCAGTTCCTTATTGGCCGGAGTGGAACACCCACTTAGGCACTGCTGCACCAGTGACCATCGGCGACAGGGAAGTCGCCGCTGAGCGCCCAGGGAAGGGTTTACAGCGTGTCACTGGGGTAGCAGTGCGAAAGCCCACTGCAAGTGATTAATGGCATCAGATGGTTGATGTTGTGCAGCAGCAAAAGATAGCCGCTGTGCCAGCGGCAAAAAGTCGTGTGCCTCCCTACCTCGGCTACGCGCCCAAGCTCATCATCCTCGGCGACTCCGAAAGGGGGAAGATGCAGGTGCAATCTTCAAGTGTTCCATTACGTCTCGGAGACACTTGGCCAGTTCTGCATTGGCCGGAGTGGAACATCCTCTCAGGCACTGCTACACCAATGACCATCGGCAATGGAAGGGGATGTCCTTTATTCCGATGTCGTCTGATAGATGTTGGCGAAACCTGTCGCAAGCTGACTGTAAAGGATCTGCTGCTGCTTCACGTCAAAATGTTCGCTGTTGCTTTGGTACAGGCTTTCGGGGGAATCCATGCCCGAGACATAGTGCAGCTGTCGATAGTCCGGGTAACCGCTGGACCAGTACCAGTGCGGACCGCGTTTCAACAGATTAAAGCTGCGGCCCTGCAGCAGTAGCGAGGCATTCAGCACCTTATCCTCAACGGGTTGAGGCGCCAGGCCGACATACAGCCGGTTGCTTCTATCCAGCCACAGGCTGTCCTCTCCCTGGTATTGCACAAATTGCCAGCGCCCATCGCCCCTGACCAGGGCGCCATCGGGCAGATGATATTCATAGAGCTGCCACTGTTGATCTTCCTTGAGGCTGAAAGAGAGCACCCGATTGGATTTGAACGACACCCCGCGAATTTCCGCTTGCGGTATCTTGGCCGAGACCGTCCGGCCGCTGTTGACGTCAATCACATACAGCTCATTGAGTGCCAGGGCGGCCAGCATGCTGTCGTCGGGCGACCAGAGCAAATCAATGTAGTGACGGCCGTCGTTGTATGCCGTTAGCTTGGTCTTTTGGCCATCATCGAGATTCAACAGCCACACCTCCTCGGCGCCTGAACGCTGGCTGACAAAAGCGGCCCGCTCGCTGTGATTTGCAAAGGTGGCCAATTTATCATCCGAAGTACTGTCCAGCAGCAGCGCGTTACCCCCGGTCTCAATGTTGAACAAAATGGTGTTGAGATGGGATTGCCGGGCGGTAAACAGGTAGTCGCGACCGTTGCGGTGGCGCAGCGGCCGTTCAAGTTGCTGGGTGCCACGATACAAGACCCGCTTGTCGTTGCCACTTAAATCGTAACTCAGCAAATCTCTTGCCGGGTGTTCCCCCATCAGCACCAGGTGGTCACCATCCTGGCTCCAGATACCACAACAGATGTAAGCATCCAGCTTGAACAACAGCGACAGCTCGCCGCTATCCAGATCCAGGCGATAGAAACCTTCCCACTGCTGCGGATCGGGGGAGGAAATCAATAACTGGTTCTTTGTCGGGTGCAGGTCGAACTGGACATTGCCGGCATTGACCAGCTCGGGCTGATTGAGCCTGGTCTTGCGACCACTTTTTAAGTCCAGCAGAAACAGACTGTAGGGCTCACTGCCGCTGCGTTCGGCAAAGATAATTTCATCCCTGCTGTGGCTGAATGACACCATGCCATAACTGCCTGCGGGACAGTTGTGCACCAGCCTGGGTTCGCCCAGGGTCAAGCCGTCGACCGAACGCACATAGTAGCGACATGTCTCGGCATTGGCGGCGAGGTAGACGATTTCCTTGCCATCATCACTCCATCTGGCCGGGCCCACGCCCAGCCCTTGATGGCGGATCTCCAACTGTTGATGGTCGGCCAGACGCTCCAGATACAGATGCATCTGCTGCTCCTTGCGTGACATAAACAACAATCGGCTGCCATCCGGCGACACGTCGGGAAACAGATCTGTGCCCGATTCGCTGGTCAGGGCAACGGCCGAGTTGAAATAGTGTGGCTTGGCAGCTTGAATATAGATCGCAAGTCCAATCACCAGCCCAAGCAGCAAGGCCGCGACAGACCACCAGCGGGCGCTTTTTAGCGGTTTTTTTGGGGTACTGGCGACAGCACTACCGCCAGTTGGGACCGGACTGTGAGCACTTGCGACAGGGCTGAGGGTAATATCCGCTGCTGCCTGCGGGATGTAGGGCCCGGCATCCACCCGGCTGACGCTGGCGATGAATCTATATCCCTTTTTGGGAAAGGTAGCGATAAAGCGGGGTTGCCTGGGGTCATCATTCAGGGCCCGGCGCAACTTGGCTATCAGGCGGCTGACCGCATTGTCGGTGACAATGCGCCCATCCCAGACCTGATCTATCAGCTCATCCCGGCCAATCAAGCGGTTGGGGTGTTGGCAAAAATAGGCCAGCAATTCCACCGCCATGGGCTCAAGTTGGTGAACCTGATTTTTATCCGTGAGCGTCTGCCGCGAGGAGCAAAAAAGTATATCCGTGATCTGCCACTGCATGTCCTAAGCCAATTCCCTGAAAAAATTCACAAAATATCTGTCCACTTGCCTCTGTCTTATCCTGTACCCTTGCCTGTGATCACTCAAAATCACGAAAAATCACGCCTTCGTCATGCGATTTGTGTGACAGCTCTTTAGGCTTTCGCCACACAGTATATGACCCAAAGGTACATTTCCAATGCCCTTCATTCGAATATGGATTATCGCTTTCGTACTAAGTTTATTATCGCCCCATGTCGGCGCTGCGGATGACCCGCAGCAGACCGCCTTTGCCAATCCGCTGCAAAGCCTGACCTCAGACTCCCGTGACGCGGTAGTGCAGCAGCTTAACGATCCTGCCTGGTATGCGCGCTTGAGCGAGCTGGCCAGGCAGCTCTCCCCCGACCAATTGGCCGCGCAAAATGCCTTTAATAAAACGGCTTTACTGGCTGCCCGCGGTGAGCATCAGGCCCTGCTGGCATTGCTGGATAAAACGCCCCAGGACAAGCAATTTTACTTCTACCGACTTGATGCCTTATTTCCACTCCCCCAAGGGCAACAGGCCCCATCGGCTGACAAACACCTGCACGCCTATATGGACAAGACCTTTGGGGCGCTGGACGACGAGCAGCTGGTCAAGATCAGCCAGGCGCTGAATTGGTCTATTCCAATGGCCGAGGACTATACGACCAACATCTATAAAGAGTACCGCGGCAAGCAGCAACTGGCACTCGATGAAGCCATTTCACTCATCGCCAATACCGAACTGATGAGGGTGCTGTATCGCGTGCTGCCTGCGGCCAACCAGAGGCTCAACCAGCAACTGCAGCAACGTTTTGACATTCAACCGGAAGTCATAATCACCACAGCCCAGGGTGTCGAGCTGGCCGCCACCATAGTGCGGAAAAAAGGCGTAGCAAAACCCTTGCCCACGGCACTGCAATTTACCATTTATGCCGACGAGAGCTCCCATATCAAGACAGCTATCCATGCCGCGGCCCATGGCTATGTGGGCATTGTCGCCAACAGTCGCGGCAAACGTGGCAGCCGCAACCAGATAACCCCCTGGGAGCATGACGGCGAGGATGCGGCCCAGGTCATCGACTGGATTGCACGTCAAGCGTTCAGCGATGGCCGGGTGGTCATGTACGGCGGCAGCTATAACGGTTTTACCCAGTGGGCCGCAACCAAGTTTCACCCCAAGGCACTGAAAACCATAGTGCCCTATGCGGCTGCCAGCCCCATCACAGGCTTGCCGATAGAAAACAATATAGTGCTGACGGCCAATTACCAATGGGCCTTTCACGTGACCAATAACAAGACCATGGACAACTCTGTGTATGCCGATTGGCAAAAGGCCAAAAAGCTCAGGCAAGACCTGTTTGAATCCGGTCGGCCCATTGTGGATATCGACAAGATTGACGGCCAGCCCAACCCCTGGTTCCAAAAATGGTTGCAGCACCCGGATTATGACGACTATTACCAGGCCATGCTGCCCTACAGGAATGATTATGCCAAGATTGACATACCCGTACTGAGTATCACCGGCTATTTCGACGGTGGTCAAATTTCGGCACTGGACTTTATCAAACGCCATGTGGCCAACAACCCACAGGCCCGGAACTATCTGCTGATAGGCCCCTATGATCATCACACCGCACAATATGTACCCAGCCAGTACTACAGCAACTATGAGCTTGATCCTGCGGCTATGGACAAGGACACCGAAGAGATCGCCTTCGCTTGGTTTGACCATGTCCTGTATGACAAGCCCATGCCCACACTGATCAAAGACAGGGTCAATTACCAGCTCATGGGCAGCAACAGCTGGCAGCATGCCCCCTCGCTGAATGCCTTGAACAGCCAGGGCCAGAACTTTTATCTGACCGGGCAAGCGACCAAGGAGGGTTATTACCTGCTGTCGCCGAACCAGCCAAAATCCCTGGAAAAGATATCCATGAGGGTGGACATGGCCGATCGCAGCGAGCAGCGCAACAGATCGCCCTGGCCCATGATCCAGTCCGAACTGCTTGATGAGAAAGGAGCCGTCTTTGTCACCCCGCCCTTTGACAAGCCAATGCGTCTTGCGGGCATGCTGAGCGGGTATTTTTCGCTGGCAATCAACAAGCGGGACCTGGATATAGGCTACAACCTGTACGAACTGACCAAAGACGGCCAATACATCCACCTGGTGCACTATATCAGCCGCGCCAGCTACGCCGCCGATATGAACAAGCGCACCCTGCTTGAGCCCGGCAACAAGACCCGTATCCCAATGACCAACACGCGCATGACGGCCAAGTTACTGGCCCCCGGCAGCCGCCTGGTGATGGTGCTGAACGTCAATAAAAACGAGATAGCACAGGTCAACCTGGGCACCGGCAACCCGGTCAACACTGAGCGCCTTGCCGATGCCGGCGAGCCCCTTGCCCTGGACTGGTTCAGCGACTCGCTGATCCATATACCGCTGACAGAATGGCAAGCGACACCACCCCAGCTGTCGGCGACTGGCCCCAAGGACGCGGTAAAGGAAAGTGCGCAATAGCCATAGCCACTATTAATACCAAGGACCAGGCACGACTGAGCCAATCGAAATTCTTTGCCACTTCCGTATTGGCTGGAGTGGAACACCCACGCAGGTAGGGTTTGCTTGGAATGCCAAAAGAAAAGGACGCCGGGGCGTCCTTTTTTCTTTGCTGTAGCTCAGTTGGTGCGATAGCGGGCGAGGATCTTGCCCAAAGATCGCGAGGCCTCGGACAGGCGGGCGACGCCGGCCGCCGACTGTTCGGCCACTTCCCTGATGGTATTGGACTGGCTGCGGATATCGCTCAGTTCCGCGGCTATGCTGTTGGCGACACTGCTTTGCTCTTCCGCCGAGGTGGAGATCTGCACGCTCATATCATTGATGGTGCGGGCCGAGTCGGCGATGGCGGTCACGTCCTTGCCGATTTCGGCAATCACGCCGCTGCTGGCCTGGGCCTGGCTGACTGTTTTCTCAGTGATCCCGGCAATATTGCGGCTCTCGGCCTGTAGCTTCTCGATCATGGCCTGAATTTCCACCGTGGCCGCCTGGGTGCGGCTCGCCAGGGTACGCACCTCATCGGCCACCACGGCAAAGCCCCGTCCCTGTTCACCGGCGCGGGCAGCCTCGATGGCGGCGTTCAGTGCCAGCAGGTTGGTTTGCTCGGAAATGGCGTTGATCGTGGTGATCACTTCATTGATCTGGGTGGTGTTGACGTTGAGGCTGGCCACCGAGCTGGAGGCCTGCTCAATCAACTGGGACAGCTGGTTCACGTCATGAATTGCTTTCTGCACCCGCTGGAAGCTGGCCTGCACCTGGGAAGCGTCCTGCTCGGCCTGGGCCGAGGCCTGGCGGGAGATGTTGGACACCTCCTGGGCCGAGGCGGTCATTTCTTCCATGGCCGTGGCCACAGAGTCCAGCGAGGTGTACTGGCGGTTGATTTGCTGCTGGCTCTGCTTCATTTCGCTCTCGAACGATCCCGAGGTCTCGCCCAGGGTGTCGGCGTTTTGCTTGACCACCTTCACCAGCTCGGTGAGCGTGTCCATGGCCTTGTCGAGTGCACAACCTATGGTGCCGAACTCATCCCGGCCGGGGTGAAAACCCAGGCGCGAGGTCAGATCCCCGGAACCAATCTTTTCTGTGGTGGTGTACAGCACCCACAGGGCACCGCCGATAAAGGTGGCCACCCAATAAAGAAACAGGGCAAAGGGCGGCACCCACAGGAAGGTCAGCCAAAAGCCGGTCATGGCTTCGCTGCGGCCTGAGGCTTCGAGTGAACGGACATTTTCCGTCAGGGCATAGACCTCACCGTTGCCGGCGCGCAGGCTGACGGTAACACTGTCCCGGCCGAAAACCGGCTCGGTCAGGCTGGGTTGGCGCCTGAGGTTATGGGCTTCGGCCTGCTCCAGCTGACCATTGGCCTCCAGGGTCTCGAGCACCCCCCGCAGACGGTATTCGGCGGCAATGGCCGAGGTGTGTTCAATGCCATCCAGGGCGTCGGAATATCTCAATCCGGCTGTCACTCCCAGTGACAGTAAAAACAGCAAAAAGATGACCCACATCTTGTCGTTGATGGACATCTTGATGAAGAGTTTGTCTATGGAACGGAACTCGACTTCTCTCATGGTGACTCCGGTGCCTTGGGATTAGTAAAAGGAGAACTCAGTTATTATTACTCCTGATACAAGGGTTTGCACAATGCTGCACGGGTCATTTTTACGGTAAAGTGAACGGTAAAACAAAAAAGGACGCCTGAGCGTCCTTTTTTTAACCTAAGTGGTTTCGATTTAAGCGTTACTTGGCGGCGCCATCTGTGGCGGCGGCCTCGGCCTTCTCGATGGAGATCAGCTCCACTTCGAAGATCAGGGTGGAGTTGGCAGGGATGGTGCCTGTGTCACGCTCGCCATAGGCCAGTTCGGATGGGATCACGAAACGGTACTTGGAACCCACAGGCATCAGTTGCACACCTTCGGTCCAGCCGGCAATCACGCGGTTCAGCGGGAACTTGGCGGTTTCGCCACGCTTGTAAGAACTGTCGAATTCGGTACCGTCGATCAGCGTGCCCACATAGTGCACTTCAACCGTGTCTTCTGCGGCAGGCTTGTCACCTGTGCCGGCGGTCAGCACTTCGTACTGCAGACCGGACTCAGTGGTGGTGACGCCTTCTTTGGCCTTGTTGGTTTCCAGGAATTTCTTGCTGTCTTCCAGGTTCTTGGCCGCCAGCGCCTGAGCTTGCTCGGTACGCTTGTCATTCAGTTTCTTGTCCAGGCCTTGCAGTACTGTTTGGATCTCTTCCTCGGTCAGCTTCAGCTCACCATTGAGGCCATTGCTGAAACCTTCAACAATCAGGGCGCGGTCAACCGGCATGCCCAGATCTTCCTGCTCCTTGATGTGACCAGCCATGTAGCGGCCGATGGACGCACCTACGCTGTAGGCTTCTTTTTGGGCATCTGTGGTCAGCACGGTTGCCGGCGCTTCTTCTTTTACTTTTTGTTCTTGATTACAAGCAGATAAGCCAACAACAGCCAGGGCGACCAGCGAATATTTATAAATTGATTTCATTAAAGCTTCCTCAGCATCCTCAAGTGGTTACAATAACCTTGTTATCCTAAAGCCGAACCACTTTATACTAGTGTGTCCGGGATTCCAATGGCGAAATGACAGGCCAGTAACTGGCTGCAATGGACCCGTTTTGTGACAAGGAAGAGTAGAGTAAGTTCATGCATCACATTTTAATGCTGCTTTTTTGTACTCTGCTGCTGAGTGGCTGTGATTCCGGTCCCGAAGCGGCCATGACCCTGACCCAGGGGCCCAGTTACAGCGCGACCCTGTCGGCCGATGGCAAACTGGCCATGGTCAGCACCGACAAAAACGGGGTGCAGCTGTGGCAGCTGGCCCCCCTCAGTCTCAAATACCAGTGGCAACAGGACAGTGACAGCAACGCGGTGATCGCCACCGCGCTGTCGGACAATGCCGGTTATGCCGCTTCCCTCAGCCGCGAATCCGTGGCCCTGTGGCGCCTCAGCGATGGCAGCGCCGTCGGTTGGTGGTCATTGCCCTCTGCGGGACAGGCACTGGCTGTGGCCGACAATGGCACCCTGTTGGTGGGACTCAGCGATGGCTCAGTGATGTCCATGGCACCGGGGCAGAAATCCCTGATCCAGTTTCTGGGCCACAGTGAAAAAATCAATGCGGTGGCACTGACCGCCAATGGCACCCTGGCCCTATCCGCCGGCAATGACGGCCAGGCCATATTGTGGCAAACGGCCACCGGCCAGCCACTGCGCAGCATAGAGATGGACTCCCGGGTGCTGATGGTGGCCCTGAGCCCCGATGGCACCCTGGGTTTTGCCTCGGACAGCACTGCCAATGCCGTTATCTGGGATAATCAGAGCGGCGCCCTGCTCAGCAAGCTGGCGATCAAACGGCGGCAGATGACCTTCTCCAGCGCCCGCTTCAGCGCCGACAATACCCTGCTGATGACGGGGACGCCGGCACGGGAGGTGCAGGTTTGGGACAGCGTCGAGGGCAAGTTGGTTAATCAATGGCAAGTGACGGCGTCTCCCAAACCCAATATCAAGAGCGCCGTTGTATACTCGGTAGCGGGCCCCCTGGCCCGCAGCCACCAATTTATCAGTATCAGCAGTAATGGCCTGGTGGAGTTCTGGCAATAGCCCCGGGCAGAGGTAAAAAATGCAACAGCAGGAACTTATTCAGCGCATTGAAGAGCTGGAAACCAAACTCGCCTTCCAGGAAATGAGCCTGGAGGAACTCAACCAGCAGGTCATCAAACTCAATGATTTGCTGGCTCATCAGGAACACAGAATGCATTTGATTGTCGGAAAGTTGCAGGCCATTGAGCCAAGCAATATCGCCACTCAGGCAGAAGAGACACCACCGCCACACTATTGACCCTAACGGGAGCCGCCATGCCAGAGACAGAGTCAACCAGGCCCGCTTCAGATGTCGCCGCCATAATCCAGGTGGGCGATCCCCTGTTGACCCGGGCCGCGCTCAAAGTGACCCGCTTTGATGAGGGACTCAAGTCTCTGGCCCTGACTTTGCTCGCCACCATGGAACAGGCCTGTGGTGTCGGCATTGCCGCGCCCCAGATAGCCGAAAGCCTGGCCCTGTGCATAGTGGCCTCCCGGCCCAACCTTCGCTATCCGGATGCGCCGCCCATGGAACCTATTGTCATGGCCAATCCGGAAATCCTGGCTTGCTCCGATGACATGCTCTGGGGCGAGGAAGGCTGCCTGTCGGTGCCGGAGCGGCGGCTGCAAATTCGCCGTCACCAGTGGGTTGATGCCCGTTGGCAAGACCTCGACGGCCGGTGGCAGCAACAGCGGCTGAGCGGTTTTATCGCCCGGGTGTTCCAGCATGAACTCGACCATCTCCATGGCATCACCCTACTGGAGCGCTGCACCATGGCAGATCAGCGGGACGCGACCATTCAACAAGAGGACGGCCGTTAATGAGGCGCCTTGCCCGCTTACTGGGATGCAGTGTGCTCGGGTGCAGCCTGCTGAGTGGCTGCGCCTTCAACAGCCTGTTTATCAACTACCCCAGCCAGCTGGCGCCGGTACGCCAATCCCTGGCCTCCAATAATCCCGCTGAGCACCTCAAGGATCTCGGTGACAATATCCACGGCAATGACGGCCTGCTCTATGCACAGGAGGCGGGCCGGGTCGCGCAGGTGAGCGGCGATTTTGCTGCCAGCCAGGGGTTTTACGCCAGCGCCATCGCCGCCTACGAGGCCTTTGATGCCAAGGCGACCCTCAGCGCCTCTGAATTGGGGGCCAATGCCGGCGCCCTGGTGCTCAACGATAATGTGATCCCCTACCGGGGTCCGGGGTTCGAGCGCATCCTGGTGCATCAATATCAGGCGCTCAATTTCCTGATGCAAAGACAGTTGGACGGGGCCCTGGTGGAAGTGCGCCGGGCCAACGAATTGCAGGCATTGGAGCAGGCGAGATACGAGAAGTCCTCGGCCGAGGTCCGCGCCATGGCCAATGGCACTGTGAATGCCGAACAAGCGCGTCTGGGTCAGGCCGCAGGCTCGGTCAGCAGTTCTTTCCTCAATGCCTACAGCTATTACACCACAGGTCTGCTGCACGAGCTTCTCGGCAACAGCAATGACGCCTTTATCGATTACCGTAAGGCGGCCCTGATAACCCCGGGCAATCCCTATCTGGAGCAGGATCTGCTGCGCCTCGCCCGAGAACTGGAGATGCCACAGCGGGAAGAATTCGAGCGCCAGTTTGGCCAGGCTGAAATGCCACAGCCCGGTCAGGGCCAGTTGGTACTGATGCTGGAGCGCGGTTTGGTGCCGGAAAAGCAGGCCCTGACAGTGCCCTTTACCATCAATGGCAACTGGCAATCCGTGTCACTGGCCACCTATCCCGGATCCCCCTTGCCCTTGCCCGAGGTGCAGGTAACAGGTCTTGGCGAGCCCCTGACCATGGCGCCGTTGGCGGAAATTGACGCCCTGGCCATCAACGCGCTTAAAGAAAATCTGCCACTGATGCTGCTGCGTCAAGCGGCCCGGGTGGTCACCAAGGCCGAAATGGCAAGCAGCATTCAAAGCGAACGCAAGAAGGCCGACGGCAGCTTCGATGGCGGCGTCATTGCCATGCAAATTTTCAACCTGGTGACCGAGCAGGCCGACCGCCGCAGCTGGCTGACCCTGCCAAGGCAGGCCTTATTGGCCAGACGTTTTGTCAATCCGGGGGACTATTCCCTGGCTCTGGCAAACCATCCGGGCCAGTCCGTCAGCATTGAGGCGGGAAAAACCACCCTGGTATGGGCAGTGGAAACTGGTAATTTGCTGCGGTTTTATTCAATAATCCTATAGTAATCAACAAATGGAACTGACTATGAAACACATCAAACTGATCTTAGTGCTGGCGGCCGCCATGGGCCTGGGTGCCTGTCAATCCAAGGTGGAGTACGGTGATGCCACCGAAGTGGAAACGGTAAACGAGAACTTCGGCTCCAGCGATCTGCAGGCCATCACCGCCAGGATGGTGGACGACATGATGTCTTTCCCAACCGTGGTGGCCATGACGGTCAAGGACAGGCCGGTGATCTTTGTCGACAAGATCAAGAACAAGACCTCTGAGCATATAGACACAGAGTCGGTCACCGACTCCATCAGCAACAAGCTGCTGCGTTCCGGCAAGTTCCGCTTTATCGACATGACCAAGGTAGACGCGGTGCGCAAGCAGCTGGACTACCAGAACAATGCCGGCATGGTTGACCCCTCCAGCGCCATCAACTTCGGCCGCCAAATCGGCGCCCAGTTTATGCTCTACGGCAACCTGTCGAGCATAGTCAAACAGGATGGCAGCACCAAGGACGTCTACTACAAGATGACCATGCGCCTGATGGATCTGGAAACCGGCCTGATTGAATGGTCCGATGAAAAAGAGATCCGCAAAACCAAATCCAAGTCCTTCCTCGGACTATGAATAAAGACGCCGGCCCTGTGCCGGCGTTTTACTCTGGTTCTCAGGGGTGTAACATTCACAAACCCTGATACAAGAAAGCCAATGTAAGCCAATGCAAACAGACGAGCCCATGACCGCCACCACTGCCCTGCCCACGGAAAAGCTGCCCGCCCGCCAAGCCCAGCAACTGCTGCTGTGGATGACCTTTGTGATGTCACTGATGTTTGCCGTCTGGCAGGCACTGCTGAACAACTTCGTTATCGAACGCGCCGCATTCACCGGCGCCGAAATCGGCATATTGCAGAGCCTGCGGGAAGTGCCGGGCTTTTTGGCCTTTACCGCCATTTTCGTGCTGCTGTTGCTAAAGGAACAAAGCTTTGCCCTGCTGTCCCTGCTGGTGCTCGCCATAGGCGTTGGTATCACAGGCTTTTTCCCCTCGGCATTGGGCCTGTATCTGACCACAGTCATGATGTCCATCGGCTTTCATTATTATGAAACCCTCAATCAATCCCTGACCCTGCAGTGGGTCGACAAGGAAAACACCGCCGGCTTTATGGGCAAGGCCCTGGCCTGGCGCTCCGGCGCCGCCCTGGCGGGTTACGGCAGCATCTGGCTGGTGATGACCTGGCTCAAGCTCGATTACCAGTGGATGTATGCCCTGATAGGTGCCCTGGGCGCCCTGATGGTGCTGAGCCTGAGCCTGTATTACCCCAGCTTTGATACCGGCGAAATGCAGCACAAGAAGGTCATACTCAGGCGCCGTTACTGGCTCTACTACCTGCTGACCTTCTTCTCCGGCGCCCGGCGGCAGATTTTCGTGGTGTTCGCCGGTTTTATGATGGTGGAGAAATTCGGCTACAGCGTCAGCGAAATCACCTCCCTGTTCCTGATCAACTACCTGGTTAACCTGCTGTTTGCCCCCGCCATTGGCCGTTTTATCGGCCGTATAGGTGAACGGCGGGCACTGATTTTGGAATACCTGGGGCTCATCGCCATTTTCTGCAGCTATGCCCTGGTGCAGGATGGCCATGTGGCCGCCGCGTTATATGTAATAGATCACCTGCTGTTTGCCATGGCCATCGCTATGAAGACCTATTTCCAGAAAATTGCCGACCGTCCGGACATTGCCGCCACCATGTCGGTCAGCTTCACCATCAACCACATAGCCGCGGTGATCATCCCGGCGCTGCTGGGGATCCTCTGGCTCAGCTCACCGACGGCGGTATTCTTTATCGGTGCCGCCATGGCGGTCTGCTCGCTGCTGTTGTCGCTCAATGTTCCGGCTGTCCCGGCACCGGGCCAAGAGGTGCTCTGGCCAAGGGGTAAAGCCCATGAGTGAAGAGCAGGAAGTCGTCATAGAACAGCTGGGTTCCAGCCGCGACAAAGATGTGTCGGCCCGTAAAAAGGCGCTGCTGTTGGGGCGCATGTTGGGCCTGGCCAGTGAGCAAAACTACAGCCCCGCCAGCCAAAGCCTGGCCGAGCGCGCCGAGCACAGGGCCCGCAAACAGGCGGCCCAATGCCAGGCCAACGTGGAAACCATCTATGCCCTGGCGCTCAAGTACACCCCATCCGATGTGGTCGGCAGCGATCCCGACCCCGATTGGATTTATCAGTTTTTCGCCATGGCGGAGCAAATTCATAACCGCCGCATGCAGGAGCTGTGGGCCAGGATCCTGGCCCACGAGCTGACCAATCCCGGCAACTTCAGCCTCCGCAGTCTGGAAACCCTCAAGCGCCTCACCTGGCGCGAAGCCCTGGTGCTTGAAAAGGCCCTGGGGCTGTCGGCCCAGATCAACGGTGATACCCGCCTGAAACTGGTCAGCGGCTACCGTCTCACCGGCGGCCTGGGGCAATATTTTCGCAAGAGCACGGCCGTCGGCCTGCCGCTGTCGCAGTTCGGCCTGCCCTACTCGGCGATTTTGACCTTGGTGGAAGCCGGGATTTTACACGGCAGTGAATTTGAAACCGGCGAGCTGGCACCGCGTCAGGGACTGAGATTTGCCCTGCCCGAAACCGAGCTGACCCTGACCCCCAAGCACAGCCACCTGCTGCTGACCTACTACCGCTTCACCCCGGTGGGGGATGAGCTGGCGCAGTTGGTGAAACCCCGGCAGGACGGGGCCTTCGTGTCCGGCCTCAAGGCCGTGTTTGCCAGGGACTTTGAACTTAACTAGTCGGCAGTTAATGGGCCGTTTTATCCAGGTTCAGCCTGCATGGGTGATGGCCTGAATGCGGCCTCCGCCACTGAGTGAACACACACCTATTCGGTGGTGATGCAGTGAAGAGCCAAACTGCGCTTGGCTTAACCCTGCGGGTTCGTCGCTTTGCAAGCGACGAAAGTCGTGGGTCTTCAACCCACACCCGACCAAGAGGGGATCAACAGCAATCCCCTCTTGGATCTCCCTTGCCGCCCCCGACGAAGCCAAGCGCTTTGGCTTTTGGGCTGGAAACGGCCACCGCGACCGACTCCCGGATTTACTTCCATGTAAATCCATCCCAGCTCAACATCCATGTTTCGCGCTCGTGAGCATGTCGCTTCGCGACACTCGCCCAAGCTCGACGGTCACTGCCTCGGCGAAGCACATCCCTATGCTTCGTTCCCAGCTCGGCTATCCTGCCTCGCGCTCGTGAGCTTATCGCTTCGCGATACTCGCCCCTGTCTCGGCTTACCCGTTTCACTCAGCCCAACCACCAAAGCGGCTTCGATGGGGAGCTCTGGTGCAATCCGCAAGTACCGAGAAGTGCCTGTCACAAAGTGATTAAAGGAAAGCTGCCCAAGGTTAAGGGACTCTTTGGGGCGAAAAATTAACTGAATGGGCTTAATGCTGATGGACGGAGTGCCACCGTCACTTGTCATGCATTCTGCTACCAGTAGCCCTTTTCTGCTACGCTGACTACGTCAAAAAACTTACCGTCTGCATCGTCGTCGTTCTCAGGCGTGGTTGGCCGATAGAAACAGACTTGTATGTCTTGATAAATGTAGCTGTAACCTAGCTCCCAATCGTCTTCGTCGAACTGGTAGAAGCCTGAAACGCGATCAATAACTTCCGATGCGGGCGTTCTCAAAGGGTCAATTTCTAGGAAGCTAATTTCATAGTCAGGATCTAAGGTTGCAGCTATAAACTCAACCTTACCCGCATCGTTGAAGTGAATACAAAAGGCTTTGTAATGGTACTGGGTAATTTCATCTCGCTTTACTTTGGAAACAGGGTTACCCAACACGGACTCAACATCTGTGTATGCACTCCCCAGCTTAATTGGCCCCATTCCGAAGAAAGGTTTTATCTCAAATTGCTGCATAGTTCTTTAATACATAGCGGCTGCATTTAATGCTGCTTTGGAGCGCAGCGGAAAATTGGTTTGACAACAAGCGTCTATTAGACATTTAGCCCTCCTTTATAACAACAAAATCAATAAATTTACTGAGACCTGACTCAACGTCTTCATCAATACTTATTTCATTATCTTCCGATTTAGAAAGAGCTCCTATCTTTCTAATTAATCTTGAAGCGTTACGCCTTATATAATTTGGAGTTAAATTAATGACGTCTTCTTGTTCAATCATTAGCCTAGCCGCTGGACTTTGCAGTAAAGACTCCGTTGAGTCAACATCCATATTTACCTCTCGGACAAGGCGTTTCCAATTTCGTTTGTCCGTTAAAAGTTCTTTTACCTCTACCAGTGCTGGTAATCCAAGATCTATATACTCCTTGAAAATCACTTCGTGATAGTTAGATAGGCAATCTTTTGAATACACTTTATATTGTTCTACAACCTTTTTTCGCTTTCTTGTTGATATCGCATCTGACGCCATAACCATTGGCCCAACAATCGATACAAGAACAAAAATGAAAACGACAAAGTAGATTGGGAGTCTAACTAATTGAACGAATATGCTTCCATAGAAAACACCACCCCAAAAAGAAAGTTCACTTCCTGCCGAATTTAGCGTTCTAAGTTCTATTTTTTTTGTCCCAGCGATTTTTCCAACAACATCAATTTTAATACCATGGCCAGAGCTATGTAGGGCTAATATTTTTATTGTATAGCCTTCCGATGGTTCAAGAATTACATCAGGAAGAGATATAGTTTTATCCGTATTTATTTTTGGCTGCGCTGCAGTTCTTAAATAATCATTTGTAGCACCAAGTTGTTCAACCTTTAAAAACTTACCCTCTTTTAAGATTATATTGAATGGGTAGTTTTTATCATAGTAACCGTTTAGAATTGGTGCCCCTCCATCATTTTTAATCCTTAAAAACAAAACGGACAGCGTTTGGTTAAGGCTCTTTATGTCAACATCGCCATAGAATACTTTCAACTCACTTATTTCCTCTTTTACATCGAGGACATTCGCATCACTAATGACTTCTACAACTACCGAGGGAGTATTAACTCTAAAAAATTCAGTGTAAATTGATATGCCACCAAAAATAGCAGCCAACATGAACCCCAGAAAAGACCAAGCAAAACGCTTATCTAAGCTATTGAATGACGAAATCACACCCATTTATTTTGTTTACTCCTTTATTACAAGTTGCGTTTTAAGTCCAACAAGTTAATAGTTCGACCTTTCAAGCTAACTCAATCTTACAAGGTAGAGCTACCTTACAAACTTAGCTCCACGCACACCTTATGCTGAGAAAGCTAACACAGCTTTTTACCGTCGTCTGTAGGATATTCGCCATTTTATTCAAAAGCTTGAAATGATTGGCAGGTTTGGATTTTTATGCCGTTGGTACGAAGGGATTGAGATAGAAAAGGAACAACACTTTACTTGCAGGATGCAGGGGGTAGATTCCCCATCGGTGCCGCTGAGGGTGTTGGGATTGGGCGCGTAGCCGAGACAGGGATGTCGAGGCTGGTTCGGTCGAACATGGATGTGAGTCCGAACCTGTAGCAAGACCAGTCCCATAAACCCGAAGGGCTTTCGGCACCGGCGGGGGCGGCACGGGAGATCCAAGAGGGGATTGCTGTAGATCCCCTCTTGGTCGGGTGTGGGGTGAAACCCCACGACTTTAGTCGCTTGCAAAGCGACAAACCTGCAAAGGTTTACTTCAAAACTGGCGGCCACGCGCAATCAAATGGCGCGTGAGGTAATCCGCGCTCAGATTACGCAGAAATGTACCCACCGCTGACAAGATAATCCAAAAGCCTGCCAACCTGGGCTTCCAGGTCCCCTTCACTGGTGTCTATGACCAACTCGGCACCGACAGGTGCCTCATAGGGCGCAGAAATCCCGGTAAAGTCCTTGATTTCACCGGCCCGGGCCTTCTGGTAAAGGCCCTTAGGATCTCGGCTTTCGCACACCTCAAGCGGGGTCGCCACATGCACCTCGATAAACTCACCCTCGGCCACAAGCTCGCGCACCAGCTCCCGCTCGGCTCTCTGGGGTGACACAAAGGCGCTCAGCACTATCAGCCCGGCATCCAGCATCAGCTTGGCCACCTCGCCGACCCGGCGAATGTTCTCGCGCCTGTCATCGGCGGAAAACCCCAGGTCCTTACAGAGGCCATGGCGCACATTGTCACCGTCAAGCAGATAAGAATGCACCCCGCGCTCATGGAGCGCGCTTTCCAGGGCCCCCGCCAGGGTGCTCTTGCCGGCACCGGACAGGCCGGTGAACCAGAGTATGGCGCCCCTGTGGCCCTTGTGGCCGGCCCTGAGTTCCCGGGTGACGGCATGCTGGTGCCAAACGATATTATTCATAATTCTCCTTGCCCGCTCACAAAGGCTGAAACGGGAACAACAGTGGGATCAGCACCAGCACCGCCAGGCTGTAGGCTATGGCCATGGGTATACCCACACCCACATATTGGCGCAAGCGGTAATTGCCCACGGTAAACACCAAGAGGTTGGTCTGGTAGCCCCAGGGGCTGATAAAACTGGCGCTCGCACCAAAGAGCACCGCCATGATAAAGGGCATGGGATCTATGCCAAGGCCCTGGGCCAGGCTGATGGCGATTGGGCACACCAGGGCCGCGGCGGCGTTGTTCGACATCAGCTCCGTCAGCAGCAAGGTCAAGAGATAAATACCGGCCACGACCAGGGTCAGCTGCACTCCGGAGAAGCCCAGCACCATTTCTTTCGCCAGCAGCGCCGAGATGCCGCTGTTACCCATGGCCTGGGACAAGGACAGGGCGCCACCGACAATCAGCACTATGTCTATGGGGAAGCGGCGCTTGAGCTCCGACAGGCTGACCACACCGGTCAGCAGCAGACCGGTCACAAACAGGGTCAGGCCCTTGAGCAGCGGCAGCTGTTCGAACATAGCGAGGCCCACCACGGCGGCAAAGCCGGCCAAGACCCAGCCGCTGCGGCGGGATGACAGACGGGTGGCCGAGTCCACGCCGTTGACCAGCAAAAATTCTTTTTCCAGCACCTGCTGGCGGCTGCAAAACTGCTTGCCGGGCACCAGCAACAGGGCATCACCGGCCTGCAGCACTATGGAGCCCAGACCGCCCTGCAGCCGTTCGTGACCGCGGCGCACCGCCACCACCACAGCATCAAAGCGCTCGCGAAAACGGGCATCCTTGAGGCTCATGCCATTGAGGGAGGAGGAATGGCTGACTATGGCTTCCGCCAGACTCTGGCCGTTCATTGTGTGGTGGCCGTAGAGGCTGAGGCCCTCGATTTCCTGCAGCACAGCAACCGACTCCATGTCGCCGGCAAACAGCAAGATATCGTCCTGCTGCAGCACCGTCTCCGGGGTCACGGGGATGATAGTGTCGTCACCGCGCTGGATTTCCGCCAGAAACAGCTTGCGCAGATGCCTTAGCCCCGCCTCCGCCACCGTCTTGCCAATCAGACTGGAACCGGTCTTGATCCTGGCTTCGAGAAAATAGGGCAAGGCCCCTTCCTCGTCGGGCTTTTCTGTGATGGGCAGGCGATCGGCAATCAGCCACAGCATCAACATACCCGCCAGCACCACACCCAGCGCCACGCCGGTGGTGCTGAAAAAGTGCAGCAGCGGCAAACCGGCCCGGTCTAGAAAGCTGTTGATCACCAAATTGGTAGAGGTGCCAATCAGGGTCAGGGTACCGCCGAAGGTGGCGGCAAAGGCCATGGGCAGCATCAGCTTGGAGGGCGCATAACGCTGATTGCGCTTGATGGCGCCAATGAGGCTGGCCACCACGGCGGTGTTGGCGGTAAAGGAAGACAGGACCGAGGTGGACACCCACAGCTTGGTGAGCACGGAGCGCAGACCGCCACGGCTCAGCTGCAGCCCCACCCAGCTGATCAGCCGGGTCTTCTCCAGCGCCACCGATGACAGCAACAGCAGCACCAGGGTCAGCAGGGAAGAATCGGTAAAGGAAGATGACAACTCATTGAGGCTCAATGAGTTGCTCACATAGGACAGCAAAGCGACGCTGGCAAAAGCCCAGGAGGCCGGCAGCCGGGTGCAGCTGAGCAGGCCCACCAGGCCCAGCACCAGTCCCAACACCCAATATTGCTCCAGCGTCATCTGCTTATCCTTTTATAAAACTGATGCCGGTCCCCATGGACCGGCCGGGGTCATTTGCTGATATCCAGCGCCTGCCAGTGTGGGAAGTGCTTGCGGATCAGCGCATTGAGTTCAAGTTCAAACTCGCTGAAATCCGTCTTCTGCGCCTTGGCTTCCAGGGCGCTTTCCACCATACCGGCACCGACAGTGATATTGCCCAGACGGTCGATAAAGATGAAACCACCCGTGTCGCGGTTGTCGCGATAGGCGTCAAACACCACAGACTCATTCAGTTCCAGCTCCACCAGGGCTATGCCATTGAGGGGCAGCTCACTCAGGCTGGTTTCCGCCAGACTGTTCACATCTATGCCGTGCACTATGTGCTTGACCGTACCGGGCACCTTTTTGGTGCCGAGCTTGATGTTGTACTGACGACCGACAACCAGAGGCTGCTCGTGCATCCACACCACCTTGGCCAGCAGGCGGTTCGACACAGTCGCCCGGCTGTCGGCGGGCACTATCACGTCGCCACGGCTGATATCGATTTCATCATTGAGAGTCAGGGTCACCGCCTGGCCGGCAAAGGCCTCGGGCAACTCGCCATCAAAGGTCACTATGCTCTTGATGCGCGAGCTTTTGCCGGAGGGCAGCACCTTGACCTCATCCCCGGTTCTGAAGCTGCCGGACGCTATGGTGCCGGCAAAGCCACGGAAATCCAGGTTGGGACGATTGACGTACTGCACCGGCAAACGGGCCTCAAAGCCGTGGTTGAAACCGGTTACGGGCGCCTGCTCCAGCAACTCCAGCAGGGTTGGACCCTGATACCAGGGGCTGCGCTCGGAACGGTTCACCAGGTTGTCACCTTCCAGCGCCGACAGGGGCACAAAGCGAATGTCCGGCACCTGCAGCTGGGCCGCAAAGGCCAGGTAGTCGCGCTTGATTTCTTCAAAGCGGGCCTCGTCGAAGCCCAGCAGATCCATCTTGTTCACGGCCACCACGAACTGCTTGATCCCCAGCAAGGCGCAGATAAAGCTGTGGCGACGGGTCTGCACCTGCACCCCGTGACGGGCATCAATCAGGATAATCGCCAGATCGCAGTTGGATGCACCTGTGGCCATGTTGCGGGTGTACTGCTCGTGGCCCGGGGTATCGGCGATGATGAACTTGCGCTTTTCGGTGGAAAAATAGCGGTAGGCCACATCTATGGTGATGCCCTGCTCGCGCTCCGCCTGCAGCCCGTCCACCAGCAGCGCCAGGTCGATGGCTTCGCCCGTGGTGCCGTGGGACTTGGAGTCCTTGTGCAGCGCCGCCAGCTGATCTTCATAGATCTGGGCGCTGTCGTGCAGCAAACGGCCTATGAGGGTGGATTTACCGTCGTCCACCGAGCCACAGGTCAGGAACTTCAGCAAAGACTTGTGCTGTTGCTTTTCCAGGTACTGTTCAATACCCAGATCTTTGACTTGCAGTGCGACTGACATCAGAAATAGCCCTCACGTTTTTTCTTTTCCATTGACCCGGATGAGTCATGATCTATCACCCGCCCCTGACGTTCGCTGGAGCGGGACAGCAGCATTTCCTCAATGATCTCGGTCAGGGAGGAGGCGCTGGACTCTATGGCGCCGGTGAGCGGATAGCAGCCCAGGGTGCGGAAGCGTACCCGCTTCATTTCAGGGACTTCGCCCTCATTGAGTGGCATGCGCTCGTCATCCACCATGATCAGGGTGCCGTTGCGCTCCACCACGGGGCGTTCAGCGGCAAAGTACAGTGGCACTATGTCGATGTTTTCCTGATAGATGTATTGCCAGATATCCAGCTCGGTCCAGTTCGACAGCGGGAAGACCCGGATGCTCTCGCCCTTGTTCACCTGGCCGTTATAGGTGTGCCACAGCTCTGGGCGCTGGTTCTTGGGATCCCAGCGGTGATGCTGATCGCGGAAGGAATAGACCCGTTCCTTGGCGCGGGATTTCTCCTCGTCGCGGCGGGCACCACCGAAGGCGGCATCAAAGCCGTACTTGTTGAGTGCCTGCTTCAGGCCCTCGGTCTTCATCACGTCTGTGTGCTTGGAAGAGCCAAAGGTAAAGGGGTTCATGCCCATGGCGAGGCCTTCGGGATTCTTGTGCACCAGGAGATCAAAACCGTATTTCCTGGCCACCTCATCCCGGAATGTGATCATGTCGCGGAATTTCCAGTCGGTATCCACGTGCAGCAGCGGGAAAGGGATCTTGCCCGGATAAAAGGCCTTGCGCGCAAGGTGCAGCAACACGGATGAATCCTTGCCGATGGAATAGAGCATCACAGGGTTATCAAACTCCGCGGCAACTTCACGGAAGATTTGAATGCTCTCCGCTTCCAACTGTTGCAAATGACTGAGGACGGGCCCTGACATCATATTTCTCCGATTCTTTCTGTTTACGGCCAAGGGCCGGCTTATTTCACAAGCTGTTTGGCCGGCGTCTCGCTGACGGCGGCGGGTTCAAACCAGTTCAGGCTGTCGGCCAGGCTGACCACCTCGCCCACTATCATCAGCGCCGGCATCACCACCCTGGGATCTTTGGCCAGGGCTTCGAGGGCACCCAGGGTACCTATAACCTGTTGCTGCTGGGCCGTGGTGGCTCTGGATACTATTGCCACCGGGGTGTCGGCACTGCGGCCATGATTAATCAGCTCGCGCTGGATAAGGCCGGCATTGAGTATGCCCATGTACACCACCAGGGTATTGGCCGGATTGGCATAGCCCTGCCAATCCATGGGACGGCTGTCCAGTTGGCAATGGCCGGTAATAAAGGTCACGCCCTGGGCATGATCCCTGTGGGTTAAAGGAATGCCGGCATAGGCCGAGGTGCCGCTGGCGGCGGTAATCCCGGGGATCACTTCAAATTGCACGCCGGCTTCCGCCAGGGTCTGCAGCTCTTCACCACCGCGACCGAAGATAAAGGGATCGCCGCCCTTGAGGCGCACCACATTGCGGCGGGTAAAGGCCTTGGTCACCAACAATTGATTGATTTCTTCCTGGCGGGCGCTGTGGGCACCGGCCCTTTTACCGACGGCGATCTTTTCCGCCGAGGCCGGGATCAGCGCCAGTATGTCATCGCTGACCAAGGCGTCGTACAATACGACATCGGCAGCGGCCAGCACCCGGGCGGCCTTGAGAGTGAGCAGGTCCACGTCGCCGGGTCCTGCGCCCACCAACCATACCTTGCCCGCCGTTTGCTGCCCCGGCAGTGTCACTATGTCCATACCCGTTCCCCTCTATCTGCTATGTTGGCAATATAGCGGCACTCATATTCCATAATAAATAGTAAATAGTTAGTTTTTATAACCAATAGTTATTTACTGACGGGACACCAGGACTTATCCCCGCAACGGCATAACAAACTTGGGGGAAAAGTGCTTAATCCATTGACTCTTAAGCACTCAAACTTGTCAAGGCTGCTTTCATTCAAGCACTTGGAGCAGATTTCGGCACTGTCACAACTATAAGATATGGCAAAAAGATCTAGTGACAGGGTCCATGGCCGGACGGCAGACCGGCTTGATTGGCATGGCTGGTCAAGCATGCACCCACTGGGGTAAGCTTGGGGCCGCATTCACAGGAGAGAAGAAGCCAGATGATAATTCGCGCCCTTTTGCTAAGCCTTGGTGCCTTGATTGCCTTACCCGCCCTGGCCGAGGACTCATTGGTTAACGAACGGGTCAGGGAGGAACTGGCGACCTCGGACAGACCCTTTGTGATCACCCCCCACAAGGTCAACTATCTGTTGCCCTTTACCTACAACAGCTCACCCAATATGACGCCCTTCGAGGACGAAGCCCGCGAGCATGGGGCCACAATGGACAATGCCGAAGCCAAGTTTCAGATAAGCTTCAAGTTTCCGCTTTGGTACAATGTCTTTGGTGACAATGGTCATCTGTTTTTCGCCTATACCAATCAGTCTTACTGGCAGGTGTACAACCAGGACATATCGTCTCCGTTCCGCGAGACCAACCATGAGCCCGAGCTGTTTATGCTGTTCAACAACGACTGGAAGCTGTTTGGCATGACCAACTCGCTCTGGGGCTTTGGTGCTGTCCACCAGTCCAACGGCAAGGCCGGAGACATGTCCCGCAGTTGGAACAGGGTTTATGGCACCATGGTGTTTGACTCGGGTCCCCTGGCGCTGGCGGCCAGGGTGTGGTGGCGGATCCCCGAAAGTGAAAAGGAATATGAGGGCGATCCCCGCGGTGACGACAATCCGGACATTGAAGATTATCTGGGCAATGTCGAGCTGCAGGCCGTCTATGGCCTGAATGAACAACGCTATACCCTGCTGCTGCGCAATAACTTCAACCACCCCAACCGCGGTGCGGTGGAGCTGACTTGGAGTTATCCCCTGGTGGGCAATCTGCGCTTCTATGCGCAATACTTCAATGGCTACGGCGAAAGTTTGATTGATTACAACGCCCATACCCAGCGCATCGGCCTGGGCGTATCCCTGAACGATATTCTCTAGGCATTCCGGAGTCGTCATGGCAGGAAGCAGTGAACCGGTGAAAGGCCCACGCCCCCTGAGTTTTCGGGGCGTGACCGCTTGCCTGTGCCTGCTGATAACCCTGAGCGCCCTTGCCCTGCTGCAACTCAGCTGGCCCGAACCGGCCAAACCGCAGCAACTGACCGCCGCTGAAATAGCCGAAGATCTCTATCTGCTGCAGCAAAAATTGGCCAGGCACTCGGCTTTTCTGGCACTCAATGGAAAGAGCGCCGAAGCCAACCTGGACCGGGCCAGTCAAGCACTGCTTAAAAAAGTGGATGGCCAGTTAAGCAACAGGCGTTTTGCCGCCGAACTGCTGCGGTTATTGGCGCCATTGGAGGATCCCGGCCTGCACCTGGCCGCAGAGTCGCTCGATTGTCGTCAATTGCCGTTGCAATTGCGGCCCATGGAACACCAGTGGTTAGCGCTGGATGAAACCGGCGCACCGCTGGATGCTGACTTTCCCTTTATCACCCACATAGATGGCCTGCCCCTGGAGCGTTGGATAGGGGCGGCCCAGCGTTACCTGCCATCGGGCTCCAAGAACAGTCCCGGCCTGTTGCTGCCCTGGCTTGGCCGCCTCGGCATTCTGCGCCGAGATCTCGGCCTGCCGGACCCGGACTCAGTGTTGCTTGGGCTCAGCGATGGTGAATTTGCCTCCCGCTTCCACTCCCTGGCGCTGGCAGCAGAATCCTCAATCCAAAACAAGGATGAGTTTCCCCAGGCCACGGCATGGTTGGCAACTTATCCGGCATTTAAGCCCCTGCTGCAGCCCCTGTTAGGCTCACTGACGTTGCGGGGCGGCAATCAAGAGCCGCCACCCGAGCCAAGGCCTATGCCGAGTTTACAGCGGCTGGCTCCCGGCAGTATGTCGCTGACACTGGACAATCTCGATGCCCTGGATACCCAGGCCACCAAGACGCTGTTGAGTCAGGCCTTGGCATCGCCAAGGCTGATTGTGGATTTGCGTCACGCCCACGGCCACAGTCCACGACTGCTCAGTTTGCTGGCCAACTATGCCGGTGAGTCAGGCTCCCTGCTGGGGTTTGCCCACTACCGCCGCGGTGATACCCGCAGCGACTTCTTTGGCAGCGGAGCCTTCCGTATTCTGCCGGGTACGGTGGAGCCAAGCTTGCCGGAGAGCGGTGAGGCCTTCGGCCCCTGGTACAGTCGCAACCTTGAGGGCCAATCCTCCTCAAGCAAGCTCAATTTTGCCTCGCCCCCCGACACCAGGCTGGCCATTATTACCGGCCCCGATTGTCGCCAGGAGTGTGAATGGATAGTTCACAGCGCCAAGCATTGGGCCAGGGCCGTGGTCATAGGTGAGGCCACCAGCGGCGACCTTGGCAAGCTTTACAGCCTGACATTACCCAATTCCCGCATCCGGGTTTCCTTCAGCCAATCACTGGCATTTGCTGCCGATGGCCAATTGCTGTCAGCGGTGGGAACCCAACCCGACATCCACATCTCCAGCGTCGATGAACCCGATTGGCAGGGCTTGTTGCAATTAATCGACAGCGAGCAACTGGCGCAAACCAGTCGCAGTCATGGCACAAGCGCTCGTTGAACAGGGGTATAAAAAGGAGAAACCCCGAATAGTCCAGGAAGATGAATGGGACTATCCGGGGGAAAACGCCGGGAGAAGACTGCACTTGCGCCAGCAAGTCAATCAAGGCTCGGAGGAGCCCAGCGCCATTCAAGGGAAGACCGTTTTCCGGCGGCAACCAAGTCGGTTACCAACTACCGGGGGAGCAAGGTGCAGCGAAACCTAAGCCTCTGTGACCATGCCCGCCACAGCCTGAGAATGGCAAAACCACCTACGGGAACTTCCAACTATAGACTATCCACCGAAATTGTGAACAAGTCTGTGGGTGAAATTGTACAAATTTTTTGAAGCAGCTCACAACGTGACTAAAAGCAATTTAATTTCATAACCTTAAAACAAAAGTGCATCTGCATTTATCCACAAAAGCAAAAGGCTGCCCTAAGGCAGCCTTTTCATTCCAGCAGCAGCTATCAGAAGCTGTAGCTGACACGGCCATAGTAGTAGCCACCGTTAAAGCCATAGGGCGAGGTGACTGGGTACTGGGCACCTGCAATGCCAGCCCATGGGTTGTCATCGGGATACTTGTCGAACAGGTTTTGGGCCCCCACAGACAGGCTCCAGTTGTCATTGACGTCATAGCTCAGCTCGGCATCAAAGGTCACAGCAGAGCTTACATCAATTGGCAGTTCGCCGTCTGAATCCAGGTGGTTTTCCCAGTATGAACCGTAGTAGTTCATACGCAGCATGGAGCGCCAGTCAGCACTGAGTTCCTGGGTCCAGGTCAAAGTCCCCTTGGAATGTGGCAGGGCTTCTTCCAGTGCCTTCACCTTGGCATCGCTGATGTTGGCAGGGTTCCAGCTGTCCACTTCGGTCTCGGTCCAGTTATAGGCCAGGGCAAAGTTGGCGCCGTCGAGCCAATCAGGTGCATAGCTGACCACCAGATCGATACCCTGGGTAGTGGTATCGAAGTCGTTGGTGAAGTAACGCACAGCTGAGAAGCTGCTGGCATCCAGAATACCCTGAGCCAGGAGCGCATCCTTGTCAGCATCTGACAGTTCCAGCGGTGATGTCTGGGTAATGCGGTCTTCCAGTTCAATATGGAAGTAATCCAGGGTCAGGAAGAACTCACCCAGAGTCAAGACGCCACCCAGGGAGTAGTTGAAGGAGGTTTCCGGATCCAGTGGTTTACCACCCTTCTGTACCGAAATTGGGTTGGTTGGTGGCAGAGTGGCCTGGTCCTGCAGACCGTTGGGGCTGAACGCCGTGGTCACGTTACGCACATTGTTCTGACCCACGGTAGGGGCGCGGAAGCCTGTGCTGACCGCACCGCGCAGAGAGAAATCATCGGTTACGTTCCAGATTGAACCCAGCTTCCAGTTGGTGGTTGAGCCGAAATCATCGTAGTGCTCGTAACGTACGGCACCGGTCACCAACCAGCTGAAGGTAATTTCTTTCTCAACATCTATGTAGGCAGCCACGTTGCCACGGCCCCAAGAACCTGAGTCCTCGGGCTTGAAGCCGGGGAAGCCGTTGGAACCAATACCGAAGCCCTGGGACGCCAGCGGGCCCACTTCAAATGACGCCGGGTCACCGTTGTAGATTTCGAAGGTTTCACGGCGGTATTCCAGACCACCCGCAAAGCTCCAGGTGTCAATCTCGAAGTAGCTCAGATCCAAGCTGGCACCACGCTCCAACTGCACATACTTACCTGGGTTAAAGGTGTTTGGCGACATAGGTCCCAAGGAACCGTTGACCGTGTTCTTGATGTAGTAGTCTGAGGTGTTCTTGCCATAGGACAGGCTGAAGTCATAGTTGATGCTGTTCTTGGTGGTACCCTTCAGGCCAGCCACCAAAGAAGTGTCCTCCACCACACCACCAAAGTGTGGGGTAAAGCCACCGGGGAACATTTCATTGAACACAAAACAGTCGGGGTCAGCCTTAACCTGTGCCAGTGCATCTGGATCAGGTACCCCGTCCACTACATTAATAGTGGGGCAATTACCCGACATATCGCCGGTCAAGTCACCTACCAGCAGGGTCTTACCACCATCGGCGCTGTAGATACCATCACGGTCGGTTGGGTTACGGTAATAGAAGCCACCTTCCACGTCGCGACGGGCCCAGTTACCGAACATGTAAGCGGTTTGATCGGCATTCAGATCCAGACCGGCGTTAAAGAAGAACTTAAAGTCTTCCTTGGTTTCCGGGGTACCCCACACCTGGGCAGGCACAGGCACGGCTGTGTTGCCGGCATCGATCAGCGCCTGGGCATCATCACGCTGGACGCTGCGACTGGTAGTATCCTGGGTTTTATATTCGCCGCTGATGTTAAAGAAACCGTTGTCGGTCAGTGGCAAACCCACGTTGGCAGCAATCATTGGGCTGGAGCCATCGCCTTCATAGAACTCACCGTAACGGGCTTCTATGGTGCCACCGTCGGAGTTGTCCTTGAGCTGGAAGTTGATCACACCGGCAATGGCATCGGAACCGTACTGGGCGGCAGCGCCGTCACGCAGCACTTCCACCTGCTTCAGGGCGATGGCGGGAATCACGGAAATGTCCGGACCCTGGGCACCATCGGAGATACCGGCGCCCTGGAAGGCGATTACTGAAGAGCGGTGGCGGCGTTTGCCGTTCAGCAATACCAGGGTGTGGTCCGGCGCCAGACCGCGCATGTTGGCGGGGCGCACCAGAGTCGAGGCATCACTGATGGGTTGGGCGTTTACGTTATAGGAAGGCACCACCTTACTGAACAGATCGTTCATGTCGGTGGCACCGTTCTTGGTGAATTCTTCATTGCCAATGATGTCAACGGGTACAGGCGACTCACCTACTGAGCGGGGAGCAGCACGGGAACCTACTACGGCAATCTTTTCGATATTTTGTGCCTCGGCCTGAGCTTCTTCTTCGGCGAAGGCAACCTGGCTGGCCAGAGTGCCTGTCAGGGCAAGCGAAACAGCTAAACTCAGTGAGCTGAACCCGAACTTTCTTTTGTTTTGTAAAGTCATCATTTGTGCTCTCAACTGCTTATTTATTGTTCTGTATGCCGACTTACTCCGTGTTTCCGGAGTTTTTCCGTCAGCCACTCCCTGGGAAGTGAAATCTAGATTTACACTCACGCTCCTTTTTTATAACAAGTCACTCACAAAAACCAATACTTTATTACAGAGATCACATAATAAATTTACGAATCATTTCATGGCCGAAGGGCTTGCCTGACGTCCGAACATGTGATGGAGGGGGGAATAGTGATGGAGGAATGGACAAAATTTATCGCAGGTCATTGACCCTGACACAAACCCGGCTCTAGGCTAGCATTCAGTTGGCGGCACAGGTTCACCAGGCATTTCCGCACACGGGACAAGAGACAATTCCAATGTTGTATGACACTGAATCAGAATTAAAAATAGAATACTCCTCCCTGGTGGATCTCATCGATGCCAGCTGTGAGCGCTATGGCGACAAGCCCGCCTTTGCCTGTCTGGGCAAAGAGCACAGCTTTCGTGAAATCCATACCCTGGCCAACGCCTTCGGTGCCTGGTTACAACAGCAACCTCTGTTGCAACCGGGCGACAGAATTGCCATTCAGCTGCCCAATTTGACCCAGTTTGTTATCGCCGCCTACGGCGCCCTCAAGGCCGGGCTGGTGTTGGTCAACACCAATCCCCTTTATACCGAGCGCGAGCTGATCCATCAGTTCAAAGACTCGGGGGCCAAGGCCTTGGTGGTGCTGTCGGATCTGTTACCCATATTGGCCAAGGTGGTGGCCAGTACGCCGGTGGAGCTGGTGATATCCACCCATCCGCTGGATCTGCTGGCCCCTCAGGTGCAGCCCAAGACAGGGCTCAAGAATGTGGAATTCATGCAGGTGCTGCAACAGGGTATGGGCCTGGAACTGAAACCTTTAGCGGCCGATCACGCCAGTCTGGCGGCGCTGCAGTACACGGGCGGTACCACGGGATTGTCCAAGGGCGCCATGCTCAGCCACGGTAACCTGCTGGCCAATGCGGCCCAATGCAAATCCCGACTGGGGAATGTGATATCCGAGGGGCAAGACATCTTTGTCGCCCCCCTGCCCATCTATCACATCTATGCCTTTCTGGTGAACCTGGTGCTCTATTTCGAGTGCGGCGCCTGCTCTGTGCTGATCCCCAATCCGCGGGATATTGCCGGCCTGATAAAGACCCTGGCCAAGTATCCCTTTACCGGTTTTGCCGGCCTCAACACCCTGTTTGTGGGTCTGTGCCATCAGGCCAAGTTCAAGGCCCTGGATTTCAGTCACCTCAAGGTCACCATCTCAGGAGGCACAGCCCTGACCGAGGCGGCCGCCAAACTTTGGCAACAGACCACTGGCTGCACCATCAGCGAGGGCTATGGGCTGTCGGAAACCTCCCCCGTGGTCAGCCTCAATGCCCCGGGGTTGGAACGTCTTGGCACCATAGGCAAAGCCGTGCTCAATACCAGGGTGAAAATCCTCGATAGCAACGATGTCGAAGTGGCACTTGGCGAAGCCGGGGAACTGGCGGTGGCCGGTCCCCAGGTGATGAGTGGCTACTGGCAGCAGGCGGAGGAAAATGCCCGGGTATTTACCGCCGATGGCTTCTTTCGCACCGGCGATGTGGCCATAGCCGATGCCGAGGGCTTTTTGCGGATAGTGGATCGCAAAAAGGACATGATTATCGTCTCGGGCTTTAACGTCTATCCCAACGAGGTTGAGAACGTACTCGCCGGTCACCCGGCGGTACTGGAGTGCGCCGTCATAGGCGTGGCCGACGAGAAAAGTGGCGAGACGGTCAAGGCCTTTATCGTGCTGACCCCAGAGGTGGAAAATCAGCAGCAGGCCAGGGATGCAATAATGCAGCACTGCGAGGCCAATCTCACCGGCTATAAATTGCCGCGGCAGATAGAGTTTGTACCCCAGCTGCCCAAGAGTACTGTCGGCAAGGTGCTGCGCCGGGCGCTGCGCAGCTAAGACTAAGCAATTAATAGCGAGACCATTAACAGCTAAGCAATTAGTAGCCAGCCCATAACAACAAGCCCCGGCAATGCCGGGGCTTTTTTATTGCCGTAAAACCCTGAGCCTTAAATGGTTAAGCCCCACAGTTCAAAGGTTTCCCGGCACAACTGCTCGCGAAAATCCGGATGGGCTATGTCCACCAGGGCCTTGGCCCGCTCCCGCAGTGAACGACCGCGCAGGTTGGCGACCCCGTATTCGGTCACTATGTAGTGCACATGGGCGCGGGTGGTCACCACCCCGGCCCCGGGGGCCAACACAGGGGCTATGCGCGATACCTTGCCACCCGCCGCCGTACTGGGGATGGCAATTACCGAGCGGCCGCCCTCGGACAGACCGGCGCCGCGGATAAAGTCCATCTGGCCCCCTACACCCGAGTAAATGCGGGTGCCGAGGGAATCGGCGCAGACCTGGCCGGAGATATCCACCTGCAGCGCCGAGTTGATGGCCATCACATTGGGGTTGCGGCGGATAATGGCGGTGTCGTTCACCTGCTCAATATCGAGGAACACCACCTCGGGATTGTCGTCGACAAAGTCATACAGGCGGCGGCTGCCAAGGGCAAAGCCGGTCACCAGCTTGCCGGGGCGGAAGCGCTTGCACTTGTTGGTGACCACGCCACGCTCCACCAGTGACAGTATGCCGTCTGAAAACAGCTCGGTATGGATCCCCAGATCGCGCCTGTCATGGAGACAACCGAGCACGGCATCGGGAATGCCGCCTATGCCCATCTGCAAACAATCGCCGTCGCGCACCAGGGTCGCCACGTGCTCACCTATGGCACGGGTGACCTTGTCACCGGCGGCCATGGGATGCTCCGGCAGGGCCACACTTTCCTCGTACACGGCGGCAAACCTGTCCATATGCACAAAGCCATCGCCGTGGGTGCGCGGCATCTGCGGATTGATATGGGCAATGATCCTACCTGCCACCTCACAGGCGGCCAGGGTGGCCTCCACCGAGATCCCCAGGGAACAAAGACCATGCTTATCCGGCGGTGACACCTGGATGATGGCGGTGTCGATGCGCTGCTCGCGGCTGCGGAACAACTTGGGCACTTCCGACAGGAAAATCGGCACATAATCGGCGTCCCCCTGTTGCAGCAGGGAGCGGGTCGGCACACCGCCGAAATAACAGCGGTGACGCAAATGGCCCTTGAGTTCGGGGCTGCTCAGGCACTCGGCCTGCTCGGTATGCAGTTGCAGCAGGGTCAGATTACGGCGGTTGCGGGCATGAACGGCCAGCGCTTCCAACATAATTCTCGGGGTCGCCCCCATGGAATGGGTCCAGATGTACTCGTTGTTGTCTATCAGTGACACAGCCTCAAGGGCTGTGTTGCAGTGCCGTGGCGCCATGGCCTTTCCTTTATGAGAATAAGACCTTGCTGTTATAGCAGTAAAGACAGGCGCTTGGGCTGAGCCGGATCATGCTTTTACAATTTCCCACCCGGCCTGAATTTGCCGGGTTAACCCGGCACTGACAGCGGCGCCTCTTCGCTGAGCAATTGCAAGCTGGCAAATTCCCGGTAGCGGTCGCTGCTTGTAAGGAGTTCGCTGTGGCTGCCCTGGGCTATCAGCCGGCCCTTGTCGAGCACCAGAATGCGATCGGCATTGATAACGGTCGACAGCCGATGGGCGATGATCAAACTGGTGCGCCCCTGCATCAATACATCCAGGGCCTGCTTGACCTTGAGTTCGCTGACGGCATCCAGAGCACTGGTGGCCTCATCGAGCAGCAGCACGGGGCGATTGGCCAGTATGGCGCGGGCGATGGCGATGCGCTGCTTCTGGCCACCGGACAGGCGCACGCCACGCTCACCAAGATAGGTGTCGTAGCCGTCCGGCAGCTCGCGGATAAACTCGTCGGCCCGGGCGGCGACACAGGCTGCGCGCACCGCCTCGATTGAAGCCTGCGGATCGCCATAGCGCACGTTTTCCAGCACACTGGTGGCGAAGATCACCGACTCCTGGGGCACCAGGGCAAACTGGCGCCGCAGCTCATCCAAAGACAACTCGGCAATATCTGTGTTGTCGAGCAGGATGCGGCCGCCTGTGGGCTGATAAAAACGCGCCAACAGCTGGAACAGGGTGCTCTTGCCGGCGCCGCTCTCGCCCACCAGCGCCACCTTTTCACCGGCACGGATATGGACATTGAGATCCGCCAGTGCCGGGGTTGCGTCGCCATTGCCGTTCTCTCCACCAGAGCCACTGCCGGGATAGGCGAACTGCAGCGCCTGCAATTGCAGCTCACCGCGCACCGGCTTGGCCAATTGTTTGGACTCGGCCAGCTCAGGAATATCGCTTTGCGCTTCGGTCAGTTCCTTGAGTCGCTCAGCCGCGCCAATGGAGCGCTGGATATCCCCCACCACCTCGCTGATGGTGGCCGTGCCACCGGCCACCATCACGGCATAAAACAGGAAGGCCGACAGCTGACCGGCGCTGACCACCCCGCTCATCACATCCCGGGCGCCAACCCAGGTCACCAGGGCGATGGCGGCAATGGATAAAAACATCACCAGGGCGATCAGCGCCGCCCGCACCCGGATGCGGCGGTTGGCCGAGGCCATCACGGCTTCAACATGGTTGCCGAACAGCTCCCGGTCCACCGCTTCATGGCCATAGGACTGCACAGTGTGGATCTCGTGCAGGCTCTCATCCACGTAAGCGCCGAGGTCGGCCACCCTGTCCTGGCTCTCCCGCGACAGACTGCGCACCCGGCGCCCGAAAAAGAATACCGGCACCAATACCGCGGGTACCGCCAGCAGCACCAGAGCGGTGAGTTTGAGACTGGTCACCGCCATCATCAGCATGCCCCCCAGAACTGTCACCGCCGAGCGCAGCGCCATCGACAGGCTGGAGCCCACCACGGTTTGCAGCAGGGTGGTGTCGGCGGTAAAGCGCGACAGCACCTCGCCGGTGCGCAGCCTGGCGTAAAAGCTTGGCGACAGGGTCAGCAACTGGCGGTACAAGTTCAAGCGAATGTCATTGCTGACCCGCTCGCCGAGCCAGGTCATCAGGAAAAAGCGGCAATAGACGGCGCTGGCGCTGACGGCGGTGATCCCGAGCAGCATAAGAATGATCTGGTTGAGCCGCTCGACCGAGCCGCTGACAAAACCCTCGTCCACCAGCAGCCGTACCCCCTGGCCCAGGGCCAGCCAGGCGACCGAGCCCAGCAGCAGGCACACCAGGGCCGCAACCACCTTGAGCTTGTAGGGGCGTAAAAATCCCAGGATCCATCCGAGCACATCCGCCCGCGCTGTTTTGCTGTCCATAGTGGCTCCGCTTGAGAAAAGAGACCGCGCCCGGTTCGCTCTATTACGCATGGCGACGGCGGCGTGGCTGATAACTTCTAACATGGGGTATGCCTTGGCCAATTGCAATGGCAGCGTCGGATTGAGCCACAGTAACAGTAGGGAAATCATGGCACTTAAGGGTTATCATGGACGCCATTGGTTTTTATCAGAAAAAACAGAGCATCCCCATGACCCCAGCTTCACCCGAAACCCGCGAACAGGCGATGAAGGTCGCCCGTGCCACCCAAAAACCTGACCAGACCAAGGAACAAACCCGGCTTATCGCCCAGGGCATAGAAAAAGGCATAGCCGAGTTCAAGAAACAGCAAAAAGCCAAGGCCCGCGAGCGCGACAAGTTGCGCAAGCGCCAGCTTAAAGACCGCCAATCCCAGCTGGATGAGACCGAGCTCGAACAAGAACTCGAACAGGACTGGCCGGACAGCCCTTGGTACCCAAACGTTTGGTACAAAAGCGCAGCCCTGCCCTGGAGCCTGCTGCTGGTCAGCTGGCTCGGCTTTGCCGCTTGGTTACTGCTAAGCCAATAATTTTGGTCAAGCTGATTGAGCGGCCACGGGACAATCACCATGCCGCGATTCATCTTGACAGCCTGAGCTATAGCACCAGCGCCGGCTTTAACCTGGCTTCTGTGGCCCTGTGCCTGGTGCTGGCGGGACTGTACGCCGCCTGGTGGTAAGCCCTTGTTGGCATGATGAAAATGGGCTGAGGCGAAAGCCGCATTTGCTGTTATTCTTGGGCGAATCCGGATAGATAAAGGGAAGTGTCATGCCACTCTCTCCAGAGCACCTCGTTCAAGTGCTCCTTGCTCAAATGCGCCCCAGCAGGCTTGGTTTCAAGCAAAGACTCACGACCAAGCCAATGAGCGGCCGGCTGCTGCTCTTTTTGCGAGTAGTTTGGCGAAAAGCGCAGCAAGCCTCGCGGCTCTCATTGCTGACAATCATGTTGCCTGCCCAAGCCCTGGCCTATAACCCGGACACAGGCCATCTGCCACTGGCGCGACAGGCCTTGGCCCTGTTTGAGAGCTGCACCGGTGAATCTTTTTATAACCAGAGCCTCGCTCATAACGACAGCAGGGCCAATCAGCTGCTGATAGCCAACCACGCCATGGACAAGGGCGCCACCGCCCTGCCCCGCCCCCTGCTCAAACTGCCGGAGGCAGATGCCCTGTTTCCCATGGCAAGACGGGTCCACAACTGGCACTTCTTCAGCCCGGACAAGCAGGACCCGGCCCTGACACTGGAGGGTCGCACCGACATGTCGATGGCGCGGCTCTGGAATAACGCAACTCAAGGCTTTAAGCGCTATGGCGATGATTACCGTTGGTATTTTCTTGGTGCCCTGATGCACTTAACCGAGGATGTCAGTGTTCCGGCCCACGTGGCACCCGTGTATCACGGCCCCAAGCTGGTGGCCTGGAAGCGCACCTTCGCCCCCCTGGTCAACTATCTGGGCTGGGGGTTTCGCGGTGTGCTCGCCATTCACGACAGGATTGATGACTGGCCGGTCAGCGCCGATTTGGCGGGAGCGCAATCCGGCCTGTGTTCGGTGCTGGCTACCCCGGCAGCCTCTGTGGACAGTATTCGCTTGAGCCAGGCCCGCGCCACCCTGGCCGCCATGGCCGAGGCTGTACCGGGCTGCCCCGGGCTGCACTGGGGCGATTACTGGCAGCAGCCACTGGGACACAAATACTTTGTCGGCTATAACCAGCAGTTACCACCCTTTGGCGAGGTACGCGCCCGCCGCCCCGGCCTGTTTCCAAGCTGTGTACCGGACAAGGCAGCCTTCGATGCCTTTGTTAAAGGCCGTCACCTGGATGCCATTCGCGCCGATCTGCAATTGCTGCAATGGGCCAGACAGAGCGCCAGTGGACCGCTGCAACCCGGAGTCAGCTCAAGGTAACCCGGTTACGGCCCTGACTCTTGGCTTCATACAGGGCCTGATCCGCTTCCAGGTAAAGGGACTCAAAGGTAGGATTGTGGTGCTGGGTGGACACCCCGATAGACACAGAAAGGGCTATCTCTCGGCCAGGGGTTTGCAATGGCAGACTTTGGATCTGAGCGCGGATCCGTTCGGCGATCACCCTGGCATCCTGGCTGTCGGTATTGCCAAGAAACACCACAAATTCTTCGCCGCCAAGGCGACCTATCATGTCGAACGGCCGCAAGCTGGCCTTCATGACCTCGGCACAATGTTTCAGCGCCAAATCGCCGATATGATGACCATAGGTGTCATTGACCCTTTTAAAGTGATCCAAATCCACCAGCAGTATGGTCATGGCGGCGCCGATTCGGCTGCAGCGGGCCAGTTCGGCGCTGACCGAGTCCTGAATCGCCCTGCGATTGGCAACGCCGGTCAGCTCATCGGTCAATGCCATCACATGATACTTGTATAATGCCGCCTGCAAATGTTGCTCTGACTGCTTCTGCTTAGTGATATCTTTGATTTGCAACAACATGTTGCCCATGGCATCCGTCTGCTCCGACATCAGGAACCAGCGGCCATCCAGATAGTCAACCTCAAACAGGCGGTAGGGCTTGGAGCGTCTGACGCTTTCCACGTATGCAATAAACTGCTCTATGTCACCCGAACCGATATGGGCAGCCCGGCCCTGATGGAAATTGCGTCGCAAAATCGCATCAAAGGTCAGTCGCCCCACTTCATCCCGGAATACATACATGAGCGAGAGGAAGGCATCGTTGGCATAGACCAGCCGATCATCGGGACCGAAGAGGGCGTAGCCATCCAGGGAGCTGTGAAGCAGATCCATCAATAATTTTTCGTAAGCTTGCATGCCTGCTTTATCCGGATGGCCAGGGCGTTCCGGCAAAGTATAGCCGAGCCAGATGATTGGCTTAAACCACTGTCACTCGGTCGTTAACAAGGCGCGTATATGATCCACATGGGTGTCGACCCAGGCACTGCTGATGGGCCCCCAGGTCAGCACCTTATAGTAACCGGCATTGTGGCGCTCGCCGTCCTGGACGAACTCCACCTTGATCCCCAGATCGCCGAAGCTGGCGATGGCATCCTGCAGGGTGCGGCGCGGCATGCCGGTGAGTTTGCCAAGGGACAACAGGTTGTGGCGGGCATCATCCATCAGGTGTGCCAGATAGAGTTTGCGCAGAAAAGCCTTATGGGCTTTACTGACCTCGGGTACGACAGGCATTGAGCAGGCTCCCATAGCTGGATATGCCTTAAAACTACTTTATTTTCAGCCCATAACCAATAGGCCAAGACAAAAGTCCAATAGGACTCAAGCTGTGATTGGCAAGGAGCAACAGATGTCGACCTCTCTTCCCCCTCAAGCCGAGGCTGTACTGCATTTCTGGTTCGTGGAGATCAGTCCCAAACAATGGTGGGCCAAGGATCCCGGGTTCGACGACTTGATCCGCAGCCGCTTTGGCGCCCTGCTTGAGAGTGCTGTCCGCGGTGAGCTGTTCAGCTGGCGGGCAAGTGCCGAGGGTCGACTGGCGGAGGTGCTGGTGCTGGATCAGTTTTCGCGCAATATCCACCGGGATACCCCCGCGGCCTTTGCCGCCGATCCCATAGCGCTGGTGCTGGCCCAGGAGGCCGTAGCCCAGCAAGCGGATCGCCGGCTTCCGGACAAATGGCTGGCCTTTTTGTACATGCCCTTTATGCACAGCGAATCGGCGCTGATCCACGAAACAGCCATGACATTGTTCGATCAGGATGCCACCCGCAGCAACCTGGATTTTGAGCGGCGCCACAAGGCCATCATTGACAGGTTTGGCCGCTATCCCCACCGCAATGCCATTTTAGGCCGTATTTCCACCGAGGAGGAACTGGCCTTTCTGGCCCAGCCGGTCTCCTCTTTCTAGGCGAATAATGGAGAGCAGCCCTGACAGCGCTAAGCAAAAGCCATCGAAATTCACATTTCCATAACAGACGGCTTGACAGCAAGACCGGCCTGAAGGAGCTTTATGCCATAAACCAGGGAGGGGATTAAAATAACAATAGGTAAACAGCCCATTCCCCAGAGGAATACCCTGAAATGACAGTGCGTTCGCCAAAAAACATAGATAGGCACTGGTCCCAAAAACGCTGCAGAATAGCCGGAAAAAGTCTGGCACTGTCGCTGGGACTGATGTTGTCCGGTACCCATGCCGATGAACTGACCATAGGCGTCAGCTTCTCTATTCCCCCCTATGTGATTCAAGAAAATAACACCGGCCTTGAGCTGGAGTTGCTCAACATGGCCCTGGCCGACGCGGGTCACAGGGTCAACATCACCTATCTGCCACTGGCGCGCACCTTCCATGAATTGCGGGAAGGTAAGCTCGACGGCATTATCAATGTGCACGAAGGCATGGTGGACAAGGTATTTTACTCTGACGTGGCCATAGTGTTTCAAAATTGCGCCATCAGCCTGGCCAAGAATCAACTCAAGATTGATAGCATTCGCGATCTCAAGGACAAACGCATAGTCGCCTTTCAGCGGGCCTCGGTACTGCTCGGTCCGGAATTCAGTCAGGTGGTGACTGCCAATGACGAGTACAGCGAGGTCGCCCGTCAGCTGCTGCAGGTGTACATGCTGATGAAGGACAGGGTGGATGCCGTGGTCATGGACCGGCATATTTTCAATTACTACCGCAGGCAGGCCCTGTTACAAAATGCCTTGAACGCTACCGAGCTGCAGCAATCCCTTGTCTACCACGAGATATTTCCTCCCACAGAGTACCGTTTTGCCTTCCAAAGCGAACGCATTCGCGATGACTTCAACAGGGGATTGAAACAGCTCAAGGCCGATGGCCGCTGGCAACAACTGCATGAAAAATATCAGGATGATATGCCCTTGGTTTCCAATCCAACCAGGCCCTATGACGCCGCACCGCTGAGCCTGTTGCCAAAGCCAATGGAGCAAGAGGTGACGCCCGCCAGCGATAATCCGCAAAGCCAGCCCGGCGCAGCCATTCCCCCATCCGAGCCCGAGCCTGAATAAAATTCCTGTTTCAGCCCCAAGGCAAGCTTGAGCAAAAAATCCGCCGGCGCTAGAGTGTTTGCCTGTTCTACTTCAAGTCGAATTCGGATGCAGTTTTATCTGATGGCAGCCCTGTCTGCCACCCTGATGGGCACCATAGGTCTCATCGCCCGTTACAGCGGCATAGATGCTGCCAGTCTCACCTTTTATCGACTGGCGCTGGGCGCGCTGATTTTACTGCTGTTTTTGTTACCCAAACGCAGAGACCGCCATTTGTGGCGCCGCCCCCATCCGGCGGTCATTGCCGGTGGTGCCCTGTTGGCCGGTTTTATTCTTAGCTTTCTCAAAGCCATAGAAACCATTCCCATGTCGCTGGCCATCATGCTGGTGTATCTGGCACCGGCGCTGGCAGCACTGGTGTCCCACTTTGTGTTTCACGAGCGCCTCAACCGCTGGATGTTGCTGTGCATTGGCGGCGCCTTCTTCGGCTTTGCCATGTTGCAGGAGTTTCGCCTCGACACATCGGCCTGGCAAAAGCAGGGCCTGTGGTATGCGCTCGCCTGCCTGGGTGCCTATGCCAGCTTTATTTTGGTCAATAAGCGAGTGCCCCCCAGCCAGCACGCCTACGGCAAAACCTTTTGGCAATTGCTGACCGGCGCCCTGTGCGCCCTGCCCCTGGTACTTGAACAGCCACATCCCACGGGAGAGCAATGGGCCTGGCTGCTGGTGGCCGCCGTGTTTCCCGGCTTTTTGGCAATACTCTTTGCGGTGCAGGCCATAGCGGCCCTGCCGGCGCGGATTTTCGGCACCCTGGCCTATCTGGAGCCGGTGACAGTGCTGCTGATTGGTTGGATCTTGTTTCAAGAACCCATGTCGACACTGCAATGGGGAGGCGCAGCTGTGATTATCACTGCCGGGATAGGTCAGAGCTGGCTCAAGACGACAAGACGCAGTTAAAAAAAGCCCGGCAATGCCGGGCTTTTTGTTATTTCCTGGCCCCCACAGGCACCATGATGTGGGCGTAGGGCGTGCCCTTCCACATGACATATGGACCACCGTAATAGGGGTCTGTCGGCAGGCTGTCGAGCAGCGCCTTGTCCGGGGTAATAATCATCAGGTGGGGCCCCTCATCTATCCATTGATTGTCAGGGGTTTCACCTTCAGCGTAGGGATCTGTGTTGCTGGCACCGCCATCGCCGGCCAACATATAGGAAATCCCAATACTCTTGGCCTCGAAGGGTTGCTTGTTCATCCAGGCATGGGCCCACTCCATCCAGGGACCATCCATACACATGGGTGATGTCCCCTTCAACTGTGGCGGGGTCGGGAAGCAGGTGTAATCCACACTGCCCTGTTGCAATACATTCTTGTCCCAGTCCAGCACTGTCACCTTGTCACGCAAGGTGGGTGGCGCCGCACTCAAGGCATCGTCCAGCATGTGTTGTTTCATTTGTGGGTCCATCATGGCGCCCATTTTTTCATCTCCTGCCAAGACAGAAGCACTCAGGCCGGCAACGCCGATAAGTAGCGTACCTGCCACATAAGCTGACATGTTCATAAAAACAGCCTCCTTAGGGCTTGGTTGCCGATGCAGCCAAGAATTAGAGTCTAGTCCATATCAGCCAAAGCGGCAGCTGTGGCTGCAACTTGCCAACAGCTTGTCATGTAAGGGCTTTCCAAAGTTATCGGAATGCCATACCTTAATAATCATTCCCCCATGCCTCAGGAGTCCTATGTTCTCTACCGAACAACAACAGGCCATATTCAAGGCACTGCCGGATCCTGTATTTATTCTTACCCGCAGTGGTCGCTATGCCGACATTCTTGGTGGCAGTGACAGCCGCTATTATCACGACGGCAGTATGCTTATCGGCCAAAAAATCGAGGACGTGCTGGTCCCGGAAAAGACCGATTGGTTCATGCTGCAGATTGAGCGGGCGCTGGCATCACGCCAATTGCTGGTGGTGGAATATGGCTTGGCCGGATCCGATGTGAAAGGGCTGGGAAACGATGGGCCGGATACCGTTATCTGGTTTGAAGGACGCATACAGGCATTGGACTTTACTATTGATGGAGAAGAGGCCGTGGTGTGGGTCGCCAGCAATATCAGTGCCCGGCACGAACTGGAAGCTCAACTGCGGCACAAGAGCGAGATTGATGAATTAACCGGATTACATAACAGGCGCAGTTTAATGGCGCAGCTGCGCAACCAGTTTTCGCTTTTCCAACGCTACCAAACCCAAACTGCAGTCCTGTTGTTTGATTTGGATTTCCTGAAAACAATCAACGATTCTTGTGGCCATCTTATGGGTGACAGAGTGCTGCGACTGATTGCTGACTGCTGTCGCAAACACCTCAGAGAGCAGGATTTTTCGGCCCGTTACGGTGGCGATGAATTTGTGATCTTGATGCCACAGACATCGGTGGAACAAGCCGAACACCTGGCGCAGCGGCTGCGACTGGCAATCGTCTCGGCCATGGGCTCACTGCCTCTGCACTCCCGCAACAGCCAAAATGACGCCTGCACCGAAAGAGGGATCAGCGGAGGCCTGAGTCAATTCTCAGCCGGCGATGTCTCATTCGAAGACGTCATAGGCCGGGCCGATCGCCTGTTGTATATGGCCAAACAACAAGGTCGCAATCGGATTTGCATATAGCCGCTACTCCCAGGGACACAGAGTTTTCTTGGCTGACAGGGGGATGACGCACTATTTTTGCATCCGGAAGTTGCACAAAATATACAGTGGTTCTAGTCTTAAAGTGTAACCGGCAAAACCCGAGGACGTATGGCACAGTGACATTGTGAATCGTCCAAGATACAGCAAGCAAGACAGTCATGCGGTTACACTTGTAAGTTGCAAGTGGCTACGGTTGGCGGCCGTGAATTGTCAGCCTAATCTGGAATCCAAGATGTTGTTTTTGTTATCAGAGTAAAAGCCCGCCCTATGCATGAGCGGGCTTTTTATTGGCTTGCCGTCGCGGGCTTGACGCTATTCCACCTTCAGTCTCTGTTTGTCTCCCTGCTTACCATGACACATTTAAATCAACCACTTGCTACAGGAATAGCCAACTGGTGTAAGATACAGGCTACCTGTGGACTGTACCGATATTTAAAAGGAAGCAAGTGATGAATGGAGCGGGTGGAACGTCCGGTGGCATAGGACAATTTTTTATCGGCCTTATCATGCTCTGCGGCGGTGTATATCTGCTGCTCAATGCCATCAGTGTGACCTCAAGCTTTGGCCTGGGTGCCAGGCTGTATGGCATCTCGGCCTGGGGCGGCAATTACGGCATTACCGGCGGCATGATAATGATCCCCTTCATGTTTGGGATTGGCATCATCTTCTTCAACGCCAAGAATCCCTTGGGCTGGCTGCTTGGCATAGGCTCTCTGATAGCCCTGGTGTTTGGTGTCATATCCTCGGTGCATTTCCACTTGCGCGCCATGACGGCCTTTGACCTTATAGTCATACTGGTGCTCGCCGTTGGCGGCCTGGGGTTGCTGTTGCGATCCTTGAAAGACAGCAGGGTCACCTAAAGCGATTCCCCATGGAAAGATATCTTGGGGCAAAGGTGGATTTGCCCCGGGACCCTTTGGCGTTAGCCCCCTTCTCCCATCAAGCTCAATCCGAAAGAGCCTTCCTGTACCACATAGCAAATCGCTGAATATTAGCTATGTTTAATAAGCATGCTATTGCAGCCAATACGTACCGCCAAGGAAAAAGGCGGAGGCAGCATGGCTGTCTGTTAACCGTAAAAATTGCAGGAAGAAAACATGAATAAGCAATATAAATTGGCATTAACCCTGATAATACCTGGTCTTATGTTCGCGGGAGCTGCTTCGGCAACACACAGCTGGGGCAACTACCATTGGGCTCGAGATAGCTCTTCCTTTACCTTGCCTGTTGTAGACAGCACCAGCTCCGACTGGAATTGGGAACTGCAGGAAACCTTAAGTAAATGGAGCCAATCGAATGCGCTGGATCTGGCCATAGTCGCCACAGAAAATGATTCCCGCACCCGTAAACGCTGCTCCATGGTGACCGGTCATATGCGGGTCTGCAATGCCGCCTACGGCTACAACGGCTGGCTGGGATTGGCCTCCATCAATCTCGACAGTTCCGGCCATATCATCAAGGGCACTGCCAAAATGAACGATAGCTACAGCAGCTATTGGGCCTCACAGGCAGAAAAAAACCATGTGATGTGCCAGGAAGTGGGCCATGTGTTCGGCCTGGGTCACACCAGCGAGGATGGCAGCAGCCAGGGCACCTGTATGGATTACAGCCAATCCAACAATAGCCAATGGCCCAATAGCCACGATTACCAGATGCTGGCAGATATTTACCAACACGTGGACAGTTATAACAGTTATGCCACAGGCTCCGAGCCCCCCAGCACTTGTAAGGGCAGGAAATGCAACGCCAAGGCCTTCGGACTGGGACACAGGATCTATGGTAATGAGCATTTCGAGATCTGGGCCGAAGCGGAAGAAGACGGCACCCTGACCTTGCACCACGTCTACCTGGCAGATGGCCACGAGGATCACTGAGGCAGAATTGCACAATGACCCAATGAAAAAGGCCCGCGCTGAATGCACGGGCCTTTTCCTTTGAATCAAAAAAACAAACCCCGCATTGGCGGGGTTTGTCATTCACTTGAGTCATTAGCCGATTAGAACGGGATATCATCATCCCAGCCATCATCCAGATCCGGGGTATAGTTCTGCTGTTGTGGCTGTGCCTGTGGCTTGGGCGCTGGACGCTGCTGTGGGGCCTGCTGTGGGGCCTGCTGTGGGGCCTGCTGTGGGGCCTGCTGTGGCTGATAAGCCGGAGCCGCCTGTTGTGGCTTGGGCTGATAGGCGCCCTGCTGAGGTGCCTGACCAAAACCAGCCTGTGGCTGAGCCTGTTGAGGCTGCTGATAACCACCCTGAGCCGGAGCACTGTAACCGCCCTGTTGTGGCGCAGCAGCGTATTGGTTCTGGGCCGGGGCACTGTATCCACCCTGCTGACCAGCTTGAGCTTGGCCACCCATGGGGGCACCCTGTCCTTGACCCTGGGCACGACCACCGAGCATCTGCATGCTGCCGCTCTGGTCTACAACCACTTCAGTGGTGTACCTGTCCTGACCGCTCTGATCTTTCCACTTGCGGGTCTGCAGCTTGCCTTCCAGGTACACCTGGGAGCCCTTGCGCAGGTACTCACCGGCAATTTCGGCCAACTTGCCGAACATAACCACCCGGTGCCACTCGGTGCGTTCCTGTTGCTGACCCTGGTTGTCTTTCCAGCTTTCGCTGGTGGCAACTGTGATATTGGCAACGGCGTTGCCATTGGGCATATAGCGAACTTCGGGATCTTGTCCCAGGTTGCCTACCAGAATCACCTTATTCACACCACGACTGGCCATCAATCTCTCCTGCAATTTTGCACGTTAACGCATATTAATCTGCAGAGCCTAACACAGCTCTGGCTTCTCTTAAATCGAAATGCTCATCCACTTTCAGATAGGCAACTTTTTCTTCAAGTACCACAATGGCTTCCGCTACACCGGCCAATTCCGCCAGCCTGCTGGCCATCTCGCGGGCCTGCTCGCGGCCCTCCACCTGAGCCTCAAGGGTGTAGCTCTTGAGCATCACGGGATTCTGCATCCCCAGGGTCAGCAGCAGCCACAACAGCATCAGTATCATGGCCGCGATAAACACCCAGGTCGCTCCCAGCAACTGGTAGGCGCTGCCCCCCAGAATACCGCCGCAGAAGGCGCCTAAGAACTGGCTGGTGGAATAAACGCCCATGGCCGAGCCCTTCTCACCCACGGGGCAGAATTTGGCAATCAGGCTCGGCAGCGAGGCCTCAAGGTAATTGAAGCCGGTAAAAAACAACACCACGGCCGCCGTCAGCAGCCACAGCTCGTGGGAAAACAGCGCCATGGCCGCCAGAGAGGCCAGCATCAGCAACAAAGACAGCTGGAACATGCCCTTGGCGTTCTTGCGCTTCACGCCGATGATGATGAGCGGCACCATGAGGAAGAAGGCGCCAACGAAGGCTGGGAAATACAGCATCCAGTGCTTTTCCTTGGCCAGGCCTGCGTCCACCAGATCCAGTGGCAAGGCCACAAACACCGCGGTCAGCACCAGATGCAGGATAAAGATGCCGGCATCGAGGCGGAACAACTGGGGGTCGGTCAGCAGGCGCCACAGCTTTGCCGGCGCCGCCACTGTATCGCCCTTGGGAGCATGGCTCACCGGATTGGGCACCAGCAGCTGCACTATCAGCATGCCGAGCAGCGCCAGGCCGGCGGTCAGCATAAACAAACCAGTGAGCCCCAGATGCTGGGCCACTATGGGCCCCACCAGCAGCGACAGAGCGAAGGAGAAACCTATGCACATGCCGATAACGGCCATCACCTTGGTGCGCTGCTCATCACGGGTCAAATCCGCCGCCAGCGCCAGCACGGCCGCGGCTATGGCGCCCATGCCCTGCAGTGCCCGCCCCAGCACCACGCCGTAAATACTGTCGGCCATGGCGGCCACCAGACTGCCGAAGGCAAACAGCAACAGGCCCGCCAGGATCACCGGCTTGCGGCCGTATTTGTCCGACAAAATGCCCATGGGGATCTGCAGCAGCGCCTGGGTCAGGCCGTAAGCACCTATGGCAATGCCGACCCACAGCGGGGAATAACCCGTCAAATGCTGCCCATAAAGCGCGAACACGGGCATGATCATAAACAGGCCCATCATGCGCAGGCCAAATACACTGGCCAGTGAGAAAGCCACTCTTTTTTCGGAGGCGGAAAGCCCGGTGTTTGCCATACTCTTGCCTTGAAACCTTGCCTTGAAAATCAAAGAAAAACGGCGCGCAGCCAGAGTCTTGTCGTTGCGCGTCCCAAAGGCGGCCCGTGGGCCAATAAAATGCTGGCCCAGATTGTAAGGTCGATTCGCTCCCGAGGCAAAGCGTGATTTTCCCTTCGGGCACCATGGACAAACTGGCAGTGTGGTTCGCAGCGCTTTTATGCGATACTTGGGCTCTTTTTATTCGGCGTTTGATGTGGCAGATGGACAAGATTGAAATCCGTGGGGCCCGTACCCACAATCTCAAAAATATCAACCTGACGATCCCCAGGGACAAGCTGATAGTGATCACCGGCCTGTCGGGATCGGGCAAGTCGTCCCTGGCGTTTGACACCCTCTATGCCGAGGGGCAGCGGCGCTACGTGGAGTCCCTGTCGGCCTATGCGCGCCAATTCCTGAGCCTGATGGAAAAGCCCGATGTCGACCATATCGAAGGCCTGAGCCCCGCCATCTCCATCGAGCAGAAGTCCACCTCCCACAACCCGCGCTCCACGGTGGGCACCATCACCGAGATTTACGACTACCTGAGGCTGTTGTTTGCCCGGGTCGGCGAGCCCCGCTGTCCCACCCATGGCCAGCCGCTGGCGGCCCAGACCGTAAGCCAGATGGTGGACAAGGTGCTGGAGCGCCCCGAGGGCGAACGGCTGATGCTGCTGGCACCGGTTATCAAGGCCCGCAAGGGCGAGCACGTCAAGCTGCTCGACAGCCTGGCGGCCCAGGGCTATATCCGCGCCCGCATCGACGGCGAGGTGTGCGATCTGTCGGATCCACCAACCCTGGATCTGCACGTCAAACACACCATAGAAGTGGTGGTTGACCGCTTCAAGGTCCGCGACGACATACAGCAGCGCCTGGCGGAATCCTTTGAGACGGCCCTGGAGCTGTCCGGCGGCATAGCCACCATAGCCAGCATGGAAGAAGGGGTGACCGAGGAGCTGATCTTCTCCGCCAACTTCGCCTGCCCCCACTGCGGCTACTCCATGGCCGAGCTGGAACCGAGGATCTTCTCCTTCAACAACCCCGCCGGCGCCTGCCAGACCTGTGACGGTCTCGGGGTACAGCAATTTTTCGACCCCGAGCGGGTGATAGTCTCCGGCGATCTGTCCCTGGCGGGCGGCGCCATCCGCGGCTGGGACAGACGCAATTTCTACTACTTCCAGATGCTGACCTCACTGGCGGACCATTACGGTTTCGATATCGAATCCCCCTTTGGCACCCTGCCGGAGAAGGTGAAAAAGACTGTGCTGTTCGGCTCCGGCAAGGACGAGATCTCCTTCCGCTACATCAACGACCGTGGCGATGTGGTGGTCCGCAAGCACCCCTTCGAGGGCATACTCAACAACATGGACCGCCGCTACCGCGAGACAGAGTCCACCGCGGTGCGCGAAGAGCTGGCCAAGTTCATCAGCACCCAGGCCTGTAAGAGCTGCGAAGGCTCCAGGCTGCGCGAAGAGGCCCGCAACGTGTTTATCAAGGACCTCAACCTGCCAAGGCTGACCACCTGGTCCATAGGCGAGGCCCTGGACTATTTCATGGCGCTGGAGTTCGACGGCCAAAAGGCACAGATCGCCGAGAAGATTTTGAAAGAGGTGCGCGATCGCCTCGGCTTCCTGGTGAACGTGGGCCTAAACTACCTCAGTCTGTCGCGCTCGGCGGAAACCCTTTCCGGCGGCGAGGCCCAGCGTATTCGTCTGGCAAGCCAGATTGGCGCAGGCCTGGTGGGCGTGATGTACGTGCTCGACGAGCCCTCAATCGGCCTGCACCAGAGGGATAACGAGCGGCTGCTCAGCACCCTCACCCACCTGCGGGATCTGGGCAACACTGTGATAGTGGTGGAGCACGACGAAGATGCCATCCGCATGGCGGACCACATTATCGACATAGGCCCCGGCGCCGGGGTCCATGGCGGCGAGATCATCTGCGACGGCACACTCAAGGACATTACCGACTGCGAGCACTCGGTCACGGGCCAGTACCTGAGCGGAGTGCGTAAAATTCAGGTCGCAGGCGAGCGCACCTCCTTCGATCCCGAGCGGGTCATTTCCCTCTATGGTGCCCGCGGCAACAACCTGAAAAACGTTGACCTGACCATACCCGTGGGCCTGTTCACCTGCGTCACCGGGGTATCGGGTTCCGGCAAGTCGACCCTGATCAACGACACCTTCTTCCGCATCGCCCACAAGCAACTCAACGGCGCCACGGTCGATGAGCCCGCCCCCTACGACAAGGTCGAGGGCATGGAGCACTGCGACAAGGTAGTGGACATAGATCAGAGCCCCATCGGCCGTACCCCGCGCTCCAACCCGGCCACCTACACCGGCATATTCACCCCGATCCGTGAACTGTTCGCCGGTACCCAGGAAGCCCGCTCCCGCGGTTATCAGGTGGGCCGTTTCTCCTTCAACGTCAAGGGCGGTCGCTGCGAGGCCTGCCAGGGCGATGGTTTGATCAAGGTGGAAATGCACTTCCTGCCGGACGTGTACGTGCCCTGCGACTCTTGTAAGGGTAAGCGCTACAACCGCGAGACCCTGGAGGTCAAATACAAGGGCAAGAATATCCATGAGGTGCTGCAGATGACGGTGGAGGATGCCCGCGACTTCTTCGATGCCGTGCCAGCCATAGCCCGTAAACTGCAAACCCTGATGGACGTGGGCCTGTCCTATATCCGTCTCGGCCAGAGCGCCACCACTCTCTCCGGCGGTGAGGCCCAAAGGGTCAAGCTGGCCAAAGAGCTGTCAAAGCGCGACACGGGCAAGACCCTGTACATACTCGACGAGCCCACCACGGGTCTGCACTTTGCCGATATCCAGCTGCTGCTGGACGTGTTGCACCGCCTCAAATCCCACGGCAACACCATAGTGGTGATTGAGCACAACCTGGACGTGATTAAAACCGCGGACTGGATTGTGGATCTGGGCCCAGAGGGTGGCTCAGGCGGCGGCACTATCCTGGTAACGGGCACCCCGGAACAGGTGGCCGAACACAGCGCCTCCCACACGGCGCGCTTCCTCAAGCCACTGCTGGAGCGCTGATGCAGATCCGGGCCTGGGGTTTCAGTGGGTTGAGGGATTCAGGCTTGCGCTCAAGCCTGAACCTGGGCCTGAGCCTGGGCCTGCTGATGCTGACAGGCTGCGCCTCCGGCCCCAGCCATTGCCCGCGGGATCTCAAGCCCCAGTGGGTCGATATGGCGCAGCTGCGACAGGACGTGGCCGAACTGGCCTCCGAGCCCTTTGCCGGGCGCAAGAACGGCACCGAGGGCTCCCGCCTGGCCCAGCAACTGCTGGCGCGCCGCTTTGAAGAAGCGGGGCTTATGCCTGCTGCGGCCCTTGGCCTCAAAAACACCCAAGGCTATCTGCAGCCCTTCGACTTTCGCCACGGCTTTTCCGACCGCCATGGCGCCAATCTGGTGGGCATCCTGCCCGCCGCCACGCCCAGCAAGCGCTGGCGGGTCATTCTGGGCCACTACGATCACCTGGGTGGCCAGGGCAGGCGTTATTACCCAGGTGCCGATGACAATGCCTCGGGCACGGCCGCGCTGCTGGCGCTGGCGAGCCATGGCGCCACGGATACGCAGCGCGCCGCCGACATCAATTGGCTGTTTGCCGCCACCGACGCCGAGGAGTTGGGCCTCTACGGCGGCAAGGCTCTGGTGCAATGGCTGCAGGCCCAGGGACTGCAAGTGGAAGCCGCCATCAATCTGGACATGGTGGGCCACCCCGGCCGTCCCTACGCCATTTACCTTGAAGGGGCGCGCAACTTCAGCAACATTGATGCCCTGTTGCCTGGGCTGAAGAACCATGGTCTGTGTGTGCGCCTCAGTCATTCCCGCCTCGACCGCGAAGGCAACGGCAATATCAACTGGCTCAAGGCTTCGGATCATTACCCCTTCCATCAGGCAGGCATCCCCTGGCTGTATTTCGGGGTTCCGCCCCATCCCCAGTACCACAGCATGGACGACACCCCGGACCGGTTGGACTATGGTTTTCTGGCGGCCGTGGTGGAGGCTGTCTATCCGCTGCTGTCCAAGCCCCTGGTGCCCAAAACCAACTAGTTAACATGCCTTTTTGGGCTGTATACCGCCATTTCAGGCCATATCAGGCAAAAAAACACATTTTACATAGGCAAACAGCGCCGGCCCTGCTATACTCTGGCGTTTTCGGTACGGGAAATCGACACGGGGTTGATTTTCTGTCATAGAAACTCAACACAGGTGCATTCTGCACCGTCAAAGGCTACAACCCATGTCATTCAGTGAAAAAACCTTCCGCGAACTCGGCCTTTCCGAGGCGCTTTTGCGCGCCCTCGACGAACTCGGCTACGAGAACCCTACCCCAATTCAGGCCGCGAGTATCACGCCCCTGATGGCCGGTCAGGACATACTCGGCCAGGCCCAGACGGGTACCGGCAAGACCGGCGCCTTCGCCCTGCCGCTGCTGTCCAACATAGATGCCGGCCTCAACGCGCCGCAAATCCTGGTGCTGGCACCGACCCGCGAACTGGCGGTACAGGTGGCCGAGGCCTTCTCCAGCTACGCCAAGTTCATGAAGGGCTTCCACGTGCTGCCCATCTACGGCGGCCAAAGCATGCACCAACAGCTGCAGGCCCTGCGCCGCGGTCCTCAGGTGATAGTCGGTACTCCGGGCCGTGTTATGGACCATATGCGTCGTGGCACCCTCAAGCTCGACACCCTGAAAGCCCTGGTGCTGGACGAAGCCGATGAAATGCTGAAAATGGGCTTCATCGACGATATCGAATGGATCCTGGAACACACTCCGGAAAGCCGTCAGCTGGCGCTGTTCTCCGCCACCATGCCTGAGCAAATCAAGCGCGTGGCCAACAAGCATCTGCAAAACCCGGTCAATATCAGCATCGCCGCCAGCCACACCACGGTGGACTCCATCGAACAGCGTTTTGTGCAGGTATCCCAGCACAACAAACTGGAAGCCCTGGTTCGGGTGCTGGAAGTGGAAAACACCGAAGGTATCATTATCTTCGTTCGTACCCGTAATTCCTGCGTTGAACTGGCTGAAAAGCTGGAAGCCCGTGGTTATGCCTCCTCGCCCCTGCACGGTGACATGAACCAGCAGGCCCGTGAGCGCGCCGTGGATCAGCTCAAGTCCGGCAAGCTGGACATCATTATCGCCACCGACGTGGCCGCCCGTGGTCTGGACGTTGAGCGTATCGGTCACGTGGTTAACTACGATATTCCTTACGATACAGAAGCCTACGTGCATCGTATCGGTCGTACCGGCCGCGCAGGTCGTACCGGTATGGCAATCCTGTTCGTGACCCATCGTGAAATGCGCATGCTGCGCACCATTGAGCGCGCCACCAACAGCCGTATTTCGCCAATGAAGATCCCAAGCCCCGAGACAGTGGCCGAGCGCCGCCTGTCCCGTCTGGGTGAGCAAGTGGGTGAAGTCATCGCCAACGAACACCTGGACTTTATGAAGGGTGCCGTGGCTCAGCTGTGCCAACAGCTGGAAGTGGACACGGACGTACTGGCCGCCGCCCTGCTGCAGCTGGTACAACAGGAACGTCCGCTGCAACTGCCCGCCATCCAGGAGCGTCAGCGTGACAGCCATGATGAGCGCAGCGGCCGCGGTGATCGTGCCGAGCGTGGTGAGCGCTTCGAGCGTGGCGAACGTCGTCGTGACTCGCGCCCCCTGCCCGCCAACCTGGGCAGCGCCGAGGCACTGAAGGACAATCCCGACATCAAGATGAACCGCTACGTCATCGACGTGGGTCGTGAGCACGGTGTGGGTGTGGGCAATATCGTCGGCGCCATCGCCAACGAAGCCAACATCGACAGCCGCTACATTGGCCAGATCCAACTGTACGATCAGCAAACCACGGTCGACCTGCCCGACGGCATGCCCAAGGACATACTGGTTCACCTGAAGAAGGTGCGCGTCTGTGGTAAGCCGCTGAACATCCGCGAAGTGGGCGCCGAAGGCGGCGAAGACTTCAGCCGCGGCGGCCCGGTGCCCAAGCGTCCGCGCAAGCCCCAGGGCGAGCGTTTTGCTGAGCGCGGTGAGCGTTCTGACCGCGGCGAACGCCCGGATCGTGGTGAAAGAAAGTTCAGCGACCGCAAGGCGCCATCCGATCGCAAACCACGCCGTTCGAAAGAAGGCTGATAGCTAACCCGGCTTAGTAAAAATCCACCTGCATAGCAGGTGGCTTTGACACAGCCCCCTAAAAGGGGGCTTAAAAACTAACCTTCCAACCCTAACGCTATTTGCCGTTTCTCTTCTTCTTTGGCTGTCTTTTCCTGGTGCCGTACATATCTACGGATTATGTCTTCGTTTGCTCCTACTGAGTCCACAAAATAACCCCGTTGCCAGAAGTGATTCCCCCAGAGCTTGTGCTTTCTTAAATAAGGAAATTTGGCAAACATCCTGATCGCGGTTCTCCCTTTAACAAAACCCATTAAATCCGACACGCTTAGACTGGGTGGGGTTCTGACTACTAGATGGACATGATCTTCCTGAACATTTAGTTCCACGACTCTGCATTTCTCATGTTGCAGTAAACATAGATACTTCGATAAAGCTCTCTGCCGAGATTACCTTTCAGGATTTTGTACCTGTACTTGGGTGTCCAAACGAGGTGATACTGACAACGATAGAATACGTGAGACGCGGATTCATATCTGCTCATGCTACTTACTCCTTGATTTGCTGGTAACAAACCGAGGGAGTATTTAGCATGGGCATTCTCCGGGCAAAGCCCCACCAGAACGATCACCACCTCCATAGGAGGTGGTTTTAGGGTGACAATAAAAAAACCACCCCATGGGTGGTTTTTTGTTGCCGCAACGGCGGAGATGAATCTTGCCTGCCCTTATAGCTCTTACTGCAACAGCACTATCACCGAGGGTCTCCGCCCCGCGACCAACTTTATCAAAATTAAGACGTTACTTTCCTCAATAGCAAAATAGCGCTTACCGAACATGGGGCCTCCTGCTGCGGAGCGTAGCGAAAAGATTCAACTGTGCCCATATCCGATACCGGAACGCGACTATGCATATAAAATCAGCACGTTAGCGTATAAAACATTGAATAAATGGACATGAAACCCGTGCCGGTTTAAATTGAGTGAAATCAAAATGAATTGAAAATCGACTAATCTCACAGCGATTAGTTCAAATTGGGAACAAGGACGATGTATCTATCTACCCGCTTGAAAACATTAAGTTTGATGTTGGTCTTTACACTGACGGCCTGTGGCAGACACCACCATAAAGAAGCGCCTGTTGATGTTTCAGCACTTTCCATACCTGTCACGTTAAATACTGTGCGGGGGTCCCAGGAAGGTATTCCCCTTACCTGGTCGAGTGTTGAGACAGCAACCAGTTACGCCGTTTACCGTTGCGAGGTTCCCGATGGCGTCACCCAGGATTTGGTTGCCGCGGCACCGATTGATAATTGCGGCGATCCCATTGCGATCACCACTGAACTCAGTTTCACCGACCTGCCACCGCTGACTGCACCACAGGCCTACGTCTATCACCTGCGCGCCTGCGCTGATCTTGAGGCACAAGTGTGTGGCAGCGTAATAGCATCCATCGCCGCGTCTCAAGCCATTCCTGCAGACATCCCGCAAATGACCACCAATATAGGCGATGATGGCCGTCAGGTGATTTCGGGACTGACAACCACGTTACATGCCTTTGCCCACGATGCTGTAGGGCCGGTTTCATGGAGCTGGACCCAGGAGAGTGGCCCAAAAGTCACGCTGACAGGCGCCGACACTTCGGTATTAACCTTTACCGCGCCGACGGTCACGATAAACACCCTGCTGTCATTCGAACTGCGAACCCAGGACGATAATGGTATAGGCCGCCCCTCCAAGGTGGCAGTCACAGTGGTACCGGCAAATAACGTCAGTGTCAAAGCCGGGGCAACATCGCGTTTGGTCCAGGCAGGACATGAAGTCTTCTTGCACGCCAGAGGCAGTGATAGCAATCTGACTTATGAATGGCGACAAATATCCCCCGACTCACCGGTCGTCACCCTGATTAATGCAAACACGGCCAATCCCAGTTTTATTGCCCCTTCCATTCCCCAAGGGGGCGTATTGCATTTCGACGTCACTGTTACAGATCCTGTGACCGGGCAAAATGCCAGTGCACGTACAGCGGTCCGGGTGCAATATGCTGTGCCAACCTTAACCCCGATACTGGAACCGTCTCAAACGCCGGATCCTGTGCCCACGCCGATACCTATTGCAGCCCCCTTACTGATGCCACTGCAAATAGCACAACCCTTGCAGGTCCCCCAACCGCTTCAATTGGTGCCGTCACCCAGTCCGGTGTTGGTGCCCCCCAAAGTACCGCCACAGGCCTTGGTCTTATTGGCACCACCCGTGGTAACCGCCACGGGCGGAACCAGCGTTCAATTAGGCATGACCGCCAGTGGTGGTCAAGAGCCCTATCAGTGGGATTGGATTCAGACCGGAGGTCCTGCGGCATCGCTCCTGGACAGCACCCAAGAAGTGGTGACAGTCGAGCTTCCCAGTGTGGATTCCGCGCAGGCACTGACTTTCCAGGCCAGCCTTATTGATGCCGAGGGGAATGAGCGTACCGCTGAAGCCGTGGTGCACGCCACCCTACCCCCAGGGCCGGCGAGTGGTGCAACACCAACGCCAATCACCCCACTGGACCCCCGTCTGGTGGTGGTGAACGAAACAGTCCCCGTGATGAGTACACCATTAACGGATGTGACAGTGACCCAGACCTCGGGGCCCGAACTGCAAATATCACAGCAGTCAAACGGCGGTGATACTGGTACCCAGATAAGCGTCACGGCCCCGCTCCTCAAGGACAACTCGGCCCACGCCACCCTGAGCGTGAGCGGTAAAGATCCCAAGGGACAGCCTTTGCATTATGTGGTGCCAATACTCATTATGCGCCCGCTGCCGGTGATCCCGGCACCGGAAGCACCACCACAGGTATTACCGCCACAACAGGTGCCAAAACAGGACGACCCTTTGATTATCATTGGTGGTGTAACTGGGGTGATAGTCAATGAAGGCTCCACAAGGGGCTTGGCGGTTGCGGTTCAAGGCGGTAAAGGTCGTGATTCTTATCGTTATCTTTGGTCTTATCTGAAGGATGATGACGGCCCGGATATCACCCTTCACCACACCGACACCGCCAGAATGATATTTACCGCGCCCGGAGTCGACAGGCCAACCCTGCTGCGATTCAACGTGCAAATCACCGATGGCGCCCAAACCATCCAACGGGATGGGTTGGTGCAGGTAAACGATGTCTCCGCCTCTCTGGTTGTCGGCGCACTGGCACCTATCACTGTCGACAGCGGTCAGTCCGTGAGTATAAGTGCACCCGAACCCACGGGGGGCATTCAATTTCCAACCAGGGATCATTACCGTTATGCCATTGCACAGGTGTTAGGAACCCCGACAGTCACCCTTACCCCAACTGACGATCAAGCCGATGAGCGGGCAAGCCATTGGACCTTTATTGCGCCCACCCTGGCACCTGGCGCTGCCGACGCTGTGCTGCAATTTGAGCTGACCAGCCGAGATCGCGTCGATAATACCGTTAAAACAACCCAAGAAGTGATAGTCAAGGCACCTCCCCTGCCTAGCGTTCCTCCCTTGGTCCCCAATCTGTCTGTGCCCGTAAGCATTGCCTTGGGCGCACCTATCACCCTGCAAGCAGATGCCAGTGGCGGAACGCCGCCCTATACCTTTGAATGGTTAGCGCACCCGGAAGTGGTGGCGATTGCTGGTAGATCCTCATTTAACTTACCCGACCTGACGGCAACCGGACAAAATCCGACTCTGTCACCAGATAATTTGGGAACCCGACGCGGAGATGCGGCTGATTACCGCCTCAAGCTGACCTTAAAAGTAACGGATGCCAATCTGCAAACCGCAGAGACTAAGGGAGAGGTACAAGTCGTGCTGATGGAAGCCAATCGGCCAGGCACAGTGGCATTGCTATGTGGCAAGCTCGCCACCAATGAGCCCTGCACTGATTTGGAGCTGGTCTTGGGGCAAACCAAAGCCTGTCCAGACGATAAACCCTATGCTATGAACCAAGTCAACCAAATTAACCGCTTTCTATCTGAGTATCGATACTGTGTGGATGCCATCACAGCCGTTAATCTGTTTGTGGTGGGCGGCAGCAAAGACAACCCTTTATGTCGCCATTACGATCCAGCAGCATCGTCGGGGTCAATCACCTGTTACCTGGCGTGCTACGGTGATGATTGCAACATTGATACAAATCCACCAGACAGCACTCTGGTTGGGCCGGTTGGCCGCGATGGCTTACTCTCTATCGGACTGCCACCGCTGACAAGCGGTTCAGGGCATTAACCGGATTAAGTCGTTAAATTAAAAAAGCCCCATGCATGGGGCTTTTTACTAGTGAGCAACAGGCCATCAAAGTGACAGCCCAGCCTTGGCCAGCGCTGCCGAGGAGGCCTTCAGCGACTCTACCGCCGCCTCTTTAAAAGGCCGGGTCTTCAAGAGTCCCAAGGCCTCCAGCCGCTCGCAGCTCAGAGTGCAATCCTTTGGCCGCTTGGCGGTATCCATAGCATTCGACTGGGCAATCAAATGGCCGCAGTCCTTACCCAAAATCTGGGCCAACGCCACTATCATGCCGTGCTTGGTAAAGTTCTCGGCAGCGCTGAAATGGTAAATGCCGCTGATTGTCTCACCCTCAAAATGCTTGGCAATCATGCCATTGATAGCATCGGCAATATCGGTTGTGGAAGTTGGCCTGCGAATGGCCCAGTCATCCACCCCTTGTTTTTGATAATCCAACAGCTGCTCAATCAACACCAATACCGCCGATTCATTGAGGCGCTCTACTTCACCGTACAAAATCGGCAACCTCAGTATGGCGGCATCCGGCATCAGGCGCCTAACCGCCTGTTCGCCCATCAGTTTGGTTTCGCCGTAAAAATTCACCGGATTGGGGGAAGCATCTTCACTGTAGGGCGGCTCGGTGCCTTCGAACACATAGTCGGTGGAGATATAAATGAGCCAGGCACCACAGGCCTTGGCGGCCTGACACAGGGCTTCGGTGGCCGACAGATTAAGAGCCTTGGCCGCCTCCGGGTTTTGCGCCGAGACATCGGGCCTGCGCTCGGCGGCGCAGTGCACTATCACCTGAGGCGCAATTTCGGCCACTGCACAGGCAACCGCTTTGGCATCGGTCAAATCCAGGCGAATAATGCCATCGACGGCGCGGTTGAAGCCGGTACCTGTCACGGGGTGGCTGGCAGACAAAGCCTTCATCAGGGCGCGGCCCAAAAGTCCGGTTGCCCCCGTTACCATGATATTTGCCATAAACCACACCCTTAATCTCGTTAACCCCGGCAAAGAATGGTCAAAGGCTAGCACGGCAAGACGAGGCTTTACATCAGGTTACTATTAATTATCCGAACGTACTTGTCGTCTCGGGTGGCATTTTTTACCCTTGGTGCACATTCAATTTACCTTTAGCCCATGAAAAGCAGCCAAGCGCCTGACATACTGCCCACCCTGATTGCCGGCCCTATCCTTCGCCATTGCGATCAGAGCACAATGACGCTGTGGCTGGTCAGCTCGCGCCCCCTTGGTGCGCCCATGGTCATGTTAAATGGCATCGCACACAGCCCGGATATTGATGAACTTCCCTTAGGGGATGCAGCCTGGCTGTATCTGCTGAAAGTGACAGGTGAAGGGTTGCTGCCAGAGGGAGAGCTTGTCTCCTACGATCTCACCGAAGACAACAAGAGCCTGCTTGAAAAACTGGACGGTATTAGTTATCCCGGACAGCCTTTGCCAAATGTGGTCTACCAGCGCAACATAAAATCCCTGATGCATGGCAGCTGCCGCAATCCACATCATCACAGTGGTGATGCCCTGGTGGCGGCCGACGCCCGGCTTGCCGCCAATCCGGATGCGCGTCCGGCGCTGCTGATGCTGAGCGGCGATCAGGTCTACATGGACGATGTGGCCGGCCCCATGCTGCATGCCATATCCCAGGTGATCCGCTTGCTGGGACTGTGGCAGGAAGACTTTCAGGGGGCGCCGCTGGCAAACAGCGAGTCCCTGGATTACAGCCCGGCCGCCATGTACCAAAGACCGGCGACACTGCTGCCGCGTACCAATTACCCGGCCTCCAGCGCCCTGTGGCACTGGTACATCAACCATCCCATATTTACCTCCTCTATCGCCGAAAACCATCTGGTGAGCCTGAGTGAAATGCTGGCCCAGTACCTCTTGGTCTGGTCGCCGGAGCTGTGGCATTTGCTGGATATCCCACACTCACCGGAGGGACTCAAGGGGGCCCGCCTGGCCCAGTGGCAAACCCAGTGGGAGCGGCTGTTGCAATTCAAGGCTGGCCTTGGCCAGGTGCGACGCCTGCTGGCCAACGTTCCGAGCTACATGATTTTCGACGATCACGACATCACCGACGATTGGAACCTGACCGCCAACTGGGAGCGGGCCGCCTATGGTCATGCCTTCTCCCGCCGCATCATAGGCAACGCCCTGATGGCCTATACCCTGTGTCAGGGCCTTGGCAATGGGCCAGGGGCCTTCAGGGATCTCATGCCCGCAATGCAAAAATTGCTGACGCCGGGCCAGGGCCGCCTGGATGCGGGCTTACAGGATGAAGTGATAAATGAGCTGCTCAGCTTCGAGCGCTGGCATTACAGCCTGGATACTGAGCCCAGACTGGTGGTGCTCGACACCCGCACCCGCCGCTGGCGCAGCGAGTCCCATCCCACCAAACCCTCGGGGCTGCTGGACTGGGAGGGGCTGATGGATCTGCAGCAGGAGCTGCTGGGACAGGAGAAGGTGGTGATAGTCTCGGCGGCGCCGATATTCGGGGTCAAGCTGATCGAGGCGGTGCAGCGCACTGCCACCCTGCTGGGCGGTTCGCTGCTGGTGGATGCGGAGAACTGGATGGCCCACCCGGGCTCGGCCAACACCCTGCTGTCGATCTTTATGCACAGGCGCACACCGCAGCAATTTGTGATCCTCTCCGGCGACGTGCATTACTCCTTCGCCTACGACATCAGCATCCGCTTCCGTCACGCCAGCCCCAATATCTTTCAGATCACCGCCAGCGGCCTCAAGAACCAGTTCCCGGAAAAGCTGCTGCCCTGGTTTGACCGTCTCAACGGTTGGCTTTATGGCCACTTCTCGCCGCTGAACTGGTTTACCAAGCGCAAGCGCATGTTGATCCGCGGCCGAAGACCCAATGGCCACCGCAGTCAGCGCCTGGTGAATCAAAGCGGCATTGGCCTGTTGACGCTGGCGGAGGATGGCGCGCCACAGCGCATCGCGGTGCTGCACGCGGACATGACAGAAACCGAATTTCTGCCGCCACGCAATGCCTGATCCCTTGTATCAGCCTGTGTTTCAGCCAGGCACAGGAGCGGCTCCCTGCGTCAACGGCCTCTGTGTCAGAGACTTTCTGTTTCAAGGAACTGGGCGTCAAAGCCCTCGCAGCTGACATCGTGATCGCGGCCGCTGATGGGATCGCGAAACCTCAGGCGCTTGGCCACCAGCTTGAGCGGTTTGTCAAAGTCATCCGGGCCCTTGGGTTTAAGAGTGGGATAGAAGCGGTCGTTCAACAGCGGCATCCCCAAGGATTGCATGTGCACCCGCAGCTGATGGGTTTTACCTGTGATGGGGCTGAGTTCAAACAGCCCCAGGCCGTCCTTGACGGCAATCAGGCTGATTTCCGAGTGGCTGTTGGCCTCCCCCGGAATCACCTGCATCAGAAAGGATGGCTCGGCGGCGTGCAGGCGATTTTTCACCGTCCAGTGCCGCGGCAAGTCCCGAACCTCACTGTTGGAGGCTTCACCATGGGCGGCCGCCAGCTCAGGGGTTAGCGCCGCCACCGCCTGATAGTCCTTGCGGATGGTGCCGCTGAGAAACAGCTCATGGTATTTGTGGCGGGTCTCCGGGTTGAGGCTCAGCAGCATGACCCCGGCGGTTTCCCTATCGAGCCTGTGTGCCGGCGCTATTGTGCTGATGCCGGTGGCAATCCTTAACCTGTGCACCAGGCATTCGTTGACATAGTTGCCGCTCGGCGTCACCGGCAGAAAATGCGGTTTGTGCACCAGCATGATCTGCTCGTCCCGATAGAGGATTTTTTCCCTGAAGGGGATCTGGGTTTCGGCCTCCACCTCGCGGTAATAATAGACCCGGGCCGTGGGCCGGCAGAGGGTGTCGAGGTCTATGGGGCTGCCATCCTGCCAGTGCACCTTGCCACTTTGAATACGGGCACGCCACACCTCGCTGCCGATGCGGGCAAAGTGCTCGGCGAGAAAGGCAAATACCGTCAAACTCGGGGATAAGTCCCGCGGCAGGACCACGAAGGATGGCTGGGCCGCACGGGCGGAGGTCGATGAGGTCAAGGGCCAAATCCAAAGCAAAAAAGCGGGGCGTCAGTGTAATGCCAAACACTGCCGCCCGCAAAGGGACGCATGTATGTGAACAGGCTAACCCGTCCCGCTATCCGGCGTGGGACTTGATCAGTCGCAACACAAAATCCATGGTCTTGTGGCAATCGGGCTGGCTGACCAGTTTGAACTTGTCCTGGTTGTACATGGGCAGCACTTCCAACCAGCGCTGGCTGACCCAAGCCGCATCTTCCAGATGCATGTCATGGTACAGGTGCAGCAGATCGGGATTGACCTGATAAAACTGCTCCAGTGCCGCGCTGATGATGGTGAATTCCCCCAAAATGGGCTCGTGGGCCCAGTTCTGGCAAGGCACGGCCCGCACCTTCCACAGCCCGTCCCTTTCCTGGGCGGCCGAGATGATACGTACCCGCTGTTCGCCTTCCAGCACTATGCTGAGGGAGTCGTCTTCCAGCTGGTTAAAATCGATAATCTTGCATTGTGTGGCTTCGGGATAGCAGGGGGGATGACCATTGGGCTTGAGCATGCCAAAAGCGAGGGGATAACGCCCCTTGAACACATCGGCTACCATACGCAGATAGCGCGGCTCAATGATCCTCAACTCCAGCCGTCCATCTGGCAACAACAAGGCATCATGGGTCAATAACGCCATTTCCTGTGTTTGCATGGTAACCTCCACTCAGGAGCAAAACCGTGTCGCATTTTAAAGTTTAGCAGCTGTGTAAAAAGTCTACACACAGGCCAAAATTTATCAGCCTCACGAATTAGACCTTTGCCAGCAAGGATTTGTTGCACAGGAAAGGGCTGCCAGGCCCGAATTTACAGGGGTTCCAGCCGCTCCTGCCAGAGCCCGTTGTGGATAAGCTGGTTCAGTTCATCGGCCAATTTCAGGCTCATATCCGCCGCTTTGCGCCAGGCCTGCTGGCGACTGGCGGTATCCAGCAGTTTGAAGTCATCCCTATCCGGCAGCTTGCCATTGGGCAAGGACGCAATAAATTCGGCACTTGGCGCCAACATCAGCGCATTGGCGTAGTTGCCTTTGGCCCGGCGCCAGCGCAGCGATTTATCGAACCAGCCCGGACTGGCGAAGGGGTAAAAATGCGGGTACAGGGTCAGACCGGGTTTGGCCGTGAGCGGCAGGTCGAAGTGATAGTCGGTAATGCCGCCATCATAGTAGTGCCCCTGCGGCAGGCCGGTTATCTTCTCCACCGGTGACAGCACCAGAGGGATGGAGCCCGTTGCCAGCAATACCTCGGCGGCATTATCCCGGGTCAGTGAATAATCACGGGTAGGCAGATCCTTAAGATCCCGAAACGGCGAGTCCGGTCCCTCGGGGCCAAAGACGCAGCGCTCGAAATGCCAGCCCAGGGTGCGGCGGCTCAGCAAATTGGTGCCGGCGGTCAGCGATAATCCCAAAGCCAACAGACTCTTGGAGGATAGGCGATTCAGGTGACGGCCGCGGCACACCAGAAAGTGGCTGCGAAATATCGGATTGTCCACCAGTTCGCTTGCACCCGACTCGCCCAAAATACCGGCCACCACCTGGGCCACCTGGACTGAGATCTGCTCCCGGGTCGGTTTGCCTTCGTAGCGCTGACCTATGTACAGGGCTTCCAGTCGCTCATAGGCCTGCAGAGGATTTTGCTGACCCAAACAGGCCAGGCGCCATGCCCCCGAGGAGGCCCCCAGGGTATAGAGCGGCGTCTCCCGGCCGCGAAAAAACTCACCGAACAGAAAGCGATCAAGCCCGGCGATCCCCAGCCACTTTGGACCGCCCGAGGCCGCCAGCAGGCGGGAAAACATGCCCTGATGCAGGCCATCGCGCTTCAGGGCGTCCATGGCCACGGGGCCCGCCAGCAATCTCAGTGCTTTCAATCTATTACTCCGGTTCGGTCGATATCCGGCCCACTATAACAAGGCAGGAGCCCACTGCCAAAACGCCCCTTGAATCACACGCTGAATCAGGGCCTGAATCAGGGCCTGCAAGACCACTGCCCAAGGTACCCGGGAGCCGCTATAATCCAGGCTTTCCCCCAGCATCGGAATCCCCATGATAGTTGATACCCTCAGCAACCGCGCCCTGTACCAGGGGCTGCATCCCAGGCTGCACCAGGCCCTGGAACACCTGGCCACCACAGACTTCAGCCTGCTGCAACCGGGCAATTATGAACTCGACGGCAAGAACCTGTTTGTCATAGTCAATGACTACCAGACCAAGGCGCCGGGCACCGAGCCCTTTGAAACCCACAAGCGTTACGTGGACGTGCAGTTTGTGGTCAGCGGCGAGGAGTCCTTCGGCTATCTGCCGCTGGCACAGCAGGCGCCCCTGGCCCCCTACCACGAGAAGCACGACTATACCGAATACGCCTTCGAAGCCAACCGGGGCGACGCCAGTTTCGTCACCCTCAAGGCCGGCATGTTCGCCCTCTTCTTCCCCGGCGATATGCACATGCCGGGCACGGGCAATGGCACGCAGGTGCGCAAGGTGGTTATCAAGGTGCTTTGGTAACGAAGGCTTTGGTAACGAGGACTTTGGTAATCAGGCACTTTGGTAACGAAGGCCCTGGTAATTGGACCAGAGCCGAAAGCACAAGTTATTCCCGGCCAGGGTGTCATGCCCTGGCCTTCCCCCGGCAAGCAAAAACTCTTTAATCATACTTTTCAGCTTGTTATACGGTAAGTCGCAAACTGAGTATTTACCCAAACTGCAATATTTCTGTCGTGACTCTGTCATCTTCCGCCCCTAGGCTTGGGCCCCGTTTAAATCACCCAACAGCCCTTACAGAGAATAACGATGAAACATATAAGCCTGCTCGCGGCCGCCATAGGTGCAGCCCTTATCAGTGGATGTAACAGCGACACCAAGGAAGTGGTCAAGGAAGTTGAAGTCATCAAGGAAGTGGCGCCCGAAGAGGTGACCTCGGTTAAAAACGTGATCCTGATGATAGGTGACGGTATGGGCCCACAACAGGTTGGCCTGTTGGAAGACTATGCGCGCCGCGCCCCTCAATCTACCTACAACAGCAAGGGCAATAAGACCGCCATCAGCAAGCTGGGCGATGCCGGCCAGGTGGGTCTGTCACTGAACGCGCCCTGGGGCAATGAAGGCAGCTTGGTGGTGGACTCCGCCTGCTCTGCCACCCAGTTGGCCACGGGCATGGCTTCGGGTTCCGAGATGATAGGCCTGGATAATCAGGGCAACACAGTTGCCACCATTTTGGAAAGAGCCAAGGCGAAGGGCAAGGCCACAGGTCTGGTGTCCGACACCCGTCTGACCCACGCCACCCCGGCCGCCTTTGCCGCCCACCAGCCGCACCGCTCCTATGAGTCGGCCATTGCCGCAGAAATGATCGATGCCTCAGTGGTGGACGTGATGCTCTCCGGTGGTGCCCGTGAATTTATTCCCTCCGATGCCGCCAGCAATGAGACGGTAAAAACCAGCCTGACCGCCATGGGTGCACCGGCATCCATAGTCAAAAAATCCAAGCGCAAGGACAGCCGCAACCTGCTGGCCGAAGCCAAGGACAACCACGGCTATCAGCTGGCCTTCAACCGCGAGCAGCTCAATGCCGCCGACGGTGAGCGCCTGCTGGGTCTGTTTGCCAACTCGGGCATGATGGATGCCATCGCCTACGATGCCTGTGCCAAAACCGATTCCTGCACCGAACCTTCACTGCGGGAAATGACCCTCAAGGCTTTGGATATTCTGTCCAAGGATGAAGACGGCTTCTTCCTGATGGTGGAAGGCGGCCAGATTGACTGGGCCGGTCATATCAACGACGCCGGCTGGATGCTGCACGAACTGCTGCGCTTCGACGAGGCCGTCGATGCGGTATACGAGTGGGTCAAGGACAGGAACGACACCCTGGTGATAGTCACCGCCGACCATGAAACCGGCAGCTTTGGCATGAGCTACAGCCGCAAGGATCTGCCCGAGGCCCAATCCCTGCCCGGTGACGGTATGCAGGGCGCTGACTACAAGCCCAACTTTAACTTCGGTACCCTGGACAAGCTCGACCGGCTCTACGCCCAGTCCGGCACCTTCTATAACATGATGGACATGGTCAGCGCCGACTGGGCCTTCGACGGCACCACCGGCGATGACTGGGCCGCCGCCATCAACCACTACAGCGACTTCAAGGTCACAGCAGAGCAAGCTGCCCCCGTGGCACTGCGTGAACCCAACGAATACTGGGTCGATGGCCACAGCTACCTGTCCGCTACCGTGTTCCCCAAGGTCAATGACTTCAAGGAATTCTACGTGTACGCCGACGAGGTTCATGCCAACCTGATTGGTCGCGCCCTGGCCGCAGATCAAAACGTGGTGTGGGGTACAGGTACTCACACAGCCGCCCCGGTGCCGGTATTTGCCTTCGGTCCCTACGGCGTGACCAAGCAGTTCTCTACCCTGCAGCACCATGTGGAACTGGGTCAGAAGATGGCCAAGGCCCTGCTCGGCGAAGAGTAATGGCTTGAGGCTGATAGGCCTTGAAAGAAAAAGCCGCGACCAGGTCGCGGCTTCTTTATTTAGCACTCAAGGCAATTCAGGCCGCATCCTTGCCGAACAGCGCCTGGCGCACCTTGGCCTTGACCGAGCGCCAGTGGGTCATGGGCACTGTGGGTGCCGAGGCCAGCACTTCTTCCAGGTTGATTTCCGAGAGCGGATACTCGCCGCCGTGGGCCAGCAGTACCCGACTCGGTGCCAGAGCCTGGACCTTGAGCAGTGAACTGCGGTATCGGTTGGGATAAAACAGCGGAAAGGGGGCGATAAACCTCCCCCGCACCCGCACCAGCAAATCCGCCACATAGAGCTCGCCCGAAGGCCGGTGCAAGAGCGCCAGATCCCGGTCCGTGTGTCCCTGGCAGTGATAGGCTTGCCACTCGGGAAAGCCCGGCAGGGGCTCGTCATCCTTGAGCAGCAGATCCGGCCGCAGAAACCGTGGATACCAGAGCCAGCGCTGGGGGCGCTTCATGCGGCTGGCAACCCACTTGGCCAGCAGTATGTCGCTCAGGTGCATCATAAAACCGTCCAGGCCCCGATACCATTGGCCCGGAACATCGGCGGCGGCAATGAGCGCCCCACTCAAGCGTGCCAGTTTGTGGGCACCACCGGCATGATCCGGGTGCATATGGGTCACCACTATCAGGTGCAGATCCGTCAGTGGTCGCTTCAGTTGCTGACGAATAAAGTCACACACGGGACCGACATCGGCGCGGCAGCAACCATCGAGCAGCAGCAGGCGATCGGCGTACTCGGCCAGGTAGATGGTCTGTATGTGTCCCTGAAGTCTGTGCAATGTGAACATGGGTCATCCTTTGACAAGTGGATCCCGATTATGGCCAAACAGCTCCGACCACTCAAGTCAAACTGCGGCAATGACGAGCCCTAGGACGGATCACCATTCCCGATAAAACTTGATCTGGATCAACATCAGTGGGCTGTGTCGCAGATAATTTAAACGGGCGTTTAACCACATACAAAGGACAAACATGTACCCTATATTGCTCAAAGCCCACCTGGCTCTGGTGGCGCTCGCCTTTCTCAGCTTCCTGCTGCGTACTTACTGGGGGCTGCGCAAGCCCGTCATGCTCGACAATGCCATGGCCTTCAAGGCCCACAAGCTGCTGACCCTGTTGATGCTTCTCAGCGCCTTTGCCCTGTGCATTGCCGTCGGCCAATATCCGGTTGCCGATGCCTGGCTCACCGAAAAACTGGCCTTGCTGGTGATCTATGTGGGCTTCGCCATGGCGGCCTTCAGGCCCCGCGCCGCCGCCCCACAAAGACTGGTACTTGGCGGTATCGCCAGTGGCCTGTTTGTACTCATGCTGGTCATAGCCAAAACCCACAGCCCCCTGCTGCTCGGTTAAGTTAACTGGGGGAGACAGGCGTCTCCCCTGCGTCCACCAGCGAACCCCGCCGTAGCAACTATATAAATGCTCTTCGCCCTGTGCTGCTGTAGTTTCTGTCGATGGAAAAGACCAGTACAAAGGCCAATTATCATTCCTTTATCCCAACGGCCTTAGTCGTGGCGACAAAGTCATTGCGAGCAAGAAACTCCATCAATGCTTGGTTACCTGCCGCAACCAACACTGGGTCCGGGTCGAAATTACTCTCCTGAATGGCCAAGTTGCGAGTGAGCAGGTGACCCACACCCGGATAGAGATTCACCTCGCAGCTGCCCCGCATCTCTGTCAGCCGGCGGCAATACTCCTTGGCACCGACGGCCGGAGTAAGGGTATCCCTGTCCCCCTGCACTATTGTCACCGGCGGCATATCCGAGTGTAGGCTGGCCAGCGGTGAATAGTCAGCAGCAGCGGCTCCCTTAGGCAACAGTCGTAAAAACCATCCATCACGCTCCATATCCAACGCCGGCGACCACAGCAGTAAGAGATCCGGGCCACCATTGCCTTGAGCCCCCTGGTTATTGCCACAACCACGACTGGCAGCCATAGCGCTCAGGTGACCACCGGCAGAAACACCAAAGGCCGCCACTCGTTTGGGATCCAATTGGTACTTCCGAGCGTTCTCCCGCACCCAGCCCAGGGCATCACATACATCTTCCAGGGCATCAACCGGGGTCACAACCTCATCCGAGAGCCGATACTCAAGCGCCACGGCCAACATGCCCGCCGAAGCAAATCGTCTTGCATCATCGAAAGTCCAAGCCGCCTTACCCCATTTCCAGCCGCCACCATGAACTGTCACAACCGCGCTACCGCTCCCCCGGCCCGGCTCAGGGGTAAAAAGGTACAGCTTGATACCCTTGCCGGGCAGGACAATTTCCTGCGGCTCAGATGGGGCAGCCCACCCTCTGGGTAACAGGCAAAGCGCCAGCACTACAGACGCAAACATCCTTATCAACATAACCATGCTCTCCCGCCGTCAAAATGAGTCACAGGATCATGGTCCTGTGAAAACTGGCTAAAAACTCGCAGAAAACATTGGAGATGTCCAGCCAAGGTCTGTTTGTGCTGATGCTGGTCATAGCCAAGACCCACAGCCCGCTGCTGCTGGGTTAAGTTAACTGGGGGAGACCAAGGTATCCCCCGTTTCTACCAAACGCACTCTCCGCCGCAATTGTAGACAAATTGTTAAATCACTTATATTCTGCTGCGTCAAATTAGTGCAACAACACCAAAGCCCACCGGATAAGCGCCATGCAGCACAATAACAAGCATAAATTGCCTGGAAAGATCCTCTTCCCCCTGCTCTGCCCCCTGGTTTTCGCCCTGGGTCTGCTGTGGTTGTTGCCTCTTGAAAGAGGCTGGATAGCGGCGCTGTTGCTAAGCGTCTTGCTGATCCAGCTGGGCCTGGGGTTATGGTTGCTGCGGCGGCTGCTGGGGCAACGGCTGACGGCACTGGACCAATACCTGCAACTGGTAATCAGCACAGAAGAAGCGCCGGCCAAGCCGCTGAGGGATAAGGGCGATGACGAGCTGGCAAGCATCTGCAACGATCTCGGCACCTTTATCGACGGCCTGAAAGAGGTGCTGACCGAGGTGCGCCGCGATGCCCGGCTGTTCAGTCAGGATGCCCAAAACCTGGCGCGGCAGATGACCCAAGCGGAGGCGGCGGTGGACAAGAGTGCCGCCGAAAATGCACAGATCACCCTGTCGCTCGGTGAAATTGCCCAGAGCGCAGACGCCCTGTCGGTCAGCGCCTCCGAACTTAAAACCACCTCGGTGGAAGTGCAGCAACTGTTGCAACTGGGCACTCAGGATGCCGAAAATAACCAAGACGCCATGAATGAGTTCGCCGAGGGCATTGCCCGCATGGTCACGGATCTGGAGCAGTTAAATCAGGACAGCCAGCTGATTGGCCGGGTGCTGGAGGTCATTGGCACCATCGCCGAGCAAACCAATCTGCTGGCCCTCAATGCCGCCATTGAAGCCGCCCGCGCCGGCGAACAGGGCCGGGGTTTTGCCGTGGTGGCCGACGAAGTGCGTGCCCTGGCGGGTCGTACCCAGGACTCCACCTCTGAAATCCGTGGCATTATCGCCCAGCTGCAATCCCGCGCCGGCAATGCTGTCAGCGCCATCACCCAAAGCCAGCGCATCAGTCAGGACAGCCTGCAGCAATGCCTGCGGGTAACCCGAGCCTTTGGCGACATAGGCGCCGCTTTCGCGGCTCTAGACCAATTGGCCGGCACCATGAACCACAGCATTCAGGAACAGCAGGCCGCCACCGCCGCCATCAACACCAGGGCCGGCGAAATAGCCCGCCTGGGTCAGGAACTGCATGCCAGCCTTAAGCTCAGCGCCGATCAGGCAAAGCAGCAACAGGCGACCACGGCGCAGCTGGATCTGGTGCTGCGCAGAATTTGCGTCTGAACGCCGCCCTTCCCCGCACACACAAAAAGACCCGCAGCTGCGGGTCTTTTTTTTATGGATATCGGTTCGGGTTCATTGGCCCTGATTAAACTGATCCATGGCGGCCCGGGTCATGGCCCGCACACCTGTGCTTATGGTCAGCGGGTAATCGGGGGCAAACTTGCTCGAATGCAGCGACGGCAAACTGGTGCCCTTGGCCTGGCTTTCGGCATAGGCATCCGGCGTCACGCCGCCGAGCCAGAACAGGGTAATGGGCACCTTGGCGTCGGTGCGACCATAAAGACCGAAATCTTCACCGGCCATCACAGGTGGCACTTCCTGCACCTTATCCTCACCAAGTTCGGCGGCGATGCTGGCCTGCACCCGGGCCGCCAACACCGGATCGTTATAGGTGGAAGGAATGGTCTCGTCCTCGTGAACCAGCACCTCGGGCATCAGCTCCTCCGGCAACCCGGCGCTGATGGCTATGCCGCGGGTGATGCGCTTGATGGCTTCAATCTGCTGCTCCCGCACCTGGGGATTGTAGGAGCGCAGGGTCAGCTGCAGTTTGACCTCATCGGAAATAATATTGTGTTTGGAGCCGCCGTGAATGGAACCCACAGTCACCACATTGGGTTCCAGGGGCGAGATTTCCCGGCTGGGTATGGTTTGCAGCGCCAGCACGGTACGGGCCGCCAACACCACGGGATCGATTGTGGTGTGGGGATAGGCACCGTGGCCACCCTTGCCCTTGATGCTGATATCCACAGAATCCACATTGGCCAGCGCATAACCGGGCACTATACCGACGGAGCCCGCCGGCAGGTTGGCACTCACGTGGAGCCCCAGCACCTTGTCCGGGGTCGGAAACTGACTGAACAGCCCCTGCTGCAGCATGGCCTTGGCGCCGCCGCCCACCTCTTCCGCCGGTTGCCCCACCAGCATCAGGGTGCCGTGCCATTGATCCTTGTGTTTGACCAACTGCTCGGCCGTACCCACCAGGCTGGTCATATGAATGTCATGACCACAGGCGTGCATGACCCCAACCTGATTGTTATTGGCATCCACTGTGGTGACCTTGGAGGCATAGGCCTTGCCCGTCTCTTCGGTCACCGGCAGCGCATCCATATCGGCACGGATCATCACTGTGGGGCCGGCACCGTTTTCCAATATGGCCACCACGCCATGACCGCCAAACTCGCTGGTCACCTTGAAGCCGAGGCGTTTCAGCTCTTTGGCCATTGTCTGCCCCGAGGCCTTTTCCTGATAGGACAGCTCGGGGTGCTGATGCAGTTGCAGGTAGAGCTGCTCCAGCGCCGGCATGGACTGGCTCACATCCAGACCAGCGGCGGCGCTTGGCAGCCCCAGCCCCGCCAGGGCCAGCAGAACGGGTTTGAATTTCATTGTCATTTGCTTCCTTCCTCTGCAGCCCATTGAGCGGCGATAAATTTTTCTTTTAGTTGCAATAAGCTAATCGAAATAAGCTAGCACAGCCCAGCGCAAGATGGCAGCCAGACATCCCGCTTCGGCTATTGCCGGGTCGTTAGCTAAGGGAGAATCATCAAACCTTGCACTAGGTAACCCAATAACAGGAGCACATAGGTTAACATCTTGGTTGTGCTGGGTTTATGTTTCACTCTAGAATCGGCCCCTCTGAAATGGCGCTGAAATATGGCAAATGGAACGGCTGGCAGTCTCAAAGGGTAAGCCATGAACAAATTCAACAAGAAGGTCCGCTGGTACAATTTTTTTGAACGCCTGGCACATCTGGGCTTAGCGTTCAGTTTCCTGTATGTCTGCTTTTCAGGCACATTTTCAGTTCCCGTCCGAATAGTTCTGGTCATGCTGTTGATGATAAGCCTCTTCGTGATTCAGGGAATTAAGCTCAATAAGATAAGCCAGATGAAATGCCCCAACTGTGGTGCTTATGTGATGACAGAGTGTGCCGCTATGGACCAACGCCTCGAAACTGTTCGTGTGTCCGAGTGTTGCTACAAGTGCCATTTTAAATTTGACTGACTCAGTTCCAAACGACTGCTCGCACAACAGAAATTAACAAACAATACAATATGAAATACATGACCTTTTTTGACATAAGCCAGGACAGCCTGTTAAGTGTTCTGCCTGTGCCATGGCCCTTAGCAGTTTTGATAATTCTATTGGGCTTTGTCATTTATCCATTTTTTAAGCACCATTCAGGCCATTGGAACGCTCAGAAGATTTTCATGGCAATTTGGATGCTAGGGACTTTCTCTATGGGTCTAGCTGGTATCTCAAGTGGACTGTTACATAAATACAAAGACAGGGAATATTTGATAACGGGAAATTACAGTGTAGTCGCCGGATCAATTGAACAACACGTAATGGTCAGGCGTAGCATAGGTGCTTCAGAATTTGAGGTTGACGGCGTGCAGTTTTCCTTATTTAGTCAATACTTTTCAGAATCAAAAAATCCCAAATATAGACTGAGGGATGGATTGAACGTCCGCATAAGCTATATTCCGGAGGAAAATACCATTTTGAAGGTGGAGCTTGAGGAAGCTGATTTCAAAAAGATGCTCGATGGAAGTGTTTTGGCAAAAACCTTATGCACTAAATACCAATCTTGTGTCCAATAACCCAACCTTATTATTGACGTTCATCCAATTAACATGAATTAAATTACAGTCTTATATACACATCATTGTTTGAATCCCTAACCTAAATTTAGCTTATTATAGGCTGGGGCTCGAAGAAATAATCAATGCTAAGGTGAAAGATAAAGCTCTCTCTATAACATACGGTTAAGCGACATCAAATGTCATAAAAGAGCCATCATAGCCTTTGTCCAACTCAAGCCTGCTATTAATCCCTTCTCTCGTTTATGGGCTGTCATTACCCTGCCATCTGTCTGTTATTCAAGCTTCGCACTTCTGTCACCGTTCCGTCATTTCCCACAGCGGATAATAGCCACCTATCACATCCACAAATAACAGGGAGCAGTTTATGACAGGTGTGGCTTTGGTTACCGGCGGAACGGGCGGCATAGGCAGTGCCATTTGCCAGACATTGTGCCGCGACGGTTACCGGGTGGTTACCACCTACAGCAATGAGGCCAAGGCAAGGCAGTGGCAGGACGAGCAGAGGGAACTGGGCTTCGATTTTGCCATCTTCCCCGCCGATGTCCGCAACTATGAGCAATGTCTGCGCGCCGTGCTCGATATAGAAGAAGTTAAGGGCCCCATCGAGGTGCTGGTCAATTGCGCCGGCATCACCCGCGACAAGAGCATCAAGAAACTCACCCCGGAGATGTGGCAGCAGGTGATAGACGTCAACCTCACCGGCGTGTTCAACTTCAGCTCCATAGTGGCCAGGTCCATGCTGGGCCGCGGTTACGGTCGCATCATCAATATCTCCTCCATCAACGGTCGCAAGGGACAGTTCGGCCAGGTCAACTATGCCGCCGCCAAGGCCGGCATCCACGGTCTGACCATGAGCCTGGCCCAGGAGCTGGCGCCCCACGGCATCACGGTCAACACCCTGGCCCCAGGTTATGTGGCCACCGAGATGGTCACCCAGATCCCCGCCGAGATCCTGGAGCGAATAGTGGCCCAGATCCCCGTCGGTCGCCTGGGACAACCGCAAGAAATCGCCCGCGCCGTCAGCTTCCTGGCAAGCCGGGACGCCGCCTTTATCACAGGCAGCGAGCTGGCCATCAACGGCGGTCAGCACATGCATTGATGCTGTTAATCCGAGCAATCCAACCAACCCAAGCACGCAATAAGGAAATGACGATGGACCAAAATCTCTTCAACAGCTTCAGCGAACAGGCCCAGAAAATGTTCAAGCCCGTCAGCGACATCAACCGTCTGATGGTGGACAACATCCAGATGGTCACCGACTTCCAGCTGACCACACTCAAGACCTACACGGATCTGCAACTGCAGCAGTGGAAAAGCGCCACCGAGATCCGCGATCCCGACAGCCTGCAAAGCTACGTCAAGGGCCAGATGGATTTCATGGTCAAGGTCAACCAGCAAATGGTGGAAGACAGCAAGACCCTGGCCGACATGGGTCAGCGCTTTCGTGACCAGATGCAGCAGATCCTGGGTGAGAACAACCCGGTGAAGCCTGCCGCCAAGGCACCGGCCAAGGCCGTTTAAGGGTTTCGGTTGTGTCTCGGCCCACACCTATATAGGGCCGGGGCACAGCCTCCATACCAGTGGCCATCCTCCCGGGTGGCCAGCGGCATGGAATCAACCGCAGCGGGTGGCAAATGAAGGCGCATAAAGACTGGGATCAGGATCTGTTCGAGCTCGGCAAATGCTATTGGCAGGTGCTCGACAACCTCTGGCAACAGGGCAGCGGCTATTGGCAGGGCAGCGGCGCCGAGCAGTGGGCCGAGGCGGTCAACCAAGCCAATCAGGCCTGGCTCGGCAATCCCAGCGGGCTGTTTTCCCTCTACAACCAGTGGCTGGAGAAGCAGCAACTGTTGTGGCAACAGACCAGCCAGCGCCTGTTGGGCGGTCAATACCAGACAGTGGCCGAACCCAGAGCCGGCGATCAGCGTTTTAACCATCCCCAGTGGCAAAACCACCCGGTTTTTGACTTTATCAAGCAGGCGTATCTCATCAACAGCGAATACCTGGATGCCCTGTTTGCCCAGTTGCCTGAGCTCGACCCCAAGGTGCGCCAGCAGTTGCAATTCAATGCCCGCCAATACATCAATGCCCTGGCGCCGACCAACTTCCCCTGGTCCAATCCGGATGTGATAGAGCAGACCCTGGCCTCCGGCGGCAAGAACCTCAGCGAGGGCCTCAAGCGTCTGGCGGAGGATCTGGAAAACAGCCCCCTGGGGCTGAACCTGCCGATGACGGATCTGAACGCCTTCAAGCTGGGGGAGAACATTGCCGCCACCCCGGGCCAGGTGGTATTCCAGAATCGGCTGATGCAGCTTATCCAATACAGCCCCAGCACCGAGACCGTCGCCAAACGACCCATGCTGCTGGTGCCGCCCTGGATCAACAAGTTTTACGTGCTCGACCTCAGGCCCCAGAACTCGCTGATTAAATACCTGGTGGATCAGGGCCATACCCTGTTTGTCATCTCCTGGGTTAACCCGGATGCGGATCTCTGCGAGGTGAGCTTCGACGACTATATGCAGGAAGGCCCGCTGGCGGCCCTGGAGGCCATAGCCCAGGCGACCGGCGAGCAGGAGGTCAATGCCCTGGGATATTGCATCGGCGGCACCCTGCTGGCCTGCACCCAGGCCTATCTCGCCTCCAAACGCAGCAAGCGCATCGCCAGCACCACCTACCTGACCACGCTGCTGGACTTTGCCGATCCCGGCGAGATTGGGGTCTTCATCAACGAGCAGTCGGTGGCGGCACTGGAGCGGCAGATGCAGCAGCTGGGCTATTTCGATGGCCGCATGATGGCGCTCGGCTTCAATATGCTGCGGGAAAACGACCTCTTCTGGTCATTCTTTATCACCAACTACCTCAAGGGCGAGCTGCCACCGGCCTTCGATCTGCTGTACTGGAACAGCGACAGTACCAACCTGCCGGCGGCCATGCACGGCTTCTACCTGCGGCAGATGTACCTGGAAAACAAGCTGGTGCAGGACGAGCTGAAGCTCGCCGGCCGTTATATCCGCCTCAGCCGCATCACAGCCCCCTCCTACTTTTTGGCCACAGAGAAGGACCATATCGCCAAGTGGCAGGCCTGCTTCCAGGGTGCCCGGGCCCACGGAGGCGACAAGACCTTTGTGCTGGCGGGCTCGGGCCATATTGCCGGGGTCATCAATCCCCCCGAGGCGCAAAAGTACGGCTACAGCACCTGCGCCGACCTCGAACTTGAGCCCTTGGCGTGGCAGGAGGCGGCCGAGCGCCACAACGGCTCCTGGTGGCCCCACTGGCAGGCCTGGCTGACGCCGCTACGCGGCGGCGAGGTGCCCGCCAGGCATCCCGGCGATGGCGAGCTGCCGGTGCTGGAAGCCGCCCCCGGCAGCTATGTGCGTAAGAGGCTCTAACGGGGAAACCTGGACTCCCGGCGCTGTGGCTCTGTGGGCAATGGCAAGGAAAGGCCTTGGGGTTTATACCTAAGGAGCAACCCCCTGCCACAAATCACGGCACACGAAACAGACAGCCATAAGCCCGGGAGATAGCTATGAGCACCAGATTAAGCGATGCGGGCATGGACCTGCTGTTCCGCCAGGCCCGCACCCACACTCACTGGCTGAACAAGCCGGTCAGCGACACCACCCTGCACGAACTGTACGAGCTGATGAAGTGGGGCCCCACCAGCGTGAACGGCAGCCCGGCGCGGATCCTGTTTTTGCGCAGCGCCGAAGCCAAACAGCGACTGTTACCGGCACTGGCCTCGGGCAATATCGACAAGACCATGAGCGCGCCGGTGACCGCCATCATAGGTTACAACCTGCGCTTCTACGACAAGCTGCCCAAGCTGTCGCCCCACAATCCGGCAATGAAAGAGATGTTTATCAAGGCGCCGGAACTGGCGGAGATCACAGCCAGGCGTAACAGCTCGCTGCAGGGTGCCTATTTCATCATGGCCGCCCGCGCCCTGGGGCTCGACTGCGGCCCCATGTCCGGCTTCGACAATGCCAAGGTAGACCAGGAATTCTTCGGCGCCGGCCAGCAAGCCTACCCCGACGAGCAGGAGTTCTTCACCACCTGCTGCACCCGCTCCAACTTCCTCTGCAACCTGGGCTACGGCGACGCCAGCCAGCTGCACCCAAGGGCACCTCGACTGGACTTCGATGAAGCTTGTCAGCTTCTTTAGCTTGGCCAGCCAAGAATGAAGATTAAAGCCGCCTGCACAGGTGGCTTTTTGTTTCCAGGCCGGAGCCAGCGACGCCAGCAATGGCGGAACTTGCATCAACTACTCAAAACGTGTGCCAAAGCTTAAATGTTGCACCGATTCCCCGTTCCGACGCTGCCGAGGACGTTGCTGAAAATGGCGTGGCGAGGGCGAATGCTTGCCCACGGCAAGCGTGCTCATGAGCGCGAGGCATGGATGCCGAGCTGGCTTTTGTCCATTGATGGATTTGCCGAGGCTACTTCGGTCGAGCAGGGTGAGTGTCGCGCAGCGACAAGCTCACGAACGCGAGGCATGGAGCCGAGCTGGAATGGATTTACAAGGATGTAAATCCGAGAGTCTGTCGCGTTGGCCGTTTCGCCCATAAACCCGAGGGGCTTTCAGCTCCGGTCGGGGGTCGCTGGGGGATTGGACAAGGGGGCAAGTCGACACTGCACCCTTTCCCCGGGTGTGGGCTCGGCGCCCCCGGTTTGAGACCCACGACTTTGTGCCGCTGGCACAGCGGCTATCTTGGGCTTTGTCTTAACATCCGGCATCAGATGCCATTAATCACCTGCGGTGCGCTTTCGCACTGCCACACCCGTGACACGGCGTGGATACATCCTTGTAGCCTCCCCATGGCTCGGACGGTCACTGGTGCGGCAGTGCTTGATTAAAGGTGTTCCTCTCCGGCAAAGGTGTGGCCTCTAGCAGAAAAGCGGATACACAAACCGTGACCTATTACCTCAATCCATTCGTGCGATTACAGGCAAATTTAAAGACGATTACGAGAGCACTCGTTTTTATCGTAATTTTGACTGGACAAAATGATGTAACTTAATAATTATAAAGATAATTCACATGCTCGATTTACACTGAACTGAGGGAGAAAGCGTGTCAGTCAGGCAACGGAATGAACTGCTGCGCTCGGTTAGTTGAAGCCGAAATGCCCCGGCGTGACACGCGGGATATTTGAGCGTTTATATTATTAATACTTTTTTGTGCTACCACGAATAGAGTTCAATATGTATCAATTAAAGCTGGATAATGAAGGATTGTTGCCTCTTGAAGATATTACCTGCCTGAACGAGCGGATATTTTATGGTGAGCTAGAGGTTTTTATTGACCCAAATGTTAGTTCTGTGTTTAGTTATTTAATGGCCAATGACAATCTAAAATGCATGTCGAAAATTAGGTGCCTTGAACACCGTCAAGGAATAAAAAGAGCACCTATATTTGGCGTTCCATTCTCTAAAGCTCTTGTATGGTTCATTCCGTGTGTTTTTGGGTAAATTGAGGCCCACCCTCAACGGCCATTGAGGGCCTTCATGCAGCAGCTCGATTTAGCGCAGGCTCCTCTTGCGAGAGACCGGTAACAAGTGTGCAGCGCTGCATGACTCTTTAGCGACAACTCGAACAGTCATCGGGGCCTCGAGCCCGTATAGCAAGGCAGAGTCAGCTTATTATGAATACCACGGAAATCCAATCTGAAATCACAGTCGGAGTAGACGTCAGCAAGTCCAAACTCGACATCATGCTTTACCCGTTGAATCTGTATTTCACCGTTGCCAATGAAGCAGCAGAAATCCAAAAGGTGATTGTCTTACTGCAATCCCATCGCATCAGTCGCATTGTCACTGAAGCCACAGGCCGCTATGAACACGCCTTTGTGTTTGCCTGTGATAAAGCCGGATTGCCGGTCGTGGTGGTCAATCCCATTCAGGTCAGACGCTTTGCTCAGGCGATAGGCGTACTGGCCAAAACCGATAAACTGGATGCCGGCGTCCTTGCGCAGTTTGGCGCCACGCTCAAGCCAGAAATCAAGCCCATTCCAGATGAACAATCCAGGTTAGTCAAAGACTTACTCGTCAGGCGCACCCAATTACTGGAGATGTCCACCATGGAGAAAAATCGCCTGCAAATCCTGCCAAAGCCACTACACGCTTCTATCAAAGCCATGCTTAAAAGCCTTGAAAAGCAGATAGACACACTCACCAAACAGTTGGATACCCTGGTCATGCAATTCAAAGGCTGGCGTGAAAAAGCCGACATACTGACCAGCGTTCCCGGGGTAGGCAAGGTATTGGCATACACCTTACTTAGCGACTTACCCGAGCTTGGCAAACTCAATCGCAAAGAAATCGCCGCGCTGGTAGGCGTTGCCCCCATGAGCCGCGAGAGCGGCAGTTACACAGGTAAACGCCGTATTCGCGGAGGTCGAGCCAGGGTGCGAACCGTCATGTTTATGGCCATGATGTCAGCCATCCAGTGCAATCCGGTTTTCAAACGCTACTATGAACATTTAAAGGCCCAGGGAAAACTGCCCAAGGTGGCATTGATAGCCTGCATGCGAAAGCTCTTGGTCACTCTCAACACCATGATGAAAAACGGGACTCGGTGGGGCGAAGAATCACCTGAATTGGCGTAATAAATATTGACGGAATGCCACAGTCACTTGATAAAATCAAATGTTTAGGCAATACCAGTATTAAATCTACTTATCAACGGGTTGATTTGGTTGAAAAAGAACAGATTGGGGTGGTAGGAACTCTTGTTGCTCATCTTGAAAAAATCGAACACTGTGTAAAATTTGAATGCTGGGAACTATTCAATGCCGAGTCGAATATATTTTATGCCCACGGTGAATTTAATTTGGATGAGGACATATTCACTCATTTAGATGGATCTACAATTTTTTATACTAGAGAGGAAATACACAAACTAATGAGCCAACATATAATCAGCCGCGGAGTTAAAAGCCATAAGTTATTTCGTTTAGATGGAAGGATATTGCGCTCAGAAGCTAGTGAACTATTAAATAAATTCCTGCCACTTGAAGATCTCAGTTGTGAGTACCTTGAACATCCGACTTAACACGCATAATCGGGAATTTAGGAGTGATTATCAGCCCTTTAATTTTGTGTTATTACACATATATTAGAGTTAAAATAATATTAACCCCCTATATTAGCATTATGCAATTATAGAAAAGGAATGCATGTGAATAAGAAACAATTAATACTAGAAATTGCCATAAAAGCTGGTATACCCCAAGCGGAAGCACGATAAAGGGGTTGGAGTGAATTAAAAACTCATTCGTTTTTGCCAGGCCAAGGTCGCCCGGGTTTGAGATGATCAAGTTTTCGATTGAGCGCGGCTTCAATGTCGGATTTAAAGCGTTCATTGCCCATTGGATAATTATGGTTTAGGCAGTCTCGCAGGATGCGCAATTGTTCCTTGGAAATGTCGCAGTGAAACAGCTCGCGGTAGGCATGTTGGCGTTCGGTATGGGTGTAATTAACTCCGCCCCCTTTATCCCTTTATCCCTTTATCCCTTTATCCCTTTATCCCTTTATCCCTTTATCCCTTTATCCCTTTATCCCTTTATCCAGAAGCTAACCCGGCCAAGGCAGCCCATGGAAGTGCCAACGGCACCCAATCAACGTTGGTCTATGGACTTTGTGTCAGACCAACTCAGCAATGGTCGGCGCTTTCGAGTACTGAATGTCGTGGATGATTATTCGCGGGAAATTGTCGGTCAATTAGTCTCTGTTGCCATTAGTGGTAGGCAGGTCGCCAGATTCTTGGACCAATTGATGGAAGAGCGAGGCAAACCCAACAAGGTTACTTGCGACAATGGGACAGAATTTACCAGCAAGGCAATGTTCTTCTGGAGTAAGGAAACGGGCGTCACTCTGGGCTTTATCCAGCCAGGAAAGCCGACGCAAAATGCCTTTGTGGAAAGCCTGAATGGTAAATTCCGGAACGAATGTCTGAACCAGCATTGATTCAGAACCTTAGACGAAGCCCGATACGAAATCGAATTATGGCGTGAACACTACAACCATGTTCGCCCTCATAGTTCACTGAACTACATGCCGCCTGTTGAGTATGCCAAGCAGGCAGCATAAGCTGGAAAATCTCATCAAGGGATTGGTACTAACCCAGGGGAAAGGTCTCAACCATCAGAGAATTAAGTCGTTTTTGATGTATTCGCGGACATTGCTTTCTGAGTAAATCGTGTAAGATGTGGACATCACGCATGATGTTGGATCTGGTAGGTTTTTGGCGAAATTGATTAGATCAAACAGCACCGTGCGTGTCTACAAAATTGAATATACAGGGAGTTATCTGGGGATTCCCTAGATTGAAGTGTTGAGGTATGAATTAGATGCAATTGCAAATTATTTTGGCAAGATGGCTTATTCTGGTCTTTAGCATAGTGTTATCTGCAAATGCTGCTGCGGAACAAAAAATACAATGTAACCCTCAGACTTATCAAGATATGAACGATGCTATTCAACTGGCTGATTCTGTTGCTGAAGTTGAAAACATAGTAGCACCATGCGATACGGGGATAGGTAGTTTTCCGCATGAACTGAGACGGCGTGTTGAACATTTGTATATTCGGGGGGGAGATCCCTTACTCGATAAATGGAAAATATCATCAAATGTTACTTTGTATCGGATGACTGTTGATAGTCGCTATTTTGAGACACTTGTGGCCCAAGCCAAAAAGTTTGAACATGCATTCATCGAACTCTGTATGTTTAATCTTTGGGCAGAGCGTGAGCATTGCAAAGAAACTGAATTTGATGTGATGATAAACCACAAGCTGCCGCATGCAATGTGGGCGAAATCAAATTTTCATCAGGATGAACAGCGAATCAGTTTGTTGGATGAATCTAGAAAGTTTGGGCATGTCGATGCATTGTCTGAATATTTAATTGCTATGATAGATGAAAATAACCCACAGGTTGAGACCTTAAAGTCACAGTTATGGGAGTTGATTTTAAGTGGGAACAGTATTGATGCTGAAATTTATTACATAAGATCAATTGTATTTGGTTTTTCCCCGTATAAGAAAAACTCCAGATATGCAATATCATTGATTAATGAACTTTTGAAATATAGAGATTATTCTGAGTTATATTATTTTAATGCTATTGCCTATTTTGATATTAATGAGTATGAAAACTTTAAGTTATTTTTGGAAAAAGCTGTCAATATGGGTAACGAAGAAGCTATATATTTCCTTAATGGCTCAAAAGAGGATGACGTCAAAGGTAAACCTAGAACTCTGCAGTGATGAGGGTGTTCAATATTCTGTGTCAGCCTGGTAGTGTTCATAAATCTTTATCATTTGAATAAGATATCTAAAAAAGGATATTTAAATGACCAAACCTACGTTCGACATGGAAGCGGCGTTGTTGATCAAATCATTGCGTGAACAGCTACCGCCCCAAGGTCTTGCTCGGTTTAACGACCAGCGTCCCGTGAAGGCATTCCCAGACTTAGCATTTTGTTCATAGCCTTAACTCCGGCCAAGGCTTCGCCAACTTGGGCATTGTAGTCTCGCAAAGTCAGGGTGGGGCTTATCAGTTGTTTGTATCGGTACATCGCGGTTTCCGCCAGCGACCTTTTACCGTAGTGATGTTGCTGCTTCCAGTCCGATAGGCAGCCTGCTTTGAGCGCATCCACGGCCTCATTGCGAATATGTCCTTTGGGCCAGTAACCCGCATTCGACCTCGGCGGTATCACTGCTTTTATACCTTTATTTTTAAGCAGCTTGTGGCAGGCTTTGGTGTCATAAGCGCCATCGGCAGAGACTTGCTCGATGCGACGGCGCAGCGGCTTGAGCAAGGTGCCCAGCACTTCGTTGTCACCGACGCTTTCAAGACTGATCTCGGCCGCAATAACGGATAAAGGGGTCCGGATAAAGGGGTCGGATAAAGCGTAAAGGGGTCGGAGTGAATTAAAAACTTATTCGTTTTTACCAGGCCAAGGTCGCCCGGGTTTGAGATGATCAAGTTTTCGATTGAGCGCGGCTTCAATGTCGGATTTAAAGCGTTCATTGCCCATTGGATAATTATGGTTTAGGCAGTCGCGCAGGATGCGCAATTGTTCCCTGGAAATGTCGCAGTGAAACAGCTCGCGGTAGGCATGTTGGCGTTCGGTATGGGTGTAATTAACTCCGACCCCTTTATCCGCTATGTAACTTCCGGCACGGGAAGTACTACATCACCTGCGGTGCGCTTTCGCACTGCCTCACCTGTGACCCGCTGTGAACCCGTCCCTGGGCGCTCACCGGCGACGTCCATGTCGCCGATGGTCACTGGTGCGGCAGTGCTTGATTAAGGGTGTTCCTCTCCAGCAAAGGTGTGACCTCTGATTAATGCTCAAAAGCAATTCAGCTTTCCACTTGCCCAACGGCTGTAAGTTCTGTCAAGATGCTGATTCAAAGAGATAAAACAACGTTCAAGGGAGATGTGAATCACTTCAGCCCGTGCGGTAGCCATGCCGCTCGCAGACTCCTTTACAACCTGAATGTCGGCCGGTTTTCCACTGCACCACGAAGATCCACAGTGTTATTGCCAATAGCAAAAACGCAAGCACGGTTTTCTATATTTCATGGCACGGTTTCATAGAGTTAACGTGGCTTTTATTGAAATAAATCAAAGCCTTCAATAAAAACCGGATTCAGATAACAGGCCGTTAAAAAGTGCAAAGGTGCCAGCACGCTTTGCTTGTAAATTGATGTAGACAAAATCGGCTAACTCGATGAATAATAGGTCAATTTTCCGGCACGCTTTTCACTGATTTGATGTGATAAATGAGCCAGCACACTATACAAATGTTAAGTGCCTATGGAGGCTCAGTGAAATCGTTTTTCACCTTATTGATATTAGTAACCTTATTTACTCTTGGAGCAAAGTACGAGGTTATAAAATTTTCACAACTTCAAAGTGAAAACATAGCAAAGGAGAATTTTGAATTCTTCCTATACATATACATTTTATTAACTGGTCTACTTGCTGCATCTAGCTATGAAGAACGTTCATTTTTTAGAAAGTTTGTTCGTTCATTCACTGGCTTAATAAAATCAATTTATCTTGGTTTTTCCGGAGCGTTAGTCGGCTGGGGGCTAGGATTAACCTTATATGTAATAACTATCGGTGAGTTTGGTTCCGTTGCATTAGGTCTGGTATTAACTTCGTATATGATTTTGTTTTCATTGGCTCCAGCTTGGTATCACGAACAAATTTTGACTCAAAAAGATAAAATGACAGGTTTTATTTTTACTAAGCCTCGCTTTGCTAAATTATTTCAATATATCGGTTATGTTTTTGTTTTGGCAGCCTTGTTTGGGCTTTACGATTACTTCGGCACTTAACAAGTGACTGTGTACCCCATCAATAATCAGTTCGCCGAATCAGACAACAAGAATTATCTAAAAGGCCGTCCAATTGGACGGCCTTTTTACTGTTTGGGCTCAAGCCATTGAGCTTACCTCTAATCCAAGCTGGGCTCTTAACTCAACCCGGCTAAGGGCTTTGAGCTTAGATATGATCTGGGTACAGAGGCTGAATATCCACTGGTACCTGACCCACGCGCTCATTGACGGCGTGCACGCCGTCATCGATCTTACCGTATTTGTCGAGGAAGGCCTTGGCGGCGGCATAGTCGCCGTCACCCTGCACTACCACTATGTCGTGCACCAAGTCGGTAATCGCCTGCTCCAGCTTGGCGAAGTCGATGCGGTACAGGCCATCGGCCTGCAACTTGAGGGCGCCCTTGTCGACGAAGTAGCTGTACTGGAAGGCGGCGCCTATACCGTGGGCCTCATGAACACCAAAGCGCATGGAGCGGAACAGTCCGGCGGCGTAGGTGGCCAGCAGGTTGTTCTTCTCTGCCATCGGCAGTTCGCCCTTTTGCATCAAGAACAGAATGTTATAGGCGCCCATCACGTCGGCCTTGCCTTCCTCTGTGCCCGAATACAGCTCCTGCAGCTCGGCGGAAACCGTGGTGGCCTTGCCGTTTTTCACTATGGAGCCGGGGCCCAGGCTGTGGGACAGCTCGTGGAACAGGGTCTCGTAACCGAAGTACTTCTGGTCGAGCAGCGCCGCCTGCTCGGGCACCAAAATCTGCGCCGCCATCGGCTTCATGATGCGCTCGAACTTGGCCGCCATCACGTTGTTCAGCAGCACCTTCTTGGCACCCTTGGCCTCACGTACCCGCTCGTCGTTGGGCAGGTTGAAGGCTATGGTCTGCACCCCGGGCACGTTGTCACCGCCGCCCTGGATCTGATCGGCGACTGCTATGGGGGATTCAAAGCCACGCTTGAAGTTCTTGTAGTCCTCGGTCACCGGCAGGTTGGCTTCCATGTCCTTGAGGTATTTCTTGAAGCGGTCGAGGGCCTTGGAAGCCTGTGGATCCTTGATGGTTACAAAGGCCTCGAAGGCGGTCTTAAAGCCAAACAGGCCGTCGGTGTAGGTCTCGTAGGGACCTATGGCCACTTCGATGGGGGTGTCCTTGAGATCCATCCAGGCGATTTCCGACTGAAAGTAGTCATCGGTGCGGAACGCCTTGGCGCGCAGGCTGAGGAAGTGCTTGAGGCTGGGATTGCTGGTGATGGCGGCGGCCTCGTCCAGCAGCTTGGCGGCGGGCTCCAGCCACTCCTTGTAATGCACCGAATAGGGGATGGCCACCAGCTTGGCGCCGTCACGGCGGATCACAGTATACAGGCTGGTGAAGGCCTCCTTATCTTCGGGATGCTTTTCCAGCCAGGCGTTGAATTCTTCCTTGCTGATGTCCTGGGGATAGAAACCGGCACCTGGGGCGTTTTCCTTGCCACCGAAGAAGGCATGGCCACCGGCCAAGCTGTCCCAGGGGCCAAAGTGTTCATCGAACATGTCCAGCATCAGGTCGCGATCGCCACTCTTGTCGGCCGCGATGGCGGCACGGATCTGCGGGTTCTGCTCGCTCACCTGGCGCAGGTAAATCTCGCTCATCAGCCGGGCGGCCTGAATCAGCTTGTTAACCACCTGCTTCTCCTCGGCGCTCAAAAAGCTGGTGTCGGCACTCATGGGCACAGGCACTATCTTGGCCCGTTGGGCCTTAAGGTCATAGGCGGCAGCCCCATGTTCGGCATCGGCGGCGAAGGTGTCAAAAGTCAGGACCGGCGCAGCCAGCATACTTGCCAGCACCAGTGCCAGGGTGGATTTTTTCATCTTGTTATTCCTTTTCTATTCCCTTTGTTTCAGGGGCTTGCAGAGATTCTCTGCCGTCTGGGCCAATACCTTGTACCAGATGGCCTTGCTGTGCAAGTCATCCGGCAAAGCTAAGGCCCCAAAATAGTGCAGTCGGATGACCACCGCTACTTGCGCAGCTTGATGTACAACTCGCCTTCGCTGATCTGTATGTCCTCGACCCCGTCGGCGAAGGTGTTCCAGAAACCGCGGTCACCGAACTCGCTGACCAGATTGACGTTTTTGATATTGCCTAGCCAGGCATTGGGGATGGGTACCCCCATCAGGCTCACGCCCACCAGGGCCACCACGGGGCGGCGCCTGCTGTCGAGGTGGATATCGAGACCGGCATTGACCCTCAGAATTTCACCTGCCATCACGGGGAAGTCCTGGGGAATGGGCACCAGGATCTTGGCGCTCGCCAGGTTGTCGGAAAAGTCTATGGCCACCCTGTGGGCAAAATCCGGGTTGCGGCCAATCATGGCGTTGACCTCCTTCTCGCTGAAGGTCACCCGCCGGTCGCCATCGGCTTCGCGGTAGGGTTCGGGGGTGAGATCATTGCTGCCCCGGCGCGCGGTGCTGCCTTTGCCTGAGCTCTTATTTGAGTCAGTGCGTGAGCCACTGTCACTCTGCCAGCCCAGCACGCTTAATTTCTGATCCAGTTTTTGTTCTTCCTTGGCACTCAGGGTCACGGGCTCAAGGGGCTTGGGAAAGATATAGGCGCGAATAACGAAAAAGCTCACCGCGACCGTAATCACCATGGTCGCCAGCAGCATAAGCAGCACCTGGACACCGGTGAAGCCCCGCTGGCGGGACAATCGCCCCCCGGGGCAGGAAGAATGGAATGAGAACATGGTTTAGCCTTGCAGCAGACAAAGGGTTGGGCTCAATGGTACTTCGCTTCGCGAGGGAAAGGCAAAACCCGGCGGGCGCCATAACCTGCTATGCAATTGTTCCCACTATGATGTCCGCGCAGCGCCCTGCTGCCGCCGGATCCTGGTTCACATAAGCCGAAACAATAGCCCCCTCCTTGAGCAGACAAATCAAATCCAGCAAGGCACCATTTTCTTCCGGCATGTTACGGGCGATCAGCTCCCGCACCCGCTGTTTATGCGCCTTGCAATACAGGGAAACGGCGCTGTTGGGATCGCTGAATTCGGCCGCGGTATTGATAAAGAAGCAGCCCCTGAAGTCACCCAGCTCGCTGTCTTCCCCCAAAAACCAATGTTCCAGGGCAGCAAACAGTCTGCGCACCAATTCTTTATTTGAAACACACTGACTTAGCTTGTCATCAAGCCACTGCAGATAGATGGCATCCCGGCGGGCGAGGACCGCCAACAGCAGATCTTCTTTGCCCTGAAAATGGCTGTACAGGGTCTTTTTGGCAATTCCCGCGGTGGCGAGAATTTCATTGATCCCAATGGAATTCACACCCTTGCTGTAAAACAGCGCCAGCGCCGAATCGATCAGGGCCTCACGTTTGCCGCTCATATTGCTCCTCCCCAAGGTCAGTAAAATATTGACATGGGTAGACCGGTCTGTCTACCATCAAAACAAGTAGACAGACTGGTCTACTTGTTGAGATCAAATTCAGGATGACTGACACAAGGAACAAAAATGAAGCCAATTGTTTACCCATTACTCGCGGGTGTGGGCGCCGCCGTCGCCATCGGCCTGCTCTCCTTATCGACCATGATCAATCCCAATTGGGTGCTGTTGATGGCGCCCTTTGGCGCCACCGCAGTGCTGGTATTCGGGGTGCCTGACAGCCCGCTGGCACAACCGAAGAATGTGATATTGGGTCATTTGTTAACGGCGTTTATCGGCCTGTGTTTTCTTGAATTCGTTGGCATATCGCCACTGAGCCTGGCGCTGGCCAGCGGGCTGGCGGTTAGTTTGATGCTGCTGACCAAGACGACCCATCCACCGGCCGGCGCCAATCCGCTGTTGGTCATGCTGACCTCTCAACACTGGGATTTCCTGTTTACCACTGTGTTGGCCGGCTCCCTCGCCATGGTCGCCCTGGCGCAGATGCACAGGTCGTTGCAACGAAGATGGGTATAAGTCCTTCGCCTAAGAGAAAGGCCCTTTCCCCTGGTCCATGGACAATTGGCAAGCACTTAATATCCAAGCGCTTTTTAAGCAAATTCGTTAACTTTTGGTTAGATACAACAGTCCCACAGCCGGCTAAGATTTGGTTTAGCATTTGTAATCAAACAGTTAAGTCGGTGGCATGGAATCTGCTAGCTTAGGGCCCGATCGATAGCAACAAGAAGGACAATACCAGTGCAAAGGATAGTGAACTTAATCGTACTCGCCCTGCTGAGCTTTTCCTGTGGCGCCATTACCGCCGCAGATAAACAGGCCATAAACCAGCTGTTACAGGACAGCATCAATGAACAACAACTCCGGGGGGTGACAAGTGTGGCCGTGGTTGATGAGCATGGCCTGGCCTTCTTCACGGCCTATTCGAGGGACGGATCCCGCTTCGACAAAAATACCCCTTTTCTCATCGCCTCCCACACCAAGGCCATGACAGGCACCTTGTTCGCCATACTCGCGGATGAAGATCGGATTGATATCAATAGGCCAGTGAGTCAATACGATAAGGCATTGTTGAGCAGCCCCAAGCTCAATGGCGATGACATAACTATCAAACAACTGCTGACCCATACCGGCGGCTTTACCAGTATCCAACACACCTTTGCAACGGCTTACCTGGGATACGATGACAATGCCGCCCTGGTGCAGGCCTTGAATCAACAGGTACTGGTGGCACCGGATAAGTCATTCCGCTACTCCAACACCGGTCCCATAGTGGCATCCATGATTTTGGAAACTGTCACGGGAAAAAGCTGGCAGCAACTGATGCAGGAAAAGTTGTTTAGCCCCTTGGGACTGAGCAACACAACCACAGGTATCAGTGATGTCGACACTATTATTCCCGCCATTACCAGCGCCAAAGATGGAGAGGTGTTCTCCCGGGGGCATCATAAAACCGACAAGACCATGCATGCCGCCGGTGGCGTGGTATCCACGATCAGTGATATGGCAACCTGGTTGCAGGTGAATATCAATCAGGACCATTCGGCGCTCGCCAAACACAATATTTTTGTGCCGCTGCACAGCAAGCAAGTGCCCCAGAGCAAGGATTACTTCAGCTATAGGCGCGATGGCTATACCCTGGGCTGGGATACGGCCGAATACAACGGCGAGCGGATATTGACCCGCTTTGGCAATTACGGCGGCTACAGCACCCATGTGTCCTTCATGCCGGAGCGTAAACTCGGCATTATCGCCTTCACCAATCTCGACAGCGCCTACGCCCTGCCCCACCTGCTGGCCAACTTCGCCTACAACAGGCTGCTTAACAAGGACAACACCGCAGCCAAGCTGGCCGAAGAAAAAGAACGCGTTAAGGCGGCCATCACCCGCACCTTCTCCGAAGCGCCGGACCTGCAGCAAATTGTTGCCGCCAGCACTTTTCCCGCCAGGCAATTGGGTAGCTACAGCAATGAACAATCCTGGCCATCCATGGTGTTTTATGTTGAAGCCGAGCAGGTCAAGGTACGTTGGGGAGTGCTGAGTGGCACCCTGCTCAAAAAAGAGGAAGAATATTATGCCAACCTGGGGGTGATAGAGCGGCCGCTGAGTTTTCAGCTAAACGAAGATCAGAGCGCAACGGTGACAAACGGTTCACTGCGGTATTCACATCAATAGCTGTAGCTAAACTCCGGGTTTCCCTGGCATGACATTTCATGCCAGGGAATTGATCCTTAGAAATATCGTGGCAGATGCAGTACTGAAGCCCCATTCAGCCGGGCTCAGGGAGCGGCACTTGGCACCATTTTGGGTAAGCGGCTGATTTAAAAATAACTTCAATAGTCGGGCCCTGCCGCCACGCCTGTTGCTCGTCTGTTCCATCACTGAACCTTCTGCCCGCCATCACAACGGACAGATTAAAATTTATGCAAATCATCCCCTCCAAGCAGTGGCCTTGTTAAATAACTTCGGTTAATGTAGCGGCTTGTAAAAATGGTCGTAATCTCTTTACCTTACCGCGTTCGGAAAACAAACGACGCAGTGGGGCAATTAAATAAGCAGATTGTCACGCAATGGCAACCGAAACCCGAGTAAACATGGCTATCAGCTCAAACACTATTAAGGATAAGAGTGGATCTATGAAAGAGTGGTATTTCTCCAATAATGGCGAGATCAGCGGGCCCCTTGGCCTGACCGCATCCAACCGTTTTATCGCAAAGCACCCCGATGCTTATGCCTGGCACCCCTCCTATGCCCAATGGATTCCCGTGTGTCAGGTTGAAGAATTTGATATTAAGTTCACGCCACCGCCGCCGCCAATCGCCATTCCGGCACAACTGATTGAGCGCTTTATTGCCAAGGAGCAGGAACTCAATAGCGCCCTGGGCCGCATCGAAACCCGGTTGGATGCCATTACCGTCTCACTGGCGGATTTTGATCGTGACGCCAACAAGACCAAAACCGTCACCCAGAAACTCAATCAGGAAGTGAAAACAACCATCCAAAGCATCAACGAACATTACGAGGCCCTGCAACGGACGCTGGCCGGTGTCACCACCAAATAACGACGACACCTGATTAGGTTGATAACAACGAATTGGAAATAAGATTATGAAAAAATGGTTTTTTTCACACGATGGTGAGGTGAGTGGGCCTTTTACCCAAGCCGAGGCTTTGGCCTATGTGCCCGGCAACCCAAACAGCTATGGCTGGCATCCTTCATTGAGCCAATGGCTGCCCGTCAGCCATATAGGTGAATTTGCGGCACTGGTGACGCCTCCCGAGTCTCCGGCGCAGATCCCCCAGGCCCTGATCGATGACTTCACCGACAAAAGGCAGGCGTTAACCGAGAAAGTCGTCGAGATGGATGAGGCGATCAAATTCTCCAAGACCTATCTGTATGAGCTGGAGCAGGAGATCAACATCTACAAGCGCCTGACCCATAAGATGAGCGATGAAGTCCGCAGCAATATCAGCAGCATCGAAGACAAGTATCACGGCTATCAAAAGGTGCTTGAAGAGCTGATCCAGGCCATGGCTGAAGCCAAAACCGAATTGGCCGACGTTATCGCCGAGTTCGAGCATCGCTTGGAAGCCAGGGCAAAAGATCAGGCCTTTGTGCCAGCGCCGCCCCAGGTCACGCTAGAGCTGGCCCCAGTGCCAAGCACAGCTGCCATGCCGGAAGCCCTGATGCCGGACGCGATTCAGGAAACCGAGATACCTGAAGCCCTGGATCCAGTTCCGGTAGCCAAGGCGCCACCTGTGGCCACTCCGGTTGCCACCGCCGTTGCCAGCACCATGGCCCCCCTTGAACCCGAGTTGACGAGTCTGGTTTCGGCAGATCCAGTGGCAGCCAAGCCCCAGGTAGTCGATCCCGTGGCGGCCAAGCCAGCTGCGCGCGATACCCTGGTCACAGAAGCAATGGATCCTGTAGCTGCCAAACCGGCGGATCCGGTCGCGGCCAAACCGCGCTCGCTGGATCCTGTCGCCGCCAAGCCAACCTCCTGGAATCCTGCGCCCCTGGCGCCTATCTCCCTGGATCCCGTAGCCAGCCGTTCCGGCTCTCTGGATCCCGTGGCGACCAAGGGAGGCATGTTGGATAAGCTGGCCGTGGCCAGTTCGGCCAACGTGTCCCTGGATCCCCAGCCAATCAAGCCCTCACGCTCAGCCTCAAAGGCCACCCCAAGGGTGGACATGGAGGAGTTGGTTGCTGATCTGGTGCCAAAAAAGTCGCAGCAGAAAATTGATAACACTCAATTTTCTGCCGACGAAGACCAAGATAAGGCCGCAGCCAAATCCGAGGCTCCGGCCAAATTGCAGGCGGTCACCAGCATACTGAAATCCGTGTTCAAAAAGACCGAGGCCGACAGCCAGCACGACGCCAAGTCACCCGTGTCACTGGCCCACAGCAATGACGAACTGGACGATCATGACGAGCTCTATGAACTTGATGAACATGAGGATCATGATGAGCACGACGACGACCAGCTGGAAGCGGGTACGGGCACAGGCGGCAAGCGTGAAATCACCGCCGACAGCGCCGGCCGCATGCGTCGCCGCAGCAGAAGGCGCCGTTAATTTGCCACGGGGATGAGGCCTGCTGCCTCATCCAGGCGACCGGGGGAGTGTCTCCCCCGGCCAAATCGCTGCCATACGCAACAAGCCTTTTGGTCAACAGTAAGGGCAGCTGATTTCATCGCTAAGGAGAGTGAATGTTTGATCATCTGGTTTTCGGCGTCAGCGACTATGAAGAGAGCAAGGCCTTCTTTCTCAAGGCACTCAAACCCATAGGCGTTACCATTGCCTCCGAGGGCCCCCTCGGCGTAGAGCTTTGTTCCCCGGACAGCCAGTCTTCCCTGTGTATTCGCCGGATTGAGGCCAGGACGTCCCACCTTCACTTAGCCTTCACGGCCCAGAATCGACAACAGGTTGATGCTTTCTACCGTGCGGCACTGGAGGCGGGAGCCCAGGACAATGGCGCACCGGGACTGCGTCCTCAGTACCATGCCAATTATTATGCCGCCTTCGTCATAGGCCCAGACGGCCACAATGTCGAGATGGTGTGCCATCACCCCGAGGCCTGATCCACACCGAAAGCGGGCGTCATGGCCCGCGAAAAGGCAGCCGCATCTGAGTGGTCACCTTGTATCGGATGACCTATACATGCTCAATTTTATTCGGATTATTCCATCGACTCAGATATTGACACCCTGGACACACCGGCCATTTTGACATTATCCAATACCTGAATAACCACGCCATGCAAGGTTTCCCTTTCTGCCTCTATCACCACTGAGGCGCCGGGCATATCCGCAAGCATATTCTGGGTATTGGCTGTAATACTTTGAATATCAATGAGTCTGCCCTTCATTCTGACCAGACCCGCTTTGCTGACGCTAATGGAGATGACGCTGCTCTTTTCTTTGGAAAGCGAACTCTTCCTGGATTTGTTGTAATCAAAGCCGGAGGTATCGACAAAGGCGGAGGTGATAATAAAAAATATCAACAAAATAAACACTATATCCAGCATGGGTGTCATATCCACCGCGAGATCGTCTTTGGTTCTCAGGTATTTTTTAAATGCCATTGGATTCCCTTCTTCTCTATTCAGCTATTGTTATTATCCTTCTACTACTCAAGGTCTATTGCGCTCTTGCTTCACTGTGCGCCCGCTTGCCTGGCATCGCATCGAATGGCATAGCTGCATTAAAAATGCACAAAGACAAAGCAACCATTTATTAACATTTTTGACACATTTAAACAACACTAAAGCCAGCCAGAGATCCTGCAACACAGCAAATAACATCCCTTCAGGGTAAAATTCTGCCACCAACACAGTGCAACCTGTCGCTTCCACGTCAGCATCCAGCATCTGCTGCTATGCCCCACTATCCGCACAGCCACCGTCCCTGAACCTGTTGCTTTCCACGCAGGTAGTTAATGGAACTGGATAGCTTGGTTAAATCTGCACATAAGCTTGAAGATGACACCTGTCCCCCTTCGGAGCCGCCGAGGACGATGAGCTTGGGCGCGTAGCCGAGGTAAGGATACCGAGGCTGCTTCGGTCGAGCAGGGTGAGTGTCGCGCAGCGACAAGCTTACGAACGCGAGGCATGGAGCCGAGCTGGAATGGATTTACAAGGATGTAAATCCGAGAGTCTGTCGCGTTGGCCGTTTCGCCCATAAACCCGAGGAGCTTTCGGCTCCGGCTGGGGGCATCCTTTGGGATGCAAGGGGCTTTGGATGAGCAAAGCCCCTTGCCCGGTGTGGGTTGGAGACCCACGACTTTGTGCCGCTGGCACAGCGGCCATGTTTCGAACTTATCAAAGCATCCAACTGTGGATGCCATCAAACACCTGCGGTGCGCTTTCGCACTGCCTCACCCGTGACACGGCGTGCTCTTGATTTAAAAATCGGTCCCTATAGCCTCCCCTCGCCATCCATGGCTCGGACGATCACTGGTGCGGCAGTGCTGGCTAATGGTGTTCCTCTCCAGCTACGGAGAAACAGTCGAGAAAACTAAGAAATATCGCGATATATGAATGTTGCACCGGTAGCCCCCCCTTCGGAGCCGCCGACAACTGCATGGATGCAGGAGTTAGGACGAAGCAGGAGCCAGAGTCGAGGGTGTTGGGCAAGAAACGGCAACAACCGAGGCAGGAAGCCGAGGTAGCGACAGTCGAGCAGGGTGAGTGTCGCGCAGCGACAAGCTTACGAACGCGAGGCATGGAGCCGAGCTGGAATGGATTTACAAGGATGTAAATCCGAGAGTCTGTCGCGTTGGCCGTTTCGCCCATAAACCTGAGGGGCTTTCGGCTCCGGCTTTGGGATGCAAGGGCGAAGCTCGTAAGAGCGCCATGAGTGCGAACCATGGATGGTGAGCTGGCAGTTAAACAGGGAAGTTGTTCGCGGATGAGCAAAGCCCCTTGCCCGGGTGTGGGCTCGGCGCCCCCGGTTTGAGACCCCGACGTTGTGCCGCTGGCACAGCGGCTATCCACCAATTGCTGGTATAGCAATGCCAACTTTTGGCTTTCCACTCTGACACTATAGTCTAGTCATGAAAAAGACTTGGAAATTACAACAAATTTAAACTTAACTTTTGTCGACAAATTAATTCTTATTATAAATGAAAAAGTCAGCGCGCTTCATATAAAGGCATATAAAGCAGAAATTTAAATAATTTCAAGTAATTACTAATGAATAACATCTATCCAAAAACTAAACCATCTATTTTCTTAATTATAATATTTTTATAAAGTCAAACTTATATACTATTTTTCAAAAACAAAACCGTCTCCTTATTTATGAGCTCAAATTTGTAGAATTTCTTAACTTTTGATTCATTATCGCTTAATTTTTCTAATTCACTTCTATCATCAATAAACCACTTCCTCAGAAGAATCCACAAGAATGAGCAACGTACTGGGATCATTATTTCATCTTCTCTTTCTGGAATTCCAAACTCTAATCTTATTTTCCTTTTTGTGCTTTCATCAAGAGTAGAATGGAGACGAAGTTCAAGAGGGATTCTAAGGTTCCACTCTTTATCATTAGACAAACCTTCTTTTTCTTCTTTTTTTCCATCGTCATCATTATATAGCTCAATGACATCACTCACTCTCGAGAAATGAAAATTCTTAAAATTTAATTTAGCAGAGTCGTCACGATCGTAGCCCCTAAATAACCAACTTGTCCCATCATGCATTAAAGCCAGTGGAACTATAGTTCTAAAATTATGATTTGAACTATTTTCAGAGTAATATTTACAACTAATGGCGTAACCACCTGATAGTGCTCGTGTTATCTTGGCAACACAGTCAATAGAGAGTTTATTTGGAACTCGATCAATCTTTTCATATGGAATTAAAGTAGTTGAGGCTCCAGGAAGCTTGTTCTTGTTAAAGCCATTCGCTAGCATGCCTAACGCAACCTCGGCATCAAGCATGAGTAAGGAGTTGAATGAGTCTCTAGAAATCACATTAACTTTTTGCGAAAGGTCGTACTCCATATTCCCCTTACACCACAGGCTGTATGCACTAAGCGCTTTGGAAGATGCTGCATCTGCCACATTAAACATTTCACCAATTTCTGAACGCTTCACAAACCCAGTGAACTGCAGCTTAAAATCAATGTACGCCAAACGTTCAACGAGGTTTGACTTTTCTTCTTTTTTTAGATTTTCATAAGATTGCATTATAGCACCCACATAAGCCAGATCATCGCACTTGACGATAGCATGAATCACAAAATCAATCCACTAACAACACCCTTCCCTTGCACAACACCCACTAAAACGATACGCATCCATCAAAAAAATGCACACTTAACGATATGGATGTTTGACTTTGATGTCCTGCTTTTGTAAGATGGCGTAGCTGAAAGAACAAAAGGCGCTTTCAGCTTTCACTGAAAACGCCTTTTGCTCTAGCAATGCAAGTTATTGGACCGTTGGCGCGGTATCTCTAACACGCATTGCTAAGAGGAACAGAGCCCATGATTAGGCCTGTCGCTCACTCACAGTTGCGATAGTACCCTTCTTTTGTGCTCATTTCAATAACAAACAAGCATACTGCTGATGCCTTGTTTGAATATTGTCAGTTCCTCAATGCTGCTTGTTTGTTTTTACTTCAAACAAGTTTCTACAACACATTTTGAGGAAAATAGTATGAACAAAAATTTGGACCATGATAGCAAGCCCAAAAACATCATCATCAATGGCACTCCAACAAAATTTAATGGGGATGAAATCTCATATTCTCAGTTAGTTGAATTAGCCTTCCCTGGTGGTGCAGCAATAGTCTATACAGTTACATATACTGGGCCTCAAATGGCTGATGGTACTTTAGCTCAAGGACAATCAATCAAAATTCGTAACGGGGTGAAGTTTTATGTCACAAAAACCAATCGCTCTTAATCCATCAGTCATACGTTTAATCAAAGATGGCTTTGATGTTGAAGTTACGAATCAGCATTTGCTAATTCATTCCGTTCCTTATCTCAACTCTAAACTTGAGGTTAAAGCAGGTATCTTGGCTTGCGCTTATAGTGAGATGGGAGAGGTAGATACACATCCTTATGACCACACGATGTGGCTTCAAGGAGAAGTACCCTGTATGGGTAGTGGGCAACCTATGGTTGAAGTGATTAATCACTCAAGAATGCAAGAATTATTTTCGGGTTTTTTAGTAAACCACTATCTATCAAATAAACCAAATAACCAACCATTTACTAACTTCTATGATAAGGTGCATCACTACCATACTTTGCTTGTGAGCCAAGCCAGACTAATTAAACCAAATGCTGATGCTAGAATAGGTACCGTTCATAGGGAACGAAACCAAGATTCAGTATTTCAATATCCTGATACAGCTTCATCAAGGGTAGGTATAACTGCAATTACTCAGAAATTTGAAAATGACAAAATTGCAATCATAGGCTTAGGGGGTACTGGAAGTTATATTCTTGATCAACTGGCTAAAACACCAGTAAGAGAAATACATCTTTTTGATGATGACATTATGGAGCCGCATAACGCTTATCGTGCACCAGGTGCTGTTCCATTTGAGATATTAGAAACAGTACCTAAAAAAGTAGATTATTACTATCAACTATACTCAAATTTACACCGGGGTGTAGTCCCGCACAGTATATATGTAACTAATGAAAACTTAGAAGAGTTAGATCATTTCAACTTTGTGTTTCTATCAATAGATAGTGGTACAGCTAGAAGTATTATTACTTCTTACTTGATCATAAAAGGTATCCCATTTATTGATGTAGGCCTTGGCATCGAACGCCTCGATTATGATAACGGCAACACTGCCTTGCAAGGCAGTTGTCGGGTTACATTGGCAACTCCAAATAAATGTGATCACGTATCTAAATTGCTAGTTTTGGAGGATGAGCACAATGATGAAGTTCTCTATGAAAGCAACATCCAAATCTCTGAACTAAATGCCATGAATGCACTACTTGCAATATCAAAATGGAAGCAGTACAAGGGATTTTATCATGATGACACTGAAAATGCGCATAATTTAATCTATACAATAGCGATTCAATCAATAGTTAGGAGCGAGTAAACATGAGAATAAACAGGGTCTGCCCTGTTTTTGTCGAGTTCATTCCTGAACATCTAGAAAGTGGAAAACTATATATAAGTAATGAGTATGGTGTTATAGTTCATTTGTGTTGCTGTGGTTGTGGTGAAAAAGTTGTTACCCCTCTTTCACCTGTAGACTGGAGCTATATAAATAGTTCAAAGGGAGTGTCGCTTTCTCCATCAATAGGAAATTGGGATTATGTTTGCCAATCTCATTACTTTATTAATGACAATAGAGTTATTTGGGTTGGAGGTATGTCTAAATTACAAATTGAGAAAGTAAAAAAACGGGACTATGAAGATAAATTAGCATACATAGCTGAACGTAATTCTGCTAATACAGCACCTTGGATTATTATGTTCGCTGTATCAATTTTTAATAAAGTTAAGAACTTTTTTATAAAAAATGATATTACGTAATGGCATAATTCATTAGAAACAAAAAACCAGCCTTGCGGCTGGTTTTTTTATTAATGGCGCCTAACGCCAAACAACTATTAACCCTGTGGCCTCATCGCCGGGAACAGGATCACGTCACGAATGGTGTGGGTGTTGGTAAACAACATCACCAGACGGTCGATACCAATCCCCTGACCCGCCGTCGGCGGCAGGCCGTGTTCCAGGGCGGTAATGTAGTCGGCGTCGTAGAACATGGCTTCATCGTCACCTGCGTCCTTGGCTTCCACCTGGGCTTTGAAGCGACGGTCCTGATCTTCGGCGTCGTTAAGCTCGCTGAAGCCGTTGGCCACTTCACGGCCGCCGATAAAGAACTCGAAGCGGTCGGTGATGAAGTCGTTTTCATCGTTGCGGCGCGCCAGCGGTGAAATGTCCGCAGGGTAGCCGGTGATGAAGGTGGGCTGCATCAGCTTGGGCTCGGCGGTTTCACCGAAGATCTCTTCCAGCAGCTGACCACAGCTCCAGAACTTCTCGTACTCAACCCCCACGTCCTTGGCCAGGGCGCGCATGAATTCGAGATCTTTGACGTTCTCGTAGCTCATGCCCTGGATGGTGGCGTTGTTGGGGTTGTAGTGCTTGATGGCTTCCAGCATGGTCATACGGGCGTAAGGACCACCGAAGTCTATGGTGTGCTCGCCGTAGGGCAGCTTGGTGTCGCCCAGCAGTTCCTTGGCAATGCTGGAGAGCATTTCCTCGGTCAGATCGATCAGATCGTTGTAGTCGGCGTAGGCCATATAGAATTCCATCATGGTGAATTCAGGGTTATGGCGTGGCGACAGACCTTCGTTACGGAAGTTACGGTTGATCTCAAATACGCGCTCGAAACCACCCACCACCAGACGCTTGAGGTACAGCTCGGGGGCGATACGCAGGAACATCTGGATGTCGAGGGCGTTGTGATGGGTCACGAACGGACGGGCCGAGGCGCCACCTGGGATCACGTGCATCATGGGGGTTTCCACTTCCATGAATTCCTTGCTCACCATGAAGTTGCGTATGGCGGCGATCACCTTGGAGCGCATCATAAAGGCGTTGCGTGAGTCTTCGTTGACTATCAGGTCAACGTAGCGTTGACGGTAGCGGGTTTCCTGATCGGTCAGACCGTGGAACTTCTCCGGCAGCGGGCGCAGGGCCTTGGTCAGCAGCTGGTATTGTTCCATGTTGACGTACAGATCGCCCTTGCCGGACAGGTGCAGCGTGCCTTCGACACCGATAATGTCACCAATGTCGAGACCGGCATAACGCTCTTTCAGATCGGCCTGGACGCTCTTTTCGGCATAGGCCTGGATGCGACCGGACACGTCCTGAATAACCAGGAAGGGACCACGCTTGGCCATCACACGGCCGGCAATGGCGGTCTTGAAGCCCAGGGCCTCCAGCTCTTCCTTGGTCTTGTCACCAAATTGAGCCTGCAGTTCGGCGGCCTTGTGTTTACGACGGAAGGTATTCGGGTGACCACTGGCTGGGCAGTTGGGGCGAATGTGCTCCAACTTGGCGCGACGCTCGGCAATGAGCTTGTTCTCATCTTGGATTTGTTCAGTCATCGTCTCTTCTCGTAAATTACAGCCCGGATTTGAGGCTGGCTTCAATAAATCTGTCCAGATCGCCGTCAAGCACCGCCTGGGTGTTGCGGGTTTCCACGCCGGTGCGCAGATCCTTGATGCGGGAGTCGTCCAGCACGTAGGAGCGGATCTGGCTGCCCCAGCCGATGTCGGACTTGGCATCTTCGGCCGCTTGTTTTTCGGCGTTTTGCTTTTGCATTTCCAGCTCGAACAGCTTGGCCTTCAGCTGTTTCATGGCCGAGTCCTTGTTCTTGTGCTGGGAACGGTCGTTCTGACACTGCACCACGGTATTGGTGGGAATGTGAGTAATACGCACCGCGGATTCGGTCCGGTTAACGTGCTGACCACCGGCACCCGAGGCGCGGTACACGTCGATACGCAGATCCGCCGGGTTGATATCGATTTCTATCGAGTCATCGATTTCCGGATACACGAATACCGAGCAGAACGAGGTATGGCGACGGCCGCTGGAGTCAAAGGGTGACTTGCGCACCAGGCGATGCACACCGGTTTCGGTGCGGGTCCAGCCAAAGGCGTATTCGCCGCTGAACTTGATGGTGGCACTCTTGATACCGGCCACATCGCCGTCGGACACTTCAATCAGCTCGGGGCTGAAACCGTGGGCTTCACCCCAGCGCAGGTACATGCGCAGCACCATTTCGGCCCAATCCTGGGCTTCGGTTCCACCGGAGCCGGACTGGATATCCAGATAGCAGTCGGAGGCATCCTGGGCACCGGAGAACATACGGCGGAACTCCAGATCTTCCAGGCGCTTTTCCAGATCGGCCAGTTCGGACTGGGCATCGTCGAAGGTTTCCTGATCTTCTTCCTCAACGGCCAGTTCCAGCAGGCCTTCGACATCTTCGAGGCCGCTGTCCATATCGTCTATGGTTTTAACGACGTTTTCGAGGGCGGAGCGCTCTTTACCCAGGCCCTGGGCCCGCTCGGGATCGTTCCATACATCTGAGCTTTCCAGCTCACGGGTCACTTCTTCCAGACGCTCTTTCTTGGCGTCGTAGTCAAAGATACCCCCTAAGGAGATCTGTGCGCTCGGCCAGCTCCTTGATTTTGAATTTAACCGGATTGACTTCAAACATGGCTATATCAACTTAATGGCAAAAAAACTTGGACACAATTAAACGCGCCATTCTACCCCAAGGCCAGGCCCGGCGCCAGTTGCATCAGGGCCAAGGTGCGTTTGGCCCCCCTGAATTATCCCCATTTAATGGGAATTAAATTCAACATGAATTCAACTTGTTAATTATCAATGGCTATTTTTGCCCCAGCCCCATTGCAGCCCGGAAAAGGCAACTATACTTTTGCCATGAGCGAAAACAGCCCAATATGCTGCTATCACGAGGATGAAGGGTTTTCATGCTCAGAGCCGGCCGGTCCCAGCGGCCTGTGTTACTGGCATGATCCCCGCATCATCAAGGATGGCCCCGACGACAAAGCCAAGTTGGAAGCATACGCCCGTGGGGGTGGCATGCTGAGGGGCATTTGTCTTAAACGTGCCAATCTGGCCGGCATAGATCTGGTCAAACACCACAGCAAGACCGGCTTTGATATGAGCCACGCCGAGCTGTATCGCGCCAATCTCCAGGGCGCCCACATGTTCAACCTCAATCTGGAAAATGCCAGCCTGATGAAGGCCGATCTGCGGGAAGCCAATATCCACTGCGCCAACCTGACCAACTGCAACCTGCTGGGTATTAAGTGGAATGGCAGCAAGATAGACAATATCAATACAGGTAAACTGCTGAAGCAGGAAAAAATGGCGCTGGAAGCGGAGCGGGTTGGTGAGATGGAAATTGCCCTGGACTATTTTCAGCAGGCGGAAGAGATTTACCGGGATCTGCGCAAGGCCGCCGAGCGCGAGGGGCTGTTTGCCATGGCCGGGCATTTTATCCAGAAAGAACTGACCATGCGTCGGCACCAGATGCCCAAGTATTCGGGCAAACGCATGGTGTCCAAGCTCATCGATCTCTTCTGTGGCTACGGCGAGTCACCTATGCGGGTTATCGGCTTCTCCATGGTGCTGATCCTTATCTGCGCGGTTTTTTACTTCTTCACCGGCCTCAGCTATGGCGGCAATATCCTCATCTTCCACCCCGAAAACACCTTTATGATGAACTTTTATTTGTTCTTCAACTGCGTCTATTACTCGGTCGTCACCTTTACCACCCTGGGCTATGGCGACTTTACCCCCATAGGCTTCTCACGCCTGACGGCCGCCATCGAAGCCTTCACCGGCAGTTTCACCATAGCCTTGTTCGTGGTGGTTTTTGTGAAAAAGATGACCCGTTGATGGCCCGTTGAAACACCTGCTATTGGCAGATTCACCATAGACAGTCTGAGCCCCAATCGCTATCCCAAAAACAGGATAGCAGCTAACTTTCACCACCCCTTTGTTCTAATAAAATAGGCCTACTTATTCCAGCAGAGATAGCAAAAATGAAACAGACCAAAAGTGGCCGCCTGCTCCAGGGGCTAATGCTCGGTGGATTGATTACCCTCTCGGCCTGTGCCAGCGACGAACTGGCAGATACCATAATCACCAACGCCAGCATCTATGGCTATGACACGGCCGACAGTCTGGCCATCAGAGACGGCAAGATAGTAGAGATTGGCTCCAAGACCAGGGTGATGGAATATGCCAGCCCCCGGACCCAGCTACTGGATCTGGAGGGTGCCTTCCTGATGCCGGGTTTTATCGACAATCATAACCATGTGTTCGAGGCAGCTTCTGACATAGGCAGCGATTGTCTGCTGGATAAGGACAGGGATCTCGATGCCTATATCCGACGCCTGCGAAGTTGTAAGGCGGGACTGGCGCCGGACGAATGGTTACTGGGCTACGGCCACGAACTGTCCGTGCTGCTCAGTGATGACAAGACTTCACCGCTGCAACTTCTCGACGAGCTGTTTCCCGACAACCCGGTCATCATCATGGAGCAGACGTCCCATTCCATGTGGGTCAATTCCAGGGCTCTGGCCAAGGCCGGCATAAATGCCCACAGCCAGGATCCCCAGGGAGGCAAATACCTCAAGGACAAGCAAAGCGGTGAGCTGTTGGGCGTACTGCTGGATAACGCCGGCGATCGCCTGATGGAACTGGCCTGGCAGGCGCAGCCTAACCTCAGGCAGGCCAACTATCGCGGACTGATGAATGGCCTGGCCGAGGCCGCCGCCCATGGGATCACCACCATAGGCGATGGCCGCCTGTACTGGAAACGCGGCTGGCTGGATACCTGGCTTGAGGCCGAACAGAAAGGTGAACTGAGTGCCAGGGTCAGCCTGAGGCCCTGGGTGTACCCGGATGTGGATCCCGCCGAGCAGCTGGCCTTTTTCTCCAAAATACACAGCGACGATACCAACAGAAGGCTGCTGATCAATCAGGTCAAGCTGTACAGCGATGGCATCATAGTCAACGGCACCGCCAGCACCCTGGCACCCTATGACTGGAGCTATACCCCTGAACTTCCCTATGGTTTGGAATACATTGCCGCCGACAAGATGGCCTGGTGGCTCACCGAACTCGACAAGCTCGGTTATGGTGCCCATATCCATGCCATAGGCGATGCGGGGGCGCGCAACACCTTGAATGCCATAGCGACACTGCGTGCCAGAGGCGTCAGCCGTCCCTACGGCATGACGCACCTGGAGATGATAGACAAGGCAGATATCCAGCGTTTTGCCCAACTGGATGTGGATGCAGACTTTCAGCTGGGCAGTGACTATATTGCCGCACAGGACCACAGCTGGGCCGAGCCTTTCATCGGCAAAAACCGGGCACATGCCCTGCTGCCCATCAATCCCGTGTTCGAGAGCGGTGCCAATGTCACCCTCAGCAGTGACTGGAATGTCAACGACATCAATCCTCTGGTCGGCATTGCCAATGCCGTCTATCTACAGCAGGCCGGTCTTGGAGATGTGCACGCCGCCATAGCGGCCTATACCATCAATGCCGCCCGCGCTCTGGGAATCGAGACCATCACGGGTTCGTTGAGCCTGGGCAAGTCGGCGGATCTGGTGGTACTGGAGCGAGACATCACCCACCTGGCACCGGAGCAGATAGCCAACACCAAAATACTGATGACGCTGCTGGAAGGAGAAGTGGTATTCGATATGGATAACTAAGCCATGGCTAGGGCTGTCCCAGGTGTTGCCTGAGCAGCGCCAGCAGTGGCGCCCCCAGGGCGCTGGTATCGAAACCGTGATGCCAGCGCAGTTCCAGGCGGCGGGCGCGTGGCGACAGCTCTGTGCTCAGCCTTAACTCACGCAGCTCCCCGGCATCCAGTTCACCACGCACCAGATCCTCCGGCAACAGCGCAAAACCGTCACTGCTCTTTAGCACAGACAACAGCGTATGCAGATCCGGTATGAGGCAATAGCGGCCTGAGTAACCCACTTCGAGTTCGTCTCCCTGTGGCATACCCCTGGCCCACACCAGCTCGCGATAGGCCGCGAGCCGTGACGGGTCCTGAACAGGCTCCCCCAGCAGCGGGTGCGAAGCATTGACCAGCATCAGCTCCTGATACTCGCCCAGGCGACAATAGCCCCAATGGGGTTGGTGCAGCGCCAGGCTCTCATGCAACAGAATAAGGTTGCAGTCCCCATCACTGAATGCCGTCGTCAGCGCCTCCTGGGAGCCACTGCGGATAACCAGATCCAACTGGGGAAATTGCCTGAGATAACTGTCGATGACCGGACTCAGTCTGTCCATGGGAATGTAGTTCTCAACCCCCAGGGTGATGACCCCGGTGCCGTGCTGGACCAGACTCATAGCCTCCGCCTGTAACTGATCACACTGGCCCAGTGCCAAGATTGCCCTGGGCAGCAATTGTTCCCCCGCCGGGCTCAGGACAATCTGGTTCTGGCTGCGCACAAACAATTCGACCCCGAGATCCAGCTCAAGATCCGCAATCCACTGACTGAGCTGTGGCTGACGCTTACCCAGCTGTCGCGCCGCGGCAGAAACCGAACCCAGTTCGGCGGCCAACACAAAAGCTTGTATCTGTTGAATTTTCATAAGAGGTTTTATGCCAACAACTCAAATCCAAGGCCTGCGAGGGCAAAGCCCGCCACCAATAGCACTATGTGCAATCGAAACCACTGCAGGCAGGCAAACCCCAGCAGCACCAGGGCCATGTCGCGGGGACCGGAGACTGCCGACACAAATACCGGCTGATACAGGGCGGCCACCAGCAAGCCCACCACGGCCGCATTGACCGCCGCTATGGCACCGGCAATGGCGGGTTTGCGGCTGAGGCTGTGCCAGGCCGGCAGCAATCCCAGCAGCAGTAAAAAGCCCGGCAGGAAGATGGCAGCTGTGGCCAGCAAGGCGCCCATTAACGGGCTTTGTTGCCAGCTGTCGGCCCCCAGAAACGCCGCCAGGGTAAACATGGGGCCCGGCATGGCCTGGGCGGCGGCATAGCCGGTAAGGAAGCGGTCGGCACTGAGTTCGGCGCCCACAGTCTGTTGCAGCAAGGGCAACACCACATGGCCACCGCCAAACACCAAAGCGCCCGCCTGGTAAAAACCGGCGGCCAGTTGCGCCAGTGGGTCCAACGGGCTGAACAAACACCAAAAGGCGCCCAGCAACAAGAGGCCGAAGATCACCAGATAGTGGCTGCGCAGTTTGGTGGGGGGAGCCGGTTCACCCACCTCGCCCACCAACAGGCGACTACCAAGCAGCGCCGCCAACAGCAGCACCAACATCTGGCTCCACAGGGCACCAACCAGTAACAGCGTCAGGGCACTGGCGAGCATGATGCCGCGGGTCAGCGGCCGTAGGCAAAACTGCCTGTACATACCAAGGCAGGCATCGGCCACCACCACCACGGCCAATAACTTGAGTCCGTGGATCACACCCTCGAACCAGTCCAATCCCAGGGCGTTGGCACTGGTGACCGCCAGCAGGTACATGAGCGCAAAGGATGGCAGGGTGAAACCGAGGAACGCCAGCAGGGCGCCCCCCAATCCCGCCCGGCCATAGCCTATGGCAAAGCCCAGTTGACTGGAACCCGGTCCCGGCAGGAATTGGCACAGGGCCACCAGGGAGCCGAATTGGCGCTCATCGAGCCAGCCGAGTTCTCTGACAAAGGTGCGGCGGAAATAACCTATATGGGCGGCCGGACCACCAAAACTGGTCAAGCCCAACATAAAAAAGCGAATAAAGATGAGCCACATAGTTAAACCTCCACCGAACTGCCGAAGAGGAAAGAGTGGCAGATTATGACATCTTTAACACAGCAGAGTGACGGCGGGGAAATAAAAAAGACCAGGGACAAAGCCCTGGTCTTGGGAATACATGCCTGGCTCGCCCTGTTAGCCCCAAGGGGCAAAAAGGGGGACACATCCTTGTGTCAAATATTCAAACTCCGTCGGTGCCAGGGTTGATGTTGCAGGCTCAGCGACGGCGACGCAGACCGCCCATCAGGGCCAGCAGGGCGAGGGCCAGAGGACCTGTGCTACCACCGCTGGAGCTGTCGGCAGGAGCAGGCTCAGGCTCAGGGGTGACAACCGGTGGCTGAGGCTCAACACCATCGGATACCACGGTCAGCATGAAGCTGGTAGAGGCCGCATCGCTTGGGTTTTCCACATCGCTGACGGTTACTGTCACTTCCACTTCACCATGGAAATCTTTTTCCGGAGTGATGCTGAAGGTGCTGCCAGAAGCGTTACCGGATACTGTGGCGGTGATGTGTTCACCGGTCACAGTGATCTGGTTGACGCTGTTCTGCTCATCGGCATAGAGCACTTCGATACCTTCCAGAGTGGTGTTTTCGGCCACGCTCTGGTCGGCAATACCACCGATGCTGAGGTTGCCCGGCACCTTGATTTCATGGTTGATTTCGATATCAGCCATACCTTCAACCTGACTTACGGCGTTGAAGGCCAGGGTCTTGCCTGCGGCAGACGGCTTTACCTTGGTCCAGGCAGTCACTTCAAACTGGGAAGACTCAGGGCCCTGGTAGTCATAGCAGATCACCAGACCGTTCTTCAGCTTCTCATCCAGGTCGTTGAAGGCAAATTGCTCACCACGATAGGACTCCAGTGGACCGTAGGCATAAACACCACCACGGAAGCCCTGCACACCGATGGAACCACGAGCATCCTGACTACCGAAGTCGATATTGTCGTAGGCCATCAGCAGCTCGTATTCACCGTCACCGTAACGGGTGTTGGCATTGAAGATAAGCTCAAAGTCGAACCTGTCATCCTGCTCCTCCCATTGGTAAACGCGCTTGGCGTCACGGCCGGCAGGCTTGTAGGAACGGGCATTGTCATATTCCAGAATCGCCCAACCGGTATTGGTACTGGCGATGGTCATACCCGAGCGCTCATTCATGCTATTCACCAGCGGCGCGGCCATAATGGCCTGGGTCGCACCGGCACCCAATCCAAACCCACGCCACAGCATACCTATACTTTCATAGGGGAAGTTCTGGTACGGGAAGATGTCATGCCATGGGTAGAACAGCGGCTGTCCACCCCACAGAGACACAAAGCCATGGGCACGGATGTCCAGGTAGTTCTCACGCCCGGCGTTCAGGTTGTCGCTGTTGTTGTACAGGTGGAACGCATCATAGGCGCCACGGAAAACCACATCCATTGGCAACTCAATACCGTTGCGGTACAGAAGCTGGTTGTCCTTGTTTCTGACAGCATTGCCATTGGCATCGTATTCCACCGGAGCAAAACCACCGAACTGAGGATAGAGACGGAACTCTTCCAGGTTCACATAACCACCGGGGTTGCTGTTGCCAAAGTTCGGCGTACGGCACATGGCATCTTCAACGTTGGTGCTGATCTTGTAGGATGGCTCCAGATCGCGGGTGTCAGGCTGAACACCACTGATGGTCAGCTTGCCATTTTCCAGACTGATGTCGGTCACCATGGCGCTGGATGAAGCCAGCACGTCCTCAGCACTCAGGCTCAGATCGGCCGGTACATCGGCGCTGATGGTAAAGGCACGGTCGGCACCCGAGTCATTGGGCAGCACTGTGAAGGTGAATGGGATCACATCCCCTTCCCTGGCCGCTGTCTGAGGTACGTCCAGACTGACATCGTCTTTGCCACGGTTGAGCTTGAACGCGGTTTTGCCTATGTTGCCGGCATTGACTGCGGAGGTGCCGAAGTCAATCAGGGAGTAGTACAGATCCCCTGCCTGCATTTCCGGCATGTTCCAGTTTACCTGAATGTCTACCGGCTCCTTACCGTTGCTGGCAGGCACATCAACACTCATATTGCCGGCCAGGTCATCGGTGACAACGGCAGCGGCATACTGGAAGGTTTCCTCAGGGAAATCATGGTAGTTGTTCTGTGCACTGCCCTTGCGGGAGTTATAGAACACTGCCCAGTACTGACCTTCTTCCGGCTCATTGATGTTACAGAAGTTGTTGTAAGCAATGTGGTTGGAGACGCACAGCAGCTCTTCAAACGGATCGGCCTGGCCGTTGCCGTTATAGTCCTTGCCCACATACACCAACAGGTTGCCCTTATCCAGGGTGCCATCCAGCGGAGATTCTGTGGTCCCCAGGGACTCCACGATCAGGCGGCGGGCATTGGCCGGCACGTTGATCAGCACGGTTGCTGTGGCTTCATCCAGACGATCTTCCATGGGTGCGGCATTTTCGCCACCTGAGCTCCATGGGAAGAAGCCATCATTGTCCTTGGGCAATACCAGGGTCTGCACATCGGCTTTAACCGGGGCAAAGATGCGGCTATGGATGCTGTCACCTTCCGGCAGCTTAATCCCCTTGAGTACGGCATTACCATCGTTGCGATGGGCAGTTGCCTCAAGACGGGCCGGCATGTCGTTCATGTCGTACTTGAACACCACGGGCCAGTGAGCCTCGGGCGATTTACCACTGGCTTCGGTGAAGATCAGATTGGAGTGCAGCTCCACCTCGGCATTGGAGAACCATTCCTGGGTGTCCATAATGGAGGCTTCAACCACTATGCTCTGGGTCTCACCGGCAGCCAGGGTGAACTCGCTTGGGCTGACCTTGATATTGACACCGTTCTGCTTCATCTGCGAACGCATATCATAGGCCCAGTTAATCACATCGTCCGCCGTCACGGTCCAGCTGCCGTCTTTGGTGGCTTTTACTGTGCGGATCCACTGACACTTTGGCTTACAGCTGAAGTTCACCAGTTGCGGTATGTTCAGCTTGTGCACGGCACCGCCGTTCAGTGGATCGGCAGCACGGAAGTTATCCGCGGTCTCATCCATGATGAGGCCCGCCTGCACAGCGTTGGCCACGTTGATACGACCGGTACCGGCGCGATAGGTAGAGGCCAGGCCCACATCACCTTTTGCGTCGTTAAGGCGACGGTATTGCACCTTGTTCTCGGCAGTCATGGCCAGAGCAGATTGGATTTCGGTAGCAGTCCACTCTGGATGGGCTTGCTTGATCAGCGCCATGGAGCCGGCTGCGTGTGGCGAGGCCATGGAGGTACCGCTGAGGAACGCATAGTCACCGGATGCAGCTGAAGAGCTGAACGGATGCTCATCGGCAAAGGCGGCGTAGATGTTAACACCGGGGGCGGCAACCGCAGGGATCAACGCCTCTGGAGTCGATGGGCTTGGACCACGGGAGGAGAAGGCGGCCAACCAGTCTGCCTTGGTAGGGTCAATCACCCGGTCAATGGCGGTGGCGCTGATGGTCAGCATATGCTCACTGCCCTTGGCCAGCCAATCGCTCAGGCCGTAACCGGACATGCCGTTGTCATAACGGCCATCCCACTCTTCCTTGGTGATATGGATACTGGGCACAGAGTAGGCCGCAGTCGCCACTATCGCATCACCATTGGCGTAGTTGTACATGATCATGCCATCGGCGCCACCGGCCTTGATGTTGTCGGCCTTGGCACTGCGGGCAATACCGTTTGGATCGCTGAGGCTGTTACGCTTACAGACCACGATCACATCAACAGGGTTACCGCCGCTGTCGGTCAGATCAAAGGTGCCCGCCGGGAATGGGGTACCGCAGTACTCGTCACCAAAGTTCTTGGCCTGTACCACCATACCGGTGACAGATTCCTTGTTAACCGCACCGCCGACGATTTCGCTCCACTTGGGCGCTTCGGCGCCACCCATGGGGTCGGTCAGTTTGGTTTCAATCTCAATTTCACGGCCATGGGTACTGGCCGCCACGTTCAACAACCAGGGAGAGGCGTGGTCGATGGCACCAAAATATTCCTTGTATCCCGGAGGTTGACCCGAGTTACCTGCCGCAACGGCGACAGAAATGCCGGCCTCGCGGGCGGCCAGGAACGCCAGTTCGATATCGTCGGTCCAGGGATGGGAGTCCTGACCACCGATGGAGAAGTTGATAACATCAACACCGTCGCTGATGGCATCTTCGATACCACCAATCAGGGCCTCACCGGGACAACCCTGGTAACCGGGAACATCGTTGGATGGGAAGCACACCTGATAAGACACTATGTTGGCATGGGGGGCCACACCGCTCATGTGGGGGAACAGGTTTTCCTTGATGACTACGCCATCGGAAGCCTTGCCGGGCTCAGGACTGATGTAGTCCATATCCAGCAACACGTTACCCGCCACAGTGGAGCCTACGTGTGAACCATGGCCTTGGTAATCTTCACCCACGGGTGGCACAGTGGCGCCGAACAGGCCATTGGTGAAGTTGTCGGTGATCACAGGGTATGAACGCACACCGATCAACTTGTCGTTACACATCTGCTCAAAACCATCCAGGGTACAGTCACCCACATAGTTGCCTGAGCCCCAGGGGTTGGTGTGATCGTAACCGTCATCACCCACATCGGCGAATGAGCGGCTGTCGGTGTTCACACCTGTATCCACAATACCCACAATGATGCCTTCACCCTTGTAAGGCACAGACTGGGTCACTTCACCGGTCCAAATCTTGTCGGCCTGGATCAGCTCAGGACCTGCATCGGTTTGCAGTTCATAGATCTTGGAGCGCTGTACGCTTGCCACACCGGCCAACTTGGAAACGGCCTCGGCCTGCTCCTGAGTCAGGGACATGGTAAAACCGTTAATGGCATTGGTGAACTGCTGACGCACGGGTGCCTGGCCCACCTTGGCGGCTACCTCAGACAGCACCATCTGTTGTTTGTCCAACAACTGGGCACGATAGGCGGCAACCTCGCTGTTCACCGGCTTACCGGACACGAACATTTTGCCCTTGCCGCCCTTGGCGCTGCGGGCCTGCTGACCAACACTGGACTGGGCCAGTGGTTTTTGGTTCAGGCGCACTATGTAAACATGCTCACCGGTCAGTCCCTCTTCGTATACGAATTTACGATATTGAGGGGTGATCTGCAGGTTGACACCTTCACCCTGTGGCAGGGCATCTTCGGTCATCTGGGCAGGTGCCTGCAGATTGGCAATTTGTTCGGGACTCAGCTTGAGAGGTTCAAGCTTGTTGACTTGTTGATGCTGCAGCGCTGCGGCTGCATACATGCTGCTGGCCCCGTAAAGGGTCGCCACCACAGCACTTGTTATCAGGTTCAGTTTCAAGACGTTTTCTCCACTATCGTTAGATTGTCTGCTCCGAGCCACGCTGGGGTTGAGACGCGGACGGGAGACCAATCTAAGCACCGGAAACGGCGAAAACGTCAGCACTTTGATGTAGCATTTTGTAGTTTTGGTTTACATACTTAACAACAAAGAAACACCAAACAAGCCTGTAGCATTTTGTAGCCTTTGTCAGAAAATTGATGGAGACAAACGTCTCAAATGCTAGTCTGTGCTCACAGACGAACAATAATTACCCGCCATTGACGGCAAACGGATAACCAAACCAACTCACGATGAAATGCTGCAAACTGTTACTGCTGATGCTGTCGTTGGCCTTTACAACTCAGGCCGATGAATTGCAAACAGTGAGCCCGGGAGACTGGCAGATCTCGGTGGCTCTGGGCTATGGCGTGCTGGAAAATCCCAGAGCCAAGACCGAGGACATCACCACCTGGGTGCTGCCCAGCTGGTATTACTATGGTGAGGATTTCTATGCCGAAAACTTCACCCTGGGCTACAGCCTGTTCGAAAGTGACTGGCTGAGCCTGGATATTCAGGGCCAGCTCAATGAAGATGGCGTTTTTTACGAGTACGACGGTATCGGCAAACTCCTGGTGGCCGATGTGCTGGGCTTTACACCGGTAAGAGATACGGTGCGCCCCGGGGCCAAATTCAAACCCGAATCCATCAAACGCAAGCTGTCCTATATGGGCGGTCCCAGCGCCACCTGGTATACCCCGGCATTCGATATGACCACGGCACTGATGTATGACGTGACCGGTGTGCACAATGGTTACGAGTGGCAATTGTGCCTGAAGAAGGCCTTCGCCTGGTCTTGGGGCGCCGCAGGGATAGAGGCCGGTGGTGTCTACAAAAGTGAAGAACTGGTGACCTATTACTATGGCATTCGCCCCAAGGAGTTTGCCGGCAGGGTTCCCCGCGGTGGCCGCATGGATGCCAGCAGCAATTGGTATGTTAAGGCCGTGTTCAATGTCCCTCTGACCGACAGCCTGACCCTGGTTGCCACCGCCAAACACACCTGGCTTGGCAGCGAGATCCGCAACAGCATCCTTATCGATCAGGATGATTACTTTGCCGGTTTCATCGGCATAAGTTACGGATTCTAGGGGGCAGCCATGGGGATGAGAAGCTTGCTTATCTTGATGTTCGCCTTGGTTGGTCAGCCACTGCTTGCCGATGAATTCAGCGTCAATCCCCGGGCCTGCGCCACCACCAAGGAAAATTTGCCCTGCAAGATACAGATAGAGATTCATTTCCAGGGTGAGCAGCAACAGGACCTGTGCCTGTGGCTGAAACATGCCTCCCAGCCACTGCGCTGCTATCAATCCCTGAGCGAATTGAATGACCAACTCACCCTGGCACTGGAGGAGGACACCGCGCTGGAGCTGAGAGACGCCAATGCCAAGCTGCTGGCCTCCATGCCCCTGTCGGTCGCCCTGTATCACCCGGCACCAAAACGCAAACGACGGGGGCTCAATTGGGATCTGCTGTAACTATTCTGCTGATTGAAGATGACAAGGCCCTGGCCGAATTAATCGCCACCTTCCTGGAGACCGAGGGCTTTCGGGTGGTGCTGGCCGGTTCCGCTGAGGCCGCCATGCCCCTGTTGTCGGCACAGGAATTTGATTTGATTATCTGCGACATCATGTTGCCGGGGCAGGATGGCTTTGATTTTTACCCGACCTTAACTCGCCTGACCCAGGCACCAGTGATCTTTATGACCGCCTTGGCGGAGAGCCAGGATGAGATCCGCGGTCTGGAATTGGGGGCCGTGGACTACATCAGCAAACCCGTGGTGCCCGCCCTGCTGCTGGCAAGGATCAAGGCCAGACTCAGACGCGGCAGCGAATCCAAGTCGCAACAGTGGCAACACCATGAGGTCAGCCTGAACCTCAGTCTGCAACAACTGACCGTCGGTGAGCGGGCTTTCCCCCTTACCACCCAGGAAACCGCGCTGCTGTGGATCTTTGTCCACGCCCTGGATCAGGTACTGAGCCGGGAGTACTTGTTCGAGCAATTTGTCGGTCGCAGCTATGATGGTCTCGACCGGGCCATCGATCTCAAGATCAGCCGCCTGCGTAAAAAACTCGACGGTCTGGACATCCCCTTAACCATAAAAACGGTGCACGGCCGGGGGTATCTGCTCAGTTACCACGACGGCCCCCGCCCATGAAAAAACAACTGCTGCGGCTGTTTATTCTGATAGTCGCCTCCTGTGGTTTGATCGTCTGGTCTTTCAACCTGATTTACAGCGCGTCGGATCAGGCCTATGGCTATGCCCTGGATGCCGAAGAGCTGCTGCAACAAGGACAGTTGGGGTTTCGCGATCTGGCTCCCGAGAGCATTGCCTTTGCGCCCGAGTTAAAGGCGCAGCTGGCCGAAGGCAAGGTTATCGCCCTGCGCCAGGCCGATGAAAGGCTGTACTTTTATACCCTTATCGGGGACAAGCTCAGGGAAATGGGACCTGTGAGCCCAAGACCCGGCGATTCCCCCATTAATTTGCTGATCCCCCTGTTGTACGCCAGCCTGGCGCTGACAATTTTGCTGCTGATTGGGCGGGTATTCCGGGATCTCAGTCTGCTGCAGCGTCAGGCCATAGACTTTGGCCGTCAACCGAAACGGATGCACAGCCACATCAGCAAACGCTCGGCCATTTATCCCCTGGCGCAGGGCTTTGAAACCATGACCCGCCAGATAGTGGACTTCATTCAGTTGCATCGGGATCTGTCGCGCACCATGTCCCACGAAATCCGTACCCCACTGGCGCGGATGCGCTTTGTGCTGGAGTTGACCAAGGGCCAGCTGCCGGCCAATTACGCCGCCAGATTATCCGAGGACATAGATCAGATAGAGGCCCTCAGCCAAAGCTACCTGACCTTTGCCAGGGTGGAGCACCACAGCGGCAGTCAGGGCCTGTGGGTGGATGCCGACGACTGGCTGCGAACCCTGGCAGAAAATTTCAGTATCTATGGTGAACAGGTGCAATTGCTGACCCACTGCGATTGCCGCGCCTCAGACGGCAAGGTCTGGCTCATCCCACTGGGCATGGAGCTGGCCGGGCAAAACCTGATTGCCAATGCCCTCAGATATGCCCAAAAGCAGATCCGCATCAGCTTGGTGGCCGATGCCAGCCATTGGACCCTGATGATCGAAGACGATGGTCAGGGCTTTGGTGAGGGCAAGGCCGATCTGAAAAAGGCCTTTCGCCGTGGCGACAGTGAAAACAGCGCCGGTTTTGGCCTGGGGCTCTACATAGTGCGCAAAATCGCCATCTGGCACCAGGGTAAACTCAGGGTGGAAGACTCGGCGGAACTCGGTGGCGCCGCCATCAGCCTGCGATGGCGCCGCCCGGTGCTTTAAGCCCGTCTGACCGACCTCCAGCTTTACGGCCGCGCCTCACGCAACAGCAAGCACAGCACCTCGAAGTGATCCGTGTGGGGGAACATATCAAACAGCTGTACCCTGGCAATTCTATATCCCTCGATGGCACGCAAATCCTTGGCCAGGGTGTGGGGGTTACAGCTGGAATAGAGTATCGCCTTGGGGGCAAAGGCACTGAGCTGGGCACACAGACTCTCGCCTATTCCGCGCCGGGGCGGGTTAACGATAATGGCATCGGGCACCTCCGTGGCGTCCTGACCTTCGGCAAAGCCGGTAGAATCAAGGGCGCTGAAACTGATCTTGTCCAGCCCCAACGCCTCGGCCGACATGCGGGCGCAGGCGATGGCCTCTTCTTCGATTTCAATGCCGGTCAGGCTGACATTGGGCGAGGCACAGTGTAAACCAAAGCCCCCCACGCCACAGAACAGATCCCACAAACTGGTGGGGTTGATGTCCTCAAGCCACCGGGCCGCCGTGCGGTAAAGGGCCGCAGCCACTGTCGGGTTGGTCTGGAAGAAGCTCTTGGGCCTGATAAACAGCGGCACGGCGTTGAACACTTCCTCAAGCCGGGTGGCCTCGGTGAGAAAAATCTCCTCCTCCCCTTCCAGCCTTGCCATATGCACGGGTTGCAAGTTCACCGACACCACCTTGATACCGGGCCAACGGGCCAGCAGTCCCGGCAGCTCGCGCTCAATACGGGCTATGGCGTCACGGCTGCGAAGCACAAAGCGCAGCATAAATTCGCCGCGCACCTGGGAGCGGGTCAGCAGGATAAACTTGAGTTCCCCCTTGGCCTTGTCGACCCGGTAGGGCGGGATACCGGCGCGGCGAACAAAGTCCTGCAATTCATGGAGCAGGGCCTGCATGTCAGCGGGATACAGGGGGCAATCGCACAGGCTGACAGGTTGGCCATCGGGCCCTGGGATCCCCAGCACGGGGGCATGGGCCGCCCCCATAACCACCATTTTGGCCTTGTTACGGAAAGCATGCTCGGGACCGGAAACGGGGGGCAGCCACTGCTCCACGGCCAAGCCCTCAAGCAACTGGGTCAGGGTTGCCGTCTTGGCGGCCAGTTGCGCCGAAACAGGCTCGGGCAAATGGTTGCACGAACGGCACAAACCTTGGGAATAGTAGTCACAACGCACAGACCTGACTCCTCAGCGTAAAAGGGTGCACAACTTGGCGACTTTGATGCCGGCTTGGAGGCCAGAGCCCTGCTCCGAGCAGACCTCCAACATCAAAAGCCGCACACTTTAACGCGTTTGCACACACAAATCATCCCAATGGCACTCGGGCGCCGGGTGCAGCATCAGTTTGTCGGGATCCGCAAGCTCAGTTCTGGCGCCCAGTCGGCCATGAACCCAATCCAGCACCTCTGCGGCGCTGTCCCTGAAGGTGGTCAACTTGCCGCCGTACAGACTCAACAATCTGGGATGGGAATGGCTGGTATGGATAAGGGTATCACGGGGCGCATCGAAGGCATCGCTGGCTACCCTGGGCAAGACCCGAACGCCACAAAAACGCGCCACAATTTTTTGCGCCAGCTCCGACTCACTGCCGGCGTCCGGAAAGTAATGGCGAAAAATTCCCAACAGGTAAGCCTGCTCTGCTGCCGTCACCTGCGGCTCTGAGGCTAAGCTGTCGATTGGCGTTTCCGTGGTGCCAATCAAGGTTTTGCCATACCAGGGCATGACAAACACCACCCGCTTGTCGAAGCAGGACTCCAGGTAAAAGATGCCGTCAAATGCCGGAATATCCAGCAGCAGATGCGCGCCCTGCACCCACTGCAGGCGTTCGCTGGGTGCCGGCGGTTGCACCCGATGCAGCAGCTCATTGACCCAGGGGCCGGCGGCATTGACCACCGCCGAGGCCGCCACACTGATGGTTTCACCATTGCAGTTCAATTCCAGTTCACAGCCCGCTGCCGAGTGGCGAATGGCAGTCACTTCTGTATCTTCCTGCACCAGAGCCCCCAATTCACGGGCACTGGCGGCGACCGCCCGGGTCAGACGGGCATCGTCCGTCTGGGCATCCCAGTATTGGAACACTGTGTGCAGGCTATCTTGCCTCAAGCCATTGAACCTGGCCCATTCAAGCTTGGGAACCCGCTGAAAGCGGCCAAGGGGATCGAATTCGCTGAGCAGACCATAGAGGCTGAGGCCGGCACCTATGGTGAAAGCGCTGCGGCGGCTGTGGCGATAGATGGGAATATAGAAGGGAACGGGACGCACCAACTCAGGCGCCAGACGCAACAGATCGCGTCTGGCCTTGAGGGATTTGCGCACCAGATCCAGCTGCATGGACTCCAGGTAGCGCAAGCCCCCGTGAATAAGCTTGCTGGAATTGGCCGACGTTTGACCGCCAACCTTGCCCCTGTCCAATAACAGCACCGAATAGCCGGCAGCCCGGGCAAACTGGGCCACCCCCACCCCGTTGATACCGGCCCCTATAACGACCAGATCCAGGTGCTGCATCAGCTGTCGCTCCCGTCAAGCAGCTTACTGGCACGGTCGCACAACAGTTTGAGCTGTTGTAACTCTGCGGCGGCCCCGCCCACCAGGCAGCGCATGGCCTGGGGTATGCCTTCGGCCTGTTGTCTCAGGTGCCTTCCCGCGTCGGTGAGCTTGAGGACCCGCTGGCGTTCATCGTCACTGCTGCGCTCCCGCAGCAGCAATCCCTTGGCCTCCAGCCGCTTGAGCAGGGGGGTCAGGGTTCCCGAATCCAGGTGCAACTTGCCCCCCAGGGTTTTAACGCTGATCCCCTCCTCCTGCCACAGCACCATCATGGCCAGGTACTGGGGATAGGTCAGGTCCAACTTGTCGAGCAAGGGGCGGTAGGCGCGCACCATGGCATTGGCGGCGGTATAAAGGGAAAAGCACACCTGATTTTCCAGTGCCAACGGATCGTGCATCTGAGTCTCCATACCTTGGTTGCCAAGCAATCATCTTGTACACAAGATACTTTCCCCGACGATGAAAAGCGAGCCCGGCCAAAGCATGACACGGAGCAAAGCAGAAAATTGTCACTTCAGGGCCACAGCGACTAGGCTTTAATTTCACCGGATATGCCCTGCAAAATTGCAATGGCCCCGGAATTGGCTTACATTTGCGCCCGCCTTAGGGCCGTTGGCAGGATTTTGTTCTTCGACAGGGTGTTGGTATGAGAATTTTAGCTGTGATTTTAATGCTGATGAGCCTAAAAAGCTGGGCCAATTGCGACAGCAATAATGACCTGGGCGGCATCAGTTTTGACAAAAATAGCTCCTACTTCGACAAGGCCGGTAGTCAAGTATTGGACGCCATCTTAGATCCCACAGCGCCGGGATATTTACGACTGGAATTCGCCATAAACAGCAATGAAGGTGATGAACAGCTGCGACAATACAATCTATGGCTGGCGCAGCGCCGTATCGACAGAGTCAGGGAATACCTGGGCAACAAGGGCTTTGCCGCCCCTGTGGTCAGCCTTATCCGGACCGCCGCGACAGACACCAGCCGCAATCTGCAGCTGATTTGGTGTGAAGAATCCGACTCCGCCCCCAAAAGCCTGGTGGCCGATCGCTGAGCCCAGTGGACAGACCAATTAATAAGCAACTGAATTCAGTGGAAAGCCCCGTTACCGGCCCAAAAGGTGGGTAAATAATCCTTGAATTAAGCAGGTCTTTGACTAAAGTAACCGGACGGGATGCCGATTAAAGGTATCGATTCAGACCAGAAAGTCATACCAACAAGAGGTAATGCATGGCAATCACTGTCAATTCAGCCAATATCAGCCCCAATCTCGCCAATGGTTCCATAGGCGTTAAGGTCGCTCAACTCGCCAAGGGACAGCAGGAAGCTGAAGGTCAGATCGCGGTCGACCTCATTAACGCGGCCAGCGCACCTGCCAAATCCGCGCCAGTGGGCAACACAGGCCACAATATCGACACCACGGCCTGACCCGTTACACAGCTAACATTGAGCCCGGATCCTGTCCGGGCTTTTTATTTTGAGCGCGCACATACCCCGGGGCATGACCCTGAAGCTAGAGAGAAAACATAGCCGACTTAAGTCCCGAGTGGGCCAAAAAGGAGAAGGGAGAAACTCATCCCTGAGTCGCGAGATTACAGCTTGAATTGAGAGGTTGCGTTTTGCAGCTCATCGGCGAAGGCCGACATATTGTCCGAGACAGTTTGCACCTGATTGAGAATAGCCAGGGTCTGCTCGAAGGAGGCGTTCATGTCCACCACATTGTCCACCACCTGGGAAGCCACTTTGGACTGCTCATCGGTGGCCTTGGCTATGTGGGTGTTCATTCCATTGATACTGACGATCTGTTGCTGAATGGTCTTCAACGCCTGACCCGTTTGCTGTGCATGGGTCTCGTTTTCACTGGATTTGCTCATGGCCACGTCCATGGTGCTGACCGATGACTCGGCAGCCTGCTTGAGCCGGGTGAGCACTTCACGGATTTCCTTGGTGGCATCGGCGGTCTTGGACGCCAGCGCCCGCACCTCGTCGGCGACCACGGCAAAACCTCTGCCCTGCTCACCGGCACGGGCCGCTTCAATGGCAGCATTCAATGCCAGCAGGTTGGTTTGCTCGGCAATGGAGGTGATGACATTGAGAATGGACCCCACGCTCTCAGTATCCCGGGCCAACTCGTTGATTGAGTCTGCTGCCAGGGCGATTTCCCGATTTAGCTCCTTGGAGATATCCATGGTGCGCTGCACCACGGCCATCCCTTCCATGGCCTTCCGTTCGGCAATCTGGGCAGCTTCGGCGGCTTGATTGGCACTGTGGGAAATATCCAGCACAGAGTGACGCATTTCTTCCATCGAATGCTGCACAGTACCCGCGTCCCGGCTTTGTCGCTCCGTGGCACCACTGGCAATATCCATTTTTTCCTTGAGGCTGTGGGCGCTGTCAAGCAACGGCGATGTCACATTGACGACCCGCTGAATCGCCTCGGCCAACAGATGCAGGAAGCGGTTGAAGTTACTGGAAACCTGCCCCAGCTCGTCACGACTGTGCACCTCAAGCTGGTGGCTAAGATCGCCCTTGCCGTCGGCCAGTTCCCCAAGGGAATGAGCCAGGTTGCCGGCCGATTGGCCTATGGCACGGGCAATGGAAATGGTGACCACTGCCATCAAGACCAGCAGCGCCACCCCAATCCACAGGGTCAACCACAGGCTTTGTTCGGATCTGTCGCTGGCCTCTTGGATGGTGTCCTTGAACTCTGTAACCTTATCTTTCTTGAATCCCTGGATTTTTTTCAGCAAACCATCGTATGCGGCTGACTTTTTCTGGCTGATGCCACCAATATTGGCCATGTCCAGAGTACCGTCCAACATGCCCCGCGCCAAATCCAACGTCATGCGGTTATAAGCATCCAGGGCTGACAGCATGGCTGCCAAGGCCTCGGCATTGGGACCATCCAGATCCTGCAATTGGGTCAAATTGGCCTTGAGCGAGCTGTATAAATTACCGGCATTACCCAGCAATTCCTCGTCGGCAAAGGACACGGCCTGGGTATAGACCTCATCCAAACGCTGCACCAACAGCACGTTCTGGTTGGCCAGCTCGACTCTCTGGTACACCTTTTCCCCCATGAAGTTCAGGGTAGTACGGTTTTTATTGATGGAGACTATGCTGATGCCAAGATTGACTGCGAAGATAATCACCGACAACACGAAGATGGCGGCGACTTTTTTGAAAATGGAGAGATTATTGAACCATCTCATACTTAGCCCCTAAAAGGGCGCCGGGATTACTCCCGGCACCAATTGTTCAGTACTCGGCAATCACTTTGACCGAACCGTTTACCTGGCTACTATCAATATAGCCGATTATGTTGGGGTTGGATGACACCAAGCCTATGACTTCCGCGTCGCTGGCTACTTCCTTGGGTGGTGTGCCCTTACCGGTAAAGACTTTCTGCGACCAGTAGGCTTTCAACTGACTGGCTGACTTGCCCAGCACGTTGCTGTCAAATGCCTCCCTGACCGCCCCTCCTTCGAGGTTGACAGGCACAGCCTGGCCTCCTCCCGGGAAGGACTTGGTCTTGCCGAGATAGATATTTTCTATGTCTTTTTTGTCGAGACTATCGCCGTTGCTCGGGTGCACAATCACGGCAACGCCGGCAAAGACCTGCATGGAGCACAAACACAGAAGAATAGAACCCAATAGTTTTTTCATAGTGCTCTCCTAAAATACCAGATCCACGCCGAGACTGATGGCCTTGGCATCCCCCGCCACCCGCCATGAATCGGGGGTACCGGCACCGACACCATCATCGGTCACGTCATCGTACTGGATCTTGAATGCCGCCGATGGATGGAAGTCCCATCTGAGGCCCACAGAGGTGGTATTGTGAATTTCTGAACCATCGTCAAAGTCTGAATAGGAGACATAGGGCAGAAAATCACCGAAGCGATAACCCAGGGTCACCAGGTAGGTATCGAGATCTGAGCCCTCCAGGGTCAAACGGTTCAGTTCGGTCAACACCAGCAGGTTATTCCAGTCGACGTTCACCGACAGACCGTAGAACTTACCCTTGCGTTCCGTGCTGCCATTATCCCAAATGCGCTGCTCACCACCGATGATGCGTTCGTTGTTGTACTGCATATGGGTCAGACGGATATCCAGCCAATCACGGTTGAATTGCACCACCAGACCACCTATGTCCTTCCAGATCTCCCGGGTGGAAGCCCCGAAGAAAAATTCGGACAGCAGCTTGTTTGGCTCATCGTCTTCGCGGCCATAATAAATCTGGCCCGTCATGGTCCAATCGCCGATCAGGTAGTTATAGAGGGCACTGGCACCTGTGTAGTTGAAGATCTGCCAGGTGTAATTGTCTGCTGGTGGCCTGATCCAGGGATAGGCGTAACCCACGTCAAAGAAGTCGCTGTAGTAGTACAGAGGTAAACGTTTTTTACCCGCCTGCAAGGTCCAGTGTTCATTGAGCTCATAGGACAGATAGGCCCACTCAAAACTGGCGGAGAAATTATCTGCGCCCCGGGACACCACCTGGGCGGTAGCAGACAAACCGTCCATCAGATCGGCACTGAACTGCAAGCCGAACAGGGTGTCGGGTTCAAAACTCCACTCCTCAGTATAAGCGCCCACCAGAGGATAATCGGCCAGAAAGGTCGGCTCCAGGCCAAACTCTTCCACCCCACTGCCCTCAAGTACCTGGCCGCCAACCACGGAGGCGAACCCGGAAATGTGAACCTCGGCCGACGCTGCTGTACTGAGCAACAGAGTGCCAAGACATATTGCCAACGATTGTTTCATAGAAAACCCTTTTATTGTCAGGTGCATCCGAACTAAAGCCTAATTGACAATCCAAAATTAGCAACAATGCCTGGTGGATTCCTTGCGTTAAAACAAGCTTTTTTAGCATCTCTGTAACAAATGTGTGATATCAGCCACTGACAATGATGCAGTTACGTCCCTGGCGTTTGGCTTGGTAGAGACGCCGATCGCAGCTCTGCAACAGGGCGTCGGCATCCATGCCCGGCTGCCACTGGCAAATTCCCTGCGACGCTGTCACCCGGTCGGCAATGGGGGAGTCGGGATGGCTGATATTTCTTTGATGCAACAAAGCGGCCACGGATTGCGCCTTGGCCAGAGCGCCTTCCAAGGGTGTTTCCGGCAGCAAAAGCACGAACTCTTCACCCCCGTAGCGAGCCGCCAGATCCCGCGGGCGACAGGCGGCGTCGGACAACAGGGCCGCCACCTGAACCAGGCAGTCATCACCGGCCTGGTGTCCCAGGCTGTCATTGAGACGTTTGAAGTAATCTATGTCGAGCAGCAACAGGCACAGGGGTCTACCATTGCGCTGGGCGGCACGGATCTCCTGTTTCAGCAGTTCATCCAGATGGCGCCTGTTGCTCAGATTGGTTAAACCATCAACCAGTGCCAAGCGCCTGAATTGTTTCAGTAACTTTTGTTTTTCAACGCTGCCGGCAATGGCCCGGCTGAACCAGCCAAACAGCACCTGCTGCCCCACAGCTATGATCACCAGCAAACAGATAAATTTCGACAGCGGAAACGCCAGGTTCTCCGGCATCGATTGGTAGCGACTCAGGCAAATGAAGCACACCAGGGGCACCTGACCTGCGGCTATCATCAGGGCGTCCGGAAACAATCCCATCATCAGTAACAACACCAGGATGTCCGCCACGGCTTCCATGGCGGCAATGGACTGGGGGGCGACTTGCAGCAGCTCGGCAATAAACAACAGCCAGCACCACACCAATAACATCAGGAATACCAGCAGCAACCAGCGGGAATAAGGATGCACGGCACCATGGCCAAGGAACATTGCCCCCAACAGACAGATAAAGGCCAGCGGCAGTACCGCCATGAAAAATCCCCAATCCGCCGGACCTATCTCATTGAGGCGCCAGTTCAGCGTGATAGCCGCCAGCAACAGCAAACTGGCCGCACTGACCCACTGCAGACCATTTTGCACGTAGAGGGCAGACTCCAGCCGCAGTTGACTTTTAAACTCGGGAATATCCTGATCCATTGCCGTAGCAGCACGCATAGAAACCCATCTCTGGATTCAGTACAGACCAAAGCCCGCCATTGCGCTACCGTTGCATGTAAGATTAAGCCTATGATTCTGCTGCGCGGAAATAATAAAGCCCCCGGCAATACGGGGGCTTACTGTACAGAACTTTGTTATCAGGCGGCTTGGGATGCCTGCTCTTCGCCTTGCCTGATAAGGAAATCAAAGGCGCCGAGACTGGCAGTGGCACCACTGCCCATGGCAATGATAATTTGCTTGTAGGCCGCGTTGGTTACATCACCGCCAGCAAACACGCCGGGTAAGGATGTCTGGCCACGCTGGTCCACCACAATCTCGCCCCGGGCCGTCAGTTCCAGGGTATCCTTGAGCCACTCGGTGTTGGGAACCAGACCAATTTGTACAAAAATCCCCGCCAAGACGATGCTGTGACTGTCGCCGCTAAGGCGGTCCGTATAGACCAGTCCGGTGACCTTATTACCATCACCAGTCACCTCTGTGGTCTGCGCCTGGGTAATGATGTCAATATTGCCCATGGAACGCGCCTTGCGGACCAATACTTCGTCGGCCCTGAGCTTGGTGTCGAACTCAAGCACTGTGACATGCTCAACTATATTGGCCAGATCGATGGCCGCTTCGATACCCGAGTTACCACCGCCAATAACCGCCACCCTTTTACCCTTGAACAGGGGACCATCACAATGGGGGCAATAAGCCACACCGCGGCCACGGTATTCTTTCTCGCCGGGCACGTTCATTTCGCGCCAGCGGGCACCGGTGGAAATCAAAACCGTCTTGCTACTGAGCCGCGCGCCACTGGCCAAATCCAGCTGATATAGACCATCCTGGGTCAGGCGGATGGCTTTCTGGTTTTCTATCAGGTCCACCTCGTAATCGCGGACATGGGCTTCCAGGTTAGCCACCAGTTTGGGTCCCTCGGTGGCCTTAACCGAAATAAAGTTTTCAATTCCAATGGTTTCAGTCACCTGACCGCCAAAGCGGTCGGCCACCAGCGCGGTACGCAGCCCCTTGCGGGCAGCGTAGATGGCCGCCGATGCACCGGCGGGGCCGGCACCGACGATTAAGACCTCATAGGGTTCACGCCGCTCCAGGGCTTCGACTTCACGAACACCGGCTTGATTATCCACCTTGGCCAATATCTCTTTGAGACTGATGCGCCCCTGAGCGAAGAGTTCACCATTGAGGTAAACCGAGGGCACCGCCATGATCTGCCGCGACTCCACCTCGTCCTGGAACAGGGCACCATCGATCATGGTGTTGCTTATCCCGGGGTTAAGCGCTGCCATCATGTTCAGCGCCTGCACCACCTCGGGGCAGTTCTGACAGCTTAAAGACACAAAGGTTTCAAACCTCAGCTGCTCCGGCAACGCTTTAATCTGTTCAATGACCTCGGCCTCCAGTTTCAGGGGGTGGCCGCCGGTGTGCAACAGCGCCATCACCAGGGAGGTAAATTCATGGCCCATGGGCAAACCGGCAAAACGTATGTCTGCTCCCTGGGCGTTGGTCACCTGCATGGCAGGGGTCAGCTCGAGTTTGACTCTGGTTACAGACACCAGGGGCGACAAGGAAGCAATGTCATTGGCCAGCTCTAGCAACTCCTGGGATTTTTTGCTGTCATCGGCAGACACCACGAGCCTGACGTCTTGCCGTAAATTTTGCAGATAGGTTCCAAGCTGCTGTTTTAAATCCGCATTTAACATAGTGACTCCAGATGCAAGCAAAGTAAGAGGAACAAGGGCCCCGGGCTAGGACAGGGGCAAGGCCCGGAGCAAGGCGTTGGAGGCTTAAATCTTGCCTACCAGATCCAGAGACGGCGCCAGGGTTTCCTCACCGGGCTGCCACTTGGCAGGACACACTTCACCGTCGTGGGTAGCAACATATTGAGCGGCCTGGATTTTGCGCAGCAGTTCACTGGCGCTGCGACCTATGCCCAAATCGTGAATTTCGGCGACCTTTATCTGGCCTTCAGGGTTGATAACGAAGGTGCCACGCAGGGCCAGACCTTCTTCCTCAATCATCACGCCAAAGTTGTGGCTGATGGTGCCGGTAGGATCGCCAACCATGGGGAAGCTGATCTTCTTGATGGTGTCTGACGTGTCATGCCACGCCTTGTGGGTGAAGTGAGTGTCGGTGGACACCGAATAGACTTCCACGCCCATGGATTGCAACTTGGCATAGTGATCGGCCATGTCGCCCAGTTCGGTGGGACAGACAAAGGTAAAGTCAGCCGGGTAGAAGAACACCACGGACCATTTGCCCAGCAGATCCTGCTCGGTCACAGGCACGAATTCGCCCTTGTGGAATGCAGTGGCTTTGAAGGGCTTGATGGTGCTGTTGATGATGGATTGAGTCATGATTTACTCCTGGTTAGTTATCAGTTCAGTACATTCAGACCGTGGCCATGGGCAGCGCTCTGTTGTTGAACTGCATACTAATCAAGAAAAATCATCTTTTATAACGAATAAAAACTATAGCCTTAATCGCTTTTTCAAAAACACATGACGAACCGCAATGAAAATCCTCCCCAGGCGGCCCAGCACTGGGGCTCAGGTCAGTGGACCGTCCCAGGCACCAAAGCGGATATTGGTCTTGCCGAGTTGAAAATCCAAGCGCTCGGACAGCGCGGCATTACGGGACTTGATGCCGTCGAGCGACAATTGCCCAGGCCTGCGGGCAGCAAAGACTATCCAGTTTCCGCCACTGGTGAGGCAACCGTACAGTTCGGGAAACAACATCTTGAGCTGCCGATAGAGCGCCTCATTCTGACTGTGCTCGCGCCAACAATTAAGCACCAAGATGCCATTATCTTTGAGTAAACCACCGCAATTGTTAAGAAAGTCAGGATCCAACTGTTTGGCATCCACGCCCTCGGCACCGTAAATATCGGCAAAGATAATATCGACCCGTTTATGACTCTTTTCGCTCAGGAACTGCATCGCATCCTGATTCAACAAGGTCACCTTTTTGCCAATGGGCAAATAAAAGTAACGCTGGGCCAGGGTAATCACCTGCTCCCTCAGCTCCACGGCCGTAATCTTGATGGCGGCGTCAAAGCGGCGCAGGGCGTGCACCAAGGCACCACCACCCAGCCCCAGCACTATGGCGCTGCGCGGCTCACTGAACAGCAGCACCTGCAGCATGGCCTGGACATAGGAATGGGCCGGGATGTGCGGGCTTTTCTTGCTGATTTTGCTTTGCTCATCGTTTTCGGCAAAGGCAAGCACCCGGTATTCATCATCTTCCAGTACCCAAATAGGGCCAAGGGTATCTTCTTGCTGACACAAGAGGCGATAGTGCGACATAAACTTTGTTCCGTTCTGGTCCTTGAGGGCGTCTCGCCATCCCAAGATAGGGCAGGCGACATTATGACAAATCAGCTTCTGCTTGCCTTCTTTTATCTCATCAGCTGAGTCGCCGGCAGCTGAAACGGATCAATGGCGCATATTGAAAGGCTCCGCCACTTAAAATACCTGAGACTGAAGTGATTCAACGGCCTGGAAGGGATGAGCCAGGAATCCACTCCTGACTCACGTGGCATCAGCGCAAACAACGTTGAAACAGGGCAATGGCATTCTGGTACATCTGCAACGCCAGGGCAGGATCGTACCTGGCATCACCATCGCGCATAAAAGCATGCTCGGCATTGACCTCCTGCCAGCTATAGCAAGTCTGGCACTTTTCCAGGCGGGCCTGGATCAGCTCCCGGCCTGCACGGGGGACATGGGGATCCTGCTTGCCCCAAACCATCACCAGTTCTCCCCGGATATCCTGTGTGCGGCTGAGAGAATCGTTGCCGGGCGCGCTTGGCAGGGTGCCCGAGTGAATGTCGGTGGCATAGAGGCAAAATGCGGCGGCTACCCCCGGATTGACAGCGGCTCGGTACGCCAGATGGCCACCAATACAAACGCCCATGGCGCCCACTTTTCCCGAGTACCAATCCTGCGCGGCCAAAAAGGCCAGCATAGCCTCGGTGTCGCTGTCATGTTGCTCCAAGGGCTTTGACGCCTTATCGCTGTTACCCTTGTTTTTGCCGGCGTCATCATAGCCCAGCACTGTGCCCATGGGATTGAGTTCATGGAAGATCTCCGGCACCAATACGGCAAAACCGTGGCCTGCCAATATGCTGGCCATGCGACTGATGGGCGCCGTCTCCTGGAAAATTTCCGAGTAAAACAGGATAGCCGGATACGCCCCGGCAGCAGCCGGGCGATAGACAGTTGTCTGCATGGGGCCTGTGGCCGTGGGTAAACATTCAGTGTGTTGAATTATCCGCATCTGAACTCTCCTGTTTGATTTCCTACATTGGTGCGTTTGGACTTTTTCCGGCAAGTACCTGATTACCTAAGCTCGTTGCCACAGACTTTACCCGACAACACAGTCTGCACATTGGATAAGGTCGTTCCGGCTATGGCATCCAATGCTTCTTCGGTTAGAAAGGCCTGGTGACCGGTAAATACCACATTGTGGCAGGCGGACAAGCGACGGAATACATCGTCCTGAATCACCTCACTGGATTTATCCTCGAAAAACAGTTCCTTCTCATTCTCGTACACATCCAGTCCCAAAGCGCCAATTTGTCCATGCTTCAAGGCTTCCATGGCATCAAAGGCATCCAGCAATCCTCCCCTGCTGGTATTGATAACCATGACCCCGGGCTTCATTTTGGCAAAGGTTTCGGCGCACAACAGGTGATGGTTGTCTTTGGTCAATGGGCAATGAAGACTGATGATGTCGGCATTAGCAAAAAGCTCATCAAGGCCGACATAGGGCACGCCCAGCTTGCTCAGTTCGGCGTTGATATAAGGGTCGTAGGCCAGCACCTTACAACCGAATCCCAGCAGGATTTTGATGGTGGCAAGACCGATTTTACCCGTGCCGATAATCCCGACGGTTTTGCCGTGCATATTGAAACCAACCAAACCCTCGAGGGAAAAATTGGCATCGCGGGTACGCTGGTACGCCTTGTGAATGCGCCGATTCAGGGTCAGCATCAGGGCAATCGCGTGTTCAGCCACGGATTCAGGGGAATAGGCGGGCACGTTGACCACTGTCATGCCCAGACGGGTCGCGGCATCCAGATCCACATTATTGAAACCGGCGCAACGCATGGCAATCAGCCGTGTACCATGCTCATGCAACTGTTGCAGCACAGTGGCATTGAGTTCATCGTTAACAAACGCGCAGATAACCTCGAATCCCTGGGCTAACTTCAGGGTCTGGGAGCAAAGCCTGGCATCGAAATACTCGATGTGAGCACCGAAGGCCTTATTTACCTTGTCAAAGTGCTGAATGTCATAGTGCTTGGCACTGAAAAAGCCGATTCTCATAATCTCCCTCACGCCCAAATCAAGGCCCATTAGGCAAGTCTAAAGCTGGCGAGTGTAGGGCAAAAGTGAAAACTTGTCCCCAGTCTCACAAGTCATCCGCAGAAAAATGCTTCACGACAGCAAAATGTAGCGACACTAGCGCGCATCAGGAATAAATCTCAGATATAAACAATGATTGATGTGGTGTAAGCATCAAATAAAAAAGCGGCACCTTGATTAATCAAGATGCCCACTTTGACGGAAAGGGAGATTTAGTCGTCCTGTTGGTCAAGCAAACTGGATTCTTCGGACGCAAGAACCAAGTTTAAGAACACGTAGTAGATAAATACCAGGCCACTTAATGCGCCTATGGCATAAAGGCTGATAGACCACATATTAGCCTCCATTATGAATATCACCACTCATACAGCAAGCATCTATTATGATTCAGTTTTTTGTTCTGTTGACTGATCTATATGATAAATGACACAGTCAGGAAACGGTTCGCAAATAGAAGTGGGTTGCGTATTATCCTGCGCTTTTGTCTCAGAGCTAGTAAAAACAAATGGCAATGAAAACGCTGTTGTAAAGGCGGTTGCAACAACCAAAGCAGTGTACTTTTTCATAGTAGCTCTCCATTTATATGCGAAGCATATGTCATCTGATTGAGTAGGTTCAACCAACTTTAAAGGAACTCTGCACCTTAACTTTCTGCGACCAGTACATCAGAAATTATGTTACTTAGGGGCGGTGTCTTTTATTCCAAGTAAAGTTGGCTGAATGACCAGAATACTAGTATGCGGCACTGCAAGTCGGCCACAACGAAAAGGTGATGAAAAAATAACTAACTCACAACTCACTGTTTTACATCAACAAATACTACGTCAGTATTGGCATTCGCAAGGACGGAAAGTAATACATCTGCTTGGTCAGTCATGGACATTATGCTGGTAGAAAGATTCTTGACGTCTATTTTATATCTTTGGCTACCTCCTGATGTCACTGACAACTCTACTAGAAATGAATTATCCCCATCTGAATCCAGATACCAAATGGTGCCATTGGCTATGTGCCATCCATAAGAAAAGAATGGAGTGAATGCTTCTGTGACTTTAGTTGTCACACCATTATTCATCATCCAAATACCTTTGCTGTGCATTTTTGAAAAATAAAATACACCATCAGTCCGGTCATATTTCCCAGAAAATGCATCGGCAGCGAGTAATTTTTTTACTTGACCAGATTGAACATCCAACAATAATATTTGACGCTTTCCACCATCAAATACCAGAGCAACCAACTCAGACTTGCTCATGCCAAAAGAAACATTTCTAGCTGAATTTACTCCTGGAATGTAATTTATGACGCCATCGTCTACATTCATTACAAATGGCTTTCCATTAATAACTCCACAAATATATTGACTATCAGAAAAGAAACTTAATTCATCAACATGTGCAAAATTTGAAAAGCTGGTTATTTGCTTCTCCTCTCCAGAATTGTATTTTAACCAGATCTGGGGTAAGCCAGTTCGATTTGACACAAATATGGTAAGTTGTCCATTCGGGCTAATACTTCCTCGAAAGTCTCGCCGATTAGAACTTATCCAAGTTTCCGGCTGGCTTGACGTTGACTTTGGCGAACGCCAAAACCACATTTCTTCTTCAACCAATTCCCCGATAACCGCCGTGACCTGGCCAGCACCATTTGATCTGGGTGAATTTATCTCTTGAGCAAATTTGGTGAGACGAGTGACTTTATGGTCGCGTAAATCATATCTATGAAGTTGCCCTTCCTCAGCCCGATAGATAATACCTTGGCCTTGCTCATCCCACGCTACGCTTTTAAGTGGATAGCCTACCTTGAATAATTGCTGCCACTCACCTGATGAAAATTCGAACTCCATGACCAAAGTATCGAACCAACCTACATTCCTCAATACTGCGAGTTTGTCGCCATCAGGCGACAAAGTTAACCCATAATCACCTCGGCCAATGTTTATTGGCTGGCTGAGCTGTTCGCGACGCAGACTTTCAATATTGATACGAAACATCTTTTTGTATTCATCAAGCCCTTCGGTATCTATAAAAATAAGATCCTTGCCACTGAATGCTATAGCGCTGGACTGCAAGGCAGTGTGACAATTTGCCAGCACTTTGCGAGTACGTGTCAACATATCCAACAGTACCACCTCACATCTTTTCTGGCCGTCGTAATTAAGGAAAGCCAGATGCCCGCCATCATTGCTCCAGGCTGGGTAACGCTGGTTCATTCCTGGTTCAGGGGAAGACTCGATAAAATTAATGGTGCCGGTGGCGATATCCTGCGTCATGACTCGCCAAAATGTCCCATCTCGTTCCCGATACGAAAAGGCCAGTTTTTTACTATCTGGAGAAAGTACGGGATCAACCTCCTGACCATCCAAACTGGTCAGAGGAACCAGAGTAACAATATTGTCGGCAACATGATTGTTGCTCTGTAGACTTGAAACGAAAGGAATAAGCCAGTACCAGCAGGTTAACAACGACAGCAAAAACGCGGCGCCAATAACATATTTATTTGGCCGGTTTCTGAAGCGATTTTCCGGTTCAGATGGCACCGAACTCCCATCTTGCGTAAGACTGCTTACATCACCTCCGAGAGTAACGGTCTCATCGGAAGCTAATTCCGACTCGCTAAGTAGCTTCATTGTTAAAGGCTGAAGTGTATCTGACACTAATAGGTAGCCTACTTTAGGCAGCGTTTTTATGACTGTCTGAGTTCTGGCATCATCCCCTAAACTGGTGCGCAATATGCCGATAATGCGATTAATGGCATTGTCTGAGACTATGCCACCACGCCAAACCTCCTGAATGAGCTCGTCTCTGCTAACGGGACGGCCGGCACGCTCCAACAGACATACCAATACCTGCATCACCCTGAGCTCCAACTTGCTTTCATTGCCATCGCGAATGATCAAGCAGCGCTCAGGGATAATCAGGTAGTCACCAATGCGATATTTTTTATTATTAAACATGCCGTTCGCTGTGTTACTCACTTTTTATGGTTGTGTATTTAATCAATTACCAGCGATGAGGGGAAGTGCTGAACTGTAACAACAAGCTGCCTGCACTTGCCTCTTCAGATACTCTTGGGTATCTTAGCGCCCCCTGTCATTTCCTGGTTGAATTATGAACGACTTTATTTACAGCCCACCGACCACTCCCTGGCTGGATGTGCTGTACCAGGATAAAGACATCATAGTGCTCAATAAGCCCAGTGGTCTTTTGTCAGTCCCAGGTCGGGATCCGGCGCACCATGACAGCACATGGTCCAGGGTTAAAGCAGCTCATCCCCATAGTCAGATAGTGCACAGGTTGGATATGGCCACCTCAGGCGTAATAGTCCTGGCATTAAGGCGCAGTGCCGAGAGTGAACTCAAACGTCAATTTCGGGACAGAGAAACCCAGAAGGTATATTACGCCCGGGTCGCCGGCCACATGAAGGCTTCAGGGTCCGTAGATCTGCCATTGATCTGTGACTGGCCAAATCGCCCTAAACAGAAAGTGGACTTGAAGGTGGGCAAACCCTCCCTCACACATTACGAAGTGGTGAGCTATGGAAAACGCTCGACCTTGGTACGCTTGATGCCCATAACCGGACGCAGCCACCAACTCAGGGTGCATATGTTGGCTCTGGGCCATCCTATCTTGGGTGATGGATTCTATGCCGATCCCCTGGCGCGTTCACTGGCGGACAGATTATTGCTGCATGCTGCAGAGCTCAGTATTTTTCACCCCTTCAGCAAACAGCCCATGCAGTTCAGTGCCCCAGTTCCTTTTTGGGAAGCAACCGGTGCACAGTGAGCATTTTCTGGCAAAATTGCAGTTAAACGCGTAAATTAGTGCTCATTAAATGAAATTATGAGCCTATTTCTGTGGATACAGCATTTCAACGTGACCAACTGGACAATCAAATTCTCGAAGCCCTGATGCAGGAAGCCAGAACACCTTTCGCTGAATTGGCAAAACGTTTTGGGGTCAGCGCCGGCACCATACATGTCAGGGTTGAAAAAATGAAGCAGGCCGGCATCATTACCGGCGCCCAGATTACCGTCAACCCCAAAGCATTGGGATACGATGTTTGCTGTTTTATCGGCATTAACCTCAAGAGCGCCGGTGATTACCCCGCCGCACTGGCCAAGTTGAATGCCCTTGAAGAAGTGGTAGAAGCCTACTACACCACCGGCAACTACAGCATTTTTGTTAAAGTCATGTGCCAGTCAATCGAAGGACTTCAACATGTGCTTATCAACCGTATCCAGTCCATTGATGAAATCCAATCAACGGAAACCTTGATCAGCCTACAAAATCCGATATCCAGAGCCATTAAGCCTTGATTGACAGGATTTTCCTCTCATTTCAATACAGTATACCGTTAATTTTTTCATTCCTTGTTCAAACAGCAGTGTTAACTATTCGCAAACTTTGTGTTAAAAGTTAACACTGCGTCAACATTATGACGCTGTTCAAGCATAATAATTATTCGCCGGTTTCGATGTCATTTCATCGAGCGAGGCCACATTGACAAGGAAGAAAGCGTGAAAACCAAACTCTCAATGGCAATTACTGCCGCGCTGCTGTCGGGCGCAGTCAACGCAGACAACCAAGATATCCGCATTGCTCAATTAGCCGTTCCCGTTCAACATGCCGCAGTGCAGCAACAAGCCTCTATCAGTGGCATGCGCGATCAATTCGATGCCCGCACTGGCCAGGCCACCTTCCAATGGGCAAAGACCAATCAACGCACTCCGAGCTTGGGCGCTCTGGATGCCAAGTACAAACTGGCTTTTGCCGCTGATTTTTACCTGAATCAAATCACTGGCCTCTCGGTTGAAAAGCAAAGCGCGCTTAAACCTGTACTGACTAACCTGCACGACCAAGGTCGTGGTGGCATGATCGCCCGATACAATCAAGAATTCCAAGGTGTTGAAGTATTTAACCGTAGCTTCAACATTATGATGGATCGTGAATACGGCTTGGTTGCTACATCTGGCAGTCTGTTGCCCGCCAGTATTGCCGAAGCCAGCGGTCTTAAGGGCATAAAAGCTGATTTTGGTAGCGCCGCCAACGCCGTAAAAGCAGCTTCAGCGGATATGGGTGTCACTGGTTTGTCGCTCACCAGCAAAGGCAGTGAAGGCAAGTACGAAGCCTTTAAGGCGTCTGAAATTGCCAATGGCAAAATTGTTAAAGGCGAGCCTCGTGCCAAGCCAGTGTTCTTTGAACAAAAGGGCAAGTTGGTACCAGCCCAGTATGTAGAGCTTGAAATCGGCGATGCAGAAAGCCGTGATTCAGAGTTTTACGCTTTCATCATCAACAGTGAAACCAATGAAGTGCTGTTCAAGCACAACCAAACTGCTTATGAATCAGCCTTCAATTATCGCGTTTATGCCAGCGAAACCGGTGTACCCTGGGATGGCCCTCACGGTAACGTGATTCCTGCCGAGAGCGAAGATCAGGTAGATGCCACTGCCTATCTGGATGCACCTCTGGTCACCTTGAGTCACGGTCCAATCAGCACCAAAGATGCCTGGTTGGCGGATGATGCAACCATGACCTCTGGCAACAACGCTTTCGCCTATGTGGATGCAATTGCACCCGATGGTTTTACCAATGGTGACTTCAGCGCCGAGACCACCGCCGATCATACTTTTGACTACAAGTACAACACCTCCGAAGTTGAAAGTTCGGTCAATAACCGTAAAGCCTCTATTGTTAACCTGTTCTATATGAACAACTACCTCCATGACCTGTTCTACGATCATGGTTTCGACGAAGCTTCAGGTAACGCCCAGAACGACAACTATGGCCGTGGTGGTGAAGAAGGCGATGCCATTCGTGCCGAGGTCCAGGACAACTCAGGCTTTAACAATGCCAACATGAGCACCCCTGCCGATGGCCGTTCACCACGTATGCAAATGTACCTGTGGGACAGCAAAGACGCCGTGGTTGGCGAGGACTATGGCGTCATCATTTCCTCTGACGATCCTGACACTCTGCTGACCTCCAGTAAGCGTGCCAGCTTTGGTAAAGGCCAATTCGACATCACAGGCAATGTGGTACGCATCGTAGACGGCACTGCACCATTCAACGATGGCTGTACCGCTGCAACCAATGGTGCTGATTTGGCAGGTAAAATCGTCATCATTGACCGCGGTGCCTGTGCTTTCACGGTTAAAGCCAAAAATGCACAGAATGCGGGTGCCATAGGTGTTCTAATCGCCAACAACTCAGGCACTACAGATCCTGCTCCGATGGGCGGTACCGATACTTCAGTCAAGATCCCAGCCATGGGCTTGTCACTGAATGATGGCGCAGCCATTTATGCCCAAGTGGATGCGGCCAAAGATGTTGAAGTCCACATGTTCAACACCAAGCCGTTCAAAGACAGCTCTTGGGATAACGCCATCGTATCCCACGAATGGGGCCACTACATCAGTAACCGCTTGATTGGTAATGGCTCAGGCCTAATCAACAATCAAGGCCGTTCCATGGGTGAAGGCTGGGGTGACTTCCATGCCCTGTTGATGTTGGCTGAAGCTGATGATGCCATGCTGGATGGTAATGACAAGTTCCAGAAAGCCTATGCGGCGATTTCATATGTGGATTCTTTCTACTGGGGTATCCGCAACTTCCCATACAGCACAGATATGGAAATCAATCCACTGACCTTTGCCGATGTAGCAATGGATAATGCCGAAGTTCATTCCGCAGGTGAGCCTTGGGCAGTGATGCTGTGGGATTGTTTCGTGTCTCTGATTAATGATGAGCGTTACAGCTTCGATGAAGCCCGTAGCGTCATGATGGACTACCTGGTTGCCGGCTATAAGATGACGCCAATAGCACCAACCTACACCGAAGCCCGTGACGCTCTGCTGGCGGCCGCCTACGCTAACGAACCAAAAGACTATGATCTCTTTATCAAGGCCTTCGCCCGTCGCGGTATGGGTCTGGGTGCACAGTCACCAGAGCGTTATGATTCCAGGCATAGTGGTGTAGTAGAGTCATACAAGACTGAACTGCCGGCATTCGCAGTAACAGAACACGATGTGAATTCTGACTATGAAGGCCTGACCGTTGGCTATTGCAGCAAGGATGGCATCCTGGATAAGGGTGAAACCGGTACTGTATCCTTTACTATCCACAACCAAGGTAGCGAACGTTTCGAAGGTGTGGAAGCCCAGGTAGAAGTGATCAGTGATCATGACATCACTTTTGCCAATGAAGGAAAGATCACCTTTGGTGCGCTGGAACTGTTTGGTGACGCCACCAGTGCCCCAATCGAGTTCACACTCAACGATGCCAAGACCGCTGATACCATTGAACTGAAGCTCACCTTCCCATCGTTGGCAGAAGGCACAGAGGCTGAAGAGTATAGCTTTACCACAGTTGTTAACATGGACTTTAAGGACAAGGCTCCTGTAAGCAACATGTCTACCAGTGACATGGAAGATTATTCAGGCCTGGCAGATTTCAAGGAAAATGTTCTGGCCGGTGGTGATATGGCAGAAGGTACAGGCATGCTTGATGGCACCTATGCCGCCTACTTCCCGGTAGATTCCCAGTATCTGTACATTGCCAACAATGGCTTCGAATCCGATGTGGCCTTCGAAACCAAGCCGGTACAAATTGGCTACGGTGGTGATTTCACCATCAGCTGGTTCCAGTATTTCGAAATCGAAGAAAACTGGGATGGCGGCGTGGTCGAAGTCAGTGTCAACGGCGGCGACTGGGTTGATGTGACGGAGATGGGCGGTGTATTCGAGGAAGGTGGTTATACCGGTGAGCTCAACCAACTGCTGCCAGAGCGTATGACATATACCGGCTTCTCACCATGGCCAGGTACCATGGAGAAAGTAAATTTCGGTACTGCATTGAATGGTAACGAAGTTCGTTTCCGCTTCCGTATCGTCACTGATACCAACTCCAATGAGTTTGGCTGGATTGTGGACAATGTCACCTTCGAAAATATCAGCTCAAGCGTGTTCCATGAGCAGATTGCCGGCGATGCAAATCCCTGCGATAACCGTCTGCCGAACGTCACCGTGACCAGCAGTGCTGCCAGTGTGACCGAAGGTGAGTCATTTACTTTGACCGCTACCGCCATTGACGCCAACGCAGATGATACCCTGACTTATACCTGGACTCAGACTGCTGGTACAGCCGCAACTCTCACAGGTGCAAACACTGCCACCCTGACTGTTGCTACTGGCCAGGTGAACTCCAACGAAGATCAGGAATTCACTCTGACAGTAAACGATGGCACAGGTGACGTTGTCGTCAAGACCACAGTCAAGGTTAATGACGTGCCAACTCCACCAGCCGGTCCGGACAAATCTTCAGGCGGTAGCCTGGGATGGTTGGCTCTGCTGTTGTTACCCGTCGCAGCTCTGCGTCGCCGTAAGTCATAATAGTTAGAGCATGAAAAAGAGCCGCGATATGCGGCTCTTTTTATTTATAAGTATGTCAAAAATTCAAGTTGAAGTGGTTATCACATTAATGATCAGCGACTTCTGACTTGAGAGAATAGTCCAATCCCAACTCAACTCTCACGATTCCTTTTTCAGTCTTTAATCGCTTATACCAGGCATCCATGGAAAGCTGATCATTCTGAGGAGTGAGCCTGAAAGTATCCGCAGCAAGCTTACTGACCTCAAAATCCTGTTGCCAACTGATTTCATCGTCTGAAGAAATGACCACCAGAAAATTTTTGACTGTGGCAAAGGTACCAATAGACATATCAAATACCTGGGTGCCCGGTCGTAACGCCTGCTCGCTTGCCCGCAACTTAGTGCCATTGATGTTAAAAACATGCTCTAGCTTGCCCTGTTGTAAAAACCTCGGCTCCTTGGTCTGATTGGCCTTCGTTTTTGTATTGTCGGCTATTACAGCTTTGGCTGGCTGCTCACCGGCCGAAGCGCTTCGTTGCGTATTACTTGCCTGTTCCTGGGCACCGCAAGCCACCAGCAATGGCAGTATTAAATAAGGGGCTCTCATGAATTCTCCTTTTCAATCTTCTGCCCCCACTGTACGACATGTAGCACCAATAGCAAGTTTCCAAATTGTCATCCCCTACAACTCAAACACTTGCGTCATAACTTTATACAGCTCTGTGCCTTGATGCACAGAGGCCGAGGCAAAATGCAGTATCGGCACACAGTCTTCGGGTAAAGACACTGTGCTCAATACCTCACCACTGCCATACCTGTCCATCCTGAGCAGGTTTACCAGAGGAGCTCCGGCGAGCAGGGGCTCTCCCACCTTGGCAAGATATTCCACCATACCCGCCTTGGGAGAGTGGAATTTGCGATAGTGTTTCAGTAAACAGCCATGGCGCTTCATCGCCTTGGGGGCGACGTGCTCGGCAATCACACCGCGATGACTGAGGTAAGCCAATATACCCTGTGCATCTTCCAGGGCATCGGCCAGATCGATTCGTTCCTGACTGCCCAGCTCAAGGGTGAAGGCGGCCACCTTGCCCCCCAGATTTCGACCGGTTGCCTTTGCCACCTCGGCCAGGGTCCACCAGGGCACAAAGGCCGCTTCGTCCATGGCACCACCAAAACTGTTTGGGATCAGCAGGGTGTAGGGAATGGAAAAATACTGTGCTGCGGCACAATCAAACTCTGGGCAGTACAGATGCTTGCATGACTTGGGGCCGGTGTGCAGATCAAGCACTATGTCCGCGTTGTGGGCCATGGCCTGCAAGGTCACCGCCTGCCTGTGACCCGTGGTCACGCCCCAGGAATTATTCAGCCTCGCCTGGCAGCTTTCCACCAGGGTAGAGCGAAAGGCCATCACCAAAGCCGCATCATCCAAGTGGGCATGCTCTGCATACCAAGCCTGAATGTCCAAGCCGTGATCCAGGTACTCGCGATTCCAGTTCACCCCGGTAATGGGATCAAACCGGCCAAGGGTAAACTCACCGCTCTTTTGGTTTATCCCGAGCGGATTGGCAAGCGGCACCAGAGTAATGTCTCCCAGTACCTGATAGTGCTCCAGCAGCTTCATCAGCTGGTAGATAACCGCATTGCCCTGCACCTCGGCACCGTGGACGTTGGCCTGGATATAAACGCTGGGGTGTCCACTCCCCTGCCCCTTGAGCCTGTAGACCGGTAACTCCAATGGCTGGCCCGCAGCCAATTCACCGACTGGAACGGCACTTTTTACAAATGCCATTACAGCCCCTCCTCGAACAGATTTTGGTGCAGTGACTTCACCACCTGAGCCGCTTCGGATTCGGAGACCAGCACGCAGAGATTGTGAGGGCTGGCACCCTGGCAAATCATCCGCACATTGTGGGGTTCCAGCACTTCGAACACCCGCTTGCAGATCCCGGCGGTGCTGGCAATACGGTTACCTATGATGGCCACCAGCGCCAGGCCGTCTTCAACCCGGACCCGGCAGTGCTGGGACAATTCCTGCAGCAGGGCCTCATTCAGCAGGCCCTGACCGCTGGAGTCCGATCCTGTCTTATCCAGGGTCAGGGATACGTTCACCTCGGAGGTGGTGATGAGGTCCACGGAGATCTTGTGCCGGGCCAAAGTGGCAAAGGTCTCGGCCAGGAAACCACGGGCATGCAGCATTTCCAGGCTGTGGAGATTGAGCAGGGTCTGATCCCGGCGTACCGCCACGGCTCTGAAGGTTGGCGGATTCTCAACCTGATGACGGATCCAGGTGCCACCCTTTTCCGGTTCACGGCTGGAGCCGACAAACACCTGAATTTGCTGGCGTACCGCCGGCAGTATGGTGGCCGGGTGCAACACCTTGGCACCAAAGGTGGCCATTTCCGCCGCTTCACTGAAGCTGATTTCGTTAATGGGACGGGCATTGGGCGCCAAACGGGGATCTGTGGTGTAAATACCGGCCACATCGGTCCAGATCTCCACAGCCTCCGCCCGCAGGGCCTCGGCCAGCAGGGCGGCAGAATAGTCACTGCCACCACGACCCAAGGTGGTGGTTCGGCCCTCGCTATCGGCGCCGATGAAGCCCTGGGTCACAATAATCTGGTTGACCAGCAAAGGGGCCAGCCATTGCTGGGCGCGCTCGGCAATCTCGCTTATTTGCGGCTCGGCGCGGCCAAAGTGGCTGTCGGTCAGCATCACCTGACGCACATCGAAACTGCTGGAGCTGGCGCCGCGTTCCCGCAGCACGGCGGCAAACAGCAATGACGAGCATTGCTCTCCCATGGACAGCAGCTCATCCATAATCGCCTTGCTGCGGTTGAGCACCAAGGCCTCGCTCAGTGCAGAAATGCGGCTCAGCAAGCTATCGAGCTGGGCAGCCACATCCTGGGGGCGGGTCAGACAATCAAGGATTTCATATTGAATTTGGGCAATCTGCTTCAGCAGCTGCAGGCGCCGTTCATCATTGACCGTGGCCTGGGTCAACTCCACCAGCAAATTGGTCACACCGCTGGAGGCACTGACCACCACCAGATGACAGGCTTCATTATTGAGCACTATGTCGGCACAACGTGACATGGCGTCGAAATTGGCCACCGAGGTACCGCCGAATTTGGCAACAACCAGAGACATCAGCACACCTCCCGACAACAGGAAGCAGCAATAACAAACAGAGATTGGATATTCATGAATCAGCTCCGAACAAAATACGTTCGAAGAGCCTGGTGCAAAGATACAGCACCCCATAGAAGGGAAACAGCGATCGTCACCAGAAGCTCTCCACCAAAAAACAGGTGACAATCGACAGGATTCAGCCTGGCCGACCGATAACGACATGCAATTCCACATGGCATTACCTCGGCGTCAATCTCCCTCACCTTTCGTCATCGGAGTGGATGCTCCTCGAAACGGCTACCTAGTTGACGCTCCTCTTCTGTGCCTTCCCAAGGGAAGGGACCAAAAAAGTAGCAATAAAGCCCGCCCCAAGTCAATGACATTTTTTGACCGGTTAAATATAGCGCAAAGAGTTTGGCTGGCAGAATTCAACACTGCCAACGTATCAAGGAAGGTCTAACAGTCGAAGTCGGCCATGGAGCCAATAAGGCGGGCTCTGCTGCGGAAGCTGCCGAGCTGCAACTCAGGGCCGGGCATTAAGCAGGGCAGCAGTTTCAACCTGTCCTGCTCCACATAATAAATGGCATTTTGTTGGTATTTTTCGGCCAGCGCCAACACATCACCGGCCTCCATAAATACCGCCCAGCTTTTTTCTTTATGCTGCAAATCCGGACTGGTGCCGACCAAGGCTCGATAGGGGACGCCCAGGGCCTCTATGTCCGCCAATAGCTGTCGGTCCCTGAGACGATTCTGACATTCGGACAGCAGTTCGCCGCGGGGATTATGGGCGGTAATAATGGCAAACGAGGTGTCGGGGGAAATATTCTGCATCAACAGAAATTCGGTCTGTTGATAGAGGGACCAGAGGTGATTGATCTGACATTCCATGATGTTGCTTTTCATCTTTCAGAACCCGATACAGTTTAGCAGACTGAAACCTCTTGCCCAGCCCTCAGGCACAGCCATGACAAGATTTAACTTTAACCACTTAATTTTTATAAACATTATTTGCGTTAACAAATATTAACCAACCAGAGCAGCCGATTTGTTAACATTTCAATTGTTAACAAATGCCTAAAACGAGTACAATGCCGCTCGTAGCCATCCAAGCATCCGGCCGTACATTGACATAAAATGTTACATAACCGGACTCTGCTGTCGCAGTATGACTACACGGCCGAAGCAAATGTGATCTACATTGAATTTAACATGTAAACTTTACAGAAAAACAATGGCTAAGGGACCTTCCCTGGCCTTGGATTATCGAAGAAAGTACGGCCGCGACTTCCTGTGACAGCTGGCGATTTGTACTAATCATCAAGTGTATTGCCGTTCAGACCCGTCTTTGAAAGCACTTGCGTGACCACTGATCCAGTCAGCGTTTTGGTAGAGAGCCCGGGGCGACGGGCACTTATGATTAGCAAAGATTTGATTAACTTAGGTACTTGATATGCAAAACCCGCACATTCTTATCGTTGAAGATGAAGCTGTAACCCGTAATACATTGAGAAGTATTTTCGAGGCAGAAGGATATGTGGTTACTGAAGCCAATGATGGCGCAGAAATGCATAAAGCCCTGCAGGAAAACAAGGTCAACCTGGTGGTGATGGATATCAATCTACCCGGTAAGAATGGTTTGTTGCTTGCACGTGAACTGCGTGAAATCAACAACATTGGTCTTATCTTCCTGACAGGCCGTGATAACGAGGTCGATAAGATCCTGGGGCTGGAAATTGGCGCGGACGATTATATTACCAAGCCGTTCAATCCCCGCGAACTGACCATTCGTGCCCGTAACCTTCTGACCCGCGTCAACAGCGCAGGCGCCGAGACAGAAGAGAAAAGCTCAGTTGAAGTGTATCGCTTCAATGGCTGGAGCCTGGAAATCAACAGCCGTTCGCTGGTGAGCCCCCAGGGTGAATCCTACAAACTGCCGCGCAGCGAATTCCGCGCCATGCTGCACTTTGTGGAGAACCCAGGCAAGATCCTCAGCCGTGCCGATCTGCTGATGAAGATGACCGGCCGTGAGCTCAAGCCACACGACCGTACCGTGGACGTGACCATTCGCCGTATCCGCAAGCACTTCGAGAGCCAGCCGGACACGCCGGAGATCATCGCCACCATTCACGGTGAAGGTTATCGTTTCTGCGGCAACCTGGACGACTAATCCAGCTCCGCTGCATCTGTGATAAAAAGCCAACCCCGGGGTTGGCTTTTTTATTGTGCCTCTTTGAATACGCGGATTGCGGCCCGCAGGGGTCCATCAATAAAAAAGCCAGTCCGTAGACTGGCTTTTTCTATATTAATGCTTCAATTCTCGGTCAAGGAAATCCGCCAACGTCAGGTACAGATGGGCCCGCACCTTATCGCCACGCATCGAGTGCTTGGAGCCGGGATAGGTCATGAGTTGGAACAGCTTGCCCTGATCCTGCAACTCTTTGAATACCTTGGTACTGTTCTCAAACAACACGTTGTCATCGGCCATGCCGTGGTACATCAACAAGCCGCCCTGATACCCCTTCACATGGGGCAGCACACTGGATGCGTCATAACCGGCTTCGTTATCCTGCGGAGTGCCCATGTAACGCTCGGTGTAATGACTGTCATACAGGCGCCAGTCGGTCACGGGGGCGCCGGATATGGCCGCCTTGAAATGCTCAGGCGCCTTGAACAGGCTCATCAACGCCATGTAGCCGCCATAGCTGTGACCAAAAATGCCAATCCTGTCTCCGGCCACAAAGGGCAGCGTGCGCAGATAGTCCACGCCCGCCACCTGATCCCGCACCTCGGCATCGCCCATGTTTCGGTAGATCACCTGCTCAAAGCGGGTCCCCCTGTGGGCCGAGCCGCGGTTATCCAGCTGGAATACCAGGTAACCCTGTTGCAACAGATACTGGGTAAAGTAATCCTGCTCGTTCCAACTGTTGACCACCATCTGTGCATGGGGTCCGCCATAAACCCGCACCAACACCGGATAACGCTTGCTGGCATCGAAATCGACCGGCTTGAACAAGCGATAATGCAAGGCCTGGCCATCATCGGCCTTGATGGTGCCAAACTCAGGCAATTGCCACAGGCCGGCAAAGGGATACAGGGGATGGCCGGCTTTCACCGCATTCTCCTCCACCCAGGCCAGGCGCTTGCCGTTGCCATCGTGGAGACTTATCTGGGGCGGTTGACTCAGGCTGTTGAAATAGTCCAGATACACCGCCTTATCTTCCGCAAACACCGGGCTATGCATGCCAGCTGCCTGGCTAAGGCGTTCGGGCGTTCCGCCTTTGAGGCTAATCCGGTAAAGGTGCTTTTCCGTGACCTTATCCATGCGACCGCTGAAATAGACCATACCTGCCTGTTCGTCGACAAACTCTACCTCATCGACGGCCCAGTTTCCTTGAGTCAGCTGGCTCTTGAGTTTGCCGTGCGCGTCAAACAAATACAGGTGCTTGAAACCGTCCCGCTCCGAGGCCCAGAGGAAATCGGAGCTTTGCTTGAGAAAGTGCAAATCGTTATTGAGATTCACCCAGGCCTTGCTGGTCTCCGCCAGCAGCAGGGTTGAACTGTCCGGTTGCTTGATGGCCACTTTGCGCAGTTCCAGCCGCTGCTGATTGCGGCTCTGCCATTGAAAACTCAGCTGCTTGCTGTCCGGTAACCAATCCACCCGCGGCAGATAGATGTCCTTATCCTGGCCCAGCGCCACCCAAGAGGTGTTGCCGGAGGCCAGGGTCACCACACCCAAGGCAATCTCAACGTTGGCCTTGCCGGCATAGGGATAACGCTGCTCGGTGAGCTTGATGCCATCGGCATAGATTTCGTTGCGGGTCACCAACTCGACACCTGATTCATCGATGCGGGTGAAAGCGATGGCCGACTCATCCGGCGCCCACCAGTAGCCCGTCATGCGGTCCATCTCTTCCTGAGCAACAAACTCCGCCATGGCATTTTTAATGGCACCGCCGCCATCCTGGGTCAACTGAAGCAACTTGTTCTGCTGCAGATTGTAAACAAACAGGTTCTGCTCGCTGACAAAGGACACATAATGGCCCTTGGGCGACAATTTGGCATCGGTGGCAAAGCCCTCACCCGTGGCCAGCAGCCTGACCTCGCCGTTAGCCGGGGTGAAATAGTACAGTTTACCGGCGGCGGGGATCAGCAGTGCCTGACTGTCATCGGCCCAAAAATACTCCATAATGCCCTGGCCATAGATACGCTTGCGTTCACGGCGGGCCTTTTCCTCATCCGACAGCTCACCGGCCGCCAGTTTGTCGGCATCCAGCAGCAGGCTGACCTGGCCGCTGGCAACATCCATCTGCCACAGATCGTAAAAATGTTGATTGTCAGCGCGACCGGCCAAATAGGTCACCCGTTTGCCGTCCGGCGACAGGCTTAAGCCCCGAGGACTGGTGCCCGCCAGCGCAGGAGAAGCATACATGCGCGCGATGGCCAAAGGCTCTGTGCCTGCCCCCGGAAATGCCTGGGCCGCCAACACTTGATTGCCAAGTCCAACACCAACAGCCAATAAGCCACTGCTCATCAACATAGTCCCTAACCAATTTTTAATCATTATTCTATCCATTGGGGTCCATGCCCGGCCCTTGTGGCCATGGCGAAACAGGCCTCATTCTGCCCTAAATTGTGAGGTTTACCAAAGCCGATACTGTAAATAAAGGTTCAGCATGCTTCCCTGGGGAGTACAGCCAATCCAATGCGGGAACGCACTGAAAAATTCATCAATCTCGGGTATCATTGGCGGCAAAAATCATCAAGACCTCACTTTCTGTTAAGGACATAACATGCAGACCCTGTCCCAATACCTGAATCAAGCCCAGTTGTCCCCGGCTCTGGCGGCGCTGCTGACCACCCTGGCCAACAGCTCCAAGGACATCAGCCAGGCCGTGCGCAAAGGTGCCCTCGCCGGTGTGCTCGGCGTGGCCGGTACCGAGAACGTCCAGGGCGAAAGCCAGAAAAAACTCGACGTGATCACCAATGACATGCTCAAAGATGCCCTGGCCGCCGATGGCCACGTGCGCGCCCTGGCCTCGGAAGAAGAAGATGAGGTCGTGGTATTGGGTGACAAGGGCGAATTTCTGGTGTGCTTCGACCCTTTGGATGGCTCCTCCAACATCGACATCAACTCCCTGGTGGGCACCATATTCTCGGTTTTGCCAGCCCCTATTGGTGAGATCAGCGAGCAGAGTTTCCTGCAGCCCGGTCGCAACCAGGTTGCCGCCGGTTACGTGCTCTACGGCCCATCCACCATGCTGGCCCTGACCTCGGGCAAGGGTGTGCAACTCTTTACCCTGGATCCCGTCAGCGGCGAATACCTGTTGACCGTGGCCGAGGTGCAAATCCCCAAGGACACCGCCGAATTCGCCATCAACATGTCCAATCAGCGCTTCTGGGAAGCGGCGATGCAGAACTACATCGCCGACCTGATTCAAGGCAAGGCAGGCCCACGGGGCAAGTCATTCAATATGCGCTGGATTGCCGCCATGGTGGGTGATGTGCACCGGGTGCTGTCCCGCGGCGGCCTGTTCACCTACCCCACCGACACCAAGGATCCCAAGAAGCCATTCAAGCTGCGCCTGATGTACGAAGCCAACCCCATGGCCCTGCTGGTCGAGCAGGCCGGCGGCAAGGCCAGCACGGGTTATGACACCATACTCGACATCCAGCCCGAGCAGATCCACCAGCGGGTAGCTGTGATCCTCGGCTCGGCCAACGAGGTCGATGTGTGCCTGGAGTACCACGGCCGCTGAGGCCTGGCCCCTAAGTCTAAGTAGAAGGTCTAAGGCGGCTTTCATTGGCAAGCCGCCAAATCGCGCTATAATACGCGCCACTATTTTACGAAAACCTGTGTTTACACCGTTAAGGATACGCAAATGAGCTTAAATGCTGTGCCAGCGGGCAAATCCCTGCCAGATGATATCTATGTAATCATCGAAATCCCTCAGAACCACGATCCCATCAAGTATGAAGTGGACAAGGAAACCGGCGCCCTGTTCGTTGACCGCATGATGACCGCGCCCATGTTCTATCCCTGCAACTATGGTTACGTGAACCAGACCCTGAGCCTCGACGGTGATCCGGTTGACGTGCTGGTACCTACCCAGTACCCACTGCAACCTGGCAGCGTGATCCGTTGCCGTCCCGTTGGCGTACTGAAAATGACCGACGAGTCAGGTGAAGATGCCAAGATTGTTGCCGTACCACACGAGAAGATTTCCAAGGAATACGGCCACATCCAGAACGTGGACGATCTGCCGGCCCTGCTTAAAGCCCAGATCAAACAGTTCTTCGAACACTACAAAGATCTCGAGCCAGGCAAGTGGGTCAAGGTTGAAAGCTGGGAAGACGTTGAATCTGCCCGCGAAGAAATCCGCACCAGCGCCGAGCGTTACGCCCAGGCCTAAGCGGTAAAGCGCGAATACGAAAAAGCCGGCATCAAGCCGGCTTTTTTATTGCTGTTACCCGAGCTGAATACCTTCAGCACGGGTGAGCCCATAGGGTTTACTCTTCGTCGCTTTGCTCCAGCACCCTGTGTGGGCGTTCGGTTTGGTCGACTATGGTCAGCACTGCGGTATCGCCTACCACATTGCAGGAGGTGAGGATCATGTCTATTAAGCGATCGAGTGCCGCCACCAGGGCAAAGGCTTCCACTGGCAGGCCCATCTGATGGATGAGCACGCCTATCATCACCATGCCGCCTCCGGGTACGCCGCCGGCGCCCACAGACAAGAGGAAGATGCTGAACATCAGGGTCGGCAGTTGCTCCAGGGTAATGGGCATGCCAAAGGCATTGGCGATAAAGAAAATGGCTATGGTGATGTAAATGGACACCCCACCCATGTTCATGGTCGCCCCGAGTGGCACACCGAATCCGGCCACGGCGTGATTCACCTGCAGCTTCTCCACCAGGGTGCGCATGGTCACCGGAATGGTGGCGTTAGAACTGGCGGTGGACAGGGAAAAGAGGATCTGCTCCTGGGTCTTTTGCCTGAAGGTGCTGGCCGAGACCGTGGTAAACAGTTGCACCGCATAGGGATAAACCACGAAAATCCACAGTGCCAGCATACCTATGATAAGCACCAGATACTCAAGCACGCTGTAAAACACTTCGGCATCCAGGGTGGCACCCAACTTAAACATCAGCGCCCCCACGCCCAGCGGCGCCAGGTGCATCACCACAGAGATCAGCTTCATCATCACCTTGTTGGCGGTTTGGAAGCCGCTGACAGCTCCTGCCACGTGAGTTCCCATGGACTTGAGTACGGCCCCCAGCAACAGTGCCATAAAGATCACCTGCAGCATATTGCCGGAGGTAAAGGCCGCCACGGGATTGCGCGGCACTATATCGACTATCAGGCTCATCAGGTTTGGCAGCTCGGTGGCGGTAAGCTTCACCCCTTCGCCGCCGGTCATGTCCACTCCGCGCCCGGGATCCAGCACCAGGGCGACGCCCACCGCGGCAAAAATGGCCACCAGGGTATTGATGATGTAGAAACCGAAGGTCTTGGTGCCGAGGCGACCAAAGCTGCCAAGATCCTGCAGCTCACAGACACCGCAGACTATGCTGACGAACACCAAAGGTACCACCAGCATCATGATCATATTGACGAACATGGTGCCGAGGCCCGATGCGACGTCGAGCAGGGTGGATGAGAAAAAGGAAATATCCTGCAGCAGGTACTGCACTATGGAACCGCACACCAGACCGACAAAGAGGCCGATAAAGATGCGCGCCGAGAGAGTCTTCAACATAGCTTGCCTTCCCTGGGTTAGGGCGTGTTGACGTTTCATGGTTGCTTTTGCAGTAACTTGGCCGGCTTTTATATCAGGCAGTGCCTGCGCAATGTAGCATCCTACATAAGCGGGCACTAACGCATTAGAAAGACCGGCCAAGCACTGCCCTTCGGGTTCGCTTGGGCGGCACTCTGCTCTTTGTCACTCGTCACTCATTTAGAACGAACTAAACTTCGCTCCTCGTTTCTCAAGCAAAGCGCCACCAAGGCGAACATAACCTAATCTCGAAACGTCGCCACGCCCTCATCCCAGTTATCTGTTATTAGTGTAAAACGCCCAAGTCATTTGGGCCTGGCTGGATAGTGGAACAAGCCGCCGTCAATAGCAAGCCCACCAACAGCAAGCTCGCCCAAGCGGCTTGGTTCAGCTGAGCCACAGCTCCACATCCCGGATGATAAAGTTGCCGCTGTAGACGGGATGGGGCTCGCCCAAAGGTTCGAGTTCAAAGTAGCCCTTGTGCTCTTCACTCAGGCCCTCGAAGCCGCCAATCACCTGATACAGCCAGCTTTCGGCGTCCCAGGGCAACTGATTGGCCTTGAGGAAATCCAGTGCCGACTGGCGCCTTCCCGAATCAATAACGGCGCAGAAGTAATTCTCCACCGCCTGTTTGAGCGGGTTGTCCGGCACGTCGAAGTCCTCGGCCTGGCTGAGTACCACCTCGGCCTCAACGTCCCTGTGCCGAACCGGCACATCCAGCCGGGAAATGGCCTTGATGCGGGCCACCAGCTCCATCAGCTCCAGCTCCTGGGCACTGTTGTGCACGTCCACCGATGCATCGGCCAGTATGGCTTCGGCACGGTTGAACAGGCCCGGCACCTTGCGATGTGCCACGTGATCCTGGGGCACATAGTCGGGATGCATGTCTGTGTACAGCAACAAGCCTTTGAGCAAGCGGGTGCGGCCCTGGATCTGGCGGAAACGCCCCAGCAGCTCCAGCAAACGCCCCTGCACCACGCTCAGCTCCTTGCTGCAATCGCTTAAGGTTTCCTGCAATGTGGTCACCAGCAAACGCCTGAGCTCACGTATGTCACCGGCAATTTCACCCAGCTCGGTGAACTGGAACAGTTCCAGGCCGCTCAGCAATTCGCCCACCTGGCTCTGGGCCAGTTCGTTTTCGCGGATCTTGGCGCTGATGCTGCCCACATAGCCGAATTCGTTGTTGATCCGGCCCCAGAGCACCCGAATGGAATAGCGCAGATTCTCGGTAAAGGCGAACACATGCTCGGACAGATCCGCCAGGTAGGCCTCGGCGGCACTGTAATCAACGCTGGCACGGGCCTCGCGGTAGTGGGAGGCCAGGGTCTTGATGGTGGCCAGGGACGAACCCACATTGGAGTTGATCTGGCGGTTGCGCTCGTCCTTCAGGCCCTCTTCCAGCAGGGCGCGGACATTGCGAGTCAACCGCAGGCCTTCGCCGGCCTCGGGGCGCCAGAGTATGCCGGCGTCGGTGAGCTTACTGAGCACGGCCGCGTCATGGCGTCCCTCCTCGGCGCTGCCGCTGAGGTAAACGTCCATCAGGGTCTCGGCATGGCGCCCCAGCAGGCGCAGCAGCTTGACCCCGGACTGATGCAGGTTGCTGCTCATATCAGCTCCCTTTGGGTGGCGGTTTCGGCCTGAGCCTCCAGTCCCAGCCCCTCGGTCTCGTCGATAAAGCGGATCACCTCATACAGGTAATCCAACTTGCCGGTGGCGATATAAATCTGCTTCTCGGCATTGGGGCGGGTCAGGTACCCCAGCTCCACCAGACGTTTGAACACCAGCTTCATCTGGGCATCCACGTTGCTGGAAGTGGAGCCGAACAGGCGATACTGGCTGAGCTTGGCCAGCTGCTCACGAAACGCCGGGGTGTCCTCGATGCGGCTTTGCAACTCGGTGAGGCGCACAGGTGCGCCTTCGGTCAGGGGGGCATCCTGGCCCGAGGCTTCCTGCACCAGCACCAGCCATTCCACCAGGGGGATCAGCGCCTGGCAGATGTCCTTGAACTGGCTGGAGATCACCTTGCGCTCGGCCTCGCCAAGCTGGGCATAGCCGCAGAAAAACACCTCGCCTTCACCGGCAGTGGCAACGGTGCGGTTTATCTGATTCAGGTAGCTTTCCACCCGCGCCCGCATGCCGGGCTCCTTCAGGGCCCGCCAGCCGTCTTCGTCGGTCACGCGGCAGATAAATTCGCCCCGCAGCAGGCGTTCAATCAGGGCGCCCTGGCCCACCAGGCTAATAGCGTCGGTCATTACACGGCCTCCCGGGCGATACGGCTCGCCAGCTTATCGGCGATGGGATTGAGTTTGGGTTTCACCACCTGCAGCTTGCGGGTCTGCTTGTTGATGATATAGCGGTTGCGGAACAGCCCCAGCACCTCGGATTCGGGGTTGGGGAAGGCGCCGAGCACGGAAATATTGTTGTTCTCGCAGGCATCGAAAATCTTCTTCACGTTGCCATGGTGCAGGGTGCCGAGCTCATCTATGGGCCAGTGTATGGTCACGTCGGCCGGGCCCCGCAACAGGCGGGTAAAGGCCAGCAGGAACTTACACAGAATAAGATAAGCCATACCGTGGCTGGAGGACTCGTTAAGCTGCCTGTCGGTACGGATCACCAGATCGCTGTTGCCTTCACGCAGCTTGAGTTCAATCTCCAGCAGTTTGGCGATGCCGCCACTCAGGGCCGCCTTGCCTATGATGTCGAGCGCCCGGCGCATGCTGCCGGTGTAATGTTCGCTCGGCAGGCCGTTGAAACCGTCGGTCTTCCAGTGACGGAAGGCGGCCACGAACACTTCCAGCTCGGGCCAGAATTCCAGCTCACTGATCCGCGAACGAATACGTACCGCAGATTCGGACACGCCGTCGAGGAACAGCTCCTCGCCCACCTCGCGGGTGATGCGCGCGCTCTGGGACGCGATACGGCGATCTATGTCGGCCAACACGTCGTAGAAGGCACAGAGGTCGACACCGAAGTTGCGCCCCAAATCGATCAGAGAGCGCATCCGCTGCGGCACCATCACATTGAGCAGCTGCTCCAGACCCGGCACCAGCTTGCGGTAATCCAGCAGGCGGATGCCCTTGTCGGTGACCACGGTCGCCTCTTCCCGCGCCCGTTCCCAGAACTCCGCCAGGCCCGATCCCGCCTTGCCGGCGATGATGGTGTCGAAGTGCTCCACGTATTGCTTGACCGAGCCCATCAGGTAGTCGCGCTTGAGCAGCAGCTCCTCGCCTTGGCGCAGGCGCTCGCCTATGCTGCCCTGAGCCTCATCTTCGCCAGCGGCCAGCTTGAGCTCGTTCAGTTTACGCAGCAGGGCACGCAGCTTGGTGAGGTTTTCCGAGGCCTCCACCTGGGCGGCATCGGACGCCTTGCGGGCGGTCTCCAGCTCCAGACGCTTGGCCTTGACCTCGGCCATGCGGCCCGCCAACTGTTGCTCCAGATCCGCCAATTCCCGGCGCACATCGCTGAGCTGCTGGGCCAGCTTGGGTTTGCGGCCAAGCCAGGTGTGCTGATACCAATCTTCGAATCGCAGCACCTCGGCCCGGCGGCCTTCGGCGTCCTGAATGCGCTGCTCCAGGCTGCGGATGTCACTCTTGAGGGCGATGATCTTGTCCTCATCGACACCGCGGGACTTGAGTTCATTCTTGTACCACTGCTCGCAGGCCTTGGTTTCCACCTTGGCGTTGCTGCGGCGCTGCTCCATGCTGCTGCGCAGGGCGCTTATCTGGCTGTCGAGGGCACCGACCACTTCCTGCCAGTACGCGTTCTTCTCCATACGCGCTTCCAGGGCCTGTTCCTGGTGTTCGTCCAGACGTTCCTGATGCTGAGCCTTGAGCTGACGCAGCTCGTGATCCAGCTGGGTCAGGCGCTTGTTGGCCACCGCCTTGCGCTCGGCCAGGGCCTTGTTGATCTTGTCCTGCTCGGCGCGCTTCTCGTCAAACAGGCGCCGCAGATCCTCACGGGCATTCTTGTAGGCGGTGCGGGCAAAGGTCAGCTCCCGGCTCAGACCTTCCAGCTCGCCGTTGATGGCCACCAGGGTCGCTTCGGCCTCATCCTGCACCTTGGCCGCCAGGGCCAGGGCTTCCTCGGCGCGGGCCAGACGCAGCCTAAGCTCCTGTTCGGTGGCCGCGTATTCGGGCACCTCCAGCGCCTTGAGATCCAGGCCTATGCCGTAGAAGCTGTCGCCTTCGGTCAGCACAGGATGAAGATCGCTGCGGTGCAGCAGGGCGGGCGCCACCAACTTGCCAAGGGTCTGTTCCCAGCCCGGCGCTTCTTTACGCAAGAACTCCAGCAGGGTGTGGGATTGGGGGAAGAGCACGTGCTGGATCTCTTCCAGCTCGGCGCGGCGCTCGTTGTGCCTAAGGCTCGCCAGGCGCAGGGCCTCGCTGGCCTGATCGCGTCTGGCACGCAGACGGCGCTCGTCGGCGGACAGGCGCTCCACGTTGGCGTTACTGACTTCCTGCTCCTCGTCGGCGCGCTGGATACGCTCGTCAAACACCGCCAGATTGAGTTTTTCTTCCTCTGTGTAGGTGACGGCGTCCTGCTGCAACTTGAGCTTTTCGGCATCCAGCTTGAGGCGGTATTCCTCGTCGCGGAAGCGGCTCTTGATCACTTCCAGCTGATCGCGCCACTGCTGCTCCAGCTTTTCCAGGTCGGCACGGGCGCTGGCGGCCTGACGGTCGCGGCTGTCACGCTGCTTGTCGAGCTCGGCATCCAGGCCTTCGAGATCCCGGTTAAGCTGCTCGACTATCTTGCTGCGACGGCCGTTGTAGGCGGCTTCCACGTCCTGATGCTTGTCGGTAAGCAGCTTGTGGCGCTCGCTCAGGTTGTCGAGATCGATGCGCCACAGGGGCAACTGCTCCAGATGGGTGCGGGCCTGTTCTATGTCGGCATCGAGGAAGGCGCCATGTTGGTTTTCAATGGCCTCGAGATCGTGCTCAAACTTGGCGGCATCACCGCGGGCGGCGGAGATTTCCTGGTTAAGTTCGTCCCGACGCTCCTTCCATTCTTCATCCAGCTGCCGCAGATGGAAATTCAGCTCCTTGGACAGGGTTTGGTTGTGCTCCTGGCGCTGGGCCTCAAGCACCTCGTCATCCCTGTAGCCCTTGTGCAGCGCGCCGAGGCGCAGCTCGGCGGACAAGAGTTGGTTGAATTCCTGCTCCAGCTTGTCGAACTCAGGCCTGATGGCCTCGAAACCGGCAATCAGCTGACACTCGCGGATCCAGCTTTCCACCTGCTGCGGATTGATGCGGGAACTGGGTGGATTGACTCCGTCCTCTTCCAGAATGGCGGCAATCATCGACTTGACCGTCTCCATCTTGCCTTCCTTGGAGTGCACCGCCTTGGCCAACTTTTCTATGTGGCGCAAGGAGTGCTCGGGCTCGCAGAGGGAGAATTGGCGCGCATAGGCCCGCAGCTCGCTGCGATTGCCACCGGTGGCCAGCAGGGTACGGTCATTCTGGATTATTGCGCGGTATTCGCGGGTGTTGAGCAAATTGGTGTGGGCCACACCGGCGCGCTTGAGTTCGCGGCCCAGATCCGCCGCCTTGTGACACAGAAGTGTGTCGCCGTTGCGGTTCTTGACGTAATCGTCCAGCTCAAAGCCCTTGGCGATAAAACGGTAGCTGACGCCCTTGCCCTCGCCGGCGGAGGACAGCACGGCCTGATACAGCAGGCCGTCGGCCTTGCGATATTCGTAAATGATGTAGCTGCCGTCGTGGGGCAAATACCAGCGCTCAAAGCTGTCGCGGGTGGATGGCACCACCCGGCTGGGATACTCACCGTAAAACACGGGTACCAGGCGCTGCAGCGTGGTTTTACCGGAGGCATTGGTTCCACAGATGTTGGTATGGCCGTCGAGGGCCAGCTCCACCACACCGGGCAGGTGGGTGTCTATGAGCACGATTCGGATCAGGCTTGACATCTCTATCCTTAAAGCAAACTGGTGCCGGCCGTGGCAAGGCCATGGGCGGGGTTGGGGCCTGAGAAAAACAGGGCCTGAAACCTACCCGGACACGGGAAAGAGATAAGTTAAAGGAAAGCGACAGGGTTGGCAATTCAACCCGGCCAAAGTCGGCCTGGAATGCGGGTTTCAGGCCATTTTTACAACGATTGGGGCTGACAATCACAGCCGTGCCCCATTGAAGTGGATCATGACAGTTAGCCACCGCCGAGCCGCTTATCGGCTCAGACTTCAGCGGGCGTCAAGCAGGCATATTTGCCGCGATGGCTATCGACTGGACTCAACCACGCTGACGACGGGATTCGTACTCGGCCACCATGGCATCAACCTGCTCGGACTCCAGTGGACGCAGGCCGCTCATCACCAGGGTTTTGAGGCCGGTGCCCACTGTCTTGCCCTCGGCCATAAGGGCAAATTCCAAGGTCACGTCGCCGCGCTTGCCATCTATGGCCAGGCTGGATTTCACCAGTTCCAGTGTCACCTGGGTGAAGTCGAGGCTATTAAGCTCGAATGCCATGCTCTCGTAGATCACCAGTGGACGGTCCGGATTGATCATCACGCCGTGTTCATGCATCAGGGGCACCAGCACGTGGACAAAATTAAGCCCGGAGAAGGCTACGTAGCTGCGAATGAAAGACTCGATTTGCTCGGGACAGTGACTCACTTCACCCTGGCGTTGTACCTGCAGGTAACTCTTGTCACGGCTGTCGCGGACGGAAAAGGCTTCACCTACCTCGGCAGGAAACTGCAATTCCACCCCGTCTCCCACCATGCCTTCAAAGCGAAACTGCATCTTCTGGCTCAAACCATAGTGGCTCAGCACCAGGGCAAACAGCAGATCGCCTGGAACGCAGAAGCGCTTGGCATCCACGTCATGTATGGGGTTGAAGTCCTGGGCTATACCCTTGGCGAAAGCACTGGCCTGGGCCTTGCTGATCTGAACTCTGGTGTCTGTCTGGTTGAAATAAGGATCCAAAAACATAGGCGCTCGAACACTGTCTCTATTAACTGAGATAAAACAGGCGCCAAGTCTACCCCAAAGTCGGCGAATAACTCACCCGATGACTTAAGTCCCCGATACAGGTGAGACATTTTGCTGAAACATCCCAGTTTTTGATCTGGATCATAAATATCAATGCGAATCGTTTGCATTTAAAAAATCAGTGAGTAGAATAGCCGCCATCAAAACAAGCATCCAACTTCTTACATTTCGGGGAATGGGAATAATGAAAAAGACTCTGCTCGCCACCGCCATGCTGGGCCTGTTTGCCAGCCAAGCTGCTATCGCCGCCGACGACACTCAGGAACTGCGCCAAGTGATCGAACAGCAGCAAAAAGTGCTCAAGGATCTGGAAAAGCGCCTGGAAGAAACCGAAAAGCGCGTTGAACAGACCGCCGATGCTGCCGAACAAGGCCAAGGCAAGAGTGCCACTACCATTGGTGGTTACGGCGAACTGCACTACAACAACATGTCTAACAGCGATGCCGAGATCGATTTCCATCGTTTCGTGATGTTCTTCGGCCATGAGTTCAACAGCAAGACCCGTTTCTTCTCCGAACTGGAAGTTGAGCACGTTATCGCTTCCCACGAAGAAGATGACGCCGGTGAAGTTGAGCTGGAACAGGCATATGTTGAGCATGACTTTAGCGATGCCCTGACGGGTAAAGCCGGTCTGTTCCTGGTACCAGTTGGTATCATCAACGAAACCCACGAGCCCCCAGCCTTCTACGGTGTTGAGCGTAACCCTGTTGAGAAAAACATTATTCCTGCCACTTGGTGGGAAGGTGGTCTGGCCCTGAATATCAAGGCTGCTCCAGGTCTGGCCTTCGATGCTGCCGTGACCTCTGGTCTGAAAGTGGAAGATAACTTCAAGGTACGTGGTGGCCGTCAGAAAGTGTCTGAAGCCAGTGCCGAAGCCCTGGCTTACACAGGCCGCGTGAAGTACACGGCGATTCCAGGTTTGGAACTGGCCGCCACCGCCCAATACCAAGCCGATGTCACCCAGGGTGATACCGATGTAGGTGAAGAAGCCTCTGCCACCCTGCTGGAAGCCCATGCCATTTACACTGTTGGCGGCTTCACAGTTAAAGGCCTGTACGCCCAGTGGGATATCGATGGCGCCGAAGCCAAGGCCAAAGGTCGCGACACTCAGAAGGGTTGGTACATTGAGCCTTCATACCGCATCAACGACCAGTTCGGTGTGTTCGCCCGTTACAACGAGTGGGACAACGAAGCCGGTGACAGTGTCGACAGCAAGAAGAAGGTTACTTCCGTGGGTGTGAACTACTGGATCCACGAAAATGTAGTGCTGAAAGCCGATTATGAAAATCAGGGTGGCACCCTGGATTCAGACGGCTTCAACCTGGGTGTTGGCTACCAGTTCTAAGCCATGCAAAATAAAAGGGGCCTCGGGCCCCTTTTTGACTTTCTGTCAGCGGATAATTTTATGATGAAGCCCCTACTGCTGCTCCTTTCCCTGCTGTTCATGGCCACCCCTCAGGCCGATGAAATCTACCAGAGCAATGATGACTTTATTCGCCAGTCATTGGGTGAACTGCCCAAGGCTCAGGTGCTGTGGCTCAACGATAAGCAGAAGAGCGACATAGAAGAAATCCTCGCCCATAAATTCAACAAATTCAGGGTGCGCTACTGGGCCAAACCATCCCAAAGCGTATGGATATTGGAAGAAATTGGCAAAGAATCCCCCATTACGGTTGGCATCCACGTAGATCAGGGCCGGATTGCCCGCACTAAGGTGCTGGTGTACCGGGAGAGCCGCGGTGATGAAGTACGCCATGACTTCTTTACCGATCAATTCAAATCGGCGACACTGACCCCCAATCTGCAATTAGACAAAACCATTGACGGTATCACGGGGGCAACCCTGTCGGTAAGGGCCCTGACCAAGTTGTCACGCGTTGCCCTGTATCTGGATGCCGCACTGCAACCTCAGGAAGCCCAAGTCTCCCAATGAGCAAAAAGTTACATTCAGGCAAACGCTCTCCCCTGTCGCTGGCCTTCAAGCGTCACCTGAGGCCATGGCACAGACGCCTGGGTCTGGTCGGCGCCCTGTTTTTACTGCTGCTGGCCCTCACAGGCGTGGCCATCAACCATGCCGATGATTGGCACCTGCCCCAAAGTCGGGTGACCCTCAACTGGTTGCTGGACTGGTACGGCATTCAGCCACCAAACCAGGTTCTGCTGTTTGAAACCGCCCCGGAAGTGCTCGCTGCGACAGATAACCTGTTGTGGCTTGGCGAACGTCAGGTATTGGAAGCCAAGGGGCCCTTGTTGGCGGCGGTAAGGACCGAAGGATTTGTTCTGGCCATAGACAGCGACAACCTGTATCTGCTTGACGGCCAAGGGCAACTGCAGGAAGTCCAGGACACCAGTACCGGCTTGCCGAAAGCGCTCGCAAATCTGGCGGTAATGGGGCCCGATGAAATCTGGCTGCAGGCTGCCGATGGCATGTACCAAAGCGATTCACAGTTGATTGAATGGAGCAGGGCCATGCCCTTCAAGGCTCCAGAATGGATTCAAGCTGTGGCACAAGCAGATACCGCACTGCAGTTGCAGGCCCGCTCCGCTAGTCTCAACTGGGAAAGAGTCTTGCTGGACCTGCACAGCGGTCGTTTGTTTGGTCAGTGGGCCAAGTGGCTATGGGACTTTCTCGCGCTTGTCTTTGTGCTCATCAGTGTCAGCGGTGGCTATATCTGGTGGCAGCAAAAGCGCCACTGAGAGGGTCTCAGAACAGTTCCACACCACCGACAGGCTCGGGTATTACACCGGATTTCAAGCGCACCGCTTGGGCTTGTCCTGTGTCGCCGGTTGGCTGAACACAAACACATCCAGCTTTGATATAAGGTATCGTCCAGCAGCAGGTATCCCAGAATGACAGCGCTCAAGATTGTCCAGGGGCATGTTGTTTCATAGAAAAATCCCTATTCCTTTATAAACCTTCACCGATTCCGATCAGCCAAGCAAGTATGGGCTATGCCCCAAGGCCGTGCCAAAGAGACGCATATACCGCCAGGTTGCAGGCATAAAAAAACCCGCCATAAGGCGGGTTTTTCATCAGAAGTTCAATTACTTCTTGGCGGCGTTCTTGGCCTTGGTCTCAGCAATTACAGTCTCTGCCACGTTGGCTGGGCAAGCGTTGTAATGAGAGAATTCCATGGAGAACTGACCACGACCAGAGGTCATGGTACGCAGGTGACCGATGTAACCGAACATTTCGGCCAGCGGTACGTCTGCCTTAACGCGTACGCCAGTCAGACCAGCTTCCTGATCTTTGATCATGCCGCGACGACGGTTCAGGTCACCGATAACGTCACCCACATGATCGTCTGGAGTGAACACGTCAACCTTCATGATAGGCTCCAGCAGCTGTGGCTTGGCCTTAGGCATGGATTGACGGAATGCACCTTTGGCGGCGATTTCGAAGGCGATGGCTGAAGAGTCAACCGCGTGGTAAGAACCATCGAACAGCTCAACTTCAACGTCCAACACAGGGAAGCCGGCCAGAGGACCTTCATCCATCATGCTCTCGAAGCCTTTCTCAACGGCAGGCCAGAATTCCTTCGGAACGTTACCACCCACAACGGTAGAAACGAACTTGAAGCCGGTACCTGGCTCACCAGGACGGATGCGGTAGTCGATCTTACCGAACTGACCAGAACCACCTGATTGCTTCTTGTGGGTGTAACCATCTTCAACGGCTTGAGTGATGGTTTCACGGTAGGCCACCTGAGGAGCACCTACAGTCAGATCTACACCGAAGGTACGCTTCAGGATGTCAACCTTGATGTCCAAGTGCAGTTCACCCATACCTTTCAGGATGGTGTCACCGGTTTCCTGGTCGGTTTCAACCTGGAAGGATGGATCTTCAGCAACCATCTTACCCAGAGCGATACCCAGCTTCTCGGAAGCGCCTTTATCCTTAGGAGTCACGGCGATGGAGATTACTGGAGTTGGGAAGATCATGGGTTCCAGAGTACATTCATGCTTAGGATCACACAGGGTGTGACCGGTCTGAACGTTCTTCATACCCACAACGGCAATGATGTCACCGGCTTGGGCAGTGTCGATTTCGTTACGATCGTTGGCGTGCATTTCCACCATACGGCCGATACGTTCTGTCTTACCGGTAGCAGAGTTCAGGATGGTGTCACCCTTCTTCAGCTTACCAGAGTAGATACGGATAAAGGTCAGGGCGCCGAAACGGTCATCCATGATCTTGAATGCCAGAGCGCGGAAAGGCTCGTCTACAGAAACTGTAGCCACTTCACCGGTCTCTTCACCAGTCTCTGGGTCAGTCAGAGGCTGAGGATCAACTTCGGTAGGAGAAGGCAGGTAGTCAACTACTGCATCCAGAACCAGCTGCATACCTTTGTTCTTGAAAGCAGAACCGCAGAAGGTGGGGAAGAAAGACAGGTTGATGGTACCCTTACGGATACAACGCTTCAGGTCTTCGATAGAAGGCTCGTTACCTTCCATGTAAGCTTCCATCAGGTCGTCGTCCTGCTCAACGGCAGTTTCAACCAGCATTTCACGGTATTCTTCAACCTGGTCGACCATGTCGGCAGGAATTTCTTTAATTTGGTAGTTTTCTGGCAGACCAGTGTCATCCCAAACGAAGGCTTGACGGTTCAGTACGTCAACCACGCCCACGAACTCGTCTTCACGACCGATTGGCAGAGTCATCACCAGAGGGTTGGCACCCAGTACTTTCTTAATCTGAGCAACTACGCGCAGGAAGTCAGCACCGATACGGTCCAGCTTGTTCACGAAGATGATACGGGCAACTTCGGAATCGTTGGCATAACGCCAGTTGGTTTCTGATTGTGGTTCTACACCGCCGCTACCGCAGAATACGCCAACACCACCGTCCAGTACTTTCAGAGAACGGTACACTTCAACGGTGAAGTCAACGTGGCCGGGTGTATCGATAACGTTGAAACGGTGATCTTTCCAGAAACAGGTAGTAGCAGCGGACTGAATGGTAATACCACGTTCTGCTTCCTGATCCATGAAGTCCATGGTAGAGGCGCCGTCATGCACTTCACCCAGTTTGTGGATTTTACCGGTCAGCTTGAGGATACGCTCTGTGGTCGTGGTTTTACCCGCGTCAACGTGAGCGAAAATACCAATGTTTCTGTATTTTGATAAGTCGGTCATGATTCAACTTTTTTGCTTAGTTTAGAAAGTAGACGGAGTATGCCACAAAAAGCAGCAGACCACACATCAGGATTTAAGGCGCATATTGTAAATGGGAACCCTTCGCGGCGCAAACAGCTTCGCTACTTTTTAGTGGTCAAAGTGCTTAGCCCTTAAGGCTTAAGAAATAAAACGATTAAAAATCACACACTAAAGACATACCGTCTTAGGCCAATTGGCCTGATGACAAACTGTTTATAAATCAGACAAGACTTGAATGAGAACAGGCCTTAGTCAAAAGCCATTATGGCGCGATGGCGACCCTCTGACTTGGCCTGATACAGGGCTTTATCGGCACGTTCCAGACACGACAGCATGGATTCATCCGGTCTCAGTACCGCCAATCCCACACTGCACCCCAGGGAGATACCTTTGCAAAATTGTTTGGCGGTTACCGCGGCAAGCAGGGCCTCGGCCCTGGCGACGCCCTGTTCCGGGGAGCATCGCTGGCACACTATGACAAATTCTTCGCCTCCCCAGCGGGCTAGAATGTCATCCTGCTGCAATTGCAACTGCAGTACGCTTGCCAGCTCCACCAGAACCTGATCACCTGTGTTGTGCCCATGTTCATCATTGATCTCTTTGAAAAAGTCCACATCAATGATCATCAGACAAATGGGATAGTGACGCCCGGCCAGGGTGGCGGGATTGTCATCTATCCACTGATTGACGTAGTGACGGTTGTACAGACGGGTCAGGGGATCGTGCCAGGAAAGAAAGGCCAGCTCACGGTTTGATGCCTGCAAATCCTCACGCATCTGCTCCAACTGCTGGTTTTTCGACATCAACTCACTGTTGTAGCGGCTGATAATTTGATTGCGCATAAACAGTAACAGACTGCTCAGAAAGGCCAGCCCCAATCCCCAGTAGAGCAGGCCGTAGTCGGTCTCATCTATGACCTGAATATTGTTCCACTTCTGGTAAAAGGCGAGGCGCTGCTGATCGCTGATATTGGCAAGCGCGGTATTGATGTCCTGAAGCATGGGCTCCAACTCGGGGATCACCGCCATCCGCAATTCATCCTCGGGCCCACCCCAACCGGCAATCTTTAGATTGGAAAAGCCACTGTCCTGGATTTGGGCATTCACCGAAAACATGGCTCCGACATAGAGATCAGCCTTGCCTGTGGCCACCGCAGCCAAGCCTTCCCGTTCGCTTGAAACCAGGCGCAACCTCACCCTGGGATAATAGGATTTAACGTATTCCTGCAGCCGATAGCCCCGCGGCACTGCCACCGAGCGATCGCCAATTTGCTCAAAACTCTGCAAAAAAGGCTGCTCCTTGGTGGACACCAGCACATTGGGCGAGCGGAAATAAACGTCACTGAATCTCAGGTAAGCATTGCGCTCGCGGGTTTTATTCAGCATGGGACTGAGCTGACAGCCACCCCGCTTGAGCAGCTCCAGGGTGTCCTGCCAACTGCTGGTAGGGATAAGCTCAATGCTGAACCCAAGATAATCAGCCACATAACGCAAATAGTCCGATGAAATTCCAATATGGCGACCTTCATGCAGGGCCTCAAAAGGGAGCCAATCGGGATCAACACAGACACGGATATGCCGGGGCTGGGCCCCCATGGCCATGACAGGGACAAATAACAAAACACAGGCCATCAGTCTGCCACGCCACCCCATATTCGTTTTTATCCTCCGTCAGAGTTCTCCAGACTGAGCGTAGCCCACTTTCAGCGCCAACGCAGTCAGCCTTTGCATACCTTGTAAAAAAAATACCCGCCAAATGGCGGGTATTTTCAATCAATTAGCCTTATCGACTCAGGCTTCGACGGGCGATACCACGAACAGCAGATCCCCTTGAGACACCTGCTGACCATTGGTGTTGAGGATACGCTCAATGCGGTACTTCTGATCTTCCGGATAGAGCACCGCACCCTTGCGGTTGAAGCCGGCCAGGGTCACCTGGGAGAACATCTTCATGGCTTCGGTCAGCGCCAGGGTTTGATCCACTGTCACTATATCCCCTTCCTTGACGAAATCGGCTTCGCCCGGAGCGGGAGAGGTATAGAAAATACCCGCGCCCTGTGCCAATACCTTGAGTTCGTTGGACTCACCCACACGCAGGGATTCTGTATCCACACCCTGGGTCTCGGCGGCAGCTTCCATCTCGGCGATCAACGCAGGGATATCCAGCTCGGCCAACAGACGTGGCAGGTAGTTGGTGTCATACACGCCTTCGTTGAAGGTGGCATCCTTGAGGATACGCTTCAGCAGAGGAATGTTGGTGGCAATACCCTTGATCACTACGCTGTCGAGGTAGTCATACAGCTTGGCCACCACGTCTTCACGGGTTTCGCCGCGAACGATGATCTGGGCGATCAGGCTGTCGTAGTAAGGCGACACTTCCTTGCCTTCGGCAGCTATGGAGATGATTTCCACATAGTCGAGCTCAGGCAGCACACACTCGGTGATCTTGCCAGGGTTTGGCACCAGTTGCAGTACGCCATTGCTGTCCAGAGCGGCCTTCTCGGCGGTGACGCGCACTTCCATGGCGTAACCGATTTCCTTCGGCTCCAGCTTCTCGATAGAGCGACCGGCAGCGATGTCGAACTGGGCAGAGACTATGTCGATACCTGAGGTGGCCTCGGTCACAGGGTGTTCCACCTGCAGACGGGTGTTCATCTCCATGAAGTACACTTCGTTGGCATCCAGGTTATAGATGAACTCCACTGTACCTGCGCCCATGTAGTCCACGGCATCACCTAGGGCACGGGTGTAATCCAGCACCTGCTGCTTCAGCTCAGGTGGCAGCATGGTAGAACCGGACTCTTCGATCACCTTCTGGTTGTTACGTTGTACCGAGCAGTCACGCAGACCCAGTACCTTGGTGTTGCCGAACTTGTCACGCAGCAGCTGAACTTCGATGTGACGCAGTGAGGTCACATATTTTTCCAGGTACAGGTCACCATTACCGAACGCGGCAGCCGCTTCGGTGGAGGTCTTCATAAACAGCGGGATCATATCCTCGGGGCGCTTAACCACCTGGATACCTTTACCACCGCCGCCTTGTACCGCCTTGAGCAGTACCGGATAACCGATTTCACTGGCCACGTTCACCGCCTGCTCGGCGTTGGACAGAATACCGTGAGAACCGGGTACCACAGGCACGTTCTGGGCCTGGGAGGTCTTGATGGCGTTGGACTTGTTACCCATGGTGGTCATGGAGTGCACGCTCGGACCCACAAAGTTCACACCGTTGTTCACACACAGGGCAGCAAACTGCGGACTCTCGGACAGGAAGCCAATACCTGGGTGTAGTGCGTCAACCTGCTCGTATTCGGCCACTTTCAGCACTGAGTAAGCGTTCAGGTAGGATTCGTCGGAGGTGTTACCACCCAGACACACCAGCTTGTCGTTTTCCTTCAGCATGTCGGCCGGTACGGCTGTCATGTCGGGATCGGAGGCCACCAGCACCACATTGATATTGTTGTCGTGTGCCTTGCGGATCAGTTTAACCGCGGTACAACCACGGGCATGTACCAGCACCTTGTCGATGGGCTTCATCAGCGCACGTGGGTCATCCTGACGGATTTCCTCATCTTCCACCTGAGTATCGGGAACCAGGGTAGACAGGGCGTTGGTGATCACATCTTCAATGCGGGTGGCAGGCATTGGCATCAGCGGATCTATGCTTGCCAGCTGGCTGTCCAACGTGTCGCTGAAGGGGTTAAACACCAGCCCGTTCATGGCACCCGGTACCTTGGACAGGTAGTTGGACAGGGTTGAAGTGGACGGCAGGTAAGCCGGAACCACCATCTGACCGGCGAACGGCATATTGGTGCCTGACAGGTAATAGGTCTGCACCAAAGGATGGGTCACGAAGGACGCCTGGGCACCACCGGTACAGTCACCGAAACCGAACATCAGTACAGGCAGTTCGTTGTCACGGATAAAACGGGTAATACGATCGTTTACCACCGCCATGGAGAACAGCGCCGCGGCGCCTTCCTTGGTCTGCATACCACCTGAGGAGATAAAGCAGATCACCGGCAGCTTGCGCTTGGCACACTCGATCAGCAGGGCGGAGAACTTCTCGGCGGAAGCCATATCGAAAGCACCGGCCTGGAACGCTGTGTTGGACACGGCAACGCCCACCTTGAGGCTGCTGCCCTGGTGTTCGAAATCGGCTACACCGGTGATCAGACCGCAAGGACGGATCCCCTTGTCCAGCGCATCTTCGATGGACAAACGGAAACCCGGGAAGTTGAGCAGGTTGGCAGACATCTTGTCGCCATTGACCTCTTCAAAATGCTTGAAGAACTGGTTGATGACATTTTCCCAGGTCATCTTGCCGGCTTTCTTCTCGTCACGCAGTACCTTCTGGATCAGCAGATCCTGGTAGCCCATGGTCAGGCGGTTCCAGAAGTCCTTGCGACGACCGATGCGTACAGGGTTAATGGTGCCGGTGTACTTACCGTTGTCTTCTTCACTGTCGAAATATTCCGGCAGCAGGCGCTCGAAGAAATAGGTCAGGATAACGAACAGAGAGTCGTTCAGCTGTGGGAAACCCACGCTCTTCCACTGCTCAGTCTTGGTCAGCAGCTCGGCGCGGTTGGACTGAGACATGAAGTACTTCAGCCACTTGTAGAACTTGCTCTTGTCATTGGCCGTGTCCTGGGTAGACAGGGCGCGGTCGATGGACTTGTGCAGCAGGCTGTCCACAGAGGCGCGGGACAGGCTCTTGGACATCATGGCTTCCTTGGCGATGGACGCCAGGTTACCGACCACATTGTCATACAGAGCGTTGAAGATCAGTATGTTATGGCATTGCCAGATAAAGTCTTCGCGCAACTCGTTATTTACCACCACGTCCAGCACTGTCAGGTTGTTCAGCTCGGGCCAATCGGCCTGGGTCACTTCGGCAGGCAGGGTTTCCAGATAATGGATCAGCCCCTTGAAGTTGTTGGCAGCGTTGGCTTTCCAGCGATGGAACAGGGACCAGCCGATGTTGAACATCAGCGCCTTGCGGGCCTTCTTGTAGTTCTCTTTCGGCTCACCCAGGATCAAACGGGTCAGCATGTTGCGCTCGGTGGACACATCGGCACGCTTGGCAACAAAGTTATTCCACAGCTTGGACAGTTCCTCGTCGTATACCACCTTGTCCGGTGCAGACAACCAGGACTGGAATACTTTTTCCTGTTCCTTCTGGATACGGGCCAACAGATCCCCTTCGGGCACGCTCACCTTGGACAGGCGACCATATTGCTCCTGGGAGATGGAATGGATACGGCTGCGCAGGGTCAGGTAACGCAGGTAGCGGTAGGCGCTGCCGAACAGGTTCAGGTGCATGGTGGGGCTGCTGGCCACCGCCATATTGGCCGTGGTGTCCAGGGCCTTGATGTTTGGCGAAGGATTCAGGAAGCGATGCAGTGAACGGTCATAGTGTTCACGCAGGTCTTCGGACTCCTTCACAAACTTCACTGCGGCACGCTCTACGGCCTCAATGGAGCTGATGATGGCGCGGCGCAGGTTGTGTTGACGCTCGTCGCGATCTGAGGGTGAGAAGTCGATAATACCGTCGATACAACCGGCGGTGTACAGTTCTTCAGGAGACACACCCACGGACTTGGCACATTCCTGCCAAGACAGGTTGTACTTGCGGGCAATGCTCTGCAGACCCTGGGGCTGAATGGTGTTGAAGATACCGTCGCGCAAAGACAACAAAATGTTGGCGGCGGCCAGGGGAATGGCACCACCGGAATAACCGGCACCGATCACTATACCTACGGTTGGCACATCAACGTTGGCACTCTCGGCAATGGCCTTGGAAATGGAGTGTGCCTGGTTGTTGCTGTTGGCAATTTCACCCGCATCGGCACCGGGGGTGTCGATGAGGTAAACAATCGGCATGGACAGTTCGGCGAAATGACGAATGGCCTTACAGGCCGCCAGGTGATGCTCAGGCATCCAGGCGCCGTTGGCTGTGGTACGTTCCTGGGCGATGAAACCTATGCGACGGTTACGGCTGCCGAAGTTGAGATCCACTTCTGCGCTGTAGAAAGAGCCCATATGGGTCTCGGTGATCACCTTGCCTTTCAAATCGGCAATGATACGCTTGGCACCGGGACGATTTTTGTCCTGGGTCGGCTGGATCACCTTGGCCACATAGCCATCTACGTCCAGCTTGGCCAGGGTCTTCAGGTTGATCTGGATGGCATCATCATCCAAAAGACCTTTAATTTCATCAGATAAACTTTGTTTGCTGTGTTTGGGAAACAGCGAAAAATCCTTTGCCAGATGCTCCGCCTGCAAAAACAGGGGATCGGGCGTCTGTGCTTGAGTCGTTGTTACGGGCTGCTTTTTGCTGGTCATCAAGAGATCCTCTGCTAAGCCTCTGAAAATTTTTAGCCAATAAATATAACTTTGTTCTTTCGCCAATTGCCATTAAACTGCCTTGGACGCTTTGTTCCATATTTGAGACAGTAGAAAAACATGCCAGATTTGAATGGGATGGCGCTGTTTGCCGCAGTGGTCAGATCTCAGGGTTTCAGTCAGGCGGCCCGGGATACCGGCCTGCCAAAATCCACCATAAGTCGCAAAGTTGCTCAATTGGAAGAACAACTTGGCGTGCGATTGCTGCAAAGGGATACCCGCAATCTGAGCCTGACCCAGGTAGGCGCCCTCTTTTATCAGCATTGCGAGTCCATAGTCAACGAAGTGGAAGCCGCCAAGGCCGTCATAGAACATACCCAGAACGATGTCAGCGGCTCGCTGCGCATTGCCATTCCGGTGTCCTTCAGCCAGGAGCTGATTGCCAAACTGTGCAGTGGCTTTATGCGCCTGTATCCCAATGTGCAGCTGGATGTGCAGTTCACCGATTCGGACGTGGGTCTGGTGGGCGAAGGTTTTGATATCGCCATTAAGTACGGCCCGTTGCAATCCTCGGATCTGGTGGCTCGCTTATTGTTCGAGCGCCAACCCATACTGGTGGCCAGTCCCGGCTATCTCAAAACCAAGGGTATTCCCGCCACCCCCAATGAGCTGGCGGATCACTCGGGCATTCTGCTGGGTACCTCCCGCTCTGCCCCCATCTGGCCTTTGGGCAAAGGCAGCCGCAAGACCATGGTCAGCTTTAACCGTAAGGTCAGGGTCAACAGCTCCATCATGGTCAAACAGCTGGCGTTGGACGACTTCGGTATTGCCATGCTGTCCCATTCGGTGTGCAAAAAGGAGTTGGCCAGTGGCGCCTTGGTACCCATACTGCCCGAATGGCCCATGGAACCGTTCAAGGTCTACGGGGTCTATTCCAGCCGCCGCCAGCTGGCCACCAATATCAGCGTGTTCCTGGACTTTTTTGCCAAACGCATAGGCAGCCAGGAGTCCCTGCTCGGCATGATGGGCTGACAGCCGCTTGCATCCAAGCCATCAGTCATCAGCATGTGCCCGGACCTTTTTCGCCAAACGCATCGGCAGCCAGGAGTCCCTGCTCGGAATGATGGGCTGACCGCCGCTTGCATCCAAACCATCAGCCATCAGCATGTGCCCGAACTTTTTCGGCAAACGCATCGGCAGCCAGGAGTCCCTGCCCGGCATGATGGGCTGATGGCAGCAACAGTGACAGGATGAAGAATTCTTAAGCCTGTAACTCGATTTTCGGGCCACTCTGTGATATCCCTGTTTTTCAACTAGAATTATGTCAAATCAACGCCATACATCTTTGTCCGGCCAAGTTTAAAGGAATTCCCATGTTCAAGCGCCTGCTTCCGGCAATGCTCTCTTTGGGGCTGACAGCCGCGCCATTTGCCGTTTTTGCCAACCTGGATGTCGAGGAGGCCCGTCTGGCCAAGGCCAACAGCGAACTCCCCGAAGTCAGCCAACGTTATCAGGGTTTATTGGAGGGGTTGGTGGAAAAGTATGCCGCCAGTACCGAAGAGTTGGCCGTCACCAATACCATGGCACACCAGGGCCTGCGCCTGTGGCAGCAGGCGGTGCGTGACGTGCAATCGGGCAATCTGGATGACAGACCCCTCTATTGGTCACGTTTGGCCATGCGCGCCAAGCTCAAACAGACTCAACCCGGATTCAATATCGCCCCCTGGCAGCGGGATATTCTGGTCAAAGCCGTGGAAAAGTCTTCCCGCGGCTTCAGTGACATCCATTTTGCCGACGATGCACAGCTGAAAATTCTGCTCACCGGCTTCGATCCTTTCTTCCTCGACCGCAATATAGGCCAGAGCAACCCGTCGGGTTTGGTGGCGCTGATGCTCGATGGTTACCGCTTTGAGGTTAACGGCAAAAAGGCCCAGGTGGAAACCGTAATGATCCCTGTGCGCTTCGCCGATTTTGATCAGGGCATCATTGAGTCTTTACTGACACCCTTCTATCGCAATAACAGCATCAACATGGTGCTGACCGTCAGCATGGGCCGGGACAACTTTGATCTTGAGCGCTTTCCCGGACGCAACCGCAGCGCCGAAGCCCCCGATAACCTCAACGTGATGACGGGTGCCAGCAAGACCGCGCCCCTGGCACCTATGCTGGATGGCAAGATGTTGAACGGCGACGAATTTGTGCAGTTTTCATTGCCGGTGGCCGCCATGCAGGCCGTCAAGGGCCGCTGGCAGGTCAACGACAACCACAGGGTCACCACCTTGCAGCGGGGCGAATTCGATGCTGTTTCCCTCAGGGAGCTCAAGGATGCCACCTCGGTAGAAGGCTCTGGCGGTGGATACCTGTCCAACGAGATTTCCTACCGCGCCATCTTGCTGCAACAGCAGTTCGGTCGCACCCTGCCCGTGGGCCATATCCACACCCCCAGGATCGCCGGCTATAACGCCGATGAAGAGAGCGCCATAGCCGAGCAAGTGAAGGCCATGGTGGAGGCCGCCGCCAAGGCGCTGTAAACTGGGGCGGTCGCAGGCGTCATTGTCTCTGGCAATGACGCCTTTTTATTATCTCCAGCCATGGTCAGCAGATGTTCAAGCGCTTGTTCAGTCCAGCCCACAGGCCCGCAATTCAGGGAACCACAGTAGCTCAGTGCATCCCCGCCACCCGGGCGCAGGAAGAGGCGCAAATTCATCTGGAAAGTGCCTGCTTGCGGGCCGAAGCCGTGCTTGGCATCCAGGTGCCCCGCCCAGCCCTCAGTTTCAAACTCAGGGGCCGCTGTGCCGGTATGGCCCACTTGCAGGAAAACCGTATGCGCCTCAATGCGGTGCTGCTGGAAGAAAATCCGCAGGTATTCTTCACCGAAGTCATTCCCCACGAACTCTGTCACCTGCTGGCTTACCGCCAGCATGGCCGGGTTGCCCCCCATGGCCGCGAATGGCAGGCCCTGATGCGCGGCGTCTTTGGCCTGGCACCCCGCACCACCCACAGCCTGGACACCCAGTCTGTCAGTCGCAGCGTCGACTATCGCTGCGGCTGCGGCACAGTGCCCCTGTCCATTCGGCGTCACAACAAGGTGGTTCGCGGCCAAAGCCAATACCTGTGCCGCCGCTGTGGCCAAAGGCTCAGCGCGGCCTGAAGCCCGGTTGCGACCGGGATAACAATCCCTTACCATGCGGCTCCATAACAGGACACTGACGCCGACTCAAATCGTCAGTCAGTGCCGATGACAATTGCTATTTTCGGGAATGCCTTATTTTGCTCAGAGCTGCGCTGCTGTTTTTGCTGTTTTTTCCTGTTTCGCTGTTGGCCTCAACCGGTCATCCAAGTGATTTTTCCCAGGCCAAGAAGCTGGCCCGCAATATTTATCAAACCCAACTGCCGCTGCAGAGCTTTTATTGCGGCTGCGACATCAAGCTGCAGGGCAAGCAATGGCAGCCGGAGCTCGCCCGCTGTGGCTACCAGGTGCGCAAACAGGCCCAAAGGGCCGGGCGAATCGAATGGGAACACATAGTACCTGCCTGGGAGCTGGGACATCAGCGCCAATGCTGGCAAAAGGGCGGCCGCAAGCAGTGTGCCGAGCAGGATCCGCAATTCAGGCGCATGGAAGCCGATCTTCACAACCTGGTGCCGGCCATAGGTGAGGTTAACGGCGATCGCAGCAACTTCCGCTTCAGTCAGTGGAATGCCATGGCCGGCCAATACGGCAGTTGTGACATGGTGGTGGACTTTAAAGGCCGCAAGGTACAGCCGCCGGCACGCAGTCGCGGGGCCATAGCCCGAACTTATCTGTACATGCAACAGAACTACAAACTCGCCCTGTCCAGCAGCCAATTAAAGTTATTCCAGGCATGGGATAAAACTTATCCAGTTGATATGATTGAATGCAAACGCGATAAGGCCATAGCCGAGGTGCAGGGAAATCATAATCCCTTTGTGGCGAAAGCCTGCCAGTCCCACCCGAGCGCGGCAAAGGTTGCCGACTGAATTTCAGGAACACAGATGAGAGTGCCACGTATTTATCAACCCTTTCCCCTGAGCCCTGGCGCAGAACTGGCCCTGGATGAGGACGGTGCGGCCCACATAGGTCGGGTGCTGCGCATGGGTCCGGGTGAGCAGTTGTGCCTGTTCAACGGCGACGGCAAGGATTATCTGGCCGAAATCACCGAGGCCGGTAAGAAATCCGTCACTGTGCGGGTCCTGTCCGAGCAGACCAATGAGTCCGAGTCGCCCTTGCACTTACACCTGGGACAGGTGATTTCCCGCGGCGATCGTATGGATTTTACCCTGCAAAAATCGGTGGAGCTTGGGGTCAACACCATTACCCCGCTGTTTTCCGAACGCTGCGGCGTCAAGCTCAGCGGTGAACGCCTGGATAAACGTATCCAGCAGTGGCAGAAGATAGTCATCAGCGCCTGTGAACAATCGGGCCGCAGCACAGTCCCCGAAGTCAGACCGGCAATGGAATTGGCTGACTGGTGTGCCGAAAACACCACAGCGCTCAAACTGAATCTGCATCCCAGGGCGGCACACGGCATCAATGGTCTGCCACTGGAGAACAAACGCATCCGCCTGTTGATCGGCCCCGAAGGTGGACTTTCTGCCGAGGAGATAGCCATGACAGAGAACCACGCCTTCACCGACGTATTGCTTGGCCCCCGGGTGTTGCGTACCGAAACCGCCGCCCTCACCGCCATTACAGCCCTGCAGCTCAGACTTGGCGATCTGGGCTGAGCGACCTTAAGGATTAGACAATGATCAAACTCGGTATAGTGATGGACCCCATAAGCGCCATCAACATCAAGAAAGATTCCAGCTTTGCCATGTTGCTGGCAGCCCAGAGCCGTGGCTACCAACTCTTCTACATGGAGATGCAGGATCTGGCGATGATCAATGGTGTTCCCCGCGCCAATATGCGCCCCCTGACCGTTAAGCAGGACGCCGATAACTGGTATCAGCTGGGTGAGGTGAGTGACTGCCCATTGACCGAACTGGATGTGATCCTGATGCGCAAGGACCCACCGTTCGATACCGAGTATATATACGCCACCTATATGCTGGAGCGCGCCGAAGAACAGGGGGTGCTGATAGTCAACAAGCCCCAGAGCCTGCGGGACGCCAACGAGAAGCTATTTACCGCCTGGTTCTCTGAGTTTACCCCGGACACCATAGTCACCCGGGATCCGAATCGCATCCGCGCCTTCCACGCCGAGCATGGGGACATCATTCTCAAGCCACTTGATGGCATGGGCGGCACCCTCATCTTCAGGATCAAGCAGGACGATCCCAATCTCGGGGTTATCATAGAGACGTTGACCGCCTATGGTCAGCGCTATGCCATGGCGCAGACCTTCATTCCGGCCATCACCCAGGGCGACAAGCGCATTCTGGTGGTGGACGGCGAGCCCGTGCCCTATTGTCTGGCGCGGATCCCCAAACAGGGCGAAACCCGCGGTAACCTCGCAGCCGGTGGCCGCGGTGTGGCCCAGCCCCTGTCCGAAAGCGACTGGCACATTGCCCGAGCCATAGGTCCCGAGCTTAAGCGACGTGGGCTGGTCTTTGTCGGCTTGGATGTCATTGGTGACAAGCTCACTGAAATCAATGTCACCAGCCCAACCTGCATCCGTGAAATTGAGGCCGCCTTTGAGGTGGATATTACGGGCATGCTGATGGACGCCATAGAAACGCGCCTAGGCAAGCGCCAGTAATCCCAGAGCGTCCAAAACTACAACAGGAAATAGACATGTCACTGCGTCACTTTTCAGCCCTGCTGCTGTGCCTGCCACTGTGTGCCATGGCCGCCGATGGCAACGCCCTGGTCAAGACCAATACCAAGCCCAAAAATCTGGTGATCATGATTGGTGACGGTATGGGCCCCGCATACACCAGCGCTTATCGCTATTTCAAGGACAACCCAGAGACCGAAGAGATAGAGCAAACCGTGTTTGACCGCCTGCTGGTCGGCATGGCCAGCACTTATCCAGCGAGGGAAAGTGGCTACGTGACCGACTCTGCGGCGGCCGCCACCGCACTGTCAACCGGCTACAAAAGTTATAACGGTGCCATCGCCGTTGACACAGAACACAAACCTCTGACCACGCTGATGGAGCACGCCAGGGGCGCCGGCCTGGCCACAGGTATCGCCGTCAGCTGCCAGATTAACCATGCCACCCCCGCGGCCTTTCTGTCCCACAACGACAGCCGCCGCAACTACGACGCCATAGCCGAAAGCTATCTGGACAGCGATGCCCAGGTGTTGCTCGGAGGTGGCCAACGCTACTTCTCCGACGCGCTGCTCACCCGCTTTCGCGACAAGGGTTACCAAACCCTGAGCGAGTTTGACCAACTTGATGGCATCAGCAGTGGCAAGGTGCTGGGGCTGTTTGCCGACGTGCAACTGCCCTGGGCCATTGATGAACCGCAGGCCCACAAACTGAGCAAACTCACGGCCAAGGCGCTGGAGCTGCTGTCCGCCCAGGAGCAAGGATTTGTCTTGTTGGTAGAAGGCAGCCTCATCGACTGGGCAGGCCACGGCAATGACATTGCTGCCGCCATGGGGGAGATGAACGAATTCGCCAATGCCATTGAAGTGGTGGAGCAATATGTGCGCAGCCGTGGTGATACCCTGATGGTGGTCACCGCCGATCACAACACAGGTGGTATGAGCATAGGTACCGCGGGCCAATACAAGTGGACTCCGGAAGTACTGCGCACTCTGAATGCCAGTCCGGAAACCATGGCCACCAAGGCCCTGGCCAATGAGGATTGGCAACAGCCCCTGGCCCAGCAACTGGCCTTTGCCCCCTCAGCCTATGAGTACGCTGAGCTGGCCAAAGCCAGAATGCAAGGTAAGGATGTACTGGAAAGCGCCATTAAGCGTCTGATAGATGTCCGCTCCAACACCGGCTGGACCACCGGGGGACATACAGGTGTGGATGTGCAGGTTTTTGCCGCAGGTCCCGCATCAAGCCTGTTCAATGGCCATCAGGACAATACCGACATCGCCCAGAAGCTGCTGAGTCTGTTGCCCAAGGCGGCCAAAAAGCCTGTAGCCGCAACGCCCGAGGTGAAAACCGACACCCAGGCTCAGCCGCTTAAAGAACAAGTCGTCACCAATTAACGGTTCTTTGACTAACGGCCCTCTGACTAACAACCCTTTAAGCAGCAGCACCTGGAGTCAGCCTTGGAAGCTATACCAAGGCTGACAAGGCGCGGCGCTGCTAGGTGCCCAGCTTGGCCAGCAGGCTTGGCATATCTTCCCTTGGCCAGCGGCGGCTGTCGTGAATGGAGTCGAGCACAGACATGATTCTGTGCTCATCCATGGGTTTGGCCAGCAGATAACCCTGGGCCAGCTCACAGCCCGCCGTCGCCAGAAACTCGTATTGCAGCTCACTTTCGACACCTTCAGCCACCACGGTGCGCCCAAGGTTGTGGGCCAAGTCAATCACAGTGGTGACTATGTGGGTATCTGCGTCATTCTCCTGAATACCCGACGTAAAACAGCGATCTATCTTCAGTACATCAAAGGGCAGTTGCTTCAGATAGCTCAGGGACGAATAGCCGGTGCCGAAATCATCAATGGCAATTCTCACTCCCAAGGTCTTGAGCTCGGCCATGACTTCCATGGCCTTGTCTACCTGTTCAATCACGCTCTCCTCTGTGACCTCCAACAATAATCCCTTTGCGGTTATGCCATTGCTGAGCAACAGCGAACGAATGTACTCCGCCAGCCCCGGGGCCAGATAGTGGCGTGCTGACAGGTTAACGGCAATATACAGTTCGCCCCAGTCCTTGTGCTTAAGGCGTTGCAGCAGTTGCACTGCCTCTGCCAGCACATAGTTTCCCACCTCAATGATGGCATCACTGTTTTCAATGTCGGGAATAAAGTTAGCCGGCATGATCAAGCCACGTTTGGGGTGAAACCAACGCACCAAGGCTTCAAAGCCCTTGAGCTTGCCATCGGCAATGCTGACTATGGGTTGCAAAAACAGGCGCAGCTGATGTTCTGCGATGGCGGAGCTAATGTCCTGCTCTATCATCAGGCGATTATTGGCCTGCAGCAGCATATCTTCGTTGAAAATGCGGAAGTTGCTGCGACCGGCGGCCTTGGCCTGGTACATGGCAAGATCTGCATGCTTAATCAACTCTTCGGCCCGCAACGAGGGTGAATGGCAGAAAGCGACCCCTATGCTGGTGGTGATAATAAGCTTGTGGTTTCCCAGCACCACGGGTTGCTGCAAACCGGCAAAAATCTTGTGGATCACCCGCCGGACATCGGCCTCCTCGTCTATACCGCGCAGCAGGATCAGGAACTCATCGCCCCCCTGGCGGAATACCGTGTCCATGGCCCGCACACTGTTGGTTAAGCGCTCGGCAATGATCTTCAGTAATTCATCCCCCTGATCATGGCCCAAAGCATCATTGACCCTTTTAAACTCATCCAAATCCAGAAACAGTAAGGCCACCCTGTCCTGCTGCCGCCCCATACAGGCAATGGCCTTGTTCAGCTCGTGGAGCAGCATGGCCTTATTGGGTAATCCGGTAAGGCCATCAAGCATGGCCAGACGCTGCAGTTCCCGGGTGTAATCACTGACATCCTGTTCCAGGGATTGAAGCCTGTCTGCCAATCCCAGGGTGGCACCATTGAGCAGGTCCACCTCATCCTGCCACCAATTGTGAATGGGTTTGAGGCGGCGCCTGACTTCATCAAAGCGTCGTTCCGCCAGCAGCGGTAAGGCCTTCACATGCCCTTCCAGCCTGGCAATGGGCGACCAGGCGAACATCGACAGCAGTACTGCAGTCAATAGCAGGGATATCAACAACAAGCCCAGCATACTTTGTTGAAACTGCTTGAGCAGCTGGTGCCACTCCACCAGGTTGGAGATCACCAGCAAGGCGGGACCATCGACGGATTGATCCAGAGGGAAGCGCCAGATGGCATAGGGAGCATCCCCTATCTGATACAGACTGTTGCCTGTCACTATCTCGTCCCAGCGCCAATTTGCCGCGGCCTGGCGCAACAGGGGCTCACTGCGGGAACGGTTGCTGATGCTGTGCAGCTGCCGGCCCCAATATGCATTGGCTATGGGATGTTCCGAATGGCTCCCGAGCACGGCCAGCTCAAATGATTCCTGGGAGCGGAATCTGGCAAGAATGGCGGTCAATTCAGATTCAATAAAGAAATACACCTGCTGTTTATTCAGCAGTATCGGCACCTGTACCTGCAACAGGCAGCGACTGTTACAATGAATACGCCATACAGGCACAGTGGCACTGGACCAACGCTCAATCCAGGCCTTGTCACTGGCACCGGGCGCAGTGCCCAAAAAGTATGAGGGAGCACCATTGCGCCCAAGAATACCCAAGGCACTGATCCCCCAGCGCAATTGGATGTCAGCCCAATGGACCTCCAAGTCGGCAATTGCTTCATTCTGCTCATAGAGGATGACCAATTGCTGCACCGAGTCGACCGCATGGTCCACCGCCTGGTGAATGACATTATTGAGATTTTGCTGCAGACCATTTTGCTGTGACTCAAGCAAAAATCCCTGCTGTTGCGACAGTTCCCGGGAAGCAAACCATCCCAATGACAGGGTAAGCACTGTCATCAGCGACAATACACTCAGGAGCAGTTTCCATTTCAGACTGAGAAAAGGTCTGACTTCCGCCATAGGCTCACCACTGCATCCGGTAAGAGAGTTGCAGGGCAAAGATGGACCAATATTTATCCTGAGTTAAAGGTTGCGGAAATATGACCGGTGGCACCCAGGCAGCCCCTTCTATCCAATGATGTTCGGCAACCAGCAGCCAGTTATCTGCCAGTTGCCACTGCACTCCGGCGACCCAATCCTTGCTGTAACCGTAATGGGCGGGGATCCCGGTCGCGCGCTCCAGCCTGGCTCCGTTGCGGTCATCAAGATTGTTAATCATGTGATCGAAGCGGGCAAAAACGTTAACCGGTGAGGCGAAGCGGCTATGAAGGTCGAGGTAATAACCCCGATAGGGCTCTCGCCGTTCCCCCCCGGATGAAAAAATCCCCTTGAGATAGCGATTGCCCTGCATGAATTCGGCGGTCAACTCCAGCGGGCCTGCCCGGTATTGGGCCGACAGCACCAGGGCCCGCAGATCCACGTGGCTCTCGAAGGTTTTGGGTTCGGTTTCAAATCCCAGCCCCACATGAAACAAGGTGGCACCCAGGGTCCAATCCTGATACTGCAGGTCCAGGTCCAGGGACACGAATGCATCGGAATGATATTGGCCATAAGCCAGGGTGCCATTGACATTACGGGTCAAATCCTTGGTGGCATCGGCGCTGCCTCCCGTTAGGTGCCAATTCAATTGACCGTCATCCAAGTGATATTGGCCGAAAATATCCAGGCCATCTATATGCAACTGGGCATCACGATAGTAATCGGAATAAATGGATTGCGGCATGATGATCCCGGGTCGACTGAAGGGCACATCCCGGGTACTGGAATAGAGGCCTACTTCATTCTTGACCCGGCCCAGACGCACGCCCATGTGACCCGATGCCAGAAAATGGAGGTACTCGACAAACAGGTAATCCATCTGCCAAGCCTCGTCGATGAGATTGCCTCTTTGTCTGTAGTTCAGGGCACCGGCCAATCGCCAGTGCTCCGCCGGTCTCCAGGAGGACATTAATGTCGCTTCGGTCAGCTCGAGACTGGTATCGTCATCGGTGAAAAAATGACTGCCATCAACACCCACCAGGCCCTGGCTGATAAAACCGTTCCACTGCCAATCCTGAGCCAAGGCCAGGGAAGACAGCATGCCCGTCACCAATACAAATCCCCTGATATATCTCATTCGCTACTCCCTGTAGCACTTATTTCATCCGGCACATACCCCACTGCACCGGCGGTGCTGAATACCTTTCTGCGCATTTCGGCAATCGAACTGACAATTTCCGGCCTGTCGGCCATGCCGGAATAGACCGCCCTGTCCCAATTGCGTTGCAGCATATAAGGAAGAACATCCAATGAGTTTTGGCAAAACTGCCTGTGGTCTTCGGAATCCGGCGGCAGAATAAATACCCTAATCGCCTGACCATTGGTCCAGAACAATCGCTGTCGACTGAATATCAACCTCAGCTCTGCGGCATCCAATCCGGCTTCAGCAACCGATGCATTGAAAATGACCTCACTCAAGGCGGGTGAGGACAACAGGCACAGACACAACATCCCTGTTATTTTCCAGCGCATCTAAACTCTCCGTATTGGCGCCCGGGCGCCTGCGACTTGATCCTGAATCCGGTAAAACTGCCTTAATGAATAAAAGCTTAGGCAAGGAAGTACGGCACTGCACAGGAATTTGGCTGAAGATATGTTGGTCCTTGCGTTATAATCGGCCCAAATTCACAGCCCAAGTGCATCGCTTTGCTGACCAATCCATCACAACTTATCGTTAGAAATATCGAACTGCTCGCCAATCACAAGGTGTTACTGCTCAATATCGAGGCCGATACCTTAGGTTGCGAATTGCTGGATACAGCGACCGAAGTGACCGCATTAGCGCTGGATTTCAACCACTTCAATCAATTGGTCGGCCACGGTCGCCCCGGCCTCAAGGTCGAGTTTGGCCACGAGCTGCAAGCCCAAGACAGCTTCGACTCGGTAGTGGTTTTCTTTCCCAAGGCCAAGTCCTTGGCACCCTACCTGTTCAATTTGGCGGCCCAATATCTGAAGGCCGGCGGACAGCTGTTGGTATGCGGAGAAAACAAGGGCGGCATCAAGTCCCTTGACAAGCTCTTGCCCGCTTGCTTTGGCCAGGCACATAAGCTGGACAATGCCCGCCATTGTCTTTTGTATTTGAGCCAGTTGGAGGAGCAGGCTCCGGTTTGGAACCTGGATAGCTGGATCCAGCAGTACAGTTTGCCAACGCCGGCAGGTGAACTGGTGATCTGTAATGCGGTGGGTGTTTTCAGCGATCGGCGCCTGGATGAGGGAACGGCACTCTTGCTTGACCACCTGCCAAGACTGCACGGACGGGTGCTGGATTTTGGTTGCGGTGCGGGTGTCATTGCCGCGGCCCTGCTGAAGCAGCAGCCGGAACTGACGCTGGAATGCGTGGATATCAATGCCATGGCACTGCTCTCCTGCCAGCGCACCATGGCGGCCAATGGCATGCAAGCCAAAATATACCCATCCGATGGCCTGGCGCAGACCGAAGGCCGCTATGACGCCATCATTTCCAACCCCCCGTTCCACGATGGGCTAAAGAGCACTACCGATATCGCCACTCGCTTTGTGGAGCACAGCGCCACCAAATTGAGCGACAACGGACAGTGGCACATTGTCGCCAATCGCCATCTGCCCTATGCCGATACCATTGCCAGCGTATTTGGCAAGGTGCAGGTGTTGGCCGAAAACAACAAATACAAGGTTTACCATCACAGATGCGGCAAATAGCCAACGACAACCACATATTTGAGTGTCATGCTGGTCCCAAAGAAGGCTGTTCGTTAGTTTGTGGATTTGAAGTACAGATAAAGCAATTGAATTGACCATTTAAGGCTTTTTTGTACAAAGTTTATGTTGTTATACTGCTGTTACCAAACCAGGTTCAGGGCCATTTACAGTCGGCCATTTTATTTTGGGTTATGCCCGAAATCCTCGCTTGGGTTTCAGTTGCGAAGAAATATAACAACAAGACAGGGAAAACTATGCTGGCGCCAGAACTGTTCGAACTCAGTAGTGATGGAAACAAGATCGAGCTGAGACTGATCCCCAACAACCACGGCCCCATCAGCCGGGATGATCTGGTGCATTTGCTTCACCTTCCCGAATTTTCTTCTTTCTGCCCTCTGGAACCTGTCATCCAAAAAGCCGTCATGCAAACCAACAAGCTTTGTGGCACCGAAGACGGCAAGTTCGAACAGTTTTTTGCCGTTGCCGAACGGCGCGACGGCCAGATTGAAATAGTGATAAGTGACGATCGCATGCAGGCCGAGATGATCATCACCTCGGCCTGGGGCGGTAAACAAGTAACCTTGCAGGACATTCTCAAGGCGCTTAAGACCGACGGTGTCGCCATGGGACTGAGTAAGCAGCGCATCGAGCTGCTGCTCCGTCAGTTGCCTTCCCTGGCGCCGGGCGAACAATGCCGCCAGATCATTGCCAACGGCAAAGAAGCGATAAACGGCGTCAATGCCCGACTTGATCGCAAGGTCCCCCTGGCCCGTGAACGCCTGCTGCAACCCCAGGAAAGGGATGATGGCACAGTGGATATGCGCGATCTGGGTGCCGTCATCATGGTTCGACCCAACGACGTTCTCATGGTCAAAATTCCGGCCACAGAGGGCACCGCCGGCTACACGGTCATGGGGGAGCCACTGGAGCCCAAGCCCGGTAAAGATGTCACCATGACCCCGGGAAACGGCTGCGATTTCTCCCCCAAGGATCCCAACAAACTTATCGCCCTGGTGGCGGGGCAGCCGGTGGAAACCCGCAGCGGCATGCAGGTCGACGATGTGCTGCAAATCAAAAACGTCGATGTCAAATATGGCCATGTCAACTTCAAGGGGTCGGTGCTGGTGAGCGGCGATGTCGGCGAAGGCATGCATGTCAAGGCCACGGGAGATATCACGGTAATGGGGTTCGTTGATTCGGCCATACTGGAGGCCGAAGGTGACGTTATCGTCAGCAAGGGGGTCATTGGCAGGCAATTGGGCGGCAATAAACTCTCGACCCAAATCAAGGCCAAGGGACAAATTTGTGCGCAGTTTGTGCAGTATTCCCACCTTGAAGCCGAGGGTAATATTCTGGTGACCAAACAGTTGCTCCATAGCCACAGCGTCACCCACGGCTGTCTGACGGTCAGCGACGCCACGGGCCGCAGAGGCGACCTGGTAGGTGGCATAGTGCAGGCCGATCAGGGAATCAAGGCCGTGGTGATAGGCGCAACGGCAGGCACCAGAACCGAACTCTACTGCGCCATGAAGCATGGCGATTTGAGGCATGAACTCAAGCAGCTGGATGAAAGCGTCAAAGCCCTGGTGGTCGCCAGCCTGGATATAGAGGGCCGGCTACGCAAGCTGCCGCCAAAATCAGAGTGGCAAAACGATCCTGTGATGCGCGAACAGGTGCAGATGATGCTTGAAGAGAAAAACCGCATCCAGGAAGAGCGCAGCCGTGAAGAGCTGGAATTTGAGCATCTGCGTCTTGAGGCGGACAATTATTTCAGCCACTACCGGATTGAAGCCCACAAACACATCTTCGGTAACGTGGAAATTCATATAGGCAATGCCTTCAATCGTACCCAAAGGGAGCATGGCCCCTGCATCGTCAGCAACCAGGGGCAGGAAATCAATTTTGATTACAGCGCCCGTGGTTAATGGCGAGTCACAGATGAAAAACATTATTAATGACATCCACTGGCCAGCCATCATTAAGCTGGTCAACAGCGATGAGCTGCTGCTCCTGGAATCACCCCGGGATTGGTTGGAAATTGCCTGCCTGTACCAACACAGCTTCCAGGAAGGGGACTGCCTGGCCGACAGTGACGGCCAACAGTATCGAATAAGTGCACCGGAGGCCCAGCAAGACAGTCCGGTCGCGCATTTGCCAAGCCTGAGTCCACAATCCTTTCCTCTGACGCCGCTGGAGCTGCTGCCCTGGGTTAAAGCCCATGCCCTGGCCGCCGGCCAATGTTGCATTGCCAAACTGGGATTCACTACCGTGGCCCAGGGCATTGAGCTGGTCCGTTCACTCGATAGCTGATCCCCGGACCTAATCCGGGTAAAATCGCCGCCACTCTCTTTTCATCTGGACAACGCATTGGAACTCTTGAATATCGACTGCCTTGGCAAGCCGCTGCGACTGGAAGCATCGCTGGCAGGCTGGCAACAACTTTTCTGGGATAATCATCTGGTATCGGAAAAGTCAGCCAGTGCTGACAACCAGGGGCTGAGGGTGCATGAATTTCAACTGCAGTCCGCCAACGCGGAACTGCCATTGCAGATCCGTCTGGAAACCGACCTGATCTGGCAACCCTTCACTTTGGACTTCCGCTTGCTTATCGATGATGAGGTGGTCAACCAGGGAAAACGCAACGCCAGGGACCTGGAACGACAGCAACCCAGCATTGCCCGGCCCCAGGAGCGCAAGCTGAGCCTGCTCGGCTTGGGCTCATTGCTGTTTAAACTGCTGAAGAGTGCCAAGGTAATCAAGGTGGCGTTGGCCGGAGCCAGTCTGGCGGCCTATTCCTGGCTGTTTTCATTTCAGTTTGCCCTGGCACTGATCCTGTGTCTGGTGGTGCACGAGTATGGCCATGTGCGGGCCATGAAATACTTCGGCATGAAGACCAAGGGGTTTTACCTCATCCCCTTTATGGGCGGTGTTGCCCTCACCGATGACAAGATCAATACCCGCTGGCAGGACGTGGTGATTGCCATCATGGGGCCCGTCTTCGGTTTGTTGATGTCACTGACATGCCTGCTTGTCTGGTGGGTGACCGACAATCCCTTGTTCGCCGGTCTGGCGGCCTTCAACGCCCTGTTGAACCTGTTCAACCTGCTGCCCATTTTGCCCCTGGACGGCGGCCACGTGGTCAAGAGCATCAGCTTCTCAATGAACAGCATCACAGGTCTGCTTATTTGTGTGGGAGGCGCCATCTTTGGGGTCTATATCAGCTACAAACTGGGGCTGAGCCTGCTGGGCTTCCTGCTGCTGATCGGTTGCGCCGAAATCATGCTCGAATGGCGCACTCGCCATCAAAGTCATTTGCTGCCGCTGGACCGATACGGACAAATCTTTTCCGCCGTGTGGTACCTGCTGACCCTGGGTGCTTTTGTGGCCATTATCTGGTTCTTCGCCGGCACGGGCGATGGCAATCATATATTGGGCCTGCCACTGAAGATATTGCAAAGCTGAACCAATATCCCTGCAAATTAACGCCCGGCAATGCCGGGCTTTTTATACTCTCAGCCCCTTCCATTCACCTTGGTATAGGGGTAAATTCTTCCGATACAATAAGATAACATTTAAGGAAACCGATATGGAAATCACCAACATAGAAACGATTCCCGGTAAGAATATAGTCAAGCATCTGGGCATGGTGCAGGGGAATACAGTGCGGGCCAAGCACATTGGCCGTGACTTTATGGCCGGCCTGAAAAATATCGTCGGCGGTGAATTGGTGGGCTATACCGAGCTGCTCAATGAATCCAGAGAGGAAGCCACCCAGCGCATGATCTCTCAGGCCCAGGCCATAGGAGCCAACGCCGTGGTCAACGTACGCTTCTCCACTTCCAGCGTCACCGCGGGTGCCGCCGAATTGTTTGTCTATGGCACAGCCGTGCTGGTTGAGTAATTGCCATGGACCAACTCATTAATCTGGGCATATTTCTGAGCCTGGTGCTCATAGGCTACATTTTTGGTCGCATGGCCGAACGGCGGCACTTCAAATCCATCCGCGAGCGTGAGGCAAACCTGGCGGACATACTGACCTTCAGTGAACGCAAAATCCCCACAGATTTCGATAACTGCCGTGGCCAACTGGTTAGTGGCGCCGTGGTTGTATCCGTGGACTACTTCAAAATGGTGTCCGCGGGACTTCGCAATCTGGTGGGCGGCCGGGTTAGCGCCTATGAATCACTGTTGGAACGCGCCAGACGCGAGGCCCAGCTGCGGATGAAGGAAGAAGCACGCAGCCTGGGCGCCGGCGCGATATTCAATGTGCGACTGGAAACCTCGGCCATAGGCCAGGGGCAAAATAACCAGACCCGCAGTGTCGAGGTGTATGCCTATGGCACTGCCTTGATTGTGCCCACCAATGGCTGAATACAGCAATCCCCGGTTGCCGGAGGGCATCAATGTCAGTACGGAAAATCCGCTGAAGGACTTCCTGCACCTGCTGCTGGTAACGGGCCTGGGGCTGGCGGCAGCCTTGTTCCTGTTAATCCTGGCGTCGGATTTCCTGGTTCGCTACATCCCCATCCGCTATGAAGCGGCTCTGGCCAGCAAAATGCCCCAGTTGGTTGCCCAAAGCACTGTAATGGAAGCTGCTACAACCGAAACCGCCGAAGACAGAGCCAAGGTGCAGGCTTATCTCGACCGCTTGGTCGGCAAGGTAGGCAGCCAAATGGCACTGCCGTCGGAACTGACGCCCAAAATACATTATGTGGACGCGGATCTGGTTAACGCCTTTGCGACCCTGGACGGCCAGGTGTTTATCTTTCGTGGCCTGCTGGAGCAGGTGCGCAGCGAAAACGCACTGGCCTTTGTCATAGCCCATGAGCTTGGGCACCTTAAATTACGTCACCCCATCAAGGCCCTGGGACGGGGATTGGTGGTCGTGGTTGCCCTGTCGGCCATTGCCGGGGTATCCGAGACCGCATTGCCGGACTGGCTGGTGAACACCAGTGGCCAGGCGACCCTGCTGTCGTTCAGCCGCGATATGGAACTGGATGCCGATGAGGAGGCGATGAATGCCATGCTTGCTACCTACGGACATCTGGCGGGCAGTGGTGAACTGTTCGATTATCTGGCGCACCATGATGGCTTCAAGGTGCCTGCACTGCTGAGTACTCACCCCGCCCCGGATAGCCGTATTCGGGCCATTAACGAGCGTACTGTGCTGGAGAAAACGACCTCTATAGCCGAGCCACTCCCAGAGCCAAATAACAGTGCACTTACCGACATGTCATCCGTGTGCCTGAAAGTAAACGTTTGCCTGCCTTACCCTCTGCTGCCCCTTGCAGCCAAATAACAGTGCACTTACCGAAATGTCATCCGTATGCCTGAAAGCAAACGTCTGCCTGCCTTACCCTCTGCGGCCCCTTGCAGCCAAATAACAGTGCACTTACCGACATCTCGTCCGTGTGCCTGAAAGTAAACGTCTGCCTGCCTTACCCTCTGCTGCCCCTTGCAGCCAAATAGGGTCACTGTTCGCTCCGCCGGCGCCATGCCCGGCAACCTGTCCCAACTCGACCGAGCGTTGCAGCTGTCAGTATGATGCCAGATTGCACAATCCAGCAGCCGAATACCTTTTCGCAAACCCATGACAACAAAGCCGTTACATAGCGAGGAGCATTCTCAAATTCGGGAATGATTTTTTCTTATCTGAAAAATTAACGCCAAATTTGCCCACTATAGGCGTAAAAAATTCAGTTTTATATTCATACACTTAGAGAAATAATTTTTGATACCACTTTGTGGGTATAAATTTTTCAATGGGTTACAGCAGAATTGAAAAAGCGAGTGCAACCTTGTTTTCAGTCAACAAACCGCACTTGGTACGTTGGTACTATATCGTTGAATTAATAAACAACTTGTCCAGTTAGCCGAGGATTAACAAATGCACAACAATCTAGCGCTGGCAGGAAGGCAAGGACACACTATTCAGGATGACCGTTGGGATGCATTGACATCCGCACAGAAGACAGTGCTTTTCGGTCTCTACAACTATGGCTACAAGCTGTTGCTGGTCAACCATAGACAGGGTGAACCCTATGCCGTAGTTGCAAATGGATTTGAACTTGGAACTCTCGACCCCAGTGGCAAGATGAGTTTCAATTCAACTGAACTGCTCTCTTCAAACTGTTAATTCCACAGGAATTAAAGGAGGCAATCATGCTGCAGGTATCAAACAACCAAAGCATCAATGTATCTGGCCCCATCACTGTACTTTATTACGAAGGCATCCTGGGTCTGGAAATCCATGCCGCCGTGCTTGATAAGCTCGCCATCCGCAACCAGCGGGTCATTATCCCGGCAGAATTCAAGCAAGACAAGACTATTGTTGCGGTGCTTGAAGGCAACGTGAAAGTGCTCAACTCACTTGGTGAGCGCGCTTACGTCGAATCCGCCGTAGCCTGAGCTGTTTTCGGGCGGGCTGCCATCGCTGCGCCTGCCCGGGGCCAGGAAACCCGCTTTACCTTGTAAAGCGGTCACCTATGCGGGCGGTCCACCTATTTGCCCCAGCTTAAAGGGGCTGTCTTGCTGTCTGTCACTTTTTTCAGCCCCTCCACCAGCCCTGGCCCCAGACTACTGTGCCTGCTCACGCTTGCCCCTCATTGGCACCGGCCTTTCACAAATCGCATGCGGCAACACAGACATGCAAGCTGTGGCTGGTGCACCCCTTGCTGCTGTCCTGAACTGCTTTCCTGAGCGGCTTTTTTCGTGGCTGAGACTGCCTAAGCCCCTTCATTGGCTCCGGCCTTTCACAAAGCCCAAGCGGTAACACAAACAAAAAAGCGGTGGCTGGTGCACCGCTTGCTGTTGTCCTGAGCTGCATTCTTGAGCGCTTTGTGAATGGCTTACTGTTAAGCGGCTCAGATTGGCTGAGGCATGGGGTCAGCGCCCAGCCGATGTGGCCTGTGCTCACGTTCCTGGTACAGCAGCTCCAGCGCCTTGTCCAGGGAAACGGGCTTACTGTAGAGATACCCCTGGCCAAGATTACAATTGTGCGTTTTCATAAACTCATGCTGCGTCGCGGTCTCAATGCCTTCTGCCACTACCTTCATATTGAGATCCTTGGCCAGCTTGATGATGGTGGTAGTAATACCTTCATCCACGGGGTTAAGGGTGACATTGTCGACAAAACTCTTGTCAATTTTCAGCTCGGTAATAGGCAGAGTTCGCAGCACGTTGAAGCTCGAATAACCGGTACCGAAATCGTCGAGGGCAATATGCACCCCAAAGCCCCTCAGCTTATTCAAGGTATCCATCACATTGGCGCTGTTATCCACGAACAGGGACTCAGTGATCTCGAAAGTAAAACAGTTTGGAGGACTGCCAATGCTGAGAATATTTTCCTTAATCACGGCAAACAGATTGGGGTCGACAAACTGGCTGGGGGAAAGGTTTATCGACATGCCCACATTCCGCCCCAGCACGTTGGTAAAAATGGCCTGGGCCTGACACGCCTGTTTAATGATTGAATAGCCTATGGTGTTGATAAGCCCCATGCGCTCTATCGCCGATATAAACACATTGGGGTAAATCACCTCATTGGGTTGTTTCTGCCAACGGATAAGCGCTTCGAAGCCCTTGATTTGCATAGTCTCAATATCAACCTGCGGTTGATAGTGGAGAATGAATTCCTCTTCGGCAGTGGCTTTTTCAAGTTGCATCTCCAATTCCATCATTTGCAGGAATTGGGATTCCATTTCGTGACTGAAGAAGTTGATATTGGAATTGCTCTGCACCCCAACATCAATGGCAATATTGGCCCGCTTGAGCAGATGATCCGGATCTGTACCGTCCTGGCCAAAAAGACAGATGCCCACCAAACAGTGTTGCTGGAAAATCCTGTCATCAAAAGATAACTGTTTATTCAACAGCTTGGATATTTTGTTTGCACAGATCCACACATCATTAAGACTGGTGAAGTTGTCTATGTAAATGACGAAACTGTCTTCCCCCACCTGGGCTATCAAATCGGTTTTTCGGGTAATGGTGGTCAGTACCGAGGCAATATCCTGATAGACGTGTCTGAGGGAGTCGGACGAAAACACCGAGCGCAGCATCTTGAAATTATCAATCTTAATCAGCAGCAAGCCGCCCACATGACGCGATTCCTTGTTCGACTTGTTCTTGTTGAACATATCGGTGAAGTAATGCAGGTTGGGCAAGCCACTGCGCTCATCATTGTATTCCAGCCTGGCCAGTTCCTTGGTGGCGCTGTCCAGCTTGGAAATCAAGCGGCTTGGGCGGCGGAACAGCTGAAAATTGATATAGAAGATCAGCATGCATATGATGATCAGGGCGCCATAGGCCAAGCGGATGGCAAACAGGTTGGAGCTGCCTTTGGACGCCACCGTCAGAGTCCAAACCCCATTGTTATTGATGTGGATTTCCCTTGAGAATGACACCAGCTCCGGGGCTATCTTGTCGCCGAAGGAAAACGCCCTGTCGGACACCTTGGTGGCTATACGATAGAGAAAACCACTGTCTACCAAATTGCTGATCCCCACCTTGGTCTCGAAGCGGTCGAGATGGATCATCGCGGTGGCAAAGCCCCAAAACCCCTTGCCCTGCCCTTCGCCGATAAAAATTGGCAGCCGGGCTATCAGGGCTATCGGCCCCTGAACCGTCTTATAGGGACCGGATAACACCAGGCTGCGGGAATTGATGGCCTTGAGTACGTCGGCACGGCGACTGTCATCCATCAGCAAGTTATGGCCTATGGCCGCCTCGTTACCGGCCAGTGGGTATATGTAGGTCACCACACCGTTGCGGGCCAACTGCACATTGGAGAGGATCCTGATGGAACTGACCACGGTTTTGGCCACCACCTCGAATTCCTCACGGTTGATATCGGGATTCTTCTTAACTTGATCAGACAATATCTCCAATGAAATCAGAGCACTGTCTATTTGTTGTTTGATATTGATCGCCTGCTGATCGGCCAGCGCCTCCAAAATATCGGCCTGATCCCTGCTCCACAGGGTAGTTTGCAGGTCAATGAAGCGAGTGCCGACAAAAAATGTCAGCAAACTCAGGATCAAAGGCAGCAGATAGGTCTTCAGCCCGACACGAAAGGATTCACTCATGTAACTTCTTCATTGGCGAGTTCAGCGATGATGGCGGTATTGCGCGTTATCTTGGCTCGATACAAAGCATCGTCCGCCCGTTTGAGGACTGTATCCTTGTCATCCCGATCACAGAAACTGGTAGCCCCAATACTGCAGGTTACTGGTGGTTGCAGTTTGCTGTTTTCCAATGTTTTTCGCAGCCTCTCACTCATGACTGCGACACCCTCTGTACCTGTCTCCGGTAAGAGAATGACAAACTCTTCACCGCCCCAACGGAAGACAGTGTCTGTATCACGGACACTTTCCTGGCAAATGCGGGCCACCTGCCTGAGGGTTTCATCACCTATATCATGACCATAGTTGTCATTGATGGACTTGAAGTGGTCCAGATCCAGGATGATTATCGAAAACTCGGTGTGATAGCGATTGAAAATGGCTATTTGATCTTTAAGCATCTCGTCAAAACAACGCCTGTTGTACAACTGGGTCAGTTCGTCGGTTTTGGAGATACGCTCAAGCTTTTGTTCCAACTCATTTTGCAACGTGAAGTCCATGCCGTTGGATACAAAGTGGGTAATAGTGCCCGAGTCATCCTTCACCGCAGTGATGACCTTAAGCTCCAGATAAATGGAACCATCCTTGCGCTTGTTCCATACCGCCCCACGCCAACAGCCTTCCTGCAACAGGGTCTGCCACATGGCATGATAAAACTTTTGATCATGGCGTCCGGAGCTGAGCACATTGGGCTTGCCACCCACTATCTCCCGCTCCGAATAGCCGGTCATCTGACTGAAGGCCTTATTGACCTTCTGCACTGTGCCTTCCACGTCGGTTATTACCAGGGAGTTCTGGGTTTCAAAGGCCACGGCCGCAATCCGCAGTTCGGTTTCCTGCTGTTTAATCTTGGTCAGATCGGCATAACTCTCGACGTAATATGCAACCTCACCCCGTTCGTTATAGGACACCCCCAGGGTCAGCAGCTGAACCCTGTGACTCTTGTCCTTGTTGTAGGTGACCACTTCACCACGCCAACGGCCCTGTTGTCTGGCTTGCAGGTAGATGCCCTGGGCAAAACTGCGCTCCACCTGATCTTTATCGAGCAAACTCAAATTGGTGCCCAATATGTGTTCTTTTCTATACCCTGTGGTGTCCAGCACACCTTGGTTGACATTGACTATCACACCTGAGGAATCGCGGATAATCAGTCCTTCACAGCAATCAAAGGCCATGGCCCGCACAGCAGATTCGCGCTGGGCCAGCCACTGGCGCACCCGGTTGACCGAGTAGTAATAACTGATCACCAGGTTCAACAGGGACAACAGCAAAAACACCACGCCGGCGGTAGTAAAGCGGTAACTGGCGAAGTCAAACACATCAAAAGGGGTAACATTCAGATTCAAACTGAGCCACAGAGGCTTGGTTTCTGTGTCGGTAGCCGCCATGGAAATGGTGCGATAGATAATACGGCTGAGGGATTGCTCTTTTACCCTTTGATCGGGATGTTCCTTGATATAGTCAATGACCCCTTCCCAGGGAGTATCCTGCAGCTCAAACAATTCCTGCTGCCCACCCAGGTCATGGCCATTGGCGAACATCATTCTGAAATTGGGGTCAGTGTAATCTTCCGGCCACAACACCCTGGCATTGAATACCATAAGCACTATGGCGGCCACATCGTCACCAAACAACATGGGGCTGGCAACGTAAAAATTGACATCCGCATCATGGCCCGGCAATGTCAGCAAACCAAAAACCGAGTTCCTGTTACCTTTTTTATAGTATTCAATCAGGTGGTTATCGACACCCAGCTTTTGACTGACGGTATGCCTGAATTTGTTCGATGGGTAGGACGGCATATAGTCATCGATCATGCCGCTGCCCACGTCAATATAAGACACGACCTGGACATATTCACTGAAGAGTTTGGAGATGGTAAAACTGCGCTCACGGTGATCAAGGCCGCTGAAGGTCATAGCCGAAAAACGATTGGCCTCTTCTTCACTGGTTAACTCAATTTCCCGCAGTAATTGGGTGGTTTGACTCTGTATCCGCCCAAGCTCACTGTATTTAAGCTCGGTCAGTTCGGCAAAGCTCAGCTTGAAGGCGATGAGAACGTAGAGCCCAACCAATACCAGACAGACAAGGGTAAGGCGCATATAAACCGTGGCAAATTTGCCGAGCAGTCTTTTTCGCAGCGACGCCAAGTCCTGTGCACTTATCATCTGATTTTGCACATCAAACCATTGCATCAACCAACCAATCATGCCACCTCCCAAGAGTCGGTCACTGTCGCGAAACGCTTGCTGCACCTGCACTCAAGAAGCATTGCGCGCCTAGACGACCATCCCTGAGTCAGAACCATCGCAGGCAACTCCGAAACCCAAGCGGGAAAGCCGGATATCCTGCTTTCCCAGTGTCTCCGAAGACCTGACGACTGGCAAGGTTAATCATCTGAGATTTATGACAATTTATTTGATCACAATTACAGATTTGGCAAAAAGTCAGGATCAATAGCCACCTTTCTTACCGGTTCCCAAATAAGTCATATCCCAGCTGACGATGAAAGGTTCAAACCATTTGGACGGTGCCGTTTCTTTATCAGTGTGCAGCATCAGGCTTGGCGGCGTGATGCGGAACATCACCTTGTATTTGCCGACCCCATTGAGCTTGACGTTACCGCCATAGTGGGGGCCATCGTTGGCGACCATGGGATCGAAGCTGCCCGAGGTAAACCAATCGGAACCGGCCTTTTCAATCCGGTAGTCGACCTTGAGATAAGGGATCCAGGAATCCTTTACAAAGCCATAGGGATTGTTTTCCATTGCGTGCACCTTGGCTTCAAGGTGAATATCCGCGCCCGCTTCCACCTTATGGTCGGTGCTGCTCATATTGGCATGATCCATATGCTGCATGTCTGCCATTTCGCCCAGTGGCATCTTTAAATTGGTGCTGCCACCTGTCATCAACACGGGTTGAATGTACAGGCCCCAGATCTTCATACCGTATTTTTCTGTAATCTGTTCCTGCGCCTGACCGGCGGCCCAACCTGCCGAAGTAAAAAGCAGGCCCGCCATCAGGGTTCCAACAGTCAACTTGATTGATTTCATTGTCTTTCCTTCTCAAATACCAAAGATAGCGGGCCACCAGCACGCAGCAATAAAGAGGCTGGTCAAGGTCCCGACAATTTGACCTGGTACCTTTCGTCCCAAGGGAACCTCCTGCACTGTCTGGATGCGCCAGCCAAGCCACAGGCTCCATAACAAGCTGATCCCGAAAAGCACCAGCTTTATGGTTAAAATGCCGTTGCTGCCAAGGCCAACCAAACCAAGCAGTTCGAATATTTTGCCACCCAGGCCAATCAGCAATGACACCATGGCCACGGGCATGTATTGATAGGCCAATTCCACATAGCTGGCCCAGAACTGGCTGCGATCTTTTCCTGTGCCTGCGTGGGCAATGCTGCTGCTGAGCAGGTTGAGCAGGAACATGGTTGTGGCAAACACCAGCATCACCGCAGTCATAAAGCCCACTATGGTCATAAAGTCGAGCCAGTTATAGACCTCACGGCGCTCGGGATGCACACTCATCAACCACCAGGGGCCGGATTCACCAATCCAGAACTGGTCGTGTTCAATAAACCATTCACCCAATGCCTGACGCAGATCCTGATACAAGGGCAAAACCAACCACAGGAAGCCGCCCAGAGCGGAGCCGGTGCCGAGGAAGAAGAACCAAACTTCGGCCCAATTGGGGTTGTGGCTGTGGATATTCTCCACTTCTTCACCGGGAGCACGTGCCCTCACTATCAGGCTGGATTTGGCTTCGGGGTGCACGCATTTGAAGCATTCAATGCAGTGACGGCTCTCCTTCTTGTGCCGCAAATCTATCATGGTCGGGCACAGGCTAGTTTCGTGATACTGATCGGCGCCATGACTTGGGCGTTTGGGGAAAAACTGCACCACGCCCAGGCGAGAAAACAGTCCCAGCATCAGGCCAATGGGACACATATGACGACACCAGACTCTGTTGTTCCGGCCATACAGATAACCAATGATGATAGCCGCCAACATCACACTGCCGAACACATAAGCTATGGCTTCCGGATGGTCCCGCACACCCACAGTCTGTCCCAGGGTGGTGATAATCAGAAAACTGATGATGGGCATACCTTCCCAACGGATAAAAGCCGGGATTTTCAGGTGCAGGCCGAACTTGTTGATATATTCACTGGCTGCGCCCATGGGGCACAACAAGCCGCACCAGGAACGGCCGGTGAAGATCACCGACAGAAACACCAAGGGGAACCACAAGCCCCACATGGTGTAATTGGCCAGCAGGGTGAAGTGGGTAAACACTGTGTCGGTTTCCGACACTTCATCGAGAAACAAGGGCACAAACAGCAAGGCCAAAAACACCCAGAACACCGCGAAATGCACCAGACCTATGTAGCTGCGGTATTTAAAGAAGAAGCGCTCAAGCCAGAGCATACGTCCCTGCTGCTGTGGCACGACATCGACGTTTCTGCAGGGGATTACATTGTCTTCAGATACGTGCATAGTGGTGTTCTCCGGTGTCGGATAAGCAAGGCAGCATCATTGTCCGTTTTGTTGCTCTTGCTTGATTTTCATGTATTCCTCGTCCGTAATTTTCTCTTTTACGCCCAAAAAGCCCTGTTCCTTGCCCAGTTTGGCGGGACGGAATATGTCCACCTTACGGAAGAACTGATCCGCCATCAGCACACGGCCATCCTCATCGACGGCAATACCTGAGTTAAGCATATAAGCACCGGGTTTGAGATCGCTGCCGCGCTCACCAACGAACAGCAGCAACTGTCCTTCGGGATTAAAAATCTGGAAATTGCCGAAGGCCGCGTCGGAGACATAGATGTTGCCATCGCTATCCACCGCCACATCCTTGGGGCGCGAGAAGGTCCCCAATCTTTGGCCTACCTGGCCAAAGGTGCGCACCATCACTTCTTTATCGGGATCAATTATCTGAATACGGAAATTGCCGCTGTCAACCACATAGAGCAGACCGTTTTTATCCAGATCAATGCCCTTGGGCAGGTTGAACTCCAGATCGCCACGGCCGCGCTTACCCAAGGTTTTGAGCAGCTTGCCGGTCTCGGTATCAAACTGGAAAATCACATGCATGGATTCGGATACACCCCCGGTCTGGGAAATGTACATGGTCTTGCCATCGGGGGTAATGGCCAGATCCGTGGGCATACTCAACTGGGCGTCGGGTTTGATGGTGCGCAGATAATTGCCATCACGATCAAACAATTTCACGTCCTTGAGGCCCTGGTCCAGCACGAACAGGTTACCCTGAGCATCGGTTTCCACCCCGTAAGGCTTCATCAGCAATACATTGGGATCTGAGGTCAGGGATTTGAACAGGTAGTGGGCCGGGTCAAACATCATCACATCGCGTCCCGGGGGATCCGAGACAAAAATGCGCCCCTGGTGTACCGCGATACCATAGGGTTTTACGAATCCCTTGTTGGCGGCAAAAGTGCCGGTGAGAAAGGCGCTAATCTTGCTCTCTTCTGTTTGGTGCTCCACGCTCATGCTGCCCAGCAGCATGCGGTCCCAATAAAACCTGGGCTCATCGGGCGGCTTGGGGTAAACAAACTCCTCTGCCTTTTGCACTTTGTTTGAGCTAGAACAAGCCGACAGCAAGCTGCTGACTGCTAGAATACAGGCCACTGCCGTTAGGGGTCCCTTGAGTTTCACCATGAGATATCCTGCAAAGTTCCAGTTGGGTTAAGGGTCATTGTCTTGGTGAGAGACTATCAAAAAATTTAAAAATCAAGTGTGATCCATTACACAATTGCATCAGGCTCTGCTGATGTACAACCCTTAACCTTGTTAGTATACCTGCATCCAGTGTTGCCGGAGGCCGTTGAGTTCCATGGAAAAAACAAACCTTATCAGATGCTTGTTTAGCGTCCTCCTCTTCAGTTTTACCGTCGTCGGCCAGGCAGCGGACACGCCTTCTCAGCAAGCCGCGAACGGTGCCATGCTGTGGCGCAACAACTGTGCCCAATGCCATGGTGCGGACGGTCGCGGTGTCGCTGCGATGCGTGAGGCCGGACATTTTATTGACTTCACCTCCATTGCTGCCGAAGTCAGTATAGACAGACCCAGAATGCTGATTGCGGTACGTGACGGTAAACCCGGCACGGCCATGATGGGATTTCGTGACAAACTCAGCTATGAGGAAATCATCGCTGTCGTCGACTATGCCCGTGAAACCTTTATGGCCAAGCAGGACAATTTTGCCCAGTACGATGAGGGTAAAAAGCTATTTGAACGCCACTGCTCCGTGTGCCATGGCGACAGAGGTGAAGGAGCCATCATGGCCCAGGCCGGATTATTCCCCAAACCTGCTGTATTTACCGACCCAGCCATGAAAAAGCTGCTGGATCGCAACCGGATGATATTCTCCATCACCAACGGCAGACCGCAGACCGCCATGACCTCTTGGGGCAAACGCCTCGGTGAACAAAAGATTAACGCCATCGTCGATTACATCAGGGTGGTCATCATGGATGTCCCCCGTATCGACGGCTATCTTGGGCGTCCCCTTGGGGAAGGTGCCGATAGCAGCGATCCCTTCCTGTCCGGTGGCGACGTTCAAGGAACCACAGCCTCACAGATGCAAACCACCAGCCAGACCGCCAAGCAAGATAAAGGGGTCGATCCCTTCCTGGACAACCAGGGTTATGACCCCAGCAAAGATCTGAACATCAAAGATGACAGCATCATCTTCGGTGAGGCCGTCCATGACCACGGCGCCCATATGGGAGCCAAGCTCGATATCAATGCGCCACTGCCGGTGAAGCTGACAGCGGATCGGGCTGCCGGCAAGGAACTGTACAACAAAACCTGTATCACCTGTCATGGCGAGCACGGTGATGGCCAGGGGCCACGCGCTTTCTTCATCTTTCCCAAACCCAGGGACTTCACTCATCCGGCGGCGACCGAAAGTTTCAGTCGCGCCCACATTTATGAGCGTATTCGTATGGGGGTGCTGGGTTCCGAAATGCCGGCCTGGGGTCAGGTATTGACCAAGCAGCAAATGGCGGATTTGACCGAATACGTGTTCAGCGAATTCATCGCCCCGCGCAACCCCAAGGTGAAAAACACTCAGGTGGCCAATGAGCAATAAACTGCTTGGGGTACTGCTGTCCTTGCTCAGCTTCTCTGCCTTGGCAGAGGTGGATGCCGACCACGAAGCCGGCAGACAGCTGTACAACTACCGCTGCTATTATTGCCACGGCTACTCGGGCGATGCCAAGACTCTGGCGGCAAGCTGGATGGATCCCAAGCCGGCCAACTTTGCCGCCATGTCCCTTGGCGATCGAACCCAGGAACAAATGGAAGCCGTGGTACATCAGGGCATAGAGGGTACCGCCATGATGAGCTTCGATTATTTCCTGTCCGATACCGAAGTGACCACAGTTGTGCGCTTTATCCGCAAGGAATTCATGGAAAACAAGGCCGCCAACACCCACTACCATACTGCCGAGGCGGGTTGGCCCAACCATGAGCGCTACCAAGCCGCCTTTCCTTTTGCGACCGGAGAGTTGCCGGTCGATCTGGCGGATGACAAGCTCAATAACGAGCAACGCGCAGGTAAGGTTTTGTATTTAAAAGCCTGCATCAGTTGCCACGACCAGGGCAGGGTTGAGTCACAGGGCCCTATCTGGCGTACGGAAAGCATTTCTTACCCCCGTAACAACTACTCTTTTACCGAATTTGACGGCGTGACCGGGGCATCGGTATTCCTCAAGCACGACAGACCCGAAATTCAGCCCGGGCTCAGTGAATCGGCCAAAAAAGGCCAACTATTGTGGGATGGCAACTGCGCCTTTTGCCATGCCAAAGACGGTACAGGTCATAATTGGATTGGCAGTTTTCTGGAATACAAACCCCGGGATCTGACCTCCAGCCAGTTTATGGGCCAACTCACCCGGGCAGAACTGAAAGAAAGGATAAAATCCGGCGTGGTCAATACCTCCATGCCGGCATGGCGTGATGTGCTCACCGAAGAGCAATTGGAACAGCTGATTGATTATATTGAACAAGCCTTCCACCCGTTAAAGGCAGAGGGAGGGACACAGGGATGAACAAGCTATTGCTATCCCTGCTTATGCTGGCGGCATTGGCCGGTGGCCTGACTGCGAAGAACATGGGGGACTCTGCTCCCCTGTCGCAGGCAAATGGCTGGTTAAAGCCGCTATTTACTCAAAGCAGCGAAAGTGGACTGCTGATTGTCAATTTCTGGGCCAGCTGGTGTGCGCCCTGCCGCCGGGAGATGCCCATGCTTGATGGCCTTTACAGAAACGGCATGCCGATATTGGGTTACTCCATGGATGAGGACCGCTTTCTGGCCGATGAGTTTTTAAGGCGCTACCCGGTGACATTCCCCAATTTGATAGGCCGAGCCACCGAAGCCAACCAAATACAGGTATTTCCCACCACAGCAATCATCAATTCCCAGGGTCAGCCCCTGTATGTGCACCAGGGTGAACTGGATGAAACCAGTCTGCTCAACGCCTGGCGAGAATTGACGGCAGAGTCTGAGGTCGTGCGGCCATGAACAAATTATCCTATTACCTGATGTTCAAATTTCTCAAGTTGCGCACCCAGGCCATGGGCTTGCTGGCCATGGTCCTGGTCGCCATCCTGCTGACCAGCTCCTACGCTCTGTCAAAAAAGGATGAGCTGTACCACTTTTATGGCCAGATACTGCAATTGAACAGCCAGAGCGAAGATCTGACCAAGTCACACCTGATACTCATAGAGGTGATGACAGATCTGCTGATGCTCAAACAGCCCCTTGATCAGGATGGTAATTTTGACCGCAACCTGCTGAGCGGACTGCACCAGAACTTCCTCGCCCTGGCGGAGGCCAAAAATGTCATTGCCGGCATCATGCCCGAACATACACAAGACATTGAACAACTGCTGAAAATGATGGCCGCCATGGTCATGCAACCCTCAAGTGAGCTGGTCAACAGTGTGTTGGCTCAGTCACGTCAAACCAACCATAACCTGGTGACGGCATTGCAGGAACAGCAGCAGTTACGAAGTCAATTGTCGGAAAAATATCTGCAAACAAGTGAAGAATCGGCCCAAGTGGTGATGATGGTCGTGCTGCTGATAGCCCTGTTCACCTCTGTCCTGTGTATCAGCTTTTTCAGCATGCTCACCAGCAAGATCAATCTGGCGGTGAAACAAATTCAACTGCTGGTACGCAACCAGAAACCCGAACAATTGCCCGTCAGTCGCAGTGATGAAATTGGCCAGCTGTTTTCGGCGGTCAACCAGGTTTCCATTGAGTTGGAAAAGAAAGACCAGCAACTGGCCTTCGGCCGCTATACCTATTTCAACCAGGTGCGCAGTGCCTCGCTCAAACATCTGGTGGCGGGACTGATCCACGAACTGGGCAACCCCATCGCCGGCATCAAGGGCTTGCTGGGCGCCTACGAAATGTCAGACCCCGAGCAGCGGACCGAAGCGCTGGAACTCATCACCCAGCAGGTGGAAAAGCTGGAGGCCTTCAATACTCATCTGGTGAATTTTGCCAGCGAATATGGCAGCGATTCGGAAATTCTCGACCTCACGGAACAGGTCAAACAGTACATCTATTTCCTCAATCTGGATGAGCGCTGGTATCAGGTGGATATCCAGATGGATATAGTGAATGACATCCCTGCGGTACGGGCCTCCAGGGAACAGATGAGCCTGCTGCTAAACAATATCTGTGACAATGCGCTGCTGGCACTGCAAAAAAGCTTTAAAAAGAATCAAACCTTGCATTTCACGCTGCAAAACGCAGACAACAAGGTGCAGCTGGAGATTGCCGACAATGGCATAGGCATGTCGCCCCAGCTGATCGATGTCTGTCTGGAGCCCTATATCACCACCCAGGAAGACATAGCAGGCGCCGGCTTTGGTCTGAGCATCTGCCGTTCGGTGATGGAGGATATCAAGGGCAGCATCACCATCAGTTCGGAGCAGGGGAAAGGCTGTAAAGTCACCCTCACATTCCCCAGGGAGGATCTAGGCAATGAGTAAGACCGGCATTAAAAGCGCCCTGGCGTTTACCCTGTTGCCACTGCCGGTGCTGGCAGCCAACGAGCAGCTGTCTTCCTATATCATCATCAGCTGTCTGGGGCTGCTTATCCTCTGGTTACTGCTGCTGGTGTGGCATTTGCGCAAGTTTCGCCTCGACCTGGACTGGATAACCAGCACCAGTTTGCCCACTCTGGTGCTCAATGAAGACGGCGAAGTACTGCGCAGTAATGGCAAGGCCAACGAGATGCTGGATCTCACCATGCGTTCCGTTCAGGGAGAGCATATCGACGAGCTGATCCAATTCCACGACCCCGACGTTCAGGAGACTGAGATCACGCTGCAACTGCTGATCAACAACAGCAGCCTGCTGTACAAAAGCAAAAAGTACCCCGACACGGTTTTCCGGCTGCAGCGCAGTGTATTTTACAAGGACAGCTTCTGCTTCCATCTCATCAATGAGACGGAACGAATGATGTTTTCCAATTCCTTTAGTCAGGCGCAACAACTGTCCACCAAGTCCAAGCTCATCGCCAGCGCCATGCACGAAATGGGCTCTCCCATGGTGGCCATTGAGGGCGGTTTGGAATACATGTTGGTGATGCTTACCGAAGATCAACTCGATGCCGACAGCAAAACGGCCATGATCGACATGACCAATCGCATGCTCAATGAGGCCCGGCGCATCAACAACATCAAGCTGGAATTCACCGGCCTGTTCCGCGACACCACCAGCACGGTGGAATACCATAACCTCAACGATCTGATAGTGCGGGCCTGCAATCTGATGAAGTATGACAAGCGCATGCTCAATATCAGTCTGGGTTATCATCTCAATCGTGACATTCCGGCCATCAAGTTCAATGAAGGCAAGATGTTGCAGGTGTTGCTGAACATCCTGGTCAACGCCGCCGATGCCCTGGTGGAATGCTACTGGCGCACAGAGAAGAAAATCCAGGTCAGCACCCATATGGAATCGGATGGGGTTCGTTTGAGCATTGCTGACAATGGCGTGGGTATGTCCTTTGACGTGCTGGAAAAAGCCGCCGACCTGTATTTCTCAACCAAGAATCGCGGAAATGCCAGCAGCGGCAGCGGCCTGGGGTTGGTGATCTGCAAAGATCTGATCAAAGAAATGGGCGGCAAGATGGACATAGAGTCCAAAATCAATGAAGGCACCACAGTGAACATTCACTTCAGGTGTGAGCAGCAAACTGCGGAATAACCAATGAAAGTACTGAAAATACTGGTAGTCGACGACGAGATAGCCATAAGACAGGTGCTGGCGCACGCTATTCGCCGCCTGGGCCACGAAGTCATTACCGCCAAAGACGCCGAAGAGGCCCTGACCGAAATGGCCGCCAATGAAGTGGATGTCACCTTCAGCGATGTGCGCATGCCGGGCATGACAGGCATTGAATTAATAGAAGAGGCCAGGCGCAGAGGACACGAGTGTTTCTTTGTCATCATGACCGCCTTTGCCTCGGTATCGACGGCCATAGATGCCATGCGCTCCGGTGCCTACGACTACATGATGAAACCACTGCGCAACGAGGACGTGGAGCACAGGATCAAGCTCATTGCTGATCTGATCGATTTGCGCAACGAAAACCACGCCCTGCGCAATGCCGCCATGCAAGTGTCCGATAAGGTGTTTCATTCTGCTTCCGAAGCCATGGCCAGGGTCGATCGCATAGTGGCCAAGGTGGCCAATACCGATGCCACCCTAATGATCTGTGGTGCCAGCGGCTCGGGCAAAGGGGTAACGGCCAAAAATATTCACAACGCCAGCCGCCGCGCCAACAAGCCTTTTATTCCGGTCAACTGTGCCGCCATTCCCGAGCAACTGCTGGAAAGTGAACTCTTCGGTCACAGCAAGGGCGCATTCACCGGTGCCAGCACCAAGAAAATTGGCCTGTTTGAGGCGGCCTCGGGTGGCACCCTGTTCCTAGACGAGATAGGGGAATTACCGCTGGCCATGCAGGCCAAGCTGTTGCACGTGCTGGAAGACAAACAAATCCGTCCCGTGGGCAGCGATCGCTTCACCCCTGTGGATGTGCGCATCATAGCCGCCACCAACCGCGATCTGCCGGGCATGATAGAACGCAACGAGTTTCGGGAAGATCTCTATTTCCGCCTCAACGTGTTTTCCATAGTGCTGCCATCCCTCAGCGAAAGACGCGAGGATTTGCTGCCCCTGTTCCGCTTTTTCCTGGAAAACGAGCGCAAGAAACTCGGTATCAGCCAAAGCTTTGAGATTGATGCCGAGGTGGAGGCCGTGTTGATGGGCTATGATTTTCCGGGCAACATACGGGAACTGGAAAACATTGCCGAACGGGCGGTGATCCTGGCGGAAGACAACCTGATCCGGGTTGAGGATCTGCCGCAACAGCTGTACAAGCGTGCCGGTGTAAGCTTACCTGAGGAAACCAACCTCAGGGATCGCCTGAAACAATACGAACAACAGATAATCAAAGAAACCCTGGACAGTGTCGACGGGGACCGCCGCGCCGCGGCCAAACTCCTCGGTCTTGGCCTGTCCAGCCTGTACCGCAAGCTGGAGGAATATTCATGAGTCCATATCGACACATTGCCCTGCCCCGACTGCTGTGGCTCCTTAGCGCCCTGCCCCTGGCCCCGACAGCCCTGGCAGAGGCAGCCCCCGAAGCACCTGCCCAGTTAGAGTCCGAGAAGGCACAGCCCGAACAAGCGGTACAGCCTCAGGAAACCGATATGGAAAAGGCCGCTCGCCTGCTCCAAGAGGGGCGCCAAATGTATGCTCAGGACAATATGTTTGAGGCCATGCCGCTGCTGCAGGAGGCCGCCGAATTGGGACTGCCGGAAGCCCAGGGATTCTGGGGCTTTGTACTGCAAAAAGGCGGCACCACGGATGCCGCCCTTGAGATGTATCAAAAAGGGGCTGACGGGGGCGATGCCTTTGCCAAGCTGCAGCTGGCGGGCTTCCTGCTCAGAGGCGATTTCCTGCCGCAAAATGTGGAACAGGGCTTTGCCATGGTGAACGAGTGCATCTCAAAGGAATATGCCCCGGCCATGGTCGTGCTCGGCAACATATACGCTGCAGGCCAGTTTGGTACTGCCAAGGATGAAGTTAAGGCTCTGGAGCTGCTTGAGCGGGCTGCAGATTTGAACGATATCAATGCATTGACCAGGTTACACTTGATTTACCGCGACGGCTTGCTGGGGCAGGCTGCGGATCCAATAAAGGCCGCCGCATACGCGGAAAAAAGCAGTCAATTGCAAGCAATTAAAGGAAATTCGCCATGAACAAGCAGCTGCTGTTTGCCATTTTTTGCCTGAGCAGCTTTTCTGCCGCGGCCAACAATAATGGTGCCGATCTCTACCAGCGCCATTGCGCCCAATGCCATGGCAGCGACGGCGAACCCGTGATGCCGGGTGCGGCCAATTTCAATTTGCAGCAGGGGCTGAATCAATCACCCAAGGCACTGGCGCTGCGCATTGAAAATGGTAAACGTTCCTGCCCCCCATTCGCAGGCATACTCAACGAACAACAACTATATGATCTGGTTAGCCATTTAAGGAAAATGGGACGATGAAGTTAAACCTGGTTTTACCCTTGCTCTGCGGCCTGTCCCTGCTGGGCTGTGGCAGTCCCAAGCCACACGACGACACGCCGTTTCAACTGGTGGAAAACTTTCAGATGGGTGAAAGTCTGGTGGTTCGTTCACTGGCACTGGAACCCAAGGAGAAGTCACTCTGGGTCGGCAGCTCAGTCGGCGTAAGTGAAGTCAATTACGTGACCGGGGAACTGCAGCGCACCTTTAACCGCGATCACGGCCTGGCCAATGAATACGTGTTTGCCATCAACGTGGCCCCGGACGGCACCAAGTGGTTCGGCACCAACGCCGGCGGCATGAGCCGCTTCAAAGATGGCGAATGGAAAACCTTTTTCCCACTGCACGGTTTGGCGGATTACTGGATTTATTCCTTCGCCAATCATCCCGATGGCAGCCTGTGGATAGGCACCTGGGCCGGTGCCAACCGCCTTGATCCCAAAACCGAAAAATTCGAGACCTATGTTGAGCAGCTGATCAACGAATGGGTCTATGGCATAGCCGTCGATAAAAAAGGCGATATCTGGTTTGGTACCGAAGGCGGCGTCACCCATTACGACGGCAAAAACTGGCAATCCTGGGATCACAAGGATGGTCTGGGCGCCGCCAACGACAGCAATCTGCCCTACAGTACCAATACGGGCTTGGGTACCCGCTCTCGTCATGACCTGGGGGTATTCTCCGGCGGTCAGGCTACCTACAACCCAAGCTACGTGTTCTCCATTTTGGTGGACAAACGCGACCAGAGCATCTGGGCCGGCACCTGGGGTGGCGGCGTAGGTCATTTGGTCGATGGCAAATGGCACAACCTCGATGAATCCCAGGGACTGCAGGGCACCATAGTTTACGCTATCGCCCAGGAACAGGATGGCGCACTCTGGTTTGGCACCGAAAAGGGGCTGTCCCGCTTTGACGGCGAACATTGGCAGTATTTCCACAAGGGCACGGGCATGATCAACAACAACGTCTATACCATTGCCATCACCCCGGAAAATGACGTTTGGGCAGGCACCCAGGGTGGCGTTACCCATCTGCGGAGGAACAAATGAAGCGCGCTTTAGTCTCTCACTGTATCGGTCTGCTCATTGGAAGCCTGACCCTGTTGCCAGCGCAAGCCGCCGATATGCCGGCCAAGGATCCCAGCAGTAAATTTGTCCGCTATGCGGTGGGTGAGCGTAACGTCAAGGACATCTTTGCCGATGGCAAGATCATCTGGGTCGGCACATCAGGTGGCCTGGTGCGCTATGACACCGAAACCGATGAGTATCGTCACTACGATGTCCGCAATGGTCTGTTGGCCAACGGGGTGTTCCATGTCAGCCGGCTCAATAAAGAGAAACTGGTGGTGGGCACCTATGGCGGTGGCCTGACCCTGCTCGACGAAAACACCGGCCACTGGCAACGCTACAATGTGCCGGAAGGCTTGGGCGACCCCTTCGTCTATGACTTTCTGAAAATGAGCAATGGCGACCTCTGGATTGCCACCTGGACCGGTGCCAACCGCATCAAAAAGGGCCAGATGGACAATCCCGATGCCTGGGAAGTGTTCACCGTCGCCAATACCCAGGGCGGCCTGCCCAACGACTGGGTCTACGGTCTGGCCGAAGGTAAAAACGGCGAGGTCTGGTTCGCCACCGAAGGGGGGCTGGCCCGCTTCAAAGACGAAACCTGGACCCACTGGACCCATGCCGATGGCTTGGGCGCCAACTATGATGACGTCAAGGAAGAAACCTCCTTTGGTACCGACCCTGCCGCCTACTCCCGCCACCATGCCAAGCAGAAAATGGAACAGGGCTTACAGGGGGTCAATACCGCCTATAACCCCAACTACATAGTGTCGATGACGGTGGCTGACAATGGCGATGTCTGGGTAGGCACTTGGGGCGCAGGCCTCAGCCACTTTGACGGCAACAAGTTCGAAGTGCTGACCAAGAAGGATGGCCTGCCGTCGAATCACGTGTTTATGCTGCACGGCGACAAGGGCAGTGACGGCATTTGGCTTGGCACCAACATGGGCCTGTCACTATTGGGTAAAGACAACAAGGTCATCAAGACCCTAAACCGCGAAGATGGCCTGGTGGCAGATACAGTGTTCTCCATGGATATAGACAATCAAGGCGAATACTGGATAGGCAGCTACGGCGGCGTTACCCGTATCAAGGCAGCAAAGGACCAGTAGTCTGAGCCTGCCCTTGCATAAAAAAACACCCCGGCTCAATTAGAACCGGGGCGTTTTGTTTCCATCAATTTGAATACCTAACCAGACAAGATCACCAGCCAGCTTTGGCATTGGTGTTTTCTGTCATACCAAACTCTAAACATCATCCGTAATCTAAACACCACGGTATAGCCTTCTAAAATTGGCTCTACCGTGACTTATCAGGTATTACGCTATTCCCAGTAAGGACATTATTGTTTTCGTCTAATCTTGCCGGGCGGCTGATCCGGCCTGCCATTGGGCCTTGCCACAGTGATTTGTCCCAAATTGAAACTGTTGTTGTTTTCATCCGACTCGGTTTGAGTATTGGTTGCATCAATCAACAGCATCAAAAAATAACTTGTGGCTTGAGTGGTGATAGGAATATTCACCTGGTTGGAATATGCCAAGGTCTCGCCACTGTTCATACCCGTTAGCAGCACAGAATTAAGGGCTATGTCGTTGGCGTCAATCTGATTGTCGGTGGACAGATACCATTGGGCCACAAAAGGCTCTGACGACGTGCCTATACTGCCAAGGTTACTGATGGAAAACTCGGCATCCAGGTTGCTGCCGGCATTGATGCTGCCGGTTGTGGTTACTGAAGCGCTGACGATTTGCAAATCTATGTTTTGTAAATTGGCTATTTGGCAGCTTCTGCTATCATCCAATGGAAGGCTTCCAGCAGGTGGAGGTAACAGTATTTGCACTGGCTCTTCCACAACAGGGGTTATACCTTGACCAAGCTCAGGACCGTTATTCCATCCCCAAGACCAAAGCCCGCCATCACAACTGACGCCGGTCGCATGAAAAGAGTCAGCTCCAAAGCCCAAATCAAGCCAGCCGCTTGATGATGGCATTCTTGCCGGTAGATTTTGATTTCCAGCCAAACTGCCCAAGCCAGTTTGCCCTTTATGCCCCCAAGACCAATGGCTGTTGTCTGCTTTTACTGCTACCGAATGGGAATCCCCGGCGCCTATTTCCACCCAATCATTATCTACGCCTATACGAGTGGGCTGATAAACATCCTCAAAATTCCCGAGCCCTGTCGGGCCGGATCCACCATTCCCCCAACCCCAGATGCTGCCATCCTTTTTAAGAGCTATGCTGTGGCTGTCTCCAGCGGCAACGGCCTGCCAATCATTGTCGGTACCTATACGTACCGGAGACAGTCTGGTTTCAGTAGTACCATCACCCAGTAAACCATGAGAATTATCACCCCAGGCCCAAAGACTGCCGTCACTTTTAATGGCCAGGGTGTGGCCCCAACCGCCGGCAACATCTCGCCAGTCCGTATCACTACCCACTTGAGTGGGCACGTTCCGGTCGACATCTGTACCATCACCAATCTGCCCATAATCATTCTGGCCCCAGCCCCACAGCCTGCCGCTGCTATCTATGGCATAGGAAGTATCTTCGGCGGCGGCAATTTTGACCCAATCGGTGCGGTTGCCTATCCGTGTTGGTGTATCCACTTGGAGCCAATACACATCCGGATCATTTTCCAGCCCCAAGCCGAGCGCGCCGCTATAGTTACTTCCCCAAGACCAGATACTTCCGTCTTTTTTCAGGGCAACGACTTGTGTCCAGCCCACCCTAATATCGGCCCAATCGGTATCTGTGTTCACTTGCTGCGGTTGCAAAATCGCGGGCGTTTGTAAGTATCCCCACTCATCAAGCCAACCATTATTCAAGCCAAGTTCCGCGCCATAACCCCAAGACCAGAGTGTTCCGTCGCTCTTTATTGCGAAAGAACTTCGCCCCCCGGTTCTGGTCACTTGCCAGTCGCTTTCAGCTCCAATCTGTCCAGGAAGGCGATAGTCAATTCCCCTGAAACCATATTTGTAATCATCAACGCCCCAGCCCCAATAACTGCCATCGGCTTTTTGGGCAATGGCAAAATTGTTGCCGACGTTGACATGGGTCCAATCACTACTTGTTCCCACTTGCTCCGGTTGTTCGATGACGCGGCTCTTATATCCATCAACTGACTGCTCGTCGCTTTCAATAAAATTGCCCCATTGCCATAGGGTGCCATCCTCTTTGATGGCTGCATAAAACCCCAACAAACTATCCACCTCCAGCCAGGTTGAGTCATATTTTTGTACTGGTTCTGGCGCAGCCTGCCACAGACTTTTATCTTTTTTAACAACCAAAACTGTATCGGTACTTTGACTGAAGGATTGCCAATCTGTATCCACCCCGGCCCTATTTTTGTCAATACGATAGACCATTCGATTAGTTTGATAATCGTAAGAAGAGGTTCGTTTAAAATACCAAAGGCTATGATCAGCGCGTATAGCCCAAAACCTTTCAAAATATGCAGCATCCAGAGCCACACTCAACCACACATCCGTGCCACTATCGAGAGATTCGATAACAAATGTGGCTCTATCCGCTTCGGGTTCGCGGTACTGCCAACTACCCAGCCAAATGCTGCCATCCGTTTTGCGAAGTATTGCGTTACCGTCCGACCCGCCAACACTTACTTCGACCCAATCATTATCTGTGCCCAGCTGCTGAAGTCCATTGGATGAATCCCAATCATTCATCCACAAGCTACCATCGGATTTGATACTCAGAACCAAGTATCGTGACGCGCTCACCTGAAACCAGTTGCCGGAAATAGCTTGCGGCGATTGAATGACGTCGGAAAAAGAGCCTAAGCCTATCTGGCCGTTGCTGTTTTCTCCCCAGCTCCAGAGGCTGCCATCCTCCTTGATGATGTGAATGCTGTTGTTGCCAATTTCGATCTGCGGTGCCGCCTGGGCATGTAACCAGGGAAGTGCCAACCCGAGCAGGGCCAACCCGCACTGGATTTGGGTTCGTCTAAAGTGAGTTTTCTTCGGCATGGATTCTGTCCTTGCAAGCCTGAGGGTAATTGTTGTTGTGGAGGTTTAAATCTGGTTGTCACGCACGAAAGTACGCACTGGTGTGCGCTGCGCCAGTGGGCATATCCTGCGTGTTTCTGCCTCGGTTGAGGCCTGATTGCTGACGACATCCATGTATTGCGGTCTTCCCTGTTAGGAATAAGATTCAAGGAGTTGAGCTTTCGAGCTGCCTGGCGACAAGCCATAAATGCCCAAAAATTAGCCGCAGATATTACTGACTGTGACCGGACTTTGATTTGACTCTAATCAAAAAGAGGTAGAAGGTTTTTGAGGGCTATTTTCAAAAATGAGAATGGCTGCTGCAGGAAAAAGCCTTGTAAGCCAAAGAGCTTGTGCGATACCGCGGCACTTGAGGCATGACTGACTACCGTCACGAATTGACTCGAACTGAAGCTGACGGGCTCTGAGACCCTGGATGCAGATAAGGGTGTTTTTAGACAGGTACGGCGCTGACTGTCGCTATCAAAAGACGGCTTAACGACACTGCCGAAATATAAATTGCGGCTTTCTGCCAGCAAAAAAAATGCCAGTCAGCTTGGCTGACTGGCATCAGGACCTTGCCGGTATGAGTTACCGGTGGTGGTTCAGATTAGTTGACCTGGATATGGTCAATAAACCAGATGGAGTCGAAGGTACGGTTCAAAGAACGGCTGGTGAAGTTGTTCATTTCGGAACCGCCGTTCCAGCTGATCATTGTACCCTGGGCCACCTGGGTTTCAGGTACCGCCAGCCACTTTTCCTGGCCGCCTTCATTTACCCGCAGGTAGGAATAACCGGCAGAGGCAAACACTTCCAGCACTTCAGCCGTGCTGACACCGGCAGGGGCAGCAGCCTGAGCATGGTTTGCGCCATGGGGTTGAGCATGATCAGCGCCATGGGGCTGGGCCGCAGCCTGGTTCATCATACCGGGGGTGTTGAAGTGGGATACGAAATACACGGTTTCAAAGGTGCGGTTCAGGCTGGAGCTGCGGAAATTGGTCATGGGCGCATTGGTTTCCCAAGCCACCTTTTGCCCCACTGAGACACTGGTCATGGGAGCGGCTGCCCATTGCTCTTTACCATCCACTGTCACTTTAACGTAGGTGTAGCCACCACCGGCCAACACCTCTTCCACCACGCCACCAATAAGCGCGCCCTGGCTGATACTGTCCTGGGTTACTGCGGCCAGTTGTGGATGGCCCGCGGGCAGTTGCCCGGTGACCTGTTGCTGAGGTTCCTGGGCCGCCGGCGTCTCGGCCTGCTGGGGTTGACCACAGGCAGCGAGCAACAGCATGGCTGAAACTGAAGAGAGGCAAAGACGTGTTTTCATATCGGGCATCCGCGTATGTTGAGGTAAGGCTAAATTATACCTTTATGGGCAGACTGAGAGATAAAGGGGATTCCGAAAAAAGTGAGGAAGGCCACAGAAAAAACTGCAATGACGAGCAGCGCACTTTTTCTGGGCGTTAATTCCAGGGCAAATCTGGCATGCAGGGTTAAGGCCATACAAATCCAGGAAATAAGTGCCCACACTTCCAATGAATCCCAACTCCAATATCGGCCCCAGGCATCCTGGGCCCAAATGGCCCCGGAAATCAGCATCAGGGTGTCAAATACCAGCCCCACGGCCAGAAAGCGGAACGCCAATTCCGACAAGGCTTCATCTGCAGGTAAAGCCTGGAACGCCCAGCGACCTCGGGCAAGCAAGCGCAGCAGCACGGTTAGCGACAGGCTGACGGCCATCAATACCGCACCCAGAAACACCTTGCCAAAGCCCACATGAATGTAGAGCCACACGGTGTAATAGGTTGACGGGAAGAAGGTTTTTCCAGGATTGGTCAACAACAGCCAGCCCATCATCATAAAGAACACCGGGCAGGCCATCAGCAGGGCCTGACGCACCCGGGTAAAGCGATAGAAACACAGCAGCCAGATCAGCACAAAGCTCCAGATATTGCTGGAGAGTATTTCAAAAATAGTGACAAAAGGACCGTAACCAAATTCCACCCAACGCACGGTAATGGCCGCGGTATGAAATAAAAATCCGGCAATCATGGTGGGAAATAATAAAGCCGATATGCGTCGGAATAATAACAGCACTGCCAGGCCCCAACTTCCGGCCAAGGCATATAAGCCCAGGCCACTCCACAACAGTAAAAGCTCCAGTTGTTGATCCAAAACAGTCCCCACATATAGACATTTCTGGTATCTTAAACCAACGCATTATGCTTTGAAACAAGCCAAAGATTTGGGTGCATTGATGAACATCAGCAAAAGAATTCAAATTCTTACTGCTAATGGCTGGGGCCTGCTGGCGATCGCCTCCCTGATCCTCGCCAGCTTGCTGGCCATATTGCTCATAGCCATGCGCCTGCCACATTCGCCACTGGCCAGCAACGGCATTGAAGCCTTCCACGGTGTGCTGGTGTTGCATGTCACCCTGTCGTTTCTCATTTGGCTCACCGCCTCTGTATGCCAATTAACCCACAGCCGTTTGCTGAAGGACCAGGGTCAACCACTGAGCCTGATGGCCGGCCTGGGACTGTTGCTGGTGCTGATGTCGTTCTTTTTGCCTTCCTACAATCCGGTACCTTTGGATTATTTTCCCCTGTCCACCTCCTGGTGTTTCCTGTTGGGACTCGGCCTGTATCTGATTGCCGTGGCCATCACGGCCCTGCGGGGACTGTTGAGTCAGGCCGGTGACAACTCAGCCTGGTTACTTCGCATGGCACTGGCCTGCCTGTTACTGGCAATGGCAACACCGGCGCTGCTCTATGGCCAGCTGCCGGTCAATTTGGATCCCTTGAGCGGCTATCAGAGACTCCTGTGGGCGGCGGGGCATATTTATGTGTGCGCCGTCGGCTCCTTGCTGGCGGCATTGTGGCTGAAACCCGGAAATCACAGCCTCCCAATCAAACTGGCCGGCACCATACCGCCTATCGCCGCCGTGCTGACCCTGGGGTACGCCCTGTGGCAGGGCACTGTCACCCAGCCGCAACTGCACCATGATTTATTTACCTCATTGATGATGTATGCCAGTTGCGCTCCTTTGTTACTGGTTGTGCTGATGGATCTGAAACCGCTGCTGCACGACAGAATCAGCATTCTGGCCGGGGGCATACTGGCCCTGGGACTGTTGCAGGGGGCATTTATGACCTATGGCACCCTGACGGTACCGGCCCATTACCACGCCATGTTGGGACTCACCAACCTGCTGTTGTTCAGGGCACTGCTGACCCAGACACAAACCACAGCGCCCCTGGGCTGGTATGGCAGCAGCATCTTGCTGGTCAGCCTGTCACTCTGGTTCCTTGGCAGTTTTGGGGCCGCCCGCAAAGTCACCTCGGGTTATATCTGGGTGGTCGACTCGCTGCAATACCTGCTCTATGGCAGTTTGGCCGTGGGTGGCTTGTTGATGCTGGCCACCACGGCGACCATTTGTTTGAAGATTGCCGGGCAATTGCGCCGCCACAGCCCATCACGCGTCGGCCACAAGCTCAGGCCACTGACAGCCCCTGCGGATAATTAAGCCCATGAATGACAAACGCCTGCGTAACATAGTGTTTTTCGTGTTTGCGACCCTGGTGCTCGGCACTGTGTTCAGCCTGCTGCCGCAATCCTTTGTGACGGGACATAAACACAAGTACCAGGACTCGGCCCAAGACCCCAGCTACTGGCGCAGTGACAGTATCACGCCCAAACTTGAACCCCGGCAGCAACTGCAACAACCGGCCGATTATGTCAGTGGCGCCCTTGACCCTGCGGGCCACGCCAAAACGGCACAGCAGAACCAACAGCTACAGGCGTTCAACGATGCCGTGACCCTGATGCAATATGGACACCATGAAGCGGCGCTGGTGAAATGGCACGAATTTATCGGTCGCTATCCCAATGTGGTCGAAGCACAGGTCAATCTGGGCTACACCTTTATCGCCTTGGAGCAATGGGACTTTGCCCGCAGCGCACTCGAACATGCACTGGATCTCAACAGCGATCAGGCCAACGCCTACTACGGTCTGGCTCTGGTTGCGGAAGCGGGCAACGAGTTACGCCTTGCCAAAGAATATATGCAAACCTTTCTTCACCTTGAGCACGATAAGGCATTCGATAACAAAGCAAGGGCGGCGCTTTGGCTATGGGAAGAAAAATTGAAGCCTGACTATGTGTCACAAAATACTGTGACCGATAAAGATGTGACCGAGAAAGATGAAGCCAAGCACTAAACCGTTACTGATTTGCGCCCTGCAGTTCTCCACCCTATTGTTTTCAAGCCTGCTGTTTTCAAGCCTGCTGTTTTCAAGCCAGAGTCTCGCTGAGCAAAGTTGCCGCCCGGGAACCTCCCAGCCCGACCAACGCTTTATTGTCTTTGAAGACACGGGCCTGGTGCGGGACAGGGTTACCGGCCTGCTGTGGCAGCGCTGCTCCGTCGGGCAATTCTGGAACGGCACCAGCTGCGAAGAGTCCAGTAAACGCATGATCAAATCCTGGTTCACTTATTCCCAGCTGGACAGCGCCGTTGAGCGCACCATCAAGGAAACCGGGCAGGATGGCTGGCGGGTGCCCACCATAGACGAACTGCAAACCCTGGTGAAGTACGACTGCCAGGATCCGGCCATCAACAGCCATATGTTCCCCAACACCCCCAGCTGGCGTTTTTGGTCATCCACCCCCTTTGCCAACAACCCTGAATATGCCTGGACCCTGGACTTTGCTACCGGCGTGCCATCCACTGTGCTGACCAAAACCGCCTCCTACAACGTGCGTCTGGTGAAGGGCAAAATCCCTCGCCTCAATACTCCCCAGGCCAATAACGATGAGCAGGCCCTGGCTGAATGGGATGACGGCATCCACAATCTTGCCAACCCGGACCTGCAGGCGCTGCAATCACAAAAGGCAGCCTTTGCCGACCTGCCGCTGAACGATTTTGGCAAACCCGACTGGGCGGCGCTGCTGCGCGAGGGCGTAATAGCCCCCAGGGTGAACAAGTTTGGTGAGCCCGAAGAAATGCCGGTGTGGAAACACGATATAGTGTTCAAGGACACGGCCAATATGCCCTGGGTCAAATTCCCGCACCAAACCCACAGCGAGTGGTTGGCCTGCACCAATTGCCACGATGATATTTTTGCCCAGAAAACGGGCACGGCCGACATCTCCATGGCGAGCATCTATTCAGGTCAGTATTGCGGCACCTGTCACGGTGTGGTGGCCTTTACCCTCACCGACTGCGCCCGTTGCCACAGCCAGCTGCATCCCGGTGTGTCGGATCAATGGAAGGAATACTATAAGGACAAGCACTGAGCTGAGTGACCCACAACGTCCCACAAAGACGTTGTGGGTTCTGCCTAGCGCCTTGCCGGCATCCAAAATCCGAGCAGGATCACAAAGTCATCAATTGCTCGCCTTTTCAGCGTTATATTCAGCAAGGCTAATTAATTTATTCCACTCGAATCACAAAATGCCGCTGCCGCAGGTGCCAGAATAGCGCCAAGACCACTGCGGAGGGCATCCAAAATGGCAACAGACAAATCCGTTAAACACTTCCACTGTTTCAGCAAATGCATTCACCTGCTGACCGCCTTATTGTGTTCACTGGCCTTCCTTATGGCCTGGAAGGCACTGGCCACACCGTCTCTGGATGTATTCTTGCTGGAGACCCATTACGCCATTGGGCTGCTGGTCCTGTTGCTGAGCATACTGCGGCTGGTGACACTGCATCTGGTGGGTAAACCCAAGGCGCTCGGCAGTCCCCTTGCCCGCGTCATGGCCTGTATGGGCCACTATGCCCTGTACCTGGTGATCTTTTTGATCCCCCTATCCGGCATGTTGCTGATCGCCGCCAAGGCCAAACCCATGCTGTTCTTCGGTATCACCCTGTGGTCGGGCTTTCCCGAACGCACCGGCTGGCTGATCCGGTTTGCCAGCGAATTGCACCAGAGCCTGGTATGGGGCAGCACCGCCCTGTTGCTGGTCCATGTGGCCGCATCCCTCTATCATCACTTTATACTCAAGGACATCACCCTCGTACGAATGCTGGGGAGCAACAAATGAAATCAGCACTGCCGGTACTTCTGGGACTGCTGGCCTGGCCCCTTGCCCAGGCCGAGCCCCTGACCCTGACGGACACCTGGTCGGAAGTGAACTGGAACGATGTGCCCGTGGAGAGCCGCACCCTGTTTTTTCCCGGCAAGGTCAGCTTTGAATGGCTTAATTCCAGCCGTCACCCGGGTTACCAGGACCCTTTTTTTGAGCAGCGGCGCTGCAACGCCTGCCACAAGGATGAGGAATACGGGCTCGGCAATATGCTGGTCAAAGGCAGCCAGGACAGCTATCCCGGCAAGATGGGCGCCCTCCGGCTGCAATTGCAAATCGCCCATGACAATAGCTTCCTGCATGTCAGGGCCCGCTGGCAGGGGCAGGCCAACAAGCCGGCGCGCTTGCACAGTCTGCTGACATTGGAAAATGGCCAATGGCAGCCACTGCAATTCAACGCGCCGGCGGAAGAAGCCTTTTCTATCATGTGGGACGATGGCAGCATCCCCCTGTTCAGCAGTCAGGGATGCTTTCTCAGCTGTCACCTGCCGCAAGAGGGCAAGCCCGCCAAGGGACAGGGGCCAGGACTCAAAGATTATTTAGCCGCGGTGGGGGCCGGTAACAACAAATTTTTACCCGCCAGCCACAGCGGTCGCGGCACCCGTGCCAAGCCCCTGAGCGAAACCGAGCTGATGCAGCAACAGGCTGAAGGCCAGTTTGCCGATGTTTGGCAGTGGCACTCGGCCACATCCGGGGTGCTGGGGATAGTGGATGACGGTTGGCTGCTCGACAGCCGTTATCAGGATCCGGGTGAGCCCAGCGTCCGCCTCAACTTTAATCCCAGAACCGGTGAACCCATTTGGATGTTCAACCCTGAGGTGCAGGGCCGCAGCGCCCTTAACAAGCTGGATCTGGTAAAACAGCAAGGCCTGCTGACCCTGGTCGAGGGCCATAACACAGTGCCTTTCGATGCCGCCAAATTGCCCAAGGGCGCCCTGCTGCCGCAATACTATGTGTCCCGCCAGCAGGCCCACAGCAGCGAGATACAGCGCATCGAAGCCAGCTGGGACAAAGGCATCTATACCCTGGCGTTCAAACGGCCCCTGAGCACGGGTGACAGCAAAACCGACAAGTCGCTGCAAGCGGGCAAGGTTTACACCTTTGCCATCGCCATCCACGATGACAATGCCGAGGGCCGCGGCCATTTTGTCAGCTTCCCCATCTCGGTCTCCCTGACCCCCGAGGTGGACGCCGATATCATCAGCCGGGAGTTGAGCGGCGCGCAGAATCCTTAAGCAGCATCTGTCGGAGACTGAGACGGCCTGGTCGCAGCGGTTGAAGCCGCCCAGTCATAACGACTGAAGCGGCGGTAGAAGTACCAGCCCATGGCGGCGCAAAGAATGAGGCCAATGGCGAGCAAAAAAGGCTTGGCCGGATCGTAAATCACCTCAAAGCCCTGCCAACTGCCAAGGCCAAGGTATCGCAGGCGGCCACCGTTGATGGCAATCTCCTGCCCCGGTCGCAGCTCCACTCGCCTTTCGCCCTGGCGCAGCACCAAAAAGGCAGCGGCGGGTGGCACAAAATCCACCGCCTCCATGCTGCCCTCCAGCATGGACTCCACCCCTTCCAGCTTGAGCCAGAAGGGCTCGCCCAGCAAGGCCACTTCATTGGCCTGGCGCAGTTCATTGGCCGCCAGCCAGGGGAAATTCACCCCATGGGTCAGGGTTTGCCCGGCTCCGTCGGTAAATTGCAACAGGGCGCTGAAACCTATGTTCTTGGAGACATTGATGCGATAACCGCGCCACACCAGCGGCAGGTGCTCGGCCACCACCCATGATTCTTGGTCATGCCACACCCGCGCCCGCAGCCGCTGGGCCCGTTTGCCCGGCACATAGGTGGCCTCCATCGCCTGCAGCGACAGTGACAGTTCATCGAGGGAATAGGGGTGCAGGGGACCCTGCTGTGTTATCACCAACTGCTCAGGGGCAAAGCCCGCACCTTCCGGCAATTCAAAGCGGCCCTGAAATCCCGCCAGACTGCCGTACAGGGCAACCGGCAACAGCATGGCCAGGGCCACATGGAACAGTAACAAACTGCTGTCACGCTTAAAGGCAGGTTGGTAGAGGATGGCGAAAATCAGGTTAACCGTCAGCAGCAAGACCGGTGCCGCTATGGCCTCGGCATAGGGCCAACCCAAGAGATTGGCCGCGACCACGGCCAGCAACAGCAGGGCAATGGACATGAGGGTCAATTTAAGAGACGCCATTCGAGCTGGCAAACCAAAGTCCACTATTTGCATGCACTCTGCATCCACGATCTTCCGCGACTCCCGTTAGTTCCCAGCTCACCACAACTATTTTCTCTCCAGCTACCACTTGGATCCCAGGTTCTGATCCTAAGCGTGGCGTTTCGGTAATAAGGCCCGTAATTAAATACACTTCCACTAACACTTGTTCCGTCCGTTTTACCACCTTCGGGACCAACGTCATTGAGATTCACCAAAAAGGCCCGGTTCTTCCAACCGTGGGGGACTGCAACATGGCAGTAGGTACATCGCAGATTATTACCGTTTGAGGTTGATATCACTTTAGAGTGATGTTCATGCAAGTCATCCTTTCCTTTATCATCTTTGGGGTTCCAAAAACCGGTAGCGCTACCAGCCCCTGGCTCAGTTCGATACCCAGTCGTATGGCATTTAAAGCAAATCGCGTCGGTACCAAAACTATTTTCCGGATTGGACCAAACGCCACGCAAGATAAAGTAGTTGTTTGAACCATGGGGCCCCCAGGGCTTACCGGAGCTTGGGGCGCTGCCATTCGGGTTGGTATTACTTCCTGTTCCGGTATTATCACTGCCGTGACAGTCGGTGCAGTACATGGTTTGATTACCTATGTTCTTCCACGGCTGGTACCAGCGAGCAGCACTGCGAATGTTGCCTGCTGTTCGACCAGTTTTGTCCATCACCGGATGCCAGGAGCGGCTGTTTCCGGCGGTCCAACCTGTCGGTGTTGGAATTGTGGTGCCATCAACATAACCACGATGGTCCGTCGGCGCTTGAAACTCCATCGCCTGATTGGTTAGCTGGGTCACGCCGTTGGTATTGACCGGGGTGCCGCCGATTGCGGATTCTTTACCAGCCCCGGTGCTGGCACCCAGAGAAGGCGGCGTGGTACCGAAGCCATAATTCGAGTGACAGCGCATACACACCTGATATTCCCGGGTCACATAGGGCTGGGTCACCTCGGTGCCACCGCCGGCAGGGGGTACGCCCTTCTTCACGATAAAGCTGATGGCGTTATTGGCAGCTATAGGATCGGAAAGAAATAATTTCGAGCTATATACAGGTTCCACCCCGATGGAGCCCTTAAGGGCACCGGAAGCAATATTGGTGTGTGTGGAAGAGCCGCTGTGGGTATGGGTGCCCTGACTACCTGGCGCGGTGGCATTGAGCAGCGGCGCCTTCATTACCCTGTGGGGGTTGTGGCAGTCGGTGCACTCGGCATGGCGTTTTTGCAGATCGCCATTGCCGGTACGGCTGGGATCCTCGGTGAAATCCGCATCCTTGATATCGTGGGGCTCAATCTCAGCCTGATGCGAATTGGTGATCGGCATCTTGTATTTCTTGGTGGTAAAATCGGAACGGATGTCCGGAATACCCGCTTCCTGCACCACGCTGTTGCTCAGTTCCCTGTGGCACTGATAGCAGGTTTCCTCAATGGCCGGATTGCCACCGGATTTGGGCGAGGCCGTGCTGTCGGTGCCTTCCCGCAATAGGCGGCGAGAGCCTTCCACGGTATGGGTATCGTGGCAGTTTAAGCACCCTGCCTGCCATACCTTGGTGCCGAGTGGAAATTCGCGCTGGTTCGCCGCCGCATCTGTGTAGGTGTAATTGGCCGTGGTGCTGCTGGCATGCACAGACTTGGACCAGGCATCCCCTTCCTTGTCGTGGCAGCCCAGGCAAATAATGTCGTTATTGGCATCAAAGGCGCCACCTGCGGGCGTCACCTTCTGTAAGCGGTTGGCCCGCAGGAACTTGCGTTTGGCATCGTCCGGGTCGTAGAGGTGCGGGTCGTGGCAGCTGGTGCACTGCATCTTGCCCTCATGATCCAAAGGCAACTGGGGATAGACCCCGTTGCCGCGGGTCCCTATGTGGCTGACCGAGGCCGGGTCCCTGAGTTCGCCGTCGGCATTTGCCAGGGTGGTATCAAAGGTAAAGGAAATGGGGTGGTCGTTGGTCAGGTTGGTGCCGATACGGCGGGTAAAACCGGTTTGGGCACCGCTGCCCACCGGCATGGTACCGTCGGGCTGGGTGCCGCTCATGGCGATGCTGGGGTTAAGCTGACCATTGGCCACATTCACCGCCCCTATGGCCACAGTGCCGTCGTGGCAGGACAAACACAGCTTGGAGGCGCCGCCCGGGGCCAACACGGTCTCGGATTGCAGCGAAGAGGAAGTATAAACCTGGTAGGTGGCACCGGTATTTAACTGCCGGTTCCACAGCGGCACGGCCTGGGTGTTGTCACTACCGTGGGGCGTGTGGCAAAAAACGCAAATCTGGCTCTCGGTGTTGGCCTTAACCGTGTTGCTGCCAAGGGATGACAGGTTGTGTTTGGTCATAATGATGTTGGAGGAAGGTGCAGCCTCAGCCGCTATCAGCGACAGGCTCACCAAAAGACCCAGCAATGCACACCAAGCTATGACTTTCATTGCGTTCCATTCACTCCGTGCCCAGGTACTGAAACACAGTGACCCTGCCATTAAGCATATCACTGACATACACCCGGTTCTGCCCATCCACTATCACGCCCGAGGGTAACATAAAATTGCCCGGCTCGGCACCGCTGCCCCCTATGGGCAACAAAAAATCACCTTGCTGATTGAAAATCAACAGGTGATCAAAATAGGACTCGACCACGTAAATCCGTCCGCCACCGTCGAAGGCCACGCCCTTGGGGCGGTTGAGGTTACCTACCCGGTCACCCCGCTGACCAAGGGACAAGAGTTCCCCCGAGTCCAGGCTCAATTTGTGCACCTTGGCCGCCAGGGTGTCGGCGATAAGCAGTTGCCCATCCCGATAGGCCAAAAAGGTGGGCCGGTTCAGCTCGGGGGCACCGGCCAGCAGGCCGACATAACCCAGAGCCTCATCCAACTGGTGTATGCTGTGGTTCTGGGCATCGCTGATAAACCACTGGTGCCGGTCGGCCGCCCACGCCAAGCCTACAGGTTGGGCTATGGCAGCAAAACGATGTTGCTTCAACAACTGGCCAGAGAACCTGTCCAACTCCCAAATGCAGGCCGCCTCTGAGTCTGCCACCAACAAGCTGTTGTCCTTGATGGCCAGTCCCACGGGGGACTGGAAGGCCCGGCCGTTTTCTGTGCCCCAATAGGCAAACTGATTGGTCTTGGTGTCGAACATCAGTACTGCGGCGGAACCCACATCGCTGACATAAAGCCTTCCTTCACCGTCCACCGCCAGCCCCTGGGGCCGGGCCAGCTGCTTGGGCTGTTTGTCGGCCTCGCCAATCAGCCACTGCCAAAAGCGTGCAATTTTGCTTTGCTGCACAAACTCCCGGTGAAAATTCTGCTCACCTATGATGTCCCCCAAATACTGGTAACGGGGCACATCCACCGAGGGCCAGACCAGGGGGAAGTTACTGTATTGGGAGGAAAACTCGAAGCGAGCCTGGGTCTCGACGCTGGCACAACCGGCAAGTGACAACCAAATCACAGCACAGACCAGCAGCCGCATTACCATATGGAAGGCCCCATTGTCTTGTTGCCACCATAGATGCCACTGGGCAGGCCCGGTTTACCACTGTGGCAACGATCGCAATGCTCGGTACTCCAGGCCACAGTGCCGTTGTGGCACATACCGCAAAACTTGCCTTCGATAATGTCACTCATGCGCACATCGTTTGAGCCGGCGCGCATTTCAAATCCCAGTTCCGAATGGCAAACCTTGCATTTCACCCGGGCGCGGTGGAACCAGTGGGGGAACACCACCGGGCGCATCCCCTGGCTCTCGGCATAGCGGTTGAGCACCACATCGGCGTATTCAGCCCACACGGGGCCAGTGGCCAGCGTTCCGATAAAAAAAACTGTCAGTATTCGCCGCCAGCTGGTCATTGATTGCCCCCTTGTTGCTTGAGGCGAGGATCCACCTGTTCCGTAACCGGCTCATACACCCTGGAAGGCAATGGCTGAGGTCCACCTTTAACGGGTTCCGACCAGGCCACGCTGTGGCAACGACGGCACTCGGTGAGCGGGAAAGACACGGCCCCGTGACAGCGGCCGCAATATTCGCCTGCCAGGATCACAAACATATTGGTGGGATTGCCACCGGCCTTTGGGACAAAGATTTTATCGTGACAATTGCTGCAATCGAGCCAATCCGTGTGGGCCTTGTGTGGAAACCTGACCCTGGGCATTTCACCGGTATTGGGCATGATGATATCCAGATCCAAACGGCGCACCTCGGTGGCCTCATAGAGGTTATCTATGGGCTGAATAACGCCTTGATTGAGTGCTCTCACCCAGTCGACCTGATTGCCAACCCCTTGAAAGTCAGGCGGCATCTCCTTGAGTGCTTCCTCGGGCTGCTGCAACACAGTGACGCCCGGACCTTCAGGATCGTGGATACCATCCTGCTGCAACTGCAGCCAGACCCTGGGGTCTTGTGGCTCGGTTGCCGCCCAGGCCGTAGCCAACCCAAGCAGCATCAGCAGCGCGCCCGTGAGTAATCTCATGCAATATCACCTCTTATCATCAGGCGCTGGGAATAAAGATACCACCCATGCGAATAGCCTTGACCAACACGGAAGTCGATTCCTCCAACTTGGCAATGGCCTCTTTGTGCTTACCTTTCCTGGCCAGTGATTCCGCCACTTCCTGGGCCTCGGTTGCCTCCTGCACCATCTGGGCAATTTTATCCTTGAAGGACTGCGGCTTGCTTTCCAGCTTGCTGTTCACCAACAGGTTCACCAGCATAAAGTGGGTATCGTTACGATCTTTTTCGTAATGGTACTCTTCCTCGGCACTGGCGAAGCTCAGGGTACGGGTCAGGGTATCGCCACCGCGCAGCAGCTCTATGGCGCTTTTGATCAGGTTGTAACCCACATCCAGCTCGGTTCTGGCGGCCTGAAAATCACTTTTTGCGCCCAGCTCAGCCGCCACAGACTTGTGTTTGGCCACTTGGGCCATCACCAGCTTGCCTTTCTCTTCGGCTTGTTTTTCCTGCACTATGCGCTGGTAAGCCTCGGACAGGGCGTCAACCGATTTGAGCCGCTGCTCATAATCCTGTTTGAACTTATCTGAACTGACTTTTTTGGGCGTCGATGCCTGAATGGCACTGTACATCTTGCCCACCGCCATGTTCAGGTACATGTTGATGCCAGCGGTGTCGGCGGCGGTGTTGGCCTGCTCAAACAACTTGCGGGCTTCGTTATAGGTGGCTATCACGTTAGGGTCTGTGCTGGCCTGTACCTGTTTGGCACCGGAGGAGACTTCCAGCAACTTGGCCACAAAAGCATAACGACTGGGCTTTCCCTCGGGCTGCACATTCAGCGGCGGGTATTCGGGAGCCAGAGTTTCAGCCATTGCCGGTATCCCGGCACACACCAGGGATAAGGCAAGCACTAGAGTGGAAAAACCTTGTTTATACATCAAAAGCTCCCTAAGGCAGGTTGATGCCTATCATTCTCATCCCACGCTTCAATTCCAGGTTTGCATCTTCCATAACAGTCACGGCCTGTGCCGTTTGCTTACCTTTCACCAAGGTCCGGGCCTTTTCCCTGAGTGTACCAGCCTGTGCCAGCTGTTGCTGCAGTTTGCTCAGTGTTGCCTTGTCCATGCCTTCTTTTGAGCGCTCCAGCATCAACTGCATGCCGTCGTATATGCGAACTTCATAATCGTACTGCTGCTGCGGGGTATCCAGCCTGAGCTCAACGGTACGCTCCTGCTTGTCCAGGGTGCGACTGATCTGCAGTGCCAAGGCATAGTGCAGATCATCCAGTTCATCCCAAGATGCTTGCCACTGACTGGCGGTGGCCTGCTGTTTCAGCTGGCCAAGCCGGGTCTCGGCCAGCGCCAGCGCCGCCGGTGGCTGCTTTTCCTGACGCAATAGCTGCACATAATCCTGACTGACTGCCAGCATGGCCTTGAACTTTTCCAGACTCTTTTCTTCCACAGCCTGACCGCCCCCCAATTGGGATCTGAGCTTAACCGCCAGCGCAAAGGCCTGCCGTTGCAACTCGGATGCCAGCTCCAGCGACCCGGCATCATAGTGCCTTTGTGCCTTGGCTTGCAGCTCCCGGATATCGGCACGGGCTCTTTGAACTTCGGCCGACATCTGCTTTGGCTGGGAGCTGACCAGCTTGTCGATCAACTGCTGCTTTTGCACGAAAGCGGGCTCGGTCTGCGCCGCCAGCGGCGCAGACAAGAGCAACAGCAATAAGGGGGACGTCAGGTATTTCACAGCGTACCTCTATTGTTTGATGCCGACTGGCTGAGTCTTGTTCTTGGAGTGACACTTGCGGCATTCAGATACCGGGAAGGCCACCTTGCCATGACAAACACCACATTTCTCACCCATGAGAATGGCCGCCATACTGATCTGGTTGGCCCCCTTCTTGGGAATAAAAATATCAGGGTGGCAGTTGGAACAATCCAGCCATTCGGTATGCTGCTTGTGTGGATAAACCACGTCCGGCATAAAGCCCTTCACTTCACGCACTATGTTCAGATCCATCACAAAGGGTTGTTTGCTGGGATCCATACGATCATAACGTGGAGTGATCACGCCATTTTCCAAGGCCTTGACCCAATCCACCCTGTTACCGCTGGGGGCCTTGGGCAGGGATTCAAACAGTTCCTTCGGCGGTTGCAGTGCGTAGGCGCCCTCACCTTCGGGATCGTGGATACCATCCTCATATGGTGGTGGGTTCCACTCCTCGGCACTCTTCATCAGGCGATTGAATTTCAGTGCCGGTTTAACCTTCTGCTTACCTTCTGCCGACTGCATCACCTTGGCGGTGACGGCGGTTTCCTTCTTGGCGGGAGCAGCAGGCTTGGGCTCGGCCTTCTTGGCCGGCGCGGTTGCCGCTTTGCCGGACTTGGCCTGCTCCAGTACACCTGCACTTTGTAGCAGGAAGGTGACCGCAGATTCAAAGACTTCATCGCTGACATCCACGGCGCCACCCTTGGGTGGCATACCATTCAGACCTTTCATACCGTGTTCCAGCACCGTCTTGTAGCCCTGAGCGGCTCTAGGTTCCCAGTCGGCCTTGTTGCCCATCTTGGGAGCACCCATGACACCGGGTTTATGACAGGCAGAGCAACGCTCGTTCACCAGGGCTTCGCCCTGTTTCAGATCCAGCGCCAGGGTTGCGGCCGATGACAGCATTGCGACGGATACGGCTATCACTTTACTGAATGCGTTCATGGCTTACTTCCCCTTATTCTTGGCGTTGGCGGGAGTCACCAGCTTTTGCACCGTGCTGCCGTGTACCTGGGTCGACGTTCCCGGCTTGCCGGAATGACACAGGTTGCAGTTTTCCACCTGCCAGGCAATTTCACCGTTGTGGCAGGCACCACAATACTGGCCATCGATAATTTTCAACATGTTGATTTCATTACCGCCAGCCTTGAACTTAAACCCCAGATCCGCATGGCACACCTTGCAGCGGAAGCGGGCACGGTGGAACCAGTGAGGAAATACCACGGGATTCATACCGGCCTGATCGGCATAGTTGTTGATGACTATGTCACCGTATTCGGCCTGGGCCGACATGGGCATAGCCAGCCCCAGCATGGTCAGCGCTGTGGCACAGGCCAAAATAGCGCTTCGCAATTTATTGATTTTTTTCACCATACTCACTGCATCCCCTATGGTTTCACGATATTCGATGGGCTGAACCATCAAAATTTTCTTCGCGCAGAGATTGAATAGAATTCTGAAGTCTCACTGAAAACCGAGTTGAACTTGATTTCCAACCTGCCAAGGTTGTACTTCAGTTTTACGTCCAATGTGGCGACATCATTCCTGTTATTGCCATCGTTGAAGAAATAATCCTCCAACGGCAGATCTAAAGTGGCCTCGAGTAACAAGCCCCAAATATCAAACAGATCCTGTTCCATATACCAGAGATTGCCCCAGGCACTTTGCGACTCGAAATCCGAACCGGCAAACACGGCTCTGCTCCAACCATAATTCATGCGGCCACCAAAACTGGAACGGGAAGTACGCATGCTGGCACTTTCCACCCCCACATCAATACGCTCCTGCCAGTTACGGCTGTCCATGGGCGACATATCATGGCTGATGCGGCCAAAAATATTGGTGTTGGTCGAACCTTCCCCCAGGTTCCAGTTCACATCAAAACTGTGGGCCAATCTGTCGCTTTCCAATTCATTAGCCGATAAGGCAATGGTACGGTTATAACTTTGAGTCAAGGACAGCCCAACAGAGCCTAAACCTGGTGTAAAATCACGCCGAATCCCATGGCTCAGATCCAGTTGCAAATCCTGAGAATCCCGCTCCCCCTGAGACGCATTAAAACTGCCGCCCGCATGGGCGTTATATTTAGCAAAACCCAGATCGAAATTATCCCGCCAACGGGTCGCCAGACGCTCCACCAAGCGGGTACTGTCTTCGTCAAAGTACTGCTCGCCATTGAGCTTGCCGACCGTGCCTGTTTTTTCCAGCAGCACAGATGCATTGCTACTGAGAGTCTCGGACCAGTCATAGTCCGCCGCCATATTTGAAGACCAGGTCAAATTCTGGATATTGACCAGCCCGCCTTCATTACTACCATCCTGCTCCAGGCTGTAAGCCTGGTTATTCAGGCTCAATCTCAACTCAGGCAGGTCGACGAAATTCCAGCTATTGCCGTTGAACACCCTGAAGTTGCTCAGATCGATGTCCGACTGGCTATTACTGCGATTGGACCTGGAATAGCTGCCACCGATATTGGAATAGCTTTTCTCCCAATAATTGAAACTGTGGTTGTAGCTCAGGTAGAGGCTCCAATCTTTATTATCCAAGCCAACGGCTGAGGCCTTGCGGCTATCCAATCTCAAACTGCCGTAATCGCTGTGTCCCTCATATTGGCCAGTATAATTAAGCTCCAGCTCATGTACTTTGAAGTCGCGCCCATTTTCGCTTTCTGTTTCATTGCGAAAGGCGTACTTACTGTTTAAATAATTGCCACTGAAGTTAAGACTTTTACTGACGCCCAAGCTTAATGTATTAAAGATGTTGTCCGTGCTGCTTTGGCTGCGTAACTGAGAGAAACCCGCATTAAAAAAGGTTGGACTCTCATCTGCCGGATACAGGGTCAATCCTGTTCCCAAACCCCAAGACCAACTGTTATACAACTGATTGGCATAGACATCGTATTCCTGTAGCTGGCCATTCAACTGCCCGTTTACATTCAGTCCCAGCACCCAGGGACGGTAGATATAGCCTGAGCTGTTGGCCCGGCCATAATAGTCACCGATAAATGACATATCCCGGCCATAATCCTGCTCACCTTTATAGTAACTGGCAGCCAGGCCAACACTGCCGTACTGCATCAACTGCGGCGTAGACAAATCAAACCAGGTGACGGCCGCCAATTGCGGCGTCACGCCCAGTAAAATTGTCGCCACCCAGCATTGGGTGGCCCTTGATGCACCTGCCAAGGACGGCGTCTCTAGTCTTGGCTCAGTATTTCAACCTTGGCCCGCTGCGTAAGCTCTGTGATGAACTTCTCCCAGGACGCCACGCTTTTTTCCTGCAGCGCCAAGCCAGCAGCCCTTTGTTTAACCTCATCAAAACTGTGGTGCTGCTCCGGTAATCTTTCATCCAACCTGAACAGGGCCATGCCGTTAAGCAGCATCAGCACAGGTGTCATTTCCCCCGGCGCAATCTTGGACAGGGCCTCATCGGCAATATTGGAAATACTGCCCTTGTGGACAAAGCCCATATCCCCACCGTTTTCGGCCGAGGGATCGGTGGAGAACTCCCGCGCCATCTCGGCAAAGTCTTCACCGTTTACAATTCTGAAGCGCACCTGCTCCAGTTGTTTACGGGTGCTGTTCCAGGCCTCGGCACCTGCCGAGGGGTCAACAGCCATCAGGATCAAAGACACGCGATTGCGCGGTGGCTGGGTAAATTTCTCCGGGTGCTGTTCGTAAAAGTGCCGCGCTTCTTCCTCGGAAACGGTCACACTCTTCTCAAACTCATCTTTATAGGCACGGTACAGCAGATCGCGGATCAAACGCTGACGATAAACCTTGAGGTAAGCATCCTTGACCACTGGCCAATCGGGATTGTTCTGCATCTGCTCATCGAAGCGAATCACCTGAGCATCGACTTCGTTGTTATCCACTTGGAAATCCGGCTTTTGTTGCTGCAGATAATTTTGCAGCACTATCTGCTCCAGCCACTCACGCTTCACAGCGTCGAGAAAGGAGGCATATTCGGCTTCCGGCGGCTGACTGTGATAATACTTGTTGCGGCGCTTGTATTGATAGAAATCCTGGAAGGACACCAAAAGCTCAGGATTGCCATCAATCCTGGCATAAACCTGGGTGTAAGAAGGTGGTAACTGGGGTACTTTGGATGGCTCCTCGGCCATAACAACCGGTGCCAACACTGCCAGTAACCAAGGGATAATAAACCTGCCTGCTATGCCCATATGCTTCCCCATTTTTTGTTCAGCCGGTGCCCAATAATGAAAAACCGGAAATGTTAGCAACTGCTTAAATGTAACACTGATTTTACATGGCACTCCAGATAGCAAAAAGACTAACAGCCTGAGCTGTTAGTCTTTTTCTAGCTGGATCACATTATTTCACGTGACAGGCCAGACACACCGCACTTCCTCTGTTATCGATACGCAGGAAGGTAGCTGTATCGGCTTGGTGTGGATCGTGACAGGAAGCACATTCTACGAAGGGTTGGTCCACACCGCCTTCGGTACGGGTGTAGAGCGCCATATCTGTCTTGTTGCGGATACCGGACACTGGAGTGATATCACTACCAGCTACCTGGTTTGTCAAACCGGTAGTATCGTTGGTTGCACCTACAGCCACATACCAAACGGTATTACCGTTGATAGTGGTGGAAGTCAGCCCACGGAAATCCTGGTTTTTATAGGCGCTGGAATTACCACGGTCAGCATTGGTTTTGCCAGTTATCAGACCACCGGCATACTGGATACCAATTGGGTGATCGTTGGTCAGGTCAGTGCCCAAACCAGGAACGGGATTAGTAGTTTCCATCTGGCCGGTTGTGGTATTGATATTGGTGCCATACTGAGTCCAAGTACCGCCCAAACCTTCCAACGCGCCGCGGTCAGCTTTGTAGTTGCCGGAACCGGGTTGGTTAATCATTACGTCCATAGCCTGGGAACCATCGTGACATGACAGACAGGCGATAGAGACTGAACCCACTGATTTAACTGTGCCCTGCAGGGTTGCTGTGCCCAAAGTGCTGTAAGTGGAGAAAGTAGCTGAAGATGGCAGAGTTTTGTTCCACAAAGGTGCTACTGTCTCACCACCAGATTTGGCTACACCACCGTGAGGAGTATGACAGAACACGCACACTTCAGTTGTGGCATCGGTCTTGTTCCGTTGGTTAGTAGGACTTGCAACTGAAGTGCTACCCAGGTTGTGTTTGGAGTCGACAATACTCTTGTTTTGAGTCGCCATGGCATTACCTGCCATCAGCACGGTTGCCACCGCCACACTGAGTTTAAGTAAGTTTTTCATATCCCATCTCTCACTATTAGCTAGATTTCTTTGATGCTGTCACTTTCTGCAACCGCACCGTTTTATAGGGTTCCCGCTTGCATACCTCTTAATAGGCAAAAGTAGTGCCAACTTTTTCGGGGGCTTTTGGGCCAATTAAACTGATCTCGATCAATAAAAGCGGGCTTTGGGGGAAAGTGATTCCTGCTTTTCAGAATCGGGACTCTCACTATTGGTGAAACTTGGATATATCCCCTTGGAGATAAGAAAAATAAAAGGTGACAGCCGTCACAGCATGCCACCTTCGGGGGATTAACGCTGCAGTGGACCGTGGCCGGCCATAAAGCGGATGGCCTCCATCAGCTCCTCATCGCTGCATTGGGGACAGAGCCCCCCAGCCGGCATTGAGTTGCGACCTTGCTTAACTGATTGAAGCAATTGGTCCATTCCCTTAACCAACCTGGGCGCCCAATCATCGGGATTGTGCAATTTGGGCGAGTGCCCCACTCCACTTTCATGGCAATACTTGCAAGCGCTTTCATAAGCGACAGGGGCTGCATTTGCCGTCCAATGGCACAGGGCTGCCACCAGAACCAGGAAAAATTGCTGTTTCATTATGGTGCTCAACAAAACTCAGATGCCTTTTAAAGGCAAGTTTCGAGCCAAGCGGTAAGGCTGAAGCAGCTTTACAGCATGTAATTTCCTCTGCTGTGTTCTGGCTGACACCTGTGAGCAGTCTGGTACAATTTGCTACAGTTATCAGGGTGTTGCAAATGTTATAACTGGGTTGCAGATGGTTGCATCTGCCCGGTAAGGCAGGAGTAACTGGCTGTTATATAACAGACTTCACCAAGCTGTTGTCGCCATTCAGGTTAAACAAACTCCTGCCAAACCGAATCTCACACTTATAACAAGAATACATGGAGTTTTTTCATGACATCGCAACACAGATTAAAGGGGACGGCGCTGGCAGTCTTCGGAGCGCTGTACCTTGGCGTATCCGGCCACGCTGCCGCCGATATCGGCATGAAAAAGGCGGAGAAGGGCGGCTTCTATGTGCCCACCTTCACCAGCCAGGACGTAGCCGATTTCAACCAACAGCAACAAGAGATAGCCAAGGGCGATATGTTTGTGGCCCAGGGCAAGGTCAACCATGTGTTACCCAAGCGGTCACAACAGGTATTCGAATTTGACGATTCCATCAAGGGTGAGCACACCTTTATCGTCCAGTTCAGCGATAAGCCTGTGGCCACCTATGAAGGTAACTTGCCGGGCTTCAGCGCCACCAAGCCCCTGCTGAACCGCGCCACCAAGGACAAGCTGATGCAAGTCGGCGTGGCTCCTGCGGTGCAGGACTATCAGTCCATGTTGAGCAGCAAGCAAAATACCCTCCTGAGCCAGGCCAAAGCCAAGGGCGCCCAATTTGAGCTGCTGCGTCAGTTCACTGTGGCCAACAACGCCGTGGCGGTGAAGATGACCCAGAGGGATGCGGCGCTGATGGCCAAGGTGCCCGGCGTTACCAAGATCACCCCCAGCCGGGTATTCCAGCTGCGCACCGACCGTGGTCCCGAGTTTATCCACGCCGATGCGGCCTGGTCCGGCAATACCGACTCAGGTCTCAAGGCCCAGGGTGAAGGTATGGTGGTCGGCATTATCGATACCGGCATCAACACCGACCATCCCGCCTTTGCCAGCGACGCAGAGTTCGCCGCCAGCCATGAGAAAATGGGCGGCACCTTCCTCGGAGACTGTCAGGAAGACGCCAGCCTGTGTAACGACAAGCTGATCGGTGTCTATTCCTATGACATCATCACTGCGGTCTACAATGCGCCGGAATTTCAGCAGTATCCCTGGCAGACTAAACTTATTCGTCCCCGCAACGGTGAAGACCACCATGGCCACGGCTCCCACACCGCCAGCACGGTTGCAGGTAATCGCATAGAAAACACCCCATTGCAGGCCCCCACGGGCGAGCCTGTCAGTGATGGCGTGAACCTGCCATTTAATTTCGACCACACCTCGGGCGTGGCGCCGCGGGCCCATATTGTGTCTTACCAGGTATGCTGGCCGGGCAATGGTGGCGACCCCTATGCCGGTTGTCCCGAAGAAGCGATCCTCGCGGCCTACGAGGATGCCATCAAAGACGGCGTTGATGTGATCAACTTCTCCATCGGTGGTTCAGAACAATTCCCCTGGGAAGATCCCATGGAATTGGCGTTCCTGGCGGCCCGTGAAGCCGGTATCTCCGTGGCCGTGGCCGCCGGTAACTCCGGCCCCTATTTTTACAGCGCCGATCACACCTCGCCCTGGGTAACCACAGTGGGTGCCTCCACCCATGACCGTACCCTGGATGCCGGCAAGACCAGCATTACTGCCTTTGAAAGCACAGGCCCCAGCTACACCCTTCCCAGAAGTGATATCCAGGGCAAGGGCTTTACCGATGAGATTTCCGGTCAGTTTGTACTGGCGGAAAGCTACCCGGATCCGGATCCCAATGACGGTTACGCCGCCAAAACCTGTAACGCCCCCTTCCCTGCAGGCACCTTTAGCGCCGATCAAATAGTGGTGTGTGAGCGCGGTGATATCCCCCGTGTCGACAAGGCGGTAAACGTTCAGGCCGGTGGCGCCGGTGGTTTGGTGTTGCTGAACGTCAACTACAGCGACTCTACCGTTGCCGACCGCTTTGTGATCCCGGGCATCAACGTGGCCTCCAGCAGTGGTTACACCCTGAAAAACTGGATTAACCGCAGCAATGGCAGCGCCCGCGGTACCATTACCGCCCATACCAACGACTACATCCTGGATGAAAACAATGGCAACCTGCTGGCCCGCTTCAGCTCCATGGGTCCCAGCCGTTACATAGACAACCTGGTGCCGGATGTCACCGCGCCCGGCGTTAACATCTATGCCGCCAACGCCGATGACCAGCCGTTCACCAATTATCCAGCCGCCAGCGACTGGACCATGATGAGCGGCACCTCCATGGCCTCGCCACACGTGGCCGGCGCCATGACCCTGCTGACCCAGTTGCACCCCGACTGGACGCCGGCGGAAATCCAATCAGCCCTGATGCTCAGCGCCAATCAGGTTAAATTCCAACCCTACTCAGGCGCCACTCCACAGGATGTGCCCTACAACTTCATGGGCGGTGCCGGTGCCATAGATGTGGCCAAGGCCGATGCCGTGGGCTTGGTGTTGGACGAAACCATAGACAACTATGTCAACGCCAACCCCCGCAATGGCGGCATAGCCAACTGGCTCAACCTGCCGTCCATGGTGGACATGAGCTGTGAGAAAGAGTGCACCTGGATGCGCACCGTCAAGGCCACCAAGGATGGCAGCTGGAGTGTCAGCACCGAAGTGAAGGAAGACGGCGCCACACTGACGGCCTCCCCAAGCCAGTTCAGTCTTAAGGCAGGGGAAACCCAGGCCATTATGGTGAAGATGACTGTCCCAAGCATCAGTCGTAACCTGGTAGAACCCGAAGACACCGACAATCCCTGGGAAAGCAGCAACAACTACTCGCTGTTCAATGGCCAGCTGAAACTGACCAGCACCTCGGGCAATTCACCCGAGCTGCACATGCCTGTGGTGGCGCTGTCCGAATACGATCAGCTGCCTTTTGCCAAGGACATTGAGTTCAACCGCGAACAGGGCAGTGAGTCCTTCGTGGTCAATACCGACAACTACAGCCAGTTCACCCCAAGGTACTATGGTCTGGTCAAGCCTGAACTGCGCACCGCAGAACTGCCCCTGTCCAGCCCGTATCTTGGCAAAGAGCAAATCGAAGCAGGTTGGAGCGTGACCCAGGTTGTGGTACCGGAAGGCACCAAGCGCCTGATGGTTGAGGTGCAATCCAGTGACCCGGTAGGCTATGAGGAAAACAAGAACCCACGCTACTACGGCCAGCGTCCGATACTGACCATGGGTCTGGATGCCAACGGCAACGGTAATTTCATGCCGACCCAGGAAGAATTGGATGCCGACCGTTATGCCCTCAGCAGCGAGTACTTCGGTGAAATGGTGTGCCAGTCATCTGCCACCTCGGTGCAGAACTTCTGTGACATCATTGACCCTACCCCCGGCACCTACTGGGTAGCCCTGGTGAATGTCGGCTATGGAGAGCAGAAGTACAAGGTCACTACCGGCGTTGCCCTGCTGTCCAACGACAGCAGCGCCAACAACTTCAACCTGGAAGGCCCGGCCGAACACGATGGCAACGGTAACTATGCGCTGACCCTGAACTGGGATCTGCCCGATGCCGTTGAAGGCGATGTCTATTATGGTGGCTTCGATTTGGGCAACATGCCCGGCGAAGAAGGCACCCTGGGCTTCACCTCACTGAAGCTGAAGCGCGGCAAGGACAATGTGTCCTTTGAGGTCAGTCAGGATAAGGCCCGCAACATGGATGTGGTGGATATCAGCCTCAAGATGCTGCCCAACCTGGAAACCGCCGACAGGGACTTCAGTTTCAAGTTGACCCTGCCCGAAGGCATGCGTCTGGCGCCCGAGACCCTGAAAACCGTCAATGACAAGATGCTCAATGGTCTGGAAATTGATGAGCACGGTCTGAGCCTCAGCGGTACTCAGGAAAGCACTCGCGACGTACCCCGTGAGTACGTGCTGACCAACAGCCTGACCTCGGCCCAGTGCCGCACGCCCAAGATCGATGAGTTTTCCGACGGTCGTTATATAGATCTGTTCGAGTTCGGTATGCAGCCGGAGCAATCCTGGTATGTGGGCGATCATCGCACTTACTTCGACATCCCCATGGATTGGTTGTTCTGGGGTATGGGCCAGGAGCAGTTCAAGCTCTATAACCAGGACAACGGTGGCTTTATCCGCATGCACACTGTGGGTGCCATGCAGTTCAACACCGCCTACTGGATGATGAACTATCACCGCGGTCCTGGCTTCCTGTACGAGTCAATGAACGCCTTCTGGCGCGGCACCTTCGAAGCCAAGAACCGTCGTCACTGGGAAGACCCATGGGGCCTGACCCTGGCGGCTCAGTATGAGGCCGACAGACCGGATCTGGGCGATCTGCTGTTCATGGAGTTCGATAACATTACCGATAAGATGACCGGCGATGAGTATGACTATGAGGTCATAATGCGCCCCAATATCGACTTCCGCGACGATCGCTTCGAGCTGATGTTTGCCTACAACAACCTGGGCGGCAATCTGGCCAAGGGCACTGTGTTTGTTGAAGGTTTTGACAGCGTGTTCTCAACTCAGGCCGGTCCGAAAGACGGCTACCTCTATACCATGGTTGGCTTCGACAACCTGGATGAAGTGCTGACCGACAACATGGTGATCTGCTTCGACTATACCGGTCCGGAGAAAAGTGCCATCGATATGAGCTTCAAGGCGGTTATCCAGCCTGAGGCCGTGGGCAAGACCCTGGATATCAACCTGACCCAGATGGTTGAGGGTGGTGAAGAGCAAACCCTGGTACACAGCATCAAGGTCAACAGCGATCTGAAGGTGGCAGAGATGCCCAATCTGACTGTGGCTGAAGACGGCGAGCTGACCGGTATCGAGGTGTTCTATCTGGATGCCAACAAGGTGAGCAACACTGTGATTGTCACCGGCGAGCACATCCAGGCCACAGTCGAGGGCAGCCACTTCAGCCTGAAACCTGAAGCCGACTTCTTCGGTGACACCCTGGTGACTGTGACAGTGCAGGACAACGAGCATGCCAGCGATCAGGCCAGCACCAGCTTTATGCTGACAGTGACACCTGAGCAGGATGCGCCCCAGGCCATGGTGGCGGCAACTCAAATCAGCATCACCGAAGGTGGCAGTGTCACCCTCGATGCCAGCGCCTCCTACGATGTGGATAACGATGCCCTGAGCTTCGAATGGCATGGTCCTGGCACCATGTCCGGTGAAGACAGCGCCATCGCCACTGTCACTGGTCTGAGTGTGGGTGAGCATGAGTTCACGGTCACAGTCTCCGACGGTGTGATGAGCGATTCGACCGCCACCGTGATGGTCAAGGTCAGCGCTGCACCGAACGCATCGAACGACTCCAAGTCCAGTTCCGGCGGTAGCCTGGGTTGGCTGGGTCTGATGTTGCTGGCTTTGGGTGGTCTGCGCCGCCAGCGCTGATACCCAATCCAAAGTGCATGCCGTGCGCGCATGCCTGAATGAGAAAAGGGCCTTCCATTGAAGGCCCTTTTTTATGCCGCCAAGAGTATGCCATTCCCTATGAACAGCGCCTTTGTGAGCCCGGTCACAGAGGGAATTTGCGCCGGATCAACAAAGCGTGAAATAGCTCCAATTAAAGCAACATTAAAGATGCATGTTAAATAAAGAGCCTTAGAATGCAGTCAATTTCACAAGGAAAGGCTGCCCATGAATACATTCCCTTCGCTGCTCAGTTTGGCGCTGTTAACCACCTCCGCCGCGGCAACAACAGATAACACCGAAGTACAGACCGCACCGGATGGCGCAACCTCCACCATGGCCATCGCCAGCCCGGTCATGGAACGCATCAGCATCACGGCCAATCGCAAGCAGAATGTGGACACGGATCTGGCCATGTCCCTGGACAGCATCAGCAAATCCGAGCTGGCGCTGGACAAGGGCCAGCACCCGGCCGAATCCCTCAACAGCGTAGCCGGGGTATTGATAGATCAGCTTGGTGGTGGACAGGGACACAAGACCGCCATCCGCATGCCGATGAACACCAGCGGCTACTACCTGTTTTTGCAGGACAATATTCCCATTCAGTCACCGGCCTTCTTCAACCATAATGGCCTGTGGTGGTCCAGTTTCAACACCAATGTGGGCCGCATCGAAGTGATCAAGGGCGCAGGGACCGCCCTCTATGGCTCGGGCGCCGTGGCCGCCACCATCAATGTACTCTCCGACGAAGTAGAAGACGTCAACCGCCTCGACACAGGTCTGATGCTCGGCAGCGATAACTTCCACAAGCTGCAGCTGGGCTACAACCGCAAACCCGAGGCCGGCAAGGGCTGGCGCATTTCCGCTTCGGCCCAGGAAAGCGACGGCTGGCAGGAGCACACGGCTACCCAGAGAGCCGAAGTCAACGCCCGCCACGAATATGAAATCGACGCCAATCAACGCCTGGTGACCCTGCTGTCGGCCTCAACCCTGGAGCAGGAAATGGCCGCCGGTCTTACCGAGGAGCAATACCGGCAGGATCGCAACCAGTCTGGACTGAGCGATGCCGTGCTGGCGGTTGACCCGACCCGGCGCAGCGACTATCTGCGCCTCTCAAGCCAGTGGGACAAGCAAAGCGGCGATGCCAATTACTCGCTGATCGGCTACCTGCGCCGCAACACCAACAGCTACACGGCCACCTGGAACGCCAATATGCCCATGGTGGACAGTGTGGTGCGCAGCGCAGGCCTGTTGGCCCTGGCCAACTGGGTGCACGGCGATGACAGCGAAACCACGGTCGGCGCCGATCTGGAATACTCGGTCGGTGATGAAAGCTCGTTCCAACCCCTGGATGTGACTGTGGGCGGCTACAAGCCCGACAGCTTTGTGGCCGGGGAGCGTTTCTATGACGACAGCACAGATTACCTGGGCCTGTCGCCCTATGTGCAGCACCAAAGACCGCTGACGGAAAACCTGACCCTGACCCTGGGGGCCCGCTTTGATTACGCCGGTTATGATTATCACAACCATCTCGCGGCCCTGGGTGACATAGGCCACGGCAAGCTCAGCATTGCCGACCGGGAGGACAGCTTCAGCCACCTAAGTCCCAAGGCCAGCCTCAATTATCGCCTCGGCGACAGCAGCAGCCTGTACCTGCGCTATGCCAACAGCTTCCGCCTGCCCACCAGCGGCAGCCTGTACCACATCACCACCAAGGACAGCATCGAAGGCCTGTCGAACCTCAAACCCGAGATCTCCGACACCTATGAGCTGGGTTACAAGGCCAACCTCGATTCCCTGTCCTGGGATCTGGCGCTCTATTACATGGACGTGGACGACGGCATAGTCAACGCCTTCGATAGCGAGCTCGGCTTCCGCTATCAGGTCAATGCCACCCGGGTGATCCACAAGGGCGTGGAATTGGCCGCCGACTGGCAGGCCACCCGTGAACTGGCGCTGTCGCTGGCCTTTACCCGCGCCAGTCACGAGTTTGATGACTACCCGCCCATCACCGGCAATCAGATGATGAATGCCCCCGAATACATCACCAATGTCCGCGCCCGCTATAATCCGGATGCCCTTGAGGGCCTGAGCCTGATGCTGGAGTGGCAGGCCATAGGTGACTACTGGATGGATGACGCCAACAGCCGTCGCTATGAGGGTTATCAACTGACCAACCTCAAGGCCCGCTATAAGATCAACGACAGGGTGTCCATCAACGCCCGTGCCACCAACCTGTGGGACAAGGACTATGTGCAGTCGGCAGCCCTCAGCTACGGCAAGGCCAACATTAACCCCGGCGCCCCCCGCAGCCTGTATCTGGGAGTGGACGTCTCATGGTAACTCTGACCTCTATCAGGGCCACGGCCCTGCTGGCACTGGCCACGGCGCTGATGCCGGCGCAGGCACATCAGCATCAGGAGGCACCTGCGCAACCCCAAAGCCAATGCGTGGCCGGTGACATTCGCTGCGCCGAGACTGTCACCGCAGCCTTCGGCCCGGATGGCAGATTGTGGCGTGCCTGGGTCAGCGAGCAGCAGCTGTACCTCGACAGTTCCACCAATGTCGGTGTCAACTTCGGTGCCCCACTTAAGGTCAATGCCGAGCCCGAGGCCATCTCCACCCGCGGTGAAAATCGCCCCAAACTGGGCTTTGATGGCCATGGCGGCCTCTACCTGTCCTGGGCCATGGCCCGGGAGCAGAAGTACAGCGCCGATATTCGCCTCAGCTACTCGGCCGATGGCGGCAGCCACTTCAGCAGGCCCCAAACCATCAACGATGACCAACTCGTTGCCGGCCACTCCTTCAATGAAATGCTGGTGAGCCCCGATGGCGAGGTCAGCCTGGTGTGGCTCGACAGCCGCGCCAAGGCATTGGATCCGAGCGCCGCCGCGGGCTCGGCCATCTATTTTGCCAAGGGCAATCCTCGCCGGGATGACAACCAATTTGCCAACCGCGAGCTGGTGCGCGGCACCTGCCAATGCTGCCGCCTGGCCTTCGCCCGGGAGCCCGATGGCACCCAGGCCCTGCTGTGGCGCCATCTGTATCCGGACAATGTGCGCGAGTTTGCCCTGATGCAGCTCAAAAACAACGCCACGCCGCAGCAGGTATCCTTCGATGACTGGCAGCTCGACGGCTGCCCACACCAGGGCGGCGCCCTCGCCATCTCGGACTCGGGCCGCTACCACCTGGCCTGGTTTAACGCCGGGCGCAAGGGCCAGGGAATTTTTTACGCTTATTCCGACGATGGCGGAGTTCAATTGAGTGCGCCGCTCAAGGTCGGCAATAACCAGCAACTGGCATCCCACCCACATCTGGCGGTGCAGGGGCAGAGAGTGGATCTGGTGTGGACAGAATATAACGGCAGCGAACAACAGCTCTGGTGGCAAGGCTCAACCGATGGCGGCGCCCTCTTCGGTCCCGCCCGTCAATTGGCCGCTTCGCAGCTCGGCAGCGACCGGCCCTTTGTGCTGACCCACGACGGCAAGGTCTATGTCTCCTGGCACAGACCCGGACTGGGCCACTTTTTCCGGGAGCTGCCATGATCCGCCGCGGCCTGATGCTTGGACTCTGGCTGTTCGCCGGCTCCCTGACCGCTGCCCCCTTGCTGACGGCCCAAAGCCTGGATGCCAGGGCCGCCCTTATGGCGGGCCAGCGCTGGGTGAGCATTTGCTGGAGCCTGGACTGCCCGGCCTGTATCAGGGAGCTGGGCGAGCTTAAGCTGTTGCTGCCACAGATTAACGGCGAGCAGCTGTTGCTGATCAACACAGATGCCGACGCCGACCGTGAGCAGGAGCAAGAGCAACTGCTGGCGCAACTGGGACTGACTGCCCTGCCACAGCTCAGTTTTGCCGATGGCCAGGAGCAACAGGGGCGCTTCCTGCTCGACCCTTCCTGGTACGGCGAGCTGCCGCGCACCTTTTTTATCGATGAAAGCGGTAACTGGAAAGGCAAGAGCGGCCTGGTAGAAAGGGAATGGCTGCGGCAATGGCTGGCGCAGGATGAAGCGTCAAAGCAGACAGCCCAGCAGGCCCCCCTGATTCATCAGCAGTGAACAACCGGCCCATGGGGTGAGCATCAAGGCCTAAGCCAATAAAAAACGGGTCCCTCAGGACCCGTTTTATCTTGCGTTAACCGCAACTCATGAAGCTTGCATTAAACCAAGCATTGCAGCTCAGTGCAGGCGGCGGCGACGCACCATGGCAGCAGGAGCCAACAGCAGTGCCAGCCAGCCCAGGGCACCACCGCTGGAGGTATCCTTGGCAGGTTCAGCGGCAGGCGGCGCCGGGAAGGTGCAGCTGCCGTCATCCTGATTGGCGTTGGCATCATAGTTGGTGGCGGCGCTGTCGGTACAACCGGGCTCGATACCGTCCGAAGTCACGGTCAGCATAAAGCTCTGGGTCGTGGCATCAGTGGGGTTGACGCTGTCGGCCACTGTTACGCTGACTTGTGTTTCACCATGCCAGTTGGCATCGGGGGTGATGGTCACGGTAGCACCGGCGCTGTTGCCGTGCACCAGGGCACTGATGTGCTCACCGCTGACGGAAATCAGGTTCGGATTGGCATCAACGTCGGCGTAGGCCACTGTCACATCGGCACTGGTGTTCTCGGCGATCGTCATGGCGTTGAACGGTGCCAGGGTGATGTTACCGGCCACCTGGATGGCATTGGCTATCACCTTCTGTCCCATACCGCTGACGTCGCTGACCACGTCCATGTTCAGGGTCTGACCAGCGGCGGTTTCGGCCACACGCACCTGGAAGCTCAGGTCGAACTGGGTCGCTTCCGGACCTGTGTAGTCAAAGCAGATCACCTTGTTGGCCGTGGTCACGTCCTTCAGACCGTTAAAGGCGGCACTGACACCGGCTTCATAGCCATAGGGATAGCCAAAGATATCCAGCGGGCCATAGTTGCCGTGCACACCTATGGAACCGTAGTCATCCTGGTCGGCAAAGTCCATGTCTCCATAGGCCATCACCAACTCGAACTCACCGCCGCCGTAGCGATAAGCCTTGTTCATGATCAGATCAAAGGTATAGCGGTCGTTCTGCTCCACACCCGTTGGATAGGTGCCAAACCAGCTGGCTTGCACGCCTTGGGTACGGGCGTTGACCCACTCTATGATGAAGTCATCACCGGCATACGCCAGGGCAATACCCGAGCCTTTCCAGGGCTCAAACAGGTTTTGTTCCAGCGGCGCACCCAGCACATCGACAGTCGCAAAGATGCCGATGTTTGTGGGGTCCACATAACCACGCCAGAAGGGTGCCACGAATGGGCCATAGGGGCTCATAAAGTAAGGGAACTTTTGGCTGATGTAGTGGCTGGCCGCAGCCCAATCAGGACCGAAGGTCACAAAGCCCTGGGGCGAAACGATGAAGCGGTCATAGCTCATATAATCCTGGTTATGGAACAGGTTCATATGGCCATCGGCGCCCCAATAGTCCGCCATGTGTATCTCGAACGGATTGGTGTAGACCCAGTCTCCGAGGGTGGCATCATAATCCCAGTTGCCGCTGGCATCGGCCATGGTGCCACCTATGACCGGCACGAAACCGTAGTTCTTCGCCAGACCGACGAAGCCGCTGTCATTACGACCATAGTCAGGCACCCGGCACAGGGCGTCGGTTTCATTGGTGGTCACCTTGTAGCTGCGGTCCCAGTTACCGGAATCCTGCTGCACCCCGGCAACGCGCACTGTATTGCCGTCGACGCTCAGGTTTGCTTGCTGCTCAGGGCTGCTGACCTTAACTGAACCCGGTACCAGGGTCAGTCCTGCGGGAATCACAGTGCTGAGGTCGAAGTCGCGATCGGCACCCGTGTTGTTTTCCACCACGTGTACGGTCACATCGACAATATCGCCACCGCGAACCCTCTGGTTGTTGCTGACGGTCACGTCATCCATGCCACGCTTAAGGCGCACAGGGATAAAGCCTATGCTGCCGGGGGCTGCGCTGCTACCGATGTCGACACCGGCATAGGCCACATCGCCTTCGGCCAGGTTATCCAGGTTCCAGTTCAGATCCAGGTCAACCAAGCTGCCATCTGAGGTGGCCGGGCCTTCGACCACCAGACCATTGGCACCGCTTGGCACCAAGGCCGTGGCAACCCTGTAGCTGTCCACCAGATCTTCGGCCTTGAGCCCGTAACCCGGCCCCTGTTCCAGGTCCCAGTCACTCATATTGAAACTGGTGTTGGACAACAAGACCCAGTACTGACCTGCATCCGGATTGGTCAGGCTGCAGCGGTTCAGCTCGATCTGGGTGGTGGAGGAACAGATCCATTCCTCATCGAAATCAGCCTCGCCGTTGCCATTGCTGTCGCGGCCTATGTGAATCGCCAGTGAGCCGCCCAAATCGCCCACGTATTGGAAGAAACCCGGACCCTTGGTGTGCTCAAGCACTTCCACCACAAAGCGGGCCGTACCTTCGGGTACATTGAACAGGGTCACCTGGTTATGTCCCGGGGCATAATCACCGTCCGTGTAGATAGGCCTGTGGTTATTGTCCTGGGGCAGGGTCACTTCCGTGATATCGGCCTTGACCGGACCGTGGCCACGGTAGACCAGGTCATTGCTGGCACCCAGAGGCAGATCGGCAATGCGATAGCTGCCGTTGTCCCTGTGGACCTCAACATTCACCGCTTCCGGCAGACCGCCACGGTCGAAGTTGATAGATACGGGCCAATGTGACTTGGGTATGCTGCTGTCGGAGGCAGTGAGGTTAACACTGGTCCACAGCTCCACCCCTTCAAGGCTATCACCCGAGCCCAACAGCAGCGAATTGTGCTGGGACTGGACGTCGGTAATATCGGCCTTGATCACTATGCTCTGGCTCTCACCGGCCTTGAGACTGAAGCTCGCCGGGAAGAATTCCATCTTGGCATTGTGCATGTCGATCTCACCCTCATAGGTAGAGACCCAACGATCATAGACCCACTGATCGGCACTCAAAGTCCAGCTGCCATCGCGGGTGGCGGTCACGGTACGCACCCAGGAGCAAACGCCGCCGCGGCAGTTGCTGTTCACCAGCTGCGGCAGGTTGAGTTGGCGCACATCACCGCCCATGCGGGGGTTGGCCAGACGGAAGTTTTCCACCGTCTCATTCATGATAAGACCGGCATTGACCGCCGCCTGAGCATCCACGCGACCGGAACCGGCTCTGTGCTGGGTGGCGGGGAAACCGTCGGGATTGTACTGATCCACATCACGGCGCACCGTCTGGGAGGCGGTCATCTCCATCGCCGACTGCACCTCGGCAGCGCTCCAGTCCGGATGGGCCTGACGCACCAGGGCCATGACACCGGCCACGTGTGGGCTGGCCATGGAGGTACCACTGATGATGGCCCAGTCCTGGGATTGAGCTGAGCCAGGCGCCAGTGGATGCTCATCGGCATAGGGCGCGAGAATGTCCACCCCGGGGGCAGCAATGTTTGGCGCCATATGGTGCTTGTAAGTGATGGAAGGACCGAGGGACGAGAAGTCCGCCAGTATGTCACCCGTGGCGGGATCCAGGCTACGGTCCACGGAGCCGCCGGTAATGTTGATGAAGTGGTCGGCGGCGCCGTCATTCATCCAACTAATGATACGGTTACCGGTATAGTTGGACACATGGATGCCCGGCAGCGGATAGGCATCGTCATACAGCCTCTGCTCTTCCTGGGTCATGCCCGAGTACCAGGCCTGATTGTAGAGGATAAAACCACCGGCTCCGCCGGCCTTGACGTTGTGCGCCTTGGCGACCCTGGCATTGGTTCCGCGCTCACAGATCACCACCTGATCGGCACTGAAGGTGCCGGGGGCAAAGGCGTTTAGACACTGAGGATCGCCGTAATCAGCCGCACTCACGGGAATACCCAGGCTGATGCTGTCCACCGAGTAACCGGCGATATCATCGCCCCAACTGGAGTTGGGATCTATGTAGAGATAAGGGGTGGAGTTGCCACCGCTGAAGGAGAGCAGGTTGTTGGTCTTGTGCAACACCCTGTCGTGGGTGCTGGCGGCCACCACCATTTCCCAGGGCGCACTGTGGCCCAGGCTGCCAAAGAAAGTGTTGTAGGCATCACCACCCGAGTTACCGGCGGCCACCGCCACGGAAATACCGGCCTCACGGGCCGAGAGTATGGCCAGCTCGGTACTGTTTTCCCATGGGAATGGCTCGCCACCACCGATGGAGAAGTTAATCACATCCACGTCGTCGGCGATGGCCTGTTCATAGGCCTTGAGGATCGCCTCAGTGGGACAACCCGCTTCCGGGAGACACACCTGGTAGGAAATGATGTTGGCATGTGGCGCCACGCCCGAGGTGGACTCGAAGGTGAAGCCCAGGGGCTCGCCGTCACCATCCCCCAGGGAGGGGGCCTGCAGGGGCACGTTTTCCACGTAGTTACCGGCGGCGGTACCTGCGGTGTGGCTGCCGTGGCCCTGGATGTCCTCACCCGTGGCCGGGGCTTGGCCCTGGTAGGTGTCGGTAATCACAGGCCAGCTGTATATACCAATAAGCTTATCGTTACAGACCAGCTTACCGGTGGCGCAGTCGCCCAGGTAATTGCCGTCGCCCAGGGGGTTGCTGTGATCGTAGCCGTCACCACCAATATCGGCGAACGCCACATGATCCGAGTTGATGCCGGTATCTATGATACCCATCACCATGCCCTCACCCTTCCAGGGCAGGCCGGTGACAGTGTTGCCGCTCCACACCTGATCGGCACCGATAAAGGTCGGGCCGCGGTCGGTCTGGATCTGCTGCATGGTGGAGCGTTCGATGAACTGTACCTGAGGCAGGGCCGCCAGTGCCTTGGCCTGGGCCTGGGTCATCTTGATGGAGAAACCGTTAACCGCGTTGGTGTAATTGGCGCGCACCGGGTTTTGTATGCCCTGGCTGCGGGCCATCTGCAGCACGTCATTTTGCTTGGCGCTCAGGTATTGACGATAGCTTTCCACTCTGGATTGTTGCACCGCCTGCACCTGGGCCTGGTCGACGACAGCCGCCTTTTGCATCCTTTGCTTGCCCTGTTGCATCACAGGCGTTTGGGAAGCCATCTCGTTGCGGATCACCTGCTTGGCGGTGGCGGCATAACCTTTAACCCGACCGTCGTAGGTGGCCAGCGGCAAGTCCCGCAGCCGTACTATGTACACATCCTCGCCATTGCGATTAGGCTCTTCAACGAACTTGGCCTTGGCCGATGCGGGTTGATGCTGCTGGTTCAATCCGCCGGGCATGGGACGGATAGTGTTATTGGATTGGGGCGCTTTATCGGAAACGCGCTTGGGCCGGCTTAGTTCTTCTTTGGTGATGGCTTGCAGTACAACGCCACCCTTGCTGCCAGTGGCAGACACGTTTGTCGACGACGTGGGCATGGCCGATGCCATACCGGCGCCATACAGCGCCGCAAGTGTCGCCACAGTAAGGGACTTCAGTTTCATTCTAGTTCTCCTGGAGGAGTGGATTCGGGTTTTTGGGTTTGCCTCCCCAGGCGATACCCTAAGGCAGAAGTAGCAGCGAAACTGTCCAAAAGTGTACTTTTGGTGACAATTGTTAAACATTTGCTGCCAAATTCATTTACTTGGCGCGACAAAAAATAACCGGACCCGATGGCCCGGTTTGCGGTCTGCCCCAAGGGCGGAAAAGCGAGGAAAAAGGAATGTGTCCCAACGGAAGGCCCGGGAAGAAGACCCGGAAAGAAGGCCCAGGGAATGGGGCTACTGTGTTATCAAGGGAAGTAAAATCAAAACCTTGGCCCCACCAAGGCTGGAGGGCTGCAGTTGCAGCTGGCCCTGGTGTTTCTCTACCACCCGCCGCACTATCGACAGGCCCAGCTTGTGGTGTGCCCGCTGGCCATCACCGCCGTTTCCTTCCGCCGCGTCCCAGCCGGGGCCATCGTCCTCCACCGTCAGCAGCAGGGTATCACCCTGTTGCTGACAGCAGATGAGTACCCGGCTCCTGGCAAAACGCAGCGCATTACCGAGCAGGTTATTCACCAGGCGTTTCATCAAGTTGCTATAAAGCCAGGCGGAAATTGGCTGTGGCAATTGCAGCTCGATGGCGATGTCGTTGTCTGCCGGCACCTGCGCCAGCAGATCCTTGATAAAGGCACCAAGTTCCAGCTCGGTGCGCTCGTTGCCCACCTCGCTGTACTCGTTTTCCGCCAACGACAGGTAATCGTAAATATTGTCTTCGATGTCGGCAATGTTGTTGTTCAGCTGCCGGCGCGAAGCATCCAGGTTGTCCGCCGTCATCAAATGGCTGAGAAACTTTATCCGCGCCAGGGGCGTCTTGATGTCATGGCATACTGTCTCGGCCACCTCGGCCTGGAACTGATTCAACTGCTCGATGTTGGCCGTCATGTTGCGCAGTGACTGGGCCAGCGGCGCCAGGTAGGACTTGGGGCTGAGGGAGAAGGCCGGAAACTTGCCGAACTTGATTTCGGAAATCGCCGAGCGACGCAGTATTTCTATGTCGCGGAACAGATTGCGACTGAGCAGAAAAATCACCAGAAACAGTGCCAAGTAGAATACATAGGCCAGATCCAGCCCGTGCTCCAGCTTATCCGGCGACTTGAGGTTGTTGATGCAAAGAATTTTGTCCGACTCGGAATGACGGCACAGCATCTGCCGCCCCTGTTTGTCGCGCATGGCAAACACCTGGGCCTCGTCCAGCGTGCCGCCCCAGTAACCGGCGGGGTACTCCACAAACAGGGCGTCACCACAGCCAATGCCGTTATCCATCTGGCATTGCAGCGATCTGTGGCTGTGCTGTAATTGCTCCACCGCCTGCAACACGTATTCCGCATCCACCACGGGTGCAGATTCACTGCCGTACCAGCGATACACCTGGCCCAAACTCAGGGCCAACAGCAGTACCGTGGCTATCAGTACGGCGTTGAAACGCAGCAAGGGACTCATCACAACTCCGGTTCACCATAGGACAGGTAATAGCCCTCACCCCAGGAGGTCTGCACGTTCCATTTGTCATCTATGGCCTGTAATTTCTTGCGCAATCTCGAGGCGCGACCATCCATGGTGCGGGCCATGCCGTCATAGCTGCGGCCCAGCAGGCGCTGGAACAGGAACTCCCGACTGACCACAGTGCCAAAGTGGGCCAACAGGGCCTCCAGCAACTGAAATTCCGCCGTGGTCAGCTCCAGCAACTGGCCGTTAAGCTCTGCCCTGCGGGTCAGGGCGTTCAAAGAGAGGTTGAACTGGCTGTAGTGGCTCTGGGGCGTTTCTGTCTGTTGTGGCCGCCCGAGAAACACCTTGATCTTTGCCAGCAGCAACCTGGGATCTATGGGTTTGAGCAGATAGTCCTGGGCCCCCAGCGACAGACCATGGAGCTGATTTTGCAGCGAGGTCTTGGCGGTCATAAACAGGATTGGGCATTGGGTCTGGCTGCGGATCTCGCTGACAAAATCAAAGCCACTGCGGCCCGGCAACATCACATCGCAGATCAGCAGATCCACCTGTTGCTGCTGCAAAATAAACTCGGCGCGATTGGCGTTGGCACAGGTGCTGACCATGTAGCCTTCGTTTTCCAGGCACAGTTTGATCAGTCGGGTCAGTTCGGGATCATCTTCAAGCAGCAGTATATGGGCAGACATCAGAACAGGCTCCAACTGAGGCGTCGCTCCTGCAGCGGCGGCTTCTCCTTGATTAATAAATCGATACGCTGCTTGGCCAGCACCTGATGGGTATCCGGGTCCACCAGACTGAACTCGGCATCCTGACTGAGATCCAGCTCCAGCGGGAAATCATCCAGATTATCAGCGCAATGAATATATTCTTCCGGCCGCGTCGCATCGACCAGGCAGGCCAGCTGTGGTGCCTGCCAACTGACGCTGACATTCATGCGACAGGGGCTGTCGGGGGCGGTAATGCAGACCCTGGGCAAAATCTCAAACGACAGCGGCTCGGCGGCCAAAGGGCCTCCAAACAACAGCGTCAGCGAGATTAGCCAGGTCTTTACCATGTCTTCATCACTCCGATAAACCAGATATCGTGGGTCTTGCTGGCCAGGAAATAGCTGTTGTCGAAAGCCGAGGACAGCCATTCGCGGCGCCAACTGCCAATCAGACGCAGATCCTCATCCAAAGGCCAGGACAGCTCCAGTTTGAGCGACGGCAGCCACTGGGCATCGGGCCTGCTGCTCCATACCCTGCTGGTTTCCAGCCTGGTGATGCCGAAGTGATAGTTGCTGTAGTGGCTGTCGAGCCAGCGTCCACCCACTGTGGTGGCCACGTCCAGAGGCCCGAGTTTGGTCAGGTAGCGCAGCTGGTTGTTCCACTCCAAACCGCCGTGAACATTGCTGACATCGGCGTGCAGCGCCGAACTGAACTGCCAATCACCGTGGCGCCAAAACAGGGTACTGCCGGCGAGGTAGCTGAAATGGCGCTCCTTGAGGTGAAACAGTGCCTTGGGATCCGATTCCCAGGATGGCAGGGCCAACAGCACATTGCCGGCGGTCAGGCCGGCCAGCAGGGAATCATTGAGGGAGTTATCCTGGCGGAACATCAGGGCATCGAAACTTTGCTTGGTGGTCAAATCCCAGGAAAAGGAATCGCTTTCAAGCAAATTAAAGCCAAGATTGAGATCTTCTATATAGAAGCGCTCGCCGTAATAGGACCAACGTGGCAACAGATAAAGGGGCACGTCCTGGCCCTGGTACATCAAAGAGTTGTAGCGCCCCACGCCGAGGGCGAGCGACAGCTTGCCGCTGCTTGCAGCGGCCTCTTGGGCCTGGGTACCAAACAGGGGTAAACACAACAGCAGTGCCGGTACCAGGCGCCGCCAGAAGGAAAAACAGCAATTGAACATCAAATATTCCTAATGAATCTCCGAGCTTTGTATCAATTGTTCACCCACCGCACCAGCGTTTAACCGCCTCCGGGTACACTTTTGTACAAATTCCATCGCATAAGCGGCTTGATTGTTTTCACATTATAGGAGATGCCGTGCAGCTTGCCGTTGGCCAAGCCACTGTCATTGCAATAAAAAAGGCACCACTGGGTGCCTTGTATCTGTTGCCTTGCCCCTTAGCGGGGGAAGCGCTACAGCATGTCGTGCCTGATGTCCTCGAAGCGATACACCTGACCACCAAAACGCTCGACAAAACTGTGGGCGGCTGCTTCGGTGCCAAAGCTGGCCAGTGTGTGGCCCATGGCGCCGTTTCGGGTAGAGCCCAGCACAAACCAGGCGCTGCGGGCATCGATGAAACTGTCATCGGCCGGACTCTCCCAGGGAGACTTGCCCATGTCGTGCACATACACCTCTTTAACCTGATGCAGGTATTCGGGATCGAGCAGGAAGCTGAACAGATCCCGGGTGGAGCAGAATTTCTTCACCCGATCCGAATCCTTGGTATAAAGCTCCCCTTTGGGGCCTGGAAGGGTGTCGATCAACATGCCGCACAGATGGCATTCATCACCTCGTTCCAACGCCACCGGCAAACGCTGGGATTGAGACTGGGGCTCACCACCACAGCCGGCCAGCAGGGCGCCGCTCAACAGCGCGGCCAGCCAGGGGCGCAGACGAAAGAGGTTAGCGGTTGTTTTCATGTTTCTTTCCCTTGAAGTGTCACAACTATAAGCTTTTGCGGTTGAAAATCAGCGCGGCCAGTCCCAGGGGCACCAAGACCCAGGCCAGCATCAGCGCCAGCAGGGACGGCACCGACCAACTGCTGTTGATAGCGACGGCTAGCACCCCATTCACATCACTGGTGTCCAGGGCCGCCATATTGATCAGCCGGAACAGGTCCGCCGGATTGAGCAGCATGATCTGGATCAGCCACTGTTGATCAAGGCCATCCTTCACCCCCACCAGCAGGGCCAGCAGCGCCAGATCGAATACCAATACAAAGGCAAACCAGAGGCTCAGGGCCAATCCGGCGGCCTTGGATTTTTCGCTCACAGACAGGCTGATCACATAGGCCAGGGCAATAAAACACAGCCCCAGCAGGGCCGCGGTCAGAATAAAGAGGCCAAAGGCCGGCAGCAGTCCCTCAACCTGGGTTTGCAGCGCCAGCAGCAGTGCCGAACTGCCAAAACCCAGGGCCGTCGCCAGGCTGATAATGGCCCCCTGACCGATGAATTTGCCCAGCAGCAACTGGTTGTGGCTCAGGGGATAGGTCAGCAGCAACAGCAAGGTGCCGGACTCCTGCTCACCCACAAAACTGTCGTAAGCGAGCAGCAGGGCTATCAGCGGTATGAGGAACACCGCCAGACTCGCCAAGCTGGCGATGGTGGACGACAGCGACAGGGTACCAACAGTGCCCGATGCCGCGGCGCCATAGTAGCTGAGGCCGAGGGACAGCACGGCGAAAATAAGGGTAATGGACAACAGCCAGCGGTTACGCAGCCCATCTTGAAATTCCTTGATGGCGACCGCCAATACCGGACTCTGAGTCATAGTGCCTCCCGGGCAGCCGCGCCCAAATAATGCTGATATAACTGCCCAAGATCCGCAGGCTCCAGTTGCAGATCTTCCAGGGCCTCAAATTCCAGCAGCGCCCGTACCGTTGCCAGCTTCTGCTCTTCGGTCACCAACAACCTGTTGCTGTCGACCATGAAAGGCTGGAAACGACTGTCTTTTCCAAGTGTACCGTTGAGCCCCTTGGTGCGAATTGCCACCGGCAAGCTGGCCTGACGGCGCAGCTCCTCCAGGGTGCCCAGGGCCAGGGCCCGGCCACCGGAGAGGATCATGGCCCTGTCGATATGTTGCTCCACGCCCGGCAGCACATGGGAGCAGAGTATGATACTGGCGCCATCCTGCTTGAGCTTGTCCACCGCCTGATAGAACTCGGCGGTGGCCAAGGGGTCCAGGCCCACGGTAGGTTCATCGAGCAGCAACAGCTTGGGATCGCCGAGAAAGGCCTGAGCCAGCCCCAGCCGTTGCCGCATCCCCTTGGAATAGGTTTTGACCTGGCGGTCCATGGCCTTGTCCAGACCCACCTGCTGCAATAGCCGCAGCACCTCGGGCTTGGCCACCCCCTTGAGGCGGGCAAAATAACTCAGCACCTGTCGGCCGCTGAGCTGATCGTAAAAACTGACGTTTTCCGGCAGATAACCTATCTGCCGCCGCCCCTGCCACGCCTGTTTGGACTGGGGATCGACATCGAATACCCTGACCTCGCCCTCACTGGGTGCCAGTACCCCGAGGATAATCTTCATCATGGTGGTCTTGCCGGCACCATTATGGCCGAACAGACCCAATACCTCACCGGGGGCCAGCTGCAGCCCTATGCCGCTGAGCGCCTGCAGGGGGCCGTAGCGCTTGCCAATGCCTGTGAGTGACACTATCGCTTTGCTCATGGTTTCATTCCTGATGGCCGGCCAAGGTCAGGCCTGCCTCTGTATTGGATGCATTGATTGGGCCCATGGCCGGAAAACTGTCCTTCACTCCGGCGGGCTTAAGCACGGGAAACTGCTTCTGGATCCAGCGCAGCAACAGCAGCGCCGGGCTGTCCAGCAGCACCTTGGCCTGGGGATATTGCCAGACAATCTTGTCGATTCCGTCATTGGGTTCGAAGGGCGTATCACCGTGGCCGTCGTTGTTGAGATCCCAGCCCAGGTAATTGCTCCAGAAGTTACCCTGACCATCCAGGCTCCATTCCTGGGGGGTGTTGGACACGTACTTTACCTGCAACTGGTTATTGATGAAGTCGTTGCCGTACACCTGGGTATTTTCCGACCCTGCGGTCAGGTGAATGCCTATCTCGGCGGTGTCGACCCGGTTGAAACTGATATTGTTGTAACCCGAGTTATAGACAAACAGACCCTTGCCCTCACGGCCAAGGGCCTTGTGCTCCGGTTTGGTCCACACCTGTTTAATGCGGTTGTGACTGATGGTGGATGAGGTGATGAAGTTCATCAGGAAGCCATAGTCCTCACTTTCCTCGGTGAGGTTTCCGCTGACGGTCAACAGCCGGGAACTCATCAGGGCATAACCGGCCCGGGTGTGGTGGGCATAGTTATTCAGCACCTGATTGCTGTGGGAATACATGTAGTGGATACCATAACGTAGGTCGTGCATGGTGTTATTGCGTATCACGTTGTTCTGGCTGGAAATAATGTAGATACCATCGCGGGTCTCGGCCACATCGTTGTCGGCCACCTCCACCTGTTGCACTATCGACAGTTGGATGCCGTTGCCGCGATCGGATGATCTGAGTTCGGTATTGCCACGCACATGGTTGCCCAGCACCTTGATCTGCTGACCCTTTTGCAGCCAGATCCCGAAACCGTCGCCCTTGAGGCGGTTGTTGCGGATGACCAGGTTACTCGCCCCCTGATCCGAATAAATGCCGGCATTCTGGGCGGTCAGATCCCGGCCCCAGTGCTCTATGGCAAGGTCGGCAATTTCAACGTCCGAGTGGGTTAACAGCAGACCATGCCCCTGGCCACCGGCATCGATAATGGCCTGGTGAGGGTGTTCGGCCCTGAGGCTGATGGCGTGTTTTATCACAAAGTTGCCGCGGTATATGCCGTCGGCAAGTATTAAGGTGTCGCCGTCGGCGGCGGAATCCAGGCGAGCCTGAAGCTCGTCGTCCGGGGTAAGGTGCCAGGTCTCGGCCGATGCACCCAAGGTGCAACCGAGCAGGCACAGGAAAATCAGGATCCGGTTCAGCATTGGCGAATGGCGTTGCCTCAGTCTGGAGAAAAAGAAATCGGCGGCGTGGACCAGACACGCCGCCGCTATCGCTTACGCTTCTACCAACATACGACCGCGCATTTCCATGTGCAGTGCGTGGCAGAACCAGTTGCAGTAGTACCACTGCACGCCGGGCTTGTCAGCGATGAAGGTGATGGATGAGGTGGCCTGGGGACCAATTTCCATCTGCACCCCGTGGTTGGTCATACAGAAGCCGTGGGTCACGTCTTCCACCTGATCCAGGTTGGTCACCACCACAGTCACTTCATCACCCAGTTTAACCTTGAACTCGGTCAGACCGAATGTCGGAGCGATGGAGGTCATGTACACCCGCACCTTGTTTCCGTCACGGATCACCTTGTTATCGGCCATCAGGTTAACACCATCCTTCTCGGCCATGGCAACAGTGTCGGCGAAGATGGAATCATCGCGGGTCCACAGCTTCTTCGGCTTCAGTTTGCTGCGGTGCACTATGATGCAGTCGTGTGGCTCGGCATAGGTTGGGCCGTCGTGTACCAGCTTCATCTCATCACCAGAGATATCGATCAGCTGATCGTTCTCTGGGCGCAGCGGTCCCACCGGCAGGAATCTGTCCTTGGAGAACTTACACAGGGACACCAGCCACTTGCCATCGGCATCCCGGGTTTCACCCTGGGAGGTGTGGTTGTGACCGGGTTGATAGTGCACGTCCAGTTTCTGCTTGATGTAGTTAACCTTTTCGCCCTGATAGGCGCGGATAGCCTCTTCCACATTCCACTTTACAATCTGGCTGTCGAGGAACAGCGTGGTGTAAGCATGGCCACGGTTATCAAAGGCGGTGTGCAAGGGACCCAGGCCCAGCTCGGGTTCGGCCACTATGGCATCACGGGGTTGGATCTTGTCGTTGAACAGGTCATCAAGCTTCTTGATGGAGATCACTGACACTGTGGGAGACAGCTTACCGTTGGCCACAAAGTACTCACCATTTGGCGACGTGTTCATCCCGTGTGGAGACTTGGGTACAGGGATATAGCGGGTCAGCTTGGAACCCTTGCGGCCATCGAGCACGGGTACCTTGTTGCCATTGTAGGTCTTGAAATCACCGGCCTTGAGTGCCGCCAGACAGCGTTCCAGGCTGAACACTACCACATGGTCACGCTCGGAGGCGATCATGTCCGACAGTGTCATGCCCATTTCGGAGTTGTAGCAGGTGGACGCAAAGTACTTGCCGTCGTAGTCGGCATCCGTGTTGTCCAGGTTACCATCAACCATCACCTGGAAGGCCACTTCCATGCTCTCGGCATCGATCACGTTGAACAGCGAGCGGTAGGTGCTGACATCTTCCATGGACGACTTGCCGTCGTTATTCATGGGGATCTCAAACTCACCGTTACAGATCACGTACTTGGTGTGTGGCACTTTCTGCACCCGCAGACCGTGAATGGCCTGGACGTTGGGAATAGTGATCATCTTGTCGACTTTCATCACGTCGCAGCGAATACGGGCCACGCGGGAGTTGGCCTTGTCGTTGATAAACACGTATTTGCCGTCATAGCGACCGTCGGTCATGCTCATGTGCGGATGGTGAGAGTCACCGGCCATCAGGTGGGCGCTGTCGCCCTTGATGCGCTTACTCTCATTGGTCAGGCCCCAACCGGTGGCGCTATCCATGTTGAACACAGGAATGCGCATCAGCTCGCGCATTGAGGGCAAGCCCAGGATACGCACTTCGCCCGAGTGACCACCACTCCAGAAACCGTAGTATTCGTCCAGCTCGCCGGGGTGACGAAACGGACTATTGGCGGCTTCGGCAGCATTGGCCTTGGCCATGGAGGCAAACATGGCCGCCGTCATCGGCGCCGTTACCGCACCGGCCCCAAGCAGGGCGGTTTTGCTCATAAAGCTGCGGCGGCCGGCGTTTTCAAGGCCCTGCGTCTGCTGTTCATCATCGCTTCTATGCATCTTGGTGTCTCCGTCTGGTTCGATAATCTGCTATCGATGGCTTTGTTGTCGCTGTCAGGCCTCGGTCACCCGGGTGGGGATCGGATTCTCTTCAAAGCGACGGTTTTTATAAGCTTGCTTTTTCAATGGCGGGCATTTCTCGTCATTGAAGTAGGTGATCTGGCAATCCAGGCAGTAATGGCATTCGCGCATATTGATCACCCCATCGGGGGCAATAGCCTGAATTTCGCATTCCTTGGCACAGGTCTTACAGGGTGAGCCGCACTCGGGACGACGCTTGAGCCAGCTGAACAGACGCACATTGCTGCCCACCGACAGGGCGGCCCCCAGGGGACACAGGTAGCGGCAGAAGGTCTTGCGATTGAACAGGTTCAGCAGAATCAGGAAGCTGGCCCAGAGCACGAAGGGCCATTCGCGATCAAATTTGAGCAGGAAGGTGGTCTTGAAGGGCTCCACCTCGGCAAATTGCTCCGCCATGGCCAGTGAGTCCAATGACAGACCAAACAGACCGAGTAAGATCAAATACTTGATTGCCCATAACCGCTCATGCACAGCGTAGGGCAGCTCGAATTGGGGCAACTTGATGTAGCGGGCGAAGGTATTGACCAGCTCCTGCAGGGCGCCGAAGGGACAAAGCCAGCCGCAATACACGGCGCGCCCCCAGAGCAACATGGTGACTGCGGCGCCACACCAGAGCACAAAGATCACCGGATCCATCAGGAACAGATCCCAGGAGAAATCGCGCATCAGGGCATGGAGGAAGGTGAATACGTTGACCACGGACAGCTGACCACCCCAGGCCCAGCCGATAAACACCACAGTGACCACCAGGAAACCGTGGCGCAGGTTATGGATAAAGGTGGGATGGCGCACCAGCACATCCTGGAAAAAGAGGATCAGCAGCAGCACCAGCATCAGGGCCACCAGGATCCACACCTCGTAGCGTTTGTCGTGCCAAATCTGCTGGGTCAGGGTAAGTTCCGGCTCGGGTTCCGCCAGCTGGGGAATGTCGACATAGCGCTCGGGAATGTCATACCCGGCCTTGAAGCTGCTGAAGATGCTGTCAACCGCGCCCAGCTGCCGCCTGACCAGCAGTTCCAGTTCCCAGCTGCTGCCGGGGTCGAACTCCTGCTGGGCACCGATTTTGAATACCGACATCTCATTGAAGCTTGGCGCCCCGGCAATATAGATATCACTGATGCGGTTATGATCGAGATCCCGGAAGGAAATGGCATTGTCATTCTGATGCAGCTGGATGCGATCAAAGATGCCACCGCGGACATAGCCCGAACCCTTGAAGGAATAGCCGTTACCCAGCAGCACCAGATAGTGTTCACCTGGCGCAAGCATGGACATCAACCATTGATAATCGGCATCACCAAACAGGTTACGACCTATGGAGGGCACATCGGCCAGGGCATAATAAATCTCGGCAAAGCTGTCGGCCTTGTGGGCCCCATCGGCCTCATCCACATGCTCGGCTTCGGTGCCGACAAAGGCCTGGTCGACTGCGCCACGGTCGAGATATAACTTGCGAATGGAACCGTCACCGGTCAGCTGCTGCCAATTGGCGACCTCATACAGATCCTGTTTGATGCTGGCCTTGGGCCGGGACGCAGCCACATCTTTGGTCAGGATCCCGAGGGACTGGGCCACCTTGGTGGCGGCCTTGGTAATGGCCTGGTTCATCACCATCACGGTCACAGTGGCGCCGGAAAGACCATCTATGCTCAGATGTTCATCCCGGGTGGCAGCGCCGATTTTTATCTGATCCTTTACACTCAGCCCCTTGTATTGGCTGATAAAGTCCCACAGTTTGCTTTCGGGAATACCGGCGAGAATGATGGGCTCATGATGCTCCAGCACCCTGGCGTCGAGGAATTTTCCCTGGGGGTCCATGGCCACCAGCATGTTGACCGGCTCGCCGGAATAGGCTGGAATCTTGGCAATATCATTGGTTTCAAAGGCATAGCCCAATACCTGCTGATCCCTGAGTATGGTCCATACCGGCACCTCGCCCTGCTTTTCGGATACCGATGTGGCGGACGGAAAAATCTCGGCGATGAGGGGCTTGGGGTCCTTGGCCTGGCTGACAAACAAGGCATGGCTGGGCACAGCCAAAAGACTGAGCAGGAAAAAAATCAAGCATTGCAGCGTCAGACCAACACGCCTGTAACCTTGGTTCACATTGAAATCCTTTCAAGCTGACCCGGACTCCAATCTGAACTTGAAAAGAGTCATCTTAAATACACTAAAACTTGAAGCCTTATCTGGCAGTGACACAGATCAACTTACTGACAATTCAGAAACAATAAATTAACCGGCGGGTATCACTGATGCCCGCCGGTTGGACTTATTTCAGGCCGGCGTAAAATGCCGCCAAATTGCTGATGTCCTCATCGGACAAAGGACCGGCCATGGGGCCCATCACAGGATCGGTACGACTGCCATCCTTGAAAGCATGCAATTGCTTTTCCAGGTAAGCCGCTTTCTGACCCTTGAGGTTGGGGTATAAAGGCGTGAAAGAAATGCCGTCGGCGCCATGGCAGCCGGCACAAACAGCGGCCTTAGCCTTGCCTGCTTCGGCATCGGCCGCCACTGCGGGCAGGGATAAGAGGGCTGCCAGGATAATCATCGCGGTATTTTTCATGTGTGATCCTCATCGTTTCATGGCCACAGCTCGAATAGCCCTGACCAAATTAACCAACATTTTCAATGCATCTTATGTGATAATTTAAAAGATGTATCTGACATGGATCATAAAAACAAAAAAAGACAATGGAACCATTCGGCCTGTTATTGCAATGACTTAATCGACCGCCCTGTTGTCTGGCTCTGGCTTTTCTCTCCGGCCAGATGCTGCTCCAACATGGGGAACAGCTCTTCAAAACCCTGGCAAATTCGGCTAAACAACCCATTGATATCTTCGCGGCTACCCTGCTTGCTGGCCTGTTCCAACTCGGCCAGCAACCGGTGCAACTGACTGGCGCCTATATCGCCGGACAGGCCCTTGAGCTTGTGGGCTAACTCCCTGATGGCATTGAGTTCCATGGTTTCTACCACCAACCTGAGGTGGTCGATTTTCTCAGGCACAGTGTCGACATACATACGGGTGATCTTGTCCACCAGCGTGTGGTTGTCCAACATGCGCGCCAGGGCAGCCTTTCTGTCCCACACTGGCAAGGTATTTGACGGCAATTGGGGAGCGGCGATGGCTGGGGTTCCGGCGCCGGACGTGACCCATTGCAGTACATGGCTCAGCAACTGATCGTAGGATATGGGCTTGGTAATGTAGTCGGACATCCCCGCCGCCAGGCATTTTTCACGTTCTCCCGACATGGCGTTGGCCGTCATGGCTATGATTGGCACCTGCCGGAATGCCTCTCCGCCCTCCCCCAATCGGATCAGTTTGGTGCACACATAACCGTCCATCTCCGGCATCTGACAATCCATCAGCACGCAGTTAAGCCGGGTCCCCTGCTGGCTGAGGCGCACCATAATGTCCAGCGCCTGCTTGCCGGTGGAGGCAAACCACAGCTCCGCCTGTTGCGGCGCCAAAAAGCCTTTCACCACTTCCTGATTGATATGGTTATCGTCGACCACCAGGATGCCGGCCCCCTCCAGGGCGGCCACAGGGAAATGGTTGCCAAGCTGGGGCTGACTGACATTGACCTCCTGCACCTGTCCGGTAATGGCCGCCAGCAACTCGGCCCGGTTTACCGGCTTGCCAAGTTCATGGTCCACCTTACAGGGCCACTCCTTGATTGCGGATCCAAAACGGAGAATTTTCAGCTCCGCCTCTCGGCTCAGCCACTGGGCGGTGCCACTGCCCACAGGGTAGAGATTGTCCACCAGCAGCACCAACTCCCCCGCTGGCAGCGTCCTTTGCTCGTTGAGTTGCATCACCGTGGCGCCATAGCGGGCCAACATGCGCTCCAAGACCTCCTTGGATCTGGGGTTGGGGCTCAGTACCGCCGCATTGACCCCGGCGAGGGGCTGTTGATGTTGCTCCTTCTTGGCGCCTTCCTGGCCGAAGTAAACATGGAAGTAAAAATGACTGCCCCTGTCTTTTTCCGATTCAAAACCTATATTGCCCTTCATCAACTGGCACAATTGGCGACTGATGGACAACCCCAACCCAGTACCGCCATATTCACTGGATATGCTGCCATGCTCCTGACTGAAGGCCTGGAACAGCTTCTGTTGGTTTTCTTCGGCTATGCCAATGCCGGTATCAAAGACATCCACATCCAGGCGTATCTGGTTATCCGCACTGACCTGGGTTCGGGCACGGATCAGTATTTCGCCTTTATGGGTAAACTTGATGGCATTGCTGAGCAGATTATTGAGTACTTGTTTAAGACGGCTGGCATCCCCCATCAGGCACACATAATCCAACTCGCTGATGTCGAGAATGATTTCCAGATCCTTTTCCATGGCCCGGATAGCAGCGGAGCACACCAGGGTTTCCATCACCCGCACCGGGTTAAAGGGTTGGCTGTCAAACTCCAGTTTGCCGGCTTCAATCTTGGACAGGTCGAGAATGTCGTTAATCAGGCTCGACAGGGCCGCCGCGCTGGACTCCGCCATATCGACATACTTCATCTGTGACGGACTCAGGGGCTCACGCTTAATCAGGTTCAAGGTGCCCATGATGCCATTGAGCGGTGTACGCATCTCATGACTGACGTTGGAAACAAAGGCACTTTTGATCTCGCTGGCCTGCAATGCCTTCTTGTGCGCGTCGGCCAACTCCTCGGTGCGGCTTGCGACCTGACTCTCGAGATCCTGGTTTATCATCCGGATCTTCGATTGGGCCTCATATTGCGCCGTCACATCACGTGCTATCAGCGCAGTCCCGCAGACCTTTTGTCCCTGCAATTGAATGGGAGACAGGGTCAACTCCAGTTGTAGCTCCCTGTCGCCTTCATTGGAGCTGATGGTGGCGGTCAGACTGCCCCCAGCGTGGGCCCGCGCCATCAGCTCGGAAAAACCAAAATCCCGAAACAGCCCCAAAGAGTCAATATCGCTGCCCATTGCGGTTTGGGCACTGTAGCCAAACAATTGCTCGGCTGCGCGGTTCCAACTGGTGACCCGGTTAAACAAGTCCAGACCGATAATGGCATCCGCCGAACCACTGATGATGGCTTCCTGCTCGGCCCGGGTTTCCGCCAATTTGTGGCTGTTGCGGTAATTTCGGTTCAGCAACACCAACAACAGCGAAGCCACCAGCAATATGGTCAGCACGAAACCATAGCTGTCTATCCGCTTGTCCAGCAACATGGAGTCCAACTGGTTCTTTGAGCGGGTCAGCAGCAACTGGAACTGCTCGTCGGGCTGACCGCCATAACGCACAGTGCGCCTGAGGAAAAAGGCTTCAGCGCTGTCGCTTTGCTCCTGCATCAGACCGAAATAGCCGTTAACCTGTTTCACCCTGTAGTCCGCTTGCCAGCTGTGGCCCGAGTCCAGGTCACGGCTGAATTGGAATTCGGGTTTGGGATGGACAATAAAGTTTCCCTGGTTGTCGGCCAATATCAGTTCTTCCCCCGGCCCTGTAGCCTGACGCATCTGTGCCAGCAGGCTGCCGGTATTGAGATTCAAGATAATGAAACCGTATTTTTGCCCCTCTGCGGTAAAGATGGGCAGGGCAAAACGGGTGGTCGGCCGATAGGGAAACTCAATCTGACCATATTCCCGATTAAGATCCAGTGAAGAGATGTACATTTGGCCAGGAGCCAAGGCCATTGCTGCCGTGAAGTAATAGGCCTGGGCCTTGGATTGCAGCTGCTGTGCTGTAATCACCCTGATATCGCCGGATAACCTGTCGACCCGGACTATCTCCTTGCCCCCGGAATCCCCCCGGATAACCCGTAACTGATCTATTTCCGGATTGTTGAGCAGCATGGCACTGAAAATCGTCTCCAGCCGCCGTTGCCATTGGGAAAAATGAGTGCCATCCAAAGGGTCCACACCGCCATGGAGTTCGGCCCGGGCCAGGCCGGCGATGGGTGGAGTCGCATGCAAAAAACGCAGGTTCTTCTGCTGCTGGTCATAAAGCGTCGATAATTTGGTCGTCAGAAAGGCGACACTGCGGGACATGGATTGCTGCAATTCCAGTTCAGCCTGGGACTCAAGCCGTTGCTCCTGGTAACTGACACCGGCAATACACACGGCCACCAGCAACAGGGCCCCCATGGGCAAGATCCCAAAACGCCTGAACGCCTTAACCGCTGCTCCCGGAGCCCATGCCATATGCTGCCTTCCCTGTTATTTTTCAGTGCACCCGCCTATGCCTTTAGAAAAATAGCAGATATTCCACGAATTACTGCCTTTCACAAAGCTTTGTATATTCTTGGCTACCTGAGCAGCATTTGTTCTAGACTAATTAAGTCGGCAAAAAATGTGTTTGATTTGTCAGGAATAGACTCGGCTCACTCCCTGGGCCCGGAACACTTTTCAACTTGGCAAGGAGCTGAGATTGATGAAACTGGAGTTGACGTCACTGCTTAAGGATAAGTGGGTTCTGCTGACCTTGGTGCTGGGTATTGGTTTGAGCCTGTTGGTGACGGAACACATCTCCCGTCGCAACGAAGACAGGATCAGGGATGCGGTACGCGAATCCGCCGACCAAGCCATCCATTCAGCACTAACCCGCATCGAGCTGTATCAATATGGCCTGCGGGGTGCAAGAGGCGCGGTACTCACGGCAGGAGAGGATGGCATCAGCCGGGAGTTATTCCGGCGCTACAGCTACACCCGCAACGTGGATACCGAGTTCCCGGGCGCCCGTGGTTTTGGTTTCATTCGTCGGGTACCGGAAGCCAAAGAGGCGGAATTTATCCACCAGGCCAGGGCCGATGATTGGCCCGATTTCAACACCCGCCAGTTGGCAAGACACCCGGACGAACGTTACATCATCCAATATATTGAACCTGTGGATCGCAACATTCAGGCCGTGGGCCTGGACATAGCCTCGGAGCTCAACAGGCGCACCGCCGCCGATGATGCCATTGACAGCGGCGAAGTCAGGCTCACAGGGCCCATCACCCTGGTGCAGGCCACGGGATTGCCACAACAATCCTTTCTGATCCTCATGCCCATTTATCGCGGCGGCAAGGTGCCGCCAACGCGGGAACAGCGACGCGAGGCCGCCTTCGGCTGGAGTTATGCACCGCTGATCATGTCCGAAGTGCTGGCGGACCAACGTCTGGATCCCAAACGCATGCGCTTGCAGCTATTCGATGTCACCGCCGAACAGGAGGAGGTGTTCTTCGACAGTGGCCAGACCGACACGGACGATCTCTATCCCTATGAGGAAATACATCCGGTATTTGGCCGCACCTGGAAGGCCCGTTACTCGGTAACGCCACTGTTTGTGTCCCAATTACACCTGCCCACCAGCAGCGCCCTCGCCATACTGGGGATCAGCGCCAGTCTGCTGTTGTCGGCCCTGGTGGGGGTCATCAATATCAATCACAGGAATAAAGCCCGGCTGCAACAGGAGCAGGCCAAACTGGCCGCCATAGTGGAGAGTTCTGCCGATGGCATCATAGGCAAGACACTGGCGGGGGTCATCACCAGTTGGAACGGAGGCGCCCGCAAGATATTCGGTTACCACGCGGACGAGGCCCTGGGCCAGACGGTCGAAAAACTGCTGCTGCCGGATGACCTGAAGCATGAAGAGGCACAGATACTGGCACGTCTCGCCCAGGGTGAGTCTATCCCCCACTTCGAGTCCCAAAGGCGCAGAAAGGACGGCAGCATGGTCTACGTCTCGGTAACCGCGTCGCCCATTTACGATGACCACAACAAGGTCATAGGGGCTTCCACTACGGTGAGGGACATCACGGAGCAGAAACGCTCCGAGCTCAAAATTCAACAGCTCAACAGCAATCTGGAACGCCAGGTACAGGAGCGCACCTCCGAACTGGCCAAGGTGAATGTGCTGCTCAGCAACGTGCTGCGGGCGGCCTCCGAAGTGGCCATCATAGCCACAGACATCCATGGCCAGATACGCTTGTTCAACCATGGCGCCGAATGTTTGCTGGGATACAAGAGTAATGAGGTTCAGGGCCACTGCACTCCGGTGCGCTTCCATCTGGAGAGCGAGCTGGATTCCAGGGCCCAGTTGTTAAGTCGCGAGTATGGTTATCAGGTAACAGGTTTTAAAACCCTCACCATACGTTCTGAGTTATTGGGAGCCGAGACCCGCGAATGGACCTATGTTCGCAAGGACGGCAACACCCTACCCGTGTCCCTGAGCGTCACCCCAATGCGGGACGCCGACAACAAGATCATAGGATACCTGCAGATTGCCACGGATATCAGTCAACAGCGTAACCACCAGCAGGAACTGGAAGCGGCTCGGGATGAACTGATTTCGGTCAGGGACCAGTTGCTGATGGCTGCCAAGGTGGCGCAGCTGGGGATCTGGAGCTGGAACCTGAGCAGCAACAGCCTGGAGTGGAACGACAAGATGTATGAGCTGTACGAACAGCCCACGGAGCTGCGGCAAACGGGGCTTAAGCTGAGTCACTGGCAGGAGCGACTGCACCCACAGGACAAGGACAGGATACAAGCCCAGTTACAGGCGACAGTCGAAGGCATCAGCCGTTTTGACCCCATCTTCAGGCTACAACTGCCCAGTGGCCAGGTGCGCTACATTCAGGCGGGTGCCTATGTGGAATATGACGGTCAGGGCAATGCGCTCAAGGTCATGGGCATCAACCGGGATATCACCTCGGAACGGGAGCTGGAATCCTGGTTGCGCCAGGCCAAGGAGCAATCGGACGCCGCCAGCGCTGCCAAGTCCATCTTCCTGGCCAATATGAGCCATGAAATCCGCACCCCCATGAATGCCGCCCTGGGTATGCTGCAACTGCTGCACAAGACAGAGCTGTCAGCCAAGCAACAGGAATATGTGTCCAAGGCCCAGATTGCCGCCACGTCGCTGCTGAATCTGCTTAACGACATTCTGGATTACTCCAAAATCGATGCCGGTAAACTGGAGCTGGAACTGCATCCATTCAGCCTGAATGAGCTGATGCAGGATCTGGCGGTGATCCTGCTTGGTAACCTCAAGGACAAGAATCTGGAGCTGATGTACGACATAGATCTGGCTCTGCCCGATCTGGTTCGCGGTGACAGGCTGAGACTGCAGCAAGTGCTGATCAATCTGGCCAGCAATGCCATCAAGTTTACCGAACATGGGGAGGTCGTTATCGGCGTTCACCTGTTGGAAAGGGATGAAGATCAAACCCTTATTCGCATCAGCGTCAAAGATACGGGAATAGGTATCAACAAGGATCAACAGCAAAAGATTTTTGAAGGCTTTACCCAAGCCGAGGCTTCTATATCCAGACGTTTTGGCGGCACCGGGCTGGGATTGGGAATATCCCGCTGCCTGATAGATCTGATGGGCAGCGAGTTACATCTGGACAGCGAACCCGGTGTCGGCAGCCATTTTTGGTTCGACCTGCGTCTGCCTGCCGAAGACTCACCCATTGCCCTGCCACAGCAGTGCCGGGGACGGGTGCTGGTGGTGGACGACAATGCACTGTCCCTGACCGTCATGTGCCGTACCCTTGCCGAGCTTGGCTTTGAATACCAGGCGGCATCTGGCGGCAGTGAGGCCTTGAGCCTGCTGGCGCAGTCAGATGAGTTCGATACTGTGCTGCTGGACTGTTATATGCCTGATATGACGGGTTTCGAGGTCGCCCGGGAAATTAAAGGCCGGCAGGGGAAAGCACTATGCCCCACCATAGTCATGGTCACGGCTTATTCGCCAATCGAATTGGACCGGGCATTGGATAGTGGCTCATCCCTGTTTGAAGCTTACATCTGCAAACCCTTCACCCCCAGCCAGTTGCTTAATACCCTGGAAAGTGCCAAGACAGGCTCAGTGTCTTTGCCTCCCGTACGGCCGGAACCCAGCCAACGCCTGGAAGGCTTGCGGATATTATTGGTGGAAGACAATGAATTCAATCGCTTGGTGGCACTGGAACTGCTGGAGGGAGAAGGAGCCGAGGTACAAATTGCCGAAGACGGGGAGCAGGGCGTCAAATTGGCCACGGATCCGCGAAACCACTTTGATCTGGTGCTGATGGATATGCAAATGCCGGGCATTGATGGCCTGGAGGCCACCCGTCGTATCCGCAGCCATGGAGAACTCAAACAACTCCCCATCATAGCTATGACCGCCAATGTCAGTGCCGAGGACCAGAGAGCCTGCCTGCTGGCGGGCATGAACGCCCATTTGGGAAAGCCATTGGATTTCAGCGAAGTGGTGCAACTCATACTGTCTTACGTCAGCCCCAAAACCGCCATGGCAGAGGCCTCAATACCAAGGAAAACCGCTCACGAAGAGAGCGTCGAAGCCATACTCAAGCGCTTTGGCAACGACATCAGCCTGTACCGCAAACTGCTGGACAACTATCGGAGTGACCTGCGCCAACTCACAGATAAACTGCAACAACAGCTTGATGCCGGAGATATTTCAGCTATCGGGCAAACCCTGCACACCCTGAAGGGCACCAGCGCCACCATAGGTGTCAGTGCCGTCAGGGACAAGGCCGCCAATCTGGAAATCGCATTGCGCACGGCCAAGGATCCTGAAGCACTGACACTGAAGTTTGCCAGGGAGCTGGTTCCCGCCCTGAATGAGCTGGCGGCCAAAAACCTGGATTTGATCCACGGTGCCTTACCAGAGCTGGTTCGGCAACAAGCTCCCGACGAAGTTTCCATCAGCAATGAGGAACTGATGAAAATGGCCGATGAGCTGGCCGCCCACTTACACACTGGCAACCTCAAGGCATTGGATTTGGTGGGAGAACTGCACCAAGCCCTCATGGGCCTGTCATCCCTGAATTCCGACTCCCATAGGTTGGTGAAACTGACCGAATCGCTGAAATTCAAGGATGCCCTAAACCTGCTCAGTAAATTAAGGGAGCAATTATGATCCTGGAGCGAGTCCGCCATACTCTGTCACTGTCAAACGAGCGGGCCAAGATACTGGTGGTCGATGACCAGACCATCAACATCATGGCACTCAACGAAGTGTTCAAAAGCGACTTCGATGTGTTGATGGCCCTTGATGGTGTCAGTGCCCTGGAGCAGGCTCGCAACCAATCTCCCGACATCATATTGCTGGATGTAGTGATGCCGGGCATGGACGGACACGAGGTGTGCCGACGCCTCAAGAGCGATCCCCTTACCGAGGATATTCCGGTGATCTTTGTGACGTCCAGGACAGATGGCGAAGATGAGGCATCGGGATTTGCTCTCGGGGCAGTGGACTACATCAATAAACCCATTAACCCCGTCACGGTTCAGGCCAGGGTACGCACCCAATTGGCTGTCAAACTGCAATATCAGATTATTAAAAACATGGCCCTTACCGACGGCGTCACCGGCATTGGCAACCGCCGACGCTTTGATGAAGCGCTACAAACCTTGTGGCGCCAGTGCATGCGGGATGAACAACCTCTAACCCTGATGCTGCTGGATGTGGATCACTTTAAGGCATTCAACGATCACTATGGCCATCTGGCGGGGGATGAATGTCTGGCGCAGGTAGCCCAATGCATCAGGCAAGTGCTGAAGCGGCCATCTGATTTATTGTGCCGCTATGGCGGTGACGAGTTGGCGGCCCTGCTTCCCAATACCGATCTGGCAGGAGCCGAGCATTTGGCACGCCTGATACAGGAGCAATTGATACAGCAGGCCATTCCCCACGAACACTCAACCGCGGCCGCAAGTGTCAGTCTCAGCATAGGCCTGGCATCACAAGTCCCCGCCGCCGAATTGGATGCCGACAAACTTCTGGTCCTTGCCGATCAGGCACTGTACCGGGCCAAACATGAAGGCCGCAACTGCTTTCGAAGTTGGGATCTGCAGCCGGCGCAATGCGAAGCAAGCCTGTAGCCGTTTATCAAGCAGCAACAAGCCTAATCAACCAACAAGCGCTCAAATTCATCTGCAGGCAGTGGCCTGGCAAACAGGAAGCCCTGACCGAGATCGCAGCCCAATTCCAGCAAGGTCTGTTTCTGGGGTTCCTGTTCTACCCCCTCCCCCACCAAGGTCAGATTCAGCGACTTGGCCAAATGCACTATGGTCCTGACAATATCCAGACTTTGGCCGTCATCCAGCATATCCCTGACAAAAGACTGGTCAATCTTCAGTACATCCACGGGGAACAACTTGAGATAAGACAGGCTGGAATAGCCGGTGCCGAAATCATCTATCGCGATAGACAAACCCAGGGCAGACAATTTAACCAGGGTACTTTGCGCCTGGTCAAAATCCAGCATCAGGGCACTTTCGGTGACTTCCAGCTCCAGCAAATGACTGCGCAGCTCCGACTCTTCCAGTGCCGCCGCCACCTCATCGATAAAGGCAGGATTGGAAAACTGTTTGGCGGCAATATTGACCGCGACCCTCAGTTCCTTGCCATAACGCTGCCAGCCCTTGGCAGCCAGGCAACTTTTTCTTAATACCTGCCGGCCCAACTGATTGATAAGGCCGGTTTCTTCCGCCAAAGGAATAAAATCTGCCGGCGAAATGAAATTGCCATCCTTGTCCCGCAAGCGCACCAGGGCCTCGGCGCCAATCAAGGACATGTTGCACAATGCAAACTGGGGCTGGAAAAACACCTCGAAACCATCCTGATCTATCGCCTGACGCAGTAACATTTCAATGTCATGGCGGCGCATTAATTCGGCTTCCAGATCCTCGGAGAAGAAGCAGTAGCGGTTCCGCCCCTGCTGCTTGGCACGGTACATGGCCACATCGGCATAGCGCATCATGCTCTCTTCAGACTCAGAATCGGTCGGGTTGACGCTGATGCCGACGCTGACACTCAGCTGGTACTCCTTGCCTTCGAGCCTGAAGGGCTCTTCCATGCAACGGATAATGGCCTGGGCCATGGAATCTATCACCCCGGGGCTGTCTATTTCGGGGATTACCAACACAAACTCATCACCGCCTATCCTGGCCAGGGTGGAGTCTGTGTCAATCAACGACTCCAGCCGCTTGGCCACCTGTTTTATCAGCACATCACCATGATGGTGCCCCAGGGAATCATTGAGGTATTTGAAATGATCTATATCGATTAGGAACAGTGCCACCAGCCGTCCCTTGTTTTTGGCTGTCTTGCAGGCCTGGCTGAGTCTGTCATGGAGCAGAATACGATTGGGCAAGTCCGTCAGTTGATCGTGATTGGCCAGGTAACTCATCTTTACCGCCATGGCAATCGATTCGCTGATGTCATGGAATACCATGATGGCGCCTATAACCTGGCCCAGTTCATCCTTGATGGGGGCGGCCGAATCTTCGACCCGGTACACTGTACCATCGCGGCTGGTCAGCTGACTGTTCAGCGCCATGGCGACGATTCGTTTCTCGTTCAGCGCCAGGATAGCCGGATTCAGGCCACGCATCTGGGTGTCGGCATCCCTCAGATTCATCACGGTTTCTATATGCTCTCCCTCGGCCTCCCGCAGCAACCAGCCGGTCATGCGCTCGGCAATGGGATTCATAAAACTGATGCATCCCTCCAGGTCTGTGGCTATGACGGCATCACCTATGGAACTCAAGGTGACCTTGAGGCGTTCCTTTTCTGCCGATAGTTCGCGTTTGGCCCGCTTGATATCAGTCACGTCCACCAGGGTCAGCAGGTAGCCACAGACATCTTCTTTTTCAAAACGGGGCGAAATATAGGCCTGAAGATCCTCGGCGCCCTGAATGGGTGAGTCCAGATGCACGGAAACCAGGCTGGTGGTTTCGGAATGGACCCCATGCAAGGGCAACTGGCGCCACAACTCAGGCGGCAGGACCTCTATGGCCTCTTTACCCTTCATGCTTTGGGCGCCTTGCTCAAACCACTGGCCGGCAAAGTCATTGCTGTACAGGTTGCGCCAGTCGGGCGACCAATAGGAAATAAATACCGGCAGATGGGTCACCAAATCGTGTAACTCTTCCTTGGCGGTACGCAGCGCATTGGCCTGTTGCACCAGAGTCAGCTGACTCCTGACCCGCAATTGGCACAGTCTGAAATCTATCGGTTTACTGAGAAAGTCGACACCGCCGTAGCTCAATGACTGATATTCAAACTCGGAGGCGGAATGGGAGGTGACAAAAATAACGGCGCTGTTACAGGTATTGGGGCTGCGCTTCAGCCGCTTGCAGACTTCAAAGCCGCCCATGCCCGGCATTTCGATATCCAGCAATATTACTTCGGGCCTGTGTTGCTCAGCCAACAGCAGCGCTTCTTCACCATCCTGGGTGGTGATAATGCTGCCAAGCTCCTTCAGAGCCTCCTCCAGCAACAACAGGTTGGCCAATTCATCATCAACAATGAGTATGGTTGCCGGTGGCGTAGACTGGGATGAAAATAGCATTCGAGGCTTCCTTTCCATTCGCTTCTTCACTGTTACTTATAGTTGCAAGGTCCAAAAATTGCGAACGCACTTTTCATTGAATCTTTTTGTAAATACAGAGAATTTTGTCAACTTTTGCCCTACAAAGGGGCAAAACCAACAAACCGGAAAATCGGCTGCGATCAAAAAATCACAATAAACTTGATGAAACTCAAACTTTTAACACTGGAAATGTGTCAGGAGACCGGGATGGGGGATTTATTGATCAGGATCAGTAATTCGGGAGCGTCATCGAGATAGGTTAATCACGACCGCACAAGAAAGAGGATTTCAATCATGGCGTTTTGGCTCGATTTAATGTTTGGTAACCCTATCGGTTTACTCTCTATGATAGTTATCTTCAGCACGATTGGGATTATTTCCTATTTATCGTGGATGTTCTTTGTGAAGTCTGCCAAACCTTAGGGTTTTTGCTTTCTGTTGTTCTGATCTGTGCAAGTTGCAAGTATTGAGTGATTTATTTTGGGGGCCATTGGCCCCCGTTTTTATTGTTGGCATCTGTAAATCAGGCTCAGGCTGCGCGTTGTGAGCCTGGCTTGCGGGCCTGTACCAAACCGGTGACAAAGCTTGGACGGGTGCGGATGAGCTGCTGCAACTCCTCCTGACTGGGCTCGCCCGCCGGCAGTCGCAGCACATCACGGTTCAGGTAAATCCTGGCTTTCATGGAAATTTTATACTCTGCCGTGGAACCCTGAATTGCATAATGACGCTCATTGCCCAGACATTCGAGGATATTGGTGGCCACCAGACTCTTCACCGCCAGTTCATCCTTCGGCAAGGTTAAAATAGTGGCCCCCTGCAGAAAGAACTCCCTCAGCAGGGCGCGCTCGGCCGGATCCATCAAGCGCACCTTTTTCTCAATAGTTTCCACCGCTCGTCTGTCACCCAAATAACAGATGGCTTCGTCCAACAGAAAGTTCAGCAGTCGACTGACAAAGTAAGCGGCACCGATAATCAGTCCCAATCCCAACAGCTGGGGCTGACTCTCTACCACAGAGTTCAAGTTCAGGGCTTCCAGCAGCGCCTGGGGCCCAAACAGCAAGCCGCCACAGGCGACCACCAACCACAACATGGCCTTGGTCAACCAATGTTTACCATTAAGACCACCCAATGATGTCAGATCCAGTTTGTTCATAGCTCATCCCATGCGTCAGAAAATTGAACAGCAACCAACTAAAGCAAAATGAATGCCAGCATTGGCTTATTGGGTATAGCCTGTTCAATCTGATAGATTTTCTGTGTGATTTGGACAAGGGGGCTATGCTTATACATAATCAAACCCCGGGCCCTTAGGATACCTGTCCCCCTATGCTGACTTTCTCCCGTCAATTGGTGCAAAGCCCCATCGGCAGAAAATTGATGATCTCCATAGTACTGTTCAGCTCGCTGATCACCCTGGTGACCACGGGCTACCAGCTGGTGATGGATTACCGCAGCGACCTGGGCCGTATTGACCGGGCATTTACCACCATAGAGACGGTCAACCTCGACGTGCTGGCCGCCAGCATCTGGGTCATAGACGAGCGACTGATCAACACCCAGCTCAATGGCCTGATCCAACTGCCCGACATCACCTACATATTGATCAATGATGACAGCGGTCAGCACTGGGCCATAGGTGAGCGCCTGGACGATAACGTGCTGGAGCGGGAATTTCCGCTGCAATATAACTCCGGCAGCGAATCCATCGCCGTTGGCAAGCTGCTGGTGCAGGCGGATCTGAATGCCATTTACCAACGCCTCTACGACAGGGCAATCCTGATCTTGCTGTCAAACGCCATCAAGACCTTTCTGGTGGCGGGCATGATCCTGTTTCTGGTGTGGATCAACATCACCCGCCACCTTCACAGCCTCAGCGAATACTGTCAACGCATTGATCTTGAAGGTGAGTTCTCGCCACTGGCCTTTCACCAGAAAGGCAAACAAAACGAGTTTGACCTGGTGGCATTGGCGATTAATGAAATGCAGGAGCAACTGCGGCGCTCCTTCAGTGCCATCAAAAAATCCCGTACCGAGCTGCAGATAGCCCTGGAAGACAGGGAAAGGTTGCTGGAACTGGAACGCTCCTACAAGGATGAACTGGCCAAACAGGTCAAGGAACGGACCCAGGAGTTGGAACACTCACTGCAAATCCTTAAGCGGGCGCAACAGGTGCTGGTGGAACAGGAAAAAATGGCGGCTCTGGGGGGCCTGGTGTCCGGCGTCGCCCACGAGATCAACACCCCCATAGGCATCTGCCTGACCGCGGCCAGCGCCCAACTGGCCCATATCGACGAGCTGGTCAAACTGATCCACAGCCCCGATGCCACCCTGGAGGAAATCAACGCCATACTGGATGAGTATCAGCAAAGCTGTGAACTTATCGTCAGCAACATCACCCGCGCCAGCAACCTGATCCAGAAATTCAAAACCGTGGCCGCTGAGCAAAGCCACGAGGAACACCGTAATATCAACCTTAAGCAGGTGCTGGGTGAAATCTGCGAGTCCACCTCGTTAATCTTCGCCCCCATGAAGGTGGACCTCGACATAGAAGCAGACGAAAACCTCTATATCACCACCAATCAAAGTCTGTTGAGTCAGATAGTCAGCAATATCCTGTCCAATGCCTATACCCATGCCTTCAGCCGGGACAGGGAAAACAAGCTGCAAATCAGTGCCGAAGTGAAGAATCACCATCTGGAAATACTGATTGAGGACAATGGCAAGGGCATTGCGGCCGAGGTGGCCGAGCACATGTTTGAGCCCTTCTTTACCACCAGCCGCAGTCGCGGTGGCACAGGTCTTGGACTGTCCGCGGCATTCAATGCCGCCACCCTGCTCAAGGGCAATGTCCGCTATGTGCCGAAATCCAGCCTGGGCGGTGCCGCCTTCGCCATCCGCTTCCCGGTCAATGCCCACTTCGAAGCGCCCATGTCCCTGACTCAACCCAATAATCTCCATGGCTGAGTGCAGTGCCTCACCCGCCCGTCGGCAGCGGATTTGCCATAACCGTCTTTCCCAAGCCAACAAGATGACGACTTACCCGGGAAAACGTCCTCAAATCAGGGCAAAAAAATCCCCCCAGAGATAGCATTCACTCACCTTGAAGCGCTAGAATGTGCGGTTATTCCGTATTAACCAACTGCAGTCAGTGTTGATAAACGCCAATGAAATCACATATTCAATCTTTGCTGGAACAAACCGTCGAATCCTTCAAGCAACAGGGCATATTGCCGGCCGATTTTGAGGCCCGCATTCAGGTCGACCGCACCAAGGACAAGAGCCATGGTGATCTGGCGACCAACCTGGCCATGATGCTGACCAAGGTAGCCGGCAAGAATCCCCGTGAACTGGCGCAATTGATCATCGACAACCTGCCTGCCTCCAGTCATGTAGCCAAGGTGGAGATCGCCGGCCCCGGCTTTATCAACTTTTTTATTGACGACAATGCCCTGGCGAACCAGCTGCAGGCGGCCCTGGCCGATGAGCATCTGGGTATAGCGCTGCCCAAGCCACAAATCATAGTGGCGGACTACTCGTCCCCCAACCTGGCCAAAGAGATGCACGTGGGCCACCTGCGCTCCACCATCATTGGTGACAGCGTGGTGCGGGCACTGGAATTCCTCGGTCACAAGGTGATCCGTCAGAACCACGTCGGCGACTGGGGCACCCAGTTCGGCATGCTGCTGGCCTACATGGAAGAGCTGCGCGCCAATAACGGCGAGCAGGCCAACCTGGAACTGTCAGATCTGGAAAGCTTTTACCGCGCCGCCAAACTGCGTTTTGACGAGTCGGCCGAGTTTGCCACCCGCGCCCGCCAACTGGTGGTCGAACTGCAATCCGGCGATGCCTACTGCAACAAGCTGTGGCGTGAATTCAACGACATTTCCCTGAGCCACTGTCACGATGTCTATGCCCGTCTCGGTGTCAGCCTGACCCGTGCCGATGTCCACGGCGAGAGCGCCTATAACGACGATCTGGCCCAGGTGGTCAAAGATCTCGACGCCCAGGGACTGCTGTCCGAGAGCGAAGGCGCCAAGGTGGTATTCCAGGAAGAATTCCGCAACAAGGAAGGCGAGCCACTGCCGGTGATCATCCAGAAGGCCGACGGCGGTTTCCTCTATGCCACCACGGATCTGGCGGCCATGCGCTTCCGCTCCAACGTGCTCAAGGCTGACCGCGCTTTATATTTCGTTGACCTGCGCCAGGCGCTGCACTTCCAGCAGGTGTTCAGCCTGGGACGCCTGGCCGGTTTTGTCCGTCCGGAAATGACCCTGGAGCACATGGGCTTTGGTACCATGAACGGCGAAGACGGCCGTCCGTTCAAGACCCGCTCCGGTGGCGTGGTGAAACTGGTGGATCTGTTGGATGAAGCGGTGGAGCGCGCCGAGCAACTGGTGCGCAGCAAGAATCCGGACATGAGCGACGCCGAAGTCAAGGAAATCGCCCGCGTGGTGGGCATTGCCTCGGTGAAGTATGCCGATCTGTCGAAGAACCGCGCCAGCGATTACATCTTCAGCTTCGAGCAGATGCTGAGCTTCGAAGGCAATACCGCCCCTTACCTGCTGTATGCCTACACCCGGGTGGCCGGCATCTTCAAGCGCGCCGAGAACATTGACCTGAGCCAGGCCAAAATCCAGCTTGAGCACGACAAGGAAAAAGAGCTGGGCAACAAGCTGGCCCAGTTTGGCGAGATCCTTAATCGCATGGTCGACAAGGGCCAGCCACATATACTCTGCGGCTACCTCTACGAGTTGGCCGGAGCCTTCTCCAGCTTCTACGAGGCCTGCCCCGTGCTGAACGCCGACAACGACAGCGCCCGCGACAGCCGCCTGTTGCTGGCCCGTCTGACCGCCGGCACCCTTAAACAGGGTCTGTCACTGCTGGGCATTGAGACACTGGAGCGCATGTAAGTCATGAGTCGCGACTACGCCAACCGCAAGCCCCGCGGCCCGGCGTCACGTGGAAGCCGCAAAAAGGCGGCCCCACCGGCGCGCAAGCCCTGGTTGCTGATCGCCATAGTGATGGCCGCCGTGGCGGCCTTCGGTTACTTTCTCTGGTCCATCAAGGGCAGCGCCGAGGCACCTCAGGCCAAGCAAACCGCGCCCAAGACCCAGGCCGCCAGCCCGGCGAAGAAGGATCCCAACGCCCTGCCGCCCAAGCCCAAGGAAGAGTGGACCTATCTGGAAGAGCTGGAGAACAAGCAGGTTGAGGTGGACGTGCCCGACGATGCCATGAAGTCCGCCGGCCCCTACCAGATGCAGTGTGGTTCCTTCCGCAAGCAGGAACAGGCCGAGGAAATGAAGGCCGTGATCGCCTTCCAGGGATTGGAAGCCCAGGTGCGCCGGGTCGAAGGTTCCAGCGGCGTTTGGTTTAAGGTGGTGCTCGGTCCCTTCGAACGCCGACGTGACGGCGAAAAGGCCAAGCACAAACTGCAAAACGCCGGTATGAACGGTTGCCGCATCTGGCTCTGGCAAAACTGAGCCATGGTTCGACGGGGGCTGCCTTAGGGCGGCCCCCGCTGTTTTTGTGACCTTGCTCAAGCCATCAAGCTTGATATCCGCGACAGCGTCCCCATATCAGGAGTCATAGTCCCCCGCAGGCCAATGCCTTCGGCATCACAAAGAGGATCCACTGTGACTACTATCGTATCCGTACGCCGCAACAACCAGGTGGTTATCGCCGGTGATGGCCAGGTTTCCCTTGGCAACACCGTTATGAAGGGCAACGCCAAGAAGGTGCGTCGCCTGTACCACGGCAAGGTGCTGGCCGGTTTCGCCGGCGGTACTGCCGACGCCTTCACCTTGTTCGAACGCTTTGAGGCCAAGCTGGAAATGCATCAGGGCCATCTGATGCGGGCCGCCGTTGAGCTGGCCAAAGACTGGCGTACCGACCGCATGCTGCGCAAGCTGGAAGCCCTGCTGGCTGTAGCCGATGCCGAAAGCTCGCTTATCATTACAGGTAACGGTGATGTGGTGCAGCCGGAAAACGATCTTATCGCCATAGGTTCTGGTGGCAACTTCGCCCAGGCCGCGGCCATAGCCCTGCTGGAAAATACCGAGTTGGATGCACGCACCATAGCCGAGAAGGCCCTCACCATAGCCGGTGACATCTGTGTGTTTACCAACCAGTTTAAGACCATTGAAGAGCTCAACTACTGAGAGCGCGCAAGGAATTCCCATGTCTGAAATGACCCCACGCGAGATAGTCCACGAGCTGGACGCCCACATCATAGGTCAGCAGAAGGCCAAGCGCAGTGTGGCCATCGCCCTGCGCAACCGCTGGCGCCGCATGCAGCTCGACGCCGCCCTGCGCCACGAAGTGACCCCGAAAAATATCCTGATGATAGGCCCCACGGGTGTCGGTAAAACCGAGATCGCCCGTCGCCTGGCCAAGCTGGCCAACGCCCCCTTTATCAAGGTGGAAGCCACCAAGTTCACCGAGGTGGGCTATGTGGGTAAGGAAGTGGAGCAGATTATCCGCGACCTGACCGACGTGGCGATCAAGCTGACCCGTGAGCAGCAGATGAAGAAATGCCGCACCCGCGCCGAGGAAGCCGCCGAGGAGCGCATCCTCGATGCCCTGCTGCCCAAGCCGAAAAGCGACTGGGACTCTTCCAGCGAAGACAGCTCCAACACCCGTCAGGTGTTCCGCAAAAAACTGCGTGAAGGTCAGCTGGATGACAAGGAAATCGACATTGAGATGGCCGCGCCCCAGATAGGCGTGGAAATCATGTCGCCACCGGGCATGGAAGAGATGACCAACCAGCTGCAGAGCCTGTTCCAGAACATGGGCCAGGCGCCGGCCAAGCGCAAAAAGCTCAAGATCAAGGACGCCCTGAAGCAGCTCACCGAAGAGGAAGCTGCCAAGCTGGTGAACCAGGAAGATCTCAAGGAGCAGGCCATTGAACTGGTGGAGCAGCACGGCATAGTCTTCCTCGACGAGATAGACAAGATTTGCAAACGCGGTGAAACCTCGGGCCCCGACGTATCCCGTGAAGGGGTGCAGAGAGATCTGCTGCCACTGGTGGAAGGCTGCACGGTCAACACCAAGCACGGCATGGTAAAGACGGACCACATACTCTTTATCGCCTCCGGTGCCTTCCAAATGTCCAAGCCCTCGGATCTGATCCCCGAGCTGCAGGGGCGTCTGCCCATCCGGGTCGAGCTGGATGCCCTGTCGGCCGATGACTTCAAGCGTATCCTCACCGAACCCCACGCCTCGCTGACCGAGCAATATACGGCACTGATGGCCACCGAAGGGGTGAAGGTTGAATTTACCGCCTCCGGCATTGAGCGTATCGCCCAGGCTGCCTGGCAGGTTAACGAGCGCACCGAGAACATCGGTGCCCGCCGCCTGCACACAGTCATGGAAAAGCTGATGGAAGAGATCTCCTTCGAGGCCTCGGACAAGTCGGGTTTCAGCTTCACCATAGACGCCGACTATGTGAACGCCCATTTGGATAACCTGGTGCAGGACGAAGACCTGAGCCGCTTTATCCTGTAAAGCCATTCCCAATAAAAAACCGGGCCTGGGCCCGGTTTTTTTATGTGCCCACGCAAGGGACAAAAAAGCCGCCTTCCAAGGAAGGCGGCTGTGTCTTTTCACAAAGACTTACTGCTTATTGCGTCCTTTGGTGCTGGTTTCAGGCGTGAAATTAACCACTTCTGAACAGGCATTGTTGCCCTGCTCACACACCTGGTAGCTGAAGTTGCCGGCAACGCTTCTGAAACGGTCGGTATAGCTGCCGTCATTGCGGGTGCTGGCAATCAGCTGGCCATCACGGTAAATATCCACCAGGTTGCTCTTGGAACCGGACCAGGCCAGATCCACAACCACCCGGTCACCGCTTACCACACCTGAGCCTATCAGACTCACAGGGGCTGCCACTGAGACTGTGTGGGTCACGCTTTGGCTGTCACCGCTGTTATCGGTAACGGTCAGGGTGACCTGGTAGCTGCCACCTGTGGCATAGCTGTGGCTTGGGTTGGCCAGGCTGGATATCTCACCATCACCGAAGTCCCAGAGCCAGGTCACAACCGCACCATCAGTGTCTCCGGACTGGTCACTGAAGTTCACATCCAGACCGGCGGCCGTGAAGCTGAACTCAGCGGTCGGCAACTGGTTGACGGGCGCAGGGTTAACGGTCAGAGAAACTACCGCTTCACCGGACGCATTGGCGCTGTCGGACGCGCTGGCGGTTACAGTGTGGCTTCCCACGCTCAGTGCCGTGGTACTGAAGTTGGCACCGTTGCCGATAACGCCGTCAAGGTTGGAAGACCACACCAGGGTGTTGGTGACATCACCATCTTCGGCATCGTTGGCAGAGGCCACGAAGGTCACCAGATCACCTTCGGTAAAGCTGCTGCCACCAACAGGGTCGCTGATGCTGACCACAGGCGCGGCGTTAACCGGGTTGCTGCCGCTGCCGTCATGGGTAAAGCTCAGTTCCCAACGGTTCAGCCAACCGGAGTTGTTGCTCCATTCATCCTTGATGATCAACTGCCAGATGCCTGTGGCAACTTCACCGTTGAATTCAACCGGGAAGAAGGTCTTCACCAGATCACGGTAGTACTCACCGCTTGCTTTGCGATCAAAAATCTCAACCCGGGTACCGTTTGGAGACACCAGATGGATCAGCATGTCGTTGGCAAAACTGTGTTGAATATCAACGAACAAGCTCATGTCGCGGATCTTGACCCCCAAGGGCACTTCGATTTCGGCGATTACTGTAGCCATATCAGGGAGTGGTTGACGCGTAGTGTCCTCGTAGGAAACAACGGTGCCGTCACTAACAACATACAGAAAGAACTCACGGCTGCTGGTCACACCCTGACTGTCAGTGGCAGTCACAGTGATCTGGTGGCTACCCTGGCTCAGATCTGCGCGGGTGAAGCTGCCACCAGTGCCAATCTGACCGTCCAGGCTGGAAATCCACACCAAAGAGGCACGCACATCGCCGTCTTCAGAGTCCTGGGCGTCGGCCACAAAGTGAATGGCATCGCCGGGCAGGTACAGGGCATTTGCCAGGTTCTGGCCCAGGGTCACAGTGGGAGGCAGGTTGGTACCTGGCTGCGAGCCACCGGTCACATCCATACTCCAGCTGTTAAGGGTGCCCACATCCTGACCGGCTGTATCGGCAACCTTGAGGATCCAGTCACCGAAAGCGTCTTCCAGGTCGAAATCCTCCAGCGGGAAGCTGGCCACCAGGTTGTCGGCACTGCCACCGGTATGGTTGTGCAGGGTGACTGTACGGCCACTTGGTGAGGTCAGGGTCACGATCAGATCGGCAATGTAAGAGTGGGTGATATCCACATTCACAACCAGATCCGTCAGGGTCAGGTTCATCGGCACATTGATGATACTACTGATACCGTTGGCATCATTGTCCGGAATGGATACCTGAGTGGTGTTGCTGTAGGTAGTGCTGAAGGTACCGGCAGGATATACCAGCAGGCTGACATCAATACTCTTGGTGATATCACCGTCCACCGCATTGATGGTGATCACGTGGTTGCCCAGCGCAGTGTTTGAGTCTGTGGTTACCGTCATGGTCGTCATACCATCGGCAGGAACCGTGGTATTGGAGAAGCTGACCGCGGCATTAAGGCCAGCCGGCACTTCAGCGCTGAAGGTCGCGTTGCCGTTATAACCACCCACGGCATTCATATCAATATCGAAGAAGGTGGGTGAACCCTGGTTAACGGTACGGCTGGCTGGACTCACCAGCAGGTAGTAACCCGGACCACCGGCACCGGCCATGTTCAGGGCGCTTTCCACGTTCAGGCGTTTACCGGAAACCGTCTTGCCTTCGAGGGCGGCGTTGGGATCCCCTGAGGCCATCAGAATGTTTTTCACATCGGCTGTGGTCAAAGATGGATCGGCTGCCAGTACCAGCGCCGCGGCACCGGCCACGTGTGGTGTTGCCATAGAGGTACCGCTCAGACTGCCGTAGGTACCTTGAGCAGCAGGTACAGTGGACAGAATGCCCGAACCGGGAGCGCCCATGTCAACGGTATTCAGACCCCATTGGGAAAAACTGGACATGGCATCGGTACTGGTGGTTGAGGCCACCGCCAGTACGTTGGGTACATCATAATTCGATGGCCAGTTCTCATTGACATCGTTATCAACGGCGTCGTTACCGGCGGCGGCAACGAACAGCATGCCGGCATTGTCGGCGGCAGCAATGGCATCTTTCAGTGCCTGACTGAAGGCACCGCCACCCCAGGAGTTGTTCAGTACGCGGATGTTCACGCCGCGGTTTTTCATGTCGACCATGTAATCGAGACACTGGATAGCGTCAGCCGTGGTGCCCCCCTGACCGCCCAGGAAAGAACAACCAATCATGGAAGTGTTCCAGTTCACCCCTGCCACACCGGCACCATTGTTTCCGGTGGCACCAATGGTCCCGGCCACGTGGGTACCGTGGTAATGGGTATCCATGGGATTGCCGTTATCATTGATGGCGGAGATACCATGGATATCGTCGATGTAGCCGTTGCCGTCGTCATCGATACCGTTATCCGCAACTTCGTTGGGGTTGGTCCAGATATTGTCACGCAGGTCCGGATGAGTGTAATCAAAGCCGGTGTCAATCACGCCAACCACCACGTCCTTGGTACCCATGTTCATTTCCCAGGCCTTTTCGGCGCTGATCATGGGCATACCCCACAGCTGACCGTACAGCGGGTCGTTGGGCACCACGGAAGGATGGAATCGCAAGTTCAGCTCGGCAAACTCCACATGGGGGTTGTGCTTAAGGCGCTCAATCACCGCCTTGGGATCAACGCCAATAGGCAACTTCAGTTCTGCGAGGCGTCCCTTGGCGATATTGCGGAAGCGATCGTCAACGCCGTCGTCATTCTTGTCCTTGAACGAGGCACCCAGCAGGTTGGCGAGTTGCTTGCGCTCGGCCTTCTTGGCGCTTTCCTTGAATTTGACAATTACGGAGGATGGCTCGAAATCATCTTTGGCTTCGAGCTTTTTGGCCGCGAGTGTTGGTGCAGACACCGCCATCAGCGATGTTGACAGCATCGCCAGCGTTAAGCGGCTTAAGCGGATGTGTGGCTTTCTCATTTGTGTTCTCCTGAGGTTCAGAGCGCACTATATGTAATGTTTGTGTATGCGCTCAGACACAATTTAGTCACACAAAAAACAAAATGCAAACAAAAAGTCACTTTTTGAACAGTGAAACTGCAACAAAAGACTGAATGGGTGGCGTTCAAGAGGACGTGATTGCGGTCAAACCACTGATTTGTATGTTTTCACACACTTTGCGGAAAGGGGGCTATATGTGGTCAGCGGGGCCAAATTAATTTAAAGCGAGCACCACCCAAGGGGCTGTCACTGACTTCGATATGGCCGCGGCCATTTTCGGCCAGCCGGCGGGCGATGGCCAGACCCAGGCCGACGCCGCCGGTGGCTCGGGTACGACTGGGATCGAGGCGGACAAAAGGTTCAAAGATCCTTTCCCGCTCCTCCTCTGGCACCCCGGGGCCATCATCATCAACCACTATGCTGATATGCCCGGGCTCAACGGAGCAGGCTATTTGCACCTGCTCACGACTGTATCTGAGCGCATTGGAAAGCAGGTTATTGATAAGCCACTCAAAGTGCTTCTTGCTGGCCATGATCTGCAGCTCGGGGCCGACATTGCTCAAGCCCACCTGTTTATCCGGAAACAAGGGTTGCAGCCTGGCCACCAGGGTTTCCAGCAAGGGGGCCAACTCAATGGCCTCCGCCGGCGCCCTTCTGGGGCTGCCTTCGGCCTTGATGAGTTTCACTATCTCACGGATAAGCTCATCCAATTCTTCCAGCCCTTTGAGGATCCTGTCTTCAAGCTGAGGCCTTTCGCCGGCATCGGCCTCAAGCAACATATCAAAGGCCAATTGCACCCTGGCCAGGGGGGCCCTGAACTCATGTGCTACCGCCTGCATTAAGTTACGTTGCATCAGGATGGCACGCTGCAGGGCGTGATTCACTCTGGCTTGGCTGTGGCGCCCGTAAAGCAGCAACAAAATAGCTGCCAGGGCCACCAGAGCCACAATCCAGATATTGCGGGTGAAGCGCTGCTGCCGGATCACCTCATCCTGCAGTGCTTTATCCCGCTCCAACTGAGCTATCTGCCGCTGCCGCTTTTCATCTTCGAACGAACTGCGCAGCCAAGCCAGTCGCTCCTGGGACGCGCTGTTGAACAGGGCGTCATTGATGCTTTTAAATTCCTTGTGACTGGCCAGTGCCTGGCGAAAATCCCCTTTGCGTTCATAAATTTGTGCCAGTAACGCATTGGCATCCCTGAGCTGGGTTCGATCGCCGCTGGCCAATGCCTGCTGCAAGGCCTGATTGGCTCGCTCCAGGGCAAGATCCCCAAGCCCCACCGCAAGAAAATAGTCGGCCAGGCGCAAGCGCCCCTCCGCCTGCAGTGCCACCAGACCAAGACGATCGGCTATGGCCAGGCCACGCTCCAGGTAGCGCCTGGCTTTTTGGGGGTCGCCCTGAGCAAGATGTAATTTGCCCAGACTGAGCAAGGCTTCGCCGGTGATATTGCCGTCATTCAGTTCTTCGCCATAGGCGAGCGCCCGCTCCATATTGGTCTTGGCGGCGTCGTATTGCTGTTGTTTTTGATTGACCGTGCCCAAGGCATTCAGTGCCTGGGCCATGCCTGTCTTGTCACCCAGAGCTTCGAATCCCGCCAGGCCGGTTTGCAGTTGTACCTTGGCGGCCTTGAGATCGCCTATATGTTCATAGGTAATGCCGATGTTGTGATGCAGCTCGGCAATGCCGGGTCTGTCATCCAGTTGCTCCCGGATCCTGAGCGCCTGTTGCTGATTTGCCAGTGCCTCGCCAAAATCGCCCAGGGCAGCATAGATACCAGCGATATTATTCAGCGCCGTGGCCAGGGGCCGCTCCTCTCCCAAACCACTGTGAATATCCCTGGCCTTACTGAAACATTCCAGAGCTTGCTGATACTCGGCCTTGTCACTGTATATCAGGCCCATGTTGATGTAGGTGGTCGCTTCGAAAGACGGCTTGCCAAGCTCCTTCGCCAGCGTCAGAGCTCTCTGGTAATAGGTCAGGGCCTTATCCAGTTGACTCTGGCGCCAATAAATCAGCCCGGTCACATTGAGGGGGACCACCAGCAGGGTCTGATCTGTTTGCGTCTCGGCCACAGACAATGCCTGCTCCCCCAGGCGGGCCGCATCGGTAAACTGACCCAGCATCATCTTCGCCCAGGCGAGATTACTGAGCGCCATCACTTCCGCTTCAGCATCCGGCGACTGCGCCAGTAAGGCCAATGCCTGCTCACCGTATTCCAGGGTCTTTTGCGGTTCTTCGTTTCTGGACGAGGCGGCCAACGCCAGCAGGGCTTCAATCTTCTGACTCTGGGGTGTGGGGGGCGCAACCTGGGTCTGGCTTTTGTCCGAGGGCAGTAGCAATAACAGCAAAATCAGCGTGATCCCTATCCCCAGCAGGAGCCATTGGTGGCGGGACATTGCTGATTTCATTGCAATCACTTCACTGTCAAAACGTAGCCTTGGCCACGCATGGTTTTAATGAGCACCGGCTCCCTGGGATCGTCCCCCATTTTACGCCTCAGATGCGATACCCTGAGATCTATGGTGCGGTGAGTACTGTCGTATCCCAACTCCCTGAAGTGATCACAAATCGCATCCCTGTCCAGGGTCCGTCCCGCGTGCTTGGCCAGCAACCACAGCAACTCAAATTCGGCTATGGTCAGTTCCAAAGCGGTTCCGTGCAGACTGGCGCTGCGGGCAAGCTTGTCCAGGCGCAGTCCATTGACCACTAGTTGCACCTCGGTGTTGACTACCGCCGGCTCCTGTTTCAGGTTCTCCAGCAGCTCGTAGCGTCGCAACAGACTGCGGATCCTGGCCAGCAGCACCCGCGAACGCACCGGCTTGGCGATATAGTCATCGGCCCCGGTTTCGAGCCCGGCCACTTCGTCGATATCATCCCCCAGACCGGTGAGCATAAGTATCGGACCCGGATAGCTGGCCCGCACTTTGCGACAAATAGACAGGCCATCAAGCTCGGGCAACATCACATCCAATACCACCAGGCGCGGACGCTCCTCAATGATCCGCCTCGCGGCTGCCGCACCGTTGGTCTCGGTTCTGACCTCAAAGCCATTCTTGCCGAGGAAGTCGCTCAACAGTTCTGTCAATTCCTGATCGTCGTCGACCAGAAGGATAAATTCATTTAAGTCCATGATTTCAAGCTCGCAGCTTCCATAAACTTGATTGTATGTAATTATTTACAAAATTCAAATGGTGTATGTTGCCGGTGACCAATGAGTCACGAATAATCAAGACACCCTGTCCGGAATTCGCAGCAACAGCCAAGCCACATGCCATTGGCCAACATTCAACAACCATCATCTGCCTTCAAGGCTGTATCAGGTAAACGGCTTTTGCCATTGCTTTTATGCCGCCTTTCCCAGCCTATTTGATCAAGGCTTCAGGATTCAGTCGCAGCGGAAGAAGCCATTTAAATTGGTTTATTGTTTGATATGACATGTATAAACAAGCAAAGAAATATAGCAGCCTTTATCCAATATATTTGCTCCCTGAATGTGTTATATAACTGGTAAAGGTCAGCAGGATAATGCCGCGAATCGAAATGAACATCTTGTCCTCAACAGATACAGCGCTATTGCGAAAGTCCACCGAAGATGCGGGAATGCGCCGATTGGCCATCGTCTATCATCTGAAAATCAGTGATACCCCTGCCTATGAATCATGGTTAAGAGAGAGTCAGGGCAAATTTGGCTGTAAAAGGTTATTTCGAGTTAAGGCGGATCCTGTTGCCCGTGAAGGCATGTTGCTGGATGAAATTATCATTGACGAGTTTTCATCGCCCCGGTCGGCTTTAATGTTTTTGTCGGTATATTCAGAAGCCCTGCAAAAGGCTTGCTCTGAACATGCAATACTTGTAGTTAAGCCGGAACCTTGGATCAAGTTTCGTTTGGTCAAATTTATCTCATGGCTTATTCGATTATTCAAAGCAGTCAGTGATAAGGGTATACCTACTGCAACCTGGAAGGCCGAGAATACTTCAATATGGCCTGATGAAGACCAAATGAAGGTTGCAAGGGAGCAAGCACTTGACGAGCCACTCTACGTCTACAACCTCAATAAATATAAACCTGAGGCGGAGTACAAGGATTTTACCGATGGCGACACAAAGATAAGCGGCAAAGCAGCATATGAGCGTTATGCCAAGATTGCCGGTTTTGAATTACTTCGCAGAGGGGCATACCCGGTCTATGGTGGCGAACCCATTTGTCTGTTTGCCAATAGTGAAACCTGCATGCTAACCGACGACTGGGACCATTTTATATTTGTGCAATATCCCCAGCGCAGAAATCTCCTGGCTATGATTGAAAGTGCTCAATTCCAGAATGGCGAGGCCCATCGCGATGCAGGACTGGAACGAGTTGCTGTTTTTATGACAAAAATGTCTGACACGACAAATTAGCCCAATGCCACTCCCTGTGAGCTATATTTCAGCGGCTATTTGCTACTCCATGCTCTTTAGTGATTGCGAAGCATCGAACATTGCAGCAATCCCAAGACGCAGTGGAGGTAAGATAAGCATTCATTAACCAGGGAACAGGCCATGAACAAAGACAAGCAAGAACAGCAATTCGCTGCCAGGGAAAAAGCCATAGGTGTCGGTATTAGCCTGGGTGTGGTGGTGGGTGTCGTCATAGGGCAGTTCGCCGATGATCTCGGGTTGTGGATCGCCATCTGCCTGGCGGTCGGTGCCGGCATCGGCGCCGTGATTGCCGAGCGCCTGGGCGGCAACTGACTGACGAGCCGCTTACATCAGCTGATAGATCTGATAGCCGTCCGCGGCGGAACTCTTGGCCTCATACATGGCCTGATCGGCGGCACGGATAAGTCCGCTGGCATTGTGGCCGTGGTCGGGATACAGGCTTATACCCACGCTGCAACTGACATGGATCTGCCGACCTTCGATGTGGAAAGGCTTCTGCACATTGTCGATGATCTTGCGGGCTATCATGGCCGCGTTTTCTTTGGATCCCACATCTTCGACTATGATGGAAAACTCATCGCCGCCATGGCGCGAGACTATGTCATGGCTGCGGACCGTGGTGGTCAACCGCTCGGCTACGGCGGCCAAAAGTTGATCACCCACATGATGACCATAGCTGTCGTTCACCGGTTTGAACTTGTCCAAATCGATAAAGAAGAAGGCGCAGCGGTTGCCGCTGGCCTTGGCCCTCTCCAGTGCCTTGGTCACCAATTCCGAATAGAAGTGTTTGTTCACCAGACCGGTTAAATGATCGTAACGGGCCAGATCCCAGAGCTTGCGCTCCTGCACCACCCGCTCACTGATGTCGACAAAAATCGCGACGTAGTACAACAAATCACCGGCATCACTGGCCACCGAATTGATGCTGCCGAGCACGGGAACGCTTTGCTCCTGCCGCTTCAGTAACTCAGCATCCCCCTGCCAATAACCCTTTGTCTGCAACAGTTCACTGATGGTGGCACCATTGGCGGTAAACAGGCTATCCAGCCGTCGCCCAAGTAAAGACTCCTTTGCCAAGCCGGTCAGCTCGCAATAGGCCTGGTTCACCCGGATCACTTGCCCGTGACCATCGGTGATCACTATGGCGTCGCGGCTGCCTTCCAGGACGCTGGCCGACAGGCGCAGTTGCTGCTCCACCTCTTTCTTCAGCGTCTGATCCAGCACAAAGGCTATGCCCTGGTCACTGTGACCATCAAACAGGGCGCCGCCCACATAGACCGGCACCCTGTGGCCCTCTTTATGAATAAACTCCTTTTCAAAGGGGGTGCAATAACCCTCCCGTTCAATCTGCATCATGGCGGCCGCATCAGCATCGTGAAATTCCTCCGGCGTGATGTCCCGCCAATTGAGACACCCGGCGTTCATCTCCTCACGGCTATAGCCGAGCATATTGAGAAACACATCATTGGCATCAAGAACACCACCATTGGCATCCCAGTCGAGGATCCCCAGCAGATCCGATTGCAACAGGCTGTTAAGCCGGTTCTGGCTGAAACGCAACTGCACCTCTGTGTCATTGAGCCTTTGGGTGATGCGCCGCGAAATATACAGGGCGATACCTATAAGGAAGACCAGTGAGAAAACAGAAACATACAAGGTGACCTGCTTGACCCAACGGGAACCGTCGCTGAGCACCCCGGAGAAATCTATTTCCAGCCGATTGAGTTTGCTGTTCAGTTCGTTCACCCGCTGCTGTAACAGCTGCAACATGTCGTCATCGCCACGCTGGTGAGCCTGGAAGGCAAATTCTCCCAATTGCTGCAATCTGGCAATTTCTTCATCGGCCTCGGTCCAGATGGCAATGGCCTCGCGCATATAGGAGACATGTTGAAAATAAAGAAAAAAGCTTATCAGACTATCGATATCATCCGGGTGGTTGCCCCCGGCGAGAAACCCCGCCCTGGCGGCGGCAAGGTCCGGTGGCGTTTGCTGCAACGCCAATCGCGCCTGGCGATCCCCCAGATTCACACTCAGGCTCCTGCTGAACTCCCGGTAAATGGCTTCATCATTGGTGTCCACATACCTGTGCAGCAACATGACCGAGTCTTTTTCCGCCTTGGCCCACAGGCCCTCGCCCTGAACGTAGGTGCGCACCCCGTTGATCACTTCGGATTGGAACAGCCCCAGCAGGAATACCAGTATGCTGACACTGGAAAGCAGCAGGATGATAAGTTTCACCTGGCTTTTCATCGAGGCAAGCGTCTGATGCCTCTTTTCCGAATGGAACAAATTCAATAGCGAAGTCCTTGTGTACTTTTATCCCTTGGAGCCGAGCAGCCCCATGAAATTATATTCTATACACACCTTCCTGCACGGCGCGTCAGCAAGCTTGTGCAAAATTGTATCTTCTTGGCCTGCACTGCAATCTGTGGCCCGGCTTGAGCCCCCCATGACTTCGGGTTACATTGCCAACCTTTGTCATCGACTGTTTTTACCCCCTTCTTATGCCTCAAGAGATCTACATACTGCGTCACGGCCAGACCGAATTTAACGCCGATGGCAAGCTGCAGGGGCACTGCAACTCGCCGCTGACCGACCTTGGCCGCGCCCAGGCCAGGGCCTACGGCAAAACACTGGCCAATCCCCCCTGTGACACAGCTGGCTTTCAACTGCTGTCGAGCCCCCTTGGCCGGGCCATGGAAACCGCTGCTTTGGTTGCAGCCGAGCTGGGCTTGGCCAGAGCAGCCATAACTCAGGAGCCACGACTGATGGAAGCCGGACTCGGCGAGTGGGAAATGGCCCGCATTGCCGACATCCACGCCGCCCATCCGATACTTGCCGGCCGCAACGATTGGTATCTGCAGGCGCCGGAGGCGGAAACCCTGACGGCGATTCGGGCGCGGCTGCTGGATTGGCTGCAAGATCCCGCCACACCGAAGCGGGTCATCATAGTAAGCCACGGGATCACCACTGTGGTATTGCGCGGCCTGCTGCTGGGACTGGATGACAGCGCCATGTGGCGCCAGGACAAGCCACAGGATGCCTTTTACCATTTTGCCAACGGCGCGATGGCGCGCATTGGCTGCTGACCGGCCCAATAGCCAGCAAACAGGCCATGGGGTATGCTGGCCGCGGCTGTACTTTTGACGACATACGCTGAATAAAACAAAAAGAGAACAATAAAATGAAAACGAAAACCCTACTGCTCTCCGGGCTGATTTCCGGCCTGTGTGGGCTGACAAGCACAGGCTTACATGCCGCCACCTATATCACGGCCGATGCCATGCTGGACGTGGCCAGTGGCAAGCTGATTGAGCAGCCGGCGCTGCTGGTCGATGGCGACCGCATAGTCCAGGTTGGTACCCGAAGCAGTCTGGCCATGCCTCAGGACGCCGAGCATCTGGATTTGGCGGGTAAAACTCTGCTGCCGGGACTGATGGACATGCACGTGCACCTGTCGAGCGACGCCGAGGACAACTTTCTTGAATCGCTCAACTATTCGGTGCCCAGACAAACCGTAAAAGCGGTCAAAAATGCAGAACGCACCCTGATGGCCGGATTCACCACGGTGCGGGATCTGGGGGATGCCGGTTACAGCGTGATCGCAGTGCGCGATGGCATCAATGCCGGTGAAATTGTCGGCCCGCGCATCTGGAGCGCCGCCAATGCCCTGTCCATTACCGGCGGCCATTGCGATGACAACTTCAGCGCCCCGGAAATGCATTCGGTCTCCGGCGGCGTGGCCGACGGCCCCTGGGCGGTGCGGGCCAAGGTGCGGGAAAACATCAAATACGGCGCCAATACCATCAAGATTTGCGCCACCGGCGGGGTCTTTTCCAAGGGCACCAAGGTGGGCATACAGCAATACAGTGAAGATGAGCTGCGCGCTGCCGCCGAAGAAGCCCACCAGCGCGGGATGATCATCGCCGCCCATGCCCACGGCACCGGCGGTATCAAGGCCGCCATCCGCGCCGGCATCGACAGCATAGAGCATTGCAGCTTTATGGATGACGAGGCGGTCAAACTGGCGCTCAAACACGGCACCTTCCTGTCCTGCGACATCTACAACACCGAATACACCCTGGCCTTCGGCGCCGCCAACGGGGTGCCACAAGAGAACATCAACAAGGAAAAGCAGGTGTCCCAGGCCCAGCGCGACAGCTTCCGCCTCGCCGCCAAGGCCGGGGTCAAGATGGTGTTCGGCAGTGATGCCGCCATCTATCCCCACGGTGACAACGGCAAGCAATTCAGCACCATGGTCACCTTTGGCATGAGCCCTTTGCAGGCAATTCAGGCTGCCACCATCAACAGCGCCAGTCTGCTGCAACAGAAAGAGCTGGGGCAGCTGAAAGCCGGCTTCCTGGCGGATATGATTGCCGTCGATGGCAATCCCCTGGAGCAGATCTCCCTGCTGGAAAAGGTCAGCTTTGTGATGAAGGACGGTAAGGTGTTCAAGGGCTGAACCCGGTTGTGCTCAAGCGCCGGATAAGGATCTGCCCTTGTCCGGCGATTGGGCTTACAATGAGCAGGAACACACAGGAGCGTCCATGAACAGTCCCACAGTCACCTCACTCAAGCTGAAACGTAAGTCCAGGTTGCTGGAAATCGGTTTTGATGACGGCAGCAGTTTTGAACTGAGCTGCGAGTTTCTGCGGGTTCACTCCCCCTCGGCCGAAGTGCACGGCCATGGCCAGCCCGTGCTGGTGACCCATAAGAAAGACGTCAATATCAGTGCAATTGAGCCCGTGGGCAACTATGCGGTCAAGTTGGTATTCGACGATGGCCACAATACCGGCCTGTATTCCTGGCAGGTGTTGCATCACCTGGCCAGCCACCAGCAGCAGCTGTGGCAGGACTATCTGGACAGGTTAAAGGCAGAGAAGGGCTCCAGGGAGCCACTGATCGCCATGAAAATCAGCTACCGCTGACCCAATGGCCGGCCATAGTGCCGGCATGGCCCCTCAAAAGCGCTACCACACCAGAGCTTTGACTCAAAACCAACACCAAAGCAGCATAAAAACCTCAAATAATGCCTAAATTTTAGTGCATTAGTATAATTGCTGCCCCGTCGGCAGCCTCCTAGTATTGATCCCCGCACCCTCTGCGGTGCCTGTGCCGGACAGCCAGCAGTCCTGGTTCGGCACAACCCATCTTAGCCTTTGTATTATTTGGGTAAAAACTTTTATCACCGGCACAGGTTCAACCTGCTGCCACCAAAAGGAATACTCTACAATGCACAAACAAAGACTCACACTGCTGTTTTTGGCCGTTTCGGCCACCCTGGCTACCTCGGCGCATGCCGCCAACCGCGTGGATGTGACTGCCCTCAGGCACGCTTCATCCAACGCCGATATCAACCGTATGCTGCCTCTGGAGGCCGGACAGGAATTCCGCACCAGCCGCCAGGTTTCCCTGGGCAAGGGCCACAACAAGGAAAGACTGCAACAGTATTTCCATGGCGTCCCCGTTTATGGTTTCAGCATAGCGGCCGACCGCTCAGAAATGGGCATCTACAGCAACCTTCAGGGCCAGATGCTGGCCAACATCGATAAGGATGCCGACTTCGTCAAACCCAAACTGCAGGCCAAACAGGCCATAGCCAAGGCCAAGAGCACCAAGGCAGCTCCCGGCGCCGCCGCAGTGAAAAGCCGTAACGACAAGGCGGAACTCTTTGTCTTCCTCGATGACAATGACGAACCCAGGCTGGTGTACCAGGTGTCCTACCTGGTGGACGGCGCCGAGCCCAGCCGCCCCTTTAGCCTGATAGATGCCCACAGCGGTGAAGTACTCAAACGCTGGGAAGGTCTGAACCATGCCCTGATAGGCACGGGCCCAGGTGGCAACCAGAAGACAGGTCAGTATGAGTACGGCACAGACTATGGCTATCTGGATGTGGCCGAGTCGGGTTCTACCTGCACCATGAACAGCCCCAACGTCAAAACCGTCAACCTCAACCACGGCACCTCGGGCACGACGGCCTTCAGCTATACCTGCCCCCGCAATACGGTCAAGAGCATCAACGGTGCCTACTCGCCGCTGAACGATGCCCACTACTTTGGCAACGTGGTCTACAACATGTACAGCCAGTGGTACAACACGGCGCCACTGACTTTTCAGCTGAGCATGAGGGTGCACTACAGCAGCAACTATGAAAACGCCTTCTGGGACGGCCAGGCCATGACCTTCGGTGACGGGGCCACCACCTTCTATCCCCTGGTATCCCTCGACGTGTCGGCCCACGAGGTCAGCCACGGCTTCACCGAACAAAATTCGGGTCTGGTCTACAGCTCCCAATCCGGCGGTATCAATGAAGCCTTCTCCGACATGGCCGGTGAAGCCGCCGAGTACTTTATGCGCGGCAGCAACGACTGGCAGGTGGGGGCCGACATCTTCAAGGGCAATGGAGCCCTGCGCTACATGGACGACCCGACCCGCGATGGCCGCTCAATCGGTCACGCCGATGACTATTACGAAGGTATGGACGTGCATTACAGTTCAGGGGTGTTCAACAAGGCCTTCTATACCCTGGCCAATACCAGTGGCTGGGATACCCGCAAGGCCTTCCATGTGTTTGTGGTGGCCAACCAGTTGTACTGGACGGCCAACAGCACCTATGTCTCCGGCGCCTGTGGCGTGAAGAGCGCCGCTACGGATCTGGGCTACAGCACGGCCGATGTGGATGCGGCCTTTGCGGTGGTGGGCGTGAGTCCCTGTAACGATCCCGGCCCGGGCCCGGATCCCGAGGCTCAGGTACTGACCAATGGTGTGGTCGTCAGCAATCTCAGCGGCAGCAGTGGCAGCAAGCGCTACTTCACCCTGGATGTACCGGCCGGCGCCAGCAACCTGGTGTTCAATATGTCAGGTGGCAGCGGCGATGCGGATCTGTACGTCAAGTTCGGCTCCGCGCCCACCAGCACCAGCTACGACTGCCGCCCCTACTCAGGTGGCAACAACGAAAGCTGCCCCATGAATCCCGCCAACGAAGGCACCTATTGGGTGATGATCAACGGCTACAGCAGCTACAGCGGCACCAGCCTGGTGGGCAGCTTTGACGGTGGCGGAGTGCCAAATCAGGCCCCCAGCGCCGGCTTCGATGCAACCGGCACTGACGGCCAATACAGCTTTGCCAGCACCTCAAGTGACAGCGACGGCCAGATTGTGTCCTGGAGCTGGGACTTCGGTGATGGCAGCAGCGGCAGCGGCGCCAATGTCAGCCACAGCTATAGCGCCAGCGGCAGCTACAGCGTGACCCTGACGGTAACCGACGACTATGGTGCCAGCGCCAGTGCCACCCAGGCAATTGATGTGGTATTGCCTGCCATAGAGATGGACCTGACCGTCACCCGCGCCACCTTGTCGCGCCGCGGTGTCGCCCGGGTCAATCTGGAGTGGACCGGTAACAGCAGCAGCTACGATATCTACCGCAATGGCAACCTGGTGGGCTCCACCACGGTCAACAGCTTCAGCGATCGCTTTGGCGCCTCAAGCGGAGACAGCGTCACTTATCAGATCCATGCTGCGAACGGCGCCCTGTCTGATATGGAAACCGTAAGCTTCTGAGCCCGACCCCAATAAAAAAGGCGCCCCTGTGGCGCCTTTTTGTTGACCGTGATAACCGGCTGATGAGCCTATGGCTGTTCCTGCGGCACCGGCAGATATTGTTCGCTCACCCAGTCGTAACGGTAATAAATACCTTCCCATTCATACAGAGGCTGGCCATCGACTATCCTCACCCTGGCGTTGGCGGGCAGACTATCGCGTCCTTCCACTCGCTCAATGGGTCCCAAAGTGCGTCGTTCCGGGGCAGGATAACTGGGCAGCGGTTCACTGGGCTGCGGATAGGTAAGCACTCTGGGATCTATATAGAGGTCATTTTCCCAATAGGGCCATGATGAACGCCAGGGATCGTAGCGCCAGGGGTAGTTACTCCAATACCAGCCCAGATTGATGCCGTAGCGCCAACCACTCCTGTGATGCCTATGGCCCCGGTGTCTGTGCTCGTCCCGCCAGTGGACCTCATCCCAGACCCGGTTGGTGCCCAGGTGCTTTTCGCCCCTGTGCTCACTGCCGGCCTCCGGAGACTTGGCCGCCAAAGAAGCACCGACCAGCAGGGTCAGCAACAAGCAAATTACTGTCAATATCGGATGTTTCATTTCGGCCTCCCCACCCGCGGGCGTGCCCCGGCCATGGTTTTCGCCGGAAGCCATTAATGATATAGTGCGCGCCACTTGAAGGTTTTGCAAATAGAGGCCATTTCCAAATGAGTTTTAAGGATTTACGCAGCTTCATCGCGCACCTGGAAGCGAACGGTGAGTTGAAGCGCGTCAGCTATCCGGTGGATCCTCATCTCGAAATGACCGAGATTTGCGACCGGGTGCTGCGTGCCGGCGGCCCGGCGCTGCTGTTTGAACAGCCCAAGGGCCACAGTATGCCTGTGTTGGCCAACCTGTTCGGCACCCCCAAACGGGTCGCCATGGCCCTGGGCAAGGAAGATCCGCTGGCGCTAAGGGAAGTGGGTGAGCTGCTGGCCTTTTTGAAAGAGCCCGAGCCGCCACGGGGCTTCAAGGATGCCCTGTCCAAACTGCCGCTGTTCAAGCAGGCACTCAATATGCCGGCCAAAACCGTCAGCAAGGCTCCCTGTCAGGAAGTGATCCTGACTGGCGAAGAGGTGGATCTGACCAAGCTGCCCATCCAGCATTGCTGGCCCGGCGATGTGGCCCCCCTGATGACCTGGGGTCTGACCATCACCAAGGGCCCCCGGCAGAAACGCCAGAATCTGGGGATCTACCGCCAGCAGCTACTGGGCAAGAACAAGCTCATCATGCGCTGGCTGTCACACCGTGGCGGCGCCCTCGACTTCAAGGATTTCCAGGAACAGCACCCAGGTGAAAACTACCCTGTGGTGGTGGCCTTGGGCAGCGATCCGGTCACCATACTCGGCGCCGTCACTCCGGTGCCGGACAGCATGAGCGAATATGCCTTTGCCGGACTGCTGCGGGGCGAGCGCACCGAAGTGGTCAAGGCCCTCTCCTGCGATCTGGAAGTGCCGGCCACCAGCGAGATTATCCTCGAGGGCTACATAGCCCCCGGCGAGATGGCCGAGGAAGGTCCCTACGGCGATCACACCGGCTACTACAACGAGACCGACAGTTTCCCCGTGTTTACCGTGACCCACATCAGTCACAGGAAAGACGCCATTTACCACAGCACCTACACCGGGCGGCCACCGGATGAGCCCGCCATGCTGGGGGTGGCGCTGAACGAGGTATTTGTACCGATACTGCGTAAGCAGTACCCTGAAATCGTTGATTTTTACCTGCCACCCGAGGGTTGTTCCTACCGGATGGCGGTGATCTCCATCCGCAAACAGTACCCGGGCCACGCCAAGCGGGTGATGATGGGCGCCTGGTCCTTCCTGCGCCAGTTTATGTACACCAAGTTTATCGTGGTGGTGGATGATGACGTCAATTGCCGGGACTGGCAGGACGTGATCTGGGCCATCACCACCCGTATGGATCCCATCCGTGACACCCTGATGGTGGACAACACCCCCATAGACTATCTGGACTTCGCCTCGCCGGTTGCGGGCCTGGGCTCCAAGATGGGCCTGGATGCCACCAACAAGTGGCCGGGAGAAACCCAGCGCGAATGGGGTACGCCAATAGTCATGGATCCCCAAGTTAAACAAAAGGTTGACGAGATCTGGGACCAATTGGGCATAGACGACAGCCCTACCCTATAATCAGCCAACAAGCATAAAAACACCCGAAGAGGTATAGAGAAACCAGATGAACAGCATCCGTTGCAGAATCGAGCGCGTCACCCCCTTCAATGACGCCGTCTACCAGGTGATCCTCAGCCCCGAGACTCCGCTGGAGTTCAAGGCAGGCCAATACCTGTGTGTCGTCATGGGAGAGCAGGACAAGCGCCCCTTTTCCATCGCCTCTGCCCCGGGTGCCGAGCAGCTGGAACTGCACATAGGAGCCGCCATCACCGAAAGCTATCCGATGCAGGTGGTGGAGCGGTTGCAGAACTCGACTCACATAGACATTGAAGCGCCGGGCGGCGAAGCCTTCCTGCGGGAAGAGAGCCACAGACCCAGGCTGATGGTGGCCGGCGGTACCGGCTTCTCTTACATCAAGAGCCTGGTGGAGCGCCAAATAAGCCTGGGACAAGAAATTGAAACCATGCTCTATTGGGGTTGCCGCACCCGCGATGCCATGTACTATGAGTCCATCGCCCGCGAGTGGCACAACAACTTCCCCTGGCTGCATCTGGTGCCCGTCATCGAAGAAGCCGCCGAAGATTGGGATGGCAAGACCAACAACCTGCTGGCACAGATCAAGGCCGACTTTATCAGCCTGGTGGGCTATGACATCTATATCGCCGGTCGTTTCAACATGGTCGGCGCCGCCCGGGAGCAATTCCGTGAAATGGGGGTGGAAGAACAACACCTCTACGGTGATGCCTTCGCCTTCATCAAGTGATCTTCCGACCCCGGCCAAGGCCGGGGTCTTGCTTTAAGCCATTACCGGCTCACAAATTCAGAATAAAACCTTTTCCTTGAGTGCCTTAAGCCAGCAGATAGGCTAGTCTTTGTCTGTCTGAAAAAAGGAGCATTCCATGATAGCCGTGATTTTCGAAGTGATACCCACGCCGGAAGGCAAAGCAGAATACCTGCACGTGGCCGAAGAGATGCGCAAGCATCTGGAAGGTCGCAAGGGCCTGATTTCCATTGAGCGTTTTCAAAGTCTGACCGACGAAGGCAAGGTGCTCAGCCTGTCATTCTGGGAAGATCTGGCCTCCATCACCCAGTGGCGCAATCAGATGGCCCACAGCATAGCCGCCGAAGCCGGCATAGTGCCCTGCCTGTTTGAATCCTATCGCATCCGGGTCGCCGAGGTGCTGCAGGATCACAGCGAAACCGTGGCGGTTGCCGAATAGGTTTATTGCCTGAGCATCTGCCTTCCAGGCAGGCTCCAACCATTGAAAAGCCCGCAATGTGCGGGCTTTTTTAGCTTATATGCGCGGCATTCTGGCCTTGCGCTCGGCGGTAAAGTCCCACCAGGGCAAGGCCGGGCCGCCATCCATAAAACTGGTGAGCGACATAAACACATCCAGCACACAGGGATCGTGGCGTACCCCGGTCAAATCACAGAGTTCGATGTAGAGGGTGAAGGGATCTTTGCCACATAGCTGCTCGGGCTTATCTATCCCCAGCAGACGCAGATCGGCGGCGGTGGCCTCGCCGACATTGGGTAAGTCCGTCAGCGTTTGCAGCTTGTTGCGATCGACCTTGGAGGGCTTCATTGGGTTTCCTTGCCTTGAATGCGCTGGCCTATTGTCGATGAGCACCAGTTTGCTGTCCAGTCGGCAGCAATTCAGCAACAAGGGTGAGTTTTTTAGCCAGCGCGCCTCACCATAAACCACTGTGCAAAAAGACGTTACTGGGCGCCAGCCCTTGACTGGTAAGGCTTTGACGCTATACCCAGGTTAGGGTTGGGTGTTTTTTAGGCTATTCTCAAATTGCTGCCAGCATCTCTTTGGGCAGCTATTTGGGCATCTAATTGGAGAGAGCGCCATGAAGTATTCGACTCTGCCTTTGACGACACTGCCTTTGACGACATTGGTGCTCCTTGGGCTCAGCCTCTGGCCACTGACGGCAAACAGTGCCAATCCCCCGCCGAATCAGCGCATCTTCCCACAGCTGTCACTGCCCACAAAAGCCCAGGGCGAACAGGCCATAGCGGCCTTGGGCGCCAAACTGCCCGAGGTGGCGGCCTGGTACGGTATGAGCCCGGATGAGTTTGCCCGCGAGCTGCGCAGCGATGCCACTCTGTGGCTCGATACCAAGGGCCGCGCCTTCTACGTGGATCAGTTCCCCCAGGCGACCGACCCGGCCGATGCCCAATTGTTGCAGGAAGCCCCCTATCCGTTGGAAGACACCTTCCATCTTCACAGCCGCCCAGGCGCCAATCGGGTAATTTACCTGGACTTTGATGGTCATATCACCACGGGCACGGCCTGGAACAACTCCTATGGTGTCGATCCCATAGTCTCGCCGCCCTACAGCCGTGACTCGGACTCCAGCACCTTCAGTACATCAGAGTTGCAGGACATACAAAACATGTGGCGCCAGGTGGCCGAAGACTATGCCCCCTTCAACGTGGATATCACCACCGAAGATCCCGGCCTCAACGCCATCACCCGCAGCAGCACGTCGGATCAGGTCTACGGAACCCGGGTGGTGATGACCAAGGACAACTTCGCCGGTTGCGGCTGCGGCGGCTTTGCCTATCTGACGGTATTTGATGATGTGGGCGACTTTTACAAGCCGGCCTTTGTGTTCAACACCAGTTTAGTGGGTGCCGGGGAAGCCATCTCCCACGAGGCGGGGCATAACCTCAGTCTGAGCCACGATGGTGTTATTGGTGGTGCCAATTACTATACCGGCCACGGCAGTGGCGCCACCGGCTGGGCCCCCATCATGGGGGTGGGTTATTACCAGGCCCTGGTGCAGTGGAGCAAGGGCGAATACCTCAACGCCAACCAAACCCAGGATGATATAGCCCGCATCCAAACCTACGGTGCGCCGCTGGTGGCCGACGATCACGGCGACAGCCTGGCGACCGCCACCACGTTGAATGCCAGCGCAAGCAACGGCGTCCTCAGCCTTGGTGGCAGTGGTCTTATCCACAGCCGCCAGGATGTGGACCTGTACCGCTTTCATGCCGGCGCCGGCAGTTACAGTATCGATGTGCAGCCCGCCCCCTTTGCCCCCAATCTGGATATTCTGGCCCAGCTCTATGATGCCAATGGCAATTTGCTGGCCAACAGCAATCCGGTCGATGCCTTATCCGCAAACCTGAGTGGCACTCTGGCCAGTGCCGGGGACTATTTCGTCAAGGTGGATGGCACAGGTAAGGGCGACCCGCTCGACACAGGCTACACAGACTATGCCAGTCTGGGGCGTTACAGCATCAGCGGAACTGCGGTCGATGGCGGCACTGCCGCCGTCCCCACAGCGGCCATGGCCCTGAGTTACACCCCGGGCCCCGCCCCTTTAAGCGTAAACTTTGACGGCTCGGGCTCGGACGACAGTGATGGCACTATCATGAGCTATGACTGGAACTTCGGCGATGGCACCAATGCCAGTGGCGCTGAGGTCAGTCATGTCTATCAGGCACCCGGTGATTTTACTGTGGTACTGATGGTCACGGATAATGACAACCTCAGTGACCAGGCCAGCCAGGTGGTGAACGTGCAAAACCAGCCGCCGGTCGCCGTGGGTTCTGCCGACACGCTTTCCGGCACAGCGCCGCTCACAGTCAACTTCGACGGCTCGGGCTCCCATGACCAGGACAGCGCCGGCACTATCAGCAACTATCAGTGGAACTTTGGTGATGGCAGCGGTGCTTCCGGCGTCAATGCCAGTCACAGCTATAGCCAGGCCGGCAGTTTCACCCCCACACTGACGGTCACGGATAATCTGGGTGCGATGGGCATGACCACACTGCCGGCCATAGAGGTGGCCCCCGCCCCCTTCCTGCTGCAATATGCCGGCAGCGAAACCACGGCTGCGGGCACTGTGAGCGGCAGTCTGGCCAACTTGCAGACCGATGACGGTGTGCTGGAAATCATTACCGAGAGAGAGTCCGGCGGCAGGAAGAGCAGCAGATACAGCTATCTGGATCACAGCTGGAACTTCAACGTCCAAAGCGGCAATGCCGAGACCCTGGTGCTCCACGGCTGGCAGTCGGTGTCCAGCGATGGTGATCAGCTGCTGCTGTATTTAACCAGCAGCACGGCTACCAATGTGCTGCTGACCCAGATGCCCAGCAGCGATCAGGGTCCGCAATCCATCCCGTTGCCGGCAAACCTCAGCGGCCAGGTGCAAATCAGTGTCCGTGACAGCGACCAGAGCGTCGGTCACCTGTCACTCGACAGCCTGTATCTGGACCTGCTCTATATTCGCACCGACAACCAGAGCGGCGGTGCTGTGCCTGCGTCGCCGACAGCTTTATCAGCCACTTCGGTCTCCGCCAGCCAGATAGATTTGTCCTGGAGCGACAATGCAGGCGATGAGCAGGGCTATAGCATAGAACGCTCTTTGGATGGAGTGAACTGGGCGAGTATCTTCACCACTGGCGTGGATGGCAGCGGCCACAGCGACACAGGGCTGGCAGCTAATACCCAATATTGGTATCGCGTTCGCGCCTTTAACCAGAGTGGCAATTCCGGCTATTCCAACGAAGCCACTGCAACCACGGATCTGGGCTCAGGCTTAAGCCTGACCGCCAGCGGTTACAAGGTGAAGGGCGTGCAGCAGGTGGACCTGTCCTGGAGCGGCAACAGCGGTGATGTGGACATATATCGCAATAATGCCTTGGTAGCGACGGTTTCCGGCAGCGATTACACAGACAACCTCAACCTCAAGGGCGCCGGCAGCTACGACTATCAGATCTGCAACGCCGGCAGCAGCGATTGCTCGGACATAGTGACAGTTATCTTCTAACGTCACCCGTGACCAGCGTCATCCAAGGCCAAGCAGAAAGCTTGGCCTTTTTATTCCTCCACCCCACACATCCAAGACGCTTTGCCATTAAGCCGGCCTTTCTTTATCATGCCCGCTGATTAACCATCCAGTGCCAACCCAGAATAAAGGCCCTTTAATGCGACTGACCTGCCTGACCGAAGCCCTGTACGCCAAGCTGTACCGTGATATCCATGAATTCCGTGCCACCTTCGATCTGCCGGTGGACTCCCCCGCCAGTCTCGACGAGAAGATGGACAAGTTGCACAGTTCGCTGATTATCGAAGAGCTGACCGAACTGGCCGAGGCCAAAGACAAGGTGGAACAGGCGGACGCCATAGTGGACAGCGTCTATGTGCTCATGGGCCGCGCCGTACATTTGGGTGCCAGGGACATGTTGGCGCAACTGGAGATCAGCTATTTCATCGATGTGCTGCTGCATGTGGCCGCCAACCGCGGCATAGACTTCGAGCCCTGCTGGGATGAAGTCCATGCCAGCAACATGAGCAAGGTCTGCCGCAACGAGCAGGAGCTGGCCGATACCATAGCCCATTACGCTGCCCAGGATGTTGAAATCAGCGGCAGTCGCCAGGGCGACTTTTTGATCGCCAAGTGTGCCAAGGACGTGAAACTGGAAGGCAAGACGGTACGTCAGGGCAAGGTGCTCAAATCCGTTTACTACCGTCCCGCCAATCTTGCCCCGTTAATAACTGGCTGATGATGAGAGGCTGGTTCAGCCAGCCTATACCAGATAGTCAAACCCCAGGGCCGCGAACAATACCAGTCCGGCCCAGTTGTTGTTGAGGAAAGCGCGAAAGCAGGGCTCGCGCTCACGGCCGAAGATCAGCTTTTGCTGGTACAGGCCAAAACCGATAAAGCCGAGCACACCCAAGCCGTAAAACCAGCCGCGTCCGGCACTCAGTCCCGCCATGGCAAAACAGCCCAGGGCCGCCAACTGAAACAGGCCGATTATCTGCCGGTCGAAGCGTCCGAACAGTATGGCGGTGGACTTGATCCCCACCTTGATATCGTCGTCCCGGTCCACCATGGCATACATGGTGTCGTAGGCCACGGTCCAGCACCAATTGGCGGCAAACAGCCACCAGGCCTCGGCTGGTACAGTGCCCAGCTGGGCGGCATAGGCCATGGGGATTGACCAGCTCCAGACCACACCGAGAAACATCTGCGGCATATTGGTCCAGCGCTTGGTGAAGGGATAAATGATCGTCAGTAAGATGCCGACCACAGAAAGCTTGACCACCAGGGAGTTGAGCAGCAACACCAGACCAAAGGCAAACAGCCCCAAGAGCACGAACAGGCCCAGCGCTTCTTTTACCGTCACCTCGCCGCTGGCCAGGGGCCGTCTGCGGGTGCGTTCCACATGGCCATCCAACTCCCGATCGGCGTAGTCATTGATGATGCAGCCACAGGCGCGCATCACCACCACACCTATGGTAAAAATCACCAGCACCTTGATATCCGGCAGGCCATTACCGGCCAACATCAGCGCCATCAGGCAGGGCCAAAGCAACAGCAGTGTGCCTATGGGCCGGTCGAGGCGCATCAAGCGGGCATAGCTGTCCCATTTTTGGGTGAGAGTCATGGATTCTTCCTGAAATTGTGTTCTGGCCGCGCGGATTATAGCGCCCGGCGGCCAACGAAAACAGGGCCAGCGAAAACAGGTTAGGCGGTTTCCAGCCTGGCGTAGGCTACCACCAGCCACTTGCTGCCGACATCGTCGAAATTGACCTGCACCCGCGCCTGGGGACCGCTGCCTTCGTAGTTGGTGACGGCGCCCTCGCCGAACTTGGGATGCATGACCCTTTGTCCCAAACGAAAGCCGGAGTCGTCAAAGGCCTGCTGGGCATGGGCGAAGCGGTTGTTCGCCAGCGGGGTCGACACCTGGGCCTTGAGGCGGATTTCCTGCACATATTGCGGCGGAATTTCCTTGATAAATCGTGAGGGTCTGGCGTAATCCTCGCGGCCATAGATGCGGCGCGACTCGGCATAGGTGATATAGAGTTTTTCCATGGCGCGGGTCATGCCCACGTAGCACAGGCGACGCTCCTCATCGAGCCTGTCACCCTCCTCCAGCGCCAGCTTGCTGGGGAATATGCCCTCTTCCACACCGGCCATAAACACCACCGGGAACTCCAGGCCCTTGGCCGAGTGCAGCGTCATCAGCTGCACCGCATCGGTGTGGGCATCGGCTTGACCTTCACCGGCCTCCAGCGCCGCGTGGGACAGGAAGGCATTGAGCTCGCCCATGTCCTCCAGCTCCTCCGGCATTTCGAAGCTGCGGGCGGCGGTGACCAGTTCCTCCAGGTTTTCGACCCTGGCATGGGCCTTTTCGCCCTTCTCTTCCTCGTACATGGCCTTGAGACCCGAGTGCAAAATAACCCAGTCGGCCATGCGGTACAGAGGCTGCTCGGTCGTATCGTTGCCGAGCTGGATTATCAGATCCATAAAGCCCCGCACCGCGTTGGCGGCGCGCCCGGCCAGCACCTTTTCCTCCAGCAGTCGCTGGCAGGTCTGCCACAGGGTCAGCTGCTGCTGCCTTGCCGTGGTGCGCAAAATGTCCAGGGTGCGATCGCCTATGCCCCGCGGCGGGGTATTCACCACCCGCTCGAAGGCGGCATCGTCATCGTGGTTGGCAATCAGCCTCAGGTAGCCCATGGCGTCCTTGATCTCCTGACGCTCGAAGAAGCGCAGGCCACCATAGATGCGGTACGGCAGGCCCTTGTGCAGCAAGGCTTCTTCCAGTACCCGCGACTGGGCGTTGGAGCGGTACAGTATGGCGCACTCGGACAGGGCGCCGCCCTTGTCCTGCCAGTCGCCGATGCTACCAACGATAAAGCGGGCCTCGTCCATTTCGTTGAAGGCGCAGTAGAGGGAGATGGGCTCACCATCCTTGTCCTCGGTCCACAGCTCCTTGCCCATGCGCTCGGGGTTGTTGGCGATCAGCTCGTTGGAAGCCTTGAGGATGTTGCCGCTGGAGCGGTAATTCTGCTCCAGGCGTATGGTGCTGGCGCCGGGGAAATCCTTGAGGAAGCGATGCAGGTTTTCCACCTGGGCGCCACGCCAGCCGTAGATGGACTGATCGTCATCGCCCACTATCATCACGTTGGCGCTGTTGCCAGCCAGCACCCGGATCCAGGCGTATTGGATGGCGTTGGTATCCTGGAATTCGTCCACCAGAATATGGCGGAACCTGTCCTGGTAATGGGCCAACAGGTGTGGCTTGTTTAGCCACAGCTCGTGGGCTCGCAGCAGTATCTCGGCAAAGTCCACCAGCCCGGCGCGGTCGCAGCTGTCCTGATACACACGGTACAGGTTGAGCAGCATCTGCTCCATGGGGAAGGCACCGGCGTCTATGTGCTGGGGCCGCAGGCCCTGATCTTTCTTGCCGTTGATGTAACCGGCCACCAGCCGCGGTGGATACTGTTTCTCGTCCAGGTTCATGCTCTTGAGGATGCGTTTGATCAGTCGCTGCTGATCGTCCGAGTCCATGATCTGGAAATTCTGTGGCAGATTGGCGTCCTGCCAATGGGTGCGCAGCAGCCTGTGTGCCAGGCCGTGGAAGGTACCAATCCACATGCGGCCCATGTGATTGCCGACTATCTTCTCCACCCGCTCACGCATCTCGGCGGCGGCCTTGTTGGTAAAGGTCACGGCCAAAATGGAATAGGGGCTCTGGTTTTCCACCTGCATCAGCCAGGCGATCCTGTGGGTCAGCACCCGGGTCTTGCCACTGCCGGCACCCGCCAGCACCAGCATGCTCGACAATGGCGCCGCCACCGCCTCGCGCTGTTTATCATTCAGGCCATCCAGTAAAGAAGATACGTCCATTCCCGCCTCCGCAACAATCGAGCCGGCATTATATCAGAAGCCTTGGCCCAGGTGGCGGCCAATGGATTGGCGAAGACAACCCTTATTAAACAAACAAAAACGGCTGCCATTGGCAGCCGTTTTTATCAAAGTTCACAGAATATTGTCTTTCAGCAATCCGCCTGTCAGCGCTGCTCCTGCAGTCCCATGGCGTCCATCCACTGCTCGAAATGCACCATGTTGCCGGGCAGGATCACCCTGCTGCCGCTTTGGCCCAGGCCATCGAGCTGCTTGAGGTACTGCTCACCCAGTTGCATCCGCAGCGCGTTTTGGCCACCGGGGGCGGCGATCACCGCCGCCAGGCGCTCGATGGATTCGGCCGTGGCCTTGGCGATGGACAGTATCTCTTCCGCCTTACCTTCGGCCTCGTTGATACGGCGCTGCATTTCGCCCTCGGAGCGGTTGATGGTCTCGGCCTTGATACCCTCTGAGCGGTTGATCTTGGACTGCTTGTCGCCCTCGCTCTTGGCCAGCAGCGCCCGGCGCTCACGCTCGGCATTGACCTGCATTTCCATGGCGTTTTTCACCGTTTCCGGCGGGGTGATGTTTTTGATCTCGTACCTGTGCACCCTGATCCCCCAGATGGCACCGGCCTGATCGAGCACCTCAACCACCTTGGCGCTGATCACATCACGCTCTTCGAAGGTACGGTCCAGATCCAGGGTGCCTATCACAGAGCGGGTAGTGGTCTGGGCCAACTGGATGGCGGCGTAACGGTAGTCCGTCACCCCATAGCTGGCCTTTACCGGGTCGGTCACCGAGATGTAAATAACGCCATCCACTTCCACATTGACCTCGTCACTGGAGAAACACTCCTGCGGCGGCACGTCTATGGTTTCCTCTTTCAGGTCGTGGATATAGACCACCTTGTCGATAAAGGGGATCAGGGCATGAAAGCCCGCATCCAGGGTCGCATGGTATTTACCCAAGCGCTCCACTATGTAGGCGGATTTGGTTGGTACCAAACGGATAGACTGAAACAGCTTGATGATAAAGATGAAGAAAATCAGGCCCCAAATGGCCGTTACCACTAAGTCGAGATTGATTACCATAATGCTGCTCCTTATGCCTTGGGCGCCAGGCCCTGGGTGACCTTGTCCATGCCTTCAAAAAAGCCTTCCATACGGGCCAGCTCCGCCGGCACCACAGACACTTCGGCCTGCTCCAGGATATTGCCCACCTGCTTGATAAACTGCTCCTTGAGCTGCATGTTCATCGCATCGGTGCCGCCCTGTACCGCCAATGCCTGGGCCACCATATTCATGCCCTCGGCCTTGGCCTTGGCTATGATGGCAATTTCGGCCGCCGTGCCCTTGGCCTCGTTGATACGCTTTTGCTTCTGGCCTTCGGAGATGTTGATGGCCTCCTGACGCTCACCTTCGGACATGTTGATCATCGCCGCCTTCTCGGCACTGGCGAGGGTGATCTCGGCGCGCTTGCGGCGCTCGGCCTCCATCTGCTTCTCCAGGGTGTGGATCACATGGCGCGATGGGCTGATATTCTTGATCTCATAGCGCAACACCTTGATCCCCCAAGGATCTGAGGCTTTATCAATCTCACGCACTATGGATTCATTGAGCCGGTCGCGCTCGGAAAAGGTCTCGCTCAGGGTGAGCTTGCCGATTTCCGAGCGCATGGTGGTCTGGGCCAGATTCACCGCCGCCATGCGGTAGTTCTCGATGCCGTAACTGGCCAGCTTGCCATCCATCACCTTGAGATACACCAGGCCATCCACTTCCAGCTGGGTGTTATCTTTGGAAATACAGCTCTGTGGCGGAACATCCAACACCTGTTCACGGGTGTCATGGCGATAGGCTACCCGGTCAAAGAAGGGGATCAAAAAATGGAATCCCGGTTCCAGTACGGTGCGGAACTTCCCCAGACGCTCAATCACATGCACTTCGCGCATGGGAACGATCAGCATCAGCTTATAAAGCACAAAGAGAACCAGCAGAAAAACAATGGTAAAAATCAGCATAGATTCCTTCCTGTTGATAAGTGGGCAGAACTGCCCTGTTGAATACGGTCTTGCTCAGACATCCAAAGGCAGAGGTTCCACCACCAGAGCGATATTTTCCCGGCAGATGATCCTGACGGTTGTGCCCTTGGTGATCAGGCTGCCATCCCCCAGGGCGGGCCACTCACTGCCCTGAAATTCAACCCGGCCCCTTTGCTGGCCCGGGCCTATGTCGGCCTTCACCAAAGCGGTCTGGTTAAACAAATCCAGCTCTTCATCTGTATTGTCCACATGGGCATCGCCACCCACCAGACGCTGGGTCAAGTGACGAAACCCCAACAACAGCGCCATGGAGCTGATAAACCACAGAGTCAAGGCCTGCGGCAGAGTACTGACAAGCCCCAGAGCCAAGGCGCCGGCCACCAGCAAACAGGCGGCGCCCAGCAGTATCACTATGCCACCAGGCACCACCACCTCAGCCAGTATAAGTACCAGGCCCAAACCGGCCCACAGCAGTACAGGATTAGAAAACTCCATATTCCCCCCGAAATGCGAGTATCTCCTGCAACGACTATATCAGCTCGATATTGCCAAGGCGACATATTATGTCATATTTTCGCTTCTTTTTTACCCTATGACAAACGCTAAAGCTACGTAGCATTTTAACAGCTTGCCACCAAAATCCTTTGAATAGCGGCGTCTTTTTCCCTATATTGCACCGCAGTTACCGGGGGCGCCCAGTCACCCCTACTCCCTTGGCTTTTAAGGATGCAAAACAATGAAAAAAACCTGTCTTTGCCTGGCCCTGCTCTTGTCACCACAAGCCTTCGCCGGTGAGTGGGTACAATGGTGGAATGCCGGTATCACCGGTCTGTACGGCAAGAACTATGACCTGGCCCCATCGGACGAGCAAACCACTATAACCCTCGACAGTGCCGGTGGCTGGAAATACGGTGACTGGTATGTGTTCCAGGACTTTATCCGTTTCAATGGCGCCGATGAAGGCACCACCTATGGTGAGCTGTCCACCCGCCTGAGTGCCGGTAAGCTGCTTAACCAAAAGCTGGCCTTGGGCCCCGTGACCGATGTGTCAGTGGCCCTGACCCTGGAAGAAGGTGAAGGTCCGGTGGAGTCTTTCCTCTACGGTATTGGACTGGACTTCAACTTGCCGATTTTCAGCTACTTCCAGCTCAACACCTATCGCCGTCACGCCATCAACGGCGCCAATAACAGCGACGGTTGGCAGATCACTCCCGTGTACCGCGTCGACATTCCCTTTGCCGGCAGCAACCTGGTGATCGATGGTTTCGCCGACTGGGTATTCCGCACCGACGGTAACGGCTACCATGAAAACCTGCACTTCAACCCGCAGGTGAAATTCGATCTGGGCCAGATGGTATTCGGCGATCACCGCAAGGACGCCCTGCTGGTCGGTATCGAATATGATTACTGGCGCAACAAGTACGGTGTCGATGGCATAGATCAGAACACCTATTCACTGATTGCCCAGTACCATTTCTGATCCGGTTTAGTGCCGGTGATAAAAAAGGCGCCCAAGGGCGCCTTTTTTATCCACTGTTTAATTACTGCAGGCAATCAGGCCAGCAGTTTACGGGCCGCGGCAACCACCACAGACACGGCACTGACCTCGGTCTGCTTCATGGTTTTCTCGTCCGGAATTTCCTGTTGGGTACGGTTCACTATCACCCCGGCCACACAGGCGGCACGCCAGCCCTGGCTGGCACACATGGTGAACAGGGTCGCGGACTCCATTTCATAGTTGAGCACGCCCATGTCCTGCCACTCCTGCATGGAACCGGCAAAGCGACGGGTCACTCGACCAGTGACTGTGTCATAACGCTCCTGACCGGGATAGAAGGTGTCGCTGGAAGCGGTCACGCCAATGTGCGGCTCAACACCGGCATCGCGGCAGGCCTGCACCATGGCGGTGGTACATTCGAAGTTGGCTACCGCAGGAAACTCCATGGGGGCAAAATGCAAGCTGGCACCGTCGAGGCGTACCGAGGCCTGGGTCACAATCAGATCGCCCACGTTCACATGGGGCTGAATGGCGCCCGTGGTTCCCACACGCAGGAAGGTCGTCACCCCCAGCTGGGCGAGCTCTTCTACGGCGATGGAGGTGGAAGGGCCACCAATACCGGTGGAGCACACTACCACGGCCTTGCCATCGAGGTAGGCCAGGTAACTGGTGTACTCGCGGTGACTGGCCAGGAAGGTCGCATTATCCATCAACTCGGCAATACGCTTTACCCGCTCAGGATCGCCCGGCACAATCGCCAGGGTGGCGCCATCGAGCATTGCTTTTGTCAAACCCAGGTGAAATACATCAGCCATGGTGAAAACCCCTTTCAATTTTGATTATAAAATTCTAATTGCTTCGACTTTAACCTAGTATCGAAGCGGATAAGGTTAACTTGATCACGAAAAATCAGGCAACGCCTAATTCAATTACCGTAATCTTCTTACTTAATCAGCGGAAATGACTGATTTTTAAGATAGCAGCTGGCCACAGCAGTGCCAGTGTCCTTTGCGGACTGTGAAGCAGATCCAACTTCCCACAACCAAAAATTTATATATCTTTATTTTTCAATTAATTAAAAACAACAGCACTTCCAATGCCGCACTCTGAGGCACGGGTCACATTTTTCTGTTACCGGCTTTCCTAGTCTTTAACCATACAAGGCGAAACCAACCGGGAGTTAAAAAGTAAACCAGCAAGCACCAACACGGGATTCGACTCACAGGGCAAAGAACACAGGTTCAACCAAGTCCATACCACTGGCAGGCCCCAGATGACGAAATAACCGCGAACGGCGCCCCAAAGACCAGGGCAAGGCAGCTGCACCAACCGACCACGACTATTCATAACGCAGCGCTTTGCCGCCATGAATGCAGGCAACAGGAGGACAAAACAGCAGCCAATCGATATTTGGGCAGCGGCTCCAAAGAAAGAGGCATCCGCAGGATAGCCTAAGTTAACGACCACCCGGGTCCGAGCCCACGCCAAGTTCGATTAACAGATTGCAAAAATACAATATCAGGTCAAAGCCTGTTGCTGGATTGAGCCCAGAGGCACCCAATATCAGAGGCCGTTGCAAAACGCCTGAGGTGCAATGACTACCATGGTCAAGCCCAGAGGCCCATTTGTCAGAAGCAGGTAAGCAAAGCGTTCTTAAGACACAAAAGAACAAGGGGCCCAAAGGCCCCTTGCTGCTATGGCGCGGTCCGGGAATTACAGATAGTAATCCTTCAGCGGTGGGAAACCGTTGAAGCACACGGCCGAATAGGTGGTGGTGTAGGCACCGGCAGTCAACCAGTAGAGCCTGTCTCCAATGGCCAGATCGTCTGGCAAACCATAGGCATACTGCTCATACATTATGTCGGCACTGTCGCAGGTTGGACCGGCAATCACGCACTTTTCCAACTCGCCCTGGCGCTCGGTATAGATGGGGAACTTGATGGCCTCATCCATGGTTTCGATAAGACCGGAGAACTTACCCACATCGGTAAACACCCAACGCTCCAGCGCTGTGTAGGACTTGCGGCTGATCAACACCACTTCGGATACCAGTACCCCGGCATTGGAGATCAGTGAACGGCCTGGCTCAAGAATGATCTGTGGCAGGTCGTCACCAAAGTCTTCCTTGAGGAAGTGGGTGATCTGCTCGGCATAGGTGGCCAGTTCATTGGTCTTGTCGATATAGTTAGCGGGGAAGCCACCACCCATATTGATCATCTCCAGCACTATACCGTGCTCATCGCGCAGACGATCGAAAATGTGCTTTACCTTACCAATAGCTGAATCCCAGGCACCAATATCACGCTGTTGTGAACCCACATGGAAAGAGATGCCATAGGGCACCAGTCCCAGCTCCTTGGCCAGCACCAACAGCTCGTAAGCCATTTCGTTCTGACAACCGAACTTGCGTGACAGTGGCCAGTCGGCGGTGTCAGTGCCTTCGGTCAGGATTCGGACGTAGATGCGAGAGCCCGGGGCTTCTTCGGCAATCATGCGCAGATCGGCTTCGGAGTCAGAAGCAAACATACGCACACCGCGGTCGTAGAAGGCCTTGACGTCCTTGCGCTTCTTAATGGTGTTGCCAAAGCTGACGCGATCTGCGGTCACGCCCACGGCCATCACCATATCCAGCTCATAGATGGAGGCAATGTCGAAATTGGAACCCTTGTCCTTGAGCAGGGTCAGGATCTCCTTGGCCGGGTTGGCTTTAACTGCATAATAAACACTGGCATACGGAAAATTGGTGACCATGTCATCGTATTGTTTCGCAATGATGGCAGTATCTATCACTACAAAAGGCGTTGCTTTGTCCTTGGCAAACTCTTCGATGCGGGCGAAGGTTTCTTTGTCATAGTAATCAGCAACATCAATAGATTGAAATTGGCTCATTTGGCCAGGGTCTCCTGTCGGTTCAGTGTATTGACCGGCTCTGCCGGGGCGGTAAAAAAACGTGCGAAGTAGACGCTATTTCCGACCAAGATGCAACGAATTTTTATGCCCGATAATTAATTTTTTATTCGAGCATTAATCCCACATCCCAGCTACTTGAATCTACAGTATAAGTCACAAAAACACAGCGGGTCGGCAAGCCAGCCCCAATGTCATGCCTGAACAAAATTCAGGCTGACAACAGCTGCGGTGACAAATCCCCTGGCCGGCCAGGGAAACGGCGCGGGAGACGGACGCGATAGCGATGAAAATCAGTGACTTCCCTGAGCACGCACCAAAAGGCACAATAGGACAGACTGCCGAAGGAGGATCCCAAATGAATGAAACAGGCCTGGAACAGGAATTGGCGCAACTGCAAAATGTCTACACCCTGCTGACCGAGTTTCTGGTCAATTACAGCTTTCAATTGGTGGGTGCCCTGCTCATCTTCCTGCTTGGCCTGTGGCTGGCTGGAAAGGTGGCCAGGATGGTGGAACACCAGTTTGAAAAGCACCATATAGACCCCACCCTGAGCCATTTCAGCACCAACGTGATCCGGCTGCTGATAGTGATCATGGTCGCCATAGTAGCCCTGGGCAAACTGGGGATCAGTGTCACCCCCATGATTGCCGCTATAGGCGCTGTGTCCCTGGGGGCCGGCTTGGCGGTGCAGGGCATGTTGTCCAACTATGCCGCCGGCCTGACCATAATAGTCACCCGCCCCTTCACAGTCGGCAACACCATCACGGTGCGGGGTGTGACCGGGGTGGTGAAGGATGTGCGTCTGGGAATGACCCTGCTCAGCAACGAGGAAGGGGAGCAAATCAGCATTCCCAACAAACACATAGTCGGCGAGATACTGCATAACTCCTTCGGCAACCGCCTGGTGGAATCCCACTTTAATCTGGCATTCGACGCCAATCCCGAGCATGCCATAGAGGTCATCACTGCAGTGCTGAAGCAGCAGCCGGCCGTGGCCCAGGACCAGGCAGTGCAGGTTGGCATCAACGGTTTCAGCAGTGCCGGAATCGAGCTGGGACTGAGATTCTGGATCCCGAGCGCCAGCTATTATCAGGATAAGTACAAGATTAACTTAGCGGTTTGGCAGGCATTGCAGGCTGCCGGTGTCAGCATACCCGCCCCGGCGCGCAACATTCACATAGTAGAAGACACCCGCCGGCAGTAAGTCGGTCACAGGCCCCGTTGCCACTCCTGTCGCAGTGGCAGCAGGCCATCGCGGGCCTGACGCAATTCGTCAAGCAGGCGCGCCTTGTCCCGCCCCAAGATGCCCTTGAGCGCCAGGTAATTGGAAGCATGATCCGAGCGGAATATGGTCTGTCGCAACTCCAGCTGCTCCAGCATCAGCGTCAGCTCATCCAGCAGTCCCCGGGTTGACGGCAGGCGAAAATCCCCCTCATAGCAGGCATCCAGGCGTTGCTTGCCAAGGGGCAGGCTCACCACCAGGGTGCTCAGGTAATGGGGCTGGGCGGCATTCATCAACGCTGCCGATGCCAAGGCATGCTGACGCGACAGCACCTCTCCTCCGAGCCCGGTGAGGATCATCACCGAAGACTTGATCCCGGCAGTGTGCATTTTCTCAAGGGCCGCCAGCGAGGATGCATAGGTCTCCCCCTTGCCGATGCGCCTGAGCACCTCATCGTCACCGCTCTCACAGCCCACATACAGCAATGACAGCCCCAGCTCACGTAAACGCTGCAATTGCTCCGGAGTTTTGTTACTCAGATTGCGCGGCAGGCAATAGCTGCTGATGCGCTGTACGCCGGGCAAGTAATGGTGAATAAGCTCGCAGATGGCTTCCAGGCGGGCAAAGGGCAAGGTCATGGCATCGCCATCGGCCAGGAATACCCGACTGACAGGCCGGCCGCTGGCCGCCACTTGCTGCAGGTCGGCCTCAATCTTGTCGGCCTTGAAGGCACGAAAACGCTTCTGGGGCTGGGTGTACATGTCGCAGAAGGCACACTGATTCCAGCTGCAGCCATTGGTCACCTGCAGGATCAGTGACTTCCACTCCGACGGAGGCCTGAACACAGGCCCTATGTAATCAAGCATGGGCATAACCTAATTGTGCGCGGATTTTGTCGAAAATTTGCGCTGGCTCATATCCCGGACAAGGGATCCTGACTACACTGAATTATTCAGTCAGCTAAAGACGGCAAAATAATGGATTCTGCAGTCACAGGCAATCAGAACAGACGGACGGTTCCGCTCAGCCACGAACAACATTGGCAGGCCATGACGGCCGAACAAAAACTGACCTTGTATCGGCTACAGCCCTGGGGCTACCGGCTGCTGTTTGTTCGCAATCAAGCATCAGCGCCCCTTGCCATTATTGCCCAGGATCAGACCCTGGCCACCCTGAGTGCCGATGGAATCCTGGATACCGAACCCGAAATTGTTCTGCGGCACTGATCTCAGCTCCACAAGAAAAAGCCCCGGTCATTCCGGGGCTTTTCGTATCCGTTAGCTATCAGACGATGATCTCGTGATAGGTTTCCACATGGAAGGACTCCACCAGCTCGGGCATCACCTTGTGGAAATATTCCTGAATGGCGTCCTTGGCACAGTGGGCCTCAAAGGCCGCCACATCGACAAACTTCTCCACAAAGCTAATGCGCCTGGGTTCATCGCGGCTTTGATTCAGTTCATAGCGAATGCAACCGGGTTCACGGCGGGTATCTGGGATCAGGCTGCCCAAGGCCTCAATCAAGGCCACTTCCTTGCCGGGAAAGGCCAGAAAGCTGGCGACACAAACCAGTTGGCTGCGGTTGATGCTGTATTCGGTCATAGCGAACGTCCTTGTTGATAGTGCATGTCCAGATGGGGGATCCCATCCTCAAGATAAACCTCGGAAATGGCTTCAAATCCAAGGCGAGAATAGAAGCCCCTGAGATAGTCCTGGGCTCCTATGGTAATGCCGTATTCGGGCCAGTTGGCCAGAGTTTGGCTTATGGCACGCTGCATCAGCTCCCCGGCCAAACCGGCCCCCCGGGCGCTGGCGGCCACGGCGACCCTGCCTATGCTGGCATCCCGATAGCTCAGTCCCGGCGGCAGCAACCTGGCATAGGCCAGGGGTTGCCCCCCGTCGTCCAAAGCCAGCAGATGCAGGGTGTCGGGGTGCAGATCCTTGCCATCCAGCTCGGGATAGGGGCAGGTCTGCTCCACCACGAACACATCAACCCGCAGCTTGAGCAGACGGTACAGCGTCAGGGTGTCAAGCTGGTCAAAGCGCAGCGATTGCCAATGGATAGATTGCCTTTGAGTCATCGGGCCTCCTTGAAGAATCTCCCGAGTCTAACATCGCTGCAATCGAAGAAAAACCTCTGTTCCCTGACGCCTTTATCAGTGCATACCCTCTACCGCCACGGCCTGGGCAGGTGCCTTTCGGATCATCAGCACAGCAATAACGGCCAGCAACAACAGGGCTCCCATCAGGAAAAACACATCGTTGTAGGCCTGAATATAGGCCTCCCGCGACATGGTTTGTCCCAACAGACTTTGCGCCATGGCATCGGCGCTGACCCAGTTGTTGCCACCGGCAAACAGGCTCTGGCTCTGGTTATTGAGGTATTCCTGGGCCTGGGCACTGACCGCCGGCAGACTTTCGCGGATATGGGCCAGGTGCATTCTGGCCCGGGTATCGGCCACAGTGGCCACCAGTGCTATGCCGAAGGCGCCCCCCAGGTTGCGGATTACGTTCAGCAGGGTTGACGCGCTGGGGGTATCGACGGGCTTAAGGTGCATGGTGGCTATCATGCCTATGGGCACCAGGATAAAAGGCTGGCCCAAGGCCCGCACCACCTGGGACAACACCATTTGGTCACCGGCAAAGTCGAGACTCATGTGGGAATTGAGGTAATAGCTGATGGCAAACAGCAAAAATCCCCAGGCGGCCAAATAGCGGCCATCAAACCTGGCCATCAATTTGGGTACCAGGGGCAGCACCAACAGCTGCGGAAAGCCCATCCACATGATCACCTCACCGATTTCCAGCGGGGTGTAGTTATGGATCTGCGACAGGTATAAAGGGATAAGGTAGATGGCGCCAAACAGGGCCATACCCAGCAGAAAATAAGCCAGCGAAGACAGGGCAAAGTCGCGCTGCGCCAGCAGCCTCAGATTCACCAGAGGATTACTGCGCCGCAGTTGCAGCCATACAAACAACACAAGATTGACCGCGGCTATGATGCTCAGATTGAAGATCAGATCCGAACCAAACCAATCCTTGCGGTTGCCCTCCTCCAGCACCACTTCCAAACAGCCCATGCCCAGCGCCATGGTGATGATCCCCGGCACATCGGCATCCTTGAGCTTGTCCCAGAGGATTGGACGTTTCGGCAGCCCGTAGGCCAGCATATAGAGCACCAACAGGCCCGGCGGTACGTTGATGTAAAACAGGTAATGCCAACTGAAATGCTCGGTCAGCCATCCCCCCAGAGTCGGACCAATGGACGGAGCAAAGGTGGCCGTGACGCCGAACAGCGCCATGCCCGCGGCACGCTTGTCATCGGGCAGGCATTCGAGGATCAGGCGAAAGGCCAAAGGAATGAGCGCGCCACCAAAAAAGCCCTGCAGGGCACGGAAGGCAATCATGGCTTCCAGATCCCAGGCCAGGGAGCAAAGTATCGACGCGAAGATAAAGGCCGCCGTGGTCCACACCAGATAACGGCGCACCGACAAACCGGTGCTGAGCCAGCCCGACAGGGGAATAGCTATCATCTCAGCCACCAGATAGGCGGTGGAAATCCAGGAGCCCTCCTCCAGGGTTGCCCCCAGGCTACCCTGAATTTCCTTCATCGACGCGTTGGTGATCTGAATATCGAGAATCGCCATAAAGGCGCCGATAAGACCGCCGGCCACGGCTATCCAGGCCCGGCGGCCACCGCGCTCATAGCCCGCCTCTACCTGCGGAACCTGCTCTACCGTGATAGTGCTCATCGCTGCCGCCTCAACGCTTGGCCGTGATAGCGGCATCCGTGGTCGCGATTTCGGTATCCACAGACACCACGGCGCTCAGGCCCGGCACCACACGTCCGGCCAGTTCATTGGCATCAAGCCGAATACGCACCGGAATACGCTGCACTATCTTGGTGAAGTTGCCGCTGGCATTTTCCGCCGGCAACAGGGCAAATTTGGCGCCGGACGCCGGTGACAGACTGTCAATGATTCCATTGAAGGAATGGTCGGGAAACGCATCGAGTGACACCTGCACCGGCTGTCCTGGCTGCATGTGCTGGATCTGGGTCTCCTTAAAGTTCGCCGTGATCCACACTGCGCCATCCGGCACCAAACTGAACAGCGCCTGGCCCGGTTGGACATACTGCCCCACCATGGCACCGCGCTTGCCGACAATCCCGGCAAAGGGCGCCCGGATATCGGTATCGGCCAACTGCAGCCTGGCCAATTCAACACTGGCCTCGGCCTGCTCCACATCGGCAGCCACCTGCTGCAGCTGCGCCTGGTATACCGCCAACTCCCGCTCGCGGGCATTCAGGGCAGCCTTGGCCTCGTCAAGACGGGCACTGGCCGCATTGCTGACCGAAGCCAGCTGATCCACGTCATCCTGGGAGCTGTAATTCTTTTGTCTCAGCTTCTGGGCCCGCTCCAGCTGCTGCTGGGCCCGGTTGAGATCGGAACGGGCCGCAGCCACCCCGGCCTGAGCCTGGGCTATGAGCGCTTGCTGCAACACTACCCTGGCGTCGAGGGTGGTTTTCTGGGCCCGAACGCTGCTCAGACTGGCTTCGCTCTGGGCCAGGCGGGCCTTGAACTGACTGTCCTCCAGCTTGGCCAGCAATTGGCCTGCCTGCACATGCTGGTTGTCGGTAATGCTGGAGGCCACCAGGTATCCGGCCACCTTGGCACTGACATGGGAAATGTCGGCTTCCACATAGGCGTTGTCCGTGGTTTCGGTGAAGCGCAACTGGCTCCAGCCATAGCCACCAGCCGCAGCGAGTGCCAGTACCAGGGGCAGAATGATGAGGGCTTTGGACTTGGGCATGAAATAGACTCCTGTGTTAGTGAGTGCTATTGTACGACTGTATCGCCAATATTATTAGTCAGCTAAAATTCAACCCACTGTTCCACAGGTGTAACAATAAATGGATCTCAATCGGGTACAAATTTTCGCCCAAGTGGTCGAACAGGGCAGCTTCACCGCCGCGGCCAACGCCCTGGGGGTCACCAAGGCCACCGTCAGTCGCAAAGTCGCTGAACTGGAAGCGGATGCCGGGGTACAACTTTTGTATCGCACCACCAGGGCACTTAAGCTGACCGAAGCGGGCAGCGAGTATTACAGCCACATCCACAGAATATTGTCGGATCTGCAGCAGGCCGAAGATCTGCTCAGTGCCAGCCAGCTGGACGTGCGTGGCAGCCTGAAAATTGCCTGCCCCATTGAACTGGGGCAACTGGTGCTGGGAAAGGTACTGGCCCGCTTTCTGGCCAAATACCCGGAAATCAATATTGAAGTGGAGCTGACCAACCGCAAGGTGGATCCACTGGAGGAAGGGGTTGATATCCTGTTCCAGATAGCCGAGCCCAAGGACAACCGGCTGCATACCCTGACACTGCTCAACACCCACAAGACGCTGATGGCGAGCCCCGCCTACCTGGCCAAACATGGTACGCCGAGCACACCGGACGATTTGAACCGGCACAAGGCCATACGGCTGCACTCACCCCACATAGACATTGAATGGAGCCTGTTCGACGGTAAACGCTGGGTCACCCTGGAGCCCCTTGCCCAGTTGACGGTCAACAATGTCACCCTGGCACGGGAAGCCGCCATCGAGGGCCTGGGGATAGCCATGGTGCCGACTATGATCGCCCAGGAAGCCCTGGAGCAGGGACTGCTGGTACCTCTGCTGGAAGATTTTCCGATGCGCCAGACCAACGTGACCCTGAGTTACCCCAAACGGGCCTATCTGCCACGCAAGTACCGGGTATTTATCGAATTTATCTACCAGTACCTATTTGCCAACAACGGCGCCGAGGTATTGCAGGTACCCGACTTTATCCAGCGACCTGACGACACGGCCCGCTAAGCCTGTTCTCTTGCCGTTGCCAATAGCGAATGAATTGCGTTTACGCTATGCTGTCCCGAGGACGCGCCCGCCGCGTACCTTGGGTGCAGGGAAGATCCCCAATAATATAAAAGGGATAAGACGTAACTCTGAATAACACAACTCAAGGAGAGTGGTGCATTATGAAATACACTCAAACTTTAATTGCCCTGTCGATTGCCGGTTTACTGAGCGCCTGTGGCGGCGGCAGCGACAGCAAGGGCCCGGACATGGGCCAATTCAGCCTGGGCGTATCTGACAACCCAGCCGATGCCCAGAACGTGGTCATCGCCTTCAAACAAGTGGTGCTCAAAAACAGCAGCACCGGGGAAACCTTCTCTTTCGACGTGTCCAACAGCGGCGCCGCCAAGCAGGTGGACCTGCTTGAATTCCAGGGCAGCTCGGCAGAATCCCTGGTGACCGGGGTACAGGTTCCTTTCGGCACCTACCAAATGTGCATCTATATGCAGAACAACGAAGTCTTTGACGCCAGCGGTTCCTATGTCAAAGACGGTGATGGTGCCGATCTGGGTCTGGTGACCAACAGCAATGGCAGCTGTGGTGGCACGGGCGCCGATGAAGCCGGTACCGGCCGACTGTTCTTCAATAAATCATTCACCATTGCCGCCGGCGCCAACAACTATGTGGCTGAATTCGATCTCGGTCGCGGTATTGTCGGCCCACACGGCAACAAGGATTACTGGACCCTCAAGCCCACCTCGGTGCAACTGGTTAACACCGCCGAAGTCGGCGCCATCAATGGTCAGCTGAGTGACGACATTATGACTGCCTGTGAAACCGCCGCCGGTGGTTCCGAATTCAGTCATGCCGTGTACCTGTATCCCGATGCGACTGAGCTGGAAAACATGAGCGACGTCCGTCTTGCGGCCACTGCGCCCCAGGTATTGCCAGTGGCTTCCGCCCGGGTCAACGAGATCCTCAACGAGCAACAGCAGGTCACGGGCCACAGCTATGAGTTTGGTTTTGTGGTCGCCGGCAGCTACAGCCTGGGTTATACCTGTGTGGCTCAGAACGACGATCCCGAAGCCGATGATGCCCCGACAGATGTGGAAATGCCTTTCTTCATCCATGCCGATGAGCAGGGTGTCAGCGTGACTCAGGGCACCACCACCACCCGCAATCTGCCGATGGATTTCGTACCCGCTACCTAATCCAGTCGCAGTAACCAGCCCCGATATTATCCGGGGCTTTTTTATTGCTGTTTTTTTAGTCTTATTACGTCTAATACAATCACTAAATATTCTATCGAAACAGGGCTCACACGGCGGCAGCCGCGGCTTACACTGAGGCGTAGCCTACATTTTTGTCAGGCACCACACAGAGGGATATCCAGGCCCCCTGCGCTGTCAGTGAGAACTTATAACGCGACCCTTCGGGACATGGAGCAGACTATGAGTAAAGAGCACAGAAGCAGCAAGAATCAGAAGAAACAACCCTTGATGACGGCCAAGGAAAAACGCGCCGCCAAGCATGCCAAAAAACAGGGCGCAGCCCCAACCAGAGTTGAGAACATCAACAAGTAGCAAAGGCGTTAAGCATACCCCGCAAGAGTCAATCGGTCTCAAATTCTCGGGTGGCACGCCGTCACAAAAAAGGCACTCATATGAGTGCCTTTTTACTTCAGCTTGACTCGCTATTACTCGAATTTGGCATGCAATTGCATACTGTCGGGATCGGTTGTGGTATCGGACGGGATCCACTTGGCCAGACAGGCAGTGTCCAACACGCACCTGTCGGTCAGGGTCGCGAGAAAGGCCAGCAGTTGGTCCACTTGCGCCTCCGTCAGCGCCACATCCTGCAATACCGGCGCCCCCATGGTGCGATCGGCCATTAACTTGTCCAGGGCCGCCTGGGTATTGACCAGCATCTTGTCCCCCTGCACGCCTTGCTGGGCTATGGCATTCGCCTGCTGATAGTTGGCCACCGACTCGGCCGCGTTCAGGTGATGTTTGACCATATCCCTCAGGCTGTCGAAGGCACCACTGTGACCGTAGGGTGCAGTTTCGGTGACGTTCAGCAGGGTTGGGGTACGGAAGGCAAAGCGATCGCGCTCTTCCTTGCTAACCCGGAACCGACCAAAGTCATTGCTGCCATCCGCTCCATCGCCCTTGCCACGGCCCAACTGAGGCAGGGCAATATTGTGATGGCGCTCATCGGTAAAGAAGTCGCCCCTATGACAGGAAGCGCAGTCGGCACCGCCCTGCTCCTGCGAAGCGAAGAACAGCTGCGCTCCCTGCTTGGCCTCAAAAGTGATGGCAGCGTCATCGCCCTTGACGAAATCACGCCAGGGCGTATCGACAAACACCTGGCTGCGTTCATATTCGGCAATGGCACCGAAGAGATTTTCTTCGGTGATCAGGGATTCCGCTGTCCCCTCCGGCTGCCCCAATCCCAAACGGAATGCCTCAAGCCATTGGTTTTCGGTTAAATCTGCATTGTCCCCCCTGAGGCGAGCCACCAGGTAAGCGCGAATAGCAGCATTGTTAAGATCGCCCTTATGGTGTCCCTTCATTTCCTCATTGGAGGTGACGGGGAAGCGTGTCTGGGCCTGTACCAAATTGACGGCGTTGGTATCCGCGCTCAACCTGTCAACAGAATCCGGTGTCACTATGCTGGTGCCTTCTCCGTTGGCGCGCGGCGTTGCCTCCAGACTTTCGATACGACTGTCGTGAAAAATGCTGCGATCCCACAGGGCAATGTTAAAGGTGGTAGGGGCATTGCGCGGCACTGTTGGGCCACCATCAAAAGCGGTCCCTGCCGAGCTGTGCTCCCGCCCCGGTCCCAACAAATCGGGATCAACGGCTTCGACCCCGACAGGCAAACTGAGATCATCACCACCACCGAGCAAGGGGTGGTGGCAAGTCACACAGGCAGTATCCATCTCACCGCTGAGGGCCTTGGTGAAAAACAACTTCATGCCCAGCTCGGCCTTGGGATTATTCTCCATGGCGGGTAAGCTGCGCCCTTCGGAGGGGTCCCCCCTGAGCCCCAATTCACTCACAGTCTGGCGCAGGGTTTGGGTCAGCAGTTGTTCTTCACTCGGCTCCGGCGGAGTATTGTCCTTGTCACTACCGCACGCCCCCAACAGGGTTGCCGCGGCCATACAGATAGCCAATTTTCGCATTTCCATGCTTATATTCCTTGTTTATGCAGCCAAAAACGCTGGTTTTGTAAAATTTTGGTTAACGCTATAGGAAGTCACTGTGGCACACAAGCCTGACCAGGCCACCAGCCTGGGTCGAAATCGCATCACATTCTGATAAATGTACTTATATAACGGCAACTTGCCCCACCCACGCTATTGGGTTAGATTGCCTTTACTACGACAGCTGTCGGCAACATTTTGGCCATTCAGGGCCACACTCACCTCTTCGCAAGGAACGCCCGATGTTAAAAAGCGAGACTCCAAACCCCATTGCCAATCACCTTGGCAAGATCATTCCCGCAGTGCTGCTGTTACTCTTGTTCATTACCTTTTTGGGCAGTTGGTACACTGTCGATCAGGGCGAACGTGGCGTGCTGCTGCGTAACGGCAGGGTCATTGGCACGGCGGAGCCAGGTCTTGGCTTCAAGATCCCCCTGATAGACACTGTGGTGAAGATATCCACCCAAACCCACACCACCAGCTATGGCACACTGCAGGCATACAGTCGCGATCAGCAGCCGGCAACCCTGAAAGCCTCGGTCACCTACAGCGTGCCACCGGACAGGGTTGAAGAAGTGTATGCCAATTTCAAAAGCATTGATGCCATGGTGGCACGCCTGCTCGACAGACAGGTCCCCACCCAGGTGGAGAACATCTTTGGTAAATACACGGCGATTTCCGTGGTACAGGAAAGGATCAAGTTCGGCATAGACGTTACCGACGCCATAGTGCATGCGGTGAAGGGCCCGATTGAGATCACCTCGGTACAGATAGAAAACATCGACTTCAGCAACGCCTACGAGAAATCCGTCGAGGACAGGATGCGCGCCGAGGTCGAAGTACAAACCCAGTTGCAGAATCTGGAAAAAGAAAGGGTCAGTGCCCAAATTGCGGTAACCCAGGCCCAGGCTCAGGCAGACTCACAACTGGCCCGAGCCAAAGCCGAGGCCGAGAGTATCCGCATCAAGGGTGAAGCCGAAGCCTCGGCCATCAAGAGCCGCGCCGAGGCACTGGCACAAAACTCCAACCTGGTGGAACTGACCAAGGCCGAAAAATGGGATGGCAAACTGCCAACCACAGTGCTGCCAAATGGCACCCTGCCCTTTATCGACGCCATGAAAGGCAACTAAGACTGAAATAGATGGCCCGAAATAAAAAATCCCCGCATCAGAAACACTGGGTGGGGATTTTCTTTTTCAATAACGAATTCAGGAACAACAGTCGCCGGCAGCTTTTTTACGCCGCGGCAGTTTTTGCCACAGCGCCCTTCCCATCAGGGCAGCGAGCAGCAGGCCGCTGATGGCCACCAGAGCCGGCGATAACATGGCATGCTCGGCACCGATCTGCGGCGCCACCTCAAAGCCAAATTCATCCACCAGCAGATTGACCAGCATACCGGCCACCAGTGCCACGCCCAGCACACCGCCGAGGTAACCATAGAGGGCGCGCTTGCCAAGCTCCTTGGTCACCACCCCCAGGGTGGCAATATTGGTCGCAGGACCGGCCATCATAAACACCAACACGGCACCGGGAGAGACACCGGCCAGCAACAGCCCTGCGGCAATGGGTGTGGACGCGGTAGCGCAGATATACATGGGAACGGACACAAGCACCATCACCAGCATGGCCAGTATGCCATTGCCCCACTGGGCCAGATAATCGGCAGGTACATAGGTTTGCACCAGAGCGGCAAAGAACAGCCCCACCAGCAGCCAAAGGGCAGTATCGCTTACCAGGTCTGTGGCGGCGTATTGCAACCCACGGACTACCTTTGCCGGAACTGACGTCTCCTCCTTTACCGCCGAGCCTGAATCGCAGCAGGAAGTGCTTGTCGCAGTGCTTTCACCGGCACAGCAAGAGGAGACGGCCACAGCAGCAGAACTGTCGCAACAAGATTCCGCCTTTGGAGCGTTGTCGCAGCAGCTTTCAACCTTGGGGGCGCAGCTGCTTGAAGTTTCAGCCTTCGGCGCACAACAGCTGTCGGTTTGCGCCTTGGCCTGGGGCTTGAACGACGCCGCTGCCAGGGGAGCCAAAGTCGCGGGCGCAGCCATCATGGGGGTGAAACGGCTGGAGGAAGCGGCAGGTACCTTGTCGCCCGCGCAGCCATCGGCAGTGGCCTTTGGAGTTGCTGACTGTACTGCGTCATCATCGCGGCCCACCAGCATACCGGCCACTATGGCACTGGTAACCGCCGCTATGGGCCGCACTATGGCCATAAAGGGACCGAGCAATACGTAGGATACGGTAACCGAGTCGACGCCTGTTTCCGGGGTCGATACCAGGAAAGAGGTGGTGGCAGCCTTGGAGGCGCCACTGCGGCGCAGGCCCACGGCGGCCGGGATCACCCCGCAGGAGCACAGTGGCAGCGGAGCCCCCAACAGCGCCGCCTTCACCGTGGCCTTGAAGCCGTGGCCACCCAGTTGCCTTTGCATCCATTCCATGGGCACAAACACCTTTAGCAAGCCGGCCAGGATCAGGCCCAACAGCAGCCAGGGCGCCGACTCCAGAAACAGGTGAAGAAAATTGGTCAGCAACATGGTTTATTGTCCTTGTCTGCGATGTGTTGGTGAGATTCAGGCCTGACCTGATGATTGGTTTCCAGCGCTTCCAGAATGGAGCAATGCATAGCACTCTCGGGGCCGCCGCAACAGGCATCCGACAAGCGTTGCAATGAATCACGAAACGCCGAGAGTTCGGCAATCCTGGCGCTGACCTGCTCCAACTTGTCGTCCACCATGCCCTTGACGTCGGCGCAGGCCCAGTCGGCCTTATTCAGCTCAATGGACAGCAGCTCGGTGATCTCGCTCAGGGTAAAACCCACGGCCTTGGCCCGCAGAATGAATCTGAGCCTGGCGGCATCCTCACTGCTGTACAGCCGGTAGCCAGAATCGCTGCGCATCGAGGGCGAGAGCAGCCCGTGCTTTTCGTAAAATCTCAAGGTGTCGGCCTTTACCTCACAGAGGTCGGCCAGTTCGCCAATCCGGTACATTTGCCTTACCCGATAATGCATCTGATAGGGTGATTATAAACCTTGGAGTTAAATCCAAGGTCAAGGGTTATTTCCACTTGTGCTGTTCTCGGCTGTGTTCGCAGAGCAATATTGTGAAATCGCGCAGAAAAAAAACCGCAATCGGCAGTTTTACGGTAGAATACGCGCGCCGAAACGGCACCCTGGCATACCAATAAAGTCCGATATAGGGACACCCGAGGGACTTTTGGAAAGCATTCCGGCATCAAAACCTTTGATGCTGTTTTGTTTTCCGAAAGATCCTTGAACCCTAAAAAAGCGGAAAACTGTACCCAAAATGAATAACGCCAGACCCATTCGTCGCGCGCTGCTGAGCGTGTCCGATAAAACAGGTATCCTCGAGTTCGCCCAGGCACTGCATGCCCAGGGCGTGGAACTGCTGTCCACCGGCGGCACAGCCAAGCTGCTGGCCGACAACGGCGTGCCTGTGATCGAAGTTTCTGACTACACAGGTCACCCTGAGATCATGGACGGTCGGGTCAAGACCCTGCACCCCAAGGTGCACGGTGGCATTCTGGCGCGCCGCGGTCTGGACGAAGACGTGATGGCCGCCAACAACATAGGCCCCATAGATCTGGTGGCCGTTAACCTGTATCCCTTTGCCGCTACCGTGGCCAAGCCCGGCTGCACCCTGGAAGACGCCATCGAGAACATCGATATCGGCGGTCCTACCATGGTGCGCGCTGCTGCCAAGAACCACAAAGACGTGGTGATTGTGGTGAACGCCAAGGACTACGACAGGGTGCTGGCCGAAATGAGCGCCAACGGTGGCTCAACTACCCACGCCACCCGTTTCGATCTGGCCATTGCCGCCTTTGAGCACACCGCCGCTTACGATGGCATGATTGCCAACCACTTCGGCACCCTCGTACCACCGCACGCGGTAAATGGGGCTCCTGCCCACAGCGACGACGAGTGTCACGACGACTCCAAGTTCCCCCGCACCTTCAACACCCAGCTGGTGAAGAAGCAGGATCTGCGCTACGGCGAAAACAGCCATCAGAGCGCCGCCTTCTACGTGGATCTGAACACGGACGAGGCCTCAGTGGCCACCGCCACTCAGCTGCAAGGTAAGGCACTGTCCTACAACAACATCGCCGATACCGATGCGGCGCTGGAGTGCGTGAAAGAATTCGACGCCCCGGCCTGCGTTATCGTCAAGCACGCCAACCCCTGTGGTGTGGCCCTGGGCGACAACCTGCTGGACGCCTACAACCGCGCCTACAAGACAGACCCAACCTCCGCCTTCGGTGGCATCATAGCCTTTAACCGCGAGCTGGATGCCGAAACCGCCGCCGCCATCGTTGAGCGTCAGTTTGTGGAAGTGATCATCGCCCCCGTGGTCAGCCAGGCCGCCCGCGACGTGGTTGCCAAGAAAACCAACGTACGCCTGCTGGAATGCGGTCAGTGGACCGGCCAGACCAAGGGCCTGGACTACAAGCGCGTAAACGGTGGCCTGCTGATCCAGGACCGCGACCAGGGCATGGTGAGCGAGGCCGATCTCAAGGTCGTGTCCAAGCGTCAACCCACAGCGGCCGAGCTGAAAGATCTGATGTTCTGCTGGAAGGTAGCCAAGTTCGTTAAGTCCAACGCCATCGTTTACGCCAAAGACGGCATGACAATCGGTGTGGGTGCCGGCCAGATGAGCCGCGTCTACAGCGCCAAAATAGCCGGTATCAAGGCCGCCGACGAAGGTCTGGTGGTTGAAGGCTCTGTGATGGCTTCCGACGCCTTCTTCCCGTTCCGCGACGGTATCGACGCCGCGGCCGCTGCCGGTATCAGCTGCATCATCCAGCCCGGCGGTTCCATCCGCGACGAGGAAGTGATTGCCGCCGCCGACGAGCACGGCATGGCCATGGTGTTCACCAACATGCGCCACTTCCGCCACTGATAAAGTTCAGGCAGCCTACGGGCTGCCTTTCGCATTCAAGTTATAAGGAATAAGCAGATGAAAATCCTCGTGATTGGCAGTGGTGGACGCGAACATGCCCTGGGCTGGAAAGCTGCCCAAAACCCTGCTGTTGAAACCGTATTCGTTGCTCCAGGCAATGCCGGTACCAGCCTGGAGCCCAAGCTGGAAAACGTCGCCATCGAGGCTACCGACATCCCTGCCCTGCTGGCCTTTGCCAAAGAAAGCAAAGTAGACCTGACGATTGTTGGCCCCGAAGCGCCGCTGGTGATTGGTGTGGTGGATGCGTTCCGCGCCGAAGGCCTGACCATTTTCGGTCCCACCCAGGGTGCTGCCCAGCTGGAAGGTTCCAAGGCCTTTACCAAGGACTTTTTGGCTCGCCATAACATCCCTACCGCGGATTATCAGAATTTCACCGAAATCCCACCAGCCAAGGCCTTTGTAGCCACACTTGCCGCAAAAACCGGCTTCCCCGTGGTGATCAAGGCCGATGGTCTGGCCGCCGGTAAGGGCGTGATCATCGCTCAGGACCAGGCCGAGGCGGATGCCGCCATCGACGATATGCTGGCCGGCAACAAGTTCGGCGACGCAGGTTCCCGCGTGGTGGTGGAAGAGTTCCTCAAGGGCGAAGAAGCCAGCTTCATCGTTATGGTCGACGGCAAAAATATTCTGCCGATGGCCACCAGCCAGGATCACAAGGCCCGCGACAATGCCGACCACGGTCCCAACACCGGCGGCATGGGTGCCTACTCCCCTGCCCCCGTGGTGACCCAAAGCGTACACGACTGGGTGATGGCCAACGTCATTCGCCCTACCGTGGATGGCATGGCAGCCGAAGGCAATGTCTACACAGGTTTCCTCTATGCCGGTCTGATGGTCGACCCTCAGGGCGAAGCCAAGGTGCTGGAATACAACTGCCGCTTCGGCGATCCCGAGACTCAGCCCATCATGATGCGCCTGAAATCTGATCTGGTTGAGCTGTGTCTGGCTGCCTGCCGTGGTGAACTGGACCAGGTAACCGCCGAGTACGACAGCCGCGCCGCCGTAGGCGTGGTGCTGGCCGCCGGTGGCTATCCAGACGACTATCGCAAGGGCGATGTGATTGAAGGTCTGTCCCTTGGCAACACAGACGCCAAGGTGTTCCATGCCGGCACCAAGATGGTCGATGGCCGCGTGGTCACCAACGGTGGCCGCGTGCTGTGCGCTACCGCCCTTGGCAACAGCGTGACCGAAGCGCAAAAAGCCGCCTATGCCCTGGTGGATGAAATCCATTGGGACGATGTCTACTTCCGCACCGACATAGGCTACCGCGCCATCGCCCGCGAAAAGCTGTAAGTCATCCGCGAATAGCGGTAACAAGCGCACTCCGAAAAGCCGGCATCTGCCGGCTTTTTTGTACCTGTTTTCCGAGCCTGCTTTCGGTGACTGCTTACTGTGACTATTCTCAGTGACCAAAAATTGACGATCGCCAAATACAACATACTGTAAATGAAAGGTTTTTATCGTTTACCCTAACTGGTTAAACCCCATTGTGGCCGCTACAATGGGCAGCGCTATTAACCAGAGCAGCAATCCCTTGATAGCCACACCCTGATAACTGATACCAAAAAAATAATAAGGACATCCCATGAAACTCAAACTTTTGGCGGCCAGCGTTACAGCGCTGCTGAGCGCCTGCGGAGGCGGTAGCGAAGGCACAGATACCAGCCAACCCGCAGCCACAACGCCAACGACCACCTTCTACACCGCCAGCGCCAGCGCCGGTGTCGGCGGCCGGCTGAGCCCGGCCAGCCTCAGCATAGAGTCAGGCAAACAAGGCACCTTCAGCGTCAGTGCCGACAGCGGTTATGTGCTGGACAGCATCTCGGGTTGTGGCGGCGACCTCAACGGCAACAGCTACACCACGGCCGCCATGGGCGCCGATTGCAGCGTCAGTGCAGGCTTCATTACCAATGCTGAAAACGCCATCCGCCATCAGGATCACAGTCTGGCCTCCGATGCTGAGCTGATAGACTTCGCCAGGGATCAGATAAGCGACGCCGAGACCAAGCGCCTGGCCTTGGTGGACCAGATGTTCCAGGGGATATCCAGCATCAACTGGCACCCCAGCCACGACTCCATCACCTTCAGCAGCTATCTGCCGGGCACTACCTTCACCCTGCTGCCACTCAACGTTGACGGCAGCGGCAACCCCGCCACCGGCGGCCTGGTGATGGTCAGCGACATGGAGCCACAACGTATGGCGGCCATGGCGGCCAACATGTTCTCGGTGGACACCTCAACAGGCACAGACCTGCTGCTGAAACAGCTCATCCACTGGCTGACCCGCGGCCAGGACCAGCAGGACGGGCTGTCGGTGGTGACCGCCCAGGTGCCCAGCAAGGCCGACAGCTGGTACTTCCCCCACAACGAGGCCATCCGCAGCTGGCTGGCGAGCAATTACCCGGACAGCCACAGCATCAACGAGGCCAACGTCTGTGACTATCAGGCCCTTGGCCGCTGTATCGACGAGCGCAAACCGGACCTCATCCTCCTCAGCGACATAGACCGCGAGTCCCTGGGCCACGCCGGCCTAGCCGCAGCGCTGGAAAAGGCCAAGGCCGCCGGTATTCCGCTGCTGCTGGCCAACTATGAGCGCGAAGAGAGCGCCATGCTGGCGCCCCTGTATCGTCAGATGGGCCTGGCCACCCGTGGCAACTACTGGGGCAATCGCCATGCGGCCAACCTCAGCGTCGACGCCATTAAGGCCGCCGATCCCGACCTCATTGCGGTAGATACCCTGCTGGGCAACCTGCGCAGCGGCCACTTCGACACAGCGCTGCTCAGCGACTGTGGCGGCAACTTCCTCTACTGTGACAGCGCCGATTTCGCCGCAGCCTTCAAGACCGGTGCCGACTGGCTGCGCGGCGCCGCCAAGACCCTGGATCACAGCGACGCCAACCCCTTCGACAACGTTAAGCTGCAATTGCTGCAGGCCAATCTGCTGCTGGCAGACAAGTACCGCGCCGCCATTGACTACCCAATAGCCTGGGAAGAACACCAGGCCTGGCAGCAGGCGATGTTTGCCGACTGGCTGGTGAGCTACGCCAGACCCAACAACCCAGCCCAGCCGGATCTGGGTGAGTTTGTCACCGACCGCAGCAACCTGGCCAAGGGCAGCAACGCCGGCTACGCCCTGCCGGTCACAGAGACCGAGCGGCGCCAGATAGCCGTGCCCTACGCGGGCCAGTGGACCACCACCGGCTGGTATGCCCTTCCGGGGCAACGCATCACCCTGACCCGGCATGACAATCACGATGTGTCGGCCGAGATCAAGCTCAACTACCACAGGTCCAACACCAACAGGGCCTTCCAGCAGCACGTCTACCGCGGCCCGCTGGAGCTGGCAACCCAGCGCCTGGTGCTCGCCCCCGGCCAGAGCCTGAGCTTCTCCAGCCCCTATGGTGGCCCCATCTACCTGTACCTGGCCGGCAACGCCGCCGAGGTCAGCGTCGATGTCACCGCCGAAGGCATAGCCCACCACCCCAGCATCCTGGACTTCTCCAGCCAGGCGCAAATCGACAAGTTCAACCAGCAGATCCAGACCACTGAGCTGCCACACGTGGACCTGCGCACAGACGGCGCCGAACAGCACCTGCGCCGGGACCGTTTCCTGGGGGCCATAGGCGGCAATATCCCGGATGTGACCGCGCTGCTCAGGAGCATAGTCGACGACCATATCAACAGCGTCTACACCCTGGCCGGGCTCAAGATCCAGGGCAAGACCCTGGCCGAGTCGCTGCCGGCGGACGTCAGGAGTGCCTGTAGCAATCTGCTCGGCGCCAACTGCCTGGATGCAGGCCTCAACACCCGCAAGATCATCCAGCACGCCAACTACGACCAAAACGCCCACTGCGGCGGCGGCTGTAGCGGTAACCCCTGGGACGCCTCCTGGGAAATCAGTCCCACCGGCTGGGGCGATAACCACGAGCTGGGCCACAACCTGCAGACCAACCGTCTCAATGTGCAATACGCCGCCGCGGCCGATACCGACAACTGGCCCGGCTACGGCAGCCGCGCCGGGGAAAACTCCAACAACATCTTCCCCTACTTCGTGAAGTGGAAGAGCCACTATGTCCGTGACGGCAGCAGTGACCCCATCACAGACGGCCACATGAACCACAAGGATCTGTTCTACGCCTTCATGTCTGACGCGGCCAAGCTGACCGACGGCAGCGGCAACCGGGTGGTGTTGGCCCCCAACTGCCAAGCCATGGACAGCGGCGCCGACAGGTACGAGGCCCCCTGGAAGAGCAACGCCTACGCGGTGCACAACGGCTATCGCATGGCCTTCTATGTGCAGATGGTGCTGCGGGCCCACCGCATGACCCTGGCCGACGGCACTGTGCTCGAAAACGGCTTTAACCTGGTCACCCTGCTGTACCAGCACAGCCGCATCTTCGGCAAGTATGCCAACCAGACCGACTGGGATGCCCACAAGGACAGCCTCGGCTTTGGCCTGTTCCCCTACAGCGGCCACGCCGTCTACGGTGGCCGCACAGTGGCGGGCATTCCGGGCAACGACTTTATGCTGGTGTCCCTGAGCAAGCTCACCGGCATCGACTGGCGCAGCCACTTCGACCTGCTGGGTCTGAGGTACTCCAGCCTGGCGGCGGCCCAGGTAGCGGCCAACGCCGGCAAGGGCGCCCTGCCCATGGGCATGTATGTGCTGGAGACCAACCTGCCACCGGCCAACATGAGCAGCGGCCTGAGCTTCCTGCCCCTGTCCGTGAGCGATGGCAGTACCCTATGGCAGGATGGCAGCTCACCGGTCAGCTGCCCCAAACCCTGAGCCCTTATCCCTGAGCTCTTGTCCCTGAGCTCTTGTCCCTGAGCTCTGCCAATGAGCTAACAGACAGAAAACGCACCCAAGTGGTGCGTTTTTTAACGCCGATCAACAAATGTAATGAAAAAGTTGCAAACATTTGAGTGCCGGTGCCGCGACAGGCATACTTATACCCGCGCCCAAGGCGCCAAAGGAATTACTAACACTCAAGGAGCACACATGAAGCATTTACTGGCGGCCATCATGGCTATTACGGCCCTTTCTGGCTGCGTATCCGCCATCCCCATCAAAGAACAAGTCCCCACCCCGGAATACGTACCGAGCAAATCCGTGATCGTTGCCGTGGTTGACGAAAGACCACAATTGGCGGAAGGCAAACCAGCCAACTTTATCGGCGTTGCCCATGGCGCCTTCGGCATCCCGGTCGATTGGCACGTACATCAGGTTTTGGCCACTGAAAAGACAGACAAAGAGCTGACCCTGGCCCAATGGTTGGAAAATCGCATAGTCAATGGCCTGAGCAGCAAGGGCTGGCAGGTCAAGGCCGTGCCCTTCAAGGCTCTGCCAACGCCGGTTGAAGCCAGTGATGTTCTGAAACAAAATCAGGCATCCGAGCTGATGGTGCTGGTACTGAAAGACTGGTACTTCAGCATTAACCTCAACTGGGTGAGCGCCTTTAACTTCGATACCGACACCCACCTGCACGTATTTGAAGACGGTGCCGGCGAAGTGCTGTACAAGCAGATTAAAGAGCGTGACGTGATTGACGAGAAAGCCTCGGAATCGCCACAGAACAACGTGCTGCGCGCCTACCGCGATCAGCTGCAACAGATCTTTGCCGATCCCGAGCTGCGTGCCATCGCCATCGGCGAACAGGCGCCAAGACTCTGATCCCAAGGAATAAAAAAGCCGGTGCATGCACCGGCTTTTTTATCTCTGCCAAACATCCACTACAACAGGGTCGAGGCCATCTTGCGTCTCAGGTAAGCAATCTGCTGCATGTGCGGCAGATCCTTGGGGCAGTTGTCCTGACAGCCCAGCAAGGTCATGCAACCAAAGACCCCGTCCTGGTTGCCTATCACATGGTAAAAATCATCGGCGCTGCGGCTGTCGCGGCTGTCTAGCTCGAAGCGGGCAATCTTCATCATGCCCACGGCACCGACAAAGGTGTCGCGCATCTGCTTGGTGGCACAGGCGGACACGCAGACGCCACATTCGACACAGCGCTCCAGCTCATAGAGTTTGGCGGCCTCCTGGGGATCCATGGGATCTTCCAGCCGATGGATATCATGGTCACCGGCCTTGGGATGCAGCCACAGCTCCAGTCGCTCCGCCAGCTCACGCATAAACTTGCCTGTGTTAACCGACAGATCGCCAATCAACTCAAAGCCCGGCAGGGGCATCAGCCTGAAGCTGCCCTCGGGATACTTGGCGGTCAGGGTGCGACAGGCCAGGGTCGGCATGCCATTGATCACCATGGCACAACTGCCGCAGATCCCGGCGCGGCAGACAAAATCAAACTGCAGCGAGGGATCCTGCTCCTGACGCAAACGGTTGAGGGCGATAAACACCGTCATGCCCGGGGTTTCTTCCAGTTCATAACGCACCATTTTCGGGCTGTCGCCCTCATCCTGGGGGTCGTAACGGAAAATATCGAAATTTAAGATACGGCCAGTCATGAGTTGTCGTCTCCGGCTAAATTGGGTTCCACTGGGGGCGGCAGCACACAAACGGGCGCCAGTCTGTCGGCCAAACGTTCATTGGCGGGCATCAGCGCTGCCGGCAATTCAAAGGGCATCAGTGCTGCCTGGCGCTGTTCACGGCTGGCATTGGGCCCGAGGCCTTCCAGGATGCTTTCTATCTCGGCCAGCCGCAGCGGCGTGTCTGGATGGTGGATGGCGTTGTCGGCACCATAGCCGCGATAACCCGGCGGCAGCTCCATTTGCATCACATCCAGCTTCTCGTAGCTGAGTACCGGCATCAGGGCCTCGGCATCGGGCCAGGTGGCCAGGGTGCGGCTCAGCCAGTCCCTGTCATTGCGCTGGGGATAATCCTCCCGGGCATGGGCGCCGCGGCTTTCGGTGCGTGCCGCCGCGCCACTGGCAACAGTGATGGCCACCTTGAGCATGCGCCGCACCCGCAGCGCTTCCACCAGCTCTGGATTGGCATGGCGTTTCTTGCAGCTCACCCCCAGATCCCGTGAACGCTTGAGCAATGCCTGCAACTCGATCACCGCCTTGTCCAGCTCGGGGCCGTTACGGAAGATGCCGACATAGTCCATCATGATGCGCTGCATTTCCTGCTTGAGATCCCAGGCCTTTTCCTGGCCGTTCCCCTCCAGCAGCTGATCGATTTCGGCGCGCACCTTGTCGACAAATTGCTGCGCCAATGCGGTATCCAGCACCAGGGGCTCGTCCTCGCAGAAGTCCGCCACATACTTGCCGATAATCATGCCACCGACCACGGTCTCGGCCAGCGAATTGCCACCCAGGCGGTTGAAGCCGTGCATATCCCAACAGGCGGCCTCGCCGACACTGAACAGGCCCTTAAGCTGCGGACTCTGGCCCTGGGCCATGGTGCGGATGCCGCCCATGGAATAGTGCTGGGTCGGCCGCACCGGGATCCAATCCTTGGCCGGATCTATGCCGAGGAAGTTTTCACAAATTTCCTTCACTTCCCGCAGGTTGGTCTCTATGTGCTCACGGCCCAGCAGAGTAATGTCGAGCCACAGATGGGGGCCATAGGGGCTGTCGACGCCCTTGCCCTTGCGCATATGCTCGGTCATGCGCCGGGAGACCACGTCCCGGGATGCCAGCTCCTTCTTCTCCGGCTCATAGTCCGGCATAAAACGGTAGCCGTCCTTGTCCCTGAGCAGGCCGCCGTCACCGCGACAGCCCTCTGTGGTCAGAATGCCCACGGGCACTATGGCCGTGGGGTGAAATTGCACCGCCTCCATGTTGCCAAGGGCGGCAACCCCGGTCTCCAGCGCCAGCGCCTGCCCTATACCCTCACAGATCACCGCATTGGTGGAGACGGAGTAAATCCGGCCGTAGCCACCGGTGGCTATGGTGGTGGCCTTGGCGATATAGGCCCGCAATTCACCGGTGATAAGACAGCGGGCCACCACTCCGTGGCAGCGGCCACCGTCATGGATCAGCGCCAGGGCTTCCACCCGTTCGTGCACCGGGATGTCGAGTGAGATGGCCTTGTTATCCATGGCATACAGCAGCGAATGGCCTGTACCATCGGCGGTGTAGCAGGTGCGCCACTTCTTGGTGCCACCGAAATCCCGGGCATTGATCAGGCCATGGGCTTCCTCGGCCTCTTCCAACGTAATGCGTTCGGCATTGACCACCACCTCCCGCGGCCCCTTGGTGACCCGGGTCCAGGGCACGCCCCAATGGGCCAGCTCACGCACCGCCTTGGGGGCACAGTGGGCAAACATCCGAGCCACCTGCTGATCGCAGCCCCAGTCGGAGCCCTTCACCGTATCCTGAAAATGCACGTCCTCGTTGTCACCCATGCCCTTGACCGTGTTGCCCAGACTCGCCTGCATGCCCCCCTGAGCGGCGGCGGAGTGGGAACGCTTGGCAGGAATGAGCGACAACACCAAGGTGTCCAGCCCCCGCTGTTTGCAGGCGATGGCCACCCTGAGTCCGGCAAGACCGGCACCTATGACCAGCGAGTCGGTATAAATAATTTTCACTGTGACTCCTTAGGCAGCCGCTCAGGCCGGATTATGGGGAATAAAGGCCAGCAGTGCCGCCAGACCTATGATGACAAATGCCAGACTGAACACTGTCTTGAGGGTCTTGAGCCGGCTGCGCCCGGCGCTATCGGACACCAGGCCCCACTTGAGTGCCGCCCGGTACAAACCCACTGCGGCATGCAGCTCCACCGTCAGCAGCAGTGGCAGGTAAAAGAGGTAACCGTATTCGCCCCAGATGCGGCGGGCCGAGCCCACCGGCCCTATGGTTTCCGGCGCCGAGCCGATAAGCCAGAGGTGAATCGGCAACAGCAGCAGGATCACCACACCTGTAATGGCCTGCCAGCGCCACAGGCGGGTGTCACCGTGATTGATTATCTGCATCTGGCTCGCCAGCGCCTTTTGCTGTTTGAGGTTCAAGGGGATCTTCTGAATGGCCACCACCACGTGCAGCAGCGCCAGCAGGGCTATGCCTATGGCTATCAGGCTCACCACCCAGGGGTAACCGTGGCCGTCGGCACTGAGGAAACTCAGCTCCATGGTGCGGGCAACCCAGTCCATGGCTTCGGGACCGATAAGAATGGAGGACACCAGCAGCAGGTGGGTCCAGAGGAACAACGCCAATATCACCCCGGACAGGCTTTGGCCCAAATCCAGGTAGCCGCTCCAGCGGCTTGCCGTCTTGTTGGTCATGACTTGCTTCCTTGAGAGGCCGGTTGGCCGGCGCTTTTTATATAGGATACTGGCCTAATGTCGCTCAGATGCCAGCGACATTCTGTGAAGAAGATCAAGGCAATGGATAATAGTTCACCATACGCTTAAGCAATTTTTTTCCGGCCCAATAGTGGTCTGCCGCCCTGGCGCCCCAATCAGCCTGTGTCAAGCGCGGGCAAACGCGCTACAATGCCGCCCAAATAAGCGTCCATACTTCTTGTTTGCACACTTTTCGTTTTTACACCTTTAGTCTTTAAATAAGCAGGAATCACCATGCCCTGGATCCAATTACGCGTTCACAGCAACAGCGAACACGCCGAAGCCATCAGCGATCTGCTGCTGGAGGAAGGTTCGGTTTCGATCACCTTCGAAGACGGCAAAGACACCCCCATCTTCGAACCCAAGCTGGGTGAAACCCCGCTGTGGGCCGATACCGTGGTGGTCGCCCTGTTTGATGCCGGCACGGATCTGATGCCCACGGTCGAGCTGCTCAAGGCCCAGCCCTTCTGCGGCCAGGACATGCAATTCAAGATAGAACAAATTGAAGACAAGGACTGGGTACGCGAGTGGATGGACAGCTTCCACCCCATTCAGTTTGGCGAGCGGCTGTGGATCTGCCCCAGCTGGCGTGAAATCCCCGACCCCGAGGCGGTGAACGTGATCCTCGATCCCGGTCTGGCCTTTGGCACCGGCACCCACCCCACCACGGCCCTGTGCCTGGAATGGCTCGACAGCCTGAACCTTGCCGGCAAAGAAGTCATAGATTTCGGTTGTGGCTCCGGCATTCTGGCGGTGGCCGCCCTCAAGCTCGGTGCCGCCAAGGCCACCGGCATAGACATAGACTACCAGGCCATAGATGCCTCCCGTGACAATGCCGAGCGCAACGGCGTCGCCGACCGTCTGGCGCTGTACCTGCCGGAAGACCAACCCAAGGGCCTCAAGGCCGAGGTGCTGGTGGCCAATATCCTCGCCGGCCCACTGCGGGAACTGGCGCCGCTGATTCAGGATCTGGTGGATCCGGGTGGCCTGCTGGCACTCTCCGGTCTGCTGGCCGAACAGGCCGACGAAATCAGCGCCTGTTACGCCCAGTGGTTTGACATGGATCCCGTAGCGCACAAAGACGAATGGTGTCGCTTGACAGGACGCCGCAAAACCTTGTAATAGGCCCGCGACCCGCATGGGCACTGAAAACCCGGGTCGCAAAAGTCAAGAAAAAAAGTTTCGCTCAGGTCATTTATTGACCTTTTCAGCGCTGACAAAAAGACGTACTATAGCGCCCCTTTGAAGCGCTGGGTGAAACGACAAAAATGCAAATTGGCCCCTATCAACTGACCAATCAGCTGATCGTGGCACCAATGGCAGGTGTCACGGATCAAGCCTTCCGCAATCTCTGCCTGCGCTATGGTGCCGCCATGGCCGTGTCAGAGATGCTGTCCTGCAACCCGGAACTCTGGGATACGGACAAAAGCCGCCAACGCATGGCACATTCGGGAGAGGAAGGCATACGCTCAGTGCAGATTGCCGGCGCCGATCCCGAACAGATGGCCTGGGCCGCCCACTTCAACGTGGAGCAAGGCGCCCAAATCATCGACATCAACATGGGTTGTCCGGCAAAAAAGGTGAATAAAAAGCAGGCGGGCTCGGCCCTGATGCAATACCCGGAACTGGTGGAGTCCATCCTCAAGGCCGTGGTAAGCGCAGTGGACGTACCGGTCACGCTGAAGATTCGCACGGGGTGGGAACCGGAACACAGGAACGGTGTTCAAATCGCCCGGATAGCAGAAGATTGTGGCATAGCCTCGTTGGCCGTTCACGGCCGTACCCGGCAATGCATGTACAAAGGCGATGCCGAGTACGACACCATCCGCGCCATCAAACAGAGTGTCTCGATTCCTGTTGTCGCCAACGGGGACATCGTCAGTCCGGAAAAGGCACGTCATGTGCTCGATTACACCGGTGCCGATGCCCTGATGATAGGACGGGGTGCCCAGGGAAGGCCTTGGATTTTCAGGGAAATCCAGCATTTCCTGAACACGGGTCACCGGCTCGAACCGGTGGGGATGGATGAAAAGCGTCGGGTGATGCTGGAACATCTCACCAAAATATATGATTTGTATGGCGAATTTAAGGGTGTTCGCTTCGCCAGAAAACATATCGGCTGGTACCTGGACCAGGACGAACAGCGCGAATTCCGCAGTGAATTCAATACATTGGAATCCGCTGCCGAGCAACGTTCCGCCGTGGAACGTTATTTCGATGAATTAGTAAAGTATCAATAAAGAGCAGAATACGAATGTTTGATCAGACAACTCACACTGAAGCTCATCAGCTTACCGTAGGCAAAATCGAAACCGCAAACGGCACCATCAAGCCGCAACTGCTGCGTGACGCAGTAAAGCGCGCCGTCAGCAACTTCTTCGCCCAGTTGGACGGTCAGGAAGCCCAGGAAGTTTACGAAATGGTGCTTTGCGAAGTAGAAGCCCCTCTGCTTGATATCATCATGCAACACACCCGCGGTAACCAAACCCGCGCTGCCAACATGCTCGGCATCAACCGCGGCACCCTGCGCAAGAAGCTGAAAAAATATGGCATGAACTGATAACCATCGGTTCCTCGCTTGATAAAAAGGCCAGTCTCCGGACTGGCCTTTTTGCGTTTTGGCCACCGAGGGCATATCTTCCAATGCCTCGATAACTCGCTGGCTTTCATTTTCATAACCCAGCCCGCAGTCTGGCCCGATCTTTCAGTAGCAGCCGTTATCGCTTTCTATTAGCTGCGGATAATTTTTTATCACAGGCTAGCGTTCATTGCCTCTTACTAAAATAACGCAGCAAGAATAATGCTTTAGCCATCTTTAATAACATAGTAAATTTGGCGACTACAATCACAGCTAAAATGCTTGGGCTCCGAACAACTTGAGCAAAGAGCTAAAAAACACTCTCCCGGCAGACAGAGAGACTGTCTTTTTATCCTGCCGATAACCAAACAAGGGATTGATATGAAACTGCTGATTTCCACTCTATGTGCCATTTTACTGTTCGGCTGCCAGTCGACCTCCCCCTTGCCCAAAGGCTTCCAGGGTGCCACAGCATCACTTGATGACAGCTTCAGTCACCTGTCCCACCACTCCGGCCATTTTTTTATCGCGTCCAAAATTGACGGCAAACCCATGGTAAACAGTGCTGAATTCTCCGAATCTTCAAGTTTCAACCAAGGTCATTTGGTGGTGCGGGGCATATCAAGGCCGCTTGAGGCAGGCAAAAACTATCAGCTAACCCTCATAGGTAGAACTGCACACAGCGCACCTATTGTGGGGGTATTTGCCGATTCTTTTTATGTATCGGGTGACGTGAGCTTTACGCCGAAAGCCAACGAGTTTTACACGGTCGTTGGTACCTTGGGTGAGGATAACAGCCAGATATGGATAGAAGATCTTCACGGCAACCGGGTAACAGATGTGATAGATAAATCCGGTAAATCCACCCGAACGCTAACAGAGCCAGCCGCCCCAGCCCCAGCCAAGGATAAGAAGGCGCTGTTTACCACCATCCGCGGTGGTGAATCGACAGCACAGGTCATCAAAAAACTTGGCGAACCGGCCTCGATTGACGTGAATGAAGCGAATATTTTCTCAAACAGGCAGACCAAGGTGATATACCACTATCCCGAACTTGGCCTGATCCAATTTGAAGCCACAAAAAGCAAAAAAAACTGGTATGCAAACAGCGTTATCAAGGTTGAAGTTGCGCTGCAGGGCAAAGAGGATATTGCCAAGTTGAGCAATGACCTCGATGGCATGGGCGCCGTAGAAATACGAGATATGGCCAGAGCCTTTGCCCAACAATCTGAGGTATCCAACGAACTCCTGGACAGCTTTACCCAAAAAGTATGGGACGAGCGCAACACCGCAGATGCACAGATGATTGACGCCGTAGCTTGGCTTTGTACCGTGGTTGGCAACAGTGGCAATTTGCGTTATGAACAGGCGCTCAATGAAATTGCGACTGACACCCAATCCCCAAAACTTAAGAAATACGCAGTGAAAGCGAAAAGCAAGCTGACTAAGGTCGGCATGGGCTTTGAGTTACAGCGCTAAGAAGTAGAAGGCCAGTCTCCGGACTGGCCTTCTTGTGTTTGGGCTTTCCTCCAATGATGTGATAACCCGCAGCCTTTCTCTGCATATCCTGCCGACTATCAGCGCTTTTGCAGCCACGGCAGCAGCGAATGGCTTCGTTTGGCGCCCTATTGCTCGCGGTGAATTTTTATCGTACGCTCGTGCCAGTTAATTCGCATTGAAATAACACAGTAAAAATAACGCTTTAGCCATAGCTAAACTGCCTATGGTTAAAGCCACAGGGATGAAACGGCGTTGGCCGTGGGCAATGGAAATGCGTTCTCTTCTCTCCTTACCCCAGAATGATTCCCTGATGGCCCAGGCTTCTGCCTGATTGCCGCTTGCCTGCGCGCCTGTTTGCAATAAATGCGATTTCCGGCACAGCTGTCTCTGCAATTTTTATGTTGTTATTTATAGGCTTGGTGAATTTTGGGGAAGGATACGCCCGTAAGTATGGGGCGGTAGCGTGGTTGCATGGGAAGCGACGATTCAGATACGTCGCTTGGTGGGACTCATAAGAGGCAGCCAAGCTGCGCTTGGCAAAGGTCGTGGGTTTCCGACCCACACCCGGGCAAGGGGCTTTGCTCGTCCAAAGCCCCTTGCAGCCCAAAGGACGCCCGCAATGAAGCGGAAAGCCCCTCGGGTTTATGTTGCAAATTTGGCTAACGCGTCAGACGCTCATCCCTGATTCGACTGAAGCTGCTTCGGCATCCATGCCTTGCCACGCCATTTGCACCAACACCCTCGGCCGCTTCAAGCGGGACGAGATGCAGTCGCATTCCAGGCCATTACAAAGGAATAATTCCTAGTTTTTAAATATTTTCATGTGGCATTGTGCAATAAAATAGTTGGGAGTAATCATGGACGTAAAGTGTTTAGGCTTTAGTGTTACAGTGGATAATAGTGCTGTAGGGCTGAATGAACTATTTAGTTTTTTTGAAAATGAAGGTTGCATTATTGACGATGAGCATTTAAATCAAAGAAGATTTTACATAGATTCCGTGCACAATAATAATTACTACACTGGCTTGGTTGTGACAGTGAAGGATCAGAAAAAATTTTGCCGACTTTCAGATAAAAATGGAAACATAACAATTAAAGTTGAAAATCTTAAAGGCTCTGAAAAACTCCTTGAGTTCAACTTTTTTATTGTTGACAAAATAACCGGTCTTGGCCTATACCAACACTACCATCAATCATGTTCATTAAACGTTTTTGGTCAGTATTTAAAAAAGTACCACAAAATATTGAGAAATACTAAGTCAGAATCAGAAATATCAATACTAGAACATAAAAAAGGAAGAAGTTTAAACGAAGCTCAAAGAGCAAAAATTCGCTCAAAATATAGAGCAAAACTGACATTTGCCCCACTGGTAAGACAAGAAAAGCTTGAAGAAATCCTGAATGAATTCAAAAAGATCAAATCTTTTGAATTTGAGTATCAGTACTTGACAAATGATATCAGAAAGGCAACACCCTTATCTAAATATGTTAAAAGAAAGAGGGAAAAGCTTACTTTTGTGTCAGGTTCAGGAGTCAATGTACTTGCGAATGCTATCTCTAGTTTTGTCGATTCTGAAGAAGCTAAAAGTGGGCGTGTATTTGTAGAGGACTATGATGGAGAGACATTTCCCTTAAAAATTTACAATATGCCTGATTGCTTTGGCGTTGAAGACTTTGATGCTCTGGCAACTAAATTGAATGGACTTGAGGTAGATAGATTTCATGAGCACAAATATATCAAAGAGCTAATATCCATTATAGAAAGCGAAGATTACGAGCACATCTTTGGAATGGAAATAGAGGAATGAAAAATAGAGTATACCTTTACATTGCAGTGTCACTTATACTTGTAACAACTGGATATGCTTTTGCTGTATTTAATGTATGCGATCCCTTAGTAAATAAGGAGTTATATTGTAATAAGATCGATAACTTTCAAGGGTTTTATTCTGAAAATATTCGCGGGCATATTTTCGCAGGATTTTTAGCACTTGGGGGGTTTCTATTATCTTTAAAAACGTTCATAGTTGTTAACATGAAGGAAAATTTATATGACAATCCGAAATATCAAGACTTATGGAGAAGGAAAAATAAAATAGACCCTAACTTATTACTATATGCTCCTTTAAAGGAGTTGAGCGACATTTTATTTTACGCAATATCAGCATCTATTTTTTCAGCAATAACACAAATGACCATTGGCCTATATGAAACTTGGTATGCCGCTTTATTCAGCATTTTCACTTGTATTGTGGCAACGCTGTTACTGCTAGAATCATTAAGACTAATAAAAAATAATTTGGATTCATGGTTTGAGCATATTGAGTCGAGATGAGAAATTCTGCCTTTAAAAAATGACACACTGCATGATAGATATTCTAAATACCTATCGATGATAGACAAAATTTTAAAGTGCAGCTTTGTTAAACCGAGTCCTTTAAAGACAGCCCATCTATTTAGATAACTGCTAGATCAAGAACAATTGAGAACCACCACATCTGATTGAGGGTCTATGAGCGTTCATAGTTATGTTAGCTATTATCAATCGTTTGAAAAAGACATTGAAAACTTAGCCAGATATATAGAAATCTGTGAAGACAATTATTGCGTATATTCTGTTGAACTCACAAGGCTTTATCTTTCCATTTGTTCTGAAGTGGATGTCACTCTTAAAGCTTTATGTGGGATCCTGGGAGATAATAAGTCCAACAATATAACAGGCTATGTTAAAACCATTAAACTGCATTGCCCCGAGTTGATTGATAAAGAGGTCAGTCTTACAGGATATCAACTGATCTGTGCTCCTTGGTCAGAACTGCACTGTGGTAAAAACCCGGGTTGGTGGTCTGAGCACAACAAGGTGAAGCATGACAGGATGACAAATTACAAGAAGGCTAATCTTCGCAATGTATTAATGGCTTTTTCGGCTCTTTACACAATAAATGTGTTTATAATTTTTAAAGAAAAGTGCAAGCAAGATCCAATGTTTAAGTTTGAGTTCGCAAATGTTTTAACTGAAACCATGGGATTTTTTAAGTTGGCACGGATTAAAGATGTGCCATTTGCTTATCTCTTCAGCTATTAGATAGTAATATCCCAATAATTTAGCTCTTTGATAGGCACCGCCTATCAATTCACGATATTCAGAAAAGGAAGAAATAATGTCCATGGATCTGGTGGCACGCCTGCTCACCGAAAGTAATTTTTTAATACTGGCTTTGGTGCTAGCGCTCTATCTGGTTTTTAATTTGGAGAAAGTAGTCAGTTTTTATGACTCTAGCAGGAAACTTCGAAGCACTTCTATAGCCACAGCGCTTGCCGATCCCCATCTTACTGAAGAAATGAAAGTACATTTAAGGGACGAAGCTAATCTTGAACATTTCCGGATGGTTCACGGCGTCAGGCTGAGTACACCGCGACTCAATGCTGCCATGGTGTTAAAAGAGCGTATGAATGGGCAGGTGCAGTTTAGACATGTGCTCAACGTCATTAAAACCTCGCCGAATATCAGCAACCTAGCCTCTCATTCCTATCGCGTTCAGCTTGACCGCTCTGACAAATATGCTGCTTGGTACAACCTGTTTTTTGGCGCTCTGATTACCTTGGCTGGTATTCCCCTCACCGTCTTTGCAGTTTACACGCTGACTACCGGCTTCAATGTCAGTTTACTGCTGATAGGACTCTTCTTCTTCGCCACAGGCTTATACATGCTCAGAGATGGAGTTGTGATTGTCTCTGTTCGTTATGTCAATGGCGCCCTCGTTGAGTATGAGCAGGTGCATGCAAACACCAATAACCACAGTTCCGCTGCAACGGATAACAGCTCTCCTGACACGGAGACCGCCACAGGTATGGCTTAAATGCCTGTAGCAACAAGCTCTCACCCCAAAAGGAAATTAACTGTGAATGGATTCGTAAGAGTCATGTTTGTTGCTGCCGTGGTCTATGGTGGCTATGACCAGTACCAAAAGCACTATGCGGTGAAGCCCAAGTCCGAGGTGACTTGGCAAAGCTTTTCCCTGGACAGCGTGGACGTCAATGTGATGTTTCCGAAAAAGCCGAGGATAGAGCGGCATAATGTGGATGGGCTTGATGTTGAATGGCAAGGAGTGCGTTATGGCTCGGCCGATTACAGCCTGGCCGTGATGCATAACCTGGATTTCAGTATCGATGATGCCTATCCCCATGCATTGACCAATAAAGGGGCCAAGCTGATCAGCAAGACCTATGTGATGGTCGACGGTCACTATGGCTATGAATTTAAAATGGACTTTGGCCAGCGTCAGGTCACTCAGAGAATGATCGACTTCTACGATGTCTTGGTCACCCAAACCGCCATTTATCCGGAAGCCGACAGCGATGATGCCGCCAGGTTTCTCGATTCGCTGACGCTTTGAAAGTGCATTTGATTTGCCAAGGAACAGCCAAGAACGGGCGTTTGTGTGGTCAATGTTTCACAACAGTACTTGAATCTGAGATCGGGCTTTCTATATACTGCGCGGCGCAAAGGAGGCCGCGCTGATTGGTGCTGTGGCCAATACAAGGAAAGTTTTTATGGCTCATATGTTACTTCTTGGCATGATCCTGTTCGTTTTCACCGTAGTGCCGGTAAGGATCAGTGCCAGCGTGTTTGGTGCTGAATGCACCGGGCTTGGTGCCTGTGCCATGGCTGTTGCCATGGGCACCCTGGTGTCCCTGGTTCTCGCGTTCACCATTGGAGGCTTGTGGGCCATTATCCTGTCCTACCTCTCCATGTCTTATGTCTACTCCAAGTACCTGGGATTCAGCACTCAGGGCTCATTACTCTTCACCTCGGGTGTAATCATGTTCCAACTGGCAATTTTTCAATTTTCCCAGGATCTGGTGAAATCATTATTTTTTTAATTGAAGACTTTAATGTGAAAGAACTGGTCGTAATGTCAGTCTTAGGCGTCGCCCTTTACCATTTCTATGGTGCTTCTCTCTTCGGAGCATCCGCAGCAACGGAATTCAACAGCTATCAACAGGTGCTGGAAAAGCTCCGGGAAAGGACTGTGACCTTGGAAGAGGCAAAGCATGGTGTCGACTTACTGGCTTTGCACCTGTGCAATGATGAGGGCTATCAAACCAGTGGCGGTTCATCAACTGCCGAATGCAACGACAACTATGTCCGGATTAAAGCTCAATGTCTGTCGTCCGTTTTCGAAGATGCGCCGGCTCAATTCAGCCAAAAAGCAGACGTCGTTGAACTTGCCAGAGCCTACATCGCCTGTGCTGGCCTGGATTAATAGCACAGCGCAAGCAAGCCGCTACCTTGCAGTTAATCCTCACCTGAGCCTTTGGCCCTTTCCTCCCACCTGACCAGGACAAAGGTCAGGTACATCTTGGTGGGCAGTGAAAGTGCCATACCTATGGCGACGCACAGGGCGCTGATGATAATGCCGATGACCCCGAGCTGTTCTATGGCTTCACTGAAGTTGTGCAGATAGATGCCCAGCAGGATAAGCGCTATACCCAGCAGCATTATCGCCTTGAGCAGCCGGATAAGCTTTCTGTCCTCCATGGTCGCCATATTTCATCTCCCTCCCGGCAAAGCCCTCATCAGCGGCGCTACTACGCTGGCTATGCACATCGATTGTTTACACCAACTACTCATGCCAGCCACTTTCGCCAGCGATCGGCATAGGCCACTGGCACCAGCCTAACGAGCCTGAGATCTGCTGCGCTGATCTGGATCAGCATGATTGCTTAAGCGTCCCAGAATCGACGATAGAGCCTCGTTCAAGTAAAAGGAGGTCATGGACAGGAAAGCAGCTATGTGAAGGCCCCATCGCCTTTGCTCTTTCCCTCGGTAAGACCTTAAGGCACACTGAAACGCTATCACTTCAATAAGCTCACTCGCAAGGATGGCTCATGAATTTCAAACCCTTACTGTTCGTTCCCCTATTAATGCTGTCACAGCCGATGTTGTCGCAGATAGCCAACGCTTCTGAGCTGCCGGCAGCGGCCCATCTCGCCGTGACCGGCAAAGGTATGGTGACAGCCAAACCGGATTCGGCTGAGATTAGCCTCAACGTGGAAGTGACCGAGCAGGAGGCACTCAAGGCAAAGGGCCGGGTCGATGCCGTGGTCAATACGCTGATGTCTGGTTTGGCGGACTATGGCATAGAGGGCAAAGACGTGACCGCCTCCCAGCTTAATGTCGAGCCCGAAACCCGTTATGACGACAATAACAATCGGGTTATTCTTGGGCACAGGGCGTCGCGGCGGCTGGAGGCGGTACTGAAAGATCCAAGTAAGCTCAGCGATTTCTTGGACTTTGCCCTGAAGGCTGGCATCACTGAAATTGATGGCATACAGATGCGTTCATCCAAGGCCGAGGCGCTCAAACTGAAAGCTCAGTCCAAGGCCGTCAGGGATGCCAAGACCCAGGCCGAACGACTGGCAGCGGAACTTGGGGTCAAGCTTGGCAGCATCTACAGCATCATACCGGAGAGCAGAAACCTGTCCTCGCGCTACAGTGGTATAGAACGTATAGAAGTGACAGGCAGCCGTCTCAGCAAGCCACAGTACCTGCAGGAAGAGATGGAGTTCAGCGCCACAGTCAGTTTGATCTTTCTATTGGATCTTGGCGACGACCGCTAACTTTAACCAGAAGATGTCTTGGCAGTTTCAAAACCGTCATTGAGAAAATGCAAAGAGGCCACCCGTTTGGGTGGCCTCTTTGATTCTGTTTGATTTCACTTTTCAAAGTGGAAACCAGAATTAGGCGTCTGGCGATGACCAGCTACACTAAAGCTTCGCGCTCATAAGCATATCGCTATGCGATATTCGCCCTACCCTCACATGGGAGCATAAGGCGTTCGATTATCAAGCGTAGCTTGATGAACGGCTGGCTGCGAGCTGGGGACCCCGCTAAGCGGCCGGCGACCGCCATGGATGGCGGAAGTGTCGATATTGAAGGAGCATTTATCGACCGACATCGGGTGTAGGCATGTCATGCCTACATTAAGTTGAAAAGTCACCTGAGATAAGCAATGCAAGACTCAAGATCTGCAAAGGGGAGATATGTGGTTTCCAAACGCAAAAAAGCCACCTTATTCAGGTGGCTTTTCTACTTAAATAAGCGTCTGGCGATGACCTACTCTCACATGGGGAGACCCCACACTACCATCGGCGCGATTGCGTTTCACTTCTGAGTTCGGAATGGGATCAGGTGGGACCACAATGCTATTATCACCAGACAAAATTGGTAATTTGGAAAGCTGTGCAGTGAAATATGGTGGTCGCTACTGGGATCGAACCAGTGACCCCCTCCTTGTAAGGGAGGTGCTCTCCCGGCTGAGCTAAGCGACCGGAAATTCTGTGCTGCTGCTCTTACGAGCCTTGAGTCTCGACTTCAATCAAGTTTGGGTACTTCAAGCAAAACGTAAAACCCATCTGGGTTGTATGGTTAAGCCTCTCGAGTCATTAGTATCAGTTAGCTCAACGCCTCACAACGCTTACACACCTGACCTATCAACGTCCTGGTCTCGAACGGCTCTTATGTGGACTCTAGGTCCAAGGGATGACTCATCTTGGGGCTCGCTTCCCGCTTAGATGCTTTCAGCGGTTATCGATTCCGAACGTAGCTACCGGGCAATGCCATTGGCATGACAACCCGAACACCAGCGGTTCGTTCACTCCGGTCCTCTCGTACTAGGAGCAACTCCCCTCAATCATCCAACGCCCACGGCAGATAGGGACCGAACTGTCTCACGACGTTCTGAACCCAGCTCGCGTACCACTTTAAATGGCGAACAGCCATACCCTTGGGACCGACTTCAGCCCCAGGATGTGATGAGCCGACATCGAGGTGCCAAACACCGCCGTCGATATGAACTCTTGGGCGGTATCAGCCTGTTATCCCCGGAGTACCTTTTATCCGTTGAGCGATGGCCCTTCCATTCAGAACCACCGGATCACTATGACCTACTTTCGTACCTGCTCGACGTGTCTGTCTCGCAGTTAAGCTGGCTTATGCCATTGCACTAACCGTACGATGTCCGACCGTACTTAGCCAACCTTCGTGCTCCTCCGTTACTCTTTGGGAGGAGACCGCCCCAGTCAAACTACCCACCAGGCACTGTCCCTAACCCCGATTAGGGGCCCAGGTTAGAACATCAACACTACAAGGGTGGTATTTCAAGGACGACTCCACGAGAACTGGCGTTCCCGCTTCAAAGTCTCCCACCTATCCTACACATGTAGGGTCAATGTTCAGTGCCAAGCTATAGTAAAGGTTCACGGGGTCTTTCCGTCTAGCCGCGGGTATACGGCATCTTCACCGCAATTTCAACTTCACTGAGTCTCGGCTGGAGACAGCGTGGCCATCATTACGCCATTCGTGCAGGTCGGAACTTACCCGACAAGGAATTTCGCTACCTTAGGACCGTTATAGTTACGGCCGCCGTTTACCGGGGCTTCGATCATGAGCTTCTCTTGCGATAACCCAATCAATTAACCTTCCGGCACCGGGCAGGCGTCACACCGTATACTTCCTCTTGCGAGTTTGCACAGTGCTGTGTTTTTGATAAACAGTTGCAGCCACCTGGTATCTGCGACTGCCGTCAGCTCGGGGAGCAAGTCCCTCCACCAACAGCAGCGTACCTTCTCCCGAAGTTACGGTACCATTTTGCCTAGTTCCTTCAGCCGAGTTCTCTCAAGCGCCTTGGTATTCTCTACCCGACCACCTGTGTCGGTTTGGGGTACGATTCCTGCTAACCTGAAGCTTAGAAGATTTTCCTGGAAGCCTGGCATCAACCACTTCAGTGCCGTAGCACCTCGTCATCAGCTCTCGGTGTATGTGTGCCCGGATTTGCCTAAGCACACCACCTACCACCTTAAACACGGACAACCAACGCCGTGCTGGCCTAGCCTTCTCCGTCTCTCCATCGCAGTTAGCAGAAGTACGGGAATATTAACCCGTTTCCCATCGACTACGCCTTTCGGCCTCGCCTTAGGGGTCGACTCACCCTGCCCCGATTAACGTTGGACAGGAACCCTTGGTCTTTCGGCGAGGGGGTTTTTCACCCCCTTTATCGTTACTCATGTCAGCATTCGCACTTCTGATACCTCCAGTGTGGGTTACCCCTTCACCTTCAACGGCTTACAGAACGCTCCTCTACCGCGTACACGTTATCGTGCACACCCGTAGCTTCGGTGAATTGCTTAGCCCCGTTACATCTTCCGCGCAGGCCGACTCGACTAGTGAGCTATTACGCTTTCTTTAAATGATGGCTGCTTCTAAGCCAACATCCTAGCTGTCTAAGCCTTCCCACATCGTTTCCCACTTAGCAATTACTTTGGGACCTTAGCTGACGGTCTGGGTTGTTTCCCTTTTGACGACGGACGTTAGCACCCGCCGTCTGTCTCCCGGATAGCACTCTTTGGTATTCGGAGTTTGCAAAGGGTTGGTAAGTCGGGATGACCCCCTAGCCTTAACAGTGCTCTACCCCCAAAGGTGTTCGTCCGAGGCGCTACCTAAATAGCTTTCGAGGAGAACCAGATATCTCCCGGTTTGATTGGCCTTTCACCCCCAGCCACAAGTCATCCGCTAATTTTTCAACATTAGTCGGTTCGGTCCTCCAGTTGATGTTACTCAACCTTCAACCTGCCCATGGCTAGATCACCGGGTTTCGGGTCTACACCTAGCAACTAAACGCGCAGTTAACACTCGGTTTCCCTACGGCTCCGCTATTCGCTTAACCTCGCTACTAAATGTAAGTCGCTGACCCATTATACAAAAGGTACGCAGTCACGGTCTCAAGAACCGCTCCCACTGCTTGTACGTATACGGTTTCAGGTTCTATTTCACTCCCCTCACAGGGGTTCTTTTCGCCTTTCCCTCACGGTACTGGTTCACTATCGGTCAGTCAGGAGTATTTAGCCTTGGAGGATGGTCCCCCCATGTTCAGACAACATATCACGTGTGCCGCCTTACTCGTTTTCATCTCTGGTTAGTTGTCGTGTACGGGACTATCACCCTGTACCGTTGTGCTTTCCAACACATTCCACTAACACCCCAAAGACTTAAGGGCTAATCCCCGTTCGCTCGCCGCTACTTAGGGAATCTCGGTTGATTTCTTTTCCTAAGGGTACTTAGATGTTTCAGTTCCCCTCGTTCGCCTCACTACACTATGTATTCATGTAGTGATGACAGCTTATGCTGCCGGGTTCCCCCATTCGGACATCGCTGGCTATAACGGTTGTTACTACCTCACCAACGCTTTTCGCAAGTTACTACGTCCTTCATCGCCTCTGACTGCCAAGGCATCCACCGTATACGCTTAGTCGCTTAACCATACAACCCAAATGAGTTTCACTTGAGCTGTTGCGACCAGCTGGTTTTACTTGGTCTCATTTCCAGGGTAGGAAATGGACCCGCCTTGAAGAATACCCAAAACACTTGATTGAAGTGTTTGAGAACTCAATTTTTGTATTAACTGAATCCATCTCTAAGAGAGGGTCCAGTTTCTACTATCAGCTTTCCAAATTGTTAAAGAGCAACATCATCTTTCGATAATGCAGGTTTTAAGACAAACCTATCTGTGTGAACACTCAACAGTGCGACGCATCGCTTAGGTAAGGAGGTGATCCAGCCCCAGGTTCCCCTAGGGCTACCTTGTTACGACTTCACCCCAGTCATGAACCACAAAGTGGTGAGCGCCCCCCCGAAGGTTAAGCTACCCACTTCTTTTGCAGCCCACTCCCATGGTGTGACGGGCGGTGTGTACAAGGCCCGGGAACGTATTCACCGTGGCATTCTGATCCACGATTACTAGCGATTCCGACTTCATGGAGTCGAGTTGCAGACTCCAATCCGGACTACGACCAGCTTTATGGGATTAGCTCCACCTCGCGGCTTCGCAACCCTCTGTACTGACCATTGTAGCACGTGTGTAGCCCTACTCGTAAGGGCCATGATGACTTGACGTCGTCCCCACCTTCCTCCGGTTTATCACCGGCAGTCTCCCTAAAGTTCCCGGCATGACCCGCTGGCAAGTAAGGATAAGGGTTGCGCTCGTTGCGGGACTTAACCCAACATTTCACAACACGAGCTGACGACAGCCATGCAGCACCTGTCTCAGAGTTCCCGAAGGCACCAAGGCATCTCTGCCAAGTTCTCTGGATGTCAAGAGTAGGTAAGGTTCTTCGCGTTGCATCGAATTAAACCACATGCTCCACCGCTTGTGCGGGCCCCCGTCAATTCATTTGAGTTTTAACCTTGCGGCCGTACTCCCCAGGCGGTCTACTTAATGCGTTAGCTTGAGAGCCCAGTGTTCAAGACACCAAACTCCGAGTAGACATCGTTTACGGCGTGGACTACCAGGGTATCTAATCCTGTTTGCTCCCCACGCTTTCGTGCCTGAGCGTCAGTCTTTGTCCAGGGGGCCGCCTTCGCCACCGGTATTCCTCCAGATCTCTACGCATTTCACCGCTACACCTGGAATTCTACCCCCCTCTACAAGACTCTAGTTTGCCAGTTCGAAATGCAATTCCCAGGTTGAGCCCGGGGCTTTCACATCTCGCTTAACAAACCGCCTGCGCACGCTTTACGCCCAGTAATTCCGATTAACGCTTGCACCCTCCGTATTACCGCGGCTGCTGGCACGGAGTTAGCCGGTGCTTCTTCTGTGGGTAACGTCACAGCTATAGGGTATTAACCTACAACCTTTCCTCCCCACTGAAAGTGCTTTACAACCCGAAGGCCTTCTTCACACACGCGGCATGGCTGGATCAGGCTTGCGCCCATTGTCCAATATTCCCCACTGCTGCCTCCCGTAGGAGTCTGGGCCGTGTCTCAGTCCCAGTGTGGCTGATCATCCTCTCAGAACAGCTAGGGATCGTCGCCTTGGTGAGCCTTTACCTCACCAACTAGCTAATCCCACCTGGGCCTATCCATTCGCGCAAGGACCGAAGTTCCCCTGCTTTCCCCCGTAGGGCGTATGCGGTATTAGCAGTCGTTTCCAACTGTTATCCCCCTCGAATGGGCAAGTTCCCAGGCATTACTCACCCGTCCGCCGCTCGTCACCTCAGGAGCAAGCTCCCTTGTGTTACCGCTCGACTTGCATGTGTTAGGCCTGCCGCCAGCGTTCAATCTGAGCCATGATCAAACTCTTCAATTAAAAGTTTTGGTGTTTGGCTTACGCCAAACTGCTCAATGAATTCTGTCGATTTTGCAACTGTAAACAGTCGCAAACTGCATGTTTGCATGGACATCATTCACTGATGAATATCGTTGTCGATGTCATCAGCTCTGCGAGTGTCCACACAGATTTGCTTGTCTTAATAACTTGTTAAAGAACGGTGCCGCTTGGGCATCCCACCGAGTTCTCAGCGGGTCAGGGCTGCGTATTCTACAGAACCCCGTTTTCGCGTCAAGCTGTTTTTGCAAACTTTTTTCGACGCTGCCGGAGCTTCACTCCGACCACTTTCACCTGCCGCCGCGCCTTGCGCTGCCTGCCGTGTCAGTGGATGCGCATTATAGGCAGCCGCACTTTTTACGCAAGGGCTTTTCGGTAAAAATTCGCGACTTTGAGTGCATATGCTTAAACCCCAAGCTAACACACAAGTTACCTACCGCTTATCCACAGGTGGGTTTACCAGTATAGCAGGGATCACAAAGCACACCTGTGTCTGAACTATTTTTCTTTGGTTGTATGCTGGATATAAAAATCGCCGCATTGGGCACAACAAATATCGTTCCCGTGGTGCCAATAGAAGACATCGATGCCACAAATACTGCCAAAGAACCGTACCTGATAGAGATGTTGATCTGTCATCCCAGGATGACTGAGGACACTGCGGTTATTGTCAGGCAGAGATTCCCCAAGTACCTGTTGGCTCCTGAAATGGACTGACGGTGACTTAAGGCTACCAACTTCACCTCGCAGTCCCAAAGACCAGGGAACTCCCAGATAAGGTCTCCAGGCAATAGAAGCAGTCAGGATTTGCGGCATGGTGGTAAGTTTGCTGAGAGTAATATGGCTGTGGCGCAATAACGGTGTGGGGACTGATTGCAGGAATGCAGAAAAGCAAAAGGCCACCCTTAGGGTGGCCTTGCTAAAATTTGGCGTTTGGAAATGACCTACTCTCACATGGGGAGACCCCACACTACCATCGGCGTGACTGCGTTTCACTTCTGAGTTCGGAATGGGATCAGGTGGGACCACAGCACTATGGTTTCCAAACAAATTTTTATGCTGCTTTCTATTGCAGCTAATATGGTGCTGATACCCAGAATCGAACTGGGGACCTCATCCTTACCAAGGATGCGCTCTACCGACTGAGCCATATCAGCAAATTCTTTCAAATCGCATTGGCAATTTGATTAAATTAGGCGTCTGGCGATGACCTACTCTCACATGGGGAGACCCCACACTACCATCGGCGCGATTGCGTTTCACTTCTGAGTTCGGAATGGGATCAGGTGGGACCACAATGCTATTGTCACCAGACAAAATTGGTAATTTGGAAAGCTGTGCAGTGAAATATGGTGGTCGCTACTGGGATCGAACCAGTGACCCCCTCCTTGTAAGGGAGGTGCTCTCCCGGCTGAGCTAAGCGACCGGAAATTCTGTGCTGCTGCTCTTACGAGCTTTGAGTCTCGACTTCAATCAAGTTTGGGTATTTCAAGCAAAACGTAAAACCCATCTGGGTTGTATGGTTAAGCCTCTCGAGTCATTAGTATCAGTTAGCTCAACGCCTCACAACGCTTACACACCTGACCTATCAACGTCCTGGTCTCGAACGGCTCTTATGTGGACTCTAGGTCCAAGGGATGACTCATCTTGGGGCTCGCTTCCCGCTTAGATGCTTTCAGCGGTTATCGATTCCGAACGTAGCTACCGGGCAATGCCATTGGCATGACAACCCGAACACCAGCGGTTCGTTCACTCCGGTCCTCTCGTACTAGGAGCAACTCCCCTCAATCATCCAACGCCCACGGCAGATAGGGACCGAACTGTCTCACGACGTTCTGAACCCAGCTCGCGTACCACTTTAAATGGCGAACAGCCATACCCTTGGGACCGACTTCAGCCCCAGGATGTGATGAGCCGACATCGAGGTGCCAAACACCGCCGTCGATATGAACTCTTGGGCGGTATCAGCCTGTTATCCCCGGAGTACCTTTTATCCGTTGAGCGATGGCCCTTCCATTCAGAACCACCGGATCACTATGACCTACTTTCGTACCTGCTCGACGTGTCTGTCTCGCAGTTAAGCTGGCTTATGCCATTGCACTAACCGTACGATGTCCGACCGTACTTAGCCAACCTTCGTGCTCCTCCGTTACTCTTTGGGAGGAGACCGCCCCAGTCAAACTACCCACCAGGCACTGTCCCTAACCCCGATTAGGGGCCCAGGTTAGAACATCAACACTACAAGGGTGGTATTTCAAGGACGACTCCACGAGAACTGGCGTTCCCGCTTCAAAGTCTCCCACCTATCCTACACATGTAGGGTCAATGTTCAGTGCCAAGCTATAGTAAAGGTTCACGGGGTCTTTCCGTCTAGCCGCGGGTATACGGCATCTTCACCGCAATTTCAACTTCACTGAGTCTCGGCTGGAGACAGCGTGGCCATCATTACGCCATTCGTGCAGGTCGGAACTTACCCGACAAGGAATTTCGCTACCTTAGGACCGTTATAGTTACGGCCGCCGTTTACCGGGGCTTCGATCATGAGCTTCTCTTGCGATAACCCAATCAATTAACCTTCCGGCACCGGGCAGGCGTCACACCGTATACTTCCTCTTGCGAGTTTGCACAGTGCTGTGTTTTTGATAAACAGTTGCAGCCACCTGGTATCTGCGACTGCCGTCAGCTCGGGGAGCAAGTCCCTCCACCAACAGCAGCGTACCTTCTCCCGAAGTTACGGTACCATTTTGCCTAGTTCCTTCAGCCGAGTTCTCTCAAGCGCCTTGGTATTCTCTACCCGACCACCTGTGTCGGTTTGGGGTACGATTCCTGCTAACCTGAAGCTTAGAAGATTTTCCTGGAAGCCTGGCATCAACCACTTCAGTGCCGTAGCACCTCGTCATCAGCTCTCGGTGTATGTGTGCCCGGATTTGCCTAAGCACACCACCTACCACCTTAAACACGGACAACCAACGCCGTGCTGGCCTAGCCTTCTCCGTCTCTCCATCGCAGTTAGCAGAAGTACGGGAATATTAACCCGTTTCCCATCGACTACGCCTTTCGGCCTCGCCTTAGGGGTCGACTCACCCTGCCCCGATTAACGTTGGACAGGAACCCTTGGTCTTTCGGCGAGGGGGTTTTTCACCCCCTTTATCGTTACTCATGTCAGCATTCGCACTTCTGATACCTCCAGTGTGGGTTACCCCTTCACCTTCAACGGCTTACAGAACGCTCCTCTACCGCGTACACGTTATCGTGCACACCCGTAGCTTCGGTGAATTGCTTAGCCCCGTTACATCTTCCGCGCAGGCCGACTCGACTAGTGAGCTATTACGCTTTCTTTAAATGATGGCTGCTTCTAAGCCAACATCCTAGCTGTCTAAGCCTTCCCACATCGTTTCCCACTTAGCAATTACTTTGGGACCTTAGCTGACGGTCTGGGTTGTTTCCCTTTTGACGACGGACGTTAGCACCCGCCGTCTGTCTCCCGGATAGCACTCTTTGGTATTCGGAGTTTGCAAAGGGTTGGTAAGTCGGGATGACCCCCTAGCCTTAACAGTGCTCTACCCCCAAAGGTGTTCGTCCGAGGCGCTACCTAAATAGCTTTCGAGGAGAACCAGATATCTCCCGGTTTGATTGGCCTTTCACCCCCAGCCACAAGTCATCCGCTAATTTTTCAACATTAGTCGGTTCGGTCCTCCAGTTGATGTTACTCAACCTTCAACCTGCCCATGGCTAGATCACCGGGTTTCGGGTCTACACCTAGCAACTAAACGCGCAGTTAACACTCGGTTTCCCTACGGCTCCGCTATTCGCTTAACCTCGCTACTAAATGTAAGTCGCTGACCCATTATACAAAAGGTACGCAGTCACGGTCTCAAGAACCGCTCCCACTGCTTGTACGTATACGGTTTCAGGTTCTATTTCACTCCCCTCACAGGGGTTCTTTTCGCCTTTCCCTCACGGTACTGGTTCACTATCGGTCAGTCAGGAGTATTTAGCCTTGGAGGATGGTCCCCCCATGTTCAGACAACATATCACGTGTGCCGCCTTACTCGTTTTCATCTCTGGTTAGTTGTCGTGTACGGGACTATCACCCTGTACCGTTGTGCTTTCCAACACATTCCACTAACACCCCAAAGACTTAAGGGCTAATCCCCGTTCGCTCGCCGCTACTTAGGGAATCTCGGTTGATTTCTTTTCCTAAGGGTACTTAGATGTTTCAGTTCCCCTCGTTCGCCTCACTACACTATGTATTCATGTAGTGATGACAGCTTATGCTGCCGGGTTCCCCCATTCGGACATCGCTGGCTATAACGGTTGTTACTACCTCACCAACGCTTTTCGCAAGTTACTACGTCCTTCATCGCCTCTGACTGCCAAGGCATCCACCGTATACGCTTAGTCGCTTAACCATACAACCCAAATGAGTTTCACTTGAGCTGTTGCGACCAGCTGGTTTTACTTGGTCTCATTTCCAGGGTAGGAAATGGACCCGCCTTGAAGAATACCCAAAACACTTGATTGAAGTGTTTGAGAACTCAATTTTTGTATTAACTGAATCCATCTCTAAGAGAGGGTCCAGTTTCTACTATCAGCTTTCCAAATTGTTAAAGAGCGGGCTTAAAAAAGCCAAAGATAAATTCAATACTTATCTTTGGCGTCTCTATTCCTGAGACTGTCGCTGTGGCAGCGAAGTGGTGGAGCTATGCGGGATCGAACCGCAGACCTCCTGCGTGCAAGGCAGGCGCTCTCCCAGCTGAGCTATAGCCCCATTTCAGACAGCATCCGCCGTCATCACAGTCTGAAACAATGCGGGATGATTAATCTCATTCAGGCAAGGCGGGAACGGCGGAAGTTTACTGAAGTAAACGACGACGAGCCCAACGCAGCATCAATGAGATTGGTGGGTCTGAGTAGACTCGAACTACCGACCTCTCGCTTATCAGGCGAACGCTCTAACCACCTGAGCTACAGACCCTCACGCATTTGTCTCTTTTCATCTATCAAGCAATCTGTGTGAACACTCAACAGTGCGACGCATCGCTTAGGTAAGGAGGTGATCCAGCCCCAGGTTCCCCTAGGGCTACCTTGTTACGACTTCACCCCAGTCATGAACCACAAAGTGGTGAGCGCCCCCCCGAAGGTTAAGCTACCCACTTCTTTTGCAGCCCACTCCCATGGTGTGACGGGCGGTGTGTACAAGGCCCGGGAACGTATTCACCGTGGCATTCTGATCCACGATTACTAGCGATTCCGACTTCATGGAGTCGAGTTGCAGACTCCAATCCGGACTACGACCAGCTTTATGGGATTAGCTCCACCTCGCGGCTTCGCAACCCTCTGTACTGACCATTGTAGCACGTGTGTAGCCCTACTCGTAAGGGCCATGATGACTTGACGTCGTCCCCACCTTCCTCCGGTTTATCACCGGCAGTCTCCCTAAAGTTCCCGGCATGACCCGCTGGCAAGTAAGGATAAGGGTTGCGCTCGTTGCGGGACTTAACCCAACATTTCACAACACGAGCTGACGACAGCCATGCAGCACCTGTCTCAGAGTTCCCGAAGGCACCAAGGCATCTCTGCCAAGTTCTCTGGATGTCAAGAGTAGGTAAGGTTCTTCGCGTTGCATCGAATTAAACCACATGCTCCACCGCTTGTGCGGGCCCCCGTCAATTCATTTGAGTTTTAACCTTGCGGCCGTACTCCCCAGGCGGTCTACTTAATGCGTTAGCTTGAGAGCCCAGTGTTCAAGACACCAAACTCCGAGTAGACATCGTTTACGGCGTGGACTACCAGGGTATCTAATCCTGTTTGCTCCCCACGCTTTCGTGCCTGAGCGTCAGTCTTTGTCCAGGGGGCCGCCTTCGCCACCGGTATTCCTCCAGATCTCTACGCATTTCACCGCTACACCTGGAATTCTACCCCCCTCTACAAGACTCTAGTTTGCCAGTTCGAAATGCAATTCCCAGGTTGAGCCCGGGGCTTTCACATCTCGCTTAACAAACCGCCTGCGCACGCTTTACGCCCAGTAATTCCGATTAACGCTTGCACCCTCCGTATTACCGCGGCTGCTGGCACGGAGTTAGCCGGTGCTTCTTCTGTGGGTAACGTCACAGCTATAGGGTATTAACCTACAACCTTTCCTCCCCACTGAAAGTGCTTTACAACCCGAAGGCCTTCTTCACACACGCGGCATGGCTGGATCAGGCTTGCGCCCATTGTCCAATATTCCCCACTGCTGCCTCCCGTAGGAGTCTGGGCCGTGTCTCAGTCCCAGTGTGGCTGATCATCCTCTCAGAACAGCTAGGGATCGTCGCCTTGGTGAGCCTTTACCTCACCAACTAGCTAATCCCACCTGGGCCTATCCATTCGCGCAAGGACCGAAGTTCCCCTGCTTTCCCCCGTAGGGCGTATGCGGTATTAGCAGTCGTTTCCAACTGTTATCCCCCTCGAATGGGCAAGTTCCCAGGCATTACTCACCCGTCCGCCGCTCGTCACCTCAGGAGCAAGCTCCCTTGTGTTACCGCTCGACTTGCATGTGTTAGGCCTGCCGCCAGCGTTCAATCTGAGCCATGATCAAACTCTTCAATTAAAAGTTTTGGTGTTTGGCTTACGCCAAACTGCTCAATGAATTCTGTCGATTTTGCAACTGTAAACAGTCGCAAACTGCATGTTTGCATGGACATCATTCACTGATGAATATCGTTGTCGATGTCATCAGCTCTGCGAGTGTCCACACAGATTGCTTGATAAATTGTTAAAGAACGTTGACCATTTCTCTTCTGGTCAGGGCTGCGTATTCTACACATCCCTTTTTCAGCGTCAAGCCCTTTTTTACGAACATTTTCAACTGCTGTTTTAATGTTCTGGCTTGCTGCCGGACCGGCTTACCATGGACCTCTAGTGTCGCTGCTTTGCCGTGTCAGTGGTGGCGCATTATAGGGAGCCGAACTTTTTGTGCAAGGGCTTTTTTAAGGAAATTGCGATCTTTTTTTAGGCTTTACTGTTGCACACAAACAGCTCCCAAGTTACCCCCAAACTTATCCACATTGTCGTCTTCGGTGGGCAATATTTAGCCTTAAATGCTGAACCCATTTGGCAGAAACCAAAAAAATAAAAGGCGCCATAAAGGCGCCTTTTATTTTGCATTGCTATATCAGGTCAACTTGCCATGACATTGCTTATATTTCTTACCTGAGCCGCAAGGACAAGGATCATTGCGGCCTACCTTCTCGCCATCACGGACAATCGGGATACCCGAGGCCAATTCAGCGGCATTATCGTCACCACCTACCAAGGCTTCGGCCTGGGCGTGTTGATACTCGCGCTGCATACGGGCTTCTTCCTGACGGCGGCGCGCTTCCATCTCTTCCACTTCCGATTGGGCTTGCACCTGCACCTTGGAGAGGATGGCAATCACATCATGCTTGAGGGTTTCCAGCATCTGCTGGAACAGCTCAAAGGATTCACGCTTATATTCCTGCTTGGGGTTCTTTTGGGCATAACCGCGCAGATGGATACCCTGACGCAAATGATCCATGGCAGCCAGGTGTTCTTTCCACAGGCCATCAAGGGTCTGCATCATCACGGCTTTTTCAAACTGACGCAGCACCTGGGGACCAACCATCTGGGCCTTGGCTTGGTAAGCCTGGTTCCATACGTCGAGAATACGCTCACGTAGCGTGTCTTCGTGCAGATCCTCTTCCTTATCCAGCCACTCCTGAACCGGCAAGCGCAGCGCGAATTCCTGAGCCAGACGCTCTTCCAGACCGGCAACGTCCCACAGCTCTTCAACCGACTGAGGTGGAATGTATTGATCGATCACGCCGTTGATGACATCGGCCTGAATGTTGTTAATGGTGGCCTCGATGCTCTCCGCATCCATCAGTTCGTTGCGCTGGGCGTAAACCACCTGACGCTGGTCGTTGGCCACATCGTCAAATTCCAGCAACTGCTTACGGATATCGAAGTTACGGGCCTCAACCTTACGCTGGGCATTTTCAATGGCGCGGGATACCCATGGATGCTCAATGGCTTCGCCCTCTTCCATCCCCAGCTTCTTCATCATGTTCGAAACACGCTCAGAGGCGAAGATGCGCATCAGGCTGTCTTCCATGGACAGGTAGAAGCGGGATGACCCCGGATCCCCTTGACGACCGGAACGACCACGGAGCTGGTTGTCGATACGACGGGATTCATGGCGCTCGGTACCGAGAATATGCAGACCGCCGGCTTCCACCACGGCGTTGTGGCGTACTTCCCAATCGGCGCGGATCTTTGCTATCTCTTCGTCGGTTGGGTTTTCCAGAGCTTCAATCTCGGCTTTCCAGTTACCACCAAGCACAATGTCGGTACCACGACCTGCCATGTTGGTGGCCACGGTCACGGCACCACTGCGACCGGCCTGGGCTACGATTTCCGCTTCCTTCTCATGGAACTTGGCGTTCAGTACCTGATGGGGGATCTTTTCCTGGTTCAGCAAGCGCGACAGCAGCTCAGACTGTTCAATCGAGATGGTACCCACGAGCACGGGCTGGCCACGCTCACGGCAATCTTTAATGTCAGCGATGATGGCCTGGTATTTTTCACGGGCGGTGAGGTACACCAGATCGGCCATGTCGTTGCGGATCATCGGCCTGTTGGTGGGCACCACTACTGTATCCAAACCATAGATGTGCTGGAATTCGAAGGCTTCGGTATCGGCGGTACCCGTCATACCGGCCAACTTCTCGTACAGACGGAAGTAATTCTGGAAGGTAATTGAAGCCAGAGTTTGGTTTTCGTTTTGAATGTGGACGCCTTCTTTGGCTTCCACGGCCTGATGCAGACCTTCGGACCAACGGCGACCGGGCATGGTACGGCCGGTGTGTTCATCCACTATCACCACTTCGCCGTTCTGTATCACGTAATCCACGTCTTTTTCGAACAAGGTGTGGGCACGCAGGGCAGCATTGACGTGGTGCAGCAGAGAAATGTTGGCGGCTGAGTACAGTGAGTCGCCTTCGGCCAGCAAGCCTGCATCGATCAGCAGCTGCTCGACCTTTTCCTGACCGCGCTCGGTCATGTGCACCTGCTTGGCCTTCTCATCTATGGTGTAGTCGCCTTCACCGACGAACTCTTCGGTGTCTTCCTTTTCCTGACGCACCAGGCTGGGGATCAATTTATTGACCCGAACATAGAGTTCGGAGCTGTCTTCAGCAGCACCGGAAATGATCAGTGGGGTACGGGCCTCGTCGATCAGAATGGAGTCCACTTCATCGATCAGCGCATAGTGCAGCGGACGTTGTACCCTGTCCTGGGGCGCGAAGGCCATATTGTCACGCAGGTAGTCAAAACCGAATTCGTTGTTGGTACCGTAGGTGATGTCGGCGTTGTAGGCGGCTTTCTTGTCAGCCTGGCTCAGGCCGGCAACGTTGATGCCTACGGTCAGGCCGAGAAATTCAAACAGAGGACGGTTATTTTCAGCATCGCGGCGGGCCAGGTAGTCGTTGACTGTGATTACGTGTACACCTTTACCGGTCAGACCGTTGAGGTAGGCCGGCAGGGTTGCGGTCAGGGTTTTACCTTCACCGGTACGCATCTCGGCGATGCGGTTACTGTCCAGCACCATGCCACCGAGCAACTGTACATCAAAGTGACGCATTTCAAAGACGCGCTTGGACGCTTCACGTACCGTGGCAAAAGCCTCGGCCATGATGTCATCCAGAGTTTCACCTTTTTCCAAGCGCTCGCGGAATTCTGCCGTTTTCGCCTTCAGGGCTTCGTCGGACAGTTGCTCATATTCGCTTTCCAACGCGTTGATCTGGTTAACGACTTTGCCAAGGGCCTTGAGGGTACGGTCGTTGCGGCTACCAAAAATTTTTGTCAGTAATTTACCTAACATCTGAATCACTTATCTCTGTGAAGGCCAAGTCCCTGGTCGAGTCAAAAGCCAAAATTAAAATTAACCAGCCTTGCGGTAGACGAACTTCTGCGGATCGATCTGCTGTCCACTGCGCAACACTTCATAATGCACATGGGGGCCGGTAGACCGCCCAGTGCTTCCCATTGAGGCAATTTTCTCGCCCTTGGCGACCACGTCACCCACAGTTACTGACAAAGCTTGATTGTGACCATAACGGGTGCGCAGACCATTACCATGATCTATCTCCACCAGTTCGCCATAGCCAAACATGTTCCCTGCCCATGTCACCACACCACCGGCGGTGGCGAGGACATCCGCCCCTTCTGTGCCCGCAAAGTCTATGCCTTTATGCATGGTTCTGCGGCCGGTGAAGGGATCATTGCGTAAACCGTAGGGCGATGAGAGCCAGCCTTTGCTGACCGGACGCCCTGATACAAAACGCTCTTCATCTATATGGAGATTGGATGTCACTGTTTCAAGCAGTGCCATCTGAGCGTCATTGTTATCAATTCTGAATGCCAGCTTATCCATGTCTTCAATAAGCTGACCAAGTTCTATGCTGCTGCCGAGTTCGCTCATACCACCCACACCCACTTCGGCGGAGAAATCAAATTGATCTTCCAGTTGGTAGTTTTGGGCGAGCTGCTGCCCCAGCGCTTCAAGACGGGTCATTTTTGCCTGCATCCGGGCAACGTAGGTCACCAGGGTGGCAAGTTGGGTTTCGGTGGCGGATTTGAGTTCCAACACCTGTTTTTTCTGGGCTTCACGGGCCTCGCGTTCGCCTTCGACACGGGCCTGTTGCGATTCAAAGCGATCGCTGTTGTATTGGTAAAGACCGGAGCCTGCCGCCAGCAGCAGAAAAGGCAACAGCAACCAGCGTTTGCCTGGCTGCCAACGGGTCACGCCATTCCGACCTTGAATAAAAACTGTTACACTCATAGCCTAATTCAGCCATCTTATTATCATATGAAGAAGCTTCCCCAGGACCTCAGTCTGCTGCTTCACCAAGCAGGTCAACTGCCGGATCTCGCAGAAAAAGCAGAACTGCTGACCAATCTGGATCACGCGGTGAAACAGATGCTTTCAGGTCCGGTGACGGAGCAGCTGAAAGTAGCCAATCTCCGCCAGGGTATTCTTATTATTGAAACCACCACGGCCGCCTGGGCAGCCAGGATAAACTTCCAAAAGTCCGCATTATTGGCACGGCTCCAGGCCGAAACGCTCCCAATGCTTACCTCTATCGAAGTTAAAGTCAACCCGGGATTGGCTATGTATACGCCAATCTCACGCAATAACACCAATCAATTGAGCGAAACCGCCGCCGCTCACATCAATGCCCTGGCCGAGCACACCGAAGGTTCCCTGGGCCAGAAACTAAAACGGCTGGCTGCATTAGCCAGCCGTAAAAGGCAGTCTTAATCGGGATTAGGCCAGCACGGCGCTCTGGGGCACCATAAAGCTGACGGGAACATCGGTTTCTTTTTCGAAGCTCACCAGTTCCCAGGCATCCTGCTGGGCCAGCAGGGCCCTGACCAACTGGTTGTTCAGGGCATGTCCTGTCTTATAGGCACAGAACTCTCCGACTATCGCGTGTCCGGCGACATAGAGATCACCAAAGGCATCCAGGATCTTGTGCTTCACGAACTCATCCTCATAACGCAGGCCATCGGGGTTGAGGACGCGGTATTCGTCAAGCACCACAGCATTTTCCATGCTGCCACCCAGTGCCAGGTTGTTGGCACGCAGATACTCGATATCGCGCATAAAACCAAAGGTTCTGGCGCGGCTGATATCTTTGACAAACGCGGTGCTGGAGAAATCCATCACCATGTGCTGCTGGCTGCGGGCGATCTCGGGATGGTTGAAGTCAATGGCAAAATTGACCCTGAACCCCTGATGTGGACGCAATTCGGCCCACTTGTCGCCGTCTTCCACCCGCACGGTGCGTTTGATCCTGAGATATTTCTTGGGCGCGGCCTGTTCCTGAATACCGGCGGTTTGCAGCAGGAATACGAATGGGCTGGCACTGCCGTCCATTATCGGTATTTCCGGCGCATCCACTTCGATGATCGCGTTGTCTATGCCCAAACCGGCAAGCGCGGCGAACAGATGCTCAATTGTCGAAATGCGAACCCCTTCGTCATTCACCAGTGCGGTGCACATGGTGGTTTCACGAACCTGATCGGCCTTGGCAGGGATTTCCACCGCCGGCGTCAAATCGGTACGCACCAGAGTAATTCCGGTGTTTACGGGTGCGGGTTTTATGGTCAAAGTCACCTTGTTGCCGGAATGCAATCCGACTCCAGTGCTCTTTACCATGTTTTGAACAGTTCTTTGAAAAATCATTCAGATACCCGTTTACATTTCAACTAGTTAGCCATCATTCAGGCAGGCATAGCCAACAGCCGTCAAATCGGCTGGTCGGATATGCTAGCACAACTTTGGCATTTCACAAAAATTAAGCTACTTTGCCGAGGTTGTCCACTGGCAGCCCAGAGTCCCGTGATCAATCCGCCTGTTTACGCAGGAAGGCAGGAATGTCCAGATAATCAAGCTCGTTCTTCACCGCTGGTGCAGGCGTCGGGTTCACCTGTGGCGCGGCGTTGCTCTTGGCCATGGAAGCGGTGTGAGTCTGGTATACAGGCTCTTCGGTCACCATGGGCTCAATGCGGGGCTCAACCTGGATCACAGGCTCAATCCGTGGCTGCGCCTTGGGCACCAGCTGGATATCGGGCTTCCTGTCGGCACCAATACCTGTGGCAACCACTGTTACCCGCAGCTCGTTGCTCATTTCAGGATCGATAACCGCACCCACCACCACTGTGGCGTTATCAGAGGCATAAGCCTTGACGTGGTTACCCACAGTCTCGAATTCTTCAATGCTCATATCCATACCGGCGGTGATGTTCACCAACACGCCGCGGGCACCTGCCAAGTCGATGTCTTCCAGCAGCGGGCTGGCGACAGCGGCTTCGGCGGCTTCTTCGGCACGGTCATCACCGCTGGCCACACCTGTACCCATCATGGCGTTGCCCATTTCGGACATAACGGTTTTCACGTCGGCGAAGTCAACGTTGATCAGACCGGGACGGGTGATCAGCTCGGCAATACCCTGCACCGCACCCAGCAGCACGTTGTTGGCGGCAGCAAAGGCATCGAGCAGCGAGGTACCGCGACCGAGCACCTTAAGCAGCTTCTCATTGGGGATGGTGATCAGCGAGTCCACATACTTGGCCAGCTCGGCGATGCCCTGCTCGGCATAGGCCATACGCTTCTTGCCTTCGAAGGGGAACGGCTTGGTGACTACGGCTACGGTCAGAATGCCTTCTTCTCTGGCAATCTGGGCCACAACCGGCGCAGCACCTGTACCTGTACCACCGCCCATACCGGCAGCGATAAAGATCATGTCCGAACCGCGGATGGCGGCACGAATGTTTTCCCTGTCTTCCTCGGCAGCGGCACGACCCACTTCAGGGTTAGCTCCGGCACCCAGGCCCTTGGTGACGTCACGGCCCAACTGGATGGTGGAACCGGCGGCGGACTTGCGCAGCGCCTGGGCATCCGTGTTGGTGGCGACAAACTCCACACCTTCGATATTGTGCTTCACCATATGCTCGACGGCGTTGCCACCGCCACCACCGACACCGATGACCTTGATCACCGCCTCGTCGGAATGGGTTTCCATGATTTCAAACATGGTCTAAATCTCCGTTTGCCTGCGTTATTTTAAAATTCACCTTTAAACCAGCTCTGGACCCGATTCCAGAGACTGGTGACCCCTTGGCGTTCGGGGCGCTCGAACTGACGTTCGATAACCCTTCTGGCCCCATAGTGGAGCAAACCTACCCCGGTGGAGTAAATCGGCTGGTCCACATATTCGTACAAGCCCTTCACCGGCAGTGGTGAAGCGACCCTGACCGGCATACCGAAGGTGGCTTCGGCCACATCGACCGCCCCTTCGATGGAGGCAGTGCCCCCGGTCAGCACTATGCCTGCGGCGATCTGATCTTCCAGACCGCTGTCCTTAAGCTGCTTGAGCACCAGCTCAAACAGTTCCTGATATCTGGGTTCGACCACTTCGGCCAGGGTGTGGCGCGACATGGTCCTAGATGGCCGGCCACCGACGGACGGAACATCGATACTGTCTTCGCGGCTGACCATGGCGCTACGGGCACTGGCATACTGCACCTTGATTTGCTCGGCATGGGTCAGCGGAGTACGGAAAATCTTGGCGATATCGCTGGTGACCTGGTTGCCGGCCACGGGCACAACGGCGCAGTGACGCAGAGCGCCATTGGTATAAACGGCGATATCCGTGGTGCCGCCACCTATGTCCACCAGACAGACGCCGAGATCTTTCTCGTCATTGGTCAGCACAGAGTCGGCTGAGGCGATACCGGAAAACACCAGATCGTCCACCTTCAGGCCGCAGCGCTCGACGCTCTTGGTGATGTTCTTGGCCATGTCATTGGCACAGGTGACTATGTGCACCTTGGCTTCCATGCGCATGCCGGACATGCCTATGGGGCTGCGAATGCCTTCCTGAACGTCGATGGCATATTCCTGGGGCAGCACGTGCAGAATGCGGCGCTCGTTGGGGATCTTCACCGAACGGGCCGTGTGGATCACATTGTCCACATCTTCCTGGGTCACTTCCTCGTCATTGATGGACACCATGCCGTTTTCGTTCTGACAGGCAATGTGTTTACCGGAAATACTCAGGTACACGGAAGACACCTGGCAATCGGCCATCAGCTCCGCCTGATCCAGCGCCCGCTGCACGCTGCGCACTATGGAGTCCAGATCGTTGACGCCGCCCTTGTCCATACCGCGGGACGGATGACTGCCCAGGCCAACGACGCTAATCTCTCCGTCAGGCAAGACCTCTCCAATGATCACAGCGACCTTGGAGGTACCTATGTCCAATCCGACTATCAGATTTCTATCCTGGTTCTTGGTCATCAGTTAACGGCTCTCTTTTTTTGTCTCTTCCCAGCCTACGGCCAAACCTGTGTCGTAGCGCAAATCCACCTTGGCGATCCCTTTCTGCTGCTGTGCCAGGGTGGGGTAAACATTAATAAATCGCTGGATCCTGGCCATCTTGTCTTCCCGTCCCAGCTCCAGTACCAGTCCCTTTTCCAGGGTGGCTATCCAGGCGTGGCGGGGACTCAGGCTCAGGGATGCCAGGGCAAACCCGTTGAGCTCAAGCAGCTCGCTCATCTGTTTAAAACTTTCCAGCACCTCGGCGGCACTCTGATCCTGACCGGCCAAATTCGGCAATTGCGGCAGCCCCTCCCGCAGCGGCGCCTGGAACACTTCACCGTGGACATTAAGCCACTTATCCTGGTTCCAGTGGGCCGCAGGTTGCTGCTCCTGCAGATACACCTTCAGCCGGGCCGGCCATACCCGCCGTACCGAGGCCCGGTACACCCAGGGCAAGGCCTCTATGGCCTTTTGCACCTCGGTCACATCGGCGCTGAAAAAGCTTCTGGCCATCAGGTTTTGCAGGGCACCGCGGATTTCCTCCTCGGTGGTGAGCCTGCGCTCGCCCTTGATCACCACGGCCTCAATCGGCAAGGCCTCGGCATCATTGAGCAGCAGTTGCAGCCGATAAGCCGCATAACCCAGTCCACTCAGTACCAAGGCCAAAAACAGCAGCCCGGAAGTTAAATACCAGTCCACCGCCGCCAGCTTTTGCTTCAGGCCATCGACCCTGCCCATGGTTCAGGCTTCTCCGTACGGACGCCGAAAACCGGCCATTATATCGACCGCAGATCCCAGGTCAAAGCCCCCGGAGCAGTTATTATTCAGTGACTGCGATTCACTGATCTGCATCATCTTTTTCCGATTTGGCAAAGCCCAGTTCCGAAGCCGCCAACTGCCGCGACAGGGCACCTATGTTTCCGGCCCCCTGGCACAGCAACAGATCACCATCGGCAAGCACATCGGCCAATAACGGCGCCAATTGATCGGGGCCGGCGACAAATATCGGTTCCAGCAAGCCCCGCTGACGGATGGAGCGGCACAGTGCCCGGCCATCGGCGCCCGGGATCGGCGTTTCACCGGCGGCATAAACCTCCAGCAGCAACAGCTTGTCCACCTGGGACAGCACTTCAACAAAGTCCTCGTACAGATCCCGGGTACGGCTGTATCTGTGTGGCTGATAGGCCATCACCAAACGTTTATCCGGCCATCCGGCACGGGCCGCCTTGATGGTGGCTGCCACTTCGCTGGGGTGATGACCATAGTCGTCCACCAACATGACCTCGCCCTTGGGGGTGGCAAACTTGCCCAGGTGCTGAAAGCGGCGACCTATGCCCTGGAATTCTTCCAGCGCCTTAATGATGGCCTCATCCTCAATATCGTCCTCAGTGGCCACGGCGATGGCGGCCAGGGAGTTGAGCACATTGTGCTGGCCGGGCAGGTTAACCACCAGGGCCAGATCATCACGCCCCTGACGACGCACGGTGAAGCGGCACTGATGCCCCTGCTGGACAAAATCCAGTGCCCGCACATCCGCATCTTCGCTGAAACCGTAGGTCACGACCTTGCGGCCAATGCGCGGCATGATTTCACGCACCACGGGATCGTCGATACAGACCACCGCCACACCGTAAAACGGCAGGTTATGCATAAATTCCACAAAGGTGGACTTGAGCCGCTCGAAGTCGCCGCCATAGGTATCCATATGATCGGCTTCGATATTGGTCACCACGGTCACCATGGGCTGCAAATGCAGGAAGCTGGCATCGCTCTCGTCCGCTTCGGCAATCAGGTAACGGCTCGACCCCAGACGGGCATTGGTACCGGCACTGTTGAGCAGACCACCGATCACAAAGGTCGGGTCACGCTCAGCCTGGCCGTAAATGCTGGCAATCAGACTGGTGGTTGTGGTCTTGCCATGGGTACCGGCCACAGCCACCCCGTGGCGATAACGCATCAGTTCCGCCAGCATCTCGGCACGGCGCACTATGGGGGTGCGGTTCTGCTGCGCTGCGGCGATTTCAGGGTTATCGGTTTTGATGGCGGTGGATACCACCACCACGTCGACACCGGCCACGTTATCGGCGGCGTGACCTATGATCACCTTGGCGCCGAAGGACGCCAGGCGCTCGGTTACCGCGTTGGCGGCAATATCCGAACCACTGATCTGGTAGCCCTCATTGAGCAGTACTTCGGCGATACCGCCCATACCCGCGCCGCCTATGCCGACGAAGTGAATGCGGCGAATGCGGCGCATTTCCGGGATCATGGTTCTGAGCTGTCGGTACTTTTCTGTTTCTGTCATATCTAACCTTTATCGCGCCAGCTGACGGCACACGTCGGCAACCCTGTCGGTTGCATCCAATACTGCGGCCGCCCTGGCTCGTTGTCCCATACGGGAAAGTTCTTCTCGGTCGCCGGCCAGCAACTGCAACTTACTGACCAGCAGATCGGCAGTCACTATGGTTTGCGGCAGCAAAAAGGCTGCCCCGGCATCCACCAGCACCCTGGCATTGAGTGTCTGGTGATCGTCCACCGCGTGGGGATAAGGCACCAAAATGCCGGGAAGTCCCACTGCGGCCAGTTCAGACACAGTCAGGGCGCCGGCACGGCAGATCACCAGATCCGCCCAGCGGTATGCCGCTTCCATGTCATCAATAAATTCGGCCACCTTGACGCCGCCATCCTGGCCACGCAGCTGGTAGTCAGCCTGGACCTTGGCCAGGTTGCTCTTGCCTACCTGGTGCCAGACGGTCACGGGTTGGCTTTGGCTTAAACGGGCGCAAACTTCGGGCAACAATTCGTTGAACACCTGTGCACCCAGGCTTCCCCCCACCACCAACAAGCGCATGGCGTCACCGTGATCACCACTTTGTTGCCGCTCGGCCCCCAGCGCCACCAACTCCTGGCGAATGGGGTTGCCCACCACCTCGGCGCCATGGTCAAAGGCGCCCTTGAATGCACACAGCACCCGGGTGGCAATACGAGACAGCAATTTGTTGGTCACACCGGGCACGGCATTCTGCTCGTGCAGCACCAGGGGAATGCCGCTGAACCAGGCGGCAACGCCACCGGGACCACTGGCAAAGCCGCCCATGCCCAGCACCACATCGGGCTTGAATTCCTTAATCACGGCCCGCGCCTGCAAAATGGAGCGCAGGATCTTGAACGGTGCCGCCAGCTTGCGGATAAGGCCATTGCCACGCACCCCTTTGATATCGAGAAAATCGATATCAAAGCCATGCTGGGGCACCAGACGGGCCTCCATCCTGTCTGCCGTCCCCAGCCAGCGAACTTGCCAGCCATCTTTGGCCAGGGTTCGCGCCACGGCCAGCGCCGGGAACACGTGACCACCGGTGCCACCGGCCATCACCAGAATACGTTTTTGCCGGCTCATGAAGTTCTCCCCTGCACCGCCTGGATCATTCCCAAACGCCGCTCGTGATCGATACGCAGCAGCAACATGGCTGCCGCAGTCATGACCCATAAACTTGAACCACCGTAACTGATGAAGGGCAAGGTCAACCCCTTGGTGGGCAGCATGCCGATGCTGGCGCCCACATTCACCACGGTCTGGAAGCAAATCCAGATGCCAATGGCGTAGGCCAGGTAACCTTCAAAGGCCTTATCCAGCGACAGGCACTGATTGCCCAGGCGAATGGCGCGCAGCGCCACAAACAAAAGTACAGACAGCACCAAGACTATGCCGATGAACCCCAGCTCTTCCCCTATCACGGCAAAGATAAAGTCGGTGTGAGCCTCGGGCAGGTATTCCAGCTTTTGGATACTGTTGCCCAATCCCTGCCCCAACCAGTCACCACGGCCGTAGGCCATCAAGGACTGGGTTAACTGGTAACCGCTGCCGAAGGGGTCCTGCCAGGGGTCCATAAAGGAGGTGACCCGCCGCATCCGATAGGGCTCCCAAAGCACCAGGGCCACAAAGGCCATCACCCCGGCGAGGATCAGGGCAAAGAAGTCCAGCAAACGGGCCCCGGCCAGGAACAACAGCCCCACTGTGCCGACGAACAGCACCACCACTGTCCCCAGATCCGGCTGCGCCAGGATCAATACGGCGTAAACCGCAAACACGGCAATAGGCTTATAGAAGCCCTTGGCGTTTTCACGCACTTCCTGATGGCGACGCACCAGATAGCCGGACATGTACACGGCAAAAGCAAACTTGGCCAACTCAGCCACCTGAATGCGTATCGGCCCCACGGATAGCCAACGCTTGGCGCCGTTTACCGTGGTGCCGGCCACCAGCACGCCCACCAACATCAGGCCCACCACCAGCAACAACAGCGGACTGAGCTGCTGCCAGCGGCTCATTTCGATGCGCAGCACCAGAGCGGCAATAAGTATGCACCCCACCAGATAAGCACAGTGGCGCAACATAAAATGGAACGGGTTACCGGTCAGACTCTGGGCCTCGGGCATGGAGGCCGACATCACCATCACAAAACCAAAGGCGATCAGCGACAGCACAGCAGTCAGCAGGGAACGGTCGTAAAGCTGGCTGCCGGGTGCCTTTTGGCCTCCCCACCAGGTCGACCAGACATTGCCGCTGCGCTCAAACAAGTTGAGCTGTCTGCTGTCAGTTGCCATACAGAAGCTCCACCTGATGACGGAAATCATCACCTCTGGCCATAAAATTGCTGTACATGTCGAGGCTGGCACAGGCAGGCGACAGCAACACTATATCGCCGCTGCCGGCCAGACTGGCAGCCTTGGCCACGGCCTCGGCCATATTGGCCACTTCGATAGCGCCTTCTTTGAGCGTCGCGATCTTGTGACCATCACGCCCCAGGGTGATCAACTGAGCGACGCCATGCAGCGCCTCGCGCAGGGGCTCAAAGTCCGCGCCCTTGCCATCGCCACCGGCTATCAGGATGATCTCACCCAAGTGGCCGCTCAAACCATGGAGCGCCGCCACTGTGGCGCCCACGTTGGTGGCCTTGGAGTCATTGACCCAGGTGATACCTTCATGGCTAGCGACCGCCTCACAGCGATGGGCCAGTCCGGTAAATTCCTGTGCCACCTTGACCATGGCAGAGCGGGAAACCCCGGCGGCATCGGCCAGGGCCATGGCCGCCATCAGGTTGGCATGGTTATGACTGCCGATCAGCGCCACATGCAGCAACGGCATGATCTCACTGGCGCCGTGGAAAATCTTGCCATCGGCTATGCCCCACTCATCCACCTTGGGAATACCCAAGCCAAAACTGTTCTGGTTGTGGGGCTCTGTGGGGATGGACAGCTGGTCGTCACGGTTAAAGATGCACAGCCGGGTCTGGTCATACAGATGCAATTTGGCCTGGCGGTACTTCTCCAGATCACTGTATCTGTCCATATGATCTTCACTGATGTTCAAACATGTGGCAGCAATGCAATTCAGGCTGTGGGTGGTTTCCAATTGGAAACTGGACAATTCCAGCACGAAAAGCTCGGCGTCCGAATCCAGCAGCTCCAGTACCGGAATGCCTATGTTGCCGCCAACCGCAACCCGCTTGCCATCGGCCTTGGCCATTTCCCCCACCAGGGTAGTCACGGTCGACTTACCGTTTGAACCGGTAATGGCCAGCACGCAGGGTGGCCTGTCGGCTATGGCGCGGGCGAACAACTCTATATCGCCTATGACCTCTATGCCCATATCCAGCGCGGCCTGCACTTCGGGGGTGTCCATGGCAATCCCCGGACTGATGACGATTTGCTTGGCCTGCACCAGATAGCGGCAGTCAAAGCCACCGCTCATCAGCGGTACATTGGCAAACTCCCGGCGCAACTTGTCAGCCCCGGGCGGTTCACGGCGGCTGTCCATCACCAGCGGCTCAATGCCCTGACGCGCCAAATAGCGCACCACAGACAATCCCGTGGCTCCCAGGCCAAGGACTATGTGCGAGTAGGTATGGGCGAGCGGCATGGTCATGACTTACCTCAACTTCAACGTGGCCAGGCCGAGCAGCACCAGAAACAGCGAGATGATCCAGAAGCGCACTATTACCCGAGGCTCAGGCCAGCCCTTGAGTTCGTAATGATGATGTATGGGCGCCATGCGGAAAATGCGCTGACCGCGCAATTTGTAAGAGCCCACCTGCAGGATCACCGACAGGGTTTCCATCACAAAAACGCCCCCCATGATCACCAGCAGGATTTCCTGGCGTACCAGCACGGCTATGGTGCCCAGGGCTGCGCCCAAGGACAGGGAACCCACATCGCCCATAAAGACCTGGGCCGGATAGGTGTTGAACCACAGGAAACCAAGACCGGCCCCCACAATGGCGGTACAGACAATCACCAGCTCACCGGCACCTGGCAGGTAAGGAATATGCAGGTAATTGGCAAACTGTACGTGTCCGGACAGGTAAGCAATCAATGCAAAGGCCGCAGCCACCATCACGGTCGGCATGATAGCCAAACCATCGAGGCCATCGGTCAGGTTCACCGCATTGCTGGAACCCACTATGGTGAAGTACACCAGTACAATGAACATCAGCCCCAGTTGCGGCATGATGTCCTTGAAGAAGGGCAGCACCAGTTGGGTTTCGCCGGGCGTCGAAGCAGAGAAATACAGGTAAACGGCAATCACCATGGCAGCCAGGGACTGGAATATGTACTTCCAGCGGGCAATCAAGCCCTTGGGATCCTTGCGCACCACCTTGCGGTAATCATCGACAAAGCCAATCATGCCGAAGGTCGCCAGCACAAACAGCATGACCCAGACATAGCGGCTGCCCAGATCGCCCCACAGCAAGACGCCCATGGCGATACCGGCCAGGATCAGGATCCCGCCCATGGTGGGGGTGCCACGCTTACTGAAATGGGATTCGGGACCGTCGTTACGTACCACCTGACCTATCTGCAGCAATTGCAGTCGGGTGATAAGTTTGGGGCCCCACCAAAGGCTGAAGCTGAGACCGGTCAACAGTGCCAGAATGGCCCTGAAGGTCACATAGGAAAATACATTGAAGCCAGTGTAAAACTGGGTCAGATACTCAGCCAGATAAACCAGCATTTACTTTAACTCCCCGCGACCATGGGCCGCAATTAAGGCCTCCACAACCCGCTCCATGGCGGCGCTGCGGGACCCTTTGACCAACACAGTCACATCTCCATGTAACTGGTTGATGTGTTTAATCAACTTGTTAACCAAGACATCCAGGTCAACAAAATGTTCGCTGCCGAAGGCACGGCTGCAGTGCTCGCTGAGACGGCCCTGACAGAACAGCGCCTCTATGCCACTGTCTCTGGCCAGACCACCCACCTCGGCGTGCAAAAGGGCAGCATTGTCGCCTAATTCGCCCAAATCGCCCAGTACCAAACAGCGATTTCCGTTAATTTCTCTTAACCAGTCGATGGCGGCCTTCACCGAGGAAGGATTGGCGTTGTAGCTGTCATCCACCAGGGTGAGGCGCCCCAGCCTGTGGGGCAACATTCTGCCCTTTACCGGCTTAAGCGCCGCCAGCCCGGAGGCTATCTCCACAAGGCTCAGGCCAAGGGCCAGGCAGACACTGGCACAGGCCAAAGCGTTGTTAACCTGATGGGCACCGGCCAGCGGTAACTTGATGGCTATCGTTTGTTCCTGCCAGTGCAGCTGAAAGCCGTAACATCCGAAGGCATCGGCCTCAAGCCCGGTTGCCGTCACATCCGCTTGGTTGTGAATGCCGAAACGAATCATCTTGTGGCCCGCAGCGGCCTGGGTCATATAGTCGGCAAAGGCATCGTCGGCATTGATCACCGCCACACCATCGTCGGCCAGATGGCCATAAATCTCCGACTTGGCCGCGGCCACCCCTTCAATAGAGCCAAAACCTTCCAGGTGGGCACTGCCAACGTTATTGACCAGGGCTACCCTGGGCCTGACCAGACCAGAGGTGTAATCAATCTCGCCCTTATGGTTGGCGCCCAGCTCAAACACCCCGTACTCGTCGCCTTCGCTCAGTCGCAGCAAAGTCAGGGGTACACCTATGTCGTTGTTGAAGTTGCCGGCGGTAAACAGCACCTGATACTTTTGCGACAGTACGGTCGCTATCATTTCCTTGACCGTGGTTTTGCCATTGGAGCCGGTGAGAGCCACGCACACGGGATTGACCTTGTCGCGCACCAGGGCACCAATTTGCCCCAGGGCCTTGAGGCCACTTTCCACCAACAGCTGCGGCACAGCGAGCGGCAACTCACGCTCAACCAACAGCGCCGAGGCACCTGCAGTCACGGCATTGACAGCAAAATCATGGCCATCGAAGCGCTCGCCCACCAGGGCCACAAACAGGCTGCCGGGCTTCATGGCACGGCTGTCGCTGCCAACAGCATCGATTTGAATATTTTCACCCAGCAGGCGCCCATCGGTGGCGACTGCCAGTTCCTGTAAACTCAGGGAGATCACTGCTGCTCCTTCGCGAGGCGCTGCACATAGGCGCGCTCGTCATAATCGTGTTTCACGCCGGCAATCTCCTGATAGGTCTCGTGGCCCTTTCCGGCCAAGAGAATGAGATCACCGGGTTTGGCCAGTGACAGCGCCAGCTGCACGGCCTGAATGCGGTCGGCTTCCACCAATGCCTTGCCTGGTTCACTGAGTCCGGCCTGCATATCGGCAATAATGGCCAGGGGGTCTTCACTTCTGGCGTTGTCCGAGGTCAGCAGCAGGCGATCGGCCCAGCGTTCGGCCGCAGCCGCCATCAGGGGCCGCTTGCCCTTGTCTCTGTCACCGCCGCAACCGAACAGGCACCAGAGCTGGCCCCGGCAATGCCTGCGGGCGGCCTTGAGCGCCTGCTCCACCGCATCCGGGGTATGGGCATAATCCACCACCATGGCGACGTCGCCGGCGGGAAAACATTCCATACGGCCGGGCACCGGCGTCAAGCCCGGCGTTGCGGCCAGCAGCTGCTGCATGTCGTAACCCAATTGATGCAACGCAGCCAGCGCAGCCAGCAGATTGGCGAGGTTGAATTCACCCAGCAACTGCGAACTCAGCTTGCCCTCGCCTCCGGGCCAGCGAATTTGCGCCTCTATGCCCTGCTGATGAAATTCGGCAGCAATCACGCCGTAGGCGACCACACTGCCGGGCACAGTGCTGTAACCAAGCGCCAATTCGCCAAGCTCCTGCAGCCATTGCTGACCCACGGGATCGTCGGCATTGATAATGCCCCGGTGCAGGCTGCCAAAACTGAACAAGCGGCGCTTGGCGGCGCCATAGGACAGCATGTCACCGTGATAATCCAGGTGATCGCGGCTGAGATTGGTAAACACGGCCACATCAAATGGCACGGCCTCAACCCGGCCCTGCACCAAGCCATGGCTGGAAACCTCCATGGCACAGAGCCCGGCACCCGCGCTTTGGAAAGCTTGCAGATCGGCCATCACCCGGATGGCATCTGCCGTGGTGTTGCCACTGTCGATAAGCTCGCCCCATAGGCCATTGCCCAGGGTGCCCATGACGGCGGCGCGGATCCCCACCCGTTCGCTCAGCTGCGCCATCAACTGGGTGACCGACGTCTTGCCATTGGTACCGGTCACTCCGGCGATTTTCAGGGTGCGGGGTTGCAGCTGGTAATACTGGGCTGCCAGGGCAGACACCTGCCGCCCCAGTTGGAAGAAATGAATGCACAGGCCAGACTCGGTATCAACCTGCCCATGAAGGCCGGGATCGTCCGTGTGCAGCAACGCCGCCGTAGCGCCCTTGGCAAAGGCCGCCGCCACATAGTTACGACCATCGCTGTGATGACCGGGGATGGCCACAAACAAACCGCCGCTGGTGACGGCGCGACTGTCCAGGGTCGGGGCAGCAACGGCTTCGGACCCGGCATAGTGAAACCAGGGGGCCAGCAAATCCTTGAGCAATATCATTCAGCCCTCCTTGGATTGGCCGCCAGTTGTACCTGTTCACGGCTGCTGATAGGCTCCACGTTGAGCATTTGCAGCGCACCGGACATCACTGTGGCAAATACCGGTGCAGACACATCACCGCCATAATAGCGATCGCCCTTGGGCTCGTTGATCACCACGGCAATGGCCAGCTTGGGATTGTGCACCGGCGCCACCCCGGCAAACAAGGCCATATAATCATCGCCGTAACCGCCGGCCACCGCCTTGCGGCTGGTACCTGTCTTGCCGGCCACGGGATAGCCATCAATGTGGGCCTGGGTAGCGGTGCCACCCTGCTCTGTAACCCCCACCAGCATGTGCATTACCGCCTTGGCCACTTCAGGGCTAATCACCTGCTGGCCCTGGGGCTGCTGCTTGAGCTTGAGAATGGAAACCGGATACAGCATGCCACCGCTGCCGAGGGTGGCGTACATGCGCGCCAGTTGCAGCGTGGTGGCGGTCAGGCCATAGCCGAAGGACAGGGTGGCGCGTTCAAAATCGGACCAGCGGTGACGCTCCTGGATCAGGCCCGCACTCTCGCCGGTAAGGTTGATGCCCGAGTAGTTGCCCAGCCCCATGGAATAGTAGGTGCCCAGCAGTTGCTCCACCGGCATGGCCAGCGCCAACTTACTAATCCCCACGTTACTGGACTTGACCAGGATCTTGCCCAGCGACATATCGCCATAGTTGTTGGAATCCCGCACCTGACGGCCACCGACCCGCATCCAACCGGGCGAGGTGGGGATAATCTCATCGGGCTTGACCACACCGGCTTCCAGCGCCGCCGCCACCACAAAGGGCTTCACAGTTGAGCCGGGTTCGAAAGTATCGGTCAGGGCGCGGTTGCGCATCTTGAAGCTTTGCCAATCGTCCCGGGCGTTGGGGTTGTAGGACGGGGTATTGGCCATGGCCAGTACTTCACCGGTATGAATATCGAGCACCACCACAGAGCCTGAGGTGGCCTGGTTCATCTCGGTGGCGCGCTTGAGCTCACGGTAGGCCAGCTGCTGAATACGTTGATCTATGCTGAGCACCAGATCGTTGGGGCTCTCACCCTCCTGCACTATGTCCAGCCGCTCCACCACATGGCCGTCACGGGACTTACGCACCTTCTGCTTCGACGGCGTGCCGGTCAACCAGCTATTGTAGGTATTCTCAATGCCTTCGATACCCACATCGTCGATATTGGTCACCCCCACCAGCTGGGCGGTGATTTCCCCTGTGGGGTAATAGCGGCGTGACTCGGACTTGAGGTAAATTCCCGGTAGCTTGAGCTGCTCAATGTACTCGGCCACCGCCGGCGTTACCTGGCGCTTAAGGTAGGTGAAACGTTTGCTGGGATTATCCCTTACCCTGGCCACCAGCTCATCGGTGTTTTCATGCAGCACTTCCGCCAGCGCCTGCCAGCGGCGCATATCGGCAAAGCCTTCCTTGTCGTGAACCACCTTGGGATCGGCATATACGGCGCGCACAGGCACGCTGACCGCCAGCATGTCGCCGTTGCGGTCGGTGATCAGGCCCCGCTGCACCTCACGACTGGTGGTGCGCAGGGTGCGCATATCGCTCTCGTGGCGCAGTTTTTCCGGTTCGATAATCTGAATGTAGGCGGCGCGGCCTATCAGGCTGGTGAACAGCAGACAAACGAACCCCACCACCACGTATAAACGCCAGTGGATCAGTTGCGGCTTTTGTTTGCGTTTTGCCTGTTTACTCATGGCACTCTCACTACCACTTCTTCATTGGGCAAAGGCCTCAGCATGTTCAACTCCTTGGTCGCAATCCGGGTGATCCGGCTGTGCTCCGTTTGGGATTGTTCTTCCAACAGCAGGTTGCGCCACTCTATGTCCAGCTTGTCCCTTTGTTGCAGCAACTGATCCCATTGGGAAGTCAGTTTGCGGCTGACGTGGCTGGTGTAAACCACGGCCACGGCATTGAGCATCACCATGATGGCCAAGAGCACCACCCACTTGTGATGCCACAGGTCCAGCAGGATTATCCGGGTCAGCCGCAACTGCGCCTTGCTCATTTTCCCGGCCTCAGTAATCCAGCCGCTCGGCCACTCGCAGCACCGAGCTGCGGGCCCTGGCGTTGCGATCTATTTCTTCATCCGAGGGCTTCATGGCCTTGCCTACCGGCATCAACTGTCGGTTGCGGTTGAGCTGAGCCTCGGTCACCGGCAGGCCGTGGGGCAATTCCTCACCCTGGCTGTGACGGCGGATAAAACGTTTCACTATTCTGTCTTCCAGTGAATGGAAGCTGATGATGGACAGCCGTCCCTTGGGTGCCAGTACCTTGAGCGCGCCTTCAAGGGCCTGGTCTATCTGTTCCAGCTCGCTGTTGATATAGATGCGGATAGCCTGAAACACCCGGGTAGCCGGATGCTTGTTGCGTTCTTTGCTTTTGCTGATGCGGGCGATGAGATCCGCCAGATCCTTGGTACGCAGAAAGGGGGTCTTGTCCCTGTCTGCGGCAATACAGCGGGCTATATGGCGGGCATTGCGTTCTTCACCATAGGTTTTGAACACCCAGGCCATGTCCTCAATCTCAGCCCTGGCCAGCCACTGTGCCGCGGTTTCGCCCTGGCTGTTGTCCATGCGCATATCCAGCGGACCGTCGCGCAGGAAACTGAAACCCCGTTCGGCATCGTCAAGCTGGGGTGAGGACACGCCGAGATCCAGCAGCACACCATCAATCTTGCCGGTCAGACCCAGCTCGGCCACATAGTCCGCCAGTTGGCCAAAGCCACCATGAACTATCTGGAAGCGGGGATCGTCGGCAAACTGCTCAGCCGCCGCTATGGCCTGGGGATCCCTGTCGATGGCGATCAGCTGGCCCTTGGGGCCCAACCGCTTGAGCACCTCACGGGAATGCCCGCCACGGCCGAAGGTGCCGTCGATATAAATACCGTCGGCGCGTATGTTCAATCCTTCCACTGTCTCATTGAGCAAGACCGAAAGGTGGGCAAATTCCTGGCTCATGGCTCTCTTCTTTTTGTCTGTCTATCGGGTCATGTTTACAGTGAAAAATCCGCCAGGCGCGCATCTGCGGCAAGGTCTTCCTGACGTATGGTTTGCTGGCTGGCGGCGATTTCGCTCTGCCAGGCCTGCTCATCCCAGAGTTCAAACTTGTTCAACTGTCCCACCAGCATGGCCTGCTTATCCAGGTTGGCATACTGGCGCAAGGGCAAGGGCAGCAATAAGCGACCATTGCCGTCCAATTCAATTTCATGGGCATAACCGAGCAACATGCGTTTCAGCGCCCGCTGAGTCGGTTGGGTATCGGACAGCAACATCAGCTTGGCTTCAATCTTGGTCCACTCGTGGATGGGATATAGCAGCAAACAGCTGGATTGAATATCGACAGTGATCACCAGTTTGCCGCCGTGCTCCGCATGCAGGGATTCCCGGTATCGCATAGGAATAGCGATCCGCCCCTTGGCATCCAGATTAATTGCACTCGCACCCCGAAACACTGTTATTCAGCTCCTGCTCTGCTTTTTGATCCACAAAAATCCACAATTTCCCACAATTGCTAAGTGTAGGGACACTTGACAACCAATGTCAAGGTGGGGTCAAGGTTAAAAATCCAGTCTGGGAGCGGCTTCTAAGCCGATTGGCCGGAAGCGTCCATGGAGGGAAATCGGTGGGAAATTGTGGGTAAAAAATGCTAAACGGTGGAAAAAACACACATTAACTTCGGGGGCAAAGTGCATCAAGGAACCAATTCAGGGGAGTTCAGGCCCATAAAGACGCCCTTAAGATAGCATCGCCTCTTTTCATCCAGGTACAAGACTGGGTTAAGATGGCTCACAAATTCTCCTTCTTAAGTCGGATTTATGCCTTCAATTCGTACCATACGCAACCTGCATCGGTGGTTGGCGCTGCTCATTGGAGTACAACTTTTTCTGTGGAGCCTGTCCGGACTCTATATGGTGGTCACAGACATAGACTTCATTCACGGCGATCACCTGGTAGAGCAGGGCCGCGCCCCGACGCTGCAAACCGAGACCATTGCGTATGACATGGATAGCTTGCTGAAAAACTATCCCGGGGCGGAGCAGGTCAGGCTGCAAACCTCAACCCTGGGCCCCTTCTACAGCCTGCGCCACCATGGCGAAAAACTCAGGATAAGCGCTGTGGACGGCTCGCCCATGGCACTACTGTCGGAGCAGGACGCCAGGAAGGTCGCAATACAAGTGTATACAGGCACGGGTCAAATCAGCGAAGCCCGCTTGTTTTCGGAAGAAGCTCCGGCCGAGGTCAGCCCCAGGTTGCTGCCCCTGTGGCAGATAAACTTTGACGATGCAGGCAACAGCAGCCTGTATGTCTCGGCCATTGAAGGACGGGTGGTGACCAAGCGCCATACCGGCTGGCGCTTGTTCGATGTGATGTGGATGTTGCACATCATGGATTATGACAGCCGGGAGAATATTCATAACCTGTTGCTGCAATCACTGGCAACATTGGGCATCATCACCGCCCTCATGGGTGCCGTCCTGGCCTGGCGGGGCCTGCGCAGCCGCAATCAAGGGCCGAAAGGCTGGCAAAGGTTTCACCTGTGGCTTGGCGCCATCGTCGGCTTGCAGTTCATTCTGTGGCTGGGTTCGGGACTGGCGTTAAGCCTGCTTGATGAAGAGTGGCTCGATGGCAACCGCGCGCGGCTGCGACCATCAACGGCTTTCACTACGCCCACCAGAGCTGTCTCTGAACTTTTAGGGCCATCAACCCAAAACGTCGAGCTGTCCGGCATACTGAATCGTCCCGTCTATAAGCTGCAGCAGCTTGAGCAACAGCCACTGTATTGGGCCGATACCCTGACCCCGCTGACGCTGGATAAGGCGCAGCTGCGCCAATTGGCGGCTGCCAGCATAGCTTCGCCTCTGGAGTTGGGGATAGATTTGCTCCCGGGGGATGAAACCGGCTACCCGGGCACACCGACCGTCGCGCGTTTCGTCGCCCGCGATGGCACCCGCATACTGCTGGATGCGGGCAACGGCCGCATACTGGAACAACAAACGCCAGGATCGGATCTCAAATCCGTGCTGATGATGATGCACTTTATGGACTATATGCCCGGCGATGGCATCCACTTCAACCACTTGCCCATTCGCCTGCTGGCCATACTGACCCTGTTGCTCAGCATCAGTGGCTGGGTGCTGGTGTTCAGGCAGCTGAAAGCAGGCCAGTATCGCCTGACACTACTTGGCCGCGGCAGCCGGTTTGAGGTCAGGGACAGGGATGGCGCCCTATTGGGCCACTTCGACAGCCACGGCAGCAATCTGCTCGACAGTATCAACCACCAAACCGAATTACTGCTGACCCAATGTGGTGGCGGTGGCAGTTGCGGCCTGTGTGTACTCAAATGCTCCGAGCCGCCGCCGGCCAACGACAAGGAAAAGGCCCTGCTGCGTCCCAGCAGACTGGAACAGGGACTGCGACTGGCCTGCCAACACAGTCACGGCAGTGGCTACTATCAACTGGCAAGCCCTGCCCAGGCACGCCATTGGCTGACCCAGGCCAAGCCTCCGCTGGGTGATCAGGCCCTTGACGTGATAGACTAAATAATAACCAAAAGCTGCCGATAAGATCTGTAAGGGAGAGACAGGAGGGCTTATGGTAGGGCTGGACAGTATTTATGCCATGCTGGCAAAACCGGTACAGGCAATCAGAGAAAACAAGCGTGTGGTCGAGCAGCTGGACAAGGATACTGCCATTGCTGCCGACAGCCATGAAGCGCCTCAATCTCAGTTGCCCCCCAAGATCACCAAGGACAGGCGCAAGGCCGAGCGGGATCGCCGCAACCCCGACGGGGAAGACATGCGCAACGACAGCAATCCCCAGTACGAGCACTCCCAGCGCAGTGGTCGTGGGGATCGCCGTGCCGCCCCGGGGCACATAGATACCGAAGCCTGATTTTGTTCTTAGTTGATTGATTAAAATGCAAATTCCGGATTTAATAGTGTCTTTCCAAAGGAGAGGAAAGACACTATGCAAATGGACCCCCCAGCAAACCGCCCCACTCACCACTTTAACTTTCACGGCAACGGCGCCGAATACTTCGGGATCTGGATAGTCAATCTGCTACTGTCCATTGTGACCCTAGGCATCTATTCCGCCTGGGCCAAGGTCAGAACCAACAACTACTTTTACGGCAATACCGAATTGGACGGCGACAGGTTTGAATACCTGGCCACGCCCATGCAGATCTTGATCGGCCGGATCATCGCCATAGTGGCCGTGATACTGTGGATGACGCTCAGTCAGATGTCACCCAAACTGGCAATTGGACTGGCGCTGCTGTTGGCACTGGCCTTCCCTGTGCTGGCCGCCAGAAACCTCAGATTTGATGCCCGTATGACCCGGTTCCGTAACCTGAGATTCGATTTTGCCGGCAGCTATGTGGGCGCTTACGTGGTATTTCTGCTCTTCCCCATTCTGGCCTACGGACTGATTGCGCTCTGCTTCGGTTTGGTGGCCTGGGGAGCCAGCATGCACTCAGTGGCCATTATCGTTGTGGGCGTTATTGCCGCCATTGGCGCCGGCATCTTCGGCTATGGCCTGACCATGGCGGCCGTGGCCAGTTATGTGATCAATGGCTACCGCTATGGCACCAGCAAATTCAAGGGCAAGATTGCCATCTCGGCCTATGTGAAGATTGCCCTCGGCGCCGCTACGGCCCTGGTACTGTCCATGCTGCTGATTGCACTGGCAATGCTGCCCATAGGCCTGAGCGAACTGGTACAAGCCGCCATGCAAGGTGCGTCCATGGAAGACATTCAACAAGATCGTCAGTTGGCCATGACCCTGGCCGGGATGATGTTCGGTGGTTATCTGGCTCTGTTGCTGGCAGGTTTGCTGGTATTTGCCTTCGTTAAGGTCAAGATCCGTAACTATGTGCTCGGCCAGGTGCAACTGGAAAACAAGCTACAATTAGGCTCAAATCTTACTGTGGCAGGTTTTCTGGGATTGGTTGTCACCAACCTGTTGCTGACTGCCTTTACCCTGGGTTTAGGCCGCCCCTGGGTCGAGGTTCGTACCGCCCGCTATCTGGCAAACCATACCCAGGTCAGCGGTGATATGGGCTTCACCGAAGCCAGGGACCATAATGGCGGGCGAGACAATGCCATTGCCGATGAGATGGTCGACGCCTTTGATCTCAATATCGCCGTCATCTAGACCATGACAGCCATCAAGCTCAAGGGGCACCTGCTGCCCCCAAGGCAAGCCCGCAAACTGGACGCCGAACTCATACTGGACCCGCGTGGCTTTCTGAGCCTGAGTTCGGCGGAACATTGTTGTCACACTCATTTGCAACAGGTCGAGGTCAGCAGTGCCATAGGCAACCTGGCCCGGCAGCTGACCTTTGAGGGCGGCTGGGTATTTGTGCCAAGGGAACCTCAGCAACTGAACCTGTGGCTGCGCGGCCAAAACCAGGAATCGCTGCTCGGCAAGCTGGAGCGCCACACCCTAATGGTGCTGCTGTTTTCTGTATTGCTGATCGCGGCCGCCTGGGGCAGTTATCGTTTCCTGCTGCCAAGCGGTGCCAAGTGGATTGCCAATATGCTGCCGCCCGCGGTCAGCGAGCAGCTAGGCAAGGAAAGTTTTGAGAGTCTCAAGGCCATGGGGTTTGGTGATTCCAAGCTGGATCAGCTAACCCAGGACCAGGTTCAGGCTCGCTTTCAACGGCTGCTGCAGTCGCTGACTGCCAAGGGAGTGCAAACGCCGCAGCCACTGAAGTTGCGCTTGGTTGGCCAAGCTGTTGCAGAAGACGAGGATCCAATGGCCAACGCTTTTGCCCTGGTGGATGGCACCCTGGTATTGACCGATGCCATGGTGGCGCTGGCCGAGGCGCCGGGAGAGCTGGAGGCCGTGCTGCTGCATGAGGTTGGCCACGTGTACCATAACCACATGCTGAGCTCCATGGTGCAAAGCACCCTGTTGTCTGTTGTTGTGGCTGTGGTGGTGGGCGATGGCAGCGGCGTGACCGACTTTTTGTCCGGAGCTGCCGTGTTGGGCTTAACCCTGGGCTATTCGAGGGATAACGAAAGAGAGGCCGATGCCTTCGCCGCAACGCAATTGGATGGGTTCGAATGGGGCCGGTCGCCCATGCTGTCCCTGTACCAAAAGCTGATGACAGAGGAGCATGGACTGGCCTTACCCGCCTGGCTTTCCACCCATCCGGATCTACAAGAGCGCCTGCAAACCTTAGGGCAAGCGAATTCAGCCGCTGATTAGCGGCTGCGACTCCTGGCCACGGCATCCTGCCAGCCATGATAAAGGGCACCGCGTTTGACAGCGTCCATTTGCGGCAGGAAGCACTTATCTATGGCACTGCGGTCACTGACCTCCTGCACCGAGCCCCAGAATCCCACCGCCAGGCCGGCGAGAAACGCCGCCCCCATGGCAGTGGTTTCCGTCAGCGCCGGGCGCAACACCTCAACCCCTGTGATATCGGCCTGGAACTGCATCAGGAAATCGTTGGCCACGGCGCCGCCATCGACCCTGAGCTGTTTCAGGGCCACGCCGCTGTCCTTGCTCATGGCATCCAGCAAATCCCGACTCTGGAAGGCGATGGACTCCAGCGCCGCCCTGATGATGTGGTTGCGGTTGGCGCCCCGGGTCAGACCATAGAGGGCACCGCGGGCATCTGGATCCCAATAGGGTGCGCCCAGACCGACAAAGGCCGGCACCAGGTAGACGCCATTGGTATCCTCCACCTTGGAAGCAAAGTATTCGGTATCGCTGGCATCGCGGATGAGGCCCAGTTCATCCCTGAGCCATTGAATGGTGGCGCCGCCCATAAACACCGAACCTTCGAGGGCATAGCTGATGCCGCCATCGGCACCCACGGCTATAGTGGTCAGAAGGCCGTGTTTTGAGCTGACGGCCTGGCTGCCGGTGTTCATCAACAGAAAACAACCTGTGCCATAGGTATTCTTGGCCATGCCCGGCTCAACACACAGTTGCCCAAACAGGGCCGCCTGCTGATCGCCGGCCATACCGGCCACCGGGATCTCTGTGCCCTCACCGGCAATACGGGTAGTGCCGTACACGGCCTGGGACGGTTTAATTTCAGGCAACAGGCTGGCGGGAATATCCAGTGCTTCAAGCAGCTCGGGATCCCAGCCTTGGCTATGGATGTTGTACATCAGGGTGCGCGAGGCGTTGGTGGGGTCGGTCACATGCACCTTACCCTCGGTGAGCTTCCACACCAGCCAGGTGTCAATGGTACCGAACAGCAGTTGCCCTGCCTCGGCCCGCTCGCGGACGCCGGGGACATTGTCGAGGATCCACTTGATCTTGGTGCCGGAAAAATAGGGGTCGAGCAGCAGACCGGTCTTTTCCCGGAAACGGGCTTCCAGGCCCCTGGCCTTAAGTTCCTCGCAGATGGCACTGCTGCGACGGCATTGCCAGACGATGGCATTGTACACGGGCTTGCCGGTTTCCCTGTCCCAGATGACAGTGGTTTCCCGCTGGTTGGTTATACCTATGGCGGCCACTTCATCGCTGTGGATCCCGGCCCGGGCCAACACCTCAATCAGGGTCGAACTTTGGGAGGCCCAGATCTCCATGGGATCGTGCTCGACCCAGCCGCCCCTGGGATAGATCTGGCTGAATTCCCGCTGGGAGACGGCAACCGGATTGGCGTCCTTGTCAAAGACTATGGCACGGGAACTGGTGGTACCCTGATCCAGTGCCACTACATATTTCTCTGTCACAACAAATCCTTATTGACGGGTTTCCTGCAGTACGCCGATTTCCGGCGCCACTTCCGGGTTGCAGGCATGGGCCGGGTAATACCAGATGGAGCTGATCTTGCCACCACTCAACTCATAGACACCTATGGAGCACTGACTGCCGGTTTCACCATCGTTGTCCCAGCTGATGCGCTCCAGAATGCTGACATAGTTACCGGACTCGGTCAGGCTGAGAATATCGGCCCTGGCGTTGGGCAGGGTCTGGAAATAGTCGGCCATGGCGGCACCGAATTCGGCCTGGGTATCAGCCTCGGTATCCACCTTTTGGCCCTTGATGTGATTCCAGTGCACCTGGGGTTGGGTGTAAGCCAACATGGCCTCGACCTTGTGTTCGTTGAAGGCGGCGAGAAAGGCACGCACAGTGTCGGCGGGCGCATCGCCGGGCAAGGGACCGGCCAAAGCCAGCAAGGGCGCGGCGGCTAACAGGATTAGGGCTTTCATGGAGCACCTCTTGTAAATGGGTGGTTGTGCCCAACACTATACAAGATAAATCGGCAAGCAAAAGCCCCGCATTGCGGGGCTTGATTCATAGGTGCTTGATGCTCGGGCTAGCGCCGCGATTCAACCACTTAGGATTACAACTTGTAGCTCAGCTGGAAACCGGCCAGCCACACCTTGCCACCGGCCTCACCATCGAACTCCACCAGCGCCAGACCGGCCAGATCCTGCTGCTCGGTAATGGGCGCATCGCCGTGGGCGCGCAAATGGGTAAGCGCCAGATCCAGGGTCAACTTATCATCTAACTGGTAGCTGGCTCCCAGGGAGAACCACAGCCGATCGCTGTCGGGAATGGTGGTGGTACGCCACTCATCATCCACCGCGGTTTGATCCAGTGCCACACCGACTCGCAGTGTCCACTGCTGGTCCAGCACATAGCTGGCGCCCAAGGCATAACGCCAGTTGTCCTTGAAATTCTCTTCCTTCACCAGGTCTGACTCCAGGCCGCCAACGGGCTTGGTGTCACCGGGGAAATAGGCCACCAGGCGATCGAAACTGCTCCACTGCGTCCAATTGATGCTGGCATGCAGCGCCAGGGCATCACTCAATTGATGGAAAGAAGACAGCTCGGCGAACGCCGGCAATTCCAGTGGCAGATAACCGTCAATTTCCAACGGCTGACCGCCGGTGTAAAGCAGGCCCGAGGCGCTGCCGGACAGCTCCAGCTCAACACCGCTGTGATAGGCCAGGCCAAATCTGTGGTTCAAACTTGGCTGCCAGGTGGCACCCAACTGCCAACCATAGCCCAGATCATCACCTTCCATGGTCTTGAGACTGGTACCTGGGTCAGGCAAACGGGCCGCGATCTGAGCCGGCAACATGGGGTTGGCCTTGATGGCGCCGACCCAGGCCGGCGTCGACGCACCTATGCTGCCCTCACCATAGACCAGACGCACACCGGCACCCAGGGCAAGTTGCTCATTGAGTCTGTAGGCCAGATTGGGGGCCAGCTCCACTGTGGTGACCGAGGTTTCATTGCCGAAGATGGCGGCGCTATGGGTCTTGGGCAACTCGGTGGCCAAACCATAATTGGAATTCATCGCCAGGCCCCAACTCCAGTTGCCATCTATCTGACTGGAATAATAGAAGTTGGGAATAAAGGCGCTGTCGGCCACATCAAAGGCATCGGCGGGCAGGGTCATGCCATCGGGTCCCAGCAGCGGCGAACTCAGGTGCACGTCACCGGTCACATCCACTTCGGTGGACACATAAATGCCCCCGGTGGATACCTGGCGTCCGGGCAACAGCGCCAGCAATGCCGGATTGCGCGCCTGTGCCGACGCATTGTCGGCCATGGCGGCTTCACCGGCAAAGGCACGGCCAAGGCCTGTGGCAGAGTATTCGGCCAATTGGAATCCGGCGGCCTGTACCTGAGTCATGGAAGTCAAAAGTGCCGATGATACGGCTAAGGTCAGTAGACACTTTTTCATTGTTATTCTCTGTTGTTGTGGTGAATGCATGCCAAGGGCGGCATCAAGTCAGTGGTGATGAGTTAGAGTGTTAACTCAAATCAAGAGCGGGCAGTGTACCCTCACAGACGTTCTTTGCAACAGCAGCAGGAAAAACAGCAGTAATCACTGGCTTTTGGCAGCCAAGGCAGTGACAAAATGAGCCAGATCACGGTTTCAAACTCAGTCCAGCCGCCGACGTCGATTTGAACGCTCTCCGAGCCCTGACCGACACCCAACATTCGCAGCGCCCAACAAATTGTTTTTATTGAACAAAAATCCAAAACAGCGCCAACACAAGTGTTCGCCGAATTGGTAGAGTATTTTCAGCATAATTCACTGCCCTCAATCTCTTTCGCTGTAAAAACTCAAACCATGAAAAACAAAAGGCCACTGGGACAGTGGCCTTAAGCGCAGAAATAACAGTATCAGCGGCGCCAGGCCGGGATCCGGGATTCGTATTCGGCGATGGCGCTTTCGTGTGCCAGGGTCAGGCCAATGGCATCCAGGCCCTTGAGCAGATTCTGTCTGGCGGACTCCGCCAGGGTGAAACCGAACTCGGCACCGGATGGCGATGTCACCTTACAGTTTTGCAGATCCACAGTGATCTCTGCCCCTTCCTCTGCGACCACTTCATCCATCAATTGGCGCACCGCTTCCACCGGCAGCTTCACGGGCAGCAGGCCGTTGTTGATGGCATTGCCGTAGAAGATATCGGCGAAGCTTGGGGCAATAATAGCCCGCAGACCAAAATCGGCCAGGGCCCAGGGCGCATGCTCACGACTGGAGCCACAGCCAAAGTTCTCCTGGGCCAATAAGATGGTGGCGCCGCGGTAACGGGGTTGATTCAAACTGAAGTCGGGATTGGGCTCATTGCCCGCCTCGTCCAGATAGCGCCAGTCGTGGAACAAATGCACCCCGAAACCATCCTTGGTGACCTTGGACAGAAATTGCTTGGGGATGATCTGATCCGTGTCGATATTGGCTGCATCTATGGCGACCGCCAGCCCCCTATGGGTAGTGAATGCCTGCATTGCTTATTCCTCCAGGGGTCTGTGAACACGGATATCGACAAAGTGACCTGACACAGCCGCGGCCGCAGCCATGGCAGGGCTCACCAGGTGGGTACGACTGCCCCGCCCCTGTCGCCCCTCAAAGTTACGGTTACTGGTGGAAGCGCAGCGATCGCCGGGCTCCAGCCTGTCGTCGTTCATCGCCAGACACATGGAGCAGCCAGGCAGGCGCCACTCAAAACCGGCATCGAGGAAAATTTTGTCCAATCCCTCGGCCTCCGCCTGCAGCTTCACCTGACCTGAACCGGGCACCACTATGGCGGTGACCCCGGCGGCCACCTTGCGGCCCTTGGCCTGGGCCGCTGCGGCACGCAAGTCTTCGATGCGGGAGTTGGTACAGGAGCCGATAAACACCTTGTTGATGCTGATGTCGGTCATGGGCGTTCCCGGAATCAGCGCCACGTACTCCAGCGCCTTTTGCATGCTGGCGCGGACCACGGGATTGGCCTCATCGGCGGGATTGGGCACCACGTCATCTATGGCCACCACCTGGCCCGGATTGGTGCCCCAGGTCAGTTGCGGTGCGATAGTGGCCGCGTCGAGCACCACTTCGGCATCAAACACGGCATCGGCATCGGTCTTGAGCTCGCGCCAATCGCTGAGGGCCTGCTGCCAGGCGTCACCCTTGGGGGCAAACTCGCGACCTTCGAGGTAGGCAAAGGTAGTTTCGTCGGGGGCGACCATACCGGCCTTGGCCCCCATTTCGATGGCCATGTTGCACACTGTCATCCGGCCTTCCATGGACAGATCGGCAATGGCCTGACCGCAGAATTCCACCACATAACCTGTGCCGCCATCCATGCCGATTTTGCCTATGATGGCCAGCACTATGTCCTTGGCGGTAATGCCCTCAGCCACCTTGCCGCGCACCTCGATCTTCATGGTCTTGGCCTTGAGCTGACGCAGGGTTTGAGTGGCCAGCACATGTTCCACCTCCGAGGTGCCAATACCAAAGGCCAGGGCGCCGAAGGCACCGTGGGTGGCGGTATGGGAGTCACCGCACACGATAACAGTGCCTGGCAGGGTGATACCCAGCTCTGGCCCCATCACATGCACTATCCCCTGGTTGGGATGGTGAATATCGTACAGGCGCACACCAAAGTCGCGGCAGTTCTCCGCCAGGGTTTCCACCTGGGTGCGGGCCATGGGACTCAGGGCCGCCAGGCTGGCACTGCGGGTACTGGTGTTGTGATCCATGGTGGCAAAGGTCTTTTCCACCGCCCGCGGTTGACGGCCGGCCATTTTCAGACCGCTGAAGGCCTGGGGTGAGGTCACCTCATGCACCAGATGGCGGTCAACATAGATGATGGGCGCTTCCCCTGTGGGCTCGGCCACCAGGTGGGCGTCCCACACTTTTTCATACAGAGTCTTTCCCATCAAACACCTTCCCGGATTGCATCAGCGATAAAGTCGCCCATTTCTTTGGTGGATTTGGCCATATGCCGCTCGCTTGCATGCAGTAATTCGCCGGTAAGATAGCCACTTTCCAGCGCCTTACCCACGGCGCGCTCGATACAGGCCGCGGCCTCTTCCTGCTGCAGACTGTGACGTAACATCAGCGCCGCCGACAGAATTTGTGCCACCGGATTGGCAATGCCCTTGCCGGCGATGTCCGGCGCACTGCCACCGGCCGGCTCATACAGACCAAAACCGGAACCGTTCATGGAGGCCGAGGACAACAGGCCCATGGAGCCGGTCAGCATGGCAATCTCATCGGAAAGAATGTCGCCGAACAGGTTGGAGCACAGCATGACATCAAAATCGAAGGGCCGACGCAGCAGCTGCATGGTGGCGTTGTCTATATAGATGTGTTCCAGGGTGACATCGGGGAAGTCTTTGGCGACTTCTTCCACCACTTCGCGCCACAGTACCGAGCAGGCCAGCACGTTGGCCTTGTCCACCGAGGTCACCTTGCCGCGGCGGCCACGGGCGGCCTCGAAGGCGATTTTGGCGATGCGGCGAATTTCACGGCGGCTGTAGCGCATGGTGTCAAAGGCTTCTTCCTCTTCGCCCTCCCCCTGACGCCCCTTGGGTTTGCCGAAATAGATGCCGCCGGTCAGTTCGCGCACGCACAGCACATCAAAGCCCTGGGACGAGATATCGGCGCGCAGCGGTGACATATGCTCCAGGCCGCAGTGCAACTTGGCCGGGCGCAAATTGCAAAACAGCCCGAAATGGCCGCGCAGTGGCAACAGGGCGCCGCGCTCTGGCTGTTCATTGGGCGGCAAATGTTCCCACTTGGGGCCACCCACAGAGCCGAACAGTATGGCATCGGCGGCCTCGCAGCCCTTGAGGGTCGCCTCCGGCAGCGGGCAGCCGTGGTTGTCTATGGCGATACCGCCGACGTCGTATTCTCTGTACTTGATGTCCAGGCCAAAACGTGCCTCCACGGCACTGAGCACCTTACGGGCCTCGGCCATCACTTCGGGACCAATGCCATCCCCTGCCAATACGGCTATCTGAAAACTCATACGCCCCCCAATTCCCGGTTCAATTGAATTCGTTGTTTGCAATCGGCCACCTTGTCGGCGCGCCATGTCAGGTTCATCACATGCACCATGGCCTGGGCCGAGGCTTCGACCACGTCGGTTGCCAGCCCCAGCCCGTGGAAATTACGGCCATCATAACGGGCGGTAATGTCCACCTGCCCCAGGGCATTCTGCCCTTCACCCTTGGCGCTCAGTTTGTAACTGTGGATATCTATGGTACGGCCGCTGGCCCGGGCAATGGCGTTGTAGGCAGCATCAACCGGGCCATTGCCCGTAGCCGCCTCAGTGATAACCGCACCGCCCATATTCAGGCGCACAGTGGCGGTGGCCATACCCTCGGTGGAGTCAGACTGCACCACCAACTGCTCCATGGTGTAGAAATCATCCTCTTCGGCCTGGGCCTCCATAAAGGCCAGGGCCTCCAGATCATAGTCAAACACTTGGCCCTTGCGATCGGCCAGCTTCAAAAACTCAGCATACAGGCTGTCCATATCGTAGTCATTGGGACCATAGCCCATGGCCTCCATACGGTGCTTGATCACATGGCGACCGGAGCGGGAGGTCATGTTCAGGTTATTGCGGTTCAGGCCAATGCTCTCGGGCGTCATGATCTCATAGGTATTTTGCGCCTTGAGCATGCCATCCTGATGAATGCCGGAGGAATGGGTAAAGGCGTTGCCTCCTACTATGGCCTTGTTGGCCTGGATGGGCATGTTGCACAGCTGGCTCACCAGGCTGGAGGTGCGGTGGATTTCCCGGGCGTTAATGCCGGTATGCAGTCCCAGCAAATCCTTGCGGGTCGCCAGTATCATGGCGATTTCTTCCAGAGAACAGTTACCGGCACGCTCGCCAATGCCGTTCATGGTGCATTCTATCTGGCGCGCCCCCATCTGCACCGCGGCAATGGAGTTGGCCACGGACAAGCCCAGATCATCATGGCAATGCACGGAGATCACCGCCTGATCTATGTTGGGCACCCGATTGAACAGGGTCTGAATAATGCCACCGAATTCGCTTGGCACTGTGTAGCCCACGGTATCGGGGATGTTGATGGTACGGGCCCCGGCGCGAATGGCCGCTTCCACCATGCGGCACAGATTATCCATCGGGGTACGACCGGCATCTTCACATGAGAATTCAACATCATCGGTGAAGCGGCGGGCGTACTTGACCGCCCCCACGGCCATGTCCAGCACCTCGTCGAAGGAACGTTTCAGCTTGCTCTCCACATGGATATTGGAGGTGGAGATGAAAGTATGGATGCGGAACTGCTCTGCCACCGACAGGGCCTGGGCAGCAGCGTCTATGTCTTTTTCCAGCGCCCGCGACAGGGCACAAACCCGGCTGTTTTTGATGGTGCGGGCTATGGTTTGTACCGACTCAAAATCCCCCGGTGAGGATACGGGAAAGCCCACTTCCATCACATCCACCCCCAAACGTTCCAGCGCCAGGGCTATCTGCAGCTTTTCCTTTACCGACAGGCTGGCGGCCAGCGCCTGTTCGCCATCCCGCAAGGTGGTATCAAAGATGATGACTCTGTCTGACATTCCGTTTCTCCGTTTTTAAGCTGTTTGGGTTCCTGATTGGCGCTCAGAAACAAAAAACCCCGCGGGATTGCGCGGGGTTTGGTGGATGCTTTGCCTGGTTAGCGAGCGTGCAACACTATTCCCTCCGCGCAGAATCTGCGAGAGAAAGAAGAAGGAGGTTAAGTGTGGCGTAAATTTTATGCATGATATTTAAATAATTATTCCAGGACTTGCCCTGCGGACCCGTTTACTTTTACCCCTGTCACCAACTGCTGTCAACCCCAATAATTTTCAACATCGGCACCGCGATAACGGCATGGGGATCGCGAAAGTGCGCAGCCTGAGCCGTAATTCATGCCGGCTTCCCAAGGCCAATTCGTTGGATTTATGCACAATTGTCACAAAAGTTGTTATACTGCCGCGAAATTTTATCACCTCACATTTTTTGCCCTTTTTGGATCGGAGCCCGAATGGATTTTCGCCCCCTGCTTCTTGGTTTATTGCTGTGGTGCCCGGCACTGCTGGCCAATACCGAAGCCACCATGGATGAGATCAACACCCTGCTGTACCAATATCCCCAGCAGGCCAATGAACAGCTGCTGCAGCTGGAGCAAAAGCTGAAACAAACGCCGGCGGATGAACAAACCCAGTTGCGTCTATCCATGCTCAAGTGCTTTACCCAGCTTGAACTGGGTGAGTTCCAAGCCGCTATTAATCTGGCCCAGTGGGGTGAGGCCCGGGCTAAACAACTGGGACTGGAGCAGGCAAGGCCCTATTTTATGAGTTGCCTGGCGGACGCTTATAGTGGATTTAATGACCTTGAACACGCCATGCCACTGCTGGATAGTGCGGTTTTCCTAGCCAGACACCAGCAGCAACCTCAGGCTTTGGTCATGGCCCTGAGATTCAGGGGGCAAGAGGACACAGAGAACGATAATTTTAGCTCCGCCATTGAGGATCTGCGCCTGGCACTTGATGCCTATGACGACATTATGAAACAAGAGCAGCATTGGGCCTGGCCCCCCAAGGCCTATGTGCTGGCAGCCATGGGTAACCTGCTTTATGTCAGTGGCGATTTGGAACGGGGTTTAGAGTACAATCAAAAAGGACTTGAAGACCCTGCCGCTCAGGGAAAGATTCGCCAAGTACTATTACTCAACTCCGCCAGAATAGCTGCGACGCTAAAAAATAACAGCCTGTCCGCCAGCCTACTCAAACAAGCCAAACAGTTGTTACCGGAGATAAAGTCAGCACAACAATTGGCTATCAGTTACGCCATTATTGCCTCCATCGAATTTGAACTTGGAGACGTCAGCAACGCCGAAAATATAGCACTTGTAGCATTGAACACTTTTGAACAGCAGGGCAGTGAACTACACGCTATGCGTACTCGTAGACTGCTGGCCGAGGTATATCTGCAGCAGGGAAAACTGCAGCAAGCAAGTGAGCAGCTAGAGAAGGTAGAAAACACAGCATACAAAACAAACTCCTATTATGAGCTTAAAGTCGCATTGACCATGCTGGCCCAGAGCAAAGCCAGAGCTGGGGAATTTAAAAGTGCCTATGCTCTAATGGAACGTGCGGCCGAGGCCACAGCCAAGGCTAATGCCAACGCCAATACAGCTCAACTGCTGCAGTACAAGGCTCGCTTGGCCCAGCAATCGGCAGCCAGCACCCAGGCAGAGTTGATAGAAGAGAACCTGCAGCAAAAATACCGATTCAACTGGCTGTACACCATCATGTTGATGCTGACTCTGATCCTGGTCATAGTGGCGTTGGCACTGTTTATCCGTAGCAGCCGTCCCGTTACCACACCACAACAGGTGACCAACGACGGTGCTTTTTCCGGCATGGAGTTGTTGGAGCACGCCATGCAACACGCCAAACGCGGCAACTACCCATTGTCGGTCATCTTGCTGTCCTTGGTGGTGGAAGATGCCCAGACACTGGAGCAGTTGCGTTCTCAACTGGAATTGTCTCTCAGGGAAACAGACTCCATATTGGCTTTGCATGCCGATGAGTGGTTGATACTGCTGCCTTATACCAGTCACAAGGGACTGGAGCGGGTGATGACACAACTGAATCCTTTACTGGCGCCGACCGCTCGGGTCGCGGGTCATGCCAGCCTGCAGCAATTTGACAGCAGCACCTCACTGTTGAAACGCGCAAGTTGCCGGGGCTTGAGTCAGTCCTCACTGGCCTAGTAAGGTTGCTTATTCGCCACTGAGATAAGCGGCTATCTCGTCAAGAAAGGCATCACCAAAGCGGCTGAGCTTACGCTCGCCGACGCCATTGACCGCCAGCAACTCCGCAGCGCTTTTGGGCAGCATAAAGGCCATTTCGGCCAGAGTCGCATCGTTGAACACCAAATAGGGCGGCAGGTCATGCTCCTCGGCTATGGTGCGACGTAAATGTTTCAGGCGGGCAAACAGCTTACGATCGTAATTGAGGGGCGCACGGCTGCTTTTGCGCTGTGGGATCTGTGCCAGGGAAACTCTGGGTTCCGCCAACATCAGGGCCATTTCCCCCTTGAGTACCGCCCTGGCCGCAGGATTGAGCCTGACCGACGATCCCCGGGTAATATCCTGGCTGGCGAGCCCCAGATGAATTAACTGGCGGGTCACACTGAGCCAGTGCTCCGGGCTCTTGTCTTTGCCTATGCCCCAGGTGGACAACTTGTCATGGCCCTTGTCCACCACCCCCGCGGCTTTTGAACCCCTGAGCACCTCAATCAAATGCTGAATGCCAAAGCGTTGATTCAACCGGTAGATGCAGGAGAGCACCTTCTGGGCATCCTCGGTACCGTTATAGCGCTTGGGTGGGTCGAGGCAGATATCGCAGTTACCACAGGGCTCCAGGGCCGGCTCATCGAAATAATGCAGCAACACCTGGCGCCGACAGGTTTGCGCCTCGGCAAAGGCCGCCATGGAGTAGAGCTTGTGGAATTCTACCTGTTGCTGCGGCCCCGGCTCCTGCTGCTCGATGAGATGCCTGACCCGACCTATGTCACCCGGGTCAAACAACATTAAAGCTTCGGCCTCCAGGCCATCACGCCCCGCTCTTCCGGTTTCCTGGTAATAGGCTTCAATGCTCTTGGGAATGTCATAATGCACCACGAAGCGCACGTTGGACTTATTGATCCCCATGCCAAAGGCCACGGTCGCCACCACCACATCGATTTGATCTTTCAGAAACCTGTCCTGAACGCTGGCCCTTTCTTCCTGAGTCATGCCGGCGTGGTAGCCCTCGGCGAAACAGCCCTGCAACCGTAAGCGCTCGGCCACTTCATCAACCCGGCGACGACTGCTGCAATAGACTATGCCACTGACGCCTTTTCTCGCTGCGATGAATTGCTTTAATTGATTTCCTGCATTGAGCTTTTCAACCACTGTATAGCGGATGTTGGGCCTGTCAAAGCTCGATAGCTGCTGATGGGGGCTAATTTGCAACTGCTCACAGATGCTGCTGCGGGTCGCCAGATCGGCGGTCGCCGTCAATGCCATGATGGGCACACCGGGAAAGGTCTGCCGCAGTCGTCCCAGGGCCGCGTATTCGGGGCGGAAATCATGGCCCCACTGGCTGATGCAGTGGGCCTCATCTATGGCAAACAGACTGATGTGCATATCACCGAGCCGGTCGAGAAAATCCGCCTGCAACAGACGCTCGGGTGAGACATACAAGAGTTTAAGCTCGCCGTGGCGCAGCTGCCTGAGCACTTCTATGCTCTGCTCCCTTGGCTGGGATGAATTGAGAAAGGCGGCGGCCACTCCGGACTGCAGCAGGCTGTCGACCTGATCTTTCATCAGGGAGATCAGCGGCGATACCACCAGGGCGACTCCGGGTAACACCAGCGCCGGCACCTGATAACACAGGCTCTTGCCACCGCCGGTCGGCATGATCACCAGACAATCCTGCCCCTGGCACAGACGTTCAATGACTTCCCGCTGGCCGGGGCGAAACTCACGGTAGCCAAATACCTGGTGCAGGCATTGAGCTAAAGCGTCTTCGGTGGCGGAAGTAGTTTGAAGATCCATGGGACAGCTTAAATATCAAAAGGAGCCCAATTCTAAAGTACCTGACAGCCCCTGTCTTGCCCAAATTCGGTCTATGTTTGAAGCTTGCCCGGGACCCGGTTGTCGTTCGCTAAAACCGGGCAGCGGGCTTGTGGCCGACCAATGACCCACTTACAATGCCCTTCCTCCCAAAGATTTCAGGACCTTCGCAGATGCACACAGCCGAAAGCGAGCACCGCAAGGGCATATTTCTGGCCATTGGCGCTTACACCATGTGGGGCTTTGCGCCCTTGTATTTCAAACTGATAGCTGCGGTTCCCGCCACCGAAATTCTGCTGCACAGGATCATCTGGTCCTTTTTCTTCACCGCGCTGCTGATGGTGTTCATCGGTGGTTTTGAGCGTCTGCATCAACTGCTGCGTCAACCCAAACGCCTGGCCGTGCTGCTGTTAACATCGACCTTGATTGCCGGCAACTGGTTGTTGTTTATCTGGGCGGTCAACAATGACCATATGCTGGATGCCAGTCTCGGCTATTACATCAACCCCTTGTTTAACGTCTTGCTCGGTATGCTATTTTTGGGCGAGCGCCTGCGCAGATTGCAGTGGCTGGCGGTGGGTCTGGCAACCATAGGGGTAATGATCCAGGTGATTTCCTTTGGCTCTGTGCCTGTGATATCCCTGGCCCTGGCGGGCTCCTTTGGTCTTTATGGCCTGCTGCGCAAGAAAGCCAATGTGGATGCCAAGACGGGGCTGTTGGTAGAAACCGCGATTCTGATGCCAGTGGCACTGATCTACCTAATGCTTACCACGAGCAGTGCCAGCATGTTGACCAATAGCTGGACGCTCAACCTGCTGCTGATGGCTGCGGGTGTGGTCACCACGGCGCCCCTGCTGTGTTTCGCCGGCGCAGCTGTACGTATCCCCTTATCCATGCTGGGTTTCTTCCAATACATAGGCCCCAGCATCATGTTTGTGTTGGCAGTCAGCCTGTTCAACGAACCTTTTGATATAGAAAAAGGCATTACCTTCGGCTTTATCTGGAGCGCATTGGCTATTTTCACCCTGGACATGTTCAGGCGGCGCAGAAACTAAAAGCCCGTCGCAGGATTGAAATAACAAACAACCCGCCTAGGCGGGTTGTTTGTTATGCGAGGTAGAGAGGTTACTGCAGATACAGTGTTTACTGCAGATCCAGCGCCAGGATCTTGGAGCGGCGCTGGTAGTTGTACAGTTGCTTCTTCTTGGTCGGCAGGGCGTCGACCTCCACCAAATTAAAGCCGTGCTCCAAAAACCAGTGAATGCTGCGGGTGGTCAGGGCAAACAATCTGGCATACCCCCGCACCCTCGCCTGACCTATGATGTTCTTCAGCAGCAAACTGCCCCGGTCGGCATCGCGGTAATCGGGATGCACCACCAGACAGGCAAACTCACCGGCGTTGTCCTCTTCAAAGGGATACAAGGCGGCACAGCCGATCACCAGGCCATCACGCTCGATCACCATAAATTGCTCAATCTCGATTTCCAGCTGCTCACGGGAGCGGCGCACCAAGATCCCCTGCTCTTCCATGGGGCGGATGAGGTTAAGAATGCCACCTATATCGGCAATGGATGCCCGCCGCAGCCGTTCGGCGCTTTCGGTCACTATCTGGGTACCAATACCGTCACGGGAGAACAGCTCCTGCAGCAGGGCGCCGTCTTCAAGATAACTTACCAGGTGACAACGGGGCACGCCCATGCGACAGGCATCGATACTGGCCTTGAGAAACGCCATGGTGCCAACACAGGCGGTACCCTGCTCCTGCAGCTTGGTCAAAATCTTCTGGGCTTCGGTGGGCATCAGCTCGGCAATCACATCGCCGTCGCGGTCGAGAATACCGTTTTGGGCGCTGAAGCCAATCATCTTGTCGGCCTTGAGCTTCACCGCCACCTGGGTAGCAATTTCTTCGGCCGTCAGGTTAAAGCTTTCACCGGTCACCGAGGCGGCTATGGGCCCCATGAGCACTATGCCGTTATTATCCAGCTGGCGCCGTAATCCCTGGGTGTCAATTCTGCGAACCTTCCCCGACAGGCAAAAATCGACGCCATCTTCCACTCCAAGCGGCTGGGCAATCACAAAGTTGCCGCTGACCACATTGAGCTGGGCGCCTTGCATTGGGGTATTGGACAGACTCATGGACAGGCGGGCGGTGATGTCAAACTGCAACACCCCGGCCACCTGCTTGATCACCCTTAAGGTGTCTTCATCGGTGATCCGCACGCCATTGTGATAGGCCGGCGCGATACCATGCTGTTCCAGGGCGCCGTCTATCTGAGGCCTGGCACCATACACCAGCACAACCTTGATCCCCAGACTGTGCAGCAGGGCCACATCGTTGATAATGGCGCGAAACTGTTGCTGGGCCAGGGCTTCACCACCCAGCATGACCACAAAGGTCTTGCCTCTGTGTGCGTTGACATAGGGGGCGGAGTGACGAAATCCATCAACCAATTCGGTGGTACGCACTGACTTTAGTTACCTCGCAAAAACGTGGGCTGACGCGGCTGTTTTTCCAGCATCACAGCACTGAATGAACGCGCAATTTTATTGCATTTAAATTCACATTGAAAGCATTTATTCTCAATTTGAGAGCAAAGACGCAATAGCTAAAGACCCGTCGCCGTCATCACACAATTTACACCGCTTCGAGCCTTAACTACATGAATATAAAATTAAACATTGCGGCCTAAGTATAGTCCAAAAAAAAGCCCCTGCAATGCAGGGGCTTTTTGGGAAACCGGTTCAAGTAGTCTTACTTGATCTTGGCTTCTTTGTAGATAACATGCTGACGGATCACAGGATCAAACTTCTTGATCTCCATCTTTTCTGGCATGTTACGCTTGTTCTTGTCGGTAGTGTAGAAGTGACCAGTTTTAGCGCTGGAAACCAGCTTGATCTTCTCACGGTTACCTTTAGCTTTAGCCATTTTCTATTACACCTTCTCGCCACGGGCACGAAGTTCAGCGATAACGACTTCAATGCCTTTCTTGTCGATGATGCGCATACCCTTGGTGGAAACGCGCAGTTGTACGAAACGCTTTTCGCCTTCTAACCAGAAACGATGGTTTTGCAGGTTAGGTAAAAAACGACGACGAGTCGCGTTCTTTGCGTGCGAACGGTTGTTACCAACCATTGGTCGCTTGCCAGTAACTTGGCATACTCTTGACATGTCAATCTTCTCCAAAAAACAATTTTAACGCTCGAGCATTAATGTACCTCGTATGGCCGTCGCCCGAGGCACAAAGAGGGCGCATTTTATACACGAATGACAGGGTGAGATCAAGCAATAGATCAACTTATCCACCCGCGCTCGGCAAAGGAGACTATCTCCCGATCGCCAACAACCATATGGTCCAACACAGGCACGTCTATGGTTGCCAAGGCATTTTTCAATCTTTCGGTGATCCGTCTGTCGGCCTGACTGGGCTCAGCCACCCCGGAAGGATGATTATGACAAAGGATCACGGCTGCCGCTTTTTTCTCCAGCACCAAGGCCACCACTTCCCTGGGATACACAGATGCCGCATCTATGGTGCCGCGAAAAAGCTCCACAAATTGGATCAGCCTGTGCTGGCTATCCAGCAGCAACAGGGCAAACACCTCATATCCCCTGTCCGTCAATTGACTCAGCAAATAATGACGGGTCAGATCCGGAGTGGTCAGCACCTGCCCTCGTAACAGGGACTCGGCGGCCAAACGTCGCGACAGCTCGGCCGCTGCCTGCAACTGAGCGTATTTTACCGGTCCCAGCCCCGGGAGTCGACACACATGTGCTTTGGATGCCGACATTAACCCCCGCAGTCCACCGAAATCGATGATCAACTGCCTGGCCAAATCCAGGGCACTGCGTCCCTGCAGGCCATTACGCAACAATACCGCCAGCAATTCGGCATCGGACAGTACAGATGCACCCCGCTCCAACAGTTTTTCCCGTGGGCCTTCACCCCGGGGCCAGTCTTTCATGCCCATAGTCACACTCCCTGTGGCCATCAATATTCCCTTCGGCGCTCACTACAGGCCAAGGCTTTATGGTATCGTTAACGCTTGTTAATTTTAGCCGGAATGGATCTGTGAGCCTGACAAATCGCAAAATTTTGCTGGGTATCGGCGGAGGCATAGCAGCCTACAAGAGTGCCGATCTGGTCAGGCGCCTCAAAGAGCGGGGCGCCGAAGTGAAGGTGGTGATGAGCCGCAGTGCCTGTGAATTTATCACCCCACTGACATTGCAGGCACTCAGCGGTTATCCCGTGGCCATGGATCTGCTGGATCCCGCCGCCGAGGCCGCCATGGGCCACATAGAGCTGGCACGCTGGGCAGACATGCTGCTGATTGCTCCGGCCACCGCCAACCTTATTGCCCGTCTGCGCGCCGGCATGGCCGATGAACTGATCACCACGGCCGCTCTGGCGACCTCGGCCCCCGTGGTGCTGTGCCCGGCCATGAACCAACAGATGTACGCCAATGCGGCCACCCAGGACAATCTGGCGACACTCGCTAACCGCGGCATGACAATATGGGGGCCGGGCAGCGGCAGTCAGGCTTGCGGCGAAGTCGGCCCTGGCCGAATGTTGGAACCCCTGGACATCGCCGAGCGGGTAGAGCAGTTTTTTGCCCCCAAGCTGCTTGCCGGGTCCAAATTGATGATCACCGCCGGGCCCACCCGTGAGGCCATAGATCCGGTACGTTATATATCCAATCACAGCTCGGGCAAGATGGGCTATGCCCTGGCACAGGCGGCCAGCGCCATGGGGGCCGAGGTGACCCTGGTGAGCGGCCCCGTAAACCTGGCAACCCCTGCGGGCGTGAAGCGGATAAATGTCGAATCGGCCCAGCAAATGCTCGATGCCGTATTGGCGGACATCAATGACCAGGACATCTTCATCGGTTGCGCCGCAGTCGCGGACTACCGCATTGCCGAAGTGGCTGAGGGCAAGATTAAAAAGTCCAGCGAGACCATGTCCCTTGCACTGGTACGCAATCCTGATATCTTAGCCACGGTCGCGGCCCGCAATCCCAAGCCCTTCACCGTGGGCTTTGCCGCAGAAACCCACGAGGTGGAAACATACGCCAGAGATAAACTCCAGCGTAAAAACCTCGATATGATTGCCGCCAATGATGTGTCCATCCCCGGGCTCGGTTTCAATGCCGACCAAAATGCCCTGCGGGTTTTCTGGCAATCGGGCGCCGAGGACTTACCGGCAACCGATAAGCTGACGCTGGCCAATCAATTGCTTTCCCTGATAGTGAAACATAAAAATAATCCATGAAAACACCCATAGAACTGAAAATCCTCGACTCACGCATCGGCTCGGAATTTCCGCTGCCGGCCTATGCCACCCCGGGCAGTGCCGGCATGGACCTGCGCGCCATGCTGGACACCCGTTTAACCATAGCGCCCGGTGAAACCGTCCTTATTCCAACAGGTATCGCCATTCATGTGGCCGACCCTGGCCTCGCCGCCGTGATCCTGCCGCGCTCGGGTATGGGACATAAGCACGGCATAGTGCTAGGTAATCTGGTGGGGCTGATTGATTCTGATTATCAGGGGCCCCTGATGGTGTCCTGCTGGAACCGTGGCAACGAACCCTACACCCTGGAAATCGGCGATCGTCTGGCGCAACTGGTGTTTGTGCCTGTTGTTCAGGCGCAGTTCAAACTGGTGGATGAATTTGACACCTCTTCACGGGGCGAAGGTGGTTTTGGCCATTCCGGCACCCGCTGATGTTTGTCGTAGCAGTAGAGTGAAGGACGCCGTCATGGCCATCAAAGAAAAAATCAATCGCCGGGATCATATACTCCAGTGCCTGGCGCAGATGCTGGAAACCAGCCCGGGACAACGCATTACCACGGCCAAGCTGGCCGCCGAGGTTGGAGTATCGGAAGCGGCCCTGTACCGCCACTTCCCCAGCAAGGCCCGCATGTTCGAAGGTCTTATCGAGTTTATTGAAGAGTCGCTGCTGTCGCGCATTAACCTCATCATGGACGACGAAAAAGACACCATGCGCCGTTGCCAGTTGGTGCTGCAACTGCTGTTGCTGTTTGCCGAGCGCAATCCCGGCATCTCCCGAGTGCTCAGCGGCGACGCCCTGCTGGGCGAAAATGAACGCCTGCGGGATCGCATCGGCACCCTGTTCGCCAAAATAGAAACCCAGCTCAAGCAAATACTGCGGGAAAAGACCCTGCGCGAAGGCAAGGGCTTCAATCTGGACGAAGGCATTCTGGCCAACTTATTACTGGCCTTTGCCGAAGGCCGCATCGCCCAATACATCCGCAGCGAGTTTAAAATAAAGCCCACCACCCATTTTGACGAGCAGTGGGTCTTTATTCAGCAGCAGCTACTGCAGAGTTAATTGACTTAATACAAGTTATGGAGTGACTTCCCATCTTCCATAACTTGTTGCAAGGCGTCTTTTACCTTAACATCTTGCACCAACACCCAACAAACAATCACAAGGATGTAACATGCGCTTTCAGCACTTCTTATTAGTAGTGGGCCTCCTTGGGCCCATTGGCACAGGTTATGCCTCAGTTCCAATCGAAAATTTTGCAAAAAGTTCTGAATTTTTTGATCTTAAACTTTCTCCAGGAGGCGATTATCTCGGTGTAAAAACCAGTCATGAGGGGAAAGTCAAACTACTAATACTTGATAGCAACACACTACAACCTACCTATGCTGTGGCATTTCCACAAAATGGTCAAGTTGGTAATTATACCTGGGTGAATGATGATCGAGTAGTAATAGAGAAGCAGTATATAAAAGCTTGGAATGAGGCTCCCATATATTATGGAGAGCTAATGGCAGTTAATGCCAACGGTTCGCAATCTGCTTACATATTTGGTTATGATGGCGGAGCACAGCAAACTGGATCACATCTTAAAAAAAATACCCCCATTAGAGCAACAGCTTTTATTCTTGACCCGTTAGTTAATGACAAAAGAAGTATGCTGGTTAATGCTTTATCTTGGGATGACTCAGAAAAAAACTTAGCATGGGAAAAAGTTCAGGATATCTATAAAGTTGATGTATACAGAGGTACTCGCACCAGAATTACTGGCACACCCATCGGTAACCCACAATTACTCACAGATAATGAAGGTGAAGTGAGATTTGCTTCAGGTGTAGATAAAGACGCGAGACTAAATGTCTATTATAGGAAGGGGGGAGAATGGATCAACACTGAAAAATTTAATTTCGGACTTGAACAATTTAGACCCCTGTCCTTTGCAGATACTCCAAACAGTATTTATGCCTTGGGAGCAGAATCTGATGGCCCCATTGCAATTTATCGCCTTGATCTAGAAACTGGCGATAAAAAGAAAATTATGCAGGACCCCAAACTCGATCCCAACCCCGAGGGATTCTGGATAAATAATCAAAATAAACAACTCTATGCTATTGAATATTCAGATGGTTACCCAACATACGCTTTTATTGATGCCAATGATAAACGAGCTAAACTTCTAAAAAGTCTAATCGAGGCCTTACCTGGCCATCAGGTACAATTAGTAAGTGAAACTCGAAAAGCGGATAGATTCATTGTAAGAGCGTTTAATGATAGAAATCCCGGAGATTACTATCTGTATGACGCTGAAAATAATAAGCTGCGTTATTTATTATCAGATAATCAAAGCCTTGACCCTGAACAAATGGCAGAAGTAAAGCCGTTCAAGATAACATCACGTGATGGGCTTGAATTACAGGCATACCTCACCTTACCAAAAGGTAAAGATCCCAAGAATTTACCTTTGGTAGTTGCACCCCATGGTGGTCCCGCTTTACGGGATTTTTGGGAGTTCAACCCCACAAACCAACTGCTTGCCAGCCATGGTATAGCAGTGTTGCAAGTCAACTTTAGAGGCTCAGGTGGCTACGGCACAGCCTTCGAAGCCGCAGGCTATGGCAAGTGGGGATCAGACATCCAAAACGATATTATTGATGCCACTCGCCAAGTCATTGCTAACGGTATGGCAGACAAAGACAGAGTATGCATAGTGGGCACCAGTTTTGGCGGCTACAGCGCCCTGCAAAGCTCAATCCTGGCACCAGATTTATTCAAGTGTGCGGTTGGAGTCGCAGGCGTCTACGATCTCGAAATGATGTTTGAAGAAGGTGATATACAAACAAGAGCTTCTGGCCGTGCTTATTTGCAAGATGTATTGCCTAAAGACAAATTTACTCAACAAGCCATGTCACCCGTCCATAATGTCGACAAACTCAGGGCCAAATTGTTGCTAATCCATGGTGATAACGATGAGCGCGTACCTGTTGAACAATTGGTGGCCTTGGAAAAAGCACTTAAGTCTCACAACTACCCTTATCAGAAGCTGATAATGGACAATGAAGGCCACAATTTCTATAACGATAACAATAAGGCCAAGTACTACTCTGAGCTGCTGAGCTTTCTTAAGACCAACCTCCAGCTTTGATTGCTGAGTCCAGAAACCTTAAGGCCGTCCCATGGGGCGGCCTTTTCATGGGCTGAACGTGCAAATTTAGTATGAATTTGCAGCAAATGAGAGTATCCTCCCGCTTCCGCATTTCGGCCGACTATCTGTTCCGGTCGAATGCCTGCGGAGGATGGCGGCAGCCGACCGCGTCCCGTTAAGTGGTGGAGGAAACAATGGCAATTACCGAAGAAGCAATTCAGGTTCAATCAGCATTGCTGGAACACGGACTGGAAACCCCCATGGTTCCCTGCGGTCTCAGCAGTGAAGAGCGCAAGAGCAAGATCGAAGAGCACATGAAGGCCATTTTGAGTCTCATGTCACTGGATTTGACTGATGACAGCCTGGCCGACACTCCCCGCCGTATCGCCAAGATGTATGTGGACGAGATTTTTTCCGGTCTCGATTACCAGAACTTCCCCAAGATCACCGTCATAGACAACAAGATGGGCGTGGACGAAATGGTGCGGGTGCAGGACATCAGCCTGACCAGTACCTGCGAACATCATTTGGTGACCATAGATGGCATGGCTACCGTGGCCTACCTGCCGCGTAAAAAGATCATCGGTCTGTCTAAGATCAACCGCATAGTGCGCTTCTTTTCCCAGCGTCCCCAGGTGCAGGAGCGGCTGACCCAGCAAATCCTGGTGGCCCTGCAGACCCTGCTGGAAACCAAGGATGTGGCGGTCAAGATCGATGCGGTGCATTACTGCGTTAAGGCCCGCGGCGTGATGGACTCCACCAGCTCCACCACCACCACGGCCCTGGGCGGGATCTTTAAGTCCAATCCGGCCACTCGCGCCGAGTTCCTGCAAAAGAGCCGCTAAGCCGGCTCTCAAGACACGGGCAACAAAAAAGCCAGACTCAGGTCTGGCTTTTTGCTATCTGCACTTAGCGAATTAGATGCCGTATTGCTCACGGTAGGCGCGAACAGCAGCCAGTTCCTGCTCCCGGCCGGGCTTTTCGGCCAGATAGGCAATCAGGTCTTCAAGCTTGATGATGGCCACTATGCTGCAACCAAAATCCCGCTCCACTTCTTGAATGGCGGACAGCTCACCCTTGCCCTTCTCCTGGCGGTCGAGGGCGATCAGCACCCCGGCCAGGGTCGCACCGTTGGCCTGGATGATTTCCATGGATTCACGGATAGCGGTACCGGCGGTGATCACATCATCCACCAGCATCACCTTACCCTTGAGCTCACTGCCCACCAGGGTGCCGCCCTCGCCATGGTCTTTCTTTTCCTTACGATTGAAGCAGTAAGGCACGTCCACATCATGGTGTTCGGCCAGGGCTACCGCCGTGGTAGTCGCAATGGGAATACCCTTGTAGGCAGGGCCAAACAGCAGATCGTAATCTATGCCGGCATCCATCAGCGCCGCCGCATAAAAACGCCCCAAACGAGCCAGATCGCGACCGGTGTTAAACAGGCCGGCATTGAAGAAATAGGGGCTGGTGCGGCCCGACTTCAAGGTAAACTCACCGAATCTCAGTACGTTGCGCTCCAGGGCAAACTCAATAAACTCACGCTGATAGGCTTTCACAATCGCTCCTTTAAGGGTTAACTCGGGTCACTGCCGTGACCGCCCGCGACTATTGGCGGGCCACATTCAGTTGCTAAATCAGTTGCTAAAAAGGACCCCTTGGGGTCCTTGATGGGATCAGTTCAGTGCAGCCTTCTGCACATCGATGATCTCGCGAATGCCGTGCTTGGCCAGCTCCAGCATGCTGAGCAGCTCTTCGTGGCTGAAGGGTTCGCCCTCAGCGGTACCCTGCACTTCGATGATCTTGCCGGTCTCGGTCATCACCACGTTCATGTCTGTCTCGGCGGCGCTGTCTTCCACATATTCCAGATCGCAGATGGCCTCACCATTGTGAATGCCCACACTGACGGCGGCGATCAGGAACTTCAAGGGATTGGCCTTGATGATGCCCTTGCCGCGGGCCCAGTTGAGGGCATCCACCAGCGCCACACAGGCACCTGTAATGGCCGCGGTGCGGGTGCCGCCATCGGCCTGGATCACGTCACAGTCGATGACCAGAGTATTTTCACCCAGCAGCTTCATATCCACAGCGGCACGCAGGGCGCGACCTATAAGACGCTGGATTTCCTGGGTGCGACCGGACTGCTTGCCACGGGCCGCTTCCCTGTCCATGCGGGTGTGGGTTGAACGCGGCAGCATGCCGTATTCGGCGGTTACCCAGCCCTGGCCCTGGCCCTTGAGGAAACGGGGTACGCCCTCGGTAAAGCTCGCGGTGCACAACACCTTGGTCTCACCGAACTCCACCAGTACCGAGCCTTCGGCATGGGCGGTGAACTGACGGGTGATGGTGATGGGCCGGGTTTGAGCCGGAGTACGATTACCTGGACGCATGGCGATTCCTGTAAATTTGGGGGATTCATTTAGTTGGCTGCACATTATAGGGCCATGGCGGCCGCTATGCCATGCCGGCTTGGCATTTAGCGCCCCGGGCCGGGCCGATAGCGGAAAAATACTCACCCCGGCGCCGCTTTATGCACCAGGCACTGATCTTTGCCCTGTCTTGTGGTTATAATCGACCTTCAATCCGGAATCACTTCTGCGGAAAAGCCAATGATCCAAAGCATGACAGCCTATGCTCGTATTGAGCACAAAGCCTCCTGGGGCAACGCCTCCTGGGAGATCCGCTCGGTCAACCAGCGTTACCTTGAGACCTACCTGCGCCTGCCTGAGCAGTTCCGCAGCCTGGAACCCGTGCTCAGGGACAAGCTGCGCAAGCGCCTCAACCGCGGCAAGGTGGAAGTCAATCTGCGTTACGAGCTGGCCGAAGACAGCGGTGCCGAGCTCAACCTCAACCAACCATTGGCCCGCAAACTGCTGGCGGCCGCCGACTGGCTCAAGCAGGAAGCCGGCAGTGGTGAAATCAGCCTCACCGACATACTGCGCTGGCCCGGCGTTATCGCCACCGCCGAGCAGGATATGGATACCATCAGCACCGAGCTGCTGCAGGCCTTTGACACCGCAATCGATCAATTTATCGAGGCTCGCGGCCGCGAAGGCAGCGCCATCAAGGAGATGCTGCTGACACGCCTCGACGGGGTCGATGCCCAAATCGCCCTGGTGCGAGCTCACATGCCGAAAGTGATGGAATGGCAGCGGGAAAAACTCACCAGCCGTCTCGCCGAGATCAAGGCCGAGCTGGATCCCGCCCGCCTGGAGCAGGAACTTGTGCTGCTGGCCCAGAAACAAGACGTTGCCGAAGAAATGGACAGACTCGAGGCCCACGTCAATGAGGCCCGCCGCATTCTCAAAAAAGGCGGCAGCGAAGGTCGCCGTCTCGACTTTATGATGCAGGAATTCAACCGCGAATCGAACACCCTGGCCTCCAAGTCCATCAACTCAGAAGTCACAGCCGCCGCGGTGGAACTCAAGGTCATCATCGAGCAGATGCGCGAACAGATCCAGAACGTCGAGTAGGCTTTTAACCCCCTGTAAGCCCTCATATAAATCCTGTTATAACCGTTGTTATAACAGGATTTTTTTCATTTTGATTGTTGTTGCATGTTCGCCGTTGTTTGCTATTGTTTAGGCAAAAGTGGGACTAAAATGGTGACTAAAATCGTTTAGTCCCACCCAAATTTGACCAAAAATGATTTTAGTCCCACATTTGGACCTAAGCAAATGAATCATAAGCAGATATCGGCATTTTTAAACAGCGGTGAATTAGGGCGAAAAGCTGTTGGTGATGGACTCTACATCAGAGTTCAAAAGAAAAATGTGGGCTATTGGGAGGTCAGATTCAGCGTTAACGGCAAACGGCGCGCCATGGCACTGACAGGAAAGGCCCTTGAAGAACTGAGCCTGGTCGAGGCCAAAGCCGAAGCCGCCAGAATCAAATTCATGGCCAAACAAGGCCTGGATCCGCTGGCAGAGCGTGAGCGGCAACAGGAAGTCACCATCATTACCGTCAATGACCTGTTTAATGATTGGTACAGCTGCATCGCCCCGCGCTTGAAGCATCCCGAAATTCCGCTGCGCATGTTTACCAAGGACATCAAACCTACCATAGGCCAGCTGCGGGTTGCCGATGTCAACGCCCGGGATATCAGGGCCATCATTCATAAGGTGGCCAAAAGCAATCGCCCCACAGTTGCCAATAAAACCCTGCTGTGTTGCAAACAGCTATTCAACCACGCGAGCAAGCTTGATCTTATCTTGGGCAACCCCGCCACTGCCTTTAAACCTGTCGATGCTGGTGGTGTGGAAACTGGCAGACAACGGGCACTCAAAATGGCCGAGCTGGCAAAGCTCTTTCAGGTATTAAGAGACAACAGGCCAATTTTCACCCTGGATAACTACCTGGCGGTGGCCTTGCTGGTTACCCTGGGGGTTCGCAAAGGCGAACTGATAGCCGCTGAATGGCACGAGTTCGATTTTGAGCAGCAGCTTTGGCACCTCCCCAAAGAGCGGAGCAAAACCGGGGCTGCCATCACTATCCCGCTCCCCTCACCCACCATTGACTGGTTCAAGCAACTGCAAGGACGTGCTGGTGGCTCCAAGTACGTGTTTCCATCACGGCGGGCCAGCAAGCGCCGGGGCTATATTTCCAGCGACACCTTAAACCATGCCCTGTCAAAGCTGTTTGGCGAAAAGGTAGACAGCCATAAGCAACCGTATGAAAACCTGCTGGGCAATGCCGGTATCGAGCACTTCACCGTGCATGACCTTCGCCGAACCTGCCGCACGTTACTCGCCAGCATCAAAGTGCCACCCCATATCGCCGAACGCTGCCTGAACCACAAGCTCAAGGGCGTAGAAGGCATCTATAACCAACATGACTATCTGGAGGAGCGTCGAGAAGCACTGGAAAAACTAGCGGCGTTAATCAGCCCTATGGTGAATGACCAGGAAAATGTCATTCCATTTATGAAATCTACTATCCGCTAAGGTGTGGTAACCATGACAGTATTGCCAAGAAAAGATAAAGAAGCCCGAATCAAAGACATAGCAAATATGATTCTGCCAGAGCTGGTACCTGACCAACTGCAGCTCTTGGGCATAGCTGATAGTGATATAGACATCACTGGATTTGCCGAAGCACGCAACCACAGCACTCCAGGCATGGCATTGCTCCAACTCACAAAGCACAGAGCCGATGCAATAATTGCTAAAGGCAGCAAACTTTATGCCCCCAAGAGTCAGGACAGGGAGTCACAGCTTGACTATGTAAATGAGAATTCAAATATATTAATGAGGCAGTGGGCGAGACTAACGCACCTTTTAACGCATACTTCTCCAAATAATCAAGCTATCCTTCGGTTAATTGACCTCATCATAGAATCTTCAGTCTTAGCCGGTTACTACGCTGGCAGCAATGATATGTTGGCGTTGACCGACAGATACGTTGACTCGGGCTATAACGCCTCGGTGGCCAAGCCTCAAAAGGGAGGACAAGCGAAAGCCAAGGTAACTGAACCGGTCAAAATCTTAGTTCAAGACATGGCAAACTTCGTATACCAGGAGCCTAATCTCGCCTCGACGACTAAAGCTACTCTTGCCGAAGCCATAGTCCAAGTGCTGCAAGATTTCTCCGCAACCGGCAACAATAAAAGTATCCCTGCCTTAAAGAAGTTTCCTAATCGCGCGCCGGAGCTTGATACTGTCAATAAGTGGATAAAGTCAGTAGTCAAACCCAGCAACACTTCATCAAAGCCCAAAGCAAGCCTGGCGGTAGTGACCGCTAAGCTCAAAGCGGCATATACGACCCGACAAATTGCAGCCTCACTTGCATAGTGATTAAAAACAATATGTTGAGATTAAAATAAGCCACCTCTGCTCAGTAGAGTGACTACTTTGCTGAGCTTGTTTAACCAAAATCACTCCCGAACAAACTTGAACGGGAGTGACCATGAGCTCATCAAATTCCACACCGCCAGATCGCATCGTCCGCGAAGCAGAGCGCAAAGCGATAACCTCCATTTCACGCACCACCGCCTGGGCGTTGGAACGTAAGGGGCTGTTTCCCAAACGTCGTCAGCTGTACCCCAAAAGCACTGCCGTCGGCTGGCTGTTATCCGAACTCACCGAGTGGGTTGCCACACGTCAAACCGTTAATCAGGGGATCTGCAATGCCACAAGTACCCGATGATCATCTTGCTCTGTATCTGGATCAGAATCGCTTGATACGTAAACCTGAAATCCAACGCTTGCTGAGGGTGAGTCGTTCAACTCTGGGACGATGGATTAAGTCCGGTCAGTTTCCGCCGCCACTACTCATCCAAAATGGCCGACCGGTCTGGCGATTCAAAGATGTGCATCAATGGCTAACCCGCTAAGCCTGGGGGCCTTGAAAGAAAAAGAGTAGGCTCAGGCCTGCTTTTTTATCACCGTCGATGACTCACTATGACGCACTTTTTAAAAGTTCAGAACCACATGAAAACGCTGCAAACCCTTGCAGACAAAGGGTTACAGCCTGAACCGGCAATAATCAACGGCGGATATTAAATAATATACCCGCGCCAATAGCCTGACTTGTCAACAATACCGGAAGATTACCATGGCAATATCAACCACCAAGAAGAACAACCAAAGTAAAAAGACTAGCCGCAGATTTTACCTCAATCGCTTTAACTCAATGCCTTTTGCCTATAAGGATCACGCCTATGAGGTATATAAGCCAATAACAGGCACACTAAACCCCCGTCACCTAGAAACCATTTTCAGCGATTACGAAAGTATCCTGAGCCATTACTCCAGGGTACTCGTCTGTCGAATCGACCTACATCCCAATGCAGCCTCCCTAGATAATCAGCCCATTAATGCCTTTTTAGCCCATATGGCCAACACGCTGACTGCCCTATATAAATCTAAGGTCATCTACCACTGTGCCAGAGAACAAAACACCTCAGACAAGGAGCATTATCACCTTGCTATCATGCTCAGCGGTCATAAGATCCGGCATCCCGGTCAACTGCTCAAACTAGTACAAAGCCTCTGGAGCTCTCACTCAGGGGGAACGGCTTCAATGGTCGACAATCCGTATTGCCTTATCAAGCGTGGCGACAAGGCATCGCTTAGAGACGCCATCTATCGCTCCAGTTACTTTGCCAAGACCCATACCAAAGAAAATAACCGCAGTATCAAGGGCTTTATCAGCAATCGACTCAAGCCAGCCGCCAAATTTGACCCCAGTACCGATCTGATGCTGGTGGACCCCGGCATCACGTTCGAACATAACCGCCGTAAGCAAACGTTTGAGCAAGCCCAGTTGCCGACATCCAATACCAAACGAAGCATCAGCCTCCCAAGAGGTTGGTTCAATACCTATCCTGAAGAATTGCAGCTTAGAGAAGCTATCGCCAACAGAACCAGCAGCTTGAATCATCTGCTGTACTCCCCTGGCATTGGAGATAGCGCCACCATGGTATAACGGCGAAACTGAAACCCGCTGAAAATCACTTTCAGCAGCCATGGCCAATAGACTCCGAAAACCATTGATCACTGCTGATCAAAAACACTGAACATTTTTTGATCAGTCGCATTTTTTGATCACTCAAGCCTGCCACAGGCTACCGATAAGAATATAACTGATTGAATTTAAATGCACAGACTAGGAGGTGACCAACCACACACAGCATCGTTAGGTGTCATTTTCACTGAAACGATGAAACGGTTAACATTATTGCAACAGTTTCTGTTGGAAAAATACGATGGGACGAGAGCTGCAGGCAGCGTTGCTGAAAGTGGACCTTTCCCATGATCATGCAGTAATACCAATAGACAACTGATAACTAATGGGCATTTGCTTTTAACGGGTGTTATTTACCGGAAGATTATCGAATTACCAGCTATCAGTCTTAAAGCGATATTACTTAAGCAAATAGTCGTCGCTTTTTTAGCTGCCTGTGCGGCAGTGAGCCTTGGGTTACGTCCTTATCACGCCATGCTGTTTTTCTCAGCTGCCTGTGCGGCAGTGAGCATAGGGACAAATGGAAGCAAAGTAACGGGCCGTTTCTCAGCTGCCTGTGCGGCAGTGAGCACAACGAGTCCTGGAAACATTGTTCCCATAATTTTCTCAGCTGCCTGTGCGGCAGTGAGCTTGTTGAGTTACACAACTGAATGTTGACGCCATTTCTCAGCTGCCTGTGCGGCAGTGAGCGTGCGGCCAATTCGGCAAACCTGTCTATCCATTTTCTCAGCTGCCTGTGCGGCAGTGAGCTCCATGTGTTGTGTTCTCCTTGCCAGGGTTGCTTTCTTAGCTGCCTGTGCGGCAGTGAGCCCGTGAAATCTGTATTGGTGCCGCGCATTCAGTTTCTCAGCTGCCTGTGCGGCAGTGAGCGACTGTTTCCTTTTCGACCTTTCTCCACGTTTTTTCTCAGCTGCCTGTGCGGCAGTGAGCCCTGCCGATAAGTCGCTGATCAAAATTCCCAATTTCTCAGCTGCCTGTGCGGCAGTGAGCACCGAGCTATGACTGACAAATGCAAAGGTTGCTTTCTCAGCTGCCTGTGCGGCAGTGAGCTTTAAAGCAGATGCAAACGGTATGGATTGCGTTTTCTCAGCTGCCTGTGCGGCAGTGAGCGGTGTGGTTGAGGACACTGAAAGCGAACCTTTTTTCTCAGCTGCCTGTGCGGCAGTGAGCGGCATGACAGAGCGCGAGCTTGCACTGTACATTTTCTCAGCTGCCTGTGCGGCAGTGAGCTTTACTGATCACCCGACTATTGACCGCGAACATTTCTCAGCTGCCTGTGCGGCAGTGAGCTGCCCATGTTCGTGCATGCTGGCTATCACGCCTTTCTCAGCTGCCTGTGCGGCAGTGAGCGAACAGGCTGCCAACCTGCATCGCCACGCCCATTTCTCAGCTGCCTGTGCGGCAGTGAGCGCCACCTATGCCGCCAGCAAGCCCATCATGCTTTTCTCAGCTGCCTGTGCGGCTGTGAGCGGACGTTTTGGCGTCTTGTACGCTGGCTCCCATTTCTCAGCTGCCTGTGCGGCAGTGAGCGACCAGCAGGCGTACCAAAGACTACGCAACATTTTTCTCAGCTGCCTGTGCGGCAGTGAGCTATGTATTCGTCAATCGAAAACAGTTCCGCCATTTCTCAGCTGCCTGTGCGGCAGTGAGCGGGCCTGGCGGCAACACGCCCCACTGGCATCTTTTCTCAGCTGCCTGTGCGGCAGTGAGCCCAACGGCACCGGCACCGGTAAAACCTTTTCCTTTCTCAGCTGCCTGTGCGGCAGTGAGCAAGCGCCACAGGAAAGCCTGTGAACCAATCAGTTTCTCAGCTGCCTGTGCGGCAGTGAGCGACAAGCCCCTGGGCGCTGCTGACTACCCCAATTTCTCAGCTGCCTGTGCGGCAGTGAGCTCAATCATGGTCCGCGTGACCGGCGCGCCCCATTTCTCAGCTGCCTGTGCGGCAGTGAGCCGCCCACGCTCCCAAGGGCGCTACTGGTAGCCTTTCTCAGCTGCCTGTGCGGCAGTGAGCGAACCAACCTTCACAATGCGACCAGTCAGCTTTTTCTCAGCTGCCTGTGCGGCAGTGAGCCGTTTTCGCACTTTATCTAACGACTATTCGCATTTCTCAGCTGCCTGTGCGGCAGTGAGCCCATTAAAAGTGTCAAAGCTTCCGCGCATGCCTTTCTCAGCTGCCTGTGCGGCAGTGAGCTCTGGTCGTAGTTATTTTGCTGGGGTTCACCTTTTCTCAGCTGCCTGTGCGGCAGTGAGCGCGGTTGTCTTTTCTGTCGCTTTCGTCGCAGGTTTCTCAGCTGCCTGTGCGGCAGTGAGCATCACAACAAGCCCTGGCGACTTGCCGGCAAATTTCTCAGCTGCCTGTGCGGCAGTGAGCACAATTGCTAGAGCGAGGCAGGCGATGGGAATTTTCTCAGCTGCCTGTGCGGCAGTGAGCGTGGAACATGGCCACCAGCACCGCCACATCCCTTTTCTCAGCTGCCTGTGCGGCAGTGAGCTGATGCGGTGGCCCCGCACTTGGCCATTGTGATTTCTCAGCTGCCTGTGCGGCAGTGAGCACATTCACCAGGCACATAACAAAGCCTCTTGATTTCTCAGCTGCCTGTGCGGCAGTGAGCGAAATCAACGTTAATCCCGCTTATCGGCTCCTTTTCTCAGCTGCCTGTGCGGCAGTGAGCAATGACGCAGTAAAGATAATGCACTCTGGCGATTTCTCAGCTGCCTGTGCGGCAGTGAGCCCCAGGCATTTGCTGACGACACACCATTTCAGTTTCTCAGCTGCCTGTGCGGCAGTGAGCATGCGGCTTTTATTAGGTCTAGCAGTTCTGAATTTCTCAGCTGCCTGTGCGGCAGTGAGCGCCGAGCGCGGGCACAAGGCCGTGGGCGAGTTTTTCTCAGCTGCCTGTGCGGCAGTGAGCGTCTACGTTCAGGAAGTCCGACACGACCAGGCTTTCTCAGCTGCCTGTGCGGCAGTGAGCCTGAACCGCAAGCGCCCGGCCGAGCGCCCCAGTTTCTCAGCTGCCTGTGCGGCAGTGAGCTTCAACAGTCCCGGCACTTTGGCGCGATAATATTTCTCAGCTGCCTGTGCGGCAGTGAGCAGGAGGGCCGCTATTGCGCCTATACCCTCAGCTTTCTCAGCTGCCTGTGCGGCAGTGAGCTGGATGAATTGCGCGAGTTCGCGCAAGTTGGGTTTCTCAGCTGCCTGTGCGGCAGTGAGCGTCGCCCGCGCCCCCGGCAGCGGCACCATTCTTTTCTCAGCTGCCTGTGCGGCAGTGAGCGCATCAACCGCGCCACACTGCAAAGCGCATCTTTTCTCAGCTGCCTGTGCGGCAGTGAGCCCACAGTGAACAAGAGCCAGGTTAAGCTTGATTTTCTCAGCTGCCTGTGCGGCAGTGAGCGCCAGTATGCCGCCAAAGCTGCGGGCCGGGTTTTTCTCAGCTGCCTGTGCGGCAGTGAGCTGTCTACCATGGGCCACCCAACCAATGATGACTTTCTCAGCTGCCTGTGCGGCAGTGAGCGAGCTGGGCATAGGCTGGAGCCAGTTGAGTGATTTCTCAGCTGCCTGTGCGGCAGTGAGCACAAGTTGATTGCCAAGCATGCGCCGGTTGTGTTTCTCAGCTGCCTGTGCGGCAGTGAGCTTCTCTGAACGACTACCGCTATAACCCTGATTTTTCTCAGCTGCCTGTGCGGCAGTGAGCGGTGATGTGCTGTCGGTGACCGGCCTGGGTGTTTCTCAGCTGCCTGTGCGGCAGTGAGCATGCGATCTCTGCGATACCTTTCAGCACCACATTTCTCAGCTGCCTGTGCGGCAGTGAGCAATAGTCCACGCCTTTGACCGGGGTGTAGCCATTTCTCAGCTGCCTGTGCGGCAGTGAGCGTTACTATAACGCCGTGATGCGGGAGATTGCTTTTCTCAGCTGCCTGTGCGGCAGTGAGCGGCGGCATTTACCACCAGGGCAACGATCACCTTTTCTCAGCTGCCTGTGCGGCAGTGAGCACGTGCTGAAAAAGTGCCTGGTAGAGGGCTATTTTCTCAGCTGCCTGTGCGGCAGTGAGCGTCATCACCTACATAAACATCAAAAGCTGTCCTTTCTCAGCTGCCTGTGCGGCAGTGAGCACGATCTGTCAACTGAGTTTGCTCCGGTTGCATTTCTCAGCTGCCTGTGCGGCAGTGAGCGTGACCACTTACGCCAATTTCGCCGCCAATATTTTCTCAGCTGCCTGTGCGGCAGTGAGCTGTGCCACTTCCACCCGTTCCCCGTCCTGCCATTTCTCAGCTGCCTGTGCGGCAGTGAGCGTAAGACCTGCATAGCGGCTCCTACTGGCTCATTTCTCAGCTGCCTGTGCGGCAGTGAGCTCACAGATAGCCTTGTAGACCTCACCCTGATATTTCTCAGCTGCCTGTGCGGCAGTGAGCACTCCCTCCACAGCAGAATCCATTTCCTCTTTTTTCTCAGCTGCCTGTGCGGCAGTGAGCGAAGAGGACGCCATCAAGTTTGAATCCGAGAATTTCTCAGCTGCCTGTGCGGCAGTGAGCGATAGATGGGAGTGGCGGTTACTTTCAGTTTTTTTCTCAGCTGCCTGTGCGGCAGTGAGCTTGTCGTTTTGATACGCCTTGCATCTTGCTCTTTTCTCAGCTGCCTGTGCGGCAGTGAGCGATTTACCCAGCAGTAGGTGGTAATTTTCTGGTTTCTCAGCTGCCTGTGCGGCAGTGAGCATAGTGGCCACAGCAACACGGTTTTGGCTGTTTTTCTCAGCTGCCTGTGCGGCAGTGAGCGACAGCGCCGGCGATAAGGCTTTCTTCATAGGTTTCTCAGCTGCCTGTGCGGCAGTGAGTGTCATCACTAACGCCATCGTATTTTGCGCCGATTTCTCAGCTGCCTGTGCGGCAGTGAGCCTGTGCCGCCTGGTCACGCCCCCGGGCGGGAATTTCTCAGCTGCCTGTGCGGCAGTGAGCGAGCGCGCCTGCGCGGTCAGGCAGCGGGCCGATTTCTCAGCTGCCTGTGCGGCAGTGAGCGGGTTGATATGAATGACCAAGACGTGTTTGACTTTCTCAGCTGCCTGTGCGGCAGTGAGCCTCGATCAAAGTTTATGGGGAGTGATGATCATTTTCTCAGCTGCCTGTGCGGCAGTGAGCTTCAATCTTCACCAGCTTGAACGGGCGACCAATTTTCTCAGCTGCCTGTGCGGCAGTGAGCGGTGGCTACAGTCGACGGCCCCAACGGCGCATTTTCTCAGCTGCCTGTGCGGCAGTGAGCGGCGGCCTTGGGCGGATACCATTTGGCGGTGCTTTCTCAGCTGCCTGTGCGGCAGTGAGCGGGAACACCTTCCCCCGCCTGGCGCGCTTCCGTTTCTCAGCTGCCTGTGCGGCAGTGAGCGCAGGCCGTCACCAGGCCACAGGGGGCGTAATTTTCTCAGCTGCCTGTGCGGCAGTGAGCGAGCGCGCCTGCGCGGTCAGGCAGCGGGCCGATTTCTCAGCTGCCTGTGCGGCAGTGAGCGCGCACGGTACCGGCGACGGTTCGGGACTCCATTTCTCAGCTGCCTGTGCGGCAGTGAGCGACTACAACGACGGCGCACCTGGCTACACCCCTTTCTCAGCTGCCTGTGCGGCAGTGAGCGCGAAAACATTGTTCGGTCTCACGCCTGAGCATTTCTCAGCTGCCTGTGCGGCAGTGAGCGTGATATGACCCAGGCGCTGGTGAATCTGCGCTTTCTCAGCTGCCTGTGCGGCAGTGAGCGGGATGATGCCGGGGCGCCGCAGATGACAGCATTTCTCAGCTGCCTGTGCGGCAGTGAGCTGTGGACGCGGGCAGGCGAATGTCAGCAACAATTTCTCAGCTGCCTGTGCGGCAGTGAGCGCGAGGGGCTAATAGTGATTTTTGCCGCCGTGTTTCTCAGCTGCCTGTGCGGCAGTGAGCACGGGAATAACGGCCACCCTGCCATTGGCAATTTTCTCAGCTGCCTGTGCGGCAGTGAGCGCATTTGCGTGATGGCGGCCGTCTGGTGGCGCTTTTCTCAGCTGCCTGTGCGGCAGTGAGCGTGTGCCGGCTGTACAAGGTGCCACTGCACATTTTCTCAGCTGCCTGTGCGGCAGTGAGCTGTTAGAGAATACTTCTATTTGGCTGATTTTTAAAGAACAATAGCGCAATCACTGCGCTATCCCATAAAAACAGGGCACAACCAACCACCATTTAAAATCAAATAGTTAGCTGTGCCTGTCCAAGTTGGGTTAAAACCAAGGTATGGTTGCTGCTGCACTCAATCCGTAAGCACTGAAGCAGCCGGCAACGGGCACTTCCACCAAAGGACCGAGCTCCACATAAAGCCGCATTCTGCTGCCTGTCGACATGCTGTGCATCTCTGCATAAGGCAGTTTCAGGATTTTCCTTTGCGTGTCAGGAATACGAACCAAGGCTTCTTCTTCGGTCAGCCATCCCTTGGCGACTGAGCGCTTACGTTTATTGTGCGCACTCTTGGCCTGGACCCGGTGTACGGTGCGGTAGCTTACCTCTGCCGGGATCTTGGTTGGTTCGCCCAGCCGGATATAATCTCGCATGCCTTGGAGCCAGTTCACTTCGGTGAGATTGAGCAAGTCCGACAGGGTACCGTGCAACCGTAAGCAATCTCCCAAGGTCTTGCCATACTCAGGAAAACTTACCCCTACCCGTCCTTGAGTCAAGGATGGGAGTACCCTATGAAGCTTGGCATATAGGGCGTTGAGCAGGTCGACTTGACCAAATTCCGGGTCCGGTAATACCCGAATATCAAGGTAATGATCCATGTCAGCTCCTTAGTCTGCTTCGCCAAAGACCCCACCACGCACCAGGGTTGCGATGACATAATGTTGCTGTTCCACGATAGGTAACTTGTCCTTAAGCATCCAATTATCAAGCAAGGTATAGAAATCAATGTTAGCTTTGGGTTGACGGTAGGCCGTGCCACGGCTGGTGACTGAGCCATAGGGCTCCACCGCGATCGGTCCAAGCTCTTCTGCTCCTGGGTACCAGGTGTCGATGGTGCGCAGGGCGTTGCCGATTTTTTGGGAGTGCATGGCGGCGATGCCCTCCACCTGATAGAGATACTTGCTCTTTTTGCCCTCTTTGCCACTGCTTTGATCGAGCACCAACTCTTGGGACGGGAACACCTCCTGACCGGCCCCCAAACGAACGAATGCCTCTACCTTTAACAGCGCAAAGTCGTTGCCAAGCAGCCCCTGGCGGATCACCTCACTCAGCTCGGACACGGCCCCTTGGGGCTTAGAAAATGCACGCAGGTTGAAGCTTAGGGCATCAAAGACCCAGCTCTGCTTTACCAAGCCCTGCTCCAACCGATTGATGCGCACTTCCACCGCTTCGGCCCCGACTCGGTTGCGCCAAAGGAAGCGACCATTGGCCAGGTTTTCGGCATAGCGGGCTGCCAGTTCATGGAACTGGTGTTCGCGCACATAGTCGCCGATCTTCTCGCCCAGGACCGCCTGATAGGCCTGATCGTTACAAGCCGAGGGCTGCGCCAGATTACCCATCACACGCAGAGTAAAGCCGACCCGCAGGGTATCGGCATCGAAGGGAAGCGTCGCCACATCAACCCGCTGCAGGTTGGGTTTCTGGATCTCGTTATCGAGCTTCGCCGGATCCTCGGCAGTGGCCTTTTTCAGGCGGTTGGAGATGGTGCCACGCACTGCCTTCTCTTGCAGGGAGAGCGGGAGCCAGGCGGCAGGGTTATCCCGCTCCTGCCAGTTGCCAGCAAAAAGCCGGGCATCTGAGTTGGCGAGCTTGCGCTCGAAGGCCAGAACGGAGGCGGTCTTGATCGTTGCTTTTGCCATAATGAGATTCCTTATCTTACGGTGATCAACTGATAAATTCTTCATCGTCTTCTTCAACACTCAAAGAAGGCGCGACGTAGAGGTTTTCACAAAGGTAATAGGGCTCCTGATGGCGGTAGCGCCACAACAGGGAGTCGAGATCCTGGATGCGATGTGGGCTGACCCACTGCCCCAGGGAGTAGATGGACTCGACAAACAAAAAAGGCGTCTCCTGATCGCGGCTGCTGGGAATGGAGCCCGGCTCATAAAGTGGGGAGATACCTTGATAACCCACGGCCAATGGGACCAGATAACCGGGGGCTGGTTTGGCCAACTGCTGCCAGCTCACGGCCCCGGTATCATCTTGCTGTGCCTGGTGGCGCAAGGTGACGAAGTCGAGCAGACTGTCGAGCAGCTCACTTTCGGGCTCCATCTTTATGCTCTGTTGATGGTGCTCAGTGAGCAGGTCGTGACGACAGACAAGGGCGAAACCCGGCAACAGCCTCATCCGAAGGCGGCGCAGTTCGGTCTCATCGTAACACTCGCGCCACTGCACCTGCTCAAGGGCGGTGATGGTGCCCCCCGCCAGGCGCAGGGTCGGCACAGTGCGTTCAAACCAGGTTTGTAGGATCTGAACACTCTGATCCAGCGCTCCCACTCCTGGCAAACCATCTGCATTAAAGTCGCATTCAATCAGCAGGCTGATATCCAGGTGCACGCGCCCCTCTTCATTAAATGGGGCCGTCTTCCCCTCTTTGGTTAGGGGGTTGCGTGTCAGGGCGAAGACCTGCTCGCGGCGATTGCCGAGCGGCTGGCTCTGTAACTCTGTGCTATGGGCAATGACAGCGCAGCCTCCCAGCGTCAGGCCATAGGCCTGCTCAAGACGGCGCGACAGGGCATGGGTAAAGCCAAGAAAGTGGCTGATGGCTGGAAAGCCATAAGTCAACCCGCTGATGGCATTGGCGTTTTCCACCTTAAGGTGGCGAAGTAACAGGGTCGATTTCATGCCCATCCCTCCAAGTCCTGTTTCAGCAGGCGCAGCTGACGGGCCAGCAGGCGGCGCCAAACGTGTAGCTCGGCATCCCCGATATGGGCCAACCGCTTTTGCAGCCGCTTATTGAGCCAGCGACCAAACTCCAGTCCAATCTGGTTAGCCTCCTCATCGGACAATTTTTGGTTATCAGTGGGATCGAGCCATCGACAAAACGTCTCACTCATCGGCTCCGCCATCGCACGACTCCAACCCGCAGGCAAGGTGCGTAGCTCGGCAGCGTAGTTGAGCAGTGCCCCCATTAAATCGTCGACGAACCCTGCGCGACGCTGTTTAATAGCGTCGTTATTATCTGCCTGCTCCAACAACTTGAGAAAATGGCTCAGCTCTCGGAGGATGGGCGCTACCCGATATTCGTATCGTTTCCAAAAGTGCGCTTCGCTCTGTGGCGCTGTCAGGCGGTCTTGCCATGACGGGGGCTGGCAGCTCAGCAAATAAGCTCGGCCATATCGTTTGCTGTTCAGCAGAGAGACATTTTGGGGTTTGGTGCCGCCAAAGTGCTGCTCCGCCAGATGGGGAAAGTCCACGATGGTCAGATCGGAAAACTCTTTTTTACGGCGAACATCGCGCGCTGCCTTTGCCTCATCCCCGAAACGAGACTGATCGATGCGTTGATACAAGGCATGACAGAGAGAGCTGGCAAAGAGCGGGCTAAGCAGGTGGTATCCCTTATCCACGGGAAAGTAGATCTGCTTGGCCAAGGTGTGGGTAGTGACCGAGCCACCGACCAATACCTGGGAGAAGCCATCGCACCACGAGTCCAGTTGTACCTTCTCTTTGGTGAAGGCTGCGAGGGGGGAAGAATCACCATTCCGGATCAGATCCACCAGTCGCTTGCCGTCCGCTTCGAGCAGCAACAGATTGGCCACATCGAGCGCCGCAGCGTTGCCAATCACATCGATAACCGGCACTGTCAGGCTGGCGGTAGAAAGATAGTCCTCCCCTTCTTGCCCCTCGACCCGAGCCCCTATGCCACGAGCATCCCCATGGGTAAACTTGGGGGCATGGGTCACCAAGGTGATCTGCTTGGCCCGCTTGGCGGCATCGTCAAGCCACTCCCCCTTGGTGAGCCACTTGTCTGGCTTGGCCTCCAACCTTGCCGAGATATAGTCATCGATGGCTGATGACAGACTTGTTTCACTCATAGCGTCCCTCGTTACTCATATTCAATTCACGATAAACCCCGAATAGCGGGTCATATTGCCAAGGCCTGGCACTCTGCTCATTGAGTGGCAGACGGATCTCGGTATAGGTGCGCGATAGCCTGGCGGCATCCCACTCCAGCTGCTCCCCCAAGGCGGCCAGCAGAGGCTCTGGCTCGTTATCCAACCAGGGGGCAACCCGCTCGGCGGGTATGAATGCCTGGCGCTCGAAACAGCTAGCCTCCACCAGCTCAGGCTCCCCGCGCTCTTCGAGCCGGTGAAAGCGCAGGGGCTCATCCTCATCCGCCTGATAGAGCACAAAGCCCTCGTCGGGGCGTGACTCCCGAAAGCGCGTCTGCCGCTGCATTTCGCCAGCACAATCAACAGGGTATTGCCACCACTGCTGAGCCGGTGGCGTATCCAACCTCTTGTCCCCCTTGCTATAGCCAAACAGCCGGACGTGGAGATGGGCATGCTCCAGCGCATCAAGCCGGTCGTAACGGCCACTCAAACTGATGCCCAGTGGCATCTGAATTGCTGGCGCCGCAGAGACCCTCTCGTAGCAACTCAATGGCAAGCTCACCTTCATGTCCGGGTCATTTAGCTGAAAGTGGTTCGATTCAAATCCTGGCTGACAGTAGGCCGGCGTCACCCCTCGCAACGCTTTGACATTTCGATTTAGGATCAACAGGTTTGGATGAGCTGGCGCCCTTTTTCGATGGCGCTGGACGCGGCCAGCCAATTGAATAAGAGAGCGCATTGAGCTCGGTTCGGCGATGGCCCAGTCATAATCGTGATCCCGACCGACCTCGGCGACCGGTGAGGCAAAAACGACAAACAGATGATGTGTCTCTGACTGTGCCAGCGCCTGCTGCACTTCGGGGCGCTGCCAAAATGCTTCGCCGTCGTGGCGGGTGAGCAAGGCGTCAAGGCGCTTTTCCATTTCGGATCGCACCAGCAACGGGTGGTGACTGTGGTAGATGCAGAAGTGGATGCAGGTATCTGGTGGTGGCTCTTGGAGCAGTACCTGCTGAGCAATGGCAATCAGCGGATCGATATTGGCCATACGCACCAGACCGACAGAAAGGCACTTACCTGAGTCATGGCGCTCATGGTGCGCATTGTGCAGCTGGAGCATGCCCTCACGAACAGCAGTCGCCATGGCTTGCACCACCTCATCGCTGCCTTTTCCCCTTGAGTTCACAGGCCATATCGCCCCCCGGCGCAGGGAGGGTTGCTCGGCAAGTTTGGCCAAACGAGCGGCGACAAAGTCCTGGTGCCTCACCTTAAAGGCACTCTGATCGGCCAGAGACTGCTCGGCCACTCCGAACTCATCGAACCAGGCGCAGCAGATGGGAGGCATAGGCCCTGGCTCACCACACCCCTTGTGAAAGTGAGTTCGCCCGGCCTGATAGGCGGCAAACAGGGCGCAGAGCAAGGCTGGCTGCAGGGTGGCCGATGAGAGTAGCACCCGGCTACCCAGCATCCCTGCCCAATTGACCAAACGGCAGAGGGCGGGCAGATCGGCCAACCCAAAGTCATCGGGTTCATCGAGCACCAGATCCGAGGTGAGCAGACGCAGCATGGGGGCAATCTGCTTGCCACCACGAGTTCCTTCGGTGGCCGGGATCAGGTGATCGATGGTACTCACCAGTACGGGGGCACTGACCAGTTGATGCAAGGCTGAAGACTGTTTGAGCCAGCGGCGCAACGGGCCATCGTCGAGTGCCCCCTCGTAGCGCACATGCATATTGGCATCGAGCAAGGATCCGGCCGATTCGGAACCGCATCTGGAGTCTGATTGTGCCTCGCGGGTACGCTGCTCATGCAACTGCTGCACCGCCGCAGAGCCTATCAGCACCGCCAAATCATCAGTATCCAGTGATAATCTGGCTCTGAGGGCATCACCGGTTTGCAATGTCAGGGTGCGCAGGCCCAATGCAACGCTAAAACGGCAACCGAGCTTTTCATCGGCCAGCCCGTACATGACGCGGGCATTGGCGAAGGTCTTGCCACAGCCGGTTGAAGCCATGTTCACCCCAAAGAACCCCTGCTGCCGGGAGCGGTGAGCCAGCATCCTGGCCAGATCAAATGCCTTGTCCTGCCAACGAAATGAGCTCTGTTGGCTGCGCTGTTTAAAGCCTTTGTGGCGAGTGATGGCAGGTAGATAAGGCCGCAGTTTCGGCAGGCTCTTGGCGAGCAGATAGGCGTTATGGCCCACGCCGATGTTGTGCTCATCAAGCGACTGCTTGAGCCTGCCCGTTACGCGGTCGGTATTGGCATAGGCCCGATAATCCCTGTCTTGCCACATCTCGGTTGCATCACCTGCGGAGTAGGCATGGTCGGCCAACATCAGGCACAGACGAGCCAGATGAGCAGTGAAACGGTCGGATAACCAATCCCTCTCTTGCCAGAGTGAATGGCACTGTAGCGCGCGCTGCGCCAAGCGTTTGGCCTTGGCGCACCAAGTGTGGCTGGCCAACGGCGTGCCGTTGGGGAAGCGCCAAACCCCTTGCCATGCCTCATTGTCCCACTCAGTATCGCGGCATTGGGGGGAATTCCAACTGGCATCAAAGCGGACTGAATCTACCGTTAAAACCTCCAGGCGAGGCGCACCGACGGCTTGCTTATGTTTGGTGTCAAACTGGGGCAAACGGTGGTGCGAGACGATAAGCCAGCCGACGATTCTAGCGACCGGTGCCAAGCCTTCGAAAGGGTTGACGCCCGTCGGCTGCACCTTGCTTTCGGCCAGCTTGCCAAGGCCTGCCAATATCTGCTTTTCATCACTTGGGTTCAGGTTAGAAAGCGCCGCTAGCCACTGCTTGTCGTCCCGACCATCGACAAAGGCTTCAAAGATCCGCAGCGACACCCACTCATGACGCAGTGGCTCGCTCAGCTCGCGGCGCTTGCCCGTGAGTTTGTCCTGAAAGAGCTGATTGGCTTTACCCATATCGTGAAAAAGGCCGGCGATAGCCGCCAGCAGCGCCATGGCTTCGCCCGAGTGCCATTGGTTTTCATCCTGACTGCGCAGGATGTTGCGCCCGGTACTATTGGTCGGCACCGAACCTTGCTCATTGAAGCGACGGGCATTGCCGACAATCCAGCAAAGCTCGGGGCCCGAGCTTTTAAGCCAGTGGCAAGAGACGGCGGTGTTACGACGGGCCGTTTTTCGCAGCAGTTTGCGCAAGGTGTCGAGACCATCCTGGGTGATCGTCGTTGCCCAAGTTCGCTCACCTTTGCGCTCGGCAAACTGATCAAGGATGCGCCTTGTTTCATCCAGGGCTCGTTTACTGCACTGGGAGACCAACAAAACGTTCATCGCCCCACCTCACTTAAGTCGGCGGCCACCGACTGTAAGGTTTCAATCATCAGATCCAATGCACCGTGCTGATTAAAGCTGCCGATGATCCGCTGGCGAAATTCTTGTTCCTCTTCCCCGGCCATGGCGGCGATAAAGGCCTGGGGCAAGATGAGCGCGTCCTTGATTAGATCAGCCACATCAAACACCAACCCACCGCGACGGGTCTTACCATGAAGTACAGAGAGACCATGGGGCAGGCCAATGACCCAACAAGCAGTTGCGGCCAGGCCATAGGCGAGATAGTTACCGTGATCGAGAAAACGGTTGGCCATATCGATGCCACTGCCATGCTTGGCACGGGTAAACTCGCCATAACACACGGCATTGCCCGCCAACTTGTAGAGCATCTTGGTCAGGCTGGCCTCTTGGGCCAACACATCGGTAGTGCTTTGGCAGCGCGCAAGCTGTGCCTCAAAACGCAACAAGGCACTGTCGAGAGCGGCCCCGTCGAGCGAAAATGCCCGCTCACGTTTCATTGCCGCCCCCAGCCATACCTTGCGGATCTGAGCAATACGCACCTTCTGAAAGGCGATGGCCGCCTTTAGCCTTGCATCATCACTAAACCAGAAGCTGACCCACTGTTGCAGGTATTCGGTGGGCCTATACTCACTCTGAGAGTTGAGCCAGCTCACGCTTACCTCTACCTCATTGGCAGCAAAAAGAGGCGAGCCCCCACCACCACAGAAGCCGACCAATACACCCGCTTTTGCCAGCTCCCGCATGGCAGCCTGGGTGATGGACGTTCCCGTGCCCAACATTACACAAGTAGTGTTGGCTATCGGAATATTCCAGTAGAGAGATGCATTGCCTTCATCGGTTAGATATTCGACCCGACCACCATTAACCAACACCCGACAATATTCCAGGTAATAGAGGTTGGCTCTTTTGGAATGAAGGATGGTTTTCAATTCTGATGGCGTGAAATCGTTCATAACATCAAATCCCTTGTGGTACGACGCTCAATCTATAAGGTTCCACCTCAGTTACAATCCTGTACAAATCCTCAGGTTAACTGAGTTTACGGAGCTAACAGGCAAAACAGTTTCAGGCGTCAAATAGCCACTGTTTAATGTCATTTTTGTTGACGAGTACCAGTTGCTGAGCCTCGGCCGTACCATCCAGATATTTGATGTTTACCTGCATGTCTTTCAGTAAGTAGTCCACCAGCGCAGCGCGGGTTTGCAGAATGAGCTGCCCTCCTTCCATGCAATAGTCATTGGCCAGTACCTGTTGCTGGATTGGTGACAGGCGAGGGTCTGGGGCCAGTAACACGTTGACAAAAGTGTTCCAGGCCTCATCTTTCTCCCGGGTAAACCTAGCCGGTCCTTCGACCTCAGAAACTGACCGAAAACGACTTAACACCAGGTCACGAAAGCCGGAGGACTTTTCACAGTAACCGCGAACGTGATAGCGGCTACCTGCTTTAACTATGGAATGAGGGCTGAAGATCCGGCCACCGTGGTCTGGGTTGGACACCGACACGTACTCAACATCGAGTCTTTGGCCACGTTCTATTGCAGCTATCAGTGCGGCAACCACCAGTCTTGATACTTGCCGCTCAGGTAATTGCAACCGCGTCGCGCAGAGTGACGAGTGTCCTGAGGAATGGGAAAAATGGCCTGTTTCAAGCCATAAGAAGAAGCTGTCCAAGCTGGTGGACGCGTAATGGGGAAGGCTGCTGGGAGCAAAACCGAAACAGGCCTTGTCGAGCTTAACCAAGGTCTCTGGGTGAAGCTCTTGATAGAGAGTGAAGTCTTTGTGTACCTGTTGGCGGGTGATGCCGAATTGCTGCTCCAGGTCTTTATTGCGAACCAGCCCTTTCCAGTAGGCCAGCATTTCAAGAAAGGCAAATCGGTCTGTGGGTATCTTTAAGCTAATCACACTCCCTCCATGGAAGATGAGCCATACATGACTACATTTGAATGAACAGAGTCTGCCACAAATTCAAAAGGCGCCACCAGCAATTCACAAACAACATTTGATTTACATCATACTTTAGCATCAACCGTACGGTTAGAAAGCTATCACCTATTGATTGGCACCTAAAACTGATTCATCGTTTGCATTGGATTTTAAGCTGCTCAACTCAGCCAGCTGTAGAATGAGCTTTTTGGTGGCTTTTGAGGACTACGAAGGCATCAGAACCTTGTAAATTTCACTGCTGCAATGGTCTTACATCCAGTGAAAAGGCTGACCCCATAGAGGGGTTTGGCTACCCGTTTTGCATATCGCAATTTCTATGGACACTAAGTCTTTAAAAGGAAGTACCTATGACTATGCCCCCACAAGATGTGACTATCCACTGCCCTGTATGCCATCATGAGTATTCAGCGACCATTAGGCCGTCTATAAATCGGCAGCTGGACAATTTTGATGATGCATATGTAGAGCGTATGACAACCTCAGAATGTCCATCCTGCCACGCGAAAATTCGTTCAGGTATGGTGGTCGATAAAGACGGTAACTTTAATCTGTAAATAGAACCTCCAACCTTGTGAGGCAGCAGAAAGTGAAGGACAACCTGGCGGTTGTTTCTGATGACTTAAGCTGTATTAGTCGCGACTTGATCTAACAAGTACCCGATATATCTGCATCAAAGTCAGGTCAGAATTGGACTGAGTATGCTAACGGCTAGCCTGCCAGATATTTTCTGCGGTCAGGCGCTTTGCCCGTTCAGTGAGCCCATTCAGTATTGACTCGCGTATATGTTCAGGGAAATCTGTGGGAAGCTCAGCCCGCACTTTGGCAATAACGGGTTCCAGCATATCAGCGATTTCCATCATGATCCCGGCCATGGTATCGGGATCAAAACCCACAGCTTTGGCTGTTTGAATAAAGTGCCTGGGAAAGATGGCATCCAGCTGCGCCTTTTTACCTTTGCTCGCTTTTAAAGCCATCGCGAGTTTCACATCGCGTATGTTGGGTCCTTGCCCCCCAAGGGCGGGGTAAATTGACAGTATGTCGTAAAGGGGCGCCAAACGATAACTGCCACCAGCATCAATGAAAATAGAGAAATTCTTGGCATGCCCATCAATTGCACCCAACAGCCAAAACAACACCTGGGCTTTCATAAAGTCGTGCCGGTCACGTTCAGGATTCGTTGAACCCAATAGCTGATCCATGATGGCCTGAATTCCCGGTCCGCCGTCACTCTCATATTTATTGGCTGGTGGGACATTCAGTACCTGACAAAAATCCTCTTGGGGAAGACGCATGATCCAACTGCCATCTGCAGCAAAGCGGCGATCGAATCGTTCAACTGCCAGCGCCTTAATGTCGCCCACTTTCATGATGTGGCATTGCGCGGCAGTTAAGCCAAACGCTTCAGCAATCTTCATGCAGAGGAACTCGTTCTCAACACTGTCAGACATATCGATATTGAACGAATGGCCTTTTATGGTGCCAATTGGCAACTTGATGATATGGGTTGTAGGCGTTGCATGTATGGGCAGCCGCCACTGCCCATTGAGATTCAGCAGTGCCGTTTTTTCCTGTGCACCGGCGATCGAGATCCTAAACTCATCCTGCTCACGCAGCATGCCGAGTGGAATGCCCGATAGGTATCCCTTCAACACCTTTTCCAAATCGGCTTCAGAAAGTGCTTTAGATTCGATTTGCTTGACGTTCACAGGCACTTCACCATGGGGCACCAACTGCAATGCCCCCACACTGTCTTGGCCAATCTTGGCCAGCAAATCAAAAGGCTGTGAGGATACAGCTTGATGACGGGCAACAATGCGGTTACGCACCTCAGGGTTATCAGGGAGCAGGTTATCAAAGAAGTTGTATACCTCATCCCCTTTATAAGCTTGACGGCGCAACGGCATCGATAAAGAGATGGGGCGGGCCCCCGCCACAGCCAACCAGTCTTCGTGGTAGCTAAAATAGTGGGCACCGGTCGATGTTTTGGTGAATTCGCCAATCAGATAGCCATTCATATACACATCCAAGACTGCCATCACCATTCCTCTTTCCAATTCTGGGTATCATGAGTTGTGCCAGCAGAGTCTGCATCCGATGCTCTTGGCCGAACCTCAAGCTCAAGGTTGAGTGATGACAGCAGCTTGAAAAGGGTCTCTAGTTTGGTTGAGTCTGGATTTTGCTCAAAACTCGACACTGTATCCTGGCGGATGCCCACTTTGTTTGCGACTTTACTCTGTGAAAGTTTCATCGCTAAACGGGCATCTTTTAGATAATTGCTTAACTGCTTTGAGGTCGTCACCTTCATGTCGCGCCTTCAATTCACTGATCCATACCTGCAGCCAGTCTACACGCTACAGCAGGTAAATCAAATTTCACACGCTATAACCGTTAAAATTTACTTTACACGCTATAGCAGGTAATGCAGGTCTGACACGCTGAGACAGGTAAGCACGAATAACCAAGGGACTTTAAACTCACCTTTTTGACCGACAACCTGACCTATCCCGGCAAACGGCTTACACCAGTCAAATCGGTTTACACCTTAAACAAAGTGGGACTAAAGTGGTGACTAATTTCCTAAAATTACACCACAATCTACCATAAACACCTAATTTTAAATGATTAAAAACCACACCAGACATTCAGATCCAAAACGTGGAATAAAGAACAACTTCGGCATTGAAAAAGAGCATGTGTAAAAATCCACCTGCATAGCAGGTGGCTTTGACACATCCCCCTAAAAGGGGGCTTAAAAACTAACCTTCCAACCCTAACGCTATTTGCCGTTTCTCTTCTTCTTTGGCTGTCTTTTCCTGGTGCCGTACATATCTACGGATTATGTCTTCGTTTGCTCCTACTGAGTCCACAAAATAACCCCGTTGCCAGAAGTGATTCCCCCAGAGCTTGTGCTTTCTTAAATAAGGAAATTTGGCAAACATCCTGATCGCGGTTCTCCCTTTAACAAAACCCATTAAATCCGACACGCTTAGACTGGGTGGGGTTCTGACTACTAGATGGACATGATCTTCCTGAACATTTAGTTCCACGACTCTGCATTTCTTCATGTTGCAGTAAACATAGATACTTCGATAAAGCTCTCTGCCGAGATTACCTTTCAGGATTTTGTACCTGTACTTGGGTGTCCAAATGAGGTGATACTGACAACGATAGAATACGTGAGACGCGGATTCATATCTGCTCATGCTACTTACTCCTTGATTTGCTGGTAACAAACCGAGGGAGTATTTAGCATGGGCATTCTCCGGGCAAAGCCCCACCAGAACGATCACCACCTCCATAGGAGGTGGTTTTAGGGTGACAATTAATGCTCTTTTTCTTTGCCTAAGTACTGGACCTTTTAAGCTAGAAGGTTAATACACACCACTAAAACATTGCTACAGTAAGGTTGTGAGAACTTTCATATCTTTTCTCAGAACTTTTACCATCCAAGTAGCTAATTGGAATATACATACTGTCATCACCACCAATATGCTGCTTTTGGGCATCAACGACTTGCCATTGCTCTGTAATTCCAACCTCGACCCAGCTATGATAATCCGATGCACTTACAATGCTATTTTGAGAGTAAACATAACCACTCACCAACCTCGTCGGAATGCCATTCCCTCTAAGCAAGGCTGCTAACAAATACATATACTCCGTACAGTCTCCGCGTCTATACTTCAGCGCATAGCCCGCCCCATATGTTTGCGGAATATATCCAGAATATGTCATGTTCTGCACAACCCATCGATAAGTCTTTGATATAGTCTCAGCTTGAGTTTCAGCCTTTAAGAGACTCAGTACTTTTGAAAATGACTGGCCTTTATAGGGCATAAGCTCTGTTTCCTCAAGATAATCAATTAAAGCGATATCGTGGTTATAAACCTCATTATTTTGAAAGCTGTACAAAATGGAAATTGTTACTACCTTTGTTTCATTTGGCAGCATTCTTTCAAAGGCAATATCATAGGTGAGACGCTCAGCTTTATCACTATTTATGTGTCCTTTAATATTGGCATCAATGCGCTTTATGCTATGCCGTGAAAATTGCTGCGCAAGAATAGGTATTTTTATATACTCATTAAAAACAATTCTATCTGTGTTATTAGTGATCTTATATCTAAAAGTAATAGTACGTAATTCTTCAACAAAAACTTCTTCAGTTACACCTTTTTTCTCTTGTTCTGTATTTTTACTAACATCACAAGACTGTTGCATCAACAATGCAAAAAATATTAAAAAATTAGCGATAACCTTTGCAGCTCTCATGCTTCTCACGCTCTTTCTTTGCGGTCAATATCACGCCTTGCTCGTTATAAAATGCAGATAAGGAATCTAATCCACCACGCATTTTAAAAATAAAATATCCATTACCCTCGTTAATCTCACTGGACGACAATTTTAACTCATCGTTTATTATCAGATACTTATTAAAACGGTCCTCTCCTGAGCGCAATGACAAAGCAGATTGCAGTTCCTCCTCCGTCTCAACAAATATCCAGTTTCCTCGCGTTGATTCAGCATAAAACTCTGCTGGTGAAATAAACTCAAGCTCCAGGGCAACATTACTTCCTGCTGAACGAAGCCAGAGTTCCGGACTGCCAATAAAGATTTTCACTTCCGCAGATCTATTTTTTATCAACCAAATAGCGTCATTTTCCAGTGAAGAATAAGTTCTTCCGTTACCAATCAGAATAATTTTCTCACCCGCAAGATATTTTTTATGTTTCAACGTATGTGAAGCCAGCTTTAATGCACCCGGTATTAAAACCTCCCTCTCTGATGCATCGATTATCACCCAATCTTTTTCGATATCCTGAGCTGAGAATACATATAAGTCTCTGTCGAAAGGATTAACATTTTCCCTGAGTACTAAGTTTGAAAAACCAAAATACTGTTTCTCAGTTTTATTGGCGAAGCACTGCTGAAACGCAAAATTCCTGCCCTCTTCAGCATGAACAAGTCCATGACTCAACATCAGCACAACAATTCCAGCGCAGAAATAACCATAATTATTCATTAGTTACTATCGCTCTGAGTCTATTCGCACTAAACGAATTGCGTCTGCCACCAAAAAACCATGTCCTGCGTTTCTTATTCTAACTTGCACAGCTTGGTCAGGACTGATATCAACTTCTCCCACGACTTGCCAACTTGCACCATTTTTCTTTTGCGACACCGATTTTTTCATCGCAACTTTTCCATCGAACAATATAGCGTACTCAGCCGCCGATGAGTGAAATATGCTTGCCGGCCATCTACTTTCGACTCGATATCGCCCAGTCAGCGGTATGTTGGCTTCCCAAATCGCCTCTCCAAATAGCGTAAATTGGTAATTATCTCCCACATACCCATCAGTCAAAGTACTGGTTTGCCACCAACCTTTCACTTCTTTAAAGACGGCTGGAACGTTATCCAGCATCACACTATTTTGTTCCAACTTCCTGATTTGAATGGCATCAGCTATTACGCACCCTTTGGCACCAGAATTGCTCAACTTAATATTGAGTTCGCCCGGTTCACTTTTAACAACAGCGAGTGGCTGCCATACTCCACCATTTCGCTTTTGATTAACCTTCACACTGGAAGTCAAACGTTCTCTCGATGCGCCCTTAAAGCTTATGTCATATCTCACATCCGAGGAGTTTCTTCCTTTCCCAACCCATTGAGAAGATATTTCGTAATATCCTGAATCTGTTACAGCCACACGCCACAACGCCTCGGCTTGTCCCTGGCATGATTGAAGATAATCCTCACCTATATGATTTTTGTCTTTATTGACGCTATGCCAGTTCCCCAATGAGGAAAAGCCAACATCTAAGTTATCAACTACGACATTGTTTCCCGACAGCACAGCCGAACGTTTAATTTCAAACGCATCCAATGCTATCAGACCAGAGCCTTGAGCCCGAGCCCTCAATTCGTAGCTTCCGGCTTCTATCCAATAATTACCCAGTGTGCTCCAAACAGCTTTGGAACTTACCTCAAGCTTACCCAACAAGATTGACTCTTGCTGATGATGTAATTCAACTTCAACCTGATCCAAAGCAAATCCGGGCAAGGCATGGAAATCAACGCCGTACCAACCCGACTCAGCAATTGAAAACTGCCAAGCGAGACTTCCCGCTCCATCTTCGAGATTAAGCACATGTACTGCACCTCCGATAGCATCACTCATATCTGCCTGTGCCCAGTTTCCATTAAAAATGGCATTTGAATCTTGATCATCAAAACGCTGCAATGCCCTCGGCCTCAGGACCAGCTTAAATGGCGAATAGACAGTAATTTCATGACTATTATCCCGGATCCTGGCAAACAGTTGATATTCACCGGGCTGCATACTGCTGGTGTCCCAGGCGTATGTATCGGCATCCCCATCAGGGGTTTCCGGCAAGTCTTGCACCAATAATTGTGAGGGAACGTCTACAGGGATTAGACGTATTTGGTCAGCAATCAACGCCCTGTTTTTGCGGCCTTCTCCTTTCAGGAGCATCGCGAAATCGCCGGATGTTAAAGAAAACTCACCCAAGCTGTTCCAACCGCTCTGGGGAGCCTTCAGTTCCTTTTGAACCAGCTCACCCCCATTCTCTCCAGACACAGGGAATATATAGGTTACCTTGTTGGCATATTTCCCGGTTATTGCCGGCCAATAAACCTGCACTTCATAGCGCCCCGACAGCTCCAATGGACGGCTCCACTTGGCGAAGGCACTCTCCCCCTGCACGTCGAAAATGTGGTACCCATCCCTGGTATCTTCATCTTGCCAATGTCGCCAATTACCATAAGCTGTGAACCCAGCGTCTTTATCGTCCAACACTATGGCATTTTCCGGCACCATATAAAAAAGTGAGATTTGAGCGTCACTATCGGGATCATAATCCTCCCAACGAAGCGGAATAAGGTCACCGGGCGCATACTCATATTCGGCATCGGGGTAGCGCCACTCAAAAACGGGCTCCTCATCAATACCTTTGTCATTGACAAAGAATTTAGACAATTGGGACCAGTTACCTTGTATACCCGCAGTGTCAACCGCCCTTACACGCCAGAACACCCATGAGTTATCTGGCAAGGGTTCCATTAATTCCACACTGGCCGTTGGTGAATCGGCTAATGCCAAAAGTTTACTCAGGGACTCGTCTGCATAGAGTTCAAATTGGTAAGCCTCAACCGGTCTGTCACTGTTAAGCACCGGATGCACACTCAAGGTCGGCATGGTGCTCTGCACCCAAGAGCCATCGCCGGGGTTATCAACCACGGGGGCTGAGGGGGCTGTGAGTTGCAGATTAATACTGAAACGACCGAGTAGAGGTTCGCTCAAGGCACCCAGAGGATCTTTCGCCCTGACTCGCCAGAAGTATTGCTGTTTGTCTTTTAATCCCGAGAGCGGCCACAATATTTTCCCCTGCGGATCTTCACTCAGTTGCTCCGTCTGCAAGGCTTCCGAGTCAAAACTCGCCACTGTATCCAGCTCAAACAGATAAATGAGACTCTGACCTTCCGGATCCACCGAGGCTGCCACTTCAATATTCAGAGCATCATAGCCACTGATTTCATCGAGTGCCGGAGATACCAACACCGGCGCAGATGGCGCCTGATTGGATACGTACACATTAAACCAGAAGGTATCGCTGTTACTGGTTAAACCGTCGGGATCTGTCACAGTGACTCGCCAATAATAGCGGCTTCCCTCATCCAGTGCTGCGCTCACCCGCCACTGGGTGACACCATCTTCTCCCGCAATCACCTCGGGAGACGTCATCACTTCCTGGGTAAGAGTTTCATCGCGATAAAGCGCAAATCGATAACTCAGTTCATCGCCATCGGGATCAGCCGCATTAATTACGCTGAGCAGTGGCAATACATCATCGACTTCTGTACCTACTACCGGGCTGTTCAGGACCGCCTTGGTTGGCGGCTCCGCTAGCCGGTTTATCTTAAATTCGGCATTAACCCAGGGGCTGTAAAGCACATCGTTGTAGCTGCGGGCGCGCCAAAAATAACTGTGATTTTCCAGCAAAGCCTCGGGTAGCAGCCAACTTGTTTGTTCAACACCTTCGCTCACGGCTTCAGAATGCAGCACGGGCTGACTCATCTGCGCGTCGGCATAGACCTCAAAGAAGTATTTCAGAGGCCGATTACCCAGGTTAATCGAATTGTTCACCTGCAGTAAAATCTCGCTATCTGTCACTTCTTCCTGATCCGGCGCAATAACCTCTGGCGCCAAAGGACCATTTTGCATGGTGGGATCTGAGCCCAACTCAAACTCTTCCTTGTCGCTCAGTCCATCACCATCATAATCGCCGCTGCCATCCCGGCTCAAATCACCGAAATGGGCAATTTCCCACGCATCATCCAAGCCGTCACCATCAGTGTCGTTGGCCGGGAATACCTTGAGCATGACATCCTGATTGCTGAACAACTTGCCATCGGACGCAAAAACAGTGATCGGATAAAAGCCCGCTTGCCCAGGTTGGATGTCCCAATTAAACCTGGCCTTTCCGGGCTCAATATCGGTCAGTGTCGCTCCAGTGGGCATTGGCTGAATGCCAAAACTCACCGCGTCACCATTGGGGTCACTGGCCTCAAGCAAAAAGCCTATCTGACCGCCTTCGGCTCCGGTCCAATCCGGTATAAATGCCAACACCGGCGCAGCGGGGATCTGCACAGGATCGGCAAACACCAAGAGGTAACGCCCCTGGGTATGGGTATCAAAAAGATGCAGGCGATACTGCCATTGTTTCAAATCTTTATTGTATTTCTTCGACTGCCAGGCATTGCTCGGCAGCAGCACCTTGCCGTCGCTGCGCAGCACCTGTACCAACTGGCGTTGTCCAGCAAAGGGATCGGCAAGTTCAACATAGGCGGCCCCCAGTTCCGGAGCAAACTCCAGGGTTCTGCTATCCCCGCTCCCGGTCAGTGATGCGCTGCCGCTATGGTCCGTGACTGGCGTATCCACACTGTCGGACTCATAGGCCATAAGGCCATCGGCCTGGCGCACCAAAAAGTCGCGCACTGTATCCCGACCGGGCATATCCACCTGTATGTCCCTCAGTAACAGGTGAGTATTGACCGCTTCTATCAGGGAGGTCAGCGATCCACCCAACTCGTCCGCATGGCTGAATGTGGCGGTAAATTCGGTGAATCGGCCGCTTAAGGTGGTGTACATGATCCAGCGGCCCGTGCCGCTGCTCAGGCTGGGGATATCACCAAAGTCCAGTAACAAGGAGTTGGTTACCGGACTGTCGCCGACAAAGGAGTCGGTTATCTTGAAATCTATGGCCAGCCCCTGTTCATTTTCCACTATCTTGGGTTGGGCCGATTGGATCTTCACCTTATTGGCCGCGGCCTTGCCGTTATTGCTTACCCTCACCCCCAGGGTAAAGGGGACTATGGGTTCAATTTCCGGGGTCAGGGGATCGTCGGCGTAGACATCGCTCGGTAAAAAATAATCCAGGGTCAACTTGGGCATGGGCCGCACAAAAATACTGTCGGGCGCCACATTTATACTTTCATCGAGGCCGTTAAGGCGGTAGTTCAGCTTGGCGCCCACATAATACAGGGTGCCTGTGGGCACATCACCGGCACTGCCGGGAGCGGGAATGATCAACCACTTGATAGTGGCACCGGAGGCAGCAGCCAGTTCACCGGTACCGGCCACATTGTCGATACCTTCAATACTGGAAATACGGATAAAGAAACTGGCATTGGGGTGATTGGGATCGCTGGAGGCCACCACGGGCTCGCCGGCACTGTCACTGAACAGCACCTCGACCCCGACATTTTCCAATGCCCGGTCTTCGAGGGCATTGTTCACCTTCATGATGGCTTCAAAGCCCTGGCGCTCCAGGGTCAGCTCCTGGGCTATCTCTATCTTGACCACGGCGCACAGGGTATCTTCCTCGGCGACCGCCCCCCAACTCAGGGCAAGCAGCAACCAGCCCAGCTGCTTCAGCCATGAAAATCCCTTTATGTGCCGTTTCATTTCGCTCCCCTTACCGGTCCCTGTATTTCTTTGTCATTTTATTTCATTGTTTCGCAGAACGATGCCACTACTTACGGTGCACCTTTCCCCTGAGGCTTCAACCATTCATTAGTTCACAAAATTTCTCATAATATTCAAATGGTAATCCTTCTTCATAATCGCTTGGTCTTCTGATAACCCTCCCTGTAAGCGGCTTTAACATTTCACTAGACACCAGTAGCTTAAAATCCGGATGCAAATATCTTTGATCACCTGTTGTCCAGTCGTAGCCGTCTTGATCGCAAGCCGGATCCATGGCGATTTCGCTGGTAGCATAGAATCCACTCAAATATTGGCGCTCATAGGCTTCCATCTCCAGCGCCCCCCCCATCCAAAAAGCCAACAATACGGTCGCTCTATCCACCTGAGGATGCTCCAAGATCCAATCAAGTAGAAACTCGTTATTGTCCCAATTAGAACTCAATAAGGATTTATGAATATCATCCGGCGTCGCCTGCGCTAAAAATTCAGCCCACACCAGATTTCTAAAAAACTGCTCTCTAGCACATATATCCATAGGCATTATCAAATCCATGTTTCCGCTTGAACCATGAGATTCACCTTTCGGTCAACTCCATTGATTCCCTATCCAAAGCTACTCTGATTTTTTACCCACATCTGCAAACCAAGGCTTGGCCACCTTTTTAACCTTGGGTAATAGCTCACTCAAGTCACGATTAATTTCGTCTTTAAGATACACTGCAAATGCCTGCTGCAATGGCACAAATCGCGCACCCTTGATGCCCACAGCCTCCAATTTCGCCTTGGCATCGGCGCTACAGACCATGTAGCTGTTAATGCATCCTATATTAATCAGCTGAAATACATCATATTTCACTGCCTCAGTGGTTAAGGCAATATGCCCCGTTGGCAGTGGCCAACCATCTCTGTCCAACTGGGTATCGGAGTTCTCTTCGTCAAAAAAAACACGCTCGGGATTTTGTTGCACGCCTTTGTCCCAGCTACCCCGATCAAAAGCCAGATACCAATAGTCATGGTCAGTTGCCATACCTTTCATATAAATGGTTAAGTGCTTCTTGTAATGGGGGGCCAGTTTTAAATGTTCCAATACCTCAAGCACGGCGGGGCTGACTATATGCCCTCGGTGCTCCCGATAATCAAAACGCAATGGCAAGGACTCATTAAAGTTGAAATAGAGCTTTTCCTGCGCCATTTGTGGCACGTCATAGGGGAAGCTCAATTTGCTTGTTTGCGGCTCATTTCCAGGCAGAGTCGATAAAATTCCGGGCAAAAACACATGCTGATAGGGGCTCTTTTTGTCGTTGAATAATACATAATAGTCATCTTGCATCATTTTAATCTTCCACACGAATCTGAATACTTGCCGTTCCATATATCATTTTTCAGACGCATCTGCAGCTTTCTAACCGCATCCCGTGCCTGACGCTTAGAGTATTTTCCATTTTTGTATTGGTCTTCGATTTTTGCTAATTCATTTCTCACATCAGCGGAGTAATCTTTGTGTGAGCCCCTATGATGCGCTTTTGAGCCATTTGCTTCGGCGTCTTGGGCATTATCCGGCATCAGTAAGCCATTCTCCGGAGAGTTTTTCCGATCGCCGATGCCAATATCATTTAGAAAGTTCTGACTTTCGCCCCATATTTGTTGTGGGATAACATGGTGTCCCTGACTTGCTGCTCCGCTTAAACCACCAAGCACACCTTTAAAACCACCGGCAATTTTGCACCCAAGACCCTTTAGTTTTTTACAACCTTTCTTGGCATTGTGTACCAAGACTCTGTCTTGACCGACAAAAAAGGTATTGGCGTTGGCGACACTGAGGTTGTAAACGGTTTCGGTGCGGGTTTCTGTAGTTATGGCGCGGATATGCAGGGTGCGCTTATCGCTGAGATAGAGAGGATCGCCTTTCTGTAAGTCTTCGGCTTCGACCCAACCCTTGCCAAGAATATAAAAGGGGTGTTGATTGGTGGCGACTATGGTCTCTTCAGAATCCAGGGTCAGGGTAACCAGCAGATATTCCTTGGTGTTGCTGATAACCTCTTCAACGACCTCGAATTGTTCCTGGCCATTCCATTCTGTGTATGACCAGACCCTATCACCCACCTTAATGTCGCTAATGGGACGCAAGCCGGTTTCGGTGTATACCAGAGTGTCTGCTGTAAAACTGTTTACCAAGCACGGTAAAAACTTTAGCGCTTTTCCCAAGACCCCAAAACACAATCCATCCAGCGCATAATCCAATGCACCATAGGAGTCACAGGAGCCAGTTGCCAAATTAATGCCTTCATGCATCGCCCTACCAGCGATAATTCCCCCAATACCACATTCACCATTGGGATCTATGCGGTTTATGGGGTCACCATCCACATAGGTGTATAGGTTGGGGCCACCGGCCAAATCTATTGGATCAGGGGTGATATAGCGGCCGCTGGTCGGGTCGTAATAGCGGCGCCAGTTGTAGTGCAGGCCGGTTTCCGCATCGAAATACTGGCCGGGGAAGCGCAGCGGGTTAACCACTTCATTGCTATTGGCCAATATCGCATTGCCAAATGCATCGAATTTCGTATCCCAGACAACATGACCACTGGCATCGGTCAGCTTGATTGGTGTGCCCAGTTGATCGTTATGGTAGTAGGCGTATTTTTTATCGCCAGCAGCATGGGCGGCATAGAGGAAAGCGGGCGATGTGCCCCACTCACTCCCCGGTCTGTAGCCTATCCGCAGCTGCTCCTGGCCTGCGCCATCGTACTCTGCAATCAGACCTTCATCGGCATATAAAAAGTAGCGCTGGCCAGCGGGCGTGCTTTTACTGATGCGGCGGTCGAAAGGGTCGTACTCATAGGCTGCTACTAATTCATCCTTTTCATTATCGACTCTGATCAGTCGATTCAAGGGATCGTAGGTAAACCTAAGAAAGCTGTTACCCTGGCTCTTGAGGATAAGGTTACCATTGGCATCGTATTGATAGCTGGTTTGATCGGCATTCTTGCCACGTACCGTTAACTGCCCAGCATCGTTATATTCCCAGTGAGACAAGGAGTGACTACCCACCCGGTTACCGTTGGCATCAAGTACGAAGGTTTCAGTTCTTACGCTGCCATCGGGAGAGGTTGTTTCGGCCAGTTGCAGTCGGTAGATATCATCATACTGGTAGGTGGTAATGCCGCCGTCCAATTGCTTTTGGCTGATTTTTGCCGCATCGCTGTATTCATACTCCAGCGACAGCAAAGGTACACCGTCGGTACCGGTGGCCTGAAACTGCTTGATATTCAACAGCCCGGTGTAACTGAAATTGCGCTGTACCCCGCCCGGCAGGGTTTCCTGAGTTGGTGCCCGCCAGTCAAAGCCATTGACCCAAATAGAGCCTTCGGCAGGAATCTGAATACGTGTCAGCTGATTATTGGAGTCATACTCGTAGCTGTATTGGGTCCCATCGGGCATCTGCAACCCCGAAATGGTGCCATTATCAAAATAGCCGTAACGGTATGTTTTGCTGAAGCTGCCGTAATTGACCGTCTCGGCACTGAGAAAGCCATTTTTGTCCCAAACTAAGCTGCCGGAATAAGTGCCCGATTGCCACTGCGACAACCTTCCCATGGTGTCGTATCCATAAGTCACCGTCTTGAATGCTGGCTCACCGGTGGCTGCAGGTGATTGCAGATACCAGTATTCGGCCACCATTTGGTTGGCATCATCGTACTCGAAGCGAATATCCTGACCTTTGGGATCCGTCTGGCCAGTGAGGTTTCCCGAGGCATCATAACTGTAACGCCACTCGCCAAAGCCGGCCCGACGCTTGAGTGTCATTTGTCCGAAGGAGTCATATTCAAATTCGGTGACATAGTTGTTGCGGTCGGTAAATCGGGTGAGGTCGCCAAAGGCATTATATTGATATTTGGTGATAAATCCTGACGCATCTTCCTGAATCAAATTACCAAAGGCATCGTAGGTGTAATAAGTGCTGTGACCATTGGGGTCTGTTGAAACAATCGCCCGGCCCGATGGGTCATATCGGAAACTGTAGGTGCTGCTTCGATCCGATTCGAGTACGGTAAGTTGGGCAATCTGATTACGATTATTGTATTGGTACGCTTGGCTGTAGGTGGGGTAATCCACGCGACGTAAATGCTCAAATGCTCCTTGATTGGTTTCAGGATCTTTTCCTGTGGTAATCTCGGTTTTATTTTGATTGCCGTCAACTCGGTATGCGGGTCGACCGGCTCTGTCCATCACCATGCCACTGCTTTTGCCCAGCTCATCGGTAAATTCGGTCACAACTCCCATGGCATTATGTTTATATTGGCGTACCTTGCCATAGGGGTCAGTTACTGAACGAACCTGATTTCTGGCATTGTAAGCAAACAGTTCCTCGGAATTATCTGGATTAATCACTTTCACCAGATTTCCGACCTTGTCATACTGATAAGTGGTCTTTCTTAGCAGTGGATCGGTTTCTGTAAGCACCCTGCCTTCAGCATCGAAGGTGTATTTCCAGATTTTTCCGCGTGGGTCAATAACGGTTTGCGCATCGCCAATCACATTAAAATCGGCATATTGGTAAACCAGAGTGGCGTTCACCGTTTCTTTTATCAGATTGCCAAGTTGGTCATATTCAAAGTCAAACTGTCTTTGCTCTCCGCTCAAACTTTGATAACGCACGGATTTAATTTGCTGATTCTGGTCGTACTCAAACGATATTTCCAGTGATTCCGGTTTACCTTTAGCTTGAATGGTTTTAATAATTAACCCCTGAGCATCATAAATATACTCAGCTACAATGCCATTTTCATCCCGACTACGGGTAACCAAGTTATAGCTTGGATGGTAGTCCGAAGTCTTATATGAACCGTCAGCATTTTCTATGCGAATGACGTTATTGTATTCATCAAAATTGATCTTAGTTTTATTGCCGGCCGAATCCAGACGAATAAGCGTGTCTTCCAATCTAGCTTGGCTAAACACCAACTCACCACCACGGAACAGCTTGGTAATAGCCCCATCGGGTCCCAAGTACTTATGGGTTTGAACCCCATCGGCATCCTCTTCGCGCAACAAATAAGACTTGCTGCCGCTTAAATAATCGTAGATATACGAATGTCGATTGCCATCCTGATCAATCACAGCCTCGGTCAGCATTTGCAATGGCACGACTATGGGATCGGGTATTTGGCAAATGCTACTACCGGAGCCGGAGCCGCTGCCCGGCTTGTCAACCAATTCGATGGTGATCATGCCTGTGTCGGGGTCGACAACTTCTTTCAGTTCCTGGCCGCCACCACCGCCACCACCACCAGAGCACTTTGTATTCTGCTCCAAGGTGCCACCGACTATGACGTTTTTAATGGCTGTCACCCGCTGTTCTGGATCGGTAATACTGGCAAGGAAATACGGCAGCATGTAACTGCTGGAACTGGACGCAAATTCATCATAGCTGTAGAGCCATTCGTTACCACTGACGTCTGTGACCTTGGACAGACGCCCCTTTTCATCCCGCTGATACTGAACGCTGCGACCAGTATAATCAACGACCTGGCTGAGTTGCTCACCGTTATAACTCAGCGTCAGCACCTTGGTGTCAAACCTGTCGTGCAGTTCAATCAACTGACCGGTACTATTGTGCACAAACCTGGCGATGGTGCCCTGCAGGTTGCCATAAGCGCGAATTCTTTTATCCGCACCATATTCAATCCATTCGCCAGAGCGGTCTTGCCAACGAAAACCGTCGACCAACTTTTCTATGTAAGTGTCTTCATCATATACATAGCGCAGTGGATCGCTGTCTTTGACCAGCTCATAACTGTAGCCATTGCGGTTGATCACCTGGGTATCGTCATAATAGGTTACTGGCTCACCAGGGAGTTGGGGATTGGCGATTTGCCTGTAACTCAGTGGAGCCCAAGGCGTAAAAAAGCGCCAATCTCCCTCTTTGAAATCCCTGATGATGGCGACATCACCACCCATGACCTTGACATTGATGTCCATCACGGTTTGTTCAAAGTGACCGGTACTGTGCTTGGGCCCCTGGCTCAACACAGTGACGGCTACAGCGGGCCTGGCCAACAGCAAACATGCCAATAAAAAGAAAGCAAGAGTTCTGAACATCGCTTTGTGTCTTCCCTGATTAAATATCACCGCCACCACCATTGGACTGTTGATTACATGGATCGCCATCCTCACGGCAGGCGCCCATACCACCATTGGTGGAGTCACTGCTACCCCAACCCCAGCCGTCGCCACCGCCGCCACTGTCCCCCCAGTGCCAACCACCACCACCGCCGACACCGCTACCTCCAGGACAGGAGCCCGAAGTCCAGCAGGCACTGGAACCACCGGAGCTGCTGGAGCCATTGGCACAGGAGAAGGAATAATTGGCAGTTGCACATTGGCTGTAGGTACTGCAGCCACCACCACTGGCATCCTCGTTATCGGAAGGATCGTAGGCCTGCAAACTGATGATGCGATATGGCACCACTATGCTCTGCTTAGCCTCCAGCGCATCGGGAATGACCGCAGATAGAAATTCATAACGGAAGAAGTCATCGGAAGAGGGCAAATACATCCTGAGATCCTCAGCGCGGACCAAGCCATAGTTGGTTAAGGTCAATTCCCCGTTAAACACATCTCCCTTCTTCATTGACGGCAACTTGATGTTAAATGGCTCCATGATCACCACGGCTGCGGGAACGTCTGTTTCAAAGGTGCCTTTGAGGACAATCTCGTACCTGTCTTCTATTGTGATTTCATTCACCACCCACTCAACCGTCACCAGGGCGTACTTCATAAAGAGATCAAGATTTCGCACTACACCAGGCATTATCCTGATCTCGCCCACCAGATCTTCATGCTTGGCAGCCGAGACTCGGTAGCGATAATTTCCGGCTTGCAGGTCCGGATAATAGACTTCCCCCAAGGTATCCGTCGTCGCCTGATACTTAATGTCAGGAACATCGAGGTTTTGCAGGCTGAGCGTAGCTCCTTGCAGCCCTCGAATAAGCTCACCATTTTCATTCAGGGTTGCAGTATAGATATCGGACACTTTCAGCTGAATGGCCCCAATACCATCTTCAACCATGGCCACTATGACCGGAATATCTCTGGTGTCATGATTTGCTGCTGTCACCCTCAACTTAAATCGATAGATACCCGGGTTGGCGCGGTTTTCAGGACTGAATTGCAGGCTGAGTTGCACCTGCTCGCCGACGGCAATTGAGGGCCAGCTTATATTTCCGGACAATTTCGCCCACGACGGTGGCAAGGAATTATCCAGATTAAGCAACCGTACACTGACATTATCCATTGGCAAGGTGCCGCGGTTTTCCAGGGTCATCACCTCGTTTGCGCTGCCCGTCAATGTCATTCCCGTCTCTAGCTGTGCAGGGCTATAGTAAAGCACCGGCGCGGCTTCACTCAGGCGATAATCGACCGTGAGTGTCAACAGCACCTTGTCACCTGTGCTGGCTGATTTAAGATGCAACACCACTCTGCCGCTATCGGATGCGGTTGTGTCCGCCATAAACCCGATAGGCGTTTGCTGTACGCTGCCGGCGGTCAGATCTTGTGTTGCCGGCAGACTAATACTGATACCTGCCGGTGCTGGCTCGGCCAATTCCCATCTCACCTGGCTATAATCAGCACCTGGAAGCACAGTCACCGTTTCAGGCACGTCAAATTTAGCGCTCTTGGGCAAACTTAATCTATAGCTGTTGTAGTTTGCTGTGATGCCGCCAATGCGGAACTGACCATGCTCTGGCCTATCCGACATACCAGGATAAACGGCTGAGACCTTGTAAAGTCCGCTCTCCCCCTTTTGTGGCAAATAGTCGTAGCTGAATGCCCCGGATTCATCTGATGACAAAGTCAGGATCCGCTCAAACCCGTTAATGTCCAATATCAGGTTAAGCGCAGCATTGGCAACGGGTGTCACGGTGTAACTGTCCAGCAACTCGCCCTTGATCTGAACACTTTGCTCACCAAAGGAGATGGTTGGGCTTATCTCTGTCACCCGGCCATAGTATGGCGTCGCTTCCGTGTTGACTTGTTTTCTGGTGCTGGAACCCGACAAAAGTACCTGCTCTTCTCGTCCCAAATGATAACTGAACTGGCCAATGCTTATTTCCAGTGTCGCAAGTTCAGGTGTCGCCAATGGCAGAGCAATTTCAGTCCAATCGGACACAAACACATTCCCGGGAGCAATGCGCGCCAAGGTTACGCCACTTGGAATGGTAACCACATTGTCCCCCAGCTCCTGCCTGAATCGAGCCGTACTTATGACATTGTCATCCAGATCCCGAACCTTAAACTCAATCTGACGGGAGTCCTTAGCGCCGGCGGCGGAAGCTGTCTCCAGTTCCACCTCCAAGTCAGAGGTATTTTCCAGTTTAAATCTCAACTTCCCTGTACCACCGCGAACGAAACCGTCCGTTTCCAGGGAGAGCAAATAGCCGGATTCGCGCACGACCATTTCTACCGTTTTAGCGACCAGAATTTCGTCAGACACTGTTGGCTTAATCTGAGCCGCCACATTCAGCTGAGCCATTCCACTGAGCTGGCTGTAGCCCCCCACAATCACTTCAACGTCCTGAGCATCTCCCGGCTGCAACGTAAATGGTGCTGAAAAATGCGACTTTTCAGCTAGATCAACTTTTAATCTCGCACCATTGATTGCAATGTTATCCATATTGCTCACCTTGAAGATGAGCTTGTTCATAATTCCCTTCTGAATAAAGGTACCTTCTTTGGCCTTTACCTCAATGGCAGGCAAATGGACCTCTTTAGGCAAACTTTCAATGCCTTCGTTGTCCACCGCAATAATCCGATAGTCACGATGACCGTTTACATAAGACGTGTCTGTGAAGGTCTTATCACTAATCGGGATTTCATTTAACTTTAACTCCAGTTCGCCTTGTTTGAGCGACAGAATAAAGCCTTGGATCCCCTCGCCTTTGTGTTCCCATGACAGTACTGGCTTCTGCTCATCCTGTTTAATCAGCTTGATTTTGTTTACAGGCAACAAGCTAATATTCAAATAAGCCGTATTGGAAACGTCGGATTCGTTTCCTGCCTCATCGACAGCAGTAACCACATAGCCGGCCTCTGTTGGATCAGGCAAGGTATCCAATGCTTCCAGGCTAATAATGTTGTCAATGATGGGCTGCAGCTGGCTGATATCCTGTATTTCTGTGCTGCCTGCGCGATAGAGTCGATAACTGTTCCCTGGCTGGGCATCCCCTTGCCAACGCAACCCCACACCATTGGGATAAAGTTCCGCTGTCAATGCCGTAGGCGCCTGCGGTGCCTCACTGTCAGCAATAACACGCACTTCATCACTAAGGGCGCTGACACTTGTCATCCCTTGGTGCTGCCTTACGCTTGCGATGGAGTAATAATACTCACCATCAGCGGTGGGGTAATCAATATAGCTGTCCACGTTGGATAGCTCTACCAGCTGTACAGCCTGAGCCTCATCGACAGCCCTGCGATAAATGCGATATCCGGCGGCATCAGTCATCTGATACCAGCTGAGTGCAACCCTGCCCTCAGGTTGTACTTTGGCTACCAGCCCAAATGGTGCATCCAGAGGCGGCAGTTCGCCTTGATAAACCTGAATATTATCAATCAACTTGGCCGCACGTTCATTGCCCAAGCTGTCTTTCACCTGGTATTTGATGACCAGATTTTCAACCCTGTCCTGACCCCAGTCAGATGGAATATCAAATGCTGCATGCCAGCTGCCATCGGTATTCTGACTTACATTATCTATGGCTATCGGTTCGCCATCATTCAACACCGCGGACAGTAACAATGAGCCTGCATCGACATCTTCATCAAATGCAAAGCTCGCGTCTATGGTTACGGATTGTTCACCTTCATTCTTTATTGGACTTGATGGCGTGACTTTCACTTGTTGAGCGCGAGGGCCTTGGGTGTCAACCCGAATCATCTCGCCCTCTTTGACATCTGTGCCTCTGTTGCCAACCTTATCTCTGGCAGAGAACAGGGCATATAGCGGCGCGTCCACATAGTTAACCGGCACTTCTACTTCGCCCTGATACTCGAAGTCCGTTACCTTGAACATGTTAACCGTGAGCGGGGCCACGCCTTCAGGAGTGAGACTCAGGAAAGGACGGGTAAGCAGTGGCTCGCTGACAACCAGTCTTACCTCCAACATCCCTGCGCCGATAATGCCGAGAGCCTCATTGTAAGAACCCTTGGGGGTGTAATAAATGCCGGTGGCAAATGGCAAGGTGGCATCCGATATGACCCGGATCATTTCAGATGGCGTGCCTTCGGTTCCCAGGGCGTTCACTGCGACAACTCTATAGAAATACTCGCCGTCTGAATGGGGCTTATCCTGATATGTCGCCCCAGCGATGGGCTGCGGATTAATCAGTTGGGCCTGAGCTATGTCGCTAAATGAGGACGATGATCTATAGACGTTATAGCCAATGACATCCTGAGCAGAGCTTGTCGACCAGCCCAAACCAATGAAGCCGCTTTCTTTGGACTGTGCGTAAAAGCCCACAGGTGTTTGCGGCAATGATGAGTCCACAGTAACAAGTACTTCTTGTGATGCTTCACTCATCCCGCCTCTGTTACGCGCATAAGCGGTAAGCCGGTTCTCTCCCTCCTGCAGAGCCACAGTAAATTTGGCTTTGCCAGCGTCGTCTGTTGTCAGCCATTCACCGCCGGACGAGTTCAGAACCAACTGCAGCTCTGTACCTTTCTGACCAGCGACTTCGACAATGTGGTTAGTGACATTGGTCTTATAGTGATTAGCTGGGGCTGTAAGCACCGGTGCTGGTGGCGCCGCCATCAACACTTTAATGGCGAATTGCAATTCAGATTGGTTATCCAATGAATCGAATGCCTTAACTACCAGGCTATGGGTACCATCGGAAATATCTTCAATTACCCCCATAACAGGGAAAGCAAGTGATGCATTGGAACTTCTTCCCAGCATCTGGTTATCAAGCCAGTACTCTACCAAAGCAACACCACTCTCATCGGCAACTGTCGTATTAATAACTCCAGTTGCACTAATCAAGGACGGCTCATTTTTATTTAATAAACCACCACCCCAAGAAACTTGAGTTATCTCTGGGCCGTTTGTATCGGCAACAGGCTTCACCGCAATTGGGGTTACTTCCGGTGTTTCTGCACCGGATGCGTTTATCACACTGACACCGACGTAATAGGTTATGCCATTTTTTAACCCGCTAACGGTGGCGCTGGTCACCGCCCCAGAAACGGCAACCCTTGGTTGCAACCCTGTGATCTGATTAAAAGGCACTTCGCTTGCGTAAACCCGATATCCAGAGACTAAAGCCTGAGGAAGTGCAGCTTGCCATTCCAATTGTGCCTTGCCATTTTTGCCTTCGGCCCGGATGGATGTGGGGTTGTCCAGCAGTGTTGCGAAGCGTTTTGAAACGCCCTGGCTTTCGTTGCCCTGCACATCGATAGTGGTTAGGCGAATTCGATAATCAGTCGCTTTGACCAAGTTTTCGAATTTGTAACTCTTGACTGTACTTGGTAATTCAATAGCGGTCTGTTCATTAAAATACAGCCTGAACCCTCCAAGATCCTCCGCATTGGTTACTGGAGCCAACCACGATATTTCAATTGAATCATAACTTATGCGACCGGCGGCTAAGTTAATCGCCTCGTCTGGCGCCTTGGTGTCAGCCAGTTCAACCGGAATAGGCTGCAATACAGGATCCGAGTTTCCAGCAGAATCTACCGCTTGGACGGCTACATAATAAACTTTGCCTCGCTCAAGACCGTCCTTTTCAAATACTTTGATTGGGCTCTTCACAATACCAATCATTTGAGCATCATTGCTCTGGCTATAGGCAAAAGGCGCTAAATAGACCCTATACCTATCTATGTCTGCACCATTGGCGATTTCATCGTAACTGGACCAATCTATCAGCACACCTGTACCCGTGCTCTTACTGGTTACAATTGGAGCAACTTTACCCGGGGCTGAATCGTCAAATCTGACACTCAAGGATACGTTTCCGCTTACATTGCCTGCAGCATCTAAGGCTTGCACATACAGCAAGTTATCCCCGGGACTTAATATCCATTCCGCCTGCCAATTCTGGCTACTATCCGGGGCACTTATTGTGTGCCCATTGATTATGATGCCGCTTCCAATTTCCTTTGTACCAGTTAGCAATAATTGCTTGATATTGGTAACAGCAGGGACTGGATCAACCAACGGTAATGCCGGCGGGGTGCTATCAATTGTAAAATAGCTGTGATTTGGCTCGGATACGTGACCTAACTTATCCGCCAAAGTTGCGACTATTTCATAGCTTCCTTCCGACAGCGCTTCATTTGGCGTAAATGCTATCTGGCCTTCGTTAAAGGATTTAACACCAGCCACTACACTGCTATCCCTGGATAGTCTGATACTGGAATTTTCCAGATCCACACCAGAGCCTTCTTCCGTGAAGTTAAAGAATATAGCTTCGGGTGAAGTTTTAAGAGAAGTACCATTTTGTGGTACTACATCGTTGATTCTTGGTGCAATTGAATCCAGCGTAAAGTTAACCATTACATCTCTGGATGGCACATCATTGATATTTACCGCACTAAATTTAAATGTGGACATGCCTTCGAACAGAGACAGTTGGTATGCCCAGCTACCTGAGCCGACTTCAATGACTTTTTGTCCATTAACATAAATGGAAGTATTGTCTTGCCTGTCACCTTCGACCAAATATAAGGGAATGCCCACAACATTAGATTGCGGGTAAGGCTTTATATTAAACAATGTCGGCTTATGTGGCCGGACACTGAATTGATAAGCGTTATCCACCCTGACCATACTATTGCCCGCAACATCTTTCGCACCATCTATGGATATATTTACGGGATACAACAACTCCGTGGTTAAAAGATCGGGTTCAAATTCGAAAGTGTCATTCGGAAAGAATGATGTTATCCAATGCCCATTACTAACCCCCGGATGCACATCGCCTAACGTTTCAAAGACCAAGTCTGGTGCGGTTAGGGTATTCATAGCGCCATCAAAAACAACTCGAACTTGGAATGGCAGCTCGCTATCTACCGGGCTGGATTGGGATGCACTGACTTTGACGATTTCCGGTGAAATAGAATCTACCGTTGTCAACACCCCTGTATTTCCAAACTTATTTCCAGAGCGATCTGTTAAGTGATCACTGGGAATGACCTGTTCATGGCCCTCTATGGAAAACCCATCAGTAATCACAACATTACATGAGTCATATTCCTGATTACAGATGATAGTATTAATTGTCCCATACAGCTTACCTTCAGGCGACAAGTTCCTATTTGCTTCATCTGTACCGGAGGAAAGCGAAGCTCTATTCACTGGCTCGCTGAATTCGAATCGATACCAATCACCAATTGACAACCCACCATTACCATCAGTGTCATTAAAGGAAATAGCCGTAATTGTCGGAGAGATAGTGTCTTTACCCAGCAACGTTATAGAACCAATTATGGCATTACCCGCTATATCTTGAATGAAACTGGTTGGAGTTACCAACTCATCACCTTGAACCGAATAACCCGAAGTAATGGATATATCTACAACAGTCCAGTCCGCATTCCAGGCAATCCGGTTAGATGAACCATACTTCCTTCCACCTGCGGCTTTTAAATTGGCATTCGCATCCGATGAATTGTTCCTTAAGAAATTAACATTCATTGGCTCTGAAAAAGAGATTCTATAGATATCTCCTTCTGTAAGCTGGCCTGAATTATCAAGGTCAAGCCATTCTATTCCGGAGAACTCTGGAGCAATAGAATCTACAAGATGGATGCTTTGGAGGCCAAGCACTTTGAATCCCGCATGATCTGCCAAGCCATCTATTGAAACGCTATCACCGTCTAATATATTGCTCCCTGCACCAATTGTTACATTCAACGCGCGCTTATCAGCTGTAAATACGACATTAGCGTCAGCCCCAAATGTCTTATTGTCATCAAATATGAAGAGTTGTTCAGGATTAAGTTCATAACCTGCCAACAGCACTACTTCTTCCGACATGGTAAAGCGCAGGATGTCTCCTTTGCTCAAACTTCGAGATCCATCTCTATCATCAAAGTCAACCCGCTCAAAAACCGGAGGCATGGTATCGTCCAACACCTCCATCAAGGTGAGCTCAGAAACAGCTACCCTATATGAGGTATCAGCACTTAAGTTGTTTATGTTTAGCGTGAACTCACCCTCAGAGTAGGCAGCGGAAGGTAAGTCAAACCTGATTGAACTTGGAACACTTTTAGGGGCAGGCCTTGAACCCAATTCGCCTATACCCAAAATCGAAACGCCGACTAACGTATTGCTTGAATCCCCATTAAAAAGCGTAAGACCAAGCCGATAACGTTTCGACGGTTCCAACCCCTTAAATGCAATTTCTATCAGTTCCGGATCCATCAACGCAGTTTTCCCAGGATGACGACCAGTTAAATCCCATTCATTGGACAAATTTCCTCTTAGGATTTCTGGGGATATCAAGTTGCCTTTGATCTGAGAGCCTTGCGCATCAAAATTAACGTACAACAGCTCTTGGGAAATTGGCGTCGTATAATTTGAGTAATTAACGTTCCCAATAATTCGGTCGCCAGTAGCTGTTGACTGCTCATCTGCTATTGGTCCGGAACCATCAAAATCTCCCCACCAATTACTATCAGCCAATATAGATTTTGAGGAGGAGCTATTCAGGGCTGCAAATTGGTTGGCGAAGAATCTAGAATTATTAACGATAGGGCTAGCACTGTCACGAATATCAATTCCTGAGCCACTATTATTAAATATACGGATAAATTTAAGTTCGCCAGCAGAGTTTCCGGTATATACCAACCCATTGTTATAACTATTACTAATTTGGCTATGGACTATGCTTGGTGAGGCAGAATTTCTGAGCAGAACACCATCTTTTGAAGAGTCAGTAATTTCTATATTGGAAGCTTCAACGGATGCATTCGCACCGTCAAAAACAAGTGCAGCGTCCCTCGATCCGGCATAAGCGATCTTAACTGACTCAAATTTAGATTGTCTACTGAATGCCCCGGACTCAATTATTAGTCCTATCCAATCGCCACGTTGAGGACCCGTATTGGCCCCATCATGATTGGTATCACCGCCCTCAGAGTCATCCTTGTTGGAGGTCATTACTATAGGAGACATTGAATTGCCATTGAATTCGACAATTCCTTTGATATTAAAGGCGTAATTCCCACTAAATTTAAATATACTCCCAGCTTGTACTATAAGCTTACTGGTTTCAGGTAAAACAAGGTTTCCGTCAACTACATATACTGCCGACATGGACCCAGTTTTGTCTTCAAACACCGGCAATTTAGCATTGATGTTAAAATTTCCACCAACTAAATAGATGGCTTGGTCTTCATTAGGGCTTAATATATTAGAGGAATCCGGGAAGATATATGCTGGCACCCTTATTGTGCGGGCATTATTAATTATTTTATTGTTAACAATAGTACCAAGCGTGTCAGAGGCCTGATAGTAGATGCCAAAACCCCGATTGGATGTTATTTCATTATTGACTATTTTATGTGTTGACGATCCACTTGATATATATATTCCTGCGCCGTTGTCTCGCAGTACAGAATCTGAAATCTCAAAATTGCTGCTGTAGTTGATTTTCACCGCATAATCAGAGCAATTTGATATCCTTGACTCTGACAATATCAGTGAACCACCAGAGACATATATACCTTGGCCTTTAAATTGCCCCAAATAAACATTATGCAATTCCGATTTTGAGTAGCTGATATTTAAACCATACCCATTATAACCAGCGTACTCCATAGACACATTACGCAAAATGAATGTATCAGCATAACTGGCATAAATACCAGACCAGTCACCTAAACCGGGTTTGCTGATCCCATCACCATTGGTATCGCCGCCTATATCATCTTTATAAGAAGTGAAAACTACGCTGCCAGCAGTATTCCCTGTAACTGATAATTCACCATCTACTCTCAGTGATTTTGCCGGAGCAAACTTAAAAATAGCATTGCCACTAATTTTAAGTGCTTTTCTGTCTGGTACTATAAGATCGGAAGTGACATGATATAAACCGGCTCCAATTTGCCAATCCCCGGGTATAGTTCCGCCAACTTCAATTACTTTTAATTTTCCAGACTCAATGGATATTGAACTTTGGGAGCCGACACTTTCGTTGCCATTTCTATCTACCGAAGTTACTTTATAAGTATATGTATTTCCTGGCTCAAGTCCGTCCAGCGTGACATTCACTTGCCTTCCTAATATTGACGCAATTTTCCGATATTCATTCTGTCCATTAATTGATGCGTAGATTCTGTACTCATTAATATCGGCCAACTCGTTTTCTTGCGGCTTCCAAGACAAGAAACCCGTCACAACCCCGTTGTCATCGAGGCTATATTGTGCTCTTAATGAAATTACATCATTAGGCGGGGTAGTATCCTTGACATCGCCAACCAAGATAGGTCCGACAATATTGCTGTCGCTGAAGTTACCATTTTTCGCTTGAACACGAATGAAGTAGCTATATGAATTTCCATATTCGATATTGACATCACTGAAAGCGACAACATCATTGAAAATCGAAGCTACAAGCTGAGCAGCATCTCCGTTCTGACTCCTGTAAATCTGCGATATATTATCGGCAAGATTGCCATTAATCGCGCTCCAATTAAGGCTGATAACACTTTCTGAATAAGTGGCTCTCAGATCAGTGATCGCTTCAGGTTGAGACAGATCGACACTGAGGTTTAACAACTCCGAGTAGTCGATTCCCGTCTCTTCATCAATGATTTTTGCTATAACAGAATAGTTACCGGTTTCTTGAGGATTCCAGTGAGATAACCACAAATTATTTTCGGTTCTGTCGACTTGATACCACGTCACCTCATCATTTTCTTTAGCAATCCCTATCGCTATGACATATTGAGATGAGTAAGATTTAAATTGTCCAGTGAGATCAACACCACTTTTTCCTATTATCTCGCCAACATTTTTTGAGTCTATTGAAATAAATGGTTGCTCTTCATTTAACAACTGTGGAAGTTTGATTAATGCGAGTTCTGAAACAACTGTCTGAACTCCTTTCTCTTTTTTAATTGAGCCTGAGAAATTTCCTTCTGTTATGAAGTTTGGAGAAATAACACTGCTAACCGAGACTTTCTTCCGTTTCGTCAGGTTAATGTTATTAATCTCTTGATCTTGCACATAAACTGATTGTTTGGTGGCGTCTTCTACATGATTATAAAATGTAGCAACCAATTTATAGTATGTCTTTGGCTCCAATCCGGTAAATTCAAAATCTATATCAGCTCCATCAGCGTTAACATTGACGGACTCATATGGCTTGCTACCCCAACTGCTGGAAGCATATCCACCAACCTTAGGCAGTGCTAAGCCATAGAATGCAGAATTATCGCCACCCGCATTCAGATAGGCGAACTCAGTCCCATCCTGACGCGGCGAGCCGGCGCTCACCACCGCATTGATTTCATCACCGCTGCCGGCACCCTCGCCGCCAGGGCCATCCGCAGCGCCCCACCAAAAATCATTCAGCGCTATCGACGTACTGTTCTCGCCGTAAGCGCCATAGCCGCCGTTGGCAAATATCTCACCACCATCCAGCACCACGCTGCCGCGGTTGGCATATAAACCCTGCTCCGCGTTCAGGTACGCCGTCACGTCCTGGCCACTGATGTTACCGTAGAAGCTGCTCAGTCCCTGACGCTGGTTGGCTATCAGGGCCACCCGGTTCAGCAACAAATTGCTGTAATAACTGTAGAGACCCCGATCGCCGCTGTTGCTGATTTCAACGTCGCTGAGCGTCTGATGACTTTGCGAAAACTCCAGCGCGGCCCGGCTGTCCTGACCGGCGTAGCGCACCTGCATGTGCGACAGATGGCTCTGATTGTCCGTCGCTGCATCATTCCAGCGGATCCCCCGCCAATCACCCGAGGCCGGCGAGCTGTCGTAACCATTCAGGTTACTGTCGCCCCCAACGCTGTCATCGGCATAACTGGTGTACACTATCGGCGCTTCCGCCGTACCCTGGCTGTCCAAGGCACCACTCACCGACAGTTCGGCACTCGGTAAAAACTTCACCACCACGCCGGGCTGAACCGTCAGCACCCGGCCATTGTTGACCGTCAAGGCACCTGCTATCACATAGGTATTCAGCCGCTGCTCATCACCCTGTAATATCTCCAGACTCATGTCCCTGGACAACCCCTGCCCCAACAGCAAGATACTGTTGTTTTCATTCGGCAGCAGCACGTTGCCATCGCTCACTGCCGGCATCATCGACGCCGGGACGGCCAGCGGACGACGGTTATCCACCAGGGTATTGCCCTTCAGCACCGGACCACTCACCGCATAACGGAAGTACACCCCCCAATCGCCACTGTGCTCTACCCGGTTACCAACCAACTCCGGCGCCGCATTGCTCGCCTCGACCCGGATCCCCTGGGTTTTGGCACCACTAATCAGGTTATCCTTTAACAACGGATTGGAGCTATAGCCAACCCATATCCCCGCATCCCCGGTCGTGATTATCTGGTTACGCTCCAACACCGCATTGGCATTGGTAAACTCGACCCCGCGATAGCCACTGTCCCGGATAATCGAATCGCTGATATGAATGCTGGCACCGTAAAGCTGCAGTGCAGATATGTTATTACCACCGGCAAAACGCTGCTCCACAAAGCTCAAGCGCGTCAGACTGTCCGCCACGGTGTCTGAAAAATAAATCCCCTGCCAATCACCCGCGGCGCCCTGGCTGTAGCCATCGCCATTGCTGTCGCCGCCCACGCTGTCATCACGATAGGAGGTAAAATAAATCCGTCGACCAGCCTCGCCCACCGCATTGAGCGCGCCGTTTACATACAGACGGGTTCCGGGATGAAACTTCCACACACTGCCGCTGCCAATATTCAGCAAGCTTCCCGCCATTACCTGAGCAGTGCCGCTCACCAACCGATATGTCAGTTGCCCATCGGTTCTGACATTATGCTGCAGCTCGGTTCCGACCAGCTCAATCTCTTGACGCTGGTTGGCAGAGAATTCATTGCCATCATCTATTCCCGGCAGGGCTGAAAAGGGTAGGCGGATCGCAGCACCGTTGGACAACACCCGGTTACCCAAAAAGACAAACCCACGGGGCACAGAGTCGGAAAAGACGCCGTATTTGCCATTATTCTCAAAAGTATTCCCTTGCAAATCGACACTATAGCTACTGTACACGACATGAAGTCCATGCTCCCCGTTATGACTCACTCGGCTGTCGAGCAGGTTAAGGCTCGGCGTATAGGAACTGCCGTAGGCATAAATACCGGCACCGCCGTTATCATGTATCGTACTATTGGTGCTTTGCAGGCTACCGGAACTTAAGTAAATGCCATGCCCCTGGTGATAAGCAACTTCTGCATTGTCCAGAGCCAGCCATCCGGCTGGACTCACCAGAATGCCGTAACTGCCACCATAGCGAACCTGCGTATGCACCAGATTTATGCTGCCCTTGTAATTCGCATCCAGGTAACCCCAATACCCCGCGGCGCCCACAGTGGCGGAGCCGTCGCCATTACTGTCACCGCCCACGCTGTCATCCGTGAAAGCAGTAATGTGTACCGGCTCGGCTTCCGTCCCCAGACTGTCCAACCGGCCTGAAACTGTCACCTTGCGTCCCGCGCCCAGCTTAACGACCACCCCGGGATGAATGGTCAAGGTCACCCCCGCAGGCACGGTAATATCACCCGTGATGTAATAAACCCCGGTACGCCAGTGTGTATCTTCCGATAAGGTGCCCGACACCCTGGTCACGGCGTTGGCCTCCGGAATAACCGCTCCGGACACTATCCCCTGGCTGATATTGCCTGCCCCATCCAGGGCCCGCAGCCGGAACCTGTATGCCTGGCCATTGTTCAGACCATCCACCAGGTAATCCGCGTTGTATTTCCCCAAAGACAATGTGCCGCCATCACCGAACACCGGCGCAACAGCTCCCCAGCTGACACCATCGTCTGCGGACACATCCAGCAGGTAACCAACCAAATCCCTGTCACTGTCAGCACTTTGCTGCCAGCTCAGGTAGACCTCTTCATCACCGCGTACCCAACGCAAGTCGGTGGCATCTTCCGGCGCCTGGCTGTCGCCACGGTTATCCTTGGCAAAAACCTCATCCGAACTCACACCCACACTGCGGTTGTTTGCCTTATCCCGGGCAAAGACCCGGTACACGTAAGCCTTATTCGCCGTCACGCCTGAATCGACAAACTCATATTGGGTACTGGCAATTTCAGCTACTGATTCGAAACCGCCATCCGTTGTCCTGCGCTCAAGGTCATAAAACGCCACATCCGATGAGGCCGAAGCGCCCCAATGTACGGCAATGGCACTGCCATCATCGTTGGCCACATCAGCACCTGACACAAACGCCACCGCAGAGGGCTTGGTTTGATCAACTGTCACCGCTATAACATTGCTGTAGCTTGTTTGCTCCGGGTTTATGACCCGGGCTTGCACTTCGTAAAGGCCATCGGCGGGTAAACGCCAGACGTATTCCCATGCCCCACCATTGAGCCAATACGATACCGGCGCCCAATCAAAATGTTGAGACCCGCTCTTCCGGGTACCAACCTCAACCATGCTTGCAGCGGTATCCGTATCGCTGGCAACACCTTTAACGGTTATGCTTGTCTGGCCAAGAAACGCCTCCGCAGCGGGTGAAGTGATCGACACATTCTGTACTGTGTCTCCCCGGTTTTGCTGTTCAACCAACAAAATTTCAGCAACGGCCGCACGATAACCACCATCACGGACAAATTGCAGTCGTGCCTCTCCCGCAGTTATCGCTGTCGCCGGCAAATTATATTGGAACGTTGAGGGACGAATCGGGCTGGTTTTGGTCGGCTGCAATACCTGGCCGTTGCCATCTTCGAGATGCTGACGGTTCAGACAATCAGTGCATCCCGAACCAACCGCATCCTTATTCAGGTTCGTCACATGAAGTGAATAGTTTTTGCTTACATCCAGCCCCTGCAGGCGCAATTCCACTTTGTCCAAGTCGAACAGGATTTGCTCCCGGGGACCAGAGCCCCACTCAGAAGATGCAGTGCCACGCACAACGGATATTTGTGCCAGACGCCCCACGGCATCCCCGCCGCCCGCATTCAGATAGGCGAATTCAGTCCCATCCTGACGCGGTGAGCCCGCGCTCACCACCGCATTGATTTCATCACCGCTACCGCTACCCTCGCCGCCAGGGCCATCCGCAGCGCCCCACCAAAAATCATTCAGCGCTATCGACGTACTGTTCTCACCGTAAGCGCCATAGCCGCCGTTGGCAAATATCTCACCACCATCCAGCACCACGCTGCCGCGGTTGGCATATAAACCCTGCTCCGCGTTCAGGTACGCCGTCACGTCCTGGCCACTGATGTTACCGTAGAAGCTGCTCAGTCCCTGACGCTGGTTGGCTATCAGGGCCACCCGGTTCAGCAACAAATTGCTGTAATAACTGTAGAGACCCCGATCGCCGCTGTTGCTGATTTCAACGTCGCTGAGCGTCTGATGACTTTGCGAAAACTCCAGCGCGGCCCGGCTGTCCTGACCGGCGTAGCGCACCTGCATGTGCGACAGATGGCTCTGATTGTCCGTCGCTGCATCATTCCAGCGGATCCCCCGCCAATCACCCGAGGCCGGCGAGCTGTCGTAACCATTCAGGTTACTGTCGCCCCCAACGCTGTCATCGGCATAACTGGTGTACACTATCGGCGCTTCCGCCGTACCCTGGCTGTCCAAGGCACCACTCACCGACAGTTCGGCACTCGGTAAAAACTTCACCACCACGCCGGGCTGAACCGTCAGCACCCGGCCATTGTTGACCGTCAAGGCACCTGCTATCACATAGGTATTCAGCCGCTGCTCATCACCCTGTAATATCTCCAGACTCATGTCCCTGGACAACCCCTGCCCCAACAGCAAGATACTGTTGTTTTCATTCGGCAGCAGCACGTTGCCATCGCTCACTGCCGGCATCATCGACGCCGGGACGGCCAGCGGACGACGGTTATCCACCAGGGTATTGCCCTTCAGCACCGGACCACTCACCGCATAACGGAAGTACACCCCCCAATCGCCACTGTGCTCTACCCGGTTACCAACCAACTCCGGCGCCGCATTGCTCGCCTCGACCCGGATCCCCTGGGTTTTGGCACCACTAATCAGGTTATCCTTTAACAACGGATTGGAGCTATAGCCAACCCATATCCCCGCATCCCCGGTCGTGATTATCTGGTTACGCTCCAACACCGCATTGGCATTGGTAAACTCGACCCCGCGATAGCCACTGTCCCGGATAATCGAATCGCTGATATGAATGCTGGCACCGTAAAGCTGCAGTGCAGATATGTTATTACCACCGGCAAAACGCTGCTCCACAAAGCTCAAGCGCGTCAGACTGTCCGCCACGGTGTCTGAAAAATAAATCCCCTGCCAATCACCCGCGGCGCCCTGGCTGTAGCCATCGCCATTGCTGTCGCCGCCCACGCTGTCATCACGATAGGAGGTAAAATAAATCCGTCGACCAGCCTCGCCCACCGCATTGAGCGCGCCGTTTACATACAGACGGGTTCCGGGATGAAACTTCCACACACTGCCGCTGCCAATATTCAGCAAGCTTCCCGCCATTACCTGAGCAGTGCCGCTCACCAACCGATATGTCAGTTGCCCATCGGTTCTGACATTATGCTGCAGCTCGGTTCCGACCAGCTCAATCTCTTGACGCTGGTTGGCAGAGAATTCATTGCCATCATCTATTCCCGGCAGGGCTGAAAAGGGTAGGCGGATCGCAGCACCGTTGGACAACACCCGGTTACCCAAAAAGACAAACCCACGGGGCACAGAGTCGGAAAAGACGCCGTATTTGCCATTATTCTCAAAAGTATTCCCTTGCAAATCGACACTATAGCTACTGTACACGACATGAAGTCCATGCTCCCCGTTATGACTCACTCGGCTGTCGAGCAGGTTAAGGCTCGGCGTATAGGAACTGCCGTAGGCATAAATACCGGCACCGCCGTTATCATGTATCGTACTATTGGTGCTTTGCAGGCTACCGGAACTTAAGTAAATGCCATGCCCCTGGTGATAAGCAACTTCTGCATTGTCCAGAGCCAGCCATCCGGCTGGACTCACCAGAATGCCGTAACTGCCACCATAGCGAACCTGCGTATGCACCAGATTTATGCTGCCCTTGTAATTCGCATCCAGGTAACCCCAATACCCCGCGGCGCCCACAGTGGCGGAGCCGTCGCCATTACTGTCACCGCCCACGCTGTCATCCGTGAAAGCAGTAATGTGTACCGGCTCGGCTTCCGTCCCCAGACTGTCCAACCGGCCTGAAACTGTCACCTTGCGTCCCGCGCCCAGCTTAACGACCACCCCGGGATGAATGGTCAAGGTCACCCCCGCAGGCACGGTAATATCACCCGTGATGTAATAAACCCCGGTACGCCAGTGTGTATCTTCCGATAAGGTGCCCGACACCCTGGTCACGGCGTTGGCCTCCGGAATAACCGCTCCGGACACTATCCCCTGGCTGATATTGCCTGCCCCATCCAGGGCCCGCAGCCGGAACCTGTATGCCTGGCCATTGTTCAGACCATCCACCAGGTAATCCGCGTTGTATTTCCCCAAAGACAATGTGCCGCCATCACCGAACACCGGCGCAACAGCTCCCCAGCTGACACCATCGTCTGCGGACACATCCAGCAGGTAACCAACCAAATCCCTGTCACTGTCAGCACTTTGCTGCCAGCTCAGGTAGACCTCTTCATCACCGCGTACCCAACGCAAGTCGGTGGCATCTTCCGGCGCCTGGCTGTCGCCACGGTTATCCTTGGCAAAAACCTCATCCGAACTCACACCCACACTGCGGTTGTTTGCCTTATCCCGGGCAAAGACCCGGTACACGTAAGCCTTATTCGCCGTCACGCCTGAATCGACAAACTCATATTGGGTACTGGCAATTTCAGCTACTGATTCGAAACCGCCATCCGTTGTCCTGCGCTCAAGGTCATAAAACGCCACATCCGATGAGGCCGAAGCGCCCCAATGTACGGCAATGGCACTGCCATCATCGTTGGCCACATCAGCACCTGACACAAACGCCACCGCAGAGGGCTTGGTTTGATCAACTGTCACCGCTATAACATTGCTGTAGCTTGTTTGCTCCGGGTTTATGACCCGGGCTTGCACTTCGTAAAGGCCATCGGCGGGTAAACGCCAGACGTATTCCCATGCCCCACCATTGAGCCAATACGATACCGGCGCCCAATCAAAATGTTGAGACCCGCTCTTCCGGGTACCAACCTCAACCATGCTTGCAGCGGTATCCGTATCGCTGGCAACACCTTTAACGGTTATGCTTGTCTGGCCAAGAAACGCCTCCGCAGCGGGTGAAGTGATCGACACATTCTGTACTGTGTCTCCCCGGTTTTGCTGTTCAACCAACAAAATTTCAGCAACGGCCGCACGATAACCACCATCACGGACAAATTGCAGTCGTGCCTCTCCCGCAGTTATCGCTGTCGCCGGCAAATTATATTGGAACGTTGAGGGACGAATCGGGCTGGTTTTGGTCGGCTGCAATACCTGGCCGTTGCCATCTTCGAGATGCTGACGGTTCAGACAATCAGTGCATCCCGAACCAACCGCATCCTTATTCAGGTTCGTCACATGAAGTGAATAGTTTTTGCTTACATCCAGCCCCTGCAGGCGCAATTCCACTTTGTCCAAGTCGAACAGGATTTGCTCCCGGGGACCAGAGCCCCACTCAGAAGATGCAGTGCCACGCACAACGGATATTTGTGCCAGACGCCCCACGGCATCCCCGCCGCCCGCATTCAGATAGGCGAATTCAGTCCCATCCTGACGCGGTGAGCCCGCGCTCACCACCGCATTGATTTCATCACCGCTACCGCTACCCTCGCCGCCAGGGCCATCCGCAGCGCCCCACCAAAAATCATTCAGCGCTATCGACGTACTGTTCTCACCGTAAGCGCCATAGCCGCCGTTGGCAAATATCTCACCACCATCCAGCACCACGCTGCCGCGGTTGGCATATAAACCCTGCTCCGCGTTCAGGTACGCCGTCACGTCCTGGCCACTGATGTTACCGTAGAAGCTGCTCAGTCCCTGACGCTGGTTGGCTATCAGGGCCACCCGGTTCAGCAACAAATTGCTGTAATAACTGTAGAGACCCCGATCGCCGCTGTTGCTGATTTCAACGTCGCTGAGCGTCTGATGACTTTGCGAAAACTCCAGCGCGGCCCGGCTGTCCTGACCGGCGTAGCGCACCTGCATGTGCGACAGATGGCTCTGATTGTCCGTCGCTGCATCATTCCAGCGGATCCCCCGCCAATCACCCGAGGCCGGCGAGCTGTCGTAACCATTCAGGTTACTGTCGCCCCCAACGCTGTCATCGGCATAACTGGTGTACACTATCGGCGCTTCCGCCGTACCCTGGCTGTCCAAGGCACCACTCACCGACAGTTCGGCACTCGGTAAAAACTTCACCACCACGCCGGGCTGAACCGTCAGCACCCGGCCATTGTTGACCGTCAAGGCACCTGCTATCACATAGGTATTCAGCCGCTGCTCATCACCCTGTAATATCTCCAGACTCATGTCCCTGGACAACCCCTGCCCCAACAGCAAGATACTGTTGTTTTCATTCGGCAGCAGCACGTTGCCATCGCTCACTGCCGGCATCATCGACGCCGGGACGGCCAGCGGACGACGGTTATCCACCAGGGTATTGCCCTTCAGCACCGGACCACTCACCGCATAACGGAAGTACACCCCCCAATCGCCACTGTGCTCTACCCGGTTACCAACCAACTCCGGCGCCGCATTGCTCGCCTCGACCCGGATCCCCTGGGTTTTGGCACCACTAATCAGGTTATCCTTTAACAACGGATTGGAGCTATAGCCAACCCATATCCCCGCATCCCCGGTCGTGATTATCTGGTTACGCTCCAACACCGCATTGGCATTGGTAAACTCGACCCCGCGATAGCCACTGTCCCGGATAATCGAATCGCTGATATGAATGCTGGCACCGTAAAGCTGCAGTGCAGATATGTTATTACCACCGGCAAAACGCTGCTCCACAAAGCTCAAGCGCGTCAGACTGTCCGCCACGGTGTCTGAAAAATAAATCCCCTGCCAATCACCCGCGGCGCCCTGGCTGTAGCCATCGCCATTGCTGTCGCCGCCCACGCTGTCATCACGATAGGAGGTAAAATAAATCCGTCGACCAGCCTCGCCCACCGCATTGAGCGCGCCGTTTACATACAGACGGGTTCCGGAATGAAACTTTACAACTGCGCCAGCTTCAATAACCAACTCAACGCCAGTAGCAACTTCAACATTGCCCTGAATTATATGAACACTATCCGCCGACCATGTGGTCCTACTCGAAATAGTCCCGGAGTGGGACTCAATAGAGTCTGCTTTTGAATAAAAGGCACTCAAAAAAAGGCAGGCAAATACATAGCGAAAGTGCTTCATGATAACGTCCGTGTATAAATAATTTGATTAGTTACGGTAAAGCGCGATATTGAATTCCACTACCCTCATGCCCCAGGTATTCACCAGCGCATCTCTGCAATCTTGATGGGTAAGATCTTTATCTATTTCTACAATCTTTAACGGAATGACAGAGATTTCTGAGCCATTTAACGTGATCCATTGCTGCTCTGGAGAAGTCCGAACTTGTAACCAACACTGTGGGCTTAGGCTTTTCCCACTCACATCTTCTACACCGCTAATAACTCTCACGCCAGAGAATTGCTTTGAAAGCCGCTGATAAATGTCATAGATGCTGGTTTCATGACTGGTTATCTCTGCCCAATCTATGCCCCACACCTTTTCAAAAGACGCATTAGAATCCGAAGCTAGCTGTACTTCCTTTTTATTCAAAGGGAGTATGAACTCATCCTTATAAACCAAGAAAGTACCCTCATTAGTAACGTAACTGCTATCTTTCGTTAGCAACAAACCTTTACCAGAGTTTTGTACCAAGCTAGACCTTAGCTCAACAAAATCATAACTTGACATACCATCATGAACGTCGCGGCCTAATGTATTACTTAAAGTTACTGTCGTACTAATACGAATTTCTCTATCAGCTTGAATCGCAAAATGAGCGCTTACAATTGCAATGACAAAAGAAGCTACTAACATCAACCCCAAGATTAACCGCATGACATCCCCATATTCAATCCATGATCGAGCTAGGATACAATAATCTTGTTAAAATAAAAATAGGTATTAATTGCTGAATGTATTCTATCATGCAAACACTGGAGTACTCCATAAGCTGCAAAAATTGTCTTACTCTAACTCAAGCAAAAAGATGCTTAATACCTAAGACTTACTAATTATACAAAGCGCGCCACTTTAGGACCAGGAACCAACTTAGGTATCAGTCAGCATTACTCGACAGACAGATCGGCCGAGGGTGTTAATCCTAAGCACAGAGAGTCAAGGATTATGGATAAACCGGAGGTTATACAGCTACAGAAGTAATTCGCAAATTAAATAAATTGCAGCTATTAACAAGTACTAATTTACTGTAATTAGCATTAACCAAGCGACCAGCAATGAGATATATTGAAATCTTGGAAAATTAACCGGGGACTAGCCTACAACAAGGTATGCATACTAAATAGCTATTTTATGTATTACGACTATGCTGAGCAGATATTCAGCTCGCGGCACCTCTTACTAAGAAACACCTCAGCCATAATTAAGTAGATCCCAAAAATTCATTAATTACACCTTTCTAAACCAAACATGGAAAGCATTAAACAGCCAATACCCTCTCACTTTTATAATTATCTATAAAAAGCTCTAGAGCCCGGGCCTGCGCAGCAGGTGGTCGTCCTGCCAGATGCGCTGCATTTTAGCCTGATCTATATTGCCGCCGGAGAGGATCACCAGCACCTGTTTGGGGCTGGTTTGCTTGCCGAGCCATTGCACCACGGCCTCCATGCTCATGGCACTGGTGGGTTCCACATGCAGCTTCAGCAGGTGCTGTAACCATTGGGTCCAATAGGCGATGCGCTCTTCATCCACCTCGTAAAAATCATCCAGTTGCTGTAACAGGGGGAAGGTCAGAGACCCTACCGCCAGGGTAGCGGCGCCATCGGCCAGAGTATCGGGTTGGGCGTCAAGCCGCACTATTGAGCCACTGCGCAGTGAGCGGGCGGCGTCATTGCCGAGCAAGGGCTCGGCACCGACCACAACTGCCTGGGGACACAGTTCCCGGGTTGCCAGCAGGGTACCACTCAGCAGGCCACCACCACCGCAGGGGGCAAATACGCCATCCATGGGCGGCAATTGCCTAAGGGCTTCCAGCGTCGCCGTGCCCTGACCGGCAATGATCTGCGGATGGTTGAAGGGGGGGATCCACACAGTATCTGGCTCGGCCGCGGCGGCCTGCACCTGCTCATCGGCCTCTTGCCGGGTCTCGCACAGCACCAGCTCGGCACCATAGAAACGGGTCGCGGCGGCTTTGACCCTGGACACGTTCTGCGGGCTGAAGATCTGCGCCGCCACCCCGAACTGGCGCGCGGCATAGGCTACCGCCTGGGCGTGATTGCCCGAGCTGTTGGCGACCACCTTTTTGGGCAGCTTGCCCTGTTCCTTGAGCCAGGCCAGCACATTGGTGGCACCGCGCAACTTGAAGGCACCGACCCGCTGCAGGCATTCTGCCTTAAAAAACACCTTGTGGCCGAGCCAATCGTTCAGCAGGTAGGAACTGACTATCGGGGTCTCACTGATATAGGGTTGAATTCGTTCGCTGGCGGCCAGCACATCGGCATATTGCGGCAGGGACATCTTGGTCTCCATTTATAAGAATACGACTGACTGTAACAGCTTAGGCCCCGATAACAAGTCTGCCGAGGACCAACTCAGCCAAGGGAATGACAGGGACAAAAAAGCCGCCCAAGGGCGGCTTTGTTAATGTCAGGTCAATTGACCCTGGTGACGGTTAAGCTGGGCGCACTTGGATCCGGGCCTGCTACCGTGAAGCGGTAAGTGCCAGCCTCGGCCACATTGAGCTTGAGGTTGGCGCCCTTGGCCGCCAGCGGCTCGGCCAGATCCAGCGCCACATCGGCAACATCGCCTGACAGGGCACCGAAATCCACTGTGCTCCAATCCGAGCTTGCCACCTTAAACTCAACCGCACCGGCGCCGAGGCTGACGTCGGTGCTGTAGACACCGGCTCCCTGATAGCTTAAGGGGTTGTCTGTGCCCCAGCCATTCATGCCACCGCGCAGGTACACCTGGGTGCCGGCAAAAATGTCTGTCTTGAACACGGTCAGCAAGGGTTCGCTGCGGTTCGACAGGTCAAAGATGAAGCTGTAGCTGGTGTCCTCATCAAAGTTCATGCTGAGGTTACCACCCTTGGCTGCCAGGAATTTCTCCACGCCCAGGGTCACACTGCCATCGGCCTCACCGCTGCCAAAGTCCACTGTGCTCCAGTCGCTGGAGGCTAGCTTAAAGCCCTTGCTGCCGGCGGTCAGCGCTACATCGACCCGGTAAACGCCGCCACCCAGATAGGTCATGGCGTTGTCGGTACCCCAGCCGTTCATATCACCGCGCAGGTACACCTGGGTGCCGGGGAACGGCTCCTCGTTGTACACGGTCAGCTGCGGGTTATCCTTGTCACTGGCATCGAGGGAGAACACATAGGTCGCCGCCAGAGCTGCACTGAACTTAAGGTTGGCACCCTTGGCCGCCAATTGCTCAACCACGCCCTCTTCCACATCGGCAACGTCCGCTGACACACCGCCAAAGTCCACCGTACTCCAGTCTTCCGACGCCAGCTTGAACTCATAGTCGCCGGGCGCCAGGGTGATAGCCACCCGGTATTCGCCGTTGCCAACGTATTGCAGTGGATTGCCTGTGCCCCAGCCGTTCAGGCTGCCACGAACATACACAGTGGTGCTGCCATAGGGCACCACATCGGGGGCGCCCACAGTGGCATTGGCCGACAGACCTTCGCCCTGCGCCGCGCCCTGGGCCTTAACAAACACCGCCGTGGTGTAGGCAGGCACGGTGAAGGTGCCCTCGTTATCGCCTGCGCTGAAGCTGGCGCCGCGCACCCTGGCATCGATGGAAGATGCCAGCAGCGGATGCAGGCTGAAGCCCGAGGCCGTGGGTATGGTATGGAACTGGCTGCTTGCTGTGCCATTGACCATCACCACTATGGCGTCAACCGCAGGGTCGAGATCCGTAAGACCGGCACCATCATCCAGGCTCATCACAATCACACCCTGGGTTTGGCGCTTGCCCACGTTGTGGAAGCCCACCCGGGCAATGATGTCCTCGGCGGTGGTCAGACGGAACAGCTTGCTCTGGTGACGGATTTGCAGAAACTCGCCAAACACCTCGGCGGCAAAGCCTATCTCGCTGGCCGAGGCCGCGGTATTGGGGTTGGCCGAAATACCGGCGATGGTATTCCAGTTGCCCTGGTTGTCCTGTGCCAGCGGCAGACCCACGTTCCAGTTGTTGCCGGACTGGGTAAAGTCGACATAGTTGAACCAGTCGCCTGAGTCATAGCTGTTACGGTCCATGGACTTGGAGCGCAGCATGTCGCCGCCCAGCTGCAGGAAAGGAATACCCTGGCTCAACAGTGGCAGGGTGGCGGCAATATTCTGGGTCCGCACCCTGTCTTCCAGGCTCATACCCACGGGATGGCTGTATTGCAGCTTGTCCCACAGGGTCTCGTTATCGTGCTTGGACACATAGTTGATGCTGTCGGCCGGATCGGCGGCATAGGCCGTGGACTGGGAATTCCAGCTGAAGCTGCTGCCCTTGGCCGAATTGCCGTTGAAGTCCTTGAGCACATAGTCTTTGAGGTTACCGGCCATGGACAGCCTCAGGGTGTCCTGATCCCGCAGCACTTCGTCCTTGAGCTCGCTCTGGAACAGGCTGCCACCACGGATGGCTTCACGAATTCTGTCGTTGAAGCTGCCCACCTCGGTGCCGGCCAGATTGGCCTGGGTGGCCTGCTCGAACAGGCGGTTGTCGGCCACCTCGCCGAAGTTCCAGCCCTCACCGTAGAAGTAGGTATCGGGGTCCACGGCACGCACTGCATCCCGCGCCGCCAGCATGGCCGACTTGGGAATATGGCCCATGATGTCGAAACGGAAACCGTCAAAGCCAAAATCCTGCGCCAGTGACACCAGGGTGTCGTTCATCAGCTTAGCCATCATGGCGTGTTCGGTGGCGGTGTTTTCGCAGCAGGTGGAGCGCTGCATGGCACCGGTCACAGGGTCGTAGCGGTGGTAATAGCCGGGCACCACCTTGTCGAGCACTGAGTTGTCATACAGCCCGGATGAGCTGGTGTGGTTGTACACCACGTCGAGCACGGTGCGCAGACCAATGCCGTGCAGCGCCATGTTCATGGCTCTCAGTTCTTTAACCCTGGCCACGCCATCGGGGCTTGAGGCATAGCTGCCCTCGGGTGCCAGGAAGTGCTGTGGGTCGTAGCCCCAGTTGAAGCCATCCAGACCACGCATGGCATTCACCAGTGCCTGGGCATCGGCGGAGCCCGGCAGGCTGTCTTCCAGCAGGCTCTGGATAGTGGCGCCCTTGTCCTTGGTCTTACAGGCATCGGCGCTGTCGTTAATCTTGCCGCACAGCTTGCCCAGGGTGTCGGTCAGTTCCACCCGCTCATCTTCCAACTCGTTCACCGTGGCCATGTCGGTCACAGGCAACACATGGAAGTGGGTCAGGCCCTTTTGTGCCAGTGAACGCAAATGCTCCACAGGGGCCGAGCCCTCTTCGGTAAAGGCCAGGTACTTGCCGCGGTTGGCGGTGCTGGTGCTGTCATCGCGGATGCTGAAGTCGCGGACATGGCCTTCATAGACCACTATGTCCTCGGGATCCGCGCCCTCGGGCACCATATGACCATCCCAGCCATCGGGCTTGGTATCAGCATCGCTCAGGTTAACAAACTGGCTGAAACGGCCGTTGGCGGACACGTTGACCGAATAAGGATCGGTACTCTCGACGGTTTCCAGTTTTTTGCTGACCGGATGATACAGGGTCAGTTCATAGCGGTAATAGCGACGGTCAAGCCCGGTGCCGGTGAACGACCAGATGCCGGTGGCAGGGTCTTCGGTCATGGCCTCGCTGCGGGTTAAGTTTTTCGCCTCGTCATACACCTTGAGGGTCACGGCCTGAGCCGTGGGCGCCCACAGCCTCGCGGTAACCGCATCGCCATCGTAGCTGATCCCCAGGCTCGCCTCATTGGCATCAGCATCTCCCGAGGTATAGAGGTCATCCAGGGCCCGCGCATTTTGCACATAGGTGGCGGCCAGAGGTTTACCGTCAGCATCCAGACCGGCCAGCACCAGTTGCTCCTTCACCAAGGCTCTGGCCTCAGTGTCAGACAGGTTGAGCCGATAGGCCGGCCAGTTTGCCAGCTGGGGCACCAGGGCCTTTTGCGCGTCACTGAGCTCCGTCTGGGTCAGCAACAGCCGGGCGCCACTGATGTTACCGCTCTCATCGACACCAATATCGGCGCCGGGTGAGTGCAGCAGCACAAACTGATTTATACCCTCGGGGCTTTCATTCCACACCAGAGTGTCTTTATCCAGCCAGTGGGCGCTGGCACCCGAGATAGAAAAGCCCACATCCAAAATCGGGAAATCATAGACATCACTCACACCGTGAATGGTGAAATTGACCCGATCGAACCTGGCCTCGGCTGCGGTAGGATCCTCAAAAGGCTTGAGGTTCATCTTAAGATCCCCATCACCCAGGGCCTTACCGCTACCTTCGGTGCCAATGTGCACTATGAAGTTGGCGCAATCGCTGTGCCCTTCCTTGAGATTAAGGATCCAGTAGGCGCCGTAGTTGGGATCGATTCCGTCGAACTCGTGTCCATTGGCCCAGTCGCTGGTATCAAACGGCGCGGCATAGGCGTCACAGGTGTCGTTATTCCAGGTGTGCAGCTTGTAGCCCGGGTAATTGGGATTGGCACTGCTGTTGTCTTTATCCTTGATGCGATTGTAATAGAGCACGGCCTGGTTTTTACCGGCAAAGACCACTGGGTCCGGCAACTCGGGGTTGTAACCTACTATGCAGTTTTCATTTTTTGCATCGGGAAAAGTGGGCGCCTTGCAGACCTTGGGTGGCGGCGCCACACACTGGGTGCCACTGGCGTCGGGTACCATGGGCACATCGCAGGTCAGCAGTACCTGACCGGGTTCGGATGAATCGCTGCCACAGCCCCATAGCAGGCTGGCGCCGAGCACCAGCGCAGACAGTCGGGCAAGATTGGAGATACTCAACATGAGTTTTCCCTCGGTAAAATTGAGTTTATGACCTTTTCGAACGGCCTTGGGATTACATGGCATAGGTCACCCCCAGGAAGAGTTGGCGACCGAAGTACTGCAGGGTGCCTGTCTTGGCCTCTGTGCCGAAATAACTCTTGGTGGGCTCGTCGGTAAGGTTGTTGACCTGGAACAGCACCCCGAGATTGTCATTAATCTGGTAGGAGGCCTGGTAATCGAGCACGGTTTCAGCATCGAAATTCACCACCTGGCTGTTGACGGCCACCTGCTCGGACACGAAGGACGAGCGGTAGCGGGCGCTGACACGGGTCTCAAAACCTTCATAGCCATAGAACAGGGTCAGGTTGGCGACGTGTTTCGACAGACCTTCCAGGGTTTGCGGCACACTGTTGCCTCCAAGATCGGTGAACTTCTGCACCTCGCTCTCGGAATAGGAGTAGCTGGCGTTGAGACCGAGTCCGCTAAATGGACTGGGCAAGGAGGCAAACACCTGGGTGTAGGCCAGTTCCAGACCGCGGATATAGCCGCCTTCGGTATTGTTTACCGCCGTAGTATAGGTGCCGTTGGTGGTGGCGATTTGCTCTCCACTCGGACTCACTATGTAATCGGGCACGTTGAAGCCATTGGCGCGAAAATCAAAGCCAACGATGTCAAATTCGTCGATAAAGGAATCTATGTTCTTGTAGAACAGCGCCGCCACCAGAGCCCCTTCCTCGAAGTAGTGCTCGTAGGACAGGTCATACTGGGTGGCATAAAAGGGCTTCAGGAAGGGGTTGTTGGTGCTGGAGCCGTTAATTATACCATCGTTATTGGTAGTGGCGCTGGCATCCCCCGCCAGGCGGTTGATGGGCGGCCGTGCCATCACCTTGGCGGCGGCAAAACGCAGTTGGCTGTCGTCGGTAAGCTTGAGACTCAGGTTCAGGGATGGCAGGTAGTCGGTATAGGTAACTCCAACCACGGTTGGGGCATAGAACTTGTTGATTATACCAACCTCATCGACAATGTACTGTGCGCCCTGGGCAGGATCACCACCGACGTTCTGCAACAGGGTGGCCGACTGATCCGTATCCACCCGGCGCAGGCCTATGTTGCCCGTCAGCGGCAAACCGCCGATTTCGGTGTCGATATTGAACATCAGGTAGCTCGCCAACACCTTTTCGTACACCTCGCCGCTTTGCTGCACCGACCAGGCATAGTTAGTGGTGTAACCCATGGGATCGATGACACCAATGGCATTACCCCAGGTCTGCACCGGCTGCGGGGTTCCTTCGGGGAACCAGGCACTGAGGGCCTGATCGAGATCGATCGCCAGATAGGAGGGGAAATAGCTGAAGTCACCACTCCAGTCCACCACTGTGACCATGTCCTCTGTCAGTTGCAGCGGCGGCTGGGTGCCGGAGAAGCCACCGTCGTTGCCGAATTCAAATACAGAGCGGTCATTGCTGTAGGTCCTGTCGGACCAACGCACGCCAAACTCCACCGACGCCAGCCAGTCGCTGTCGAGATCGTACTTGAAGTCCAGACGATAGGCTTTGACTTCATCTTCGTTTTCATAGGGATAAATGCCGTACTTGCTCACCATCACCCGGTTGATATCGGAGAAGGCATCGGCCTGGTTAAAGCCCAGATCCGGCAGGTCGAGGCCGTTGAGCTGATAGCTGATGGAGACGTTTTCATCGAACATCGGCTTGTCCGCATTGGCATCCACGGCCACGTTTGACCACAGCAGGCCGTTGCGGAAATCACTCTTGGCCGACGAATAGGACACATCCGCCGCCACATTCAGCCTGTCGGTCACTTGCCAGTCGGCGTTGACCCCGAAGCTGTTGACCTGATCGAAGTCCTGGTTGTCATCGTTGACCAGTTCCACCCGGGTATAGCTGCTTGAGGTACGATTGAAGGTGCCGCCGATGACCGCATTGCCGTCGAGCACCGGGTTGGCCACGACAGCATTGGAACCGCCGAGTTTGACCCTAAAACCGCGGGCGAAGGCCTCGCTGTCAAAGCGCGACAGGAAGGCATCGGCCTTGAGCTTGAAATTGCTGACCGGCGCCCACTCTATGGCGCCCATGTAGCCGTTACGCACCTCAAGCCCACCCAGATGCTGCAACTCAAAGCCTTCGCTGATGTACTCCTCGTCGAGCCCGTCTATCGGACCATTGGTGTCGTCGGCCAGGCCGTCCACATCCTTGCTGTCGTTGTAGGCCAGACCGATAAACTGGGTGGCCACGCTTGGCTGCTCCAGCCTGGCATAGCCCAGGGCCACACCCAGGGTTTCATCGAGGAACTTGCCCTGATAGGAAAAGCTCAGTCTGTGGCCGAATTCCTCGGCGCCATATACTTCGCTGGCCCTGTCGTTGTACATGCCACGGACGTTGACCGTGACATTCAGCTCTTTATCCGCCGCCAGTGGGCTGGCGGTAGCCAGCTCCACCGTGCCCGCCAGACCGCCTTCTATCAGCGATGCCTTGGGCGACTTGTACACGGCGGCGGAGCTGATCAACTCCGAAGGGTATTGATCGAATTCGATGCTGCGGGAGCCACTGGTGGACACCTGCTCACGACCATTGAGGGTGGAAAACACAAAACCGCCGGACATGCCGCGGATATTGATTTCCGCCGCCTGACCGCCGGTGCGCACCGCCGAGATCCCCGGCAGGCGGGTCAGAGCATCAGCCATCGACACGTCGGGCAATGCGCCCAGGTCATCGGCGGACAACTGCTCGGAAACGGTATCGCCAAAGCGTTTGGCATTGAGTGAATCGATAAGGCTGCGGCGGTAACCTGTGACTTCTATGTGTTCCAGGTCTTCCTGATTGATCTTGGTCTGATTGGCGGCCTCCTGCTCTGTTGAGTCAGAAGTTTGCTGTGGCTCTGTCTGCTGCGGCTCAGCAGCAAAAGCCGCCGAATGCAGCATTGCCCCCGGCAGGCCGGCAGCCGCCAACGCCAGAGTCAGGACACTGGGTTTGAGCTTGAACATGGTTTTTCTCCCTGGTCTTGCGACACTTGTTGTTGCCAACACCCGCCTGTACAGCAGACACCAAGGAGCATTGGATCATGTGGGCCCCATACTAAGCCTGGTCAAATTATCAGCTCAATCTTATGCATACGTATTCACAACAATAACTTAACAATTGCAACAATCAGCAAGGTCAGGGGGCAGAAGAAAAACCGCAGGAAAAACAAAGCCGCGAGCGCTGAAACGAATCGCCGCGGCTGGGGGGATAAAGGGGATCGACTCAGGCCAACAAACGGGCCAGCTCGCTGTGACAACGGATTTCCAGGTGCGGCTGGATACCGGGATCAATAGCCTTGGCACCCGGGTTGTACCAGCAGGTCTGCATGCCGGCATTGAGACCACCCAGGATGTCGCTTGCCAGGGTGTCGCCCACCATCAGCACCCTGGCGGGATCGGGATTACCCATGGCATCCAGGGCGTGGTCGAAGATGGCCTTGTCGGGCTTGGCGACACCCACTTCTTCGGAGATCACCAGCACTTCGAAGTGTTCGGCAAAGCCGGTGCGCGCCAGGCGAATGCGCTGCAACTCGGTAAAACCATTGGTGATGATCCCCAAACGATAGCGACCGCGCAGGCCATTGAGGAGTTCGGGAACACCGGGCAGCGGCGCGCAAATGTCGGCCATGGCCGCTAAAAAGCCCGAGTTCAGCTCAGCCGGGGCCACACCCAGGCGCTCACCCCAGAGGGCAAAACGGCTTTCCTGCAGAGTTTTGGCATTGATGCGGCCGTCCTGATACTCGACCCACAGGGGCTTGTTCACTCGCTGGTATTCTTCAAATTCGACGGCACCAAAATCCACCCCAAACCCTGCAAACAGCTGTCTGAGTCCGGCAAAGGCATCGAAATGAAACAAGGTTTCGTCGGCGTCAAACAGCACCCAGTCAAATCCGACCTGATCACAATACGACATTCACACTCCCGTTGAATAAAGTGAAGGCAGTCGATTGTACGCCAACTCACCCTGTCCCCCAAAACTCAACGGCGATTGGCGGGCACATCCTTAGCTCCAGCCGCAGCGTTGGCAACACGCAGGCGGCCGAAATAGTCCTTCGCCGCCGCCCTGACCCTGGGTGCCAACAACAGCGCCGCCGTCATGGTGGGAATGGCCATCAGACCATAGGCACCGTCGATGATATTGACTATGTCGCTGAGGTTATTGGTGGCGGCAAACAAAATCGCCAACAGGTACAGGTACAGATACCAATGCTCGCGCTTGGCGCCGAACAGGAAGGCAAAACACTGGCTGCCGTAAAAGGCCTGGGTGAAGATGGTGGTAATGGCAAAAAAGCTCACGCACACCAGCATCAGATAGGGCCCGACGCCGGGCATGGTTTCAGCAAAGGCGGCGCTCGACAGGCTGATGCCGTTGGCACCGCCGCTCTCCCACACACCGGAAATCAGGATGATCAGCGCCGTGGCCGTGCACACCAGCAGGGTGTCTATGGCCGGGCCCAACATGGCCACCAGCCCTTCCTTCACCGGCTCCGAGGTTTTGGCATTGCCGTGCACCATCACCTCGGTACCTAGGCCCGCCTCGTTGGAAAAGGCGGCGCGCTTAACGCCGGTCAGCATGGTGCCCAGCAATCCACCGGCCACAGACTGCACCGAAAAGGCATCGGTTACAATCCGTGCCAGTTGCATGGGTACATCACCCAGGTGAGTGAGGATCACATACAGGGCGCAGCCGACATAGAGCAGGATCATCAGCGGCACCACCCGGGTCGCCACGGCGGCGATGCGCTTTATCCCACCGAGGATCACCAGGGCCACCAGCACCATGATTGCCAGCCCAAGGCTGAATTCCATCCAGAAATGTTCGCCGCTGCCCACCGCCACACCCGTGCTGCCGGGAGCCAGAAACAGGTATTCCTTGAGGATCTGCACCAGCTGGTTGGTATTGAACAGCGGGAAATTGCCCACCAGGCCCACGGAGCAAAAGAACACCGCCAGCGGTTTCCATTTGCTGCCAAGCCCCTGGGTAATGATGTACATGGGGCCGCCGCGCACCCGTCCGGTTTCATCCTTGCCGCGATACATGATGGCCAGGGTACAGGTAAAGAACTTGGTGGCCATGCCTACCAGGGCGCTGACCCACATCCAGAAAATCGCCCCTGGACCGCCGGCCACTATGGCAATCGCCACGCCGCCGATATTGCCCATGCCCACGGTCCCCGCCATGGCGCTGGATAGTGCCCCCGCGTGGCTGATATTGCCCACCGCATTGGCCTCGGGGTACTTGCCCCGCAGGATATCTATGGCATGTTTCAGGTATCGAAACGGCACCAAGCCGGAGTAGATCAGAAAGAACAAGCCCCCGCCCACCAGCAACACCAGCATGTGTGGCCCCCAGGCAAAGGCAGAAAAATCGGCAGTGGCTTGGGCAAAGGAATAAGACGTCTCTGAACTCATGTGTTGAATCTATGTTAACGGCCATTGAGCTAACTTATCAGTCGCAGGCCCCGATAGAAAGCATGAGCGCCATGCATGAGCAGAATGCATGGAATGAGTGGGAAGCGAGAATGTGTGAATGAGTGGGAAGGGGGAATGGTAAAGCTGCGAGTGAACCTTGTGAGTGAATCATGTGAGTGAATGATGTGAGCGAATACTGGGTGGGGAGAGTGCAAACAGGCGGCATTCAGCAGCCCACCGTGCTAAAGTCGCGCCATTCAGGCGCCGTTCATGCCCCATTAATACACTGGGCATTTCCCTGGTACGGCGGTGACCATACATTCAGGAGACTCCATGACAAAGCGTAACCTTTGGCCCCAACTGCTGGTCATTCTTATCGCCCTCACCCTGCTGATCCCTGGCCTGACCCTGCCAATGCTTAGCCTCGATGGCCAGGCTGATAAGGCCAAGTTTGCCGACACCACCATAGGCATGATGACAGAAGACAGAGAGGTGCGCGGCATTCTCGGCTCCGTATCCGCCCTGCTGGGCTTCAATCGTGTTGAGGGACAGGTGGAAATCTACCAAAAGACCCGCAGCATCTGGGGCACAATCCAGGATCTGGCCGACCACGGCAACCTGCTGGTCGCAGTGCTGATAGCCACCTTCTCCGTCATCATCCCCGGCCTCAAGTTGCTGTGCCAGCTGGGGCTACTGGCACTCAAACCGGCAGACCGGCTCGCCCGCAGCCTGCATCAATTTATTGGCCTTATCGGCAAATGGAGCATGGCCGACGTGTTCGTGGTGGCCATTATAGTCAGCTACCTCGCCGGCAACGCCAAGGGCCAGATGGGCGAGCTCATCACAATGCATGCCCAGCTGGAACCCGGTTTCTGGTGCTTCACCGGCTACTGCCTGTTTTCCATCGCATCAAATGTGATGATGGGGAGGAGGTTACAAGCGGCGTAAAGATATGCGGCAGGGTTAGCCCCTGCCCTAACTGTCGGAAACTTGGATCCTGATGGCATCCGGCGACGGGATTTCCAGATAGTGCTGCCCTCAGACTCAGAAAAGTTGTGCAATTGTGAAAAAGTTACCTGGCCCATCTGTGACTTAGTAAGAAGATTCGTTTATTCCTCACCGATTTAATTTTGGGTGGCTTTAGTCATAGGGACAGAGTATTACGCTACAAGAGTGTGATCCCTGTCCGGTCTTTTTGTCCTCTTATTTAATCACTGTCCACACGTAAGCGATTAGACTGACGACAATTATTCCGCCAGCTGATAGCGTTAGTTCTTTACCGTCAGGATATTTAACTATGCCCAGCCTCTTGCATGTGCTCTCACTTTTCATCTCGTTAATAGTGTTAATATCAACAGCCAAGGCTCAATCTCAAGATGACTGCTCACCCCTGCCAAACGATGTGGCTGAGCTGGTTGACACAAACGACGGAATACTTCTGGTTGGCGAGTTACATGGCACCACGGAATCACCTGGCCGGTTTTTGGATTTGATATGCCACGCAAGCAAAAAGTCTTCTTCAAAGACAATCGTTGCTATCGAATATTTGCCGGGGCAAATTCAGCTGACCGGCGATAATCAACAGCTAAAACAGAGCGTTGAGCAACTCGACAGCTGGCAACAGCAACACGATGGAAAAACTAGTGAGGCCATGTTCTTCCTGCTGACCCTACTAAACCAATTGGTTGCAGAGCATCGTATTGAGGTTGCCTTTTTTGATGCCAGCACCAACGACAGAGAACTTGCCATGGCGCAAAACCTGATGGCATTAAAACGTCCCAACACCCAAGTCATCGCGCTGACGGGTAACAGACACAATAAGATACAACACGGAAATGACTGGGATCCTGACTCAAAGAACATGGGAGCCTACATGCGCGAGTATGGCGCAAACGTCACCAGCCTAAACCTTCTCCATGGTGGCGGCAGTGCTTGGGTCTGTATGGAACAATGTAAAAGCCACAACTTCCCCCCTCCAAAAATCCCTCACACAAAAATCCTGTTCGAAGCCTCAGCTGCCAACGGCTACCAATATCATTGGGCTATCGGACCGATAAGTGCATCAAAACCATATATAGCCACACCTCAACTATGACGGAAAGCGCCCAAGGGGGATTTGGCCTATGGTCATTGAGACCGGCATCACCTCATCGATAGCGAGCTAAATCTAAACGTACCAATCAGTTAGCAGACAAAACACTTACCAATGTCATCAGCATTTTCATACCCTAAATCTTCTAGGAGGCGCCCATGACAACAAGAAAGCCGTGGACAAGAAATGACTTGCTAGTTGCATTTTACCTGTACAACAAAATGCCGTTTGGTCAGATCCGCCATGGGAATAAAGAGATCGCAGCCACCGCCGAATTAATGGGTAGAACCGCCTCGTCACTCTCGATGAAAATGGCGAATATAGCTAGTTGTGACCCAAGCATTATCGAATCTGGTCGCTCTGGCCTTAGCGGCGCATCCAAAGCTGACAGAGATATGTGGCTTGAGATGTCTGGCGACAGGGCAAGCTTCTATCTCGCGGCATCCGAAGCGGTGTTAAAGCTTTATCAGTCACACAACCTAATGCCGCCAGATATAGAGCCACTAACGGAAGACTCAACAGATTATTCTGCAGCTGACAATCTTACGTTAACAAAAGCACGCATAGGCCAAGGCCAATTTCGGCTTGCGGTGCTCAGCGCATATGATTTTAAGTGCTGCATTACCGGCATTGATATTGCTGATTTATTAGTAGCAAGCCACATAGTTCCGTGGCGTTTAGATGCAGCAAATCGCTTAAATCCCAGCAATGGGCTTTGCTTATCCGCGTTGCACGACAAAGCTTTCGACAAGGGCTTAATCACGTTAAATGAACAGCTTGAAGTGATGCTATCGTCACAGCTGCTGCAGCAGAAAAATCGTGCTTTAACCGATAACTTTGAACCTTACGAAAATAGGCAAATATTTCTTCCGAAGAAATTCATGCCCTCACAGCAATTTCTATCCCACCACAGAAACCACATTTTTCAGCCCTAATACGTTAACGCAACAACGCCTGCTAAAAGCAGGCGTTGTTGTCTCGCATCTTATCAACCTTGCTAGCTGTTATAGGCACCACTGGCGTAGTGCAGCTCATAACTGTGGCTGTAGATCTCCAGGATATTGCCGAAGGGATCTTCCATATAAATCATGCGGTAAGGCTTTTCTCCGGGATAATAGTAGCGAGGGGCGAGCATACGTTTTTTGCCGCCGGCGGCAACGATTTTCTCGGCCAGGCCTTCCACATCCGGGTCTTGTACACAGAAATGGAAGATACCGGTTTTCCAGTATTCGAAGTTGTTTTCCGGGTTCTGCTGGTTTTTGAACTCGAACAGCTCAACGCCGATGCGATCGCCGGTAGACAGGTGGGCGATGCGAAAACGCTCCCAGCCGGCACCGAAAACGTCGGTACACATTTCACCTATGGCCGAGTCATCTTCCACAATCTCGGTGGGCGGCATAATGAGGTACCAGCCCAGTACCTCGGTATAAAACGTCACTGCGGCCTCAAGGTCGGGCACAGAGATACCTATGTGGGAAAAGCTGCGTGGATATGTGTTCATGGCTAACCTCGCCTTCCTGTTCATTAATGCGAAGGGAGAAGGACAACAGCCGCAACCCATGTGGTGCACAGCTCCGCCTCCCGATGCACAAAGATTAAGCCCGAGACACACAAATGAATAATTATCATATATTCTTATTTTGATAATTTTTTATTATCACATATGCCCGCCAGTACCCAAGCGGAGCCGCGGCCAGGGCGCACATATCCCTTTCCTTTGCGAGAACTCAGCCCATGCTTAATCCCCTATGGCTTAAGACCTTTGTCACCCTGGTGGACACAGGCCACTTTACCCAAACGGCGAGCAAACTGTTTATGACTCAGCCCGGGGTAAGCCAGCACCTGACTAAGCTGGAGCAGGCCTGTGGCCACCAGCTGCTGGTGCGCAGCCGCAGCGGCATCGAGCTCACTGAAGCTGGCGAGCGGTTGTATCGTTATGCCCTTGAGCAAGCCAAGGCTGAGGCAGCACTGCTCGACAGTCTGGATGAGGACAATCCCTTCAATGGCACATGTCGCCTCGCCTGCTCGGGTGCCCTGGCGCAGCTTTTGTACCCAGAACTGTTGGCACTGCAATCTGCGCATCCGGGGCTTAAGGTACATGTGGAGGCAGCGCCCAATGCGCGCATCATCAACGAGGTGCAGCAGGGAGATAAAGACCTTGGCATTATTACCGCCGCGCCACCGCGGGGGCTGTTTCGGGAGCAGGACATAGGAACTCAGGCACTGTGTCTTATCACGCCTGCGTCGAACTTTTCGATCTCAGAAGCGGCAATACCAACGACTCTTGATTCTCCCCTGCCCCCAATTGACGAATTAAAAGCGCTTGGGCTGATAAGTCACCCGGATGCGGCACATTATTTGTCGCTGTTTTTTGCCCACAGCCAGCATGAGAGTTACCAAAGCGCCTTTGCCGAAGATTTCCCGGTCAGTAGCTACATCAATCAGTTAGGGCAGATTCTACTGCCCGTGTCTTTGGGGCTCGGCTTCACCGTGCTGCCCTTGTCTGTGGTGGAGCAGTTCAGCAACAAAGCCAAACTCAAAGTATTTGTGGGCACAGAGCGAGTGTTCGAGCCCCTGTATCTTATTCACAAACGCCAGCGGCAACTTCCCGCCCGATTTGATACCATAAGGGCCCTTATTCAATCCGTGCTGAATCAAGCTGCTTACTCAGGGAAGCAGCACCTGAGTGACCAAGCTGACTGACACCACATGAGCCTGCCCATCAACAAGATTTTTATCATAGGTTTGCCCCGCACCGGCACCACCAGCGTTTGTGTGGCCTTGCTTGAGGCCGGGTTAAAGGTGGCCCATACGGCTTTTACCAAGGCGTCGTTCGCGGCCGCCGAGGTTATTGCCGATGCTCCCGTGTTCAGTGACTACAGAGAACTGGACAAACTCTTTCCAGGTAGCAAGTTTGTTTACTTAGAGCGAACAATGGTCGACTGGGTAAACTCGATGCAGATGCTGCTGAGCCGGATGGGGCCCCATTTGGATCCTGTGTCCGGGCGCTTTCATCCAATCATGAAGCGCAGCTTCCAACTTTGTTTCGGCGTGGCGCCGCAGTGGCAGGAAGAAGCGAATTTGCACAGTGCCTATGAGCGCCACCGCACCGGGGTACTGGCGTATTTCTCGGGGATGGAAGCAGCCAAGAGGCGCGACGATCTGCTGATACTGGACATCAGCGCCCCCGGTGCCCTGGCAAAATTGCATGAATTTTTGGATCTGCCGCCGGTAGCAGCGGACACGCCCTTCCCTCACCTCAATCGTGGCCGTAACGTGGCCGGCTTCGACGAGTTCAAACACCCCAACAAGATCAGCGCCAACCTTTCCGGCCCCGAGCGGCGGGCCTTTTTCGAATATAAGCCGTATTGATTCCAGGCCGTATGATTTGAAGCCAAAACTGTTTCAAGCCATAACTGTTTCAAGCCATATTGATTTAAGGCTGTAGCGCCTCAGGTTTTCCCGCCTTAAACCTGGAATTCTGTGATAGCCCCGGCTCTGTACTCTCTGCTTGCCACCGCCAGATCCTGATTCGACATCTGATTTCCAACCGCCCACCCAATTTGGCTTCTACACTTTTTGAGTACATTTCACCGCGCCAAAGGAGAAGGCGCGGCGAGGAAGCGCAGGAGCACACAGTCCCCAAGGCACAGGACTCCCGCAATCAGGAACTCAGCCAACAATATCATCGGAGTGATCATATGAATCTCAAACGGCTTTTAATCACCACGGCATTGGCCACAGTGCTCTCGGCCTGTGGCGGCGGCAGCAATAACAATAATCCTGAGCCCCCACCACCGACCACGGTGACCCTGAATGGCAAGGTGGCGGATGGCTATCTGGTGGGCGCCAAGGTGTGCCTGGATTTGAACAGCAATAAGGTCTGCGATACCGGTGAGCCCAGTGCCACTACAGGGGCCGGCGGCAGTTTCAGCCTCAGCGCAGCCACTCAACAACAATTGGACAGCTTCCCACTGTTGGTAGAAGTGGCGGCCGGTACCATGGATGAAGACACAGGCGCAGCCATAGTCAAAGGGTACACACTCACTGCGCCTGCGGGTTACAACTTTGTCAGCCCCCTGAGCACCATGGTACTGGGGGAGATGGATCAGGGCGCGAGCCAGGACGATGCCGAAGCCAGGCTGAAAGCCTTGCTGGGCACCAGCATGGAGCTGTCCGATGACTATGTGGCAGGTCAAAACAACGATAGCCTGACCGAAGAACAAAGGGACGCCTTTGAGCGGCTGCACCAAGTCGCCCAGGTGACAGCCCGGGTGATAGCCAACAACCTGGCGCAAATCCAGGAAGCGGCCGCAGCGGCCGGCATCTCCACCGACGATCTGGTTGCCTTGATTGTGGATACCCTGGTCGAGGCCCTCGACACCATAGTGGCCCAGGTTCAGGCTGCGGTGGAAGCCGGTGGCGAGTTTGATCCCGACGCCGTGGCCGGCTCAGATGAAGTGGAAGGAGCCGCCGGCGTGTCCGGTGAGAATCTGGAAGATCAGGTCGCGCTACTCCACGCCGAAGCCAATGCGGCGGCGGCCAATCTGGTGGCCGAGGTCAGTGGCAACGGCATCTTCTGGTTCGATGGTGAGGTAGAGGAAGCCGAACTGAGCCTCGAATATGGCGGCATTAAGTATGACGCCACCAATCAGACCACCACAGAGACCCGCTACGAACTGCTAAATGGCCAATTCGTCGCCCACAGCAGTGATGAATTTGAATTGGATGACTTCGTGCTCACCGACAACGGTTGGCAGGCCACCACGGAAAAATTCGTCATCAGCGGCTTGAATCAGGACGGTACCATTACCCTGAGCCATCCGGATTTTCCGTCCCTGAGTGAAACCCTGAGCGCCACCGAGTACGCCCTTGCCGGGCTCAATACCAGACTCCTGCTGTCCAAGCAGGAAAACACCTGGGCCTGGCACAAGGTTATGCCTGAGAGTGTGAGTTTCAGTGAAGGTGCCAAGGCCTTTACCATTAAGGCCACCACGGATCACGACCAGTATCGACTGTTTCTGTGGGATGGATGTGGTGACAACGGCACGGTGGAAGGCATGTGCAACAGCGTCTGGGCCCGCATGGCCGATGGCACCGAAGGACCGGCGCTGACCCTGGCCTCCATGGTGTCCGCCACCGCCTCCGATGGCAGTGCCGATCATCTGGTGGGCCCCTACGTTGCCTGGCATGACGATATGAATATATTGGCCGAATTGATTGAAGGCGGCACGGTCAAGTACCACAAACTGTACTGGACAGAGGACGGCATGGGTATGCAGACACGCAGCGCCATGCTCTACACCACCGGCACCTGGCGCACAGTGACCCAATCCGGACAAGCCCTTTTCCTGCTGGCCCTTCCGGACGCGGTGCGCCATTTCGGCGACCATGAGATGGAAGACATGGGGGAAATACTGTTCGCCGAGCTGCAGAATGCCGTTCGTATCGGCGCCTTTATCCCGGCCGGTGCGGGCCACGATGATGATGATGAAATCATCTTCAACCAAACCGCAAAGGACGACATAGTCAACAATCTGGATTTCACCCTGTTCAACGGTGGAATACCGCCGGCAGATTTCGTCTGCGACAATGGCAACACCCAATGGGATGACAGCAGCGGTGGCCCAATAGTCGACACCCTCAAGTCACTGACACAGTACCGCGAGCTGGTGACGGATTGTCGTGGTGACGCCGGAGCCATGGCCTTTACCGCCGGGATGCTGACAGGTTATCAGTTCAAGGAATACGACTCCGAAGGTAACCTGGAGACCCTGATCCTCTTTAATGAAAATGGCGGCAGCTTCACCGACTATATGGTCGATCCCGCGGAAACGACAGACTTCAGCTGGAGCATCAATGATCTCGGCGAGATAGTCGTTGAAGTGAGCGATGGCAACGGCGGTGTGGCCATGAGGGCTTACCTCAGTTTGCTCGGCAAGTATGGCGACTATGTCTCCATCAAGGGCTTCAATGAAGAAAGCGACTGGGCGCCCATGGATGGCAGCGTCGGCGAGGTATGGAGCGACAAGTGGCTGAGGCTGGCCCAATAGGTCCGACTCAATACTGTGCAGATACACAAATAACAGCCCGGCAACCGCCGGGCTGTTTCTATCCGACCTTAATCCTTGCGCTTCTTCACCACGGTAAGAAAATCCAGCGCCACACCGCTGCATTATGCTGAAGCCCAAAATAGCTCTGATTTCAGTCCTTGCGCTTCTTCACTACCGTGAGGAAATCCAGCGCCACACCGCTGATGGCGTTGAAGCCGCGGATGCGGAAGATGAGCTGCAACAGCTGTGGCCTGGGCCGCACCTTGGGTTCCACCGAACGCGGAATAAACCAGGCGGTGACCAGGGTGCGCAGCAGTGTCGACACCAGAAACACCACGAAGATGGGGCTGGCGAGATCCCAGTCGCTCCAGGCGAGGAAGTCCGCCGCGTGGCTGGCGATAAGGCCACCGAACATGGCGCCGACAAATACCAGACCGGCACTGAGGGCCGCCTGCAACGCCGCATAGGTGGCGAAATCGGAGCGGAAGGGGCGGATATCATACAGGTAGTTGGCGGTGCTCAGGGTAAAGCCGCTCCAGGCAAAGCCGGAGAAGGCCTGAATAGCCAGTATGTAACCGTAGTTATCCGAGAACAACCACAGCAGCGGCAGGCTGGGGATCAGGCAGGAGGTGATGATCATCACCAGGCGGTTGCCGTAGAGATCGCTGAAGCGGCCCCAAAATCTCAGGGTGACAAACTGGGTGCAGATGGAGGCCACGCTGGCAAACACAAATTCCAGGTAAGTGAACTTGAGCCCTTCCAGCATATACACAGCAAAGAAAGGTGCCGAGATGGCCACCATGGCCTGCATCCCGGCCACGAACAGGCTGTAGTGGCGGAAGGTTTTATCCTTCCAGGCACCGGCAAAGTTTTTCAGGGTACGAACAAAGACCCCGCGTTCCCGCGGGTATCTGGGCTCGGGATCGTGCATCAGCCACAACAGCCGCGCCGACACAAAACGCCCCATGGCGGCGATGGAGAACAGCAGGCTGAACCCCAGCCAGGCCATACCCGCCGAGTCGGTCAGTGTCAGTATGCCGCCACCGATAAAGAACACCGACAGTGAAGCCCCCATGGTCAGCCGGGTGCGGGCTGCAAAGAAGGCGCCGCGGCGCCGCTCCGGCACTATGGCCCCCATCCAGGCGCGCCAGTGGGGTTGAATGAGGTTGATAAAGCCGTGGTACAGGGCCGCCAGGCCGATAAAGATCCACACGCCCTCGTCAGGTCTGAAAGCCGCCACTGCGCCCATGGCCATGACCACCAGGGCCTGCAAGCCGGCACAGGCGACGATAAATTGCTTGCGGGAGAAGTGACTGGCGAGCCACACGGACAACAGTTGGGAGATGGCGCCGAACAATTGCGGTAAACCGCTGACCCAGGCCATCTGCCCCAAACTGGCGCCGAGGAAAATGGCATAGGCGTTGAAGAAGTTGTCACTGGTGGCCGTCATTGCCGAGGAGGCGGCAGCCTCCTGCTGGGAGCGCTTCAGGGTCAGCCGCAACCAGCTGCAACGCTCGGCACGGCGATTCTGGCAGGGCTCCTGGGACGAAGGATCTGAGCGTGACATTGACCTGACCGCAAAAAGAAAGTCTGCGGCGATTATGAATTAACCCTGTTGCAACTGCCAGTATTGCCGGGAAATATTGCCGCCGACGCTGCCGACGGCTTATTGCCTTAGCTGCGGCGGGCGCGCAGCCACAGCCAGACGCCGGTGAGAATAAAGGGCAGGCTGAGAATTTGCCCCACGGTCAGGGGCAGCACGGGGATATAGCTGGCCTGTTCCGGTTTGACCGTTTCCACCAGCATGCGGATGACAAACACCCCGATAAGGAAGGCGCCGAACAGCCTCCCCTCAAGGGCCAGCAGGCCACGGCGAAAACGCCACAGCAAGAGTGCCAGCAGCAGATACCCCAGGGCTTCATAGAGCTGCGCCGGGTGCCTTGGCAGCATATCAATACGTTCAAACACTATACCCCAGGGCATGTCGGTCACAGTGCCGTAGATTTCCGAGTTCATCATATTGCCGGTACGCACGCAGACGGCGAATGCCAGGGTCGGTAGGGCCAGATAGTCCAGCAGGAACAGCAGCCCTACCTTTTGCCGTTTCGCCACCCACAACACGCCGAGAATCGCGCCCAGACCACCGCCATGGCTGGCGAGGCCGCCCTTCCAGAGGTAGAGGATTTCTATGGGGTGGGCGAGAAAGTAGTCCGGCTCGTAGGCCAGGCAATGCATCAGCCTGGCGCCGACCAGGATGCCGATAAACACCGGCAGAAACAGCTCATCCACCAGCTCAGCATTCTGCTTGCCCTCGACCAAGAGGCGTTTGAGCAGCGACGCTCCGGCCCAGATACCAGTGGCAAACAACAACCCGTACCAATGGAGGCTGATGCTTCCGAGCTGCAACAAAATAGGGTCAACATTCCAGTTCATAGGGACTTCTCTTGGCACTTTGGTATTGGGTAAATGACATCGCCGAGCTCAGGCTATGGCAGCTGTGGCTTGGCGCGGTTCAACTCAAACAAGCCTTCAAACTGTCGGCCTGGGCCAGCAGGCTCAGATAAAGGCTGAACTGGTTGGCGGCGCGGTCGAGGTTATGACCCTCGCGCTGGATATGGAAATACACATCGCCATTGAGGTGATCGGTGAGGAAGCGCACCCCAATCATCAGGCACATGACCCTGGCCCCAAGCCAAAGGCTGTGGCGTTCGGCGTCGGTCAGCACAGATCCGAGCTCGCCGAGGAAACCCTCGCAGATGGCGGCAAACATCTCGGGTCGCACCCGCACCTGGTCGAGGTTGCGAGAATCCTCGGCCTCTGGAGAAGTAAAGGTACGCACCATGTCGCCGAAGTCATACATCAGCTGGCCACGCATACAGGTGTCGAGGTCGATAATGGCCATGGCACTGCCGTCGCGCTTGTCGAACAGCATGTTGTTGATCTTGGTGTCGTTATGGCACACCCGCAGCGGCAAGTTGGGCAGGGTTTGCGCCAGTTCATCCAGCAGGGGCTGCTGTTGCTGCACAAAGCTCAGCCAATCCTGGCATTCAGCCACCCGGCCGGCCTTGTCAGCGGCCACGGCCTGTTGCAGCTGGGCCATACGCCCAGGCAGATGGTGGAAATTTGGGATCACATCGCCAAGCAGCGAGGCATCAAAATCGCTGAGTGCCATGGCAAAATGGCCGAAGGCCGCGGCAGCCTGCCTTGCCTCGGCAACCGAGCCTACCACCTCCAGACTGGTGCTGTGCGGCAAAAAGCGAATGGCGCGCCAGAAACCATCGGTACCCAAATCCAGCGCCAGCTTGCCATCCAGAGTCAGCTTAGGATCTATGCGCTGCAAGCGGAAGCGACCGGCCGCCTGCTGCCGCTGCAGATGGGCATCAATCAGGGCCGCATTGTTCACCAAAGTCCAGGGATCGGGAAACACCTGGGTATTGAGCCTTTGCAGCACCAACTCTGTGCCGCCGGCACGCACCAAAAAAGTGTCGTTAATATGGCCGTTGCCCAGGGGCGAAATCTTAATCTCGCCAGCCATGGTTTCGCTTGCCGTCAGAGCGCCGCTTGCTGCTATCGCGCTGTTAGCGGATATAGAATAGTGAGGCAGCACCCGCTGCCGTATGAGTTCAATCACCCAATAACTCCATCAAAGCTTGTCTGACCCTGGGCGCATCCCCGGGGAAGGTCACCCCCAGCCAAATGTCCCGGGCGGTGGCGAGTCGCACCGGTTGCCCGCTGGCCATGGCCTCTTGTACCACATCCGGCAGGAAACACTCACTGGAGGCTTGCGGCTGCTGCTTGAAAAAGTTCGTCAGCGCCGACTCCAGCCGGGGAAAAATATCCGCCTGAAAACCCCAGCAGGTCATGGACACAGGCATGTCCGCACTCAGTGCCACGCTATTGCCGGCCAGTTTACCCAGCAGCTGACCATCTATAGATTCAATCGCCAGGCACTCGCGGATATCCTGCAACCAGCCATCGGCTTCGCGGCACAGACCACGATTGACCCCGCCATGCTCCGACAGGGTATTGCCGAGGCGATAGGCCACCAACATCCAGTTATCCGAGTTCCTGAGCCCCAAGGCCAATTGCGCGAAGGCATCGGCACCGTAAAAATCATCGGCGGTGATCACCGCCATTGGCCCGCTGACCAGATGGCGCGCACTCCAGAGCGCGTGTGCCGTGCCCCAGGGTTTGCTGCGTTCCAACCAGGGGGCCGAGTCCAGGGTTGCCGGCACATCATCGAGGCGCTGAAAACAGCAATGCAGTTCCAGTTCGTCCGGCAATTGGCCTTGCAGCGAGGCCAACAGCGGCGCCTCCAGTTCGGGGCGGATCACCAACACGGCCCGGCGGAACCCGGCGGCAAAGGCCTGGCGCAGCGACAGCAATAACAGGCTCTCGCCCCTGGGGCCGAGTTCGGCCAACTGCTTGTCACCGCCAAAACGGCTGCCCATACCGGCCGCCAGGATCACCAGTGTCAGGACCTGCGTCATCCGCGCTGTTCTCCGGAACTCATCTGTGTATTCCCATGGCGCTTTTTCAATGAAGCTGGGCCCACCGCAAAAGCGAGCAGTTTACTGCATGGCCCGCAGCCAGGCTACAGTCTGTTAACAGACTGGGGGCAGAATACACGCAAAATGTGGCCCAAGCCCGAGGGATAGACTCCCGCCGTCCCTGCTGACAAAAGAAAAGCCCCCGCATGGCGGAGGCTTTGTTTAAGAGCTTCTGGATATCCAGGCGATGCCGGAAGTCCTCAGATTACTTGACTTTGCGACGTCTCAGCCCCAGCAGACCCAGCAGCACCGACCAGAGTGGCAGTGAGCCGCCCTTGTCGTCCTGCTCGGGCTCTACCACGGGTGCCGGAGTGACTGTCACCTGCAGCTGACCTTCGCTGCTGCCGCCCATGCCATCGCTCACCTGGTAAGTGATGGTGGCGGTGCCGCTGAAGCCCACAGCAGGGATGTAACCCAACTTGTTGTTGAAGGTCACCACGGCGCGGCCCTGATCTGTGCTGGCGCTGACCAGGGTCAGGCTGTCACCGTCCGGATCGCTGTCGTTGGCCAGCACGTCGATAACCAGAGTCTGACCCGCCATGGTGGTGGCCAGGTCATCCACCAATACCGGGGCGCGGTTCTGGGTTTCTGTGCTGATCACACCCGGATCGTCGATGGCACCGTTGGCGCTGAAGTCGGCATCGTTCGGACCACCGTCCTGCAGTACCAGCTGGATACACTGGTCGCCCGCTGTCAGCCCCTGACCATAGGCAGCCGCACCCGGTGCCGGACAGTTGCCGTTGGCATCCAATTGGGCCGAGCCTATCTGGTTGTTGGCATCCTCAACGAAGCTGAACCAGCCCTGGGTGGTGTTGTACTTGCGGTACACAGCCCCTTCCGGCAGCACTACGCCGCTCGGCAGTGGGATGACCACTGACACGGACTGCCCCGCTTCGCTCAGGCCGCTCAGGCTGAAGTCCAGCAGCGGGGTGGCCGCCACATAGTGGCCATCCGTGGTATTGGCCGCAGCCGGGTCATTGGCCAACAGTGCAGCCAATTGCTCGTTGCTCAGGGCGGCACCGCTGCCGGCGCTGCCATTGGCGGCACTCACCAGGGAGCCCAGAGACAACTGGATACCCGGGGTGGTTTGCATCGGCTCGGTGTTGTCACCCAGAGGCAGGCGGGCGGTGTTGCTGTCGTTATCCAGGTAATCGGCGATGCCGTCACCGTCGCTGTCACCGTAACCTTCGAGGTTATCGGCGATGCCGTCACCGTCGCTGTCGCTGTCGGTCAGTGGTGCCAGGGTTTGCACCACAAAGTTCAGCCGGCGTTTGCTGCTGAGCGGCTCGGCGCGGTTGCTCTCGGTGACTGTCACCTCAATGGCATAGCTGCCATCGGCAAGTTCACTTGGGTCAAACTCAAAGCCCAGACCGTCCTGGGTCACAGTGCCGCCGAAGGCCTGGTTCAACACCTGGAAGCTGACGCTGTGGCTGTCGCCCTGGTTCACATCGCTGATGGCCACATTCAGCACCACTGTGCCATTGGCCGGGTCAACCAGACTGCCCACGACTTCTTGCTGGGACAGTTGCAGTGTCATCGACGGCGCCAGGTTTTGCTCTATCACAGCCAGTTTGCTCGCCGTTGCTTCAGGCGCAAAGGCATGGCTGACCTCGTCTATGTTGAGGCTGACGGCCGAGTTCACCCCAACGGTGGTCGGTACTGTGACAGGCAGTTTGCCGTCTGTGCCACTGGCTATGCCGGCATTGCCCTGGCTGATCAGAGCGCCGTCCACCGACAGGCTGTAGCTGATGTCCACAGGATAGGCCGGCGCCAACCCGCTCAGGCTCACGGGCACCTGGTAGTCGCCACCGGCTTCTACCGGCAGGCTCGCCACCAGTTCCAGTATCGGCAGTATGCTGACCTCAAGCTGGGTGGTCGCCACATTGCCTGAGCTGTCGCTGGCCTTCAGCTCAAGTTGATGCAGACCGGACACCAGTTGCTTGTCACCGACAATCTCGGCGCTCACTTCACCGTCCACCAGGTCGTCGGCCATGATGGCCGAAGTACCGGCAAGAGTACCGGTCAGGGCAGCAGCGACATCGGTCAGACGACCGGTTGCGTTCAGCTCCAGCGGTTGCAGCTCGGCAAACACAGGGGCCGTGGTGTCGACTATGGTCACGCTCTGTTCGGCGGTGCTTTGGTTGCCGGCATAGTCGGTAGCGGTCCAGGTGATGATGTGCTCACCCAGTGACAAGCCGCCCTGCAGATCGGAACTGACGCTCGGGGCATGGCTGTTGTTGTCTGTCACCACGGGCACTGGCAGGGTCACCACGGTAGTGGGGCCTTCGGCCTCAAACACCAGCGGCTCCAGCGCGGCAAACACAGGCGCCAGGCTGTCACCGACCTTGGGATCCAGCGGTGCGCTGTCATCCACGTCCGGGATACCATCGTTGTCATCATCTGTGTCGGCGTTGTTACCTATGCCGTCACCGTCTGTGTCGACCGACTCGCCGGCATCCAGCGGGAAGGCATCTTCGGTGTCGGTCACGCCGTCGTTGTCGTCGTCGGTGTCGGCGTTGTTGCCTATGCCGTCATGGTCGGTATCGACAGTTTCGGTCGGATCCAGCGGCAGCGCATCTTCGCTGTCCGGCACGCCGTCGTTATCATCGTCGGTGTCGGCGTTGTTGCCTGTGCCGTCGTTGTCGGTATCAAGGCTTTCTGCCGCATCCAGCGGGAAGGCGTCGTTGACGTCGAGCACGCCGTCGTTGTCATCGTCGGTATCGGCGTTGTTGCCTATGCCGTCATTATCGGTATCGACAGACTCGCTGGCATCCAGCGGGAAGGCGTCGTTAACGTCGAGCACACCGTCGTTGTCATCGTCGCTGTCAGCGTTGTTGCCTATGCCGTCGTTATCGGTATCGACAGTCTCGGTCGCATCCAGCGGGAAGGCATCGTTGATGTCGAGCACGCCGTCGTTGTCATCGTCGGTATCGGCGTTGTTGCCTATGCCGTCGTTATCGGTATCGACAGACTCGGTTGCATCCAGCGGGAAGGCATCGTTGACGTCGAGCACACCATCGTTGTCATCGTCGGTGTCGGCGTTGTTGCCTGTGCCGTCGTTATCTGTGTCGACAGACTCGGTCGCATCCAGTGGGAAGGCGTCATTGATGTCGAGCACACCATCGTTGTCGTCATCGGTATCGGCGTTGTTGCCTATGCCGTCATTGTCTGTGTCTACCGATTCGCTGGCATCCAGCGGGAAGGCGTCGTTGACGTCGAGCACACCGTCGTTGTCGTCATCGGTGTCGGCGTTGTTGCCTGTGCCGTCCAGGTCTGTATCGACGCTTTCTGATGCATCCAGCGGGAAGGCGTCATTGACGTCGAGCACACCATCGTTGTCATCGTCGGTATCGGCGTTGTTGCCTATGCCGTCATGGTCGGTATCGACAGTTTCGGTTGGATCCAGCGGCAGCGCATCTTCGTTGTCCGGCACACCGTCGTTGTCGTCATCGGTGTCGGCGTTATTGCCTGTGCCGTCGTTATCGGTATCGACAGATTCATTGATATCCAGCGGGAAGGCGTCGACATCATCGTTTACGCCGTCGCCGTCACTGTCGGCCTTGGTGTAATCTGTGCCCAGGGCCAGTTCTTCGGCGTTGCTGAGATTATCGCCATCGGCGTCGGCATTGAAGAAATCGGCGGTGGCGCTGGTAACGGCGCTGGTCACTGACTCGGCGGTGCCATACCCATCCGTGTAATCGGCGCGGACGCTGATATCCTGATCCTTGTCGGCGAGCACCAGGTTGTACTCGCTGCCAGTGGCTATGGCCTGACCGGCACGCAGCCAGGTGTAGCTCACCACGCCCATGCCATCGAGGTCCACCAGACTGTTGCCTGCCACCAGGGTCTGGCCATTGGGGCTGCCGGCAGCAATAGTGACGCTGCCGGTGGGGGCGTCGTTGACGTTGACCACAGTGATGTCAAACGCAGACATACTGGTGGTGTACTTGCCATCAGTAACCGAAATCACTATGCCGCTAAAGTTGCCGACATCCGCATAACCCGGAGTGCCGGACAGCTCGCCGGTTGTGGTATCGAAGCTCGCCCAGCTCGGTTTGTTGGCAATGCTGAATGTCAGGGTGTCCTGATTCTGGTCGCTGCCCGCAGGCGTAAAGCTGTAGGCCACGTCCTGGTTCACTTGCGTTGCCGGGGTGCCGGAAATGGTCGGTGCATCGTTCTCGGTGAGGTGCACCAGAATGCCGCGATCACCGTTTACCATGTAATAACCCGCCGCCACCAGCTCGCCGTTGGGCTTGACGGCCAGGGATTCAAAGTCGACACCGGTGCCGAAATCAAAGGTTTGCACGCCGCCGGCAGCAAAGCTTTCATCCGGCGTGCCGTCGGCATTGAGGCGCTGCACATAGGCCAGATCGTAGTTGGAAGCGCTGACCCAACCGGTAAACAGCAAGCGTCCGGCGCTGTCCTTTTGCATATCCGTCACAGCGAGCGACTGGCTGGAACTCATCGGCACCGGATTGCCGCCGTTAAAGCTGGTGTCGACGGCGCCTGTTGCATCGAGGCGCAGCAGATAGTTGCGGTTACCACCGGAATCAACCACCAACCACAGGCTGTCACCCTCAACCTTTGCCTGTTCATAATAGGCATGACCCAGCGGCATAATTTCGGTCGGCAGGGCGTAGGTCGTCACGCCGTCGGTGCCGTAGCTGGTGTCCAGAGTGCCGTCGGCATTGACCCGCATCACCATGCTATTGTACAACGTGCGGCCCGCCAACAGGATACGACCCTGGCTGTCTTCGCCTGCGTACCACGAATAGTCGTTGCCGCCAAGGCCCGCGGCGGCGAAGATGCCGTTGTTGCCGAAGCTGGTATCCAGGCTGCCGTCGGCATTGAGGCGCACCAGGTTATATTTGTCGCCGGCAACCAGCATGCTGCCGTCGGCGTGCAAGATAAGCGCCGCCGGTTTTACGGTATCCGGCATGTCAAGCAGGCCAGCTGTGCCAAAGCCCGCGTCCGGCTGGCCGCCGGCATTGAGCTTCATCAGGTAAAAACCCGTGGCGCTCCACGCCGAGTAACCGAGCAACCAGATATTGCCGTCGGCGTCTATCTGCAGGTCCTTCGGATAGTCGCCGCTGCCGACATGCAGCTGGTAAGTACCGCCACTGGCAAAACTGGTGTCCAGACTGCCGTCGACATTATAGCGGCGCAGAATAAGGTCGTCCCCCGTGGTCTTAGTGCTATCCGTGACTGTGCCCGCCACCAGGGTGCGGCCCTCGGCATCGACCCGTACAAAGTAGTAATCTTCATAATCGTCAAACGGCAGGGTCAGGTCGGCGGCGCCTTCCATCGCCGCGCCGTCTTTGGCGAACGGCCTGGTGGCGTGGCCGTCGCCGTCAACCCTGCTCCAGCCGAGGTCGTTGCCTTCATAGCCGCTCTGGTGAGAGAAGATATCCAGGTTGCCGGTCGCATCCTGATGGATCAGCACGGGATCGCTGTTGGCGTTGCCCGGCTCCAGGTAGTAACGGCCGATGCCGCTCTCGCCAAAACTGGTGTCCAACACGCCGGTCGCGCTCAGGCGCAGCAGCGCCATATGTGATGCGTTGCCGTTATAGATCTTACCGCCGAGCAGAATACGGCCCTGGCTGTCGATTTTGATATTGGTCGAGGTATTGCTGCCGCTGGTTCCCTGTCCGTTGACATCCAGGCCAAACCAGCCGTTGTCGGCAAAAGAGGTGTCCAGGGTGCCGTCGCTGTTGTAGCGGTACAGGTTATAGATTTCCGTGGCATCGGCGTCGCTGGCCTTTTCTGTGGTGGTGACCAGGATCTTGCCGCCGGCGTCGACGGTCAGATCGTAAGACTGGTTGGATTGCGTCGCCGAGCGGCTCACCGTCACTTGGCCGCTACCGCCGAAGTTGGCATCGAAGGTGCCGTCTTCGCTAAAGCGGAACAGAGTCGACTTAAATGCGATATGGCCGGACGCAAGCAGGGCGCCATCGGAGGCAAGGGCCAGTGCATTGATGCGATCATCATTGCCTGTCTCGCCGAGCAGTTGATACCCGGTGCCGTTAAATGTGGTATCCGGGTTGCCGAGCGCGTCGAAGCGGGCGACAAAGGCATCCCAGCCCGACTGATAAATCCGACCGCCCAGGTAGATTCTGCCCTGGCCGTCGCTGAGAATGCTGGTCGCTTGCGGGGCCTGGCCGTTAATGGCAAAAATGGTTTCGCCGCCCTCGCCGAAACTGGGATCCAGGGTGCCGTCCGCCAGCAGGCGATACAGGCGCAGTTCCTTATTGCTGCTGTAGCCGGCCACCAGAATGCGGCCCTGGTTGTCGACGGAGATCACCAATCCATTCAATCTGTAGTTAGCGTCGCCGACTTGCACCTTGCCGCCGTTGCCAAAGCTGGGATCCAGGCTGTTGTCGCTTAAGCGCCGTTCGATATAGATCGAATCGTTCAGTTCAACGCCCGGCGATGTGGTGCCGACCATCAGCACCCGGCCTTCGGCATCGACCGCCACCCGGTCGGACACCTCGAAGGTGCTGTCAAACCAGCCATCACCGCTGTTCAGCGAAACCATTTTAAAAGACGCTGCCTCGCCCATGGTGGTATCGAGCTGGACCTGCGCCAGTGCGGCGGGGCTGCTCAATGCACCGACCATTGCGGCGGTTACCAATCCCGCCAATTTATTGATTTTGAACTGCTTGCTCATCAAGCCATCTCCTCGGTTTTTATATACGGCAACAACCCAAACACCTGGCGGCCTCGTTTGTTACTCGGTTTTTCGTGGGCGCTGCATCGCGCTGCGGCATTCTGTATTTGCCGGCCCCGTCGCCCGTGCAGAGAGCCCACTACATCAGTTACGAATTCCTGAGACCAAACCCGCCACATTTTTTTAAAAGCGTTCTTGCTTACCCGGAGACTGAAAATGCGAATTGTGCACTGAGTTTGCAGACTGCCCCGGCTGGAGAGAAAAGTGGTGCAAGTCTGAAGATCCAGGCACGGCGGTTTAGCGCTGGCACTCCCGGTGCCGCTGTGACAGAATTTCCACCATAGCAAGCACAAATAAACAGCGGATATGCCCTCATTCCGAACCAGAATCATCCTTGGTTTTCTTTTGACTTTCAGTTGCCTGTGCCAGGCAGCCACCAGCTATGATCCCAGGCTGTTTTCACCGCTGCTGTTTGCGGCCGAGGCCGATGGCAAGCTGGCCAACAAGGAAATTTTGAAACTGGCCCAGGATGACAGGGGCTTTATCTGGGTCGGCACCCAGAAGGGCCTGTTCCGCTTTGACGGCTATGAAAACCTGAAAATGACCTCTGAGGGCATGCCCTTCGATGTGTCCGGCATTTATGTACGATCCTTGCTTGCCGATGGAGATGTGCTGTGGATAGGCACTATGACCAGCGGCCTGCTGCGGCTGGATCTGCGCACCTATGAGTTCAGCCACTTCAGTCACGATGACGGCGATCCGGCCTCATTGGGCGGTAACCAGGTCAACGCCATCAAGAAGGACGCCGAGGGTCGGCTGTGGCTGGCCCACAGCTTTGGTCTCGACCGCCTGGACCTGACGACGCGGAAATTCAGTCATTTCAATTCGGCCGACAATGCCAGGGAGCGGTTCTTCAACTATTTGCTGGATTTGGAAGTCGACGGTGACGGCACATTGTGGCTGTCCACCGCCAAGGGACTGGCCACTATGGCGCCCGGGGGCCGGCAGTTTGCCTTGGTCAAAGAACCTGGCCTGCTGAATGGCGTGGTGATAAGGCGGCTGCACCTGGCACAGGATGGGCGTATCTGGCTCGCCACCCAAAAGCAGGGCACCTATATACTGAATCGTGATCGCCGAACCGCCATCAAGCTGGATTCTCCGGATTCCCGGGCCGATGCCGCCAACACCGCCATTGTCGAAAGCGGCGACGGCCAGGTGTGGCTGTCGGGTACCCTGGGGCTGGAGATCCGCGATGCAAACACTGGGCAATTGCAAAAGGAGTTGCGGGGCAATCTGCTCGACAAACATGGCCTGCGCGGCGACTTTGCCTATCCCCTGCTCAGAACCAAGGACGGACTGCTATGGATTGGGGTGTCCAACTTCGGGCTGCAGTTTTTTAATCCGCAAACCCAGCGCTTCCATTACTTTGATCGCTTCTCGCCTCAGCTTGAGGATACCTTCAGTTCTTACCTGGCCAACCTTATCAAGGTCAGCGAGTCGCAACTCATTATCTTCAATCAGCACCAGCCCATAGAACTCGACCTGAGCACGGGGAAAACCGAACCCCTGCTCAAGGATCCCAGCCTGAGCAAGCAATCGTTTTTCTCGGGTATCAGAGAGACAGAGAACATTTACTGGCTCGGCGGGGGCAATGGCAATATTTTCAGGCTTGATCGCAAGCAGGGCACGGCAGAGGAATTCCGCCTGCCACTGGCCAAGACCGAGGGGGTATACGTGCGCCATTTGGCGCTCGGTAAACAGGGGGAACTCTGGGTGGGGTCGGATCGCGGCCTGGCCAGACTGGATTTGGCCAGTCGCAGTTTCACAGTTCCTCACAATACCGATGGAAGCCCGGTCATCAACTACGTGCGCCGCTTGATGGTCGATGATCACAACCGGCTGTGGATAGCGACCACCAGCGGTTTTGGCCTGATAGACAGTGGCCGGCAACAGATGCGGCTCTACACAGGAAAACAAGGCACAGACGGCACCCTGAGGCATGACTTTATCGTGCAATTCCTGCAAAACCGCCGCGGCGAGATCCTGGTGTACCACAATGCCGGCATAGACAGGCTGGTGTCCGAGCACGACGGCATGCTGCACTTCGAGCCCTTTGCCACCGAAGCCATAGGTCAAATCGACAACGAAGATGGTCTGTTGCAGCTGGAAAATGGCCACTATTGGCTCGGCACCCGCCTCCTGTTGAACGAGGATGGCAAGCTGCTGCAGGCGCTGAACGAGGCCGATGGCGCCCTTGCGACGGGACACAGCAATTATTTTCAGCGGTTAAACGACGGCCAGTTGCTGCACGCCTCCCGCGATGCCCTGGTGCTGATTGACCAGGACCCGGGCATCAAAGGCCAGGACAGGGCTCCCCTGGTGGTGACCGAACTCATGGTCGGCAATCAAAAGCTGAACTTTGATTACCGCCAGCCCAAGATTAAGGTGCCCAGCACGGCCAATCAGTTTTCGCTGCGTTTTGCCGCACTCGATTTTTCCGATCCCAGAGCCAATCAATACAGATACAAGCTGGAAGGCTACGACAGCGACTGGGTGTCCACGCCGGCGGACTTACGCCAGGCCAAGTACACGTCCTTGCCTCCGGGTCAGTATCGGTTGTTTGTGGAAGGCAGCAATCGCGCAGGCAATTGGAGTGGCTCCCCCCTGGTGTTGGAAGTGGATATAGAGCCCAAGTTTTTCCAGACCCTGTGGTTCCGCCTGCTGAGTCTGCTGCTGCTGGGTCTGATGTTGTACTGGCTGTTCCGCTGGCGCCTGGCGGTGGCCAAGGCCAAGCAGAGGGAAGTCTTCGAGAAGCGCGATGCCCTGCGCAAGGCCGAGATGATGAGCGAACTCATGGAGCAGAAAAACCAGATGTTGGCCGAGGTGACCCATGATTTGCGTACCCCACTGGCCATGGTCAAGATACAGCTGGAAGCCCTGCAGGATGGGGTATTGCAGCCCGATGACAGCTCCTATGAACTGCTGCAAAAGCGCATCGCCAACCTCAACCATCTGGTGGGCGATATTTACCAGTTGTCACTGATGGACTCGGGGGCGCTGATATTAAACCGCCAACCAACCCAGATCAGCGAGCTGCTGGCATCCAGCGTTGAATCCTTCAGGCCCATGATGCAACAAAAAGCCATCCAGCTGGCCTTAACGGATGAGACCTCCCATCAACTTGAGCCCTTACTGGATCAGGGCCGAATGATGCAGTTGATGAATAACCTGCTGAAAAACTGCTACAGGTACACGGATGATTGGGGTCAGGCCCGGGTCGTCCTGAGCCAAGACGACAACTGGCTGGTGATTGAGGTAGAAGACAGCAAGCCCGCCATCACGACCGAGGAGCTGGCGCGGATATTCGAGCGTTTGTACCGCGCCGGCTCCACCAAAGACAGGAGCCAATCCGGCTCGGGGCTGGGACTGTGGATCTGCAAGTCCATAGTCGAGGCCCATGGGGGCGAGATTTCCGCCAGCGCTTCCTCTCTGGGCGGTTTGGCCATTAGAATACGGCTCCCGCTTTAAGGTTTTGGAGCCTATGACAGATACTCCCATGACAGCCACAGTAGTGCTGGTCGAAGACGACCAGGAAATCGCCGACATTGTGCTGATGTACCTGCACGCGGCGGGCCTGAAAACCCAACACTTTGCCGATGGTGTCGGTGTGGCCGGGTGGGTGCAGGCCCATTCCCCGGCCTTGGTACTGCTGGATCTCGACCTGCCTACCAAGCAAGGTCTGGAGGTGTGCCGGGAAATTCGCGCCTTTTCCAATTTGCCAATCATAATGACCACGGCCAAGGTGGAAGAAGTCGATCGCTTGGTAGGTTTGGAGATAGGTGCCGACGACTATGTCTGCAAACCCTTCTCGGTCAAGGAATTGGTGGCTCGGGTCAAGGTGCAGTTACGGCGCCTCAATCGTGAGACCATGGTGGACAGCGGTTTAAAGGTGGATGCCGACAGCTTTAATCTGTCAATGGGAGCGGCCGTGGTGGAACTGACGGCCATTGAGTTCAAGCTGTTCCATTTGTTGTACTCCAACCCCAACCGCATTTACTCCCGGGCCCAGATTTTGGATCTGGTGTATCAGGATTACCGCCATGTGTCCGATCGCACCGTCGACAGTCACATCCGCAACGTCCGTAAAAAACTGGCCTCCCTGGGGATAGAGCAAGAACTGATCCGCTCCATCTACGGTGCAGGTTACAAATTCGAACCTCTGGCCTGATTAAAAACTCCGGCGCCGTGGTTTCTGCATACTCACTGCATAATCTTCTGCTCTAATTCTGCACCTATAGTTATTGCCAGGGTGCCAGAGATAATGAAACAGCCTTTAACGCAACGGCCAAAAAATATCGACAGTTTTGCCGCAGTCGACAGGCCCCTGACCGACGCCGAATGTCAGGCGCGAAAGGCCGAGTTTTTGGCCATGCTGTCACACGAACTGCGCACCCCCCTTTCGGTAATTAAGCTTTATGTGGAAGCCATACAGGATGGCATGTACGACAACCAGGATCTGGCATTTGCCCGGCTGGATGCCAAGTTTGAGGAATTTGAGCACCTGATGGAAGAGCTGTTACAGCGGGGCAAGGAATAATATGAAGCTGCCCCCTTCCGATATGGCTTACACCACAGCAGAGGCCGCCACCTTGACCGGCCAACTGACCCCAGCCGAACTCATGATCAATCCCCTGCTCTATCAGGAGCTCAAGGCCTGTGCCAACCGCATTCTGGCCCGGCACGCAGGTAACATCACGTTGCAGACTACAGAAGTGGTCCACGAAGCCTGCGTCAAACTCATAGAGGCTGACGGCCAATATCAAAGCAAGGAACACCTGTTTCGCACCGCCGCCAAGGCAATGCGTCATCTGCTGATTGACTATGCCCGCGCCAAGACCGCCGACAAGCGCGGTGGCAAGGCCATCAAGACCCGCTGGCTGGACGATTTACTCAGCCAAGAGGACGAAAACGAGGGCCTGATTGCCGTCGAGCAATGCATCAGCCAGATGAGCAGCCTGGGTGACAGAATGGAGGCCATAGTCGAGCTGCATTATTTCGCCGGATTCAGCCAACAGCAGGTCGCCGAAACCCTGCAGCTCAGCCTGCGCACAGTGGAGCGGGAACTGACCTTTGCCCGCGCCTTTATATTCGATCGCCTGAGCCAGCACGGCGAGGCCTGCCATGGCTGAACTTAAACGCATTAAGGCCCTGTTTGACTCCTGTATCGAGCTTCCTCCCCATGAGCGCCTGGAATTCCTGAATCACAGCGACTGCTGCGACACCGAACGTAGGGAGGTGTTGCGTTTGCTTGAGCATGTGGACGTCTCATCCACCACTGTGCTCACCGGCCAGGCCAGGAACCTGATCGGCAGTCAGCTGCGGGAATTGGGGTCACAACTGACAGAGGGTCAGCAGCTCGGACCATACAGGATCATCGAAAAAATTGGCACAGGTGGCATGGGGGTGGTGTTTCTTGCCGAGCGTGCCGATGGCCAATACGAGCAAAAGGTCGCCATCAAGCTGGCGCCGGCCATGGTGGCCGGTGAGGATCAGCAACATTTCACCACCGAGCGCCAGTTGCTGGCCAAGCTGCAACATCCCCATATAGCCATGCTGCTGGACGGCGGTCTGACCGAGGATGCCCGGCCCTTTCTGGTGATGGAGTTCGTCGAAGGTCAGAACCTCAAGGAATATTGTCTCGGGAAAAAGCTGCCCCTGACCGAACGGCTGGGGCTGTTCCTGCGGGTGTGTGATGCGGTCAGTTTTGCCCACAGCCATTTGATCATTCATTGCGATCTGAAACCGGAAAACGTACTGGTCAATCACAATGGCCTGGTGAAGCTGCTGGATTTCGGCACCAGTCGCATGCTCAATCAGGGACAGGATCAGGACAGCGCGGCCCGCATGCTGGCCATGACCCTAAGCTGTGCCAGCCCGGAACAGGTTCGCGGTGATCAGCCCACCACGGCCACGGACGTTTATGGTCTGGGCAGTCTGCTATACCAGTTGCTGACGGGTGAGGCTCCGCTGCCGGTGGACCGAGACAATATGTGCGCGACTCTGGAGCATATAGCCAACAGCAAACCCAAGGCGCCGGGAGCCCTGCTGCGCCCCAATGCCTCGGGCCTGAAGCGGTTCCCCAGAGACTTGGACAATATAGTACTCAAGGCACTGGAAAAGCGTCCCGAGGACAGATATGCCTCTGTGGGTGAACTGGCATGGGACATCAAGCGCTTTCTCAAGGGCCAGACCGTTTCAGCCACCAGGCACACGCCGGGTTACCGCTTTGGCAAACTGCTGGGGCGGCACCCGCTCGCCTCCCTGCTCACCGGGGGGCTGCTGATCAGTTTGCTTGGCGGCCTTGGCGTCAGCCTGCACCTGACCCATAAACTGGGGCAGGAAGTCGCCACCTCCAATCAGGTTATTCAGCTGCTTACCGAGACCTTTGAAGAAGCCTCGCCGGAAAAGGCCCAGGGGCACCCCGTAGATATCCAGCAGTTTGTGAAGACCATGGTAAGGCAAACCACGGACGCCCTGAACGACAGCCCCGAGGTCAAGATCCGCCTGCTGCAATCCCTGGTGGCCGTGACCCAAGCCGTGGGGCAGGATCAGGAAGCGGCAAGGCTGCAGCAGGCCGTGCTCGAGCTGAAACTTAACCATGGTATCAGTGAGGGTTTGGCGTTCGATCGGGCAAAACTCGGCAATATCTACCTGAAAACCAACAGGGTCGACGAAGGCCGGCTCTTGCTGCAACAAGCACATGGAGAATTGACCGCCACGACCGGCAACAACAGCCAGTTGGCCATGGTGAAGGCCTTCCTGAGCCGCGACGCCATAAATCAGGGCAAGCTGGATGAGGCGCTGACCTTGGTGAGCCAGGCTCTGGCCCTCTATAAAAGCCTGCCCCAGAAGGACTACCTGCAGCTTAAGGGGCTGCAATTGGATCTCACCGCCGCCTATTACCACAACGACAGATTTAAAGAAGCGGCACAAACGGCCCGGGAGCTGGTGACGGATATGGCAACCACCTTAGGTGCCGGGCATCCCTTTCTGGTCAATGCCTATGCCGATGCCGGTCTGTATTCCTTTACCGAAGATCCCGCTCTCGCCCTGCAATTGACGGAAAAAGGCTACCGCCTGGCGCAGGAGACACTGGAGCCCAACAACAGCGCCCGCATTAACGCTGTTAGCCGCCATGCAGATGTGCTCAAAAAAAGCGGCGATGTCATCGCGGCCATAGCCGTGTTGGAGCAGGAACTGTCCCCCGCACTCAATGAAGACAATGTGTCACTGCTGCTGCGCCAAAGGGCCCCCGGTTATATGCTGCTTGGTTACTATGACAAGGCCCTGGCGGATTTACAGCGGGTTTATGATATCAACGCCAAAAAATTCCCGCCGGAGTCAGCCAGGGTGTTCCCCTTGATTGGCATGCGCGGCATAGCAACGGCCATCCTGGGGCAGCCCGCCCTCGGCCGGGAATTGATCAACCAGGCGATCAAATACAACAGCATCAGCTATGGCAAAGACAACCCCGGGGTGGCCACCAGTGAGATGTATCTCGCCCATGTGGCTATGATGCAGCAAGAGTACCAAGAGGCTGAATCCCTGTTGCAAGGGGCCGAGAAAATATTCTCTACCGTAGTGGCACCGGATGCCTTCATTTTCGGCCAAACAGCATCCGTGTATGTGCTCAGTTATATGGCTCAGAGCAAATGGCAGGAAGCCAAACCCTATGCCGAGAAAAGCGTCGCCATCTTCCATAAAAGCTATCCGCCCGGCACCCCTACCACGGCTCAGGCCGAGTCACGTCTGGGGGAGATACTCTGGCATCTGGGTGAGCAGAAACAAGGGGCCGAGCTGATTGAGCAGAGTTTTGCCAAGGTGCAGCCCTTGGGGAATGAATCGACCATTTACCTTGAGCTGGAGCAGCGGAGGCAATGGCTCCAAACCGCTCAAAAGCAGGAGCCGGGCAGCGACGAGACCGGCGAGTAGCTTGATAAAAAGAAGGCACCCCTGAGGGTGCCTTCTTTTTATCGGATGCGTCTGTATTCAGGGCAGGTATTCGGCAAAGAGGGCTTGTTGCTCCAGCACCGCCTGACTGCCACGGAGACTGAACTGGTAACCGCAGAGGCTGACGCTGCCGCGCAGGGCCATATCGCGGATTATGTCGCGGCTGTCCAGCGGCGAGAAGCGCGCCTCGGTGTCGGTGGACGCCACCACCCGCACCTCCAAAGGCCTGTACTGGCTGCCGTTATTGAATTCCAATACCCGGCAGGTGGCATCGCCCTTGGCCGTGGCCTGGGACCAAACCAGTCCCTCCTGGGTACGCTCCCCTTTCCAGATAAGCAGCAGTACTTCTTCTTCCAGCGCCAGGTTAAGGCCATCGGGCAATTTCACCTGTTCGCGGCTGTGGGCCTGCGCTTGCCCGTTTTGGCTCTGGGCCGCCTCATCCTGGCCCTCTGGCCACAGCAGCACGGCCATAGCAACCACGGCCAGCCCACCCACCAGCGCGACAAGCGGACGCCACCAGCGCTGCAATACAACCAAGATTTGCTGCATCAGCTCGGTCAGGGAGCCCGTGGTATCCGGTTCACTCTCTTCTTCCCTTGCTTGCCAACCCGCGCTCTCATCCCAGGCTTCCGGTCCATTGGCGTCGGCTTGCCATGGGGCGCCTATGGCGCTGTCTTCCGGCAGCTGATCTTGTGCCCGGTAACCTGAGTGGGCCAGCTGTTCCGGCAACACTTCGGCTATCCCCTCCATGGCCCGCTCATGAATGGCCTGAGCTTGCATGGCCTGGCCGCCCATGGAAAGAGACGGCTCAATACGGCCCCCCACTGAGGGTTCAGGAACAGGCATGTCCATGTGCCAATAACCGTCCCGGTAATGTTTGCGGGGATGGGATGGGAACGCCGCCAGCAATCCCAGCATGGCGCCCGCCAGGGCCAGCAGTCCCAGGCTGGCGGCCACAGGCGCCGCCAGGGTCAGCATTAACAGCCACAACAACATCAAGGCCACCAGCGCCATGGCCCAGAACCCCGGCCGGGAACTGTCGCGACAACGGCGCTTGGCCGACAACCACGACACCAGTATCAAAGGCAGTCCAAGTGCCCATAACCAGTGACCGGCGCCAAACAGCAGGGCGCCCAAGCCGGGCAGCAACAGGCCAACCAGGCCTATGGCCACCAGCCGTGGTCCATTGTCACATCCGTCACTGGTCACTAAGGTTCGATACTGCAAAATTGACTCCCGTTGCGATTTTTAAGCACTCATTCTGGGAGGCAGCGTAGCGGATTTCCCCGCAAATGTCAGCGGTCAGCCCTGCCCCGCTGGCGTTTTATGCCCCACGGCAGATATAATGGCCAGCTCTTTGATTTTCGCCCCTAAGCCAAGGCGCACGGGGCCAACCCGATTGGATGGCATCAGCATGAGTGCTCGTGGAAACCTGTTTATCGTATCGGCCCCCAGCGGCGCCGGAAAATCCTCCTTAATCGCGGCCTTGCTGCAGGACAAGCCGGCGGATATGCAGGTGTCTGTGTCACATACCACCCGCGCGCCGCGCCCAGGCGAAACCAACGGACAGCATTATCACTTTGTCAGCGTTGACCAGTTCAAGGGTCTGATCGCCGAAGGGGCCTTCTTCGAATGGGCCGAGGTGTTCGGCAATTATTACGGCACCTCCCGTCATGCGGTGGAAGACACCCTGGCCAGGGGCATTGATGTGTTCCTCGATATCGATTGGCAGGGCGCTCAGCAGGTACGCAAACTGATGCCGGAGGCCATAGGCGTCTTTATTCTGCCGCCATCCAAGACCGAACTGGAGCGGCGCCTCACCGGCCGTGGTCAGGACAGCGCCGAGGTCATTGCCAGCCGTATGGCCAAGGCCGTGTCCGAGATGTCCCACTACAACGAATATGACTATGTGATAGTCAACGATGACTTTGATTCCGCCCTGGCGGATCTGCGGGCGATCATTCGCGCCGCCCGGCTAAGCTGTGCTGGTCAAGCCCGCACCCACAGTGATATGCTTAACGATCTGTTGGCAGAGTAATTGCCTTCGTGTACAATTTTGCGTCATTTTTTCCCTCTCGATAACTGGAGTTCCATCACATGGCTCGCGTAACAGTAGAAGATGCCGTCAAGCAAATCGGCAACCGTTTTGACATGATCCTGGTTGCGGCGCGTCGTGCCCGTCAGATCGCCGTGCAGGGTAAAGACCCCATGGTTGAAGAGCAAAACGACAAGCCAACGGTTATCGCCCTGCGTGAAATCGAAAGCGGTCTGGTTAATTCCACCACTCTGGATGCCGACGAGCGTCAGAGCGTGCGTGAGCGCGAAGCAGCCGAAATCGCTGCGGTTGCCGCCATCGCCGAAGGCCGTACATTCTAAGGAATGACAATATAGGGAGACGCGCCACTTGTATCTGTTTGAAGGTCTTAAAGAATCTGCTTCCGCCTACTTGGATAGCGGGCAGATGGCTTTACTCAAACAGGCATATCAGGTAGCGCGCGATGCCCACGAAGGGCAGATGCGCACCAGTGGCGAACCCTATATCACCCATCCCGTGGCGGTGGCCCGGATCCTGGCGGACATGCGTCTGGATCACGAAACCCTGATGGCCGCCCTGCTGCACGACACCATAGAAGACACCCACGTCACCAAGGACGATCTGGCCGAGCTGTTTGGCCCCTCGGTGGCCGAGTTGGTGGAAGGTGTCTCCAAGCTCGACAAGCTCAAGTTCCGCGACAAAAAAGAGGCCCAGGCGGAGAACTTCCGCAAGATGATGATGGCCATGACCCAGGATATCCGGGTGATCCTCATCAAGCTGGCCGACCGCACCCACAATATGCGCACCCTCGGCGCGCTGCGGCCAGACAAACGCCGCCGCATCGCCCGGGAAACACTGGAAATCTACGCCCCCATAGCCAACCGTCTCGGTATCCACAATATCAAGACCGAGTTGGAGGATCTGGGTTTCCACGCCTATTACCCCATGCGCTACCGGGTGCTCAAAGAGGTGGTCAAATCCGCCCGTGGCAACCGCAAGGAACTGATCCAGAACATAGAATCCGCCATTGCCGCCCGCCTTGAAGATGCGGGGATCCCCGGCAAGGTCAAGGGCCGGGAAAAGAATCTCTACTCCATCTACAACAAGATGCAGAGCAAGGAATTGCAATTCCAGGAAGTGATGGACATCTATGCCTTCCGGGTCATAGTCGACAACATAGATACCTGTTACCGGGTACTGGGTGCCATGCACGGCCTGTACAAGCCGCGCCCCGGCCGTTTCAAGGACTATATCGCCATTCCCAAGGCCAACGGTTACCAATCCTTGCACACCTCGCTGTTCGGCCCCCACGGCGTCCCCGTGGAAATCCAGATCCGCACCGAGGACATGGATCAGATGGCCGACAAGGGTGTGGCGGCCCACTGGATGTACAAGGGTGGCAGTGACGGCGGTGGCACCACCACCCAGGTGCGTGCCCGCAAGTGGATGCAAAGCCTGTTGGAGCTGCAGCAGAGTGCCAGTTCTTCCTTTGAATTTGTCGAGAACGTTAAAACCGAGCTGTTCCCGGAAGAGATTTACGTCTTTACCCCCGAGGGTCGCATCCTCGAACTGCCTGTGGGTGCCACGGCGGTGGACTTCGCCTACGAAGTGCATACGGACGTGGGCAACACCTGCGTCGGTGCCCGGGTCAACCGCCAAGCCTATCCGCTCAGCCAGCCGCTGATCTCGGGCCAAACGGTGGAAATCATTACCGCCAAGGGGGCCAGACCCAACGCCGCCTGGCTTAACTTTGTGGTCACGGGCAAGGCCCGCGCCAAGATCCGTCAGGTGCTCAAGAGCCTCAAACAGGATGACGCCATTGCCCTCGGCAAACGCCTGCTCAACCATGCGCTGGGCGAGACCCGCCTTGAAACCATAGCGCTGGAGCAGATTGACAAGGTCATTCGCGACACCAAGCACACCAGTCTCGACAGCCTGCTGGCCGATATAGGCCTTGGCAACGCCATGAGCATAGTCATAGCCCAACGCCTGCTGGGCGATAACATCGACAGCAGCGCCGGTGGTGAGACCCATCTGATGCCTATCCGCGGTGCCGAAGGCATGCTGGTGTCCTTTGCCAAGTGCTGTCGCCCCATCCCCGGTGATGCCATCATAGCCCACGTGAGCCCAGGTAAGGGCTTGGTGGTGCACATGGAAAACTGTGCCAATATCCGCGGTTACCAGGGTGAGCCCGACAAGTACATTCCGGTACAGTGGGACAAGGTCGACGGCGTTGAATACCAGGCCAACCTGAGGGTGGAGATAGTTAACCACCAGGGCGCCCTGGCCAAGATCACCTCGATCATTGCCGGCGAAGGTTCGAACATTCACAACCTCAGCACCGAAGAGCGCGACGGTCGGGTGTATCTGATCAACCTGCGGATTTCGGTACGGGATCGTATCCATCTGGCCAACGTGATGCGGCGCATCAGGGTACTGCCCGAGGTGCTCAGAACCTCAAGAAACAGATAACGCTCCACAAGAACATCAACAAGATCAACAACCAGAGAGAGAGTGCTATGGCTGAAAAAATTATCATCGCCACCGACAAGGCGCCGGCTGCGATTGGAACCTATTCCCAGGCTGTAAAAGTAGGCGCCACCGTCTACCTGTCCGGCCAAATTCCCCTGGTACCGGCCACCATGACCCTGGTGGGTGAGGATTTCGAAGCCCAGGTGGTGCAGGTGTTCGACAACCTGAAGGCCGTGTGCGAAGCCGCCGGCGGTTCCCTGGCCGATATAGCCAAGCTCAACATCTTCCTCACCGATCTGTCCCACTTCGCCAAGGTGAACGAGATCATGGGCCGCTACTTCCAGCAACCCTATCCGGCCCGCGCCGCCATCGGCGTGAAAGAGCTGCCCAAGGGTGCCCAGGTTGAGATGGACGGAGTGATGGAACTTTAAGTTCCGGTTGTTTGCAGGGCGCTTCGGCGCCCTTTTGTTTTTGTAAGTCAGAACAGATTTTTAGCTATGAGCCCAGAACGTTTCGCCCGCATCAATGCCATGCTGGACAATCGCCAGGTGGACCTCACCCTGTGCCTCGATCAGGTGCACAAGACCAACAATATCGCTGCCGTGCTGCGCAGCGCCGATGCCGTGGGCGTCCATGAAATCCACGCCATCTGGCCCGAGCCGGATATGAAGGTGTCGGGCAATACCGCCTCAGGCAGCCAGCAGTGGGTCAAAACGGTCAAGCATCCGGATGTAAGCTCGGCCATCGCCGGCTTCAAGGCCCGTGGCATGCAGGTGGTGGCCACCAACTTCGCGCCAGAAGCGGTGGATTTTCGCGAACTGGATTACACTCGTCCCACCGCCATCATACTGGGGCATGAGAAAAACGGCGTCAGTGCCGAGGCCATAGCCCACGCCGATCATCAGGTGATCATTCCTATGATAGGTATGGTGCAATCCCTCAATGTTTCGGTGGCCGCCGCACTGATCCTGTTTGAGGCCGAACGCCAGCGCAAGCTGGCCGGCATGTATGGCGAGCGCAAGCTGGATGACGCCTATTGCCAGAAGCTGCTGTTCGAACAGGGGCACCCCATCTACGCCAAGGCTTGCCGTCGCAAGGAACTGCCTTACCCGCGCATCGATGACAATGGCCAGATAGAGGCCCCCGCCGACTGGTGGGACAAGATGCGTGCTGCTGCACAAGAGTAAAAATCCACCTGTATGGGAGGTGGATATTGGTGACAATAAAAAAGCCGGCATAGCGGGCTTTTTTCGATATAAATCAATGGCGGCGTTCGAGTATCGCCTCGCTAGTGGCTTCTCGTCGCGCCAACTCCTCAGTACTCCAGGGACCCACAGCGCTCTTGACCAAAGACGCTGCTGCAGGAGCCAATTGAGCAGCGGTAAGTCCTTGCCTGGCCATGACCGCTGGCGGCAGCGTGAGCGGCCTTTCGCTTACCTTGGTCCAGATTCGGTTTTCCAAGTATCCCTGGTACATAATGTGCGCGAATTGTTGATAGTCCTCAGGCAGATATGCACTGCCGCGGAAGTCATCAAAGTACTTCGACGTCTGACGAACAAAGTGACGATTCGCATCGACTTGATACAGATCCCACACCCTGTCGTTATAGAGCTGGCAATCATCACCCCAGTCAGTATCCCAAGCCTGCGGCAGGCAGTAAGCCGTATTACCGGTAAGATCTCTATTGTGCCTGTAGCGACGAACACTCAAAGTACCGTCTTCATTAAGCTGCCAACGGCTCGGCATCAAGTAATACTCGCCTTCCTGCAACTGACCATCTTCACTGAAATCGGCGGTAAACACTGTCAATGCAGAGCCATCGGCATTGAGCTCCAACCATAAATAGTCCAGGGGATAGCTCATATTCCAGCCAAGATCATAGATACCCGGCACCATGTCAGCCGTCCAGCGCTGCATATCCTTCCTGAAGATGTAACCGCTACTTACGGAGTTCCCACCATCCTGCATCAGGACATTGGTTGTCATTGGCGTGGTCGATGCCAGCATGGCATAGTCCAGAGACAGACTTTTACCGCCATCCTGTGCCGCTATCTTCAGATGGCCATCATCGCCATAGCTGTAACTGGCAGCCAGTTGCTGCGTGGCCACAGTCCCATCCAGGTGCATGCTAGAAAGACTGAGAATCGCCGAGCTATTACTGCTCAAGGTCAGACCGACTGTAGCTCGAGTCCAAGTGTCTTCTGATGGCTCTGCATCTGCCACATCGGCGTAGGCCTCCGGCACATTTGCTGAGTAGGCCACATCGGTGGTCATCAAGGATTGAGCATTGACAACACCACCGCCCCTGGTGGCTTGATTCGCCACAAAGGCCGTATCACCGGTTTGCACGTCGCCAAATTCGCCATTGGGGAAATGGTAGTAATGCGTGTCCTTGATAATGAGTTGGGCGGCAGAATCAGATAAGGACAACCAGTTAACCAGGGATTTGGAGATCATGTCATTGAAAAACACCAACCTGCCCAAGCCGTTGACAGTCATCCATTCTGAAGTCTGATAATTCAACAATCCTTGCCCAGTATAGGTCAGAACCACCCCCTCCTCCGTCTGTTCCCAGGTGAGAGAACAGGAGCTTTTCAGGCGGTACATGTAACCGCTGCCATCTTGGTTAAGCACCAGGCGATCGCCACCCAGGACGCCACCGACCTTGTGGAAATAGTAACTTCCCGCGACCGAAACATCGCTCGTCCTGGCCACCAGCTCGGGATCGGCAATCACTTCATTCATGGCCTGTTGGTATAAATCGGGCAGTGCCTGTTGTGTCTGCAGCAGGTAATCCCGTACCGATTCGAGTTGTTCTACCAACTGTGCCGTGTCGTTAATCCCCTCGGGGAGGGCCAATTCGGTATGCTCAGCGGAATAGTCGATAGCCAGTTTGAGTGCGGTCGCAATGCTCAACACTTCGGTAGAGTCATAATTCTTCAGGGCCGCTTCTAAGCTTGCCTTGGAGTCAATTTCCTGTCCCTGATTGGCAGCCCGCAGCAACGCATAGGAAGCGGTGGTGACGTTGGTCACATTGACCCCAAAGGCTTCATCTTTGGTCAGTACGGCATCACTGCCGGCGGCAGCCATCATGTCTCCCAGGCTGCCGGGAAGAGAAATAAGTTTGGTTTTGCTTTCTGCTTCGGGGCCTGTGGCAATCAGCAGCAGCAAATCGTCTTCATAAGCATCATCGACACTGATGTCTATCGAGTAGTCCCCTTGAGCATTGGCCGTGGCGGCAAAGGCCTGATCACCCACCACGACAACCACCTTGGCATTGGCAATTGGACCATCGGTGATCTTGCCTTGCATGGTCAGTTCCAGCATTTTGGCGGTCACTGTCACTGTCACATCTTTGGCGGCGGTAGCGCCCTTGTCATCCGTCACTGTGACGGTGAACACCAGGGTCTCATCTTCGGTCACAGCAGGGGCGGTAAAGCTGATGGAAGCGGTATTTGCGCCACTCAGGGTCACGCTGGTACCCGATTTTTGACTCCAGCTATAACTACTGATGCTGCCATCGCTGTCGCTGGCAACGGCACTCAGGTTAATGGTTGCGCCTTCCAGGATGCTGCCATCGGTTACAGAAATCGTGGGAGCCTGGTTAACCGGTGTTGGTGTAGTCTTATCATTGCCACCACCACAGGCAGACAGGGATGCGGCAATCAAAGAAGCAATGATGGTCTTTTTATAACTTAGGATTATCAAGACAATAATCTCCTGGGTCGCAAGAATTGCTCTTGCAGCACGGTATCTTCCCGATACCTGTCCTTGGGCTAGCAATACCACCAGCTTTACTTTTTTGTCGCCGATAAATGTACTACCGCATTTCTCGCCGCAATGTTATTGAATTTGCATTATCATGTAAAACCAAAGTTATCCATAAGGCTTCAATGAATAATGTCCTGTGCAGTAATGAAGATATCTCTGCAGAATTAAACTGTTTGCCCACTGCAGTTAAAGTCGACATACTGGAACTTAAACGTGCGTTTGAAGCAGCACGCAAAATAACAATAATCGTGGATGGATAAACCGATGGAAACCCAAAACAAGACCCCGATAGAAATGTTGACCCATTGGGTGGAGACCCGGGGCGACGAAGTCTACTTACGCCAACCCATTAACGGTCAATACCGGGATTTCAGCTGGCGTCAGGTGCAGCAGCAAATGCAGCAATTGGCCGGAGGTTTGCGTCATCTTGGTCTGGTGCCGGGTGACAAGATTGCCGTGCTGTCAAAGAACTGCGCCGAGTGGTTTATCAGCGATCTGGCCTTGATGTACGGCGGTTACATCAGCGTGCCCATCTACCCCACTGCCAATGCCGATACCATTCGTTATGTACTGGAGCACAGTGGTGCCAAGGCCATCATCATAGGCAAGCTGGATCACTGGGCCGAGCAGGAAGCCGGTCTCGGCGGCAGCATTTTGCGTCTGGCCATGCCCTACGACACCATGCCGACCCAGTATGGCTGGCAACAGCTGCTGACCATGGGCCAACCCCTGCAGGAAGCCCCCCTGCCGAAGCTGGATGACACCATGACCCTGATCTACACCTCAGGGTCAACGGGTAAACCCAAGGGCGCCATCCAGACCTTTGGCAGTTATGCCTGGACCTGCAGCGCCGTGGTGCGCGATCTCAAGACCAGTGGCGAAGACCGTCTCTTGTCTTACCTGCCGCTGGCACACATCACTGAGCGGGTGGCGATTGAGGGCTCTTCTTTCTACTCCGGCAGTCCGGTCGCCTTTGTCGAGAACCTGGACACCTTTGTCGCCGATGTGCAGCGCATGCGCCCCACGGTATTTTTCTCGGTACCCCGTTTATGGACCCTGTTCCAGAAGAACATTATCGACAAGATTGGCTACAACAAGCTGCAGTTGCTGCTGAAGATCCCCCTCATCGGTTATCTGGTTAAGCGCAAGATCCACAAGGGACTGGGCCTCGACCAATGCCGTTTGCTGGGCTCGGGCTCGGCGCCCATACCGGCATCGCTTATCCAGTGGTATCACAGCATAGGTCTGGACATATGTGAGGCCTGGGGCATGACGGAAAACAGTGCCTATTCGATCATCAATTATCCCTTCGATGCCAAAAAGATAGGCACGGTTGGCAAGCCCATAGTCGGCTGCGATGTGCGCCGCGGCGAGGATGGCGAACTGCTGGTGAAGAGTCCGGGACTGATGAGCGGTTACTACCTGCAACCCGAGGCCACAGAGGCCGCCTTCGATGGCGATGGTTTCTTCCATACCGGTGACCTGTGCACCATAGATGAAGATGGCTGTATCAGCATTACGGGCCGGGTGAAGGACAACTTCAAAACCTCGAAAGGTAAGTATGTGGCTCCGGTGCCCATTGAGCGCAAGCTGGCCCAGGATCCCCATATAGAACTTATCTGCGTCATAGGTTCCGGCCTGCCACACCCCATAGCCCTGGTGCAATTGTCCGAGGGTGCCAAGTTGCAGCCAAGGGAAGAAGTGCGGGTGTCCATCAAGGCAACCCTGGATGCCATCAACCCCAATCTGGAATCCCATGAAACCGTGGATGCCGTGGTGGTGGTGACGGATCCCTGGACCATAGAAAACGATGTGCTGACTCCAACACTGAAGATCAAACGTCATGTGCTGGAAGCGCGTTTCAGCGCCAAGGTGAACGGGGTCCGTGGTGCCAAGGTGGTGTGGGAAGAGGAAATCTAATCTGACGCCTGCGAAAAGGCTCGCCATTGGCGAGCCTTTTTCTTTGGTTGTTTTCCGGAACTGTTATCGCCGCAGCGGCTCAGTCGCCTTGCTTGACCTTGAGGGCCGCCTGCACCCGGTTGATGGCAGTGCCGCCCAATACATCACGCTTGCCGAGGCAGGCTTCGATACTCAGGTGCGGAAACACGTCATCCTGGATGACGGACGCGCTCTGCTGTAACAGCTCCAGCGGCAATTGCTCCAGCGGCAAGCCCAAGCCTATGGCCTTGACCACCAGCTCACCCACCACATGGTGTGCCTCACGGAACGGCATGCCCTTGGCCACCAGATAATCCGCCAATTCGGTGGCGTTGGCATAGCCCTGCTGGGCCGCCGTCAGCGCATTGCCACGGTTGACCTTAAGGCCCTCCAGCACCAGCGCCGCCATGTCGAGACAAATGCCCCAGGAGTCCAGAGTATCAAACAGGCCTTCCTTGTCTTCCTGCATGTCCTTGTTATAGGCCAGTGGCAAGGCTTTCATGGTGGTCAGAATGCCCATCAGGTTGCCGTAAACACGTCCTGTCTTGCCACGGATCAGCTCCAGTGCATCGGGGTTTTTCTTCTGTGGCATCAGGGAAGAGCCCGAGGTGACATTATCCGCCAACTCGATAAAGGCGGCCTCGCCTGAGTTGAAGAAGATCAGATCTTCGGCCATGCGCGACAGGTGCAGCATCGACAGGGACGCAGCGGAACACAGTTCCACCACGTGATCCCGGTCGGACACAGCATCCAGACTGTTGAGTGTCGGGCCATTGAACCCCAGGGACAGAGCCAGCTTTTGCCTGTCGATGGCATAGGCGGTACCGGCCAGAGCGCCCGAGCCCAAGGGGCAGGTATCCAGGCGTTTCAGGGCATCATTGAGCCGGGACAAATCCCGCTCGAACATTTCCACATAGGCCAGGCACCAATGACCAAAGGTCACAGGCTGGGCTCTTTGCAGATGGGTATAACCTGGCATGACCGCATCCAGCTCCCGCTCACACAGCGCCAGCAGAGCGCCAACCAAGGCGTGCAGCTTATGCTGCAATTCGGCAACCGTGGCCTTGCACCAGAGCTTGAGATCCGTGGCCACCTGATCGTTACGGGAACGACCTGTGTGCAGCTTTTTGCCGAGATCCCCGACCTTGGCAATGAGGCGCTGCTCAACAAAGCTGTGAATATCCTCGGCGCCACTGGCAATAATGGCATTGCCATCCTCACCCACTTCGGTCAGCAATTCGTTCAGGGCCTGCTTGAGTCGTTGGCATTCATCGGCACTCAGGATACCGACACTGGCAATGGCATCGGCCCAGGCAATGGAACCTTCCACATCCTGCTGGAACAGGCGATAGTCCACCGGCAAAGAATCATTGAAGAGTTGAAACAGGGCGCTGCTCGGCCCCTGAAATCTGCCACCCCATAGGGCCATGTGTCACTCCTTTGCGCCAAGCCGGCGCCGGTCACGGATGAGAATCAAAGGGCCCCGCAGGGCCCTGAACTGTTACTTGCTGCCGAGAGCGCGAATGCGGCTCGCCAGCGAGTACAGGCGGATAAAGCCTTCGGCATGCTTTTGATCGTAAACCGAATCTTCACCAAAGGTGGCAAAGGCTTCCGAGTACAGGCTGTTGGGAGAACGCTTCTTCACCGCCACGGCCTGGCCCTTGTAAAGCCTGACCACCACTTCACCGTTGACGTCCTTGGCCAGCGACTCGGACGCCGCCAGCAGGGAGTCACACAGAGGCGTGAACCAGCGACCGTCATAGACCAGGTGCGCCATGCGGGCGGCGATCTGTTCACGCCACTCGCGGCTGCTCTTGTCCAGCACCAGCTCCTCGACCGCACGCAGCGCGGCAAACATTACGGTGCCACCGGGGGTTTCATAGCAACCGCGGGACTTCATGCCCACCAGACGGTTCTCGGTAATATCGATGCGACCGACACCGTGTGGTGCGGCAATGGCATTAAGCTTCATCAGCGCCTGATAGGGGCTCAGGGCCTCAGCGTTGACTTCGGTAATACGGGCATTGGCTATCTTGAGGCTGACGTACTCAGGCTCATTGGGCGCATCCAGCGGATCGGCGGTCAGGGTCCAAACGCCCTTGCTTGGCTCGTTCCAGGGATCTTCCAGCTCACCACCCTCGTGGGAGATGTGCCAGGCGTTGGCATCACGGCTGTAGATCTTGGTGGTCGAGGCCGAAGTCTTGATGTTGCGCTCCGCCAGGTAAGCCAGCAGATCTTCACGGCTTTGCATCTCCCATTCACGCCAGGGAGCAATCACCTTGAGATCCGGCGCCAGGGCGGCGAAGCAACCCTCGAAACGTACCTGATCGTTGCCCTTGCCGGTACAACCATGGCACAGGGCATCTGCACCGACTTTGCGGGCCACTTCCACCTGGGCCTTGGCAATAATGGGCCGCGCCATGGAGGTACCCAGCAGGTAGGTACCTTCGTAGATAGCACCCGTGGCTATGGTGGGATAGATATAGTCTTTAACGAATTCTTCCTTGAGGTCCACTATGTGGCACTCGCTGGCGCCCGAGGCCAGGGCCTTCTCGGTCAGGCCCACCAGCTCTTCTTCACCCTGGCCCACATCGGCACAGAAGGCGACGATTTCGCAGTTGTCATAGTTTTCTTTCAGCCAGGGAATGATGGCCGAGGTATCCAGGCCGCCGGAATAAGCCAGCACCACCTTTTTAACGCCTGTGTTGTTGTTTGCAATTGCCATAAGAAAATCCTGAACTTAATTAAAATTATCCGAGCAGCGTCACCAACACTGCATTTTGAGCATGCATACGATTCTCGGCCTGGTCGAGGATCAAGGAACCCTCGCCATCCATCACCTCGTCGGTCACTTCCACACCACGGTGTGCCGGCAGGCAATGCATGAAATACTTGGCGCCGGCCTGGGCCATCAGGGCGCCGTTGACCTGGTACGGGGCAAACTTGGCGCGGATATCCGTCAGCGCCGTGTTATCCCCCATGGAAATCCAGGTATCAGTGTAGATGGCATCGTGGCTCTGCACCGCATTCACATCCGTGGTCAGCACTATCTCACCGCCATGTTGTTTGGCAATGCGCTGAGCCTCGGTAACCTCATGGCCGTCGGGAAAATGACCGGCCGGGCAAATGACAGTCATGCGCGCCCCCAGCAGGGCGGCACCGTACATCAGCGACTGACTGACGTTGTTGCCATCGCCAATGTAAACCAGCTTAAGCTTGGACAGATCATCCAGCTGCTCCGCCAGGCTGAGGAAGTCCGCCAGCGCCTGACAGGGATGGTAGAGATCCGACAGGGCATTGATCACAGGCACAGAGCCATACTTGGCCAACTGCTCTATGGTGCCGTGGGAAAAGGTCCGCGCCACTATGGCATCGGCCCAGCAGGACAGATTGGTGGCAAAGTCCTGCACCGACTCGCGCTTGCCCAGGGCACCGTTCTGCTGGTCGAGGTAGAGGCAGTGTCCACCAAGCTTATTGATCCCGATATCGAAACTGACGCGGGTACGCAGAGAGGGCTTTTCGAACAACATCACCACACTCTTGCCCTTGAGCGCCTGGCTGTACTCCTGGGGCTTGGCCTTAATCTTACGGGCCAGCGCCAGCAGATCCAGCAGCTGCTGTTGCGTGAGTTCCTTTATCGACAAAAAATGCTTCATAGACACACTCCACTTCTCACTTCTAAGGTTGTATTTGAGTTCCGATGGCCTCACCCCTGACCAGGGCGGCCAGCTGCTGTGCATCACGCCAGGAGGCCACCTGCACCGGCCGTCCCAACCATTGGGCCACTTCCAGAGCGGCCTCGACCTTGACCTTCATGCCTTTCTCGATCACTCCCTGTTGCACCAGCTCACTGATACTTTGGCTGTCGAGGCTTTCAATTAGCTTGCCCTTGCCGTCGAGTACCCCGGACACGTCCGACAGCAGTACCAACTTGGCTCCCACCAGCTTGGCCAGCACACTGGCGGCCTGATCGGCATTGACGTTAAGCAGTTCGCCCTCGTCTGACAAAGCGATGGAACTGATAATCGGCAGCCAGCCCTGGGACATGGCAAAGTGCAGCAGTGCCGCATCCTGGGGGCTCACTTCGCCCACCATGCCCAGGCGCTCGTCCTTGATAACGGCGCTGACCAGGTTGCCGTCACACAGGCTCATGCCGACACTGCGCACACCGGCCTTGCGGGCGGCACCCTGCAGCAATTTGTTCGAGGTACCCGCCAGGGCACCCGCGATAATGGGCATCTGCTCGGCCGGAGTGACCCGCAGGCCATCGAGCTTGACCGTGTCCATACCATTGACCTTGAGCTGCTCATCCACCAGATAGCCACCGCCGTGGACCAGAATCACCTGCTGACCACTTTCAAGCAGTTGCTTGGCGGTATTCATCAGCCGCTCCATGCCCATCTCGCACTGCAACAGGGCGCCGCCCACCTTCAAAACCAAAACATTGTTTGCTGACATCTGTATTTCTCTCTCATCCGGGATCTGCCTGGGCAGGATCACAGGCCAAAATGAATCTTTATGCATTGCAGCGCCTGACTGGCGGCGCCTTTCATCAGGTTGTCTATGGCGCTGGATACCACCAGGTAGCCACTGAGCTCATCAAACTTCCAACCAATGTGGCAGTTGGGGGTATGGACCACGTCATCCACCTTGGGGAACTGGTTCTGCTTCACCGTCACCAAAGGTGCGTCGTCATACACGCTGTAAGCCTGGGCCACGTCGCGGCTAAGGGTACCGGGTTTCAATTGCACAGTGATGGTGGCCAGAATGCCGCGCTTGAAGTTGCCAAGGTGCGGGGTAAAGACGACTTCCTGCCCCAGCTGGGACGCAATTTCCGGCTGATGCCTGTGGCCCAGCACCCCATAGGGCGTCAGGCTGACCTCGCAAAAACTGGTGTGCAGCTGAGCCTTGCGGCCGGCACCTGTCACGCCACTGACGGCATTGATTACCGGCCAGGCGTCGGTCAGCAGATGCTTGAGCGGCTTGAGAGCACACAGGGATGCCGTGGGATAACAACCGGGTACGGCGATCATCCGGGTCTTGGCTATGGCCTCGGCATTCCACTCAGCCAGACCATAGACGGCTTCCGCCAGCACCTGGGGATGGGCATGTTCAAAACCGTACCACTTGGGATATTGGGCAGTATCGGCAAAGCGATAGGCGCCACTGAGGTCAAACACCGCCAGGCCCTGGGCATAAAACCAGGCCGCCAGATGCAGACTGACCGAATGCTCGGTTGCCAGCACTACGGCATCGGCATCCTGTACTATCTGATGCTTGGCCTCTTCGGTCAGGGGCGACAGGCACAAATCTATGTGGCTGTATACCGGGTAAAGTTCCGCCAGGGGCTTGCCCTTGTCGGCACTGCCTTCAGACACATACAGCCCCTGAATACTCAGTTGGGCTTCGGAATGGATAAGGGCGGTAATTTGGGCACCCGTGTAACCACTGGCGCCGATAATAGCGATACTTTTCATTGTCTCTCTGGTCTAGGTCGCAAAACAGGAATTAGAAGTATGGTCTAAAAACCATAGTGAGTGGCAGCCTCTGGCCACCATTGGCACGGGACTATCGTCGCACTAACGGAAAAGACGTGCCACTGTGGCAAGAAGGATGAAAACCAACCATATTTTCTCTCATTCCCGAGGCCTGCTCTATGGTGCCTGATTCAAGTGTTTGCTAGACTAGCATAAACATTTATTTATGCAATATATGTGAATACTTATTTTTACGGTTGACTGCGAATGAACAAAATTCCTGAACTTAAAGCCCGATTTTCTAAGCTGATTGCTGCACCTTCAATCAGCGCACTCACCCCAGAGCAAGATCTGAGTAACCATGCAGTTATTGCCTTGCTGCACCAATGGTTCAGCGACCTGGGTTTTCAATGCCACAGCAGCGAGGTCAGCGACTCCCGCAACAAGCACAATTTGCTCGCCCAGATTGGCAGCGGTCAAGGCGGCCTGCTGCTGGCGGGCCACACGGATACAGTGCCTTTCGATGAGGGTCGCTGGACCCAAAGCCCCTTCACCCTGACGGAGAAAGACAATCGCTGGTATGGCCTTGGCAGCTGCGACATGAAGGGCTTTTTTGCTTTGGTGCTGGAAGCGGTCAAGGACTTCAGCCCGGCCCAGTTCAAGCGGCCCCTGTATGTGTTTGCCAGTGCCGATGAGGAAACCACCATGAGCGGCGCCAAGGCCTTCGCCGAGCACAGCGGTATCCGCCCCGAGTATGCCCTGATAGGCGAGCCCACCAATCTGCGCCCCGTATACATGCACAAGGGCCACCTGGCCCAGGGGATCCGGGTCACCGGCCGCAGTGGTCACTCCTCGGATCCAGTCCGCGGTCTGAACGCCATTGAGATCATGCACCTGGTGATAGGCCAACTGCTGAAACTCAAGCAGCACCTGGCGGATAATTTCCACGAGGACGCCTTCAGCGTGCCCTACCCCACCATGAATTTCGGTCATATACACGGTGGCGATGCCGCCAACCGAATCTGCGGCTGCTGCGATCTGCATCTGGATATTCGCCCCTTGCCGGGGCTGTCGTTGGCTGATCTCGAGCTGATGGTGGCCAACTACCTGCAGGACATCAGTTTGCGTTACCCCGGCGCCATCAGCATCACTACCTTGTACCCCGGCGCCGAATCCTTTGCCGGCAGCCGTGACAATCCCTGGACCCAATTGGTGGAGGCCCTGTCAGGCAATGAGGCCCAGGTGGTGAACTACTCCACCGAAGCCCCCTATATCCAGCGTCTGGGTTGTCAAACCCTGGTGCTTGGCCCCGGCAGCATAGAGCAGGCACATCAACCGGATGAATATTTGGCAATGGATCAACTCAAACCTACGGTCGAATTATTGAAAAAATTAATTCATAGGGCCTGCATTCAATAAACCACAACACCTTGGCATGAATCCCAAAATTGGTCAGTCCAATTTACCGCAGGCAGTTGACCACGAGGCCACGGCTGTTTATTGTGCTTTAACGACCAAGCCTGCCCAGGCAGCCGAACTGTGACTGGAGACAAGATGAAGGTAAGTGAAAATCTGGCTGACGTGTACGCCCCGCTGCGAGCCAATGTCGGCATGATGGGACAAATTCTCGGCGACACCATGCGTGAACATTTGGGTGAAGCCTTCCTCGACAAGGTCGAACAAATCCGCCAGCTGGCCAAGCAAAGTCGTCGCGGCGATGAGAGTGCCCGCGAGCAAATGCTGGCCCTGTTGACCGCACTTCCGGACGAAGAGCTGGCCCCCTTCGCCAAGGCCTTCAACCAATTCCTTAACCTGGCCAACATCGCCGAACAATTTCATACCATCAGCCGCAACTGCGATGAGCTGGTGTGCGTTCCCGATCCGGTAGAGCAGTTGCTGGGACGCATTCTTGGCGGCAAGGTGGATGCCGATGCCATGCTGGAGACCCTGCAGACCCTCGACATAGATCTGGTGCTGACGGCCCATCCCACGGAGATTTCCCGCCGCACCCTGATCCAGAAATACTCCGCCGTGGTCGATTGCCTGCAGGAAATGGAAAATCCTCTGCTGACCGAGCAGGAGCACAAGAGCGTCATGCTCAGATTAAGGCAGCTGATCGCCCAAATCTGGCATACCAATGAAATTCGTGCCGAACGCCCCACGCCGGTAGACGAAGCCCGCTGGGGCCTGTCCACCATAGAAACCTCCCTGTGGCAGGCCATTCCCGACTTTCTGCGTCAGCTTAACGACAAGGTCGAAGAACGCACCGGCGTCCAGCTGGCCACAGACATAGCCCCGGTACGCTTTTCCAGCTGGATGGGGGGCGATCGCGACGGCAACCCCTTTGTCACCGCCAAAGTCACCGCCGAGGTGCTGGACAGAAACCGCCATGCCGCCGCCCGCCTGTACCTCAAGGACATAGTCGAACTGGTCAACGAGCTGTCGATGGAGCAAGCCAATGCCGAACTTATGGCCCTCAATCCCGACAGTCGCGAACCCTATCGCGACGTGCTCAGGGGCCTGCGGCAGAAGCTGCGCAACACCATAGACTATCTCAATGCCCGTATTGAAGGGCATCAACCCGAGGTCAGCCGCGACAGCATCATCTGGGAAGACGCCGACATCCGTGAGCCACTGCAGCTGCTATATCGCAGCCTGTGCGATTGTGGTATGCGCCTGATTGCCAACGGACTGCTGCTGGATATATTGCGGCGCCTGGCCTGTTTCGGCATTCATATGCTCAGGCTCGACATACGCCAGGATGCCGGCCGTCACTGCGATGTCATCGCCGAGCTGACCCGTTATCTGGGCATGGGAGACTATGCCCATTGGGAAGAACACGAAAAGCAAGCCTTCCTGCTGCGGGAACTGGCCAATCGCCGACCACTGATCCCTGTCAGTTGGCAGCCATCGGATGAAGTAGCCGAGGTACTGAAAACCTGCCGTCTGGTGGCATCCCAGCCACAGCAGGCCCTGGGCTCCTATGTCATCTCCATGGCCAGTCATCCCTCGGATGTGCTGGCGGTGCTCTTGCTGCTCAAAGAAAGCGGCTGCAGCTATCCCATCAGGGTCGTGCCTTTGTTTGAAACCCTGGACGATCTCAACCAAGCGGCGAGCTGCATCCAGGCGTTGCTGGATATCGACTGGTATCGTGGTTACACCAAGGGCATGCAGGAAGTCATGATCGGTTACTCGGATTCCGCCAAGGATGCCGGGGTGATGGCCGCTGCCTGGGCCCAATACTGCGCCCAGGAACAACTGGTGAAGGTCTGCCGCAAGGCGGGAGTCAAACTGAATCTGTTCCATGGCCGCGGCGGTACCATAGGCCGCGGCGGCGGTCCGGCTCACCAGGCGATCCTGTCACAGCCCCCGGGCTCTGTGGATGGCCGCATCCGGGTGACGGAACAAGGTGAGATGATCCGCTTTAAGTTCGGCCTGCCCAAACTGGCGGTACAATCCCTGGCGCTATATACCTCGGCAGTGCTTGAAGCCACACTACTGCCACCGCCGGAGCCCAAACAGGCCTGGCGTGAATGCATGCAACGATTGGCCGAGGACTCGGTGCTTGCCTACCGCGGCATAGTCAGGGAAGAACCTCAGTTTGTTCCCTATTTCCGCTCTGCCACGCCGGAAGTGGAACTGGGCAAACTGCCGCTGGGCAGCCGGCCGGCCAAGCGCCGGGTCGACGGTGGTATCGAAAGCCTGCGGGCCATTCCCTGGATCTTTGCCTGGTCCCAGAACCGTTTGATGCTGCCGGCATGGCTCGGCGCCGGCGAGGCCCTCAAGGCGGCTGCAGATCGCGGCGACATGCCGTTACTTAAAGAAATGGAGCGAGATTGGCCCTTCTTCAATACCCGGATTTCCATGCTGGAGATGGTGTACAGCAAGGCCGAGCCCAATCTGGCGAGCTACTATGAACAGTGCCTGGTACCCAGCGAGTTACACGGCCTGGGTAAAAAGCTGCGCCAACGCCTGGCGCTCGGCATTGAAGCCGTGCTGGAACTGACCGGCAGTGACAGCCTGATGGCACACACACCCTGGAATCGGGAGTCGGTGCGGCTGCGCAATCCTTACATAGACCCGTTGAACTTCCTGCAAACCGAGCTGCTGGCCCGGACACGTAAGGAAGAAACGCCATCGGCACCTGTGCAGCTGGCCCTGATGCTGACCATCGCCGGGGTTGCGGCGGGCATGAGGAACACGGGATGAACAGGCTTTGGCTGCCACTGTTGCTGGTCGGCTTGCTCGGTGGCTGCGTCAGTCAATACAGCATCAGCGAAAATCAGATTGAGTCCTTCCTCGACGGTCGCTTGGGCCGGGACATACATAAGGACAAGATCCTGCGCAGCGCTGACATCAGGGTCAATCAGGTGGAGGTTCGATTGGGCCACAAACCCGACACCATGGCGGTGAAGGCCACCTCGGTGCTGGAGCTCAAGGCGCTGTTCGTGCCATTGCGTGCCAGCCTTACGGCCGAGTTTGAGGCCAAGCCCTGGTATGACAGTGAGCGCCACGCCGTGTATTTGCGCGATCTGGAATTACTGCAAGTGGAATCCAGCCCCAAAGAACTTGGCCGCGCTCTGCAAAGCATCAGTCCTCAGCTGATGCTGTTTTTGCGAACCTATCTTGAAAGCGAGCCAGTGTATGTACTGGATGTTAAAGAGAGTCAGCAGGCGCTGATGGCTGAAATGACCAGGCGCATCAGGGTTCAACCGGGTAAGCTGGTGTTGGAATTCAAATAGCAGTCCTGAAAGTCACTGCCCCAAAAGCAGAAAACGCAGCCCCAAGGCTGCGTTTTTTTATGGCTGCTTGCTACTTATATTGTTACTTGCTGTACCTGCCTATGGAGCCGTAATCCACTATCACGGCCTCACCCAGCAGTTCGCGACGCAGCATATCCAGGGCCACTGCCGCGCTCAGGCTGCGTACCAGATCCCGCGAGCGCCGCGGTAATTTAATCATCTGGCTATAGACCCCACCCCGGGTTGCCAATGCCAAAGCTACTGTGCCCACGGGCTTTTCCTCCGAGCCGCCATCGGGCCCGGCGATACCACTGGTGGCCAGGGCAAAGTCGCTGTCGAGTAAACGACGGGCGCCCACGGCCATTTCTTCCACCGTGGCGATGGAGACGGCACCGTGATCATCCAAAGTTTGGGGCGACACCCCAAGCACCTTCACCTTGGATTCGTTGCTGTAGGTCACCAGCCCATGGTGCAGATAGGATGAACTGCCGGGAAAGGTCACCAAATCGCTGGCAATCAATCCGCCGGTGCAGGATTCTGCCAACGCCAGGCTGAAACCGGATTGGTTGAGTCTGGCATGAATTTCTTCCGCCAGACTTTGCCTGTCTTCCGCCACCACAGCCGTACCCAGTACCTGACGCACATGGTTGGTCACTCTGGGCAACAGGCCGATAGCCTTGTCACCTCGGGCAAATATCTTGATTTCTATGTGGGGCATGCTGGAGCGATAGCCCAGGGTAATCCCTTCCGGCAGCTCAAGGGTCTCCAGTTTGTCCGCCAGTGCGGATTCACCGTGGCCTATGGTCAGCAGCTTTTTGACCGCCACCTTGGCACCGGCACCGAACTCCTGCTGCAGGAAAGGAATAAACTGGCCCTTCACCATTTCCTTCAGCTCGAAAGGAACACCTGGTGTAAAGAACAACCAGGCGCGATTGAGTTTGACCCTGAATCCGCAGGCGGTGCCAACCGGGTTGTCCACCATCACCGCCGATTGCGGCAACAACGCTTGCTTGAGATTACTCAGCGGCATTTCCCTGCCATTGCGGGTAAACCAGTCTTCCAGGCGCTGGCGCCAGACAAGGTTTTCCACCAGGGGTTCACCCTTGGCCTTGGCCATGGCTTCGGCGGATAAATCGTCACTGGTGGGTCCAAGACCACCATTTACCAAAATCACATCCGCATGCAAACTGCGCTCCTGGAACACAGCTATCAGATCCTCAAGCCTGTCACCTACGGTGATCCGCCGCTGCACCTCAATACCCTGTTCCATCATGACATTGGCAAACCAGGCCGCATTGGTATCCACAATCTGGCCCGACAGCACCTCTTCCCCGGTGCAGATCATCTCAAGCTTCATCTCAACATCCCTTGGTTGCAAGTTGGCTATAAGGTAAGTAAGGGAAGCCCCAATAGCAAGACAGATACAGGATAGTTAACTGCCGGAGTGTAAAGTTGGCAACACTCTGTATTTATTCGGCTTAAAGGCCCGCGTAAATAAAGAGGTCGGAAAGAGTCGCTAATGGCTTGCCTTTAGACCAGGGTGGATTTTCTTTAGTCCCATAACGAAAAAAGCCTCTGCACTTCTTTTACAAGAATGCAGGGGCTTTCGTCTTTATGTTGGCGAGTGAAATATCGCGCAGCGATGAGCTCATGAGCGAGAGGCATGGTGAGCTTGGCGAAAGCCATAGCTTGCGAACGAGAGGCAAGGATTGCCGAATTGGCTCTTGTATAAGGATATATATTGCCGAACTGGGCTGTTAAGCAAGGATGCTGTTGGACGGGACTGTCGCGACAATAGAAATAGATAAAGTCCAGATACGAAAAAGCCCTAACATTACTGTTAGGGCTTATCGAAATGTTGGCGGAGCGGACGGGACTCGAACCCGCGACCCCCGGCGTGACAGGCCGGTATTCTAACCAACTGAACTACCGCTCCTTTGGGCTAGGCCCAAATTAGGCGTCTGGCGATGACCTACTCTCACATGGGGAGACCCCACACTACCATCGGCGCGATTGCGTTTCACTTCTGAGTTCGGAATGGGATCAGGTGGGACCACAATGCTATTGTCACCAGACAAATTTGTTCTGACCGGCTAAAGGAAGCCAATCAGGTAATTTGGAAAGCTGCTGCTCTTACGAGCCTTGAGTCTCGACTTCAATCAAGTTTGGGTACTTCAAGCAAAACGTAAAACCCATCTGGGTTGTATGGTTAAGCCTCTCGAGTCATTAGTATCAGTTAGCTCAACGCCTCACAACGCTTACACACCTGACCTATCAACGTCCTGGTCTCGAACGGCTCTTATGTGGACTCTAGGTCCAAGGGATGACTCATCTTGGGGCTCGCTTCCCGCTTAGATGCTTTCAGCGGTTATCGATTCCGAACGTAGCTACCGGGCAATGCCATTGGCATGACAACCCGAACACCAGCGGTTCGTTCACTCCGGTCCTCTCGTACTAGGAGCAACTCCCCTCAATCATCCAACGCCCACGGCAGATAGGGACCGAACTGTCTCACGACGTTCTGAACCCAGCTCGCGTACCACTTTAAATGGCGAACAGCCATACCCTTGGGACCGACTTCAGCCCCAGGATGTGATGAGCCGACATCGAGGTGCCAAACACCGCCGTCGATATGAACTCTTGGGCGGTATCAGCCTGTTATCCCCGGAGTACCTTTTATCCGTTGAGCGATGGCCCTTCCATTCAGAACCACCGGATCACTATGACCTACTTTCGTACCTGCTCGACGTGTCTGTCTCGCAGTTAAGCTGGCTTATGCCATTGCACTAACCGTACGATGTCCGACCGTACTTAGCCAACCTTCGTGCTCCTCCGTTACTCTTTGGGAGGAGACCGCCCCAGTCAAACTACCCACCAGGCACTGTCCCTAACCCCGATTAGGGGCCCAGGTTAGAACATCAACACTACAAGGGTGGTATTTCAAGGACGACTCCACGAGAACTGGCGTTCCCGCTTCAAAGTCTCCCACCTATCCTACACATGTAGGGTCAATGTTCAGTGCCAAGCTATAGTAAAGGTTCACGGGGTCTTTCCGTCTAGCCGCGGGTATACGGCATCTTCACCGCAATTTCAACTTCACTGAGTCTCGGCTGGAGACAGCGTGGCCATCATTACGCCATTCGTGCAGGTCGGAACTTACCCGACAAGGAATTTCGCTACCTTAGGACCGTTATAGTTACGGCCGCCGTTTACCGGGGCTTCGATCATGAGCTTCTCTTGCGATAACCCAATCAATTAACCTTCCGGCACCGGGCAGGCGTCACACCGTATACTTCCTCTTGCGAG